>NZ_BAAHXH010000003.1:1990000-4645000 GCF_054656975.1 Desulfonatronum parangueonense
GACTTGGGCTTTCTTTGCGAAGTCAATACATTGGGCCACGGTTCCATGTCCGGGCTTGTTGTCTTCCAGCGCATACGCTTCATGAACCAGCAATCCTGCCTGGAAGGCCAACTCTTTTGTCTCAGGCGTGGATTGGCCGTCTCCACTATATACCAGGGATGTGGCCTGATGATCCAGTCGAACGGAAAGGCAAGGCGCTCCGGAACTATGATTGTTGAGCGCGAAGGACCATTGAATACCGCTCACCTCCATCTTCGCGTCCTGATCAACCTCGATGAATTCCAGGGGATATTCGATCTTGTTCTTGAAGCCAGGATAAGCCAGGTCAAATGCGGCCGACACCACATCCCGCACCCCGGCCTGGCCGATAATGGTCAGGGGATTCGTACGCTTCTCATCGTGAAACCGCAGCAGCAACAAAGGCAAGCCAAGAAAATGATCCCCGTGAAAATGCGACAGCCAGATCACATCAGGCCGAGCGCTCCGGGGCGCATGGAGATAAAACGCCGCGGGAACGGTGAACCCGCAATCCAGCAGGACATGACGCTCCCGGCCCTTTCCGGGTACGGATACGAGCAAGGAAGTGTTCGGATAATGCTCGTCACAAGCTTCACCCACGCCTATGAAGCAGGCTCGCATGTTACCTCCGGAAGAGTGTGATTGTTCATCTGAGTTGAAACGCATCCAGCCCAAATTGCATTTACTGATCGCTGAGTATACGGTCAGCCATCTGGTGTATCCACAAAGCGAACCATGCATCCAGGAAAAATTCGGCCTGCTTTGTTTTTGGGTGTCCAATTATGTGAGCAGTACCTGTTCGAACCTATAGTCTACGAATCTTGTACAACTTCCTGCAAGTAGTTCTGGCTCTCATTGGCCTTCTTGGGGCAATGATCTTTTTTATCGAGCGGACCGCCCGACGACCCCGAGGATCCGCAAGTTCATCATCTGTCCCGCCTTCCCGGCCAGCTCTGGCCTCATTGTTCCTTGGAATCGGATCATGGGCGGCTCTTTCCGCACTTCGCCATGATGTCGTGGCCTTCGTCGGGCTCTTGCTGGCCATTGGCCTGCTCTTGCGGCATTATCGGATTTTGAGCCGCAACCCACAATCCGCTTCCACGGCGCAGAATAAATGAGCAAATCAAGCTGTTGACCGGTTTTTCATCCGGATATCATCCGGCGCTCACACGACTTCCATCTCATCCAGGTCAGAGACAGCGATATCGGCTCCATTGTCGAGCAGGTCCTGCGGATCATCGCCCCGATTCACCCCCACCACCAACCCGAAACCTCCGGCACGACCAGCCTGCACTCCGGATATCGCGTCCTCGACAACCACGGCACGCTTTGGTTCGGCGCCGAGTTCTCGAGCTGCCTGCAAAAAGATATCCGGCGCGGGCTTGCCTGATATTCCCAGCTCCAGTGAATCCACCCCGTCCACCTTTGCCTCGAAAAGATCCAGAACATCTGCTGAACGCAGAATCTTTTCGGCATTCTTGCTCGATGATATGATGGCAGTTTTTATCCCGGCTTGATGTAATTTTTGAATCAGTTGCACCGTGCCTGGATAGGCCATTGCCCCCTCATCCTCCAGCATCTTTCCGAAGAGCGCGTTTTTCTTGTTCCCCAAAGCATGAACGCTGTCCATGCCCGGAGGAGCCTCAAGGTCTCCTTCGGGAAGTGAAATGCCGCGAGACGCGAGAAAACTCCTCACGCCGTCAAAACGTGGTTTGCCGTCCACGTATTGTAGATAGTCATGGCCAAGATCAAAGGGCGCCTGCTGCTGACCAGTCTGTCGGGCATGATGCTCCAGAAACTGATCGAACATTTCCTTCCAGGCCTTGCCGTGCAGGCTGGCGGTATCCGTGACAACGCCGTCCATGTCGAAAATCACGGCATCATATAATGACTTGGAAAGCAGATGAGCGTCCGTCCGGGTCTGGGTCATTGTCAACCTCCTTTATTAAGGTAAGAAAAAAGTCCGCATTCGAGAAATTGACTCTCCGTGGGCGAACTGGCACATCCCGCAAGCGGGATCTTGGTTCATCAAGCCCAAAGCAATCACTCAGCAAGATGCTGTTTGAAATGGACCCATTTCCAGTCTGGCATCGAGTCGGAGTCGGTATCGGGCTCGGGGTCGGACGCGAAGCCAAGTGAAGAGCATCCCGATATTTTCGAAAACCGATCCGACACCGATTCTGATACCGAAAACCGGATGAAGAGGGCGCAGTGCGGGATAATTACGCCCAAAAACTTTAAATCGAGGAAAGAGCATGTTTCAAGGTGTGGATCGTTTGGCCACGGGAGCGCTGTTTCTGGCTACGGTGCTCTGGGCCGGCTCTTTCATCGCCATGAAGTTCGCGATCGGTGTATATGGCCCGATGGTTGTCGTATTGGCGCGCATGGCCCTGGCCAGTTGCTGCCTGTTGTTGCTGGTCGGGCGTTTCAAATCCGAACGCTACCAGAAAGGCGACTGGAAACTGCTGCTTTTCATGGCCTTGTGCGAACCCTGCCTCTATTTCATTTTCGAGGCCATGGCCCTGACCTATACCAGTGCATCCCAGGCCGGGATGATCGTGGCCATCCTGCCCTTGATGGTTGCCGTGGCAGCCCGGTTCTTTCTCAAGGAACGACTGAGCCGGCGAATCTGGCTTGGGTTTGTCATAGCCATCATGGGAGTCATCTGGCTGACCCTGCTCTCGGAAAGCACGGAACACGCCCCCAACCCTCTCCTGGGCAACTTCCTTGAGTTTCTGGCCATGTGCTGCGCCGCGGGGAGCATGATTGCCCTGAAGAAACTCTGCGTCCGCTTCAGCCCGTTGTTCCTGACATCGGTTCAGGCCTTTACGGGATGCATTTTTTTTCTGCCCATCGTGTTTCTGCCCGGTACGACCATGCCGGACAGCTTCCACTGGCAGGCCGTGCTTTCCATCATCTATCTGGGCTTCGGCGTAACCATCGTTGCCTACTGGCTTTACAACTACGGCGTCAGCCGCATTCCCGCCGGCCAGGCCTCGGTATTCGTCAACCTGATTCCTGTGATCACGCTGTTTCTCGGGTGGCTGATTCTTGGAGAGCGTCTTGTTCCGTTGCAATATCTTGCTTCCGCGGTTGTTTTGATCGGAATATTTCTCAGTCAGGGCAGTCATCAGGTCCGGGAAAGATCAGGCTGAGTATTCAACGCACGCCCAGATACATCCGCAACACTCCAATGCTGAACAACGCAGAAGCGATCCCGCGCCCATAAGCAAGGTCCAATTGAAGCATGAAAAAAGCCCCGAGAATGAACAAGAATCCACCCACCAGGGGACGGAACAGATTCCGGAGCCGGTCGTTGATCTGATCAACCGTATGCCGCGAAATCTTGATCTGCAGTTTCTGATCGCTCAGATCAGTGATGATGGTTTTGACCCTTTTGAAGGTCATGGGCAAGGTGCTGATCTCCCGCCGGACCTGACTGACAAACCCCTGGTCAAAGCCCAGGGCTTTGGGCAGTTTTTCCTGCAGTACCGGCAGGATATCCTTCACCCCATTGAAATTTGGCACGTAATTGGTGCCCAGCCCCTCGATCAACGTACTTGCCCGGAGCACGTACACAACCTCCTGGGGCATCTTGAAGGGCATGTCCTTCATGGAGAACAGCACGTCCAGGGCCAGGGTCTGCATGCTGGCCGCATCCAAATCCACATTCCCGAAGATGTCGAACATCCTCTCGGCAAATTCCAGCATTTCCTCGGGCGGGGCCGACGGCGTGACCACGCCGAGCCGCTCGCTGGCCGCGATGAACAATTCGAAATCCCTGGCCGAGGCCGCTTCCACCATCTCGATCATGGCCACCTTGGACGAGTTGGTCAGCCGCTTGACCATGCCGAAGTCCAGCAGGATCAGCTTCCCATCCTCGCTCACGAACAGGTTGCCCGGATGGGGGTCGGCATGGAACAACCCCTTGACCAGCATTTGTTCGGTGTAGAAATCAATCAAGACGTCCATGATCCGATCAAAGGGGATGCCCAATCGCTCCAGAGCCGCGGCGTCGTCCACCCGCACACCCTGTTCAAAGCTCATGACCAGGGCGTCCCGGTTGCTGTATTGGGCATAATATTTCGGAAACCGAACATCGTCCCGGGCATACAGATCACGAAACTTGCGCAGGTTGTCCATCTCGATGTTCATGTCCACTTCCTTGTGGATCATGTTTGAGAATTCGGTCAGGATGGCTTCCAATGAATTGCGGGTATAGACGCTGAAAAAAGGACGAAACAGGTGCATGAAAAAATCGAGGATGCTGATATCCACGCTGACCTTGCGCTCGATATCCAGGCGGCGGATCTTCACTGCCACCTCCGTACCGTCCAATAGTTGCGCCCGATGGACCTGCCCGATGGAGGCGCTGGCCATGGGTACTGCATCGAAGCGGGCAAAAGGCGGCGACGTACCAAATGAACGACGATACATTTCATCCAGATCTGCCTGCGGCATGGGCGCGACTTCGTCATGGATGGTCCGCAGTTCTCGAAGATAGTCTTCGGTAAAGAAATCCGCCCTGGTGGCCAGAACCTGAGCAAGCTTGATGAAGCTGACGCCCAGTTCCAATACTGTTCTTTTCAAATCCACCGGCCCCAGGGGCGGTATGAACAGAATCCTCGATCGCTTCAGAACCGTGGCAAAGATGGTGACCAGGAACCGAAAGGCGCCCCAAATTCTTCGCGGGGCGTAATAGCTATGCATTCCGCGTCATCAGCAGAGCCTTGAGTTCAGCAATGTCTTCTTTCGTGGCCAAACCCATTTCCCGAACCGATTCATTGACCTTTTCCTTGATCTTGGCATCCAGGGCATCCTGCTCCTGCTGGGCGCGCTGCTGGGCCTCCTCAATGAAACGGTTCAATTCCTCCTTGCTGATGGTACCCAATTGTTCCAAATCCTTGAGTTGCGCTTCGATCTTCTCCTTGGCCATGAAGGCGGCTCCCAGTCCGATGTGCAACAGATCCGTTGGTTTCATGTTTCTCTCCTTGAGGATTGAATGATAATACATTCCATTAACTGCTTCAGCAGGATTCCTCTTTTGACTACTGGCAAGCGTAAACAAGGTGCGTAAGTGGGTCAAGGCAGGATCAAGCACTTGCACCCGGCGCATTGCGCATTATTTGAGCGTGGATGTTTTCCAAGCTCCAATCAGGATGCTCCCAGCGTGAAGAGTTGGAACGCCGGGTGCAGGAAGAATTCAAGGCAAAGCCCGGGGGCCACTGCTCATTTGCATCCGGAACGCAACTGCTCAACTGCGTCGGGATTGGGCTTGTCTTTTTTTTCAGACAAGCGTTCAAATACCAGGTTGCTCTTTCACCAATGGTTTCTTTTTTGAGACGCACACCATGCTCAATCTCCCTTTCACCGGTTATTGCCTGCATCATTTCGGAAACTGATCATATACACGTATCGTGCTTCACTGCTCGGCACGATTTTGGTAAGGCCAGGGCATTGAAACATGGGCCACTGCGCCACCCCTTTCCATTGAACCATTTCCCGGAGGTTATTTCATGGCCAAGAAAATGCAAAGCGTCGACGGAAACACCGCAACGGCTCATGTGGCCTACGCCCTGAGCGAGGTCGCCGCCATCTATCCAATTACACCCTCCACGCCCATGGGCGAAATCTGTGACGACTGGGCCTCCGTGGGTCGCAAGAATGCCTGGAATCAAGTCCTGGCCATCCGCGAAATGCAGTCCGAAGCCGGCGCGGCCGGCGCGGTGCACGGCTCCCTGGCCGCGGGCGCCCTGACCACCACCTTTACGGCTGCCCAGGGCCTGCTGCTGATGATTCCTAACATGTTCAAGATCTCCGGCGAACTGCTGCCCGGCGTGTTCCATGTTTCGGCCCGGGCCATAGCCGCTCATGCCCTGTCCATCTTCGGCGATCACCAGGACATCTACGCCACCCGCCAGACCGGTTTTGCCATCCTGTCTTCCAATTCGGTCCAGGAAGCCCACGACATGGCCATGGTCGCCCACTTGAGCGCCATTGATTCGTCCGTGCCCTTTATGCACTTTTTCGACGGGTTCCGTACTTCCCACGAAATCCAGAAAATCGAACTCGCCGACTATGCGGACATCGCCAAGCTGGTGGACCAGGAAGCCTTGGCCAGGTTCCGTTCCCGCGCCATGAACCCGGAGCATCCACACATCCGGGGCACGGCCCAGAACCCGGACATCTATTTCCAGGGCCGGGAAGCCGCCAACTCCTTCTACGCCAAGGTTCCGGGCATTGTGGCCGCAAACATGGAAAAGGTAAGCAAGCTGACCGGTCGCCCCCTGAAGCTTTTCGATTACGTGGGCGCACCGGACGCGGACCGGGTGATCATCGCCATGGGCAGCGGCTGTGAGACCATCGAGGAAGTAATCGCCCATCTTCAGGCCAAGGGCGAGAAGATTGGCCTGATCAAGGTCCGCATGTACCGCCCCTTTGCTCCGGACGCCCTGTTCGACGTCCTGCCGGACACGGCCAAGACCGTCACCATCCTGGACCGGACCAAGGAACCAGGCGCTCTGGGCGACCCCCTCTACCTGGACGTCTGTACCGCGGCCCTGGAGCGCGGCATCAGCGGCGTGAAGTTCCTGGGCGGGCGCTACGGCCTCGGCTCCAAGGAATTCAGCCCGGCCATGGCCGCGGCCGTCTACCAGAACATGGCCCAGGATCAGCCCAAGAACCACTTCGTAGTCGGCATCGAGGACGATGTAACCCACACTTCTCTGCCTCTGGATCCCTCCTTTCCGGACGTCACCCCGGCGGGAACCATCCAGTGCAAGTTCTGGGGACTGGGCGCGGACGGCACGGTGGGCGCCAACAAGCAGGCCATCAAGATCATCGGCGATGCCACGGACATGTACGTCCAGGCCTACTTTGCCTACGACTCCAAGAAGTCCGGCGGAATCACCATTTCCCACCTGCGCTTCGGCAAATCGCCCATCAAGTCCACCTACCTGATCACCCAGGCCGACTACGTGGCCTGCCACAATCCGGCCTACGTCAACCAGTACGATCTTCTGGAAGGGGCCAAGACCGGCGGAACCTTCGTGCTCAACGCGCCCTGGTCCCTGAACGAGCTGGAGACCAAGCTGCCCGCGTCCCTGAAACGGGACATCGCCTCCAAGAAGATGAAGTTCTACACCGTCGACGCGGTGAAGATCGCCCAGGAAGTCGGTCTGGGCGGGCGGATCAACATGATCATGCAGACCGTCTTCTTCAAGCTGGCCGAGGTCGTGCCCTTTGAACAGGCCGTGGAAATGCTCAAGGGCTCCATCAAGAAGGCCTACGGCTCCAAGGGCGACAAGATCGTCAACATGAACATCGCCGCGGTGGAAAAGGCCGCGGAAGCCGTCCAGCAGATTGAATATCCATCTTCCTGGGCCGATGCGTCGGGGGCAACGAAAAAGGATCTTCAGGAGCCGGAATTCGTCTCCAAGGTGATGCGGCCCATGCTGGCCCAGCAGGGGGACAAGCTGCCCGTGTCCTGCTTCACCCCGGACGGCACCTTCCCCACGGCCACGTCCCAGTACGAAAAACGCGGCGTGGCGATCATGGTCCCGGAATGGATTCTCGAGAACTGCATCCAGTGCAACCAGTGCGCCTTTGTCTGCCCGCACTCCGCGATCCTGCCCGTGCTCGCGACGGACGAGGAACTTGCCGGCTCTCCGGCCGAATTCGAGACCGTCGAAGCCAAGGGCAAAGAGCTCAAGGGTTTCAAGTACCGGGTTCAGGTGGACACCCTGGACTGCATGGGCTGCGGCAACTGCGCGGACATCTGCCCGTCCAAGGAAAAGGCCCTGGTCATGAAGCCCCTGGCCACCCAGACACCGGTCCAGGTCCCCAACTACGACTTCGGCGTGACCGTACCGCTCAAGGACAAGGTCATGAGCCGGACTTCGGTCAAGGGCAGCCAGTTCCAGAAGTCCCTGATGGAATTCTCCGGAGCCTGTTCCGGATGTGGTGAAACGCCCTACGTCAAGGTCATCACCCAGCTTTACGGCGAACGGATGATCATCGCCAACGCCACGGGCTGCTCCTCCATCTGGGGCGCGTCGGCTCCCACCACCCCCTATTCGGTGAACAAGGACGGCCACGGCCCGGCCTGGGGCAATTCCCTGTTCGAGGACTGCGCCGAATTCGGTTTCGGCATCGGCCTGGGCATCCGGCAGCGCCGGGAGCGGCTGGCCCAGCTCATGGAAGCAGCGCTGAGCAACGGCGCGGAGGGCGATCTGGCCTCGGCCATGCGGTCCTGGCTGGCCGGCAAGGATGATCCCGAAGCCTCCCGGACAGCCGGCGACAAGCTCAAGGCCCTGTTGGCTGACAATTCGGACCCGAAATACGCGGAAATCAAGGAATGCGCCGATCTGTACACCAAGAAGTCGGTCTGGTCTTTCGGCGGCGACGGCTGGGCCTACGACATCGGCTTCGGCGGCCTGGACCATGTCATGGCCTCCGGCGAGGACATCAACATCCTGGTCATGGACACCGAGGTCTACTCCAACACCGGCGGACAGTCCTCCAAGGCCACGCCCACCGGGGCCATCGCCAAGTTCGCCGCCGCGGGCAAGCAGATCCGCAAGAAGGATCTGGCCCGGATGCTGATGACCTACGGCTACGTCTATGTTGCCGCCGTGGGCATGGGCGCGAACAAGAACCAGTTCCTCAAGGCCCTGACCGAAGCCGAAAGCTACAAGGGGCCGTCGATCATCATCGCCTATGCCCCCTGCATCAACCAGGGCCTGAAGAAGGGCATGGGCAAGACCCAGGAGCAGACCCAGAAGGCCGTGGAATCCGGCTACTGGCCCCTGTTCCGCTACGACCCCCGCCGGGCTCTGCGCGGCGAGAATCCGCTGGTCATTGACTCCAAGGCTCCGGACGGCACCATCCTGGACTTCCTGATGACCGAAAACCGCTTCGCGGCTCTGGCCAAGTCCAACCCCGAAGACGCCAAGAAGTTGCGCGAGGCCGTGGAACAGGAGGTCAATGAGCGCTGGCGGATCCTGAATCTGCTGGCGGAGGCCAATCCCTATGGCGACGGAGTTGTCGCTCCACTGCCGGTTTGCGTTCTCTCCGAGACCGCCGAGCATGTCCGGCCGGACACGAACATCGAGCCATGTGACGCCGGAAGAGCCGGTACCAAGTAGCTACAACACCTGAAAAAGTACGCATCAACGCCGGATCCGAAAACGGGTCCGGCGTTTTTTTATGTCTCAGTAACTACTCAGCATACATTGGGCGATCTGCCTCCGACAATCGGAGTCGCGGTAACTACTCAATAACTCCGGGCAGTGAACCATAGAAAAAACACCTGGACCCCGGGGGGTGACGACCGAGAGAACTCGCTTTCGAGGTACTCCACTCCGTCATACCGGCAGGCCGGCGCGTTCCGCTATCCAGGCAGCACGGATCCGCGGTGGTTGGTTGCCCTGCCTTATTGAGCAGTTACGAGTCGTGGTCGGAATCGGGGTCGGAATCGGGGCCGGAATCGGTTACAAAATGTTGAGGAGCCTTCACATAATTTCGCTTTCGATACCGATACCGATACCGACTCCGACTCCGACTCCGATATCAACTCGGCAACAACAGTAGCATACAGAACAGTTAGATGTCTCAGCTCGTTATGCGGAAACCATCGATAACGACTCAGCACATCTCGCAACAAACCGGAACGCAGAGTAGTTACAACCATCATTACGGCCGCGGCAACATAGAGTCTTTTTTTTCGGACAAGTCCTATTTATCGGACACCACACCAGATCCACCGCGACAAAGGCAATCCGACGCTGACCTTTTGGTTCACAACCACCTTTTCAAGAATTCAAAAAGCTTGTATCACCCCAGGGAAAGCTGCCCTGTGGAGGGGAGAGGCCAGGATACGGGCACAATCCGCCAAGAAACATTCCAATGATTTCGCTCTTTTTGATTCGCCCGGTATCGGCCCGGCCATTTCTTCGCTACACGGAGGCATCGGCTTTTTCGTGCATATTCCAAATCAAGTAGAGGGCACGATTCTTGATATGGCATTCACGAACATCGGACGGTAACGGCTGAGGTAGCGTCCCACTCGTTTCGGGTTGGGAAGGTTTGGGAGCCTTTCGGCTCGCAAGAATGAGGTGAACTTTTTCAAGGAGGAGTTAAAACATGTCCGTTGGAGTCCTGGCGTTAATCGCCGCACTTCCCATTGCCCTCGCTCTGGTGCTCATGGTCGGCTTTCGCTGGCCTGCCACCAAAGCCATGCCCCTGGCCTGGCTGGTCACAGCCGTGGCCGGCGTCGCCGTATGGAGCCTTCCGGTCGGCTACGTCGCCGCGCTGTCCATTCAAGGGGTGATTACGGCCATCGGCATTTTGATCATTGTCTTCGGTGCAATTTTAATTCTGCATACCCTGCGCGATTCCGGGGGGATGGAGACCATCCAGTGCGGAATGCAGAGCATCTCTCCGGACATGCGCGTACAGGCCATCATTATCGGCTACCTGTTCGCGGCCTTCATCGAGGGCGCGGCGGGCTTCGGCACTCCAGCGGCCCTGGCCGCTCCGCTGCTGCTGGCCCTGGGCTTCCCGCCCCTGGCAGCGGCCGTCATCTGCCTCGTCTTCAACTCTTTTCCCGTCACCTTCGGCGCCGTCGGCACCCCGGTCATCATCGGCCTGACCTTCCTGCGCGACCTGGTCGGCGACGCCGTGGCCACCGGTGCCGTGGGAGTGAACTTCACCAGCTATGAGTCCTTCGGCATGCTCATCGGCCAGTGGGCCACCCTGATGCACCTGCCCATGATCTTCATCCTGCCCATCTTCATGCTCGGCTTTATCTCCCGCTACTTCGGCCCGAATCGCTCCTGGTCCGAGGGCTTTGGCGCCTGGAAGTTCTGCGTCTTCGCCGCCGTGGCCTTCTCCATCCCCTACCTCATTTTCGCCTGGTTTCTGGGTCCGGAATTCCCGTCCCTGATCGGCGGCCTGGTCGGCCTGGGCGTGGTGGTCTGGGGCGCCAAGCGCGGCATCGCCGTGCCCAAGGACACTTGGACCTTCGGTTCCCAGAAGAATTGGGATCCAGAATGGACCGGCACGGTCAGCACCTCGGCGGAAGGCTGCAAATTCGAAGCCCGGATGAGCCAGTTCAAGGCGTGGCTGCCCTACGTGCTCATCGGCATCATCCTGGTGCTCACCCGCATCAACGAGCTGGGACTCAAGGCTTGGCTCTCATCCCAAACTATCGCCTGGACCGGCATCCTGGGCTATGAATCCGTCAGCGGCTCCATCGCCTACCTCTACCTGCCCGGCACCATTCCGTTCATGCTGGTGGCCATCCTGACCATCTTCATTCATGGCATGCCCGGCGAAAAGGTCAAAACCGCCTGGGTGGATTCCATCAAGAAGATGAAAAACCCGGCCATTGCCCTGTTCTTCGCCGTGGGTCTGGTCTCCATCTTCCGCGGGTCCGGCATCGGCGACTTGTCCTTGAACCCCAACGCCTACCCCTCCATGCCCCTGGCCATGGCCAGTGCATTGTCCGAGCTGGTAGGCCAAGGCTGGCCGATGTTCGCCTCCTTCATCGGCGGCCTGGGAGCCTTCATCACCGGTTCGAACACGGTGTCCAACCTGCTCTTCGCCGAGTTCCAGTGGGGCATGGCCACCCAGCTCGACCTGCCCCGCCAGATCATCGTCGCGGCCCAGGCCGTGGGCGGCGGCATGGGCAACATGGTCTGCATCCACAACATCGTGGCTGTGTGCGCCGTGGTAGGTCTGTCCGGACAGGAAGGCGCCATCCTGCGCAAGACCTTCTGGCCCTTCCTGCTCTATGGCGTGGTTGTCGGCATCATGGTTACACTGATGATTTATCTGCTACCGGCTAACCTTTTCTAACTCTGCCTATCCCTCCGGACGGTTTAACCGTCCGGAGGGATATCCAGATACTTCAGGGTTCATATTCATGGTTCACCTCATCTTTGCTCTTCCTATTATCATTTTAGACACTACTTTCCTGCCGTGAACACTGAACATTGACACCTGAACCCATGTAAAGGAGTTTGCAATGATAAACGATGCACTGAAAAAAGAATTTGAGGCCGCGGTGGGCAAGGACAACGTGATGACCGAAGCTGCGGACCTGCATGCGTATTCCTATGACTCTGCCGTCCTGGAACAGGTCCAGCCCGGGATCGTGGTTCGACCGGAGCAGTCCGAGGCTCTGGGCAAAGTGGTCAAGCTGTGCAACGACAACGGCTTGAAACTGACGGTTCGCGGAGCGGGCACGAATCTTTCCGGTGGAACCATTCCCCACTCCGGCGGCGTGGTCTGCCTGACCACGGCCTTGGACAAGATACTGGAAGTGAACGAGGAAGACCTGTACGCCGTGGTCCAGCCCGGTGTGATCACGGCCAAGTTCGCGGCCCACGTCGCGTCCAAGGGATTGCTGTACCCTCCGGATCCGGGCTCCCAGGCCGTCTCCACCCTGGGTGGCAACGTGGCCGAGAATGCCGGTGGCTTGCGGGCTTTGAAATACGGCGTCACCAAGGATTACGTGATGGGCGTGGACTTTTTCGACGTCAATGGCGAGCTGGTCCGCACCGGCGGCAAGACCGTGAAATGCGTCACCGGCTACAACCTGGCCGGCCTGATGATCGCTTCCGAAGGCACACTGGGCGTTTTCGAGAAGTTCATCCTCAAGCTGGTACCGCCTCCGGCCGCCTTCAAGGCCATGATGGCCGTTTTTCCGGACGTCATGGACGCGTCCCGGGCCGTGGCCGCGATCATTGCCAACAAGATCGTACCCGCTACCCTGGAATTCATGGACAATTTCACCATCCGCACCGTGGAAAACTTCCGCAAGGCCGGCCTTCCCGTGGATGCCGCGGCCATGCTGCTGATCGAGGTGGACGGACACCCAACTCAGGTCGAAGACGATGCGGCCAAGGTGGAGGCCATCTGCAAGGAACACAAGGCCATCAGCGTGCGCGTTGCCAAGGATAATGCCGAACGCAACGCCGTCTGGCAGGCTCGCCGCGACGCTCTTCCGGCCCTGGCCCGGGTCCGTCCGACCACGGTTCTGGAAGACGCCACAGTGCCCCGTTCCAAGATTCCAGCCATGATGCAGGCCCTGGACAAGATCGCCAAGAAATACGAGCTGACCATCGGAACCTTCGGTCATGCCGGAGACGGCAATCTGCACCCCACTATCCTCACGGACAAGCGCGACCAGAAGGAATGGCACAAGGTGGAGGCGGCCATTGACGAAATCTTCGACGAAGCACTCGCCCTGGGCGGCACGCTTTCCGGAGAACACGGCATCGGCCTGGCCAAGTCCAAGTACATGAAAAACGAATGCGGCATCGCGGCCATGGAATATTCCCGCAAGATGAAAAGCGTGCTCGACCCCAAGGGCATCCTCAACCCGGGCAAGATCCTCGGCCCCTTGCTCGCGTAACTCAGGGAGAACATCATGGCCGACATCAAAAAACTTGTATCCATGCTCAAGGAGCTGGACGATCTGCTCACCGGCTGCATGCGCTGCGGCCTGTGCCAGGCCCAGTGTCCGGTATTTGCTCAGACCGGGCGGGAAACCGACGTCACCCGCGGCAAACTGGCCCTGCTTTCCGGTCTTTCGGATGAAATCCTGAAGGATCCCGTGGCAGTCAATGAAAAGCTGCAACGCTGCCTGCTCTGCGGCACCTGCGAGGCCAACTGCCCCTCCGGCGTCAAGGTGACGGACATCTTCCTGCGCGCCCGGGCCATCCTTTCCGGCTACCTGGGCCTGCCCCCGGCCCAGCGGCTGATCTTCCGCAGACTGCTGACCAACCCCAAACTGATGAACAATCTGCTTTCCCTGGGGGCGTCCATGCAAAGCCTCTTCACCAAGGAGGCGGACGGAGTCATCGGCACGTCCTGCGCCCGGTTCAACGCCCCGCTCATCGCGGACCGACACTTCAAGAAATTGGCATCCAAGCCGTTCCATGCACAGGTGCCCAAAAAAGATACGCCTCCCGGCAAACCGGGACTCCGGGTCGCCTTTTTTCCGGGATGCGTCACGGACAAGGTCTTCCCCCAGGTCGCGCAGGCCGTGCTCAAGATCATGGAGCATCACGATATTGGCGTGTACATGCCGCCCAATCAGGCCTGCTGCGGCATTCCGGCTCTGTCCAGCGGGGAGACTGGCAGCTTCGACAAGCTGGTCCGGCAGAACCTGGACCTGTTTGCCAAGAGCAAATGGGACTACCTGGTCACCCCATGCGCCACCTGTACGGCGACCATTGCCGAACTCTGGCCCAAATACTACGGCGACAAGATGGACACCGTCCGGGTCCAGGAACTTGCGGCCAAGGTCATGGACGTCAGCCAGTTCCTCACCGACGTGCTGAAAATCAGCTCTGTTCAGGCCTCTGCGGAACCGGCCAAGGTTGCCTACCATGACCCATGCCACTTGCGGAACACGCTGAAAGTCACGGCCCAGCCCCGCAATGTTCTGGCTGCAGGCGGCAAGTACGAAACAGCGGAGC
Organism: Desulfonatronum parangueonense; assembly: GCF_054656975.1. NCBI lineage: Bacteria > Pseudomonadati > Thermodesulfobacteriota > Desulfovibrionia > Desulfovibrionales > Desulfonatronaceae > Desulfonatronum > Desulfonatronum parangueonense. The sequence continues at coordinate 2,004,508 of NZ_BAAHXH010000003.1, forward strand.
TTCCGGGCGGTCCTTCCTGTTGCGGCTCCGGCGGGAGCTTCAACATCAAGCACTACAAGCTCTCCGACATCATCGGCCGCAAAAAGGCCGAAAGCATCTCCGCAACCGGAGCCTCGGTCGCGGCCACCAGCTGCCCGGCCTGCATGCTCCAGCTTGCGGACATGCTCTCCAAGACCGGGCATTCTATTCCAGTGAAGCATGTCGCGGAATTGTACGCGGAAACATTATGAGAAGGTCGATGTAGCTACTCGCCCACGGTCCGGCCTGCCGTTGCGTTCTTGCTGAACGACAGACCGGACCACCCCCTCTTGCTGTTCAATTCGCGGATCCATACGCACATTTAACAACGAAAGGAACCTGCTCATGGCCAAAAATCTCTACGTCATCAACACGGAGTCCCGCAGCGGCAAATCAGCCATCTGTCTTGGTCTGATGCAGATGCTGATGCGCAACATCCGGCGCGTTGGTTTTTTTCGGCCGATCATCAGCGTTCAGGGCAACGGCAAGCGCGATCATGATACCAACCTGATCCTGACGCAGTTCCATCTCAACGAAACATATCAGGATGCATACGCTTACACGCTGGAGCAGGCCAGAGACCTGATCAACCAGGGTGAACACGCCGTGCTCATGGAAAACATTCTGGCCAAGTACAAGGCGCTGGAGGCCCGCTTCGACTTCATTTTGTGCGAAGGCTCGGACTTTATCGGCGGCGACTCGGCCTTTGAATTCGACATCAATGCGGAAGTCGCCGCCAACCTCGGGTCCCCTGTCATCCTCGTGGCCAATGGGCAGAACAAGACCCCGAAGCAGATTGTCGCCCAGACCCAGATTGCCATAGATACTTTTACGGACAAGGGGCTTGACGTCCTGGCTACCATCATCAATCGCGCCGAAGAGGTGAACAAGCAGGAAATTATCGGCGGGCTTCGCTGCAAGTACAGAATGCATGAGGAATGCCTGACATACGTCATCCCTGAAGTGCCTTCCCTGGGCAAACCCACCATCAGCGATGTCAAGAAATGGCTGGATGCCGATGTGGTGATCGGCCAGGAACTGCTGGACGTCCAGATTGACGATTACGTCGTTGCGGCCATGCAGGTGAACAACTTTCTGGAATATGTCGCCAAAAATTCCCTGGTCATCACCCCCGGCGACCGTTCCGACATTCTCCTGGGCTGTATCGCCACCCGGCAGTCCCAGACATATCCTGAGGTGGCCGGTATTGTTCTTACGGGAGGCATCAAGCCGTCTTCATCAATCATGAAGCTTCTGGAAGGCTGGACCGGCGTGCCCATGCCGATTCTTTCCGTTCAGGGACATACCTACAAGATCACCCGGATTCTCATGGAAATGTACGGCCGCATCGAGCCCGAGGACCAGAAGAAAATTGCCACCGCCCTGGGCTCCTTCGAAGAACATGTGGACACCGCGGAACTCTTGCAACGCCTGGAAGCCAAGAAATCCACCAAGGTCACTCCGATCATGTTCGAATACAGCCTGATCGAGAAGGCCAAGGCCGACCGGCGCCACATTGTCCTTCCCGAAGGTTCTTCGACGCGCATTCTGCAGGCAGCGGACATTCTGCTGCGTCGCAGCATCGTGGACCTGACCATCCTGGGCAATCCGGACGCAATCCGGGCCAAGGCTGCCCAGATGGGGCTGGCCCTGGACAAGGCCGAGTTCATCGATCCCGCTTCTTCACCACTTTTCGAAGAGTATTGGCAAACCTACTACGAAATGCGCAAATCCAAGGGCATGACGCAGGAAGTGGCCCACGACACCATGGCCGAGGTGACCTATTACGGAACAATGATGGTCCAGAAGGGACACGCGGACGGGATGGTCTCCGGCTCCATCACCACAACCCAGCAGACCATCCGCCCGGCCTTGCAGTTCATCAAGACCAGACCCGGCATCTCCCTGGTCTCCTCCGTCTTTTTCATGTGCATGTCGGACAGGGTCCTGGTCTTTGGCGACTGCGCCGTGAACCCCAATCCCACGGCAAGCCAGTTGGCGGAGATCGCCGTGGCCTCCGCTGAAACCGGCGTTCAGTTCGGGGTGGAACCGCGGGTAGCCATGCTGTCCTATTCCACCGGCGAATCTGGCTCCGGCCAGGAAGTGGAAAAGGTTCGGGAAGCCACGAAAATCGCACAGCGCATGGCTCCCGATCTGCTCATTGAAGGTCCGATCCAGTATGATGCAGCTTATGATCCGGACGTGGCCATGACCAAAATGCCCGATTCTCAGGTGGCCGGAAGGGCCACGGTCTTCATTTTTCCGGACCTGAACACCGGAAACAATACCTACAAGGCTGTTCAGCGCGCCGCCAACGCCGTGGCCATCGGTCCGGTGCTCCAGGGCATGAACAAACCGGTTAACGATCTTTCCCGCGGCTGCACCGTACCGGACATCGTGAACACCGTAGCCATTACCGCCATCCAGGCCCAGCATGCCTTGAAAGCGAAAACCGATCAAATTCAATCCGGCGAAATATGACCAATCCGGCAACGGATAGATGCGACGCCGCAACAAAGGGTGACCGACTCATGATAATACTTGTCCTCAACTCCGGCAGTTCCTCGGTCAAGTACCAGCTCCTGGACATGAAAACGCAGACAGTCCTGGCCACTGGCCTGGTGGAGCGGATAGGCGAGCCCAGTGGTCTGGTCCGGCACAAGCGCCGGCCGTCCACTGACCAGGAACAAACCTTTACCGAAGAGATGCCGATTCAGGATCACGCCACAGGCTTGGCCCGGGTCGTGGAATTGATTACCAGCGCGGAAACCGGAGTGATCTCCGCCGTCTCGGAGATCAACGCCATAGGCCACCGCATCGTCCATGGCGGCGAATCCTTCAGTACCCCGACCCTGGTCGACGAGGCGGTCATTGAGGGCATCAAGGCCCAGATTCCCCTTGCCCCCCTGCACAACCCGGGTGGATTGGCCGGCATCGAGACCGCTCAGCGACTTCTGCCCGGGGTGCCCAATGTGGCGGTCTTTGATACGGCCTTTCACCAGACCATGCCGCCGGAGGCCTACCGGTACGCCATTCCCAAATCCCTCTATACCGAGCTGAAAATCCGGCGCTATGGTTTCCACGGCACCTCGCATCTCTACGTGGCCAAACAGTGCGCCCGAATTTTGGCCAAGCCTCTCGAGGAAACCACCTGCGTCACCGTGCACCTGGGCAACGGCTGTTCCATGGCCGCCGTGAAAAACGGCAAATGCGTCGACACCAGCATGGGCCTGACGCCTCTGGCAGGACTGGTCATGGGCACCCGCTCGGGGGATGTTGATCCGGCCCTGCATGCCTTTCTCGCGGACAACAAGAACCTGACCATTCGCGAGATCGACACCATCCTGAACAAGCAGAGCGGCTTGAAGGGCATGTGCGGACACAACGACATGCGAGATATTCATGACCTGATATCCCAGGGGGACCAGGACGCACAGCTTGCGCTACGGGTTTTCTGTCGGCGCGTCACCCAGTACATCGGACAGTATCTTGCCTTGCTGGACGGCACGGACGCCATCTGCTTCACCGCTGGCATTGGTGAAAACGACCACATGGTCCGTCGCCTGTCCTGCGCCTCTCTCTCCGGAGTCGGGGCAATCCTGGACACCCAGCGCAACGCCGAGGCTCCTCGCGGAAAGGCAACGGAAATCAGTGCGTCGAACAGCCGGATAAAAATATTTATCATACCCACCAACGAAGAGCTGGAAATCGCCACCCAGACATTGGAGGTGCTGGGGTAGGAAACCTTTTCCTCAACCGCCAGACAAACAGCGTCATGTTTGTTGTCGGTCTCGTCCAGATTACGGATCATCTCAAAGGCCGCAATTCAGTCGAAATCGAAATCGCAATCGCAATTGATACAACAAAGATACGATTTCAATCCAATAATCATCGAACGTGATCCTTTCTACAGGAGGTCGAATGTGAACCAGGAACACATCAAGCTTTTCACCCAGAAAGCCGAAGCCGTTTCCGCCATTGTGAAACCCATCGGCTCCATGCAGGAGGCCTATGCCTATGCGGTGGAAGTGTGCGTGAACAAGGATGCCTGCCAGTTGCTGCTGTCCGGTTGCGAAAACGCCATCTCGGACGAGGCCGCGGACTTGTGTTTTGCCAAGGCGTCGGACAAGGTCATTGCCGCCCCGAAACTGGTGGACGATCAGTATGCGGAACTGGCCGCGGCAGCCGAAAAGGCGGGGGTCAAGCTCATTGCCGAAGGTCTGCGCAATCATCTGGCGGGGATCGACATTGGTTTTGCCGTGGCCGATCTGGGCCTGGCCGAGACCGGAACCCTGGTGCTGGACTCCTCTTACGAGGACCTGCGTCTGTCCACCATGATCTGCGAAATCAACGTCGTGGTTCTGCCCCTTTCCAGATTGCGGGCCACCAGCTACGAAGCGGAACCTGAACTGCTGCCCATGATGCAGAAGACTCCCAACTACCTGGCCTTCATCACTGGAGCCAGCCGGACTGCCGACATTGAACGGGTTCTGGCCCTCGGCGTTCATGGCCCACTGGAACTGCATATTTTGCTGCTGGAGGATAGCTGATGCAAACTGCCGTTAAAATTGAAGAATATCTTCAGGAAATAGAGGATTCACTGGGCAACGAATTCCAGCGCAAGGCCCTGGACACGTTCGCCGTGGCCTACCGCACCGGCCGGGCCAATGCCTTTTCCGGGATGGACGTCAAAGGTCTGATTCAGGAAATCGGCCAGGCCAAGGATGAGTCCCTGGCCCGCATGGACGAGTTGTACAACCAGTTCAAGGCCAAGGCCGAGTCCATGGGCGTCCATGTCCATCTCGCCGAAACAGCCGACGAGGCCAACCGGATCGTCGCGCGCATCGCCAGGGAAAACAAGTGCAAGAAGGTGATCAAGGCCAAGTCCATGACTGCCGAGGAAACCCACCTGAACCATCATCTTGAGGAGCAGGGGCTGGAGGTCGTGGAGTCTGATCTGGGCGAATGGATCATCCAGATGCGCGGCGAGGGGCCGTCGCACATGGTCATGCCGGCCATTCACCTGTCCCGCTACCAGGTGGCGGATCTTTTCGCCGGAGTGACCAAGAAGGAGCAGGAGCCGGATATCCAGAAACTGGTCAAGGTGGCCCGCCGGGAACTGCGCAAGGAATATGTGGAAGCGGACATGGGTGTTTCCGGAAGCAATTTCGCCGTGGCCGAAACCGGAACCATCGGCCTGGTGACCAACGAGGGCAACGCCCGGCTGGTCACCACCCTGCCCCGGGTGCACGTGGCCTTGATCGGCCTGGAAAAGCTGACACCCACCCTGCACGACGCCCTGCGCATCCTGCGCGGGCTGCCCCGCAACGCCACGGGACAGCAGATTACATCCTACGTCACCTGGATCACCGGCGCCAATGAATGCGCCAGCGCTCCGGAGAACAAGAAGATCATGCATGTGATCTTTTTGGACAACGGCCGCAGGGCCCTGGCCAAGGACAAGGACTTTTCCCAGATCCTGCGCTGCATCCGTTGCGGCGCCTGCGCCAATGTCTGTCCGGTCTACCGTCTGGTGGGCGGACACAAGTACGGCCATGTCTACATCGGCGCCATCGGCTTGATCATGACCTACTTCTTCCACGGCAAGGACAAGGCCAAGTTCCTGGTCCAGAACTGCGTGAACTGCGGGGCCTGCAAGGAGATCTGCGCCGCGGGCATCGATCTGCCGCGGCTGATCAAGGAAATCCATGCCCGCATCCAGGATGAAGACGGACACCCGACCTCCTCCAAGCTGCTCGGGACAGTGCTCAAGAACCGCACCATGTTCCACACCCTGCTCAAGAACATGCGCTGGGCCCAGAAACCCTTTGCCGAGCGCGAAGGACAGTACATCCGCCACCTGCCGACAATCTTCATCAAGAATCAGGATTTCCGCAAATTGCCCACCATTGCCGACAAGGCCTTTCGCGATGAATGGGAATCCATCAAGCCCGTGGTCGCCAAACCGGAACTCAAGGTCGCCCTGTTCTCCGGCTGCGTACAGGATTTCGTCTATCCCGAGCAGATGAAGGCCGCGGTGAAGGTCATCGCCTCCACCGGCAAGGTGGCTCTGGACTATCCCATGAAGCAATCCTGCTGCGGGCTGCCCGTGAACATGATGGGCGAAAAGCAGGCCGCCATTGATGTGGCCAGGCAGAACGTGGCGGCCTTCGATCCGCTGCGCTACGACTACATCATGACCATGTGCGCCTCCTGCGCCTCGCACCTCAAGCACGGATACCCCAAGCTGTTGGAAAACGAGCCGGAATTGACCGCCAAGGTCGCCCAGTTCGCGGACAAGGTCATCGACTTCAGTTCATTCGTTCATGACGTGCTGAAAATCTCGTCCATGAAGTTCGCCCGCTCGGACCAGAAGGTCGGCTATCACGCGCCCTGCCACCTTTGCCGCGGGCTGGAAGTGCGTGAGGCGCCCCGCGACAACCTGAACATGGTTTGCGAGTATGTGCCGACCACCGAAGAGGAAGTCTGCTGCGGCTTCGGCGGCTCCTACTCCATGAAATTCCCGGCCATCTCCAAAACCCTGCTGGCCAAGAAGCTTGCGGACCTGGAAGCCGGCAACATCACGGCCGTGGGAACGGACTGCCCCGGCTGCGTGATGCAGATTCGCGGCGGCATGAAAGCTGCCGGAAAACCCATCGAGGTCAAACACGTGGCCGAACTGATGGCGGAAAGGCTGCGATAACTTCTCCTTGATATCCCGGGACCATGGATCCTGTTCAAGGCCGGAATGATGAGTTCCGGCCTTTTCAATTCCTGCCGCGGGCAGTCGGAATCTGTATCCACCAAAAACCAAGCAGCTGCCCCACATTTGACTGTGATGATGCATGTTCGATACCGTGATTGTTTCAACTGCATCAATGCCCTTGTATTCCAGACGCGGGCACCAGAAACGCAAGGCAATGCAACTCTTCAGGATCAATAACGGTAATTTGTGGCAATAAACGGAATACATCCTGGGAGCGCCGCACCCCAGTGCGGCAACGGTGCAACGCACTCAGGGCAAAGTTCCGGCTGGAGCATTGCCCCCGAAGCTTGGTCACGAAACTCCGCGTCAATGGGAATCCTTGCACAGGAAACCACGCCGCCCGATCTTTTTGAGCAGTTACCAGCAACCCACCCGGAGTCATCTCATGGTTGACAATGAAACCCTGCGCACCATCGCCGCCCGGCACAGCATCAGGACGTTCACGGATCAGACCGTGGATCCGGAAATCATTCAAGCGCTCCTGAATGCGGCCAATCAGGCGCCGTCCGCGCACAACCAACAATCCTGGCGCTTCCTTGTGCTTCGCGGCGACAAAAAGGCGGAGCTGGCCAAACTGGCCACGGACCGGGCCGCTGTTTTTCCCAAACCCACTTCATCCCTGCTGCGCATGGCTGCCAGGAGCATCAACAGCGCTCCGGTGGTCGTGGCCATCCTGAACACCGGCGAGCTGATCGCCCGGGGAGATAAGCTGTTCAAGCTCGAACACCCGGAAGTGAACGATTTTTTTCGGACAATGGAAATCCAGAGTTCCGCCGCGGCCGTGCAAAACTTGCTGCTTGCGGCCACCTCTCTGGGTCTGGGTTCGGTCTGGCTGGGAATTCTGTTTCTGATCAAGGAAGATGTGCGCCGCTTTCTGGGCGAACCCGAAGGCGAGTTCATGGCCGTCATTCCCCTGGGATATCCTGAACGCACGTCAAAGGGTCCGCAAAAGGTCCAAACGGAAAACGTGACGCGCTATCTGGAATGACTCTTTACAATTCGTAACTATTCAGCATGCTACTACCGTACGGAGTTTGACATCGCCGTCGGTATCGGTATCGGGATCGGGATCGGAACCGAAACCATGCGAAGTGCTCCTCAACGTTTTCAAAACCGATTCCGATTCCGCCTCCGACCCCGATTTTCGGAGCATAGCGCACAACGTGTGCTGAGCAGTTACTACAATTCAAGGTCAAGGTGAACCATGGAACAGTTCAAGGATATAAAAAACAAGGTCCGGGATTCCTATGCCAAGGCAGTCTCCGAGGCCGGAGGTTGCTGTCTGCCAGTGGGTGGCGACGCCCATCTCGGAACGCTTGATCCGTACAAACAGGCCGGCCTGCTGGGCTATTCGCCGGATCAACTGGGAAAGACGCCGGATCAGGCCAATCTGGGACTTGGATGCGGCAATCCGGTGAACCGGGCCGACTTGAAACCTGGGGAGATTGTGCTGGATCTGGGCAGTGGTCCGGGATTCGACGCCCTGCTGGCCGCGACTATGGTCGGTCCCGAAGGCAGCGTCATCGGCGTGGACATGACCCCGGAGATGATCGCCGCGGCCACGGACAATGCCCGCCAGGCCGGTGCTACGAACGCTCGTTTTGAACTGGCCGAGATCGAGCGGCTGCCTCTGGCCGATGCATCCATCGACGTGGCCATTTCCAATTGCGTGATCAACCTGTCACCGGACAAACCGACTGTGTACCGAGAATTGTTCAGGGTGCTCAAGCCCGGAGGACGGATCTGCATATCCGACGTGCTGTTGGAAAAGGATGTTCCTGACAGCCTGAAAAACGATCCAGCTGCCTGGTGCGGCTGAATATCCGGAGCCAGTCTCGCCGGTCAGGTGAGACCCATGCTGGAAGCCGCCGGATTCACGAACGTTCAGGTGGAGATCAAGCCGCAAAGCAGGGAAATCATCGCCAGCTGGAAAATCGCGGATGCCGAGAATTACGCTGTCGCCGCGTACATTCTGGCAGTAAAGCCTTTTTGATCTTTACAGGCTTGCAGGAACATTTCACGCACAAGGAATAGTAAAAACATGCCCTATGTGAACATCAAGATCACCAGGGAGGGGGCCACTTCGGAACAGAAGGTCCGGCTGATCCAGGGCGTCACGCAACTGCTGGTGGACGTCCTGGGCAAGAATCCAAAAACAACCGTCGTGGTCATCGACGAGGTGGACACGGACAATTGGGGCATTGGCGGGGAGCAGGTCACCAGGCTGCGCGGGATTTCCCGCGGAGTTGCCGATGAGCGATAAGACCATCTCCTGGGAGGACTTCGAACAGGTGGCGATCCATGTGGGAACCGTGCTGGAAGTCAAACCTTCCCCCAAGGCCCGCAAGCCGGCATATGTCGTTGTGGTGGATTTCGGATCGGAGATCGGCATCAAGCAAACCAGCGCCAGGGTTACGGATCACTATACCCCGGATGAGCTGGTCGGACGGCAGGTAGTCGGTGTGGTCAACTTTCCGGTCAAACAGATCGGACCGGTTCGTTCCGAATTTCTGCTGACCGGTTTTTACCGCCCTGACGGAACAGTGATCCTGGCCGTGCCGGAGAAAGAAGTCCCGAACGGCGCAAAGCTGGGATGAGCCGGATACGAAAGGAGCATGAAGTCAGGCCGTCGGGCCGGCGATATGTGCCTCGTTGGAGCATGGTCGATATCATGCCCCAACCGGCGGATTCACCTGTCCGAAACGAATAACGAGCCTAAAGTTTATCGTTTCAATGCCGAGATAAAAGAACGCCAGGGAGCCGACATGGAAAAATTCTTCAACACCTCCGGGCCCATCAAGACCGAACACCACTACAATATCCCGCCTTTGCACCGCATGGACTGGGAGGAAATTCTCCACCTGATCCGCTCGGAGCGCTATTTCGTTCTCCACGCCCCGCGCCAGACCGGCAAGACGAGTACCCTTTTGGCCATCATGGCCGAGCTGAACGCCGAAGGCCGGTTTGCCTGCGCCTACGCCAACATAGAGGGGGCCCAGGCGGCCCGGGGGGACGAGACTAAAGGCATTCCGACGGTGTGCAGCGCCGTTGCCGGGTCCATCCGCCTGTATCTTGACCAGCCCGAGGTCTTTGCCTGGCTGAACACCACGGGCCGGGACCAGCCGGCCAACGATCTTCTCAAACAAATGCTGGAGCATTGGTCCCGTATCTCGACAAAGCCCGTTGTACTTCTTCTTGACGAGGTAGACGCCCTGGTGGGCGACACGCTCATCTCGCTCCTGCGGCAAATCCGGGCCGGGTACAATCAGCGGCCAGAAGCCTTTCCCCAAAGCGTGATCCTCTGCGGAGTGCGGGACGTGCGTGATTACCGCATGCATGGCACAGGAGAAGAGATCATCACCGGCGGCAGCGCCTTCAACATCAAAGCCGAATCCCTGCGCATGGGCAACTTTATTGAGGAAGAAGTCCGCGCCATGTGGCATCAACACACCGTGGCCACGGGTCAGACCTTTGCACCGGAAATCTTCGATGAACTCTGGCGGGACACCCAGGGCCAGCCCTGGCTGGTCAACGCCCTGGGACACGAGGCGACCTGGAAGGACAAGGCGGCCCGTGACCGGACCCGGCACATCACCCTGGAGGATTATCGGGCCGGACGGGAGCGGCTGATCCTGTCCCGGGCCACTCACCTGGACCAGTTGGCGGACAAGCTCAAGGAACCTCGAGTGCAAGCGGTGATTACCCCGTTCCTCCAGGGCCTGTCCGAAGTAGGGGTGCGGCCCGACGACGCGGACTACCTGGTGGACCTGGGCCTGTTGCGGCGGGAGATCAACGGCAAATTGGACATTTCCAACGCCATCTACCGGGAGGTTATTCCACGCGAGCTGTCCTGGGGCAGCCAGATGGTCATCGAGCAGGACCGGGTCTGGTATGTGGGGCCGGATCACCGACTGGACATGGACGGGCTCCTGACCGCTTTTCAGCGCTTCTTCCGAGAGAATTCGGAGGTCTGGCTGGAGCGTTTCGATTACAAGGAGGCCGGACCGCAACTCCTGCTGCAGGCCTTTCTGCAGCGCATCGTCAACGGCGGGGGACGGCTGAGCCGGGAGTACGGCCTGGGTCGCCGCCGGACGGACCTGTTCCTGGAATGGCCCCTGGACGAGGCCCAGGGCTTTTTCGGTCCGGTGCAGCGGGTGGTCATCGAGCTGAAGCTGGTCCATGCCCGGAGAAGCCTGGAAAGCACCCTGGCCGAAGGCCTGGAGCAGACAGCGGACTACGCCGACCGGGTCGGCGCGGAAGAAGCTCACCTAGTCGTTTTTCACCGGGACCCCGAGACAGGCTGGGAAGAACGGATTTGGAACCGGCGGGAGCAATTCGGGAAGTGGGATATTGTCGTATGGGGGTGTTGAGAGGTGGTGAGGCGATGCATCGTATCCAGCTGAGGTATCCATGTCCGCATCTGATCCACCATGATTCGCGTCTCCTTGCAAAATTCAGCCTTGACAGCGCGTAAGATTGCCCATGACATCGTACGCATACCGTTCTCTTTTCCCGTTCCAGAGCGACTTGCTTGACAAGAAGCTCTAATGATCCCCCGGTCACGCGCCGGACCGCCCCCCCTGCATATTTCCTTCCCCTCCTCTCTCCGTGCCAGGCTAAACCGTCACAACACCCGCAAGCTCCTTCCAGAAAAAGTGTCGAGGTCGGCATCGCAACATTGAGCAGCCCTCTTATGGACTCGGCAACGATACCCACACTGATTCCGAGAGAGAATACGGATTGGACTGGTATTTCTCCAAAGGCACCTCCCCTGAACCACTCTACGGATTCCCACTTCCGCTTACTTTGTTCGACGACCAAAAAGAACGTCGCAAAAAACACTACAAATACGCCGTTTCGCGTCGTATACGTACGAATGTTTTTGGTGCTATGGAGACCTGCCTTTGCCGGCATGACTGATTTTGAAACAACATGGCACATGGCGTAACTGCTCAAAAACTTGCGGCAATCAACGGGATAAATCCTGGGAGCGCCGCACCCCAGTGCGGCAACGGAGTAACGCATTCAGAACCAGATTCCGGCTGGAGCTTGGCCCCATGAACTGGATCACGAAACGCCCGCAGGTGGGAATCCTTGCACGTGAGATTTCGTCGCCCGACCTTTTTGAGCAGTGACGACATGGCAAGCTAAATGGTTATAAAGTCTCACCAGTTATCCAACCGAAAACAGCAAAAGGAGGTGGTTAATGAAGGACGTCAAGCTGGTCTTGTTTCCGAAGCTATGCATCCTTTCAGCCTGGATTTGGAATGCCGATCGAAGGACGACCTGGGGGGTGGACGACATGAAGAACAACTCTTGAAACGTGTCAAATCCGAACTCCAGAAAACTCAAGGAGATAATCGGTCAATAGGATTCTCCGGGAAGCGAGAAGGAGGGAAAATGGACCAAGAGCCAAGCACCATGGTTCGCCGCCTTGGGGACCGGTTGCGGTATTTGCGGACCCTGAAAAGCATGACCCAGGCTGAGCTGGCGCAAAAGCTCGATATCAGCCTGAGACAGTACAACCGCGTGGAGCGGGGCGAGTCGCTGCCGACCATCTCGTTGTTGGAGCGGATATGCACGGTCCTTGATTCGTCCATGGCTCCGCTGTTTTTAGTTTCCGATGAAGGCGACTTTCTCGAAAAACCGAAAAGCAACCATGCAACTTGTGGACATTCACTGACCGGAATGTGGGCCTTGAGGAGCATGTCCGGACCGCATCGCTGGTCCGCTTCCCTGTACCAGCTTCTTGGCTACAAACCTTTTTCGGTCAAACCAACCGTGAACCGCTTTTTGAAGCATGTCTCACCGGAACATCAATCCCTTTTCAAGGCTTTTATTGAGGATGCGAAGAAACCAGGAGAAACGCAGAATCAACTCCTTCGCATAGTCACCAAACCTTCGGAAGAACGCTTTGTGGACCTTTCCGTGGACCATTTTATTGGAGAAAATTGTGATTCGGAAGATTTTTACATTATTGTTCACGACATCACGGATAAAATTCTCCTCGAAATATCTTTCAAATACGATAAAAAGCAACTTGCAGAATATGTTCAGAAAGCAAATAGCGAACTTGAATCAACACTCAAACTATACAAAAATGAGATTTCTGAGCGAATTGAGACAGAAAAGTCTCTGAAAATATTCAAGTTAATGGTTGAATACTCCAATGACGCGCAATTATATGTTGAAAGGACTGGAATTATTTCCTTTGCAAACACTGCATATGAAAAATTATTGAACCTACCAAAGTTTAAAATAGTTGGAGAGGAATATAAAGCATTTATTTCCAGAATTCGAGGCAAATCATGTTATGACCTTGAAATTCAACCTTGCATGGATAAGGCATTTTTGCATGGGGAGAAGATGTGCCGTGAGGGATGGATTTCCGCTGAGTCCGGCCGCAGATTTCTCAGCAGGACTTATACTCCATGCAAGGAGGGAGAAAAAGTAGTAGGGGTGGCCATCACCATACATGAGATCACGCACTTGAGGATCGCACTCGACCAACTCGCGGAAAGCGAAGTCCGCTTTCGCTACCTCCTCTCCAACGTTCCCAACGTGGCCGTCCAAGGGTATCGCATGGACGGCACGACTTTTTACTGGAACCAGGCTTCTGAACAGATCTACGGCTACTCCGCCGAGGAAGTCGTGGACCGCAATCTCCTGGACTTGATTATTCTTCCGGAAATGCGTGAGGAGGTCGAAACGGCGATGCGCCGCATGGCCATAACCGGCGAGCCCATCCCCGCGTCCGAACTATGGCTGATGCGCAAGGACGGCTCCCCGGTCCCCGTGTACTCCAGCCACGCGATCGTCAAAAAAGAAGGTGGTCCTTCTGATCTGTTCTGTATTGACATCGACCTTACCGAAAGAATGTTGGCCGAGAAGGCGGTGCGCGATCAAAAAACATTTCTGAGAGCAATTCTCGATACGACATGGGATGGATTCTGCATAGTCGACCTGGGGGGTAATTTTGTCGACGTCAACGAGGCCTTCTGTCGCATGTCCGGCTACACCAGGGAAGAGTTGTTGAAGCTGCATATAACAGACCTGAATGTCGACGAGACGCCGTCCGAGATAGCGGCCAGAATAGAACGGATCATCGACAATGGTTTCGACCTGTTCGAAATCCAACATCGTAGAAGTGACGGCACAATCTACACCATCGAGGCTTCCTCGACGTGGTTGAACAGGAATGGAGGGCAAATCGTCTGCTTTTTGCGGGACATAACGGAACGTAAACAGGCTGAAGCCGCGTTGCGATTGCGGGAACAACTTCTTCAGATTGCGGCCTCCGCTAACTTACTTCTCTTGCAAGGCCGAGAGTTTGGGCCATGCATCACGGAAATTCTTGCCGAACTTGGGCATGCCACCAGCACCGATCGAGCTTACATATTCGAAAATCACCGGGAGCAATAAGATGGAGTCTTGCTGACCAGCCAAACTCACGAATGGGTCCGCTCCGGGATAACGCCGCAGATCGACAATCCGGACCTGCAACACGCCAAGTACGACGATTTTTTCCCGCGCTGGGCCAGGGAAATGGGTAAGGGAAACCCGGTCTTCGGCCATGTTCGAGACTTTCCGGAAGCAGAACGATCCATCCTGGAATCGCAGGAAATCCAAAGCCTCTTGGCGGTTCCTATCCAAGTCAATGGCGAGTTTCAGGGGTTTATCGGCTTTGACTCGGTGCGGTCGCAACGGGTCTGGACGGAGGCAGAGATAAACGTGCTGAGGATCATCGCCACGGCCATTGGCGCGGCCGTCTCCCGTAATGCCTTGGAAAGGGCGCTGAGGATCAAGGATCGGGCCATCGCCTCGTCCTTGGATGCCGTGGCCCTGGCCGACCTGAATGGATGCATCACCTACGTCAATCCGGCGTTTCTCAAGATATGGGGATTGGAGCGCGAGGAGGACGCCCTGGGGAGACATGCCACGGAGTTTTGGCACGACGTTGACCATGCGGCCCAAGTAATGCGCCGTGTGCTCGAGCATGGCAGCGCATCGGAACGAATGATCGCCAAAAGGGCGGATGCCACCCTGGTCACCGTCCAGCCTTCGACCAACATGGTCTACGACGAAACGGGTGCCCCAGTTTGCATGATGGCTTTCTTCAGGGATATGACCGAGCAGATGAACCATGAACGGGAGTTGGCCGAAGCCAAGGAAGTCGCGGAAGCGGCCAATCGGGCCAAAAGCGACTTTCTGGCCAAGATCAGCCACGAGGTCCGAACACCCTTGAATGGAATTATTGGTTTGACCAGCCTTCTCGTGGACACCTTGCTTGATGCGGAACAACGCGAATACGTCACCCATATTTCCGCGAGTTCGGCGAAAATGCTCAAATTGCTCAACTCGCTGCTCGACCTCTCCAAAATCAAGGCCGGAAAAATCGAACTCGAGATCGAGCCGTTCTGTCCACGCTGGACCGTGGAGAACGTAGTGAACCTGATGATCCCCCTGGCCCATCAAAAAAGCCTTGCCCTGAAATGGCATATTGCTGAGGGAGTGCCGAATGTTCTCCGTGGAGACATGGAGAGATTGCAGCAAATCCTGCTGAACCTTGTCGGCAACGCCGTCAAGTTCACGGACCAGGGCGCGGTGGAACTGGTTTGTGGCCTGGAGGCGGTTGACGGCCCAAGAGTTCTGCTGCGTTTCACGGTCAAGGATACGGGGATCGGCATTCCGGCGGACCAGATGGACGGGGTGTTCTCCCCGTATGTTCGCGGAAAAAACGTGAACACCCGATATTTCGGCACCGGGCTGGGGCTGGCCATTTGCAAGGAACTGGCGGAGTTGATGGGCGGCGAAATCCGGGTGCAAAGCGCCGAAGGCGATGGTTCGACGTTCTGGTTCACGGCGTGGTTCAAGAAGGATTTGGATCAAATGGTGGACTCGGCATTTGATACGAAGGCTTGATTGACCAACATATCACGCGTAACTCTCCTATTCTGAAGGAGAAAAAAGCATTATTTTCATTTTGCATGAAGGAGAATGCAGCCCAACGCTGACCATGCCGCCGCAATCACGGCCTTACCCTGGAGACCGCCGTACTGCTTGAGTTGGAAAGACGACGCTGCGCCGCAACCTATGTCCGCACCCCCGAAGCCCATGATGTGGACTTCCTGGCTTGCGCCCCCCTGGGCAACAAAACCCTCATCGAGATCTGCCTCGATGCCGCCGACCCGGCAACCGCCCAGCAAGATTCAGGGCCTTGGCCTAAACACGGCCGCCCCAAGGAGCCCGAAAACTTTTGCCGACACTGAGCAAGGACGGCTCACCTGCGCACATTCAGAGGATGTGACGGTATGCCCAGCCTACGAATGGATGCTCGCCGAGCCCGGGGAGTAAAGATATGGAGACAGGGTTCGCTCCAAATTTCTGCTGATCGGGTTTTACCGTCCGGACGGAACAGTGATCCTAGCCGTGCAGGAGAGAAGTCCCGAACGGCGCAAAGCTTGGATGGGTCGGAGACAGTGGGAACAAAGGGTCAGGAAGCCGTGCCAACGGACAAAATTTCCTTGACCCTCCCAACCTCCCCGCTTTCCAGGCGTACCTTGATGCCGCGAGAGTGCTTCGGGGACTTGGTCAGGATGTCCTTCACCCGCCCCCGGGTCAGCGCCCCGGTGCGCTGATCCTTTTTCAGGACCACGGCCACTTCTGATCCTCGTGTGATATCGGCACGAACAGTTCCATCCATTATCAATGCCTCCTTGCAGCCCGTCGGCCAACATCCGACGCAACCTTTCAGCACAAGCAGCGTAGTCATTCACCTGCGCTGGATTCCGGCTTTCGCCGGAATGACCTGATGAGTAATCTTAACGATGGGAGCCCCCGAAACGTTCCAGTTCTTCTCTCAGCCGGTCCCGCTCTTCCTTTAACGACACATATTCCTTTCTGGAAATCTCGACACGCGGTTCCAGATTCGCCGTGTTGCCGCCAAGCTGATAAACGGCGACTCTTCCCACAGCGTGGACCTCGATCTCCCCGACCGCAAACCAGTCCAGGGTCGGTGTCACCCCGACAAGATAAGCGCTTGCCAGCACTTCACCGGGTACGCCGTATTTAGAGATGCCGGCACAGCGATCCACGATAATCCCTTGAGGATCAGGAGCCTCGTGTCCTTCGAAATGCAACTCGTACACCGGGCCGAAATCCGCGGCGATCTTCATCGGCATTTGGACCCCGGTGGCGGAGTACAGTGCCGCCCCGATTTCAGGGGCATGCGTGAGGAAATTGACCGCATGCTCCACATTTTCGAATGTGGCCATCACCTCGTCACCGATGAACTTGACCACATTGCCGTGACTGCCCTGGACGGCCGCGGAAACAAGCTTGCTGAACTGGCGAAAGAGCAGAATCCATTTCTCCGGGCTCCCCTTGTGCTCGATCTTGAAAGATGTCGATCCAGCAAGATCGATAAAGACAACGACGCGATTGACAAAGCCCGACCTGATGCCGTCCACGACGGTATTCTCTTCGGCAAACAGGTCATGCGCCTTTCTTTTCAAATTCTCCAGCCATTGGGAGTCGATGGTCTGCCTGGACATGGGTCACCATGAAGCCGCTGTTGCTGTTCGTTACCGATCTGAGGTCCGGCTGAAAGATCAGTCGTTAGGTGGGGTATTTGCGGCTGGTTGAAAAATGATTCTTGGCCAACTTCGTGAGGAAATCAATGTGATTCCTCACGTGATATTTCCCCAGGTGATCCCGCTGCCCCGTTTTATCCTCTTGCCACTCCGTCAAATTCTGCTACATGTTTGCGACATGAGGAACCGTCTCCGGGAATCCGGAAACCTTGAGAACACGACGAGGGCCTGTAGCGCGACTGAGCCGCATCATCGTTTTTGCCCAGCACTGTCTGAACATAATGCAACTATCGATTGTTGATTACAAAAGCAGGTTTGAGAATGGATAGCGGAAAGTTTTCCGAAGATGCCGACAAGGTGATCAAGGCGCTGATGGATATCAGCAGCGCGATCAATTCCGATCTGTACCTTGAAGACATCTTGCGGCTCATTGTCATGGTTACCGCAAAGGTGACGGGTGTCGAGATATGTTCCTTATGGCTGGTTGAAGACACCGACAAGGGCAAAAAGCTGCGCCTGAAGGCCACCCAGACTATAGAACCAGCCTATCTTCTGGACCGGGAACTGAACATCAATGAAGGGGCTGTCGGTCATGTCGCCGCGCAAAAAAAGCCCCTGATCGTATACGATGTCCTTTCGGAACCGCTGTTCAAGGAAAAGGAAATGGCCGGCAAGCTCGGCCTGAAATCCATGGTCAGCGTTCCACTGCTGCTCAAGGACCATCAGGTGGTGGGCGTTTTGAACTGTTTTACATCCGTCCATCATGTCTTTTCTGATATGGAAGTGAACCTGATCACCACTGTGGCAAACCAGGCGGCCGTGGCCATCTACAACTCGGAACTGCTCATCAAGACGAAGGTCATCCAGGAGGAACTGGAAACACGGAAACTGGTGGACAGAGCCAAGGAAGTTCTGATGCGACGCAGTGAAATGAACGCGGAGGAAGCCTATCGCTGGTTGCGCAAGAAAAGCATGGACTCCCGGAAAACCATGCGCAGAATAGCCGAGGCGGTATTGCTTTCAGAAGAAATCTATTGAGCTCATCCAGAACCAATCCAACCTCTTCCATACATGGACAGCTCTTGCGACGGAAGGAACTGGTTCAGCTTGCCCGGGATGCTGTCTCGCAGCCTTTTTGAACCAGGATTTGATCAGGCCATTGCGTACTTCTGAAGCACCAATTGCTGTTTATTCACACGACGAACAAAATTGCCCTGTAACAAACACAGCTCCGCTTGACATAATCCCACAAGCACCATTAGATTCTGCCCCTTTCTGTTTTGCACAAAGGCGTGCAGAACAAGTAACATCTCATGTGCCGTACAAGACAAAGGCGTCTTATACCCACTATTATTGAACCGGGAAGAGACGTCTTTTTTTATTTTCAACATCAGGCTTTCTTGGCCGCGTCTATTCCCGAAATTGCTTCATCCCAGGGAGATCCAGATCATGAGTGAATTGCGTTTTTCAAAATCCAATGATGTTCTTGGCACGACAAACCGCGGCAATCCGGCGGAATCAAGCCTCTGTACCCTTTGCCGCGCCGATTGCCAGGGCAAATGCGAAACCTTCATGTCCAGCCTGGTCGGCCGTTCGCTTCTCTATCCTCGAAGCTTCGGACTGGTTACCGCCGGCGCCAACAATACCACCCATGTCGGGGTTTCCTACAATTCCCTGCGCATCCAGGGCCATGCCTACGGCGCCCACGGACTGGCTCCCGGCCTGTCCACGGATCCCGACGACTGCACTTTCCCCAACGTCAGCCTGGAGACAAGCTTCGGCCGGGAGATAAAGACCAAAGCCAGGATGCCGATCATGACCGGCGCCCTCGGGTCTACAATAATCGCCCAGAAGTACTGGAATTCCTTTGCCATCGGCGCGGCTCTCGTCGGCGTTCCCGTTGTCATCGGCGAGAACGTGGTCGGCGTGGACAGACAATCCGTCATCTCCAATGGAAAGGTCACCAAGGCGCCGGAACTGGAACGTCGCGTCGAAAGTTATACCAGGTACAACGGCGACTATGGGGCGATCATCATCCAGGTCAATGTGGAAGACACCCGCAATGGCGTCCTCGAGTATATTGCCGAGAAATACGGCAACAATTGTATCGTTGAGCTCAAATGGGGCCAGGGAGCCAAAGACATCGGCGGCGAAATCCAGGTTTACAGCATCGAATACGCAAAGTTCCTGAAAAACCGCGGATACATCGTTGATCCGGATCCGGAACTCGATTGGGTCCAGGCGGCATTCGAGAAGGGAGCGATCACCTCCTTTGCCAGACACAGCCGTTTGGGGGCCACGAACCTGAGCAAGGTCGACCAGGTTCGCGAAGACTTCATGAAAAGCGTCGAATACCTCCGCGGTCTCGGTCTGCAACGCATTTCCCTGAAGACCGGAGCCTACGGCATGGAAGAACTGGCCATGGCCGTCAAGTTCGCCACCGATGCCAAACTCGACCTTCTGACCATCGACGGCGCCGGAGGCGGCACCGGCATGAGCCCCTGGAACATGATGCAGAGCTGGGGCGTCCCCTCCATCAATCTGCATGCCAAAGCCTACGAATACGCCTCCATTCTGGCGGCCCGCGGCCAGCAGGTGGTGGACATGTCCTTTGCCGGCGGCTTTGCCCTGGAAGATCACATCTTCAAGGCGCTTGCCCTGGGCGCGCCCTTCACCAAGCTGGTCTGCATGGGCAGGGCGATCATGATCCCCGGCTTTCTCGGAACCAACATCGAGGGCGCGCTCCATCCGGATCGGCGTGAAGAAATCTACGGTAACTGGGAGCAGCTTCCGAAAACGGTGAAGGATCTCGGCAGCAGCCCGGAAGAGATCTTCGCCGGCTACTATGACGTGGAAGAGCGGGTCGGAAAGGACGAGATGAAGAATATTCCCTACGGCGCCATTGCCTTCTGGACCATGGCGGACAAGCTTGCCTGCGGCATGCAGCAGATGATGGCCGGGGTGCGCAAGTTTTCCATGAACCAGATCTCCAGATCAGATCTGTTCTCCGGCAACAGGGAAACCGCCCAGGAAACCGGCATCCCGCACGTTGCGGACTTCAACGACGAGACCGCAAAAAAAATCCTCGCTTCCTAGCTGAATAATCCGCCAAGATTCTGTTTTAGCAGAAAAAAAGAGCCCGGAGAGATCAAGCAGATCCTTCCGGGCTTTCCTTTTCAATGCCCAAATGCCGTCACGTCGAAGGCGCTCTCCGGCTTTAGTTCGGCCCCTATCGCGTTTCTTTCAGGCTGGGATCCGTCTTGGCCCGTGCCCACCAGGTCAGCAGTCCCAAGGTGAAGAAAGCGCCCGGGGGCATGATCATGATGGTCCAGGATTGCCACCACAGGTCCCTGGCAGGAAGGGCATATCCCAGGACAGTGCCGAAGCCCAGGGGTTCGCGAATCAAGGCGATGGCGATGAGCACCAGGGAATACCCAAGTCCTGTTGCCAGGCCGTCCAGCAGGGATGGAAATGGTCGATTCTGGCTGGCAAAGGCTTCAGCCCGCCCCATGATGATGCAGTTGGTAATGATCAGGCCCACATAGGGTCCGATAAAGCGATGAATATCCGGAGCAACAGCACGGATAACAATGTCCACCATCATCACGTAACTTGCAATGATCAACACCTGAACCATCATCCGGATGCGCTTGGGGATGAAACTGCGTAAAACCGAAACGGTCAGATTGGACATGGCCGTCGTGAAGATGACGCCGGCGCACATCAGCAGGGTGTTGGTCAGCAGATTGGTGACCGCCAAGGCCGAACAAATGCCCAGAACCTGCCGGTAGACTGGGTTTTCCGCCCAGATTCCTTTTTCAAAGATGCTTTTGGATGTATCGGCCATGGCTTACATCCCGAGATTCGAGGTCTGAGTATTTGCCTGATAGGCAAAACGGAAATCATGCAGTTCGTTGTTCAACATCTCGATCAAGGCCCGTGATGTTCCCGTGGCACCGGTAATTCCGTCCACACGACCCTCGGCATCCGGATCCATCCCCGTTCCAAGAACCACCCGGCGATCCGGCGGTCGCTCCCAATTGATGCTCAACCCTTGGAACTGTGCCAGGAAACTCTCTTCCTCGATCCGTCCCCCCAGGCCGGGGGTCTCGGCCTGTTCCATGATCCGCAGATTGAGAACATTATCCAAATCCGGATCAAGAACGATGATGCCTCGAATGATGTCCCAGACGCCGCGCCCCTGAAAAATGAACCCGATATCACGAGATTCGCCGTCCCGTTCAGTAATCCGCTCAAAAACAGCCCAGGTGCGCTCGGGCGTTTGCAGCGAGAACTCGCGCACATGTTCCTGAACAGCCTGGGCAAAGGCCTCGGCGTCGCGTCCCGGCACGTCCAGATTGAAGGCCTGGGCGATGGTTCTGTTGCGATGGAGTTGTTCGTTGCGGGCCAGCATGTCCTTGGTACCGTGATGGACCAGGGAAACCCCGGTGCCGAAAAACAAGGTGATAACCAGCATGAAGCCCAGTACATAGGGGATGGAGTCATTCTTCATTTGCGTTCCCCTATGCCGGCGGCATTGGTCTGGACCGGCCGTGGCGACGTCGTGGCGGACAGACGCTTGATCCAGAGATCCAGGGAAGGAGCAATCATGTTGCCCAGGAGAATGGCAAAGGCCACGGCGCCGAAAAAGATACCGTAGGTCCGCAAAAAGACGATCATCATGCCGATGAATAGTCCGTAAATCCATTGCGACTTCGGCAACTTGGGAGCACTGACCGGTTCCGTGACCATGAACACGGCTCCGTATAGGAGGCCTCCCGACAACAAGGTGAACTCCAGCGGAGGGACGGCGTCAACGCCCAGGCCGTAGCGCAAGGCGACGCACAAAAAGCCTGCTCCCAGAATGGGGGGGATCATCAAGCGCCACTGTGCCGTCTTGGTGTAGAGCAGGTAGACGGCTCCCAACAGAATCGCCGCTGCGCTGACCTCGCCCATGGAACCGGCGCCCAGAAGCAGGGTTTGTTCTCCGGCCTCAAATACACCGCCGATATTTCCGAAAAAAAGATCCTCGACAGCAGTTTCATGACCATGGGTCTTGCTGGCAACCATGGGGGTCGCCGAAGTAAAGACATCCACAGCTCCATGGCCGGCGCGCAACAGATAGTCCGGAATTTCCCCGGCCTTGGCCATGCTCCAATGAACGAAGCCGCCGGGAAAATCACGAAATGCCGGCACAAACTGGTTGGTCATCTCCAGAGGAAAACTTACCCAGACAAATGCCCGGCCCACGATGGCCGGATTGAAGACATTCTTGCCGAACCCGCCGAACAGCTCCTTGCCAAACAAGATGCCCACAACAATGCCCACGGCGGTGATCCAGAACGGGATACTCGGGGGCAAGGCCAAGGCGTAGAGGGCTCCGGTCACAAAACAGGCCTGGGTCACCTTCGCGCCTCGCCGCGAGGCCATAAACCATTCCGTCAAGAAGGCAAAAAACATGGAAACCGCGAGAACAGCCAGAACGCGCAGACCAAAATAATAAGTAGCCACAACAACGACGGGCAGGAGTGCGTACAGCACCCGAAGCATGATTTTTTGCTTGACGAACTCAGGCTTTTTCATTGGGGATCTTGGTTTCAATCATGCTTTTCAAATAAAGGAAGGCACCATTATCTTCAGGTTTTGGAGATGAGAGTGATTCGTGGATTTCAGTAGAGCTGGGAAAAGCTATCAAAACAGCATCCCTTCAGCAACTTTTCATCGAAGACAGAAAAGCATCGGGACCGTTGGTTTTTCAGCCGCGTATTCCGGCGGACCAGGGTAAATCAAAACCCCACGTAACTATTCAGCTCAAAAAAATTGTATCTATTCAGCAAAATCCGCGAAAAAGATCTGGATACCGGCTTTCGCCGGTATGACTGTATAGATGCAGCTTGCCACGATAAGTCATTCCGGCGAAAGCCGGAATCCAGTGCAGGTGAATGACCACCCTCCGGATAAACTGAATAGTTACAACCCCACTGGAAACAAAATTGTGAAAAGCACAGCAAAGACAAGCGCCGGGAGCATGTTGGTGACGTTGATGTTTTTCAAGTCCAGGAGATTGATGCCGATGCCCATGATCAGCAGGCCGCCGGTGGAGGTCAGCTGATTGATGATCGGATCGGTGAACACGCCTTGAGCCTGCCCGGCGAGGAGAGTGATGGAGCCCTGGTAGAGAAGAATGGAAAGAAAGGAGAAAAGGACCCCGATCCCGTAGGTGGAAGCCAGGGGGATGCAGATGAATCCGTCAAGAATGGATTTGGTCAGCAGGATGGTGCGGTCACCGCGGATGCCTTCGTCGATGGAGCCGAGGATGGCCATGGAACCGATGCAAAACAGCAGCGAGGCCGTGACGAAACCATCGGTGAAACGGGCGTCTTTGGAACCGAGACGCGTCTTGAGCATGTTTCCGACGCTGGTCAGTCGTTCGTCCAGGCGCAGGAGCTGGCCGCATAATGCGCCGCAGAGCATGGCAAAGACAAGGATCAGGACATTGTCGAAGCTCAGGGCCATGTGCAGGCCGATGACCAGAACGCACAATCCGATGGAGTGGTAGACGAGGGTTCGGTAGCGGTCCGAAAAGCGTCCACCAAGCAGCAATCCGAGCAGGCTGCCGAGAATGATGGCCGCGGCATTGATAAATGTTCCAATGGGCATGGCGCGGTGTGTAGCGCCAAGACGGGAGGAATGCAATCACCCCTCCCGTCTTGGCACTTGTCGAGGCCGCTCATGCAACGACAATACAAGGATCAACGGATTTCCCAACGGTCGCGTTGTTCATCCAGTCGTTCCCGTAGATCTTCTTTTTCTCCTTCCCTCCAGGCCCGCTCCATACGTGCGAATATTTCAACTGGCGTGAGATCATGGCTCGACTCCAGTTGGGCGGCGCGTTCCCGCACGAACTGCTGCGTGCGGAACTGGCGGGGATAGCTGAAGTTCTTCAGCAGACTGAATCCTTCAGCCCTCCTCCCCTGTCCAATCAGAGCCAAACCTTGATGAAACTGCTCCTCCGGTGTTGGATCGCGTATTTCAGCTATGCGCACAAATTCCTGGACTGATTGCGCATAATATGCCGGATCAATGTCCCTGCCCATATAAAAGTAGGTCATGGCCAGACGCCTCCGGGCGGTGGCATCATCGGGATTCTGAACGAGCATCTCCTGAAAGTGTTGTTCAGCTTGTCGGTAGTCTCCACGGGCCAAGGCCAGATTGCCCTGAGTATAGCCGCCGCATCCGCCGAGACCACCCAAGAGCAGCAGGCTGACGATACATCCAAGGATGATAGCAAAGATTGATTTTGAAAACGGGCATGAGCGCACAAGGAACCTCAATGCTCGCGTTTGGGCGATTCATCCTTGGGACGTTCGATTTCCTGACCAATGGTGAATGCCGGTCCAAGATACTCTCCCAACCCATGGTAGGTCCGGACCACAGGTCCGAAGACCGCGGGACGCAGTTTTTCCACATCCGGCAGTCCTTCCGCCATAAGCACCGCTTCGTCAGCCTTGATATCCAGAATTTCTCCGATGAACATGGTATGCAGCCCCAGGTCAATGGTCTGCAGCAGGCGGCATTCGGCTATCAGTGGAAATTCCTCGATATAAGGCGCATCTACCAGTTCGCTTTTGACAGGGGTAAGGCCCGTGGCCGCGAACTTGTTCACGGTCCTTCCGGAGGCAGTGCCGCAATAATCGGCCATGATGATGCTGTTCTCCGTTGCGACATTGACCGTGAATCCTCCGCTCTTGGTGATGCATTCGTAGGTATACGTTGCCTTGCGCAGTGAAATGTTCAAACAGGGAGGCTTTGAGCAGCAGATCCCTCCCCAGGCAATGGTCATGATGTTCGGCTTTCCTTCCTGATCATACGATCCGACAACCCATACCGGTGTCGGGAATACCAAGGTTTTTGCTCCCAAAGATTTTTTCATCACGCCCTCCTTTCTTGGGACTTCAGGTTTTCAATTTGATAAGTGCGTGGTAGCTACTCAGCCAAGGTCACTGAGCGCGTTCTTTATATGTTTTGCCATATTCAACGGCATTCACCGGAAGAATGCAAGCTCCGGGACCAGAAGATCAGGATGAGGGCGGACATGGGTTGACGAGGGTTGTCCCCAAGTGCATGCTTATGGAAAAAAGGCCTTAATCCGCGTGACATCATCGTGTCGTCAGCCTGAATGAGTAGTGGCCCCCCCTTTTTCATAACGCAGCATCACCGCACCAGTCGAAAAAAGGACCTGGAATGGAAAAACACTTCTTGCTTGCAATTGGCGACGATCAAAGCTCATTTCTTGCCGGACGCTTCATCAATCACTTTTTTCTCCACAAACACCACATTCGATTGACGCTGCTTTATGTGGCCCCCCAACCGCCTGCCGTTTATCTGGATGACAGCGATGTCTACCAGCGAAAAAAATGGACGGATGGCTGGAAGAAGGCGCAGCAGCAGCGTTCTGACGAGCTTCTGGAAAAAGGGCGCGCCATGTTGGTGAGTTCCGGTTTCTCCTCGAGCAATGTTGCCACAAAGTTTATCTACAGCCAGTTTGGGTCTGCCAAGGATTTGATTCAGGAGTGTGCCAAAGGACATTACGACGCACTTGTCCTTGGACGGCGCGGACTTTCGCGGTTTGAGGAGCTTTTCGTGGACAGCGTTACGAAAACCATCATGAACGAGGATCTGTCATTTCCCATCTGGGTTTGTCAGCGAACCGACAGCAAACGCAAAAATGTTCTGGTTGCCGTGGACGGTTCCGAGCCCTGCGTCCAGATTGCCGACCATGTCGGTTTCGTAATGGCTGATCAGCCCGATCATTCCGTGGTTTTGGCCTATGTGAACGCAGATTCCAAGACTTCCGATCCGGACGCGCTTTCTTTTTTCGACCATGCCTTGTCCTCTGTCCTGAACAACGGCGTGGCCAGAGAACGGATCCAAACCAAGATCCTGCGGTCTTCATCCCCCGCTCAAGCCCTGCTCCAGGAAGCCGAGGATGGGCGGTACGCGGTTGTTGCCGTCGGCCGAACCGGCACGTCCGCTCCAGGTTTTTTCTCCATGGGCTCGGTCAGCAGAACGCTCTTGGCCAAGCTGGAAGGCGCGGCCTTGTGGGTCAGCCCATCTTCATGCCGACTGCCGGGATAATGTTTTTTGCATTTGCAATAACCGAGAATTTCCCTCCATGCGGAGCAGGTCTTTTCTCAAACCAGCAACAGAGAGCCGGATTATGAAAAAAGAAACCCCGCAACACAACGAAAAAAAGAAAGACAAAACCCCCTGGCATGCCTTTTCCGTCTCCGACGTTCTTGAACGGCTGGAGACCGATACCAAGGGCTTGAGTGCATCAGAAGCGAGCAGTCGGCTGGAACGTTACGGCCCGAATGAATTGCCCCAGGCCAAAGGCCGCAGCGCCCTGATGCGCTTTCTGGCCCAGTTCAACAACGTTCTCATCTACCTGCTTCTGGCAGCGGCCGTGATCACGGGACTGCTCGCCGAATGGCTGGATATGGGCGTCATTCTCGGCGTGGTGCTGATCAACGCCCTGATCGGCTTCATTCAGGAAGGGAAAGCCGAAAAATCCCTGGACAGCATCCGGAACATGCTCTCGCCCACGGCCGTGGTTCTGCGCGACGGCAAGAAAAAAGAGGTCGAGGCCAAGGAGTTGGTCCCGGGGGATGTGATCCTGCTCAATGCCGGCGACAAGGTACCGGCGGATATTCGCCTGTTCAAAGCCCGCGACCTCCAGGCCGAGGAAGCTGCCCTGACCGGTGAATCCGTGCCCGTGGAAAAGGATACCGAGCCCGTGGACGAGGGCGATTCCATCGGTGACCGTTCCAGCATGGCCTTCTCCGGCACCATGATCGCCAATGGTCAGGGCCGGGGACTGGTTGTCGGAACCGGTTCGGATACCGAGATCGGCCGGATCAGTGAAATGTTGTCGGACGTGGAAACCCTGACCACCCCGCTGCTCAAACAGCTTGGCCGTTTCGGCAACGTGCTCAGCGTGGCCATCATCGGCATGGCCGCCGTGACCTTCGCTTTCGGCTATTTATTTCAAGGATTTGCTCCGGGCGAGATGTTCATGGCCGCCGTGGGATTGGCCGTGGCCGCCATTCCCGAAGGCCTCCCGGCCATCGTGACCATCACCCTTGCCATCGGCGTGCAGCGCATGGCCAAACGCAATGCGATCATCCGCCACCTGCCCGCGGTGGAGACCCTGGGTTCGGTGAGCGTGATCTGCACGGACAAGACCGGCACCTTGACCCGCAACGAGATGACCGTCCAGACCTTGCGCACCGGGGACAAGACCGTGACTGTTTCCGGGGTCGGCTATGCTCCTGAGGGCGAATTCAAGCTGGATGATGAAAAATTTGACCCCCGCGAGAATAAAGGCGTCATTCTGGACCTGCTGCGTTTCGGTTTGCTGTGCAATGAAGCCGAGATCACGAAAACCGACGGCGACTGGAAGGCCCAGGGAGCCCCGACGGAATCCTCCCTCGTTGTGGCGGCCATGAAAGCCGGCCTGGATCAGGAGGAAGAAAACGAACAGTATGAGCGACTGGATGCTATTCCCTTCAGTTCGGAACAAAAATTCATGGCCACCCTGCACCGGCATTCCGAATCAGGCAGCCTGATCATTCTCAAAGGGGCGCCGGAAAAAGTTCTCGAACGTTGCTCGACGCAGCGCACCGAAGACGGCGACGAGTCGCTGGATCCATCATTCTGGGAGGATGAAGAGCAAAAAATCGCCTCCAAGGGTCAGCGCCTGCTTGGCCTGGCCATTCGCCCCCTGGACAACGGCCAGGGTAAGCTGAACATGGACGACGTGGCTGAAGGCTTCACCTTTCTGGGCTTTTACGGGATCATCGATCCGCCGCGGGATGAAGCCGTCGATGCCGCGGGCAAATTGATCGGCGAATGCGACCCGTCGGGTCAATGCGACACGGCCGGGATCCGGGTGAAAATGATCACCGGCGATCATGTGGTCACGGCCACGGCCATCGGCAAACAACTGGGCATCGGCGACGGCAAGACCGCGCTCACGGGCAAGGATATCGAATCCATGAGCGACGAGCAGTTGCAGGAGGAGATTCCGGATGTGGACGTTTTTGCCCGGGTCTCGCCCGAGCACAAGCTGCGCATTGTCACGGCCCTGCAGGCCAAGGACAAAATCGTGGCCATGACCGGAGACGGGGTGAACGACGCTCCGGCACTGAAACGGGCGGACGTCGGGGTGGCCATGGGGCAAAGCGGAACCGAAGCGGCCAAGGAGGCTTCGGACATGGTCCTGGCGGACGACAATTTCGCTTCCATCGCCAATGCCGTGGAGGAAGGGCGAACGGTCTACGACAACATCAAGAAAGCCATCCTGTTCATCCTGCCCACCAACGGCGGGCAGGCCCTGGTGGTTATTGCCGCGATATTTCTGGGCCTGGGCGCGTCCGGTGCGGCCGGAGAGTTCACGTTGCCCATCTCTCCTCCGCAGATCCTCTGGATCAACATGGTCACCGCGGTCTCCCTGGCTCTGGCCCTGGCTTTTGAGCCTTCGGAAAGCAACGTGATGCGGCGTCCTCCCAGGGAAGGCGACGAGCCTCTGGTTTCCCGGTTCCTGCTCTGGCGGATCACCTTTGTCTCGTTGCTGCTGACCGTCGGCGCGCTGGGCCACTACATGTTCATACTGGGCGGCAACGGATCCCAGGAACTGGCAGCCACCGTGGCCATCAACACCCTGGTCTTCGGTCAGGTCTGCTACCTCTTCAACAGCCGGTTTATCTACGAAAGTTCCATGCGCCTCACGACCTTCACAGGCAGTAAAGCAGTGCTCTGGTCCATTCTTGTACTGACGGTCCTGCAGATTGGGTTCACCTATTTTCCACCAATGCAGTTTCTTTTCCGCACCGAAGCAGTGGATATCGGGACTTGGCTGCGGATTTTCGTTTTTGGCGTAATCCTGTTCCTGCTGGTTGAAGGGGAGAAATATCTCATGCGCCGCTATACCGCCGCCCGCTGACCGGAGGAATTTGCACGGCAAGCGTGTTTTCACGTGACATTTGCTTGTAATGTGAATACTCCCTTCCGCATCGCGAAGGCGGATCGCCCCCTTTTGTTCAACCAAGGAGTTTGCGCCATGATTCGACACCTGTTTGTTCTCATAACCATGACGATCCTTGTCATGTCCTCGGCTGCATCGGCAGCGCAACCGATCAAGATCGGGGCCATCCTCTCGGCCACGGGGCCTGCGTCCTTTCTCGGGGAGCCGGAGCGCAACACGCTGATCATGCTGCAGGACCAGATCAATGCCCAGGGCGGCCTGCTGGGCCGCCCCCTGGAAGTGATCATCTACGATGACGAAACCGAGGTGAACAAGGCCGTTGCCGCCGCAAACAGGCTCCTGAGCCGGGATCGAGTGGTGGCGGCCATTGGCGCCACCACCTCCGGCAATACCCTGGCCATCATGCCCAGATTTACCTCGGCCAGGATTCCCCTGGTGTCCATGGCCGCGGCGGAACGTATCGTCAAGCCCATCAACCCTTGGGTTTTCAAAACTCCCCAGTCGGATCGGCATGCCGTGATCAGGATCCTGGAACATGCCCAGGAACAAGGTTTCCAATCCATCGCGATCATCACGGTCTCAGATGGTTTCGGCCAGGCGGGTCGCGAGGTGCTGCAGGAGTTGATTCCGGCCTACGGCATGACCCTTGTTGCGGACGAAATCTACGGTCCCAGGGATACGGACATGACGCCGCAACTGACCAAAATCCGCAGCCTCAATCCTGATGCGATCATCTGCTGGGGCACCAATCCGGGCCCGGCGGTCATTGCCCGCAACCGCGTCCAGCTGGGCATGAACATCCCCATGTACATGAGCCACGGCGTTGCCTCCAAGCGCTTCATCGAACTGGCCGGCGAGGCCGCCGAAGGCCTGATCCTGCCGGCCGGCCGTCTGACGGTCGCTGACCAACTGCCCGACGATCATCCCCAAAAAGCGCTGCTTCTGGAATACATCCGCAACTATGAAAAGCGGTTCAACACTGAAGTTTCCACTTTTGGCGGCTACGCCTACGACGCATTGGCCCTGATTGCCGAAGCCATCACCCGTGCCGGGGAAGCCACGCCGCAGGCCATCCGGGACAACCTGGAAAACATCAGTGGATTTGTTGCTACGGGCGGCATTTTCAACCTTTCCCCCGAAGATCATAACGGCCTGGACGAGCGCGCCTTCGTGATGGTCAGGATCACGGACGGCGACTGGGAGCTTGTGAGCGAATAATGGAGCTTTCCAGTTTCCTGCAGTTCCTTGTGGCCGGACTGACCGTGGGCAGCACCTACGGTCTGGCCGCTTTGGGTTTTACCATCATCTTCAACACCACGGGGATCATCAACTTTGCCCAGGGCGAGTTCGTGATGCTCGGCGGAATCCTGTCCGTGATCTTCGTCCACTGGCTGGATCCCGGACTTCCCGTGGCCGTTATCCTGGCCGTGTTCACCACCACCCTGGTCGGCCTGGTGATGGAACGTCTGACCATTCGCCCGGTCCAACACGCCTCGGTGATCAACCTGATCATCGTGACCATTGGCGTATCCATTACCATCCGCGGCGTGATGATGCTGCTCTGGGGCAAGGACACCTACGTTTTGCCGGCATTCTCCGGCAATGTTCCAATTCCCTTCCTGGGAGCGACCATTGCCCCGCAAAGCCTGTGGATCCTGGGCATTACCATGATGGTCCTGGCCTCGATGCGCTACTTTTTCAGCCGAACCATTTTCGGCCGGGCCATGCTGGCCTGTTCCTTCGAACCCAAGGCGGCCAGGCTGATGGGCATCAGCGTGGAGCGGATGGTCATGGCCTCGTTCATGCTCTCGGCCTTTGTGGGAGCCGTGGGCGGAGCGATCCTCACCCCGCTGACCATGACCTCCTATGATGTGGGCGTGCTCCTGGGTCTGAAAGGCTTCGCCGCCTGCATTCTCGGCGGCCTGGGCAACCCCTTCGGCGCCGCGGCCGGCGGCCTGATCCTCGGCGTCCTGGAAGCCTTCGGCGCGGGCATGATCTCTTCGGCCTACAAGGACGCCATCGCCTTCGTGGTCATCCTGGCCATCCTTCTCTGGCGTCCATCCGGCCTGTTCGGCGCACCGGACACGGAACGGGTATAATGAGAGATGGATGTGCAGGAAGATGATGTCCGCTGGGTCCAACGCCTGGCCCATTTTCGCAAGGCGCTGATCCAGCTTGGCGAAGGCGTGGAACTGGCCCGCCAACGCTCTCTTTCCCGGCTGGAGGAACAGGGCTTGATCCAGGCCTTCGAATTCACCCACGAACTGGCCTGGAACACACTGAAGGATTTTCTTGAAAGCCGCGGCACGGTCCGCATGTGATGAACATGATCAAAAGCCGCAACCTGTCCTCCCACACCTACAGTGAATCCTTGGCCAAGAAAATTGTTGGAGAAATCATTGCGGAGTACTACCCCGAGTTTCTCCTGATGCGGCAAACCATGGACCAGGTCCATCGGGATGACCGGCAATGACCCATGGTTTACAGGTTCGTACGGTTCAAAAAATCAACAATGTCCTCGCCCGCCACACGAAAGTGAAAAAGGCGATCCTCTACGGTTCCCGGGCCAAGGACACGCAGAAAACGGGATCGGATATCGACCTAACGCTGATCGGGGACCTGGATCTGAAGGATCTCTACCAGATCATGGACGAACTAGACGACCTGCTGCTTCCGTACACCATCGATCTCTCCCTCTACCACGACATCGACGATCCGGACCTCGTCGAACATATCCAGAGAGTCGGAAAAATTTTTTATGAACAGAACCCGCAACCAACCTCCGAAACCTGATTTCCGGCATTCATGACTTCCACCTACCGTCAACTGGCCCCTGTGGCCGCCTTTTTCGTGCTGGTTCTGGCCACGCCGACGATTCTGTCTCATGACTATTACTATCTGAGCATCCTGACCATGGCCGGGATCATCGCCATCATCGTCATGGGACTGAACCTGCTGCTGGGCTTTGCCGGTCAGATCTCCCTGGGCCATGCGGCCCTGTTCGGGATTTCCGCCTACACCACCGCGGTGCTCACCGGAACCCATGGCCTACCTCTGGCGGTGGGCATGCTTTCCGGCGTGGGCCTGACAGCACTCGTGGCCCTGGTGGTGGGCATGCCCGTACTCAAGCTCAAGGGATACTACCTGGCCATGGCCACCCTGGGTTTCGGGTTGATCGTCTACATTTTTTTCAACGAAGCCATCGGCCTGACCGGCGGCCCTTCCGGATTCGTGGGCATTCCGCAGCTCCAGGTGGGCGGATTTGTTTTTGATTCGGAACTCTCTTACTTTTTTCTTGTCTGGACCACGGTCACCATAGTCCTGCTGATCTCCCTGAACCTGATCCAGTCCCGCACCGGGCGGGCCCTGATGGCCCTGCATGCCAGCGACAAGGCAGCCCAGTCCATGGGCATCAACGTGACCCGCTACAAGCTGTTCATTTTCGTGCTGTCCGCGATCTACGCGGGCATTGCCGGGGTTCTCTACGCCCACTATCTCAGCTTCGTGGCCCCTTCGTCATTCGGATTCCATTTCTCCGTGCAGTTGATCACCATGGTTGTCCTGGGCGGCATGGCCAGTCTCTGGGGAGGTATCGCCGGGACAGTCTTCCTAATAGCGATGCCGGAGTTCCTGCGGGCCTATGAAAACATGGAAGTGATCATCTATGGTTTGATTCTCATCCTGTGCATGATGTATCTGCCCCAGGGCATGGCCGGGGGGATGAAATCGCTGATCGGCCTGATTCGCGGGAGGTTGAGCCGTGTCCGATCATGACGTCCTGTTGCGCTGTCAGGGGGTCCATGTCCGATTCGGCGGGGTGATGGCCTTGACCGATGTGGATTTTCAGGTCCGGGAAGGAACCATCACCGCCCTGATCGGCCCCAACGGCGCGGGCAAGACCACCTTGCTGAACGTGGTCAGCGGCATGGTGCCCTGCTCCGGCGGCCGCGTCGAACTCCTGGGCCAGGATATGACCCGTGCTCCGGCATGGGCACGATCCAGGGCCGGGGCGGTACGCACCTTCCAGAACCTGGAAGTCTTCACCACCATGAACGTTCTGGAAAACGTGATGACCGGTGCGCACCGGGTGGTCCGCTACAGTCCGATCAACGCCCTGTTCAAGACGCCGGCCTACTTTCGCGGGGAGCATCGTTGCCGGGACCTGGCCGAGGAAAAGCTGGCCTTTGTCGGCATCGAATCCGGATGGGATCTGCCCGCCGGGGAACTGCCCTACGGAAAACAGCGCCTGCTCGAACTGGCCCGGGCCCTTGCGGCCCAGCCGCGGCTGCTGCTTCTGGATGAACCCGCGGCGGGCCTGAATACCACGGAAACCCGGGCCCTGGCCGAACTGATCCGCCGCATCCGCGACGAACTGGGCATCACCGTGGCCATCGTGGAACACGACATGGATCTGATCATGGGCGTCAGCAACGCCATCACCGTTCTCCATTTCGGCCAGGTCATCGCCTCGGGCACACCCGCGGAAATCCAGAAGAACCCCGAAGTTATCGCGGCATACCTGGGCGAGGAGGCGGAGTAGTTCCATGCTGGTACTGAAAAATGTGGACGTCTTCTACGGCCGGGTGCACGCCGTACGCAGGGTCTCAATGCACGTGAACCAGGGAGAGATCGTGGCCCTGATCGGCGGCAACGGCGCGGGAAAGACCACTCTGCTGACCACCATCTCGGGCCTCTTGCGGGCCAGGGGCGGGAGCCTCGGGTTCGAGGGCCGGGACATCACTCGGGAGCGCCCGGAACGCATTGTCAGCGCCGGCATTTCCCAGGTTCCGGAACGCCGCCTGGTCTTCAAGCCCATGACCGTGGCGGACAATCTTCTCCTTGGCGCCTACCACCGCTATAGTCTGACAAACAAGGCCCTGATCTCCAAGGACGTGGACCAGATTTATGAGATGTTTCCGGTCCTGGGCCAGCGCCGCGACCAGCCCGCCGGGAACCTCTCCGGCGGTGAACAGCAGATGCTGGCCATCGGCCGGGCCCTGATGGCCAAACCGCGCATGCTGCTCCTGGACGAGCCGGGCATGGGACTGGCCCCGGCTCTGTCGCAGATGATTTTCCGCCATGTGGCCGAACTCCGCGACGTGTTCGGCCTGACCGTCCTGCTGGTGGAGCAAAACGCCAAAAGCGCACTGAAAATCGCGGACCGGGGTTATGTATTGGAAACAGGACGGATCATCCTGCAGGGGCCATCCGAGGAACTGCTGCTGAACCGGGACGTCCAACGCGCCTACCTGGGCCGGGACGTGGGGGATGAAACTTCTTAATCCCTATCTGTGTATCTGCGGAGAAACATACAGCTCACCCGAATGAATACTGACTGGATACCCGCCTTCGCGGGCATGACTGACTCGGAGACGGCATTGAAAAAACAAGTCATTCCCGCGATGTGAAAACCCTGATCATACTTGCCACAAGTTTCTGAAAAAATACCTTTTCCCGCCTATGCTGAGTAGCTGCAAAAATTTTGAATGCAATCTGAAATGCCATGTGATGCTTGAGGTGCAGGATACTTATGCGTGGAGGAGCGACGATGTTTGAAGCCGAATTTGAATCCATGACCAAGGAGGAGTTGGAGCAACTCCAGCTGGAACGCTTGCAGTCCACCCTGACCAGGGTCTCCCGCAACGTACCCTTCTACCGCAAGAAATTCGAGGAACTGGGCATTGACCCCTATGACTTCGAATCCCTGGCCGATGTCCGCAACCTGCCCCTGACCACTCGCCAGGACCTGCGCGACAATGCTCCCTACGGGCTGTTCGCCGTGCCCCTGCGCGAGGTGGTCCGGCTGCAGACTTCGTCGGGCTTTTCCGGCGGCACAACGGTCTTTGGCTACACTCAGAGCGACATCCGGAAGTGGTCCCGGCTCACGGCTCGCATCCTTTCCGCGGGAGGGGCCTCGAAGGAAGACGTGGTCCACGTGGCCCACAATTACGGATTGTCCACCATGGCTTTCGGCATGCACTATGGCGCCGAAACTCTGGGCGCCACCGTGGTGCCTGTTTCCAGCGGCAATGCCCGACGACAGGTGGGCATCATCCTCGATTACCGGGCCACGGCTCTGGCCTGCATTCCCAGTTACGCCCTGTACCTGGCCGACGTCATGGACGAGTTGGGCGTGAACCGCAACGCCCTGCCCCTGCGCTGGGGCCTGTTCAGCGGGGAAGCCTGGTCCGAGGCCACCAGGGAACGCATCCAGGACCGGCTGAATATCACGGCCACGGACAACTACGGCGTCAGCGAGGTCATGGGGCCGGGAGTGGCCGGAGAATGTCTGGAGCGCCGGGGCATGCACATCCAGGAAGACCACTTCCTGGCCGAGATCGTCGATCCAAAAACACTGCAGCCGTTGCCTCCCGGGACAGTCGGCGAACTGGTCCTGACCACGCTGACCAAGGAAGCCCTGCCCATGATCCGCTTCCGGACCGGGGATCTGACCCGGCTGATTCCTGAACCATGTCCCTGCGGCCGCACCTTTCAGCGCATGGACCGCATCCAGGGCCGCAGCGACGACATGCTGATCATCCAGGGAATCAATGTCTATCCGGAACGGATCAAGGCCATTCTCGCCGAAACCCACCATGCCGAGCCCAACTACCTGCTCGTGGTGGATCGCCACGGCGGTCTGGACCGGGCCATGCTGCTGGTGGAGGCGGACATGGTGGAGCCGGATCAGATCAAGGCCCAGCAGCGTTTCATCGACCTGACCCGCCAGCAGCTGGCCATGGAGCTGGGGCTCGTCTTCAAGGTCAAGCTGGTGGAACGCCAGACCATCGCCGAACTGGAAACAGGTTCCGGCCGCGTGGTGGACCGCAGACAGCCCTGATTCCCGAACATCTTCCCGACCTGCTTTTCGTAACTGCACAAAAATTGGCGATGAGTTTCCCTGGCAGAGTTTCGTGACCCAGCTCCTGGGTCCACGCTCCAGCCGGAATTCTGTCCTGTGTGCGTCACGCCATTGCCGCACTGGGGTGCGGTGCTCCCAGGATTTAACCTGTCAATTGCCGCAAGTTTTTGAGCAAGTTACCCTTTTCCCACGCAAGGACATTCCAATCCGAGCAAAATGAGACAAGTCCGCGCCTTCAGCCTAACAAGCCGGACAGAACGGTCCGGCGATGGCTGAAGATGGCCTGCAGGCGATTTCTGACCCACAGTGCGTGAACCAGGTCGCCCAGAGGACCGAAAGGCAAGGCGTAGTGGACCTGATCGGTCATGAGAAGGCCCGTGTCCGTCTCCTGAAAATGGTGCTGGTGATGCCAGAACCGGTAGGGGCCGATGCGCTGCTCGTCCACGAAGAAGTACGGCTTGCGAACATGGGTGATCTCGGTCACCCAGCGCAAACGCAGCAAGGGGATGGGACGGATGGAGTAGGTCAGGATCTGACCGGCATACATGGCGGTATGCGGTGAACAGGTCAGGGTGAAGGCCAGCCAGCCGGGGGTGATCCGGCTGAGGTTGGCCGGGTCGGAAAAGAACTCCCAGGCCTGATCAAGGCTCAGGGGCAGGGTCTGGGTCTGGGTGAGGCAGTGGAGCATGGGGCTACAGTACGAACCGAAAAATAATCATGGCTCACGGGCCAGAAGCGCGGCAAAGTCGGCGCGAATTTGTTCCACACGCCGACGATTCACCCCCAAATCCCAGGTGCCGACCCGTGAGGCCGAACGGACATGGATGACGGGATGATCGGGATCGAAATAAAACTCCAGATCATCCTTGAACCGAAACACGGCGCTTTGAACTACAGCTTTGACAATGGTATCCGACTGTTTGGTTATCACGGTGCGCGGCAGGCCGCGAAGCACCTGAAGCAGGACTTGCATGGCCAACTGATCCTGACCGGTTGGATACGTCAGAGGCTCGACCCGCCGGGCCGAATCCGCGGCCTGACTGGAAACGCAGTTTGGAGTCGTCGGACAGTCCAGCAACGCCAGGGAAAGAATGGCCGCCGTCAAAACGGAAAATTGCATGGCACCTCTATCAATGTGTTGTAATAAATTCCGATTCTGCATGCTGTTCAAAAAAACTCGGTAATTACTCAGCTTGGGCCGGAAAATGGTAGCTTTCTCAAGAATTGCGACAAGTATGGACTGGATTCCCGCCTTCGCGGGAATGACTTGTTTTCAAAGTCGTCTGCAAGTCAGTCATACCAGCGAAGGCGGGTATCCTGTCCGTTTTTGCTCAGGTGGGCTGAGTAGTTTCAAAACTCGATGGCAGTACAATAAGCAACTCGACTGAAAGTATATCCTCATACATAAGATTTTGAGCTTTTGCAGCAATACAGTCAGGGTGATTTTCACAGCCTGTCCCGACGATTTCAAATATTTGAGCCGATCCAGAACGATTATCAGGTTCCGGATATGGGGGAGTGCCGTCGGCGGATGCCAAGGCGGATCAAGCATCGGGCCGGCGTGGGTGCTCGTCCAGGGAGATGAATCGTTGCATGAGGATATCAAAGGTGTCCCTTTTAACTTTTGAGGGAATATGTCAGGATTTTCACCACATGCCGAATCCTGATGCTACCGCGACAAAGCGAGACATTTCCCTCTCAACGCTGAAAAATCGTGCAAGGACAACCGATGATCACCTTTCCCTACGGCATCTGGGACTTTCAGGAAATCGCAACCCAAGGGTACTACTATTGCGACCGGACCCAGGCCATTCTCCACCTGGAGCGGACCAAGTCCTCCCTGTTCATCCGGCCGCGGCGCTTTGGCAAGAGCCTGTTGCTGTCCATGCTGGAAAACTACTACGACATCGCCCGCAAGGATCAGTTCTCGGCCCTGTTCGGCCACCTAGCCATCGGTATCAATCCGACCCCCTTGCGTAACAGTTATTTCATCCTGCGCTGGGATTTCTCCTGTGTTGATCCCACCGGAACGCCGGAGGACATGCGGCAGTCGCTTTTCAATCATATCAATGTCCAAATTTCCAACTTTCTTCAGTATTACAAAAAAAATGGCTTTGATATGGGCCAAGTTGACCTCAATACCGAAGATGCTCTTTTTTCCATTGGGTCTTTGCTCGGCGCGACCAGGAACTCTGGTATTCCGATCTACCTACTCATCGACGAGTATGACAACTTCGCCAACACGGTCATGATGCTGCCAGAGCCGGATTCCCGGGGCCGGTACGAGGCCCTGGTGCATGATGAGGGCATCCTGCGTACCTTGTTCAAGGTGGTCAAGGCGTCAACCCAGGCCAGCATGTTCGACCGCGTGTTCATCACCGGGGTCTCGCCGGTGGTCATGAGTGATCTGACCAGCGGGTACAATGTGGCTGAGGATATTTTCTTTGAGCCCGAATTCGCGGATTTGTGCGGGTTCCGGGAAGAGGAGGTGGCAGAGACTTTGCGATCCATTGCCCGGGAATGTGGACTGGATGCGGAGAAAGCCCAGGAGGCCCTGGAACTGCTTCGCACCTACTACAACGGCTACAATTTCGTGCCCAGGGGCACGGACATGGTCTACAACCCCACGCTATGCCTGTATTTTTTCAAGCATTTCCAGAAACGATGCGCGTATCCGACGAAAATGCTGGACGCCAACCTGGCCATGGATCAGTCCAAATTGGAATATGTGGCCGCCCTGCCCAGTGGGCGGGAGATGATCGCGAACTTGAGCCACAAGGGCGGGGAAGTGATCGTTCCGGAGATCGCGGATCGATTCGGGCTGCGGGAAATGCTTTCGGACAGCTCCAAGGATCAGACCTTCCTGGCCTCGTTCCTCTACTATTTCGGCGTCCTGACCCTGGCCGGGGAGACGGATACTCTGCAATTGACACTACGGGTTCCGAATCTGGTCATCCAGGGGCTGTACGTCGCCCGCCTCCAGCAGATGCTTTTGCCCGATCCCCAATTGCGCGACGCCGGGCGCTGGGCCGCGGAAAAGGTCTATCAGGATGGGGAGCTGGTTCAGTTAGCCACGTTTGTCGAAAAGCACCTGTTCACGGTGTTCAAGAACCGCGACTATGCCCAGGCCAACGAACTGACCGTGAAGACGGCGTTTTTGACCCTGCTCTACAACGATCTGCTGTTCATCATGGATTCCGAGCCGGAGCTGGATCGACGTTACGCCGACTTGACCATGATCATCCGCCCGGACAAGCGGCACGGCCGGCTGGTGGACGTGCTCATGGAGTTCAAGTTCGTGTCCCTGAAGGATTTGAGTCTGACAGGAGAAGCGCTCAAGGCCATGTCCCAGGACGACCTGGACAAGCTGCCCCAGGTCCGCCAAGCCCTAAGGCAGGGCTCGATCCAGGCCAAAGAATACGCCCAACGCCTCAATCGCAAATACCCCGCCCTGCGCCTGCACGCTTTCGTGGTGGTGGCTTTGGGGTTTGAGAGGATTTGCTGGTCCAAAGTGGTGCCGTGAACTTGGTTATCGGTTACCTGTTATCTATTATTGGCTATTATTGGTTATCAGTTATCAGGGTGGTTCATTTCGCGGGAAAAACAGGTGCCGGTTCAAGTCCGGAACCGTGTTCACCGCAATGGCATGAGATTTTCCAGGCCAAGCATCAGCGTCAGTTCATCCAGAGGCGATTCAAGAAAGCCGTGACGTATGTAAAACAACCGGGTTTCTTCGGAAATGGCATGGACAACAAGCGCTCTGATACCTGCCTGTCTTGAGACGGCCAGAGTCCGCAGCAGGGCATCCTTGAGCATCCCTTTTCCAATCCCCTGCCCCTGCCACCGAATGTCCACCGCCAACCTTCCCAAAACCATGACAGGCAGAGGCTCAGGCATGTTCCGGCGTATTCTTCCGGGTGCGTTCATTCGTTCGACACTTCCAGCAGCCAGAGCATAATACCCCACGACAACTCGCTCCTTGCCGACAATGAACGTGCGGGAAGCTCCGGATGCTTCGTTTCGCAAAGCCTGCTTGATCAGCCAGGCATTGAGCACGGGCGTGCCGCAGTCGAATTCCTCAAGATGATACAGAGACGTAACTGGGGTGGGAGGATCGAGCCGGATCATTCCCATGGCGCCTTGGCCGAAAGCAGGTTGCCGACGGATTCGGCCACAGGAGCCCGCAACAGCTTTTCAAACTCCAAATACTGTGCATCATCCAGGAAAAAAAGGCGTCTATCCAGGAGCACGTTCTCCGCTTCCCGACATGCCGCTTCAAGCATGAATTCGGAGCGACTTTTCTTCAAGATGTCCGCGGCCTTGTCAATCAAGGCCCTTTGCACCGGCAACGCTCGAATGTTGATTGGAGAATTTCTCGTTTCAGGTTGAGTCACAAGAGCCTCCCTTTGTATATAAAAAAAATATACATCTGGATTCTCTATGTCAATGTCTTCTGTGTTGCCGGCATAACTTGTAAGCGCTTGCCATCCAGGATCACCACGTTGTCAGAAAAAATACTTGACCAATTTCTGGATAATCATTATCCAGAGATAAATACTATCCACAAAGACACGGTGTCTATGCAAACTCCCATTTTTTCCCCTGATTCCGAGGCACGACTTGAGCAGATGATCAACCGGCTCAAGGAGCGTGGATTTCGGCTCACCCCGCAGCGTGTGGCCGTGCTCAAGATTCTCGCCCTGAGTGACGGGCACCCCTCGGTGGACCAGATTTATGAGCAGGTTCACCAAGACTTCCCGACAACCAGCAGGGCCACGATCTATAAAACCGTGGCCCTGCTTCGCGAACTGGGCGAGGTCCTCGAACTGGGTTTTCCCGACGGCAGCAACCGCTACGACGGCAACAAGCCTTTTCCCCATCCCCACGTCATCTGTACCATGTGCAGGACTGTTCAGGACCCGAACCTGGCCGGTGTGACGGATCTGACTCGGGAGGTCAGTACGAAAACCGGTTTTCGGATATCCACGCACCGATTGGATTTTTTCGGACTGTGCCGAGCCTGTCAGGAGGCGGAGCACGCAAAAAGGCCGAAGGATGCCGCGGCAACGGAAACCAAGCCTGGTTTGTGATCAAATCACCGCAACCAATCAAACATTCACACAAAAAAG
This sequence comes from Desulfonatronum parangueonense, assembly GCF_054656975.1. NCBI lineage: Bacteria > Pseudomonadati > Thermodesulfobacteriota > Desulfovibrionia > Desulfovibrionales > Desulfonatronaceae > Desulfonatronum > Desulfonatronum parangueonense. The sequence goes on from NZ_BAAHXH010000003.1 coordinate 2,045,921, forward strand.
GAGAGTACCATGAGCGAAGCCGGCAAATGTCCTGTAACCGGAAAGATACACGACCATGCGGCCGCCAGAGGCCGTTCAAACCGCGATTGGTGGCCCAACCAAATCAACCTGGACATCCTGCACCAGCACGCGCCGGCCTCCAACCCGCTGGGACCTGATTTCAACTACGCCCGGGAATTCAACAAACTTGACCTGGCTGGCCTGAAGCAGGATCTGTACGCACTGATGACCGATTCACAAGAATGGTGGCCGGCCGACTGGGGTCACTACGGCGGTCTGATGATCCGCATGGCCTGGCACAGCGCGGGCACATACCGCACGGCGGACGGTCGCGGCGGTGGGGGCACGGGAAATCAGCGTTTCGCACCGATCAACAGCTGGCCGGACAACGTCAACCTGGACAAGGCGCGCCGACTGCTTTGGCCCGTCAAGAAGAAATACGGCAACAAGATCTCCTGGGCCGACCTGATCATCCTGGCGGGCAACTGCGCACTGGAATCGATGGGTTTCAAGACCTTCGGCTTCGGTGGCGGCCGTGAGGATATCTGGCAGCCGGAAGAGGACATCTTTTGGGGCTCGGAGTCCGAATGGCTGGGAGACACCCGCTACAGCGGGAATCGCGATCTGGCCAACCCGCTGGCCGCGGTGCAGATGGGCTTGATCTACGTGAACCCTGAAGGTCCCAACGGCAATCCGGACCCGGTTGCTTCAGGACCAGATGTGCGGGAAACCTTTGCCCGCATGGGGATGAACGACGAGGAAACCGTCGCGCTGGTCGCCGGCGGCCACACGTTTGGAAAGTGCCATGGAGCCGGCGATGCGTCGCATGTCGGCCCTGTGCCAGAAGCCGCGGGCCTGGAGGAACAGGGCTTCGGCTGGATGAGCAGCTTCGGCAGCGGCAAAGGCGGCGATACGATCAGTAGCGGCATTGAGGGCGCCTGGAAGCCGAACCCGACCACCTGGGACATGGGCTATCTGAAGGTGCTGTTCAAATACGAGTGGGAGAAGGTCAAGAGCCCGGCCGGCGCGTATCAGTGGCTGGCCAAGGACGTGGCCGAAGAGGACATGGTGGTTGACGCGCATGATCCCTCGAAGAAGCGTCGGCCGATGATGACCACGGCGGACCTTTCCCTGCGCTACGACCCGATCTATGAGCCCATCGCCCGGAGCTACCTGCAGAATCCGGAGAAATTCGCGGATGATTTCGCCCGGGCCTGGTTCAAGCTGACCCACCGGGACATGGGCCCCAAGGCCCGTTATCTAGGGCCCGAAGTCCCGGCCGAGGACCTAATCTGGCAAGACCCGGTTCCGGCTGTTGATCACCCCCTGGTCGACGCCAGGGACATCGCCGACCTCAAGTCCAAGGTTTTGGCCTCCGGCCTGACCCTGGCGGAACTGGTTGTAACCGCCTGGGCCTCGGCCTCGACCTTTCGCGGTTCGGACAAGCGGGGCGGCGCCAATGGCGCACGTATTCGACTTTCGCCGCAAAAAGACTGGGAAGTCAATCAACCCCGGCAACTGGCCAAAGTGCTGGAGACCCTCGAAACCATCCAGCGGGATTTCAACGACGCCCTGGCGGACGGCAAGAAAATCTCCCTGGCGGACCTCATCGTCCTGGCCGGATGCGCCGGCGTTGAAGCCGCGGCCAAGGCAGCCGGGCATGACGTGAACGTACCCTTCACCCCGGGCCGCACGGACGCCTCCCAGGAGCAGACCGATGCGCAGACCATCGCCGTTATGGAACCCCAGTCCGACGGTTTTCGCAACTACCAGCCCAAGATGTATACGGTCTCCGCCGAGGAAATGCTGGTGGACAGGGCGCAGCTTTTGACATTGAGTGCGCCGGAAATGACGGTGCTCGTGGGCGGATTGCGCGTCCTGGGCGCGAACTTTGGGGGATCGAAGCACGGAGTGTTTACGACGCGGCCCGGAACCCTCTCCAATGACTTCTTCGTCAACCTGCTGGACATGGGCACCGCGTGGAAGCCCACGTCCGACGCCGGAGACACCTTCGAAGGTCGTGACCGCACGACAGGCGAACTGAAGTGGACCGGCACCCGCGTGGACCTGGTTTTTGGCTCCAACTCGCGCTTGCGCGCCCTGGCCGAGGTCTATGCGCAGGACGACGCGCAGGAAAAGTTCGTGCAAGACTTTGTCGCTGCCTGGAACAAGGTCATGAACCTGGACCGTTTCGACCTGACCTGATCACGGAGTATTAGAGCAAGGTTTTCCGAGTTGAGCAGCTGTCGGGGAATGTTGGACGGCTGCAGAGAGCAACAGGAGCCGGCGTGTTTCGATATTTGGGTTATGCGGATATCGAACGCGCCGGCTCAATCTATCTTGCTTGTCGGCCGGCGACCAACGCGATCCTGACGCTCCGTCAGCGGCACCGGCGTGGCGGATGATTCTTGCCGACGTATTCCGCGGGCATGCGCCGGACCCAGTTGATGAACTTGCGCATTTCCGGGTGATCCCGCAACTGCTCGGGATTCGAGTAGGAAGCGGCCAGTTCCCGCTCGGAGAAAAGACCGTGCACCTTGGTATGGCAGATCCTATGTACCGGATCGGCCTTGGAGCCGCCGCGGGATTTAGGCTTCCAGTGATGACGGTCCACGCTGGGACCGTCATGCATGGCTCGCCCGCAGATGGGACAGGGGCCCATGGATCGGGAATCGTTATTCATAATCGAAAAACTGCCGAGGCCGGAGGTTGCCCCCCGTTTATTTGCCTCAGCAGTGTTTAGGCAGTGCCGATTCTGATATCTTCGTCTATCTGAGCCATCAGCTTTTTGTACCCATGACCACATAGACCGGATCGCTGGTGGTCGTGGTGTTGATGTGCGGATCGTCCTCGGGCCGCCACCAGTTTCGGATGCTGACGGTCTGGAGGTCCTGAAAGGCTTGGGCGGCAAGAAAATGGTCCAGGACGAGCCCCATTCGTTCAAATTCGTGCAGATCCATCCACAACGAAACGGCCTTGTCCGGAAACCAGCGGTTGGAGAAGCCAACAAGCAGCTTTCCACCCGGTCGCAGCACGCGTGCGCACTCGTTGAGCACTTCTTGGGGCCGAACCAGATATTCAACAGATAGGCTGCAGACAACCGCATCGAAACTTCCATCCGCAAAAGGCAGAACCGGGTCTGCGTTCAGGTCGTGGACGCGGTGCTCCGCAAGTCGAGGATTGGCGCTCATCTCCGCGGCGTTCATCCCGAGGCCGGTCACGTGCAGGGCTGGATTGTCAGGCAGGTGGGACTGCATGCTGCTCATCAGGTCCAGAACCTTGGCCTGTTCCGGAAGCGCACCTTCATAGACCCCTTTCAGGAATTCGCCAGCCTGGCTGTCAAGATGGCCGACCATCCTCGGTTCCTTGTAGAACTGGGCGTCGTCGGTTTCGTCCGTGCGGCGTAGGCCGTCCGGCGTGCCGAACTGCGTGGGCTGGCCTTGGTGCCTGGCCTGCATGCCTGGACCATTGTCCGCCCACTCTTCCATCCAGCAGGTCAAGCGACCGCCTGTTTCGGTCACCTTGTCCGCCACGTCCAGAATCTTGGCCTGTACTGACAGATCGTATCCAGCCAGGGGATGGTTCAGGTTGACGGTCATGGTTGCATCATCCAGGTCGATGATCCGACCGGGCAGGTAATTCTGAGGAAATACTCCGGGCAAACTTCCCAGCATCCCCCTGGGATAATGGCGGCCTTTCAGCAGAGAAATCAGGCGGCCGCGGATCTGTTGACGCGCAAATTGGGAACGAGGTACCCGATGGACAAGCTTTGGGTCATAACCCGGAACAGCCTCTCCGGCTGCATACTCCAGGCGTACTATGCCGCCAATCTCCCTGTTCAACAAAGCCTCTCGCATCCTCGACGGAAAGATGTCCCGCCAGAGATTGACTCGTCTGGCCAGGTATAGCTCTTGATGCCGAGCCTCCCGGCTCTGCCACTCCAGTTGCACTTCCAATGAAATCAAACTCTGTTCATGGATCCTTGCCACTTTCTCCTTCTTTGCTCACCCATGCATTGGGTTCAAAGGTTGCGTCGCGCGTGTCACGACGATCAAGCAAACTTGTGTCTCTTGTCAGGGAAGATCATCAATAGATCTTTTTTCTGCCATGGCAAGAGTGGCGTCCTTTGCAGGCGGTTCAATCCCGTGGGAGCATGTCCATAATGCCCCCGAAGCCGGAATGAAGGACCGGCCGCGGAATATGGCGGCCGGTACCCGGTTCGGCACAGACCCGCCCCTCCCGGCACACTTCAACTCCTGCCAGAAAGGTGGCCACCGGAGCGCCCCGGAAGGTCATGCCCTCGAAAACGCTGAAATCAACCGCATGATGATGGGTCCGGGCGCTCACCGTATGCAGGGCATCAGGATCCCAAAGCACGATGTCCGCATCAGCGCCCGGGCGGATGCAGCCCTTGCGCGGATAGATATTGAAGAGGCGGGCTGCATTGGTTGATGTCACGGCCACAAACTGCTCCGGAGTCAGAAGCCTCTTGGCCACGCCACCGTCCCAGACCACCCGCATCCTGTCTTCCAGCCCCGGGGTTCCGTTGAGCAGTTTGGTGAAGTCCGTCAAGCCGTTTGCCCGCTGGGCATCCGTGAAGGAACAGTTATCGCTGGCTGTGACCTGGATATCGCCCATAGCCAGTCCCTTCCACAGCGCGGCCCGGTCCCGGGCCGACCGGAAAGGCGGACTCATGACGTACCGCGCCGCCAGAACCGGATCCTCCTGTTCATAAGCCGCTTCATCCACGGCCAGGTGGCCGCCAAGGCACTCGGCAAACACGGGCAGCCCCCGACTCCTGGCCGCCACAACCGCGTCCAGGGCCTGGGAGCAGGAGAGGTGCACGACGTACAGCGGAACATTGGCCGCTTCGGCCAGGGCAATGGCCCGCTGAGTCGCTTCGGCCTCCCCATAGGCTGGATGGCAGAGGGGATGCGCTCTGGGGTGGGTGATCCCTTCAGCCAAAAACCTGCGTTGCAGAAAAGGGATGATTTCGGCATTTTCCGCGTGCACGGTGCAGATGCAGCCCAGTTCGGCGGCCCGGGCAAAACTGTCCAGCATCCGCTCCGGGTCGAGCATCACCGTACCCTTGTAGGCCATATAATGCTTGAAGGAATTCACCCCGCGCTCATGGGCCAAAACGCCCATTTCACGGGCCACACTCTCGTCGTACCAGGTCACGGCCATGTGGAACGAATAGTCGCAGGTGGCCGTGCGGGCGAAATCCATCCAGCGGTCGTATGCCTCCAGAAAGGACTGCCCCTGGCGGGGAATGGCAAAATCAATGATCATGGTGGTCCCACCGGCCAAAGCGGCCCGTCCGCCCTGCTCGAAATCGTCGGCTGTCCGGGTACCTGCGATGGGCATGTCCAGGTGGGTATGCGGATCAATGCCGCCGGGCAGTGCCAGCAATCCGCCGGCGTCGACCACCTTGGTTTCCGGCAAAACTTCGAGATCGGCGCCCACGCCCACGACTTTTCCATTGCGGATGGACACGTCGGCCCGAGCCGAACAATTCGCGTTGACCACGGTTGCTCCACGGATCAAAAGATTCATTTACGGCTCCGGTGTTTGGGGTCAGGAAATGTAACTGCTCAAAAACTTTTGGCAGTCAAGAGGATAAATCCTGGGAGCGCCGCACCCCAGTGCGGCAACGGGGTAACGCACAAAGGGCAAAGTTCCGGCTGGAATATGGCCCCCGTGGCTTGGACACAACACTCCGCGTCCATGGGATCGTTGCACAGAAAACCTCGTCGCCAGATCTTTTTGAGCAGTTACCAGGAAATTGGCAACAACTACCTGATGGAATCGATATGTGGCGGAAAAACATCAAGATTGCCGGGATAGTCCTGGCTGCCGGAGCCGGACGGCGCATGGGCGGTGAAGAGGGGACCAAGTTGCTCTTGCCGTTCCGAGGCAATCCTCTTCTCGCCCACGTGGTGCGCAAGGCCCTGGCGGTTTGCGATCCTGTTCTGGCCGTGGTGGGCAGCAACGCACGACAGATCACGACAGTGCTGAACGGAATCGATGTGCGCCTGCGAATTGTCCATGCCAAGGACTGGCATGAAGGACAATCCCGTAGTTTGCGGACCGGACTGGCCGCCCTAGAATCCGACATCGCCGGAGCACTTGTTTTCCTGGGAGATCAGCCTCTGGTTCGCCATGACACTCTTAAAGCATTGACCGCCATGTTCCGGACTCATCCCGAAAGCTTTATCGCACCGTGCCATAATGGGAAGCGCGGCAATCCCGTCTGCATTCCTCAACTCTGGTTTTCTCGGGTGATGGACCTGCAAGGAGATACGGGAGCACGGTTGCTCCTGGAACACCCCGAGGCCCGCCTTCGTTTGGTGGAGGTGGACGACCCGGGGGTACTCCAAGACGTGGATACAGTCGCGGATTATAAAGTTCTCCAGAAGTTCTGATCTACGTCCCGCCGAAACAGCTCCAAGATAACAATCGCAATGGACTCGCAATCGCAATCTAAATCGAAATCGAGACAACAACTACTCAGCACATCATCCATTTGGTCATAAACCGCACTGGATTCCGGCTTTCGCCGGAATGACATATTGGAGCAACCCCTTTCAACATCAGCCATACCGGCGTAGGCCCTATCCAGGTCTTTTTCTGAGACTTTGCTGATAGTTACTCGAGAAAAAGCATTACTGGACGATGCCGATTGCGATTGCGTTTTCGATTTCGATTTCGATTGCGATTGCGACTTCGGATACGGATTGGCTACTTTATGTGGAGCGCAAATGAATGAGGAGTTAAATTCCGTCCTCAATCATTACTGCTCCGTCAGGCGGATCACCTCAACCACCGAATCCAGCTTGCTGAGCTTTTCGATTACGCCGTACAGATGGGCGGAGTCCCGGACCTCCACGTGGAACAGCATTTCCGTCTTCCCGTCCGGCCTGGAACTGAATGAGCCGGAATCGATATTCATGGCCTCCTTGGCCATGAGCATGCTGATTTCTCCAAGCACGCCGGGTTCGTTCAGGCAGATGATCCGTATCTTTGCAGGGAAAGATTTTGCCGGCTCGCCCTCCCAGAAGACGTCCAGCATCCGTTCCGGTTCCAGATAGGCCACATTTGGACAATCCACCGTATGCACGATGGCGCCGCGTCCCCGGCTGATGAATCCGACGATGGGATCTCCCGGAAGAGGATTGCAGCACTTGGCGAACTGCACCAGGACGTCGTCCACGCCCTTGATGCTGATCCCCCTGGATTTGGTCGGTTTGGGCGGCTCATGTGGCAAAGCAGGAGCTTCGCTCCGTACTTCGGGAGCCTGCTCCTCAGTGGGCAGCATCCGGTGCAGCACCTGCCTGGGCGTCAGCCGGGCATAGCCCACGGCGGTCAAGAGATCCTCGCGAGTCTTGAAGGACAGTTCCTCCACAACCTTGTCGAATCGACCGTCCTTCAGGGCCTTGGCCATATTCACGCCGACCTTTCGCCCTTCCTTTTCCAGAATCTCCCTGGCAAAGGCAATGCTCCTGTCGCGCTCCTCCGTCCGGACCCAGTGCTTGATCCTGGCCTTGGCCTTGGCCGTCTTGACGAACTTCAGCCAGTCTTTGCTGGGATGGCGTCCGGGGTCGGTGATGATCTCCACCGTGTCCCCGTTGTGCAGCGGTGTAGATAACGGAACCAGTCGGCCGTTGACCCGGGCTCCGTTGCAGTGGTTGCCCACTTCGGTATGCACCAGATAGGCGAAATCCACGGGCGTGGCGCCTTCTGGCAGTTCCTTCACGTCGCCACGGGGCGTGAATACGTACACCTCGTCCTGGAACAGGTCGATGCGCAGAGAGGCCATGAATTCTCGAGGATTCTCGAGATCCTGCTGCCAGTCCAGAATTTGGCGCAGCCAGGAGAAACGGTCCGCGTCCCGGTCCTTGCCCTTGCCTCCCTCCTTGTATTGCCAATGAGCGGCAACGCCATACTCCGCCAGACGGTTCATGTCTTCGGTGCGAATTTGAATTTCGATGCGTTCTCCATCCGGCCCGAAGACGGTTGTATGCAGACTCTGATACATGTTCTTCTTGGGCATGGAGATGTAGTCTTTGAATCGGCCCGGAACCGGTTTCCACAAGGAATGGACCAACCCCAGGACGGCATAGCAGTCCTTGATTGACCCCACGATGGTCCGAAACGCGATCAGGTCATATACCTGATCCAGGTTCAGGCCCTGCTGGAGCATCTTGTGGTAGATGCTGTAAATGTGCTTGATCCGCCCCTTGACCCGGCCGGATATCTTGTTGGTCCGCAACAACTCTTCGATCATGTTGTGGACCTTGCTGATGTATTCCTGCCCCACGCTTTGATGTTGCTGGACGCCGTTGGCAATTTGCTGATAGATGTCCGGCTTCAAATACCGCAAGCTGAGATCTTCCAACTGAACCTTGACGCGATACAGCCCCAGCCTGTTGGCCAATGGCGCGTAGATGTCCAGGGTTTCCTTGGCGATCAGTCGCTGCTTGATGTTCTTTTGAAACTCCAGGGTACGCATGTTGTGCAATCGATCCGCCAATTTGACCATCAGGACCCGGATGTCGTCGGCCATGGCCAGGATCATTTTCCGGATATTCTCGGCCTGGGCTTCCTCCTTGGAATGAAAGCTCATCTTGCTGATCTTGGTGGTTCCGGCGACGATTTTCGCCACGTCGTCCCCGAATTCCGTGGCGATTTCCTTCACCGTGACCTTGGTGTCCTCTACGGTGTCATGGAGCAGACCCGCGGCAATGGAAGCCTTGTCCAGCTTCATTTCAGCAAGCGAATTGGCAACTTCAAGAGGATGGAAAAGGTACGGCTCGCCGGAAAGGCGCGTCTGCCCGGCATGCGCCGCGGCGGAAAAAACATACGCCTTCTGAATCACGTTCATGTCCTCTTCGGACATGTAGCCGGACACTTTATCCAAAATTTCATGGATACGAATCATGGCTCTGCCTGTTCACAAAAAAAGCAATTATTCACTTGAGACCGATTCCCCTTGATTTGCGAGATTGTCAGCAATTCTCATCTCGCGTGATTTGTCCGTTTTGCCTTGATTTACGGTCTCATTTATTTGATTGAGGCAGGATCCGTCATCAAAATATGACCGGTCACTTGAAGTGCGGGAACCTCAATTGAGGGCTACGCTTTCGGAACAACAACGAGTCAGTTCAGTCCGGCATGACCCAGAAACGCTGAGCAGTTCCAACCATCAGCTTTCCAAAATTTCTTATGCCTCTTGCGAGAATCCGTGGATTTGATTAAATGGACCAATTCTCGAATCAGGACCTTGTTCGAATGACCAGGCCATGATCGAAATTTTACAAGGAACATTAGGTTTATGACGGATTCTATAACAAAAATGAACCGGAACGAAGAAATTGAAGTGAGCAATGCCTTGCAGCGCTTCATTCAGGAGAATATCCCGGAATACATCGCATCCGGAGCACAATCTCTGATCTCGGAAGACGGCGCCCACAAGATTTCCTTAAAAAAAATGAATGACCACTGGGACATTTCCGGCCAATTCCAAACGGACGATTTCCAGATCTACAATGCCGAACTCGGGATCAACCTCAAGAATCCCACCACGAACTACTTCTGCAACTGCCCGGACTCCTTCTCCGGCGTTTGCAGGCATGTCGCGGCCACGGCACTCCATCTTCTATCCTCATTGCAAAGCGACAATCAAGAGGACATGCCCAAGCCAAGAACCGAGTGGCGCAAGACGTTCCGTCAATTCTTCGCCATGGACGTGGAGCCGGAACCGGGCAAGCAATACTTCATCATGCAGTTTTTTCCCGAGCCGAAACGACTGCAGGTGGCCTTTTTCCGGGCCCGCCAGAACAAATCGGGCATTTCCCAGGTCATGGTTCCGGTCACTCTGGAACAATTGATCCGCAACCCTGAATGGGCCGACCTCTCGCCGGAACTGCCGCAGATCGCGGAGCAGATCGGGCAGCACCTGGAATACTACGGCCACCGGGTCGACATTCCTCAAGGCCTTTTGACATGGTTCCTGTGGGGGGTCAAAAATGAATACTATCTGCGCTGGGAGGACACGGAACAACCGGTACGCGTGGAAAGCAAGACCCTGCGCCTGCAGGTCCGGCCGAAGCTCTCCGAGGATGGTCTGAATTTCGATCTGCTTCTCGGCAGGGAAGGCAAAACTCCCTTTTCCATCTCCGGTCAGGAACTCTACTTTTACGGTCAGTTCCCGCTCTGGGTTTGCTGGCGGCAGCAGTTCCTTCCCGTTCAGACCGGACTGGATCCGCAACTCGTCCAGGACCTGGTGGAACAGCAGCCCATTGTCCCCCATGGCGACATCGCCGAGTTTCTGGATCGGGTCTGGACCAAGATCCCCTCGTCGGATCTGATTGACCAGGAAGACTTCCTGGAGCGGATGCAGCCGATATTCGTACCAGCCACCTATGACCCCAAATTGTTCATGGACGAGGAAGGAAGCTTCCTGACCCTGCAAATCCAGAACACCTACGTAACGGAACACGGCGAAGTGACCCTGGACGCACCTAATCCGGATCTGCAGACCGGCAGCTACCAGGTTGGCGGAAAAGCCTATCTTCTGCGCCGGGAGCAGGAGAAGGAATCGGCGCTGATCAACAAGCTGTCCACCATGAATTTCCAGGCCAGAAGCCCGGAGATGTGGTTCCTGGAGCCGGAGGACGCCATTACCTTCCTTCTGGATGCCTACCCGGAGATGATTCAGGAATATCGCATGTTCGGCGAGCAGGGGTTGAAGCGCTACAAGGTCCGCCTGGCCAATCCCGAAGTGGTCGCGATCCTGGAGACCAAGGAAGAAAAGGCCGAGGACAAATGGTTCAACCTGGACATCTCCGTGGACTACGACGGCGAGCGGGTTCCCATCGACAAAATCTGGAAAGCATGGACCCAGGGCAAACGCTATGTCCAGCTCAAGGACGGCTCGTACACCCGGCTTCCGGAATCATGGCTGAAGACCCTGGGGCATCGTTTGGAAACCTTGGGGATCGATCCGGACAAGCCCATCAAGCGCAAGTTCAAGCAGTTCGAGGCTCCGGTCCTGGACAAGATTCTGGAGGATCTTCCCGAAACCACCACCGACGGCTTCTGGCAGGAACTTCGGATCAAGCTGCAGGACTTTGAGAGCATTGAACAGATCGGCGTGCCCAAGGACCTGCAGGCGGACCTGCGGCCCTATCAGATCCAGGGCCTGAGCTACCTCAACTTCCTGCGCAAGTATGGTTTCGGCGGCATTCTCGCGGATGAGATGGGTCTGGGCAAGACCGTGCAGACCCTGGCCTTCATCCAGCACATGATCAACAACAAGCACGAAGGGCCGAACCTGATCGTCGTGCCCACGTCCGTCCTGCCCAACTGGGACCGGGAAGCCCAGAAATTTCTGCCCAAGCTGCGGCGGCTGCTGATCTACGGCATCAATCGTGAACCATTGTTCAAGCAGATTGAAAAATCGGACCTGGTCATCACCACGTATGCCCTGCTCCGCCGTGACATGGACGAGTTGTTGAAATACGAGTTCAACAGCATCATCCTGGACGAGGCCCAGAACATCAAGAACCCCAACACCATCACCGCCAGATCGGTCCGCCGGCTCAATGCCCGGTTCCGGCTCTGCCTCTCCGGCACGCCCATTGAGAACAACCTGTTGGAACTGTGGTCCTTGTTCGAATTCCTGATGCCCGGCTTTCTCGGTTCCCAGCATGCCTTCCACAGTGGATTCGTCCGGCCCATCCGCGACGGAGACGAGGAATCCCTGGAACAGCTCAAGCTGCGGGTCAAGCCCTTCATCCTGCGCCGCAAGAAGGCCGACGTGGCCAAGGATCTGCCGCCCAAGGTGGAGAACGTCTACTACTGCGCCCTGGAAGACGAGCAGATGGAACTGTATACGGCCGTGGCCAGAAAGCTCAAGGATCAGGTTCTGAAGAACATCGACGAACAGGGCATGGCCAAGAGCCAGATGTCCATTCTCGACGCCCTGCTCAAGCTGCGCCAGATCTGCTGTCATCCCAGACTGCTGCGTCTGGACATGCCCGGCGTGAGCACGAACATCAATTCCGGCAAGTTCGAGGCCTTCAAGGACCTGACCACCGGAATCGTCGAGGACGGCCACAAGGTGCTGGTCTTCTCCCAGTTCGTCCAGATGCTGCACATCATCCGCGGCTGGCTGCAGACCACCGACATCCCCTTCACCTACCTGGACGGATCCAGCAAGGACCGCTTCGAGCAGGTGGACAAGTTCAACAACGACGACTCGATCCGCCTCTTCCTGATTTCCCTCAAAGCCGGCGGTACCGGGCTGAACCTGACGTCCGCGGACTACGTCATCCATTACGACCCGTGGTGGAACCCTGCCGTGGAAAGCCAGGCCATCGACCGGACGCACCGCATCGGTCAGACCAAGCAGGTTTTTGCCTACAAGATGATCTGCGAAAACACCGTGGAAGAAAAGATTCTCAAGCTGCAGGAACAGAAACGCAACGTGGCCGAATCCATCATCCCCGGCCAGGACGTCTGGAAGAACATCACCCGCAACGATCTCGAAATGCTGCTGGATGTCTAGATAAAGCCAGTGGCTTGAGGCATGAATACAAAAAAAACAGGCCCGGAGAGAAACCTCCGGGCCTGTTTTTTTGTTGCCGGCAATTACCGGACCATATCGCGTTTCAAAAGAACAATCGGAACGGGACCAACCTTTTTTCCAGCAGGTAATTCAGAATCGGATCTCGACCCTGCAATGTCACCCGTCTGGTCGGGGTTTCCTGAACGATCAGCAACGGCACTCCCCGGTATCCGCTGTTGCGCAGAAACACTGCGCCATTTGTTGCGGCCGCGACGGCTTCAGGCAGGATTTCCATGTCCGGAACCGGTTCACGCTCCACGTCCAGGAGGGCCTGAAAAGGATTTGTCGCGACGAGGGGATGGTCCAGAAGTGCGGCCAATTTGCGCTGGTCTGCCGGCTGGGTATCCAGGGGAACCAGGTGCCACTCTCCCCCCTGGGGCGGATGCGCGGCCAGGCTGCTCAGGACATGCGTGCAGAACGGGCAGTGCAGGCTGAAAAAATAGTACAGTTGCGGCCCGGGCTGGTCTGATGCACGCCAGGACGTCAGAACGGTCTCCCGCAAATCCGGGGTTCTATCCGGAAAGATGAACATCGCCTGGGAGGCGAAGGCCGCGCTCCACACGGCAACGCCCATGACCACGGCGGCAAGAGAGCGCCGCATCCAGCCGTAGGCGAAAAGAATCAGGAACAGGGCGATTCCCACTGCATAACAGAGAATGCAGGTTTCCTGGATTCCGAAGTGCTGGAAACCCAGAATTCCTCCGTCAAAAGCCAATCCGGCGGTCAACACGGTTGCCGCGAGCATCCATAGCCACCCCTTGTCCAGTCGCTTGCTCAGGAACAACAGGCCGGCCAGAATCCAGAAAAAAACCACGCCCATGCCGATGAAGGTGATCTCGCCGTATTTGACATAGGTGCCGACCACGGCACATCCGGCCGTAGGACACAACCCCTGATATCCTGCCTGTTGCAGCCAATATTCAAGGCTCAGCAGCAGGGCCGCAGCCGTGGCCAGAAACAAGGGAGCATATACCCGAATCAAAGATTCACTTTCATTGGGTTGTTCAGCAATATTTTTTTTTCGTTTCATCAATTTCTCCCGCTTACGGTATTTGCCCGCATTGAGCACGGTCTTCAGCAAGTAAGCCCTGACGGAGCCCGACAGGGAAACGTGCATTCAGGTTTACAGATTCGGAACAGGCACGCTGGTCAGCAGGTATTTCAGGTCTTCATCCGTGAAGTAGAATCCCAGCCCGGCATAGAAGGATCGCCGATCGCTGCGGGCAAAATCGTCCATGCCGAGACTGGCGTAGAAATTGCGCAGGAAATAGAGCTTGGCGCCGGCCTTGAGATGGGGATTGACGTCCTTGTCGAAGTCATACGCTTCAAAAAGCAGTTGCAGACGATCGTCCCAGAGATAGTAGTCCACCCCGACCCCGCCGGTGCTTTCGAACAGCCCGCCGCGCAGGACCAGGTTGTCCCAGCGCTTGGCCAGCTGGGCGGAGAAGGTGATCTTGCTTTGATAGTACCTGTCCTCAATTTCCCGAATTGTGGTCCGCTCTCCGTTGATCCACCGCTCGGTGAGGGTTTCCTTCTTTTCCCGCCGCCCCTGGGGGCTGTCCACAACGGAGAGCAGGTAATATTTGTCCTCGGCGGGTTGCAGCCGTAAGGTCAACGCCGATCTGGTTTCGCCGTGACGCGCCAGGTACTCGCTGGTAAAGTCCACAGAGGTTTGGAACTGATCCTGCTTGGCCAGGAACCTGTTTATGCCTTCCAGGGCCCGATCCAGTTCCTGGGCTGTCGTATCCTCGTTGATCAGCCTGCCCAGGGTGCCTTGGCCCTCGTCAATCTTGCGGGAGATGCTCTCCAGAGAGGCCATGGTCCCCTGCAGGTCCTGGCCCATCTCCGGATCATTGATCATCTTGGCAAGAGGACCTTCCCCGGTTTCGAGGCGTGCCAGCACGTCGCCCGCCTGTTGCAGCGTTGTCTGCAGTTGCCCGGAGGCTGTCTCCAGATTGGCCACGATGCGGTCAATGCCTTCCCTGTTCGTCCCGGCGATATCCCGCATATCAGCGGAGAAATCCCGAAAATTGCGCACAATGAAGTCCACGCTTTCCGCATTGGCCTGGACCATGGCATTCAACCCCATGGCTGCGTCGCGCAGACTTTCAAAGGCCAAACGCAGATCCTGCTCGCCTTGGGGGCCGCCGAAAACATTGGCGGCGCTGCGGGAAACGACGCGGATGTCGTCGGCAATGTCGCCCACCTTGGTGAACATCTGATCCATATCTGCCGGCGTAGCTCCCCTGGCGATGCGCCCTCCGTCTTCGACCACGGGAAAAGGCTCGCCGCCAGGTTGTATTTCCACGAACTTGTCTCCCAGCACGCCGCGCGTCCGGATCGTGGCCACCGCATCGGAATGAAGACGGACATGCGAGCGCAGTTGCAGAGTCACCCTGGCTTGATGGCCGTCCAGTGCAATGGAATCCACCAGACCGACGTCGATGCCGGCGATCTCCACGGGAGAATTGGTCCGCAATCCGGATACGTTGTCGAAAAGGACATCCACCTCGTATGTATCGCCCGGCAGGAACACTCCCGTACCAACTCTCAGCGTCATGTAGGCCAGGGCCGCGCATGCGATCAGGACAAAAACGCCAACTTTTATTTCAGCTCCGGGTGTCACGCTTTCTCCACATATGTATTATGAACAATAGGAACGTTAGACGATGCTGATCGGACCTTCGGCGCGTCCGTGAATGAACTGTTGGACCACGGGATCATCCCATTGCCTGATCTCATCCGGCGTGCCCTGGGCGATAATTTTGCCTTCAAACAGCATGAACAACTCGTGGCCGGTACTCATGGCCGCGGGAATATCATGGCTGATCACCACGCAGGTGGCATGAAACTCGGCCTGGGTGCGCACGATCAGTTCGTTGATCGTGGCGGCCATGACGGGATCGAGGCCCGATGTCGGCTCGTCGAACAACACGATTTTCGGCTCCAGGGCCAAGGCTCGGGCCAAACCGACCCGTTTACGCATCCCGCCGGAAAGCTCCGACGACATCTTGTGGCCCATTTCCTTCAGACCCACCGCGGCCAGCTTTTGGGCCACGATATCCATGACTTCGCTTCGGCTCTTGCGGGTGTGTTCAAACAGAGGGAAGGCGACGTTTTCCTCCACGTTCATCGAATCGAACAAGGCCGACTCCTGGAACAGCATCCCGAACTTGCGCCGGACGGGCGCCATCTCGCGTTCACTCATCCGGGCAATGTCCTGACCGTCGATGATCACCTGTCCCTGGTCAGGACGCATCAAGCCGATGATGTGCTTGAGCAGTACGCTTTTGCCTCCGCCGCTGCGGCCGATGATCACGCTCACCGAATCCTTGGCAATGGCCAGACTGAGATCACGCAGCACGTGCTCGCGGCCGAAACTCTTCCGCACATTACACAGTTCGATAATCGGTTCCATGGTCATGGCTACATCATCAATGCCGTGAGCACGTAGTCGCTGGTCAAGATCAGCACCGACGCGAGAACCACAGCCTGGGTAGTGGCCCGTCCAACGCCCTCGGCGCCGCCGCTGGTGTAGAATCCCTTGTAACATCCCACCAGAGTGAGAATCAAACCGAAGCAGGCCGCCTTGATCAAGCCGTTGTACAAGTCGCTCAACGTGACGAATTCATATACCTTGTTCATGAATATGCCGCCGTGGATTCCCAACAATTGCACTCCCACCAAGTATCCTCCGAAAACGCCGATGAAAACGGACAATGCCGTAAGCAACGGAACCATGATCACTCCGGCCATGATCCGCGGCAAAACAAGATATTGAACAGGATTGATGGCCATCACCGACAGCGCGTCCACCTGCTCCGTGACGCGCATGGTCCCGATCTCGGCGGCAATGGCCGATCCGGCCCTGCCGGTGACCATCAAGGCCGTGATCACCGGCCCGAGTTCGCGGGCCATGGACAAAGCGACCGTGGCGCCGACCAGGGTTTCAGCGGAAAACATTCGAAAAGCGTAATATGTTTGCAAAGCCAGAACCATGCCTGTGAACAGGGACGTCAGGGCGACGACGAAGACGGAATTCACGCCGATGAATTCCATCTGCTTGAAAAAAAGTCGCCAGCGCCATGGCGGACTAAACAGCCAGGACATGGACTCCAGAAACAACAGCATCATTCGCCCGCTGTCCCGGGAGACGCTGATGAACAAGCCGCCAATGGCTGCGACGATACTGGTCATACCCGGCTCATATTTTTTACGTTTTCAAAACCTAAGTGGAGTCGGAGAAACAACATGAAATGACGGCGGCAACTTCGAAAGCACACCAAGTTTTCGGATCGCGCCCGGATCCTTCCTGGACCGTAATGGATCCTGGATCGGCCGCCTACTCGCCATACTCAGTGCGGCTTCGGCACGCATGAGACTTGTTCCGTCCCTTCGCAAGAATCCGGATTGTGTCCCTTGCGCCACCAGGAAGGATCCGGCCCCTTGAACCACCAGTCCGTATGGTCCGTGCGCATGATTACGGCGGCCAGGTCGCGAGCCAGTTCCGTATGCAGTCGAGGTAGCGCGCATTCGAGCCACTTTGCTGCATATGGGTTTCCCAGGTCCTGCTCTTGCTTCAGATTCAATATCAGGTCAAGCTGGTCCGCATCGTGAACGAGCCGGGATTCCAGACTCTCTGTCGCTTCCAACTCCTGCCACCACTGCATGATGTCATCCAGGCCCGTCCCATGCAGGGCATGCTCCATTGCGAGCAGCGTCTTGCGGGAATTGTAGATCCTGTTGACATAGTTGAAGTCGCCGATGCGCGTCTCGTGCAGATCATGGAACAAGGCCATGCCCATGGTCCGCAAAAGATCCGCCCCTTCGGTCAGCGAAGCCAGTACGTAGGCGATGACCGTGGTCCGAAAGGAATGTTCGGCAACGTTTTCCTGTCCGGAACCGAGAAACTGATATCCAGAACGCGGCGTCTTGCGAAGCATGCCCACTTCGAAAAGAAAATTCGCCAAACGATGATTTTGAGATGTTTCGACGTCATCTGGAGGAGAGGAGGCCTGTTTCATGTCGGGAGCAGCCAGGTGAATGGTCGGCGTATTTTGTTTCATGAAAAAAATTGGTTATCCTTGAACAGCGAATTATTAACGGAGTGGTAACTTGCGAGACAGCTAAAAAGATTCGGACGAAGAAAATCATGGTCAGAAACCGGCCTAGTCCTTCATCCTATCCCTTCCTGAAGTCCATGGTAACTAAAGGCTAAAAGATTCCATAGTCAACCAGGAACCGTGTTTGGTCAAGAACCCTCTCAGCTTGCCATCATATCAGGCGGGATAGACCTGGGCTGTTACGCTGCCTTGCCACTTTGTGCTTAGGATTGTATTCGTGACCCAAAAGAGGATGGTGAACTAATGTCAAACGAATCTCAAAAAGGACTGCCGCCTGTTCTGCGCGGTGCGATTGTCGGCGGTTCCATTGGCCTGATGGCAACCTGGTTCGGCGTAGATGTCGGCAGGGCCTTGTTTTACGGCATTATCTGCGGTCTGCTGGCCGCTTACACGGCCCAAAAAATCCAGGAGAATCGCAAGAAAAAATAATGGACCCACGCAGCTCAAACAGTGCCGAAAAGACTGGATACCCGCCTTCACTGGCATAACCGACGGGTAACTTTCAGCACATACTCCGTGGTCACTCGCCAGAGCTGGATTCCGGCTTTCGCCGGAATGACGCATCATACATACCACGTCCTTTCCAAGTTAAGTCATACCGGCGAAGGCCGGTATCCAGTCCGATTTTTCAAGGATGAGCTGAGGAGTTACACCGACGGAAGACTGAGGAGTTACGCAATAATTTGGCGGCAGTCGGAAACCTTCCCATAACCTGCCGGCACGAAGCTTCAGGAGGACGATCAGATGCCTCAACCCGAACCAACCATATTTGAAGCCCTGCACCAACGGCGCAGTGTCCGAAAATTCACGGACCAGCCCGTGGACTCGGAGCACCTGCGACGCATCCTGGATGCCGGACGCTGGGCCCCCAGCGGACTGAACAATCAACCATGGCGGTTTCTGGCCATCCGCAAGAACGATCCGCGGCAGGAAGCCCTGGCCGGTTTGACCAAGTACGCAGCCATTGTCCGCAATGCCGGCGCGCTCATCGCCGTGTTCCTGCACAAGCCGGCCGTGTATCATGAAGGCAAGGATCATCAGGCCGCGGGCGCCTGCATCCAGAACATGCTCCTGGCCATTCACGGCCTGGGCCTGGGCGGCGTCTGGCTTGGAGAAATCATCAATCAGGAGGAGCAGGTGATCCAGGCTCTGAATCTGAACCCTGACGAATACCGAATCATGGCGGTCATCGCCCTCGGCCATCCGGCCCATCCTGGCGCATCATCCCGCCGCCCCCTGGAAGAACTTTTACTGGAGGCTTTATAATGTCGGCCATACAAACATTCCCGCTGGGTCCACTGCAAACCAACTGTTATCTTGTCGCCAACCAGGGGCAGGCTCTTGTCGTTGATCCCGGCGGCGCCCCGGAATCCGTGCTTCGTTTTGCGTCGTCCAACAATCTCCGGATCCAGGAGATCCTGAACACGCATCTCCACTTTGACCATCTTTACGGCAACCAGGCCCTGCATCTCGCCACCAAGGCCCCCATTCGCGTTCCGGAAAAAGACGTGCCGCTGTTGGCCAGCGGTCTGGGCAGCGGCAACTACATGGGCCTGCCCAAGGTGGACTCCTTTGAATACGAGACCATCAGCGAGGGAGAGTCGGAATTCATCGGCCTGCAGTGCAAAATCCTGCCCACCCCGGGACACAGTCCGGGCAGCCTTTCCTACTATTTTCCGGACCTCAAGGCCGTTTTCGTCGGGGACGTCCTGTTTGCCGGTTCCATTGGAAGGACCGATTTTTTCGGCGGCGACATGGAGACATTGCTTCATGCTGTCCGCTCGCAGCTTTTCGCCTTGCCTCCGGAAACCACGGTCTACCCCGGACACGGCCCCGCCACCACCGTTCGGGAAGAACAGCTGACAAACCCATACTTTGAAGACTAGCCGCGGACGCAGAGGAACAA
Source organism: Desulfonatronum parangueonense (assembly GCF_054656975.1). Lineage (NCBI taxonomy): Bacteria > Pseudomonadati > Thermodesulfobacteriota > Desulfovibrionia > Desulfovibrionales > Desulfonatronaceae > Desulfonatronum > Desulfonatronum parangueonense. Next base: position 2,065,581 of record NZ_BAAHXH010000003.1, read on the forward strand.
GGACATGACGGATTCCCGCCCCTCCTTGAACGATTTCGCCCCATACGCCATGGGCGACTTTTCATCTCCAGCGATTTTCTCCTGCAGCCCTCGAAGCGGCGGCAACAGCGATGACGCAGCGGCCTTTTTCCGGGAAGGAATCCGTCAGGCCGGGGGTCGCTGTCAGCTCTTTTTTTTGAGAGAATTTTCCATCCATCCCTGCCAGGGCTGTATCCGCTGCGCCCAGGATCCTCGAGGTGAGTGCTACCTTACCGGTCAGGACCAAAGCGCGAAACTGTTTCAGGCGTTGCTTGCCGCCCCGAGCATCTTCATCGCGTCTCCCATCTATTTTTATCATCTTCCCGCCCAGTTCAAGGCCTGGATCGACCGCAGCCAATCCTATTACCTGCGCAAGGAGAACCAGGACCCGGTGTTGCAAAAACTTGCGGCCAGACCTGCGATCATCAACCTCGTAGCCGGTCGGCCCCAAGGCGAACGCCTCTTTGAAGGCGCCTTGCTGACCCTCAAGTATTTCCTGAAAACCTTTAACTTTCATATCCAGGAACAACATGTGTTCCGCGGCATTGACAACGTCAACGACCTGCGTGAGCACTCCGGCGCACGGGAAACATTGATCTCAGCCGGCTCTCGTGCATGGACGCAGCTTTCCACATAAGTGAGCCGCCGGGGCGGACTCCGCTTCAGCTCGCCATCCTCTCTTTGAGCCGCCTAACGCGGCTTGTCCAGGAATGTTTTCCAGCGCTGAACAAAAGGTGTCCTGTCTGCGGAGCACTGAAAGATGAACCATCTTCCGACCAGACGTCCGCAACCCAGCTCCATGTCTGCGCCGTCTGCCGAACAAGGCTTGTTCAGCGAATCACAGGATATTGCCCGCGATGCGGGAAGCTGTACGAGGTTGACTCCGGGCCTCCGACGCTGTGCATTGATTGCCGTCTTTCTCCGCCTCCCTGGGACAATGTCTTTTTCTACGGTCCATACAATGATCTGCTGAAATCAATGGTCCTGCGGTTCAAGTTCCAGGCCCAGCTCGGGCTGGGCCGGTTGTTGCAAGATTTACTGCGCCTTTCGCTCCAGAACGGGGCGGCAACCTCCCACGACCTGATCATTCCCATTCCCCTCCACCCCCGGAAGCTTCGCACCCGCGGTTTCAACCAGAGCCTGGAACTGGCCAGAGGCATCTCCCATGGTGGTTTCGGCAGCTTGAGCGTCACCGCCTTGAGCAGGATTCGCAACACCCCCGCCCAGCACACCTTGCCGCGAGCACAGCGCATGCAGAACCTGAAGGGGGCATTCCAGGCCGACAAGGCAGCCGTTCACGGCCGAACGATTCTTCTGGTCGACGACATTCTGACTACAGGAGCCACGGCGCATGCCGCCGCCAGGACGCTGCTCCGGGCTGAAGCCGCGTCCGTGGACCTGCTCGTACTGGCCAGGGCCTGACCTATCGGGATAACTATTCAGCAGTTGAAGCAGGGGTGGTCCGGGTTGCTTTGATTTTGCGGCCTCGCCTGTTTGACTGAGCCAGGATTCGTTCACCGAACCATTGCCGGACTCCTGGAGCACGAGTGTTGTTTATTCATGCAATGGTTCGGTGTTACGAAGCCGGCGAAGGAGTTGGCGAGGCCGCAAAATCAAAGCAACCTGGACCTCAGCTGAGTAGTTACCTGTCGGGAATGAAAAATTCGCTTGACGATTCAAAAGAATTTCGCATATGAGAGCTGTTTCTGCATTTGGGAGGCCGATAATGAGATATGCAATCGTAGAGTCAGGCGGCAAACAATACCGCATGGAAGAGGGAGTAAGCCTCAAGGTGGACCGCATTCACGCCGAACCCGGCGCTGAGGTCCTCCTGGACAAGGTTCTGCTTGTTGGCAATGAGAGCGAGGCCATGGCCGGACAACCCTACGTGTCCGACGCCAAGGTGGCTTGTGAAGTCCTGGAGCATGGACGAGACAAGAAAATTATCGTCTTTCGGTTTTGGCGGCGCAAGGATTCCAGGAAGAAGCAGGGACATCGGCAAGAATTTACGAAAATCATGGTCAAGTCCATCCAGGCATAACCACGGAGGATTACAATGGCACATAAAAAAGCTGGAGGCAGCTCCAGAAATGGTCGCGACAGTGCTGGTCAGCGACGCGGCGTCAAGCGTTTCGGTGGACAGCAGGTCCTGGCCGGGAACATCCTGGTCCGTCAGCTGGGCACCAAGTTCCATCCCGGCAAGAATGTCGGTATGGGCCGCGACTACACCTTGTTCGCCCTGACGGACGGCGTTGTTGAATTCGAACGCTACACCCGCCAACGCAAAGTAAAAACCAGGATCAACATCGTTCCGGCGGATTCAGCGACAATGTAACTTCATACCCATTCTTGAACACGAACATGCTGCATGATCGTGTACATTCAAGTGCGGCCTTCATGGTCGCACTTTTTTTTTGCACTGCTTTTCGTAACTACTCAGCTCATCCGGGAAAAATCGGGCTGGATACCGGCCTTCGCCGGTATGACTTAACTTGAAAGGACGTGGTACGATACGTCATTCCGGCGAAAGCCGGAATCCAGTTCTGGCGAGTGACCACAGAGTATGTGCTGAATAGTTACCGCTTTTCTTTTACATACTCTTTTGCTAGAGAATCACCCATCGTTTCGCACGTGAGACCCACCTCACGCCACACACCATTTCGAGAAAAGGCCAAATGGCTCCAAGCACATCAAGCCCCTTGACTCTGCGCCAAACGCCGCCCATCAGCGCCGACGAGTTCACTGAACTGCGGCGGTTCATCTATGATCTTGCTGGAATAGATATACCGGAACGCCGCAAGTATCTTCTGGAAAACCGTCTTGGCCCACGACTTCTTGATCTGGGGCTGCGCAGCTACAAGGAATACGCCCTGCTTTTGCGACACGGTCCGAATAAGAACGAGGAACTGAAATTTTTCCTCTCCAAGATTACCACGAATGAAACCAGTTTTTTCCGCGACGTCAAGCAATTGGAAGTCTTTGAAGCCAACGTGCTCAAAGAGGTGATCCGGGAACGCGAACAATCCGACGACAAATCCCTGCACATCTGGTCCGCGGGCTGTTCCTCCGGCGAAGAGCCCTACACTCTGGGCATCATGCTGCACGAGGCGTTACGGATGTCCATTCTTGGCTGGAAGGTCCGCATCACGGCCAACGATCTCTCCCCGGACATGATCGCCAAGGCGCAGGCTGGTCTGTATGGGGAACATTCCCTGCGCACCACTCCCAAGGATATCATGAATCGGTATTTCATCAAGGAACCCAGCGGATACCGAATCCATCCCAAAGTGAAAAAACTTGTCTCCCTGGGTTTGATCAATCTGAACGACAAGCTGGCCCCGAAGCGCATTCCGCGATCGCATATCATATTTTGTCGTAATGTGATCATCTATTTTGACGATCAGATGAAACAAAAAGTCATCTCTGGCTTTTACGACAATCTTTTACCCGGAGGTTATCTGGTGCTCGGCCACTCGGAGACGATTCACAAGATCTCCCGTGCATTCAAGCCCCTGATCAAGCCCGGGGGCATCGTGTACAGGAAGGTTGCGTGATGCGGTCCGCGCTTTGTTCTCATATGAACGGAGGTTGGGTGTGATCAGGGTATGCACGGAATATCTTGTTCCGGGAATGATTCTGGCCAGGAAAATACCCGGCGTGGATGGAACAACATTTCTGGAATCGGGAGTCTTGTTGGGCGAAGAACAGATTCGACTTCTCAAGGAGTTCGGACTCAGCGCCGTATCCGTTCGACTGCCCGTGGAAATGGATCTTGAAACAGAGTCGTCGCGTCAGGCGGAACTGCATGCCCGGAACTTTTTCATCTATGTCGACCCTGATCACGAAGCATTCAGTGAACTCTTCCACATTGCCGTGGACCGTACCGCCCGCTCCATTTCAACGGGCTGGGAGGTTCCCTGTGAAAGCGCCCTGCGGGCCAAGAACGTCGAGCACCTGTCGGATCTTTTCATCAAGGACATCGGCAATGCAACGGAAATTGTCCGTCACGAGGTGGGCCTGGCCTCGTTTCCGGACATCTACTTCAAGATTCGGGAGGTTCTGGACAACCCCAAAAGCTCGGCTCAGGACATCGCCAACGTCGTCAACACGGACATTGGATTTTCCGCGAAGTTGCTCAAACTGGTCAACAGTCCTTTCTTCGGCTTTTCCTCCACCATCGATTCCGTATCCCGGGCAGTCTCACTCGTTGGCGTCCAGGAAATCTCCACCCTGGCCTTGGGGATTTCAACGATCAACTATTTCAAGAACATTCCGCCGGAACTCATGGATATGCGGACTTTCTGGCGGCACTCCCTGCGGTGCGCCGTTTTCGCGAATTTGATCGCCCTGAAACTCGGATTGCCTTCGGAGCGATACTTTACAGCCGGGCTCCTCCATGATGTGGGACGCTTGGTGATTTTCAAGAACATGGCCTACGCCTCCGTGGAAGCCCTGCTTCTTGCCCGCACGGACATGGTGCCGCTGGTGGAGGCGGAGAATACGATCCTGGAATATAATCATGCCGACGTGGGCAGGCTTCTTCTCGAGGAATGGGGTTTTCCTTCAGCCTTGAAAGACCTTATAGCGCATCATCACCATCCGGAGCTTGCCGTTGACCGCAAAGGCGCAGCCGTTGTCCAGCTCGCCGACATCATGGCCAATGTCGCGGAAATTTCCTCCGGCGGGCTCTATGCTCTGCCTGGAATGACCCGGGAAGACTGGCAACTGCTCGGGCTTGATCCCTATGCTCTCACCTCGCTGATGAAACTGCACGATCGGCACTTTGAAGAGATCACGGCTGCCCTGCTCTAGCCGCCGTCTTTCTCATCTTTTCATGGCTGTGCGCTACGACGTCTCTTTCATCAATCCTTTTCTGGACGCCGTGGTCGGCGTCCTGGGCATGATGGCATCGGTCAATGTCACCCCCGGCAAGCCGTACATCAACCGGAACCGCTCAGCCGTCGGCGACGTCACCGGCTCCATAGGCTTTTCCGGTTCCGCGGACGGAGTCATGTCCTTGACCCTGGAAGAACCGGTCATACTTACAATCGTTAACAACATGCTGGCTGAAAGCTACTCGACCATCAACGACGATATCGCGGATGCCGTAGGAGAGTTGACGAACATGATCGCCGGGCAGGCCAGACAGGATCTGGTCAAACAGGGAATGAAACTGAAAGCCTCCACCCCCGTGGTGGTTGTTGGAAAAGGGCACAAGATCAGCCACATCACTTCCTCACCCATTCTGGCCATTCCCTTCACAACGGCCGAAGGTTCCTTGGTGGTCGAAGTTTCCTTCGAGCCCGAGGATTCCGGCACTCCCTGACTTCGTCCCCACATTAATCCTGTTCACCGGCCTGCGCCTGAATCGAATCAGCGTGTTGACGATCAAATGTTCCGGCTGCAAATGTAAGCTTTTGAAATACAAAAAGATCGGCCCCGGAAAAGTTCTGCGTTGCCACAAAGCCAGGATCAGCAAACGGTTCGACATCCTGGAGCGTGACGGCATGCTGGTCTGCCCCTGCGGCAAATCCATCGCCACGGACATGGGACGATTTTACAAAATGCACGCTGATGCATTTACATACACTGGAACCAAAGACACAGCCTGAAGACTCCATGGCCATATCCAAGCTGCTTTCCCGATTGCTCAAGCCCTCAACCCGTTCTTTTCACGAGCAGTTCACGACCCGACCCAACTACTCCGCGTGGAACTGGCTGCACGGCTATGTATATGGACGCTGGCCGGAGCTGTATATTTCCATAGGCACCGGACGCCATCCCGCGGTTCGGGTTCTCAGACCTTTGGCGGCCCTGTTCCGGAAATCAAGAAACACGGCCCTTCCAGACAAACAAAGGCGCAAGGTCAGCTTTGCCGACACGTACCACGGCAAGGTGCTTCACCTGGAGCACGCCAGGCAGCTGGTCACTGTGAATCGGGACATTGATCTTGGAGACCTGGAGCAGATCATTCCCTATGCAACGGCCAGGGACATTGTCCTGCAGCATCCGGACCGAATTGTGGCCCTGCAGTGTCCCTGCCGCAGCTCCAGCGCCAAGCCGTGCCTCCCCCGGGATGTCTGCCTGATTGTCGGGGAACCCTTTGCGAGCTTCATTGCCGAGCACCATCCGGACAAGGCCCGCTGGATCAGTCGGCAGGAGGCCCAGGACATCCTCCAGGCTGAACATGAACGGGGCCATGTACACCATGCTTTTTTCAAGGACGTCATGCTCGGTCGTTTCTACGCCATCTGCAACTGCTGCGCCTGCTGCTGCGGAGCCATGAACGCCCAACGCAACGGGACGCCCATGCTGGCGTCATCCGGATATGTCGGCGTCAAGGAGGAGGACCGGTGCATCCAGTGCGGCCTTTGCGCCAAAAATTGCCAGTTCCACGCCATCCGCCGGCTCGGTGAAAAATATGTCCTGGACGCCATGCAGTGCATGGGGTGCGGCGTCTGTGTCGGCAAATGCCCCAAAGACGCACTGACACTTGTCCGTGACCCGTCCAGAGGTGAACCTCTGGATCTACGGGATATCATGACGGCTCGCGCTCGCTGACGTTACATGCAAGCACCCCGGCGACGACATGGCCTGCGTCGGACAACATGCTGCCTCGACCATCCCCATTGTAGAATTGCCCTAAATACCCTTCCCACGTCGAACCGCCAACCAACCATTTAATGTCCAATACGGAAATACCATGAGATTCGTAGATGAAGCAGAAATAACGGTACGCTCGGGCCATGGCGGTCACGGGTGCGTTTCATTTCGCCGGGAGAAATACATCCCCAAAGGCGGGCCGGATGGCGGCGACGGCGGCAAGGGCGGGGACGTGATCTTTCGGGGGAACTCCAAGCTGTTGTCCCTTTACGACTTCCGCCTGAAGCGTCTTTATGAAGCCCGGAACGGACAACCCGGTTCGGGCCGGGAAAAGACGGGGGCCAAGGCGGAAGATCTGGTCGTCGACGTTCCTGTGGGAACCCAGCTGTATGAAATGGACGAGGACGGCGAAAAGCAGTTGCTTGCGGATCTGGCCGTCGAAGGCCAGACCGTTCATCTGGTCAAGGGCGGACGCGGCGGCAAAGGCAATACCCATTTCAAGTCCGCCACCATGCGCACGCCACGCTTTGCCCAGCCCGGCGAAGCGGGGGAAGAGAAGCGGATCCGTCTGGAGCTGAAGATCCTGGCCGACGTAGGCATTATCGGACTGCCAAATGCCGGGAAATCCACCCTTATTTCCGCGCTTTCAGCGGCTCGGCCCAAGATCGCGCCCTACCCCTTCACCACCCTCAGCCCCAACCTGGGCGTGATGCAGGGAGAACACGGCGAAAAACTGATCCTGGCCGACATTCCGGGCCTGGTCAGCGGGGCCCATGAAGGCCGAGGCCTGGGACACAAGTTCCTCAAGCACGTGGAGCGGACACGCTTCCTGCTGCACGTGCTCAGCGTGGAGGAGATTTCCCTGGAGGACGACCCATGGGCCGGCTTTGTCCTGCTCAATGAAGAACTCGGCAGCTTTGATCCGGCCTTGGGACAAAAACAGCAGCTCTGGGTGGTGAACAAGATTGATCTTTGGCCGGAAGAACGTCTGGCCGAGTTGCGGGAACGGGCCGAACACGACGGACGGAACCTGCTCCTGATCTCCGCCCTGCAGGCCAGAGGGCTGGACGAGCTGGAAGAACGGCTCTGGTTGATGCTCAAGCAGTTCTTTGCTTTGGAAGAAACGCCGGTTAAGGAGGAAATCAATGCTTGACGACAGGTTGCGCGCCCACCGCCTTTTTCTGACCGACGTGCTGCGCAAGCAGACCGATTTCTCGCAAACCCATCAGAACAAAGGGATTCCTGCTCCACCGCTGCAGAAACCGGCTGATCCGGAAGCGCCTCGCATTTCGCTACCCGGGCCGAGCGACTGGCCCTCCGAGCTGGGCAGCATGCATCTGATCGAGGCCATTGCCCAGCGTAAAAGCCGCCGCAATTTTTCAGGTTCGGGGTTGAGTCTTGAGGAGTTGTCCTTTCTGCTTTGGACTACCCAGGGGATTCGCCAGATGCTTGGCCGGGGCTCGGCTCTGCGTACCGTCCCTTCCGCAGGCGCCAGGCACAGCTTTGAAACCTATATCTTTATCCGCGACGTGGAACGAGTTCCGCCGGCGCTGTACCGCTACCTGCCCGTGGAACACGAAATCGTCCTTGTTCGTGAGGTTGCCGACATGGAACGCTCTCTGGCCCGGGCGGCATATGGTCAGCAGTTCGTCGGCAATGCCGCGGCTACATTTGTCTGGGCCTGCATTCCCTATCGCATGGAATGGCGGTACGGCTTGACCGCGCATCGGGTGATCCTCATGGACGTGGGCCATGTCTGCCAGAATCTCTATCTGGCCTGCGAGTCCATCGGCGCGGGAACCTGCGCCGTGGCCGCCTACGACCAGGAGGAGATGGACAAACTCATCGAACTTGATGGTGAAGAAGAATTTGCGATCTATGTGGCACCGGTGGGAAAGTAGGGGCGGTTCGCGAACCGCCCCTACTTGCGGCGTAAACACGCCGGGGTGGTTCATTCTGACGGAAATACAGCCGGTGTGTAGGGGGGCGGTTCGCGAACCGCCCCTACGGCAGGCCATGCATCCGCATGGGGTTGCTCAAGACATACGTCTACGGTCAACTGCCAACCTGTTTCAAACCATCCCACACGCTCCCCCGCATTTCATTCCAATCGCCATGTCTCCCCGTGGCGCAGCAGGAAAAAGTCCGACTCCGTCAAGCCGTGCTTTTCCAGTGCCTCGGCCAGATCGGCAATGGGCTGATCCAGGGGTTCATCCGTGATCCCGTGAAAGGTGCCCCAGTGGATGCCCAGGGAGTGGCGCGCCAAGACGTCGTTGTGCACCAAAACGGCTTCCTCCGGATTGATGTGCTGGTTGTGCATGAACCAGCGCGGTTCATAAGCGCCCACGGGAATGGCCGCGAGATCAAAGCCTCCGAAGCGATCGCCGATGTCCTTGGTATCCTGGGAATATCCCATGTCCCCTGCAAAATAGAAGACGAAATCCGTTTGCTCCATCACCCACCCCCCCCACAAGGTCCGGTTCCTGTCCCAAAGAGTACGCTGCGACCAGTGTTGCGCCGGAACGAAATGCACGATGCCGGCGGAGGGTGCTTCCCCGAGTTCGGCACGTCCGGAAGCATCCTTGCCGATGTACCGGCGATCCCACCAATCCAGGTCCGCAACACGGCCCCTGGCGTCCGGCACATTGCGATAAAACCACTGCTTCAATCCCAGGGGAACCATGAACAGCGGCGAACCGCCCTCCTGGGCGGCCAGGGCGCGCACCGATCCCAGATCCAGGTGGTCGTAGTGGCTGTGCGAAATGAGCACCAGGTCAATGCGCGGCAACTCTGCCAAGCTTACCCCCGGCGCCTGCCACCGCTTGGGACCGGCCCACTGGACGGGTGAGGCCCGTTCGGAAAAATGCGGATCCGTAAGAATGTTCAGGCCGCCCATCTGCATCAACACCGTGGCATGGCCGATCCAGGTGGCGGCGGCTTCGGAGCGATTTCCCTGAATGTAAGCCAGATCCGCCGCTACCGGCGCCAGTTCCAGGGAAGGCTCCCTGGGCAGTCCATCCATTCGACGTTGGACGAACCATTTCCAAAAATCAAGCCGACTGGGCCATCCATGGGGATAGTTGTTCTGGAATCCGGAAGGAGTGTGATGGGGTTTTTCAGGATCGTAGTGGGGATTCTTGCCCGAACATCCCGCCGCACCGATTAGCGTCAAAGCCAGCAGCAGGCAGCAAAGGCTCCCGGCCGTCCAGGTCATTCGTGAATCCATGTCGCAGCTGCTCCTGACTTGGCCTTATAGGAGAAATTCATAACCTCTCGCAAGCTTGAATCAATCAAAGGCCGCGGGGCGGGTGGGATCAGCCAGGTGCCGGCGGACCTCCAGCAGGTGCGTCTTGTTGGTCCGGTGCTCGGAAAGCGGGGGCAGGTCGTCAAAGGGGAAGAAGCCGACCTCCGAGGTTTCGTCGCTGCTTGCCGCGGCGCCACCGGTCAGCTCACAGAGAAATATCACCTTGTAGGCATGGAAGAATTCCATGGGCCGGCCGGCTCGATTGGCGTCGTACACGCCGACAACTCGGATCGGTTTGGCTTCATATCCGCTTTCCTCCTGGATCTCCCGGGCGATCATCACCGACGGGTATTCCCCCACGTCGGCCCAACCTCCGGGCATGGCCCACCGGCCGTCAGTCCGTTCGCGCACAAGCAGAATTCTGTCGTCATGAACCACTGCGCCGCGCACGTCCACCTTGACGGTGGCATATCCCGGCTGCACCTGGAAGGTGCGCAGAATTTCATCAGGATTCAAGCAGGTTCGACTGGCAACCATTTCCGAAGCCAGTTCCAGCAGGCGGTGGTAGCGGACGCGTTCATAGTGGGTCTGGGCAAAGGCCAGCCCGGTCTGACTCAGGGCCTGAATCTCCCGGGACCATTCCAGCCAGGGGGTGGAGGGGGTATGTTCCATGGCCTGACAATACAAAAAAAACTCCCCGAGAACAACGTTCCCGGGGAGTTTTCAGCGCAAGATCAATGCATTCTACATGCCGCGAAAAGCGAGCATGTTGAAGGACTTGTAACCGCCTTCCACATCCTCGGCATAACGGCACCCCAGGGGCGAGTCACTGGGCTTGTAGCGGATATCCGTCTTGGAGCCGCTGAAAATCACGCATTCATTATTTTCACACACCAGCAATTCACCCCATCCGGAATCCGGTGGGCCAATGGTTGGCGTCAAGGTTACTCCGCAATGCGGGCAACAACGTTGTTCAGCCATTTTCCTGCTCTCCTCGCATGTCTTCTCGTTGATGAATCCAAGGTCAAACCAGAACCACGTTCATCGGACCTTGTTTAAAGTATAATCATTGCTCCAATTTCTCAGACTACAATAATCTTGGCAGTGCGACAACTAACTTATCTGTTGCCGGGCTCACAGGTAGGCTCAAACCAGCACTGGGTCAGCTCGGCATCTTTGAACTCATATTGCTTGTTCACAGCTTCGCCGGGCTTCTTCAACTCGGTCTCAGTGAAGAGTAGTTCATTTTCCAGATCACCTGGTTCCGGCTTGCCTTCGTACGGCTTGATGGAGCCTTCAGCGGTGGTCCGGATGGGAAACTTGAAGCGCTTGATGTTTCCATTGCGGAACTTGATGGTCCACATGATGGCGTCCCCGCTGCGCAAGGGGATGCTGGTGCCGCCCATGGGCGCGAAATCCGCGTAGGGGCGTGCTTCAATAGCGCCCTGGGGGCAGATCTTGACACATGAATAGCACTCCCAGCAGGCATCCGGCTCTTGATTGAACGCTTTCATTTCCTGCGCGTCGAGGATCATCAGATCGTTGGGGCAGATATACATGCAGGCGGTCTTTTCGCCGCCCTTGCAGCCATCACATTTATCGGGATTTACAAAAGTAGGCATTTCATTCAGCTCCTGTCAGCTTGTTTTGGTTCATATCGCTCTTTTTGCGCTGTGAATGCTCAGATAAGATCAAACCAAAGATTGGCAAGCCGCGCGAGACAGAAACTCTTCAATGATCGGCAACTGCTTCAACAACTTTTGCAGGTAACTACTCAGCACATACTCGGTGGTCACTCGCCAGAGCTGGATTCCGGCTTTCGCCGGAATGACGTATCATACCACGTCCTTTCCAAGTTAAGTCATACCGGCGAAGGTCGGTACCCAGTCCGATTTTTCTCGGATGAGCTGAGTAGTTACTTTTGCAGAAGCAAAACTCCTCAGCTTCAGAGCGGGAAATGGTTCGGCTTTCCAAAACTTGCGACAAGCATGACCTGGGATTCCCCCCTCACGGGTGGCTTGCCGGCTTCGGGTCAGTCATGCCCTCGAAGGAGGGTACCTCGTCCGCTTTTACTCGGATGAGCTGAAACACGGGTTTTCTGGGCATCCCTTCGCTTGACGCTCAGTCTAGGAGTCCTACACTTCAAATAGCACGCGGACAAATTCCAGGAGGAGGATAATCACTATGAGAAAGTTCATTACCATCATGACTGTTTTGGGACTGATCGTTCTGCTCGCGGTGGCACTTGGATTCAATGTTCATGCCCAGAACAATCAGGAAAACCAACCGCAGCAAACTACGACACCGCAGCAATCCGAACAGAACCAGGAGTTCAGCGATGAGCAGCTGGAAAAAGTCGCCGCGGCGTATGCGGAAATTTACGAGATCCGCGTGGAGCTTCAAGAATCCCTGGCCGACGTGACTGACCCGGAGGCTTCCCAGCGCCTGCATGAACAGGCTGGTTCGGCCATGGTGGAAGCAATTCAGGACAATGATCTGACTTTGACTGCCTATAATCAGGTCATGGAAGCGGTGCAGACGGACCTGGAACTTCGTGAGAGGCTCATCGCGAAGCTGCAGGAAATTCAATAAGACTTCAGGAGGTTGAATCATGATGCACAAAAAAAATCTTTATGCCGCGTTGGTATTCGGTCTGGCTCTGGCCATGATCACGGCTTGCGGTCCTTCACCAGAGGAAGAACCGATCGCCGAACCCGGAGAAGGACCGCCCGTGCACGAACTCCGTGAACAACCAGAAACACAGCCGGGCGAGCCCATCGAGCCCGGTGCTCCGGGAGAGCAACCCGCCCATCAACCCGGGCAGCAGCCTGGATTCCAGCCTGGTCAGCAACAGCCCGGACATGAACCTGGACTGCGTCCGGGAGATCAGTCCGGTGAACGATCAGGCGAGGTGCCTCGGGAACCACGCCAAACCCCGGGCGAGCTTGAGCACGAGGGCGAGCCTCGGTCTGGCCTGACGGATGAACTGAAGTCGGCTTCATTGTTGAGTCAGTTGACCGATCCACAGCCAGAGCGTCAACCTGACCAGCTTCCCGGCCAAACGCCAAGTGAAAGCCCCGGCCGCTTGCCGGGCGATCATCCGGGCCAGTCCCCGGGAGAAAGTCCTGGACAGCTTCCAGATGAACAGCCTGGCCGCATGCCGGGTGAGCAGCCTGGCCGCATGCCTGGCGACCAACCCGGCCGCATGCCCGGAGAGCAGCCTGATGAATTGACGGGAGATCGGCCGGATCGAATGCAGCCTGGCCGCATGCCCGGAGAACGACCGGGACGCATGCCGGATCAGCATCAATCTCCCCTGGCGCCTCTCTGAGTCGAAAAAAGCTGATCGATGCTTGCAGGCTCCAAAGTCTACGTAATCTAATCAGCAGGTAACGACTCAGCACTGCGCCTTTCATCCGGATTTCGGGGTCGGGGTCGGAATCGGTTCCGATAACATTGGGATGTGCATGGCTTCGCTTTCGATACGACCCCGATACCTATTCCGACACCAAACTCGGCAACATCATTATGCAGAGTAGCCACGCACGAGCAATTATTCGGCGTTACGAAGCCGGCGAAGGAGTTTGCGAGGCGGCAAATCAAGGCAACCCGCACTTCGCGTAGCAGTTTACATCAGCGACTTTCCCGCAACGTTCAAAAGCCCCTTCTTGAGGGGCTTTTGAACGTTGGGCCCTTGCCCATGAGCCGGCCTTCGGATAGTGCATTTTCCGCAACGCCAAGAATCACGATTCAGCTCATGAGTAAAACGAACTGGATATCCGCCTCCGCAGGTATGACTGACTTGGAGACGACATAATAAAACAAGTCATTCCCGCGAATGCGGAAATTCAGGTCATGCTTGTCCCAATTCAAGAAAGCTGCTTTTTCCGGCCCAAGCTGAGCAGTACCGCCAAGGAGAGGATTTTTATGCAGGATGCACGAGGATTGTATTATTACCCGACGCCGACCAACAAGAAAGAACGCATGTACGTCCGTGAACGGGCCGGAAAAGTGGAATTCCGGTTATGGCACGCGGAACAGCCCCAGGTGTGGGAAAAGCACGACTGGCTGCCCTACGAGGCCATTGAAAAGGCCGCCGCCATGTATGCGGGCAAGGGTGCATCGCCATTGGCCTTGTATGATCTGGACATCGCTCTGACCATCATCCGGGAGGAACGTCTGAAAAAGGCTCAGTCCGTGAATACTCCGTCCGCGTAGATCACCTTTTTGGAGCCATCGTTCAAAATTGCCGTGACCCGCTTCGGCTCCGTATTCACCAGATCCCAGTGCTGGGTGGATTCGTTGAAGCCCAGTTCCAGCCGCCGAAAATGCGTGAAATCCGCGGGCGCACCGGCGTAGGCATCCGGATGGCTTGCACCCAGGGCGATGTGGCAGTTGCCGGACATGCCCCCGATATTCTCATCATAGAGCGTCGTGGCCATGTATCCATGAATGGTGGAGTGGTCCCTGCTGGTCAGGGAGAATTCTCCAACCCGCCAGGCGCCGTCGTCCAAAGCCATGAACCGGCGCAATCTCTCCGCACCGCCTTGAGCCTCGACCCGGACCACCCGTCCTTGCAGAAAAGTCAGGCGGACGTTTTCCACGGGAACACCGCCTACATACAGCACCTGATCCGTCCGAAAGACCCCTTCAGTGAGCCGACAGTCCGGTGAGGTATAAATCTCGAAACTCGGGATGTTGCGCCCGGTCAACCCGACCCATTGCCTGTGCGCGCCCAGGTGCAGGCTCAGGTCTACACTGCGGGATTGCACCTTCAGTCGCTTGATGCTCAACCCGTTAAGCCAAGCCAGGGTTTCCGCCTGCTTGCGCAAATACCGCTTCCAATCCCGTACCGGATCATCACTGCCGAGCATGCATGCCTTACGAATCTGGGCGGCATAATCAAGCAGGGACAAGCCCGCGGCGTCAGCCAGAGCCGGAGTGGGATAGACAGCCACGGTCCGACCCATAAGATGGGCAACTTCCCGAAAAAAAAGCATCTCGCGCAGCCGTGCCCTGGCGGACTCACGCCGGGCCAGCAGTTCAGGAGCGATGGTTTCCAGGTGAGTCAACGACTGGGGAGCAAGGATCCGGATCAATCCGTTCACGCCGCCCTTGCGCTCCAGTTCTCCGGGCGCCAGGACATGCAGGCGTTTGTTGTTGGCATTGCTCAAATAACTGAGTTCCATCGTTGCGGTGGCCCGCTGATGCTGCACCGGCACCAGACCCCGCTCCAGGATCCTGGTATAGAGTGTCTCAACCAACCTCCGGGCCAGCAGATCATATTCGATGAGAATCGTCTCGCTGGTCTTGAAGGGTTGGCCCCGGGACAGTTCGGCGGCCCAGATCAATACGTCCGCATAGCGGTCCAGTTCCTCGGCGCTGAAAAGTTCTTGGGCCATGCCGCTGTCCGGTGCAAAGGGATTCGAATCCTGATGTAAATTTTGCATGGCCCAAGTATAAGCCCTTGGCGATGCATCGCAAGAGCGACTTTTGGCGCATTTGCCCGCAGCCGCATTCAAGCGTACAAGAACTTCATGTGCATGCGGAACGCTTTCCTGGTGCACGCATTATTTTCCTGCTTTTCAGGAGGTCAGATCATGAATGACAAAGTCCTCTGGCGCATCCATCCCATAGTCGTCGGTTCCAAGGTTTTCGACCAGGGAATGATGACCTACCAACACGCCCACGGCAGTCCCTACACCATCCCGATCTATGTCTGGTACCTGGAACCCCTGGTTCCCGGATCACAGCCAAAAGTTCTCGTCGACACGGGGGAAATGAGTCCGGTTCAGTCCGAGGACCGGGAAAACGCCATCGGCGGCAGAATCCATACCTTCGAGGACGGGCTGGCCCAGTTCGGCCTGAAACCGGAAGACATCGACATCGTCATCCACACCCATCTCCACAATGACCACTGCGAAAACGACTATAAATGCGTGAACGCCGTGTTTTACGCCCATGCCAAGGAACTCGAACGCATCCATGCCCCCCATCCCCTGGACTATCGCTACAACGAGGAGTTCATCGAGGAAGTGGAAGAGGCCGGCAAAATCCAGGTTGTCGCCGAAGACCGGGAAATTCTCCCCGGCATCTCCGTGATGCACACCCCGGCCCACACCGAAGGCGGCCTGACCGTGCTCGTGGACACCGAGGCCGGCCGGGCGGCCATCACCGGCTTCTGCGTCATCGACGAGAACCTGAACCCGCCCCAGTCCGTGAAAGCCATGGAAATGGAGGTCATCCCGCCCGGCACGAACATCAACCCCTGCCTGGCATACGACCAGATGCTGCGGGTCAAGGGCCTGGCCGACATCCTCCTGCCCCTGCACGAACCCAGGTTCGCCGGGATGTCCACTATTCCGTGACCGTCGCCACTCCCGTCGAATTATTCATCCAGGGCTTGCGTCATTCCGAGCGACTACCGGCCCAGTGCCTTGTCCATCACCAGATCCTTCCCGCACAGCAGCCCGAATACGCGACTGCGAACCAGGATTGTCCGGAAGAATTATTAAATTGCTTGGCCTCGCTTGGGGTTACACGCAAGTATGCCCACCAGGCCGACGCCATGGCCCGGATCCGTGAGGGCCGGGACGTGGTGGTGGCCACGCCCACGGCCAGCGGCAAGAGCCTGATCTACAACCTGCCGGTCATGGAGACGCTGGTCCGGGATCGGCAGGCCAGGGCCCTTTACCTTTTCCCGCTCAAGGCCCTGGCCCAGGACCAGCACAATACGCTGCGCGAGATGATCGGCGGCCTGCCCCCGGACAGGCGGCCCACCATGGCCATCTACGACGGGGACACGGACAATCAGGTCCGGGATCGTATCCGGCGCGATCCGCCCCGGATCCTGATCACCAACCCGGACATGCTCCACCTGGGCATCCTGGCCCATCACCATCGCTGGCGGGATTTCTTCCGCAACCTGCGCTTCGTGGTCATCGACGAGGTCCACGTCTACCGCGGAGTGATGGGCTCGCACATGGCCTGGGTTTTCCGGCGGCTGGAGCGCATCTGCGCCCACTACGGCGCCCGCCCCGCCTATGTCTGCTGCTCGGCAACCATCCACAATCCCCTGGAGCTGACCCGTGAACTCACCGGGCGGGATGCGGACCTGATCTCCGAAAGTTCCGCCCCCCGGGGCCGCAAGCATTTCGTTTTCCTGGACGCCGCCGAAGGCCCGTCCCTGACTGCCCTGGTGCTCCTGGAACAGGCCCTGCTCCAGGGTCTGCGCACGATCATCTATACCGGCTCGCGCAAGATGACCGAACTCCTGGGCATCTGGTCCGGCCAGCGCCTGAAGGAGTTCAAGGACAGGATCAGCGTGTACCGGGCCGGATTCCTGCCCCGGGAGCGCCGCCGGATCGAGGCCGACCTGGCTTCGGGCCGGACCCTGGCGGTGATCAGCACCAGCGCCCTGGAACTGGGGATCGACATCGGGGATCTGGATCTGTGCATCCTGGTGGGCTATCCGGGATCGATCATGGCCACTTGGCAGCGCGCCGGGCGGGTGGGCCGGGGCGGCCGGGAATCCGCCGTGGCCCTGCTGGGCCATGAAAACCCCCTGGACAAGTTTTTCATGCGCCATCCGGACGTCTTCTTTTCCAGCCCGCCCGAAGCCGCGGTGCTCAATCCCATGAACCCGGCCATCATGGACCAGCACCTGCTCTGCGCCGCGGCCGACCTGCCCCTGGATCCGGATGAGCCGTTGATTCAAGAAAGCCATGCCCGGGATCGCGTCGCCGCGCTGCTGCGAAGCGGCAGACTGTTGCGCACCACGGACGGGCGCAAGTACATCTGCCCTGAGGATGCGCCGCACCGGGAAGTCAGCCTGCGCGGCAGCGGCAGGAGCCTGCTCATTTTCCACGGCGAAACCGGGGAACAGATCGGGATCATGGACTGGCACCGGGCCTTCACCGAAACGCACCCCGGAGCCATCTATCTGCACCAGGGCCGGACCTATCTTGTGGAACGTCTGGATCTGGAGACGGCCTCGGTTTTCGTGCTTCCGGCCAAGGTCAACTATTTCACCCGCATCCGCAGCGAGAAGACAACCCGCATTCTGGAGACTTATTCCGGCAAGTCGATCTGGAACACGACCATCCATTTCGGCCGCCTGGAGATCACCCAGCGCTATCCGGCCTACGAACGCCGCGCCCTGCGGGGCCATAACCTGCTCAAGGTGGTGGAGTTGGACCTGCCGGAGCAGGTTTTCGAAACCGAAGGCATCTGGCTGGTCATCCCTGAAAGCGTCCGCCACAAATTGGAAAACCGCCAGATGCATTTCATGGGCGGCATCCACGCCCTGGAGCATGCCTGCATCGGCATTCTGCCCCTGCTCATCCTCACGGACCGCAACGACCTTGGCGGCATCTCCACGCCCCTGCACGAGGACCTGCAATCCGCGGCGGTCTTCGTCTATGACGGCATCCCCGGCGGCATCGGCCTGACCCGCCAGGCTTATGCCCAGGCCGAAACCATGCTCCTGCGCACCCTGGAGGCCGTGACCGGTTGCTCCTGCGAGAACGGATGCCCGGCCTGCGTCCACTCCCCCCGATGCGGCTCCGGCAACCGGCCCATCGACAAGCAAGCCGCCTTGGCCGTGCTGGACGCCCTGCGTGATCGTGCTCCGCGAGCAAGTATTCCAGGCCCTCCGCAACCAACGGCGGGCACCCAGCCCCAGACTTCCGCCTACAATCTCCACAGCTGCCGAAAAACTGACTGCATGAAAACGTGCACGACTGAGGCGGGGCAGGGACAGGGGCAGGGGCAGGCTATCCCGACATGCAGAGAAAATTGGACCGGATATCCTGGCGAGTCTGCTCAGACCATTCCGAAACCAACGGCGTCTCTCCTTTGTACTTCACCCTCTCCCGTGGCTATCACCCCACAAGACGCCATCCGTGCAAGAAGCCGCAAAACCAGGCATTTCGCGGTTCTGGACATCGAAACCTGCTGTTCCGCCCAGGAAGTCGGCGGGTGGGGCAATGTCGCCCAGATGGGCGTGAGCTGTGCCGTGCTGTATGATTCACGCGAGGACGCCTTCATTGACTATCTGCAACAGGACATCCCGAAGCTGGTGGAAAAGCTGCGCCAGGTCGATCTGGTGGTCGGCTTCAACATCCTCAACTTCGACTACAAGGTGCTGCGCGGCTGCGTGGAGTTCAACTTCCAGGGTCTGCCCACCCTGGACATGCTCAGAGTGGTCCATGACCGTCTGGGATACAGACTGTCCCTGGACCACTTGGCCCGGCACACCCTGAACGCCCAAAAGTCAGCCAACGGCATGGACGCCCTGCAATGGTGGAAGCTGGGCCAAGTCGACAAGATCATCGCCTATTGCCGGGACGACGTGGCCATCACCCGGGACCTCTACCTGTACGGATGTGACAAGGGCTACGTCCTTTTCCAGAACAAGGCCAAAAAACTCGTCCGATTGCCGGTCTCCTGGCGGGATTTTAACTCCACGTAACACTTCATCCAGCATGAGGAGCCCATGAAATTTCCTATGCGCATTTATGGCCATTTTCAGGGATTTGACCAGGAAAAGCAGAAGAGCCTGCAACGCGAACTTGATCCGGACGTCTTTGTCTGGCACGGCAATGACCGCCTGGAAGTGGAATACGAAGGCAAATACCTCGACATGGAGCCGGATTTAGATTTGATCGCCTCGGCCCTGGCTGAGCACGGGCAGGGCCATGTGGACAGCATCGACCACGAAAGCTGGATCGTCTCCCGCTACCAGATCCGACCCGGATCATGGACCTGCAAGCAGGTCGATCCGGACGGAACAATGGAAAAATACCACCACGAATAACCCACAAACCCAACAAACCCAATAAACCAACACCCACAAAAAATGCCAATAATACCAACCAATCCCTCCCCAACCGTTGCGGTTGTCGGAGCCGGACTGGCCGGGTGCGAGTGCGCCTGGCAACTGGCCCGCGCCGGCATGGCGGTCCGGCTCTTCGAGATGAAGCCCCTGCGCTTTTCTCCGGCCCATTCCAGTTCCGACCTGGCCGAGCTGGTCTGCTCCAACTCCCTGCGCTCCGATGAACCGGAAGCCGCGGTGGGGCTGCTCAAGCAGGAAATGTCGGAACTGGACAGCCTGGTCATGGCAGCGGCCCGGGCAACCCGCGTTCCCGCGGGCAAGGCCCTGGCCGTGGACCGGGAGCTGTTCGCGCAGTGGATCACGCGACGCATCCAGGATGAACCGCTGATCACCCTGGTCCGTGAGGAAGTCCGATCTTTGGACGATCCACGCCTTGCCGGGGCGGATCTGACGGTCATCGCCGCCGGCCCCCTGGCCGGGGAGGAGTTGGCCGAGGATCTGCGACGTGTCGTGGGAGGGGATCACCTCTATTTTTACGATGCCATTGCGCCCATTGTCGCAGCGGAATCCGTGGACATGTCCATTGCATTCTGGGGGTCGCGCTACAACCCGGACGAGCATGACTATCTGAACTGCCCCCTGGACGAGGAGACCTATCGCCGCTTCCATGCCGAACTGCTGGGCGCACGCAAGGTCGCGGCCCGGGAGTTCGAGAAGACCATCCACTTCGAGGCTTGCCTGCCCATCGAGACCCTGGCCGAGCGCGGGGAGATGACCATGGCCTTCGGCCCCCTCAAGCCGGTTGGGCTGGTTGATCCGCATACCAATGCCCAGCCTTTTGCCGTGGTTCAACTCCGGGCCGAGAACCTGGACAAGACCGCCTTCAACCTGGTGGGCTTCCAGACCAAACTGGCCTACCCGGAGCAGGAACGGATCTTCCGGCTCATTCCCGGCCTGGGTCAGGCTGAATTCCTGCGCCTGGGCAGCATGCACCGCAACACCTACGTCAACGCCCCGCAAACCCTGACGCCCGACCTGGAACTGCGGGTCCGCCCTGGAGTATTCCTGGCCGGCCAGATCACCGGCGTGGAAGGCTATGTCGAATCCGCGGCCTGCGGCCTCTGGCTGGGTCACGCCCTCGTCGCACGCCTGCAGGGACGCTCCCTGACCCCGCCCCCCCGGGAAACCGCCCTGGGAGCCCTCCTCCAACACCTGCAAACGCCAACCAAAAACTTCCAGCCCTCCAACGTCAACTTCGGCCTGATGCCGGAACTCAAGGCCCGAGGGAAAAAGGCAAAACGCAAGGCCATACAGGCCCAGCGCGCCCGGGAGGCATGGCTGACTTGGAAGGAATCCGGATGAGCTGAATCAGGATCCGGGATGAACTTGAATATGGGATGCTCTGAAGGCTTCGGGGGCATGCTTTGAGGAATGACTCGCAGCTTCTTCAAAGCAAATGTAGGTCAGAAAAGGATGTTCTGTTCCGGGCCTGAAAACAGGCATGGCCGTGATGGACAGCCGGACATGCCTGTTCCTTATGGGGTGAAACACATACCTGATCATGGGGCCGACAGACTTGCCGGTTCTCAAGGCCACGACGCCGGGATATTCCGAGGGCGGAACCGGCACCCCCCCTTCGGTCATCATCTTCCAATGCGGATCCACGACTGACATGCCGACCATCTGGTGTGCGGAAAGCCCAAGTATTCGCTCCGCAGCCGGGTTTGCCGAGGCGACGAACCCGTTGGAATCCAGATAGACGACACCGAGCGGCATGGACTTAAACAGGAGACGATATTTCTCCTCGCTCTCCCTGAGTGCCAGTTCGACATGCTTCTGCTCGCTTATGTCGCGAATTGTCCCAAAGTTCCCGATAATATTGCCATCCTGGTCTTTTTGAAAATGGTTTATCTGATGCAGCCAGCGAGTTTTGCCATCTTTCCCAATGATTTGATACTCAAAACAATCAGGCTCTTTTCCCTCTTGAATACTCCTCCACTGTTCCTCCAGAAAGTTCCTTGATTCCGGATGAATCGCTTCCTCAATGAGCCTTGGGTTGTTGTACAGGTCCTGCGGATCGTACCCGATGATACTGGTTGCAGATGAACTGACGTACTCGTAACGACCTTCCATATTATTCATCTTATAGACAAAAAGACTCGCATGATCAGCCAATAGTCGATATCGTTGCTCATTCTCACGCAATGCATTTTCCGCCTGCTTGCGTCTCGTGATTTCCACGAACGAAATTACCACGCCCTCGATTCTGTGGTCCAAAGTGTTATACGGGTGAATGATCATCAAATACCAGTTGCCTGCATGTGTCCGCACCTCCATCTCCCGGGACACACAAGTAGCCATGACCTCCCGGATATCCGCCACCAGGTTGCCATTGCCAACCAGATTTGTGGCAATATGCGCAACGGAACGCCCTATATCCTCCTGGATGAGATTGATGATCTTTGCTGTGGGAGGAGTAAAGCTCATAATGCGGAGCTGCATGTCCACGAACAACGTGCCCACGCCGGTCCCGGCAAACATGTTGTTCATATCGTTATTGACCCTGGTCAGTTTGGCAATTAAAATGTGCAATTGAGTGTTGGTCGACTCCAGCTCTTTCTTTGAGGCCCTCAACAGGTCGTTGGCGTATTGCAGTTCCTGGTTGACGGAAGCCATTTCCTCGAAAGAGGATTTCAGTTCGGCCTTTGTTCGTTGCAGTTCCGTCAAGACATTCCGGTATTTTATCTCCATTTCCTCCAATTGCTGCTGAACAACGGCAACCCAGACTCTGGCCTCCCATTCCATTGAATTATCTACGCCCAAGCCTTCAACATTTTCCGTCTTCAAAAACTTGCTGGATGAATGCTTTCCTGCGTCTTCCAGATCACGCACCGGTTCGACAAGGACCAGGAACAGACGTGATTCGGGGTTTGCAGCAGATTTCGTAACATGTCGGGACAGGAACTCCGTGACAACGGGATGGACCGTCAAATGGACCGTCTTCACGCTGTTGTTCAACTGAACCCTCAACGCGCGGACATGCACGCTTCTCCGATTCAGGTCCGCCTGACGCAGAACTGAAGCCAAATCAACGCGCAATCCCGGGCGGGCCATTTTCAGGATGTTGCTCACGCCGCTCGCACTGCAAACCGGTTCCAGATACCGGCCCATCTGCCCATGAAGATACAACAGGTCGCCCCGTGCGTTGACAAGTGCCCCGGCCAGTGCGGCCTGCCGGAGGATTGTCTGCTCGGTCAGGTCTCTCAAGAGAAATTTTCCGGATGATTCTGACTCTCCCGAAACAGGGATAATCGAACCCGGCTCTGTCGATTCGATTTCGTGTTGATGTGATGGCATAGATGGCGGCTCCTTGCGGACCTTATGACATTCCGGAATCACCACATGATCTTCATCCGTCCTGGATTTTCCGCCGGCAACTATCAGGGTTCTGCTTGCCCGGCACGACTCCCAGTCGGCAACTTGAGCGGCAGGACGACATGCATGGCCGTTCTCTCGCCGAAAACGCTATCCACGCAGATATTGCCGTTCATCAGTTCCAGCAGGCGCCTGACTATGGCCAGGCCAAGGCCGGCGCCCTGAAAACTGCGGGTATACGAGGCATCCACCTGGGAGAACGGCTTGAAGAGATTAGCCAGTTTCTCATCAGGGATGCCGATGCCCGTATCCTCGACCGTGATCAGCACCCGCGGCTTCATGCAGTTGTTCAGGGAAAGGGGCTCCAGGTGGACCTGCACCTTTCCCTTGCTGGTGAATTTGACGGCATTGCCCACCAGATTGAAGAGAATCTGTCGAATCCGCATTTCATCGCCGATGACTCTCCGCGGCAGTGAAGGATCGATGCTCCAGTCCAAATCAATCCCTTTTTCCATGGCCGTGACCGTGAACAGCTCCGAGACGGAGGCCATCAGTTCCGGAATGCTGAACTCCACTTCCCGAACTTCCATTTTTCCCGCCTCGATTTTGGAGATGTCCAGCAGGTCCGTCAGGAGCCGGGCCAGCCGGTCTGAGGATTTCATGGCCAGGGTCACGTACTGTGCCTGTTCCGCATCCAGGTTCGTGGTCTTCATAAGCTGCATCATGCCGATGATACCGTTCAGCGGCGTGCGCAGCTCATGGGACATGTTGGCCAGGAATTCGCTCTTGGCCCTGTTGGCCTCCTCGGCCTGCTCCTTGGCGCGGAACAAGGCTGCTTCAGCCTGCTTGCGCTCGGTAATGTCACGAATGATCATGCTGGCGTTGGACATGCCGTGGCTGTCCTGGAACAAGGCCAGACTCACTTCCGCCGAAAACGGCGATCCATCGTTGCGCAGGAGCGTCCACTCCCCCCGGACCTTGCCCTGTTCGCGCAACTGGTCCAGCAGGCCAGCAAGCACCGGATTCGTCGTTTCCACCAGACCCTCTCGGTCGGCCGTGACAATTTCCGCTTCGCCGCAACCGAACATGGCGCAAGCCGACGGGTTGGCGGAGAAAACCTTGCCGTCGGTGCTGGACAGGATGATGGCATCGAGGCTGTTTTCAAAAAAAGAGCGGTACTTCTGCTCGCTTTCCTGGAGCTGCCGGGTCCGGATCCGGACCTGTCGCCGCAGGGACCAGGACCACAAAAAGAACCCGAGCAACAGGAGAAGCATTGGCACGAGCACCACGAACAGGTTCCGCAACGACTCGACATACGACTGCTCTTCGTAAACGCCCAGCCACTCTTCATGGATCCGCCGATATTCCCCGCTCTCCCGCAAGACCTGCAAGCCCTCGTTGAACTGAGCCAAGAGAGCCGAATGCCCTTTGGGAACGGCATACGCATAGTCCTTGCTCAGGAAGGAGTGCCCGCCCATTTCCAGATTGGTCCATCCCTGGGCATTGATAAAGTGCAGTGCGGCGATCCTGAGAACTATGGCGATGTCGTGCTTTCCTTCGGCAAGCTCCCGCAGCACGTCCTCCTGGGTCTCAACGAGCGTAAGCCGGGATTCCAGCCCCTGCTCCACGAGAATGTCGTGCATGATGTCGCCTTTCTGGACCACGATGCCCTTGTCCGCAAGATCACTGAACGTGGCCGGCGGTTCGCCTTCGCCACGGCGCATCACGCTGACATAGTGATTGACCATGAACGGCAGGGTGAAATCGAACAACCGTTCCCGCTCAACCGAATAGAACATGCTCAGGACATCGATTTCGCCGTACTCGAGCCTTTGAACCATCCCCGCCCACGGCCCGAGACGGATGTCCAGGTCGAAGCCCATCTCGTGAGCTATGGCTCTGGCAAGTTCGATGTTGAATCCGGTCGGGCGGCCGTTGTCATCCAGGAACTCGAAGGGCGGGAAGTTGTGGTCCCCGCCCATCAGGATGCGCCGGTTGGGAGGCAGCTCCAGGGCGGCGAACCACCGGGAATGCAGCCGCCGATGCGTTCCTTCCGCGATGACCAGCGCCAAACCCTCGTTCAACAGGGCCAGCATGGCGCTGTTCCCCTTTTTGACGGCAAAACAGAAATCTTGGCGAAATCCGTGCACGGGAGTGTGGACGATACGCAGATTCTCCAACCCCGCTTCCTGGATCAGGCGCAAGGCCACAAGCCTCTGGATGACCACGGCATCATGACGGCCTTGCGACAGTTCCAGGAGAGCCTGCTGAAAGGTGTCCGTGGTGTGGATCGTGATGCCGCGCTCTTCCCGGCGCAGAAACTCTTCGGCGTTGTCGCCCCGCATCACGGCGACATCCCGCCCCTCGAGATCTTCCAGGCGACGAATATCGTCGTTTTCGTCCCGGACAACGATGGCCCCGTGCAGGGACATGTAGGGGACCGTGAAGTCGAAGATCCGCTCGCGCTCCGGGGTCCGGCCCACCAGGGGCAGGACCTGGACTTCACCCTGTTCGAGCCAGCCCATGACTTCGGCCCATGGCCCGGTCCGGAAGGTGACGTCACGGCCCATGGCCGTCAGGGCGGCCCGCAGCAATTCAACGGAAAATCCGCCGACACGACCGGCTTCGTCGACAATGGAAAAGGGCGGGTAATCGACTTCCGCGGCGGAACGGACGGGCGGCAAATCCTCTGTGAAGGCACTCGCCGGAATGCACAGCACCAACATGACAAGAAGAAGACTCGCCATAACTGCCGCGACCTGGTGAAAGAAGGAACCGTGCTCGGAAAAACTGAGGATGTCGGCTGTCTTTGGAGAACTATGCATTTTTATATTGGATGGTCCGGCCTGGTGGGGTTTTGGCGACATCATTTCATCTTGCCTGAATTTGTTCGGCCATATGTTGTCCGGACCAGTACCAGCATATCCTCAACCGAATCAAGAGCGCGAAAGGTGTTTGCGGGGTTCGCGGCAGATCAGCCCGAACTATGCGTCGCACGCTTGCACTGCATGCGTTGCGGCTCGATGATGCCCTGATCCAACAGCAACCTCATGGTTTCCGCCAATGGCAGACCGACAACATTGGTATACGAGCCTTCGATTCTCTCGACCAGAAAGCCTGCGCGTTCCTGAATGCCGTAGGCGCCGGCCTTGTCCAGCGGTTCGCCGGTGGCGGCATAGGCCGCCAGAACATCCCTGCCGTAGTCGTGCATCCAGACCTTGGTCCGCACGGCAAAGCAGTGCTCGAGTTTCCCTGCATGCAACCGCAGGCAGCATCCCGTGATCACCACATGTTCACGGCCAGCCAGACGTTGCAGCATTTCCACGGCCACGGCGGCATTCTCCGGCTTCCCCAGCACGTCCCCGTCCACGACTACAATGGTGTCCGCGGCCAGAACCACAGCCTCCGGATACGCGACCGCCACCTCCCGGGCCTTGCACCGGGCAGCTTCCATTGCATGCTCCTCCGGACAATCCCCAGCCACGAACATCGGCTCCGGCTCCACGGCTGGATGCACGGCAAAAGAAATCCCCAACCCGACCAGCAACTCCCGGCGCCGCGGCGAACCGGACGCCAGGATCAGCGGTGAAATCGTCTGAAACATCCATATCCCTCCAAAATATTATGGCTCATTATGCGTTTCGGGCAGGTGGACCGACCAAGGTACGGCTGAACACCGATCCATGCCCCAAGAGAAGATTCAGACAAAATTGACAATTTACTTGACCCATGCGAGAAAAACGAAGCTAAGTTCAGCAGATTGAGAAATCCTCCATGATCCCGATCATGGCAACATGAATATTTGAAACGAGGCGCATGATGCCGGTCACCATTTCGGACAATGAACTGGAAACAATCAGGAACACCCTGAGTTCTCAATTTCCGCTTACCAAAATCATTCTTTTTGGTTCCCAGGCCACAGGAGCCGCGGATGAAAAAAGTGATGTTGATCTGCTTGTCATAACCGATATTCAGGGCAAGCGAAGACAAATGATGGTCCAGATGAACAGGCTGCTCGACAATGTGCAACATGCCGTTGATGTTTTGATACTTACTCCAAATGAATATGAAAGTGAAAAAAACATTCCTGGCACCATAGCCAAACACGCAGTCGATCAAGGCCGGATCATTTATGAGCGCCCCTGAGGTTCTCTCCGCTAAATCTCGAAAATGGATCACTTTTGCTGAAGAAGATCTCCGCCTGGCAGAGCATGCATTGCAACTTTCAAGTAGTTGTCCCTATCGATTGATAGCATATCATGCTCAGCAATGTGCAGAGAAATGCATCAAGGCTTATCTCGTCTTCCACAACATTGACTTTCCGTATACCCATAATATCAGAAAATTGTTACAGCTCTGCGGCGAAGACATTTTTTCCGTACTACATGAAGCGGAACAACTGACGCCCTTCGCCGTAACGACACGCTATCCCGGCATTGATGACGAAGTTACAAAGTCAGAGGCATTATTTGCTCTGGAACTTGCAAAAAAGGTAAGAAAACATCTTGTAAAAGTCTTGGCTGAAAAATTGCCTTAACCCCATCCATCAAACCGCTCGCTCACCCTCACGCCCATAAACCGCTTCCCTGCACGGCTTCCAGCGGCGCAAGCAGCGCCTGTCTCAGCGTCTCGTCCAGGGTCGGATGGGCGAAGATCATTTGTTCCGACTGCTCTTTTGTCCAGCCCTGATCGACCATGATCGTTGCAGCGGCCGTCAGATGCAAGACGCCGTGGCCCACGGCGCTGATCCCGATCACCTTCGGGCCGCTCCACAGGACCTTGACCAAGCCATGGGGCGCGCCCGCGGCCTGGGCTACCGGGTTGGCGGCCAGCATTGCTCGGGACACCGTGCATTCCAGACCGCTGCGCACCGCCTCATCAGGTGTCGGCCCGACCCGGAAGACCTCGGGATCGCCGTACATGCAAAAAGGGATCGCGCCCGGCGCATATGGCCTTTGGACCGCTCCCGCGGCATGCCGGGCCGCGAATCGGCCTTGGTCCTCGGCGGCGTGGGCCAGCAGAACGCGGCCGTTGCAGTCTCCCACCGCGTAGATCCGTTCGGTCAGCCGCAGGTGGGCATCCGTCTCCAGCCTTGTCGCGGCGCCGGCATGCCCCGGTATTGCCTTCTCAAGACCGGGAAAACGGTTGTTGGGCCTGCGGCCCACGGCCACAAGCACCTTGCGGGCATCCAGATGCCGCTCCCCGCTCAGCTGAATCCGGACCAGGTCTTCCCCCCGCTCCAGCCCGGTAACGGCCGTACCTGCCAGGACGTCCATGCCCAGCCGTTTGAGCATGGAGGCCAGCTGCGCGCAGATCTCCGGGTCCTCCGAAGGCGCGATGCGTTCCATCGCCTCGATCAAGGTGATTCTGGAGCCCATGCGCTGAAAGAACTGGGCCATTTCCAGGCCGATGGCCCCGGCCCCGACCACGGCCAGTGTTTTGGGAACCTGCTCCAGGTCCAGGACATGATAGGAGGTGAGCACGTTTTTTCCGTCCGGCTGCAACAGCGGCGGCCAGCTCGGAACCGAGCCCAGGGCCAGGATCAGGCGCTGAAAGCGGATTCGGGTTTCACCCTGGTCGACGGTGTGGATCAGAACATGCTCCGGATCATGCAACTCGGCCCGCCCCATGACCAGCCGCACGCCCGCGGCCTGCAGGGTCTTGATCATGGCCTGTCTGGTGGCATTCAACAGCGAGGTCTTGCGCTTCTGCAACGCGGCCATGTCCACGGCGAAATCACCCGCACCCAGTCGCAGCCGGGACTGGGCCCGGATCTCGGCAATGGCCTGGGTGGCTCCGAGAAAAAGTTTCGTGGGGATGCACCCCCAGTTCAGGCAGGTTCCCCCCAGCAGGTTCTTCTCCACCAGCACCACGTCCCGCCCCAGCGAAGCAGCCTCCAAAGCCGCGGCATACCCGGCCGGCCCGGCGCCGACCACAAGAAGATCGCAAGATTCAGCCATACAGACTCCATGAAATTATTTGTTCATCCGGTTGAACGTATTTTTGGCATTGAACCGCCCGCTCCGCTCAAACCTTGAAGAACTCCCGATACCAGTCCACGAACCGTTGGATGCCCACACGGACCGGGGTGTTCGGCTTGTAGTCCAGATCCTCGGCCAAGTCTGTGGTGTCCGCCCAGGTGGCCGGCACGTCGCCGGGCTGCAGGGGGAGGAGATTCATCCGGGCCTTTTTGCCCAGGGATTCCTCCAACGCCTCGATGAACTCCATCAGTTCCACCTTTTCGGAATTGCCGATGTTGTAGACCTTCCAGGGCGCGGGCGAGGACGATGGGTCCGGAGACTTCCCGTTCCATTCCGGATTGCCCTGGGGAGCATGGTGGATCACCCGGACGACCCCTTCCACGATGTCGTCCACATAGGTGAAATCACGTTGCATCCGGCCGTGGTTGAACACGTCGATGGGCCGGTCTTCGAGAATGGCTTTGGTGAACAGAAACAGCGCCATGTCCGGTCGCCCCCACGGCCCGTACACGGTGAAGAAGCGCAGCCCCGTGCAGGGCAGGCCGTAAAGGTAGCTGTAGGTGTGGGCCATGAGTTCGTTGGACTTCTTGCTGGCCGCGTACAGGCTGATGGGATGGTCCACGTTGTGGCGTACGGAAAAGGGCATGGTCTGATTCAGGCCATACACGGAAGAGCTGGATGCAAAGGCAAAATGGGCCACGGGATGATGGCGGCAGGCTTCGAGCAGATTCAGGAAGGCCACGAAATTGCTCTGCATGTAGGCATGGGGATTGGTCAGACTATAGCGCACTCCCGCTTGGGCCGCGTAGTGCATCACCCGGTCAAACTTCTCCCTAGCGAAAAGATTCATCACTTCGGCGGCATTTTCCAGTTCCAGGCGTACGAAACGGTATCCGGGATGTTTTGCACTCTGCACCGGCTGGTTCATGGCAATACGTGCCGGATCGATTCCCGAATGCTCCAGCCTCCCGTACTTGACCCGAACATCATAATAGTCGTTGATATTATCCAGCCCCACCACCTCATGCCCCTGCTCAAGCAGGCGCAGAACCGTATGGAAGCCGATGAACCCGGCGGCCCCGGTAATCAATATTTTCATGACCCTGCTCCGTATGACGTGAATGATGGCAACAACATACAACCCCATCCAAACTTCCGTTCGTTCCTACCCCCTCTTCGCCCCCCTGTCACCCAAGCCTCTCCCCACCTGCTTCCTGTATTCCGTCTCCCTGTCTTTGCATATGGATAATTTATCTTTATCGAAATCGAAATCGAAATCGAGCATCATATCGAGCTTGGCGAAATCACGGAGATGATGAAAATAATCGACTACGATTTCGATTTCGATTGCGATTTCGATTAATAATACTGATGCGAGTGCGGAGATCATCAGGGACGAAGTTGTCCTGCTGTCTTCCAGCCAAGGGCTTGCCATGCCGCCGAGGGATGAGTATTTGCCCTCATCATTATGAACAAAAATCTCATCATCGTTGAATCACCGGCCAAGGTGAAGACCATCAAGAAGTTCCTTGGCCCAGGCTATGAGGTCGGCTCTTCCGTCGGGCACGTGCGTGATCTGCCAAAAAAGGTTCTGGGCGTGGACGAGGAAGCGGATTTCGCTCCGGACTACGAGATCATTCCCGGCAAGCAGAAGGTAGTCTCCCAGCTCAAGAAGCTGGCCGCTCAGGCGGATCAGATTTATCTCGCGCCGGACCCGGATCGGGAGGGCGAGGCCATTGCCTGGCACGTGGCCGAGCTGATCAAGGACGCCAATCCGCGCATCAAGCGCATCCAGTTCAACGAGATCACCCCGCGGGCAGTGCGTGAGGCCCTGGAACATCCCCGGACCCTGAACCTGGACCTGTTCAATGCCCAGCAGGCCCGCCGGGTTCTGGACCGGCTGGTGGGCTACAAGCTCTCCCCTTTGCTCTGGCAGAAGGTCAAGCGCGGCATCTCCGCCGGCCGGGTTCAGTCCGTGGCCCTGCGGCTGATCGTGGACCGGGAGCGGGAGCGCCAGATTTTCGAGCCCAAGGAATACTGGGTCTTCAAGGTCAAGCTGGAAACCGACTCCGGGGTCGTGATCGAGGCCGACCTGTGGAAGGTTTCCGGCAAGAAGCCGGACATCGGCTCCGCGGAACAGGCCCGGGAACTGGAAGTGGCGGTTACCAACGCATCCTTTATTGTCGAGTCCGTGGATGAAAAGGAGCGCCAGCGCCAGTCCGGTCCGCCCTTCATTACTTCCACCCTGCAGCAGGAAGCCAGCCGGCGCTTTTCCTATCCGGCCAAGCGGACCATGTCCCTGGCCCAGCGCCTCTACGAGGGCGTGGAACTCGGCGACCGGGGAATCCAGGCCCTGATCACCTACATGCGGACCGACTCGGTGCGCATTTCTCCGGACGCCATCAAGGAAGTCCGGGAGCTGATCTTGAACAAATACGGCCCGGACTACTGCCCCGAACAGGAGCGATATTTCAAGTCCCGCAAGTCTGCCCAGGAGGCCCACGAAGCCATCCGCCCCGTGGACGTGACCATCACTCCGGAAATGGTGCAATCCTATCTTCCCAGGGACATGTATCAGCTCTACAAGCTGATCTGGTCGCGCTTCGTGGCCTCGCAGATGACACCGGCCCGGTTCTGGGACACCACGGTCACCGTGGCCGCGGACCAGACCCAGTGGCGGGTCAAGGGCGAGCGGCTGATCTTTCCCGGCTACCTCACGGTTTACGGCGGAGCCGAGGCCGAGAAGAGTCAGGAACTGCCGCCGCTGACTCCGGAACAGCGCCTCGCCCTACAGGAAGTGCTCAAGGAGCAGAAATTCACGCAGCCTCCGCCGCGCTACAGCGAGGCCTCCCTGATCCGCGAGTTGGAGGAGAAGGGCATCGGCCGCCCCTCCACCTATGCCCAGATCATCTCGACCCTGCTGGACCGGGAGTACGTGACCCAGGTGGAGCGCCAGTTCATTCCCATGGAACTTGGTTACGTGGTCACCGACCAGCTTGCCGAGCATTTCACCCGGCTCATGGATGTGGATTTCACGGCCCAGATGGAGGAGTCCCTGGACCAGGTGGCCGAAGGACGGCAGGACTGGGTCCAGTTGATGCGCAACTTCACCGGGGATTTTTATCCCGTGCTGGACAAGGCCAAAAAGGACATGGCCGCGGTCAAGGGCGGCATCGACGCCAGCATGCCCTGCCCGGACTGCACCAAGCCCCTGATGGTCAAGTTCGGCAAGGCCGGCGCCTTCCTGGCCTGTTCCGGCTATCCCGACTGCTCGTTCACCGGCAACTTCACCCGGGACGACAGCGGCAAGATCAAGACCATCGAGAAGCTGCCCAAGGAAGAACTGGTCAAGGTGGGCACCTGTCCGGACTGCGGCGGCGACGTGGTGCTCAAGAAGGCGCGAACCGGAAGCCGCTTCTACGCCTGCGCGGCCTACCCCAAGTGCAAGTACACAAAGTCCTATTCCACGGGCGTGCCCTGCCCCGCCGAAGGCTGCACCGGCGATCTGGTGGAGCGCAGTTCCCGGTTCGGCAAGATGTTCTTTTCCTGTAGCCGCTATCCGGAATGCACCACGGCCCTGCCCGCACCTCCCGTGGCCCAGCCCTGCCCCAAGTGCGACTTTCCGATCATGCTGCGCCGGTACACGGAGAAACGCGGCAACTACCTCTCCTGCCCGGTCAAGGAATGCCGCCACTTCATCCAGGTGGCAGAAGCTCCCGAAGAGACGGAAGGACCGCTCCCGGACTTTTCCGAACCCACGCCGGTAAAGGAAAAGCCAGCCAAAAAGACTCCCGCGGCCAAGTCAAAAACAACTGCCAAGTCCACAACGACCAAGGCGGCCAAAACCGCAAAAGCCAAGCCCAAAGCGACCAGAAAGAGCAAGACAGCCGCGGAACCGGATAAGGCGGAATAGGGTTTCAGGCATCGGCAGAGTACTTTACCAAGCCCTAAACAGTCGCAGATGTATTTTGACAAACGGATAGGGCCGAGGATATCCATGGGATATCCTTTTCAAGGAGGCAAAATATGCTGACAAAAGTACAGAAATGGGGAAATAGTCAGGGTTTGCGTCTGCCAAAAAATGTACTTGATGATGTTCAGATCAACGTAGGTGATGAAGTTGACGTTTCCGTAAAAGATAATGTCATCGTCATTTCTCCCGTGAGATCAATTCGCGGGAAATACCGCATCGAAGATCTGGTGTCGCAAATTCCGGAGGATAGCAAGCCTCAGGAAACATTCTGGGGGGAGCCTGTCGGCAAGGAGACTTGGTAAATTGTCTCCTCATGTGCCCAGACAAGGCGATTTCATTGCCCTTACTTTTGATCCGCAGTCAGGTCATGAACAAAAGGGGCGACGGTCGGCCCTTGTTGTCAGCAAAGAGACGTTCAATCGCAGCACCGGATTAGCCATCGTCTGCCCACTGACGAATACAAAACGCAACCCCTATCCCTTCCATGTTCCCATTCCGACGAACTGCATGCTGACCGGCTTCATCATGGTTGAACAGGTCAAGTCAGTAGATTTTCGATCCAGATCTGCAAGGTTTATCGAAAAAGCTCCCAATGAAGTATTGACGGAAGTCCTGGCTATTCTGGATGCATGCATCTACTGAGTTGATATCAAGCCAAGCTCCGCGAGTCTTTTTTTTTCTCACCGGCGTGCCGTGCAAGCTGTGCTGTCAAAAAATCCACCTCATCGTCCCTGTGTCTGAAGCATTCAGGTCCTATGTTCCGGCCAACCACACTGGATGCACCAGAATACTTTTCTTGCGAAAGCTGAACCGAGATCCTCTTGCCTGGGACCATCATACAGTTGCCTTGAATCTGCAATTTGATCGGAATCAAAAGATAGTCGATTGTAAACGCATGTCCTTCACTCTCCCGCTTCCACCAAAGCCCGCTCCAGAGCCTTGGGCAGGAAGGGCAGCAGATCGGCAATTCCATGGGCTGGAGACGGCTGGGCGTACAGGCCGAGGTAGCGATTGGCCAGGGCCGACGTACGGCAGGCCTTGGTCATCTCCTGACCCGAAGCCAGCAGGGCCGTGACCAGACCGGTCAGGCTGTCTCCTGTGCCGCCGATGGGTTCCATGGCCGGTACGTCCGGGGCATCGATTTCGGCGACAATCTTCCCTGCGGCGACAACATAATCCCGCTTGCCCTTGACCAGCAGGTGCCTGGCCGCATTTTCTCCGGCATAGGCCAGCCCGATCAGCTCCGGCACCCGCTCCTCTTCCTGGAGCAGAAAGCCCCGGGTATAGAACGGATGCGGCGCCGCCTCGTCGGCCAGAAAGGCCATCTCCCCGGCATCCGGGGTGAACAGATCGTAATGCCCGGCGAATCCGCTCATCTTGGCTGCGTACATGAACCCGGCGTCCGCGACCAGAAGAGGAGCGGGAGACAGCGCTTCCAGCCCCCACAGAACCTGATTGTGCCAGTAGATGTCCGGGAGCAGATAATGGAACGTGATCCCTTTTCCCGCGGCACGTTCCACATTCTCCGCCAGGTGCTGGTACAACGCACGACTGCCGTCGCCCGTGCCGACATCGCCTGCCAGCAGCGCTTCCGGCGTTTCCATGCCCAGCACTTCCGCGCAGACCGCGGCCACAGCCATCAAGGCCGGTGTGCCCCGGGCCACGTTCACCCTCTGCCCGCCGATTTCGAGCACGTTGTCTTGCAGCCGGTACTCCCCCCAGACCAGCGGGAAGTCGGCCCGGGGCACGCTGCCTGCGATCAACCAGGACATTGGCGGCGCATCTCATTGAAAGCAAGTTGCAGGGAGTACCCGCACAAGGTCCGGCCCAGGGAGCGCGGCTCGGGCGCGTCCTCCAGGGTCTTTCCCACGATCATTTCCGCGAGGTAGGGCACATCCGGGCATCCGCCGCCGGAGACGTTCACGATCCGGCGATCCCTCTTGTCCAGGGTGATCTTCATGTTCGCTGCCCGAACCATCAGATGGTCCCCGAAATCCTTGACGTGGTAGAGGGAAACCGGCTCCAGCAGATGATCCTGGGCCGCGGCCACGCGCAACGGGCCGAGGCCTGCCTCCTCCAGAAGCCCGCGGATTCGCATCTCCTGGAGCAATGGAAACTCGATCACCATGTCGCAGCCTTGGCGCAAATCCGGTGGCGGGCCTTTCACCGCAACCTCGAATCCGGCCTCCTTGAGCAGGGTTTCGGCGCGGATCACCTCGGCGGTGCTGTGGTACAGCAACAGCCCTTTCTCCGAGACGCCGCGCTCCTTTTTCTTTTTTGTAATCCCGTGGAAAAATTTCTTAAGATAATTCATTGTTTTTGCAAAATCAGACGAAAGTCGCCCTCCGGCTCTTCATTAACCTCGACACCCCAGCCTTTGCCGCGAGCTGCCCGGCCGACATTTTCCCGGCTGGCTTCATTGTCCACCAGCACTTCCAATGCTCCGCTCCCGGCCTTGTCCATGGCGTTGACCGCCAGGAGCACCGGCTGGGGACAGGAAAAACCACGTGCGTCAATTACTTGCGTCATGATCCGACATCCTCCTTCAGGATCGCTTGCAGTTGGATACACCGATGAACAACAGAACTGCAAATCCAATAATCACCGCGGCCATGCCGTTGGGACCGATCCCCGCCGGTGAACTGGCCAAGCCGAAATTATGGGCCACAGCTGCGCCCACGATCAGCCCCAGGGCAAAGATCCCGGCATCGCTGTTGCCTTCGCCGGACATGAACAGCTGGCGGCCGGGACATCCTCCCGCCAGGGCAAAGGCCAAACCGGCCACGGCCATGCCGGCGAAATTCCAGTACCATTGGGTATGAGCCACGGGCTGTCCTTCAAAGCCCGGATTGAACTGACCCAGAAACAGATTAGCGACCCAGGCCGCGACAAGCAGGGCGATGAGACCGAACATCAGGTACCACTGCCGGAACAGCAGCACGTCGCGGATGGCGCCCATGGTACAAAACCGGCTACGTTGGGCCAAAAAGCCGATCCCCAGGCCCGCGCCCATGGCCAGTGCAAAGGGCGCATATGCCGCTCCGGGTCCGCTGAGGGAATACCAGAGCACGCCGCTTTGCGCTTCGCCGTCAATGGGCGGATAGATCAGGCGCAGCGCCAGCAGTCCGACCATGACCAGAGGCAGCATCAACCCCGCGCTCCAGCTCTGGATCTGGCTACGGCCCAGATTGAAGCCCTGCTTGAAGAACAGCGTCCCGATCCAGACCCCGGCCGCCAACCCGGCCAGGCCGAACAGGGCATTGCCGTCGCCGCCGGCCAGTCGCAGGATAGCCCGCCAGGGACAGCCCAGAAAGACCAGGGCGCCGATCATGGCGATCATGCCCAGCACGAATCTGGTCAACGGCGCGGATCCGCCTGTGGGCTTGAATTCCTTGAACATCAGCGCTGCTCCAAAGGAACCCAGGACAAACCCCAGAATTTCGGGCCGCAGGTACTGCACCACCGCGGCCCGGTGCATGCCGACGGACCCGGCGATATCGCGCCCGAAGCAGGCAACGCAAATGCCCATGTTCGCCGGGTTGCCCATGTTTTGCAGAAAAGAGGCCAGCACGCCGATGACCGAGCCCACGGCAATGATGCCGATGGTCGTGGCAAAAATGTTCTTCACAGCCCGAGACATGCATCTACTCCTTTGTACTGGTTGAAGGTCGAAGTGACGTTGTCATGTTTTCGCAATTTCCGCACAAAACGGCATGTATTGTTGCACCGCTACGCTCCGTTCTCCGGCGCGGCCTCGAGCGGGCAGGGCAGTTCATCCGGCCGATATGTATGCGCAGCCTTGCAGTATGGGCAGGGTACGGTGACCGTTCCGGACAGACGCCTTTCCCCCTCCGCGGAACCTTCCACGCGCAGATCCCGGCCAACGCTCCACTGCTCGGACCAGAATCCGGAAGCCAGAACGGGACAGGTGAAGTAGAGTTGCATTGCGTTGGTTGCCGTTTTACTTGAGCTGTTACGAAACCAGGACGTATTGCTGAAACATCATTGAACTTGTCGCGACATTTCATATCCCACTTTTCGGAATTCCGTCCAATCGTTTTCACCAATGGGCATTGTTCTTTTCCATCAGATTATTCGATAGTCGTGATGGTGAGGATTTGCATTGGAGCGGATTAATAAAAAAAGGCCGGAACGCTGACGCGTTCCGGCCTTTGGATTTCATCTGTGCAACGGCTTCAGAAAAGATCTTCCGACGGCACATCCTTCAGTTGCGGTGCGGCAGCGTCCTTGGCCGAAAGGCTCGGTTCAACGATGGGCCAGTCGATGCCGATGTTCGGGTCGTTCCAAATGATGGCCCGTTCGGCTTCCGGAGCATAATATTCGGTGCACTTGTAGAGAAAGTCCGCCGTTTCCGAGAGCACGCAGAATCCATGGGCAAAGCCCGGTGGCACGTACAGCTGCATATGATTGGCGTCGCTGAGTTCCACGCCGTACCACCGACCAAAGGTCGAAGAGCCTTTCCGGATGTCCACGGCAACGTCAAAAACCGCTCCGCGCGTCACCATGACCAGCTTTCCCTGGGGCCTGCCGATCTGGTAGTGCAGACCGCGCAGTACGCCGCGGCTGGACCGGGAATGGTTGTCCTGGACAAATGCGGCATGAATCCCGGCCTCTGCATAGCGATCGGCCTGATATGTCTCCAGAAAAAAACCTCGGGCATCGCCGAAGGCGCGAGGGGTGATCAGCAGTACCCCGGCAAGAGGCGTTTCAATAACGTTCATTAGCTCGCCACCCTTTCCAATGTAAACGGATCCCGCCGCACAAGCGCCTCCAGATAGTTCCCATAGCCGCTCTTGCGCAACGGCCTGGCAAGACTCAAGACATCCTCCGCGCTGATCCAGCCATTGGCGTAGGCGATTTCCTCGGGACAAGCGATTTTCAAGCCTTGGCGTTCCTCCATGGTCTGCACGAAATTGCCTGCCTGGAGCAGAGAGGCGTGGGTTCCCGTATCCAGCCAGGCATGCCCTCTGCCGAGGCACTCCACCTGCAGTTCACCCTGGTGCAGATAGACCATGTTCACATCCGTGATCTCCAACTCTCCGCGCGGCGAAGGCTTCAGCCCGGAGGCAATCTCCACGACCTGCTGATCGTAAAAATACAGCCCGGTGACCGCCCAGTTGGATTTAGGATTGGTCGGCTTTTCTTCGATGCTGACGGCCCTTCCGCTATCATCGAAATCCACCACGCCGTAGCGTTCGGGATCGCTGACCCAGTACCCGAAAACCGTGGCGCCCTTTTCCGTTGTCATGGCCCGGCGCAGCTTCTCGGTCAGTCCATGGCCGTAAAAAATATTGTCTCCTAGGATCAAGGCGCAAGGTTGTCCGGCCAGAAATTCACGTCCAATCAGAAACGCCTGGGCAATGCCGCCGGGTTCAGGTTGGGTCGCATATTGCAGCCGCAAACCCCACTGCGATCCGTCGCCCAGCAAAGTTGAAAAAGCCGGTCCGTCCTCGGGTGTGGAGACCACGAGGATCTCCCGGATGCCGGCCAGCATCATCACACTTAACGGATAATAGATCATCGGCTTGTCGTACACGGCCATCAGCTGCTTGCTCACCGCTCTGGTCAGCGGATACAGCCGCGTCCCCGAGCCGCCGGCGAGAATGATTCCCTTGCGCTTGTTCAAAGCAGTCACGCCCCCTCCCTGTATCAGACACGTTCTGTTAAGATTATTTCCGCCAATATCGTCCCAACTCCTTGAACAGCGCCGCCACTTCAGGGCCGCAATTTGCGCAGGTGTCCTGGGCGAATCGACGCAGTTGCGGTTCCACGCGCTGGAGTCGAGGATATTCAGGCAAGTTCGGCAACCCCAGTGAAGCAACATCAATACACGAAAACAGCATCCCCCTGTCCCGTCCCATTTCGCATGATGCTCCGGCGGCCTTTTCCATGGCGCAGGTCTCCCTATCCAGGCCCTTGACGAAATGCAACACTTCGCTTGCAGACTGCTCCGTATTCAGCTTGTTGATGTTCCTGTTCAACTCATCCGCCCATTCCAACAGTTTATTATATCCTGTTACGGCGATTTTTCTTTTGGGATGCTCGGGGTCATCCCGGTAGCTTCCGTACAGGTATTCGTCAACAGTGGTCTGGGTTTGCCTATAGACGGTCAAAAGCAGCTTGGTGAATCTGCCGCGCAGTGTCCAAGCTCTTTGGCGGAAAACGTGCCGGGCCACCAGCTCCGCCGGGAGACTCTCCACGGTTTCGGGTTCAGGAAGCTCCAACGTCCTGTAAAATTCTTGCGTTACCGTCTCGTTCAACAGGATTCCATGCAACACGCCTTGCATCTGCAGGGCCTGTTTTCCCACGCTTTCAAGCTGCTCCACCCTGGAGTTGAAGCGCGCAAGATTTTCTTCAAGGGTTTTGCGTTGACCGAAAAACGTATCTGCGGCTTCTGTAAGAATTTCCGTTGCCATCTCATCGGCAATACTCGATATGTTGTTCACCTCATCACCCCAGATCTTCGATGCGTCAGAACATGCTCTCCCAGTAAACCATCAATTCAGTCAAATTTGAAAAGAAGAACCGAATATCGTTAGCACCGGCGTTCACCGGCATGACTGATATGAAAACGGGTTTGCGCCACAAGTCATTTCCGGCAAAAGCCGGAATCCATTACAGGTGAATGATCAAACACCGGATGTGCTGAATAGTTGCCAAAATCAAAGAAAAACATTCTTTGACATGAAAGTCAAAAACACAATATCATCCATAAGTACCTGTCTGAGATGACAATCCGACGAATTGGCAGTTCAATTTGGAGATGAGCAGCGCGGGCTCACGGAGGCAGGCCGTACGATTTTCTTCAGTCATGGTGTTTATCAAAAACGCGTTGTGCCCAAATCCAAAGCGCTTAACGGCCGATTTGAAAAAAGAAATGCCGCCATGAACCTGTTTTCCAGATCCTGACTCGTCGACATTTTTCATGTTCGGGCTTGCCATTTGGATGCCGAATGAACACAATAGCATTTGCGGGCGCGAAGCAAAACAGGGTTTTTTCCCAGCCCGGCAGTACCTGTTTCGCGGGATGATACACTTTTCCGCCGGTATTTCTCGCCGGCTCATTCACATCTTTCCATGGACGCATAAATATCATGAGTACAATGAATTACGTCAAATGCTTTTTGCGTGACAGAAACGTCGCTTCCATCACGCCCACGTCGCCCTTCGGCGTGAAACGGGTTTGCAGGAAGATAGATTTTTCCAAAGCCAATGTGATTGTTGAATACGGTCCTGGATCAGGAGTCTTTACGGAGTACCTCCTGAAGAAGATGCACCCCACTGCACATTTGGTTCTCATCGAACGTAACCAGGACATGTTCAAGTGCCTCCAGAAATCATTCCGGGATCAGCGAATTCACATGTACAACGACAGTGCTGAGAATGTCGGCGCTCTGGTCAACGGGCAGTTGCCCAACAAACCGGACTACATCATTTCCGGAATCCCCTTCTCCTACATCGACCAGCAGACCCGACAGGACATTATCCAGCAGACCCACGATACCCTCGCTGAGAATGGAAAATTCCTGGCCTACCAGACATTCTACCAGAAGGACGAACATCTGCTTTTACATCTGAAGCAATTTTTCAAGCAGGTGAAGTCGGAGTTCGAACTGTTGAACATCCCCCCGATGCGGATTTATGAAGCCATGAAGTGATCGTTCACGTGCAGGAGAGGCGACATGCGCAAAGCCCTGCTGGTAGTGATTGGAGGCATTCTTATCCTGGCCGCCGTGCTGGTCGTTTTGTGGGAGCCGGCGGACCAGCCCCCCACGGATACTGTTGAAGCTCCCTCCATCCCGACGGAACCGGACCAGATTCCCCCCTTCGCTTTCCTGCCCCCTTCGCCCTTCCCGATGGAGCCTGAACCAGAGGTGAGCGAACCAAGGGATGTCATTCCTGAGGACACGGAGGACGTTCCTGACGAAACGGAACCGGAACCGGAGCTGATCGGCTTCACAAATATCACCATGGGATTTTTTGACGATCTGGCCGAACAGATCGTCACGGGATACTTTCCACCCGGCTCGGAAATGAATCCCTCCTCCACCGGCCGCCTGCAGATCCATTTTTCCGGCTTGAACCGGCGCTACGGCATGGCCCTTGTGGGGTTGGAACACCAAAGTCCGTCACTCCTGGAAGGTCGTGAGGAGATATTCAGCAATCTGCTCCAGCCGGAAGCCATAGAAAACATCTGGATGATTTTTCATCCTTTTTTCGAACAGGCTCTGGACGAAGCCCTTCGATCCGCCACCTGGGCATTTCCGGCCTCCGACGACACTTTTGCACATCGCGAGCTGACGGTTCCGGAACAGCAGGATTTCTATCGCCTTGCCTCCGGCGCCGCCGCTGCTCTGGCCCAAGCCATGGAGCTGTTCGCTCTGCACCCCGAATCCATTTCGCTCACGGAACAGTGGCTGCTGGGCCAGACCTCTGCGTTTGCCGCCCACTCCCGCTACCAGCAGGCCGAATCCGAACTGGAACGGGCCAAACAAGAGGCGCCTGAAGATCAGCTCCGGATTCTGGACGAACGCCTGGAACGCGATGCCGCGGCCCAGGGCATCATGCGGGCCATTGCCGTCAGGGAACAGGCCAGACAGGATCTTCTAGCCGTTTTCGAGGAGGGCGACCCAAGGCCCGCACTGACCGAAGCCGAACTGCTCTACCTCAGCGAGTGGTTTTGGCGGCGCATCCATGGACATCCCGAACGAATCGAGACGTTTCTGCTGCTCTCGGACAAATTGCGCGAATTGTCCCTGCGACTCCAGCCGACAGACTGATCGTCCACCTGAACTCCCTCCACCGCCATCCGGCACGCGCGCCCGCTCCCGGGTTCATACCCATTTTCTTACCGCCGTTGATACACCCCGACCAGCTCGGCGCTGTCCAGAACGTGTCCTTTCATGGCCTCCTCCAACTCCGCTTTATGCGGCTTGTTGAGGTCCGGCAGGACAACGTCCAATGCGTAGAGCTTGTGGAAGTAGCGGTGGCTGCCAACCGGCGGACAGGGGCCGCCGTACCCGGTTTTTTTCCAGTCGTTGAGCCCGGGAAGCGTTCCCTGCGGGAGATCTGTTTCACCCACTCCTTCGGGCAGGGACGTCGATTCAGCCGGCAGGTTGTACAGAATCCAGTGAACCCAGGTCATCCGGGGATTAAGCGGGTCCGGGGCATCCGGGTCGTCGACGATCAACACGAAGCTTTTGACGCCCGGTGGAGCGCCGCTCCAGGACAACTCAGGAGAAAGATCCTCCCCATCGCAGGTATGTTTGACGGGAATCTCGCTCATGTCCGTAAAGTTCGTAGATTTCAGCTGCAACATCGGAACACCTCCATTTTCGTTGGCTGGAAAGGGGAGAAATTGCCCTCAAGACCGTTCCTTGTGATATTCATATAAAACCGCTACCTGTGGGCACAAGTAAACAGCGACTCCAGCGCTTCTGAAAGTGCTGAGTAGTTACCCGAAATGTAAACTTGATTCATTCTTTTCCGAGGAGGATGAAGGTGGCTGATGTTGACGTAATTGTCCCCGTGCTTAACGAAGCCGAGGCCCTGCCGAGGTTTTTCGAACGCGTGCGCCGAACGGGCGTGGATATGAATCTGGTTTTCGTGGACAATGCATCCACGGACGACAGCGTGTCGATTATCCGTTCCTTTCCAGGGGTTCAACTGATCGAGCACGAGAAAAATGAAGGCTACGGAGGCTCGCTGATCAATGGGATGCGCCGGACTTCCGCTTCCCAAATCGTGATCATCGACGCGGACTGCGAGTACCCTCCTGAATGCATTCCCGGCCTGCTGGCGGCGCTTCAAGAGCACGACGTGGTGTATGCCAGCCGCCTGCTGAACAAGGCCGATGCCTCAGAGGCCGGAATGAACCCGGTGAAGATGTTCGGCAACAAGCTCATTTCGATGCTCTTCAACGTGCTTTTTAAGCAAAACACCACCGACTTGTACACCGGCTGCAAGGCTTTGCGTCGCGAATGCATCCAGGGGATGACGTTCCAGCGCAAGGGTTTCGAGCACGTGCTCGAACTGGCGGTCCGGTTGTCCAACCGAGGGTATATGATTCACGACTACCCGGTTCGCTTCGAGCAACGAGCCACCGGCAAAGCAAAAATGAAGCACGTTTCTGAAACCACAAAGTTTTTGTGGCTGATCATGGCCTTTTATCTTCGAACCAAAACAAGAGGAATGTAACGGATGGGACTCAAGGGTCTGATCCCCGCCGCCGGCAAGGGAGTTCGTGCACGGCCGTACACGCACGATATTCATAAGGGAATGTTGGAAATCAACGGCACGCCCAATCTTGAGCGGATCATCCGCATCATGTGCGACAAAATGGGCATCTCGGAGATCACCATCGTCATCGGCCATTTGGGAGAAACAATCAGGAAATATTTCGGGGACGGGTCCCGACTGGGTGTTTCCCTGCATTATGTGGAGAACACGGCTCTGGAGAAAGGTTTGGCCTATTCCGTCTTCCTCGGCAGCAAATACATGGACGGCCCCTTTTGCATGATGCTTTGCGACGAATCGTATTTCGGCTCAAACCATTCGGAACTGGCCTCTTACGACCTGGGCGACGCGCTGGGAGTTTGCGCTGGGCAGCGAGTGGACGATCAGTCCCTGATCGAGCGCAACTACGCCATTTACAAGGACGGCAAGCGCATCACCGGCCTTGTGGAAAAGCCGAAGCACATCGACAACGACATCATGGGGAGCGGAACCTTTTTGTTCAGTCCCAGGCTTGCTCCCTTGTTGGAGGACGCCTTTGCCCGGTCCAAGACGGGATACGTGGAGTTCGTCAATTTCCTGGGAAGCCTGGTGGAACAGGGTGAGCGGCTGGACTATTTTGAGCTTGAAGGAACCTACGTCAATATTAATGACCGGGACTCCCTGCAACAAGCCCGCTTCAACGAGCGCAGTCGCCTGTTCAACGAGAAGCGGGTCGATTTGCTGATCTACGCCCAGGGAGACGAGGAAAACCTGGCCTTTACCGTGAACCGATACCGTGAGGCCAAGGAAATCCATACCGTGTACCTGGTAGTCCCCGCCGAGAATTCGGTGGAGGCGCAGATAACCGATCCGGACGTGCGGGTGATCCGCTGTCCCAAGGAGTACGTGCTGTACGGAGAGAAGATCAAGTACGCCTTGGGACAAATGGATGGAGACATCCTGATCCTGACCGAGGCCGACTACAGTTTTCCGGCCCGGGACACGGCCAAGCTGTTAACGTACCTGCGGGAGGCTGATATGGTCATCGGCACCCGGACCACCCGCAAACTCGTGGTTCAGGGATCGCACATGCGC
Source organism: Desulfonatronum parangueonense (assembly GCF_054656975.1). Classification (NCBI taxonomy): domain Bacteria; kingdom Pseudomonadati; phylum Thermodesulfobacteriota; class Desulfovibrionia; order Desulfovibrionales; family Desulfonatronaceae; genus Desulfonatronum; species Desulfonatronum parangueonense. Next base: position 2,109,941 of record NZ_BAAHXH010000003.1, read on the forward strand.
GGGGTGGTTCGCTTGGCCAACATTATTCTGGGCAAGCTGTTGGAGACCTTCTGGTGGAACCGGGAGGCCAGGCTCACCGATGTGGGCTGCACCTTTCGGGCGATATGGCGATCAGCCTATGTCAATGTTCAGGACCGCCTCAGCGCCAGGGGCCCCGAATTCTCGGCCGAGATGGTCATCGAGCTTTTGCAGGAGCGACAGCGGGTAATCGAAATCCCGGTGAACTACTTCAATCGCAGCTGCTCCCTGGCTCGCGCATACCAGCGGCCTTCCACCGCCATGCGCTTCCTGGCGCTGATCGTCAGCCGACGTCTGCGCTACTTTTTTCATTCTCCGTCCCAGGCCTCCCGTACCAAAAGCTCCGCCGCGGGGTAGACAGCCGTTCCATCCTGGTCATGACTGGAAGCATTTTAAGGACAAGAACCTGAAATATTCTTACTTTGGGATAACCCTGATCACCCCAGCAGTATCAAACCCCAGACCACCGGAACGAGGATCAGGGCCAGGAGGACGGCCGCGGAGCTGATGTCCTTGGCCATTCCGGACAGGACGTTATCCTCCATGCCGATCCTGTCCACAACGGTTTCCACGGCGCTGTTGAGCAATTCAACAATCATGACCAGTACAACGCTGCCGATGAGCAGAATCCGCTCCACGGCATTGCCGCCCCACCAGAAGGCCAAGGGAATCAATACCAGGGCCGCGAGCACTTCCAGGCGGAACGCTTCCTGGTTCTTCCACGCAAAACCCAGTCCCTGCATCGAACAAATCGCTGCCCGTGCCAGACGGGGTATTCCTCGTAATCCTCGTTTTTCCAAGATATCACCCTCACATTTTACAATGATGATCGTCGCCGAGACGATCCTGCTTCCTGAACTGACATTCTTCGCCCGAGCCGCTGTACGCACGGTCCTTTCGTAACGCCTTACCCGGTCCCTCCACAAGAAGCGCGTTCATATTCCCACCCCGTGCCCTTTGCCCGGTCCATCTTCAAACCGCTTGTCGAATCCAAGAAAACGGACATTACCGGCAGGCCTGCGTCCAGTCTTTGACAATCCCTGCCGATGCCTCTAATCCGCATCTGCATCACAAACATTACGGAGTTGATCATGAAAACAGCATTGATTGGTTTTGCCGGAGCGGGCAAGAGCGAATTGTTCGCGGCACTGGCCGGCACGGCGGCATCCCAGACCGGCCGGGCCATGGTCAAGGTGCCGGAGCCGCGACTGGCCCCCCTGGCCGAACTGTACAAACCACCGAAAATAACCTTCACCGAGATTGAACTTCTGGATCTGCCCGGCGCGGCCGGGGCCAAGGGCGGCGGCCTGGGCGACCGGGTGCTGAACGAGGTCCGGCCCCATGACTGCCTGCTGGCCGTGCTGGACGGCTTTTCCGGCGGGGCCCTGGCCGGGGAACAACTGGAGGCCATGGAAACGGACTTCATCATCGCGGACATGGCGGTGGTGGAGAAGCGCCTGGAGCGCATCGCCCAGGACAAGAAAAAGGCCAAGCACCTCCACGATCCGGAAGAGGAAACAGCCCTGCTCCAGGCCAAGGAGCATCTGGACCGGCAACTGCCTTTGCGCGAGAACGAGGCCCTGCTGGCTCAGCCGAAACTGCGGGGATTCCGGTTTCTCTCGGCCAAGCCCGTGCTCTGGGCCTGGAACGTGAGCGAGGACAAGCTGGCGGAGTTCAGCATTCCCGAATCGGTCAAGGAACAGAACAAGGGCGTGGTGCACATCGCGGTTTCCGCTCGACTGGAGCGGGAATTGTCCGAGCTGCAGGACCAGGAGGAGCGCCAGGCCTTCATGAGCGACCTGGGCATGGAGCGGTCCGCCCTGGATCTGGTGGTCGGCGGCGTCTACAAGCTGCTGGGGCTGATCACCTTCCTCACGGCCGGAGAAAAGGAAGTCCGGGCTTGGCCTCTGCGAGCCGGGCAACCCGCCCAGGAAGCCGCCGGCGTGATCCACTCGGACATCCAGCGCGGCTTCATCCGGGCCGAGGTGCTGGGCTGGGAGGATTTTCTTGCCTGCAAGAACTTCAAGACAGCCAAGGAACGCGGTCTGCTGCGGCTGGAAGGCAAGGAGTACATTGTCAAGGACGGCGACATCGTGGAGTTCCGGTTCAATGTATAAGCGCCGCATCATCTGGTCATGACCCCGGCTGAAGATCCCGCCGTCGATCTCCTGGAGCGACTGGCCGTGGTCCTGTTTCGCCCCAAGCATCCGGAAAACGTCGGCGCCGTGGGCCGGGCCTGCCTGAACATGGGCTGCAAGCGGATCATCCTGGTGGATCCGCGCAATTACGACCATGAACGGGCCCTGCCCCTGGCCACTGTGCATGCCGAACACCTTCTGGAACAGGCCGTGACCGTCCCGGATCTTTCCCAGGCCCTGGGCCCCTTCACGCAGGTCTACGGAACCACGGCCCGTCTGGGCGGGCGGCGCAAGACGCTGCTCACCCCGGCCCAGGCCGCCGCCCGGATCGTCGAACAGCTTCTGGAAGGCCACGAGGTGGCCCTGGTTTTCGGCCCGGAAGATCGAGGATTGACCAATGCGGAAATCGAGGCCTGCAGCCACCTGATCTCCATTCCCACCGCTCGATCCAGCGTTTCCCTGAACCTGGCCCAGGCAGTGCTGGTGCTGCTCTATGAATGCCTGCAGGCTGCCCGGAGGCACCGGAAGGATACGCCGATAAAGCCCCGCTCCGACCATGTAACCCATGCGGAGCAGGAAGCGCTGTTCAGCGTGTTGCAAAAGCTGCTCACGACAATCGACTTCATCCCGCAAGACAATCCGGACTACTGGATGCTCCGGTTGCGCCGCTTCTGGCACCGCAAGGGCCTGCACCGGGACGAATACAACGTCTTGATGGGGGTCTGCCGCCAGATGAACTGGGCGCTGGGAAAAAGAGAGAATGGAGAAGGCTGACGGCCGTGTTCAGCGATTCACTGTCGGAACCGCATACCACCATGGCCGATGACCAGGGCCATGCTGTGGACGGCTATTCCCCGGCGGCTTGCATGACGGGAATGATTCTGCGGGCGCCGATCAGCCGTTGCTGCCAGTAGGTGACGAAGAGGCTCTCCTCGCGTACCCGGCTGCCCGGCTTGGGGCTGTGAATGAAGGTACCGCGGCCTGTGGCGATGCCCACATGATACGAACCCCGCCTGCCGATGCGAAAGAAAACCAGGTCCGCGGCCTGAAGCTGGTTCAGCGGTATGGCCGTCCCTTCCTGGAGTTGCTCACGGGTGGTCCGGGGCAGATGAAAGCCGTTTTGCCCATAAACCCAGGTCACGAGTCCGGAGCAGTCGAATCCCGCTTCCGGCGAGCTTCCTCCCCAGACATAGGCTCGTCCGGTCTGGCCGATGGCGGTCTGGATGATGGACTCGGCAACGCTGCCGGGAATGGCGGGACGCGGCGGAGCGTGCTTTGCGGCGCATCCGGTCAAGGTTGTCAGGATAACCACAAACAGACCAAAAACCACGGCTTTGGTTGTCGGCATGTGCCCCCCTTGGTCGTGTTTCGAATCAGGTTTCCTTGCAGTAGTCCGATGCCCGGCGGCCATTGCTCGCCCGACGGTCCGGGAGTTTTCCGCGTCTATCGGCTGTGAGCCCTCTGCGATCCTCTGATTCACCGAACATCTGGGAGCCCCGAAGCTGGTCCAGGGGCATCGGCTTGGCAAAATAATAGCCCTGAGCGTACTCGCACTTGAGCGCGATCAGGGCATCCATTTCTTCCTTGGTCTCCACGCCTTCGGCGATAACCATCATCTTCATGGCCTGGGCCAGGGTGACGATGGTCCGGACAATTTCCAGGTTTTCTCCACCCAAATGCATTCGGCTTACGAAAGAGCGATCTACCTTGAGAATGTCTGCGGAGAAACGATTCAGGTAGGACAGGGATGAGTAGCCGGTACCAAAATCGTCGATGGAAATCTTGATGCCCAGCTTTTTCAAGCGATCCAGAATGCGCACGGCCGCCTCGGCGTTCTCCATGATGACGCTTTCCGTGATCTCCAGTTTCAGGCATTGCGGCGGAAACCCCGTACACTCGAGAATGGCCTCCACCTGTTCGAACAAATCCTTCTGGGCAAATTGCTTTGCCGAAAGATTGACGCTGACCATCATTGGTTCTGAAAAGCCCAGATCCTCGGCAAACTGCAGCATGTCCAGGCAAGCCCGTTCAAGCACCCATCGGCCGATGGGCAGAATCAAACCGGTTTCTTCGGCCAGAGGGATGAATTCGCCGGGGCTGACCATCCCCTGTGCGGGATGAAACCAGCGAATGAGGGCTTCCACCCCCTCGGCACGTCCGGAAGACAGGCAGATGATGGGTTGATAGAACAGCACGAATTCGTTTCGCTGCAGCGCCAGGCGCAGATCCATGAACATCTGCATGGTCTGCCTGGCTTTTTGATGCATCAGGCAGTTGAACACTTCAAACCGGCCCCGTCCCTTGTTCTTGGCCTGGTGCAGGGCAATGTCCGCATCCCGCAGCACATCCTCGGCCCGTTCGTACCCCGTATTGGAAAGGACCACTCCGGCGGATGCCGTTGTCTGGAGTTCCTGGTCGTCCAGATGGTGGGGCTGCTTGAGGGCCTCCAGAATTTTTTCCGCCAGGAGCAGGGGAGCAACCGGTTCGCTCAGATCCTTCATCAAAACGGCAAAGCCGTCGCCGCCGAGATGCAGGACTTCCTCCTCCGCTTTCCGGTTGACCAGAATGCGCTGCGCGCTGGAAAGGATGAGCTTATCCCCCAGATCATAGCCCAGACTTTCATTGAACCGGTTGAAGCGATCAAGGTTGGCCAGGATCAGGGAAAATTTGTAATCAGGGACACTGCGCAGCTTTTCGATTTCCTTGTTCAAACGATCCAGCAAGGCCGCACGATTGGGCAGATTGGTCAGCGGCTCGTGGTACACATGATGAAAAATCCGTTGTTCGGTCCGCTTGTACAAAATAATCTGCGCCAGGGTCCTGCCCACGGCCTTCAGGAAAACCAGATCCTGCTGCGTTAAACCGCGGCCTTTGTCCGCGTAGAGATTCATGAGGGCCACGGTCGAATCTTTGGAGCGGATCGGTACGCAAATATGACTGTGCGGATCAGGCATGAGGCTTGCCGGAGCCTTGTGCGCCGGCGCGTCATCCGGAACAACGATGATTTCTTGTTCCTCGATGGCCTTCCCGCATGCGCATTCTCCAGGTAAAATCGATGCGCAGCGATCCAGAATAATCGGCGGCAGGTTACTGTGCGCAGACATGTTGTATCGTGTGCCGGCCTCTTCCTGAAGAAATATGCAGCCCCTGTTCTGCAATGCCAGCCACGACGTTTCCAGAATACTCTCCAGACATTGCTGCAGCAGATTTTCCAAAGGCAGTTCCTGCAGGGAAAGCTGCAAAAGCTGGTTCAGAGCGGTTTGCATTTCGTAATTGCGCTGCAATTCCTTCTCAGCCGACTTCAGCTTGTTGGTCCGCTCATCAACCATGTCCTCCAACGTTTCGGAATACAGTCGCAGCTGCTTTTCCTGGTTGCGAAGGGTCAAATGGGTGCGCACCCGGGCCAACAGTTCCCTGGAGTCGAAGGGCTTGCTGACATAATCGACTCCCCCGGCCTCGAAACCTTTGGTCTTGATGCTGCTGTCAGTAAGAGCGGAGAGAAAAATGACCGGTATGTCCCTTGATTCCTGTTCGCTCTTGAGGGCCAGGCATGTTTCGAAACCATCCATTTCGGGCATGATGATGTCCAAGAGGATCAGGTCCGGCTTCTCCCTGCGAGCCAGTTCCAGACACTCCTGACCTGAGGATGCGGAAATGGTCCGCAATTCGAATTTCTTGAGATTGGATTCCAGAATGAGCCTGTTCACGGATTCATCGTCAACCACGAGAATCAAAGGCGTTGCTGCTTTGTCTAGCTGCATTGGGTAACTCCGGGTGTTGGGTCAGGGCTCTCGATGAAAAAATGCTACCTGAATCAGCACTCGTAGTCAGAGGACCTTCATGCACCGCATCATCGACTTCAGTGTGTTGAAAACGCCGTTTGATGCATGGGATCCAAAGATCTTGGTTTGGTTTTGAAGTTGCCGAAATAACGCCCAGAGAAAACATAGCCTTGTAGCTTTCCTGTAAGATTTAGTTCCCTAACAACAGAACGCGGAAAAATGCAAGCAAGAATATCCCCTGCGGCAAAGCCGTGTCCTTCTTCGACGTTGCAGGTTACCAGCGCATCATGGTCGACGAAACATAACGCATTCTCGACGCTACGTCGGCAGGAGCAGATGCACTGATCACGACGGCTAGAAGATCACTGCCTCGAAGCAGAAGATCTCGACATTGGCCTTCCGCCAGCAATCCGCCGCCATCCCGGCCTTGCGGCACGTCTGGGAGAGGAAAGTTTCCCGGTTCCAGCCATATTCCACCGCCACCTGCGGAAGCAGCAACCCGGAGTGCATGCCGCTGCGCACCAGCAGCCCGTGCCGTCCAGGGACGATCTCATCCGGAGTGCAAGGTCGCAGGGGGCTGAGAATGGATATGCCGACTTCGATTTCAGCTACCTCCTCCTGATCCAGGGGAGGAAAACGTGGATCCTGAAAGGCCGCGGACTGGGCCATTTGGACAATGGTCTCGGTTATGGGGTGGTCGCCGACGATATGCCCGATGCAGCCCCTCAATTGGCCTTGTTTTTTCAAGGTCACGAACGCGCCATACGGCTCTTTCAACTTATCGGAGACGTTTTTCGGCAGGATCACGCCGGCATCAAAGCATTGCAGAATGCTCAGCCGCGCCAACTCCAGCAGATACTCCTTCTCCGCGGTGGTGAGTTCGAATTGAAAACTCATCGTCTCCTCCTTGGGTCGGGATTGACAAACCCGGCATCCATGAAACGGCATAATCATCGGTAGACGGATGAATCTTCCGAATTCATGACAGAATCATATGCAGCATTAAATATAAGTTTCTTGGGAATTCGGGCAAGCACAAGAGGGAATCCTGATCCGGAAAAGTGTCTCCCGGCAAAATGGTGCAACCATTTGCGTTGTCTCTCAAAACCCCTCTTCCAATGATGGATATACCAGGCATGGCGGCAGCGAATCCAGGGCCGCCGGAGGATGACCATTCGGCCGGACCAGGACCTGCCGGCCCTGGACATCCAGCCGCCCCTGGGCAAGCCACTGGACGGCCTGTGGATAGATGCGGTGCTCCAGGCGCAAAATGCGTTCGCCCAAGGTGTCTCCGGTGTCGCCGGGCAAGGCCGGGACAGCGGCCTGGATGATCACGGGGCCGTGATCCACCTTCTCGTCCACGAAATGAACCGTGCATCCGGCCAGGCGAACGCCGTAGGCCGCGCTCTGCTCCTGGGCGTGCAGACCGGGAAACGAGGGCAGCAGCGCGGGATGGATGTTCAGTACGCGCCAGGGGAACGCGGCCAGCAGGTCCGGACCGACGAGACGCATGAATCCGGCCAGGGCCACGGCCTGGACTCCGGCGCCTTGAAGCGCCCGGGTCAGGGCAAGGTCGTATTGGCGACGGTCCGAATAATCCTGGTGGGGCAGAACCAGAGTCGGAATGCCGTGGCGTTTGGCCCGGTTCAGGCCCTTGGCCGCGGGGTTGTTGGAGATGACCATCCGGATGGTCGCATCCAGCGCGCCGGCTTCCATGCGGTCAATCAGAGCCTGCAGGTTGGACCCGCTTCCGGATATCAGCACGCCCAGGGGCAGAGTCATAAGGCCGCGGCCTTTTGCGCACGGGCATGGTCGAGGATCGCCTCGACCATGGCTGGAATGGTGTAGTCCTCGGGCTGGATGTCGCCCTGAAAGCCGTGGCTTTGCAGGGTCCGCTCCGTGACCGGGCCGATGCAGACCAGTTGCACCGCGGAGCGGTGTTTCTGGATCAGCTGAGCGTCAATGGCCGTGAAGAAGTTGGTCACCGTGGAGGAACTGGTGAAGGTGATGTAGTGGATTTCTCCGCTTTCCAGCGCGGCCGCGACATCCTCGGCGCCCTTGGCCACCGGCAGGGTCCGGTACACGGGCAGCACGTCCACCTGGGCCCCGGCGCGCAGCAGTTCCTCGGGCAGCACCTCCCGGGCTTCCTGTGCTCGCGGGATGAGCACCCGCTTTCCGGCAACGTCCCTGGCCAAAAGTCCCTGGACGATGTCTTCGGCAATGTACTTTTCCGGAACAAAGTCTGCTTTGATGCCACGTTGGGCAAGCCCTTGGGCCGTGGCCGGACCAATGGCCGCCACCCGGACTCCGGCAAAGGCCCGGGCGTCCAGTCCATGGCCTTCCAGCACGTCCCAGAAGGTCCGCACCCCATTGACCGATGTGAAGACCACCCAGTCGTACTGGTTCAGCCGGGAAGCCGCGTCCATGATCGGCGCGGCGTCCTCCATGGGCTCCACCGCAATGGTCGGAAATTCGTGGCAGCAGGCTCCCAGGCTTTCCAGATTGGCCACCACTTCGCTGGCCTGCTCCCGGGACCGGGTCACCACCACCCCGCGGCCCAGCAACGGCCGGTCCTCGAACCAGTTCAGCTTGTCGTGCAGGGAAACCACCTCGCCCACAACGAGCAGCGACGGAGGCTTGAACCCGCGTTCCTTGGCCTCCCGGGGGATGTTCTCCAGGGTGGAGATCAGGGACTGCTGGCGGCAGGTGGTGCCCCAGCGCACCAGGGCGGCCGGCGTCGTGCCGGGGCGTCCGGCCTTGATCAGGTTGGCCGCGATATCCGGGAGATTCTTCACGCCCATGAAAAAAACCAGGGTGCTCGTGCCTCGGGCCAGGGCTTCCCAGTCGTGGGCGCTCTCGGCCTTGGTGGGGTCTTCATGGCCGGTGATGAAGGAGACGGAAGAAGCAAAGCGGCGATGGGTCAGGGGAATGCCGGCATAGGCCGGAGCGGCCACGGCCGAGGTTACGCCGGGCACGACCTCGAAATCAATCCCGTGCTCCAGCAGTTCCTCGGCCTCCTCCGCGCCCCGGCCGAAAACATACGGATCACCGCCCTTGAGCCGGGCCACCACCTTGCCGGCCTTGGCCCGTTCCACCAGCAGATCGTTGATCTGATCCTGGGGCAGGGTATGGTCTCCACCCTTCTTGCCCACGTAGAGGATCTCCGCGTCCGGGCGACACCAGTCCAGAAACCGCGGATTGGCCAGATAATCGTAGACCACCGTGTCCGCGGTTTCCAGCAGGCGCTTGGCCTTGAGAGTGATCAGTTCCGTATCGCCGGGACCGGCGCCGAGCAGATAGACTTTAGGCATTTGTTCTCCTGATTTATGATTTAATCGCACTCCATCACCCGCACCGTGAACTCCGTGAAATCCCCCAGGCGATGCTTGATAACGTCCTGCATGATGTTCAGATCAAGCTTCTGGTAATCATGCACCAAAACATTGCGAAATCCGACCATGGCTTGCAGGTTGCGCGACAGGGATTCCGGTATGATGCCGGCCTGGCGCAACAAGTCGAAGCCGTCACGACTTTGCCTGGGAATGCCAAGCCGCTTCACCCGGACCACATGGTTGGCCAGGTCAATGCAGAGTTCAGCTGCACGTTGCAGATTCAGGGCGATGGCATCCTGTTTCAAAAAGTCCTCGTCAAACGGCAGCCCGGAAGGCTGGGCGTAGTATCGCCTGACCTGCCGGATACAGCGCTCGATGCTCTCTTTCTTGTTCAAGACGACGTCGTCGATCATGCGTCAAAGCACCCGTTGCGTGGTTGCAACCTGTTCCAGGATGGCGGCCCGCTCCTGCTGGAGCTTCTGATAGAAGGACAGGGTCAGCATTTCAAAGGTGGCCGCGGCAAATGGGTCGGCAACGAAAAGCAACCGTCCCTCTTCAACCACCCGCATCTGGAAAACCGTATTTGCCAAGCGCAGGTTGACCAGGTCCACCGTTCGTCCAAGCTCGCGCTCCAGGTCGAAACGGCATCCGGCCATGACCAGACTCCCCAAGGCTTTGGCCGTGGCGGGGGGCAGCAACACGGCAATGTCCGCGTCGCTGTCCTCCCGTTCGTATTCCGTGCCCAGCGATCCGAAGAGATACACGGCCTGCACGTCCGGAAAACTATGGCGGACGTTCGCGATGATTGCCTGATCGTATTCACTCGGCATTCAATTACTCACCAGAATCCAGAAGCCAATCCCTGGATTCCCGCCTGCGCGGGAATGACTTGTCTTGTTGCCTTGCCTCCGAATCAACCATCCCCATGAAGCCTCTCATCGCTTATCGGAAGTGTATTTCTTGAACCAACCGGGCAGCTGCCTCGGCACGTCCTTTCATTCCAGACAGCAACGGCGAACCTACTCCATCAGGCTCTGCAGCCGCGTGCGCAGTCCAAGCAGCTTGGATTGCTTTTCCGATAGATCCCTGGCCTTGGCGCGTTCCTTTTCCACCACCTCGGCCGGGGCCTTGGCCATGAAGTCCTCGTTGGCCACCTTGCGGCTGACGATGTCCAGATCCTTGGCGGTCTTGGCCAGCTCCTTTTCCAGCCGGGCCAGCTCGGCCTGAAAATCCACGGCTCCGGCCAGAGGCACGAAGATTTCCAGTCCCTGAACCACGGCACTGGCGGAAGCCTTGGGCGGGGTGAGTTCCGTCCCAATCTGAAAATTATCCAGCCGTGCCAAGTGAATGATCGTGTCCTGGTTGGCCTCCAGGGTGCGCAGGACGGCCTCATCCGCACCCCGGACCAGAACAGTCAGCTTCAGGGAAGGTCCAATGCTCAGTTCGGACCGGATATTGCGAACACTGACCACGATTTCCTGGATCAGGGCCATATCTCTCAGGACCTGCTCGTCCTCGTGCTCCGGACGCAGCACCGGATAGGCCGCCGCTGCCAGGTTGGGCTCCTTGATGCCCGGCAGGCAGTTCCAGATCTCCTGGGTAACGAAGGGCATGATCGGATGCAGCAGGGTCAGCACCTCGGACAAAACGGTATGCAGGCAGGCTTGTGCGTCTTCCCGGTTCTTGTCTTCTTCCGCGGAAAGATCCGGCTTGATCATTTCCAGATACCAGTCGCAGAGTTCATGCCAGACGAACTGGTACAGGCCCATGGCCGCGTCATTGAACCGGTACTCGGTGATGGCCGCGGCCACATCCCGCTTGTTCTGCTCCAGGCGGGTCAGAATCCAGCGGTGACGCACATCCAATTCCGCCGGAGCGGGCAACGCCGGAAGCGCCGTGGCGGACTCCGCCGGAGGCAGGTTGATCAGGGCGAAGCGGGCCGCGTTCCAGAGCTTGTTCACGAAATACCGGTATCCCTGGATTCGCTCCTCCGAAAGCTTGATGTCCCGGCCCATGGCGGCCATGGCCGTCAGGGTCATGCGCAGGGCGTCCGTGCCGTACTGATCGACCATGGTCAGCGGATCGATCACGTTGCCCTTGGACTTGCTCATCTTCTGCCCTTCGCTGTCCCGGACCAAAGCGTGGATGTAGACATGACGGAAAGGCACGTCCTCACGGAAATGCAGACCCATCATCATCATCCGAGCAACCCAGAAAAAGAGGATGTCGAACCCCGTGACCAGCACCGAAGTGGGATAGTAGCTGCGCAGTTCCGGCGTCTCGTCGGGCCAGCCCAGTGTAGAAAACGGCCACAGCGCCGAGGAGAACCAGGTGTCCAGGACGTCGCTTTCCTGGACAATCTTGCCGGAGCATTTGGTGCAGCTTTTGGGATCGTCGCGGGACACGATCATTTCGCCGCAGGCCTGGCAGGTCCACGCCGGAATGCGGTGCCCCCACCAGATCTGCCGGGAGATGCACCAGTCCCGAATGTTGTCCAGCCAGTCAAAATAGGTCCGCTCCCATTGCCGGGGCAGAATCTCCGTCCGTCCGTCCTCCACGGCCATGCGGGCCTTGGCTGCCAAGGGCTGCACGGCCACGAACCACTGCTTGGAGACATAGGGCTCGATCACGGCCCGGCACCGGTAGCAGTGACCGACGCTGTGCGGATGATCCTCCACGCGGACCAGGAACCCCTTTTCCTCCAGGTCCTGGACGATGCGCTTGCGGCACTCCATTCGGTCCAGCCCGGCATATTCAGATCCCGCGTCGGCACTCATCCGGCCCTGGTCGTCGATGACCTTGATCACGTCCAGGTTGTGCCGCCGCCCCAGTTCAAAATCGTTCATGTCATGGGCCGGGGTGACCTTCAGACATCCCGTGCCGAATTCCCGGTCCACGTAACTGTCCGCGATGATCGGCAGCTTGCGCCCCACCAGGGGCAAAATGACTTCCTTGCCCACCAGGTGCGCGAAGCGCTCGTCCTCGGGATGCACGGCCACGGCGGTATCGCCGAGCATGGTTTCCGGTCGGGTGGTCATCACCGTGAGATCTCCGGAGCCGTCGGCCAGGGGATAGCGAATGGCGTGCAGCTTGCCCTCGGCCTGGGCGTGCTCCACCTCCAGATCCGCCAGGGCCGTCCGGCAGCGGGGGCACCAGTTGATGATGTAGTCGCCCTTGTAGATCAGGCCTTCCTCGTACAGCCGCACGAAAACTTCCCGCACCGCCCTGGACAATCCGTCGTCCATGGTGAAGCGCAGCCGCGACCAGTCCACCGAGGCGCCCAGGCGGCGCACCTGGTTCAGGATCTTGCCGCCGTATTCTTCCTTCCAGGCCCAGACCCGCTCCACGAAGGCCTCGCGGCCCAGTTCCTCCCGGCTCTTGCCCTGGGCGGCCAGGGACTTTTCCACCACGTTCTGCGTGGCGATCCCGGCATGGTCCGTCCCTGGAACCCAGAGCACGTCATGGCCCTGCTGCCGGTAAAAGCGGCAGAGGATGTCCTGCAGGGTCAGGTTCAGGGCATGGCCCATGTGCAGGGAGCCCGTGACGTTGGGCGGCGGAATGACCATGGAATACGCCGGCCGCTCAGCCTGCGCCGGCGCGGTGAAGACGCCCTGCTCTTCCCAATATTCAAGCCACTTGGCTTCCACGTCCCGGGGTTCATAGCCCTTGGGCAGTTTTGTGTCATTCATTATGCTTGCTCTCCTACGTTGGTAGTCATGCTCATCAACCTGCGACCGCGCCTTCCGGTGAAGTCGCCGCCCTGGGAGCGCTGGCACCCCAGTGCGGCAGGCTGCGAAATTGTCGCGTCACTTGGGATGTTGCACATCAATCCGGGCCGCACTGGGGTGCGGCGCTCCCGGGCCACCCCAGTGCGGCACGTTGCGAAATTGTCGCGTCACTTGGGGTGTTGCACGCCAATCCGGGCCGCACTGGAGTGCGGGGCTTCCGGAAACCCCTACACGATTTTCATTCGCATTTCTAACATGGCGCTCTTCGAATTCTCACAAACGACAGCACAACTACTTTACGCTCCGCCGCGGTCGACGGCGAGCGTCTGCTTGTCCCGGACCGATGGTCCTGATACGTATGCGACATGGAGCTGAAGAATCAATCCCATTCTGTCGGCGAACAGCCGAGGCCTGTTTACATGTTGTGGGACGAGTCCCAGTTCTGGGGCATTCTGCTCTGGCGGTGCCTAGCCGCATGGCGTGTTCCGCTGCGACTGGTGCGGGCTGCCGAGATCGCGCGGGGCTTGTTGCAGGAGTCGCCCCCGGCCGCGCTCTTCGTACCTGGAGGCTGGGCAAGACTCAAGGCCCTGGCCTTGGGATCCCAGGGCCGTAGAGCCGTAAACGATTACCTGCATGCCGGCGGAACCTATCTCGGAATCTGCGGCGGCGCGGGGCTGGCCTTGCCGGAAAACGAAGGTCTGGCGCTCTGCCCTCTGTGCCGCAAGCCCATGGCCGAACGGCTGCCCAACTTCAGCGGCTATGTATCGGCGGCGCCGTTGCGGCCGCATGCCCTGGTCCCTGAGGACTGCCCTCCGCTGATCCACCTGCCCGTCTGGTGGCCCTCCCAGTTCACGGCCCCGCAAGGCCCCGGCGTGGAGATTCTGGCTTCCTACGTTCAGCCGGGACCGGATTTCTGGGTTTCCGACCTGCCCCTGGAGCAGATCGCCGTGGAGGAGCGCGTCTCCTGCGAACAGCTCTACGGCATCAATCTCGACCCGGAACTAATCCGGGGCGAACCCTGCGTGGTTTCCGGCACGCTGGGACAAGGCCGGTATATCCTCAGTTACGCGCACCTGGAAAGCCCTGCCTCTCCAATGGCAAATTCCTGGCTGGGCCATATTCTTTCTTTGCTTTCGGGGCAACCCTTGACCACACCCAAGACGGCACCGGAATGGGATCTGAAAGGCACGAAGGTCCTCTGGAACGACCCGCGTCTGGCCGGACTGGCCGAGGATCTGGAATCGATCATCCGGCTGGGCACGCGCCACTTCCTGCTGTTTTGGCGCTACCCCTGGCTGCTGGGCTGGCGGCGGGGCATCCCGGGCTTCGTGCTCACGACCCTCTACGCCCAGGTCCAAACCATCCGCTCCCTGCCTCCCAACCCGCGGGCCCAGACCTGCTTGAACCAGGCAGCCGACGAACTGCAGGAACAGATGCGTCTGTTTCGCAAAAAAATGGAATCCTATCTGGTCGGAGAGCGCCTGGCCATGCATACGGCCTCCTACTCGCCACAGATCAATTCCCGAATCCGTCTCCACGAGCAACGCAAGGAACTCATCGGCCGCTTTCCGGGACATGGCGGCCTTTTCGGCAGCATGGCCGCGACGCTGGATGAACTGCTCTGGCTGGCGGCCCAGTGAAAGCCACAAATACAAACCCCAAGAGACTCCACCATGATTGACCAAGACCGCGATACCTCTCTGGAATCACCTCAGTCCAATGATTTCCATACCGGCTGGGCAGCCCTGCTGGGGCCGCCGAATTCCGGGAAGTCGACCCTCCTCAATACCGTGCTGGGCCAGAAAGTCAGCATTGTCAGCCCCAAGCCGCAAACCACCCGCAACCAGGTCACCGGGATCCTGACCCGGGACAGTCTCCAGGTCGTCTTCCTGGACACGCCGGGGCTGCACCGTCTGCGGGGCAAGATGAACTCCTTTCTGCTCAAGGCCGCGTGGCAGGCCCTGTCCCGGGCGGACGCCGCGGTGATCATCCTGGACGCGGCCCTGTACGACAAGCGGCCGCATCTCCTACCGGAGGACCTGCAGCCCCTGCGCTCCGCCAGGGTCAGACTGCCGCACCCCTTGCTGGTGGCGTTGAACAAGATCGACAAGGTCAAGGACCGCGCGAAACTGCTGCCCCTGATGGAGCAGATCGCCGGGATCTGGCCGGAAGCGGAAATCCTTCCCATTTCCGCCGCCACCGGCGAGAACGTGGAAACATTGATCACCCGCATAGCCGCGGCCCTGCCTCCTGGGCTACCACTTTTCCCAGAGGATCAACTGTCCACCGTGCCCCTGCGGTTCATGGCGTCGGAAATCATCCGGGAAAAGCTGTTCCTGAACCTGCACGAGGAACTGCCCTACCACACCGCCGTGGACATTGAGAACTGGGACGACGCCAGCCAGCCCGGACTGACCAGGATTCACGCGGTGATCTTCGTGGAGCGGGACAGCCACAAGGCCATGGTCATCGGAAAACAGGGCCGCAACCTGAAGCAGATCGGTCAGAGCGCCCGGCTGGAACTGGAGGAACTGCTGGAAGGCAAAGTCTATCTGGAACTGTGGGTTAAGATCCGCTCCAAATGGAGCGAAGACGAACGCTTTCTGCTCTCCCTTGGCTTCGGCTCAGCCCCGGACATGGGAGACTGGCAGGGCTGACCGCTGCAACAAGTATTCGCTTTTGGGACCGCCGCACCCCGGTGCGGCTCCTCTTGCCGCAAGATGAATATACCGCCCTGGGCCGCGGCAGTCCGTAGGCATGATTCTCCGCTCGTACTATTCACCAAAGTCAGGCTTCCGCCCTCTGCCCTGCTCTTTTCCGACATCAATAAATCGGTTGTAGACGTTATCCGCACCCGGCTCTTCACTTCCGCTTGCTTATTTTCCGCTCCTTGCATTACATGAATTTTGGACGTTTTCCGTTACTTCGCAAACTCCAGGCTATCAAACGCCCTGGATCTCCGATATCCGAACATCGTCGATAATACTGCAAGAGCCAAATCATTTCCACAATGTCATACCACAAAAGCGGGCATCCAGACGGAAGCCCCGCATGATTGTATAAATATTTATTTCACAATCAAACGCTGCCAAACGATATTCCAGGATTCAAATTCGCACTGAGCCGGCAAGCACTGCCTTTTTCCCTGCAAGCATCGCCGGTCGTCGAGTCGGCATTGCGGTTTGTCACAACAATGCCTCATATACGGCGACATTATGGACACGAGCAGATTTGGGCCCTGCACAGGCCGCCGTAGACATAATGGCCGAGAAGGAGGTTTGAATAACATCATGCGACAGCAACCACGATATTGCCTCCGGATCACATGCCTGCCCCACCGGGAGTGCCAGGACAGGGCGAGAAGCTGGAATGTTACGCGTCTTGGGTACGAAGCCGAGGCCGGACATGATGCTCCCTCTAGGTCCAGTCCATTGTCATGGCCCCTTCTGTTGACATGTTTGTGGCTTTTCTTCGGCACGCCGTGCTTCGCACATGCCGCCCCACCCCTGACATTCACCCCGCTGCCGCTCACCAATCCCGAACGGGTCGTGGCCGAAAGCCGCAACCTGGCGGAGCACGTTTCGATGCTCTTGGGGCGCAATGTGCAGATTCGTTATGAACAGGATTATGCGACCATCCTGGAGCTGTTCGCTCAAGATGAAATTGATCTGGTCCAATTGGGGCCGCTGCCCTTTGTCACCCTGCGGGGCATGGCTCCCCAGGCTGAACCACTGGTTTTTTTTCGGAACCGGGACGGGAGGACAGACTACAGTTGCGCCCTGGTCACAGCCATGGACACAGCGGAGGATTTGAGTTTGCATCAGGGGCCGATAGCCCTGACCCAGCCCTTGTCCACCTGCGGATATCTGGCCACGGCCATCCTTCTGGAGCAGATGGGACAAAGCCTTGGCCAACTGCCCCATGCCTATCTGGGGAGCCACGAAGCCGTGGCTCTGGCTGTGATCCGCGGCGAATACTCCCTGGGCGGGTTGCGAGCGTCCTACGGCGAGAGCTACGCCCAGATCGGGCTGCGCATCCTGGAGCGCACCCAGCCGCTACCTGAATTCGTTTTCGTGGCCAACAGCCGCACCTTGGACCGGAAAACCCTGGAGAAGCTGACCCGTGATCTTGTCGCGATCCCGGCCGAGACATTGCGCCATTGGGTGGGGCTGGGCCGCTGGGGCATGACCCCGGCCCACCTGGAAGACTTTTGCGGCCTGCACGTCCTGCTGACCCGACAGACAAGCATCCGGGACCGTGACGGACCGCTGTTTTCCCTGTTCGAGAATTCTCTGGAGGAAGCATGTTCGGCAGACCCCTGACATTTCCCTCCGGGCAGGTCTGGATCATCGGAACCGTCGTGATCGTCATATGGCTGGGCCTTTTTGGCTATCTGCGCCATGAGTGGAACCAGAGTCGGACGCATTTTCTGACGGCCCTCACCCAGACCCAGGACATTGCCTGGCGATCCGTGCTCCAGCGTCATCAGACCGGAATGCAGGCCTACTTCATTTCATACCTCATGCAGCCGAAGGTGCTGAACCTGCTGGAAATGGCTCAGGCAGATCCGGACAGGGCTCCGGAAGCCCGAATGCGGCTTTACCGCCTGCTCTTTCCGTTCTACGAGACCCTGATCGCCTCCAGAGATGTGCAGCAACTGCACTTTCACACCGCGGACGGACGCAGTTTCCTCCGCTTTCACGCCCCGCAGAACTCCGGGGATTCCCTCTGGGAAGAACGCTATTCCATTCGGACCGCCAATCAGGAATTGATTTCGGTTCATGGTTTTGAAGCCGGAAAGGTGGTGTCCGGGTTCCGGAACGTCTTCCCCATCGTGGTTGAAGATCGGCATCTGGGCAGCGTGGAACTGAGCCAGCCCCTGGAGGCCCTGCGCCGGGCCATGGCCGAATTGGACATGAGTCGCGAATTCACCTTTCTGCTCAACGGTCCTCTGGTGTATGACCTGCTCTTCGAGGAACAGCGGCGTCTGTACGCTCCAAGCCCCGTCCATCCGCTCTGGTTCGAGGAAGATCCGCACCGGGAACTGCCCCATGCCCCCCCACCGCTTTCCACCACCGCTCGCATGCTGATGCCCCGGTTGAGCAAAACCACGGGGCTGGAAGAAGTTCTGGACAGCGGCACATCCGGATCTTTCGCCCTCCATGGCCCGGATGGTCGATTCGCGGCCACCCTGACCGCGATTCCGGACACCCAGAACCGCAACGCAGCGTTTTTGCTCTCCTTCAGCCCAGCTCCGGAACTGGTCGCAATGCAGCGCCATTTCCAGGTCAATCTTATCGTGGCCACTATTCTACTGCTGTTCCTTGCGGCAGCCTTTCTCCGCATGCACGGGCTACGCCGAAAAGCCATCCAGGAAAAGGAACGCCTCCAGACCATTACCCGGACCATCGGCGAGGGACTGTACGTGTCCGATCCTCAGGGGTTGATCAGTTTCGTCAATCCGGCGGCCGAGGAGTTGCTGGGCTACGCCGGGCAGGAACTGATCCAGGCCAACGGCCATGAATTGTTCCACAGCCATTCCCATACCGAACCACCGCTCCTCATGACCGGCCAGTGTCCGATTCTGCAAACCTTGTCGCAAAACAGGCCTTTCCGGGGACAGGAAATTTTCCGCCGCAAGGACGGAACACTGATCCACGTTGAGGTCACGGCCAACCCCGTGGTTGAAAACGGCCAGATTGTCGGGTCGGTCACCGTGTTCCGCGACATCACCGAAGCCAGAAAGGTCCGCCTGGAACTGGAGAACAGCCGCGCGGAAATGCGGACCATCCTGGATTCCCTGCCCAGCGGCATCCTGCTCATTGATGCCGAAACCTACACCATCCTCGAGGCAAACCCCGCCGCCTGCGCCATGGCCGGGGTATCCTGCGGCGAGATCATCGGCAAGGTCTGCCACGAGTTCGTCTGCCCGAGTGAAAAGGGCAGGTGCCCGATCATGGTCCTCGGACAGGACGCGGACCGCTCCGAATGCGAATTGTTGACCGCAAGCGGCGACTCTCTGCCGATCCTGAAGACCGTCAGCCGGGTGATGGTCAATGAACGACCCTGCATGCTGGAGAGCTTCGTGGACATTTCGACGCAGGTTGAGGCCCGCCGGGCCGCGGAGGAGGCCAGTCGCCAGAAAAGTGAATTCCTGGCCAACATGAGCCATGAAATTCGCACGCCCTTGAACGGCATTCACGGCATGCTCCAGATGTTGCGCATCACCTCCCTGGATCACGAGCAGCAACAATATTTGAACCTTGCCGAGGGATCCACTCGCCGGTTGACCCATCTGCTCACGGACATTCTGACCCTTTCCCGGATCGAGGCCGGAAAATTCGTGGAAAACCCGATCCTGTTCAAGGTAGACGGCGTGTTTCGCAATATTTCCGAAACGTTTGAGGAGATCTGTCGAAACAAGGGGATCGGTCTGGTTCTCAACATCAATAAACGTCTTCCCCGGATGCGGGGCAATGTTATGGGACTGGAACAGATTCTCTTCAACCTGGTGGGCAATGCCGTTAAATTCACCACCAAGGGCATGGTTTTGCTCACGGCGGACACGGTGAACGGAAAAGGCCACACCGCTCTTCCCGAGACGCCTTCCCGTGTGCCCGAGCCTCAACCGGAACCTCAGCCAAAACCTCACTCCCCCCCGGGTTCGCCCGGCAGGGCGGAGGAGACTCCTTCAGGGAATGCAGACTCACGAACCGTCAGGGTCCTGTTCACGGTGCAGGACACCGGACCGGGCATCCCGGACGATCTCCTGAAGCGGATCTTCAAACCATTCACCCAGGGCGACGGCAGCACCACCCGGCCGTATGAAGGTGCGGGGCTGGGACTGACCGTGGCCCAACGGCTGGTGAGCCGCATGGGCGGAACCATGTCCGTGGAAAGCGAACCCGGTCGGGGTACGACGATTTACCTGACGCTTACCTTTGGAGCAGAGGAGACGGCATGACCATCACGGATGCTGCATCACCCTCCATTCTGATCATCGACGATGACCCCATGGTCTTGATGATCCTGGAAAACGCTCTTGCCAAGGCCGGATATGTTGTTCGCAAATCCAGCGCCGGCGCCGAAGGGCTTGCCGCGGCCCGGATGGAACCGCCGGCTCTTGTTTTTCTGGATGTCGTGCTCCCGGACGGCGACGGGCGGGATTTCTGCCGGGAGATCAAATCGGACCCGAAGCTGGCGGGCACCTATGTCATCCTGATGTCCTGCCTGATGACCGGAGCGGAGGAGCAGGCCCAGGGGCTGCTCGCCGGGGCGGACGGATACATGGTCAAGCCCCTGGACACCCGCGAACTCCTGGCCAGGACCGAGGCGATCCTGCGCATTCGGCGCACGGAACAGGCCCTGCGCGAATCCGAGGAGCGCTATCGCAGTCTGTTCAGCGCCATGCTCAATGGTTTTGCGCTGTATGAGGCGATCTATGACTCCCGTAATCGGACCTGCGATTTTCGATATGTCGAAATCAATCCGGCCTTTGAAACCCTGACCGGGCTGACCCGTGAAGCCGTCATCAGCCGGACCATGACCGAGGTCCTGCCCAACCTGGACCAGGATTGTTTGAACCGCCTGATCGAGGTGATGGAAACGGGAACGCCGATCCACTATGAAAGCAATTTTGAGGAGTTCTCCAAGCGGTTCGAAATCCTGGCCTATCGTCCCAAGAACGGACAGCTGGCCCTGATGTTTCTGGATGTCACGGACCGACACCGCGCCGAGCAGGCCTTGCTGGAACGGGAGCGGCTGCTCAACGCCACGCAGCGACTGGCCCGGGTGGGCGGATGGGAATGGAACGTGGTGGACCAATCCTTGTCCTGGACCGAAGAAACCTATCGCATCCACGGTCTGGAGCCGGCAAACCGTCCGGATTCCTCCCACCTGCTGGAACAATGTCTGGAATGTTGCGGAACGGAAAACGGCAGCAGATTTCGGGACGCGCTCCAGCACTGCATTCAGGAGGGCCATCCTTTTGACCTGGAGATGCCCTTTACCGGCATTGACGACCGCCGGCTCTGGGTGCGCATGACCGCCGCTCCGGTCTGGGAGGGCAGTCGCGTTGTCCGGGTGGTGGGCAATATCATGGATCTTACGGACCGCAAGCAGATCGAGGACCGACTGCGCTACCTGGCTACCACCGATGAGTTGACCGGACTGTGGAACCGCAGAAAGTTCATGGAATTGCTGCACCGGGAAATTGAGCGCGCCCGGCGTTACGGGCATGGCTTCACCCTGCTGATGCTGGACATTGACCACTTCAAATGCATCAACGACAGCTTCGGCCATGCCGCCGGCGACAGGGTCCTCGAGCATCTTGCGGGCATGCTCAACTCGGCGCTGCGCACGCCGGACGTTTCCGGACGCTTCGGGGGTGAAGAATTTGCCGTGATCCTGCCGGAAACCGGCGTGCACGGCGCGGAGGTCATTGCCGAACGACTTCGGAACACCATTGCCGCGGAACAGGTTCACGTTCAGGGGGGGTCCATTTCCTATACCGTCAGCATCGGCGCCGCGACGTTCGCATCCGATACGTCCAGCGCCGACGACCTGCTCAAGCGAGCCGACGACGCCCTATACAAGGCAAAACAGCAAGGACGAAATCGTCTCGTCCTGGCGACGGATCGGGAAGCGACGGGGGTCGGATCGTGAAACAACCCTGGAAGTCCCTGGAAACAGCACATTTCGGCTCAGAACGAGGACACAGGCGCATCGCGACAGCCGTAAACGATTCCCGGAACACCGCTTGGCGGGAAATTGCACGCCATGGAATACGCCGCCAGGCAATGACCGCGCTTCTGTTGACGTTGCTCTGCCTCTCCTGCCTTGCGGTTCCTGTTTCCGCCCAACCACACCCAAATTTGCCGAACCTGACCGGGGATGGGGCAACGGCGTTTCCCTACAGATTTTTTCAAGAACATCCCGAGGTGATGCTGCTCATTGACGCGGAGACCGGAGCAATCCTGGACGCCAATGCGGCCGCGGAGCGGTTCTACGGCTATACCGGGCTGGAATTGCGGTCCCTGTCCATTCAGGACATCAACATCCTGCCGGCTCATAAAGTACGGGACCAGATGGACCAGGCCGTCACGCAACAACAAAACGCTTTCATCTTCGAGCATCGTCTGGCCGGAGGCGAGTTGCGCTCGGTGAAGATCACCAGCTGGCCGTTTTCGATCCAGGGCCGTACTGTCCTGTTCTCCATCATTCACGACATCACGGAGGGTGTCGAAGCACTGGAGACATTGCGCTTGCAACAGGAAACCTTGGCCGATCAGGTTTTCAAGCAAACGGCTGAGCTCCGGGAGCGCAATCGCCAGGCGGGTTGGGCCCTGTTTCTGGGCCTGAGCATCCTGACCGCCGCCACTGTGGCCTTGTGGCTGCGCAACCGCCAGCTTCTGGACATGCGCAATTCCTGGCGCGAACAGTCCACGCTGCTCAACGCCATTCTGGATTCGTCACCGGACATCATCTTTTACAAGGACAGAAACGGGGTCTACCTGGGCTGCAATCCAGAGTTCGAACGACGGGTCGGTCGATCCGCGCAAGACATTGTCGGCAAGACCGACGACGAACTTTTTCCTTCCCACATGGCCGCATTGTACAGGGGGCAGGACCAGGAGATTCTGCAAAGCGGCCGGCCCAGCAAAACCACGGAGTGGGTTGACTACCCGGACGGCAAACGGACGCTCATCGACAAATCCAAGGTGGTCCTGCGCTCGAAGGAAGGCAAGACCATCGGCCTGGTCTGCATTTGCCGGGATCTAAGCCGGGAATTTGAAGCCTGGACCCGAGTGGAACAGATTTCCAGACATCTGCCGGGAATGATCTATCAATATCGCTTGCGTCCTGACGGCAGTTCCCATTTTCCCTATACCAGTTCCGGAATTCGCGGAATTTACGGCGTCTCCCCGGAGGACGTGATCGAAGACGGCTCCGAAGTGTTCCAGAGGCTGCATCCCGACGATCTGGCGCGGGTCCGGCAAAGCATCCAGGAATCCGCCGAAGGGCTGTCGCCTTGGAAATGCGAGTACCGGGTCAATCATCCGGAACTGGGCATGATCTGGGTTACCGGCCGCTCCACGCCCCAGCGTGAAGCGGACGGCAGCGTGCTCTGGCATGGGGCCATCCTGAATGTCACCGAACAAAAGCTGGCCGAGGAGGAACAGCACCGCCAGCATGCCCTGCTCAATGCCATCCTGGACAACGCGCCCATCGGCATCTGGCTGGTTGATCAAGAGCAGAACTTCCTGCTTGCCAACCGCAAATGCGAGGAGGATTACGGTCTGCAATCTGCCTCGCCCAGTATGAGCACTGAAGAATTTCAGGCCTGCCGGCAATCAGACCTGCAGGCCCTGCATTCCGATGGCCCTGTACACAATGTGGAAGAAGCCACGTTCACGGATGGCCGGAAACATACCATCCAGACCATCAAGCAGAAGCTCACTGACAACGAAGGTGCAGTGATCGGAATAATCGGCCTGGCCCTGGACATCACCGAGCGCAAGGAAGCGGAGCAGCGGCTGCATGTCAGCGAGCACAAGTACCGCTCCATCGTGGACCAGATCACGGAAATGCTGTTTGTCCATGACCTGGAGGGCAATTTCCTGGAAGTCAACCGGGCAGCCTGCACCCAGAGCGGATATTCCCGGGATGAACTGCTGCGGATGAACGTTTTCGACCTGCACGATCCGAAGAATCCGCAAGTCGAATCAGTCCGGAAGCTTTGGCAATTCTTGCCCCTGGATGCCGATCCGACCATTGTCGGAATGCTCCATTTCCGTAAGGACGGCACCACCTATGAAGCGGAAATCTCCATTCGCAAGATGGAAGTGGAAGGCGCATCCGGCATTCTGGCCCTGGTCCGGGACATTTCCGAGCAGAAGCAGGCCGCCATGAAGCTCCAGGAATACGCCAACGAGCTGGAAATGAAGAACATGGAGCTGGACTTCGCCCTGCTTTCCGCGGAACAGGCCACCCGGGCCAAGAGCGAATTCCTGGCCAACATGAGCCACGAGATCCGCACGCCCCTGAACGGGGTGATCGGCATGAACCGATTGCTGCTGGATACGGAATTGAGTCCGGTCCAACACCGATACGCGGACACGGCCCGGCTCAGCGGCGAGACCCTGCTGGCCCTGATCAACGACATCCTGGATATATCCAAGATCGAAGCCGGCCGGCTGGAGTTGGACGCCATCCCCTTCAACCTGCGATCCATGCTCAATGATTTCAGCAATATGATGGCCTTCAAGGCTGAAGAAAAGGGCATCGCCTTCACCTGCTCAGCTGATCCCGGCGTTCCGGAACGGCTGGTCGGTGATCCGGCCCGGATCCGCCAGATCCTGACCAATTTGGTGGGCAATGCCATCAAGTTCACGGAAACCGGAGAGGTGGCGGTACGTGTTCAGAGGATCGGGGGAGATGCGGGGATGCTGGAATTCTGGAATGCCGGGATTGAAAAGAATAGAGAAGATACTGGAAAGCGGGATTCAACTATCCCGGCATCCCGGCACACCGCATTTCTTCGCTTCACCGTTCGGGACACGGGCATCGGCATTCCCGAAGACAAGATCAGCCATCTCTTCCAGCATTTCACTCAGGTTGACGCCTCCATTACCCGCAAGTTCGGAGGAACCGGTCTGGGGTTGGCCATCAGCAGGCAGTTGGCGGAAATGATGGGCGGCACCGTGGGCGCCTCCAGTCAGGTCGGCAAGGGATCCACGTTCTGGTTCACTGTTGAACTTGCGACTGTCGCCGATGCTGAAGCGCCCCCGGACTCTCTGCCGACGGATTCCCGGACCGAATCGCGGATGGCTCCCATGTCTTTTCCCGAAGCACGGATCCTGCTGGCCGAGGACAATCCCACCAACCAGGAGGTGGCCCTGGCCATGCTGCGCAATCTGGGCCTAAGCGCCGACGTGACCGCCAACGGCCGGGAAGCCGTTCAGGCCCTGCAAGACCAAACCTATGACCTGGTGCTGATGGACGTGCAGATGCCCATCATGGATGGACTGGAGGCAACACGGCGCATTCGCGCCGCGGAGGAAGATCAGAAAGTGGAGGTCAGAGATCAGAGGTCAGAGGTCAGGGATCAAATATCTTCCCCTCAGGTTTCCGGTCCCGGCCCTCAGCCTTCACCTTCACAGCCCTCCAGACGCGTGCCGATCATCGCCCTGACCGCCCACGCCATGGCCGAGGACCGGGAACAATGCCTGGCCGCGGGCATGGACGACTTTCTGACCAAGCCCTTGAGCCCGGAGGATCTCCGGGCGGTGATGGCAAAATGGCTGTGCCGCCTCGACTTGGAATCGGACACTGGAGCCGGGATCGCTACGCCGGATGACATGCCTGAGATCGCATCCCGCCAGCCGTCCCCGAAAGCTCACGAAGCGCTGACCACAAACGATCCCTGTGCCGCTGCATCTTCAGGGACTCCGTTGGTGTTCAATCGAACAGACCTGATGCGACGGCTGAGTGACAATCACGAGATCGTCGCCCAACTACGCCTCATCTTTCTGGAGAACACCGCAAGCCGCCTCAAGGAACTGGAGCAGGCCCTGCAAAACGAGAACATCGAGCAGGTTGTTCATTTGGCTCACGCCATCAGGGGAGCCGCCGCCAATATCAGTGGAGAGGCCCTGCTGGCCGTGGCCAAGAACATGGAAACAGCCGCCCGAGCCGGGAACATGGCCGCCGTTCGTGCGATTCAACCGAACATGACCACGGAGTTCGCCCGGCTCAAGGCTGTGCTGGAGGCGGAGGACGGCTGAGGATACGAAGATGCAACCTGATTCTTCGTGTCCTTCGTGCTCTTCGTGGTGGAATCTGTGTAACGTTCGAAACTGCTCTACCGTCAGAATTGCCGCTTTCTTCTGAGCCAAACGACAGACAGCGAACCCTTGACCTCTACGCCATAGGACATCCGCATGCTGGACAAGGAAATTCTGGATGATTTCGTCGCCGAAACATCCGAGTTGCTGGACGAGGTCGAACCGCAACTGATCGAACTGGCGCAAAGCACGGATCTGCGCTGCGTCGACGCGGAGACCCTGAACGCCGTCTTCCGCCTGTTCCACACCATGAAAGGCGGGGCAAGCTTTCTCGGGTTGAACGAGATCAGCTCCCTCACCCACGAGGCCGAAACCCTGCTGGACCTGTTCCGCAAGGGCAAGGCTTCCATGGAAGGCGAGCATGTGCAGGTCCTCTGCGAATCCATAGACTACATCCGCGTTTTGCTGGCCGCAATCATGGAAAACCATGTCGATGCCGACGCCGACGCCGAAAGCAGGGGTGAATCCATCAAAGGCCGCCTGCATGACCTGATCTCCCTTCTGACCAGGACACCCTGCCGTGCAAAAACCGCGGCTGATGAGCAACCCATCATTATTGACCTGGGGGACGAACCGGACATTCCCTCCGCCAGACCCAGGCAAGGCCCACCGGACGCCATGCCCGGACCGCTCACGGCGCCACTCCAGGCACATGACCGGGAAGAAACGGCCGCGGCACCCCACGCCGCGGCTCAACCGGACATCGGCCCGGCACATCGTCTATCTTTCGTCCAGGAGGCCGAGGAATTCCTGGAAACGGCCGAGCTGGCCCTGCTGGCCCTGGAGAAATCAACGGATAAAGCAGGCGGAGAGGACATGGCCGCGGCCTTTCGCGCCCTGCACAGCCTGAAAGGCAATTGCGGCTTCATGGGTTTCGCGGACATGGAACGGCTGACCCATCGCATGGAAAACGCCTTGGCCGCCATTCGCGGCGGCGTCATCGAGCCGACCCACGGCAAGATCGGCCTGTTGCTGAAGATGCTGGACGTGCTCAAAGCCGGGATCAATGGAATTGCCCAAGGCGGGACCGGGGAAATTGCAAACCATGAGCTGTACCTGGATCTGCTGGACGACACCATGGCCGTGCCGCTGGACGGTTCGCCGGATGGCTCTCCGGATGGCTCGCCGGATGACTCTCCGGATGCTGCCGTGACGTCTCCGATTCGGTCCCTGAAAAATTCCCCTGACACGTCCCTGGATGCTCCTTCGAAAACTCCCCTGGATTTTTCCTCGGATTCGGCTTTGGACGCCCCTTCGAGCCAGGAAAGGGCTCCGGATGCGATTCCGAAAGCCGTTCCAGCCATGACGGATTCCACCGATTCCCAATCCGCATCGCGGACTTCCACTCAAGGCATTCCGGCCAAGGTTCCCGCCCGTCAGGACATCCGGGTGGATATCCAGAAGCTGGACGCCCTGATCAACCTCGTGGGCGAACTGGTCATCGCCGAGGCCATGGTCACCCGGCATCCCGTGGTCATGCATACGGAGAGCGAGAGCCTGGAACGGGCCACGCATATGCTCCGCCGTGTTTCCAGGGATCTGCAGGACGTGATCATGTCCGCGCGGATGATTCCCCTGGCCGGAACGTTCCGCAAAATGATCCGCCTGGTCCACGACCTGGCCCAGAAATCCGGCAAAATAATCCGCCTGCAGCTTCTCGGCGAGGAAACAGAAGTGGACAAGACCTTGATCGAACAGATCGCCGATCCTCTGGTACACATTATCCGCAATGCGGCGGATCACGGCATTGAGCCGCCGGAGTCGCGCCGGTCCCATGGCAAGCCGGAGGAGGCGACCATCACCCTCGAAGGCCGGCATGAGGGTGGGGAAGTCTGGATCCTGATCAGTGACGACGGCCGCGGCCTGGATCGGGAGCGGATTCTGGCCAAGGCCAAAGAGAACGGCCTTGCAGGGGAAGAGGCCCAGGGTTGGGGTGACGAGCGGGTTTACCGCCTGATCTTCGAGCCCGGCTTTTCCACGGCCGACCAGGTCACGGATGTTTCCGGACGGGGCGTCGGCATGGACGTGGTCAAAAGGAATATCGAAAAACTCAAGGGCAAGATCGACATCCGCAGCCGTCCAGGCCAGGGCAGCACCTTCATCCTGCGCATTCCCCTGACCCTGGCCATCATCGACGGCATGCTGGTCCGGGTGGGAACGGCACGCTACACCATCCCCCTCCAGGCCATCCGGGAATCCGTGCGCCCGGAACCATCCTGGATCATCACCACCCCGGACGGGCTGGAAAGCGTCCGCATCCGCGACGATTTCCACCCTGTTCTGCGTCTGCATGAACGCTTTCGCAAGGAACCGGACAGCCGAAATCTGATGGACGGGATTTTGATTCTGGTGGAGTGCGACCGGGAGATCATCGCCCTGTTCGCGGACGAGATTCTCGGCCAGCAGGAAACCGTGATCAAGGGCCTCTCGGGACTGCTGGGCCGATCCACGGGCATTTCCGGCTGCACCATCCTCGGCGACGGGGAAATCAGCCTGATTCTGGACATCCCCGGCCTGGTCAAGGATCGGCCCCGGAGTGGAGAATAACAATACGTCACTGGCAGGACCGCATGGGCGGACACCCGATGAACACCCCCCTAACGTGATGGAGCGATGTCATGACTTTTCACCTCAGTTACCGCATCAAGCTTGGCTTGGCTATTTTCATCCCCATAGCCTTTTTCGTGATCCAGTCCTGGCAGTCCGTCTTCTCCACCCTGAAAAACCGGGAAATCCTCCTGGAGATGCACAGCAATATTTCATTCCTGGGTTCCGCCTCGGCGCTGGTCCGCGAAGTCCAGACCGAGCGGGGCGTATCCGTGCTGGCGCTTGCCGGAGGCGCGGATCGCGGGGATGTCCTGGCACAGCGCTCCCAGACCGACACGGCTGTTGCAAGATTCCAGGAGCTTGCCCGGGAAGCCGGCATTGCCAGTGACGCGCCCCGGGCCGCGGAACGGATCATCGCTGAACTACGCAGCGCCAGACGCGGTTTTGACGCCTCCCAGGAATCTGGACAAATTATCGAGAGTTACACGTCCATCATCCGGGACGCCTTGCAACTGGCCGGCGAAACCGCTGAAGCCCGGACCGCCCGGGGGCTCGGCAAACGGATGACCAGCCTGATGCTCGTGGAGGAGGCCAGGGAGAACGCCGGGCTGTTGCGGGCTGCCCTGGGTCGGAGCGTGACCGCCCCGGAGGACGTGGATCAGGACATGCGAACCCTCGTGGCCAGACTGGTCTATTCAGTGGAGGCCAACATGCAGAGCCCGGCCCTGGCCCTGGCCAGAGAAGCAGCGGTGGGCCTGGATGATGCGCGTGACGGAGAATCCTGGATGGAAATCACGACCATGGCCGCGGCCCTGATCGACGGTGAGCAGGAGTTCGCGATGACCCACCGCCAGACTTACGACCTGGCTACCCGCCACATCGAAGCCCTGGGCCGGGTCATCGACCTGGAACAGGAGGCGATCATGCGCCAGGCGACCCGGTTTGTCGATCAGAGCAGTCGGGATTTCACCACGACCTTGGCCCTGCTGGCCCTGGCCGTTCTCGCGTCGGTTGCTCTGGGACTGTTCGTCCTGCGGGCCATCAGCATGTCCTTGCGAAGGATGAGTGCCATCTGCGGCGACATGGCCGCCGGGGATTTGAGCAAGACCATGGACGTCCAGGGCACGGACGACATTGCCAGGACAGCGATGGAGCTGAACCGGCTGATTGCCAGTCTGCGGGAGAAGCAGCGCATTGCCGAGCGGATCGCCGAGGGAGACTTCACATCCGAGGTTGCCGTGCTTTCGGAACGTGACGCCCTGGGGCTGGCCATGGAAAAGATGGTCCGCCAGATGAGCGAGTCCCTGGCCGCCGTGCATGAGGCAGCCCAGCAGGTTGGAGCCGGGTCGACCCAGATCGCCGCGGCCAGTCAGTCCCTTTCCGAAGGAGCCACCGAGTCCGCGGCCAGCCTGGAGCAGATCACCTCCTCCATGGCCGAAATCGACTCCCAGGCCACCCTGACCGCGGAGAATGCCCAGCAGGCCAATCAACTGGCCACCTCCGCCCGGGATTCCGCGGCCAAAGGCAGCTCCAGGATGAGCGACATGGTCTCGGCCATGGCCGAAATCAATGCCTCCAGCCAGCAGATCGCCAAGATCATCAAGACCATTGACGACATTGCCTTCCAGACCAATCTGCTGGCCCTGAACGCGGCGGTGGAAGCGGCCCGGGCAGGGAGTCACGGCAAGGGCTTTGCCGTGGTGGCCGAGGAAGTCCGCAATCTGGCGGCCCGCAGCGCCAGAGCGGCCCGGGAAACCGCGGAGCTGATCGAGGCCTCCCGGAACAAGGTGGACAATGGCGCGGTGCTGGCCAACCTGACCGCGGAAGTGCTGAACGAAATCGTCCAGGGCGTAACCAAGGCGGCGGACATCGTCGGCGAAATCGCCGCGGCCAGCAAGGAGCAATCCTTCGGCGTGTCCCAGATCAACCAGGGCCTGGAGCAGATCGACATCGTGACCCAGCAGAATTCCGCACATGCCGAGCAGACTGCTTCCAGCGCGCAACAACTCTCCGCCCAGGCTCTTGAGCTTCAGGACATGCTGGCCCACTTCCGGCTGGGCGATCACGTCGCGCTTCCAGCCTCCCGTGCGATTCGGCCGCCGGCCTTGCCCCAGTCCCGAGGCGGCTCGGCTTTCGATGCCCGGTCACGGGACATGGCGACCCGGCGATCCCTGCAATCGGGCCACTCGGGCATGATCGATCCGGGAGTGGAGATCAAGCTGGACGACGAGGAGTTCGGGAAGTTCTAGCCGCACCGTGTCTCTTCAGCAGTAACTACTCAGCACTTTTCATGATCAGACACGGAATGTTCGGGCTTGTCTCGATTTTTCGGCCTCGCCTGTCTGACTGAGCCAGGATTCGTTCATCGAACCATTGCCAAACGCCTGAAGCACCATTTCGAGTTTATTCGAGCAATGGTTCGATGTTACGAAGCCGGTGAAGGAGTTGCGAGGCCGAAAAATCGAGACAAGCCCGAACGAAGCTGAACAGTTACCTTCAGCAAACCCTTGCGAGAGAGGAAACGGTCCGGCTGAGCAGCAACGCCGCAACCACGACACCGGAGGTGGGGCCATCATGGGAGCCTTTGATATTTCCCGCGACACCATGGACGAGAATGAAGACACATTGTCTCATCGCTATTTGACCTTTCACATCGGGCATGAGGATTACGGGATCGAAATACGCTATGTGACCGAGATCGTGGGTCTGCAGAAGATCACCGAGGTGCCGGACATGCCGGAGTTCGTCCGCGGCGTGATCAATCTCCGCGGCCAGGTCATCCCGGTTCTGGACATTCGGCTGCGCTTCAAGATGCCGCCCCGGGACTACGACGAACGAACGTGCGTCATCGTGGTGAACATCAACGGAAGCGTGTTCGGACTGATCGTGGACACGGTCCAGGAGGTCCGGGAAATCCCTCCCGGCAGCGTCTCCCCGCCCCCGAGCCTGGCTCCGACCGCGAACAGCCGGTATATTCTGGGGATGGGCAAGGTCGGCGAGACAGTCAAGATCCTGTTGGATGTGAGCAGATTGCTGCGTGACGATGAGCTGGCAGCCATGGCGGAGTAGGCTGTACTGCTGGAGAACGGCCCATGCACACCATTCAAATCCACCACCGCTTTCTGCCTCCCGGTCATCTCTGCGTCCCTCTTGAACCGACCCGGCTGGCCGTTGTGGCGGCCTCCGGGGTGGCGGTGACGCTGTTTGACCCGGAGTCCGGCCGTGGCGGAATGGGGCATTACCTGCTTCCGGTTCGCGAAAACGGAGTATCCAATGCCATGTTTGCGGCGCCGGCCATCGTGGCCCTGGCCCGGATGCTCTTGGACCTGGGCTCCCGTCCTGAAGCCATGGAAGCCCAGATCTACGGCGGCGCCGAGCGGGTGGAGGCCGTGGGCTTCCAACCCGAGCTTGCGGAACGGAACGTGCGGGTCGGCGAAGAAGTGCTTTTGAGGCTGGGAATTCCTCTGGTCGGCAAGGATGTCGGCGGCAACAGGGCGCGCAAGGTGATCTTCCATTCCGCTACGGGCGAAACCGTCGTTGCCAAGGTGGAGCGGGTTCGCGCAACGGACTGGTATCCGGACCACCGCCGTTGGGCAGACACTGCGCAGGGCGGACGGGAATGAAGGCGAACCACGAGCACCCCGAATCGCGCGTTTCGCGAAAAGGCCATCCTCCCTGCCTGGAGTTGCGCGAAGAGGATTTCCGCTTCATCAGCGACCTGATCCGGTCCCGGTTCGGGATCAACCTGACCGACCAGAAGCGTTCGTTGTTGATCGGACGGTTGCAGGGCCTGCTGCGACACATGGGTCTTCCGGATTTCCGGGCCTATCGTCGGCACCTGGAATCCAGCGGCTGCGACCAGACCCTCGGCGAACTGGTCAACCGCATTGCCACCAATCACACCTTCTTTTTTCGAGAGGCGGATCATTTCACGTTTCTGCGTGAAACCATCCTCCCGCATCTGAAGGCCAGGGGAGATCAAAATGGAAACCGGGATCTGAGAATCTGGTGCGCCGCGGCCTCCACCGGAGAAGAGCCCTATTCGATCCTGATCACCATGCTCGATTATTTCGGGCCCGAGTACCCGCGATGGGATGCCGGACTGCTGGCCACGGACATTTCCGCCAGAGCCCTGGAAAAGGCCAGGCTGGGCATCTACCCCGCGGAGCAGGCAAAAAACATTCCCCGTCATATCCTGCGCAAGTATTTTGTCCGCCGTCAGGACGGCGGCCTGCAGGTCGCGAGCCCGTTGCGCCGCGAGATCACTTTTCGGCGGTTCAACCTGATGAACGAGCGTTTTCCCTTTCGCCAACCCTTTGACCTGATCTTTTGCCGCAACGTGATGATCTATTTCGACCTGTCCGCGCGACAGGCGTTGCTCCGGCGGTTCGCCCGGTTCCTTGAGCCGGGCGGTTATCTGCTGATCGGCCACTCCGAAACCATCGGCCGGACCAATCCGGACTTCGCCTACATCCAGCCGGCAGTCTATCGGAGAAAGGAATGAAGAATAGAAAAATTCGCACCCTGATCGTGGACGACTCGGCCCTGGTGCGGGAAATACTGCGTCAGGGCCTGGCCGAAGACCCTGCGATCGAAGTGGTCGGGGCCGCGGTCGATCCTTTTCAGGCCCGGGACATGATCATTCAACTCCGCCCCGATGTCCTGACCCTGGACGTGGAGATGCCGAGAATGGACGGCGTGTCCTTCCTGCGCAAGCTGATGCCCCAGTATCCCTTGCCCGTGGTCATGGTCAGCGCCCTGACCGAACAGGGCAAGCAAATCACCATGGACGCCCTGGAAGCCGGGGCCGTGGATTTCGTGGCCAAACCCAAGGCCGATATCGCCCGCGGACTCAATGCCATGATGGCCGAACTGCGGGCCAAGGTGAAAGTCGCCGCCGGGGCCAATGTCAGCCAATGGAAACAAGGCCGACCGGAACGGCCCGCACCCCGCATCGTCGCGCACAGCCTGAGCGAATCAACGGACAAGGTGGTGGCCATCGGCGCTTCCACCGGCGGAACCGAAGCCATTCGCGAAATCGTGTCGCGACTGCCGGCCGCCTTTCCCGGGACGGTCGTTGTGCAGCACATGCCGGAGGGATTCACCCGCACCTTTGCCGAACGTTTGAACGCGTTGAGCGCCATGGAGGTCCGGGAAGCCAGAAGCGGAGATCGCATCATGCCGGGGCGGGTCCTGGTGGCCCCCGGCGGCAGCCATCTGCGGATCCGGCGATCCGGGGGCATCTATCTGGCCGACGTATCGTCTGGTCCGGCCATCAACCGGCACTGCCCCTCGGTGGAAGCCTTGTTCGATTCGGTAGCCGAATTTGTCGGCTCCAACGCCGTGGGCGTGGTACTCACCGGCATGGGCGCCGACGGCGCTGACGCCCTGCTGCGAATGCGCCGGGCCGGAGCGCGCTGTTTCGCCCAGGACGAGCGAACATCCGTGGTCTTCGGCATGCCCCGGGAGGCCCATCTCCGGGGCGGGGCGGAACGCCTCGTACCCATTGAGGACATGGCCGAAACCATCATCGCAGCCCTTGCGGGACGCGACGGCCGGACAGGCTCGTAACACCGCCTCCTCCGCGGACCGGCTCTTGACCTCTCACCCGCGCCGAGGCAGGCTGAAGAACCCCCTGCTTCCACCTGCGCGCCACCCGGACCCGGACAAAGGAGCCTCCATGCTGCACTTACCCGTAGGCATCAACACCTTCGACTCCATCCGTACCGACGGTTTCGTCTATGTGGACAAAACCTTGCACGTTCACCAACTGGTCCTCAAACCGGGCCGCTATTTTCTTTCCCGGCCCCGACGCTTCGGAAAGTCCCTGTTTTTAGACACCCTCAAGCAACTGTTCGAAGCCAATGAGCCGCTCTTTCGGGGGCTGTACATCCACGACAAATGGGACTGGGAAACGGTTCATCCGGTGATCAAGATCGATTTCGGCGGAGGCAGTCTCCGAAATCGGGAAGAGCTGGACCGGCGCATTGGACTCATCTTGCGGGACAACGCCCGCCTGCTGGGCATCAAGGAAGACCCAGGCCAGGACATTCCCGGCAGTTTCGGGCATCTGATCAGCCAAGCCCATATTCAGACCGGCCGCCGGGCTGTGGTCCTGATCGACGAGTACGACAAGCCCATCCTCGACAATCTGGGAAATCCCGATGTCGCGCGGGAAATGCGCAAGGGGCTGCGCAACCTGTACTCCATGATGAAACCCCAGGACGCCCACATCCAGTGCATCTTCATGACCGGGGTCAGCAAATTCTCCAAGGTCAGTCTGTTCAGTGATCTGAACAATCTGGATGACCTGACCATTGATCCGCGCTATGCAACCATCTGTGGCTACACTCAACAGGAGTTGGAAAACAGTTTTGCCGACCATCTGGCCGACGTGGACCTGGAACAATTCCGCAGGTGGTATAACGGCTATCAATGGCTGGGCGAACCGGTCTACAATCCCTTTGACGTGCTGCTTTTTCTGCAAAAGGGCAAGGTCTACCGCAGCTACTGGTTCGAGACCGGCAGTCCGAGCTTTCTGATCAAGGTCTTCCAGCAGAAACGGTACTTTTTGCCGAACCTGGAGCAGATCGAAGTAGGCGAGGAAATCCTGAACTCCTTTGACGTGGACACCCTCACCCCCGAAACACTGCTCTTCCAGGCCGGGTACCTGACCATCGCCGAGAGCTTTAGCCGTCGGCAAAGGATTTTGTACCTGCTGCGCATCCCGAACATGGAAGTGCGCCTGGCGTTAAGCGATGCTCTGATCACCGGCTATACGCGGATCGACGCCCCCAAATTCTCCATGCAGGAGGAACTCTATCAAGCCCTCGTCTCGACCGACACCGTCAATGATCTCTCGGCCCTGGCCGGGATCATCCACCGCCTCTTTGCGGCCATCCCCTACCGCAACGTCACCAACACCGACCTGCTGGATTGCGAGGGCTACTACGCCTCGGTGCTCTACGCATTTTTCTCCTCCCTGAACGCCCGAATCATCCCCGAGGACATCACCAACCAGGGCCAGGCGGACCTGACCGTGATTCTGGAAAACAGAGTCTTTGTCATGGAAATAAAGCACGTGTCACAGTCAAAAATCCAGGGCAATCCGGCTCTGGAGCAAATCCAGGCCAAGGGCTACAGCG
This sequence comes from Desulfonatronum parangueonense, assembly GCF_054656975.1. Lineage (NCBI taxonomy): Bacteria > Pseudomonadati > Thermodesulfobacteriota > Desulfovibrionia > Desulfovibrionales > Desulfonatronaceae > Desulfonatronum > Desulfonatronum parangueonense. The sequence continues at coordinate 2,145,476 of NZ_BAAHXH010000003.1, forward strand.
AGAAATACCGAGGCCAATCCGGGATGACCGTCCATGAGCTTGGCTTGGTCTTCAGTCGGGCCGAAAGGAATTTGATCGCGCTGGATGGGCGGCGGGTCGGATAATTTTGGAGAAAGAAGGCCCCGCTTCTGTACCAACTCAATGCTGTGCACGAAAAAAGGGGTCACGATTTGCATCGTAACCCCTTGATTTCACTGGTCGGGGCGAGACGATTTGAACGTCCGACCCCCTGCTCCCAAGGCAGGTGCGCTGCCAAACTGCGCTACGCCCCGAAACCTCAGAAATTAACTCATAATGTCATAACAAGCAAGTTTTTTCCGAAAATCGAAACAAAAAAACGCAAGTAACTACTCAGCAAACCAATGCTGTTGTCGGGTTTCGCTCGGAATCGGGGTCGGTATCGGGATCGGGATCGGGATCGAAGCCATGTGGAAGGGCACTCCATTGTTTTCGAAATCGATTCCGACCCCGACCCCGATTCCGATTACCGGAGAAAGAACGTGTGCTGAATAGTTACAGACGCAAAAACGCATCTATAAAATTCCCTGATCGGACCGTGGACATCTCAATTCTTTTGCGACTCAGAAGTCGATGCCCCGCAGGGCGGCCTGACCCTGGTTGTACGGGTGCTTGAGGACCACCAGTTCCGTGACCAGGTCCGCCTGGTCGCGCAGCCAGTCGGGTAGCCCCCGGCCGGTCAGGACCAGGTGAATTTCCCTGGCTTTCGCGACGTCCAGCAGGGATTGCGCCTCTTGCTGCTCGATGAGTCCTGCGCCCAGCGCGTAGAGCATTTCATCCAGCACCAGGATTTGAATCGGTTCCGCAAGTCGGCCCTCGGCCCATTTCAAGGTCGCGTGTGCAGCATCGCGGTGGCGGGAATAATCCCGCTGATCCCGCATGAAGCCTAATCCGCCGACATGGTAATCCTCCCCCAGCATGGTGACCAGGACGGACTGCTCCCCGGCAACCCCTCCCCGCTTCATGAACTGGGCGCAGGCCACGCGCATGCCGTGGCCCATTGCCCGCATGATCTGCCCCATGGCCGCCGAGGTCTTGCCTTTGCCGTCACCGGTGTAGACAACGATCATGTCGTGCCCTCCAAAGAAATCGACTCCATGCCCCTTCCCTCCGCCTTCCGGCCGCAGTTTCGGCACCCCCCTTTGTCCAACGCCAGGTTTCGGACACCAAATCCGGAACGGCGAAGTAGCGTCGCACCGCATTCGTGGCAATCGGTCTGCTCCCCGGCGACTCCGGTAATATTGCCCACATAGACATGATGCAAGCCGGCCTGCTTGCCGATTTCCCAGGCCTTGCGCAGGGTTTGCGGCGGAGTCGGAGGTCGGTCGTTCATGGCGTGATCCGGACGAAACCGCGACAAATGCCACGGCACCTCCGGCCCAAGCTCACCCTGAATAAACTCCGCCATGGCTCGTAGTTCGCCGGGATCGTCGTTCAGGCCGGGAATGACCAGAGTGGTCACCTCCAGCCACCAGCCCAGATTGTGGATGGTCTTCAGGTTGTCCAGGACCGGTTTCAGGCCGGCGCCGCAAATATTCTTGTAGAAGTCTTCCGTGAAGGCCTTCAGGTCGATGTTCGCGGCATCAATGAGCGGCCCCCAGACCTCCAGACATTCCTTGGTCTGGAAGCCGTTGGAGACGATGATGTTCTGCAACCCTCTCTCATGGGACTTGGCGGCGACGTCCACAACCAGCTCAAAGAAGATCGTCGGCTCCGAATAGGTATAGGAAATGCTTGATGCCGCGGCGCGGACGGCCGCGTCCACGACCTCCCCGGCCGTGACGCGCTCGCCCCTGACGGCTTTGCCCTGCCGCGGCGGCTGGGACAGGCTGAAATTCTGGCAAAAGGAACAGGAGAGGTTGCAGCCCATGGTCCCCAGGGACAGTGTCGTTGTGCCCGGATAAAAATGGTACAGCGGCTTTTTTTCCACGGGATCCAGATGCAACGCCGCCACCTTGTCGCGCACCAGAGTGTACAAAACGCCTTCGCGGTTTTCCCGCACACCGCAAAGCCCGCGTCCTGCATCGGGAATGACGCAAAAATGCGAGCACAACCGGCAATGGACCTTGCTGTCTTTCAACGGCTTCCAAAGCATGGCTTTGTCATCTATTGGCGAGTCCATACGACCTCCTTGCTGAAACTTATTGGTTCGGCTTGCCATGTACTTCCGGATGCTTCAAACCACCCTGTTTTTTTCGCAAATCTCCCGGACACCCTGGAACAGGCAGGACAACCTCCGGAGAGATCCACATCGGCCCGAAGATCACGGCATGGGGTTGCTCCCTCTCAGGGGGCGGAACGACATGGAAGATCCGATCTCCGGTTCCGGGATTTCTGTCCATGTAAATCCTGCCTTCCTGAGCTCCGGATGGACCGATTCGGATCACGGTGTCATTGGATCTCATACCCGGGCCGATGTATACGCCGCCCTCTGTCTGGACGGAAACAATACCCGCGGTCTGCCCCGCCCACACGGATCCCGTAAACAAATGGCCGGGAAGGCACAGGGCAACCAGCAAAGAAAGGAGATGCGGCCACAATCGATGGCAACTATTCCTGAACCTTTCTTCAAAACCTGCTCCCTCTGTCTTTTGAAAACGCACTTCCATTTCTCGGCTCATGATTTTCCTTGAGTTGGCGGAGTATTGAGGTTATAAAGATTATTGATTCATGACCATTACTTCAAGGAGCCACAGTTCCATGTCCCACCGTTCAAAAGCCTATCAGCAGGCAGGCGTCGACATCGAGGCCGGCAATCAACTTGTCTCCCGGATCAAGAAAGCCATCGCTTCCACGCATATCAAAGGCGTGGTTTCCGATATCGGCGGCTTCGGCGGGCTGTTCAAACCCGACATGAACCAGTTCAATGATCCTGTCCTTGTCGCATCCACGGACGGAGTGGGTACCAAGCTCAAATTGGCCTGTGCCTTTCAACGTCATGAAACTATAGGTATTGATCTGGTGGCCATGAATGTCAACGACATTCTCGTCCAGGGCGCCAAGCCGATGTTCTTTCTCGACTATTTCGCCACGGGAAAATTGAACCTGGAACAGGCGGAACAGGTGGTTTCCGGCATCGCGGCGGGCTGCAAAGAGGCCGGATGTGCCCTGCTTGGCGGCGAAACAGCGGAAATGCCGGATTTCTATGCTCCCGGCGAGTATGATTTGGCCGGTTTTTGCGTCGGGATCGTCGAGAATACAAAGATCATTGACGGCTCCGGATCCTCTTCCGGCGACCAGATCATTGGCTTGGCTTCGTCGGGCTTTCATTCCAACGGGTACTCCCTGGTCCGCAAGGCGCTGGCCGAATCCGGACTGCAGGGCCAGGACACGTTTCCCGGCACACAGCGCAGCGTGGCCGACGTCCTCCTCAGTCCGACCAAAATCTACGTCAAGCCCGTGCTCAACCTGCTGCGCGACCTGCCCATCAAGGGCATGGTTCACGTTACCGGGGGCGGCTTCTACGACAACATCCCCCGCATCATTCCCCGCCAGCTGCTCGCGTCCATCCAGTTCGGCTCCTGGCCCGTGGCCCAGGACTTCCTCTGGGTCAAACAGACGGCGCGGCTTTCCTGGGAGGAAATGCACCAGATCTTCAACGTCGGCATCGGGTTTCTCCTGATCGTGGCCAAGGAACACGCCGAGGAGATCATCTCCCGCCTCAATGCCCAGAATTATGAAGCCTGGCAGATCGGCGAACTCCGCGAACGCAACGGCAGCACCGGGGAGCAGGTCCAGATCGTCTTCTGAGCCCTGCTGAAGATTGACACGTGGAGCCCACGGAGGCTCCACGAAAAATGGCTCACCAGGAAGAAAAGTAACTGCTCTAAAAGGGCGGGCGATGAAATTTCCTGTGCAAGTTTTCCCACTTGCGCTGCGTTTCGTGATCCAATTCATGGAGGCAAGCTCCAGCCGGAACTTGGTCATCAATGCGTTACTCCGTTGCCGCACTGGGGTGCGGCGCTCCCAGCATGTACCCCCTTGATTGCCACAAGCTATTGAAGCAGTTATAAAAAAAGGAACTGCTCAGGACACTTCTACTCTGTGCCTTCCTCCGGTAATCGGTATCGGGGGCGAAAAAACTGGAATGCTCTTCCACATGCTTCGCTTTCGATACCGATACCGATACCGATACCGATACCGACCCCGATTTCGATACCAAAAATCGGCAATTGTATCGTTGTCGAATAGTCAAGAAGATAAACGGCTTGGTGGAACAGCTGCTTAACGTTCCGCCAGATATGGATTGAAGTACCCGAAACGAATCCATGGGGCTTGCCGTTTCACCTCGTTCATGAACGTATGCAGTCCCAGGGCTTCCTCCCTGATGTCCGGGTACAGTCCCAGATACAGTTCCGGATCGAGATTCATGTTGCGCAACTGGATGAAGTCCACCTTTTCGGTTTGGACCAGTTCCGTGAGCGCCTCCAGCTCAGGCCGTGTATCATTGATTCCGGGAAAGAAAAGATAGTTCAGGGAAACGAACATCCCGGTCTGTTTGGCCTGACGGATGCTTTCCCGCACGTCGGAGAACGCGTAGCCTTTGGGTCGATAATACCGCTGGTACGCTTCATCCATTGCACTGTTCAGGCTGACCCTGATCGATGAGACTCCGGCCTTGGCAAGCAGGGGAATCGTCTTCGGCAAACTGGCGTTGGTGTTCACATTGACGGTACCCGCGCCTCCACTCTTCCGAAACCCCTGCACCGCCTCGGCGATCAGGTCGGCTTCGGTCAGCGGCTCCCCTTCACACCCCTGCCCGAAAGAAAATATGGCCTTGGGCTCACGCCGGCCATGGCGCTGCATAACCTGGATGACTTCCCCGGGGGTCGGACGAAATCCGATCCGGTTCTGGGTCGCCGGAAATCCCGAATCGCGGGGCTGCAGGGAAAGACATCCCAGACAGCGGGCATTGCAGGTCCTCGATGTGGGCAGAGGCGCCTCATACCGACCCAGGGCCAGATTGCGCGCCGCGGGGCAGGATGAAACCAGCGCGCAATTGGCGAGATGGCGCACCAGGCGATTGCCGGGGAAAGTCTTCAGCCACTGCTTCGCACCGGCGTGAATCCGCTGCGAAGCGATTCCGGAGAACTGCTGCCGAGGATCCTGATCCACCTTATTCGCGCAAACCCAGAAGCGATCCCGGGCAAAGCCCACGGCGCCATAGGCGAACAGCGGCAACACCGGCGCCCCCGCTTCCGCCGCATAGGCGCAGACAGCGCTCAGGGTATGGCCGGGGCTAACGAAGGCCGCCACGGCGGTTTGATCCGAAACCTGGACATCTTGCCGGTCATTGTCCCAGCCCATGGCTTTTCTTCCCGGCAAAAGAAACAGCTCGCACTCCTGCGGTAGCGGAATCAGTTCCTCGGGTCGTGGCTGACGGATCTCCAAGCCGCCGCGGCAGGTCATGCCCAGCCTGGGATGATCGAAAATTCGCCCACGCTGGTCAGCATAGACCATGCGTGGTTCAATAGTCCTGGACAAAGCGGTTCCTCCATTACAAAAAAAGAACGTAACTATTCAGAACATCCGGTGGTTGGCCATTCACCTGCACTGGATTCCGGCGTTCGCCGGAAAGACTTGTCGCTTCAAGCCGTTCTGCATAAGTCATAACATCCAACGCCGGCGCTATTGCTAACCTGGTTGTAACTATTCAATTCATCCGGAGGGTGGTCATTCATCTGCACTGGATTCCGGCTTTCGCCGGAATGACTTATCGTGGCAAGCTGCATCTATACAGTCATACCGGCGAACGCCGGTATCCAGATCTTTTTCGCGGATTTTGCTGAATAGTTACAAAAGAACGACCCATCAATATAATGCCGTGTGCCGGGTTTGCATCAAGAATGGGGGTCGGGGTCGGCATCGGTATCGGCATCGGGGTCGGTATCGGGGTCGGCATCGGCATCGAGATGGGTCGTGGGATCGCTATCGGGATCGACATTAAATAAAGCCATGTGGGGACATCCATATTTTGCCGCCGCCACGACCTCGTTTGCGATACCGATACCGATTGTCGGAAAAAAGAGCATTTCAGGTGCGCTGAGAAGTTCCGACAAAATGAACATCCCGGATGCCTGATCGATAGGCCATCACCGGCCAGACTGGCAACCTTTGCATTGCCCTGGCTTCGCCAGGGGATTCCGCTGAAATTCCCGTTCCGAGTGTCTTTATCATCCGGAAATGATTACTGTTCAGGACATTATGTTGAATTATGGTAACTACTCAGCTCATCCGAGAAAATTAGACTGGATACCGGCCTTCGCCGGTATGACTTAACTTGGAAAGGACATGGTATGATACGTCATTCCGGCGAAAGCCGGAATCCAGTTCTGGCGAGTGACCACAGAGTATGTGTTGACTAGTTACGAATTATCTTGAATACCATTTTTCTGCACTGGATTCCGGCTTTCGCCGGAATGACTTGTCGCAGCAAGCCGTGTCACATCAGCCATACCGGTGAACGCTCCTATCCAGATCTTCTTCTCGAATTTTGTTGAATAGATACCCGGAGATTTTGAAAACACGAGCCGATATGGTTGACCTGAGTCTTTTCGTTGCTCAGAATAGCCGCAAAAAACATCGGCAACTCCGCGCCGAGCCCATGGCGCGGCTCGCCATGCTGGATCTGCATTGCAAACGGGTTGCCGATCTATGCAACGGATTCGGCCGTCAGTGAACTGTCTGTGCGCGGGAAAACCGCGCCAAGATACCGTGACGTTGTTTCTGACCACATCAAGCCGACCACTGTTAAACCAGGGAGGAACAATGACCGGTGTGAAGCCGAAGGCTGCTATTTTCGATCTGGGGGGCGTGCTCACCAGCACGGACCATCTCCACGCCAAAGCCTGGGAAGAAACCCTTAATCCTTTTCTGGAATCCAACGCCGAAAAAGAAGGTCGTCCCTTCCGCCCCTTTGATCCCCAGGGCGACTACAAGAACCACCTCGAACGCAGACCGGCCTTTGAAGGAGCCTTGAGTTTCTTCAAGTCCCGGAACATCGAGCCTCCCTACGGCAGGCCGGATGACAAGGCGGAAGATCAGACCATTCATGGGCTCGGTCGGCGCAAGAACGACCTGTTCCTGGAGTTGCTGAACACTCACGGCCCAAAAGTCATCGACGCTTCCGTTGAGCTGTTGAAATCGCTCAAGAACGAAGGCTTTCTGATCGGAATCATCTCCTCCAGCCTGAACTGCGACTGCATACTCAAACTCGCCGGACTTGAGGGATTGTACGACGTCCGCATGGACGAGGAAATGCTTCAGGAGCAGAACCTCAAGGAGAAACCGCAACCGGACATGATGCTTGCGGCGGCCCGGGCCATGGGGTGCTACCCGGGCGAATGCCTCGTTGTGGATGATACGCTGGCCGGGGTTCGGGCCGGACGGGCCGGAAACTTCGGAATGATCATCGGCCTGGCCACCAATGGCGACGGGGAGATGTTCCGCCAGTTCGGGGCCGATCTGGTACTTGGCGACCTCACTGAGACGTGTCCCGAAGACATCCGCAAATGGTTCGAGCAGGACCTGCAAAACGACGGCTGGAAACATTCCTATACCGGCCTGGATCGTGGTGACGAGAAACTGCGCGAAACGCTGACCACCGTAGGCAACGGCTACATGGGGGTCCGCGGCTGTTTCGAGGGCGAGCGGGCCTCTTTTTATCATTATCCCGGCACCTATCTGGCCGGCATCTTCAACCGGGTTCCGAGCATGGTGCACGGTCGCGAAATTTTCAACAATGATTTCGTGAACTGCCCGAACTGGCTGCCCGTGGAGTTCAAGATCGGCAACAGCAAGTATCTCAGCCCGTTGCAGATGGAACTGCTCAGCTACAAGCAGGAGCTGGATTTGCGCCGGGGCGTGCTGTACCGGACCATGATCTGTCGCGACGTCCATGGCCTGATCACCCGCATCCAGTCCAGCCGACTGGCCAGCATGGCCGAACCGAACCTTTGCGCGTTGCGCTATGAACTGACGCCGATCAATTATTCCGCGCCCATCACCATGCGCGTCAGTCTGGACGGCAACGTCGAAAACACCAACGTGCCCAGGTATTCCCAGCTGACGTCGAAACACCTGGAGCTGATCCACTCCGGCAAGACCTCCGACGGGCTGAGCCTGCGGGTCAAGACCAGCGCATCCGGATATCAGATTCATATGGAAGCGCGTACCCGGCTCCTGGAGGACAACAAGAAACTCACTCCTGAGCGCTCCATTTTCAAGATCGATGCGGAAATCGGTGAGGAACTCCGGTTTCAGGCCCTTGAAAACCGGACCTATGCCCTGGAAAAAACCGTCGCCGTCTACACGTCGCTGGACGGCGTGCAGGATCTGAGCAGTGCCGCATCCACGCTGCTCGACAAGCACACGTCCTTCGGCAAGATTCTGAGCGCCCATGAGCGGGCCTGGGCCGCGCTCTGGGACAAGGCGGACATCCGGATCCAGGGAGACCGTTTCGTGCAGCGCACCGTCAGACTGCACATCTACCACCTGCTGGTCACGGCTTCCCCCCACAATCGCCGGCTGTTCACCGGCATGCCGGCCCGGGGGCTGCACGGCGAAGCCTACCGCGGACACATCTTCTGGGATGAAATCTACATCCTGCCTTTTTTCGATCTGCACTTCCCGGAAATATCGCGCTCCCTGCTTCTCTATCGCTATCACCGCCTGAATGGAGCGCGGGAATATGCCCGCAGCTACGGCTTCAAGGGCGCCATGTATCCCTGGCAGACCGCCGACGGAGGCGACGAGGAAACCCAGGAAATCCATTACAATCCCGCGGGAAAGACCTGGGATCCGGACTTGAGTCGCAGGCAGCGCCATGTGTCCATTGCCATCTTCGCCAATGTCTGGAGGTATGTGGAACTGGCCAAGGATGAACAGTTTCTGCGGGATTACGGCGCGGAAATGCTTCTGGAGATCGCCCGCTTCTGGGCCGATATCGCCACCCATGATCCTGCAACCGGAAAATATCATATTGAAGGAGTGATGGGCCCGGACGAGTTCCACGAGGAACTCCCCGGCAGTGATGAGCCCGGCCTCAAGGACAATGCCTACACCAACGTGATGGTGGTCTGGCTCCTGGAACAGGCCTTGAAACTTGTGAACCGTCTCCCTGGCGCAACCCTGAAAAAGCTTCAGGATCAGATCGACTTCAGGATCGAGGAAACCGAGAAGTGGCGAGACATGATCGGGAAACTCAACGTCTTGATGACTCCGGAAGGAATCATCCACCAGTTCGACGGCTACATGGACCTGGACGAGCTTGACTGGGATGCCTATCGGCGGCGGTACTACGACATCCACCGCATGGACCGCATTCTCAAGGCCGAAGGCGACAGTCCGGACCATTACAAAGTCGCCAAGCAGGCCGACGTACTGATGATGTACTACCTGCTGGAACCGGACGAGGTGGCCCACATCCTGCGTGAACTCGGCCACGAGGTGGATGATCCGCGGGAATTGCTACAAAAAAACTACGACTACTATGAACCGAGAACCAGCCATGGCTCAACCCTGAGCAAGGTGGTCCATGCCGTGGTTTCCTACTACATCCATTCCGATGCCGGCACGTGGCGCTGGTTTGTGGAAGCGATGAAAAGCGACGTCTACGATACCCAGGGCGGCACCACGAAGGAAGGCATTCATACAGGAGTGATGGCCGCCACCCTGGATATCATCCTCCGCTGCTTCGCCGGGCTCCACCTGGGAGGTCCGCATCCGGTCATCCAGCCCAGATTGCCGGAACACTGGCAGAAACTGACCTTCCGTTTTCAGCTTCGACGGACCTGGTACGATGTTGAACTCGAACACGGCCGGGCGCGGGTGTCCATTTCCGGACGCGAGGGTGAGGAAAGGGTCGTTCAGGTTGGCGAGAAGACGTTGCATCTCCTTCCCGGCAGATGTTCCGAAACCACCTTGCTGGACGATCCCATGCCCATGGATTGGAGCATTTCCGTATGAGCAGATTCATCCAGGATAAAATTTCGATTGCCGACTCCGGAGCGACCATGGTTCACCGGCAAGACTCCGGAAAAAAGACCATGGTTCTCGATCCGCGGACCGAGAACATTTTTCTGGTGGGGTTGCGCGGCAGCGGCAAGTCCACCCTGGGCAAGCTACTGGCCCAGCGCCTGGGCCTGACCTTCGTGGACACCGATGAAATGGTCACCCGGAAAGCCGGCCGCACCATTGCTGACATTGTTGCATCCGAAGGTTGGGAAGCCTTTCGGCGCCTTGAATCCGCTGTCTTGCAAGAAGTTTGTCATGAGAAAGGACAGGTTATCGCCACAGGCGGCGGTATCGTCCTTGATCCGGACAATCTGAAACGAATTCAGCAGTCCGGCACGACCTTCTACCTGATGGCCAAGATCCCGACACTGCTCCAGCGTTTGGCATCATCCGCCGCCCAGCAGGATCGCCCCCCCCTGTCCGACCTGCCGCTGGAACAGGAACTTACGCAATGCAATATCCAGCGTGGCCCGCTCTACATGTGCGCGGCCACGCACATCCTGCACGCCGACGACGCACTTGAGCAATCCCTGGCAGACGCCCTGGAAAAACTCGGCATTCCTGATTCGCCGGATTCAAAGTGAGAACGTTGAACCACTTCGCGTGTGCCGGACGCCAAACTCGGCCATTGACAAATTTGGCGACAAAATGCCTCCGTGCAATGCCCGAGTTCACAAAATTGTATCAATGGTCGTAATTTTTCAGCAAATAACCAGTAACTGCTCGCAACTACTCAGCACATTTTTAGCACATTTGTGTCCGCTCTTGTTCCGGCAACGGCATTACCTTGTGCTGAGTAGTTACAACAGCTCAAAAGCGTGCGGCAATCAGCAGGTGGAATCCAGGGGGCGCCGCACCCCAGTGCGGCAACGGCGGGACGCACTCAGACAAAGTTCCGGCTGGAGCACGGCTCCAGTAGCTGGGTCACAAAACTCCGTGCCGGTGGAAATCATTGCACAGGAAAGATCATCGCCCAACCTTTTTGAACAGTTACATTTCAATTCTTTCTCAGTAACGACTCAGCAGCATTCCTCACTGCAATCAAACAGGTCCCGCTTTGCCGTGATTTTTCGGCAGACCTGTTGACTTGACCAGAATTTGTTCATCGAAGCATTGCCGGACTCTTGTAGCACATCTGCGTTGGCCTTAATCTTGAATGTCAGGCTCTCGACACGCCACTCTAACATCTGGAGGTTTCAATGATCGATTCGCCCGTGTTTAATTGTCGGAATGCCGACGACGTGATGAAGGCGGTTCGCGAATACAATGTCAGTTTTGTTCAATTTTGGTTTGTGGATGTCATTGGAACGCTGAAAAGCTTCCAGATAACCATCAGCGAGCTGGAGGGAGCCTTTGATGAAGGGATGGGGTTTGACGGATCGTCTATCCTGGGTTTCGCCAGAATCCATGAAAGCGATATGGTCGCCATCCCGGACCCGACTACGTTTCAACTTGTTCCCTGGCGGCCGATGGACCGCCCCGTGGCCAGGATGTTCTGCGACATCAAGAATCCGGACGGAACACCCTATGTCGCCGACAGCCGGTATGTGCTGAAACGGATTTTGAGCAAAGCCGCGGAAAAAGGGTACACGTTCTATGTCGGCCCGGAACTGGAGTTCTTCCTCTTTGAATCATCGAAGCAGCCCGCCATCATTGATCATGGAGGCTATTTTGATGCTCCGCCCCTCGATCTGGGCAATGATGTCCGCCGGGACATCATTTTCGCTTTGAACAGGATGGGAATCACGGTGGAGTATAGTCACCACGAGGTTGCCCCCAGCCAGCACGAGATCGACCTGCGCTACGCCGAGGCCCTGCAAATGGCCGACATCGCGGTGACCTACAAGGTTGTTTGCAAGGAAATTTCCCGTCGGCACGGATGCTACGCGTCCTTCATGCCCAAACCCATTTTCGGCCAGAACGGCAGCGGCATGCACACGCACCAGTCACTGTTCAAGAACGGCCGGAACGTCTTTTACGACGCCAATGACGCGCATTTTCTCAGCGCGGAATGCAAAAGCTACATCGCCGGACTTCTCAAACACGCTCCGGAATTCTGCGCCGTCACCAACCAGTGGGTCAATTCCTACAAACGCCTGGTGCCGGGATATGAAGCTCCTGTCTATCTGGCCTGGGCCCGTCGCAATCGCTCGTCCCTGGTGCGGGTTCCGCTGTACAAACCGGGCAAGGAAGTGGCCACCCGCGTGGAACTGCGCTCTCCTGACCCGGCCTGCAATCCCTACCTGGCCTTCGCCGTGATGCTCGCCGCCGGCCTCAAGGGCATGGAGGAAGGATACAAGCTGCCGGATCCGGTGGAAGAGGACATTTTTGAAATGACCACCTCGGAGCGATCCGCTCATCAGATTGATGCGCTGCCGGGCAGCCTCGGGGAGGCAGTGGCGGTGATGGAACAAAGCTCCCTGCTCAAGGAGGCTTTGGGTGAACATATCTTTTCCAAATTCATCGAAAACAAAAAGAAGGAGTGGGACGATTATCGGATTCAGGTCACCCAGTATGAGCTTGATCGCTATTTGCCATTCCTCTGATTTCGGCCTCCCTCCAAATGTGAAAACGCCCCGGTTCCAACTGGAACCGGGGCGTTTTTGATGTAACTGCTCAAAAAGGTCGGGCGTGAGGTTTGCCGTGAAGGAGTGTCGCCGGGCTGGAGTTTCGTGATTCAGTTCCTGGGGCCACGCTCCAGCCGGAACTTTTCCTGAGTGCGTTACACCGCTGCCGCACTGGGGTGCGGCGCTCCCTGGATTTTACCGTTGATTGCCACAAGTTTTTTTGAGCAGTTACTTTTTGATATGAGGGGCCGCACGGGGCGCGGCGGTCCTGAACAGGTCATGCCGGCGAAAACCGGCACCCAGGTCTTTCTCTGACTTGCTTACGGATCACCGAGAAAACTGGACAGGTGATTCGACAGATCCCAGTCCGCGATGCACATTCATCCCGACAAGCCGCCATCGATAGGAAGCATGCGGTTCCCATTCACAGAGCAATATCCGGATCACGCCGTTCTGACGCTTGAATTCGCTGGATCCATCGCCCAACAAAATTCGGCCTGTGGGCTGAAAAGGACAATCAGGGCAGTCCTCGTTGGACTCCAGTTGCATCCACTCCAGGTGCACGAATCCCAGTTTGTTCGATGCTCCATGTACCAGGGCACGGGCATCAAGGCATGCGCCTTGGCGCTGATGCTGGATCTGACCCCAATGAAAGCGATCCTCGTCGACCTGCGGTTCGGGCCAGCCTTTCTTGCCGCAACCGGCACTGATCAGCCCGAGAATGAGCAACGGAAAGAGGAACAACCACACCCTATTCATTTGAAACATCTTCACCTTTGCCTCCATGCCTTCAACGCGTATTGATTCATTGGCTGTGGCAACACAGCACCCGGATTCGACCACGACCACACAAACGTGACATCTCTCTAAACCATGTCCCTCATGGAAACAAGAACCTCGTACCGGAAGTCAATTCATCATTCGACCTTCGGAAACATCATTCACCGTTTCGGCATGGACATATGCCGCGTCACAAGATATTGGCGGAGTGCCTCCATGGCATGATCGCCTGAAAGCAGGGCCCTGATGCGTCGGCCCATTTGATCATGGCATGCGCCCGATTGGACGATGCCGGGCAAAAAATCTTGCCGAGTAATCGTATCCATGCCGTCTTGTCTGCGCCGGTATGCTTTTGCTCGCTGATACAACGGGTATTCTTTACTCAATAGATGAAAGAGATTAAGGGAGTTCTGCTTCAGTAATTCATTATGCAACTTTTCAGCTCATCCGAGTAAACAGGCTGGATACCCGCCTTCGCGGGTATGACTGACAAGGAGCCTGCACTGGAAAAGTCATTCCCACGAAGGCGTGAATCCAGGTTGTCCTTGTCACCTTTTGAAAAGCCATCCATTTTCCGCTTTGAGCTGAGCAGCTACCTTATATTTGCGCCTTTTTTTCATGTTTGCGCCAAGGAGTCCTTCGCCCATGCCGAAACCTCATCCCTGTCCACATCGAGCCGGATCCTTTCTCTCGCATCGTGACCGATGGATGCACTGCATCATCTGTCTCCTGCTCTTCCTTTTCCTTGCCATTCCCCAACTTGCCGGGGCGCAATCGCTGTTCCAGCAGGAATTTTCAACCCAACCGGATCAGCCCTGGACATTGGAAGCGGATCACGTGGAAAGCCTGCGACAAGAGCAGGTATTCGTGGCCACGGGCAATGTCGTGATTCGCCACGGCTTGAACAGAATCCAGGCGGACTCAATCCGATACTTTCGGGACACCGGTTTTGCCCATCTCAGCGGGAATGTCAGAATTGAATGGGACGGCGACATTCTCGTGGGCGAGGAAGCCGATTTCGACCTGCAGCAAAATATCGGATGGGTTACGGACGGCGAAATGTTTCTGGTCCAGGATCATTTCTATATCCGCGGCCAGTTGCTGGAAAAGCGTTGCGCACAGACGTACGCCTTCAGGGATGCGCAGATCACCACCTGCGACGGTCCGATTCCGGCGTGGTCCATCCGAAGCAGTGAAGGGGAAGTTACCACTGGCGGTTATGCCCGCATGTGGCACACCCGCTTTCAGATCAGGGACACGCCGGTGCTGTATTCCCCGTACCTGATTTTTCCGGTGAAGACCCAGCGCCAGAGCGGTTTCCTGATTCCCGAGCCCTCCTACAGCACCCGCCTGGGCGCCGGCTTGAACCTTCCCTATTACTGGGCCATTGATGAGGAAACAGACGCCACGTTTTACGCCAACATGATGAGCAAACGCGGCGTAATGGCAGGTGCTGAGTACCGCTATTTCACCGATCTGGACACCAAAGGCGTCTGGCAGGCCGACTGGCTGCACGACTCGAAAACTGCACCCACCGAGGCGGATGAGGACCCGCAGTTTCGGGGGGACGGACTGGCAAGACCCAACAGCAACAGGTACTGGATCCGCGGCAAGCATGACGGCTATCTTTTCAACCCGTTGTGGAGAACCAAACTGGATGTTGATATTGTCTCCGACCAGAACTACCTGCGCGAGTTCAAGCACGGTTACACCGGCTACCAAAGAACCCATGACAACATGCTGCAGAATTTCGGTCGCGGCATGGACAACATTGACTCCCGTTTAAGAACCAATGCCTTTGAATTGAGCCGCAGCTGGAACCAATTCGGATTCCGGGGCGGGATGCATTATACACAGGCCCTTGATTACTGGACGGACAATCGGCCTTCTACTGAAAATCCCACATTGCAGCGCCTGCCGGAACTGAATCTGGATTACTATAAAACCCAGCTTGGAACTTCGCCCTTTGAACTGGAAGCCCGCAACCAGGCAGTCTATTTTTGGCGCGAATTCGGCACCACGGGCGGTCGTGTCGATATTGCGCCCCGCGTGAGCCTGCCATGGAATACCGCCTATGGAACCCTGACTCCCAGCGCCGGATGGCGACAGACCTTTTACGCCATTGAACGACATGAAAACTCGCCTGAAGGCGTGAACGAATCCAAGGATCTTCATGAGCGCGGCATCCCCGACTTTCGTCTGGATGCCTTTACGTCCCTTTTCGGAATCTATGATCTTGGAGCACCCGGGAATGTCTCGCCTGTCGCGGAAAATATCGGCAATTCCCAGTGGACCAAGATGAAGCATACGATCCAGCCCGAGCTGTCCTACTCGTATATTCCCGATGTGGACCAGGACAGCAATCCCTTTTTCACAAGAGATGATCGTATCAACGAGCGCAATCTGCTCTCGTATTCCTTGCACAACATCTTCAACAGGCGGTTGGACCGTGTTGTGGAACGTCCCGGGATTGACGGCAACGAACCTCTTGGGGACAGGATTCACGTCAGGTCGACCTACCTGGACTTCCTGCGCATTCGCTTCGATCAGGCCTATGACTTCGAGGAGGCGACACGCGACGACCGGCTGGATCAATACGAACGTCGTCCCTTTACGGACCTTCGGACGGACGTCACCTTCTCGCCCGGCCGCTATGTCGATCTGGTGAACAGGTCCTGGTATTCGCCCTACGACAACAAGATTACGGAGCATGAACACATTATCCGCGGCAATTATCCCGGTCTGGGCTGGGCCTATTTCGGCTTTGATTTTCTGTCCGAAGTCACCAACGACATCCGGCGCCAGAATCAGCAAAAGCGCGAGATTCTCCGGGTTGGCGGCCTGATCAATCTCCCCCGGGGCTGGTTTCTGAGCACGGATTTGAAGAGAGATCTTCAGGCAAGAGAGGATATTGAAAAGCGATTCGGCGTCGGCTTCGTGCATCAATGCTACTTTTTGAATTTCCTTGTTTCCCAGACTCCGGACGAAGACCGCTTTGAGTTGCGAATTACGCTCAAGGGCCTGGAGGATATGCTCGGCTTGAGCTTCTAGATCGTGCCGTCAAGCAATCAGTCCATTGATTCCTCGGAGCAGCCGGTCAAAATGATCAATCAGCACAAACCGGTTTCAGACAGTCATAACTCGCAAAAGGACGACCACATGTTGCGCAACCTCGCCATTCCCATCATCGGCCTTCTCCTGTTCATCGCAGGGTGCGGCTATCATTTCAGCGCCAGCGCCCCCATCACCTTGCCCCGGAACGTGACGGACATCTACATTCAGGAAGTGCATAATCCGACACTCGAGGCATGGATCGATCCCTATCTGCGCTCCAGATTTCGAGACGAATTCACCCGACGCGCCATGATCAACTGGGTGGACGGCGAACAAGCCCAGGCCGCCGTCATTTTGAGGATCATTGCCTACAGCACGGACACCGAACTCTCCGGCGCGCAGGATCAAACCCTGCGTGAGCGCGCCACTGTCATCATGGAAACGGAATTCCGCAGCATGGTGGACGGCTCCTTGATCTGGTCCTCCGGCCATATCTCCGAATATGAAACCTTTGAAGCGGGAACCAGCGATATCGCCGCCGGGCAGCGGGCGCTGGAAAATGCAATTCGACGCACAGCCGACGGATTGGGGGCGGATTACTGATTACTGATCCGGGCGCTCCTTTCCCAAGAAGGAACCCGCTGTCGCCGTTTTAGACAGCCGTCGCTCCGCGGGCTGCTTGAAAACCAAGGCCGCCAGACAGGATAGGCATACACAACATAGTGTCCGGCTTTGAGCGGAAAATCACGAACCATCGTCTACACTACCTCAAACGTTCGAGCCCCCGGCAGGTCGCGGCCTGCCGGGGGCTCGAACGTTTTGCGCTCCACATGCAATGATTGTAACTGCTCGAAAACTTGTGGCAATCAACAGAATAAATCCTGGGAGCGCCGCACCCCAGTGCGGCAACGGTGTAACGCACACAGGGTAAGGTTCCGGTTGGAATATGGCCCCTGTAGCTTGGTCACGAAACTCCGCGTCGATGGGAACAGGAAACCTCGTCGCCCGATCTTTTTGAGCAGTTACCAATGATTCTTCCATGGCCCCGACCAATGGTCGATATCTGCTCTCATCCGCTGACGTCTTCCAGAAACTGTTTTCGATAGAACGGCCGAATCAAGGGACCGGTTTCTCTCTCCTGCGAAAGAACAGCAGGTAAAAGACCGGAACCACCAGCAGGGTCAGCAGGGTGGCGAAGCTCAGGCCGAACATGATCACCACGGTCATGCTCTTGAAAAATGGATCCAGGAGCAGCGGGGCCACGCCGAGAATGGTTGTCAGGGCCCCCATGGCCACCGGGCGCAACCGGCTCACCGACGATTCCATGATGGCCTGCTGCAAGGGCTTGCCCGCGGCGAACTCCAGATCGATCTGGTCCACGAGAACAATGGCGTTTTTCACCAGCAGGCCGATGAGGCTGAGAAAGCCCAGGATGGCCATGAACTCGAAGGGCGTTCTAAAAACCAGCAGTCCGACGGTCACCCCGATCAAGGCCAGAGGTGCGGTCAACCAGATCACCAAAGGCTGAAGCACGGCATTGAACATTACCACCACGGCCAGGATCATGGCCGCAAATCCGTAGGGCGCTGTAATGGCCAGCCCCTGATTGGACTCCCTGGCGGCCTCGTACTCCCCGTCCCAGCTCAGCTCATACCCAGGGGGCAAGGCAATCGCCTCGATCTGGGGGCGCAGGCGCTGGAAAAGGGGACCGGCGATTTCGCCGGCCGGGGGATCGCATTGGGCCTTGATGGTTGGAAAACGATTCTGCCGTCGAATCAGGGTGTCCTCGAACACGGTGGAAAAGCCGGTCACGAACTGGGCCAGGGGGATGGCGGCTCCGGTGGCCGGGCTGGTCACCAGAACCGTCTCCAGGTCCACGAGTTTGGCATCCGAGGTTTCCGGATAGCGGGCGATCATCGGGATCAGCTTGTTTCCCTCGCGATAGACGCCGATGTTTTTTCCGTTCAGGGCGGTCTGCAAGGCGGCATTGATGTCGGCACTGGAAACCCCTGCCCTTCGGGCGGCGGTTTCATTGATCAGCGGGCGGATAGCCGGTACCTGCTCGCGCCAGTCGTCCTGAATGCCCACGGCCATTGGATCGGCGAGCATGATGGCCTTGGCCTGATCGGCCAAGTCGCGCAGGACCCGCGGGTCCGGTCCGCGGAACTGGGCTTCGATTTTTGAAGGCAGCGGCTTGCCCAGCATGAATTTCCAGACCTTGATCTTGGCTTCGGGAAATGCGGCTCCGAGTTCCTGCTGCAACTGGGGGATCAACCGCTCCAGGACGCCGTAATCGTCCACGTCCACCAGCAATTGCCCATAGGCCGTGTTGGCCGGTTCAGGTGAATAGGTGAGCATGAAGCGCAGCCCCCCGGAGCCGATGAACGAGGTCACGGCCTGCACGTCGGGCTTGAACCGGACCACCTCTTCCACCCGCTGCAAACCCGCGGATGTGGCGGTGATATCCGTACCCTGGGGCAGCCAATAATCCACGACAAACTGCGGCCGGGCCGAATCGGGCATGAACCCCGCGGGAATGTACCTGGTTCCGAACATGGCCAGGCCCAGCAGGACCAGAAGAGCCGCCACGCTGACCAGAGGCCGGTGGAGCACGGTCCGGAGCAGGAACCGATAGCCATTGTAGATCCGCCCCTGGTAGGGCTGGACGGATTGGCCCGCGCTGGGCGAGGGGATGAAACGCCAGCACAGCAGCGGTGTGACGGTGATGGCCAACAACCAGCTCAAAAACAGGGAATAGGCGATCACCCAAAACAGCGACCCCGCATATTCGCCCATGGCGGTGGGAGAAAAGCCGATGGCGCTGAAGGCCAGGATGCCCACTGCCGTCCCACCGAGCAGAGGCCAGATGGTTGCTCCGACCACTTCCTTGGCCACCAGCAGGCGGTCTTCCCCGGCCCGAATCCGTTCGAGCATGCCGTCGGTGACCACGATGGCGTTGTCCACCAGCATGCCCAGGGCGATAATCAATGCACCCAGGGAAACCCGGTGCATGTCGATGCCGTGGAAGACCATGGCTATCATGGTTCCGGCAACAATCAGCAACAACACTGCGCCGATGATCAGACCGCTGCGCAAGCCCATGAAGACCAGCAGCACGCTCACGACAATGGCGATGGCCGCACCCAGGTTGGCCAGGAAGGAATTGATGGACGCTTCCACTGAACTACCCTGATGGGAGATCACATGCAGGTCCATGCCCAGAGGACGACTGGAGAGCAACTCATCCAGGCGCTGGTCCACCAGCTTGCCCATGTCCACCACGTTGCCGCCGCTGACGTTGGAGATGCCGATACCCACCGCGGGCAGTCCATTGTAACGCATCAGGGCTCGGGGCGGATCATCGACGCCCAGATACAGGTCGGCGATATCACCCAGGGTCACCAGACCGGCTTCCTGATCCACGCTGATCAAAAGCTCCCGCAAGTCTTTCAGGCTTGGCGAGGACTCGCCGGGGGAAACACGAACCCGGGCCGAATCCACCACCGCGCTGCCGGCAGGCGTGACCATCGTCTGCACACGGAGCTGCTCGTAGACTCGCTCCAGGGACACTCCGTAGCGGGCTGCCGAGGCTCTGGAAACCTCGACGAACAAGGCTTCCCTGGGGACTCCGAAAAAGGAGACCTTGGCCACTCCGTCCACCAGCAGCAATTCCTTTCTCAGATCGTCGGCATAATCGGTCAGCTCCACAAGACTGTACTCGGGCCCGGTCAGTGCCAGGAACAGGGCGTAGACGTCTCCGAAATCGTCGTTGATCAGTGAAGGGCCGGCGCCCGGAGGCAATCGGGTTTGAACGTCCGAAACCTTGCGGCGCAGCTTGTCCCAGATCTGCTCCAGATCATCCTGATTCGGAGCGAAACGCATCTGTATCTCCACCTGGACTTCGGATTCCCCAGGCCGGGAGATGGATGTGATTTTTTCCACCTCCTGCAACTGTTGAATGGCGGCCTCGATGGGGTCGGTCACCTCCTCGGCCACCTGAGCCGCCGAGGCGCCGGGATACGGCGTGATCACCACGGCCTGGCGAATGACAAAGGCCGGATCCTCGTAGCGCCCAAGACTGTTGAAAGCCAGGTAGCCGCCCACCAGCAGGAGCAGCATGGCCAGCCAGGAAATGGTTTGCTTGTGGATGGATGCGAGTGCCGGGTTCATGGCGACAGCTCCTCAAGGCTCCAGGGGACGAACCTTGAGTCCCTCGCGAAGTTGGGCCAGGCCGCTGACAATCACCCGCTCCCCCGCTGCCAGACCGGAGACAACCTCAATGCCGTCGGGTCGCATGGCGCCGACCACGACCCCCCGCCGGCGGGCCTGTCCAAGCTGATCGTCATAGACCCAGACCATGGGCTGACCGGCTGCGTCCGTGACCAGAGCCAGGGGCGGAAGGACGAAAACCGGCGTTTCGGAGGCCGCTCCGCGTTCGATAATCAGGGTAGCCGTCACTCCGGGCAGGATCATCGCGTTCTCCGGTCGTTCCATGGAGAAAACCACCTGGAATGTTTGGGTCCGCGGATTGGCTTCCGTGCTGACTTCCTTGAATCGGGCCGGAATTTCCAGATCGGGAAAGGCATTGAATCGGACCAGGGCCGTGTCCGGCCTGTCTTCAGCTCGGGTTGATCTCAACACCAGAGGTTCCGGTATCTCGGCCACCACCTCCAGCCGATGGGGAGACTGAAACAGGACAATGGCCTGCTTGGCCTGAATGTTCTGGAAATTGTTCACATACCGGTGCGAAACCACTCCGTCGAAGGGTGCGCGAAGAACCATATCGTCCAGGCTCTTGCGGGTCGTGGTCAAGGTGGCCCGGGCCGACTCGTACGCCGCGCGGAGCTGATCCAGTTCCGCGGCGGCGATAATTTCCGCCTCGGCCAACTGCCGCGCCCGCTCGAAATTGGACTTGGCCAGCTCGAAAGCTGCCGTATCCGCCTCCAGACGAGTCCGGACGTCCCGATCGTCCAGCCGGGCGATTACGGTTCCCTGTTCAACTCGCAGGCCTTCCACCGCTGCAAGTTCCGTGAGCACCCCCGAAACATTGAAGGCCAGTTCCGCGCTCTCCGCGGAACGGATCACCGCCGGAAAACTCAGCGGCGGCGTGGCGTCCGCGGCGTGAAGAACCAGCATCTTGACCGGCCTCCCTTCCTGGGCATCGGGAAGCTCCTGCTGTGCTTCCGGGGTGCAGGCAGTCAGCAGCCCAAAAAGACAACATGTTGCCACAGCAACGAGAATGGCGAAATACACACTCATCTGCTTTCGCCGGACGGATCGGATCATGGTATTGTGCATGCTGCTGTCCTTCTTCGGATTGAGGATGGGAACTCATGAATGCCGCCGTACATCGCCCAATGAAATTTTCCGCGACCTCTCGCTCAATAAATACCTCGTGAAGCCATATTCTCGCGCAAAAACAAGATCTATCTTGGCAAGCCTTCTGACACTCCAGGTACCGCCTTCCCCGGAACAATGCCAGTCGAGCCACTTTCTGAAATTCAGTCACACCGGCAGGCCGGTATCATTGGGTGAAAAGTAAAAAAAGGGGTAACTATTCAGCAAATCCGCGAAAAAGATCTGGATACCGGCGTTCGCCGGTATGACTGTATAGATGCAGCTTGCCACGATAAGTCATTCCGGCGAAAGCCGGAATCCAGTGCTGGTGAATGACCACCCTCCGGATGAACTGAATAGGTAACTGCTCAATAACTCCGGGCAATAACCACACAAAACACCTGGACTCCGGCCTGCGCCGGGGTGACGACCGAGAGAACACCTATCGAGATACTCCATTCCGTCATACCGGCGCAGGCCGGTATCCAGGCAGCACCAAGTCCCGGCGGAAGGCTGCACGGACTTATTGAGTAGTTACCTGAATAGTTACAAAAAGATAACTGCTCAAAAAGATCGGGCGACGAGGTTTCCTGTGCAAGGATTCCCGACTATGCGTAGTTTCGTGCCCAAGTTTACGGGGGCCATGCTCCAGCCGGAATTTTGCCTTAGTGCGTTACACCGCTGCCGCACTGGGGTGCGGCGCTCCCGGGATTTATCCATTGATTGCCGCAGGTTTTTGAGTAGTTACAAAAAAAGCGACCCTTGGTCGCTTTTTTTGTAGTGATGAATCATCATGAGCCGATCAGGGGGCGGCCGGTTCCGCGGGAGCCATGAATACGGCCTGCACGCGCTGCCGTTGGCCGCCTTCGACCACGCCCCGGTTGTCCTGGAGATGATAGGTGATCACTTCGCCGCTGATGGAGCTCTCGCCGTCCTTGAGCACCGGATTTCCTTCCATGACCACCACGCCGCGCTTGGTCCAGTATGTTGCCTTGCCGCTGGTTCCGACCTGGTTCTCGCGCTCGATTCGAACATTTCCTTCGGCAAGCAGTTTTTCAATGTCCTGGGAACCGTCCGGCCCAAGAGACGGACCGGATTGCTCGCCCGAAGCGGCCATGAAAACCGTCAGCTTGTCGCTCCAGATCTGAAAATCTTCCCGGTCCACATGCACGCTTCCCTTGAAGACCACCGTGTTGTTTTCCTGAACATATTCCATATGATCCGAAAGAATTTTAACCGGCACCTGACCCTGGGCATGCACGGTAGCGGCCAGAAACAACACTGCCGGAATGATGCCCATGAACTTCAGCAAATGTATCATCTTGTTCTCCTGATGTAAGATTAATTTACGAATGACTCCATAAACACGAAAAGAAATCTCTTGAACCGAACTGGATGGTCGTTCATTACATTCATTTTACGGTTTTGGAAATACTCCGGAAACCATTGCGCTGTAAAGCCGATCTGAAATTCACGTCCAGCCGCATCCGGATTGTTGGAAATTCCAGCCAAGATCCCCAAGAATGATGGCCGCGGATCGATCCGCGGGACCGGCGGAGTCGTGTCGACAAGCAGTTTGAGTCGTCAACATCTCGGGCAGACGGGCTAATTCCCGTTGAACCCGCTGCATGTCCTCGGGTCGCGAAAGCCATTGCCACGCCTGCTCGGCCAGCTTGTCGGCACGCGCCTGGTGCTGGACGAATTCCGGCAGAACATTCTTGCGCAGGATCAGATTCGCCAGGCTGATGGCCGGCACCTTGACCAGCCGCACCCCTACCAGAAAGCTCAGCCGCGAAAACTTGTAGCCGACGATGGTCGGCACTTGCAGCAAGGCGCTTTCCAGGGTCACTGTTCCCGATGTGGCCAGGATCAGAGAGCAGGAACGCATCTCTTCGTATCGCCGGGGATGGTCAATGAAGCACAACGGAAGTTTGGGGGGGCAATAGGCGCGAATCCGGTCTTCGCTCACCCCCGGTGCTTTGAAAACGCAGAATTCAAGAGCAGGATCGAGCTGCAAAAGCTGGATCGCCGTTTGGGTGAATACGGGCATCATCCGCTCGATCTCGGATTTTCGACTCCCGGGGAGGATGCCGATCCGATGCTTCACTGGCGATATTGCAAGCAGATCAGGACGTTGCAACTCTTCCAGCAGGGGATGCCCCACATACTCCGCTTCCAGGCCGTGGGCACGGTAGAACGACTGTTCAAAAGGCAGAATGCACAACATTCGATGTACGTAACGCCGCAAGAACTTGATCCGCCCTCGCCGCCAGGCCCAGACCTGAGGACTGATGTAGTAGAAAACAGGAATGCCGAGTCTTGAGGCCATTTTCGCCACCCGAAAGTGAAAGTCCGGGGAATCCACCAGCACGACGGCGTCGGGTCTTGCATGGGCTAGTTCACGGCCTATGGTCCGCCACATCCCGAACACCTTGGGCAGATAGGCAAAAACTTCGGTTATGCCCATCACCGAAAGACCTTCCATCCGGAGTTTCAGATCAACCTGTTGCTCCTCCATGCCCGAACCGCCCATTCCGGAAAGCTGGATCCCCGGATGCAATTTGCGCAGGGCCTTGGCCAGGATAGCGGCATGCATGTCCCCGGACGGCTCACAGGCATTGATCCAGACTCGGGGAGTGCTCATGACAGGTCATTCCGGTTCAATAAAGGAGTGGTGCCGAGAAAGGCTGGAATCGTTTTTCGATTTCGATTGCGATTGCGATTGGGATTGGGATTGATAGATGTGCAATCAGAATCCAATGGGGTTTATGGATGAGGGCGACGCGGCGTTGCGGGAGATGCTTTCGCGAATCAGTTCCGCCAACTCCATGGATGCCAGCGCGGCCTGCACGTCCGGGACATGGGACGGGGCCATGCAGTCGCTCCCGCGGCAGTAGCCGACAAAAGCCAGCAGTTGGGCCAGCAGGGCCTCCTCGTGGCGCACGAAGACCGCTTCCCGGACCGAGGCCAGGGAAACGTCGGCATAGCGCTGCTCCACGGTCTTGCGATGCAACACCAGTTCCTTTTGCAACAGATCGGCTTCGACGAAAAGACCGGGACACGTGACGGAAATCTGGCGGATGCGTTTTTCGGTGATCTTGCTGGCCAGGATGCGTGAAATGGATCCATCGGCATGCACCAGAACGGCGTGGGCCAAAGCCGTCAGTCCGTCCCGGGCTTGCCCGAAGGCCTGAACATGCTTCACCGGGCCGCGCAGGTACAATGCCAGATCAAGGTCGTGGACCATCAAATCCAGGACCACGTCCACATCCAGATTGCGGTCCAGGACCTTGTCCGTTCGGGTCAAATCCATGTTCACCACTTCCGTGGAGCGCCCGACGATCTTGACCAGTTCCGTGACCACGGGATTGAAGCGCTCGATGAAGCCGACCTGGATGCGCAGGTTCTTTTCCCGGGCCAGACGGGCGGCGGCACGGGTTGTTTCCAGGCTGTCCGTAAGCGGCTTTTCAACGAAAATGTTCGAGACATGCCGGCTGACCAACTCGATATATTCCAGATGCGTGGATGTCGGAGTGGCCAGAACTACGGCATCCACCCCGGCCAGATCCTCTTCCAGGTTTCCGGCGGCCCGGGTGCCGTATTCCGCGGCGAGTTGAACTTCTGTGTCCCTTTTGTGGTCATGGATAAAGACCACCTGAACCGGTTTCATGTAGGAAAGGACGCGCAGGTGGTTGCGCCCCATTTTGCCGACGCCGATCAGGCCGACCTTGAGTGGTTGTGATTCGTTCATGATTCTCTCTTCTGGATATTTCATCATATAGCGAAAAAAAGAGTAACTGCTCAAAAAACTTGCGGCAATCTACGGGTTGAATCCTGGAAGCGCCGTACCCCAGTGCGGCAACGGAGTAACGCATTCAAAACCAGCTTCCGGCTGGAGCTTGGCCCCGGGACCTGGATCACGAAACACCGCGGAAGATAAACCTTGCGCATTTCGCAGGAAATCATCGCCCGACCTTTTTGAGCAGTTACGGAAAAGATTGCGAAAACGTATCCGTCAGGCCCGTGCTCCAGGTCCGCAAAGGACGTCGGCGATCCGTTCCTGATCCCTGGTTTGCAGATAGGGATGCATCGGCAGGCTGAAAATGTTTCGGGAAATGGATTCGCATACCGGAAAATCACCTCCCTTGT
This sequence comes from Desulfonatronum parangueonense, assembly GCF_054656975.1. NCBI lineage: Bacteria > Pseudomonadati > Thermodesulfobacteriota > Desulfovibrionia > Desulfovibrionales > Desulfonatronaceae > Desulfonatronum > Desulfonatronum parangueonense. The sequence goes on from NZ_BAAHXH010000003.1 coordinate 2,171,395, forward strand.
ATCCAAGGAACTGAAACACCCGCTGCAGATGCAGGGGAATGGGATAGTAGACGACACTGGGGATTTTCGCATCCGCCAGGGCCTTCTGGCAGGCGTCGCGGTGATCCCTGTCCCTGGCCAGCAGGGAGTACTGGGCCCAGGCCGAACTGAAGCCTTCCGGAATGTACGGCGGGGTCAAGTCGCATGATTCCAGCAGGCGGGTATAGTTCGCGGCCAAGGCATGGCGCCGCTCCAGTTCCAGGGGGAAGACGTCCATCTTGGCCAAAAGCACTGCAGCCTGCAGGGCGTCCAGCCGGGCATTGGTGCCAAGCCGGGCATGTTCATAGCGCGACGTTCCCTGGCCGTGCACGCGAATGGAGCGCATCACCTCGGCCATGTCGGCGTTGTTGGTGAAGCAGGCTCCGCCCTCGCCGTATCCACCCAAGGGTTTGGCCGGAAAAAAAGAGGTGCAGCCGATATCTCCCAGGGCGCAGGCCCGGCGGCCGCGCTCCTCGCCGCCAAAGGACTGCGCCGCGTCTTCAATCAACGCCAGGCCGTGTTTCTTTGCAATGGCCGATATCCGCCCATGATCCGCGGGCAAGCCGAACAGATCAACGGTGATCACGGCGCGAGGGTTCAGTCCTTGCGTGTTTCCGGGCAGAGGATGCCCGGATGTCCCTTCGCGGAGCGCGGCAATGGCCGCGTCCAGCTTGTCCGGGTCAATATTGAAGGTGCGGGGATCGATGTCCACGAAAATCGGGGTGGCGCCGAGCAGGCAGATCACTTCCGCCGTGGCAATGAACGTGAACGGAGTCGTGAATACGGCGTCGCCGGGGCCGATGTCGTAGGCCATCAGCGCCAGAACAAGAGCCTCCGTGCCCGAGGAACAGGAAACCACGTGCTCCATGCCGGTATATTCAGCCAACCTCTCTTCCAGTTCCTCCACTTCCGGCCCCAGGATGAACTTGCAGCTTTTCAACACCTGGAACATGTTCGCTTCCAGGACAGGATAGATTGCTTGCTGCTGGGCCTTCAGATCAACGAAGGGAATCTGTCGTCCGTCCTGTTCTTCGCTGACGATCAACCGGCATTGCTCTGGTGAACATGTCCTGGGCTGCAAGGACGACTCAATGGGGCGATTGGCGACCAGAACGTATTCATCGAGATACTCGTCGGCCGCGAGAATAGTCAGATCAAGCAATGGATCAACCGTATCCTGATGCAATATCTGCAACAGTTGCACGCCGGGAGCAGGCAACAGCCGGATCGTTTCCAAAAGCTCGGCTAGGCGGCCCGCCAAGGCAGGGGAATCGTTGCCGCCGCCTTGCGTGGCAGGAATCCCGCGCATCAGGCAATCCGTGACTGCCTGCGGATGAACCCATAAAACAAGGGTTTCACTCCCGGCCATTTCCAGCAAGGAAGAAACCGCGCCCTGTTCTTGTTCCCCGGCATGCGCTGCCATAGCCAGGATATCGCGATCCAAAACAAAATGTTGCATTCTGACGGTCCTCTGATGGATTGAAAAAAGAAAGAGGGGGAATCTAGATTGTTGAAGAACGGATGTCAAAAAGTTCGTCAAGTCGCAGCCCATCTTGAAATACATTCTCGCTTGTGAAAGGGCGTAAAAAAGCCCCTCACCCAATCAAGAATAAATAAGGGGCATAGTTGACCATGGCTTCAAGCCAAGCCACGATGGAGGTTGACTGGAATTATCTGTTAATCGCTGCTTGTGGCAAATTGGAGGGTCGATCAGGTCCATTCGCGGCTTCTGAGCGTGTCTGCTTGGCTTGTTGAGAGCGTACCTCCGCAAGTAATTCAGCGGTTCGCTTTTCAATTCTTTCCCTACGCTGTGGTGAAAGGGCCGCAAGTTTTTCTTTAAGAGTTTTCGCCATGGTTAGCCTCCGCAATTTTTCCCAGGTGTCTCTGGTACCGATCGTCCGCTTGTCGAACAAGATTACGATAAAAAAGCCGTTGGTTGGTCCCTCGCTTGTCCGCGGCCACAAGCAAAACCGCATTGCGTTGCGGATCAAAGGCAAAGGCAATACGCCAAATTCCCTTGTTCCAACTGAAGCGCAACTCTTTCATGTTTTTGAAGGCCGAGCCTTCGAGTGTCTCCACCCAAGGCCGACCAAGGCTTGGACCTTCAATTTCAAGTAATCCAACGTTCGAGTAGATGGTATCCTGTAATCCTTCCGGCATTGCACCAAACTCTTCGTCGAACTCATCACAAAATATGACGGACCAAGCCATACGCAACCCTTCCACCAGAACGCTGAAATCGTCAAGCCCTGGTTTTTCGTGAAAATCCATTTTATGATGCAAGAACGGGACGTACATGACAAAGGCTGCTTGGATTGCAACGCCGCCTATCGTGATGGGGCGAAGGAGGAATTTTTTCTTTATTTTTCTCGATTTTTGAACTAGCTGTATCCAAGAGTGAAAAACTCCCAATTGCCATGAAGCACCGGCTCGACGCTGATTTCCCTGAGGATTTTATGGCTGCCGGTTGACCATCGTTTACGCCTTCTTTACTTTTTACAGTGATGCCATAAAAAACCTGTTTCATCCTATAGAACGCATCACTGATCATCATCAACAAAGGATCCGCCTATGCTGCTCGAAGTAAAATGCTATGCCACCCTTTCCAAATTTCAGCCCAAGGAAAACGAATTCCATCTCGGCCCGCATCCCATGATGCGCGATCTGATTGCCTTCCTGCGTATTGCCGAGGGTGAGGTGAAGATTTCTTTTGCCAATGGCGTCGTGGTCGGTCCGGATTATGAACTTCAGGAGGGCGACCGAATCGGGCTTTTTCCCGCTGTGGGAGGGGGATGAGGCCATGGCCGAAACGTTGAGCAGGCGATATGTCCGACATTTCACCACCCTCACGGAGCAGGACCAGCAGCGCCTGCATTGCTGCAAAATCTGCCAATTGGGGCTGGGTGGCCTGGGTGGGACGCTGCTGGAAATGCTTGCCCGAATGGGGTTCGGTCGAAAGGGCGTGGGATGGATCAGGACCGCGGACGGCGATGTCTTTGAGGACAGCAACCTGAACCGCCAGTTGTTCTGCCTTGAATCCAACATTGGCCGGCCCAAGGCCGAAGGAGCGATGACCCGGATTCAGGCCGTGAACTCGGAAATCGACCTGACAGCCCGTCAGACCGCCGTCATGCCTGAAGAAATGCCGGAATTCATCCAGGGAGCGGACATTGTCCTGGACGCCCTGGGCGACCTCCCGAGCAAACTTGCCCTGCGCCGGGCCGCCGCCGCGGCGGGCCTGCCGGTGATCAGCGCCGGAGTGGCCGGCTGGACCGGATTCATCACCACCCATCTTCCCGACGACAAGTACACCGACATCTTCCAGGGCATTCTCGCCCAGGGCGAGGGCGCGGAAGTTTCCCTGGGCACCCTGGCTCCCTGCGTCTGGCTGATCGCCGCCCTGCAATGCCGCGAAGCCGTTGCCCTGGCCAGCGGACATTCGCCGCTGTTTCACGGCAGCCTGCACATCGTGGACCTGACCGATGCCGGCTGGGAACGCATCCTGCTGACGCCCGAGCTCTGCTGACGGCATGCCTCACCTTCGTCCGGTCCGTCTGATGCCGGTCGAGGTTTTAGACGGTGCGGCAGCAGCTTGTTTTTGTCAGTCCACAAAACCTGATCACAAGACAGCGGACCCGGTCCGGCTTGTCTGGACTTTGCGCAGCCCCTGCCGGACCGCCGGCACTCATCCCAGTTCCAAACGAGCCAATACCCCACGGCTTTTCCACTCGCATAAACTCGATGGTACGAATCCGGCATGAAGATTTCTTGCAGTAAAAATCGAGACCACACGCATTGACGGACGTCATATTGAAGTCAAAGCCAAATCCAGGAGGAAACATGCAGCAATTCAACGGACGACGACGCATCGTCATCGAACATGTTCGCCCGGAAATTGAGGAAGGCATGTTTGCCGCGAAACGGGTCGCGGGGGAAGACCTGCTCGTTCGCGCCGACATTTTTACGGACGGGCATGATCTGATCCAGGCCCGTATGCACTTCAGGCCCCTTGGCGCGGAAACATGGGAAATCCATCCCATGAAGCCCCTGCCCAACGATCTCTGGGAGGCGCGTGTTGTTCCGGAAGCGCCGGGAGAATACGAATATACGCTGGACGCCTGGGTCGATCATTTCGGCACGGTGCTGCACGGCATTCACAAGAAACTCGATGCCGGCCAGGACGTTTCCGTGGATCTGCTCATTGCCGCCTCCTTGCTCCGCACCACAGCGGCACAAGCTGAGGCCGACGGACTCTCGGACAAGGCGAACCTGCTTCAGGAGACAGCCGCGGAGCTGGAAAAGGGTCTTGCTGCCAAGCACGGCTTGGCCCTCCTGGAGGATCCTCTGCTCCAACAGGCTGTCCACGCCTGCCCCGACCCGGAATTGATCACCACGTACCCGCGCGTTCTGCGTCTCTACGTGGAGCGCCCCAAGGCACTCTACAGCACCTGGTACGAACTCTTTCCGCGCTCCTGGTCGCCGGAGCCCGACAAACACGGAACCTTGCGCGACGTGGTCCGACTGCTTCCGGAAATCGCGAAAATGGGCTTTGACGTGCTGTATTTGCCGCCGATTCATCCCATCGGACGCGTCAACCGCAAGGGCAAGAACAACGCCACCGATGCACAGCCCGGCGATCCCGGTTCACCCTGGGCCATCGGCGCGGAAGAAGGCGGGCACACCGCCCTGCACCCGGAGTTGGGCACCTGGGATGATTTCGACGACCTCGTTACCCGGGCCCGTTCCCACGGGCTCGAAATCGCGTTGGATTTGGCCTACCAGTGCGCCCCGGACCATCCCTATGTCCGGGACCATCCGGACTGGTTCCAGTGGCGGCCGGACGGGACCGTGCAATACGCCGAGAATCCGCCGAAAAAGTACCAGGACGTTCTGCCCTTCCACTTCGAAACCCACGACTGGGAGAACCTGTGGCAGGAGCTGGCCGACGTGGTCCGCTTCTGGATCAACAAGGGCATTCTCATTTTTCGCGTGGACAACCCGCACACCAAGCCCTTCGCCTTCTGGCACTGGCTGATCGCCACCATTCGCAAGGAGCAGCCCGACGTCATTTTCCTGGCCGAAGCCTTCACCCGGCCCAGGATCATGGGGCGTTTGGGCAAATTGGGCTTTTCCCAGTCCTACACCTATTTCACCTGGCGCAACACCAAATACGAGCTGACCGAATACATGACCGAGCTGACCCGCACGGACATGCGGGACTACTTCCGTCCCAACTTCTGGCCCAACACGCCGGACATCCTCCCGGAATACCTCCAGTACGGAGGCCGGCCTGCCTTTGTTATCCGCCTGATCCTCGCGGCAACCCTGTCCAGCAGTTACGGAATTTACGGCCCGACCTTCGAACTGTGCGTGGCCGAGGCCGTTCCGGGCAAGGAGGAGTATCTGCACTCCGAGAAATATGAATGCCGGCAGTGGAACTGGGATCAGCCGGGAAATCTCAAGGAACTGATCACCAGGGTCAACCGCATCCGCCGCGGCCACGTCGCCTTGCACCGCACCGACAACCTGCTGTTCGTTCCCGTGAACAACGACTCCATCATCTGTTACTTGAAATACTCGGCTGACGGGGAGGATACGCTGCTGATCGTGGTCACCCTCGACCCGTTCCAGCCCCAGACGGGACAATTGAATCTGCCCATGGAAGAACTCGGCCTGACTGAAGGCAGGCCTTTCCTGCTGTTTGACGAACTCACCGGCGAACGGTTCATCTGGCAAAGCCGGTATCCGATCCTGGCCCTCAACCCCCACTCCCTCCCGGCGCGCATCCTGAGCCTGAAGCGGACCATGAAGCGGGAACAGGACTTCGACTACTTCCTCTGATTCTTCTCCATTTCCGGCGCTCCGAATCCAATCGGAGCGCCGCGCTTCCATTAAATCGTCACTCCTCGAGCCAGGTATGGCCCAAACCGACGACTTCGGTTATTTCCTTGTAATCATCAAACCAATACGCTTCGGGATTTTTCCTGCAAATCACGACCTCTCCGCTCTGCTCCGGAATCGCCGCCCGGTGATAGCGAAAAATGATCTGATCATTGGTGGAGGCCAGGACCTCGATCTTGCCCGTGGCATGGGACATGGTCAGCTTGGCGCGCTTGCCCAGGCCTGAACACATGTTCCTTGCCGTCTGAAAAACATGATTCGCCTCCTCCACGGGCACGGCAAAGGGCAGGTTGCCCGTAGTGGGGCGGCAGAGGAAAACGTAATACGGCGGCACGCCGATGAAGGAGAGCTTGTTGAAGAGTTCGCCCAGCACCTCGGGCTTGTCGTTGACCCCGCGCAGCATGGGCGTCTGATTGCACAACACGGCCCCGGCGCGCATCAGCATGTCGCAGGCCTCGATGCTCCGGCTGGTGATCTCCCGGGGATGGTTGAAATGCAGCATGATGTACATCCTGCGGTCCGGCAGGCTGTATTGCTCGACAAGCCGAATCAGTTCGGGATCGTTGAGCACCCGGAACGGATTGTACGCCAGCAGCTTTGTTCCGATCCGGATAATCCGCACATGATCAATCTCCCTCAGTCCGGCGACGATGCGTTCCAGGCGCTCCGTGGGCAGCATCAACCCGTCCCCGCCCGTGATCAGCACGTTGTTGATCTCTTTATGCGCACGGACATAGTCAAAGGCCGCGTCGAAATCCGTCAAGAAACTCCGTTGCTCCGGATGAATGAACAGTCGTTTGCGAAAACAGAAACGGCAGTAGCCGCCGCAGGCCTCGCTGGCCAGGAAGACTGCCGTGCTCTCGTACTTGTGCTGCAATCCCTGCATCACCGAATATTTTGCTTCATTGGAAGGATCCAAATGCCCCCATTGCTCGAGTTCCTCGGAGCAGGGCACGATGACTCTGCGGATCGGATCATCCGGATCGTCCCAGTCGATCAAGGAAAGATAGTATTCATTGGAAAGAAAATCGAACTTTTCCATGACCGGTCGCAGTCGTTCCCGGTCCGCCTGGGGCATCTGGCCGACGTCATCAAGGTTGGTGATGTATTCAGGGTAGGTCATTGAATCTCCTGGATGAAGGTTAACGATATGACTTTACCATATTCTTTAACCGAACCTTGAAGAACATTCAAACCGAAGAGGAGAACAACAGCAATTCCCGCTCCGCGGCTCTGATACCCTTCTGCACACGCCAACGCCCCCGTGCCAAGTGCGGAGGCAAAGCAGGGCCCTCCGTGCGTTGCGGCGCGGGATTGTGGCTAGATAGCTGGTTGGCTGTTCCTCAAAAATTCTCACAAAAACCCTCACGTCGAACACGATCGATCACAGCCAGCTCTTAAGACGTGTCGCATGTCAGTGGGATGCCGGTTCGATGGATGAGCAAGCGGTAAAGTGTCTCCCAATCGGGAATCAGGCAGAGATCAAAAGCACTCCGCAGTAGCCGCCAAAAGCGGCTCTTGCCCTGCGCTGCAGACACGGCGGCCTGAAACAAGCGGCAGCAGCGTTGCTGGATCTGGTCGATCAAAAATGCCAGCATCATCAGGTGCATCAGCACAGTGCTGAGGTTTTGGTTGCCGTGACCGAAATTGTGTTCGAAGTGATAGCCTTGGTTTTTGAGGGTATTGAAGGTCTCGTTCTCGATTTTCCAGCGGGCGCGGGCTCCTCGCATCAGCTCCATAATGTTTGCAGGGGTTATCAGGATGTCGGTCACCCAGGAGAAATGGACGACCTTGCCCTTTGGGGTGGTCCCCCAATACTCGAAAAAATTGACCTCCAGGTCGAAATTGGCGTCATTGAGCGGGACGCCGTTGAGATAGCGAAACCGATGGCTGGTTCCGCCCTCATCAATCTCCGTGTATTCGACGGTGGTAGGCACTGTATTGACCCAGTCGAACAGGTACTTGTGGTCATCGGGCTTGGCACCGAGAATGAAGCGTATGTCCTGGGCCTTCAACTGGCGGATGTGCGGGCCGTTGGAGGCTAGCGCATCCTCGATGACGATCAGCTTGAGGTGAGGGTGCTCGCGGCGCAGGTCTTCCAGCAACCGCTTGGCGGCATTACGCTCGCAGTCGTTTTTTGTAGCCCCATCCTGCTTGAGGATCGGTTCGGGCGCGAGCGCAAAGACCTCCTTATGGTCCGGATGCACCAGCACGGCACCGAGCATCTGGTGGTAGTAGGTGACCTTGCCGTTGCGGTGGTGTTTTTCGCAGCACTGCGCGCAATGGATGGTTGGCGAGGAGAAATAACCGGTTCCGTCCAACGAGAGGAGATAGTGCCCATCCAGATAGCTGAACCCTTCCAGCCCCTTTCCGCGCTGGAGCATGCTCAAAAAAATCTTGTAAAGGGAGCGCAACTGGCGAGGATCGACTTCATCGAGACGCTCTCGAAAGCGGGTATCGCAGGGAGGGCGTTTGATGCCATACAGCGACTGGAGATTTGCGGGCGTTGTACCTTGCCTTCCGTCCTTGTCGAACTGAAGCAGTGAAGGGTACTTGAGGCCAAATAACGCCAGCCCCGCCATCAAGTGGTCCACCAGCGGTATGTCGCAGCCTAACTTATCAGGGATTGCGGCAAAGCATTGGCGGGCTTTACGCAACAGGCCAGGAATGCTGAGTTGCTTGCGGGAGAAGGAGTCGCGCATCCGTGATAACCTCAATGTACAATGGAAATTAAGAAAGAGGCACGTATACTGATTTTCAAGAAAGTTTACGAAAAACTATTTTCCTGGAAATTTATATCCATTTGTTATAATTTAATTTTTATTTTTGGCGGGAATTGCTGGGAGAACAATGCCAAGTGGAATCATTGGATTTTATTTCATATACGAAAAAAAATATAGTAGCATGATTAACACAATTGACAGAAACTCATACCAAGCACTAGGTTCGTCTACGATTTGCCGTCGATTTGTAACTACTCAGCTCATCCGAGTAAAACCGGGCTGGATACCCGCCTTCGCGGGTATGACTGATCCGGAGACGGCATAAAACAAGTCATTCCCGCGAAGGCGGGTATCCAGGTCATGCTTGTCACAAGTTTGTGCAAAGCTAACCTCTTCCCGTTCTGAAGCTATGTAGTTACGTCGATTTGAGAATATCATCCCGGAGGCACACCTGATATGCATATTCCCGACGGAATTCTCCCCCTGCCTGTCACCCTGGGGGGATACGCCGTTTCCATTTCCATTGCCTGGCTCTGCATCCGCAAGATCAAGCAGCGCGAGGATCCGCGAGAGGACATCCCCAAGGCCGCCCTGCTCACGGCGGCTTTTTTCGTCGCCTCCCTGATTCACGTCCCCATCCCGCCGGCCAGCGTGCATCTGGTGCTCAACGGCTTGCTGGGAGCGCTGCTCGGGCCTTTCGCGTTTCCGGCGATCCTTATCGGCCTTTTCTTCCAGGCCGTGATGTTCGGTCACGGCGGCCTGACCACCCTGGGCATCAACGGCGTGATCCTTGGCCTGCCGGCTCTGGCAGCCTATGGCATTTTTCATCTGCGTAAAGGTCGTTCCCAGGCGGCAGGTCCACGCAGAACAGCGGTCTTCGGCTTTCTTGCCGGGTTCACCGGCATCTGCCTGTCTGTCCTGATCTTTTCCATGGTCCTCTTCACGAACATGCCGGCCCACCTCAGCGTACAGGCTGAACGAACGGCAATCATGGCCCTGGTTCTGGCGCATATCCCGCTGGCGGTGCTCGAGGGTGCGTTGACAGCCCTGCTGGCTGTTTTCCTGCTCCGGACAAGCCCGGCCATTCTGGAGGGAGTATGATCACCCAGGCCATGACCGGCACGGACCAATACACCTTTCTCCATCACTGGGATCCGCGGCTGAAGCTCGCAGCCCTGCTCCTGCTGGCCTTCACCTTTTCCTTTATCGACAATCTTCGCGTCCTGCCGGCAATGATCGGCATCACCCTGGCCATCGTCCTCCTTTCCGGATACCCGCTCCGCCTGCTTCTGCGGCGTCTGCGCTATCCTTCGCTGATCGTTCTCTTTCTCGTTTTGTTCCTGCCGTTCATCAGCGGTTCCACCGCGCTGCTGGAATGGCGCGGCCTGCGCGTGACCACGGAAGGGTTGCAGGCGGCTCTGCTCGTGGCCACGCGGTTTTTCTGCATCCTCTCCTTGGCCGTGGTCTTTCTGGGCACCACCCCGCTCCTGGTGAACGTCAAGGCCATCCAGGCCATGGGACTGCCGTACATCATGGCGGACATGGCCCTTCTGGTGGTGCGCTACATCGAGGTGCTGTCGGCTGATCTGCGCCGAATGCGGATCTCCATGCGCCTGCGCGGCCATGCCGAAAAATCCTTCTCCTGGAAGAACATCCGCACCATGGCCTGGCTGACCGGAAGCCTGATCCTGCGCAGCTACGAACGTTCCCAGAGCGTGTACAAAGCCATGCGGCTGCGCGGGTACGGCCATGCCGAAGGCAAACCCGCGGAGTTCAAGGCCACCCGAAAAGACATCGCCGGCCTGTGCGCCGTTTACGCCACGGTCCTGATGCTGGTCGTGCTGGAATTCCGGCTCTAGCGGCTCGTTGAAAAACACCAAGATTCTTTAACCGCAGATGACGCAGATTTACGCAGATTTTCTTTAAATTCCTGCATCTGCGTCCATCTGCGTCATCTGCAATTCCCTCCCTGATCTTTCAGGGGGCATCCCCGGCTTGAAGGTTAACCGCAGATGTCGCGGATTTGCGCTGATGCTCCTTCGACTGGATGAAGCGCTTGTAGCTGAGGCGAGAAGTGGCGAAATTGATAAGAAGGGCGCGTTCAAAACCCGTTGCTTTGAGATAATGGAGGACCTGGGCGGATTCCACGTCAGTGAGCGCCTTAAGCGCCTTGAGTTCGACGATGATGGAGCCGTGGCAGACGAAATCGGCCCGATAAGGAGTACCGAGCACATGGCCCTTGTAAGTGACGGGGATTGGGTGCTCGCGAGTGGCCGGGATGTTTCTGCGGGCAAGCTCGATTTCCAGAGCATCATGATACACCCCTTCGAGAAAGCCATTGCCCAGTTCCCGATGCACCTCCATCGCTGCACCAATGATGGTATAAGTTTCAGGATCTCTCTGTAAATCTGCGTTCATCTGCGTCATCTGTGGTTACACTCCAATATGTTATCAGCAGATTCAGGGTACGCAACCCAGTGACAACCATCCACTACGGAACCATATTGGTTGCACGGAGGTGCCGACCATGCCAGCGACCCTGACTCTGAAAAATATTCCCGATGAGGGACGAGACTTTAACCGAATCATCGCCATCCGCCTTTTTTATGACCTGGGAAGCGGATCGGCTTGAACCGGAAGTCATGAGCCATACCAGACCCCAAAACGCTCTACAGGCCCGCGAACTCGAACGGCGCGGCAATCTCGAACGAGTTGACGGCGTCACCCATATAAATTTCGTTATCTTCGAGACGTAGTCGCCGCACCGGTTCGTTCTCATCAAAGTCGACCCTTTTGAGATCAACCCAGAAGGTGTTGGGAGTAAGGATGGTCTCAAAATAATAGACAAGATGCTTCTGGTCGGACACTGATCGCCATCGGGTCGAAGAGATATTCGGCTCATCTTCAGAGGATATGCCAAAGGGGACGGATGCATTGCGGATCACGCTGAAGACGCTGGCGACAGCCACCCTTGGATCGCTTGTCCTGGGAATGGCATCTATATAGAACGAAGCCCTCACGAAGCGATCGGCTGCACGATTAGTTCCTGGCAGCATGGTCAGGCCTCCGATCTGCTTCCAGTATTCGTTCAACGCGAGCTGCTGTTCAAAAATGGGTGAGTTCGTCATCACCGTATATGACATATCGTGGTGTATGACGAGCTTTCCATCGATATACTCGAAAATCGCATTATCGCCCTTGGCATCCGAAACCGACAGGTGAAGCGTGGCCAACCGATCAGTGCCCGGGATGTCCGCCGAGACTACCACAAACTCTTCAGCTCGCAGCGCGTCCACCACTTCCTCGACAGTGGCGAAGTTGTCCAGCACATACTGCACCCAGGCGGCAATCGATAGCCCCTTGTCATCCGGCCCGTAGTCCGCGTAGTCGGATTCGGCAAGCCACAGCAGATTGGCGACGAGACCTCTCTCGTTCATCCCATCGGCGCTGGATATGTCGAACGCGCTTGCCACGATGCTCCCATACCTAGACACCCAGGTTATCGAATTGGGCCCGACCGCCCCGTGACGCTCCATCCCGCGGGGAAACAACCACAAATTAGCCGGAATCTCATCCTTCCAATCCATGGATCGGGCCGTGATGACCGTGTCATACGGGCCTTGATAGACTGCTCGTGTACAGGCATCGGCTGATGTTGCGACAATCAGGAAGCAAGCGCTTACGAAGGCGAGCAAACGTATTCTGCTTTTCATCATTGGTCTCCTTTATTCTGAACTGAAGTTTCACGAAAACTGCTTACACACTTGATCAACCCTTTATTCCTTTGTTGGACGCCCGCCCGATGGGAGGGTTGGGTTGCTGCTTGAATTGGACGCTTATATCGGCCGAAACTGGTCTGCCAGTGAGCGTGTTCACTCATTGACGATGTTTCCGATGTGCGGCGTTGACTTGCGCTCGATGAGCATGACGACGGTATCGCTTTTCGCACAACTGGATAGACGATGGAGCAGCGCCGGGTCAAAAGGCGGGCCTTGGTCAATGCACTCCAGGCGCAGCCTGGATTCTCAACACCCCCACACGGCAATATCCCATTTCCCGAACCGCTCCCGCCGCGTCCAGATCCGTTCTTCCCAGCTCATGCCGGGATTACGGTGGAAGATCACCAGATGCGCCTCGTCCGCCCCGCACTTGTCCGCATAGTCCGCGGTCTGCTCCAATCCCGTGGGCAGAATGGATTTCAGGGGTCTGTCGGCATGCAGCAGCTTCAGCTCGATGACCACCCGCTGCACCGTGCCAAAAAATCCCGTGGCCTCGTCCAGGGGCCATTCCAGGAGCAGGTCGGTACGCCGACGTCCCAGGCCGAATTCCCGGTTCAGCCGCCCGCCGCCGTTGAGCACGCGCTGCAAAAAGGCCTGGAGCAGCAGTTGCGGGCCGGCTTCCTTGTACTCGAACCGCTCCACCCAGCTCTCGCCGTTTTCCCGGAAAAAATGCTGGAACGCGGTCAGCAGCTTGTGTATGTCCAGGTGGCGATCCGGGCCGACATACCAGTCAGTTTCCTGGAGCATGGAGTCCTGGGTCACTGTCGTGAGTTCCCGAGGAATGATCTCCTGATAAATACGATTGCTGACATGAACCCGCGGTTTGCGTGTGACCAGCCCCAGATCCTCGACATACTGCAAATCGTCGTCAGGCATCTGCAATTCGGTCTGCTCCGTTGACAACAGGGCCGCGACCACCTTGCGCACTCTCGGTTCCTTGAGCTTGTCCGCGAGCTGATCCAGGTGCGTGGCCCGGGACAGGATCAGCCGCTCCCGGGCGGCCCGGTAATCCTCCAGAGAGATGGATCGGGCCCGATCTCGGGCTTCCCGGTTTTCCCAGGTCGCTTCACAACCCAACGCGTTGACCAGCCAGGGCTGGCCCTGGGTGTCCAGCCACAATTCGTCGAAAATTTCCAACGCAAAAATCTGACCCGTGGCCTCTGTATGCTGTCTCCACAAGGCCCGGACTTCCTCCTCAATGAAGTTGCCCATACGCAGGGACTTGGCCTTGATGTTGAAGGCGCTGCCACCGGTGATGATCTCTTCCCCCATGCCATGCATGCGATAATCTCGCACGTCCCGCACCCCGCAGAGAATGATGCTCTGGGGAAAGGCCGCGGGCCGCTGATTGTACCCGGCCCTGATCTGACGCAACACCGAGATCAGCGTGTTCCCCACCAGGGCGTCCACCTCGTCCAGCAGCAAAACCACCGGTTTGGCAGAGATATGGGACCAATGCTCCAGCATTTGTTTGAGAAGATCGTTGGCCGGCTGGTCCCGACCCATGGTGTTCAGCCAGGAAAAGACTTCGGGCTGGTCCAGATACAGGCGGATGGACCCGGCAATGGCGCTGCACACCGTCGGAATACCCTTGGTCTCGTCTCCTCGGGCCGCCTGGGCTCCCTCGATGTTGGCGTAGGCGCAGGCAAACCGACCTTCCTGGTTCAGCTCGGCCATGATGGCCAAAAGCGTGCTCGTCTTGCCGGTTTGGCGCGGGGCGTGGAGCACGAAATAGCGCTTGGTCCGGATCAAGTGATTGACTTCATCCCAGTCCACCCTGTGCAGCGGATCAAGGGCGTAGTGTTCAGCCGGGACGACCGGCCCGGAGGTGTTGAAGAATTTTTCCATGACTGCTCCTTGACGTTCACTGGTCCGCGCATTGGAAAGGCAATCACCATGGATACCTGGAAGCGAAAAGGCTCGCAATCCCGAACCGCGCGGGATCACGACTCCCCGAAGAACATGGCGGCGTATTTTTGCGGCAGATGCACAAGTTTGTCCTTGTCCGCGCCGGATAAGGGCAGGCCAGGCAACGTGTACGAGAGATGACGTGGCTTGCTCTGTTGAATGCCACAAGGCCCGGCGAAGCTGGATTCAACTCGGGTAAACGGTCAGCTTTTCAGAACGAAGCATGCGGGCTGAGCGTGACATCGTTTTCCGTGATTTGCGGTCTTGAGGGACGACCTTGAGGGCGGTTTGGGGAAAGGATGAGCAGTAGCCGGTGGCAGTGTCGATAAATCAACTGTCCCCATTTTCTGCTCGTTTGTTTGCGGGGATGATGAGACGGCCACTGGCAGTTCAGCCCGCAACCCAAGTGACAACCAACCACTACGGAACCATATTGGTTGCAAGGAGGTGCCGACCATGCCAGCGACCCTGACTCTGAAAAATATTCCCGATGAGGTGTACATGCGCCTGAGGGCGGCAGCCGCGGCAAACCGGCGCAGCCTGAACAGCGAGGCGATCGTTTGTCTTGAGGCCGCCCTTTTGCCCGGCAAAGTGAAACCAGGCGAACGCCTGGCCCGAGCGCGCGAACTGCGGGCAGAACTGAAGGCCGGCGAGTTTCCGGCAAGCGACACCGAGACGTTCAAGCGGCAGGACCGCCCTGATTGATGCGGACTCGAATGTACTCGCCTGCCTCTACCTTCCGGGCGAGTTCACCGAGGCGGCCGAGCGCCTCCTGGAAAGAGATCCCGACTGGCACGCCCCTATTTTGTTGCGAAGCGAGTTCCGCAACATTCTTGCCGGGTACTTGCGCCGCAAAACCCTGAGCTTTGACCAGGCATGCGCCATACAGCTGGAGGCTGAACAGCTGCTTGGTGGCTGTGAGCACGAGGCTGACTCCAAGCAAGTGCTCGAACTCGTCAAGGCCAGCGACTGCTCATCCTACGACTGCGAGTTCGTGGCCGTTGCGGAAGCGCTTGATGCGACTTTGGTAACCATGGACGCCAAGCTACTCAAGGCGTTTCCGAAGATTGCAAAGTCTCTCACAGGACTTTAACCGAAGAGCCTGGGGTATATTATTTTGCCGCAAAGCGCGCTTACTTGAACAAGCGTATGACCCCAATCTTGCGGGCAGGGCCCGCCTTGGAGCAGATGCGTGTCAGTATCCACGGCCTGATCCGCACTGGTGTGCCCGGATCAAGAACCTGGGGCGGGTTCAAGCGAGGAAAACGGGGGCAGCCATTTCTCCAGTATCTCGGCCAGGACGAACGGCTTGATGGGCTTGGTAAGGTAGTCGTCCATTCCCGCCGCGAAACACCGCTCCCGGTCCTCGGCCATGGCTCCGGCGGTCATGGCGATGATGGGCAGACGTCGGTAAGATCGATGGATGAAGGTTGCAGGCTGAAGCTGGGAAGTCCCATCTCCATGACCTGACTCCCGGTTCCTGCTCTCCGCCTCCTGACGCCGGGGTTCCGAAATTCCAGCACCCTGATCCGCCTTTGGGCTTCCTGCACCCAAGAAGTCCCGCATTCCAGCATTCTTCTCTTCCAGCATCCTGATCATCCGGGTTGCCTCCAGCCCGTCCATCTCGGGCATCTGCACGTCCATCAGCACCAGGTCGTAGGGAATGGTTTCCAGAGCCTTGAGCACTTCCAGGCCATTGGCCGCCACGTTGACCGTCAGGCCGAACTTTTTCAGGATGCCCAGGGCCACCTGCTGATTGACCACGTTGTCCTCGGCCACCAGGACGCGGCCGGACAGACGCGGCATGGTGACGACGCTCTGGGGAGGCGGCGAGGCATGATGGCATGTTGCAGGATCTGCGTCATTCGGTGGACGTAAAGCCATGATCAGGGCTTCGCGCAGTTCCGCGAGGCGGACGGGCTTGTTCAGGCAGGCCGAGAAACCCAGGTTCGTGCACAGGAAGGCGCTATCCGCCTGACCCAAAGGGGTCATCATGATCAGGGGCAGGCCCTGGAACCGAAGGTCGCCACGGATTCGACTACCCAGCTCCCGGCCGTTCATGCCCGGCATATCGAAATCCACGACCATGAGATCATACCCCGCACCGTTTCCGTGCGTCTCGGACAACAGCTCCAAGGCCGCCTTGCCGTTGTTCACGGCCTGCACCTGAAGGCCCCAGGCCGTCATCTGGCGAACCATGGCCCGGGCGCAGGTCGCGTTGTCGTCCACCACCAGGACGCGCAGTCCGTTCAGTCGCGTGCGATCCGCGACGTTGCCGACGCCGTCCCCGGTGTCGTCTTGAATGCCCTTCCGGGCCTCCTGGAGAACAAAGCGGACCGTGAACCAGAAGCAGACACCTTGCCCTTCCCGGCTGCGCACGCCTATTTTGCCGCCCATCAACTCCGCCAACTGCCTGGAAATGGCCAGCCCCAGGCCCGTGCCTCCGAACTTGCGGGAGATGGATGCATCCACCTGGGAAAAGTTGGTGAACAGCAGGTCGAGCTTGTCCTCGGGAATCCCGATGCCGGTGTCCCGGACCGTGAAACGGAGCAGGACGGCTCCGCAGCCGGTCATTGCCGACAATTGACCATTTCTCCGCCCTCTTCCCGCTCCACCCTTCCCGACATGCCGGCATTCCGGCACCCCGGCATCCCGACATTCCAGCATCCCAGCATCCCAGCATCCCAGCAACCCAGAATTCCAGCATTCCGACATCCCACCATCCCGGGCCACCTCCACCCCGACCTCGATCTCGCCCTGCTCCGTGAACTTCACCGCGTTGCCCACCAAGTTGGTCAGGATCTGGCGCAGCCGTCCGGGGTCGCCGCGCAGCAGGGGCGGGACGTCCGGGGCCATGTGGCAGATCAGTTCCAGGCCCTTGACGTGGCTGCGCGGGGCCATGGTCGCGGCAAAATCGTCCAGCAGCGACCGCAGGTCGAAATCCAGGGTTTCCAGTTCCATTCGGCCGGCTTCGATCTTGGAAAGGTCCAGAATGTCGTTGACCAGAAAGAGCAACGCTTCGGCGCTGCACTGGATGGCCGTGGCATGCCGCCGCTGCTCCGGGGTCAGGTCCGTATCCAGAAGCAGGTCCGTCATCCCGATCACGCCGTTCATGGGAGTCCGGATCTCATGGCTCATATTGGCCAGGAATTCACTCTTGGCCCGGCTGGCCTGGCTGGCCTCGATCAGGGCCGCGTCCAGCTCGCGATTCTTCTGGTCCACCTGGGCGGCGTATTCCTCGAGCCGGCGCTGGATCATGCGGCTTTCCGTGATGTCTTCGGCAATGGCCAGCAAATAGGCCGGCTTGCCGTCCTTGTCCGGCACGGGAAGCTTTTTGGTCCGCAGCAGTCGCCGACCTCGCGGGGTATCGATGGGCTCCTCGTCGACGACCACCAGCCGCCCCTGGTTCAGGGCCTCCCGGTCCTTGGCGATGAAAAAATCGGCCTGTTCCCTGGGAAAAAGGTCGTAGTCGGTCCTGCCCAGCAGGTCGTCCTGGGACATGCACAGCAGCTCCTGTCCTGCCGTGTTGAAGCGCACATAGCGCAGTTCCCCGGCTTCCTTGATGATCACCATGTCCGGGATGTTGTCAATGATGCAGCTCAGGAACTCCTCCCGTTCCCGGGACAGCTCCTGGGCCGCTTTCAATTTGCTGATATCCTGGACCATGGCGAAGGAGCCCTTGAACAGGCCCTGTTCGGTAAACAAGGGGGTGGAGGAAATGGAGGCCCAGACCGACTGGCCGTCCCGGTGAACCATGCGCAGCTCATACCTCCCGCGAAGACCGGCCTGACGATCCTTCCAGATTGCGTCAAAAAGGATCCGATCGCCTGGATGGACAAAATTCTGGGCCGGAGCGCCGATCATTTCATCTGAAGGATAGCCGAGCATTTCAGCCATTTTGTTGTTCACCATCACGATCCGGCGGTTCTGATCCAGCATCCGGATGCCCTCGTTGGCGTTTTCCACGATCAGGCGATAGCGCTCGAAGGTAAGGTATAGCATCTCCTCCGTCTGGACGCGTTCGGTGACGTCCTGAAGATAGCCGTGCCAAAGCACGCTGCCGTCTGGCTGGGCTTCCGGAATGCCTTCGCCGTGGAGCCAGAGCATTTTTCCGTCCGACCGGAACAGCCGAAACTGTTCCCGCCAGAGGTCCAGACTCACCATGGAATCGATGATGCTGTTCATGATACGCTGATAGTCTTCAGGATGGATGATCGCAAAGACCATCCCGATATCCTTGGCCGCGTCCGTGTGTGGGATGCCGGTGATGTCCGTGAACCGGCCGCTGATAAACGGAAATTCCATGCGCCCGTCCGGCCAGCGCTGAAAGCGGTACACCACGCCCGGTACGCATTCCACGATGCGCATGAACCGGTTCAAGGCGTCGGCCAGCTCGTCCCGCTGGTGATGGACCTGGGCGGCAAGCTCCTTTTCCCGTGAGATGTCGCTGATCACGATGCGACAATGCTTTGCGCCGGAAGGATCCTCGCTCAGGGCCGCGGCAATGCGCACCCAGACGGTGTCCCCGGAGGATTGGACCAGGCGTACGTCGAACTGTTGCGGCTCTTCGTGGGCATACAGATGGTTGATCCGGGAGAAATAGACGGGACGATCCTCCTGGAACAGATATTTGATCCAGTTTTTCCGCACCAGCTTGCCCCGGGACACCCCCAGCAGATCGGCCATGGTCAGGTTGGACTCCAGGATCACGCCCCGCCGGCTGATGGTGCAGTAGCCCACCGGCGCCAGGTCATAGAGATCGAAGTACCGCGCCCGGGAGGTTTCCAGTTCCTGCCGCGACTGGCGCAGCTCCTCGTTCTGCATTTCCAGTTCCACCTGGTGAACCAGCAGCTCATGCAGCAGCCGGCGGGTCTCCTCGGGCGACAGATCGCTCAAGTCGCCGAGATCCACCCGGTTGATCCGCTTGAGCGCCTGATCACGCAGGCGATGCGGACTGGAAGAGGAGGACGCGGAAGGGGTTGCGGCTCGCTGATCCTGGTCCGGCTGTTCGGCCTGCGCTGGGCCGCGGCGGGCAAGGTCGGTCATCAGTTCTCCTTGGGAAGGATGCGGTCGTCTCGTCTCAGCCGACGAGATTTCGGGCTGCCGGCTTGATGCCGTTCAGCACCCCTTGCAGGTCGGCCATGCGCACCGGCTTGGTCAGGTAGGCGTTCATGCCGGTGTTCAGGCACCTCTCACGCTCCTCGAGGGCATTGTGGGCAGTCATGGCAATAATCGGAATATTTTTCTTTGGTCCGATGGTTGTGGACGAGCGGATCAGTCGCGTGGCTTCCAAACCGTCCAGTACCGGCATCTGGATGTCCATCAGGATGCAGTCGAAATCATTGGCCGCGAGCAGCTTCATCGCTTTCCGGCCATTGTCCACGACGGTGGTCTCGTGCCCGGCCTTTTCCAGGAACATCCGCACCGGCAAAACATTGGAGGCATCGTCCTCGCAGAGGAGAATACGCAGCCCCTTGTTGACCTTCCAGCGGCCGGGGTCGGTCAAAAACGTGGTGGAGGCAAAATCCTCGGGCAGCTTGAAGGGAATGGAAACATTCATGGTCGTCCCCTCTCCCGGCGTGCTTTCCATGGAGATGTTTCCGCTCATCAGGTCCACCAGTCGACGCACCACGGCCAGCCCCAGCCCTGGACGGCCATTCCGGTACAGCGCGTCGCCCCGGACCACCGGCGCGAACAGGGTTCGCTGGCGCTCGTCCGGAATGCCGATGCCCGTGTCGGTGACGGTGAACAGCACCAGCACCTTGCCGTGATCACCAGGGGAAAGGTTGGCCATGTCCACGCGAACGCCGCCCTGTTCGGTAAACTTGACGGCATTGGCCACCAGATTGTGCATGATCTGACGGACCCGCGCCTCGTCCCCCACCAGTCGGGGTGGCATGGTCTCGTCCACGAAGCAATCCAGGCTCAACCCCTTTTCCCGGGCCAGCCCGGCATAGGCATCGGTCAGGGCGGTGCAGAGGTCCTCGACCCTGAACTCCACCTCCCGGGGCTGAATCTGTCCTGCGTCCAAGGCGGCAACATCCATCAGGTCCTTGAGCAGGCGGGCCAACTGGGTGCAGGCGGCCACGGCCATGGAGATGAATTCACGCTGTTCCCGATCCAGCGTTGTCGTCAGCAGGTACTGGAGCATGCCCATGACCCCGTGCAACTGCGAATGCAGTCCATGGCGCATGGTGGTCATGAATTCGTCCTTGAGGTGCGAGGCGATCTCTACCGACTCCCTGGCCTGGACCTGGGTCTGCTCGGCCCGTTTCAAATCCGTGACGTCCAGCACCGCTCCGACCAGGCCGGTGAGCCGCCCCTGTTTGTCCGCCAGACCGGCCTGATGCACGATCACGTCCCGCACCACGCCATTGGTGTCCACCACCTGGGACTCCACAACCTGCACCCCTGATTGGAAAGGCGCCTGAGCGGTCTTGGCCGCAACGCTTGCGGACGGAGCAAATGATGAAAAACCGAAAGCCGTATCCAACTGGGCCATGCCCTGGCCGAACAAGTCTTCAAACGCCTTGTTCGCTCCTTGAAAGCGCCCGTTTCGGTCCTTGTAGAACACGGGGATGGGGACGGTTTGCAGGAGCATGTTCAAAAAGGCCCTGCTTTCCCGCGACGTCTCCTCGGCCCGGATCTGGTCCGTGACGTCGTTGACCACCAGCAGCAACAGACGCCTTCCGGCCTCATCCGATCGTCCGGAATGCACTTGTTCCCCCCGCCCGACGCAACGAACGTGCAATGCCCCTTCGGCCACGTTCAAGGCCAGGTCAAGGCGCTTGCCCTCGGGATGACGAAAAAAGGCGGTGTACCGTCCATGAAATACCGGACGATCCGAGTCGATCAGGAAGCCGGCCAGTGATTTGCCCTGGATTTGGTGTGGCAGCTGTCCGACCATTGTCGCGAAGGTGTCGTTGGCCTGGTTGATCACGCCGTGCTCGTCCAGGATCACGTAGCCCACCGGCGCATTGTTGAACAATGCGGCAAAACGGTCTCTGGCGTTCTCCAGTTGGGCCTGAGCGGCGCGCAGCTCCTCGTTTTGCAGCTCCAGTTCGATCTGCTGCACCTGGTAGTTGTGGAGCAAGGCTTGGATTTCGTCCGTGGAAAGGTCGCCCACGGGTTTGCTCGCATCCACCAGGCGGGTCTCGGCACGCTCTCGCAGGAGCCGCATCTGGTCTTCAAAAATGCCGTCCATGAGATCTCCCTCCTCGGTATCTTCAAGGTCGCAAATCCGGCAGGCCGGGCAAGGGAGCCTGCCCCTGCATAAGCGATGCTTGTAGGAATACAAGACGCAGCACGTCAATGCATCAATCAATTCTGAGCCATCATTTTATTGGCATAAGGCAGCGGGTCCAATGTGATGAGGCTTTCCGAAGATGAAACAGGATCATGTTTTTATCTGCTGGAGCGATAACTCCTTTTTTTCATAAGACGAAAAAATGGTAGAAGTCAAAGAGCCAGGTTCAACAATTCAATGGTGTGGAGTGACGACTTTGCCGGCGTTTTCAGTTGGGAGCAGGCCGGATTGCGGCTTGGGCAGGTGGAGGTTGAAGTTGGTGAGCGCATTGCTCTGGCGCTTCAGAAAGCCGACTCGATCTGCATCACCAGCATATTCCGCTACCTGTTGGTGATTGCCTGTTGTGCGTACCAGAGTCGCTCATCAGGTATTTTCAATTTGTCGAGCAAGGCGATGTGGTGATACCACGGCAATTGTGCAAGCACCTCTTGCACAAATTCAGCCTCAGGCCACGCCTCGGCAAAGGCGCGCATGTATTTTAGATTTCGAGGAGAGAAACCTTTCATTTCCGGAAAGGTGTTGCGAAGGTCATGGGCCAGCCGGTCAATGACCTTGGCCCCCCAGCCCTGCTTGGCCTGCCTGGTCAGAATATCGCGGCCGATCTGCCAGTAGAGTCATATCAGTTCGTGATTGACCGCCAGAGTGGCGCGTTGTTGGGCCGTATGAATGCGATTTTTTAGCTCGGCCAGCCAGTCGGCGTAGCCTTCGGGCGGAAAGATCAAGAAAATGGGCTTCGCACTCATGTCAGAACCCCCTTTTCAAGAGTTATTCATCCAATCAGGACATTGGAATCAAATACTGCGCAATTTGAAACGGGACAAAAGCATGGTCCAGAGCATCTCCTTCAATTTTACTCGCTGATCTTCATGAAACCTCTGTGCGTTGACATGGTTGCGGACTGTAGGCGTGACGGTGCAACGTGACCATCAACGACTGCAAATTGTCCGGCATGCCGTCCCCGATCAAGACTCGGGACAGCGCATCAGGGTTCATAACCGCCTCGATTTTCTCTTTTGATCAGGTTCATTTGAAACGAGGACACTGGGCAACAGTGTGTGAACATTGCCAAGTCTGCCTTGAGTTTTTGTGCCTGTCTTCGGTCCCACTTCAATACGATACCGGTCAAGTCACGTTGGTTGGGTGTTGAAAACTTGGGAGTCATGATATCTGCCGGCATTTTGCTGACAATATGCAAAAAAATGGGTTACTGTTCAGCGGTTTCCTGGAGCCGAGTCGCCAGGTTCAGGAGGGCGTGACGAGCGGGCTCGTACTCGAAATCCTCCAGGAATTCCAAGGCCTGTCCGGCCTGATCAAGAAAGGACGTGGGGAGGGGAAGAGTCCGGAGTTCCTCAAGTGTGGTCTGGGCCTGAAGCTGATCCTGGTCCAGGAGGTCCAGGATTTCGCGGGTCAGCGTCAGGGCTCTGGCCATGGTGAGCGGGTCAGGGTGATTCGGCGTGGGGGATGTGGATGGCTGGGACGGGGGGACAGGCTCAGCTTCCGGTTCGTTGCCGGATTCGTTTCCCGGCGCCAGATCGGCAAGCAGCCGGGGCAGGCTGGTCAGGACCGTGTCCAGGCAAGAGCGCAGGTCATTGAACGATTGATGCAGGGCGGACCGATCATGCACCGGATCGGCCAGCAGGGCCTCAACCACCTTCGCGTTCCGGGCCAGATCGTCCATCCCCAGGTTGGCGGCGGAACCTTTCAGGGTGTGGGCCAGGCGCTGGGCGTCCTGCAGTTGGCCCTCCTGGAGCAGGCGTTCCAGGTCTTCCGGAAAATGGGCATGCTGGGCCGGGAACCTGGCCAGTAATTTTCGGTACAGCTTCCGGTTGCCCAGGGTCCTGGCCAGGGCTGTCGGGACATCGATGCCTGGAGCATCGAAGGATGGCAGGTCGCCGGAAGCCTCGGGCAAAGACCGCCGGCCCAAAATGTCCGACTCGCTCTCCGCCGCCCGTTCACCCGGCGGGATCCAGTCCACCAGGGTTTGCATGAGTTCCAGGGGCTGGATGGGCTTGGTCAGGTGTCCGCTCATGCCCGCGACCAAGCTTTTTTCCCGGTCACCGTCCATGGCATGGGCGGTCAGGGCGATGATCGGGATTCTGGGATGCTGGAATTCTGTAACGCTGGGATTCTGAAATGTTGGTGGTGCTGATACAGGGAGCGTTTCGGATTGTTCTGTCCGGCCTTGGGTGCCGACATTCCAGCATTGCAGCATTCCGGCATTCTCTTCCTCCGCCTCTCTGATCCGCCGTGTGGCTTCAAGGCCGTCCATTTTCGGCATCTGGATGTCCATCAGGATAAGATCGTACGGGGTTGTGGCCGCGGCATGGACGGCCTCCGCTCCGGTGCGGACCTTGTCCACGATCATTCCGGCCTTGTGCAGGTGCGTGACCACCAGTTCCAGGTTGATCTCGTTGTCCTCAGCCACAAGGATGCGCGCTCCGCGGATCAGCCCGAGCTGGGCCGCCAGGGTGTCCGGATGGGCGGATTCCTGTATCGGCTCCAGGGCTCCGTGGGCCTTTTCCAGGTTCAGATCAACGCTGAACGTCGCACCCTGGCCCGGTATGCTGTGGACCTTGATCCCACCGCCCATCAGTTCCGTGAGTTTTTTGCTGATGGCTAGGCCCAGGCCGGTTCCGGGGTGCTTGCGGGATGCCGAGGAATCCACCTGAAAAAAATTGTCAAACAGCAGGGGCTGCATGTCCTCGGGAATGCCCGGACCGGTATCGCGGACCGTGAAGCGCAGGGGGACCAGTTCCGCTGTCCCCACGGCGGGGCTGGAAAGCGCGGCGTGCTCCTCTTCCGGAATCCGGGAAACACGGACGCGGACTTCCCCCTGGTCCGTGAATTTCAGGGCATTGCTGATCAGGTTGTTCACTATCTGGGTGAGCAGCAAGGGGTCGCCGCGCAGCCGGGCAGGCACGTCGGGTTCCGCGTGGCAAGTGAACGCCAGCCCCTTGTCCTGGACCGCCCCCATGGCCCCGGATGTCCAGTTTTGCAACAGATCGTCCAGGTCGAAATCCTGCACCCGGATCTCCTGCTTGCCGGCCTCGACCTTGGACAGGTCGAGAATGTCGTTGACAACGCTTAACAGCAGGTGCCCGCTGTGCTTGATATGCCTGGCGTAACGCTCCTGGACGGCATCTAGGTTCGTCTCCAGGAGCAGGCCGGCCATGCCCAGGATGCCGTTCATGGGGGTGCGGATTTCATGGCTCATGTTGGCCAGGAAATCGGATTTGACCTGGTTGGCCTTCTGGGCCTGGTCCCGGGCCGCTTCCAGCTCCTGCTGCTTCTGGCGCAGCCCGGCCTGAGCCTGTTTGCGCCAGGACACCTCCCGGGCCAGGCGCCGGTTCCAGAAGGTGAACAGCAGGATGAGGGTCGCTGCCGCGGCCAACACCTGCCAGAGCAGGGTTTTGTCCACCTCGTGGGCGTAGCGGATGGAAATCCAGTCGTTGTAGATGGCATCGCGTTCCCATTGCGGGATGCCGTCCAGGCCTTTCTGGAGGATGGAGCGCAGTTCGGGCTGATCCTGGCGTACGGCCATGGCCATGTGGTAGGTGTACGGGGTTTCCCCGGACACCCGGATCTGGGTCAGGCCCGTGGCGCCGATATAGTAACTGGTGGTGACCAGGTTGCCGACGTAGGCAAAGACCTGTTCCCTGGCCACCAGGCGCAAGGCGTTCGCGACGTTCATGGCCGGAACCAGCTCCAGTTGGGGATAGTCCTGGTCCAGCCATTTGTGGCTGGCATGGTCCTGGACCACGGCGGTTTTTTTCCCGGACAGGGCCTGCAGATTGCCCAGGTAGGCGGACTGGGTCTTGGAAAAAATGGCCACGGGCATGGACAGATAGGGATTCGTGAACAGAAAATCCCGCAATCGCTGGGGGGTGCCGGCCATGGCCGGAAGCAGATCCACCTCGCCCTCCCGCAGGGCCTGCTCGGCCAGGCTCCAATTGGAGAAAGCCACCGGCTCGAAGCGGACGTTCAGGAGCTCTTCCAGGCGCTTCAGATAGGCCGAGGTAATGCCCTGGTGGCTGCCGTCCGCGGCGGTGAATTCCACCGGTGCCCAGGTCGGGTCATAGCCGTAGCGCAACACTTTTCGGCGGCTCAGCCATTCATGTTCCTCGCGGCTGAAAACCTGGCGCGGTCCCCCCTGCCGACCGAACCAGCGTTCCCAGACGTGCTGTTTTTCCGGCTCGTCCAGGCTCAGATAGGCTTTGCGGAGCACGCTCTCCAGCAGATCGCGATCCTTGCGAATCATGTAGATGTGGCCGTGCAGGTCGGGCAGGCCCTGGAACTCGGCAATGCCTTTGACTTCCAAATTGTTGAAGAAGTTGCTCCGGAGAATGTAGGTTCCGCTGTGCAGATCGTATATCGCGGCATCGGCCTGACCGGCGTCCACCAACTGCAGCATCTGGATCGGATCTCTGGCCGGGACGATCTTCACGTCGCGCAGCTCTGTCTGCATCAAGTCCTGCAGGGCAAAGCCAGCGCTGGAGGAGATGCGCTTGCCGTGCAGGGAGTCCAGGGAAGTGATGCGTGGATCGTCCTTGCGGGCGAAAATGACCATGGTCAGTGTCGCCTTGTGGGGGGAGAAGCTGTAGGCTTGAGCCCGCTCCGGAGTCCAGAGCATTCCCATGACCGTGTCCAGGTCCCCCTCTTCCACCATGCGCAGCAGCTCGGGCAGGGGGGCGTACTCAAACCGCGGTTCCAGCCCGGCCCGGGAGCTGATCAAGTGCAGAAAATCAATGACATACCCGGTCATCCGCCCGTCCCGGCCCTGCATGACGTAAGGCGGGTTGTCCGTGCCCCCCGCGGTGAAAACCGGATTGCGGGCTACCCATTCCCGTTCTTCAGGGGTCAGATCCAGGGCAGCCGAACGCGCGGTGAGCACATCGACTCCCAGCCAGCGCTGCTGGATGGCCTGGAATTCCTCAAGGGTGATGGCGGCCAGGCCTTTATTCAAAATGGAAAGCAGTTCCGGCCGGTCGGCACGGACGGAAAAGACCATGTCAGAGAGGCTTTCCGGGATGATCCCGGCCATCGTAAAACCGTAGACTAGGTTTTGTCGCCGCCATACTTCCAGATATCCAGCAGCCACCACTGCGTCGAC
The DNA here is from genome assembly GCF_054656975.1 of Desulfonatronum parangueonense. Taxonomy (NCBI): domain Bacteria; kingdom Pseudomonadati; phylum Thermodesulfobacteriota; class Desulfovibrionia; order Desulfovibrionales; family Desulfonatronaceae; genus Desulfonatronum; species Desulfonatronum parangueonense. Next base: position 2,198,140 of record NZ_BAAHXH010000003.1, read on the forward strand.
CTGCCGACTCAAAAGCGCCATGGTCAGCGTTTCCAGATCCGGCAAGGGCACGGGGATGATGTCCGGATGGGTCCCAAGCAGCTCGGCAATACGATCGGACCGATCAATATAGCCCACTTGGTGGCCCCGTAGATCCGCCAAACCTCGAAACTGGTCGAGGTCTTTGGAACGGGTGTAGATGGAATAGTAGGTCTGGGACAGGGGGTGGCTGAACTGAAATGTTTCCTGTCGAGCCTGCAACGGCACGGTGGGCGCCAGCCCGTCCAGCAGGCCCCGCTCGGCCAGTTGGACAACTTCGGCCCACGGTCCCACCCGAAGCTGGATGTTTGCGCCGATCTTGCGGTTGAGCAAATCCAGGATGTCCGGGAGGGCTCCCCTCCACTGTCCGCTCTCGCGGCCTGTCACGGCTGGTGGAAAATCCAGGGAGGAGCCCAGGGTGATCACCGGATTGCGCTCCAGCCAAGCCTGTTCGGTCGGTGTCAGCCGGACCCGCTGGGGATCTTCTCCGGCCCAGACTGGAGTTGGGAGCTGCAACAGGGCCAAAAGCCAGACCAGATGACAGACCAAAAGACAGGTCTGAAGACAGGCCGGCAGCCAACCAGCCGGTCCTCTGCCCGAGCCGGACCAAAGCAGAGCCGGCTGGCGGGCAGGGGGGAAGCACCGGGTGCGGGAGGGCCGTCGCGGGATCATGGCTCCAACGCGCAGATCGGCAGTGTCTCACCGTCAACAGCGGTGATCACCAGCGTCGTGGAATTGTCCGTATCCGAGGTTTCCATGGCCAGTCCGTAGCCCATGGTGTCGGCCATCAGCCTGGCCGAATAGGTGCCCAGGCCGGTGCCGTACTGTTTGCCGTGGGTCTTGTATTTTTGGAAAAAGTTTTCGCGCACAGGTTCCGGGACCGCGCCTCGGTTGCGGATGCGCAGAGTCGGCACCGGCTTTTGGGACAGCTCCACGGCAATGGTTTCACCATCCGGGGAGGCCTCTACGGCATTGAGCAACAGGTTGCTAAGCATGCAGAACAGCAGGCGCTCCTCGGTCCCCACCCAGAAAGGCTCCACGGCCGGACGCCCGTCCAGTGTCACTTCCTCTCTGAGGGATTTGGCCTGGAGTTTGGATCGCAGGTTGCCCAGAACCTCCCGAATCACGCCGAGGGCGTCCACCCGTCGCGGGAGATACTGGTAGGCCCCGGTCTCCATTTTGATCAGATCCAGGGAGTTGTCGATCATCCGCAGCATGCGCTGCCCGGACTCTTCGAGCAACCGCAGCATTTCCCGCTGCTCCCCGGCAATGGCTTCATCCTGCAGCAGCACCCCGGCCAGGCCGATAATCCCACTCAGGGGACTCCGCAGATCATGGCGCATGATCCGGTCCACGTCCTCCTTGAGCCGCTCATGGTCCTTGCGGTCGGAAATATCCTCCTTGACGGCCACATAGTTGACGACCATGCCGTCGTCATCCAGGACCGGCGAGATGGATGCCGTTTCCCAGTACAGGTCGCCGTTTTTTTTTCGGTTCAGGATTTCGCCCCGCCAGGCTTGGCCCGCGGCGATGGTCCGCCACATGTCGGCATAAAAATCGTCGTCATGGCGACCGGATTTGAGCACCCGGGGGTTCAGGCCCAGGGCCTCGTGGAGCGTATAACCCGTGGTCTCGGTGAAGGCCGGGTTGACATATTCGATGGTCCCGTCGAGATCGGTAATCACGATGCTCGCCAAGCTGTTGCGCACTGCCAGGGACAGTTTCTGCAGATCATTGCGGGTGCGTTGCAGCTCCAGGTGGTTTTGCAGCCGGGCCAGGACGATCTCCGGATGGAAAGGCTTGGTAATGTAGTCCACGGCCCCCAGTTCCAGCCCGTAATGCTCGTCTCTGGCCGCGGTGCGGGCCGTGATGAAAATCACGGGGATGGACCGGGTGACCGGATTGGCCTTGAGCCTTCGGCAGACCTCGTAACCGTCCATATCCGGCATCATCACGTCCAGAAGGATGATGTCCGGCCGGGGAATATTTTCAGCAAGGGCCAATGCCCGGGTGCCATCCCTGGCCGCCTGGATCACGTAGTGGTCCTTGAGCAGATTCATCAGCATACTGAGATTGTCGGAATTGTCGTCCACCAGGAGCACCCGGGGCTGTTGATCTGTATGTAACATCATCGATCTCCATGGAGAGGCCAGGCTCCTTGCGCCAACAGCCTTTTGAAGGGAAGATGGCATATTTTGTTGTAACTATTCCGCAAACTCATGCTGTTGCCGAGTTTGACACCGGTATCGGGGTCGGTATCGAAGCGAGGCCATTTGTGAGGGAAATCCAATGTTTTCGATACCGTTCCGATACCGATTATCGGAGGAAAAATGTATGCTGAGTAGATACATTTTGTTTACCATGAAATGCTTTGTACCTGTTCAGCACATTTTGTGTTCACTCTTGCTCCGGCAAACGGGATCGGAGTCGGGGGCGGAATCGAAATTGAAGCCATTCAGCGCCGCCTCTGCGCGTTTTCAATGCCGAGACCTATTCCGACTCCGGCAAAAGCATTACTCTATGGCTGAGTCGTTACACGCAGAAGGGATTGTTCACAATAGGTTGATATTGAGAAGTCGGCGTACGCCCCAAGCGGGGATTTCATCAAGCCTGGGCCTGGTGCCGGGCCAGCAGGGCTTCCAGCCAGCCTTGCGCCTCATCTTCGCCGCAAACGCCTTGGCCGTATGTGAACCATTATCATTTTCACCTGATTGATCCGGAATGGGGGCATGTAACGATCAAGATGAGCGGAGGCCGGCCGCAAAAAGCATAACATCGTGTTTTCAGTCGCAACGACTTGAAGTGACGAGGCCGGTGAGGGAGTTTCGAGCCGTCCCAAAACAGGGAACCCAGCCTGCTGGGATACTCAATGCACCGGCGGAGGGCCGGCACTTATCGAAATCGAAATCGCTATCGAAATCGAGTAGTTTCAAAACGATTTCGATCTCGATTTCGAGTAGTTTCAAAACGATTTCGATCTCGATTTCGAGTAACTACTCAGCACATACGGTGCATGATCATTCTCCAGCACTGGATTCCGGCTTTCGCCGGAATGACGTATCTGGCCAAGCCTTTACCACGCTACCCTGCCCAACAGACTCGGCCCAACAGACTCGGGGTCTACGACGGGTTAGGATATAATTCACCACAATGAGCACGGAAGGAGGAGCTTTCCATTTCTTTGCTCTGTGTCCTCTGTGCCCTCTGTGGTAAAACCAACTCAGACTTTCTTTTTTGCAAAGGGCATAACCCCAGGATCAACAATTCAATGATGTTGAGCGACAAAATCGGCAGCGTTTTCAGCAAATAGCAGGCCATGAATCAAGACTCTTCCGTTCCGGCAGACTGAACCATCGTTTTCCATTTCATTTTCATTGCCATCCTCGCGCATCCGGCATAAATCCTTTTGCGGCTTGCAAAACCACACTCTAGGAACAGGCAATCCCAAGAACATGAAAACTCTCTACCTGCGATGTCCCAACAACCTTCCTCCGCAATAGCGCTCCACAACCTCTGCTTCTCCTACCCGGACAATCCCGATGTGCTTCGGGATCTCAACCTAACTGTCTTGCCCGGACAGCGCGTTGGGCTGATCGGGCCGAACGGGGCGGGCAAGACGACCCTGTTCATGACCATCTGCGGCATTCTCAAGCCGACATCCGGCCAGGTTCTGGTTCTGGACAAGCCAGTGACCAGCGGCAGCTTCAATCCGCAAGTGGCCCTGGTTTTTCAGAAATCCGACGATCAGTTGTTTTGTCCTTCCGTGTGGGAGGATGTGGCTTTTGGACCCGAGAACATGGGCTTGTCCGGCGACGAGGTGAACCAGCGGGTCCGGGATGCCCTGGTCACGGTGGGCGCCATGGATCTGGCCCAGCGTCCCGTCCATCACCTTTCCGAGGGCGAAAAACGCATCGTCTCCATTGCCGGAGCCCTGGCCATGCAGCCCCGGGTGCTCATTTACGACGAACCCAGCGCGGGCCTGGACATCCGCGCCAGACGCCGGCTGATCAACCTGCTCAAGCAGGGCGACCAGACCCTGCTCATCGCCTCCCACGACCTGGAAATGGTCCTGGAAGTCTGCGAACGGGTCGTGCTCATGGATCAGGGGCTGATCGTCGCCGATGGTCCGGCCCTTGAAATCATGGCCGACGAGGATCTGATGACGGCTCACGGCCAGGAAAAACCCCACTCCCTGATTCCCCACTGCCTGCCGCACAAACATTGATTCCCCTTGATTGACAACGTTTCGTGCTGATCAACCCTTGCCGTAGGCAAGGCAACCGTTATTCGCCTGGCACTGGAATTTCGGCGCAAAAAAACCCGCATCTCGAAAGACGCGGGTTATTTTGATGCTCTCATGCCAAGCCTACTGTTTCAACACGCATTTCACCAGGGCATTTTCCGGATGATAGGTCAGGAAATCATCACCCTGGCCTTTATCGATGCTCAAGGAGCCCAGTTGCGGAAGATCCACGGCATTGCCGTCTTTCAGGGTCTTGACCGGCACGGAAAAAATGGCGTCCACGATTTTTTCCGCAGTGGAGTCATCTTTCACCACTTCCGAAAGTCCATCCTTCAACGCATTGATATATGTTCTTTTTTCGATCATCGTAAGTTCTCCTTCGTTTTACCAGGACGACAATCATCGTCTCTTTGCCATCCCATGGCGTGAGGGCAGCCGAGCCGTCAGCCGCCGATTCATCTCCTACCTTCCCAGGCTTTGAATCAACTCATCGGAAGGCTTGAAACAAAGACAATTTTCTCCCGCGGAACGGTCGATATCAATGTGGCCCAATTTTGGAAGTTCCACGGAATCCCCGTTTTCAAGAGCCTTCACGGGAACATGGAACACGATGTCCAGCATGTTTTCCGCGATGTCGTCATCCGTGACCACGTCCGGCAAACTTTCCTTCAACGCTTTGATGTATGGGCTTTTATCAGTCATGGTGAATCCTCCCGGGTTGCAGTGTAAGCGATGTGTCCCCTTGCGACGCGACAAAGCCGAACCGTTCCTGAACAAGCTCTTGATCAGCAGCCTTCGAGGATACGGAGGCTTTCGAGGCTGTTGATCCAAAATCCTATCTTTGGCTCACCTCGCTGCCACTGGAACTTCAAAATGGATGCCAAGCCGTGTGGTTCACTGAGTACCTGAAATCACGGATTTTGGCGGCACAACCGACTGTCATGCCGGCTTTCGATTCTCCATGGGTGAGAACCTTGTCTTGCGATTTGGGAAATGGCAGTGCAAAAGTTGGAAAATTTTCGAAAGAGAAAGAAAGGGGCCGGTGCTTCGGGCCAGGATGAGGGAAACGGTCAAAAAAAGCTGCCCTTCAGTTCAGCGACTGTTGCAAGCTGCTTTCATGTGCGGACGAGGAGTGAAGGAGAGTGAACTGCAACACTTTACCGCAAATTCTGAGTATTGGCCGCTTGAAGGTTTTACGGCATAGAGGGAGGACGATGCGATCTCTGGGGCTGGATAATCGTATCCCCGGTGGGGGACGTAATCATCCTCGCCCCGGATCGCGCAGAGAAACAGCTCTGTTCCGAACGCTGATTCTATATCAATTTTTCAGAGATCCAGGCCGGTGACCGCATCCAACGGCAAGGCAAAAGCCAAACCGAATCCCTTTTCGCTCAAATGGCATGCCTTGTTCAATTTCTTCAAAAGGTCAGAAACGATTTCCCGGGGACTGACCACGTAGATGACCTCCTTCTGGGGCTCGAGCGGGATTCCGAGCAGGCTGGCCTGCGACCTGATGCTTGCTCCTCTCGCAAAGACTATTGTTCCACCGCTGGCCCCGTTTTCTTCGGCAATGCGGATCACCTCCTCGCTGTAGCCGGGGTTGACGATGGCCACAACCAGAGAAAAATTCTTGTCCATTAAAGGCACTCTTCTCATCCTCCTTTTTCAAGGTTTCGCTGAAATGCCAGGCCGACGAGCAAAACAGCGACGCAAAGGCAAATGCCCAATGCCAGATATCTTGCCTGGATCGAGCCGGCTGTCGTTCGCTCCACCTGGGTGCAAAGAATGTTCTCCGCGCGCTCGGCCCTGGTCAGCCAGAACCCGAACAAAGCCGCGAGGGGGACCAGCAGCCAGCATACCCTTAGCAAATAGGAATATAAAAAACAAACGCTTGTTTATTGATCTGGATCTGTCGCGACCATGCAGCCAACCAACCGCCCCTGCTCCAGTCGATAGACCTCGTCCATGTATTCCAGCCCCGCCGGTCTGTGGGTGATCAGCAGCACGGAGCGCCCGCGCATCACCGGCTCCAGGCCTTGCCAGAACGCGGATTCCGTCGCAGCGTCCAGGCCTTCGGTGGGTTCGTCCAGGATCAGGATGGGCGCGTCCTTGAGCAGGGCCCGGGCCACGCTCAATCTCCGGGACTGTCCCCCGGACAGCCTGGCGCCGAACTGCCCCACCTGGCTCTTCAGACCTTTCGGCAGCGATAGGATGAATTCCTCCAGACGGGCCGTGCGCGCTGCTTCCAGCAGCCGGGCGTCCGTGGCATGGGGATCGCCCAGGCGCAGATTCTCGCCGATGCTCGCATTGAACAGGAAAACGTGCTGGGACACCACGGCCATCCTGGACCGGACGTCCTCTCCGGAACAGGCGCGCAGCTCCCGCCCGCCCAGCATGATATCGCCCTGATCGTACTTCCAGAACCGCAGCAGGATCTGTTGCAGGGTCGTCTTGCCCGAGCCCGCGGCCCCGACAATGCCCACCCTGCGGCCCTGGGGCAGGTCGAGATGCACGTTTCGCAGCACTGGTTCCCCGCGACCGGGATAGGTGAAGGACAGGTCGCGGATCACCAGGTCGTTTCCTTCTGACAAAACCGCCGGTTGAACCGGCTCGCGCACCGGAGGCCGGGCTTCGGTAACCTCCAATATCCTTCCCGTGGCAGCCCGGATCTGGCCCCACATCCGCCATGCGCCGGGAAGCGGCTGAATGGCCTCGAAGCTGACCAGGGCCAGCACCGCCAGCATGGGCAGGGTTGCCGGCGCCCATGCTCCTTCGGCAACCAGAGGAATGCCGATCAGCAGCACCAGCCACATGGCCAGGCCCGAGGCCAGCCCCACCGCGCCCTGGGCAAAGCTCTCCAGCCGGGCCGAGCGCCTCTGGTGCTCGATAAGGCCCTGGTTCGCCTCCCGGACCAGCTCCCGATGCCGGATCCGGCCGCCGAAGACCATCAACTCCTCCATGCCCCGCACCCCGTCCACCACCAGACAGCGCATCCGGGCCGCGGTCCGGATCTGCTCCGCTCCCGGCCCTTCTCCCATCCGCAGGCAGAACCACGGCAGGACCGCTCCCGCCAGCAGCCACAAGAAGGCCAAGCCCAGGGCCAAACCGGGATCGAAGGCCAGGAAAAAGACAAAAGCGCAGGTCCCCACGCAGACGGCTGCTCCGACCGGGAGCAGCAGCCGCAGGTAGAAGTTGTCCAGGAGATCGATATCCGCCCGCAGCCGGCTGAACAGGTCCGCGCTGTGCATCTTCCCCAGTCCGGCGGGAACCAGGGGTACAAGGCGCTCGAAAAAACGGACCCGCAGATCGCCCAGCAGCCGCAGGGTGGCGTCGTGGGTCAGCAGCCGTTCGGCGTAGCGGCCGATGGTGCGCACAATGGCCATGCTCCGGATGATCGCCGCGGGCAGAAAATAGTTGAATACCCCGCCGGCAGCGCCGGCCAGGGCCATGGAAGCCAGAAACCAGGCCGCCACGCTCAGCAGGGTCATGTTCGCCAGCACGGTGACCACGGAACAGATCATGCCCAGCAGCAGCCAGGGCCATTTCGCGCGGGCCATGGAGAACAGCAGCCGGAACTCGCGGCCATGTTTTCCGGTGGACTTGCTCATGACTCACCCCCGGGCGGAACAAGTTCCAGGACCACGTCCGCCAACTCCCGCAGCCGGGCGTCATGGGAAGCCGCCACCAAGGTCCGCTTGCCCGCCAGGGAACGCAGTGCCGTCAGAACCGTTTCCCGGCTTTCCGCGTCGAGATGGGCCGTGGGTTCGTCCAGCAGAAGCAGCGGCGCCTCCTTGCACAGGGCCCTGGTCAGGGCCAGACGCTGCCGTTGCCCGCCGGACAATCCGCCGCCGCCTTCCTCCACCCGGGTTCGCCATCCCTGAGGCAGAGAGGCCAGATCCCTGTCCAGCCCGGTCAATGCCGCCACGGCCTCCAGTTTCCGCCGGTCATCCTCCGATGGTTCGCCGTGGCGATGCAGAAGGATGTTGTCCAGAATGGTTCCCTGGAGGACAAAGGGATTCTGGGGCATCCAGGACACGTGGCGCAGCCAGGCTTCCTGGTCCACCTCGCCCAGGTCCGCGCCGTTGACCAGGACCCGTCCCCCATCCGGCGCGACCGTGCCCAGCAGAATCCGAAGCAGGGTCGTCTTGCCCGCGCCGCTGGGGCCGGCCAGAACCGTCAGTGCTCCAGCCGGGATGCCCAGGTTGACCTGATGGAGAACCATCGAATCGCGGCCATGACCGTAGCTGACACCGGCGATCTCCATTCGGACGGAGGCCCATTGCGGGCGGAGCTTTCCTTCTTCCAGCGTGCGCGGCTGCTCCGCCAGCAGGGCTACCAAACCCTGGGCCGCGGCCATGGCCGACAGCCGGGAATGGTAATGCGCGCCCAGGGAGCGCAGAGGCAGATAGAATTCCGGGGCCAGGAGCAGAATGAAGAACCCCGTCTGGAACGACATGGTTCCGGCGAGCAGCTTGAAGCCGATGATCACGGCCACCACGGCCACGCTGACCGTGGCCAGAAATTCCAGGACCAGGGCCGAAAGAAAAGCGATCTTGAGCACGGAAACCGTGGTTTCCCGGTAGTTGTCCGTGATCCGGGCGATGATTTCGGCTTCCCGGCGGGTGGCGTTGAACAGCTTCAGGGTGGTCAGGCCCTGGAGGCTGTCCAGGAAACGGGCGCTGAGCGAAGCCAGCCGCCGCCATTGGCGCTGATTGATCCGCTCGGCCCGCTTGCCGATGAGAATCATGAAAAAGGGGATGAACGGCGCGGTGAACAGCAGAATCAGTCCGCTGACCAGATCCAGTGGCAGCACGAAGGCCAGCACGGCCACGGGGATCAGGGCCGCCGTCGCGGCCTGGGGCAGATATCTGGAATAATACGCTTCCAGCCCTTCCACCCCGTCCGTCAGGTAATGGGCCAGATCCCCGCTGGATCGCGCCCGCAGACGATCCGGCCCCAGGGCGTGCAGATGGTCGTAGAGCTGCATCCGGATCCCGCTCTTGACCCGGGCCGCGGCCTGAAAGCCCAGTTGTTCCCCACCCCAGACCAGAGCGGCCCGCACCAGCATCAGGCCTGGCAGCGCCAGCACCGGCCCGAGCAGGTCAGCCAGCCCCCGCCCGGCGAAAAGAACCTCGTGCACCACAAAGGCCAGAATCCCGGCCTGCAGAATCAGCACGATCCCGGCGAGAAAGCCCAGCGAAACCGCGAGCAGCAACTGGCCTTGCACCTGCCGGGCCGCGGCGGGGAGCCATTGTTTGGGTTTCAAGGAACCCTGCCGCTCAAGGGAATGTTTCATGTCGTCGGATTTGGTTGACACTTTTACGCCCGGAAACGGATCGTTACGCATTTGAAGTGTTTTCTCCGGGAACTTAGAAATGTTGTCTCCTGAAATCGCAGCGGGATTCAGTCACATAGCCCAGGGTTGCGGCGTTCGCGACGCTACCCTGGGACCAAGCTCGTGTCTTTCTTCAACCCCTGAATAACTGGGCGCTGGAGCGCCCAGGGCTGCATTCGGGAACCTGGGAACGCGGGGCTCCGCACCCGCTCTTCAAAAATCGCGAGTGCAGAGCCTCGTGATCCCGGCAAAAACACCCATAAACATCGAAACCGTCTTTGATAAATTCCCGGTGTACGCACATTGAACGTAACTGCCCAAAGGTCGGACCATAAGATGTTTCTATGCAAAATTCCCAGCAAGCCGAGTTTCGTGACCAAGCTACGGGGGCCATGTTCCAGCCGGAACTTTGCCTGAGTGCGTTACTCCGTTGCCGCACTGGGGTGCGGCGCTCCCGGGCGCTCCCAGGATTTGCCGCGTTGCATTGCTGCAAGTTTTTGGGCAGTTACAAATGTTGGTCCAAAAAGAGAAAGCGGCCGATTTCCAGCCGCCTTCCTGCAATGATGATTCATGTAGGCGCCCGCGGCTGGATCAGGTCGTGACCGCGGGAGCATGGCCAGGTTCCGCCGTCAGTACGCCTCTTCGTATGCCAGATGCTCGTCCTTGATCTTGTAGCCGAAGGTCACATGCAGCCAGCTCTGGTAAATGATAACCAGGGGAATGAAAACCAGGGTCACCCCGAGCATGATCTTCAAGGTCAGCGGGCTGGACGCCGAATTGGCGATGGTCATGCTGTAGGCCGGATCGATGGTCGAAGGCAAGAGGGTCGGAAAGAGACCGACCACGCCGAACAGGGTCACGCTGACAATGGCCACGGCCGATGCGGTCCAGGCCTTGAGCATGGCCCGCCTGCCCAGGGCCGCTCGTGCCGTGACCAGGCCGCCCACGGCCAGAAGCAGGATCACGAACAGGACTGGGTTGTTGACGTAGTTGACGAACAGATTCGTGACAAAGGCGGTCATCACCAGGAACAGAACCACCGCAACCATCAAGGCCACCCACAGCTTTTCGGCCATGGCCGCGGCCCGATCCGCAATGGGCCCCTCGGACTTGACGCCCAGCCACAATGCCCCGTGCAGGGTGAACATCAGCACGAAGAGCACGCCGCCCAGCAGTCCGTAGGGATTGAGCAGATTCAGAATCCCGCCTTCGTTGATGCCCTCGCCGTTCAAGGGAATCCCCTGGAAGATGTTCGCGAAGGCCACGCCCAGCAGCAGGGCCGGCAGGAAGCTGCCTGCGATATGAAAGCCGTCAAAGACTCTGCGCCAGGCATCGTGATCCACCTTGCGCCGAAACTCGAAGGAAATCCCTCGCAGAATCAGGGCGAACAGCAGCAGCATCAGGGCCGTGTACATCCCGCTGAACAGGGCGGCGTAGGTGGCCGGGAACGCGGCGAAGGTCACCCCGCCGGCGGTGATCAGCCAGACCTGGTTCCCGTCCCAGAACGGTCCGGCCGCATTGTACATGATCCGCCGGTCCCGATCGTCCCTGGCCAAAAACGGCATCAGGGTTCCCAGGCCGAGATCGTACCCGTCCAGGGCAAAATACACCGCCCAGAGCACACCCCACAAAATAAACCAGGTTGTTTCCAGCGTCATATCATCACTCTCCTCTTAACAAGTCCATTGAAGTTCCATCGTGTCCAACTCAGCAAAGTTCGAAGAAAGGCGTGGATACCGGCGTTCGCCGGTGTGACAAACATGGAAAGGCATGTTGAGACAAGTCATTCCGGCAAAAGTCGGAATCCAGCGCAGGTGAATGAGCATGCATCGAATCTGCTGAGTAGATCCGCTTCATCAACCACTCCCGTTAGGCCGGGATCGTCTCCGGCCGCAACCCCACCGCCTCGGCCTGGGCCTGTTCGTCCTCGCTGCTTTCCCGCACCGACTTCGGCCCCTTGCGGCCATGATAGGACAACAGGAACACGTTCAGCGCCACCAGGAGGGAGTAGATCATCACGAAGAGCGTCAGGGAGAAGGCCACCTGACCGAAGGAGATGCCGGCGGAAAATGCGTCCTCAGTGCGCATCAGACCGTTCACGATCCATGGCTGCCGGCCCATCTCGGCCACAATCCAGCCCAGCTGCACGGCGATGTACGGCAGGGGGATGGCCCAGGGCAGAATGCGCAGCAAAAGCGGAGAAGCTTGTGGATCCCCGCGCCGGATCCAGACCCATGCCGCCAGGGCAGGGAGGAGAAAACCGAGGGCGACCATGGTCCGGAAGGAGAGAAAGGTCATCATCACCGGGGGCCGGTCTTCCCTGGGGATGTCCTTCAGCCCCGTAACCTCGGCGTCGAAGGAGTGGTAGGCCAACATGGACAGACCTCCCGGCACGGGCAGCAGTTGCACCAGATTCCGCTCGTTGGCCGGATCGGGAATCACGAACAGATACTGCGGCGCCCGGGTCATGGTGTCCCAGTGGGATTCCATGGCCGCCAGCTTGGCGGGCTGGTACCTGGCCACCGTGGAACCGTGGTGGTGCCCCTGCACCACCAGGGCCAGGGCGAAGACCAGTGTAAAGGGGGCGGCGATGCGGAACGAGCGCTGGAAAAAGTCCACATTGCTCTTCCGGGCGATATGCCAGGCGGAAATGCCCAGGACGAAGAAGCCGCTGAGCACGTAGGCGGAAAAGAGGACATGCAGGAACTGCTGCCAGGCAAAGGGATTGGTGATCAGGGCCCAGAAGCTTTCCAGTTCGGCGCGGTTCCCGTTGATCACGAAACCGGTGGGGTTCTGCATCCAGCCGTTGGCCATCAGGATCCAGAAGGACGACAGACTGGCCGCGAAAGCCACCAGCCAGATGCTGAGGTTGTGCAGTTTCGGGGAGATGCGGTCCCAGCCGAAGACCCAGACCGCCAGAAAGGTGGATTCCAGGAAAAAGGCCAGAGTCGCTTCAATGGCCAGCAGGGAGCCGAAAACATCCCCGACATAGGCCGAATAGCGGGACCAGTTGGTTCCGAACTGGAATTCCAGGGCAATCCCGGTGACCACGCCCAGGGCGAAGTTGATCAGAAACAACTTTCCCCAGAACTTGGCCATCCGCTTGTAGACCTCTTCCCCCGTGCGGATCCACTTGAACTCCATGTAGGCCACCAGAATGGAAAGCCCCAGAGTCAGAGGCACGAAGATAAAGTGCACAAACGTGGTCAAAGCGAACTGCAATCGAGACAACAAGAGAACATCCACCGCCTTACCTCCTTACGTTACAGTATCAGAGCCATTATGATCACCACCGCCCCGCGGACGATGATTATCTTCCGCGCAAAGCAGATCGGAAAGCGGAACGCTCAGGGTTGAACGCAGCCCTTCCCGAGCGTCCGTCCAGACTCGATGCACTCCGCAAAACACACTGCGATGGCAGCTGTCCGGGCGGAAAAGACATTCATTCAAAAAGATCTCGCCCTCCACCGCCTCGATCACTTCCAGCAGGGTCACCTCTTCCGGGGTCCGGAGCATCCGGTATCCGCCCCGCGGGCCCTGCACAATCTGAATCAACCCCGCCTTGGCCAGGTTCTGCGCAATCTTGGCCAGGAACGATACGGGAATCCGCATTGCTTCCGATACATCTTTTTTCAGGACGATGTCCTGTTCCTGCTTGCCGGCCAGGAACAGCATGCACCGAACCGAGTATTCCCCCGCCTTGGTCAACATCATGAATTGCAACCCCCTATACAGGACAAATCGGACTTGTTTTGTCTCATATAGGCGCCACTGATTCCTGTCAAGAAGAAGATGCAATTGTCTGGAACAACTCGACTGAATTGGACGACAACCCGGTCAATGCTCGAACTTGCAGCCCATCCCGCAGACTTGTCTTGCCTTGGAGCACCTTGGAGCATGGCCGCACAAACATACCTGGGAACGCGGGACTCCGCACACGCTCTTCAGAAATCGCGAGTGCAGAGCCTCGCGTTCCCGGCAAAAACAGATACCATGAAGAAACCGACCGTGAGCATCAAGGGTATGAATGATCGGTTGCCCGGCCTCGGTGATGGACGCCCAGGGAAATCCTGTCGTCATCCCCTTCAATTGCGGAGATCCTGTCCAGCATCTCCTCGATGTTCTCGAGTTCATGCGCCATCTTTTTCGCCTATTCTGGGTTCGTCAAGATTATAGATAGAACTTTTTCATATCACCCGCAGAGAGACATGTCTTTGCGTTGACAGCATTGCGGAGGTGTCTGTAATCTTGGGATTTGAAAGGAGGGCCTAGCATGCCTACTTTAGAGAGAATTCAGGAAGAGATCGTCGCATTGCCGTATGACGATCAGATCAAGCTGTCTAAATGGTTCAGTTCAATGGATGGAAAAATCTGGGATCAGGAGATTGAAAAAGATTTCCAAGCAGGTGGCCCTGGGCATAAGCTTCTTGAGAAGGTGAAAGCTGACTTTATTCAAGGAAAATGCGTCCAGTGGGATTGATTTGTTATACCCATCCTGATTTTTGGAAAGGGTACAAGAAGTTACAGGAGGATATTCAACGACTTGCCGACAATAAGTTTGAACTTTTCAAGGATAATCCTCATCATCCTTCGCTAGGCTTTGCAAAGAAAGGTAATGTATGGACAGTGGATGTCGGTTATCACCACAGGGCTATTGGATACAGGGAAGGAAATGAAATAGTCTGGTTCTGGATCGGCACCCATGAAGAATACAACACCCTTATGAATCGCTTGTAGTTTACTGAAGAACCAAACGCCTTCGTTTTTTCTTCTTGCCTACTTCACCCTGAGCAGTTAAGGGCAATTCGGAATGGTTTGCCGGCTCTGCCTGGATGCCCAAAACGCGTGGAGACAAGGCATGCCTTGTCTCTACAATATTCCAACCCCAACCACCCGCATCCGCATCCAGCCTGAACGCGCGTAGAGACAAGGCATGCCTTGTCTCTACATAATTGCGTCCCCACGCCTCGCGATCGCATGGGACAGGATGTACGTGGACACGTAGAGACAAGGCATGCCTTGTCTCTCATCCCGCATTGTTGTTTTTGATGTCATGCGTTGGGTGCTAGAAAATATACCTCATGATCAGCACGACGCTGACGCCCGTCCAGAGATAGGCGAAAAGCGCGACCAGGCCGTCGCGGGCAACCAGGGCCAGGCCGAAGGCGCCCACGGCGACGCCCGCGGCGGAGGCGGAAAATGGCACCAGTTCCATGATCGGCATGCCCGCGGCAATGATCAGGCAGGAGACGGCGATGGCATAGGTTCCGAAGGATCGGACCAGAATCGCAAATCGCGGTTTGAGCAGAAGGTCGATATGGCGCGCCGGCATTTTCATCCAGGACATCGCCTTGTTCAGCCTTTTCCTGGGAATGGAACGCCGCAACAACCATGCGGGCAACCAGAAGTGGTTCCTGCCGATAATCATCTGTACGGCAATCAACAGCACCAGGGTGGCCATGGTCGTCGGCATCCCCGGCATTCCGCTCAAAGGCGATACCATGAAGAAGCCGACCGTGAGCATCAAGGGTCCGAAAGATCGGCTGCCCACGGCCTCGGTGATGGCACCCAGAGAAATCCTGTCGTCCTCCCCTTCAATTTCGGAGATCCTGTCCAGCATTTCCTCGATGCTTTCCAATTCATGCGCCATTTTTCGTCCTGTTCCGAACTCCGATCACCTGTCATGGCACCTTGAAGGACCTCTATGGTTGCCGCAATCGTCACGCTTCACGCACAATCTCATTCTTTTCGAAGAGCATCAACTCACCGAGAGCGATGATTCCCTGCTCCCACTGCTTGCGATGTTGGGCATATTCCATCAGGCCGAGTTCGGGGTCTTGCCGTACCGGGACACCGGATTCCTGCATTCGAGCCCGGACTCTCTGATAGTGTGCTTCCCAGTCCGCAGGCTCGGAAGTTGCCTTCTGCTCAAACGGTGATCCTAAATTTTCAGAAAGCATTGCCCCGGAAAAAAACGAAAGCAGAGACATGCCGCCACTCCACAACTCTTCCGCAGCGGCTCCGCGAATCTGAGGGGCATATCGCTGGTCATCCAGCGTTGTCTTGAAGAGGCTGACCGTATCCAGGCTGATGAACAGGATACGAGGCATGCTGTACAGTGCTTTTGAAAAGCGAAAATATTTCAGAACCGGATAAAAGTGGTGCGATTCCTGAATGGTGGTGAGGTGAAGCGAAATTTCCGTGAATTGCTGCTGGGCGAAGATCAGCTCTTGATCAACGGCCAGCCGCGAGACGTATTCGGCGGGATCCCCGGAGTTCAGGGTCTTTCCGTGCAGGGACACGGCAAATGAGTTCCGCTGCCGCAAGGCATCAAACAAACTCAGAAACCAGGTGATGATGAGCGTGAAAAAAGAGAAACCGATTACGGACTGGACGACCATCAGGATACGGTACAAATCGTTGTCCGGAATGATGTTTCCGGTTCCCAGCGTTGAGAATGAATAACCGCTGTAATACAAGGCGACAAGGAAACCCGTCGGTGTCGGGCCATTGTCCGAGACCACGCTGATTCCCAGTTGCGGCCAGATGATCAGGGCGAATCCGGTGACGAGCAGAACGATCCAAAGAAGTGTCAGGACAACGATGATTGTCGGTCCACAGAGGGACAGGACCAAGTGCTTGCGACGGGGAACCAAGCCGCCCGTTTTCCTGAACAGGTACCAGACACAGCGGTTCACTCCCGGAGAAAGCAGCCCGACGCCGCTGCGGGCGTACAACACCGTCAGGAAAACATCCACCGCCGCGCACAAGACCAGAAGTGCGCCCAGGGTATAAAGTATCCAATCCATGTAGCGTCCTTCGTCTTCTTTTTTGGCTGAGCAAGCACTGTTTGCAACTACTCAGCTCATCCGAGTAAATCGGACTGGATACCCGCCTTCCCGGGTATGACTAATCCGGAGACAGCATTGAAAACAAGTCATTCCCGCGAAGGCGGGAATCCAGGGCATGCTTGCCGCAAGTTTTTGAAAGCCAACCTTTCCAGCTCTGAAGCTGAGTAGTTATCAACTTTTTTTCTATCCGCGTATTACGCGGCTGCGTAATCTACGGATAACTTCTTTAAACATCCCTGATAGTTACCGATCCTCCTGAAATTCAAGCGTCAGCAGATAATGAATCAGGGCGTCCTGCTCCTGCCGTGTATATCCGGCCTCTTCATCAACCCAGTGACCATGGCCGGTTCCGGTGACCTTAGTCATTCGAAGCTCTTCCGAGTCCGCCGTGACCTTGATCAACCGCCGACGCAGTTCCCTGTCCACCAGGGCCCGCAGGCTGTTCACGGGATCAGGCCTGATTCCGGCGTGGAATGTTCCAGGAATGCCGATCTGCGTCTGCGCATCCCGTCCCACGGCGATGCTCCCGTCATGCAGATACGGGGGCGACCACCAGAGCCCCATCAGCCCTTTTACCTTGAACCCGCCTTCTCCCCTCTCGTCCTGGGCGTAGGCCATGCGCACCTCGTCCATGTCCAGACGATCCAGAGGCACTTCGATCATTCGCGCATTGAGGGGCACGGGTACAGGGGTGTCCCAGGACCAGGTCGTGGGGGGAAAGATCATGGCATCCCAGTTGTTGGCGTTGGCCCGGGCTCTTGAAGGGCTGGCCCCGACTTCACGGGCCGGAAGAATCCTGTTGTTGGTGTATGCCGGACCGCTGTGGCAGCCGCCGCATCCCGCTGCCTGGAAAACGTCCCGGCCCTGGATCCGCAACGCCTCCACTCGCTCGATGGGTGGAGGCGGCGGCGCCAGGGTGTTCTGGAACGCGGACATGGCGTTGTTCTCGAACCAGACCAGGGAGCCGTTCTTGCTGATGAAGAGTCCATCCGGAGAAATCAGCGATCCTTTGGGAAAGGAGGGCGTATGGATCATTTCATTGAAACCCATGGTCGGCGGGGTCGGATTGATGCGCTGGAAGAATTCGGAAGGCAAATCTCCACTTTCCGGATCCCAGCGATACCGTCCGCGGGAGGAATTCTGGAGTACCATGGCATAGGTCAGTTCCTTGTCGAAACCGAAAAGATCCATCGAGGCCTCGGCTTGCGAAATCCCGTCGGAATTCAGCGCGTGGACGTTGTTGTTCAGCACCGACAACCCCATGAAGGGACCGGCTGCGGCGAACCCGGTCCACCCGTAAGGATGGTCCTGCCAGGTGAAGGAATCCGGGATCTGGGACGGGTTGGCCACCAGATCGATGGTGGAATCGAAGGAGCCCGGTGGCCAGCTCATGAAGATCCTGTCCACGGCATCTTCCAGCAGTTCAGGATCGGGCAGCGCAACCGTGCGTCCGTCGGAGGTCGTGACCGTGCGGCTTGCATCGCTGACGAGATCATCAAGAGATCCAATCTCCGCATTGGCGAAAATTCCCGCCGAATTCGGCGCAAAGGCGATCAGCTTGCCGATGTTCAGGTTCAGGTTGGGCGCGCCTTCCACCACTTTTCCGCTCTCCATGTCCACGGCGCTGTGGCATGCGGCGCAGGTGATGCCCGCTCGAATCCTGCCGTGGGAATAGCGTACCTTCATTCCCAGGACGCTCAGACTTCCGGGGACGATGTCCAGCCCGGTGTTCACCATATCCCCACGGGAATACTCACGCCCCCCGATAATGGCGTCTCGGGCGACGCGGACCTGCAGGTTGTCGGTACCTTGACCCCGATTGGCAATGATGGCCCGGATGAATGACCACATGGTCAACGGTCCGTCCATGAAGCCGATCACGTCGGTGGAGAAAATTTCATTCCCAAAGGTCTCCTTGTAGAAGGTTTCCCTTCCCAGCTGGAGAAACTCAGGGTCGATCTCCACAGCCCCGTGCGCGGCTGTCAGCAACCTTGCCCCTTCAGCGGTATTCAGCAGTTCATCCGCCTCTTGCCTTGTCACGGAACGACCCCAGTAGTCATAGGCAATATCCGTGTTGATCCGTTCGGGATTCAATACCTTTTCCATTGGCGGCATGTAGGCATACTCGAATCGAATCAGCAGCGAAACCATCAACAACAAAACCAGAACAACGACCGCGTTTCTGGTCCACCGAAACGCCCTGCCACGCCGTTTTCTTTCTGTTTCAGCCATAAGCGACTCCTCGAACTGAACTACTGATAACCCGCAAGGTACCTCTGGAAAAACCGAGTGAGCCGTGAGAGCTCAACCCACCCGGCCTGCGTCAAACATCATCGAACCTCATTCAAGGAGCCGAACAGATTCCCGGATGAACGCCGGTATGTCATCCGGATTCCGGCTGGAGACCAGGTTGCCGTCCACTACCACCTCGCTGTCCTGGTACTTTGCCCCGGCATTCTTGATGTCCTGGACTATGGACTTGTAGCCGGTGACCTGACGTCCTTGCAGGACATCCGCCGTGATCAGCAGCTGCGGGCCGTGGCATATCGAGAAAACCGGCTTGCCCGAATGCATGAACATCCTGACAAAATCCACAGGAGCCTCATGAGCTCGCAACAAGTCCGGCGAGAAACCGCCGGGTATCAAGAGCGCATCAAAGTCATCCGGACTGACATCGACAACTGCCTTGTCGATTTCCACTGGCATCTGTTTTGATTTCCCTTTGACCGTCTTGCCTGCCTCAAGCCCCACGTTGACGACTTCATGCCCCTTTTCCCGGAACGCTTTCACAGGCTCCGAATACTCCACATCCTCGAAATAATCCGTCAAGATAGCAGCAATTTTCATCGTCATAACCCCCGGTTATAAATTTTGAAATTGTTCATGATCATGAAACAATCATAAACCCGATACTCGTGTGCTCCCAATAAAGCGGATTACCCAGCACAAACAAAAAAATACGGTAGTTTCTTTTGGCCAATCTCGTTTTCCCTGAAAATTCTACCAGAACCCATCCCGTGGATTACGTGATTACCAGTATTTGCAATCAGTATATCTGATTTAAACTGTCCATAATCAACTGAAACTCGTCAAAAATCATCAAGGAGACCTACGATGCCACATGAATTGTTGCAGACAATTGAGAAAGAGCATCTGGATGTCAAAGAATTGCTGCATAAAATCGAAAACAAGTCGGCAAGGGCCGTCAAGACAAAAGAAGATCTGTTCAAGAAGCTGAAACGGGAACTGATCCCGCACATGAAGGGCGAGGAAAAACATTTCTATCCTCTACTGCTCAACAAAAAAGCCGGCAAACAGGTGGGGTTGGAGGCCATGGAAGAGCATCACGCCGCGGAAACGCTGCTCAAGGAATTGGATCAGCTTCCCACGAGCGCGGAGAACTGGGATGCGAAATTTGCTGTTTTCGCGGAACTTGTGAGGCACCACATCCAGGAAGAAGAGGACAATGTATTCGATGCAGCGCAAGAAATGCTCGAAACTGAAGAATTGGATAAGGCGATGACCGGTTTTTTTGAAGAGAAAAAGGAGCATGAGAAAAAGTCGTAACTTTTTAATTGCTCAATAAAATATCGGGCGATGAAGTTCCCTGTGCAAGGTACCCATCGACGCGGAGTATCTCGTGCAAGCTACAGGGGGCTATGCGCCAGCCGGAACTTTGCCCTGAGTGCGTTACACCGTTGCCGCACTGGGGTGCGGCGCTCCCAGGATGTATCCCGTTGATTGTCACTAGTTTTGAGCAGTGTCTATTCAGCAAATCCGCGAAAAAGATCTGGATACCGGCGTTCGCCGGTATGACTGTATAGATGCAGCTTGCCATGATAAGTCATTCCGGCGAAAGCCGGAATCCAGTGCTGGTGAATGACCACCCTCCGGATGAACTGAATAGTTACTGAGCAGTTACGTAACTTTTTCTGCGGAGACCTGTTCCGTACTTCATGCTGATGAGCTGAACAGTTTCGAATTCGTAAACATCTCAACAAAGGGAGCTGAAAAATGGACAAGGATCAAGCAATTAAAAATTTAAATCATCTCGTGCAATTGGATATTGACGCGGTTCATGCATATGAACAGGCTCTCAAAAACATTGAGGTTCCGGCGATCCATGATCAATTGAGCAAATTCCGGGACGACCATAAACGGCATATCGAAGAACTCACTTCGGAAATACGAGCCTTGGGTGGCACGCCTCCGGAAGATGCTCCTGATTTCAAGGGTCAATTGATCTCGGGTTTTACCGCGATGAGAAGCAGTATCGGCGGCACGGAAGGCGCCCTGAAAGCCATGAAGACCAACGAGAAGCTTACCAACAAAAATTATGATGAAGCCATGACCTGGTCCCTGCCGGATTCGGCCAAGGCTATCGTGACAAAAGGCTTCAACGATGAACGCATTCATCTGGATTACATCGAAAGGACGCTTGATAAACGGACCTGGGAAGGCCTGGAAGACAGCTCCGCGACATCCACTGTGAATCCATGATGTATGGCGCATGTTCAATGATGCTTGGGAGTAGCCAAGTCTGGCCCTGCTGAGCGGTTTAACTTGCTTTTGAAGCAGAGCCTGTTGATTATCAACAGGCTCTGTTTGCGACAATAATTATTGACGCAATATTAAGATGTTAATGTTCTTATCAACGACTCGCCGTGATGATCGCTTCACGAGAATCTTCCTTGCCCCGTTCAATTTTTTCGCAAAATTCCTGAAAATCACCTCGTAGCGCCTTGAGCGCATACCTTTCGACATCGATCTCTCCCTTTGTCCGGACTCCCATCCGCCGAAAAACCGACAAGGGCGGGCACCAGCCCTGCAAGGCATGTTGCAGCAGGAATCCGGACACCATGACCGGCAGAGCAAACCATTTCCGGCCTGACAGGGCTCCCAGCCCCATTCCCATCAGAATCAACGTTGACGCGTTGGCCTGAAGAGTCCTTTCGATATCCCATTCCTCATCCAATTCTTCCAGGCGTTGATCAATGGACAAAGGACCATTGATGACGCATTGCCTGATGTTTTCCACCGTCTGTTCACGAATCTGTTGATTGACGTATTCCGGTGTATGTTCGGCGACGCGAGTTGCGGATTTCGGCAGCATGGGCAACCTCCTTATATGATAATTTTATGGGTTTATGTTCAGATGCTGTAACTACTCAGCTGATCCGAGTAAAATGCGGACTGGATACCCGCCTTCGCGGGCATGACTGACCCGGAGACGGCATGAAAAACAAAGTCATTCCCGCGAGAAACTAACCTCTTCTCTCTGAAGCTGAGTAGTTACCAGATGCTTTTCAAGCGCGAAATCGCTCCACGGGATGAGGCCCCTTCAGTTCTTGCCGGTAATCCTTGCCCTTGTCCCGAACATGCTTCGCAATCACATCCTCGCTGGGCACGCCTCCCGCATTCACGATTTCCTGGTACATATGATAATTCGAGTTCTTTGGAACCTGATCGCCGGGAACGAATTCCGTTCCCTGCGCATTGAAATCAGCCTGCTCCGCAAGAATGTGGCGGACATAGTCGACATTCGACTCGAAGAGCAGCGGGGCCGGC
This sequence comes from Desulfonatronum parangueonense, assembly GCF_054656975.1. Taxonomy (NCBI): domain Bacteria; kingdom Pseudomonadati; phylum Thermodesulfobacteriota; class Desulfovibrionia; order Desulfovibrionales; family Desulfonatronaceae; genus Desulfonatronum; species Desulfonatronum parangueonense. The sequence goes on from NZ_BAAHXH010000003.1 coordinate 2,220,155, forward strand.
AGCTGCTTCGGAAGCATGGATTCCGGGTCCATGCGCATCATTTTCTTCATCAGCTCGCTGGCAAGCCGGAGATGCTCGATTTCCATGGCCAAGTGCAACTCCCATATCTTCTTGACCTGAGGATCAGGTTCCTGCTCCATCATGGAATAATAGAGCCAGCATTCGTTGTATTCATGCATCACCAGCTTCTCGAACCAGCTTTCTCGGGGATCAGCCAGGGATGCGTAATGGGTCACATGCTGCTCCTCGATCTGGGCGATTTCCAGATAGAGACCGCGGCCCAGCATCTCTTCCGGCCGATTCCCTACGTTCATGTAGAAATTCATGGTCTGCTGCTCCGCGGCGGTAATTGTCAGCACATGCAGCTTGGTCAACGGATCCGCTGTTTTGGAATCGTAGTGCTTGCGCACATCATCGCCGGGATGGCGATGCTCCAGCATGGTGGGTCGCCCGACCGTTATCTCGGTGTATTTTCCGGTTATTTCCTCCGCAGCCTTGCCCTGCACCATATTCAGAAGATTCGCGTATCGATACAGATGATCGAAATCCTCCAGCAAGGCGAAATCCAGGGCTGCCTTGACATACGGATCGGGCTCGGTACGGGCCAGAAACGCCGTCAGATCCACGGCAACCTGCTCATATCCGATGGTCACTTCCAGGACGCTTTCATTACCGGGAATCAGCCAGTTGATGGCCTTTTGCTGCTGTTGTTCCACTCGCCTGGTCATGGCCAACATCTGGTTTGTGGCCATGTCCGGGGAGTGTCGTGAAAATTGATGGCTGAAAATAATGCCTTCCACCTCGATTCCATTCATGAATATGCCCCTGGTCCGACTGTAGGGATGGACGCTCTGCTTGTCATAGGGTTTCACATTCAGTTCGGACCAATTCCTGAGTTGCTTCTCGAGAGGAATTCCTTTTTCCTGTAAAGGGTTGAAGCTCATGACAAACCTCCATATTCGGGATTGCCCACATTAGATGGTTAAGACAGAATGTAAGTGTCACTCAACGAAGGTCCGCCATACATCCGTTGAACTCCCTATCCAGCTTGCGTGGGCTACGTACGTGGAAACAGTCTTTTCCGTATTTTGTTTCTACTTGGCGCGAATAGAAATGCATTCATGCTCCAGGGACGGGTTCTGGTGTCCTTGCAGAAGAGGGCATAAAAAAATCCACCTTCCCGATGTACGGGATGGTGGATTTTGTGTCTCGTGATGATGGTCGATATTCTTACGGTTCTCGCAAAAACCTGCCGGTCGCGGATTCCGGATTCGCCTGGATCTCTTCCGGGGTGCCCATGGCCACGATTTGGCCTCCGGCTTCGCCGCCGCCGGGACCTAAATCTATGACGTAGTCCGCGGCCCGCACGACATCCAGGTTATGTTCGATAACCACCACGGAAGCGCCTTTGTCCACCAGTTTCTGCAGCACCTGGATCAGCTTGCCGGTTTCATGCATGTGCAGTCCGGTGGTGGGTTCGTCCAGGATGTACAAGGCGCCGGGCAGACTGCGTTTGCCCAGCTCGCGGGAAATCTTGATCCGCTGCGCCTCGCCGCCGGACAAGGTGGTGGCCGGCTGCCCCAGGCGCAGGTATTCCAGACCCACTTCCTGAAGCACTTCCAGACGGCGCTCAAGGGCCGTATAGTTGGTGAAGAATTGCCGCGCCTCGGCCACGGTCAGATCCAGAACCTGGGCGATGTTCAGTCCCTTGTACTCGATGCCCAGGGTTTCCCTGTTGTAGCGTTTCCCGTTGCAGACTTCGCAGGTCACGAACACGTCCGGCAGGAAATGCATCTCCACGCGAATCTGGCCGTCGCCCTGGCAGGCCTCGCACCGACCGCCGGATACGTTGAAGCTGAAACGTCCCGGCGAGTAGCCGCGTTTGCGGGAATCGACGGTCGTGGCGAAAATCTTGCGGATCTCGTCGAACACCTTGGTGTATGTGGCCGGATTGGAACGGGGAGTTCGACCGATGGGCGTCTGGTCGATGGCAATGATCTTTTCCACCTGCTCCAGCCCTTCAATGCCGTTGATCTTCCCCGGCGAGTCCACCTTGATGCCCTGGGCCAGAGCAATGTGCTTGTACAATGAATCCACGACCAGGGAACTCTTGCCGGAACCGGACACTCCGGTCACGCAGACCAGGCTTTTCAAAGGGATGGTGCAATCCAGATTCCGGAGATTATTGGTGCGCACACCGCGCAGCACGAGCCTGTTTCCGGCCGGCCGTCGCTTTTCCGGAGGGTGAATCACCAGATCGCCCCGCAGATACTTGCCGGTCAGGGAATCCTGATGACCGAGCAACCCTTGCACATTCCCGCCAAAAACAAGATGCCCGCCCAGCGCGCCGGAGCCCGGTCCCAGCTCCAGGACATGATCCGCGGCCCGGATGGTGGCCTCGTCGTGTTCCACGACCAACACGGTATTGCCCCGGGTCTGCAGATCCCGCAACGAGGCCAGCAGTCGGGCATTGTCGCGGGGGTGCAGGCCGATGCTCGGCTCATCCAGAACATAGGTCACCCCCACCAGCCCCGATCCCAATTGTCCGGCCAGCCGGATGCGCTGGGCTTCACCGCCGGACAATGTCGACATGGTCCGGGCCAGGCTCAAATAATCCAGGCCGACCCGGACCAGGAAATCCAGGCGGTGGGTCAATTCCTTGAGCAGCGGGCCGGCGATGAATTCCTGCTGTCCGGCAAAACTCTGTTCACGAAGCCACTCCAGCGCCCTGACCACCGGCATGCTGCAGAATTCGAATATGTTCAGATTGCCGACCCGGGCAGCAAGCGCCTCGGGCTTCAATCGTGCCCCAGAGCAAGTGGGGCAGGGACGATTTTGACGGAAACGGGACAACTCGTCTCGCCATACCGGACCGAGAACCTGGTGTCCCCGGTCCAGGAGCGGCACGACGCCTTCCCATGCGACCAGCACATCCCCTTGAAACAGGGCATCCCATGCCTGCGCCGACAATTCGGCCAAAGGCGTATCCAAGGTGAATCCAAGCCGTTCGCCCAGCTGCTGCAAGCTTTGCTCGTACCGCGCCAAGGCCGCGGGTTTGCGCCAGGGGATGACGCCGCCCTGACGCAGACTCAAGCCCTTGTTCGGCGCCAGCAGATCAGGTTCGAAATACTCCACGCTGCCGATTCCGGAACAGGTCGGGCAAGCGCCTTGAGGACTGTTGAAGGAAAACAGCTGGGGCGTGAGCGGCGGCAAACTGATGTCGCACTGCGTGCAGACCGAGGTGGTGCTGAAGACCATTTCCTGACCACCCACGATCTGGATGGAAATCCGTCCTTTGCCGTGCTTGAGGGCCAATTCCAGGGAATCCGCCAACCTGTTGCGGATATCCGGCCCGGCAACCAGTCGGTCCACGACAAGTTCCAGAGTGTGTCGCTGGTTTTTGGTGATCTCCGGCAGCGGATCCAGGGGCGTCACCTCGCCATCCACCCGAACCCGGACAAAGCCCTGGGCCTTCAGCTTGCGCATCAAATCCTGCTGCGTACCCTTCTGGTTTTCCACCAGGGGCGCCAGGAGCAGAAACCGCGTCTTGTCCGGCAGCGACAACACGGAATCGATGATTTCATCCTGACTCCGGGCCTCAATGGCCTGTCCGCATTTGGGACAGCTCATCCTGCCCAGACGGGCGTAGAAGACCCGCAGATAGTCGTAGACCTCGGTCACCGTGCCCACGGTGGAACGAGGATTGCGGGTCAATGTCTGCTGTTCCAGGGAGATGGCCGGGGACAACCCCTCGATCTTGTCCACCTGGGGCTTGTCCAGTTGGGGCAGGAACTGGCGGGCGTAGGCGGACAAGGATTCCACATAGCGCCGCTGCCCCTCGGCATAAATAATATCAAAGGCCAGAGTGGACTTGCCCGACCCGGAAGGCCCGCAGACCACAACCAGCTTGTCCCTGGGAATATCCAGGGAAAGGTCCTTCAGGTTGTGATGCCGGGCGCCTTCAATGTGAATTACTGTTTCGGCCATAATGAAAAGAAAAAGGCCCGGTGAGGGGCCTTGGAGTGATATTGTGATTGAAGCATACTTGAAGGCAAAGCATATAATTGCTCAAAAGCCTATGGCAAGTATGACTATCGCAGGCATAACAAGCTTGGTGAATCACCAAGTATAAGTCATTCCGGCGAAGGCGGAAATCCAGTCGCTACGGAGCTTTTTGGAAATGCCCAGCCTTTTTTCAGCAGTACTTCAAAAGCTAGTAATTTCTCGATGCTCTGGTCAGCCTCTCCTGGATACCGGCTTTCGCCGGTATGACTTTAATGGCAATGCACAACTATTTATGAGTCATTCCGACGAAAGTCGGAATCCAATTTTTTTCTCGGTATTCGAGTTCAAAACTTATTAAACAGTCCCAAAGCTGTTAAACAAATGAACGGACAAACAAGTCCGCGATGGCTTTCTTGCCGTTTTCTTCCAGAAATCGGGTTCCGGTTCCGGTAAAGTGCGTGTGGCCGATGACAGGTGCGTCCTGGGGTTTCCATTCCGCCTGCTCCCAACGGAACCAGCCATTCTTGGCCTGATCGTAGACAAACAGCGGCTTGTTGCAGATCTTCGCGAATTCAGCTCCCCAGCCCGTGCCGCCCTTGACGGTGTTGTCGTCCTGGATCGTGCCGACGACATAGATCTCCATGCCATTGTTGACCTGGTACCAGATGGTCTGGAGCACTTTGCGCATGATCGGCGCATTGGAATAGGTTCTGTTCAGCAGACGGGATACATACGTCATGCTCACGTCCCCGCGGCTCAGTTCCTCCTGGGTCAGGACCCGAATGCCCCGGGTTCGTGCGATCTGATGCCCTTCAAAAGTGAAGTTGACTTCGGCAACGCCGTACTTCTCAGCCAGCGCTCCGAATTCCGTCTCGGCCCCCGTGGCCCCGCCGCTGTACAGAATGCAGTCCTGTGCATTGATGTTCATGGAGTTCTCCTTTTTCCAGTCAATAGTATGGGGAATTTTCGGCTCGCCGGGAACCGATTCAAAACGCCAGATCCAGTACAACGCCGACGAACAGCAAGGCGGCAACAGCACCGTTGAGGGTGAAAAACGACATGTTCAAGCGACTCAGGTCCCCGGGCGAAACAATACGGTGTTCCATGTAAAGCACCGCGCCAACCACGGCCCAGGCCAGGAAATAAATCCATCCCAGGGATGCCGCAAACCCGGCCAGGAGAAAAAACAAGGCTGCCTGGACATGGCTGAATCTGGAAAGAATAAAGGCAGTCTCCAATCCGAAGGCGGCCGGTACGGAGTGCAAGGCATGTGATTTGTCGAAGTCGGCATCCTGGGCCGCGTACAGGATGTCGAACCCTGCCACCCAGAACAGGACGCCGAAGAACAGAAGGAATGCCGGCAAGGTGAACTGGGGATCAAAGGCGATCCACCCGGCGATGGGCGCCAAACCAAGGACGGAGCCCAGAAAATAATGGCAGAGCCAAGTGAATCGTTTGGTCAGGCTGTAGGCCGCGGACCAGACCAGGGCCGGTCCGGACAAGATCAGGCACAAGGTGTTCAGGCCGGCACAGGCAAGCACGAACAGCATCGCCGTGACCAGGCAGAAAACCGCGGTGAAGCGGACGCTCAGTTCCCCGGTCACCAAGGGACGCGCCTGGGTCCGCGGATTCAAACGATCAAACCGCAGATCAAGAATCCGATTCATGGCCATGGCAAAGGACCGGATCATGACCATGGCCAAGGTCAGCAACAGAAAAACCCGCCACCCCGGCCATCCCCCGGCAGCCAGAAAGGCACCGGTATAGGCGAAGGGCAGGGCAAAAATCGAGTGCTCGATCTTGACCATGTTCAGGACAAGACGAGTCCGTTGGAGGAGATCCGTCATGGAGTTCTTTCGGCTGACAATTCAGGTTTGTTCATAGGCAGGCTATGGTTTCATCCAGGCAGGCAATGGTTTGCCCGTAGCTTTTGAGTACAAGACCTCAGGAGTAATTTCAATGATATTTCGCCAGCTTACAACACCAATCTCATGATTAACATAAAAATCCTTGAAAAATTCCTCATCCTGAATCGCTCAAAAACACCCTGCTGATCGAGGTAAGGAAGAAAATCAACAACACCTGACTTTCCATCTTCAAAGGCAAGCTCAATACGATAGTTTCCCCTATATACAGCGGAAATAACATCCTTGCTCATGGAAACACTCCTAGGCTAAGGGTGCAATTCTTTGAAGTTCCCTATTCTGAACGGCAAGTTCCCAATTTTTCATCAGTTCTTCCTGATGCTGAGAAGCCCACTCAATGACCATCCCTAATGCACGAGAAGGAAGTTTAGTAACTGCTCAAAAACTCCGGTCGATGAAGTTCCCTTGTGCAGGTATACCCATCAACGCGGAGTTTCGTGACCAAGCTACTGGGGCCATGCTCCAGCCGAAACTTTGCCCTGAGTGCGTTACACCGTTGCCGCACTGGGGTGCGGCGCTCCCAGGGTTTATCCCGTTGAATGCCACAAGTTTTTGAGCAGTTACGAAGTTTACCATCAAAAACCTGTAAAGTATGAATATCCAACACAATTTTGTATTCACCAGAACGAGCGTGAAAATGAGGTGGATTATGCTCATTATGAAACATCGCTATAATGATTCCATAAAAACGAGCGACTCCAGGCATAGCCATACCCCGTCACTGAACGATAACCCGTAAGAAACGCTTCTTCCCTACCTTCAGCACATGCTCCCCTGCTTCCAGCACCTGCTCCGGGTCGTGGATCTTTTCGCCGTTGACGGTGCAGGCCCCCTGGCGGCAGAGGCGTTTGGCCTCGGCCCGGGACGGGCAGAGGCCGGCGGCGTCCATGATTGCCAGGAGCCGACTTTCCGGACCGCCGGCCGCATGGAATAGGTCCATGTCGTCCGGGTTTTCCTTTTTGGCGAAAACCCGCTCGAAACCTTCCTGGGCTTCCCGGGCCTGCTGTGCGCCGTGAAAGCGGGTCGTCAGTTCCAGGGCCAGGCCGACCTTGGCCTGCTTGGGATGCAGCCGGCCCTGTTCCACATCTTCGCGCAGGGCGGAAATGCGATCCAGGGACAAGTCCGACAGCAGCTCATAATACCGCCACATCAACTGGTCCGAAACGGACATCAGCTTGCCGAACATGTCGCCGGGCGGTTCTTCAATCCCGATATAGTTCCCCAGGGACTTGCTCATCTTCTGCACGCCGTCAAGGCCCTCGAGAATCGGCACGGTCAGGATCACCTGGGGCTCCTGAGCATAGTTGCGCTGCAGGGTGCGGCCCATGAGCAGGTTGAATTTCTGGTCCGTTCCGCCCATCTCCACATCCGCGCGCAAGGCCACGGAATCATAGCCCTGAACCAAGGGATACAGAAATTCATGGACCGCAATGGGTTTGCCGGATGCGTAACGGTTCGAGAAATCCTCCCGCTCCAACATCCGGGCCACGGTGTAGTGCGAACACAAACGGACAAAGTCCGCGGAACTGAAGGAGTCCATCCAGTGGGAATTGAAGGCTACCGTGGTCTTCTCGGGGTCGAGAATCTTGAACACCTGTCGCTTGTAGGTCTCGGCATTGGCCAGAACGGCTTCCCGGGTCAGGGTCTTTCGGGTTTCGGATTTTCCGGAGGGATCACCGATCATGCCCGTGAAATCACCGATCAAAAAAATCACGTCATGGCCTTGTTCCTGAAAGTGCTTCAGTTTCTGGATCAAGACCGTATGCCCGAGATGGATGTCCGGCGCGGTGGGATCAAATCCGGCCTTGACGCGCAACGGTCTGCCGCGAGCAATCTTCGTCTTCAGCTCTTCCAGGTCAATGATCTCAACGGTGCCGCGCTGGATCTGCTCCAATTCGGGTTCGGTTACAACCCTGACCGGGTTTTGCTCTTTGGAATTCATTACATCGCCTTTTTGTTGTCCGAAAAAAGGAGTAGACACACGACTGCCTCTACTTGGCGTATCCCACGGCTCTTCGCTCCCGGATCACGGTGACGCGAATCTGTCCGGGATAGGTCAGGTTCTGCTCAATCTTCTTGGTCAGGTCGTTGCAAAGCAAAAACGTCTTGTCGTCGTCCACCAGGTCCGATTCGACAACCACGCGCAACTCACGTCCAGCCTGAATGGCGAATGCCTTGGACACGCCTTCCATGTCCGTGGCCATGCCTTCCAGATCCTCCAGACGCTTCACATAGTTTTCCAGCAGTTCCTTGCGTGCTCCGGGCCGTGCTCCGGACAGGCTGTCCGCGGCCTGAACCAGGACGGCAAGAATGCTTTTGGGAGGAACTTCCTCATGGTGCGCGGCAATGGCATGCACGATATCCTTCCCCTCGCCGTGCTTCTTGGCCAAGTCCGCGCCAATGGTGGCATGAGGGCCTTCGACTTCGTGGTCCACGGCCTTGCCGATGTCATGCAACAACCCGGCGCGCTTGGCCTTCTTGACGTCCAGATTCAGCTCAGCGGCCATAATCCCGCAGACAAATGCGACTTCCAGGGAGTGCTGCAGGACGTTCTGGGAAAAACTGGTCCGGTAGCGAAGCTGTCCGAGCAGGCGGATGATCTCAGGATGGATGCCATGCACTCCCACGTCAAAGGTGGCCTGTTCGCCCCATTCCCGGAGCTTGACGTCCAATTCCTGCTCGACCTTCTTGACGATGTCCTCTATCCGGGCCGGATGGATTCTCCCGTCGCTGATCAATCGCTCCAGGGACTGCTTGGCGATCTCCCGGCGCAAGGGGCTATAGGCCGAGAGAATCACCGTCTCCGGCGTGTCGTCAATGATCAGGTCCACGCCGGTAGCGGCTTCCAGGGCCCTGATATTGCGGCCTTCACGGCCGATGATCCGCCCCTTCATGTCGTCGCTGGGCAAGGCTACAGAGGAGACGGTCTGCTCGGCCACGAAATCCCCCGCGTAACGCTGAATGGCGGTGGCGAGAATCTCCTTGGCTTTTCTGTCCGCTGTCTCCCGGGTTTCACTTTCAATCTGCCGAATGGTCTTGGCCGACTCATGGCGGGCCTGACTTTCAATTTCTTCCATCAGCCGTTTCTTGGCTTCTTCCACGGTCAGACCGGAAATTTCCTGCAACCGCTTTTGCTGCGTTTCAGTCAGTTCGACCAGTCGTTCTTCCTGAATGGCAAAATCCCGCTCGCGTTGAATGAGATTCTTTTCGAGATGGACGATGTCACTTTCCTTCTGTGAAATTTTTTCCAGCTTGTGTTCCAGCCGTTCTTCCTTTTCCAGAAGCCGGGATTCCTGCTTTTTCAATTCATGTTCCCGGTCACGATAATCCTGTTCCTGCTCTTTCTTCCGACGAAAAATTTCATCCTGGGCTTGCAGCAGATACTCTTTTTTTTGGACCTGAGCTTCCTTGCGGGCTTCTTCAAGGATCTTGCTCGCCAGTTGTTCAGATTCTTTGAGTTTCGTTCCGGAGATGTGTCGTTGGCCCAGATGCACGAGCCCACCTCCGACCGCTACCCCCAAAAGGAATACCAATACCGACCATATTGTCATGGGATTCTCCCCTTAACCAAAATCATGTCACCCATCACAGGAATGGGCCGCACAAGCGCAATCCCCACCAATCATCGAGGACGAAAATCACCCCCATGCGCTTCAGCACGGTGTATATTCATCAGGGAGCATAAAAACGCCGGATCGGAATTGATTTCGGCCGGGGAGAGTACTGGAGGATGTGACGAATCGATACGTGAACTTACTTGAAGAAATATCGAAGCAACAAAAATTGGTATTTATTGAAAAAACCCCGAAAGGCCGTGTCATGAGCTTCTTTGAACCTTGCTTGGCAAGGTGGGCGCCACTATCCGGACTCAGGCTCCCCAGAGTGAACTGGGTCTGCACACCATCCGGTTGGAAGCGGCTCCCGAAGGATCTATATTGGCTCAAAAAAGTAATCGATGATCACGAACCTTCCAGGGTGGTAACTATTCCGATTGTCTATCAATATTCCCGGCAGTATCGTTTCGTTCGATCCGGTGAAGCAATGTTTCCAGCTTTGTCTCCAACTGCCCTAATTTTTTGCATGTCAGGAGATAATCATCCGCTAAGCCCAGCGCCAAAAATGCCAGGAGCTTTTCTCTACTCATGTGCTTGCCCTGGGTTTTCAAGACGGCAAACCGTTCTTCAAGCAGCTTTCGTGCTGCAGCAACTTGAGCCTGATCCACATCTGCCTTAAATGCCAGTTCCAGGCCCAAGACGGATACGGTATGACTGGGCATGCGCAAATTATATAGACACTTCTTGGATTTTCTTCAAGAGGCTGTCAATACGGTCCAGAACTTCCTGTTTTTGACCTTTTTCTGCATTCAGTTCTTCTTGGAGTCGAACATTTTCGGCTTCCACATTACGAATCCGCTCCAGCAGTCTTTCAATTTTTTCTTCAAACTGAGTGAGTATGTCCATGACTCTTTCTTATCCTGGAACGTCTCAAATGATCAAGAAAATTATCCGAAAAAAGGAATCCGGCTTGGCCTATGAACGATGTCCGATAATGTAATTATTCAATATAATCGGGCAATCCAACATTGAAGGTATCTTTTCAGCAAAACGCTGTTGCCGTTATTGGCATCGGAACCGGAGTGTCAATACCAGTGTCGGTACTCTTAAGCGATACCATCTGGAGCATCCAGTGCTTTCGAAACCGGTTCCGAACCCGACCCCTATTACCGCAGGAAAAGCGTAGAACAGAACGTATGTTCAACCGTCACCTTGAAGAACGCCAGGAACGGTTGCCGAGAGCGCCGGCGAAAAACGGTTCCCTATTCCTTGGGCTTTCGATCATAACATTGCTGCTTGCCTCGTGCAACAACCAGACTGCCATCCGGAACGTCTTTCGTAATCACGGATCCCGCTCCAACCAGGGAATTCGCACCAACCTTCACCGGCGCAACCAAAGCGGTATTGCTGCCGATGAACGCACCGGGACCGATCTCGGTAAGATGCTTTTGTTTCCCATCGTAGTTGCAGGTAATGGTTCCAGCGCCGATATTCGCGTCAGAACCGACAACAGCGTCCCCAAGATAGCTCAAATGGCCGGCTTTGGCATTCTTGCCGAGGGTCGCCTTTTTCATCTCCACGAAATTTCCGATCCTGGCCTGATCTTCCAGAACCGCGTCCGGCCGCAAACGAGCAAAGGGCCCGGCAACGCAATCGTCATGCAAGGTCGCACCTTCAAGATGCGAGAAACACCGGACAACGCTTCGCGGGCCGATGCGGGAATTTCTGATCCAGGTGTTGGACTCCACCACGGCGCCCTTGGCGACATGCGAGGCTCCGTAGATTTCACAGGGCCCAAAAATCTCGGCTCCCGGCTCCACAACGACTCGCGCCCCGATCCGCGCCGCGCCAGGGTTGTGGATGGTCACACCGGATTGCAGCATTCGCTGAACAATTCGCCGGCGCAAGGCATCTTCGGAGGCGGCTAGTTCCAGAGGACTGTTCACGCCCATGAAGGCAGGAACGTCCTGGGCATCCATGGCTTCGACATGCAAGCCTTCGGCAACGGCCAGGTCAACAAGGTCGGTCAGGTAATATTCCTGTTGGCGATTATTCGCCGATATCCGTGAAAGAAGCGGCCCCATGGTCGCAACGCGCAAAAGATAGACCCCGGCATTGACTTCACCGGTGGGTGGGCCATGAAGTTTTTCGTCAAAATCCTTGGCCTCCACGATGCCCTTGACGACACCTGACACATCGCGCAGGACACGGCCATAGGATTGCGGATCAGCCAGGGTCAGCGTGATGAAACCCAGATCGCACTTGCTCTGAGCCAGGCTTTCACAAAAATCGCGCAGCACATCGCCGTCAATCAACGGCGTATCACCGTTGACCACCAGACACCATTCGGATCCGCCCTCCAGCACATCCGGCCAACCACACAGCACGGCGTGCCCCGTGCCCAGTTGTTGGTCCTGAAGCACGAATGGCTCCGCGGGGAACAGGTCGCGGATCATGTCCGCCCGGTGACCAATGATCGTCCGCAATCCATCACCGGCCAGAGGCCGAACAGCTTCCAGCACATACCACAACATGGGCTCACCCAGCAGTGTGTGCAGTACTTTTGGCTTGTCGGAATGCATCCGCGTTCCCTTGCCCGCCGCGAGAACAAGAGCTGAAAGAGACCGGCTGGACTTCATGGCTATCCTTTTTTGATCTGATGATCCGCCACCAAAAGCCAACGGATCAGATTGAAAATATCACGACTGGCATGGTTTCCCACCTCCAGCCCCTTTTTGTTTTTTATACTTCCCCTCTCCATGAATCAACCGATCTGCGATTGCTGAAAACTGGGGCCTGCCGCACCCCGGCGCGGCAGGATCCCAAGCCGGTTAGAAAGCACCTACCGATTTCGACGGCGACAAACCAAAAACCAGAGCAACTAAAAGCTCACCTAGTGAAAACAACCCCTGCCCGACTTCGCGGTTATGCCTGGTCTGGAGACGGAAAAAAAGTCATTCCCGCGAAGGCGGAAATCCAGGTCATGCTTGTCTCAAGTTTGTGCTAAGCTAAACTCTTCCTGCTCTAAAGCTGAGCAGTTACAAATCAGACATGGCAACGGCAATTTTTCCAAAACTGACTTGGCTACACGCCACATCTTGATGCGCCAAATACTGCGCCAACTCGGTCATCTACCTTCTGGCCTTGCATAGCGAAACGTGCCGCACTGGGGTGCAGTGCTCCCAGGCGTAGATGTGCCAGTTATGAGGAACAATTGCGACACGCGAAAAGCAGGCTGGAAGTACCCTGCTGCACAAAAAAAGCCGGGGCGTGAGCCCCGGCTTCCATGTGGCGAAAAGGGAAGGAAGAGTGTTCTTTAGAACCGGTAGATGAAACCGCCGGACACTTTCCAGGCGCTGTCCTTGGCCAGGTCGCTGCGACCGCTGCCGCTGGTCAGGTCGTCCAGATCCAGCTTGCCCCAGCCCAGTTCCAGACGTGCGACCAGGTTTTCATAGATCTGGTAATTGCTGTCAAAGGTGACTTCGTAGTACTTGTCATCCGAGGTGAACAGCTGAGCATTGGCGGTGTCGTTGGTGCCCTTGGCATACAAGAAGATCAGGTCATGGCTCAGGCGATCGATGAAGCTGATGTCGCCGAGCTTGGCGCCCAGAGCCCACATGCCCAGGGTGCCTTCAACGGCCCAGTAGCTGTCCAAGGGGGTGGCGCCGGGCAGGCCGGCGATAAAGGAGCGCAGGATGCCGTCCACGCCGCCGCCGAAGGAGGAGCCGGTCATACCGAAAGCGGTGGGAGCCCAGGAGGCGCCGTCGGTGCCGATGGTGGGCATACGCTTGCTGTCGCCGCCGCGGGAGTACTTGGAGTCTTCACCACTTTCATACAGGAAGAACAACTCGGGAGTCATCATGGGCATGCGGTACTGCACGGCCAGGTCGGCGATGAATCCGGAGAACTTGCGATCGTCGGTGAGCTTCACATGACCGTAGTTGAAGTCACCGAAGAAAACAATGGGATCCAGCATGTCAACTGTAAAGTTCAAGCCGGCAAACCACTGATTGGCATTCCTGAAAGGATTGGGCTGAACGCCGGCGCCAAAAGTATCGTTCAGGAAATCCTTGCCCCAGCGAGCATACACGGCAAAGGGATTCAAGGTCACGCCATCAAGGGAGATGGGCAGAACAGCAGCAAAGACGTCGACTTCGTCTTCAATCTTGGTTTCAAAAGTTCCCTGGGTGACATCGTAAGGACGAGCCCATGCAACGGTCAAGCCCATCATTTCATTGAAGGGAATGATAGCGGCCAGAGCAGCAACGTCGGCGGACAGGATGTGGGAACCGTAGGTGCTGGGCAGGGCAAAACCCTGGATACCAGCCTTGATGGCGGCTCCGGTTCCGGGAACGTTGAACTGGATGAAGGCGTTCTTGGTTGCGACGTTCACGCCGTCAGCATTCAAGGCACCGCCCCTCGCGTTACCAGCGCCGCCGGCGCCACCGCCACCCCAGGTCAGGTTGCCGATTTCGAGGTGCAATACGCCCTTCAGGTTTTCGCTGGCGACAAATTCGAACAGGGTGCGCATACGCTGAACTGCCCGAAACTTGTCAACTTCGGAATCGCTGTCAAATGAATCGGCGTTCTTCAGGTAATTGAAGTTCACCCGCCAGGTGCCCTTTGCCTGAATTTCCACGGCCTGGGCCATGCCCACGGTGCCGAGGATAAAAGCGGCCATGATGGCCAGAGTCAATAATCTTTTCATACCTTCCTCCTTTTGCAGTCCAATTGAACAATTCCTTCCACATTTGCCGCCACACTTCACCGATGAAAACCCCCTTCATCGGCTGGAAAACTTTCTACGTTTACCCGGAAGATCTTGTCAAGAAAAAAAACCATTTTTTTGACGGAAAATAAAATTTTTTTAACCCGCCAAAAAATTGAACTGCCTCGGACTGTTTAAATCCGCCACTGCACAGGTTTTTTACAATGTGCACAATCCCATACACGCCATCATTCTATCGTGCTCAGTGCTACCGAAACAATTTGCACTGCATATCTCGCCTTGGCGATCAAGAGGACAATCGAGATGATGGCGTTCCACCTCAATACCGCGCCAACCTTGAGTAACCGCGAGGGGAGCCCCTACGGGGCCTTGATATAGGATGACCGGGTGTGCTTCAATTTCCGGCTGTTCACCTCCCCTCGTGGGGGTGCGCCCTTGCGGTCGCCAAAGCTACCGCTTCTCCCGACGATAATATCCGATTCCGATGGACACGTAGTGCAATCCGGAAATTATCGAGACAATGGCGACAGTGACCACAAGGAGTTGAACCAATCCGGCCAGCGGAAGTCCGAGGGAGTAGGTTCCCAGAACAAAAACAACCAAAGCAACCTGGCAGCATGTGTTCAATTTTCCCAGTACCGTCGGTCGGATGCGGTTGCGCACGTCCACGCCGCTGAGCTGCAGCAGGGCCAATCCGCCGAGAATGACAAATTCCCGGCTGATCACCAGCACCGCCAGCCAGCTTCCGATCAGGCCGACAATGCCCAGGCAAACATACGCCGTTACCAGCAGCAGCTTGTCCGCAATCGGATCCAGCACCGCTCCCAGCCGGGTTCCCTGATTCAGCCCCCTGGCCAGGTAGCCATCCAGAGCATCGCTCAACCCGGCGATCAGAAAAAGGGCCAACGCGACGCCGAATCGTTCCGTGATGAACATCATCACGAAAACAGGCACCAGAATGATCCGGCCGACCGTGATCAGGTTGGGAATGTTCCAGTTTCCGACAGGGGACATCCGGCTATCGCTTCATGTTCACATGCTGCAGCGGCACGTCGAAATCCTGTTCGTCCATCAGCTTGATCACGGCCTGGAGATCATCGATCTGCTTGCCCGTGACCCGGACCTGTTCGTCCTGGATCGCAGCCTGGACCTTGATTTTTTGCGCCTTGATCAGCTTGACGATCTTCTGGGCCGTATCCTTGGAAATGCCTTCCCTGATCTGCACGTCCATCTTCACCCGGCCCTGGCTGGTTGCCTCCAGCTCCTTGAACTCCATGCATTTCGGATCCAGCTTCCGCCTTGTGAAGTGCGCCTTGAGCAATTCCTCGATGGCCCGCATCTTCATCTCGTCACCGGTGACCACATGCAGAACCTTGTCCTTGCGGTTCAGTTCCAGGTCCGTTTTCACGTTCCGGAAATCAAAGCGGGTATCCAGTTCCTTGCGTACATTGTTCACGGCGTTGTCCACTTCTTGCAGATCGACCTTGCTGACAATATCAAATGACGGCATATTTTCCTCCTCGATTTTTCTATCCGCGGATTTTTATTCCTGCTCATTTCATGGGATGGTTCATTCGACCAAAAACTGGTTGACACTTTTTTTGGATGGTTTTTTCTATCGCTCCCACGCTCCAGCGTGGGAACGTAGCCTTGGGCGCTCCAGCGCCCCGTTTCAGCTCGAAGTGAGCAGTCAATTCCCACCAGCCAAAGCTCTCGGAAGCAGTTTCACTTAGTGAATGTGCCAAAAGGTCAAGATTATCAACGGGCAGCGTTTCACCGGAGTTGAATTCTCGACGCTGGAGCGTCGGGAGCTGCATTCCCACGCTGGAGCGTGGGAACGATCGAAATGGAAATCCTCGTCCCCTGAGGGCAGCTTCTACTCAAGTGTCAACCAGTTCTGAACCATCCCCATTTCATTATGTAGATAGCATGAATGTCCAAATACGCTATCTTCCCTGGGAGCTTCGCACCCTAGTGCGGCACGTGTTGTCAAGCAACCGACGAGTTCGGGCATGAACCTGTGCTCGGCGGATCATCGGCGGGACATTTCCTTCTGCGTGAAATACGTGCCGCACTGGGGTGCGGCGCTCCTCGTGGGGGCCGCCGTCTGAGACGCCTGACCAGGATAGTGACGCTCCAGAGTCCGGCACTCTCTCACTTGTGGAAAATCGCGTGCCTGCCCTTCTTTCGCCACCGTTTCCAGGGTGCGTTGAGCGCACCTCCGGAATAGACGGTTCCAGCCCATTTATCGTGCAATATTCTGTTGAAGACCACCATGTCGTTGAGTACGGCCCGGACCTGCAACGACTGCATTTCCGCGCAGACCTGCTCCAGAAGCAGGGTCACGTCTTCAAGGCTCCCGCCGATGACGCCGCAGTTGAGCACGGGCTTGTCGTTCAGCTCCTCGAATCGTCGCCCGTAGACCTGATCAAAATGCTTGAGCATCCAGGGATTGTTGCCGATCCGCGTATCCTCCGCTCCCAGGAACAGGCGATAGGCGCGACGTTTCGCCAGATGCTCCCGCTGGTTTCGCCACCAGCCCGCCAGCCCTTCCGGGGACAGAAAGGGATCCTGCTCCCATCCTGCGGAACAGCGGGCGGCATCGACCAACCCGGTCAGGTCCAGATAATTCCAAAAACTCCGTTTCGCGATAAGCCGGAACGGATCACAGCGAAACCAGGCATCCGCGACATCGACGATAAAGACATGCCGGGTAAGGTTCGCCTGATTCCCCTTCAGATAATCTCGAAACAGAAAAAACCGCTCATCACCGGCAGTGAAATCACCCGGATGCACGCGCTGGAATCGAAAGCTTCCGCCCCGGGCAGTCCCGCCCAACGTGGCGAACCATTGCTCGTATTTGGCTGCAAAAGCCTCGCTGAGATGGTCGTGCAGTAGAACGCCATGCAACCCCAGTCGGCAGATTGAATGATACCAGCCCGCAAAATAATCAAAGGAGGACGCGGTTACGGCCTGACCATGCTGGGGATGGCGTTTCCCGGCAAAATAAGCGCCCAGGATCACGTTTTCGGGACTTGAATCGTTTCGGTGCTTGGCCATCAGCTAACGCGGGCTTTGCCCGCAATCCAGTTATCAGTTATCAGTTATTTGTTATTTGTTATCGTTTATTTGTTATCTGGATTTTCCTGATAACTGATAACAAATAACTGATAACAATTTCTAGTTTTTTTGACTCAAGGAGTCAGCGCAGACCGACAATTCCCCGGCGACCAAGTTCCTTGATGAATGCCGTCACGGACAATTCCGCTTCCTTGGGCTGCAAACCATATTCAGCGATGAACGCGTCAATGATGTCCCGGACCGTGTTCGACCCGTTGATCATGCTCCAGGCCATACCGCCCATTTCGTCCAGTTCCAGCTTTTTGGTCATGGGCCTGCCGTCCCATTTGCCCAGCTTCTGGGCCCACTTCCCGAACCACGGCTTGAGAGTCAGGGGATAGCTCAGGCGGATGATGCCGTTGGGTTGCCTCTCCTCCAGCACGTCCTTGTTGCGCACGGGCCGCAAGGCCAGGGCCTCCTTGCGTGTTTTCGGCTCAGGACTGCGCGCAGACTTCTCTGTGTCGTCAGACGATCCCATAGGTTTGGTCTATCTCCTGAAAGACATTCAATTCCGCAACTCGCGCGTTCAGCAGAAACACGGCCAGGATCATCTGCCCGTCCCGGGAAAGCCGCACGCATGCCCTGCTTCCCCGATGCAGGATCCGACCCGGCAACTGCTGCCAGCGAACCTCGGCGACGTTTGGCCTGCCGTCCACCGGCTTCAGGGATGCAAGCTCCTTGGCAAAATATCCCTCGGCCCATTCCCGCAGCCCTGCTCCGCGAAGCACCGCCCGAGCCGGGCCGACCCGTTCCAGCACCAGCCTGGTGGCGTTTTTCCATCCTCTGCCCCGGAATTCCAACCGATATCTGCCGGGGTTGAAGGTATGACGCATCAGCTCCAGCCAGGACGGGGTCCGGAAGCGGATACCAAAAACCTGCCAGGGAAGCCACTGCTCCGGCTCAGGAGAACGCAGGCTGAGCAGCACTCGGGCGGCATCCTCCTTGATGGACCCTGTTCCGGTCTCATAGAACTGGATCAGCCAGGCCATGTTCGGAACAGGATTATAGATCAGCGCCCCTCGCCCTGCTGTGATGTTTTGCGATGACATTTCCTCTGTCCGCAGATCCGACGACCTCCAGAAGATCGGTTGCACGTTGAATCCGTGCTCCTCAAGCCGGGATACGGTCTCCGTCCATTGTTCCGGGACAGGCGGGGTCCGTGCATCGTTTTCGCCGATGAACAATTCCGCCCCCTGCACTCCCTTGGTCAGCTTGCGGATGGTTTTTGCAACGGAAAAACGGCCCTGGATCGGCTGCCATTTGACCTCCATGACGGGTACGTCCCCTGCCTCGGCCAGAAGATATCTGCCGTCAAGCACGGAAGGCGTCCAGTCCGTCGGAGTCTGCAACAGCAATCCGTTCCAGTTCAAGGGAACGAGCTGCTCGGTGAATTCGAAGGAGGAATCAGGCATGGCCGACCAAGCGGATTGCCGCTTCAATGGGGAACAAAATCTTCCAGGTTCCTTATTTGCATGGTTTCCGCATCGATTGGGATACTCTCGCGAACCAACTGGCGTTCCCAGCACGCCCGTTGCTCCTCCCAGAGAGTCAAGTGGGTCATCTTGATGGAAACGCCGGGTCGCATGTCGTCGAGTTTGCTGTGCATCAAAATGACTTCCACCGTCTCTTTCTCATCGCCCAGCAGCCACAGCCAGGCCTGAATGGTTCTGAAGTGATCGCCCGCCCATTGGTCCGGCCGACCCCAGCGCTCCCTGTACAATCGATTCAGATCCCTGAACAACTGCTCATCGCGATCCACGAACTTCAGCTTCATGCGCGTCACCAGCTTCCGGTCACCGCAAACCGAGTAGCTCAACGAGCCACCTCGCACGCCGGGAATGGCGCCGGGCTTGAGCTTGACTTCCTTCATGAACAGGACATCCGGCAATTCGGTCGCCGTATCCTGGTGCAGCAAATCCCAATAGGAATCCATCTCCGTTCCCAGCTCGATTCCGGCCAGGGTCTTGAAAGCATCGGCTTGAACAGGACAGCAGAACAACAGAAATGCCGAGAAGATAAGGGTCGTTACCTTCATGTCGACCTCCTTGCAACTTGCCCGAAAAAACATCACTCTTGCAGTGAATGCCATGAACAAGATTACCGTATCTATACAAAAGATCCGTAATTGAAATGCCCTGTAATTCACCTGGATTCCGGCTCCCACCAGGCGGATTCGTGATCCAAGCTACAGGAGCCACGCTCCAGCCGAAACTCGGCTCTGTGTGCGTTACTCCGCTGCCGCACTGGGGTGCGGCGCTCCCAGGATTTATCCCTTTTATTGCCGCAAGGTCTTGAGCAGTAATTTCAGCCTTATCAGGACACGAAGATGCAAACGCACCCACGGTCCAACCCGGCGCCTTCTCCCGCTGAGCGATTCTCCGGCAACATCCGGGCCTTTGTCCACTATGTTTTCGCGCTCATGGTCATGACCCTCTACGGGGGACAGGTCTGACCGTTCATCGATGCGCTTCCGGTCTGGAAGCTCGGCCTGATGATCCTGATCCCCTTGTCCGCCGCCTATGTGTTGCGTTTGTTCCTGAATCGGCTTCTCGTTGATGCGCTCCCCCCGCTGGATCGTTCCAGACGCCAGTTTCAGATTGAACTTGCCCTGCTGGTCGGCGTCGGGCTGACCGTGGCCCTGTACAGCACGGTGGTCATGCAATTTCCCTTCGTACACAGCGGTCTGAAACTGGTCCTGGGCTTTCTGACTCTGGGCCTGTTCCAGTCCGTGGACCTGGCCCTGCAACGAGAGCGTAGCGTCATCCTCCAGGCCAAGGCTCTGGGTTACGGTCATGCCCCGCCGGCCAAGCTGTTTTCGCTTACGCGCCGTTTCCTCATGTTGACGATCCTGATGGCCTTTCTGGTTTCCGGCATATTGATCCTGATTATTGTGAACGATCTTCGCTGGCTGAGCATGGGAGCCATGTTGCAGGAGAACATTCTCTTTTTGGTCCGAGCGGTCATCGTGGAAATAGTTTTCGTCATGAGCGTTCTTCTTGCGTTGATCATCAATCTGATTGTTTCTTATGCAAAAAACCTGAAACTGCTTTTGGACAATCAAACCTCTGTCCTGGAACGGATCAGTCACGGCGACCTGAGCGACTATGTTCCCGCTGTAACGAATGATGAACTGGGCTTCATCGCCGGCCATACCAACCGTATGCTGGAGGGACTGCGGGAGCACCTGGAAATGACCCGCGGCATGGAAGTCGCCCGGCAGATCCAGTCCGACCTGCTGCCTTTTTCCGCTCCGGAAATACCCGGATTGGATCTGGCCGGAACCAGCATCCCCACGGATGCGGTCACGGGAGATTATTTCGACTATTTCCGCACCCGGGATGAGAAACAACTGGCCGTGCTGATCGGGGACGTCAGCGGTCATGGCGTCGGATCGGCCCTGATCATGGCTTCGGTCCGCTCCATGATCCGCCTGCGCACGGCGCTCCCCGGATCGCTGGCCGAGGTCATGGCGGACGTGAACCATCTGATGGTGGAGGACAATTTCGGAACCGGCCGGTTCATGACCCTGTTCTGCCTGATGATTGACACCTCGTCGTTCAGCCTGCGCTGGGTGGGGGCGGGGCATGATCCGGCCCTGCTCTACAGTCCGGCAAACGACAGCTTCATTGATTTGCCCGGTTCCGGCCTGCCCCTGGGCATTCGGGAGGGCAACTCCTATCAGGTGTCCGCCCGGGACATCCTCCTGCCGGGCGAAATCATCGTCCTGGGCACGGATGGAATATGGGAGACCACGAATCAGGAGGGGGAACAATTCGGAAAAGATCGATTACGGCAAATCATTCGCGCCCATGCCGCCGGCACGGCGCAAAGTATTGTCGAGCAGGTGGTCAAATCCGCCTCCGTGTTCAGCGACGGCGAGTTGAAAGATGACCTGACCCTGGTCGTCGTCAAGGCCCTGAACCCGGAAAGTGCCAAATGAACCTGGGAACGCGGGGCTCCGCACCCGCACCTCAAACATCGCGAGCGCAGAGCCTCGCGTTCCCGGCAAAACCACCCGTTAATATAGGAATACTATCATAAATCCGGAATGCTCAAAAAAGCGGGCGATTCGATTTCCTGTGCAAGGATTCACCGCCAGCTCGTAGTTTCGTGATCCAGCTCCTGGGGCCAAGCTCCAGCCGGGACTTGACCCTGAATACGTTACTCCGTTGCCGCACTGGGGTGCGGCGCTCCCAGGATTTACTCCGTTGATTGCCGTGAGTTATTAGTTACAAAAATCCGCATTGTTAAAGCATATGGAACAAGGTTCCGGCTGAAGTGTACCGTATAAACTGAGTGGTAATCCGCTAAGCAAAAATCAATCCCGCAATTCCTCAAAGGCCGCTTCACAGTCCGCATACATGGCAAAGATTTCATTGTATCCGGAAATATCGAAAATTTCCTGAATGTAGTCCTTGAGTCCGCAAATCGCGATCCGGCCGTTGACTGCTTGCAGGCGCTGGTAGCCCATGACCAGAACGCGCAATCCGGAACTGTTGATGTAATCCAACAGTTGGCAATCAAAAACCAGTTTTGTCGCGCCCTGATCCAGATTTTTTTGCACTCGCTCCTCGAAAGCCTGGGCCTCATCCCCGTCCAACTTGCCCACCAAAGTGAACATCACGATCCCAAATCGTTTGTTTTCCTTAATTTCCATCCCTTATTCTCCACTCGGCGGCAGCGGCATCCGAACAGGGTTGTGACATTTTTCAGCATCACAAAGACTGTCTAAATCCTTTTCCATGGTCAAGAAATTACGGCCGTCTTCATACCGATAGTCAATCGAGTTCATTATCGATTTGACAAGATGCACGCCCATGCCTCCCACACATCGTTTCCGTTCCAGGAGGGGCTTGTCCAATTCCGGTTCCGATATGTCCGCAACGGGATTGAACGGTCGGGCGTTGTCGCGCACCTCAAGGCGGGCCTGCTGTTCGTTAATTTCCACCGTCACATCGATCTCATGCGCATCCGTGGATTGATACCCGTACTGCAAAATGTTGGTGATGATTTCGTCCAGTGAGAGGGTAATTTGATACACGCACTTGTCGGACCATCCTTGTTCGGAGCCCAGATTCCGAAGCGTGTCGGCCAATTCGGCCATGCTGCCCTGGAAATTGGTTAACTTATAGTTTTTCCGGATCATTGCCTTTCTTTCCTTTGGTGCATTGTTTGCAATCCTATGCAAGGCATAAATACAACGCAAGCCATCCGACGCCAAGTTCGAGCAGACCATCGCCATGCGTGTGACATCACGCCGAATCCAATCTCCGCACAAACAGATCACGCTTCATGAAACCGCCGCTTCAGGTCACGAAACGCACCCTGTTTTCCTGGGTTTTTCAGCGCCACCACAAGCTGCGAATCCTGCTGGTACTGATCATCTTCGTAACCGTGGCGGCGCGGGTGCTGCCGCTGGAACTGCAAAAAAACATCGTCAACGACGCCATCGGCATGCGCGACGTGGACCTCCTGCTGTTTTATTCAGGGTTGTACATCGCCATCGTGATCCTGGGAGGGATTCTCAAGTACGCCATCAACCTGATCCAGGCCTATATCGGTCAGCAAACCATCAAGACCATCCGCCGCGATCTGTTCAACCACATCATTTCCCTGCCCCTTCCATTTTTTCGCAAGACCCCTCCGGGCACGGTGATCAATTCCATGGTCACCGAACTCAATCCCGTGGGCGACTTCATCGGCCAGGCCTTTTCAACGCCGCTGGTGAACATCCTGACGTTCTTGGCCATTGCCGGGTTCATGTTCTACCTCAACCCGCTTTTGGCCGGGCTCAGCCTGCTCCTGTACCCCACGGAACTGATCATTCTCCCCTGGCTGCAACGCAAAATGAACGCGGCCAACCGGCGCCGGATGGCTTCCACCCAGTCGGTCAGCGGAACCATCGGCGAATCCATCGGCGGGGTGCAGGAAATACATGCCAATGCCGGCTACAAGCTCGAGGACGCCAAGTTCGGGAAGAAACTCGATCTGCTCTACAAGAACACGCTGGTCATGTACGCCTTCAAATACGGCATCAAGTTCTACAACAACTTCTTTCAAAGCCTGGGCCCGTTTATTCTTTTCCTGGTCGGCGGCTATCTGGCGATTCAGGGTCAGCTGGACATAGGGGCTCTGGTGGCCTTCTTGTCCTCCTATGAAAAGCTCTACGATCCCTGGAAGGAACTGATGGAGTACTACCAGACCTATCAGGACAGCACGGTGCGCTACACCCAGATCATGGGCTACTACGACATCGAGCCGGAATATCTTCCCAGTCCCGTCGACCGCGCGGCGCATGACTTCCAGGGCCGGATCGATCTTCAGTCCGTCGGATACATGGTGGACGGGAACATCAAACTTCTGGACAAGATCAACCTCTCCATCCAGCCCGGGGAACTTCTGGCTCTGGTCGGTTTTTCCGGATCGGGAAAGTCGACCCTGGCCCTGTGCATTGCCCAGATCTTCAAGTACACCAACGGCTCCCTGAAGATCGACAACCAGGAACTGAATCGCCTGACCAAGGCGGACATGGCCGTGAACATGGGCATGGTCGCGCAGCATCCGTTTATTTTTGAAGGCACTCTCCAGGACAACCTGCTCTATTCCTGCGAAGCGCAACGCCTGCAAGGCAAAACCTGTTCCGGTATTTCCGGAACACCGAGCCTGGACCGCATCATTGAAATAATTCAACAAGTCGGGCTGTATCTGGATGTACTCAGCTTCGGATTCCGGGGCACCCTCGACCCTGAAAAAGACCGGGAATTGGCAGGCCACATCCTGCACGCCCGCCAGATGCTCAGGCAAAACGCCGGGGAGGATCTGGCCGAGGATGTCGAGTTCTTTGATCCGCAACACTACGTTCACGGCGCCACGTTGTCCCAGAACCTGATCTTCGGCTCCTCCGCGGCTCCCGGACTCTCACCGGAGACGCTGCACGCCAATGTCTCCTTCCGCCGATTCCTGCAAACCCGGAACCTGCTCGAGCCGTTGAACGAACTGGGATATGCCATTGCGACCCGCAACGTGGACGTGATCACCACGCTGGGCGGCGGACTGGAACTCTTCGCCGATTCGCCGATTCCGGCCGATGAATTTGAGGACTACGCCATGCTGGTTTCCAGAGTTCCGGAATATGATTTTACCAGGTTGGATGAAAATGACCGGGCGAAACTGCTCAAACTGGCCCTGGGTTTCATCTCCAGTTCCAATGCCATGGGCAGAATTTCAACGGATCTCAAGCACCGCATCGTAGACAGCCGAGCCGCCTTCCGGGAGTGGGCCGAATCCAACGCGCCCGGTGCATTCGACTTTTACAACCTGAAGACCTACATCGCATCCGAATCCATCCTGGACAATATCCTGTTCGGAGTCATCAAGCCCGAAGTCGCCGGAGCCGAAGACCGGATCAAGAAACGCATCATGCAGGTGTTGATCGTCGAGGACGTTCTGGACCGCATCATCGAGTACGGGCTCCAATTCAACGTCGGCAGCCAGGGAGACCGTCTCTCCGGCGGCCAGAGACAGAAAACGGCCTTGGCCCGTGTCTTTTTGAAGAACCCGCCGATCCTGATCCTGGACGAAGCCACCGCGGCCCTGGACAACGCGTCCCAGGCCCGCATCCAGAACCTGCTGGAGAGCAGATTCAAGACGAAAAGCACCGTCATTGCCGTGGTCCACCGCCTGGACATTCTCAAAGGCTATGACCGGATCGGCGTGCTCAAGTCCGGGAAGTTAGTTGAGCTGGGGAGCTATGAAGAGTTGATCAAGAAAAAGGGAGTGTTCCATGAACTCGTCCACGGCCGTCAATAGCAGCGAAACCGAATTCGATCAGAACCTGAACGCCTTGCGCGGCATCTCATTTTTTTCGGAGCTGGGCCTGCAGCCCCTGAAGGCACTGGCCTATCTCTGCAAACGGAAACGATATCGACCAGACGACAACATTTTTTCCCAGGGAGATCTGGACACCCAGGCCTACTGCCTGCTGAGCGGATCCGCCCGGATCACCCGGGGCGAAGGCGAAGGAGTTGTGGTCCTGCGAACAATGGAAACCGGAGACTTCATCGGTGCCTTGTCCCTGGTGGCGCAGACCAGGCGTCTTTTTTCCCTGCAGGCTCTCGAGCCGACCCTCTGCCTGGTCCTGCCGCAAAAGCACTTCCTGGGACTTGTCTCCAGCTCGCCGGACCTTTCCGCGACCTTTTTCAAGGCCCTGTATCGCTCCCTGTACCGGTGGGAGGAGGAACTCCTCTCCAGGTCCAACCGGCAGGATCTGCAGAAGGCGAAAGACTTTCTGGGCGTGACGCTGCTGTAGGGGCAATGAAACAGCCGTATTCAATGTGTAGGGTAACTACTCAGCACACGTTGTGCGATCTGCCTCCGAAAATCGGGGTCGGAGTCGGAATCGGGGTCGGAATCGATTCCAAAACGTTAAGGAGCCTTCACATAACTTCGCTTTCGATACCGATCCCGATACCGACTCCGATATCAACTCGGCAACAGCAGTAGCATACTGAACAGTTACGTGTAGAGTAGAGTTAAGCAACTATTGGTAACGCTTATGGTGCGGGAAGGGTGAAGAGAAAGGTTGATCCCTGGCCGACTTCGCTTTGGACCCGGATCTTGCCGTTGTGTTTTTCGATGTATTCCTTGCACAGGATCAAGCCCAGACCGGTGCCGTGTTCACCTTGCGTGCCGGGGCGGGACATATTTCGCGTAAGGGCGAATATATGCTTTCGGGTTTCCTGATCCATGCCGATGCCGGTGTCCCGCACGGCAACTTCAATCATGTCTCCATCCCGAAATCCGGAGATGGTCACCGCCCCTCCGTTGCGTGTATATTTCAAGGCATTGGAGACAAGGTTGCGGACAACGGTGGAGATCATGGGCAAATCGACCATAGCCTCCAGTTTTTCAGGAATGTTGTTTTGGATGGCAATCTCTTTCAACTCGGCCACTGAGCACAGCGATTCAATGCTGTTGTTGACCAGTTGATGAAGATTGGTGGATTTTGGGAGGAAATTCATGAGGCCTTGCTGGACAAGAGCCCAATGGAGCAGATTTTCCAGCAGGGCATACAGGCGCTCGGTGCTTTTTCGCATCGCCGAGGCGACCTCTTGCAACTGCTTCGCGGTCATGCTCTCAGCGTCCTGAGAGAATATCGTCGACAAGGTCATCAGGCCGGACATCGGCGATTTGAGATCGTGGGCAATGATGGAAAAGAATTTGTCCTTTTCAGCCAAAAGGGCCTTGAGTTCGGCGCTGTAACGCCGAATCTCGTCCTCGTTGCTTTTGCGTTCCGTAATGTCCGTGGCCACCTCCATCCGCACGAAACGGCCATCGGTCCATGGGATGGCACTGTCCTGACACAGATACCAACGCTGATTTTTCGAGTTTTGGAACGACCACTCATAGATACCGTTCGGCTTTCCATCCTTCAGCAACTTTTCATTGGTGCAAAACGAGCAGGGTCCATTCTGCTCATGCTGCAAGACCTCCCAACACTTTTTCCCAGCGGCGTCTCCGCGAAGTTTCCGGCCATGAGCATTGATGAAAAGAACTTCGTAGGTGTCCATGTCCACGATGTAGATCAGCGCCTCAATGCTGTCCAAGACCGTGATCAACCGCTGGTGTGAAAGGTGCAGTTCGTGCTCGGCCAGACGGCGCTCCGTGACGTCCATGAGAAAGCCGTCATAGATGGGGCTCCCTTTCGCTCCCGGCTTCACCTTGGTGTTCAAGGACGCCCAGAAGGTTGTCCCATCCCGGCGGACCATCTCGGTGACAAAATTCTTGATCTGCCCATGGGCTCGAAGCTTTTCCTTGTACACTTCCCGATCTTCAGGCCGAACATAGAGTTGGGCCGAGATGCTCTCAACCTGATCGACCATTTCCCCTGGGGTCGCGAAACCGAACAGATGAGCCATTTCGGAGTTGACTGTAAGATAGCGGCCTTCAGGGGTCGCCTGGAAAACACCCACGGGGGCGTTTTCAAACAGATCGCGATATTTCTCCTCGCTCCTCCGTAACGCTTCTTCGAAACGGACCCGTTCAGTGATGTCCGCAACAATGAGGAGAAGTCCCTGACCGGAATCACCTTCAGGCAGCCCTCCCGCATGGTTGTCCCGCTTTCCGATGCACCGCACATGCACCGCTTCGGCATTTCCGCCGATCAGCCTGAAATCCAGCCGTTTTCCCGAAGGACTTTTGAAAAATGCCTTGAAACGACCGAGAAATGCCGGCCGGTCTTCGGGGAAAATCAGTTCCGTCAATGGGCTGTTGGCTAAGACAAGGTGCTCACTACCGAGCATACGGGCAAAGGTTTGGTTATGATGCGTAATGACGCCTCCGGCATCAATGATCAGGTAACCGGTCGGGGCATTATTGAACAGTTCCGCATAACGGTCCTTGACCTGCTCCAAACGTTGCTGGGTTGCCCGCAGTTCCTCGTTCTGCAGTTCCAGTTCGACCTGATACACCTGATACTCATGGATCAGGCTTTTCAGCTGATCCGGAGAGAGATTCTCATCCGGGCGGCTCATGTCGGCCAGGCGAGCCTCGGCCTGTTCTCTGAGCCATTGTCGCTTATCAGCAGGATCGTCGGTCATGCTCGTGGGTCCTCCAAAGCTGGATCAATGACCATCAACAACACCTTTGTAAAGGCCTGAATGCCTCGCACCTTCGTCCTTCGGCGCTATTCATGCACCATGTATTCGTTATTGGCAATGGATGCTGCTTTCCTTGGGAAAGTCCTCAAGAATGTTTCCATTACGAGAAGCTACGTCATCAAGTTTGCTTATGAGCCAATCTATCAAGGCGCTGATCCGGATTTAGTAGCTATTCAGCACATACTCTGTAGTATCTCGCCAGAGCTGGATTCCGGCTTTCGCCGGAATGACGCATCATGCCACGTATTTTCCAAGTTAAGTCATGCCGGCGAAGGCCGTTATCCAGTCCGATTTTTCTCGAATGAGCTGAGTAGTTACCGGATTTATTCCATACGTGGGGTCAAGGATGTTTACGTCTTGTCGGGGTAATAGCTGCATGGTAAAACTGTCTGCGCGCAGATGAGTCAAAGAAATTCCAATAGCGCATGAAAATCTTTAGGCGGCTCATTTTTTCTGAAAATTTGAGATAAATCTGTAACAATTCCGGCGTATGGCCCGAACCTCGATTCAGGCCTTTTAGCGATGCCGGATTTAAATGTCAGCATCTATTCAGGTTCCCTGACGCATGACGACCAGAGCCTGATATATCTTTTCCCGCCTCTCCCGGGGCCACAAATGTTCATTTGAACGACAGGAGACGACATGGAACGGGAAGACAAGCTGAAATTGACCTACTCCCAGGAGCAGTTGGCGGAAATGCTGCGCTCCATGGCCGACGCCATGGAGCATGGTCGGCTGCGGCTGGAAAATGTCGAGTTTGACTGGAACGATGTTCAAAAAATCAATCTGGCCATTCGGAACTCGGCGGGCATGGCCGAGGTCAAGCTGAAAATCGCCTCCGGAGCCCGATCCATGGTCGTCCCCGAGGAGGAAGACGAAGACCCGACAGCGATTGAAACTGAAATACCCGGTGCCCCGGTACCGGGCGGCAGTTATGGTTCCTTGAAAAAGCGGATGAAGAAGTCCTTCAAGAACATCATGTACGCGCTGCACGAAAACACCTGGCCGTCTCAGCCGGATATCGATGATTTCATTCAGGATTCCGGAAGGATGATCCGTTATCCCGGCAAAGGCGACGAATTCTATCCTGCCTATTCCGAAGCCGTGTCCGTATTCCAGGAAGCCGTGCGCGCACGGGACCTGGACGCGGCCTATCAGGCCGCGCATGCCTTGAACTCACTGAAGACCCAATGTCATAAAAAGTACGATTGACATGCCGAATTCCGCGTCGGGACCGCAAGATTGGGGACGTGCATTGGCACGATGAAGGATCTGCGGGCTGAATGTCAAACTGAAGGCATTGGGATGGATTGATGAACACGGACCGGGAATTGGAGGAAACGATGTTGTCTGCTCAAGGCAGAAAAATGGAAATCGTCCGGCGAGACGAGTCCGCGGTGCAGGTCAAGGAAATGGAGTATCCGCCCCAGTTGACTGAAGCGGATGAAAAACATTTCAGAAGCATCATCACCCAGGGCCTCAGTCCGGAGCAGATCCAACGGGTGGTCACGCCGCTGCGGGTCCAGTCCAGGCAGGAAGACGTGCTGGCCATTCACTGGCACCCGGAATTCATTCCCATGGACCTGATCTCCCGGCGCATTGAGGCCACCTATCCCGACAAGGTCCGCGAACTGATCATCCCCACCCAGCACAACGTGCTCATGGAGTACGGGGACTATTCAGGTGTGGAAGTGGACTGCTATTCCCACGAGTTTCAGCGAAAAGTGCAGCTCTTGCTCCACTTCCGGACCAGCAGACTGGAATCCGCGGACGTGTTCAAGGCCATGCTGGATCACACCTTTCGCTACCGCTCCAGCCAGCTTTATGCCTTTTTGGATATGGTAACCAACATCAAGTACGAGGACTACCTGCAGTTGGCTTCCGAGGAAACCGGCGTGGACGAGGACGTGGTCCGATTCGCCCGGATTCAGGCCAAGAAACTGCAAATGCTCCTGGAGGAACATGAACAGATCATTCCCCGGGACATGATCAAGAACAAGCTGATCCGGGAATTCATCGACGTCCAGCGGCACCTCTTTCCGGCGTCCCTGGTCCACCGGACTCAGCTTTTCCTGAAGAGCGTGAAAAGCATGGCCAAGGAAAACTTCAGCCTGACCTATTTCTACCGAACCTCGGAGTTCATCGAGGAGACACGGGCCCTGGGCGGCGGCGTGGTGGTGCCGCACCCAGAACAGTTCTGGCCGATACTTTTGGCGGACTATGACGTGGACGGCTACGAGGTCTGGAATCCCCAGTCCCAGGAGTACACGGAATTCCTGATCAACGTGATCCACCGCCAGAACAAGACCCGCAGGGCGGGGCAGCGTTCCCTGCTGGTGTTCATGGGCGACGACACCCACATGAGCGAGAAGGTCAAGGATCCCGGCCATGCCGAAGCGAGCAAATACTACCGGGATATCGGCGTGCAGCCGGCCTGGGATGATCTTTCCGTCCGAAAAAGCCTGATCGTGGGCAACGCCGGCCGGGCTCGGGTCATCGAGGAGTACAAGGCCCGGCTGGATGGCTGAGCCCGTAACTATTCAGCAGTTGAAGCAAGGATGGTCCGGGTTGCCTTGATTTTGCGGTCTCGCCTGTTTGACTGAGCCAGGGTTCGTTCACCGAACCATTGCCGGACTCCTGGAGCACGAGTGTTGATTATTCAAGCAATGGTTCGGTGTTACGAAGCCGGCGAAGGAGTTGGTGAGGCCGCAAAATCAAGGCAACCCGGACCTTAGCTGAGTAGTTACCTGAGCCCAAGGCCCCTGTTTTTTGAACCCTAACCCGAAGCGAGCACAGCAATGGCGGAAGAAAAATTTCGGCACGACTCCCTGCAGGACCGGGAATCCATCGGCAAGTACCTCAATGCCCTGAGTGATGGCTTCCTGAACGGCAAACTCCAGTTTTCCTGGAAAGACAAACGCCTGGTCCTGGAACCGGAAAGCCTGATCAAGTTCGACATTGAGACCCGGAAAAAAGACGGGGAAGTGAAAATGATCCTGCGCTTCCGCTGGGAGCAGGCCTCGGAAAGCACCATGTTCGTGGACGGACCGCTGGTCATCGATTCCCAGACCAAAGGATAGACCTGCATGCATTCCCTCGAGGGACTGGAACAGAAAATCCAGTTCATGGTTCTGGAAGTGTCCAAACAGGTTGACGACACGCTCAAGGTGCTGATCAAGCCCGACAAGGCGGTCATCGAGAAGATTGCCTCCCGGGACGACTATATCGACAACTTCAAGAGCGTGATCGAGAACACCTGTTTTTCGAGATTGCACAGCCAGGCGCATTTGGACAAGACCGGGATCGACTTCATCCGGGCAGTGAACATCATCAGTAACAACCTGGAACGAATCAGCGATTTTTCCGTGGATATCGCCCGGCAGCTGCGGTACATCTCCGATCACCGCTTTCTGGATCAGTTCGAGTACCGGCCCTTTTTTCGCCAAATCCTCGGGGCTCTGGACATCGTGGTCCGCTCCCTTTTTCACCGCGACCTTTCCCTGGCCTTGCGCATCTGTCGGTCGGAATTCGTTCTGGACAAGCTGTACAAGCACAAATTCGACAAGATAATCGTCCGGTTGCAGTCCGGCCGTGAAACCCACGACCTGATCACCACCCTGTTCATCTTCCGTTATCTGGAGCGCATGGGCGATTCGCTGCTGAACATCGGCGAGGCGGTAATCTTTTCCGTGGTCGGCGAGAAGCTGAAGATCAACCAGTACCAGGCCCTGCGCGAGTCCCTGGACAACCTGGACTTCGACCTGCGCATGCGCGACGTGGACTTTGAATCCATCTGGGGCACCCGGTCCGGTTGCCGAATCGGCAAGGTTACCAACGGGACCCAAAGCGACGCCACCGGGGTCATCTTCAAGGAAGGCAAGCTCAAAAAAATCCTTCAGGAGAAGGCGAACATCCAGCAATGGGAAACCATTTTTCCCGGACTGACCCCCAAGGTGTTCGGTTTCCAGGAGAGCATGGACAACGCGTCGATCCTGCTGGAATTTCTGACCGGATGCACCTTCCAGGAAATCGTCTTTAACGACGATCCGGAACAGTTGGAAAACGCCTTTTTCCTGGTCCAGGAAACCGCGGCGATGATCTGGCAGAACACCCTGAGCAAGGGCAGCAAGCCCTGCTCTTTCACCAGCCAGTTGTATTCGCGGCTGGAGGACGTGTTCGTGGCCCATCCGGACCTGAACAACCCGCGAATCCAGTTTTGCGGCCTGGAGTTGCCCTCCACGGAGGAATTGCTGGCCGAATTGGCCGAGGTGGAGCGAGAGCTGAGCGCGCCGTTCACTGTCTTCACCCACGGGGACTACAACATCAACAACATCATCTACAACCAGAAGGAGCAACGGGTACACTACATCGACGTGCACCGCTCCAAGCAGGATGATTATGTCCAGGACGTGTCGGTTTTCCTGGTCTCCAACTTCCGGATTCCGATTTTCGAGGGCGCCGTGCGGAACAATCTGAATCAGGTGGAGTTGCGCTTCCTACAGTTCGCCCGCCAGTTCGCCAAGGAACAACACGACGAGACCTTCGAGGCCCGGCTGGCCCTGGGCCTGATCCGCTCATTCATCACCTCCGCCCGGTTTGAGCTGAACGTACAGTTCGCGGCCGGCATGTTCGCCCGAGGCGTGTATCTCGCGGAAAAGATCCTGGCCTATCGCGGCAGGCCCTGGGAGCGGTTCCAGGTTCCGGTGAAAATCCTGCAATTTCGGTCTTTTTAAGCAACCACACAGCGAAGTTCCGGGTTGCCTTGTTACAGATATGGCATCATCTCCAACGTAAGGACGACACATGAGACGTATTGCAGTTATCGGCAACCCCGGCTCCTGGTCCACGGAAAAGCTGGCGGACGCCTTTGCGGCCAAAACAGGATTCCGATGCGTGGTGGACATGTCCCGGGTGCACATGGATCTGGAAACCGGCGCATTGTGGTTCGACGGCCAGGATCTTTCCCTGTTCGATGCCCTGGCCGTGAAGAAGATCGGGCCCGCCTATTCGCCGGACATGCAGGACCGATTGAGCATGTTGGAATTGCTGAACCGCAACGGGACTCCGGTTTTTTCAAAACCTTGCGCAATCCTGACGGCTTTGAACCGATTGAGTTGCACCGTGAAACTGCGCGCCGGAGACATGCCCATGCCCCCCACCGTGATCACGGAAAGCCCGGACCTGGCGGAACAGGCAGTCGCTGATTTTGGACGCGCCGTCTTCAAGCCGCTTTATACCTCCAAGGCTCGGGGCATGGAGGTGATCGAGGCCGGGGCCGCGTGTCGGGAGCGGATCGCCCGCTTCCAGAGCCAGGGCAACCCGGTGATGTATGTGCAGAAAATGCTCTCCACCCCAGGCAAGGACCTGGGCATTGTCTTTCTCGGTGGCGAATATTTCGGCACCTACGCCCGGCAAAGCAACGGAGCCTGGAACACCTCCACCTCCAGCGGCGGCAAGTACAAGCACTACGCACCGGGCCGGGAGATCATCGACCTGGCTTGGCGGGCCCAGGATCTGTTCGGGCTGGATTTCACCTGCGTGGACATCATGGAAACCGAGGACGGTCCGATGATTTTCGAGGTCTCCGCCTTCGGCGGCTTCCGGGGGCTGCTGGAAGCCTGCAGCCTGGATGCCTCGGTTCATTTCGCGGATCATGTGCTCAAAAAGTGCGATCATGTCTCGCCATAGCCCGGAACAGGTCCACGCGCTCTTGTCGGAGAAGTTGGACAAAGCCCGGATTCAAGCCTCTTTGCGGCTGCGCTTCAGCGGATGCCGGATCGTGGTGAATGCCGATAACCCACCGCTCATCGCCAACCTCCGCCGGTACTATTCCGATTTCCTGGATCCCGTGGCGCAGGAGGAAGGCGCGAAGGTCCGGGACCCGGATATCGTGATCACCGCACTGGAAGATCCTCTGCTGGAATTCGACGCGCCCTGGACCGTGAATCAGCCTGATCCGGGCAAGTCCAGAATCAAGGAAGAGTACCTGGATCATGGCGAAGCACGGATCGTGCTCAAGCGGTTGACCGGGATGCTCTTTCTCTTCGATCAGCGGCGCCATGCGGCCTTCGGTCCCTGCCTGGTCAACGACAGTCAGGTGATCAACTTCATCAACAGTCGTTTCATCCAGTGGATGCTGGATCGGGAGAGCCTGCTTTGTCATGCCGCCGGAGTGGCGAAGCATGGCAAGGGGCTGGCCTTGGCCGGATTTTCCGGAATGGGCAAGTCCACCCTGGCCTTGCATATGATGAGCCGGGGCCTGGATTTCGTGAGCAACGACCGCCTGTTGATCAGCCGCGGAGACGGCAAAATCATGATGCACGGCGTGGCCAAACTGCCCCGTGTCAATCCCGGGACCATTATGGGCAATCCAGCTTTGGCCGGAATGCTCGATGCAGCCCAGAAGGACGCCTACGCCAGAATGGCTCCGGAAGAACTGTGGACCCTGGAGCAGAAACACGACGTCTATCTGGATGAATGCTTCGGACCCGGCAAGTTCTTGAATTCCTCCAAACTGACCGGTCTGGTGATCCTGAACTGGAGCCCAAAGTACCCGCGGACATCCTTGGAACTGGTGGATCTGGCTCAGCGTCCGGAATTATTGGAAACAGTGGTCAAATCACCAGGACTCTTCTTCCTGCCCCGCCCGGGCCGTACGTACCGGTTCCAGACCGAGGCCTACCTGCGAATGTTCGAGGATTGCGCCGTGTTCGAGGCCAAGGGTGGAGTGGATTTTGATCATGTTGCCGAGGCCTGCATTCATTACCTGGACCAGCAGGGCTGGTAGGCGGACCGGAACCAAGCCAGGATGCTCAAAAAAGAGGACCTTCGAGCGCACCCCGCGCGAGGGTGAGGAGGTTCTGGACAAAAACCGGGAAATGAGCATTTCCGTCGAAAATCAAGGGCAGGAGGCGTAAGCCGCCCCCTGCCCACGGTCAACGCGCCGGCCATCCCGGCCCAGGCTGAATGACACTGCTCCAAGCCTTGAGCTGCTCAGTGCCCCCCATGTACGTGACCATTTCGGCGTTGATCATGGTCCGTAGACTTCCCGGGGCCAGGCTCGGTCCTCATTCGAACCGGATTGCCGAATGACGGATCGCTGCTCACCTTGTAGGCTACCGTCCCCGGCGGATGATCGTACCAGCCGGGATCGCCGTATTCTCCGGGACCGAGTTCATCCCGGACCTTCAATATGTTCATCATTCCGCCCATGGCGATGTTGCCGAAAGGGCCCTTGCCCATGAACATGGGCAAGGTATTTTCCGGCCCCGGCATGTGGCCGGCATCGGTATGATCCTGGTGATCGGCCATGCCGTAGCGGCCCATGGCCATATAGCCCGGCAGGATCTTGCGGATGCGTTCCTCGATGCCGCTCTGGTCCACGCCGATGGTGTTGGCGATTTCATGGGCCATGGGGTTCATGGTGTGATGAGCCATATGGCAATGAAACGCCCAGTCTCCGGGTACGGCGGTGAACTCGATGTCCCGGGTCTGCCCCACACCGACGATCTCCGTGGCTTCCGAACGCCATAAATTCCGCGGCCACCGTCCGCCGTCGCCTCCCGTGACCAAAAAATGTACGCCATGCAAGTGCATGGGATGATTCCACATGGACAGATTGCCCATCCGAATGCGCACCCGCTCCCCGGTGCGGGCGACCATGGGCGCCGTGGCCGGAAAGACCTTGCTGTTGATGGTCCACAGATCGAAATCCACCATCACCGAAGGGTCTGGGCGGTAGGTGCCGGGGTGCAGCGCCCAGTTGTGCAGCAGAAGCACAAAATCACGATCCACAGGAGCGATGGCCGGATCCCGGGGATGAATGACGAACATGCCCATCATGCCCATGGCCATCTGGACCATCTCATCCACATGCGGATGATACATCTGGGTGCCATGCTGGCGCAGGGTGAATTCGTAGGCAAAGGTCTCTCCAGGCTCGATGTGCGGCTGGGTCAGACCGCCCACGCCGTCCATGCCGCTGGGCAGCTTGAATCCGTGCCAATGCACGGATGTCGGCTCGCCAAGAAGGTTGGTCACGTAGATGCGCACCTGGTCCCCCTCCACCGCCTCGATGGTCGGGCCGGGCGTGGTGCCGTTGTAGCCCCAGCAATGGGCCCAGCAACCCGGAGCGAATTCATGGTCGATCTTCTCGGCCACCAGGTGAAACTCCTTGACCCCGTTGTTCATCCGGAAGGGCAGGGTCCAGCCGTTGGGAGTATGCACACGTGCATGCCCGTTGCGCTGTCCGTGCGCCTCTGTCTGTCCCATGACATGGCTGGCATGTTCATGTTGCGACGCATCGGCGGAAACCGTTTTGGCTCCGATCAATGCATGAGCCAGAGCGCCCGCTCCCGCGCCCACAAGAAAATTGCGCCGGGAAACCATGCTAATGTCCTCCGTGATGGTGTTGTTCGTGATTTTCTGTTTCCGGAGCATGGTGCTCATGATCCGTTTTTTCATGATTGTGTTCAGAGTGATCATGTTCCGGCGCTTCATCCGGATCCATCAGCTCCGGGAGCCGAATCAGCTCCGGTTCGAAGCCCAGTCCACTGGGCAATTCCGTTCCCACCAGCCGCGCCAGTTCGGTTCTGGCGAGCCAGTAATCCCGCACGGCGTCGACGTAGCCGTGATAGGCCTCGTACTCTTGCTGCTTGGCGCGGATCAGGTCGAAGACGTCGACCAGCATGAAGTTGAACCGTTCCTGGGTCCGCTCCACGATGTCGCTGCGTTGCGGAACCAGAACATCCCGATATTCGACCACTTTTTCCCGTGCGCCGAGCACCTGTTGATAGGCCAGAAAGACTTCGTTGCTGGTGGCGATTTCCAGGGCATGCAGCCGGGCCAGTCCCGCCTCCAGGCGCGCGTCGGCGTGCAGAATCGCGCCCTGATTCTGACTGAACAACGGCAGGGACAAGGAAATGAACGGACCGAAAAGTCTGCTGCGATCCGTCTCCCGTTCCAATTCAACCCCGAGTTCCACTTCGCCGATATACCGGAATCGGCGCGCGAGAATTGCGCCATCGTCCAGCAAGTCCAGCTCCCGGCGGGCGGCCGCGAGTTCCAGCCGCCCTTCGTGGGCCAGGATCAGGATGTCGTTCAAATCGTCTTCCACCGGTACCGGCAGGGCAAGCCCTTCGCCCACGGACCAGACTGCTTCCCGGGCATGCAATCCCATCAGTGCGTTCAGATCAGCCCGGGCCTCCTCCACCTGCAACCTGGCATCCACCAGGGCCAGACGGGCCTCGGACGCCGCGGCCTGCTCCATGCTCAAATTCAACGCGGAAATATTTCCCGCATCCCGGAACCGTCCCGCCAGTTCCGAGGACAGGCCCGAGGCCATTTCCTGAAGTTCCCGCATCCGAACGACCTCCCGTGCCGCGGCCAACCTATAATAGGCCGCTTCCGTGCGGGCGATGAGGTCCAGGACCGTGGCGGCGACCTCGCTTTTTGTCCGCTCCAACTGTCCATCCGATATGCGCCGCCGTGAGGAGATCAGCAGCAAATCAGCAAAATTCTGGGCCAGACCAAAAGTCAGTTGATTGGCCGCGCCGGATTCATTGGAAGTCATGATGGAGGCGGAAAACCGGGGATTGCTCAGCCGTGCGGCCTGAGCCACGTCCGCCGAGGCAATCCCAAGTTCGGCGTACAACTTGCGCAGCTCCGGATTGTGGGTCAGGGCGAGCCGGACCGCATCGGCCCTGGTCAACGCAACACCCTGTAACTGCGGCCGTTCAAGAACATCCGGAGACAGCTCCAGCACATATCCGCTCCGCTCCAAGGTCACCCCTGCCACGCTCCCGGCACCCCGATCAGCGGGCACGCTCGCGCATCCCGTCAGGGAAAATATGGATGCGACAAGCAAAACAAAACGTAACGCATTCCTCATTCTCGCTCCTGTTGATTACAGAGTGCCTTACCAAGGAACTGTCTCGAATTTTCGGAGCAACTGACCGTTCAAGACCTCGCCGGACAATATCCTGAACACTTCCTGACTACGGCAAGATTCGCAAATACGGCAATATCGGATGAATCGGAGGATTCCGCATCATTATCACACAAACCGGAATCAAGATATACATGTAAAAACTATGACACACTTTACTGAATGCAACCAACGTCAGGCTCGTATGGGTACTCAGGGTCTCCCTGCTCGTACTCATCTTCAACTTCGCGACGATCTCTTTTCCATCCATCTGCCAAAACCTGTATTCATTGCGGTATATGGCCCACGGGCAGATTAACTTGCAGCGCCGTGCCCCGGCGAGTAGACAAGTGCACATGCCGCAACTAACGACCCCTTCCTCACCATCCTCCGGGTCAGACTAGGCTGAACTTCTGAATTTAACTGAGATTTTTTTTATGACCGCACAGGAGATGAAAGAAGAAGTCGGCCGATATTCTCAGGATACCGAGCCCGACTCCAATAAGCAGGCCAGGCCGCGGACCGAGGTCCTGGCCGCGATCTGCGAGCGTTTTTCCATCACCGTGATGTACGCCTTCGGCAGCCGGAGCCGGGAGGCTTTAGCGTGGACCAAAGGGGAAATCGGGAGCATGGCACGGACTCCATCCGATCTGGACATAGGAGTTCTGCCCAGGATAGGACTGCGCCTCGGCCCACGGGAAAAGGTCGATCTGGCCATTGATCTGGAGGATCTTTTCGATGTTGGCCGCGTGGATTTGGTGGTTCTCCCGGAAGCGCCGCCCTTTCTGGCTTCCACGATCATCCAGGGAGAACGACTCTACGCCGCGGATGAGGACGACGCCGATGAGTATGACCTGTATATCCTCAGAAGGGCTGGAGATCTTCTGCCTTTCCACCGAGAGCGGATTGGGCTGATTTTGGGAGGGGACGAATGACGAAAGGCGAGTTATCGAAACGTGTCGTAGCTGATCGAGTGCAGTGGATCGAAACCATGATCTCCCAGATTCGGGCGCTCCCCTCGGGAGACAGAGAGCATTTTTTTTCCGACCCCCGCAATGCCTTGGCCTGTGAATCCTGCCTGCGACGCGCTCTGGAGGCCCTGTTGGACCTGGGCCGACATCTGCTGGCCAAGGGGTTTGGGGTTGCCGTGGAAGAATACAAGGAAATCGGAACGGCCTTGGCCCGCCACGAGGTGATTACGGACGAGCAGGCACGTCTGTTCCGAGTCATGGCCGGATATCGCAATCGCATGGTCCATTTTTATCATGAGGTTTCCGATGAGGAACTTTGGGAAATATGTCTGCATCACACTGGCGACATGGAAACCGTTCTCGATGCCATGAAGCACTGGATCCGGGCACATCAAAAATCTTTTCCAGATACGCAGTGAAGACCGTGAGACCGTGGCCTTTTCGCCGGAAGCGGCACATGATGTGGCTGGAATACTATAACATCTCAAAAGTTGAGGAGATCACGCGGATGAAAATCAAGCATTGTCCATCAGGAAGGATTGTTTCAGGCGTTGCGGCTTTTGTTCTGCTTACTGCCCTGTTCATTTTCGCTCCGACCGTCCCGGCTCCGGCCTGCACGACCATTCTCGTGGGCCATGAAGCCACCGCGGACGGTTCGCTGATCATCGCCCGCAATGAGGACAATGCTGGCGCTTCAGACGCCCAGAACATCGTTCGCCATGCTCCACGCCGGGAGGCCCGCGTCTTTCAGGCCAACGACAACGCCTTTACCTGGAACCTGCCGCCCAATGCCCTTGGTTATACCGCCTTTCCCAAGTGGCAGTCCCAGGAAATGCAGAATCCATCCTTCGAGGAGCTTGGAGTCAACGACTTCGGAGTCGCCATCTCGGCCACGGAAACCATTTTCAACAGCGATGCCATCCTGGCCGTGGATCCTTACGTAACCGACACCGGACTGACCGAAGACTCCATCACTTCGGTGGTCCTGCCCTATGCGGCGTCGGCCAGGGAAGGCATCCGCCTGCTGGGCCAAATCATCGAAACCGCCGGGGCCGGCGAGGGTTTCGGCGTGGCTCTCAGCGACCGCAATGAAGTCTGGTATCTGGAGACCGCATCCGGCCATCATTGGCTGGCCCAGCGCCTCCCCGCGGACAGCTATTTCGTCTCCGCGAACCAGGGCCGCTTCCAGAACGCGGATTTCGAGGATCCCATGAACGTGATGACTTCCCCAGGCTTCCTGGACTTTTTGGTGGAAAACAAGCTGTTCGATCCATCCGAGGACACGTTCAATTTCTTCATCTGCTGCGTAAGCGACGGCGAGCACGACCACACCTACAACTATCCTCGGGTCCGCGAACTGCTCAAGCTCTTCTCCGGAATTGAATATGACCAAGTGGATGGACTGTATCCGGTCTTTGTCCAGCCGAACCGC
The DNA here is from genome assembly GCF_054656975.1 of Desulfonatronum parangueonense. Classification (NCBI taxonomy): domain Bacteria; kingdom Pseudomonadati; phylum Thermodesulfobacteriota; class Desulfovibrionia; order Desulfovibrionales; family Desulfonatronaceae; genus Desulfonatronum; species Desulfonatronum parangueonense. The sequence continues at coordinate 2,260,474 of NZ_BAAHXH010000003.1, forward strand.
AAACTGACCGTCCAGGACGTGGCCGCCGGCTTGCGCAACCGCTACCAGGGCACAACCCACGATCCCTACATGAACCAAAACCCCAAGGAACCTTACCGACCCATCAGCGTGATGCGCGCCTCCCTGTCCCACATCACCCAGACCCGTCCCGACCTGCCCGGCGACATTGCGTTCATTCAGTACGTTGCCCTGGGCATGCCCGATCTGGGCGTGTATATGCCCTTCTACAAAGGTCTGACCGAAATGCCCGCCGCCTATCAGGGCGCCACCGGCCAGATCGACGACCATTCCATGTTCTGGCGCTCCCGCAGGATGCAGGCCCTGGTGTTGCAGGACTACCCGCGCCTGGCCCCCACGGCCCATCAGGCCATCGCACGGTTCGAAGAGGACCTCGCCGCCCGGCAGTCCGTCATGGAAGATCACTACCTCATGCTGTGGCGGCAAGACCGTGACGCAGCCAGGACTCTGATTCAGGACTTCACGGATGAAACCGTGGCGAACCTGGAACAAATGCTGGACGACCTGATCATCCGCTTTGCCGAGGAATTAAACATGGAGGGCCTGTCCAACGAACAGTTCTACGACCTGATCATGGACATCGAACAAAAGTTTCATTTTCACGGAGCGTAAGAGGCCGTTATCGACACGGGAAGTCAACACCCGCCAATGCGCCATCGGCAATCCGGTGGCGCATTTATCAGAAGGTCCGCCGACACACGCCAGAATATGTAAAACCATGCTCGGATCACTGAATCAACTCAAAACCAGCTCATCTCCATGAACCTCCTCCCCCAAAAACTTCTGGCCCAGGCCTTTGAAAGCGTCACCCAGCCATGAGCGAAATCATCATCTACGAAGATCCGGATATCACCAAGCCTGTCCAAGTGACCCTGGATGGTGAAACGGTTTGGCTGACCCAAGAGCAGATGGCCAAGCTTTTTGGGCGGGAACGGTCGGTCATTACGCGGCATGTCGGCAACCTCTTTCGCGAGGGAGAACTGGCCCGTGAAGTAGTATGTGCATTTTTTGCACATACTGCCGCGGACGGGAAGACGTACCAAGTGGAGCACTACAACTTGGATGTCATTATCTCGGTGGGATACCGGGTTAAGTCGCAACGCGGCGTCCGTTTCCGCCAGTGGTCCACCTCGGTCCTTCGCCAGCATCTGTTGCAAGGATATACTCTGGACCAACGCCGTCTGGCCGAACGCGGGTTGGACGAAGCCCGAGCCGCTCTGGATCTGCTTTCCCGCACTCTGGAAGCCGTTGAGCGAGAAGGTCTACCCGACGGGGAAGTACAAATAAAAACGTGTTCCCTGCCCTGGTGTGCTGTCGAACTGCATGAAGCCGCCATGCTCCTCGATGATTTTCTTGCAGATGGGCAGCCCCAGGCCGGAGCCGAGATCTTTTGCCGTGGCGAAAGGCTCAAACAGGACACCGGCCATGGCCTCCGGCACGCCCGGACCATTGTCCGCGACAATCACCTCAATCCACTGCCGGTTTTCCTTTTCGACAGTCGTTGCGGTGATGATCAACCGGCCCCCGTCGGGCAGGGCTTCCAGGGCATTGTCCAGCAGTTGATTCATGAGAATCCCGACCTGATCCGCATCCATGGATATCGCGGGGAGCGGTGCAATGTTCGCATGCAGATCAATCCCGCGCTCATTGATTTGGGAACGATAGCGATTCAATGCACCTTGAAGCACGTCGGTCAGAGACTGGTTCGCCAGGAGAGGAGATTTTTCCCGGCTGAAGATGAGCAGTTCCTTCAGCATTCTTTCCAGCCGGTGCAGTTCAGCCAGGATTATTTTGGCATATCGACGTTCATCTTCACTTTGGGCAACCAATTCCATACGCCGGGCAAAGCCTCCCGCGGCAGTCAGCGGATTTCTGATGGCATGGGTTACATTGGCGGTCATGCGACCCAGAGCGGCCATCTTTTCCGTATGAACAAGCTGTTCCTGAGCCTTTTCCAGCTGCTGCCTGACCCGGTCCACCTCGATTTCGAGAGCTGTATTCCACGATTGCATTTTTTCTCTGGAAGCATCCAGCTCTTCCACCATTGAATTGAAGCTGACGCCCAGCAGACTCAACACATCTTGAGGCGGTTCTTGCTGTTGATGGCCTGACGATTTCTGAAACGAGACCAGCAAGTCCCGCAGGGAGGAAACGACGATCTTGTTGAAAAGGACGCCCAAGGCCACAAAGATGAAAAACAAGGTCGCAAAAATGATAAGAAATCCGGTAACTGCCCTTTCCTTCAGCTGGCTCAGGGCAGCGTCCACGGGTATGCCAACGGAGATCACGCCGGCCAATTCCCCGGGACTGCGACCAAATCCTCCCCCGGAACCGTAGATCTCGATCAATTCCGGCGGCGCGTGTGCCGGATCGCCATGGCAGCGCAGACACTGCTGTTCAAAAACAACCGGCTTGAAGCGGCGATATTGCGGCTGCCCCGCCACATCCACTATGCCCTGCCATTCCTGTTCGTCGGGGTGTTTCCGGAAGTAGGCAATCATTTCCACTTCGGATGCTCGTGACTCATATTTCGGGTTGCGGGCATTGATCGAGGTCCGACGATACTCGATGTGGGGCAGAGCCGGTGAAAGACGATCCGCGAAGGCCCGCGCCACATAGGACGTGGACATCGCCTCGCGCACAAAGAAGTCATGCCCCACGACTTCATACATCACGGGCCGCAGTTCCTCGAGAACATAAGCCCTGCTGGCTTCCACCGCGGACATGAACAGTTCCGACTCGGCATAGGCTTTGTCCAAGAGCTGACGACGTTCATAGAAATAAATAGCCAGAGCTCCGCCAAGACAAAACGCAAGAAGGATCAAGGAGGTGCCGAGCAGAAACTTCTCCTGCAGCCCCAGGAAAGCCTGCTTCCGCTGATGAAGATCGTATCCGCCCGCTTTGAGGCCCTTGGGTGAATTGATATCCTGTTTTGTTGTTTGCATTATCAATCCCCGGTGCAACTACGGATTCTCTGCCGGCGTCCTCCCACGGCACTCCTGCAACTTGTCAAACCACTCAAGTCGCCCTCTTCCATCACTACTCTTTGTTATCTCAAGATTTTTTTGCAGGTTTTGTCATCAAACAAGAAAATTTGAAGATAATTGGCTCATGGACATGCCGGCCTCTCCAGGCCGTGGTCGTGAGATAACGGGCACGTCCTTCCTTTCTGTTACGCACCATCATCTATGCAGAATGATGTTTCGTCCTGGAAAAGCAAGAGGATCCCAGTCTCTCGAGAAGTGAATAACCGCCTTCTCTACACATCCTCAACAAATGCAATGATCATGTATTTCCCTTTGGATGGCCAAAACTCGATGGTGACCACGACATAAACAAGACATCCCTCCACGTGTGGCCGGTCCGCGCCTGACAATGAGGTTTTTGGAATTGAATCATTTGGGTTATTCAACCTTGGAGGGGCTTTCAGCACGGCTGGGTTGAAAATGGAGCAGCGCCGGGTCAAAAGGGCAGGCCTTGGTCAATGAACTCCAGGCTCAGCTTGGCTTCTCAACACCCCCACACGGCAATATCCCATTTCCCGAACCGCTCCCGTCGCGTCCAGATCCGTTCTTCCCAGCTCATGCCGGGATTACGGTGGAAGATCACCAGATGCGCCTCGTCCGCCCCGCACTTGTCCGCGTAGTCCGAGGTCTGCTCCAATCCCGTGGGAAGAATGGATTCCAGGGTTCTGTCGGCATGCAGCAGTTTCAGCTCGATGACAACCCGCTGGACAGGCCCGAAAAAGATCTTGGTCTCGTCCAGGGGCCATTCCAGGAGCAGGTCGGTGCGCCGACGTCCCAGGCCGAATTCCCGGTTCAGCCGCCCGCCGCCGTTGAGCACACGTTGCAAAAAGGCCTGAAGCAGCAGTTGCGGGCCAGCCTCCTTGTACTCGAACCGCTCCACCCAGCTTTCGCCGTTTTCCCGGAAGAATTGCTGAAATGCGGCCAATAGCTTGCCCATGTCCAGGTGGTGGTCCGGGCCGACATACCAGGTTGTCTCCTGGTTAGCGATCATGGCCTGCGTGGACCAGGTCAGCTCGCGGGGGATGATCTCCTGGTAGATGCGATTGCTGATGGCCAGTTGAGGGCGAATGCGGATCAGCCCCAGATCTTCAACGTACTGCAAATCGTCGTCGGGCAATCGCAGTGCGGTCTGCTCCGTGGACAGCAGGGCCGCGACCACCTTGCGCACCCTCGGTTCCTTGAGCTTGTCCGCGAGCTGATCCAGGTGAGTGGCCCGGGACAGGATCAGCCGCTCCCGGGCGGCACGGTAATCCTCCAGGGAGATGGATCGGGTCCGGTCCCGGGCTGCCTTGTCCTTCCAGGTCGCCTCATGGCCCAGGGCGTTGACCAGCCAGGGCTGGCCCTGGGTGTCCAGCCACAATTCGTCGAAAATTTCCGGCGCAAAGATCTGACCCGTGGCCTCTGTATGCTGTCTCCACAAGGCCTGGACTTCCTCAACAGTAAAGTTGCCCATGCGCAAGGATTCGGCCTTGATGTTGAATGCGCTGCCGCCGGTGATGGTATCTTCCCCTGTGCCATGCATGCGATAATCACGCACGTCCCGCACGCCGCAGAGAATGATGCTCTGGGGAAAGGCCGCCGGACGCTGATTGTAGCCGGCCCGAATCTGACGCAGCAACGAAATCAGCGTGTTCCCCACCAGGGCGTCCACCTCGTCCAGGAGTAAAACCACCGGCTTGGCCGAGTGCTGGGACCAGAATTGCAGAACCGAGCTGAGCAGACGCAGTGGGGTGATGTCGGACCTGAATTCCCTATACCAATCGTTCAGTTTACTCGCTCCCAGGTGGAAAGCAATGGATTCCACAAGGGTATCGCACACGGTGAGCATGCCCTTCATCTCGTCACCCCGTGCAGCCTGGGCGCCCTCGATATTGGCATAAGCACAGGCGAACCGGCCGTCCTGGTTCAACTCGGCCATGATGGCCAGCAGAGTACTCGTCTTGCCTGTCTGGCGGGGTGCATGGAGCACGAAATAGCGCTCCGAGCGGATCAAATGCGCGATATCTTCCCAGTCCACCCGGTGCAAAGGGGGGATGCTGTAATGATGTTCAGGCTTGATCGGCCCGGAAGTGTTAAAGAATTTTTCCATGACGAATCCTTGGTGTTCACTGGTCTCCGCATTGGAAGGCAATCAATATGGATACCTGGAAGCGAAAAGGCCCGCAATCCCGAACGGCGCGGGATCACGACTCCACGAAAAACATGGCAGCGTATTTTTGCAGCAGATGTACAACGTGGTCCTTGTCCGCATGGGACAGCGGGAACCCAGACAAGGTTGGCGAGAAATCATATGGCTTGCCCGGTTGAATGCCGCAAGGCCCAGCGTAGCTGGTTCACTCGGTTAAACGATCGGCTTTTCAAAACGAAGCATTATGGGCTGAGCGTGAGATGGTTGCTCCTTGATTTGCGGCCTTGAGGGATGGTCTTGAGGGCAGTCTGGGGAAGGGATGAGCGGTAGCCGCACGTTACTGTACATGACTAGCTCCTTTGCATGTTTCAGGTTTGGGAGCACAAAATACTGAACATTTAAAGCCTTGATGGTGAAAAAACCGGCGAGTCAACATTTTTCCGACGCAGAAAAATGACTCGCCTGCTTGGCCTCTTCAGTTGTGACGAGTCCAGGCTGCTTCAGTTATTTTCTACCCCTTCTTTTCCTACCCCTCCTGCATTTTCTGGTATCCATCACTCCGCATCTTTGCCGCGGATCAGACGCGACAGCCGTTTCAACGGATTCATCGGTCTGCGGACCCCGAACCTTTTGATCTGGAACGGATCCTGACCACTGCGATTCACTCCAGGATCCAGAGTGACAGCTGTCTGGTATCCCTCCTGCCGCACAATTTCGACAATCCACGGAGTATACTCGCCATAGGGATAGCAAAAGGATAGAACAGGAACCTGAAATGTGTCTTCAAGCATCTTGCGCGAGCCGTCGATTTCCTGCATTGCTTGGCGTTGCGGGATTGCACTCAGGTGGGGATGGGTCATTGTATGCGAGCCGATCTGGAAGCCCAGATCCAGCCACTCCCGGATCTGTTCCTTGCTCATCAACGAACCGACGACTTCCCCGTGCACTGTATCCCATACATTGGTCTTGCCGATCATGCCGGCCACGACATAGAGCATGGCCGTCGCCTGATGCCGTTTGAGAATCGGTACGGCATTTTCCAACACATTGCCATAGCCGTCGTCAAAGGTCAGCACAATTTTTTTTTGATCGTTATGCGGAGCAAACCGGGCAGGTAGATCGACAAAAGAGAATCCCGCATTCTTCAGTTCCGTGAGCTGACGGTCGAGTATTCTCGGACTGACGTACAGTCCACGAATACGGGCTTTCCATGGGCAGGAACGGATCTGGTGGTAGGTCAGGACCGGGAGGCCGGTTTGAAACAAATCGCGCATCCGGTTGAGCGAGGTGTAGTTTTTGATCATAACTTTATGCCTGGAATCGGGCATCCAAAGGAGTAGAGGTTGTGCGCATCCTGCATGTCAATGCCGGACGCAACTGGGGAGGCAAGGAATCCCGTTTGCTGACGGAAATGGAGTGGCTGGGCCGGAACGGGCATGAAGTCCTTCTGGTCTGTGAACCGGATTCGCGGCTTTACATGGTCGGCCGCGGCAGGGGCCTGCCCGTACAGGCCTTGCGGATGCGCAAGCGGCACAACGTTGCCGCGGCCTTGAGCTTGCGGCGTATCGCCCGCCGATTCGGTCCGGACGTCCTGAACATCCATACCGGCGTGGACGCCTATCTCTGCGCTGCCATGAAACTGGGGGGACTGCCCACGGTGCGCATGCAGAACATTCATGTCAGCGGCAGCCAAAAATTGTCCACGCGACTGAGCTACCGCCTTTTCTGTCATCGGATCATCTGCCCGACCACGACGCTCCAACGTACCCTGAACGCCGAGTTCGGCTTTGCCCCGGACAGGATCGACATCATTCCGGACGGCGTTGATGTCGCGAAATATCATCCCCGCCATGACGGACGCCCGTTCCGGGAAAAACTGCAGGTCAGGGACGATCAGGTCCTGGTGGGGATGGTCTCCATGCTGCGCCCGGAAAAAGGACATCACCTTTTTCTGCGGGCCGTGAAATTACTACTGGCCAAAAGAACCGACTGCAAGTTCGTCATGGTCGGCTCGCCCACCAACGATTCCCGCTCCGTCCTCGCGGATGTGCGGGAAACCATCCGCCAATGCTGCGGCAGCCTCGACTTGGCCAATTCCATCGTGCATTTGGATTATCGCGAGGATATTCCGGAAATTCTCTGCGCGCTGGACATCTTTGTCCAACCTTCGCGCTACGAGGCCCAGGGTTTGGCCATTGCCGAAGCCATGTCCTGCCGGACCGCCGTCGTGGCAACGAATGTCGGCGGCATTCCGGAACGGGTCCGCCACGCCCGGACGGGCCTGTTGTCCGAAGCGGGCAACCCGGATGATCTCGCCCGTCAAATCGAACTTCTGGCAGACAATCCCGGCCTGCGAACCACCCTGGCCGAAAACGGCCACGCCCTGCTCCGTGAGCAGGGAACCCTGGACCAGACCATGCACAAGACTCTCGCGTCATATGCCGAAGCCGTCAAACAGGTCCGAGGCATCACCGCCCCCACGTACGCACCGGAAGCCGCGCAGCCAACATGAGCACATTCCAGCCATCTGCTGATAGTGGCGTAATGAAGTCCGAAATGCGCGGCATTGAAGACGGGATCGTGAGGATGTCGACGTCAGCGCCAGAAGCAGGGCGAAATGTTGCAACCGCGCCGAAGCAGGAATGCCAAACCTAACGCAACGTCATAGTGCAGGTGAGCAATGGAACAGCCTCACGATTTGAGAACCGAATACTCACTCGATGGCCAGGACCGACTAATCGGGGTCAGCGGCGCCTGGGACGACTTTGCGGAACAAAACAACGGCGTCAATCTTCGAACCGAGAACGTTCTCGGACGGCAGATCTGGGATTTCGTCACCGGTGATGCATCCCGGATGTGGCTGAACACGATTTTCCAGCTCGCGAGGGTTCGCGGAACCGATTTGGAGCGTCCCTATCGCTGCGATTCTCCAACAATGAAAAGGTTCATGCGGATGACACTGATCCCGAGCTCCGGCGGCATTCTCCGCATCGAGCATCAACTCCTGGCCATTGAAGAGCGCAGCATTCCCGTGTCCATCCGCTTCGGAGCGGAAAAAGCCTTGAGCAAAATCTTGTTGCGGTGCAGCTTTTGTGGCCGCATCAAGCAAGGGAATCGTTGGGAGGAGCCATGTCCGCGGCATGCCGATACATGCGGAGAAATTCCCGTGGTTTATAGAGTTTGCGGAGATTGCTGGCATTCTTTGCCAGGCAGGAGCAAAAGGAAAGAACCGGCCCCGATTTCCGGTTCGGACATGGCTTTATAGCACCCCGCCAATCTTTCTGGAGCAGTCACCTCATGTTCATGTCCAGCGGACAGGTCGATCCTGAACCGCCTGGCCATCCGGTCCGATGAACTGGACCTGCCTGCGCGGATAGACGCTGATCAGGCGGTCCGCGTACTTTTCTTTCTTCAGCTCGGCCATGACCCGCACGGTCAGCTCGCTCTTCCATTTGCGACGTTGGCGGGCGCTGACCAGGTAGCGGATGGTCAGGTCCGTCCAGGATTCGTTCATGGAGACGAAAACTCTGGGCTCTTCAGTCACGCCGCCCACCTCCAGGCCGGCTTTTTTCAGAATCTCGGCGTAGTGATGAGCGGGGCTGGACATGTGCGGTTCCAGCAACTCACGGGCCACATCGGTCAGGACGCGCATCCCGAGGCCGAGGTCCGATTCATTGGCCAGGGGCACGGTCAGTTCGTCCCAGACATACGGAAAATCACGGGTCAGGTTGACCACGGTCCCGGCCAGCACCTCGTTGTTGGGAAAAGTGATCAGCCGGCCGGTGGGCTGTTCGGCCTGAACGAATCCGCCCCGGGCCGGGGACCCGATCTCCCAGACCGTGGTCGTGAGATAATCAATCTGATAGACGTCGCCGAACACATCTCCCACCGCCACCCGGTCCCCCACGCGGTAATATCCCTTGAAGGAGTTGAGTAGCCAGCCGCTGAAGCTTTCGATGGGCGTCTGCAGGGCCCAGGACAAGGCCAGACCGATCAAACCAAGGGAGCCGACCAGGGCCCTGATGTCGCCGGCCAGGACGCTGAGGGATATTCCGGCGGCGAAAATCCAGATGACGATGCCGAAGAGCGCCACAACGGCATTGGCCTTTTCCCAGCGCTTGAGGGTCCTGCGCAAAAGCGGACGGACAATCCGCACCAGGATCCAGGCCACGGCCACAACGCCCAGGACCACCAGGAACTTGGGGAGATTGCTGTACAGCCCCTCCCAGAGCGCCTCCAGGGTCCGAGCCGCCTCTTCCGCCGCGGCCTGGCCGATGGGTTCGGTGGGCTCCGGGCTTTGCCCTTCCCGGTTCGGAGACAAGTTCTGATTTTCGGCAAAGGCAGGGGAAACGGTTTCAGATGCCGGAGATGGTTCTTCGGCATCAACGGCGAGACCGGCTTCCCACGGGGCGATCAGTAGCAGCAGAAGGCTGGTGATGGCCACCGCAAGAAGCGTTGCCTGCCGGAAATGTCGTAATCGCCCTCTGGCGCCTGCCAGAGGATCGCCCGGACGGCGCCGACGCATCCTGCCTCGCCCCTGGCGGCGCGGACGACGGCTCCGGATAACGTTTTCCCGGCTTGAAGTTGTAGGTCTGAATTGCATTGCCGTTCCTCGGGAAACAAAAGCCAATTCCGGTGGTCAAGAAGTGAATCAATCTGATCCTTGCAATCAAATACAACTATAATCCCGTTATATCGGTATAGCCAGGACTGGATGTTTGACCACGACCTGGACAAGTCATAAATTGGTGTCTGACGAGTTACTGATAGTTTACGCTTCTATTTGGAGGATATTCCGATGCAAACTTGGCCCGTTCATGATGCTGAGACGCGATTCAGCGAATTTCTAAATGCCTGTATTGCCGAAGGTCCCCAACTCATTACTCGACGCGGTGTGGAAACCGCTGTCCTGGTGCCCATCAAGGAATGGCAACGTCTCAGGGCCGCGTCTCATCCCTCGCTGAAGCAACTTTTACTCACTGACTCCGCCCGCACCGAAATGCTTGTTCCGGAAAGAGGTCAACGAGCAAGACGGAAAATTTCGGACTCCTGGTAATGTCATGTACCTGCTCGACACTAATGTCGTCTCTGAATTGCGGAAGCCCCGCCCACATGACGCTGTCCTCGCATGGCTTGAAACCGTTGACGATACCGGCCTGCACCTTTCTTCGGTGACCATCGGCGAGATCCAGGCCGGCATTGAGCTGACCCGTAAACAGAATTTGTCGAAAGCCAACGAAATTGAGGCGTGGCTTGATCTCGTCGCTGCTACCTACAATATCCTGCCAATGGACGGCCCTGCATTTCGATGTTGGGCAAAATTCATGCACAGGAAATCCGATACTCTTTACGAAGATGCGATGATCGCCGCTATCGCCGCTGTTCATGGACTGACGGTCGTGACCCGCAATACCGTCGACTTCGAGTCGTTTGAGATCAACATCTTCAATCCATTTACGTTCAGCTCGAACGCTTAACCTTCCAAGAGCATGCTTTCAGATCCCTGACATTATAACCACCGTCAGTACGCCAATCGCCCCAGTGACTTCAGAATCAGGGTGAAGCCCATGGCCATCATCCCGGTCAGGCCCATGCCGCAGGAGAAGCCGGCCAGCAGGACCGGGGCGTACTGCCGCCAGGATGCGCCGTATTTTCTGTAGAAATAGTACCGGCCCAGCAGTGCGCCGAAGACTTCGAGGATGATCCCGTGGGGCGTGCTTTGCCCCAGGCCGCGCACCACGCCGTAGATCAGCAGCACCGGAAGCCCCAGTATGGACAGAATGGCGTAGGTGACTAGGCCGAAGATCGCTCCCGCGCCGACGATCACGGCGTTCAGGGCCTGGAAGAACAGGGAATCCCCTTCCAGGGTGGAGGTCTGCAGGAGCAGCGAGTTCAGGGCCTGCAGGTGCCAGAGTTCCTGGGCGTAGGGAAAACTGGCCGAGGGTATGGGGGCCAGCCGCCATAGGAACTGGGAGAAGATCAGCGAAGCAGTGATGACGATGGGGAAGACCAGGATTTCGGCCTTGATGATGCCCCGCAGGCTGGTGCCGGTCAGCTCGATCTGACGGAACTGCACCGTGGCCTCGCCGTAGTTGTGCATCGGGATGGGCGCATACCAGATCTCGATACCCTGGTAGCCGAAGAACCGGGCTCCGGCGATGAAGCTGGCCTCCCGAACCAGGGGCAGACTGACGAACTGCCCGGCCATGCCCTCCATGCGCGCCGAGATATAGGAAACGATGGGCGTGTAGACGAAGCCGTAGATCACGAAGAAGATCCAGGGAAACGTGGGCACCAGGAGCAGACAGAGCCCGATGTAGGCCAGAGTTGAAAAGACGTAGATGCCGATGGAGACCCAGAAATTGATGTCCCCCCGGCCCCTGGGCGGATTGAAGAGCAGGCTGAAGTCCAGCTTGCCGTGTCCGGATTGGCGCAGGGACCGGACCACGGACCAGATGCCGATCACCGCGATGGCCAGTCCAAGGCCGATGCCGAAACTCATGTAGAAGTCGAAATTGTTGGCAAAGACCGTTTCCACGGTGGCCATGCCCGGATGCCAGCGGTGCAGGATGCCGTGGCTGTAGAGAATCGGGTTGGCGATAACCGTGATCAGCAGTCCCACGAATCCGCCGATCACGGCCCAGAACGGCAGGACCATGCCCACGAAAACCAACCCCAGATCCAGTTGCAGGCCCGTGGCCACCGCGGGCAGGATGCCTTCGGTGTGCTGGGTCAGTTCGATCCAGGGTATCGGAATCAGGCGGATCTGCTGGGCCAGCATCAATCCTGAGAGCGCGGGCAGCAGCACGTAGAAAAAGCCGAAAAAGAGCCCGATCACCCCGCCGATGGAGAAGACCCGCCACTTCCATCCAGTCTTGCGATCCTCGGTGGATTCCGCCAGGGCCATGGTCCCCAGAGCGCCCACCGGCGCCATGGGGAACGGCAGCTTCTCCACGTCCGAGGTGATCCGATACAAGGCGTATCCCAGCCCGAAATGGTCGATGCGCTGGATGAGCTGCGCGCCGAAGAGCAGGAGAATGGGAATCAGCCAGTCCCGGTGCAGAAAGGTCCGCTCCAGATAAGATACGGATTCGGGTTGCGGCGCGATCCATTCCGGGATGAATTCCACCAGCCCCAGCATCCTGGCCGCGTCGGACTGGACCAGGTACTGGCTCCAGATCAGCCCCTGGAAGGGCGAGGCCAGAGCCGCCCCGGCCATGTAATAGAGCAGGAATACTTCCTGCTGCTTGAGTTCGGTATAGGATCGCTTGGCGATTTCCGCGAATAGGATGATGGTCACCCAGCGCGCCGCCGGTCCGATGCCCTGCCCGATGACCAGCTGCAGATACATGGAACCGGGCATCATCAGGAAGCCGATGAAAACCGCGCCGATGATGGTCTTCCAGTCGAAACCCTCCTCGAAATGCTTCGGAGGGACCAGAAGATCCCGATATTCCTTGAGTTCCTTGTCTTCACGCATTGGGTGTCACATAGCCTTGGTATGGTTCTGATCCGCTTGAGCAGTTTTTCCGGTTCTTGTCGAATACTCCGTTAGATGAAAAATGAGTTTATCGGGGTCGGGATCGGTATCGGTATCGGGGTCGATATTTTTTTTGAGTGAGCTAGAACTGATTCGCTTTCGATACCGATACCGATCCCGATTGCGATTGTGATCCCGATTGCGATTGCGATTGCGATTTCGATTGCGATTGCGATTTCGATAAGAAGGTCATTGAGAACATGTTACAATGGAAAGACCTGATAGCTCGTTCCGGCGAACATGCCCACCAGAGCCCAGATGCCGCCCATCAGAAAATCGCCGAGCACCAGGCCGACGAAAAAGAAGCGGACCTTATTGAACAGACTCGTACCGCCGTAGCGCAGGCAGAGACGGTTGCAGAGCCAGCCCACGAAGAACGAGAACCAGAGCATCTGCATGCCCGTGCTGTAGGCGGTGAGATAGCCGATGGGATGCAGGGTCCACCAGGTTGCCCTGTAGTACATGAACACCAGAAAGAGCATGATCAGCGCGCCCACGCCGGCAAAGCTGATGATCCACTCGTTGGGGCCGGTGGGAACGTCCAGCAGCCGCTGGACGTTCTCGTAAGCGGCAATGGTCGAACTCGTGGCCCAGTCCATGTCCATGTCCCGGACCCCGTACCGGTAGCTCAGGGCCAGCATGGTCACGAAGGAGAGGATCACGGCGAGCACCAGCGCTCCCCCCAGCACCGCGAACCAGATCCGGCGGTTGAGGACATTTTCCGAGACCTTGGCCCCATGGAAGAGCGTCGGCAATAGCGATTCCCGCAGGTTCAGAAACAGGACTTTCTGCATCACGGCCGTGGCCAGCAGTCCCGCGTTGCCCAGGAAGCCGCTGCCGAACGTCCCGATCAGACCGTCCATGGGCGCGGCGGTCAGGGTGAAGATCGGCAGGCCTCCCTGGACGATGATCCGGCTGGCCACGATCAGGACCAGGAAAAAGGCCATGGGTACGAGCACTGCCGCGATCATGGGCAGCCCGAAAGATCGACACCACCAGATCAGGCAGACGCCGCCCACGAGCAGCCCCCACATTGGCCATCCGGACGTTTCCCAGTTGTCCCGCCCGGCTTCACGGTCATGACTCCGGTCCCGTCCCGGCGACCGTCTCCAAGGCCGGAACATCAATACAGCCTGCTGCCGGAGATGGGTGCGGGCCAGCCAGAGAATGAACACGAAAAAAATCAGATAAGCCCCGATGGTCTGCGCCTCTTCCGGCCGGGCAAAGTCGGGGCCGAACGTCGCGCCCAGGGCGGCCTGGGGGAATTGCAGCCCGGAGACGAAAAGCAGGCCGGTGCCCATCCCGGCCAGGAGATAGAAAAACCAGAAGCTGAAGGAAATCTGGCGCGGCGCCAGGAAGGCAAAGGCGATGAAGGCTGGAAAAATGTAGATTCGCAGATTGTAATAGCCGGAGAAGAGTCCGTATTTGGGAAAATAGCCCCCGGCCAGGATCAGGGTCGGCAGTTCGGGCACATGCGGAAAATAGAAATGCAGGCCGTTCATCAAGTGCAGGGAGGCGGCCGAAAGCAGACCGACCAGCAGAAAGCGGTCCCGGAAAAACGCCCCCATGCCGCGGCTGTCCAGAGCCTCGGCCATGAGTTGCGGAACGCGCAGCAGGGGGAAGGTGATCCGCTCGTTGACGACCCACTGCTTGCCCAGCAGGGCCATCAGGCAGAACATGACGAAGAAGCACAGCAGCACGAAGGCGCTCCAGGTGATCAGCGGGCCGATCCAGACATCCCAGTGGATGTTCCGGAGCACCTCCGCCCAGGACATGTCCCACCCGCCGTCCAGGCCGTCGTAGATGGTCCGCACGGCGTCGAACCCCTCGCCGCCTTCGGCGGCATCGGGATACCAGGCGCGGGGCAACAGGGGCTGCAGGGACTCGGCCCAGCGGAAACCGTCCGCCGCGAAATAAAAGGGCGCCGTGATGTTGATGAAGAAGGTCTGGGCCAGACCGGCATAGGAAATGCCCGAAAAGACGACCATGAAGACCCACATCGTGAGCACTTCGTTGCCGGAGAAGATGCCGGGCCCCTTGCGCAGCCATCCGGTGAAAGCCGAAAATACGAACAGCCATGCCGCGATGAAGAAGGGCGCCAGGGGAAAATGCCCTCCACTAAGGGAGGTGTTGTGCAGATAGGCGTTGTTGTACGGCGTGACCACGCACAGGATCAGACCCAGGACGAGTCCGACGACGAATGCTCTGGGGCGAACGAACTCACTACTCATGGCGTCCTGCCCTGATCCGGAGACCGCGACGCGCCGCCAAGCTCCTGGTGGAATTTCTCCTCATAGGCCGTGTGCATGGCTTCCTCGAGGGATCGCCAGACCAGCAACTGCTTGCGCAGATCGTTCAGAAAGACCTTGTTCTGGTTCTGCCAGGCCTTGTGCTCTCCCGCCTCCCGGTCGATGCGGACCAGAATCTCCCGGAACCCTTCGTAGCTGCTGGAAGTGCGGAAAACCACCCGCACCGTCTGCCGGATGCCGAAGTCGAAGGGCGCCAGCCAGACGCGCAGCGTGATCATGTACAAAGGCTTGTCCGCATGTTCCTCGGAAAAGAAGGGATCTCCCCGTTGAACTCGTTCGCAGGACAGGTTGTCCGTGGAGAACGCGCCGTGGGTGATGCCCTGGTGGGACCGGAAGTATTCCATCAGGAAGCCACCGGCGCAGACCTGTTCTTCCAGCTTGATCAGGAAGGGCAGCACGACCTCCAAACGGTCGCCGTCCGCCTTGGGCATGGTCCAGGAACGGTTCACGTCTGGAATGGCGATTTCCGCGGCCATTTTCGCGGGATACAGCGTCGAGGCCAGGACCACGGCCATGACCAGGGCCATGGCCCCCACTCCGGCCGTGGAGGAATAGTTGGCGGTCATCCCGGCCCAAAGCGGAGTTCCGGCCAGAAAGGCCGCCGCCCCCTGGGCCAGCAGGTATCCGGTGACCACGCTGATCACGGCCAGGGCCAGGGATTCGGCCAGAAAGAGAAAGCCGACATGGGAGGGCGCCAGCCCCACCGAGGTGTAGACGGCGATTTCGCGTTTGCGTTCGTGCACGCTGCCGATCATGGTGTTCAGAACGATCAGCGCGGCAATGAGCAGGGGGATCAGGATGTTCGCGAATCCCTGGTAGCTCATGGCGTTGGCCGCGAAATAAATCGAGGTCCCGTCCTCGCCGCCGCGAAAGAGCATCAATCCGAACCGTTCTCCGAGTTCCGCGGCCAGGATGGCGTCCTCCTCGCCGGGCATGGCCGAAACGGCCAGGGCCTTGAGCCGACCGGCCCCTCCGCCCAGGGAGAGCAGCGCCTCAGCCGGAATGATCACCGTCTGGTCCCCGGAAACATGGTGATAGCGGCTCCGGTACATGACCACGTCCCGGCCGGTCTCGATGGCTTCCGCCTCCACGGTGCTGATTACCTGCGCCGCCTCGCTGGGATAGAAAACCGGCGTGATGGGTTCGCCGTCCAGATCCGGATGCCGGTCCAGACCATCGTCAGCCAGGATGCCTACCACCTCGAACCGCTGTCCCCAGAGCACGACCGTGCGTCCTTCCGGTGTATCCAGTCGGATCTCGAGCCGGCGGGCCATGCTCTCCGGGAGAATCACCGCGCTGCGCTCACCTTCCCGAAACCAGCGGCCCTGGACCAGCATGGCGTCCATTCCGCTGACCCGCGGCTCCACATGGCTCAGTCCCACCAGCCCCCGCGCGATGTCCGACAGATCCTCGCGAAAAATGGGAACCATGGGCGCCGAGGTCATGTCTTCGGTCACGTACCAGGCCCTGGGCGCGACCACTCCCCGGCCCTCGAAGAAGTTGTCCACGATGGACAGGGCCTCCACGGGCATGTCCTGCCATCCCAGATATTTCATCATGGCGCCGGAATAGGACGCCGTATCGCTGAACTGGGTCCATCCTTCCTGACGCACGCTGCGCACCGCCGTGAAGTTCATGATCGTGAAGGTCAGGATGGTCAGGGTGACGCAGGTCAGCAGGGTGCGCAGGGGGCGGCGGCGCAGGTTGCTCACGCCGAGGACGAATGCCGCTGTGAAGGCCCCGGCGCGGCTGATGTTCATGGTTTTCAGATGCCGTGATCGCCGTTGGAGATCCTCGACCTCCCGTTCGAAGCGGGAAAAAATGATCATCGCCACCAGCAGGGAGAGGCCGAGAATGAAGAAGGCCAGGATGACGATCATGGGGCTGTAGGTCAGTTGGAAGGCCGGATGGACCAGGTACACGGCCCCGATGATCAACACCAGGAATCCGAAAAAGGCGATGATCCGCCTGTGGATGTCGGTGAACCCGAATATCAGTCGCTCCATGCAGTAGGAGAACGGGATGAACAGGGCCACGTAGAAGAGCACTCCCACCAGCACGTCGCGCTGGGTCCGGTCCACGTCGTTGTAGACCAGGGAGGCAAAGGCCAGGGATGTCCCCGCCTCCCGCTGGAAATCGTCCCAGCGCAGTTCATCGCGAGCCAGGCGCGCCTGCTCCAGGGCCTGACGTCCCTTGGTGTGCAGTTCGCGGATCCGTTCATTGACGATGCCCCTGCCCTCCAGGTTCTCCACCCGGGGCACCAGCAGGCTCCACATGTCTCGTGCGGCCATGTACTCGGTCATCGGGACGATGGGCCACTCTCCGATCCGGTATCCCAGGCCCAGGGGATGTTCCTGATCCGCGTTGAGCAGGACGACCTTGGTGTCGATGAAATTGTCCGAAAGGGCCAGTTTCAAAGGCAGATCCCGCTCCAGAAAAAACGTGCCCAGGGTGGACGCCCTGGTGTCCAGACGACTGTACCAGTTGCGCAGGGGCTCGGCCTCGGTCCGGGAGTCGATCAGCCTGGGCACGTAGAGGTAGTGGAACGTCCGGGGCTCGAGCATGGAAAAGTACGTGGACTGCCCGACATGGAACATGGTCAGGTCCGTGGTTTCTTCCCGGGCGCGCATCCTGACCCGGTAGTTGTCCAGGCCGGTCCGCGTCTTGTCCACGGCATGGATCGCGCGACCGGTCATGGGATCGAAATTGAATCCCTCCAGAATGGCCTTGTGGATGGTCTGCCGGCGGATCGCCAGCCCCTTGACGTGAAAATGACCGGTGGTGTCGACCATGGTCCAGAAGCGTGCCGGCCCCTGGAAAATCAGAAAGACCCCGCCCACCGAAGGCTGATCCGGGAAAAGCTCTCCCTGCCGGAGCAGGTTGACCCGGGCCGTGAGTTCGGCAAAACCGTTTTGCGGATCAGCGCGGGCATCGGGGATGGGGTCGTCCACCAGGGCCCGCACCAGGCCATTGACGACCTCGGCCTGACGCCGGACGTACTCCAGGTTCATGTGTTCCGGAACGTCGTACGGGGTTCCCCAGAAGACCCGGGCATCGTTCACCGTGGCCAGGGTGAAGCCCGGCAAAGCCGCCAGGGCCACGGGTTCGCCGCCCATGAAGGGTCGGTCCGGCAGCCAGCTCTGCCAGGGACGGATCCGGCTTGGCCTCAGCGTGTCGTGAAACATCCCCGAAAGATCCTCGCCGTCGGCTCCCCGGAGCGTGCGACCCGTGTTGCGCAGCAGTTCGTCGATGTTGCTGAACTGCCTGGTCCGGACCACCACGTCCAGGAGTTCATAGAGCCAGCCCCGGTCGAAGGCGCCCACGCCGTTGCCCTGGCTGGAAAGATGCAGGGATGCAGAAGCCACGATCTGCAGCCCGTTCAGATGGGCGCGCAGTTCGCGGGAACCGCGGACATGACGAAGCTGCTCCTGAGCATCCTCGGCCATGTCCCGCTGACGGACCAAGGTCCGTTCCAGGTGTTGAAGCAGCAGGTCTCGTTCTCCCGGGGTCATGGTCACGTCCATGCCTCTGGGAGCGCCGACCCAGCGCATCCGCATCAACGTCAAGCGCAGGGCGGCAGCATCCCGAATCCGCCGCTCGAGTTCCTCCTCCGGCTCGTCCACGGTCGGTTCATGGCGCATCAGGCGCAGGCGCATCAATTTGGTGCTCAGTTCGTCAATTCTGTCCCGAAGCACGTCCTGGAAGGCCAGACGCAGCAGGTGGCTCTGGTCGGCATCGGCCAGCACGGCAGGGGTAAAGGGATCGTCCGCGGCAAGCAGCCGGACCGTCGCCTCGGCCTGATCGGCCCGCCGCGTCAGTTCCGCCTCCATTCCCGGCAGCTTGCCGTCGCTTGTGACCAGAGCCCAGATGAACTCCCGCACCCCGGCCGCTCCCTGGGCCTGTCCGCCCGCGGCCAGAAGCAGGGTCGGCCGCCGGGGAGGTTCGCGTCCCAGGGCCTCGGCTACGGTCAGCAGCGTGGCCATGGAAACGGATTCGTCGGCGCCTGGAGACCTGTCCGGAACGTAACCGGTGGAATCGTAGAACGCCTGCACCACGGTCAGCTCGCCCGCCAGCTCCGGATCGGTTCCCGGAAGCAGGCAGTAGATGTTGTCCGCGGCCATGTTCTCCCAGGCGATTCGCGACGACAGGGTGATCATGGGTGCGGCTCCGGGTTCGCGAAGCCGCTCCAGGTCCCCGAAAAAGTCTTCGGCCTCGGCTTTGGTCATCCAGAAGCGTGGGAAGTCGATGGGCGTCTGCTCGAGCTTGTCCTCGAACAGATTGCGCGGCGCCGCGGTCACTTCCGGGCCAGGATCGACATAGATCAGGGCCAAAGCGCCGAGCATGGACGCATTGATCCAGTTCTTGCCGGAATCCATGTCCAGCAGCACCACGGCCCCTTCGACCACATGGCCGTTGAACTCGCTGAACCTTCCGGTTCCGGCGTAGATGAGCGGGGCAGTGATGCCGGGCGGCGTGATCGCCGGAGCGGAAAGCATGTTCAGCCGCAAAGGCCGCAGTGGAATGGATCGCCCGTCCCGTTCCAGCGTCAGGGAGCTTTCGACGTGCTGCTGGACCGGTACCGCGAAGGACTGGCGGCCGATGATCCGTCCCTGCTCCCTGGTCAGATTGGCGAATGCCCGTTCGATGATGTCCGCGGCCTGGGCATTGCCCCGACTGCCGACCACGCGGTCCTCCAGTCCGGCGAAAACAGCCACCCAATCCGCTGCCGAAACCGCCTCTGGCGCCATATCTCCAGGCGCCATATCTCCAGGCGCCATATCTCCAGGCGCCATATCTTCGGCAGCCTCAACCGGAGCGTTATCCGAGGAGCGGAAAGAATCGAAATCCGGCTCACCGGAAAATGGATTTTCGGCTCCGGCAGAAGCAGGGATCACGCAGATTGCCGCAACGGCCCACAACAGCAGAAAAACAGCTGTCAGTACGGCGGAAAGAGGATGTGATCTACGGTGTTGCATGGCGATTCTCATCGACTTCAGGCCAATCATCCAGCCTCGTTGTCTCCGGTCTCGTTCCCTGAGACTCCATGAATCGCGCCCACGGAAATCTTCAGTTCCCGGCGCAGTTCGACCTTGTCCACCCTACCGTCGCGAATCCAGACCACCCGGTCCGAGACCGCCAGCATCTTGTGGTCGTGAGTCGCGGAGATGATGGTCACGCCGCGCTCCGAACTGAGCATCTTGAGCAGGTCGATGATCTCTTCGCCGGTGACCAGATCCAGGTTGCCCGTGGGCTCATCCGCCAGGATGATGGCCGGGTCGTTGGCCAGGGCCCTGGCAATGGCCACACGCTGCTGCTGTCCGCCGGACAATTCCAGGGGCTTGTGCTGGAAACGATCGCCCAGGCCCACCAGCTTGAGCAGCTCGATGCCCTTTTCCGTGGCCGCGTCGCTGTGCAACCCGGCAAAGGTCATGGGCAGGGTCACGTTCTCCAGGGCCGTCATGACCGGGATGATGTTGAACGTCTGGAAAATGTACCCGATCTTCCTGTTGCGCAGCCATGCCAGTTCATAGGCGTCCAACTGGGCGATATCCACCTCGTCGATGAACACCTTGCCCTCGCTGGGCTTGTCCAGACCGCCGACCATGTTGAACAGGGTGCTTTTTCCGGAACCGGACGGTCCCATGATGGAGATGTACTCCCCGGCGAAGATCTCCAGATCAACGCCCTTGAGGGCCTGAACGTCCTGCTTGCCCATCCTGAAGCTTCTGGTCACGCCGATGACCCGGACAATGGTGCGTTGCGTCATCTTTTTCTCCGAAAGAGGCAAACGCCGCCCGTAGGCATACGCTGCATGACCGCCATGCCGAGAAAGTCGATGGAATGTGCGCAATAAGAAAGGCAACTCCGCGGCTCAACCGATAATATTCGGACTGGATGCCGGCATCCGCCGGCATGACTGACGTGGAAACAGCTTGTTGCAAAGTCATTCCGGCGAAAGCCGGAATCCAGTGCAAGCGAATGAGCAAAGACTGGATATGTTGAATAGTTACGAAGAAACATTCAGAGCTCCTCTTCCGCAGCGGACCTCAGTGTTCGGCCTTGAGGGCCATGACCGGACGCATCCGGGCGGCCACATAGGCCGGATACAGGACTCCGATCAGGCTGAGCACCGCCCCCACGCCCACGGCAATGAGCATGGAAAGGCCGGCCGAGGTCCAGGGCAGGGTCGTCCAGACCTGGGTTCCGAACCGGATCCAGTTCGTGGCCATGGAGAACAGAAAACCGAAAAGCGCTCCCAGCGTCGCGCCCGCCAGGCCCTGCAAGGTCGCCTCGATCATGAACAGACGGAGAATCATGGAATCCAGCGCCCCCAGGCACTTCATGATCCCGATTTCCCGGAAACGTTCGGTCACGGCCATGAGTTGCGCATTGACGATGCCCACGGCGCAGACAAGCAGCGAAAGGATGATGATCCAGCGTTCCCGCGGGGTCATGGAAACGGTCCGCGCCTGTTCGTCCACATCGAAGCCGGCCCGTGAAAGCATGACGGCGGCGTCCTCTCCCCCCTGGGCCATCAATCCGGCGGCGACGTTCAGGTTGACCAGCACGAAACTCAGGAACGCCGTGGCCAGGATCAGACTGCCGACGGTGATCAGGGAGCGGAAAAAGCGGACCTGAAGATTCTTGACGCTGATCTCCAGGGATTTGCGGAACGTGAGCACCACGGCCCGCTGGACGAACCGCCTGGACATCGGCTTGCCGCTTGCGTCGCGCAGCGAGGAATAGGTTGCGTCGGCCATGGTCATGCTCCATCCTGCATCTCAACACGCCTTGTCTGCTCTTCTCTGATTATCGGGGTCGGGGTCGGAATCGGGTTCGGTTTCGAAAGCAATAAAAAGTCCTTCACATGATTTCGATTCCGATACCGATACCGATTCCGATACCGATTCCGATACCGATTCCGATACCGACCCCGATTCAAAAAACGTCAACAGCCGTAGCATGCTGAAAATTTGCCATCGTTGCACATTCGCAATCAGGAAACCGGTTCCGGCTTGCCGACCACGGAATATGCGTCATCCGGAATCTGCTTTCGGGATCTCGCTTCGACCACCAACTCCTCCAGGCAAGCGATTCTCAGCCGTGGCGAGGCAGCCACAGTGGACACCAGAAGTTCCAGGAACTCCAGGGCACGGGAATTCATCCGCTGGTGATGGAGCATGATCCCCAGCAGTCCGCGTTGGAGTCCGCTCTCCATTTCCGCGAAGAAGTCGGTCCAGGTCTGCCGCGGCGTTCCGCGCCGGGTGTGCAGGTCGCAATTGACCGGGATCTCCGGCAGATCGATGGATTCACGATCCAATGCCTTGTCGTTCCTGGATGCCGCCTGAAAGCCCAGTTCGACCAGACAATCCCCGGTGACGGCATCGAATCGATTCCAGGGCGGAGTGAACACGGGCACGAATGCATGGCCCATGATCCGCTCCAGGCGCTGCCTGCCGAGCAGGACGTCCCTGCGCTTGGCATCCCTTGATCTGGCAGGGCCGAATTCGCTTTTGCGTCCCTCGGGTTCGTGATTGACGTGGCGTCTCCCGTGCTGGTGAAAAGACCACCTGCCATGCTTGCCGGTCAGAGCTTGAACCCCACGCCAGCGGGAAATGCTCAGCCACGAAGGGACCACGGCCAGGGCCAGCGGAACCCGGTTGCGGCGGAAGCAGTCCGCCATGGCCGCGAAGTTTCCTGATGGAATGGCCACATCGTCCGCGCGGAACCAGACTGTCGGAAGTCTCGACACGGAACAGGAAATGCCCCGCTCCAACGCCTGGGCCAGACGGCCCGCGGCCGAGTAATCAGGCTCGCGCCACATCGGGCTGAGGTGAGGTTTTTGCGGCATGGCCCTTTCTCAATAATTCTTTGTCGATCGTAACTTCTCAACACACGTTATGTGATTGCCTCCGGCAATCGGGGTCGGAGTCGGTATCGGAATCGGAATCGGTTTCAAAAGGTTGGAGAGCCTTCACATAGCTTCGTTTTCGATACCGATACCGATACCGACAGCGATACCGACTGGGCAAGGGTAGCGCATGCTGAGTAGTCACTGTCGATCCTCACTCCCAAAGCCTCCAACGAGCTTGCAAGGCCGAAAGATCAGCGCAGACCAGACTCGGGCCAAGAAGCGCGAACCGCCCATCCGGTCGTCTCCCAACCAGTCAGAATCTGAGCCGTGGTCACGGCGCCGTTCAGATTCACGACCTGTCCCGCGTCCCTGTCCCGGCGACTTGGTCCGCAACGCCGGCATCTCCCGGAGCCGCCATTCAAGGCGTTGGAAAATAATCCGGAAAAGACGGAGGGCGCGAGATCATCGGCACGGAGCATGGTCAGCACGCCTCGTTGTTGCAGCCGCTCAGCCCGCATGCTCTGTTCCCTGTTCCGGGCAAAAGGCAGCACCATCGCCTGAACACCGGCGGCCAGCAGATTCATGGTCGTGTTGTATCCGGCCATGGATACGGAAAGATCCGCCGCGGATAGCCAGGCCGGGAAGCGATCCGTGAAGCGCTCGATGCGGATATGACCCTGGGTCAGGGTAAAATGTTGCAATTCCTCTGCCACGGTCCGGTCCATGAATGGTCCCGTGAAAACTTGCAGGCGATGTGGCCGTTTCTCGTGTATCATGCTCGAGGCGTGCACCACGGCCCGCAGCAGTTCGCCGCCCACGGCGCCGCCGCCGGCGCTGGCCACGACCAGATTGTCCGTGGCGGTCAACCCAAGTTCCCGGCGCAGGGCGTCGCCCGCGGCCGGATCTACGGCAGGAGTGATGTAACCGGTGTATCGAAGCTCCGGGACAATCTCCGCGACCCTGGAAAATGTTTCGTCCAGGCGGACAAGAGAAGGATCGGCGTGCACCAGCACCAGATCGAAAAACCTGTTGAGATGGTCCAGGACCCGCTGCTCAAATTTATCCTGGTCGGTCTTTTCCACCAGAATATCGCGCACGCTGCACACCGCCCTGCAGTTCCCGAACTCCCCGTCCCGGATGGCCCCCAGAACAGGCAGGATCTCGAAGCCGAACCGCTTGCGGCCAAAGGGAAACAACTCCACGAGAAAAATATCCGGCCGGACCCGCTGGACATGCTCCATCAGGCGGCTGCGACGCTCTTCCATGATCGTTGCAACCAGATCAGGATCATCGTCTCCCTGGTTGGAGCGAGCGGTCATCAGCCGCTGGAAGTCGCAATCCATGCGCAGCGGGGGCAACGGCACGTGCCGGACATGATCCGGCAGATCCACCGCCACGTGCTCCCCGCCGGTGACCAGATCCACACGGCTCGGAGCCAGGGCCTTGGCAATCTCCAGACTGCGAAACAGGTGCCCGACTCCCAGGACATGCTGACAGTAGTGAACGATACGCACGATCCTCCCCCGGGAGCGCCGCACCCCAGTGCGGCACGTCTTGTCACGGGACATCCAGATCAAATACCCCATCAAACCTGAATCAATCTCGACACGGCTTGCTCTTCTTCCTGCTTAAAATACGTGCCGCACTGGGGTGCGGCGCTCCCAGGCACCCACGCGCCCGTTCTCTTTGCGCATTCCAACATTTTAACATTGAAGACACGATCCTCCCCCCGGGAGCGCCGCACCCCAGTGCGACACGTCTTGTCACGGGACATCCAGATCAAATACCCCATCAAACCTGAATCAATCTCGACACGGCTTGCTCTTCTTCCTGCTTAAAATACGTGCCGCACTGGGGTGCGGCGCTCCCAGGCACCAACGCGCCCGTTCTCTTTGCGCATTCCAACATTTTAACATTGAAGACACGATCCTCCCCCCGGGAGCGCCGCACCCCAGTGCGGCACGTATTGTCACGGGACATCCAGATGCAATACCCACTCAAAAGTTCGAGCCAGTTCGGTACGGATTGCTTTCTTCCAACTTGAAATATGTGCCGCACTGGGGTGCGGCGCTCCCAGGTTTTTCAGCATTCATTCGAGCAGTTACAATATTCCTTGATTCAGCGCCGTCAGTTCCAACCTGTTCCGGCAATTGTAGCAGTCGCCCTCACTCCCATTCTCCACGCAACCGTATTGTCTATCATTCTCCACCAAAGGCCCGGCATGTTCACCGGCCATCAGCACAAGCCCGTGCACGGTATTCGGCAGCAGCGGATCACCTTCCTCGGGCAGGAAACGCATCTTCAGCAGGCTGTTAATCAGGCATTTCAGCACTCCCAGATGGGTCACGATCAGAATATGCTCCCCTGGATGTTCTCCAGCCAGGCGATCCAGGGACCGCCTCGCCCTGCTGAGCACCTCCTTGCGCGACTCGCCGCCGGGAGGCGCGAACTCCCAGCCCAGCGCCTCCTGTTGGCGCAACTCTTTCCCAACCGTGGCCCGCAGATCCCGGATTCGCCGCCCGGTCCACCGGCCCCAGTCCTGTTCACGCAACCCGGAATCCGCGGCCAAGGGCAGTTGCAGAGCCCTGTTCAATAGATTCGCCGTTTGCACCGCCCGGTCCAGATCACTGCTGACGATCCTGCTCAGTGGTCCCGGTTCTCCCCAACCGGCCTGATGCTCCCGCAAGGCCTCACCCCATCGAAGGCAGACATCCCGCGCCTCCGCGGCAATACCGGTCTGGGTCTGCCCCTGAATCCGCTTCTCCTTGTTCCAGTCCGTCGGAGCGTGGCGCATCAGTGTGAAGTAGGTCCTTTGTGTCATGGAGAGATGTCTTGATTATCGACTTTCCTGGCGAAGCGATTAAGAGAATGGGAACCGCCCGCTTCGCTCAAGTCGCCAAGTTCGCCAAGAAACATTTTTGGAAAGCAGGGAAAAAGCTGCTTTCCAAAAGGTTGCCTCACCCCAAGGGGTGAAATCATTTTTTCGACAGGCGTTAAGCCTTGTCACCTCCGCGTCATTGCCGTGGAAGACATAGATCCTTCTTGGCGTCCTTCGAGTCCTGAACAAAGCGGCCTGCCCCGCCCTCACTTTGTTCAGGAAAGTTCTCACTTGCTACGGTCTGCCAGGACAGATTGAGTGCGGGCCAGTCCACCCTGTTTTGATCCACAATTCGCTCCAGGACCGACTCCATCAGTTGGTAGTTGACATCGATATCATGTTCTTCACGCACGAAACGGGCAGCGTTCTGGCCCATCTTCCGCCGCAGGACGTGGTCGGCGCACAGCTTGGCGCAGGCAGTGGCGAACGCCTCCATATACAAGTGTGGAACCAGAAAACCTGAGCGTTCATGCCGGACCACGTCCCTGGCCCCGGCGTGGCTGGTGGCCACAACGGGCAGACCGCAGGATTGGGCTTCCAGGTAAACCATTCCCAAGCCCTCATTGATCCCCGGAAACGCGAAGACATCGCCGGCGCTGAACACGTCCATGAGCCGATCCCGCTCCACCAGTCCCAGGAAGCGTACCCCGCCGGGCAAAATCCTCCTCGCCAGTTCCTCCAGTCCTCCCCGTTCCGGCCCGTCGCCCGCCACCACCAGCAGGGGACGCAGTCCATGATTGCGCAGTTCGGCGGCGCAGCGGATTACCCAGGCCACCCCCTCGGCCTTGACTCCCGGCCGCAGCACCGCCGCGGTCATCAGAACCGGCCTCTTCTCGCCGTCTGCTCCCGAATCGAGCCAAACACGGCGATACTCCTCCCGTGCCCGCGGATTGAACCTGAATCGCTCGACGGGCAGCCCCTGGCGCAGAAACGTAGAGGCCCCGTCCGGCAGGAGTTGTCTCAAGGCACGGTAATCCGAACTCTTGTTGGCAAAAATGTGATCAGCCGCCATCAAGGCATGCTTGTTCAACCGATAACCGGGCCAGGTTTTCAATTGTGCTGCCCGTTTGGCCGCGTAGGCTCCGGAAAAGATGCAATAGGGCGTGCCGCGGCGGCGCATGTACGGTCCGAGCAGATCCGGCGCCTTGTAGTAGCTGTGATAGGTCAGAACCATCTGGGCCTGAAAATCATCCGCCAAGGCAGTCGCCTTCCTGAGCAGACGAACCAGATCGGGCCAGAGCCACGGTTTCCAGAAGATCCACTCCATTGGCAAATACGGACAGATCCGGACCTGATGGCCGCGCCGGGTCAAATAATCATACAGATCACGGGCAATGGTCACGTCGCCTGAAAGACGATCATGATCCAGCGGCTTGAACGGCGTGTTGAGCAGGATGCGCATGAAAAAATACCTGTTGTTTTCGTTCAGAAGTCACGAGTCCGATGATCTCGCCAGGTTCCACCTCCGGAATGGTGCAGGTGGATGTCAGCCAGCCTGCGGGCCAGAATCCTGTTGTCGAAAACTTCCTCGACCTTGGATCTTGCCGCGGGAATGATCCTGGCGCGCAAAGCCTGATCCGTGAGCAACCGCTCCATGTTCGCGGCCAAGGCGACGGAATTGTCGCAGGGCGCGAGCAGTCCCGTCCTTTCATGCTCCACGAGCTCGGGCACGCCGGAGATCTCCGTGGCCGCCACGGGCACACCCATGGCCATAGCCTCGGCCACCACGTTGGGAATGCCGTCCCGGTCACCGTTGCGGGCTTCCCTGCAGCCCAGCACGAACAGGTCGGCTTTCCGGTAAAGCCCGATCACGTCCTCGTGGGAGATGGTGCCGGTCATACGGATCCTCTCGTCGAGTCCCAGATCCCGGATCAGTTTTTCAATTTTGCCTTTATCGCTGCCGCTGCCCACCAATGTGTGGACGAAATCCAGCCCTTTCTCCCGAAGCAGGCGCAGGGCTTCGAGGATCGTGGGCAGCCCCTTCTTCTCCACGAGTCTGGCCACCGTCAGCAGGGAATAGGGCGGCTTCGCCCGGGCACAACCGCCCGAGTCCGCGAACAGGGACAGGTCGATCCCGTGATAGACTGTATGCACCGGCGTGCTTACGGTCTCCTTGCCACTGGATGCCGCTTTCAGGTTCTCCAGATGGCGGCGGTTGTATTCCGTGCAGGTGACCACGAAGCGGGCAAGGCGCATCTTTTCCCGAAGCCGTTCCGGAGCCTGGGTATAGATATCCTTGGCATGGGCGGTGAAGCTGAAGGGCAATCCGGCCATGGCCGCCGCGTACAGGGCCACAGAACTGGGCGTGTGCGCGAAATGAGCATGGATGTGCTCGATTTGGCCGGCATCCGGATCTGTACGCATTTTCTGGACCAGGAAGCCGGCCTGCAGAAAATGCTTCAGCCACGTGTGTTTCTTGGGCGTTCCGGAGTAGCGGGAACGCATCAGACCGGTCCCACGACGATAGGCTTGCACGTCAGTCCGGAAAAGCCGGACATTCGCTTTCGCCAGTCGGCCAAGACCCCAGAACAAACTTTCCGGCAGATACGTCACTGGTGCCCGGATCTGTTTGACCGAGGCATGGCTGAATCCTTCCCTGGGCCGGCGCATGGAAAAAATATGGATCCGAAAGCCGAGTTCCTCCAGCAGCCGGATTTCGTTGGAGATGAAGGTCTCGGAAATGCGGGGATAGCCCTTGAGGACCATTCCCAGGACCGGCATGAGATTGGAACTGGACTTGATCTCCCGCCTTCGCGGAGCCGCACTGCCAACTATGTTGACTGTTTGCTCGCCCATCTCGCCTTCAGTTCCTGGACGTCCCGATAAACCGCATCAATGCGTCTGGAGGCGCTTGCGGTGAAGGACAATGGAGCCGATGTCGTTTTCCCGCGTCCTGCCTCACGGCGAAACTCCGCCACCCGAGCGCGCATTTTCTCCAGGCCGGTCATGGAAAAGGCCTTCACCGCATCGACGTAGCTCTGCGGGTGCTCAAGCAGAGCCTCCGTCTTCGTGCGCAACAATTCCGGAGTGACGGCATCCCAGGGAATATACTCTACAAGACCGCGCTTGTTCATGACCATGGCCCTGATCTGCTGCTCCATGCGCGGGCTGTTCCTGGGTATCAGCAGCGACGGCTTGTTCAGGGACAGGATCTCGCAGACCGTATTGTATCCCCCCATGGATACCACCAGATCCGAGCAGGCGATCTTCTTTTCCAGATTCTTGCAGAAACCGGCGAAGCGAACCCCCAGGCGCTTGGCTCGCTCCGCGAGGTGGTCGCGCCGGTCGCTCGACAAAAAAGGTCCTGTAATCATCAGGGTTGAAAAAGGCGGTTCCGGCCAATGCTCGAGCATGTCCAGCCAGTTTTCCAGGACCGCGTACCCGTCCCCCCCGCCTCCGATGGTCACGAGCACCTGTTGCTTGCGACCCTGCCGGACGCCGTTCCCGGATCCGTTCAGGCAGGATGGCGTCAGCCGTGGAATATAGCCCATAAATGTTGTCTTGGCGGCGATATTGTCGGGAATGGCGTATTCAGCGATGGGATCGTAGAGATCCTGTTGTCCGTAAATCCAGATCTCGTCATACAATTTGTCCAGAATGTCGGTATAGCCTTTTTCCTCCCATTCGGAACGCGTGGACCGCGCATCGTCCAGGATGTCCCGCAATCCAAGAATCACCTTGGACCTTGGACGCTTCCGCCTGAACCAGTCCAGGGTGGGCGATATCTCGCCCTTCAAGCCCAGCGGAACCTTGTCCACAATGAAGATGTGCGGATCAAAGGCCTTGGCAGTAGCCTCGATGATGGAACGGCGGATGTGGATGGCGTGCCGAGGATCGACGCGAATGGAATGAGGAAGATAGACGGTATTGCTCTGCTTGATCATTCCGGGCATGCGCACGAAATCGATGCCTGTGGGAAAGGAATAGCGACCGGCAATGGGTGAACCGGTCAGGATAAGCACGTTGACGCCTTTTTCCTGCAAAGCGGCGGCAATGGCCATGGTGCGACGGATATGTCCCAGGCCATAGGTGTCGTGGGAGTACATCAGGATGTTGAACGTAGTTTCGCTCATCGGCGCTCCCGCATCGGCAGGCAGAATTGAGGTGGAATCTGGTTCGCAGCGCAACAATCACTTCCATTTGCCAGGCGCCATTGCGCGGCATGCCCCGGAACGGCGGATCATCCTCATGCCCGACCAGGAGCAGATTCGCCATGAATCCAAGGCATAAGCGAAACACAGCAATCTGATAATTCCGGAATAATTACGAAAAGGTCAGGATAATTCAGGGCTCGGCTATGACGTGAAGGGTGTTTTGCAAGATCAGAACCACATCAAATTTTGCCGGACCAGATATTTGTAGGTGATTGAAGGGGTCAGGAGGATAGGTGACGGTGTGAGATTGGATTGTCGCATCGTAGAGACAAGGCATGCCTTGTCTCTACATTCGTGCCGCACACAGCATATCCGCCTGCCAATCAAACGTGAATGATGTTCTGCTAGATCAGAACCGCGCCGGGAATTTTGCCGAACCAGGAATTTGTGCTGGCTGAAAAATCAGGAGGACGATGACGATGACGGTCGGTGAGATTGGATTGTCGTATCGTAGAGACAAGGCATGCCTTGTCTCTACGTTCGTGCCGCAAACAGCAAATCTGTCTGCCAATCAAACGTGAATGATGTTCTGCTAGATCAGAACCGCGCCGGGAATTTTGCCGAACCAAGGAATTTGTCGTGGCTGAAAGATCAGGAGGACGGTGACGATGACGGTCGGTGAGATTGGATTGTCGTATCGTAGAGACAAGGCATGCCTTGTCTCTACATTTGTTCCACGTACAACGTATCCGCCTGCCAATTCACCGGATTGTCGCGGATGTAGCCCTGGATTTTCTGATAGGAATCGGCATCCCGGATGATGTGATCATAAAAACGTGCTTGCCACGCAAAATCAAAACCTAGACGACGTGCATGCCTGGTGACAGCCGCTTTATATGAACCGACAATGGATGACAGCGTGTTTTTTCCCTGATTTTGAAACCGATTCTGGCCACGGCATTGCGACGACGGTTGGGCTGGTGACTGAATTTGGGGTCGTGGCGAGAATTGTGGTTGCGACTGGGATTGTGGTTGCGATCGGCCCTGTAGAGACAAGGCATGCCTTGTCTCTACGACGGATTCAATCGACTGATTTGATTTATGATTTTTATTATATATATCGTTGTCGTTGCCCGTCCAAATCAAAATGCCATGAATATGGTTCGGCATGACAACAAATGCATCCAATTCGACATTATCTGCGTGATGTTTTATTTCGTACCATAACACCTCACCATTCGCGTTATCCCTCATGACTATGCGGAATTATGCTCCAGGTCGTAGTAGATACTATCGCTTATTCCCAAGAGGGTTAAGATTTTTGTTTGCAACTGAGAAAGTGGACTGACATGACGAAATTTATGGCCAGCAACGATTCCTATCGTCAAAGTAACATGCGAGAACGCCTGAAGCAGCCTTTCAGTCGTCGGCGTGTCAGTCATTTTCTTTGGATTCTCCTGATGCAAACCGGCAAGTTTTTCGTTGTTTCGCTTCAGTTCCCGGCTGACGACGAACTCGAACAGAGTCAAAACTCGCAACGCTATGCTCATCAAATAATTCAAGCCCATTACCTGATCATCGCGCATAACGAAGAAAGGTCTCAGAGACAAAGGCGAGCCTTTGAGTCGATGAAACCCTCTCTCGATCGTCCACTCTTTTCGATAGCTCAGCATCGCGGCTTCAAAGCTCAATTTTTCTGCGGATTCGCTGGTAACAAATGCTTTCCACCCCAACGTCCGCTTCAACTCCTCGATGGCGTCTTCCCGACGATCAACCGAAACCACCTGATATCTGACCTGCTTGATTACTATCTGTTCTCGATTCGTTCCGCTTCTGCCACGCCCTTTATTACGAACCAATTCCTTCTCCTGACGTTCAGATCGGCAATCAAGCAGACCTCGCACTTTGTATTTGTCGAGTATGGCTCCCACTGCCTGTTCGAATTGAGTTTCCTCTTTGATCTGGCGTTTTCCGCGACCAGGAGCCGGGGTCAGTGCTCTCAACTTGATTTGCGCCTCTTGAAGTCGTTTTTCCAGCCCCTCTTGCAAGGTTCGGGCGTGGCTCACGGAGCATGCCAACAGGACTCGTTCGTTCCAGGTGAAGGTGTTTCCAGCAACATCAGACGAGCAGGTTCGAGTAAATTCATAGCCTTTGCAGAGCAGGCAAGGCTTGCCGTCCTTATCAAGTTTATGCCCATAGACGTGTTCCAGCTTCCTATCAACTTCCAGCCCCTGCTTGATCCAATTCGGCATCTGTTCGGCCGTTTCTCCGACCAATGCCAGTGGACTCAAATAGTGATTCCCTCCAAGAGCTACGTGGACGCGTGTCGCCAAAGCCGACATTTTGCAGTCCCCCACGAACAACAAACCTTTCTCAGTCAACATCGCCATAGCTCTGTCAATGGCCGGAATATACAACGGGTCGTCGGCATGCTCTCCGGATACCGCAAGAGTGACCAGAGGAAGTCCCAATGGGTCCAATGTCGCCGCCATTACTTTTATCTGTGGAAGCGATGGATCATCCTTGCTGTTACCGAACTGAAAGAGCCCGTTCGCCGTGATTTCATGGTAACCGGAAAAAGTGGTAGCATCCAAACGCACAACCTGCTGATCGAGTTTGTAGACAGCAATCGTCCTGCTACCCAAATCCGTCTCAATCTTTTGCCAAGTTTCAATATCACTCAGGTTCCTCAAAAGAATTGTCAGCCTGTCATCAGTAAAATCCGTTTCGCGGATACTCAGCCCGGTAATTCTTTCCAATGCATCATGAGTGTTGCTGACCCAATCACGAACGGTCAGCTTTCGATGATCCCCTTGAGAGATGATATGGGCAAGCCATATCACGGCCATCCATCCACAGCTCAACCCTTCGTGAAGCCAGTGCCGTGGAATATGTTGGTCAAAGATCTCTCGGACCCCCATTCTGGTGATAAATTCTATCAGAAGAGGAAGGTCGTCCACTCGTTCACTGGTAATTGTCGGAGTTGTGTTGTTCATCCTCCAATTTTAACAAGAAATTAAAACAATTGGAATCAGATTACGCGAATGGTGAGTAACACATCTGCCAGAATCCCGATGTGAGATAATTGCATTTTGCCTTGAACGACATCTCCAAAAAAGCATGCACGATTTTTTGTACAAATGGTAACGAAATAAAACCCATCAGCCCCGTAGTCCCAGTTTTGCAACCTGGTTGATGGGATACGATATTTATTTCGAAATCTGTCCATTGTGGTTCAAATCGCATCCGTAGAGACAAGGCATGCCTTGTCTCTACAATTGGAATGGTTTCTCACGGATTTACAAATTTCCTACTCAGAAAAACAACATGGCATCATTCTGTGCGTCGATGATTCAACAAAACCCACGTAGAGACAAGGCATGCCTTGTCTCTACGATGCCCGACATATTCCTACATTGTTTCACATCCCCGGCAATTTGAAACGCATGGTCACCTCGCCAGTGGACCGGTCGATGCTGATCAGCGGTTTGTCCTTGTCCGTGCGCTCCATCTTTTGACCGGTGGCCATTTCGAAGAGGTCGGAGAGGAACTCCATTCCGTTGTTCAGCACCCGTTCGATTTTCTCCGGCGACTGGCCGGCCAAAACATTATCGTTTTGATCCGTAGCCCCTCCTGATTGTCCCGGAGTCTGCGCCACGACATCTCTCGCTTCGTCGGATGCCGCATCCATGGGCTCATCGTCCATGGGCTCCTCGTCCGAAACCGCCCCCGCCTCTTCCCTGTCGCCCAGTACCTCGGGATTGAGATAATGCGGGGTATCTTCCGGAAGTTCCACGCTTTCCCCGGTCTTGGGCATTTCCGTCGGCTCCTCGCCCAGCATCTCCCGGAGCTGATTCAGAAGCTCATTACGTTTTTCCTGGGAGAAATCCACCTGGTCGCCCTGGCCGTCGATGACTCCCTTGAACAGGTCGGTCTTGAGCTGCAATCCGGCCAGAATCCGTTCCTCGATGGATCCTTTGACCACCAGGTTGATCACGTTCACGCAGGAACTGGCCTGCCCGATCCGGTTCACCCGGCCGATGCGCTGATTGAGCTTGGCCGGGTTCCAGGGCGGTTCAAAATTGATCACGCAATCCGCGGCCTGCAGGTTCAGACCTGTGCCGCCGGCGTCCGTGGACAGAAAAACCCTGCATTCCGGGTTGTTCGTGAACTCGTCGATCAAGGCTTGACGTTTGGGAACGGCAATTTTACCTGAGAGCTCGACAAACGGGATGCCCAAGTCCGAGAGCTGTTTTCCAATCAGATAGGTCATGGCCGTCCATTCGCTGAAAATGACGACCTTGCGGCTGGTCTGGACCACGACCTCCCGCAGGATGTCGCGCAGTTCCTCCAGTTTTGGAGAAATCTGGGTTTCTCGGTCGTACAGGTAGGTGGAGTCGCACACCCGGCGCATGCACAATAGCAGTTCCTGTATCCGGCGCACATCCATGGGGGTCAGGAATTTCTTATGCAACAACTGGCTGAGCTGACTGGCCAGGCCCCTGTGGATCTCGGCCTGCTTGGGATGCAGATCCACATAATAGGTGTTCGTGACCTGGTCGGGCAGGTCCCGCAGCACCTCCTCCTTGCGCCGCCGCAGAACCAGAGGTTTGAGCTTGTTGTGCAGCGCGTTCAGGTTGCGGTAGCCAAGAATATGGTCCTTTTTCTCCCTGCTGAGCAGATAGTGCTCCGCGGCGAAGCGCCACAGGGGGCTGAGCAGTTCCGGATCGAGAAACTGGACAATGGAATAGAGATCCTCCAGTCGATTCTCCAGAGGCGTGCCGGTGAGCACCAGGCTGTGCGAACGCGGAACGCGCTTGATGCTTTCCGCGGTCTTGGTGTTGAAGTTCTTGATGCGCTGGGCCTCGTCCAGAATCACCAAGTCCGGCGAGAAGGCGGCGAGGGTGTCTTCATCGCGCAGGACAGCCTCGTAGTTGCTGATCTTGAACAGGCTGCGGTCTTCTAGATACTTTCGCCGTCGCTCAGAAACCGATCCGCTGATGACCAGGGCCCGTTCCGAAGTGAAGCGCTCCACTTCCCGTTTCCACTGGTCCTTAAGCGAGGCCAAGGTCACCACCAGAATCCGTGAAAAACCGAATACCTGTTTTT
Source organism: Desulfonatronum parangueonense (assembly GCF_054656975.1). Taxonomy (NCBI): domain Bacteria; kingdom Pseudomonadati; phylum Thermodesulfobacteriota; class Desulfovibrionia; order Desulfovibrionales; family Desulfonatronaceae; genus Desulfonatronum; species Desulfonatronum parangueonense. The sequence goes on from NZ_BAAHXH010000003.1 coordinate 2,295,431, forward strand.
TGAGAACCCCCAGAACAATGGCCTGCAAGGTTTTGCCCAGACCCATTTCGTCCCCGATCAACGCGGCTTTCTTGTACAGGGCATAGCGGACGCCTTCGATCTGGTAGGGGTACAGCGTGGCCCTGATGCCATCCAGGCTTGGCAGGTCCTGCCCCTCCATGCGCAGCAATTCCTGACGGTCGAAAAACGCACTGACCTTGTCCAGCACCGCGGAGCGCACCCGCACGATCTTTGCCCCGTTCAGGGCGTCCAGCAGGACAGGAAAACGGCTCACGTCCGGATCACGATAACGGCCCTGTTCGTCGAAATAGTCGCCAAGGGTCTGTTCCAGCCCTGAAGCCCTCAAGACCTTGGGATGGCCGAACAGACGCGGACCTGAGATCCGCGAATCCCAGTACACGTCCAGGAACGGAAAAATCCCCGCACTTCCGTTCTTGAAGGATCGTTCGCGGCACTGTTCCAGGAGAAAGAGCAGATGTTTGCACGTTCCCAATTGATTGCTCAAATAGTCGGGACAGGTGCAGTGCCCCTCCCCGACCGACGGATCGTGCAGGGTAACGGTGTAGGCCCGGCCCTTGGCCGTGCGCACGACGTGCTCTCCGGCAAGCATGTCGCCCATCTCCGCTTCCAGGTCCTCCTTCCGGGCGCGCTTGGCGCGCTCTTCCAGGACCTGCCATTTCAGCTCCTCCGGAGTCAGAAACCGGCTGTCCGCGACAGGCCCCTCGTCCGGCTCCAGTATCGGCGCGTCTGGCAACGAGACAGTGGCTTCGGCTGTTGCCCGCTTCACCTGCCCATTGCTGCCCAGGCGTTTGGCCACGTCGAAAAGCACGGCCACCACATGCTTGCAGCCTTGACCTGGATAAGGACAGGTGCAGGAACTGGCCAGCCCGTCTCCGTCAAGCTGGATTTCCGTAACATAATCGCCGTAGTTTCCGTCGATCTCGTAGACAAACCGCATCGCCTCCCTGTCCACCTCGAGCATGTGGTACGCCCCCTGGGCATACAACCTGTTGCCACGCTCGAAAATGGTTGTGGAATCCGCGGCACGGCGGATCATTGTCGTATCGATTGCAAGCATCTTTTCTCCGTATCATGAATTTGAGGTGCGGAGTCGTGTGCAAAAAGTCTTTTTTGCACACGACAGAGGTCAGATGGCAGAGGACGGAAGTCAGTAAAACAATGACTTGCAAACCCGCTCTTGACTCAAATGCAGACAAAGGACTTTTTGCACTGACCTCGATGCGGCCACTTGTCCAAGCATGTTTGCAACTGCCGGGTCATGGCTCGCATACGCTTAGCCCAGGCCTTCTCGTGAATCAATGACCCGGACAACTGCTCAATAAGGTCAGGCGATGAGTTGACCTGTGCAAAGGGTCCCCTTAGCGAAGCTTCGTGATCCAGCTATCGAGGCCAAGCTCCAGCCGGAACCTGGTTCCCAGTGCGCTACACCGCTATCGCACTGGGGTGTGTCGCTCCCAGGATTTATTCGTTGATTGCTTCAAGTTTTGAGCAGTTACTTCGGAAGGAGTCATGGCCAGATCAATAATGATACCTCGCCATGACAATCTGCAGTTTCCCGTCATGGATTCGATATACCAGTCGATGCTCGGAATTGATTCGACGGCTCCAGTATCCCGAAAGATTATTCTTCAGTGCCTCTGGCTTTCCTATTCCGGAAAAGGGATCTTTTCGAATCCCTTCGATCAACTTCATGATTCGAGCTAAAATTTTCTTGTCGTTTTCGGCCCAGTACATCATGTCGTCCCAGGCATGATCCGCCCACTCAATGATCATCGGCCAACTCGGCAATGTCCGCCAATGAATGGGAGGACGTTTTTCCCTGCTGAATCTGTTCCACGGCTTCAATCATGCGCCGGGCATTGGCCGGAGACTTCATCAGGTATGCCGTTTCCAGGAGAGCCTCGTAGTCTTCCAAACTCAGGATGACCACGCCAGGTTCGTTGTTTCGAGTGACAATGACGGTATCATGGTCTTCAACGACACGATCCATCACCTTGGCAAGATTGTTCCGCAATTTGGTGTAACTCATCGTTTCCATGCTCATTCACCTCCTTTTCGGCAATATGTACATGTACGTGATCCTGTACCTTTGTCAAGCAAGCAGTCCAAGGTTCAAGGATCTGCATCAGTTGGACCCTTGCAATAGGAATGGGCAAAATAAAAGGCTGGACCTAACTATTCAGCATGCTGTTGCCGGGCGGAATTTGACATCGCCGTCGGTATCGGTATCGAAAGCGAAGCCTTGCGATGTGCTCCTCAACGTTTTCAAAATCGATTCCGATTCCTTTTCTGATTCCGATTCCGACTCCGAATTGTCGGAGGCAGATTGAGCAACATGTGCTGAGTAGTTACGGCCGGACCAGCCTGACTTGAAATGCACCGAGGGGAATGCGCTGATCAAAATATGGCTTTGTACATCGTGAGTGTACGCGTGTCGCTGTATCTTGCACGGACGCTTCCAAGCGTGCTACACGTTGCATAATCCTGCCGAGTCAACCCGCAACAGGGAATCAGATGGCGCCGAATCGACTTTATCTGGTTATTGCCTTGGTCGCGGCAATTTTGCCCTGGTCCTGGACGGCCCGGGGAAGTGACTCCCCCTCACCCTGGCCCGCTGACAGAACCGTGCTCATCGTCAGCGCGGACCATGCCTACCCTCCCTATGAATACCTGGACGACGGCCGGCCCACGGGCTTCAACATCGAGTTGATCCAGGCCGTGGCCGATATCCTGGGCCTTCCCATTGAATTGCGCCTCGGGCCGTGGCAGGCGGTCAAACATGATCTGGAAACGGGTCGTGCCGACATTCTCGCCGGGATGTATTATTCCGACGATCGCGCGCGCACCTTCGGCTTTTCCGTCCCACATACCATGGTCTCCTCCGGCCTGTTCGTCCGCGACGGTTCGACGATCAAATCCCTGGACGACCTGCGTGGCCGCCGAGTTCTGGTTCAGAAAGGGGATATCATGCATGATCATCTGCTGGCGGCCTCCTTTGCCTCCAAGGTCGTACCCGTAATGTGCGGGCAAATGCACATCAATTCATTAGTGGCTTCAGCAGCTCCGGGATTTTCTCCCTCCAGGCAAGCTGCTCCTGCACATCCCGGCGCTGCCTGGCCAACCAGGCCAGAACCTGGCTGACGTCGAACAGGTTCGCCACACTTTTTTTTCGCCCCCGGCACCTTGTCCGTCAAGCGCACGGCAATGGTCGTAGGCGACTTGTCTTTGTAAGGTTCGGCAATCTCCACGTCGCGGCCACGGGAGTATTACGCGTTTATGACACACCGCGCTCACTGAGGTAGGTCGCCCTTACAGGGCTTGTCTGCTTTTCCATCGTTGTCCCAGGGCGCTGCCCTGGGCGGCTCTAACATGTCGCCCCTTTGGGGCTGAAATCAAGCCCTGAAAGGGCGAAACAACTACAGCCCAGGGCAACGCCCTGGGATATCAATGAGATATTTTTTCAGCCCTGTAGGCGGCCTAAAACGATGAGGCTCATCAAAAATGCGTAATGCCCCCAATCTCGCCGCGATGCCTGCGCCGCAGATCGGTGCTGGTCACGCCGACGATCACCAGTTGCGGCTTGACCCCATTTCCCCACCCGCTACAATGAAGCGGGTATAAGTCCCCGTTTTTGGGGACTTATTTTTTATTCAAAGACAAAAAAAGCGTCCGCGGCTAGTTAAAAAAGGGTGTACTGTTCCGGTTTTTCTTGTACCTTTCGACGCTTTCCGCCGTGAAAGTTCACTGTCTGCTCAAACTGCTTGTCCGTCAGAAACATAATGGCGACCTCGCCACCCGGAGGGAGCTGTCGGCGAATAGCTCTCAGCAAGGAATCTTTTTGTTCACGAGAGGCGACGAATCGCATGTACACGGACAGTTGCGTCCTCTCGAATCCCAGTTCAATAAGCACGTTACGAAAACGTGTCGCCTCCTTCCGCTCAAAGTCCGTGATCACCGGCAAGTCGAACATGGTCAGCATCCACATGATCCGGTATCCGCTAAGTTGCGTCGTCCTTGTCATGGCGCTCCCGTTCTGACTCCGCCGCCACCAAATCCAGCGGCAGCAGCAACTTTTGTCGTTGGCCAAGAAGGGTTTGAGCCAGGGAAGTAGCCAGAACCTTCAGGCATTCCGCCATGGGACTCCGTCCTCGCTCCCCTTGCATGTCCAGATCCCCCACGGCAGACAGAAAGCGCTTGGCTTCGGGGTTCACTTCCGTTCGCCCTTGCCGAACCAGTGTAAGCACCCGCAAGTCCACCAGCGGACGGAACGGTTCCATCAAATCGTCCACCAGCCGCATGGGATTATTCAGATTTTTATGATGTAAGGGAAAGGAAGGGTGCAGCCCCGCACCCATGACAGCACGTGCAGTGATGGCCCGCAAGACAGTGTAGCCATAGTTGAGCAGGGCGTTGACTCCTTCCTGCGCACGTTCGCGCCGAAAGTCGGCTCCGAACAGAAGAGGAAAGTACAGCCTTGCGGCCTGGGCTTCACAGTTCCCGGTATCACCCGAGCGGACCTTGCGCTCCAGCAGAGCCACCGGAGATAAATCTTGCCCGGCATGCGCCAGCGCCCTGGCCTGAAAACGGATTTTCACCTTCACTATCTGCTGCCAAAGGCGTTTCTTCAACGGCGCTCCAGCCCGGACCTGGGCCTCCAGCCGCTCGGTTTGGCGGTGGTGCGTCACCAGAGGCCAGACCAGCGCCGCCGGTGTATGCCGATCGCCGCACAAGACCACGGGAACGGAGCGTTCGGCCAGGGCCATCAGGAGATTGTTGCTGTACGTCAGGCCGTGGGCATGAGTAATGACCATGCCGATGTCGTCCAGGGGGATGCGCCCGGCTTCCTCCTTCTGGGCCTTGACCACCAAAAAACCGCGTTCCTTGGAAAGATGGAGGCCGTCACGAGCGATCTCCACCACGCGCCCAGTCACGATCGCGGCCCCGGATCCCTGACGCGACAAAGGATGTCCACCGATACCGCAATATCAAAAACAAGTTCGTCGCCCCCTACCTCTTCTTCAACCTCTCCCGCCCCATCCGCTCGATCAGTCCGGCGGTTTTCAGGACCAGGTCCAGGCTGATATCCGGGATTTCGTCGTTTTTTTCCAGGTAGCCGGAGAGGTATGCGTCTGACTTGCTGTCAATGCCCTTACGGATGCAGACGAGGTGGGCCACGGTTTCGGCCTCGAATTCCCGGATGTTCTGGTTCAACCCCCTTCTGGACGGCCACCACTTCTCATTGGGACTGCCCAGATGGCCGCAGTAGAGGTGGGCGAGTTCGTGGACCAGGGTGACGTAGCGGCCCGCGGTGTTGGTTTTGGCGTTGAGGGACAGGTGGTAGCGTTTGGGAACATCGACAAAGCTTTCCTTGGGCTGGACCCGGACCTGGAATTTCAACTGCCCTGACGATGCCCAGGGCAGAATGGATCCCGCCAGTTGGGAGCCCGCGTTCTCGGTCGCCACCTCCACCCCGTCCCGGATCGCGTTGGAGACAGTCCGGATGTAGGGCTCTTCGACATCCACGGCTGGGATGTCAAAAGGGTTGGTCACCTCCGTGGGCAGGGCCGGAGCGCCGGGAAGCGGTTCCGTGTCGCTGACGTCGAACACGAACATCACCGGCCCCATGGTCTGCAGGATCACGATGGGCCGGGTATTGGGCTTGACCGTACGCTTGTATTTTTTCAGCCAGACCCGCGGCGTGGCCACGAACGTGGCCCCGGGCATCTGAATCTGGATGAGCATGGCGTTGTAGGGGGAATAGAAGCGAAATCTTTTGATAAAAGTGAGCAGCCCTTTAAAATCAGTGCTTTTTCGGAATGTTTTCACCTGGATGAACAGTTCGTCCAGGGCCTTTTTGTCCTCCACTTCAACGCTCACATATTTTAACCCTCTAGCGCTCAGATAAACTGACCCATTGACCGCACAGCATTTTTTGGCTGTGCGGCCGTGGATGATTACGGGAACGGACACCATTGGTGTCGGTTGCGATTCGACGATCTTGAGGTGGGCTTTCGAACAGGAGGGCCGTAAGGCCCTCCTGGAGTGGTGGTCAGGCGTTCTGGTCGGGTTCCCTGAGTGAGGGGCCGTTGATACGGATGGTGATGCAGTGGTGGCGGAGTCGGTCCAGGAGGGCGTCGACCATGTGTTTGGGTTTGAACAGGTCGTACCACTCGTCGAGTTCCAAGTTGGTGGTGATGATGGTGGATTTTTTGCTGTATCGTTCGTCCATGAGCTTGAAGAAGGCGTTGCACTGTTCGCGGTTCATGGTCAGGTAGCCGACCTCGTCGATGACCAGGAGGTCGAGCTTGGCGAGGTGCTTGAAGAGCTTGGGCGAGCTTTTGTCGGCCAGGGATGCGTAGAGTTCGTCGAGCAGGTCCTGGGCTCTGTAGAAACGGCCGTTTTTTCCGGCCATGAGGGCTTCACGCAGCACCCCCATGGCCAAACCGGTTTTGCCGACGCCGGTGGGGCCGATGAACAGGATGTTTTTGAAGCTGTTGAGGAACTCCAGGCCGGCGAGTTCCATGATCTGGGCTTTTGAGACCGAAGGCTGCCTTTGGAAGGGGAAGGAGGCCAAGGACCAGCTCCAGGGCATTTTGGCCTGCTTGACGCGGTAGAGGATGGAGCGCTCACCGCGGTGACGGAGCTCTTCACAGAGCAGGTTGAACAGGGTTTGGCTGGCGGGGAGGCCCTGCTCCTGAGCCAGGTCGAGTTCCCGATCCAGTGCTTGGGCCATCCCGACCAGCCGGAGTTGCCTGGTCAGGTCATTGAGTTGATTGCGCATCTATTCCTCCTGGTCCAGTTGAAAGAAGTCCCCGGCGATATGATCCAGGATCATGTTTTCCAGGCGGACGAGGTCGGTCATGAGGTAGGCCAGGGCCTTGGTTACCGCGGTCTGGAACGCGTCCTGGGGGTAAGTTCGTTTGAGTTCGAGCAGTCGTTGGAGTTTGCGGATGCCCCGTCCGGGGGATTTTTCCCGTAGAAGATCGACATATTTGTCCAGCGTTTCGGTCTGGCCGCGCAGCAGTTCTTCTTCACGGCTGGGACCGGAGCGCTGTTTTCTGGTCAGCGGAGCATGGTGACCGGGCAAGATCACGCGTTTTTCCCGGGCACCCACAAGTCGTCGGTGTTCGGCAACCATATCGTTTTTGAAGTAGACCCGGACGATGTCGAGATGCTTTTGGACTTCAACGGTTTTGCCGATCAGCTTGTCCGGGACGGAATAGCGGTTGGTCTCCAGATAAACGAATCCCTGCGTGTCCACGATGCGGACCAGGCTTTCATAGACCGGCGGGATATAGGCCGGCGGCGCAACCATTGAGGGCAGTTCCATGACGTGGGCGGCATCCGGGCTCATCCCCAGAACGCGCTTGGTTTTCTTGTTGGCGGAGTTCAGACACCAAGCCAAAGCCTGGATGTTGATATCTTCCCAGCTTGTAAACTCCCTTGCGGCCAGGAAATTGCCTTCGATATAGGCGAAGGGTCGCTCTATTTTTCCCTTTCTGTCCGCATGACGTAATGCATGGGCAGCAAAGGTGAAGCCGTAATGCCTGGCGAAGGCTTCCACCTCTGGTGCGAAGTGAGCGGTTTCTCCGCTGCCGGCAATGACTACGACGCTGGTGTTGTCCACGATGCAGCGGCGGCAGGCTCCTCCCATGAAGGCCAGGGCCTTGGTCAGGAACGCCCGGGCTTCGAAGCGAGTGAACACGGGATAGTACTGGACGTAGAGCTTTCGGCTGTAGCCCAGGACCAGCGAGGCGCATTGAGCCAGCCCTCTGCGCCCGTCCAGGGTGATGGTATGAGGCGAGGTGTCGAACTGCATCTCCTCCCCGGGCGGGAACTCATAGAATCCAGCCCGTTTGATCGGAGCGTCCCGGAGGTCGTGATCGCGGACCAGGCGGGTCAAGGTGGTGTAGCCGATCTGAATTCCTTCATCGTGCAGGAGTTCCTGGACTCGGACCAGGTTGCCTTTGCTGCGACGACACATCTCCCTGATTCTCGTCAGGTGATCCAGAAACGGACTCTGCCTCGGCTGCGGTACCTTGCCCCTGAGGATGTTGCGTACGGTGTTGCGCGAGATGTTCAGCTTATATCCGATTTCTCGAATCGACATTCCGGCCTTGTGCATTTCCAGCACTGCCGTGCATTGCTCGTGCTTGGCCACCTGTAACCTCCATGACAGTGGTTTGCAGTTCATCAAATACTGTGCGTGCTTGCTCCAATGCCTGCAGATGCGGCTTTCGCTGCTCTTGGCCTCCATACAGAACAACGCCGGCATTGCGTTTCAGACGCCGAAGAATACTGCAAATGATACGTAGATCCTTGACCCATCCGCCTTCCGGCCCTTTGGCCAGAGCCTGGTCCTGTTCACTGTCGGCCTGGGCCTTGTGAGCCTTGATGAACAGGTGCGGATTGTCCACGAGATTGTCTCTGACCTTGGCGTTGGATTTCGCGTAATGTTGCCAAATCACGTTCAAATCTCTTGCGGACAGGGGCTGTTCGATCAGGGCGCCGGTCAACCTGACGGCATGATCCTTGTTGGCGCGTGCCAAGGGCGCCAGGATCCGACCAGCCGCCCATGTGGAGACATGGCCCTTGCACAAGGCGTCCAGGACCTCTTCGGGCAGGTCGTTGACCAGGGCCAAGCGTCTGCTGACCCAACTGGGATCGCATCCCAGTTTCCGGGCCACCTGAGCCATGCTCCACTCGAAACGGCTCGTCAGGTCTCTGATCAGAAAACCCTGTTCCACGGACTCCCACTGGCGCTCCTTGCTTTTGCTCAAGACCATGGCCAGCATGTCGGCTTCGCTTTCCTCCCGGATATCGGCGCGCACAACGTCCATCCCGAGTATTCTGACGGCTTGCAGGCGCAAATAGCCGTCGATGAGCACGAAACCCTGTTCCTCCTTGGTCACCAGGACCGGAGATATCTGCCCAAACCGGTTCATGGAGACGACCATCGCGTTCAACGCCTTGGCTCTGGCCATGCGCGTATGCGCGTAACGGGGGATGATCTGGAAGCGTTCGATGTTTTTGATGGACATGCTGTAGGTCATAGCAGAACAAATGCGTCGATGCCTATAACGTCCATATTTGCAATCAACACCCGAATCATCCGCAACCTGCTGAAACCAATTCAATTTTGGCGAATATCACGTCCATATTTGCAATTTCTCCATGGACAGGAATAATCTTGTATGTACCTGATTCAAATGACCTTTCCAGCCCTAAGACGTCCATCTTTGCAATCCGCAGCCGGGCACCGCGCTCGCGCTGCTTTTCCCGGTTGCGTTGGACATATTCTGGATGTTCCTGGCGGTACTTGGCCCAGTAGCCAGGGTTCTTCGCCTGCCACGCCTGCTGAGATGCTTGCTGATTGGCGCGATACTTTTCGTTGGTCTTGAGCCTTTCCCGCTGCCAATCCCGTTTGCGGGCTTTCTGGCATTGCTCCCGGGAACAATACCGTTGGTCAGGACGCCGGGGCGAGGGCGTGAATAGTCGTCGGCATTCCCTGCACGAACGCTTCTGTCTCATGGCCACCTCTTTGAAAAAGACGATGCTGGTGGTTCATGAAATATGAATGATCAGGACGACAGGAAATTACGATCTGACAGGAAGGAATAAAGATGCGAACTGCGAGATCGGCCAAGGAAAAAGAGGCAGAGCGATGCCGGACAGCGGCAGAAAGGGTGGGTCAATTCTGAGGTAGTTGAAAGTAGGTGGGTCAAATTATCTGAGCATAGGGTGGGTCAAATCTCTGAGCGTTGAGGCTCCAGGGGATCCCTGGCTGAATCCGGCTGGGCCAGGCTTTCCGGGGTCCGTTGCTCCATATTCACCGCCTTTGTCTTGACTTCTTCGGGTTCTTTCCAGACTGGCCGCCAGTCCCCTCAACGCGGCAAATCCCGCTTTCCCGGCTCCTACGCGGCCGTACTCCCAAAGCCCGGCGTCTCTTCCTTTACAAACCCGATCTTCCGCTCCGGCTTCTCCTCTGTGGCCAAAAGCTGGTGGATGGCCTCGAACACGACCTGGAACTGCTCATCGTATTTCGATTCCATCTCTTCAATCTTGCGTCGCAAGTCCTCGTGAGTGGCAAGCATTTGGCGCAGCTTGGTAAAGGCGCGCATGATCTGGATGTTGACCTGAATAGCCAGCTCACTGTTCAAAACAGACGAAAGCATGGCCACACCTTGTTCTGAAAAGGCCATTGGAGGGTATTTGGCATGACCTCCGCGCTTTAAGGTCACATTTTGTGATCTTAAAGCTCGATCCTCATCAAGTGACAATTCAAACATGAAATCTTCTGGAAACCGTTTGATGTTTCTCCTGACGGCCTGTTTCAAAGCTCTGGTTTCCACCTTGTAAAGTTCCGCCAGGTCACGATCCAGAATAATCTTCATGCCTCTCAAGAGCAGAATTTTTCGCGTGATGGTCTCCATCGGAACCAAATCTGCCATGGCGCTCCTCCCAGTTGGCGGTTATTTGCCCCTCTCCTCCGGGGTGTAGCAATTCGCCTTTGGTTATCCGCCCCTGTAAAGCCGCGTCAAGAAGGAAAGAACATCATTCCTCTGCTCATGCCCTTGCACCTTCTTGAAAGTTTCTCTGCCTTGGAGCTGGCTATTGTATTGGAAGTCATGTTGTCCGCAACGCCTGGCGAAAGATCCGCCGAGGTTGCGTGCAATCGTAGTTGCCGATTTTTCGGTGGTCGATGAAGAATTCAGGAGGGATGTTCCATGGGCATACTGGAACGATGGACGGGTAAACCGAAAAGCGACGACGAGGTCGCTGAACTGATTTGCGGCAGGTTGTCCGAAGGCCGGGCTGCGGAGGTGGAAAGGTTGTGCGGGGAACTGGGGGTTCAACGCATGGATCTGTTCCGAGCGGCCCTGGAACTGGCCTTGCCCGTGTTTCGCGAGCACCCGGAGTATTTTGCTTATGTTGTTGAGAAGGCCGGAAAGGAGTGGTGACAGGTCAAAAATCGCGTGCCGGACAGCCGGACCGTGCTTTCCGAACCTCAATTATTACAAATGCTTGTCGATTAAAGGACAAAATGACGACTTGACAAGGCGCTCTTGCATTTGTACGTTTTCATGACACACATTACAGAGGAGTGAAGCCTTGCCCCAACCTTCCATTGAAAGCTGCCAACGCCTGTCGTTGAGGATCGAACCGGAGGAAAAAGCATTGTTGATGCGGGCCGTGGCTCTCCAAGGCACGACCCTGACAAGCTTCGTCACCCGCTCCTCCTTGGAGGCGGCCCGAACCGTGGTCCGGCGAGCCGAACGGGTTGCGCTGAGTGAACGGGACAGCCTATACGTCCTCGAAGTGCTGGAAAACCCGCCCGCGCCCAAGGCCGAACTGCTCAAGGCCGCGGAAGCTCTGCCAAAATGGGGGTGAGCGTTCCGTCCTGGCATGAGGAGCCCATTTCCAGGGAGCACGACCGGAATGCCTTTGATTGCGCCAATCCCGCCCTGAATGAATTCCTGCGACTCCACGCCCGCAAGAGCCATGACCTGGGAGGGGCCAAGACGTTCCTGGCCATTAGAGACGCGGAGAGAGCGATCATTCTCGGATTTTACAGTCTCGCTCCGGCCTCCCTGGCTTTTGAGCGCACGCCGACATTGATCAAACGCGGGCTTGCCCGCCATGAGGTTCCCGTGTTCAGGCTGGCCAGATTGGCCGTAGCCCGATCAATGCAAGGCCGTGGCTTGGGCGGCCAGCTGCTTTTGGCTGCCGGCCGTCGCTGTTTGCTGGCTGCGTCTCAGGTAGGCGGGGTTGCGCTGCTCATCGATGCCAAGGACGAACGGGCCGCACAGTGGTATTCCCGTTACGGCGCCACGCCCCTCCAGGATCAGCCCCTCTCGCTGGTTTTACCGCTCAAAACCGTTCATACCGCGCTGACAGCGGCTGGCAAGATCTGACCGAGGCCGTCCCCCCGTCCCATGACGCCCGCGGTTGCCCGAGGCCTGATTGAAACCTATTGCGCCTGGCACGCCGTCACGCCCATGGCCCGGGACGTTCTCCGCGCATCCGAAATTCAGGAACGAAACAGTCTGTCGTTCTGGAATGTCATGATCATCGTGTCCGCCGCCAATACCGGGGCCACTGCCGTCATCAGCGAAGACTTCAAAGCCGTGCAATCCATTGAAGGACTGCTCATCCACAATCCATTCATCGACAGGGAGAGTGCAGACTAGCCAAAGGCGCATCTACAGATCAATCTCTCCGCGCAAATAAGTAACCGCCCGGCCTCCGATCTTGACCCTATCGCCCTCATGTCGGCAGAACAGCTCCCCGCCGCGGGCCGACAGCTGCAGCGCATGCAGATCCTTTTTCTTCAGCCGGGCGGCCCAGTAGGGGATCAGTGTCGAATGCGCGGAGCCCGTGACCGGATCTTCGTTCACGCCGGCGCCGGGCGCGAAGAAGCGCGACACGAAGTCCGCCTCTTTCCCCGGCGCGGTGACGATGACCCCGAGGCAGTCCCATTTCTCCATCAGACAAAAATCCGGCTGCATGTCCCGCACGTCCGCCTCGTCCTGGAAGACGATCAGATAGTCCCGGGAACGCAGGACCTCCAGGGGCATTTTGCCCAGACCCGCTCCACTTCCGCGGGTTCCTCGCACGCCGCCGGAGGCCTTGAGGGAAAGTCCAGCACCAGTCTTTCCTCCTCCTTGGCGACGCTCACCTCGCCGCTCCTGGTCTCGAACACGATCCGCTCCGCCTCCAGGCCGAATTCCGTGAAAAGCACATGCGCCGGGGCCACGGTGGCGTGGCCGCACAGGTCCATTTCCAGCGTCGGCGTAAACCAGCGCAGCCCGAAACGATCCCCCTGCTCCACCACAAAAGCCGTCTCCGACTGGTTGTTTTCGAACGCAATGTTCTGCATCGCCTCATCCGCGAGCCAGCCCGAAGGCAGAAGGCACACTCCCGCCGGATTGCCCTTGAAAAGCCGATCCGTGAACACATCAACCTGATAATAGGGAATCTTCATCACAATCCTCGCTCAATGATCATCATTTAGTTTGTCTTTGAGGTTTCAAAGTGCTGCATGCAATCTGCCGAAATATGAAACCCTCGAGTCCCAGGCATGGGAATGGTTGCGTAATTTTTTCGGATCAGGTTCTTGGAACAATCTCTCAACTGAAACGCTTGGCGATCTCAAGTAGGATAACGAAATACACCCGCCTGCTTGCGTCAGGCAACGGGAGCAACTTCATTGCTCAATCGCGGAGCGATTTTTAGGAAACACTTTTCCAGATTGGCCATATAGAGTTCGTGACCGGGGTGAATTTCCAGGGCGCGGCGGAAGCGCGATTCGGCTGCTTCGGCATGTCCCTGTTCCCAGTCCAGCACACCCAGGTTGTTCACGGCATTGGACATTTCGGGATTCAGCGTCAGGCTGAGCTCCCAGGCTCGTTGGGCCGCCTCCCGCTCTCCGATCACGGCCAGCCTCAGCCCCTCGATGAACGCCCTCTGCTCCGGAGAAAGCACGACCCAGTCCAATCCCCGGCACGGACACCTGGCAACAGTGCAGGGCAGCGGTTCGATGTTCAGTTGCACCGATTCCAGGACATTGCCCATTCTGGTCTTGTCCCCGGAACAGCGCAGCACCGTTCCGTCCGGCTCCAGCCTAGTGAAGGCCATCCCCCCATAACACGGCACGCCCTTGAAATTGTAGACCATCTTTGCGCCAGCCTGGGGGTGGGCGGCAAACACGGATCGGACTTCCGGGCCATATGATTCCGGATAGCGTCGGCCCTCGAATTCACCCTTGAAGGGCCGAGGAATGATCGTCACGCCGTGCCGGGCGAAATGCTCCTGGTCCGCGGAGAAGCGGTCGATCAGGGTCGGATGGAGCACGGAATTGACGATGACGTTAAAACCGCGATCCTGGAGCAGGACCACGTTGGCGATGAAGGCGTCCACACCCCTGACCCGCTCCCGCTCCTCGATGTGCAGGGAGGCATAGATGTAGGCCACTCTGGCTGGATCGATCCGTTCCGCGAACTCGCGCACCTTTGACGAAACGCTCAGGTTGGAGTCCAGGCCGATGAAGTGGTTGCGGGTCAAGACCCGGCAGATCCCGACGAAACCCGGATACAGCAGCGGCTCGCCGCCGGTCAGGCCGACCAGCCAGCCGTTGCCGCGCAAATCATCATCCTGGTTCCCAGCCGCTTCGGAGGAAGTCTGCGCTTCCAGAAGATTCAGAATGCCTTCCACGGGCAGCGTTTCCGTGACCGGCGAGGCATCGTGCGGAAAATAGCAGTAGGAACAGCGGAAGTTGCACTTCCGTGTCATGTTCCACATCAGATTCTTCCGGCGACCGGATGGTTGCTTGCATGTCATGCCGAAAGCTGAGACGTTCTTGGTCAATTCATGCACCTTCTTCATCGGCCGGGAGCGCGATTCCATCGATCAAGACCGCTTATCCGCATATCGGGGTCAGGAAGACCGGAACTCCGCTTTAAGCTGCTCGGGTGTCGTTTGAATGGGCGATACTCCGAAGGCGGCCAGAGCATCAATAAATTCCTGACGGCTTATGCCCGCTAATTCCGCACCTTTGCCTTGAGACACTTTGCCCATTTCATACCATTTTACCGCTGCTGCAAGTCGTAATTCATGGACAAAATTTTCCGGTGATGTGCGTAATATCGGCAGTATATCCTCTGAAAGATGAATGGTAACCTGGAATGACATAGTCAAATCCTCCATAGTTCTTCATTTTCTGAAGCCCGACTCAACTCCTTTCACCACACGCCCGCCCTTTGAAACCGAAAAAGAACCGCAGCGTTTTTTGTACGCCCTCGGAGAAAATCTTTTCGCTCAGATGCTTGCCCGCGACCCGCTTGTTGATCTCGGCCAGGGTCGGGTAGGGATGCACGGCGCCGGCCATGGTGGACAGCTTGACCTTGCCGTTGACCACGGCCACCCATTCGGACAGCAGTTCTCCGGCCTGGGGGCCGACGATCTGGATGCCTAGGGGCTTGTTCTTCCTGTCCAGGAGCAGCTTGATCCGTCCTTCCCGCTCTTCCTCGGCCAGACTGCGGTCGTTCTCAGCAAATTCCTCGGTCCAGAGGGTGTATTCCAGACCCTGCTGCCGGGCTTGTTTCTCGTTCAACCCGATACTCGCAAATTCCGGGTCGGAGTAGGTGCAGGCCGGCAGCCAAGTATAGTCGGCCTTGCGCGGCAAATGAAACACGGCGTTGGCCACCACCACCCCGCCTTCGTATCCGGCGGCATGGGTGAATTGGTAGGCTCCGGTGACGTCGCCGCAGGCATAGATGTGCTTCTGGGAGGTCCGCAGTCGGGCATCGACCTTGATGCCTTTACGGTCATACTCCACGCGAATCCCGCGCAGGCCGAGCCCGTCCACCGTGGCCTTGCGTCCCAGGGCCACCAGCAGAGATGCCGCCGTGACCGACTTTTCCTCTCCATTGCCGGTCCTGAAGACAACCTCACGCTCATGTCCCAGATCCCGGACCCGCACCAATTCCGTGTTCAGATGAAACCTTACGCCCTCCCGCTCCAAAGAGGCCTGGACCAGCCCGGCCATGTCCTCGTCCTCCTTTGAAAGGATCTGGGCGCTGCGCTGGATCACCTCCACCCTGGAACCCAGGCGGGCAAAGGCCTGGGCCAATTCCACGGCAATGGGGCCGCCGCCGATGATCACCAGGGAGGACGGCAACGCATCCAGATAGAAAATCTCACGGTTCGTCAGATAGGGTGTTGCATCGAGCCCTTCCACAGGAGGGATGGCGGCTGTAGAACCGGTGGCCACCACCCAGGTTTTGGCGGAGACTTTTTCGGCTTTTCCGTCGCTAGCCTCGATGAGCGCCTGATGGTCGTCCAGGAAAACAGCATGTCCGAATTTTACTGCCACCCCGAGCCCGCAGAACTGCTCCGGCGAATCATGGGGCTGGATCGAGGCGATAACCCGCTGGATCCGCTCTCGCACGCGGGCGAAGTCCACCTCCGGAACATCCATCTCCGGTAAGCCGTATTGCACGGCGTTCTTCATCTGGTGATAGACCTTTGCCGTCTTGATCAGGGTCTTGCTGGGCACGCAACCGTAGTGCAGGCAATCCCCCCCCAGGTTCGGCTCCTGCTCCACAAGCAACGTTCTGGCCCCGGCCTGCGAAGCTCCCGCGGCCACGGTCAACCCCGCCGCTCCCGCGCCGATCACCGCGATGTCGTAGTCATAGGTGGCCATGTTTCACCTTGTTATCCTTCAGGAATAGGTTGTTGCGACGATCTTCAGAAAACACTTGGTGTGCAAGGAACCGCGCAGTTTGCGTACATATTCCAGGGCAGTGCATTGGCGGTGAACATTGGTGGGTTCGGTATGAATCGCTTCAAGCGTCCTTTGCTGCTTGCTGTTCATGGATTACGAAACGAACAGCAAGTCCGCGCCTGGTTGACCTCATGATAGCTGATTCCGCTATTCCACAACCTTCGGCTTGTCCCGTCTCACCCTGTACCAGGCCATGATCTTTTTCGTGGCCAGGGGGAAGAGACCCAGCAGGACGAAGGAAAGAATCAGCCCCGGCGAGAGGATGTCGCCCGTGGATTCGATCCGGCCCAGTTCCCGTCCCGCGTTGACGTAGACCAGCGTGCCGGGAAGCATGCCCACCTGGGAGACCCAAAAGAAGGTCCACAGTTTCATCCGAGTCAGGCCCATGACCAGGTTGATCATCCAGAACGGAAAGATAGGCACGAGGCGTAATGTAAACAAGTAGAAGGACCCTTCGCGTTCAACCCCTTTGTTGATCGTCTCCATTTTATGGCCGAACCTGCGCTGCACCCAGTCCCGAAGCACGAACCGTGAAACCAGGCAGGCCAGCGTGGCGCCGATGGTGCTGGCGAAGGAGACAATCAGGGTCCCGACCCACAGACCGAACAGCGCCCCTCCGGCCAGGGTCAGAACCGCGGCTCCGGGCAGGGAAAGGCTTGTGGCGAGAATGTAAATGCCCATGTACACGGCGATGACTGAAAAGGTCTTATCCGCGTACAGGGTCTGGAAGCGTTGCTGGGATTGCTTGATGAATTCCAGAGAAAGGTACTGGCCCAGGTCAAAGAGGAAAAACGCACCCACCAGGGAGAGCACGGCCAGTACCAAGACGATTTTCTGCAAAGTTTTGGATTGCATCACCCTTCCTTGTCGCCTCCAAAAAGGCGGAGCAACTCATTGACATTTTCGCTCGAAGTACGGCAGCCGCAAAGCCGCCGTATTCGCCACGACCAGCTTACCCGGAAGAGGGCAGATAGAATCCCCCGCCGGATCTCGGCCTATCCCAGTCGCCGGCGATGGATCTCGCCAAGGTTTCACCGAGACGACGGACTGCCAGAACCGCATCAGGATTGTCTTCAAACCGCAAAAACATATCCTTGCTGACCCGAGTGAACGATTGAAAATCCTTTTCCTTCCAGGTCAAAGCCGGAATGCCGACCGGACATTCCGACCCCAGGCCGCAGGAAAAACAAGGAGGCGTATCGGAGGTAAAAAGAGCCGCCCCGATCACATTGCAAAAGTAGATGTTTTTCAAGTAGTCGGCCATGTCCTGAGCCGCCTTTTCCGGCGCCTCGCCCCCGACCGCCACGATCGCCGTCGGCATGTCCCTGAGGGCCGGTTCCTGATGATACAACGGAAAAAGGCGTTCCATGAATACGTGCGCCAAGGAGTTGACCCGGCCGTTGTAGTTGACGCCGCCCATAATCAGACCATCAATCCGTTCAAGCTCCGGGTAGAGGGAACGCATGTCGTCGTCCTGGACGCAGCGTTTGCTATGAGCGCACTTTACGCACCCGGTACAGGGAAAGATCCTCAGTTCAGCCAGTCGAATCAATTTGTATTCATGACCTGAAGCCTGGGCAGCCCGGATGACCAGCCTTTCCAGATTTCCCTGCTTCCGGGGGCTGGAGTGCATGGCAAGGATCACGTTTCACCGCTTGTTTTTGTCATACGGCTATATCCTCGAGAAGTTGGCGACGTGAGCATCGATTTTCAGATCCATGAGATTTGGTGGAGCGAAAGCTTGGTTCATTCGTTGAGGGCCCAATCGTAATCATACGAGATGCGACCGCTGTAACTGCGCAGCGTCTCTGCCAGAGGTGGCTCGGCATATGCGGCGACATGCTCCAGAATCTCCCGCTCATTCCGTCCAAAATCTTCGGAAAACCAGTCGAAGATGGAGGACAGTCGCAGGCGACGTCCGTCGAATCGGACCGCGCGGGGATGGTTGATGAATTCGTGAGCCGCGGCATCCAGCATGTCTTCCAGATCTTCGGCGGTAAAGGCCCTTCGTTGCAGGTTCGGACAGCCGATGCTGGCGCAGTTCACGGCATAGTGAATGCGTGGGTCTTGCCATATGGGGCGCAGGATGCGGTGCTCGATGTCGTTCAGGGTCAGGGATTCCCCCTCGACCTCCACCAGGGGCGCGTCCCAAGGGCCGCGGGTGAAAAACCCGGGGGAAATATTGATTCGTCGGATGCTGGCGACCGGATAGTGTTCCAGAATTACTTCCAAGGTCAAGGCATTGTAGAAATTAATCCAGTAGGCCATCTGCTCGTCACGGTTCAGCCGGGAGACCGGAGTGGCCTGCAGCTGTTCAAGGTAGCCTTGCAAAGCCTTTCGATCCGCCGGCGACACCTCGCCATACCTGACCCGATGCACGCCCGAAGGATCGTAAGTCACCAGATACGCGGACAGAAAAGAATTCCAGGGGCCATGGTCTACCCGCAGGGTTGAATCGGGATCATGGGTCTCCCAACGCGGCCAAAGGTCCGCCTTGGGCGCGGCCAGGGCCATGAGCAATAAGGACGCAACCCGGCAGGAGATGGCTTTATTCCTCAATCCTCAGCACTACGGCGACATTAAAAAACACACGACTCGCTGGAGATTTGACCACGGGGATCACGGGGGACACGGGGAACATTTTCCTTAAAAACCAGGGTTTCTTTTCCCGTGAACCCCGTGTGCCACGTGGTGAAACAATCACACGGAGGGGCTGCAAAAACTCAACCAAGTTCCTTGTCCAGGTTCACGGCCGCGCTGATCAGGGCCAGATGGGTGAAGGCCTGGGGGAAGTTGCCCAATGCCTCGCCGCAGGGACCGGTTTCCTCGGAATAGAGGCCTACGTGGTTGGCATACCCAAGCATGCGCTCGAACATCAGCCTCGCGTCGTCCAGGCGTTTCGGATCCGTGCGTCCGGCCCGGGTTAACGCCTCCACCAGCCAGAAGCTGCAGATATTGAACGTTCCTTCCTCGCCGGTCAGTCCGTCTTTGGAAGTGTTCAGGTTGTAACGGTGGGTCAGACTGTTGGAAACCAGACCGCCCTGTTGAGGGGGCTTCAGAGTTTCATCCAAGGTGGAGAGCATTCGTTTGTCCATGGGTGCGACAAAAAACGTCAACGGCATGAGCAAGTTGGACGCATCCAGAGCATCGCTGCCGTAAGACTGAACAAAGGCTCCACGATCCTGGTTCCAGCCCTTGGTCATGATCTCCTCGTAGACGGCATCCCGCGCCGCCAGCCAGCGCTCCCGATCAGCCGGAAACGAACGCTTCTCCGCCAGCCGCAGGCCCCTGTCCAAGGCCACCCAGCACATCAGCTTGGAATAGGTGAAATGGCGGCTGCCGCCGCGCATCTCCCAGATCCCCTTGTCTTCGCGTTGCCAGTTGTCCACGACCCAGTTGATCAGCTTGCGCAACTGCACCCAGAAATCATGGGAAATCGGCGCACCGTGCTTGTTGTAGAGATACACCGAATCCATCAGCTCGCCGTATATGTCCAGCTGCAGCTGATTGCAGGCTCCGTTGCCCACGCGCACCGGACGGGAGTCACGGTATCCCTTGAGATGATCCAGAGTTGTTTCGGTCAGATCATGACGACCGTCGATCCCGTACATGATCTGCAGGGAACCGTCCGGGTTGAGTTCCCGCGTTCGGGCCTCGATCCAGTGCATGAAGCACCCGGCCTCCTCAGTGAAGCCAATGCGTTGCAGGGCGTAGAGGGTGAAGGCCGCGTCCCGAATCCAGGTATAACGGTAATCCCAGTTCCGCTCTCCGCCGACATCCTCCGGGAGGCCGGCGGTCGGCGAGGCCACGATGGCCCCAGTTGGATCAAAGGTCAGCATTTTGAGGGTCAACGCGGAACGGTGAACCATTTCCCGCCATCGCCCCTTGTAAGTGGACTTGCCGATCCATTTCCGCCAGTAGTTCACCGTGCTCCGGAAAAGCTCCTCGGACTCCTGGTCCGGAACAGCCGGACTGCATCCGGCATCTTCCGGAATCTGGTGCAGAACAAAGGTCAGGCTCTCGTTTTCCCGGAGGTGGAATTCGCAGGCTGCCCCAGGCGCTGCGTGCCCGTCACCGGCGTCAAGCGCCGTGAAGGCTGGTTGCCCGCTCAAGGCCAGATGCAGTCCCGGGCCACGGAAGATTACCCCGCGCCCCGTGACGACCACCTCGCCTTGCGACCGGGCGTAATCAAAGGCAGGCCGACATTCCAGCCTGAAGTTCATGTTGCCGCGAACCATGGTTAGCCGGCGAACGACTCTGTGTTGACGTTCATCACCCTCACCACGAACCACGGGCATGAAATCCACCAGTTCGGCAACGCCTTTTGTCGTAAAGAACCGTGTCACCAGGACATTGGTTTCCGGCCAGTAGAGCTGTTTCGTGGTCACTTCATCCGCGACGCTCGGCGCGATCTGAAAAAAACCGCCTTGCTCATCGTCCAGAATGGCGGCGAAAATGCTCGGCGAATCGAAATGGGGGAAACAGAGCCAGTCGATGGAGCCGTTGACCCCGACCAGGGCCGCGGTGTGCATGTTCCCGATCAAGGCGTAGTTGTCGATGGGCTGATAGGCCATGGCAATACCTCTTTTGTGAATACGATTCGGTCAAGCAATATCGCGGGATTGGATGTGCTTTCCTTGAAAAGCTTGGCCCCGGCGGCAAACCCGGGGGAGAGGATCATCCCCCGCCCATGACAAGGCCGGCACCGTGCCGAGTGGTTCCAAAAACCTCCTTGTCTTCCGCTACCCGGATTTCTTGAAATACCTGATCAGGGCCAGCGAATCCTTCGCGGTCAGGCGACCGATGGCGCCATTGCTGTAGCAGGCCACCGCAACCTTGCGGTCTGGAGCAATGATGAAGCCGGCGGCGTGCAGGAACTTCTTCTCTAGTTCGAAGTAGGCGCCGGTAGACCTGGAAACCTCCTCCGCGTTCAGACCGTGGACCACGGGATATGTGATGTTCGCTTTCTCCATGATATCGCGGGCCTTGTCCAAGGGATCCACCGATCCCGCCAGGATTGGAATCCCTTCGGACTGAAATGCGGCGGAGGATGCCTGAAAGTCAGCCAACTGCTGACGGCAGAACATTCATCAGTGGCCCCGATAGACGAGGAAAACGCCGTATGCCCCTTTGAACCAGTCGGGGACGTCAACTACCTCCCCGGATGTCAGTCGAACATGCATTTCTGGAAACAAATCCCCCGCATCCAAACCAAACCCGATTTTCGCCATGACGGCCTCCTTATCTGCGTGTTGAAAAGTTCCTTCTTCGGCAGTCCGTTTAATAATTCCAAATGCAAGGAGCGGCGACGTCGCGATGAGGAGTGTTTCAACAAACTGATATGTTACAGGATCCTGGTCCAGGTCAGAAGAATTATGAAGCCGAAGTTAAATCACGGGGGGATATGGACCAACAGGTAGAGCAAATCCAATCGTGGATGCCCTTTTTCCCCTTCCACAAAAAAAACCTACTGCAAATCTGTATCAATAAATACCGAGTTTCCCGTATGGCATTCATACATACCCACTCTTATTTTTCAACTAACCATAAGATCACCAGAGACAAGGAGTTATCATGAACAGCAAATACATATTTCGAATCATTGCCGTACTTCTGGCACTGAGTGCTGGTTTGAGCACGTTCGCTTTGGCTCAGCAAAAGGCAGAACACGAAGTTCAACTCGGGGTCGTCAACTTTCCCATTTCTTGCAACGAAAAAGCGCAAGAGGAATTTCATACGGGCTTGGCTCATCTGCATCACATGATGTACGAACAGGCACGCCCGCATTTTGAAGCGGCGGCGAAAGTCGATCCCTCGTGTGCGATGGCGCATTGGGGCATTGCCATGACAAGTTTTCAGCCGCTCTGGCATCCCACGTCCCCGGAGGGACTTGAACGTGGTCAAGCGGCGTTGGCAAGGGCTCGGGAACTCGGCGCGCCCACTGAGCGCGAGAAAGGGTACATCGCGGCAGTTGAGGCTTTTTTTACCGACCCTGAACCACGGAGAGAAAGTCCCACTCGGGATCATGAGGCACGGGTCAAGGCCTGGTTGAAGGCCCAGCGGGAGCTGCATGAATCCTATCCTGAAGACGTAGATGCAGCGGCATTTTACGCCCTGGCGGAGGTGTGCTACGCGATGACCCAATTCTCGCCGCACGAGGAGCGGGACTTCACCCGCGAACGCAGGGCGGGAGCCTTGATCGAGGAATATTTCGAGGACCATCCGGAGCATCCCGGCCTTTTTCACTACCTCCTCCACGCCTACGACAGCTCAGAATTGGCACATAAAGCATTGGAAACGGCCCGAGGCTACGACAAGCTGGCTCCGAATACTCCCCACGCCTTGCACATGCCCAGCCATATCTTCGTGCGGCTCGGTCTATGGGAGGAGACGATCGATCGGGACAAGCGGGCGGCCAAGGCGGCACGTCACGTTATGAAGGACGATCCACACGCCAGTGCTCATTATGTCCATTCCCTGGACTATGTGATGTACGCTTACCTCCAACTCGGCGACGCCGAGAATGCGCGAAAAACTCTTGAGCGTGCACGAACACTCGATCAGGTGCACCCCGTACCCTTTGCCGCTTACAATTTGGCGGCGCTTCAGGTTCGTCATTTCCTGGAACAACAGCAATGGCATCAGGCAGCAGACCTCGAACCGGTGATGCCGGAGGTACTTCCCTGGGAGCAGTTCCCCGCGGCTGAAGCCATTTTTTATTATGGCCGGGGTATCGGCGCAGCGCGTTCCGGAAACCTGGAACAGGCCAAGAAGGACCACGACCGGCTTCAGGAGCGGATTCAGACCTTGCGGGATGAAGATGATGCGTATTGGGCGTCCATGACTGAAGCACTCGGCAAAGCAGTGGAAGCCTGGATTCTTTATGAACAGGGCGAAACCGAGCAGGCGCTTTCGCTCATGAGAGAAGGGGCCGATCTCGAGGACTCCATGGACAAGCACCCGACCACGCCGGGTGAGGTGCTGCCCGTCCGCGAACTCTACGCGGAGTTGCTGCTCAAGAAGGAGCGTTTTGAGCAGGCGAAAGCCGCTTTCGAGACATCCCTCCAGCGCACCCCCAACCGTCGCAATGCTCTCAAGGGCTTGGAAATGGCCGAATCGAGGAGAAATAATACGCGGTAGAATCCATCAGCCGTTACGGAGCGGAATTAACAGAACCCGTAGACACCATGATCAAGGGACATATCATGCTGATATTTCAAGAAGGATTTACTTTTCAGGTCGTAATAGCCGATTGCACTGTGTGGAATCCTGGGCTGATTGTGCCCCTGAAATAAAGGTTTTGCGGTTCGGACGTTATTCCCATTCAGTGAAGCCTTTCCCCCACCAATGGTTATTTTCAGAAATTTCATGCGGAAGATAAAATGCTACCACCTTAACCATGGACTCGTCTCGCCTGCATGGAAATAATATTCATATCAATGTCCTTATTCATGAATCATATATCTGCCGTAATATTCGGCGCAGATAGCGAACGTTATCAATGAAAGCCGCACTCTCTGGATCCCTGGGACGTTTGTCCGAGAGTGTTGTCCGTTCATCAATGCCCCGCCCGCCCATGACCAGGACCTGATCCGCCAGCTTCACCGCCTCGACCACATCGTGCGTGACGAAGACCACTGCCGGCTGGAAATCGGCATGTAGGGCCAGCAGCAGGTCGTGCATATCCTCCCGGGTCAGGGCGTCCAGGGCGGCAAAGGGCTCGTCCATGAGCAGCAGTTTGGGTTCCAGGGCCAGGACCCGGGCCAGGGCCACGCGCTGGCGCATGCCGCCCGACAATTGATCGGGCAGCATACTCTCCCGTCCGGCCAGTCCTACCAGGTCCAGCATGCGACGGGCGATCTCCCTGCGCCTGGTGCGCGAGACGCTGTTCACCCGGAGGCCGAAGCTGACGTTTTCCTCCACGGTCAGCCAAGGAAACAGGGCGTCTTCTTGAAAAATCACTGCCTTATCCGGTCCGGGACCCTCGGAAAGCCTGCCTTGGATGGCAACATTTCCCTGATCCGCGGTCAGAAATCCGGCAACGATGTTCAGGAGCGTGGTCTTGCCGCAGCCGCTTGCACCCAGCAGGGCGAGGATCTCGCCGCGGCGGACCTCGAAGGAGACGTCCCGCAGCACCTCCCGACGCTCCGCTCCGGTGCCGTAACCTTTGCATAGATCCCGGACCTGGAGATATGCTCCATCCTGCCCCCTCCCCTCGCTGCCGCTCATAACCGCCTGGCCGACCTGGAGAACAGGCGCATCCCGCGAACCAGAAGCTGATCGCAAACCCACCCGAGCAGAGCAATCACGAGAATGCCGGTGATGATAACGTCCACGCGGCCCACCATTCTCGCATCCATGATCAACGCCCCCAGTCCGTCCGCCACTCCGGTCAGCTCACCCAGGACAAGGTAGGCGAAGGAGATCCCCAGCCCCAGTCGCAGCCCGCTCAGAATCTGCCCCATGCTTGCGGGCAGCACCACATGGCGCATCAAGCCGAATCTGCCCAGCCCAAGCATGCTGCCCGCCCGGAGATAGGTTGTCGGAACAGCCGTCACAGCAGCCATGGTATTCAGATAGATCGGAAAGAACGCCGCCAGGGCAATCAGAAAAACCGTCGTCTTCAGCCCGATGCCGAACCAGACCAGGGCCAAAGGCAGCCAGCAAATCCCGGGCACGGACCGCAGGGCATCCACGAAATCCTTGAGCAGCAGACGCATGAAGGCGCTTCTCCCGGAGAGGATGCCCAGGGACAATCCCAGAAACGTCGCCAGGGCGAATCCGACGCCGATCCTGGCCATGCTGGCCGCCAAATCAGCCGGGAATCTCCCGGCATACATGCCCGTTCCGAAACCTGTCACGTAGACCCACAAGGTTGTCGCCACCGTGTCCGGGGCGGGCAGCATGTAGGCCGGAACGGTCCCGGTGTAGCTCAAAAGCGCCCAGCTCAGCAGGATCAGCAGGGGCAGGAGTAGCGGCAGTAAACGGGACATGGTCGCTCTGGTGAAAAGTTGTCGGATTACGGCTTTCAATTCTGGCAGTGCACTGGGGGTGATGATCCTTTGAGGAGAAATAGACTCCCAGACGTTTTACGTCACGGTAACTACTCAGATCTCCCGGGAAAAATCGGACTGGACACCGGCCTTCGCCGGTATGACTAAACTTGGAAAGAACGTGACGATACGTCATTCCGGCGAAAGCCGGAATCCAGCTCTGGCGCGTGGCCACAGAGTATGTGCTGAATGGTTACCCGTCACGTATTGATTTGTTTTTGCCGCCCCGAGCGGCTCGCGGAACACAGAACATGTTCGGCCCATTTGTTCAGACTGGTTCCGCTTCGGGCGGCTGCTTTCAATGCCGCGGCATGAACCGTGGGCGCGATTCGCAACATGAGTCGGCCGCTGGCCGGTTTTTCCGGTAAACTGTCAAGCTGCTCGCAAGCGCACAGGTAATCATCGATGGCAGAATGAAAAATGGCTTCAAATTCTCCCACTGATTCCGCATGAAAGGTAATAATATCGGAAATATCAAGAACCCTGCCAACGATGATTTTGTCCTCAGGGTCAAAGTCCATGCTTGCAGTATAGCCGCGATACGTCATGACGTTCATCATGATTCCACCTCCAAACGATCAAGGTATTCCCGGACGGCCTTGACGCGATAGCGCAACGCTTCCTTTCCCGGATGGGGACGGTGAAAAGTGGCCCTGTGGTCTTCGCGCTCAAAAGTGATCGAAGAGCCCGCGCCTTCGACGATCCGACACCCAAGTGCCGCCAACAAAGCCGCGATGCGTGCCCATTCGATGTTCCCATTGACAGGGTCGGCGCGAATCGCTTCAAGCGTCTTTCGATGCTTGCTGTTCATGGATTAACGATAGCAACAAAGCGAAATGATGCAAGCACATGGAAAGGTATCAGGCTGATGATTGCGACTCCGCCCAGAAGCTGCATCACTCCCACTCTCTCGCATTTTTC
The DNA here is from genome assembly GCF_054656975.1 of Desulfonatronum parangueonense. Lineage (NCBI taxonomy): Bacteria > Pseudomonadati > Thermodesulfobacteriota > Desulfovibrionia > Desulfovibrionales > Desulfonatronaceae > Desulfonatronum > Desulfonatronum parangueonense. The sequence continues at coordinate 2,321,711 of NZ_BAAHXH010000003.1, forward strand.
CATTTGAAATGTAATTTTGCATTACATTTTTACATTATCGATGGAGAAATGCATGAGGGCTGGAAAATTCGAAGTCACGCCAAGGTTGCTGCAACGACCGGATCACTCCTTTTTCCTTTTCGGGCCGAGAGGCACCGGGAAGACCACCTGGCTCAAGCAGGTGTTCGATAATGCACTTCACCTTGACCTGCTGGACGCATCCTTGCATTTGGAATTGTCCAAAGACCCGCATTGTGACCGTGGAGGTGAAGCGCGCCAATGCCTGGTGTCGGGAATGGGAAGCCCCTTTGCGCTCTCTGGCCGCGCAGCAAGGAGTAGTCGTTGAGAAGATGATCGCCGTGTATGACGGGCCTCGGTCCTATCGCTTCGATGACCTGGATGTCTGGTCCGTGGAGCGTTTTGTCCATGCCCTGCACAGGGGCGAGATCTTCTGAGCTCTTAATCGTCAAAATATACTTGGACATATACTTTACATGTGCGGCCATTTTCGATAGGTGTACAAGAAAAGGAGTGAACATGCCGCAAATATCATTGTATATTGATGAACCGACCTTGAGAAAGGTGGAATCCGCCGCCAAGGCTCAACAGGTCTCCATATCCAAGTGGGTTGCCGACCAGATCAGGTCTCGGGTCGATGCTGTCTATCCAACCGGGTTTGAACAGCTTTTCGGATCGATTGACGACGACACCTTTGTCGAGCCGCCGGATGTTTCCGCGGGCGCGGACAGCCATAGGGAGCCTCTTTAGATGTATTTCCTCGATACAAACACCTGCATCTATTACTTGAACGGGAAATACGAAAGTATCAAGAGAAAAATCCTGGCCCTGCCGCCAAGCAAGATTTCCATTCCATGCGTCGTCAAGGCCGAACTACTGTTTGGCGCGTTCAAGAGCCGAAAGAAACAGGAAAATTTAGAGAAGATCGAAAAATTCCTTGAACCGTTCGAGATTACATCATTTGATGATCCGACCACATACGCCTATGCCGAAATTCGAGAGGCCGTCGAGATGAAAGGAAATGTCGTCGGGCCAAACGACATGATGATCGCCGCCATTGTCAAATGCCATGACGGTACGCTTGTGACGAACAACATCAAGGAATTCGAGAAAATCAGGGGATTGAAGCTGGAAAACTGGGTTACGGCTTGAGCCCTTGGCGAAATCAAAAACGCTGGTTTTTTCTGTGACTTCAGGCCCTTGGCATTTGTTTTTTTTTGGTTACGCACATGAGGAAGTTGCAGCATGGCATACGACATAAGAAAACCAACAGCGGAGATGAAGGAGTGGACACCCGGAACGATTTTCAAGAGCTGTGCGAACAATCAGACGTCCGCGAAATCTTGAAGGTTGCCAATCCTACTCATCCTCCTCTTCCTCCTTGTGGCCTTGGAGGTGAAGCGAGACAATGCCTGACGTCGGGAATGGGAAGCCCCGTTGCGCTCACTGGCCGCGCAGCAGGGCGTCGTCGTGGAGAAGATGATCGCCGTGTATGACGGGACTCGGTCCTACCGCTTCGATGACCTGGATGTCTGGCCTGTGGAACGGTTTGTCCATGCCCTGCACGGAGGCAAGATCTTCAAACCTCTTCGCGTATTCTGACCGTATGTCCGTTTGGTTCGCGCCGAAATTCGTAGAGACAAGGCATGCCTTGTCTCTACGGGTGTCCTTCCTGGACGGAATAGACGCGTTTGCGAAATGACCCTGAATTCTGCACTGCGGCAACCCGCGCGACAAAACGCGGATCGATCAGCCGCTCGTAATCCGGTTCCCGCTCGATAAGCCCCAGTTCCAGCATCCGCCTGCCCAGGGCCGCTACCTGGCGGATAAAGACTGTATCCATTTTCCAGGCCAGCTCGATATTCTCCGCGGCAATCCGCAAAACTTCCAGCCCAGTGCCGAACTCTGAGGCCGCCTGCAGCCACTCGTCCTCATTTTCCACGAGATGCTTGGTAGCCCGGACATGGGCTTCAACCATCTGCTGAACCAAATCCGAACGCTGTTCAACAGACTTGCGGGACACGATCATTGCCGCGTTGATGGGGCCGATGGAATCGTCGAAATAAGGGTAAGCCAGGATTCTTCCGTATCCCTGATGCATGGCCATGGACGGAAACGGTTCTCCGGAGAGGAAGGCGTCAATGTCATTCCGGGCCAGGGCCAGCCCCATGTCAAAAAAATCCACCCGGACCAGAGTAACATCCCGCCGCGGGTCCAGACCGCTTCGCGCCAGCACTTCCCGGAGCAGGATCTCGTGCATTGTTCCGGGAACATAGCCGATGCGCCTGTCCCGCAGATCGGCAGCGTCCCGGATCGAATCATCCCGGCCCGCCACCAGGGCCGAACTCTTGTTGCACAGCGCGGCCACGATCACGATGGGTTCTCCCCGGGAGGCCGAGGCAATGGCATGAGCCAGGGTCGTGCCGGTTATGTCCAGACTGCCGGCCAACAGAGCAGCTTTCTGATCCGCCGGGTTGGTGAAGGGAAAGACGCGCACCTCCTGGCCCTCCGCGAACCGGTCGTAGAAGTAGGGCTGGATGGTCTGGGCGGTTTTCCAGGTGCCGACCCGCCAGGGCTGGGCAGATGCGTGCGTGCTGGAGTTGAAAAGCGTGCAGCCGATAACCAAGAGTACGAACAGTAACGATTGCTTGGACATGAGGCGCCTCGTCAAATCTAACCCATGATTTGCCCGCCGCATTTGCCTGCTTTGCCGGAAAAGTCAGGTGGCGCGGCCGTGAAGCAGTTCGAAGGCAGCAGCGGGTCCAGGTTCATTTCCTGAAAGATCGCGGCGCATGCGTCCAGATCGGAGCCTCGCCCCTTGGCCGAATCGGCCTGCAGGTCGCGGGGGCTGGAGCCGACTTCGGGAAAGAACAGGTTGGCGCCGGCCATCAGCGATGCGGCATGCGGCTCGTGGGTGCAGTGGGCCCGGGGAACGTTGCCCATCACCAGTCGACTGACCGCTACCATACGGGCCATCTCCCGCTCGGAGATCATCCCATGATGCTCCATGGGCGACTTCGGAAAATTGATTCGGCGCATCACGCCGGAATACGTGGCCCCCATCCGGCGGGCCAGAAGCATCAGACCGGCAATTTCCTCATGGCTGTGTTCCGGTCCCACGGGCTCGATGCAGTTCATCCAGAGCAACCCCACATCCTTGAAAACCTGGATGGTCTGGCGGCGCTTTTCCGGAGAAAACGGAGTGTCCCGCCCCTCGCCCAGGCGGATCGCATGATAGCAGCCTACGAAGCCCGCTTCCAGCAGGGCTTCGCCTTCCCTGTGGCTGATGTCCCTGGTGTTGGCCACCAGAGGAACGCGGACCTCCCGGCGCAGCAGCCGACCCATGTCCAGAAGCTTTTCAAAAGGATAAAAGCCCGTGGTCATGATGTTCATGCCGTCCGCGCCCTTGCTCTGCCCATCCCGGGCCCAGTCCAGAACCTGTTCTATGCTGAACTCCACGGCTTCAGTGAATATGCCTGCCGTGCGGGTCAGGGAACAGAAAAGACAGTCGAACCGGCAGGGTTCCACGTTCAGCCCGATATGCAAATGCCGCTCGCCCTTGGTTCCGAACGTGGCCCGCGAAAGAGCATTGGCCGCATGCATCACGGCGTAGGTTTCCGCGGAACAAAGATCCAGCCGCAGCAGGTGCACGATTTCGTCCTGGGCGAGTTCCTCGAAATCCTCGGCTTTGCGAAGTATCTCCGCCACCTTGTCGGAAAGCTTGAAGGTCATCAATCATCCTTGTTCAATAGGGAAAAATTAAAGTCATGGCTTCACTTAGATCAAACTGCGAACCACAGGCTCACTCCGAGAACAACCGCTAACAGGATTAAGGCCCTGCCTGCAGTGGGCCATTGCTGAAGCCGGCGTTCGAAAAGCAGAGCCGCAGCCTCCTGTCGCCTCCACCAGCGATAAACGCGGCGTTCCCGCTGACGACGCCGGATGCGGAGACCGGTGACCAGAGCTGTCCAGAACGTCAAGGGCTGGGGCCATGGCATGCGGAGAACCATGACCACCAAAACACCGCCCAGCAACAAAGGCCAAAGAGATTTAAACAAAACGAATGTGGTCCAGACCGCACCGATCCATGCAGCGGCTTCATCAGGAAATGCCTGCAGCAGCCAGAACCATGGAAGCGTCACGCTTAGTCCCAGCAGGAGCAGCCACGGGAGCCACATCCCGAGATTATTGGATACACCCGCGTTTGCATCCGGTCCATGATTTGCTGCCACCAGAAGAAAACGTGCCATCAAGAGGGTGGTGCCCAGGGTTGCCAGGAACAACATGGGTGCGAGGAACGTCACTCCCTCCTGGAATCCGACCACTGCGCCAAGGGCATATTTGGCCAGAATGCCACTGGTTGCCGGCACTCCTGCCAGGGCAGCCCCAGGCAGCAGCAACAGCCACCAGGCTAGACGACGGGACATTCCCATGCTGCGCTGCATGATTCCCACACCAAGAAACAAGGAACCCTTGGCCAGGGCATGGTGAAGGACAAACAGTAAAAGTGCGCCTTGCCCAAGACCGCCCATTCCGGGATAGGCCAGATACGCACTCAGGAGCATTGTCAGCCATCCCATCTGACTGACGCTGGAATATGCCAGGATTGTTTTCGGAGATTTTTGCCACAATCCGACCACCGCGCCATATACTGCGGCTACTCCCCCCAGGATCAGCAGACCGAAAAAAAATGGCTCGGACCAGGCAGCCGTCCAACCGCCCTCCAACGGTGTCAACCTCAACCAGCCGAACAATCCGGCCTTGATCATCACGGCGCTAAGTACGGCGCTTGCCGGCACTGGGGCTGCCGGGTGGGCCAAGGGCAGCCAGCCGTGCCCTCCCAGCATACCCGCCTTGATGCCAAATCCCACGGCAAAAAGAAATACTGCACCAAAGCCGGGAATCCAGGAGCCGCCGAGACCTGGGAGCATCATCGACGTCGATTGCGTTGCCGCCATAGCCACCCCGCCGAATAATCCCAATTCACCGATCATCAGCATGAACAGGTAAAGCCGGCCAGCACGCCGGGAGGACCAGGTTCCGTCATGAACGACAAGCCCATAGGTGGAGAAGCCCATCAACGCAAAACAAAGATAGAAGGTGGGAATATCCAGAGCCAGAGTCAACCCCAAATGACCGGCCATGGCTGCCAGGTAAAAGGCCATGAAAGAGTGGCCCCCAGGATTCCCCTTGAACCAGGCTGTGGCGAAAATACCGGAAAGGAGCCAAAGGAGAGCATTGACCACCAGAAAAAAACGACCCGTATCGTCCAGGATCAAACCGGCATGCCACCATGTTCCAGGCAAATCGAGCTGTGTTCCTGACGGGAGAATATACCCGAGTATCAATGCCGGCAGGGCTGACCAGGGTGCGACTTTGACCAGCTTTTCCCTCCATTCGGGCCAAGCCAGGGTCATCAGCATGACCAGGGGAGCGGCCGGAATGAGCAACAGCAACAGCGACACTCCTCCGCCGGAGAAAAAATCCATGGGCATGGCGATCAATGGTCTGCGCTCGGCAACGGCTGAAATATCTGACCCAGAAAGACCTCCAGCGGAACTGCCAGGAAGCCAATGGCCATTGCCCCCATGGCACAAAACAAGGTCACAATCACCATCAATCCCGGGACAGTTCGCACCGTCGCCTCGGGGTCAGTCGGTCGCCAAGCTGCTTCCAGCCCCCGGTACATGTATGCTCCAGTCAGCAATGCTCCGAACACCATCACCACGGCCCAGAACCAGGCCTCACCGAGCAGGGCAGCCTGAAGCAACCGCCACTTCCCAACAAATCCTCCGCTGGGGGGCAATCCAACTATGCTGGCCCCCGCCAGGGCGAAGGCCAGCCATACCCAGCCCAAACGGCCGGCCGCTCCGGGTAGTTCTCGAATCCGGTCATGGCCATGGGCGACATGAATGCAGCCGGCGGCAAAGAATAGGGCCGCCTTGGCCAAGCCGTGAGCCAGCACCATTAGGGCCGCCCCATGCAAGGCGAGAATTGAAGCGCCGCCGGCTGCGAACACCGGAAAGATCAGCATCACATTACCGAACTGGGCGATGGTGGAATAGGCTACGATCATTTTCAGGCGTTTCTGACGCAGTGCCATCAATCCACCCCAAAGAATCGACGCCAGGCCGATGGCCCCAAGAACTGAAGCCGGTTGTACAGCTAGAAAAACAAAAAAAAGGCCGCTCCAGAACCGATATAAAACAAAAAAACAAACCGCCACGACCACGGAGGACAACAGGGCACTGACCGGCACAGGTGCCCTGCCATGGGCCGAAGGCAGCCAGAAGTGCACGGGAAACAGCGCGGTCTTGATCAACAGCCCGAGGGACATCAACACTGCGGCGGATCCGCTTGCCAGACCAGGTTCAATGACAGTGGCCAGGGCCGCCTGGTCCAGCATTCCGTACTGCCCGTAAAGCAGCGACACCCCAAGAAGATAGAGCATGGAACCGAACAGCGTCACCAGGAAATAACGCATTGCCGCCTGAAGGGCTTCGGTTTCCCGGGACAGTGAAATCAGTCCCACAGCGGCTAGGGCCATGAGTTCCAGCCCGACGTAGATGTTGAAAAGATCTGCTGCCAGGAGCAGACTGTTCATTGCTGACCAAGTAAAAAGCCATAGAGACCAGAAGTACCGATCGGCCGATGGCAGAGCCGCGGGAAGATATCCCAGCGCGAACACCCCTCCGCTCACCGCCACCAGGGTCGTCATCGCCAGCATGGTCACACTGAAACTGTCGGCTTGCCAGTATAACCCGAGGGGCACTGGCCAACCACCTGGTTGCCAAGTCAGCCATGGCCCATGACTGCCAACCTCGACACCTAAGACGAGAATTCCGGTCAGCACGAGTCCACCTGTCGCCAAAGTGGCGGCTGAGCCTCGTACGGCCCGTGTGAAAACAAGCACGGCAGCCATCAGTGGGACGAAAATGATCCCAACGGGAATCCAGTCACTCATACTGGACTCCAGGCTTAGTCATCGTTGGTGCTCTGCAGGGAAAGAGACCCGCTGCGACGATACAGACGAACCAGTAATGCCAAGCCCACCGCCGTCGTACTCACGGTCACCACGATACCGGTCAACACCATGGCATGGGGAACCGGATCAAGAGGTTCGGCCAGCCGAGCCAACGTCACGAGGAACAAGAAAACAGCGCTGGTGAAGATGTTCAGCGCTATCAGCTTGCGAAGAAGATTGGGTCTGGTCACGAGGCCATGAAAGCCCATAGCCAGAATCACGCTGGCTAAAATCAAGTAGAAAGCTGTCATCCGGGGATTCACCTAGACGTAGGTTGGGCTGGATGTATATCCGGCTCGCCGCCAATATACAGGGCCATCAGCATAGCTCCGATGGATACGCCGGCGCTTGCCTCGATCAGGAAAATAATTGTTCCGGCCCATGGTTCGGGATATTCGAGAAAGCCGAATCCAGCGATCATCAGGCTCATTCCCGCAAGGACAAAGACCAGAAGTCCTCCGGCCAGAATCCATCGCAGCCATGACATGGCACCTGGGCTGATTCGAATTGTCATGCCGGTCAGAAGCAGCAGGATTCCAGCTGCTGCCAATATCGCTCCCCCGGGAAAGGCCCCGCCGGGGGCGTGACTGCCCCTCCAAAGCAAGGAAAGCGCCACCAGCACAAAAGCCGGAGTCAACAAGCGAACCAAACCGGGCAGCAAAGGCGAAGGGAGCTTCTGCTTCGTCTGCACCCCCACGGTTCCCATGGACCACACCACCACCACTGCCAGGAGAAGAACGGCGACTTCCATAACGGTATCCAGGGAGCGGAAATTGAGCAGCACAGCAGTGACCGGATTGGACACGCCGGACTCGGCTATCCTTTCTTGAATCACTTTGCCCAACCCCGGGGCTTGCAGATCCTGAAAGGAAAGAACAAAGAGCGCCAACAACAGCATGGCTGACAGCCACCAGAACCCGGTCGCCATCCAATACCCGGGGCCGCTTCTCACAGCTCTTGAAAGTATCGGTTGTTTTGATTCAGAGTGCGGCAGTCGGCCGAGAGTGGAAAACAGAAGAACCCCGGTCAATCCCGATCCGATAGCTGCTTCCGCAAGGGCAATATCGGGCGCCTCCAGCCGGACCCAGGCTACCGCCATAAGCAGACCAAAAGCCATGAAGCTGATCACCGCGCCAAAAAGATCCGTTACGTTCAGGCTCTTCCGAACGAGGACCACGAGCAGCAGGCCAAGGATCAGATCAAAAACCGCCATGAAGAATTATTCCTGCCGTTCCCAGGGACGAATGCCTCTCCCACGGGCTGTTTGGGCGATCAGGCTGGCACCGGTGGCGGAGGCAATAAGCACCAGGATCCAGACAAGCAGCAATTTCAAGGTCGTCATCAGGCTTCCTGATTGCAATGCAGAGCCGACACAGATCAGGCCGAGGCCAAGGTTGTCCGCCTTGGTCAAGGCATGAATCCGGGTGTAGATGTCGGGAAAACGCATCAAACCGAGCGTGCCTGCGAGAAAAAACACCACGCCGGCTACAGCCAGGACGGCGCCCAGAATATCAGCCGCGCTCATCATCCTGTTCCCCGGATTCCGGACTTGGCCAGCTGCGGGTGACAAAGGCCACCACAGCCAATGCCGAAAGTAGTGCAAAAACCAGGGCAACGTCGATATAAACCGGTTTCTCCAGGACAATAGCCAGCAGTAAAATTATGGCCACGGTGACAGTGCCGAGGAGCCCGGCAGCCAGCATCCGATCCGCGGCAGTCGGACCACGCAGGATGCGGATCAAACCCACTGCAATGTTTCCCATCAAAATACAGACCAGGATAAGATACATGGTGGTCATTATGATGTCTCGCTCAGAGGTATCCGGAAAAGGGATCCCACTATCTCCTCCAGTACCTGGACAGACGGCATACTGCCCCGGGCATCGTGCAGAAAATGGATATCGAGTGACTCATCCCGAATCTGCATGCTGAGAGTTCCAGGAACCAGATTGATGATGCTTGCCAAAAAAAGTCGGGCCGGACCTGGCGGCAAACGCCAGCGATACTCCACCACTTCAGGAGTCAGAACTTGAAGGCGGCGCAAAGCCAGATAGGCAATCTGAACCCCGCTACGTAAAGAGAGCCATAGAAAAACGGGAACGAAGCGCAACAGCGCGGGAATACTCCAGCGCCAGCTGGAACTTTGCACAAGATAGGGGGAAACCAGAGCCACGAAAAATATCACCGGAATGCCGGGCAGCATGTTGTACCATGCTCCGTCCATCAAAACCCACCAGATCAGTGCAGCGGTAGTCAAACGTATGGGCAGACCTACGCCGCTACCCTGCATCCGCCAGAATCTTTCGACCTTGCTTTCTATCGATGCATTCTTCACCATCGCCGCCATCTCCATCCAGAAATACACTGAGAATTCCCTCTTTCTGCCGACCCCATGCTTACCAGCCACAGACTGCTGACTTATTCCAATGGACTATCCTTTCTGGATAAATTTAAGTCAAGGTTCGACGCCCTTGTTGATCGTCTCCATTTTATGGCCGAACCTGCGCTGCACCCAGTCCCGCAGCACGAACCGTGAAACCAGGCAGGCCAGCGTTGCGCCGATGGTGCTGGCGAAGGAGACAATCAGGGTCCCGACCCACAGACCGAACAGCGCCCCCCCGGCCAGGGTCAGAACCGCGGCTCCGGGCAGAGAAAGACTTGTGGCGAGAATGTATATGCCCATGTACCCAGCGATGACCGAGAAGGTTTGCTCGGCGTACAAAGTCTGGAAGCGTTGCTGAGACTGTTTGAGGTATTCCAGGGAAAGGTACTGGCCCAGATCGAAGAAGAAAAACCCGCCCGCAAGGGCGAGCACAACCAGTACCAAGACGATTTTTTGCAGTGATCTCGATTGCATCACCCTTCCTTGTCGCCCCTGCGGAAAGCAGGACGGCTCCTCAATTTTTCGGTGAAATGCGGCAGCCGCTGCGCCAACTTGCTCGCATCTCGTCAAAACTTGAAAAATAATGACAACTCGAAACTCGAGTCAAATCAGAATGAATCAGACTGGAAGGCAGACAAAGAAGGACTTCGGATCGGCTGGAGAAAAAATCTTCGCTCCGCAGACGCAGGCAGCTGTTCCTGCCGAGTAACTATTCAGCACATGCTCTGTGGTCACTCGCCGGAATGACGTATCCATACCATGTCCTTTCCAATTTATGTCATACCGGCGAAGTCCGGTATCCAGTCCGATTTCTCTCGGATGAGCTGAGTAGTTACCCTGCCGATTCTTTTTCGGAGAAGGCGATCATCCTCGTATTTTACAGTCTCGCTCCTGCCTCCCTGGCTTTTGAGCTCACGCCGACAGTGATCAAACGCGGGCTTGCCCGCTATGAGATTCCCGTGGACAGGCTGGCCAGATTGGCCCTGGCCCGATCAATGCAAAGCCGCGGCTTGGGCGGCCAGCTGATTTTGGCTGCCGGCCGTCGCTATTTGTTGGCTGCGTCCCAGGTAGGCGGAATTGCCCTGCTCATCGATGCCAAAGACGAACGGGCCACACAGTGGTATTCCCGTTACGGCGCCACGCCCCTCCAGAATCAGCCCCTCTCCCAGTTTTCGCCGCTCAAAACCATTCATGCCGCGCTGACCGTGGCAGGCAAGATATGACCAAGGGCGCGTCAATATACTGCCTTCCACCTTCCCTGCTCCTGCATGCTTCAAAGACTTGACAGGTTCTCCTAAGCATCCTTGCTTATGCAACTCACACGTGCTATTCGTGCAGCACGTGTTTACGTGAAAAGGGAGATCGGGAATGAAACAGAACATCACGTTGGCCCTGGAGAAGGATCTGTTGGCTGAGCTGAAAGTCATCGCCGCCCAGCGGTCCATGTCCATAAGCGGCATGCTCAGCAGCCAGCTCAAGGAGATCGTAGAGCGAGAAAAGCAGTACGAAAAGTGCAAAAAGAAAGCGTTGGACGCACTGCGAACTGGGTATCACCTCGGCGGACGGCCCGCGTCCAGGGAAGATCTTCATGTCCGATAAACAATTTCTGGACACAAACATCCTGATCTACGCCCACGACCTGGATGCTGGGCTACGGCACAAATTGGCTGCCTCGCTTGTGGCTGAACTCTGGGAATCAGGTCAAGGGATGATCAGCGTCCAGGTGCTGCAAGAATTCTATGTCAACATCACCAGGAAAATTCCCCGGCCCCTGACGCCTGTGGCTGCCCGCGGCCTGATTGAAACCTATTGTGCCTGGCACGTCGTCACGCCCACTGGCCAGGACGTTCTCCGCGCATCCGAAGTCCAGGAACGAAACAGTCTTTCGTTCTGGGATGCCATGATCATCGTGTCCGCCTCCAACGCCGGGGCCAATACCGTCATCAGCGAAGACTTCAATTCCGGACATTTCATTGAAGGAATGCTCATCCTCAACCCTTTCATCGACGGGGATAGAGTGGACTAGCCAAAGGCGCATTTACAGATCAATCTCCCCGCGCAGGTAGGTGACGGCCCGGCCTCCGATCTTGACCCGCTCGCCCTCATCCCGGCAGAACAGCTCCCCGCCGCGGGCCGACAGCTGCAGCGCATGCAGATCCTTTTTCTTCAGCCGGGCGGCCCAGTAGGGGATCAATGTCGAATGCGCGGAGCCGGTGACCGGATCTTCGTTCATCCCGGCGCCGGGCGCGAAGAAGCGCGACACGAAGTCCACCTTTTTTCCCGGCGCAGTGACGATGACCCCAAGGCAGTCCCATTTATCCATCAGCCCGAAATCGGGATGCATGTTTCGGATGTCGTCCTCGTCCTGGAACACGATCAGATAGTCCCGTGAACGTAGAACTTCGATGGGCACTATGCCCAGAACCCGCTCCACTTCCGCCGGACTCCCGCACGGCACCGCGGGTCTGGAGGGAAAATCCAGAACCAGCCTGCCTGCCTCTCTGGTCACGCTCACCTCTCCGCTTCTGGTCTCGAATGCGATTCGTTCCGTCTTTAAACCTATTTCCGTGAACAGCACATGCGCCGGGGCCACGGTGGCGTGACCGCACAGGTCCATCTCCAGCGTCGGCGTGAACCAGCGCAGACCGAAACGATCCCCCTGCTCAACCACAAAAGCCGTTTCCGACTGGTTGTTTTCGAACGCGATGTTCTGCATCGTCTCGTCCGAAAGCCAGCCCGATGGCAGAAGACATACTCCCGCCGGATTGCCCTTGAAGAGCCGATCCGTGAACACATCAACCTGATAATAGGGAATCTTCATCACTATCCTCGCTCAATGACCATCGTTTCTTCGTAAAAGGGTAACTGACGCACTGACTATGCAGCATGCTACTGCCCTGCGGAGTTGGCATCGCTGTCCGCGTCGGTATCGGGATCGCAGGCGGAGCCATGCGTAGGTCTTCTCAAATTTTTCGAAACCGATTCCGACCCCGACTCCGACCCCGATGTCGGAGGCAGATCGCAAAACATTAACTGAGTAGTTGACGTAACTACTCAGCTCATCCGCGAATATTCGAACTGGATATCGGCCTTCGCCCGGTATGACTGACACAAAACGACATGATACGCGATGTCATTCCGGCGAAAGCCGGAATCCAGTGCTGGAGGATGGCTCATACATCGTGTTTGCTGAATAGTTTTCTAGTTGACTAACGCAAACCTATTCCGCTGAGCCATTCCGTGATTCCGGCTGCATCATCCGCAAATAGTTCCGGAACAAGCGGGGATGCACCCGGTTGTGCCATTCAAACTCCGCCGAAATTTCCATGCCCGGGACGATGGCCCGGACCACCGGCAGATCGATGTCCGCCCGGGTCAGGTCGACATAGATGGGCTGAAAGCCATGGGCCGCCAGTACGGCCTCGAGCAGGGCCAGATCCCCGGCGGCGGAGCCGGTGGAATAGTTGGGCAGGCTTTCCACGGGCACCCGCATCAGCTTGTCCGGGGTCAGATCCGATGGCAGCCTTGAAGGTGGGCCCGAAGGAAAGGCAAAGGGCGTTTCGGTCAGGGCCGAAAGCAGGGCTCTTTTCGCGTCCAGGCCTGCACCGCAGCCCTTGACGATGCGGTTTTCCCGGTCCACCACGAAGCACTTGCAGCAGGGAACGCCCAGCTCCGAAGTCAGGTCCTGGAACCGGACGTACACGCCCTGCTCCACGTAGGCCCGCAGCAGCCCGGCCAACGAGGGGTCGCGGGTTTCGACGGTGAAGCATCGGCGGGGATCATAGGGAGTCACGCCTTCGTGGTCCCGCTCGATGACTTCCAGCAGCGCGCTGACCTTGGCCTCCTCCATGGTATTGCCCGAGGCCAGGCCCGTGGAACCCAGACCACTGAAGAGCTGTACCTCGTCCAGGTTGCAGAACAGGAACACGCACTGCGCCGGCACCAGCATTGGCTCCGGCCCGTTCACGCCGATCCGCTCGCCCGAGATCCAGGTCAGCGGCTCGTCCCGGTATGGAACCTCCAGGCTCAGGCTGTTGGGGTCCAGGACCTCCATCTCCGCCCTACGCAACCTGGAATAGCTCCCCTGCGCCAGCCGGTGTTCCCGGCGACAGCCCTCGACCCTTTCACTGGAAAACGACGCAAAGGAGGATTTGCGCTCCACCATTTCCATGACCAGGGCGGCCCGGGCATGCTCCAGGACCAGTCCCCGGCCGTAGGAGGTCTGGATTCCGGAAAGGGAGTAGTCGAGGCGTCCGTTGCGCACCTCCACCTCCATTTGCCATTGCCGGAGCAGGGCAATGGGGCTCAGCGAGGCTTCGTGACGCTGCATCGGGCCGTGGATGACGCCCAGTCGCTCCAGCTTTTCCAGGCCGATGCGGGCGGTCTCCTCCGGCGTGGGCCGCTCTTGGCCCGGCGATGGGCCGGCGGCCAGGATGCGGTTGCGGATTTCATTGATATCCGGCGGGGTCGCCGGTCCGGAAAGCGGCGCCTGAACGGGGAACGCCAAACCCGCCTCGTTCGGCGGAGGCAAAGGCTCATGCTGGAGCATGTTGGCGCGAAACAACGCGATCCAGCTCTTGTGCAACTCGTGGTCGGGCAGAATCATGGCCCGCGGATGGATCAGAGGGGTATCTCCGGCACACCGCTCGATGTGCTCCCGGCTCAAATCCTCGCGAAGCGGACGAAGCCGTTCCGAAAGCATCACGGCTTCGATAAATACGGACTCCAGGGGACTTCGCGCGTCCGCTGACTCCCGCAGGGCTTTATTGATTTTTTGCGGTTCCCATGTTCCGATCTGCTGCAGCATGTGCTGGCGCATAAACACGTCGTTGGGGTGCGCTTCCAAATAGGCCAGACATTGGTCAATGGTCATTTCCGCGGGCGGCAGGCACGCAAAGTAACCTGTGGCGGATTCGGTCTTTACCAAAGTCAATTTGTATGGAAGGGGTGATGGAGTCATATGCATCGGGGAGTGATGCCCGAATATGAGTTTGGTGTAAACGTTGGAATTCGTAACTACTCAGCACGCTTTATGTGAATCTACCTCCGGCAATCGGGGTCGGAGTCGGTATCGGAATCGCTTTCGAAAACGTTGAAGCTCCCTCCGCTCGGCTTCGCTTCCGATCCCGATACCGATACCGATACCGACAGCGAGCCGAACTGGGCAACGGCAGCTTATGCAGAATAGTTACGGAATTTCGAAAGATTGATGTGAGGTGGCGCAGAAAGTATCGAAAATGTCGTCACCCGTCGGCATCTCCTGGACCAGGCGCAAACCTGCCGACATTTCAATCACATCCTTGTCCATGCGGCTGGCGCTGTTTTTGAATTTGACCCCTTCTCTTCAGGGATTACCATCTCTCCAGATGGTCCCGCTTCCCCTTGTGACAATGTACGCCCAACAACAACGGGAACACGACCGCGTGTACGACGGCGCTCCGGATGCTGTAACCTGGATGAACAAGGAGGATTGTCATGAAAAGAACCCCATTGTTTTCCCGGAAAAATCGAAAAGAGATCCCGTACCGATTCATGCTCCCGGCCCTGATTCTTGGCACGGGCCTGGTCATGGCCGCAAGCGTCCTTGTGCTCCAATCCGCGATCGCGATGCAGTCATTGACACTGGAAGACAATCAGATGCCGGAATTCAACCTGTCGTTGATCAGCGATCCGGACGCAGTGAACATGATCAATCGGATCCAGGATCTTGAATGGGGAGAATGGACCCGGACCACCGCTTTCTACCCGAATCAGATCAGCTACCAATGGCTCAGCGGCCGGGACGGTCCCAGCGGCTATCAGGCCGGGGCCGCGGAGTCGCATTCGGTGGGGGCCAATACGATCACCGACACGATAGCCTGCGTCTCCTGCCATTTTGAAAGGGGATTTGACGGCCCATGGACCGGCAGGACCGACCTGGGCGGGAACAGCGGATATGAAAAGGCGAACACCCTCGAACTGCGCCTGCGTGCCGCTTATGACGACCAGCGATTCTATCTCCACGTGCGGTGGAAATCCGTTACGGATGCCAGCGGGCGCGGCCTGCCGGACTCCATCGGCCCGGTGATCACGCACCAGACGTACAGATACGACGGCGCCGGATTTTCCAACCAAGGCAAAGGACGTATGGCCGGGCCTACTGAAATCGAATTGGACCATGTGGAACATCTCGAACCGGGCGATCGGTTCAATTATGAAGAGCGCCTGGCCGGGATGTTCGTCCCGGCCGCAACCAATCTTACGGATGTCCATGGCGCAAGCTTCAATGCTCACGGATGTTTCATGGCCTGCCACGACGACATGCGCAACATGCCGTACGACCTTGAAAAGGTGGAGGATTATCATTTTGCGGACGATCCGGTTCTCGGCAAGGAAGGAATGGATGAAAGCGACCTGCGCCATTATATTCTGCGTAGTCGCGCGGCGAACCCCGACAGCAGCCCGCGGGATCGATTCGGCACGCAATTCGCCGGCTCTCCGGCATCCTTCGAACAATATCTGGCCGAGACCGTCGTTCCGGACCTGGAGGCCGGCAACTTCATCGACCTCTGGCAGGCCCGTACGGCCCGCTCCGTTCCCATGGGCCACGCCTCGGCCGATTACGTCTACCACTACCGACTCCACAACAATCAGGGTCTCGATGACCATGATGATTGGGCGGAAAGCGGAACCGCGAACTGGTTCAACAATCGACCTGATCCGGAATACGCCGACCACATGCCGTGGATCTATGATGCCCGAATCACCGGTTATTGGGCAATCCATGAAGACAATCTTGCCGAAGCGATGCGAGCCGGCCACGGCCCGCTTATCACCGAGGGCGCGGACGGAAATGCGGTGCACTTGGCTGACGACGACCTGTTTGCCTGGGATAATGAGAACAAGGACTTCCGGCTGACCCAAGACGTTGAATTTGAAGGAAACATCATTGCTTCCGAAGGCGATCTGCTGGCTGCAAATCTTTTGCGCGAGGGGGATCTTGTTCCACGGCGGGTGCTTCGCGAAGCGGACGGCGCCCGGAACATGGTCAGGGCTTTCGTCGCCTGGACTGACCAAACATACGACGTGGTCTTGGTCCGCGACCGAGAACCCTCCGTGAACGGCCAAAAGACCACGGACCACGTCTTTGATCCGGACTCTGGACTGACCGCCGGTTTTTCAATCTTTGACGACCACGCCAGCAACCGCACCCACTATGTCACCTTTCCATTGGGTATTATCGGGGAAAGCGCAGGGCGAAAGGCATATCTCGATCAGCCGGACGTCAGTCCCAACGCTCTGGTGATTCTTGCGAAAAACAATGGCGGCGAAGCCTCGGGGAAGACTGACGCGGAACACACGAAACAAAATCCTCATTAACAGAGAGTTGAGAAAGTTCTTTTCCGGCAGTTTGTTCAAAAACCAAGCAAAATGAAATGTAACTGCTCAGCACATACGGTGCATGATCATTCTCCAGCACTGGATTCCGGCTTTGGCCGGAATGACTTATCTGGGCAAGCCTTTCCCACGCTAGTCATACCGGCGAAGGCCAATATCCAGGTATTTTCTGGCTCTGCTGAGCAGTTACGTTTATTCATGCAATGGTTCGATGTTACGAAGTCGGCGAAGGAGCTTGCGAGGTCGTAAAAAATCAAGGCAAGCCGGACCTCTGCTGAGTAGTTACCAAAACCAAGCAAAATGAAATTCCCTTGGTCACGTTTCATGAAAAGGAGAAACTCCCATGCAACAAACGCTTCACCAGATTTCCCCAATTGACAGGAAAAGCAACCAATGGAGATTCGGCGCCATTATGGTCTTGATGCTGAGCGCGGGGTTGATGCTGGCCGTCGGTATTGTGGTTCACAAGTCCGTATCGGCGATGCAGGGCTCCGCCAATGGAGTTACTGAGATATCCGACGTGGATCTTTCGGAAATCAACCGATTTCAGCCAGGAGCTTTCGACGACCCGGAGAACTGCGAGGGTTGTCACCAGGAGATTTTTGACGCCTGGTCCCAAAGCAAGCATCGGTATGCCTGGGAGGACATGTTCTATCAGCCGGATTATCTGCAGGCCAGTCGGGAAACAGATGGGTTCACTGATATCTTCTGCGGAGAATGTCATGCGCCTGTCGGGGTAAGGACCGGTCAGCTCCCGCCGCCGGACGGGAGCCAAATGGACGCGACATCCAGAAAAGGCGTTTCCTGCGACTACTGCCATACGGTCAAGAAGGTGGTTCAGCCGTTCAACGTCCAGACCATTTCGGACCCGGGAGACTTGAAACGCGGCCCCAAGGGGGACGGCTGGGCGCCGTATCACGAGATCGTTTTTTCTGAAATCCATACCGACCCCGCTTTCTGCGGGGCCTGCCACAACGTGGTGCATCCGACCTCCGGCGCGGTGGTGATCGACACTTACGACGACTGGAAAGCGGGGCCATACGCCCAGGAAGGCATACGCTGCCAGGACTGCCATATGACGCCGGGACCGGGAGTAGCAAAGAATCCTGGAAGATCCAGTTTCATGGGTCAGGACAGGGATCATGTGGCCACCCACAATTTTCAGGGAGGCAGCGTCTTCTTCCATGAAAAAATGGGCCACGACGAGAAAGCGGCCCTGGCCAGGCAAATGCTCGAGGCGGCCGCTGAGCTGGAAACGGAAGTCATGCACGCGGAGGACTCGGTTGAGATCCTCGCACGGATAAAGAACGTGGGCGCGGGCCACAAGATTCCCACGGGCGTGACCTATATCCGCAAGATGTGGCTGGAAGTCACCGCGACCAATGGCTCGGGCGAGGACGTTTTCCGCTCCGGTCACATCGTCGAGGGCAACCGCGTCGATCCGGAAGCCAAGTTCTATCGCAAGATTTTCAAGGACGCGGACGGCAACCTCACCCCCAAGAGCTGGTTTGCCGAAGAAATCGGCTACGACCACCGCATCCCGGCCAAAGGGCATGATGAACAGGTGTTCCGGATTCCGGCTTCCGAGACGGACGGAGAACTCCAGGTCCTGATCCGCCTGATGTACCGGTCCATGAGCCAGGAGGTGGCCGATGGACTCGGAATCGAGGGCATTGAAGTGCCGGCCCTGGAAATGACCCGAGCGGAATTGACGATCCGTTGACGTGGCTGATTGCCCCAGGCTTTGTTCCCCCTGCGTTGCGACGCCAAACCATGTACCTATTCAGCACATACGGCGCATGACCATTCTCCAGCACTGGATACCGGCTTTCGACGGCATGACGAACGGAGCACCCTTTTCCTCTTTAGTCATGCCGGCGAGGCCGGCGCTATCGCTATCCAGGTCTTCTCCGGTACTGCCGAGTAGCTACTGATTAATTTCATCATTGTTTGATCTCCAACTGTTGAAGGGGTACACTTTGTTTTTATTCAAGGAGACCTCATGCCCAACTATCTACCCGTCAGCAAAGAGAACCACGGTTCAAAACGCTGGACCCGATTTGAATCATACGCATTTGCCAGCAAGGAAATATTCCTGCCTTTGGTGGCTGCTGAACTGCCGAAAGCTGTAACAGCATTCCCCATCGCCTTTATCCAGCAGAATGATGCATTCTTTCCAGTGGCCCTGCTCAGTCTTGAGCAGGGCAAAAACCTGTACGTTTCCGCCAATGGTCAGTGGATAGGCGCATATGTGCCTTCAGCCTTGCGAGGTTATCCCTTCAAACTGGCACGCACCGAAAACACTCAGCTTGTTCTCTGCGTGGATCAGGATTCCGGATTGATTACAGACGGACCTGAAGGCGAGCCGTTCTTTGACGAATCCGGCAGCCCATCGAAGCCGATAAAGGCCGTGCTGGATTTCCTTCAAAAAGTAGAAGAAAATCAGCAGTCAACAGTAATGATGTGCGCGATGCTGACCAAGCATGGCGTGATCAAGCCATGGGTGATTACGCTCAAAACCTCTTCAGGTGATCGAAATATTGAGGGACTTTATCAGATCGACGAAACAGCCCTGAATCAACTTCCCGGCGAGGCCTTTCTGGAACTGCGACAGGCTGGAGCCCTGCCCATGGCTTACTGCCAGTTGCTTTCCATGCAACACTTGGCCACCCTGGGCAAACTGGCCGAGGCCCATGCCAAGGTTGCAACGGGTACGGCCCAAAAGAATCAGTCGTTACAGGCCTCCATCGAATTTGACGACGACATGATCAAGTTCAATTAATCCAGGAGGAGTCCGCCCATATCCACATCCCGGCAACACGGCGGATACTCCGACTCCTCCTACACCTTCCGTGCAGGACGCTCTTCAACCTGGAGGTGAATGATGTTGAAAAAAACCTGGAACAGATTCTCAAAATTTACCAGGCGCAGCTTTTTGACCAAAGCAGCCGTTTTGACGGCTGGATTGAAATTGTCTCCCCTGTTGTCCGGAGGAAGGCTTTTGGCCGGGGAGACCTCCGAAGTGGGATTGATCAGGACCATGGACCGCAAGGAAGCGGTGCATCGGGCGCTTCAACTGACTCCCCTGCCGGAACTGGCAGGAAAGAAGGTCTTGATCAAGCCGAATTTCAATACGGCTGATCCCGCGCCGGGGTCCACCCATAATGACACTCTGGCGACATTGATCGATGAAATCTGGGAACGCGGAGCCCGGGAAGTGATTATCGGCGAACGCAGCAGCCCACCGGTGACCCAGGAAGTAATGCGCGAAAAGGGGATATTTGAACTTGCCGCGCAAAAAGACGTGCGGATCGTGAATTTCGATCTCCTGAAAGAGGATGAGCTGGTCCGTTTTCAGGATGATCGGCTGCACTGGAAGGACGGCTTTCTCGTACCCAAGGTGCTCTACGACGTTGATCACATCATTGCCGCCGGATGCTTGAAAACGCATCAATTCAACGGCGTCTTCACCATGGCTCTCAAGCTGGGCGTGGGCATCATCCCCAGGGAGGGCACCACCTACATGCGCGAACTTCACGGCTCCCGCGACATGCGCAAGATGATCGCCGAGATCAATCTGGCCTACCGTCCGGACCTGTTCATCATCGACGGGGTGGAGGCCTTCACCAGCGGCGGTCCGGCCACCGGAAAACGCGTCAATGCCGGAACAACCCTCTGCTCAAGGGATCCGGTGGCCATCGACGCGGTGGGCGTGAGCATGCTCAAACATCTGGGTTCGACGCCGGACATCATGAACATACCGGTGTTCCAGCAGGAGCAGATCGCCCGTGCCGCGGAAATCGGACTCGGCGCCTCCGGTCCGGAGCAGATTCGACTGGTGACCGATGAGCCTGCGAAGAAAAGCCTGATCCAGGAGCTTGAAACAATCCTGCGTGCCTGATGATGGCGTGATGATGACGAAAATCTGATCCCATAAAAAAGGGCGCCTTTGGCGCCCTTTTTTATGGTAACTACTCAGCAGTTTCAGGGGATAGGACTGAAGTATTCCGGATTGTCTCGATTTTTCGGTATCGCCTGTCTGACTGAGCCAGGACTCGTTCATCGAACCATTGCCGAACGCCCGAAGCGCCAGATGAGGTTTATTCGAGCAATGGTTCGATGTTACGAAGCCGGTGAAGGAGTTGCGATGCCGAAAAATCGAGACAATCCGGAATGCAGCTGAATAGCTACTTTTTATGTAAAGTGAACAAGATGGGACTGTCATGGACTACCCATCTCCGTTCCTTCTACCCGGCGGCTCCGCAGCATTTCTTGTGCTTCCGGCCGCTGCCGCAGGGGCAGGGATCGTTGCGGCCGACCTTGGGCTGATCGCGCCGCACCGGCTGTTTGGCCGGGGCGGCCTCTTTTTCGGCTCCGGAGTATTGCAGCCGTTGCGGTTTTTCCTCGTGCTGGAACTGCTCCTCCCGGACCACGTTCAGCTTGAGATGGCAAAGATTGCGCAGGGTGTGTTCCTTGATCAGGTGCAGCATGGTCTGAAAGAGTTCAAATCCCTCGCGCTTATACTCCTGCTTGGGGTCCTTCTGGCCGTAACCGCGCAGCCCGATACCCTCACGCAGGCCGTCCATGTTCAGCAGATGCTCCTTCCAGTCCCGGTCCAGGCTGTCCAGCAGGAAGTAACGGAGAATTTCTTGATAGTGCTGCCCGGCATCCGCCTTGAGCCGCTCCAGCACGGCATTGACCTGCTCTATGGCCCCATCTTCGTTTGGAAGCTTGTCCTCTGTCAGGGGATGGACCCGTCCCAGACCGAACACCTCTCCCAATCGACCGCGGACTTCCTGCCGGGCCTCCTCGTCCGGCTCCTTGCTCTTGAGGGGCGTGTAGATATCTTCCACCAGATCTTCCACAAAGGCCTCGACCATTTCTTCGAGGTCCTTGTTGGCCATGATCTCCCGGCGCTGGGTGTAGATGACTTCGCGCTGCTGGTTCATTACGTTGTCGAAGTCCAGAAGCTGTTTGCGGATTTCGAAGTTGTGCGCTTCCACCTTGCGCTGGGCGTTCTCAATGGCCCTGGAGACCATACGGTTCTCGATGGCCTCGCCTTCCTCCAGTCCCAGCCTGCCCATCAGGCCGGCAATCTTCTCCGAGCCGAACAGGCGCAGCAGATCGTCATCCAGCGCCAGATAGAACCGTGAACTCCCCGGATCGCCCTGCCGGCCGCTGCGGCCGCGCAACTGGTTGTCGATGCGTCGGCTTTCGTGGCGCTCCGTGCCGATGATATGCAGTCCGCCCAGTTCCACCACGCCCTCGCCGAGCACGATGTCCGTGCCGCGGCCGGCCATGTTCGTGGCAATGGTCACTTGGCCTGGATGACCGGCCGTGGCGACGATCTCGGCTTCCTTCTCGTGATTCTTGGCATTGAGCACGGAGTGCGGCACGCCGTGGCGCTTGAGCAGCTTGGAGACTATCTCGGATTTCTCGATGGACACAGTGCCGACAAGCACCGGCTGCCCCTTGACGTGCAGGTCGTGAATGCTCTGGGCAATGGCCTTGTACTTGTCGTCCTGGGTCTTGTAGATCATGTCCGGGTGATCTTCCCGGACCATGGGCCTGTGGGTGGGGACGGCGGACACGTCCAGATTGTAGATTTCCTTGAATTCCACGGCTTCCGTATCCGCGGTGCCGGTCATGCCCGCCAGCTTGTCGTACATCCGGAAATAATTCTGGAAGGTGATGGACGCCAGGGTCTGGTTCTCGGCCTGGATCTTGACGTGTTCCTTGGCTTCCAGAGCCTGGTGCAGGCCGTCGCTGTACCGGCGCCCGGGCATGGTCCGCCCGGTGAATTCGTCGACAATGACCACCTGTCCTTCATTGACGATATAGTCCACGTCCCGCTTGAAAATATGATGGGCCTTGAGCGCCTGCAGAATATGGTGCTGAAACCGGATGTTCTTGGGATCGTACAGATTGTCCAGGCCGAGCAGTTCCTCGCATCGCCCCACGCCCTCCTCGTTGAGCAGAATGGCCTTGACCTTCTCGTCCACCGTGAAGTCTCGCTCCTTCTGCAGCTTGGGAATCAGGGCGTTGATCTGTATGTACAGGCCAGTGGAATCCTCGGCCGGACCGGAGATGATCAGCGGGGTTCGCGCCTCGTCGATCAGGATGGAGTCCACTTCGTCCACGATGGCAAAGAACAGATCCCGCTGCACCAAGTGCTGGATGTGGAACTTCATGTTGTCGCGAAGGTAGTCGAAGCCGAACTCGTTGTTGGTGCCGTAGGTCACGTCGGCATTGTAGGACGTCTGGCGTTCGGGATCGGTCAAACCATGCAGAATCACCCCGACTTCAAGACCGAGGAAACGATAAATCTGCCCCATCCATTCGGAATCGCGCCGGGCCAGGTAGTCGTTCACCGTGACCACATGCACGCCTTTGCCTGCCAGGGCGTTGAGCACCACCGGCAGGGTCGCGGCCAGGGTTTTCCCTTCACCGGTCTTCATCTCGGCGATCTTGCCGTGGTGCAGGACGACTCCCCCGATCAACTGGGCGTCGAAGTGGCGCATCTGCAGAGCCCGCCAGGAGGCTTCCCGGACCAGAGCGAAGGTCTCCGGCAAAAGGTCGTCCAGCAACCGTCCATTGGCTACCTGCTCCTTCCATTCCCGGATCTTGACTGGAAAGTCTTCGTCGCGCAGGGCCCGCATCTGCTCTTCATAGCCATTGACCTTGGTCACCAGCGGATTGAGCTTCTTGATGTACCGTTCGTTTTTTGAACCGATTACTTTTTTGACAATATATTGAAACATTTACTTCTCCCTGATTCATGTCGGGCTGGATCGTAAGGCAATTATCTCATTCTGTTCATGTATTCATGATTGACGTAAAAATCTAAAATCTCGAAGCGTCACAACGCCAGAAGCTCCAACCAGTGGGACACGCTTTTTTCCGGCGGGGCTGTTGCCGTGAGCTGCAGCACGCAGCCACTGCATCCCGAAACCACGCGTCTTGAAACATGGGTTCGCAAAGCCTCCCAGCAGGACGTCGCAACCTGAGCGGAGAGTTCCGGAGCGCCAAGCCGCATCACGCCGCCCATGCCGCAACATGATCCCTGTGCGCCGGCAAGCAAACGTTGCCCGAACAATTCCCGCAAGAAGGCTTCATCCGGATCGGGCCTGGGAGCGTGACAAGGACGATGATACGTCAAATAGGCGTCCGTCAGCGGAAGAAAATCCCGAGGGTTCAGAAAACCGCTCAAGGGCTGAACGGACTCGGTCCATGCCCGCTGCTCGTCTTCATCCGAGAAAAAGTCGGATTCTTTTCCAGAATCACGCAGGGCAGTGGTGCATGTGGCACATACGGTCAGTATCACCGGACGGTCCAGATTTCGCCAAATTTCGATATTTCCAGCGCATGCATCTGATCGCAAACCCGTTAATCCTGCCTGACCCAGGGTAAAACCGCAACAACTCCATTCCGGAAATTCACCTAGCCCCTCACCCGCCGCCCCCATGATCCTTACAGCTGCCTGGATCCACACGGGTTTGGCATATCGAGCCATACATCCTGGGAAAAGAACGGCCGGTCTGGAAAAACAGCCAACTTTTGCACTCCCGCGGAACATTGCCATTTCAGGTGGGCGCGAGGTCATCGCGTGTACCACCGCGGCCAGGGAACCGGCGGTCGATCTGCCGGGAAGCAGTTTCGCGGATCCGCCCAACCGCGGCCAGACATGCCTGGCATTGCTGATCCAGGCCCGCCAGACCCAGGCCTGCCACCCCGGATGTCCGGCCTTGATCCGCCGCAACATTTCCGGCAGATTCCGCTCCTGGGGACAGACTTCGGCGCATCTGCCACACCCCAGACACATCCCCAGCAGCTTGCGAGCAGCAGCGGGATTTCCCAGATTGCGCTCTTCCAGAGCTTCCTGGATCAAAAACGACTTGCCCCGCGGACCCAGTTCCTCCCGCCCGGTCACTCCGAACAGCGGACACGCCTCAAGGCACTTGCCGCAAAAAATACAATCCCGTTCCCTGTCCATCCCCCAGCCGTCCCCATAGGCATCAATTCAACCACCTTCAACATCGAAATCGAAATCGGAAAATCTTTCGTAACTATTCAGTACATGGTGTGCGATCTGCCTCCGATATCGGGGTCGGTGTCGGGGTCGGAATCGGTTTCGAAAAATGTTGAGAAGACCTATCCATGGCTTCGCCTGCGATCCCGATCCCGATACCGTCGCCGACTGCGATGCCAAAGTCCGCAGGGCAGTAGCATGCTGAACAGTTACAATCTTTCAATATTACTTCACAGGAGATATCCTCCACTCCTGAGAACCACCCACTCAATACCCCTTCCCCGGATTCATGATCCCCTTTGGGTCGAACGCCCTTTTGATCAAGGCGAACAGCCCCCGCTCCACCGGTCCGACCTGACGCTCGAGATACCTTCGCTTGGTCAGCCCCAGGCCGTGTTCCCCGGAGAGGACGCCGCCGAGGCGCAGCACCAGGCTCAGGACTTCATCCCGGGCCAGATCCGCATGGCGGCGTTGCTCTTCATCGTCCGCGTCGAACATGATATTGGTGTGGATATTGCCGTCTCCAAGGTGCCCAAAGGTCAGAATCGGTCGACCGTGGTTGCGTCCGATCTCTCGGATGCCCAGGATGCCTTCAACGACCTTGCTTCGCGGCAGGGTGACGTCTTCGCTGATCTTGTCCTTGCCCAGTCGAAACGAAGCTGGGTTGATCAACCGCCGAAACTCCCAGAGCCGCTCCTCCGCATTCCCATCCCTGCCCACTTCGATAAATTGCGGGTTCCTGCTTTCCAGGGCCAGGCGCATCAGACGCAGCTCTTCCCGCAGTCCCTCCGGACGTCCGTCGCACTTGAGCAGCAGTACAGCCTTGGTCGAATCGTTCCAGGGCGGCGTGGTGATCTTCGCGACGCAGTCCAAAACATCCACCGGCATCAACTCCATGGCCACGGGAAGGATTCCGGCCTGAAACACCGCCTGGGATGCTGCCAGGGCATCGGCCAGAGTCCTGTATCCGGCCATCAATGTCGCCTGGGCCGGAGGCAGCGGCAACAACTTGAGGGTCAACCTGGTGAAAAAGGCCAAAGTGCCGGCGGATCCCACCAGCAGTCGGGTCAGGTCCAGACCGACCACGTTCTTGTGGGTTTTCGAGCCGGTATGAATCATCTCCCCGCCGGGGAGCACGGCCTCAATGCCCAGGACATAATCCCTGGTCACGCCGTATTTCAGGGCGCGCATTCCACCGGCACAAGTCGCGACGTTGCCGCCCAGGGTGGAGAAGCGCACGCTGGCCGGGTCAGGGGGATAATACAACCCTCGGGCTTGCAGGTCCGTCTGGAATGCGGCGGTCACCACACCGGGCTCGACCTCCGCGGTGAAATCCTCCTCCTGGACCTCCAGAATTCGGTTCATGGCCAGACATGAGACCACGACGCCCCCGCCTTGGGGAACGCACCCCCCCACCACATTGGTCGCCCTGGCCCGAGGAAAGACGGGAATCTCCTCCCGATGCGCCCAGATCAGCAGTTCCCGCACCTGATCCACGGTCCGCGGACGCACCACGGCCCAGGGCAGAGCAAATCGGCGACTGGCATCCGTGCCGTAAACGCAGGCGGCTTCGGGCGTGTCCAGGTAGTCTTCTCCGGGAAAAATCCCTTGAAGATAGTTGCGTTGGCTGGTTGTCAGGCCGGAAGGAGACATGGGGGGGGAAGGATGTATGTTTAATTTGAAATTTGAAATTTGAGATTTGAAATTTGAGATATGGAAGTTGGAATTTGAGATTTGAGAGTTGAGGAGACGGGTTTAAGATTTGCAAGTCAGGAGCCAAAATTCAGGAGTTCGTCCCCAAGCTCAGATCGCAAGTCTTAGCCTCAAACTCAGTCTCAGATCTCGAGACTCCAGCCTCAGATCGCAGATCTCAAGATTCGGGCTAGGATCGAGGAAATTTGTTGGGCGACGGAAATCCGTTCCCCTCATCTCTCCCGGGCCAGGTCCCGCTCAATGGCACGGCTCTTGAGATCTTCGCGCTTGTCGTGGAGTTTTTTGCCTCTGGCCAGCCCGATCTCGATCTTGGCTCTGCCCGCCTTCCAGTACATCTTCAGGGGCACCACGGTCAGACCTTTCTGGCCGATCTTGGCGCTCCAGGCGTCAATCTGGTGGCGATGCAAAAGAAGTTTGCGAGGTCTTTCCGGCTCATGCCCGGTGTGGACGGCATGGGCATAGGGAGCGATATGCACCCCCACCAAAATGGCTTCTCCGTTTGTGAACCGGACATACCCGTCCTTGAAGCTGACTTTGCCGTCACGCAACGACTTCACCTCCGACCCCATCAGCGCCAGGCCGGCTTCCAGGGTGTCCAGGATCTCATATTCATGCCGCGCCTTTTTGTTGGAGGCGATCAGGCGGGTTCCTTCCGCTTGCGGTTTCATCAATATCCTTCATCCAGCAGGGAGGAGTAGAACATCAGTTCTTTGGGATGACGACGGAAAATGCTGTCCTTGACCAGCTTGTTGTCCCGACCCACGGTCTTGCTGGACAGGACTTCCTTGAGCAGGGTCTTGCACTCTTCCATGGTGGCCTGCCGGACAATATGCTTGATTACGGGCATGGCCTGAGGATTCATGCTCAGGCAGTCCACGTGCATGCCCATCAGCACGGGGATGCAGTAGGGGTCAGCGGCCATTTCCCCGCAGATGCTCACCTCGATGCCGGCCCGATGGCCGGCGTCCACGACATACTTGATCATCCGCACCAAGGCCGGGTGCAGCGGCTGGTACAGATATGAAACATACGAATTGGTCCGGTCGATACCTAAACTGTACTGGATTAAATCATTGGTGCCGATGCTGAAAAAGTCCACCTCCGTGGCCAGAATGTCCGCGGTGATCATGGCCGAAGGCAGTTCGATCATCATCCCCACGGGCATCTCCGGATTGTACTTCAGCCCTTGCTTTTTCAACTCCATCTGCACGCTGTGGAAAACGGCCTTGATCTGGCGAAGTTCCCCCAGTCCGGAAACCATGGGAAACATCAGCGAAATATTCTCGTGGAGGCTGGCCCGCAGAATGGCCCGCAACTGCACGCGGAACAGGTCCGAATGGTGCAGGCAGAAGCGCACGCCCCGCAACCCCAAGGCCGGATTGGCTTCATCCAGTCCACCATAGTGGTGCATGAACTTGTCCGCCCCCACATCCAGCGTGCGCAGCACGACCTTGCCCGGAAACATGATTGAGGCCAGATCCTGGTATTCCTCCAGCAACTGTTCCTCGTCAGGCAGCTTGACCCGGTTCAGGTAGGAATACTCCGTACGGTACAGACCGACCCCTTCGCCGCCGTTGCCCAGCACGGAAGAAACCTCTTCCAAAAGTTCGATATTGGCAAACACCTTGACCCGGTAGCCGTCGATTGTCTCCGCGGGCAGATGGCTGGAACGGTTGATGCCTGCCTGATACTGCTCGAACTGGTATTTCAGGTCCGTGAAACTGGCCAGTTCCTCCTCGTCCGGATCAATGATGATCCGTCCCTGCAGCCCGTCGATGATGATCACCTCGCCGTCGCGAATGGCTTCCTCCAAGTCGGCTACGCCCACGATGGCCGGGATTTGCATGGCCCGGGCCAGAATGCCGGTATGAGAAGTCTTGCCGCCGGTGACCGTGGAAAAGGCCATGATCTTGCCCACTTCCAGTTCCACCGTATCCGCGGGACTCAGATCATGGGCCAGCAGGATGATCCTGGTGGTTATGGAACGCAGGTTGTTGCCGGATTCGCCGAGCAGGTGCTGTTGGACCCTGCCCGCCACGAGCCGCACGTCCTGAATTCGCTCGCGGATATAAGAATCCTCGATGCTGTGAAAAACCGCCTCGATATCCGCGACCGACTTCTCGAGACCCCATTCCGCGTTGAGATGCATCCTCCGGATGTAGTCCTTTGAGGACTCTAACAGCTTCGGATCCTGGAGCATCATGATGTGCGAGTCGATGATCCGGGCATGCTCCAGCAGTTCGGCGGGAACCCGCAACTGGATATCCTCAAGCTCGGCAAGTGCTTGGGCGAATGCCTGCTCCACGCGTTGGATCTCGGCCGGCACATCGCTGTCCGGGATGTTATGGCGCGGGATATTGCGGGATCTGCCCCGATTCAGAAAAAAGGCCTTCCCCAAAGCCACGCCTGTGGAAACGGGTATACCTTGGAGAACTTTCCTGGCCACTAGCGCTCCTCTTCAAAGCGATTCGCGAACAACAGCTCCAGCTGTTCCAGTGCAGCCAACGCATCTTCGCCCTGGGCCTTGAGTTCCACGGAACACCCGGGTCCCAAGGCCAATGTCAGCAAATCCAGAATACTCTTGGCATCCACTTCCTGTTCCGCAGTGAGCAACGTGATCCGAGAAGAATATTTCTGAGCCTCTCGGGCCAAGCGGGCAGCAGGGCGGGCATGCAACCCCTGCTCGTTGGTCACAAAAACCTTTCGACTGACAAAATCAACAGTTTCCATGCATCACGCAACCTGATTGGCGGTCGGGAAAAATCCCACTCGTGAGATGTTCAAAACCAAACGATCCATGCGACCCAATAGCCGGCAAAGGCCAAAAGGAACCAGTTTCGGGACAGACGTAAATAAAAAACTGAAATCGCGGCCACAACGACGGCGCCGGTCCAGAAAGCCCACACCCAACCGGAACCGAGTTCAGGCCAGAGTTGCAGCCAGATCAAAACCAGAAGTGCGGCGTTGAGCAGTTTGATCCGCTGGCCCCAGTTGATCAGATCCCACCGCTTGAGCCGGCTCAAAAAACCGATTCCATCGCGGAATCCGCCGATAAACGTCATCACCTTGAAAACCTGCAAACTCAAAAAACAGCTCGCAAGCCAGAGCCAGGCCAACACCATCCAGCCGTTTACAAGCAACATGACCAGAACAAGGGACCAGAAAACAAGAACCCCTCCCCCGAAAAAAGAGTCTCCCAAAGCAGAGAGAGTGTAGGTCGTCGTGTTCTTGACACGCTGCAACATGGGAGCGGGGAGGATGCCGCGGGAAATATCGCGCTCCAGGGACAGAAAAATCCCTGCCAGCAACGGCGTCCAGAAGGGGTGGGTGTTGTAATGTTGCAGGGAACGTCGTCGGGCTTTCTGCAGTTCCTTGGCATCCTGGTGGATGACTTTCAGTCCCGGTTCCAGGATCATGGCCAACCCGACATTCTGCATGCCCCGTGTATTGAAGTTCGCTCCCACAAGATAGCAACGCAGAAACGTCCGCAGCATGAGCCGAAAACTCAAGGCAGAATTCTTCTCCGAGGATGTCATGCGTCTCTCGATCCGGGATTGGCCTTGGAAATGGAAATCAACCGGTTATAAACCTGCTTGGATGTCCAGCCGCGTGCTTGGGCCGCGACTCTGGAAGCCACTTCCCGCGGTGTGCCGCTATGCAGTTCCTCCCGAAGCATACGATCCATATCCACTTCCTGTGTCTTCGTGGAAAACTCAGGTGGGCCGACGATAACCGTCACTTCGCCGCGGGGATCCCATTGCATGTCCTGATGCGTTTCCAAACGGCCCAGAATAAACTCCTCGTGTTCCTTGGTCAATTCGCGAGCAACGCAGATTTCCCGCGGTCCCAAACATTCATGGGCAACATCCAAGGTCGCGGAAAGGCGAGAATTGCGCTCAAAAAAAACCAGCGTGGTCGCCATCTCGGCCCATGTACGAAATAAGCGCTTCTGATCTCCGGATTGTCGCGGCAGGAATCCAAGGAATGTGAACGGAGAAGGAGGCAGTCCGGAAGCGCACAGAGCAACGATGGGGGCACAAGGACCCGGAACAGGCGTGACGCTGAATCCGGCATCACGACAAGCCCTTACCAGTCGGTATCCGGGATCGCCGATGAGCGGCGTTCCGGCATCCGAAATCAAGGCAACGCTGCGGCCTTGCTCGAGTGCATTCAAGACAGCGGGAATGCGCTCGCTCTCATTATGTTCGAAAAAACTGCGCAGCGCCCCATGCTGAGTGACGCCGTGGCGCTGAAAAAACAGACCGGCCCTCCGGGTGTCCTCGGCCAGGATCAGCTCGGTCTCCTGCAACACCTGCCTGGCCCTGGGAGTAAAATCACCAGGGTTGCCAAGGGGTACGGCCACGACCCACAGTCGGGGGGAAGTGAAAGGCATTGGGAATGTGCTCCAGTCTGAGCCCCTGGGCAGTGTGCACTACCGCGATCACATCAAAACGGCAGGGTTTTTCCCACCAGTCGCGTCGGCTGAGAAAATAGCTGGCTGCCCGGGTCAGCTTGGTGATCTTGGCCTGCCCCACGCTCTGAGCCGGCGTGGACAGGGACCGAGCGGCGCGGGTACGGACCTCGACAAAGACGAGGGTTTCGCCGTCCAGGCAGATTACATCAACCTCGCCGGACTTGCATCGAAAATTACGTTCCAGAATCTGATAGTTCAATTCCTTCAGGAAAAGAACCGCGGCATCCTCACCGGCATGCCCGCACTTCAGATGCCCGGCAACCATTGACGCTCCTGACATTTCGGGAATGCACCCTCACCACGAACACCTTTGAAGGTCAAACGGTGCGTGGGTGAAGGACCGAGACGACGCAAGGCCTCCAGGTGCAGCGCCGTGGCATATCCCTTGTGCCGGGCCAGTTCATACCCAGGATAACGTCGATCCAGAGAAGTCAATAGTTTGTCGCGAAAGGTTTTTGCCAGAATAGAGGCGGCGGAGACGGCTGGAATGGTTTCATCCGCCTTGATAATTGCCTGCTGAGGAGTATCCAGGGGGATTTTGTGCGGGCCGTCCACGATCAAGGCGTCCGGGCGGATCTTCAACGCCAGAACAGCACGGCACATGGCCATTAAAGAAGCGCGCAGAATGTTCAGCGTCTCAATTTCTCGGGGCCAGGCAACACCCACCGACCAAGCCACGGCCTGCTCGCGGATGGCTTTGGCCAAATTCAGACGCTGCTCAGCGCGAACCTTCTTGGAATCAGTCAGACCGAGCAATGAATACGATTCAGGAAGGATCACCGCCGCGGCCACGACAGGGCCGGCCAGACATCCCCGGCCGGCCTCGTCCAAACCTGCAACCTGGCCGATGCGGCGGAGATTTTCTCCGCCCACCATGTTCGCGGAACCTAGTTGTCCCAGGTATTCTTGGACTTGATCCGGCTGGCCTTGCCCCGGAGCTTGCGCAGATAGTAAATGCGGCTGCGTCGGACCTTGCCTTCGCTGAGAACTTCCACACGCTCGATAAACGGAGAGTGCAGGGGGAAAATCCGCTCCACCCCGACGCCGTCGGACATTTTGCGGACCGTGAACGTCGCGTCGGTGGTGCCGCGATGTCTGCACAGGACCACACCCTGGAACATCTGAATTCGTTCCTTGTCGCCTTCGATGATCCGGACGTGAACCTTGACAGTGTCCCCGGCCTTGAATGCCGGGAGGTCCATGCGCATTTGCGAATATTCAATCTTCTTCATTACATCCATGACCTGCTCTCCTTGTAAATCATGCAATAATATCTGTCTCGACCCAGGTTCGACTCCAAGGCCGGAAACATGCGTCAACGTAAAAGGTCTGAAGCATACGACGCGCGACAGGGTTCCTTAGCCATCATCGCCGAGTATTCTGTCCACAATGATGGCCGCGGCAGCACGCACGGAAAGATGGTTATAGTCACTGAAAAATCTGATCGGGCGCAATGCTCCGGAACACATCTTCAGGACTTCCGGGGCCAGCCCGTATCCGGTACCCAGAACAAGAAGAACCGGGTTATCGTCCAATATCCGTCTTACTTGCGGAAAGGACAGCTCGCCCATCCCCTGGGCTGATGTCGCTACCAGGATCGGAGATTTGCCGCATTGACCGGCAATATCCTCGACAGCCTGCTCAAGGTTGTCCAGGATGCGCACCAGACTCAGTGCGGAGCCGCGATCCGGATTGGCGGATTGCCCGGGCCCACTCAGCCAATGCCCGAGAAGGCGCGTTCCGAGACGTTGCTGGTCCTGCAGCGGCGTGCAGATATAATAGCCGCCCATCCCGTATGTGCGAGAAACGCGTGCAATATCGTGGATGTCCAGGTTTGTCAAAGAAACCGCTCCGCTTTGGCCAAACTTGTTCAAGACCGGGGCATGAACCAGGGCGATAAAACAATTTTTCGAAACTCGACGACGTTCGCTGTTCATGGAACGCAAAGCTTTGGCATCATTGGGAGCAAGAGGAGCATTGGCCAGCAGATCCGGCCGCTGCTCCAAGGTGGTTCGCAAGGCCATTTCCCGCCGCCAAGCCGCTATTCTCGCATGATCACCGGAGAGCAGGATTTGCGGCACCTCCAGTCCCTCGAAGGATTCAGGCCGCGTATAGTGCGGGTATTCCAGCACGCCCTGAACAAAACTCTCCTCTTCAAAGGACTCGCCATGCCCCATGAATCCCGGCAGCAGGCGAGATACCGCTTCCAGGACATGCAGGGCCGGCGTTTCCCCCCCGTTGAGCACCACATTGCCCACGCTGATCTTTTCCAATGGAAACAACTGCTCCAGCCGGGCGTCGATCCCTTCATATCGGCCACAGATCAGGGTGATGTCCTGTTCCTGAGCCAGGGAAGAGGCCAGCTCATGGTCCAGGGGACGCCCTTTCGGACAGAGCATGAGCGTCCGGCCGGCCGGCTCTAGGGTGTGCAGAGCAGCTGCCAAGGGCGGCAGGGTCATGACCATCCCCGGTCCTCCGCCATAAGGGCGGTCGTCCACGCTCCGGTGCCGGTCCGTGGCGTAGTCCCTGGGATTGATCAGCCGTACCCGGACCATGTCCTGATCCAGGGCCTTGCCGAGCAGACCGCACTGGAGCGCTGAAGAAAAAAACTCCGGAAAAAGAGTGACGATGTTGAATTGCATCAAAGAAGCGTTGAATTTTGGAGGTATGGAATCGTTGTAAGTCGGGGAGATCAGGAAACCAAACGGCTGCCTGAGTGGTGAAACCAGGACTCAGCTGGGCAACTGCTCACCCAGGTACAATTCCAGCAACCCCGGTGGGGGATCAATACGAATGATTTTCGCATCCATGTCGACATCCACGATGAAATCCTGGTGGGCTGGAAAAAGCACTTCCAGGTCTGAATCGGTGGTGATCGTCCAGACCTCTTGCCCGGTGCCGGCGTCCACCTTCGTGATCCGGCCCAGCAAGTCTCCGGAGGGCAATTGCACCGCTATGCCAAGCAGTTCCTCGATATAAATCTCGTCCGTGGAACGTTTCGGCAAATCCTCGGAACGGGCCAGAAACTGTGCGCCACGCATTCCCTCCACCTGATCCCGCCCCGAAACATGCTCCAGCCGCAACAATAAGCGTTCGTTGTGCATCCTCCATGAGGCAACCTTCACCGATCGCGCAGGAGCGTCCGGCCCTTGACGCAGATAGAGTCTCGGAACACGGGCAAAAAAATCAGGGGAGTCCACATGTGTCTTGACACTGAACTCCCCTGTCAAACCGTGGGGCTTTATCACTTCACCGACGAGGATCAGCGATCGTCCGGCCATTTCATTTCCATCTACTCAAGTATTTCCAGCACGATCCGTTTATCGGCCTTGGCTGCAGCCGCGGTCAGAATTGTCCGCAAGGCTTTGGCAGTACGGCCCTGCTTTCCAATGACCTTGCCAAGGTCTTCCTTGGCAACACGCAACTCAAGGACGGAGGACTGCTCGCCTTCAACCAGGGAGACCTGAACGGATTCCGGATGATCCACCAGGGAGGTGGCGATATATTCGATGAGATCTTTCATGGCTTCTGCCTCCAGCATGCGAAATCAACCGCATCGGAGTGCTTTGAAGTTCCTTGGGCCTGTTGACGACCCTGCCTGAAAAGCAGGGAAATCTTCAGACACTAGGCTTGCGGCTCGTTGTAGCCTGCCTTTCTCAGCAGCGACCGTACCGTCTCGGAAGGCTTGGCGCCCTTGGCCATCCAGTCCCGGACCTTGTCGGTATCGATCTTGATTTCGTTGGGCTCCTTCATTGGATTGTAGTATCCCAAGAAATCCAGGGCGCGACCGTCACGGCGGGTTTCGCTGTTCACGGCCACCAGGCGATAGAAGGGTTTCTTCTTGGAGCCCATCCGGGTCAATCTGATTTTCATTGCCATTGCTGCGTTCCTCGCTTCATTTTGCGTTCAAAAATGTTCTGGGGGTCAACGGCGTTTCTTTTTCCGCCGTTCCTTTTTCTTCCTGGGCATGACCGGCGGCAGGCCGGGGCTGGTCGGCGCCTTGAGGGCTCCGGGACCCGCGGTCATTACTTTCTTCATCATTTTCTGCATTTGCTCGAAATTTCTGAGCAGGACATTCACGTCCTGCACTTTCACGCCGCTTCCCTTGGCCACCCGCATTTTGCGACTGGCGTTCATCAACTTGGGCGATTTGCGTTCCGCCGGAGTCATTGAGTTGATGATCGCTTCCATGCGGCTCATCTCCTTCTCCGGCATCTTCATTTCTCCCATCTGCTTGCGCAGATCGCCCATTCCGGGAATGAGCTTGAGCATGCCTTCCAGGGAGCCAAGCTTGCGCAGCCGTCGCATCTGGATGCGAAAATCGTCCAGGTTGAATTCGGCCTTCTGCATCTTCTTCTGCAGGGCCTCGGCTTCGGCCTGATCAATGGAGCCCTGGGCTTTTTCGATCAGCGAAAGGATGTCGCCCATGCCCAATATTCGCGAAGCCACTCGATCCGGATGGAAGACTTCCAGGTCGCTGGCTTTTTCGCCCATGCCCACGAACTTGATGGGTTTTCCGGTGACCGACTTGATGGACAGGGCCGCGCCGCCCCGGGCGTCGCCTTCCATTTTGGTCAGGACAATTCCGGTCAGATCCAAAAGTTCATCGAACTTGACCGCCACGTTGACCGCGTCCTGCCCGGTCATGGCATCGGCTACGAAAAGAATTTCCTGGGGCCCGGCAGCCGCCTTGATGGCAGCCAATTCCTCCATCAGGAGTTCATCAATGTGCAACCGACCCGCGGTATCGACGAGAAGCACGTCCAGCCCCTTGCGGACCGCCTCTTCCCGGGCCTGCATGCAGATGTCCACGGGCTTCATCTCGGGAGTGGAGGAGAATGCCGGAACGCCCAGCTGGCCGGCCAAGGTATGCAGCTGATCAATGGCCGCGGGACGATAGACGTCGGCGGGTACAAGATAGGGGTTGCGCTTCATGCGCCGCAGATGCAGAGCCAGCTTGGCCGCTGTGGTCGTCTTACCCGAGCCCTGCAAGCCCACCAGCATGATGATCGCCGGAGTCTTGCCCTGCAACTGCAGACCAAGATGTTCGCCGCCCAGTAGCTCGACCATTTCGTCATGAACGATCTTGACCACCTGCTGCCCGGGAGTCAGACTTCCCAAGACGTCCTGGCCCATGGCCCGATCACGGACCCGGTCCACGAAATCCTTCACGACCTTGAAGTTGACGTCCGCTTCCAACAGGGCAAGGCGTACTTCACGCAGGCCTTCCTGAACGCTTTTCTCATCCAAACGGCCATGGCCGCGGATTTTTTTAAAAACGGACTGCAGTCGATCCGCTAAGCTGTCGAACATGGAATATCCATATGAGGAACCGGTATACAATGCGAAAACACAATCAAATATCGAAGAGC
Source organism: Desulfonatronum parangueonense (assembly GCF_054656975.1). Lineage (NCBI taxonomy): Bacteria > Pseudomonadati > Thermodesulfobacteriota > Desulfovibrionia > Desulfovibrionales > Desulfonatronaceae > Desulfonatronum > Desulfonatronum parangueonense. Next base: position 2,358,080 of record NZ_BAAHXH010000003.1, read on the forward strand.
CGTGTTCGAGTCAACACTGTATCCGCTATTCCCCGCTATTCCCTTGATTCGGTTCTGTTGATCATACCGACAAAACAGCAAGTTAAATTGAGCAGGCGCAAGGCACACGCATTTGATTTCAGCTTGCAAAAACTCATTTTATTTGGGAAAGTCCCGGCACACGAAAATCTGAATCCTCCATGCACCCGTCCCCCTGTCCCTCGAACGTTCCGAAGGGTCACGGTAAAAACCGATTCAGGTTTTAAGGTTCGTCCACGCTGAGGTCATCAAAATTCACATTCATTTCGGAGGAATTCCATGTCCAAGCCCCTGATCGCCTCTTTCAGCCGCTTCATCCTGTCTATAACCGTACTTCTGGCCATGGTTCTGGTGATCTCCGCCACGGCTGCCGCCAAAACTCCCGTTCGGTTCACATTGGACTGGAGATTCGAGGGTCCGATTGCGCCGTATCTCTTGGCGCAAGCCAAAGGCTATTTTGCCGATGAAGGCTTGAACGTAACCATTGATTCCGGCAGCGGATCAGCAGGAGCCGTAAACCGCGTCGCCACCGGAGCCTATGATGTCGGGTTCGCCGACATCAACGCCATGATCGAGTTCAACGTCAACAATCCGGACCAGGCCCTCAAAGCCGTATTCATGGTCTACGACCATCCCCCCTTCGCCATCTTTGCCAAGAAGGATAGCGGGATTGCGACCCCTGTCGATCTGGCGGGCAAAACCCTTGGCGCCCCGGTTTTCGATTCCCCGCGCAAGACCTTCTCCGCCTTTGCCGCTGCCACTGGACTGGATGAAGCCTCGGTCACCTGGATGTCCATGGATCCTCCCCTCCGTGAACCCATGCTGCTCCGAGGGCAGGTGGACGCCATTTCCGGCTTCTACTTCACCAGCCTGCTCAACCTTGAGAATCTTGGTATTGCCGCCGACGATCTCGTTGTCTTCCGGTATGCCGACTACGGCGTCCAGCTTTACGGCAACGCCATTGTCGTTTCCCCGCAAATGCTGGCGCAGCCCGAAGTTGTCAAAGGTTTCCTGCGCGCCGTGACCAAGGGATGGAAAGATACGTTGCAGGATCCGGCCGCGGCCATCACCTACGTCCGGCAGCGTGACGGATTGATCGACGTCGACCTGGAACTGCGGCGCTTGAACCTGGCCATCGAAACCAGCGTAGCCACCGAAAACGCCAAGGCCAACGGCATCGGCGCCATCGACAAGGACCGCCTGGCCAAGGCCATCGACGAGGTCGTACATGCTTTCAACCTGCCCAGCACGCCTGCTCCGGAAGCGATTTTCGACGACTCGTTTCTGCCTGAAAAAGAAGCACGGATGATCTTCTAACCCATGCATTCCATCAAGCGGACCGACCGTCGCCTGCTTCGCCGCGGCCCGGAGCACGGCGCATGAGCGAGTATTTTGTCGAGATCGACAATGTCGATCTCGCGTATAGCGAAGACGACGAAAGCCTTGCGGTTCAAGGATTGAATCTTGGCATCAGGCAGGGTGAGTTCGTGGCCGTGGTCGGTCCGTCCGGGTGCGGCAAGTCGACCCTGCTCAAGCTGGTCACCGGCCTCAAGCCCCCGACTCGTGGAAACATCTTCGTGGACGGCAAGCAGGTCGAGGGCACCCTTTCCTTCGTGGGCATGGCCTTCCAGAACCCCACGCTCCTGCCCTGGCGCAACACGCTCCGAAACATCATGCTCCCCCTGGAAATCGTTGAGCCCCACCGCAGCAATCTGCGCAGCCAGAAGGCAGCGTACCTGGAACGGGCCAGGCAGCTGTTACGAACAGTGGGCCTGGGCGCTCATGAAGCCAAACATCCGTGGGAACTTTCCGGAGGCATGCAGCAGCGGGCCAATCTCTGCCGGGCTCTGATCCACGATCCCAGGCTGCTCATGCTCGATGAACCCTTCGGTGCACTGGATGCCTTCACCCGCGAGGAGCTCTGGTGTGTCCTGGCCGAGTTGCGCCGGGAAAAGAAACTGACAGTGGTCCTGGTGACCCACGACCTGCGCGAAGCTGTGTTTCTGGCCGATACGGTTCACGTCATGAGCAGCCGCCCGGGCCGCATCGTGTACAGCCGCCATGTGGACCTGCCCCGGCCGCGGGCACTGGACATTTGCTACGAGTCCGCCTTCGTGGAGGTTGTCCACGAACTGCGTGGACATATTGAGCGGGTGCGTTGCGCCGACGCTTTTGGAGGCATTGATGATTCTGTCGCGTAAGAACCTGGAACGCAGCTCGCCGCTCATTGTCACCATACTCATGTTCGCCGCCTGGGAGGCCGTGGCACGTATCGCCAAAATTCCCAGCTACATCCTGCCGCCGCCCAGCGAAGCCATGATGGCTGGCTACGAGTTTGCCGGCCCCATTACCACCCATGCCCTGCAAACCCTCTATACAACCCTGGCCGGATTCGCCCTGGCCGTGGCCTTCGGAATGCTCGTGGGGGTAATCATCGGTTCCTCCAAACTCCTATACCGGGCTTTCTACCCGATCCTGATCGGCTTCAACTCCGTGCCCAAGGTGGCCCTGGTGCCCCTGCTGGTGATCTGGTTCGGCATCGGTACGACCCCGGCCATCATCACCGCGTTTCTGATCTCCTTCTTCCCGGTGGTGGTCAACGTGGCCACGGGGCTGGCAACCATCGAGCCGGAACTGGAGGACGTCCTGCGGGTTCTTGGCGCGTCCAAAGCCACCATTCTGCTGAAGGTCGGCATTCCCAATTCCCTGCCCTATTTCTTCGCCTCTCTGAAGATCGCCATAACCCTGGCTTTCGTGGGATCGGTCATCTCCGAAACCGTGGCTTCCAACGCCGGCATCGGCTATCTGATGATGTCCGCAAGCTCCCGGTTCAACGTCCCCCTGGTCTTTGCCGGGCTGATCGTCATCGCGGCAATGGGCATCGGCATGTACGCCCTCTTCGCGGCCCTGGAAAGCCGCACCACCTCCTGGGCCTTCCGCCGCTGATGCGAATCTATTGCCAACCCCAAGCACTGAACCAATAAAATCGAAATCGCAATCGAAATCGAAATCGAATCGACAGCGCCACCATCAACCACGCTTCAACACAACCAACATCCCAACACTCCAATGCAACAATGAAGGGCGCGCAACAAATTTCTTTTCCCAAAGGCCCCTATGTCACGGGAGCCGTCTGCCGGGTTTGCGGTCAAAACGTCATGCCTGACGAAATCAGTCTCAACAGCATGACCTGCCCTTGTTCCGGAGACGATGGAATATTGGATATTAAATACGATTATGAGGCTGCCCGGACCCTGTTTACCCCGGCCTCCCTCACTGCCGGACCGCAAACAATCTGGCGTTACCGGGTGCTTCTCCCCCTGCCCGAGTCGGCTGAAATACCTCCCCTGGCCACGGGTTTCACCCCGTTGTACGAATCTCCAGGTCTGGCGCATCTGCTTGGCGTGGCCCGGGTGCTCGTCAAGGACGAGACCCGCCAGCCCACTGCCTCGCTCAAGGACCGGGCCAGCGCCCTGGCCGCGGCCCAGGCCAGAGCCATGGGTTTGACCACCGTGGCCTGCGCGAGCACGGGCAATGCCGCCGCGGCCCTGGCCGGCATGGCCGCGTCCATGGGGCTGACCTGCGTCATCTTCGTTCCGGCCTCGGCCCCTCAGGCCAAGGTGGCCCAGCTGCTGGCCTTCGGAGCCCGTGTCTTTTCAGTGCAAGGCAGTTACGACGACGCCTTTGAGTTGTGCATGGCCGCCTGCCGCGCCCGGCCCTGGTACAACCGCAACACGGCCACCAATCCCTTCATGACCGAAGGCAAGAAGACGGCCGCTTTCGAGATCGCCGAGCAGCGCGATTGGATCGTGCCGGACCGCGTCTTCGTGGGTGTCGGCGACGGCTGCATCATCGGCGGCTTGCACAAGGGCTTCACCGACCTGCTCGCCCTGGACCTCATCGACCGCCTGCCCCGGCTGATGGGTGTGCAGGCTGCCGGCAGCGACTTCCTGTACCAAGCTTGGAGCAACAATGAGGACGTCCTGACCAAACCAGCCATCCAGGCCCGTACCGTGGCCGATTCCATCTCCGCCGGCCTACCCCGGGACCGCATCAAGGCCTTGCGCGCGGTGCGCGAGACCAGGGGAGCCTATCTGCGCGTGGAAGATGATGCGATTCTCCAGGCCATCCCACTCCTGGCCCGGACCACCGGCGTTTTCGCCGAACCGGCCGGCGCGGCTGCCTTGGCCGGAGCCCTGACCGCGTCTCGTTCCGGCGAACTTTCCCCGGACGAGACCATCTGCCTCCTGATCACCGGCTCCGGCCTGAAGGACGTGGCCTCGGCCATCCAGGCCTGCACCGAGCAAAACCTCGCCCCCGCCTCCATCCCCCCTGGCCAACCCGGCCTGGACCAGGTTCTCGACGCTCTGCCGTCGGAATAGCGGCTCTTGCCGTGGCCCCACTCTCAAGGAGCCGAAACCTGGATCGCCGCACCCCAGTGCGGCACGGTGTCCGCGAGCCACATCTGAAGTTGCGCGTAAAGCATACAGGTTGCCGCACTGGGGTGCGGCGGTCCCAGGGGGGATCCCGTGCAAAAAATTGTCAACCTGTTCTGAACCAATACCAATCATTGGTACCCCATAAACATCGATATCGCCTAGAATTACTCTTCAGGGCGAACAATTGTTTGCGAATTTCAACTGCCACTTGAAATATACATGTATATTTCAAGTGGCAGTTGAAATTCGCATACCAAAAAGGGCCGGCCGCCTTGCTTACCCGCGACCGGCCCTTTCAGCTTTCAATCTTTGAAGGAGTCCAAGGCAGCGTTGAGGGTGGCGCTGGGCCGCATTGCTCTGTTCGCCCGTTCGTCCTCCGGCCGGTAATAGCCACCGATGTCCACAGTTCGCCCCTGGGCCGCCAGCAGTTCCTCGACGATTCGGGTTTCCTTCTGTTCCAGGGTCGCCGCAAGGCTGGAGAACGTATCACGCAGGTCCGGGTCCTCCTGCTGCCGGGCCAATTCCTGGGCCCAGTACAGGGCCAGATAGAAATGACTGCCCCGGGTGTCGATCTCCCCGCATTTGCGTGACGGCGACTTGTTGCTTTCCAGGAAACGACCGTTGGCTTTATCCAGCGTTTCGGCAAGGATCCTGGCTTTGGAATTGTTCGCGGTGATCGCCAGATGTTCCAGAGAGGCGGCCAGGGCCAGGAATTCGCCCAGGGAGTCCCAGCGCAGATGGCCTTCGGTCAGGAACTGCTGGACATGCTTTGGCGCGGAGCCGCCGGCCCCGGTCTCGAACAGGCCGCCGCCGTTGATCAGCGGCACGATGGACAGCATTTTCGCGCTGGTGCCCACCTCCAGGATCGGAAACAGATCCGTGAGGTAGTCGCGGAGCACGTTTCCGGTCACTGAGATGGTGTTCTCACCGGCCCGCATCCGTTCGACGCTGAATCTGGTCGCCGCTGTCGGGGCCATGATCCGGATGTCCAGGCCGGCCGTGTCGTGTTCTGTCAGGTATTGCCGGACCTTGGCGATCAGTTCCCGGTCATGGGCCCGCTGTTCGTCCAGCCAGAAGACCGCGGGCCAGCCGGTTGCTTTGGCCCGACTTACGGCCAGTTTGACCCAATCGCGGATCGGGACGTCTCTGGTCAGGCAAGACCGCCAGATGTCTCCCTGTTCCACGTCCTGCTCCAGAAGAACCGCGCCATTTGCGCCGATGATCCGGATAACGCCATCTCCGGGTGCCAAAAAGGTCTTGTCGTGGCTTCCATATTCCTCGGCCTTTTGGGCCATCAACCCAACGTTGGGCACCGTGCCCGAGGTCGTCGGATCGTAGGCGCCATTGGCCTTGCAGTCATCGATCACGGCCTGATACACCCCGGCGTAGCTGCTGTCCGGGATGACGAACTTGGTATCGTGCTGCCTGCCGTCCGGCCCCCACATTTGGCCCGAGGACCGGATCGCGGCGGGCATGGAGGCGTCGATGATCACGTCGCTGGGCACGTGCAGATTGGTAATCCCCTTGTCCGAATCCACCATGGCCAGCTTCGGCCCCTTGGCCAGCGTCCCCTGGATATCCTTCTCAACGGCCGTGCGCTGCGCTTCGGGAAGCGTGGCCACCATGGCGAACAGGTCTCCCAGGCCGTTGTTGGGATCCACGCCCAAAGCCTGAAGGGTTTCGGTGTGCTTTTCAAATACATCCTGAAAAAAAACCGAAACCACATGACCGAAGATCACCGGATCGGAAACCTTCATCATCGTGGCCTTGAGATGCAGGGAAAACAACAGATCCTGCTCTTTGGCGTCGGCGATCTGCTCCGCGATGAATGTGCGTAAAGCCCGACGGCGCATTACACCGGCGTCCAAAATGTCACCTGGGGCCAGCGCAACGCTTTCCTTCAAGACTCTGACCTCTTGATCGCGGCCCTGATATTCAATCCTGGCCTTTCCCGCCACAGCCTCGGCAATGGTGATGGATCGTTCGCTGGAACGCAGGTCGCCGTCCTTCATGCTGGCCACGTGGGAACGGGAATTCCGGGACCACTCGCCCATGGAGTGCGGATGCTTGCGGGCGTAATTCTTGACCGACTCCGGAGCGCGACGGTCCGAATTGCCCTCCCGCAGCACCGGATTCACCGCACTCCCCTTCACCGAGTCGTACACGGACTTGATCCGCTGTTCCTCGTCGTTTTTTGGCGCCTCGGGGTAGTCCGGCAGATCGTAGCCCTGGCCTTGCAACTCCTTGATTGCGGCCTTTAGCTGGGGAATCGACGCGCTGATGTTCGGCAGCTTGATGACATTTGCCTCAGGCTGACGGACCAGTTCGCCCAACTCGGCCAGGTCGTCCTGGACGCGCTGTTCCGGGGTGAGCCGCTCAGGAAACCTGGCGATGATCCTGCCGGCCAGGGAGATATCCCGGGTTTCCACGGCAATTCCAGCCGCCCCGGCATAAGCCGCGATCACGGGCAGAAAGGATCGCGTTGCCAAGCCCGGGGCTTCGTCCACAATTGTATAGATGATTTTTGCCTTACCTGCTTCTTCTGTCATGAACTGCGCTCCTGATTGAATCATTCCGCCATTAACCGGCTGAGCATGGCACGGACCATGAACAGCCCATGCTTCCGTTTCACTTCGAGGGTCCGGATGTACATGACCGAGCGGCTGTTGTGAAGTTGCGAATGACTGCCGTCCGTTTTTCATCAATAGGTTCCGGTTTCCACCAGGACCTGTCCTCGGGGTCCTTCGTGCTCTTCGTGGCATGTCTTCAGAAAGCCATTTTACTGCGTCGTCCTCGAACCGTAACTGCTCAAAAAGATCGGGTGATGAGGTTTCCTGAGCAAGGATTCCCATTGATGTGAAGTTTCGTGACCAAGCCACGTGGTTCATGCTCCAGCCGGAACTTTGCCCGAGCTCGCTACACCTTTGCCGCACTGGGGTGCGGCGCTCCATTATTTACCTCGTTGATTGCCACAAATTTTTGAGAACTTACGTCGAACCTCTGCAACCTGTTGTTTTACTGAGCAGGTACGAATGCCGAGCCAGCCGAGGTTGAAGCACGTTCTTTCTCCTGATACATCATCCGGCAGGCTGGCCGGAAATTCGGCCACTCAAACGAGCGGCACTGCTCTCCAGCCAGAAAAACTCAACTCCAACCAACACATCTAAAGGAAATGCCATGTCCACGGCCATAGATTTGACCGTCAATGAAGCCGGCCTTGCACGGGCCGTTGAAAGAGCCCGTGAACGGGGCGTGATCATCCCCACCTTCGCCCAGATGCGCGACCCCGAATCCATCCCCCAGGCCATGCGGCGCCGTCTGGCCCAGCTCGGGCTCTGGGATCTGGATCCGGCCAACCTCTTCCGCATCACCTGGCGCAATGCGCCCACGCCTTCGGGCGGCGGGTTCGGCGGGGTCAATCATCTGGTCCTGCCTCCGGAGCTGACCGGAGCGCCCTGCCGGATCGTGGTGCTCATCGGCAAATGGTTTCCCACGGGCGCGCACAAGGTGGGCGCGGCATTCGGCTGCCTCGTGCCCCGGCTGGTCACGGGCCAGTTCGACCCCACCACCCAGAAGGCTGTCTGGCCCTCCACGGGCAACTACTGCCGGGGCGGGGCGTACGATTCGGCCCTGCTGGGCTGCTCCTCCATCGCCATTCTGCCCGAGGGCATGAGCCGGGAGCGCTTCGAGTGGCTGACCAAAGTGGCCGGAGAGATCATCAAGACGCCGGGGTCGGAATCCAATGTCAAGGAAATTTTCGACAAGTGCCATGAACTGCGCGCTTCCGGGGACGACGTGGTCATCTTCAACCAGTTCGACGAGTTCGGAAACTACCTCTGGCACCACGAAATCACCGGTCCGGCCCTGGAAGAGGTCATGACAGACCTCACGGACAAGCCCTCCCGGATTCGCGGCCTGATCCTGGCCACCGGCTCCGGCGGCACCCTGGCCGCCGGCGACTACCTCAAAGCCCGCTTCCCGTCCCTGAAAATCGCGGCCTGCGAGGCCGCCCAATGCCCGACGCTGCTCTACAACGGCTTCGGCGAGCACCGCATCGAGGGCATCGGGGACAAGCACGTGCCCTGGGTGCACAACGTCAAAAATACGGACATGATCCTGGCCATCGACGACGAGGCCCCCATGCAGTTGATCCGTCTGGCCAACGAAGAGGCCGGGCGCGAGTACCTGTCCTCCCGGGGCGTCGCTCCCTCCCTGGTGGAACAACTGGACCTGATCGGCATTTCCGGCTGGTCGAATATCATTGCCGCAGCCAAGTTCGCCAAATGGTACGAGCTGGGTCCGAAGGACGTGGTGGCCACCGTGGCCACGGACTCCATGGAAATGTACAACAGCCGCCTGGAGGAACTGACCGCTGAACGCGGGCCGTTCACGACCGTCAACGCAGCCGTGGCCCATGAACGACACCTGCTGGGCCAGGGCCTGGACAACCTTCTTGAACTGAACCACCGGGACCGCAAGCGCGTTCACAACCTGAAGTACTTCACCTGGGTCGAGCAGCAGGGCAAGACCTTCGAGGAAATCCAGGCCCAGTGGCACGACGAGGACTACTGGGATCGCATCCCCCGCCAACTGCTGGAGATCGATCGATTGATCGAGGCTTTTAATGAGCGTGTGGGGTTGTTGGCCGAGCTAGAGCAGGAAGGTGGGAAATAATTCTTCCAGCCGAATCCGGTGGAAAGGCGAATCGCCCGTTTTCATACGTTGAAACAGTTACCCCCTTGACCGCTGTTGCAATCAACAGAATCGTGTTGCTGTTTGACAATCGAGTGCTGGAAATTCTACCTTGAGCATGTACCAGAATATGTACACAAGGAGACAGAAATGACCACCATGACCGCCACGGACGCCCGCAAGAATTTCTTCGACCTGATCAAGTGCGTCAATGAACGCCATGAGGTCTATCATATCCGGCACAGAAACGGCGATGCGGTTCTCATGTCCCAAGATGAATATGAGAGCATCCAGGAGACGCTGGAGCTTTTATCTACTCCCGGTTTTCGCGAGGAATTCAACTCCGCCCGCCAGGAAGCCCAAACAGGGGAGACCCTTTCGTTTGATGAAGTCTTCGGGGAGAGTCAGTGACCTACCGGATTCGATTCACTCGCAAGGCCGCCAAGGACATTGAAAAGCTCACTCCAAAACTTCGGGACAAATTAAAGGATATTCTTCGAAATCGCCTAGCCGTTGATCCATACTCGGGCAAGGCGCTTGTGGGCAACCTGAAGGGGTACTACTCGGTTCGCCTGGGATTCAAGGATCGAATCGTGTACTCGATCCTTGAGGATGAGTTGATCGTACTCGTCATCAGAGCCAGGACCTACTATGGAGATTAACGCTACGGCGAAACTTCGATTTACCTGCGAAAACGCCTGGGAGACAAAGAAACACTACTGATTTCGAACGTATCGAAGAAATATTTCGGGATCATGGGCTGGCCTTTGCTGGGAACGCGAGGCTCTGCACTCGCGGTTCCTGAAGAGCGGGTACGGAGCCCCGCGTTCCCGGGGTTTGCGTTTCCTGCGTTGCTCATGGGCCAGTCTTCGGGGAAATTGAGAGAATTGCAACTGATCGTAGAGGAAAAAGCCGATGAAATACGCAAGCACTGGGACGAGCACTTCAGGACCTGAGGTGACCGATATTTCCCCGTTCGGCCTCTGGATCTTGTATGGGGGCAGGGAATACTTTCTGGATTACGAGGCATTTCCGTGGTTCCTGGAAGCACCTGTTCAGAAGATCTTTCGCGTCATTGAAGAGGGAAGGGATCATTTGCGATGGCCTGAACTCGATATTGATTTGTCCCTGGATTCGATCAAGGAACCTGGAATTTTCCCTCTCATCTACGAACCATCCGGCGCCTACGGACGACAGGACATCGAAGCCAATTCCGAACCTCGCCGAGGGCTGAAACACGAAATTGAAGATTGAAGCTCGACGAGAAGCCCACGGAACACGATATTCGAACTTATCGAAGAATCTTTCGGGGTCATGGGCGGGCATTTGCTGGGAACGCGAGGCTCTGCACTCGCGGTTCCTGAAGAGCGGGTACGGAGCCCCGCGTTCCCGGGGTTTACGTTTCCAGCGCTGTTCCCAAACCAGTCTTCGGGACCTATGAACGGCTCAAAACCTTTGTAGAGTGGGGCATCACCATGAACTTCACCTTGAACAACACCTCCGTGATCTACGACGGCGACCCTGACCGCTCCCTGCTCAATTGGCTGCGGGAGGACCGGAGGTTGACCGCGGCCAAGGACGGCTGCTCCGGCCAGGCGGCCTGTGGGGCGTGTCTGGTGGAGATAGACGGCAAACCGGCCCTGGCCTGCTCCACGCCCATGCGCAAGCTTCTCGGCAAGCGCGTGCTGACCCTGGAAGGCTTTCCCGAGGATTTGCGCCGCACCCTGGGCCGGGCGTTTGCCGAAAAGGGCGCGGTGCAGTGCGGATTCTGCACGCCGGGCTTTTTGACCCGGACCAAGATTCTGCTGGAGCAAAACGCCGCCCCCTCCCTCGAAGAAGTGATCAAGGCCGTGCGCCCGCACCTGTGTCGCTGCACGGGCTACGTGAAGATCGTGGACGCCATTCTGGAAGCGGCTCGCGTTCTGCGCGGCGAGGAAGCGGCCTCCATTCGTCCAGACCCGCCCAGGCTCGGTTCCAGCGTCGTCCGCTACGGTGCTTACGAGCGCGCCGTGGGTTCGCACATCTTCACCGACGACATGCATCTCCCCGGGATGCTCCACGGCGCGCTGCATTTCAGCGCCCATCCCAGGGCGCGGGTGCTGCGCATCGACACATCCAAGGCCCTGGCCGCGCCGGGCGTCAGGCGCATCCTCACCGCCACGGACATCCCCGGTGAACGTCATGTGGGCATGATCGTGCCGGACTGGCCCATGTACGTAGCCGAAGGAGAGACCACCCGCACCGTGGCCGACGTGCTGGCCTGCGTTGTGGCCGACACCATGGAGCAGGCCCGAGCCGCGTCGGCCATGATCGAGGTGAGCTACGAGGTTCTGGAGCCGTTGACCGACCCGGAGCAGGCCGAGGCAAGCGATGTCCTCGTTCACGAATCCGGCAACCTCTTAGCCGTCAAGACCATCCAGCGCGGAGGAGACGCAGACGAGGCCCTGCGGCGATCGGCCTTCGTGGTCACGGAGACCTTCCGCACGGCGCCCATCGAACACGGCTTCCTGGAGCCGGAATGCGCCATGGCCCTGCCGGACCCGGAATCCGGCGGAATCCATTTCTACACCCAGGGACAGGGCCTCTACCACGACCGCGACGACGTGGCCCGGGTCCTGGGGCTGCCCAGGGAGCAGGTCCGGGCGACAATGGTGGACAGCGGCGGAGCCTTCGGCGGCAAGGAGGATCTGACCGTGCAGCACCACGCGGCCCTGGCGGCCTGGCTGCTCCGGGCCCCGGTCAAGGTGAAGCTCTCCCGTCCTGAGTCACTGCGCATGCACCCCAAGCGCCACCCCATGCGCCTGGCGTATGCGGCGGGCTGCGACGACCAGGGCCGGCTCATCGCCCTCAAGGCGCGCATTCTCGGCGACACCGGGGCCTATGCCTCGGTGGGCGCGGCGGTCATGGCCCGGGCCGCCACCCATGCCACAGGGGCGTACCACGTGCCGGTGGTGGACGTGGAATCCCGGGCCGTGTTCACCAACAACATCCCCAACGGCGCCATGCGCGGCTTTGGCGTGAACCAGGCCGTCTTCGCCATGGAGGCCATGGTGGAGCGGCTTTGCAGGGCCGGCGGATTCGATCCCTGGCAGTTCCGCTATGACAACGCCCTGGATCAGGGCCGCATGGTCGCCACGGGTCAGGTCCTGGGGCCGGGCATCGGCCTGCGGGCCTGTCTGGAGGCCCTACGCGAGCCCTGGGAACGGGTGAAGAAGTCCGGCCGGGCCGGCCTGTCCTGCGGCATCAAGAACTGCGGCATCGGCAACGGCCTCGTGGAAGAATGCTTGGCCAAGGTCGAGATCCACGAGAACGGCCGCCTGGTCCTGCACCACGGCTGGTCCGAGATGGGCCAGGGCATCCATACCGTTGCCGCCCAGTTCCTGGCCCATGAATTGAATATCGACGACCTGACGCAAATCCAGGTGGACTCTGACACCCGCCACGGCGCGGTGGCCGGCGCCACCACGGCCAGCCGGGGCACCTACCAACTGGGCCGGGCCGTGCTGGACGCCGCAAGCAGGATCAAGGCCGACCTGCGGCAGGCCGGAAGCCTGGAGGCCCTGGCCGGGCGAACCTACGAAGGCCGCTACCACTGCACGGACACCGCCCCGGGCGGCGAGCCGGGCACGTTCCGTAGCCACGTGGCCTACAGCTTCGCGGCCCACCTGGTGCTGCTGGATCAAGCCGGAAAAGTTAAGGAAGTGGTGGCGGCCCACGACGCCGGAACCGTGGTCAACCGGCAGATGCTGGAAGGCCAGATCGAGGGTGGAGTGCTCATGGGCATGGGCGCGGCCGTCTCCGAACGGCTTCGCCTGGAAAAGGGTTATCTTGCTTCAGACAAATTCCGGGACGTGGGCCTGCTGCGTGCCGATGCCATGCCCAAAATCACGGTCATCGCCGTGGACAACGCGGACCCGGAAGGCCCATTGGGCGCCAAAGGCGTTGGCGAAATCGGCTCCATCCCCACGGCACCGGCCATTGCCGCTGCCTACTACCGCTTCGACGGACTCCCCCGCCGCACCCTGCCCCTGGAACCGCTGGGCGTCCCCGTCCAGGACGCCCAAAGTCCCGAAGGAGACACCACATGGAGCTGCTACTGACCTGCAGGCTGAATGTTCTGCCACGGTTTTTGGGTTACCTGTGAAAGCTGCTTTTCAGAGACCCTCGACTTGTTGAGCAAATTGCATTTCAAACCATGCCACTTATCTTTTATGTTGATTATTATGGCATATCTCATCCCAGCGTGACCGTGACCTTCAGACTCACCAGTGAAATACCAATTTCGCGCATAGTTCAGTACAGTTGCAGAGTTTGCTCAAGCATCGCCTTGACTTCACTTCGAAGTTCCGCTGGTGCCAGCACCTCCGCGTTCGGTCCAAAGCCCAAGACCCATCGCAGAACCTCGGTCTTTCCAGACGTGCGCATCCACAGTTCAACACGCCCATCATCTAGTTTGGTCATTCGCTGTTCTACCGACCAGTTGCGATCCTCTACATATCTGGCGACAGCAGAGCTGAATCGAACCGTGATCTCAACCGGATCATCAAAAAAAACACCAAAGGCAGTCTTCAGCCGTTCTTGGGGATCAAAGTCACCAGGGTATTCGAACGATGATTCCAGGATGCGCAGACCACGAATCCTTTCCATCGCCAGCAGACGGATTTCCTCGTACCGCGGTATATGCACGAACAGATAAAGCCCGCCGTCATGGTCGCATATGCTGAGCGGTTCCACGGCATAGGTCTTTATCTGTCCGGTGCTGTAGGCATGATAGTCTACCTCGCAGGTCTTTGAGGTGAGCATGGCTTCCGTCAGATCATCGAGGACTTCTTCTTTCTGGCTGTAATCCTTTGTTAATTTCGAAACAACAAAACTTGTTTCCGCGACTCTGCGTAATGACTGAGAAACATTCCGAGGCAGGAGCAGCGTGAGTTTGGCCAGGGCTTGCTCCAGATTACGACGTAGTGACGGTGCCCTGGGTAGCCGGTTATCCGCGGCAATGAACTGAATTGCCATGGCTTCAGAAGGCGTCAGTTCCACCTTGGGCAAGGTGATGTTCGGCAGACGGACAATGTAATCATCCAGCATTTTCCATTGCTTTGTCGCACCATTCTCACCCTTGGCGTCATAAACGGGAAAACCGAGATCCTGGATCGCGGTCAGGAGCCTATAGACGCTGCGTCGTTGCAACTCGAGTTTTTCCCCAATTTCACGAATGGTTGCCCCCTGTGGCCTGCTCAGGAGCTCAATGGCCTTGAGTAGATTCAGCAAAACTTTTCCACGCATCGCATCTCCATCTCGTGTTGTGACCAGATATGACACATCCCTATGTCAGAAGGTTCTGGCGGAGGAGCTCAGGACAATCGGGCGGCAACAACAATGCACTGCCTATTGTTCAACTTCCACTGGAAATCTAATCCGAACGCTTCAACGACTATTGCCCCCACAAGGTGGAGGATTCAAAAACATGTCCAACACAAGACAACACCACCAATTTGACGAATATTGCCGAAAAATCGCTCAGAGCCGGGAACGTGATCTGGAACTGATCAGGGAGAACCTCGGGCTGTTCATCGAAAATACCGAATACATTCTCTCTCGCCCTGAATATTTTAACATTACCTCTGATGCGGCATATCTCGGCCTCATAGTTGGATTATACTGGCAGATTCCTTTAGGAGTCCTGCTCATGCTTTGGCAAGAGGAGAAGTTGGTAACCACTTGTCCAGAGTGCCGGGAAAAAGCATACATCATTAATGCCCATGGTTCTTCGGGATCCGGTGTTAATAGGTTTACAGGCATATGCGGTAAGTGTACTTCAATTTTTCGCGGGTCACTTGCCTCCTTTCCTGAGCTTTGGCACGTTCTGCTCCGCATGCGTGAGAAGTACCCTTCGTGCAAGCCTCAGACGCCTTTAAGTACAAAACGGTTTTCATGGAAAGAAGGGGTTGTTGAGGTTAGCATCCCATCTCAAGAGACATTTGAACGAACTGCCTCGCTTGAAGCTAGCATTTCTAACCTAACACATGATATCAGGGTAAACATTCAACAATCCGAAAGGAGTTCAAAGTGACAAAAGGCAAAAACATCTCACGTTTTTTTTCAGACAGACACCTTGAAATGGTCGCATCAGATTTTCAATCTCTTTTTACAAAAATTTGCAACTCATGCGGAGATTTAGATTTTCAAATCAGGAACAATTATTTCAATATTTATTACAGAGGCAATAGTCTCGCAAAAGTAACTCCAAATATAATTAAGAATTCCTACAAGGTTGAAGTTGATAAAAAGTTTCATCTCAAATCGATAATTGAAAGATTAAATGATAGAAGATTTCCTGTAGAAAATATTTTTTCAGAAAATGGAAAATCTGATATTGCCGTTGTAGAATCATCATATATCTATGCATTTTTTCAATCTAAAGTTATCCAAAAAATTATGAAAAAAATTAAAGATGCAAATTATAGCGAAGAAATGTATTTTGAACAAACATTAATTACTGATAATTCTAAAAACAAAGACTTCATTATAATAGATAGACAAGTTAGTTTTCCAGGAAACAACAGGTCAAAAATTGACCTTCTTGCTCTAAGGAATCACAACAATATATACAAATTTGTTATTTTAGAAGTTAAACTTGGGAACAATCCAGAATTATCTGGAAATGTTGCTAATCAGATTGAAAGCTATATCTCTCTTGCAAAAAACAATATTGATTCTATGAAAGAGTGTTATAAAAAAAATTATCAACAAAAACGAGTATTAGGTGTTATTGGTGATGAGACTTGGCCAAAAGCAGTCGAAATTGGAAATGAAGTTGAAGGTGTAATAGTTGTAGGACACTACTCAGGTTTAGCTGAAAACAATATCCAAACCCTTTTGTCCAAGCATCCAAACCTTGAGAGCGATATCATACTTTTCCGTAATGTAATTTCTGAATCGTCACCTAGCATTTTTTACTATCGGAGCCCTAAATGAACATCTGCATTCACAGAGGCAGCAACCAGATCGGCGGCAGTTGCGTGGAAATCGAACAAGATGGGCAGCGCATCTTCGTCGATCTCGGTTTGCCTTTGGATGCTGAGAGCAACACACCAGGGTATCTGCCCGACGTGCCTTGCCTGATAAATGGTGATCCCTCATTGCTGGGAATCTTCATTTCCCACCCTCATCTTGACCACCTTGGACTGCTCAAACATGTCTCTCCAAAGATTCCCGTTTTCATGGGACCTGCCGCGCGTCGGATTCTTGCTGCCGCAAAACCCTTTCTTCCCAGCAACTGGCCCGATCTTCCAGCCGGAAAAGACTATGAGGCATGGACTGCCCTGGAGGTCGGCCCGTTCCGAATCACTCCGTATCTCGTCGATCACTCCGCCTACGACTCCTATGCCTTATTGATTGAGGCAGGCGGAAAGCGGCTTTTTTACAGCGGCGATTTTCGCGGCCATGGCCGCAAGGCCAAACTTTTCAACAACATCCTTACCCGACCACCACAAGATATCGACGTCCTGTTGCTGGAAGGTTCTTCGCTGGGACGTTTGGGGAAAGCTGAGCTCTTTCCTACGGAAGCAGAGATTGAAGAGCAGCTTGCCAGTGTGTTCGCCACGACCGATGGATTGGCCATGGTCCACGTCTCGGGCCAGAACATTGATCGTATTGTGTCGATCCTGCGAGCGACAAAACGCACCGGCAGGAAAATGGTCATGGACCTTTACACAGCGGCGATTCTTGAGGCCACGGGGAATCCAAACATCCCGCAATCCAACTGGCAAGACGTTGCCCTGTTCGTTCCGCAGCCTCAGCGAATCCAGATCAAGACGAACGCTTGGTTCGACCAACTCAAGCATCACTCCGCGAACCGAATCTATGGACAACACCTCCAAGCGAACCCGAAAGAATACACGCTACTATTCCGCCCACTGTTCATGAGCGACCTCGACAGGGCTGAATGTCTTTCCGGCGCGGCTTATATTTACTCGCAGTGGGAGGGATACTGGGAGCGAGGTCTGTACGATCATGTCAAATCCTGGCTTGAGTCCCAAGGTATTGCCAAGCAAAACATTCACACCTCCGGCCATGCCGGGACCGCGGAATTGCAGGCTTTCGTAGAGGCTTTGTCCCCGCGCAGGGTCGTGCCGATACACAGCTTTGCCCCGGATCAGTATGCAAACCTGTTTCAAAATGTCGAACCCCATTCCGATGGGCAATGGTGGGAGGCGTGACCAGATGTTGGATGCCGAAACCGTGGATTCGTTGAATCAGCTTTTTGGGCTGACGGGAACCGCCGAAAACAATTTTGTTCACTTGGATTGCCAGAGTGAATACAATCTGGACGGAAGTCTGAACCGGGTCCAAGATCTATGCGCGAGAGCGGCCGCTGATAATCAATCATCCGTGGCACTTGCGGACAATAGCAATCATTAGGCTTTCATGGTGAAAGCATAATAGTTTACGGTTGGTTACGATCAACTGCTTTTGACCAATGAATTAACTTGCCTGATCGATCAAAAGCTTGGCCCTGAACTGCTGTACTACGCAGTTGCCAAGCTCTCTGGACAAGCGAGCCATATCGCGCCGGGTACCGAAAATTATATCCCAATGCGACCCTACCTATTCGGAAACATCCCGCTCTGTCTCGATGACAAATATATTCCTATATTTCAATGTGATTGCAAATCTCTGGCCTATCTTGAGTCTGCATGACATAATTATTTCGCATTGCAACCTCGAAAACCCGCACCATGTGATCATGTACGCGACGCATTGGGCAACCGCCCAAAGCCCCGAAGGAGACACCATATGGAGCTGCTACTGACCAACGCCCGCTGGCTTGACCCGGATGATTTGACCATCCGCGATACGTGTCTGCGCGTCCGGCCCAGTCCTAACGGGGGCCCAAAAAAAGAGCTCGAGAACAGTCATCTTGAGGATGCGGAGACCTGTCTGGAATTTCACGATACACCGCCTGCTCACGGCAGGGATGAATCCGAAACCCGTTCCCAGGTCCGAGTCATCGACTGCGGGGGCAAGCTGGTGACCCGCTCTTTTGCCCTGGGACACCATCATCTTTACTCCACTTTTGCCCGGGGCATGCCCGCCCCGCCGCAAGCGCCCACGAATTTCCCCGAAATCCTCGACCTGATCTGGTGGCGGCTGGACAAGCGGCTGGATCTGCCCATGATCGAGGCCAGCGCCCTGGCCACGGCCCTGCTCTGCGCCAAGCGCGGCGTGACCTTCGTCATCGATCATCATGCCTCGCCCTTTGCCGTGGCCGGCAGTCTGGAAACCATTGCCAAGGCCTTCGAATCCGTAGGACTGGGCCATCTGCTCTGCTACGAAATGTCCTGCCGGGACGGAGAGGCGGTCAAGGAAGCTGGGCTGGAGGAGACGCAGCGTTATCTCGCCTCCGGCCGCATCGGCCAAGTGGGCCTGCACGCCTCCTTCACCGTGGACGACGATTTGCTGGCCCGGGCCGTGGCTCTGGCCGACAGATACGGCACAGGCCTGCACATGCATGTGGCCGAAGACATGGCCGACCAGAACCACTGCCTGCAACACCACGGCAAGCGGGTCGTCCAGCGTCTGGCCGATGCCGGAGCCCTGGCCTCTCCGCACACCCTCCTGGCCCACTGCGTCCACCTGGACGAGGCCGAACGCGAACTGCTGCGCGATTCTCCGGTCTATGTGGCCCAGGCCAGCGAATCCAACCTGAACAACAACGTCGGCCTGGGCCGCTACGACGATCTCGGCCCCCGGGTGATCCTGGGCACGGACGGGATGCACGTGGACATGCTCCGGGCGCTCAAGGCCGCCTTTATTGCCGGCCAGTCCGCCGAAAGCCTCGGATTCCAGGAAGCCTACGCCCGCCTGCGCCGCACCCATGAACTGATCCGGGAGATCGGCGCTCCCGGCGACGGCGCCAACAACCTGGTTATCCTGGACTACGACTCCCCCACCCCCCTGACTCCGGAAAACATGCTCGGCCATTTCCTGTTCGGCCTGGAGGCCATCCACGTGCACACGGTCATCGCCCAGGGCCGGCTCGTGGTCGAAAACCGCCGCCTGGTCAGCCGCGACGAGTCCGAAATCCTGGCCTTTGCCCGGGAACAGGCCGCACGATTATGGGATCGATTACGTTAGCCAAGTCGATTTCTCCGATGCATTTGTCATAGAATTAGTTACTGACAGCCACACTGGCATCCTGTTGACGAAAGGCAGACATCAGCCTATTTTTTTATGAAATATTTTGATTGGGTTCCTGTCAAAAATGAAACCCTGAAGACTGATCGCGGATTATCATTCGAGGAAATCGTCTTGTGCATTGAGATGGGGGGACTGCTTGGCATTGAGGAGCACCCGGTCAGGCCGAATCAGAAAATCTATATAGTGGAAATGGATGGATACGCTGTGATCGTACCTTTCGTGGAAGACAGCCGGAAAATCTTCCTGAAAACCGCTTTCCCGAGCCGGAATTTTACAAAAAAATATGGATTGCAGGTAAAAGAATGAGCAGATTCGACGAAAAGGCTTTCGAGCCTTTGGACCAGGAGGAAAAGGAACTGATGGATTCTTTGGAGCGTGAGGAATGGCGGTCCGTTCCGGATTCGGAAAAGCAGTTGAACGCCGCCCGTTTGACCGCCCGAAACACGTTGAGAAAAGACAAACGCATCAACCTGCGCCTTTCACAGAAGGACTACCATCGGATTCAGATCAAAGCCGTGGAGGAAGGCATCCCTTACCAGACCTTCATTTCCAGCCTGGTCCATAAGTACCTGGACGGAAAGCTGGTCCAGAAACCGTAGTGGTATATCCGCGGTCGATTCCCGCTACCAAGCAGGCAGCCTGAGTAAACTGATCAGAATGTCTATCAGATGTCTGCTAACGCTGTTGCGTCATATTAGTCAGCCCATCGAACTTCAAGGGCGGGAACTGGCCGAATCCCCTTTCCCGATTGGATTCGTCATTTTGTAGAAAGCTGTCTCCGGGCGTTTCAAGCAAAACGTAGGCAATCATTATGAAAAAGCTGCCTGTAGGCATTCAGACATTTCAGAATCTGATACAGGAACAGTACTGCTACGTGGATAAGACCCCATACCTGGCAAGCCTGGCGTCCAGGGGAAAATACTACTTCCTGTCCCGACCCAGGCGCTTCGGCAAGAGTCTTTTTCTGAGCACCATCAAGGCCGCATTCCAGGGCAAGCGGGAACTGTTTCAGGGGCTGTATCTGGAGAGCAACTGGGACTGGGAAAGCGTCCATCCCGTGGTGCATGTCAGTTTCGGATCGGGCGTCGTTCGCGACATCGAAGAATTGCAGGTCTCCTTTGACGAAATTCTCTACGACCATCAGAAGGCGTATGACCTGTCATTCGCCAAGGACAGCCGCAAGGGACGATTCGCGGAACTGATCCAGACCCTGCATGACCGCTACGGCCAGAAAGTGGTCGTTCTGGTGGACGAATACGACAAGCCGATCCTGGACAATATTGAGAGACCGGAGTTGGCCCTGATGGTCCGGGACGAGTTGAAGAACTACTATTCCGTGATCAAGGACGCGGACCCCTACCTGCAATTCGTCTTCATCACCGGCGTGTCCAAGTTCAGCAAGGTGTCCCTGTTCAGCGGCCTGAACAACCTGGAAGACATCACTCTCGATCCCGAGTATTCGAGTATTTGCGGCTACACCCAGGACGAACTGGAATCCGTCTTTGCCGAGCGCCTGCACGGGCTGGATCTGGAAGAAATCGAAACCTGGTACAACGGCTACAACTGGCTGGGCAAAGAGGTCTACAACCCCTTCGACATCCTGCTGTACTTGAAGTCCAGAGAATTCCGTCCTTATTGGTTCGAGACCGGCACGCCGACGTTTTTGATCAAGCTGCTTCAGGCTGGAAATTATTACATTCCCGCCCTGGAAGAGCTGGCTGTCAGCGAAAAAATGCTGGGCAGCTTCGACGTGGATCGCATCGAGGTGGAGACGTTGCTCTTCCAGACCGGCTACCTGACCATCAACACCGTGCAGCAGGTGGCCGGGACGAGACGCTTCCACCTGCACTATCCCAACCTGGAGGTCAAGCAAAGCCTGACCGACGCGCTGCTGCCATACCTGACCGGCGTGCTGGCCGCTTCGGAGGCGGCCAAATTCGCGGCCTACGACGTCCTGGCCGCGACGGATTTGGATGGACTGCGAAAGGTGTTTCAGTCCTTTTTTGCTTCCATCCCCTCGGACTGGTATCGCAAGAACCAGATAGCCGGCTACGAAGGCTACTATGCCTCCATCTTCTACTGCTACTTCGCGGCTCTTGGACTGGAAGTCATCCCTGAGGACGCCACCAGTCAGGGACGCATCGACATGACGGTCAAGCTGGAGGATCGTGTGTTCATCTTCGAGTTCAAGGTGCTCGGCAAGGATGCCCGGCCCGGTTCCGCACTGGAACAGATCAAGTCCAGGGGCTATGCGGACAAATACCGGGCTTCGGGAAAAAGCATCTTTCTGATCGGCGTGGAGTTCGAACCAATTGAGCGCAATATCGCCGGATTCGCCTGGGAACAGGCATGATGTCGTAACAATGAAGTCAGCGATGGCGGTTATCCGGTTGCCGAATTGTCGGCTCTTCTTTTTGAGCCCATGAGCCACGAAGTCAAGGAATCGCGTACAAATGATCATGGACCGCTTTCACCCCGTCCCCCACGACCGAATTCTGGTTTCCATGCTCGATGAACTCGAACATGGGCAGATCCTGGGCATTCCCAAGGCCTGTTTCTTTCTTCCCAGCCCAGCTGATCCCTTCGTCATGACCCGCTATGACCGGCGACTGGAAACACCGGTCGGCGCGGCTGCCGGGCCGCATACCCAGTTGGCCCGGAATCTCGTGGCCGCCTGGCTCTGCGGCGGCCGGTACCTGGAGTTGAAGACCGTCCAGATCCTGGACGAACTGACTTTGCCCAGGCCTTGCATCGACATGCGCGACGAGGGGTACAACTGCGAGTGGTCCCAGGAGTTGAAGCTGGAGCAGTCCTTTGCCGAGTACCTCAACGGTCTGCTGCTGATCCTGGCCCTGCGCCGCAGACTGGGCTTCCCCGGCAGCGAGGACGGACGCGACCCCGGTTTCATCCTGAACATGAGCGCGGGGTATGATTTGGCCGGAATCAACAGTCCGGCCATGACCCGCTTTTTGGACCGCATGGCCCGCTGCCCCGAGGAGATGGCCGAAGCGGCCCGCAATCTCGCCCGCGTCTGCCCTGAACTCGATGAGGTGAGCCTGCCCGACGGGGTCAGCACCAGCCTGACCATCTCCACCATGCACGGCTGCCCGCCGGACGAGGTGCAGCGCATCGCCCTGCACTTCATCGAGGACCGCGGCCTGCACACCACCCTGAAACTCAACCCCACCCTGCTTGGGCCGGAGCGAGTGCGCGCCCTGCTCGAAGGGCTGGGCTGGGATCTGGAAGTGCCGGACGCGGTTTTCACCCAGGACCTGTCCCTGAACCAGGCCTTGCCCATCATCCGCAACCTTTCCACCGCGGCCCGCAAGAATGGCGTGGAGTTCAACCTCAAGCTGACCAACACCCTGCCCTGTGTGAACCGTTCGGCCCTGCCCCGGTCCGAGCAGCAGGTCTACTGCAGTGGCCGGCCGCTGCACCCGCTGGCCGTGCATGTTGCCCTGCTGTTGCGCGAGAATTTGAAAGACGCCCCTGGCTGTCCCCCGATCTCCTTCTGCGCCGGGGCCGACGCCTTCAATACTCCGGACCTGCTGGCCGCCGGACTGGGGCCTGTTACTACATGCAGCGATCTGCTCAAGCCCGGCGGCTATGCCAGGCTGCGCCAGTACCTGGACGTCTTGTCCGACCGCATGTCCGCGGCCGGCGCCCGCAACCTTGAGCAGTGGCGGGAATACGCCCGGAACAACGGGCTGAGCCTTGCGGAGTACGCCAAGATCACGGCCGCAAGCTCCCGCTACGCCAAGACGCGCAAGACGCATGCCGACGTCAAAATCCCCCGCCCGCTACCCCGGCGGGACTGCTTCACCGCGCCCTGCATGGCGGCCTGTGCCGCGGGCCAGGACATCCCGGCCTATTTGGGACATCTGGCCGGAAGCAATGCCCCGGCGGCCCTGGACGCCATCCGGCACACGAATCCTTTGGCGCACCACCTGGGCCTGGCCTGCGACGCCAGGTGCCGCACGCGCTGCACCCGGAGCAACCTGGACTCCGCCTTGCGCATCCGGGAAGCCAAGGCCGTTGCCGCCCGCCTGGGCAAGGCGGAGGGAGCAGATTCCCGGATTACCACTCGCGCCGCAGGCAGTCCCGGAGCCGGTGCCCGGGTTGCGGTGCAGGGTCTGGACGCCCGAACTGCAAGCTGCGCCGGAACCCTGGCCCTGGCAGGAGTGCCCGTGACACTGCTCGTTCCGGATAACGCCGTGCATCAGGATACCATTCCCTCTCCAGCCCGAAGCGCCCTGCTCGCGGACATCGCGGATCTGGCCTCCTTGTGCATCCGGAGCGATTCCGAGGACGATTCAGCGTCCGGGAGCCTGCTGGTTCAGGAGCATTCCGGTCAAAATCAACGAGACTTCGAACACGTCTTCACTTTTGACGCTCCGCTGCCATCCGGTTCCGGCAGCCTGCCCCGGGCCGTGGATCAGGGTCGTCGGGCCGCGGAAGCCTATTTGCGGGAGCAAGGCTTTTCCAGTCCTCCCGCGCCGCAACGCCCCGATGTGGACGTGTCGGCGCTGCGCATGTCCCGCCACTTCCGCGACTTCGGGCCATTCGCCGATCCTGATCTGAACGTCCGCAAGAATGCCGATGATCAGGCCATGGCTCGCGAAGCCTCCCGCTGCCTGCGCTGCGACTCGCTGTGTGAAATCTGCGTCACGGTCTGTCCCAACCGGGCCATTGCGACCCTGTCGTCCTTCCCCGGTCCCCTTGCCGCCGGTCAAATCCAGCGTAACCCGGATGGCCGACCCGAGATTCTGGTCACGCAAAAACGCCCCTTGACCGACCGCACCCAGATCGTGATCCTGGCGGACTTCTGCAACGCCTGCGGCAATTGCGCCGCCTTCTGCCCGTCCTCGGACGCGCCCTTCGCGGTCAAGCCCCGCATCCACCTGACCAGGGCCAGCTTCGAGGCCGAAAAGGAAGGCTATTTCCAGGCCAGCCCTGATCGGATGGAAATCCTGCGCAACGGCATCCCCGCCAGTCTGACCAAAACCATCGACGGATTGCGCTATCAAAGCAAAAACTTGACCCTCACCCTGGACTCTGCGACTCTTTATCCGCATACGGTTGATCTGGCGGAAAATATTAGCCATGCGGACCTTGAACCGGCACTTGAAGCAGGTTTGATCCACACCATGATCATGTCCTCTTCAATCCTTCGTTTGGCTGCATGCGGTAACCATGCTGTTCTTCCCTTCAAAAACCAATGAAAATGTGGTCAGTGTGTGGTTGATGAATATTTCCAGAGCAGTTATTTGGTAATCTTCTCAGAGTGAATAATGTTGGGGTGGCACATCCAATATTGATCATTTTCCGTCAATCTGCTCCCCTTGGTTTTCATCGAAAGGGAAGCGAGGTTATACGACATGCATCTTGACTACTTTATCTGGCTGCCTGATATTGTAGAAAAACTTCTCGCTAAACATCATGTCTCGCAAGACGAAGTGGAAAGTGTCTTTTTTAATACGCCCATGTTCCGTTTTGTCGAGAATGGATACAGAACCGGCGAAGATGTATATGCCGCCCTTGGACAAACAGATGCCGGTCGCTACTTGATAGTCTTTTTTATATGCAAACCAGACCATGCTGCATTGATTATCAGTGCGAGAGACATGGACAGGAAAGAACGGAGATATTATGAAAAAAGATGAACAAACAGGCAAATCGAGCATATCTCAAGCTGGTTCCCTGGAAGGTATTGCATCTTTTTGGGATACTCACAGTTTATCAGACTATTGGGATACGACAAGGGAAGCGAATTTTGAAGTGAGAACGGATCGCACTCGGCGCATTGCCTTGGACCCGGAACTATACTCTCAGGTTGAGTCGAACGCTCGCTCCCGAGGCCTGCTGCCGGAAACCCTTGTGAATGTATGGGTAGCTGAACGTTTGAATCTTCTGAAAACAGCCCAGAGATGATCTCGCTGGACATGCGGGTAGACCTGCAAAAACTTGCTCCTGCCTGGCAAGCTGTTCAGGCCGTCGCTCCGATCGCGCATATCGAATCAGAACAAGACTATCAGCAAGCAACTGAAATCCTTCACCATCTTTTTTGACGTTTTCCGTGATGACAATGAACATCCTCTATATTCTTTGGTGACGATTCTCGGAGACATACTGGAAACTTATGAAATCAACCTTGAGCCTCATGGTTGAGGATTCAACACGAATCTCCGTAATGAAGTACCTGAGGGAACTGATCCATCTCGGGGTTCCAGTCAGTTTTGGCATGCTGTACGGCTCTCATGTTCGCGATGATTATCATCAATGGAGCGACATTGACGTGCTCGTCGTATCCGAGGCCTATGATACCTCATGCAGCAGAGAAGACATCAATCTGCTCTGGCGCACCGCGGCCAGAACCGACAGTCGGATCGAACCTCTTCCCGTTGGATTGAACCGCTGGGAAACGGACGACGGCAGCACCATCATCGTGTCCGCCCGGCGTGAGGGCATCCGAGTGGACACCGAAGAAACTGATAATCGAACAGAATCTGGCTAGCGTTACTGTGCCATGTCAATAACTGAGTCGTCACAACCCACCATCCTCATCCGCGGAGCCGGAGATCTGGCGACCGGCGTGGCGCTGGTGCTCTTCAGGGCCGGGCTGAAGCGGCTGTTGCTGCTGGAGCAAGAGCAGCCCCTGGCCGTGCGCCGGCTGGTCTGTTTTTCCGAGGCCGTGTACCTGGGCCGAACCGAGGTGGAGGGGGTTCGGGCCATGCTGATCGATTCCGTGGATCAGGCCGAAGCGGCCTGGGCCGGAGATGAAATCCCGGTCATCGTGGACCCGGACATGGCCTGCCTTGCAGTACTTAAGCCCCAGGTGCTTGTGGATGCCCTGATCGCCAAGCGCAATGACGGCGTTCACCCCGGCCTGGCTCCCCTGGTCGTGGCCCTGGGGCCAGGCTTTGTTGCCGGCCAAGACGTGCACTGCGTCGTGGAAACCCATCGCGGCCACGGCATGGGCAACCTTGTCTTCAGCGGCGCAGCCTATCCGAACACCGGCATTCCCGGCGAGGTGGCGGGCAAAACCCTGGAGCGGCTGTTGCGCGCGCCCGGGGACGGACTGTTCACGGCCTGCCGCTCCATCGGCGATCATGTCCGAGAGGGCGACGTTGTCGGCAGCGTTGGCTCCTGTCCGGTGCCGGCCCGGACCAGCGGAGTGATCCGGGGGCTGCTGCGCTCCGGTCTTCATGTTCGCAAGGGATTAAAGTTGGGCGACGTGGACCCCAGAGGAGAGGCTTGGCGCTGCAGACACATTTCCGACAAGGCCCTGATCGTGGGTCAGGGCGTGCTTCAGGCCGTACTCGCGGCAGGCGAATTCATGCGATTAGGCCCTACCGACTTGGCCGTCATGACGCATCCCGCCGAACAATTCGCCACCCATGCCTCTCTCGGGAGGACCGGATGAGCATCGGACAGCCCGTCAAGCGCCTGGATGTCGAGGCCAAGGTCACGGGGCGGGCGCGCTATGCCGAGGATATGCTGCCTCCCGGCGTGCTCAGCGCCGTGTACATCCGCGGGACAGTGGCCCATGGCCGGGTTGTTTCCATGGACACTCGCGCCGCCTTGGAGGTTCCCGGCGTGGAAGCCGTCTTCACCCATGCCGATGTTCCGAAGATACTCTATGCCACGGCCGGACATCCCTATTCCCTGGATCCGGAACATGCCGACGTGGCCGACACCCTGCTGCTGACCGAGCATGTCCGCTTTCACGGCGACCAGATCGGCGTGGTGGTGGCCCGGGACGAGCTTGCGGCGCGGCGAGCCGCTTCCCTTGTGGAGGTGGCATACGAGGAATATCCGGTCATGACCACGCCGGTAGCGGCCATGGACCCGCGAGCCAAGGTCATCCATCCGGGAGGGAACGTCGTCCAGCGCAGCGGATTCAATGTGGGCGGAGACGCCGAAGCAATCATAGCCGCCGCGGACGTGGTCGTGGAAGGCCATTATGAGACGCCCATAGCCCAGCATTGCCACATGGAACCGCTGGTGGCCCACGCCTACATGGAGGACATGGAACGCATCACCGTGGTCACATCCACCCAGATCCCGCACATCTGCCGACGCATCGTCGGGCAGGCTCTGGGCATTCCATGGAGCCGGGTACGAATCATCAAGCCCTGCGTGGGCGGCGGCTTCGGAGCCAAGCAGGATGTCGTGCTCGAACCCATGGTCGCCTTTCTGGCCTGGAAGCTGGGTCGTCCCGTGCGTCTGGCCCTGACCCGCGAAGAATCCATGATCACCAGAACCCGGCATGCCTTCCATATGCACGCCAAAATGGGCTTTACCCGGGACGGTCGCCTCCAGGCCGCAAGCCTGGACGTCCTCTCCAACACCGGGGCCTACGCTTCCCACGGCCATTCCGTGGCCGCCGCCGGGGGCGGCAAGCTCTGCAGCATGTATCCCCACAGCGCCATGCACTTCCAGGCCGCCACGGTCTATACCAATCTGCCCATTGCCGGCGCCATGCGCGGCTACGGCTCCCCTCAGACCATCTTTGCCTTCGAGTGCTTGATGGAAGAGGGAGCCAGGGCCCTGGGCATGGATCCCGTGGATCTTCGGCTGCAAAATGCGGGGCGGCCGGGAGACGTGAATCCGCTCTCGAAGCGGCCCATAGAAACCCACGGTCTGGTCGAGTGCCTGCAAAAGGGCCGTGCGCTTTTTCGCTGGGACGAACGCCGAGCCGCGAATAAGAACCGAACCGATGAAGCAGCGGACATCCGGCGCGGCGTCGGCGTGGCCTGTTTCAGCTTCAATTCCGGCGTGTATCCCGTGGGAGTGGAGTTGTCCGGAGCGCGGCTGACCCTGGTCCAGGACGGCTGCGTCCTGCTCCAGGTGGGGGCGACGGAAATCGGTCAGGGCGCGGACACGGTCTTTGCCCAGATGGCTGCTTCCGTGCTCGACCTGCCCATGGAGGCCGTACGGGTGGTTTCCACCCAGGACACGGACGTCGCGCCCTTTGATCCCGGTGCCTTTGCCTCACGACAAACCTATGTGGCTGGTCCGGCCGTAAAAGCAGCGGCCGAGGACCTGCGCTCCAGGATTCTGGACCATGCCGCACTGATGACGGGCTTCCCGGCCCACGCCCTGGATCTCACGACCGGCTTCATCGTCTCGAGCCGTGATGCTTCCCTGGTATTCATGAGTCTGGAAGAACTGGCACTGGATGCCTATTACAATAAGGAACGAGGCAGCCAGCTCACGGCGGAACGCTCCGTGAAGACCCGCAGCAACGCTCCCTCCTTCGGCTGCACCTTCGTGGAAGTGGAGGTGGACGTTCCGCTGTGCCGGGTCCGGGTTACGGACATCCTGAACGTTCACGATTGCGGCGTGGTCATCAACCCGGCCACTGCCAGAGGACAAGTCCAGGGTGGCATGGCCATGGCCATCGGTTGGGCCTTGTACGAGGAACTGCTGGTTGATCCGCGATCCGGCCAGGTGCGCAACAACAACCTCCTGGACTACAAGATGCCCACCTTCCCGGACCTGCCCGACCTGGACGTGGCTTTTGCGCAAACACTCGAACCTTCCGGCGGCTTCGGCAACAAATCCCTGGGCGAGCCGCCTCTGCTCTCCCCCGGTCCGGCCATCCGCAACGCGGTCTGGGACGCCACCGGCGTCAAAGTCAACGCCATCCCCCTCACCCCCAAGGCCCTGTTCCCCCTGTTCCGGGACGCCGGGCTGCTTGAAATCGCACGATGAACATGATCTGCTGGAAATCTGAAAAATTCTGGCTGGGCTCGCTTCGCGACAATCCGGAGATCATGACTCAGGGCGAAACCATTGAGGAGCTGCAGGAAAATTTGCGAGAAGCTGCTCTGCTCATGGCTTTGGAAGATGGATCTGAACAAAACGACTGCCAGGCCGAGGAATAAATTATGTTCGCCTTCGAATCCTACCATCGCGCCCGCACCCTGAGCGAGGCCCTGGATCTGCTCGCGGTCAATCCCTTTGCCCGGCCCATGGCCGGGGGCACGGACATCCTGGTCCGGTTGCGGGAGGGGCACAAGGACTATGCGGACATCGTGGACATTCACGGCCTGTCGGAACTGGAAGGGATTACGGAAGAAGCGGGAGCGCTGCGCATCGGCGCGGGGACGACCTTTGCCTCCATCATGGCCTCGCCGCTGGCCGCCCGCCACGCGCCCATGCTCATCGAGGCGGCGGGCTGGGTGGCCG
The DNA here is from genome assembly GCF_054656975.1 of Desulfonatronum parangueonense. Classification (NCBI taxonomy): domain Bacteria; kingdom Pseudomonadati; phylum Thermodesulfobacteriota; class Desulfovibrionia; order Desulfovibrionales; family Desulfonatronaceae; genus Desulfonatronum; species Desulfonatronum parangueonense. The sequence goes on from NZ_BAAHXH010000003.1 coordinate 2,387,626, forward strand.
GGCCGCAGATCCGCAACGTGGCCACCATCGGCGGCAACATCTGCAACGGCTCGGTCTGCGCGGATTCCGCCGCCCCCTTGCTGGTCCTGAACGCCCACCTGGATCTGATCGGTCCGGAAGGAGAGCGGCTGATCCCCTTGCGCGGGTTCCATCTCGGACCGGGGCGAGTGGAGCTGCGCCGGGGCGAGATCCTGCGCTCCATACGCATCAAGACGGAAGAGTGCCGGAATCTGGGCACGTCCTATATCAAATACTCCATGCGCCAGGCCATGGACATCGCCACCATCGGCTGCGGCGCGGGAGTGCGCATCAGCGACGGTGCGGTCCGGGAACTGCGCCTGGCCTTTACCGTGGCCGCGCCGGTTCCGGTGCGCTGTCCCGCGGCCGAGGCCGCCGCGACCGGCCTGCCCCTGGAGCAGGCCGTCGAGACCGCCTGCGAAACCCTGGTCCAGGACGTCAGCCCCCGCACGTCCTGGAGGGCCGCGGCGGATTTCCGCCTGCACATCATCCGCACCCTGGCCAAGCGCATGATCCTGGCCGCGGCCGCACGAACGGGGAATGCTTCATGCTGAGGATTGCCTGCACCATCAACGGTCAACGCCATGAAATGACCATCGATCCTCGAACCTCCCTCCAGGACATGCTCCGGGACCTGGGAGCGACCAGCGTCAAGCACGGCTGCGGGGTAGGAGAATGCGGTGCCTGCACCGTCCTGGTGGACGACGTGGCCGTGAACGCTTGTATCTATCCAGCTGTCAGAGCGGACGGCAAGCGCATTCGGACCGCGGAAGGCGAGGTCAAAAACGGCGTGCTTTCCCCGGTCCAGCAGGCCTACGTGGACGCCGGCGCCGTCCAGTGCGGCTTCTGCACTCCCGGCCTGGTCATGACCAGCACTGCTTTCGTGGAGACGCACCGCGGTCGGGAGATCGCCGACGAGGAGATCCGCCGCGGCCACGCCGGCAATCTCTGCCGCTGCACGGGATACGACACCATTGTCAAGGCCGTGCGCCAAGTCCTCCAGGCCGAACCCGAAAACAAGCCTTGATCCCCGCCTCTCCGGCCGAACTCTACCTGCCCGATGCCCGGCGCGTGGCCCTTGTCGGGGCCGGCGGCAAGACCAGCCTCATGGCCGCCATGGCCGCACATGCCGTGGCTGCCGGGCAGTCCGTCATCAGCACCACCACGACGAAGATCCTGTCCCCCGCTCTCGATCCGAATGGCATTTTACCGACCGATGTTGTTTTCTGGGACGGAACCGGAACATCCCTGCCCGACATTCGCGAACTGCTCTTCCGCAAAAAACATCTGACCCTGGTTCGGGACCGTGATCCGGCAACGGGCAAGCTGCTCGGACTTGCTCCCGAAACCGTGGATCTCCTGGCCGCTTCCGGACTGGCGGACCGCATTTTCGTCGAGGCCGACGGAGCACGCGGCAGATCCCTCAAGGCGCCGGCGGACCATGAGCCCGTTATTCCCGCCAAAAGCGACTTGGTCATTGGAATTATCGGAGCGGACGCCATAGGCGCACCTGTCGACGAGGAACACGTGTTTCGCAGCGAACGCCTGGCTATCTTATGCGAATCAGAGCAGGCCCGGCCAGTTGACGCCCATATCCTGGCTTGCCTGGCAACCCATCCCCTCGGCCTTTTCAAGAACGCCCCGTCCAAACGCGGTACATCCCACCGGATCCTCTTCGTGAACAAGATGGATCTCGCGGACGCGCATATCTGGGAGGTTCTGCGTCAAGCCAAAGCAGAGACGGAAAGCCGACCAGGGCAAATGCCTCCAGAGCATCATTGGCTGGCGGGATCAATCAAAAGGAAATGGATACTTCCGATAGGAGCATGACTATGATGGATGGCCCTGCTCACAGAAAATGGCCCAAAAGATAGCTGGGTTCGCCTGATTGGCGTAATCAGTAAGCCCATCATCTTTCAGTCGGAAGCTGATCCGTTCGGTCAAGGTTCCCGGCATGACCAGTCCGGCCATATCTCCCTTGATGTCCGCCACGAACACCGACACCCCAAGACGTGAAAAACCTTCGGCCAGCACCATCAGGGACACACTCTTTCCCGTTTCCGTGGCCCCGGCAGTCATTCCATGCCGGTTGGCGTACCTCCGTGTAAATATGCCTGCGCAGTCCCTTTGCCGATCAGGATGTCATGCATATCCTTCCTTCGACTCAGAAATCGCAACTTCTCAACAAGTGTACACGAAAAAAATCGGAACTGTCCTGCTCAAACCAGATCCTCCCGGGGCACGTTCTCAATGCCTCGGCGCAAGGCCTTGGCCGCGAAATTCCCAGCGGGCATGATCCGAATCATTACTCCGGCCACGCCTTCAAAGCCGGAGAAGAGCCGCTCTTCGACCCGCCGGGCTATGTCCGCGCCTTGATTTACCGTCAAATTTCCGTTGATTTCGATGGTGCATGAAATATCGAGAGTCCCGGCCACGGAACGGACCCGGACGTTATGCACGAACACCACATCCGGATCCTGATCGATCAGGTTTTCAACCTGAATCATCAGGTCCTCGGATGGGGCGTGATCCAGAAGTTCGGCCAGACCGTCCCGCCCGATGTTCCATGCGGCCTTAAGGATCAGGATACACACAATGACAACGCCAATTTTATCCCACAGGGGGAAATTACCGAAAAGCATACCCAATATGATACAGACGGCCACTGCCGCAGAGGACATGGCGTCCGCCCGATGACTCCAACTGTTGGCGACAACGGCCGGGCTCTTCAACTTCTTGCCTTTCCGGATGGTATAATGGAACAGCAACTCCTTGATGACAGCCGCAACCACGGAAATGATCAATGCCGGGAGCAACGTGAAATTCTCAGAGTCTGGAGCGTAAAAAGCTCTGCGGGCCAAGCCGTAAGCCGTCAATATCAAGACCATGGCAATACACAACGTGACCAGCGTTTCCAGTCTGCGGTGGCCGAAGGGTTGTGCTCGACTGCGGGGCTTATAAGAAAACGTCACCGCAACGAGCAGCAAAACATCGCTGATCATATCGGCCAAGGACTGGATGCCGTCCGCCAGAACCGCGTCGACATGGAAACGCAGACCGACGAAAATCTTTATGATGCCCAAAAAGAAATTGATTGTCGTGCCGATAAGCGTCACGACGAAGATTCGCTTGAGGTTATTATCCGCGGGCGCAAGGTGTGACATGGCGTTGCTGAAGTGGTTCTGGGTTTCGAAGTGGAATGATAAGATTCTCAAGATTGAGCGCGAGAGCAACAGCATCGGCGATGCATAAGCAAACAACGGTCGGATCGGACCGTATCGCCAAATTTGGACACTTTCAATGATTTTGTGACGTCCATTCATAATTGCGCCAACTTCGGCTTGTCGAACCAAGGTCGTGACTATAGACATGGTCTCGGCGAACCACCTCCTTTAACCACCTGCGAATCTGACGTGACCAGGTTCAAGATAAACCCGCGGTGAAGCCCGGATTGACCGTAAATGCATGGCTTCGAGTGATCACCTTTTTGAGTTTTGTCAGATCTAATACAAAACCCGAAGCAGACGTCTGCTTCGGTTTTTTTTGATACGCAACCACTCAACGCTTTCAGAATAGGAGGAGTGTTCCGGATTGTCTCGATTTTTCGGCATCGCCTGTCTTACTGAGCCAGGTTTCGTTCATCAAACCATTGTCGAACTCCCGAAGCGCCAGATGAGGCTTTTTCGAGCAGTTTTCGAGGTCGCGAAGCCGGCGAGAAGTTGCGATGCCGAGAAATCGAGACAATCCGGAACGTAGCTGAATGGTTACTTTCATACTATCATTACAGCGACATTAACTAGCTAGAACAGTAGCGGACAGGACGTACGCGCACCAACATTCCCATTCGTGATCGATGGACACATGATGATTCAAGTTCCGGCAATGATCTGATGAGCGAATCTTGCCCCAGTTGTTGTGACCAACATGGCAGGTGTGCCGTCGATCAGTGCAATGGCCTATTGTTGCATTGCCCAGCGAATTGAAATCATATTCAGGGATATTAACATGAGCGGACAGAAATATGGCGTTTTTTTTATTCGTTGGTCAATAAACGTAACGTAAGTCCATGTTCAGATTCGTTATTGCCAAGATGCTCAATATGCCTATTGCAATTGCGGAAAATTTGTGTAGCGTGATTTACCCATCCCCGTGAAATAGGACTTACGGATAGAAAATTTTCCTAACCAGATCCTCTGCACATTGAATTTTTGGACCTGCCGTATTCTTGGCTGCCAACAATTTTGGCAGTTGCCTATGGAACTGCCAACTTGTTTGTCACTTCCTGAGTTGATCTTTTTGTAAATTAGCGCAAACTCATACAGTTACCCTCTGGAACGGCAGTTGCTAAAGGAAAATGAGCGCCACCCTTGAAAGCGATTGATTGTCGCAAGAGCTAAGGTCGTAGATCCGGCTTGTTCCGCACTACCCTGTCGCGCAACATCATGCTAAAGGAGAAGTCAGCATGAGCGATCTGTTGATGAGAAACATCGCCCTCGTCTCTATTGTCTTTTTTATTGGTCTCTTGTCTTTCAATTCCGTACGCAGTGTTGAACCGAAATTTGTTTGGAATGAGCGGGAGGCGGTATTATTGTGCCAGGAGAAGATTTGCGAGGATGCCGAGGACCTCAAATTATGCCGGGCTGACCTTCTTCTCATTAACCAGTGCATGGAGAGGATGCGCCAAGGATTTGGAAAATTCGAAAAGGCAAACGCCCGTTTCATGGCCAATCAGGAGAATCTCGCGTCGCGTCGAGCTGTCTCGGTTTGTTCCCCTGAACATTATTGGCACAGCCAGAAAGCCAAGACGTATGATTGGGAATTGGTCGGAAACTGCTTTGACAACATCCGCAGGTGGCACGAATAAGGAGTCTTGCAGCTATTGAAGTCTGAAGCTGAAGAGGAAGGGGGTGAGGAGAGGTCTTGTTTGCACCACGGACCAGTGCTTGACGTCACCGCCGTGTTGAGGACTGCAAGTCATCCGTTCAAGGCTCGGCGTGAGATGTGAAGTGCAGGCACTCCTGGTTGATGCCTTTTTCACTTTGGGCCAAGGGCTCGATGAGGGTCACGAAAACATTCTCCCGAACTCCGATCTCCAGGGCCTCGTCGACATCCGGAACAAGAATGTCAATTGCTTTCGTGTACCTGGAGTTCATCAGATCGCTGACCATCCTGATGCCGAAGCCTTCAACATATACTCTTTTACCAAGCCATCCCCGAAGGTCACGGGATACGGCCACGGTCCACCCGGGTTTGGGCCGCTGCATGATTGCCGTGTTCTCGATGTCGTCGTTGCATTCTTCCTTCCGGGCCGTATAGGCGGATAACCGAAGATAATGGGTGTTCGCCTTGTGATAGGCCTCAAGGATCGCCTTCAAGACGGTAATCTCCTCCTGAGCTTTCTGCAATTCCTGTTTCTGCTCATCAATGCAAACAATTTCCGAAAATGCTTCCACGGTCATTTCGACAGAGCTGCCGGCCATCGCGGATATGGCGTATAATTGCGCGAGTATGATGATTATCACCGAAAAAGGGTGGCGAAACATGACAAACTCCTCCTGCTATTCAAAAAATCGGTCTTCCAGACATGCTGGACTCGTTATTTCTTAACTAAAATTCCACTTTTTCAAGAAAAAAAATCTCTGATCGTTCTCCGGCGTAGGTTCGCCGGAGCCATGTCCAGAGACGGAATATCCTCATCTAAAAAGTTTGGTTTTGGGTCAGAATATCAAAAAATAATTTATAAAATAAAGGCCTTATTGTTTTGTACTGAGGTTTTTAAAGGGGAGTTATCCGTAGCCGACAAATATAGTGATGGACGTTGCTCTGAGATTTCCAAAGCCTTAATTCTTGCAACCATCATGCCTTCCACCTTTTTGCAACAAGAAAGCAGAATATAATTATTCCTGTAACTTGCTTCTAGGTCAGCTGGTCCTTTCAACTGAAAAACCATACAGAATAACCGGATAAAGCCGGTCCGAACTCCAATACCCATCCGAATCCCGATGTAGAAACTCGATCTGAGTTTATGGCATCCTTTACATTTTTAGAGAAATGGCTATCTATCGCCTTGCTCCCGCGTGATTGGAATTGAGTCCCTTCTTTCGACGCCTCACTTCGGCTTTTCGCCGCCAGCCCGACAGATCCCTCGACCTCCCAGAGCCTTTACCTTTTGCCGACACATCGGCCCGCAGTCTCGTGATCACGCCATTCTGCGAATACACTTCAGGAGATTTAATGAATTTTGATTCCTTTGCGCTGGACAAGCGCATCATGGCGGGCGTGTCTCGAGCCGGTTACCTTGTGCCGACACCCATTCAGGAACAGGCGATTCCACCGCTGCTCGCAGGACGAGACGTCCTGGGGCTGGCGCAGACTGGTACCGGCAAGACAGCAGCCTTCGCACTCCCGATTCTGCAGAAATTGTTGAACCTGGACGCGCCCAAGCGCGGTCCCGTGCGCGTTCTGGTGCTGGCGCCGACCCGGGAACTGGCCCTGCAGATTCATGAGAATTTTGTGGAACTGGGCGGCGAAACCGGCTTGCGCAGCGCAGCGGTTTTCGGCGGCGTGGGGCAGAATCCTCAAGTCAAGAACCTGCGTCAGGCCACTATCGTTGTGGCCTGCCCTGGTCGTTTGCTGGACCTGATGAATCAGGGACTGGTGGATCTGTCGAGGGTGGATACCCTGGTGTTGGACGAGGCGGATCGGATGCTGGACATGGGTTTTGCTCCGGATATTCGCCGGATCGTTTCCCGCCTTCCCCGACAGCGCCAAACCATGCTTTTTTCCGCAACCATGCCGGAAGAGATCCGCAAATTGACTCGGGAGTATTTGCATCATCCTGTGGAGGTGAAAGCCGAAACAACCGGGCAGGCGCCGGCTATTTCCCAGGCATTCTACCCCGTTCCGGCGCATCTCAAGGCCCAATTGCTGGAAGAGCTGCTGCGCACCACGGAACACGAAACCATGCTCATTTTCACCAGGACCAAGCACAAGGCCAAATCATTGGCCAAAAAGCTGGAGAACAAGGGCTGGGCCGCCACCTTCCTGCAGGGAAACATGTCCCAGAATCGGCGTCAGGAGGCCATGGCCGGACTGCGCTCAGGCAAATACAAGATCATGGTGGCTACGGACATCGCCTCCCGGGGCATTGATTGTCTCCGAATCAGCCATGTAATCAACTTCGACATCCCGGACACCACGGAATGCTACACCCATCGCATCGGACGCACGGGCCGGGCCCAGCAGACCGGGGAAGCCCTCTCTCTGATCTGCCGAGACGACGATGAACAGGTTCGCGCCATCGAGCGCAAATTCGGCGGCCGCATTGAACGCAGGACCCTGGAAGGGTTCGATTACGAGGCTCCAGGGCGGGTCGAACCGGAACGAGAACGCGAAGCCGGCCGACCCCGCTCCGCACGCCCTGTGCATGGCCGCACCGACAGGTCCCGTGGCCGTTCAGAGCGAAGAGCCGTATAATCCCGGTCCCATAAGCGTTTTGTTCGGCTTTTTGTCGATGAATGCAAAGCCTCGGCGAAAGTCGGGGCTTTTTTTTGTAGATACTCAATGTGTTCGGCTTCTGTCGGCAACTGCTTATGAGCTCCGGGAGATGGGTGTAACTACTCAGTTCATCCGAGAAAAACGGGGCTGGATACCAGCCTTCGTCGGCATGACTAAACTGGGGAAGGACGTGGCACGATATGTCATTCCGGCGAAAGCCGGATCCAGTGCCGGCAAGTCAACAATAGAGTATGTGCTGACTAGTTACGATGGGGGTTAGTGCTTTTTCGGCAGAATAGCGACAAGTGGCGGCGTGGAGATCGTCACTTCCATTCATTGATTCAGTTGTTATTATTGGGATGTTGTGTTGTGTGATATTTTGCGAGGAACGTTCAGGGCCACGAGCCTGGGATAATGATGAAACAGACACGGAAATTTTGGCGATGGATACTGGGTATCATTTTGCTCTTGATCTGCATGCAGCCGATGGTTTTCGCCGATGAAAAAAAACAGACCGGATTCCCTTCCTTTGGTTATGAAATGTTCGTCAGGCACGGATCGATCATGCTGCTCATCGAGGAGCAAACCGGCGAGATCATCGATGCCAATGAAGCCGCATCGGACTTCTACGGGTACTCCCGAGCGCAACTGCGATCCATGTCCATCCAGCAGATCAACATATTTTCTCCCGAAGAGATCCGCAGAGAGATGGAGGCTGCAACCCGCCAGGAGCGCAACTACTTTGTCTTTGAACATCGCCTGGCGGACGGAGAAACCCGAACTGTTGAAGTGACTTCCTGGCCGATCCAGTATGGCGACGAAACCGTTCTCTTCTCCATTGTGCAGGATATCACCGCGGAGAGAATGCTGGCGCAATCCGTGGAGCAGCGGACACGCATTTTCATGTGGGTGCTGGCCCTGGCTTTTGGCGTACTTCTGGCGATCATCGGCTGGCTCGTTCATCTTTCACGACGTCGAAAACAGGCCGTGCGGGCTCTGAATGACCAGGTCGGCTTTTTGAACACCGTCATCAACTCCCTGGATTATCCTTTCTACGTCGTCAACGCCAACACCTACACCATCGAACTCGCCAACAAGGCGGCCATGGCCGGGGGGATACCCCAGGAAGGCATGACCTGCCATTCATTGGCCCATGGTTCTGATGTTCCTTGCATGGACATGGGGCACCCCTGCCCGGTGCGGATCGTCAAGCGAACCGGACAACCAACGGTCGTGGAGCACCTCCACCATGACCGGCAGGGCAATGACCGTATCGTGGACGTGCATGCGCACCCGGTGTTCAATGATTTGGGAGAGGTCGTCCAGGTGATCCAGTACGACATGGACGTCACGGATCGAAAAAATGCCGAGCTTGCCTTGCAGGAAAGCCAGGAAAGACTGGCACTGGCGACAAGTGGCACGGGCATCGGAATTTGGGATTATTCGGCCAAGGACGATCGCCTGGAATGGGATGATCAAATGTTGCGCCTGTTTGAAATTCAACGTGAGGATTTCTCCGGTTCCTTTGATGATTGGAGCCGTAGGGTTCACCCTGATGACGTGGAACAGGCGACGGAGATTTTCCGTTCCGCATTGGACGACGGCAGCGCCTTTTCCCTGGAATTCCGGATCATGTGTCAGGGATCGGGGCCGGAAGATCAGGCTGTCCGGTACCTTGCAGGTTCCGGTTTCGTCAGTCGGGATGCCCTGGGGAATGCAGTCCGGGCCTTAGGTATAAATTACGACATCACCGAGCGCCGAAAAGCGCAAGAGGAATTGGAGCGCAGCAATCGACAACTCGAAGAATCCGTTGAGCAAACCAGGCGTATGGCCGTGGCCGCGCAGGCGGCGAATGTTGCCAAGAGCCAATTCCTGGCGAACATGAGCCACGAGATCAGAACGCCCATGAACGGCGTCATCGGCATGACCGGGTTGCTGTTGGATACGGAGCTGACGGAGGAACAGCGCTCCTTTGCGGAAGGCATCAAGACCAGTGGTGAAAGCCTGCTGGCGCTGATCAACGACATTCTGGATCTCTCAAAGGTTGAGGCCGACAAACTGAGCCTGGAGGAATTGGATTTTGATTTGCGAAAAATCATGAACGAGACAACTCATCTCTTGGAGCGCAGGGCCGCAGAAAAAGGCTTGAGAATGAGTTTCCGGATAGCCAGGGAAATTCCGAAACATCTCCGGGGAGACCCTACCCGGCTGCGCCAGATACTCTTGAATCTCTGGGGCAATGCCATCAAGTTCACCTCCGTCGGCGAGGTGGAGACCATTGTCACTCTGGAACAAAAGCTTCGGGAACGCTATTTGCTTCGATTCACGGTCAGAGACACCGGGATCGGGATTCCCCAAGAAATGCTTCCCGCGATATTTGAACCATTTCATCAGGTGGATGCCTCCACTACCCGCAACTATGGCGGCACCGGCCTGGGATTGCCAATCTCCAAGCGGCTGGTGGAAATGATGGGCGGAACCATGGAGGCGGAGAGCACTCTCGGGCAGGGGAGCACGTTCAGTTTTACCATTGTTTTGGGTGAAGCGGCTTCCACGCGAACTCCCCATGCGGATTCCGACAGCACAAGCAAGGTACCGAAGATCGCCTCGCTTCGACCAATATCTGAAAAAGCTTCGGGCCAGGGGAAAAAACGAATCCTGCTGGCCGAGGACAACCAGGTCAATCAGCTTGTTGCCCTGAAGATTCTGGAACGTCTGGGATACCGGGCGGATGTCGCGGTCAACGGCCGAGAGGCTCTCGATGCCCTGGCCAAACAGCCTTATGATCTGGTGCTTATGGACCTCCAGATGCCGGTCATGGACGGGCTGGAGGCCGTGAAGCGCATCAGGGTGCTTGAAACGGGAGAGCATGACCGAGGGCCTGCGGACGCAATGCGAAGCTCGGATTTTCAATCCCTGCACCCCGAAAACATTGGAATCCCCGTGATTGCGCTCACAGCCCATGCGATGCAGGGCGATCGTGAAGTCTGCATCAAGGCCGGAATGAACGATTACCTGACCAAGCCCCTTCATCCAACAACTTTGGCGAACATCTTGGAAAAGTGGCTGCCAGATCCAAAACTTCTGAAAAATCCTGAACGAACAGAAGGTTCAAATGACTCAATTATGCCGAAACGTGCCGACGCCGATGAATGGGAGAATTTATCCGCTGTGGATGCAACTGTATTTGACCGTAGGGATCTGTTGCGTCGGATTGACCATGATCTCGAATTGGCACGCAAAATGACGAAAATATTTCTTGCCGACGTTCCCGAACAGTTGAGCAGCCTGCGCAAGGCTTTCCAAGGAAGCGATGCCGCATCCGTCAAAAAAATCGCCCATAAATTGAAGGGCAGTGCCCAGAGCATGGGTTGCACCGGCTTGAGCCAAATCGTGGACAAGTTGGAACAGACCGCCGACAATGGCAACCTTTCGCAGGCTGCAGGCTTGCTGCCGGAAATGGAAGCCTGTTTCGCCCAGGTCAGGGAAGTGTTGCAAATCGAGTTTGCCCCGGGAAAGACCATTTCTGATCAGTTTTCTGAACAGAAATCATAAAGGAAGGTGTCCCATGTTTGGAAAAGGTATCAAGCTGTTCAAGGTGTTCGGCTTTCAGTTCAAGGTCGATCCCAGTTGGATCATCATTGCCGCCCTGGTCACATGGTCCCTGGCCGTGGGCTTTTTTCCCCATGTCATCGAGGGGCTGGAGCCGCTGGATTACTGGAAGCTGGCCGTGGTCGGGGCCCTGGGCCTGTTTTTTTCGATCCTGTTCCATGAGTTCTGGCATTCCATGGTCGCACGAAAATTCGGGGTGGAGGTCAGCGGCATCACTCTTTTCATTTTCGGCGGCGTTGCCGAGATGCCCCAGGAACCGAAGTCGCCGAAAAGTGAGTTCTGGATTGCCATTGCCGGTCCCGCGGCCAGCCTGTTTCTGGCGCTGGTGTTCTACCTTGTCTACGATTTCGGCTTTCGGTTCGGCATGGATGAGGCCGTGAGCAGCGTGTTCATGTATGTGGCCCTGATCAATCTGATTCTGGCGATCTTCAATCTGATTCCGGCCTTTCCCATGGATGGCGGACGGATTCTGCGGTCCGTGCTTTGGAGCATCAAGAAGGATCAGCGCTGGGCCACCAGGATTTCCACCAATTTCGGCATGGTCTTCGGACTTGTGCTGATCGGCCTCGGTTTATTGAATATCCTCACCGGAAACATCGTCGGCGGACTCTGGTACTCCCTGATCGGCATGTTTATCCGCTATGCGGCCCGCAATTCCTACCAGCAGCTGGCCGTGAAACACGCTCTCGCCGGGGAGCGGGTCCGGACCCTCATGAAAAACCCGGTGACCATTCCCAGTTCCATATCATTGCAGGAGATGGTGGAAGACTATGTTTATCGTTATCATCACAAGTTCTTTCCGGTGCAGGACGGAAAGGATCGCGTTGAAGGATGCATCACCACCAAACAGGTGGGGGAACTGGGAAGAGAGGAATGGCCGCGAACCCAGGTTCGGGAGATCATGATCCCCTGTTCCGTGAGCAACAGCGTGGGGCCTGACGAAGACGTGGCCGAGGTGCTGCGGACCATGAACGCCACAGGTCTGAGCCGGATGATGGTCATGGAAAACGAGCGACTGCTGGGAATCATCTCCTTGAAGGACATCCTGGGCTACCTGACCGCCCGAATGGAACTGCAGGGGGATAGGGGGTTGGAGTGACGGCTCAGGCGAGATTCACCTCGCTGAGATTTCGAAATTTTTCAGCTCAGCCGAAATCCTTCGGACTGGATGCCGCGTTCACCGGCATGAATGAACATGAAAACAGTTTCTGCAACAAGTCATTCCGGCGAAAGCCGGAATCCAGTGCAGAATTATGACCATCTACGGAAAAGATGAATAAATACAATAATTCATAATTCAGCTTCCAAAGCAGAAAAAGGTTACTAACTTGTGGCAAGCGTGATCTGGATTCCCGCCTTCGCGGGAATGACTTGTTTTTCAATGCCGTTACCAAGGCAGTCATACTCGTGCAGGCGAGTATCCATTCCACTCCTGTGTCCATAGAGGGTGAGCTGAGGTTATGGATAATTCAATCATCATGAACCGCCCGCTCCCTCAAGGTGCCGGGTTCGCAGGAATACATATCCAGGGAGCGGAAAAAAATCTTCCCGGCGTCCTTTGTCCTTCAACCAACGAAAGCAGGCGGTTCGATTTCTTCATCTTCCCTTGACGCCTCATGCGGCCAATAATCCGCCGAAGATCGCCGCCACACCGCTGGCCGTCGCAGTGATGAACACCCACCATGTCGCGTTGGCGGCGGTTTTGCGCATCTCGTCAGCCTGATGGATGACTTCCTGCCGCGCCTGTTCGACGCGGTTCTTGACTTCCAGCTTCATCCGCTCGACGCGGATCACGGTCTCGTCCCGGATCTTCATGATCTGGTCCACCATCTTGTCCACATCTTCCTCGGAAACATAGCGGCTGCTGGTCACAATGGCCAGGACATCCTGCCTGTTCAGACCCTTTGCCCGATGGTAGAGATCCTCGGCCGCGAAGCGCGGGTCGCTGAACATGAGTTCCAGGTCGTGGCGAATGGCTTCGGCGTCCAGATTCGGGCGTTCCAGCGACGCGATGTACTCCTCTATGCGGTTCAGGATCCGTTCCTTATTTGATACCGCACCTGTTTTACCTTCATCCATGTCTATCGTCCTACCGGTAAACTTGTCTCCCTGCATTTCTGTCTGCATGTCTGAGGTGCGCTGTCGCGCCTTGCCGGTATAGTTTTCCACAACCCCCCAGATTCTATCCACATACTGATGGACCTCGTCCTTGCTCATGTCCTGGCGCTTGGCAATGAGCGTCTCGACGGTATCCCGGTCGATGGAGGAGAGCCGGCGTGACAGGGCGTCTGCCCCTTCGGATCGGTCCTGGAAGAGCTTCTCCAGGTCGCGCTTAATGCCGTCGGGATCGAGCTGTTCCTTGCCGGTGCTGCGCAGGAACTCCTCGAATTTCTTGCGCGTTTGCTCCGCTTCCTCATGGCTGAGTCCCATGGCCCGCAATGCGCTGTCCGCCGCCTTTTCGTGACGCGGCTTGTCGGAATGGGTTTCCTCCTTGGTCCGTGCCGCAATATCCCGTAACCGTGAGGCGGCACTTTTGGCTTCTTCTCGGCTCATGCGCTTGCCGGAGGTGCGGATCTGACGGATGATTTCCGGAGTGCCGCCGGGTCCGCCGTCAGGACTGACGTATTCCTCGATCCGCAGTTCATTGATCAGATTTTCGAGTTCGTCGCGAAACATGCGGGGCGAAGCTTCGCGTTTGAGTTCGTTGATGTAATCCTTGATCTGCTGCTGGAGGTCGATGTGGCCGAAGAGTTCGGAATGGACGGCTTTGGTGATCGAGCGGGCCTGATCCTCGTAACGGCGTCCTTCGGACCTTTGCATGAGCTGTGTTCCGGCCTGGGCAACGGACTGAAAGCCTTGCCTGGCCATTTTGGCAATAGCCCCGATCATGGTCGTGCCGATGCGCAGTTCCAGCATGAACGTGATCAGGTAGGACAACCCCCAGATGACCAGAGCCACGCCCACGGCATACATGGCGTTCAAGGGACTGATGATCGCCAGGGCCAGCCATGTGGCCAGGAAAAGGGAAATGCTCGCGGTGATCATGGTCATGACGCCGAACCCGGTGCTGACCTGCCGCATGGTGGTGTGCACGCCGTCGGCATAGTCCGAGAAGGCGGTCGGACCATGAGGATTCTTATCGGAACCATGTCCGCTCTTCTCCTCTTTTTTTGATTTCCTGTCGTCGGAATCCGCGGTCATGACCTTGGCCGCAGAGAGACCGGCCGCGGCGGAAAGGTTGGTCAGGAACAGCTGAAATGCCGCGGCGAGAACCACGCCGGCGACCACGGCCACGAAAAAGTTGGACGCCGTAAGCTGATAGATGGAGACCACATCCTGGGCCATGGCCGGAATGCTGACCCCGCAGAGGACAAGCAAGGTTATGGTGATAATGCGTTTCATTGGAATATCTCCCGTGTGTATGTAGCCTTCAACGACTACGCAATGTTTCGATCAACTCTTCCTTGGTCAGGCCGGAAATGCGTGGAATGCCGAGTTCCTTGGCCCGCTGGTAGAGTTCCTTCTTGGTCCTGTCCTCGTAACGCGTGGCTGCGCCGCCGCGTTTGCCTGCTTCTGAGCGCGGAGTGTTCGCGATTCGGGCTGCCTTCTCCTTGCCCATACCCTGGGACCGCAATGCTTCGTATTGCTCATCGTCCTTGATTTGTGGGCCATGGTCTTTTGCCATTTCGGACTCCTTTTCATTTTCGATGGGGGTATGTTTTCGTTGATATGCTTCACGGTCGTCACCCGTTGACAATGGATCCGCCGTTGGGGTGCAGGGTCTGGCCGCTGATGTAGGATGAATCCTCGGAAGCAAGGAACAGAAAGCACGTGGCGACCTCGTAGGGCTGTCCCACGCGTTGCATCGGCGAACTCAAGCCATGCTTCGCGGTTTTTTCCTCGGTGAAGCTGGCCGGGATCAGCGGGGTCCAGATGGGGCCCGGTGCCACGGCATTGACTCGGATGCCCTTCCCGATCAGGCTCGAGGAAAGGGAGCGGGTGAACGCCAGAATCGCGCCCTTGGTGCAGGCGTAATCGATAAGCTTCGGGTGCCCCTGATAGGCGACGATGGACGTGTCGTTGATGATTGTCGCACCTTCCTTGAGGTGAGGCAGGACCGCCTTGGTCAGGTAGAACATCGAAAAGATGTTCGTCCTGAAAGTGCGCTCCATCTGCTCGTCGCTGATGTCGAGCAGGCTGTCGCACAGGTGCTGTTCCGCGGCGTTGTTGATCAGGATGTCCAGCTTGCCGAACTCGTTGACGGTTTTTTCAACAGTCTGGCGACAAAACTCCGGATCGCCGACGTCTCCGGCCAAGAGCATGCATTTTCTCCCGATTTTTTCGATCTTCTCGCATGTCTCTCTCGCGTCCTGGTGTTCATCCAGATAGACAATGGATACGTCGCAACCTTCCTTGGCAAAGAGGATGGCGGTGGCCCGCCCGATGCCGCTGTCGCCACCGGTGATCAGCGCAACCTTTCCCTTGAGTTTGTCGCTTGGTCGATAGTTCGGATTCTCGTCCTGCGGCACGGGATCCATCTCATGCCGTACTCCGGGTTGTTTCTCCTGCTTCTGTTTGGGCATTCCTTCGCTGTTCATTGTCGCTCTCCTTGTTAAAAATTTAACTATTCAGCAGGGATGTGGCCTGCCTCCGACAATCGGGGTCGGGGTCGGTATCGGTTTCGGGAACGTTGAAACTCCCTCCGCACGGCCTTGCTTCCGACCTGATACCGATCCGATCCGGATACCGACATCGACAGCAATGCCACATTCGGCAACAGCAGTGTATTCTGATGCATCACCGCGATTACGCCAAAGGAACACGATCTGGTGTTGTCCATGGCTTCAAAAGCACCTTGACGACTCCATCCCATTTCTTCTGGAACATCTCGTACCCCCTGGGACCATCATCCAGCGGCAGAGTGTGGGTGGCGAGATGGTGGACGCCCAGGGGATCTTTCTCATCCGTCAAATAGGGCATGATGTCGCTGACCCAGCGTTTGACGTTGGCCTGGCCCATGCGCAACTGGATCTGCTTGTCGAACAGTTTCAGCATGGGCAATGGATCTGCCGTGCCGCCGTACACGCCGATGACGGAAACAGTCCCGCCACGGCGCACCGTGTCGATGCTGGCGTACAAGGCGCTCAGCCTGTCCACGCCGGCCTTTTTCATCATCGTTTCGGCCATTGTGTTGGGCAGCATGGAGGTCATCTGCTGGGCCAGCTTTCCCATTGGCGCTCCATGCGACTCCATGCCTACGGCATCAATCACCGAATCCGGTCCGCGTCCGGACGTCATTTCCCTGATGGTTTCGGCAATGTCCTTGTGGTCGTTGAGGTTGAGGACCTCCACAAAATGCCGGCGCGCCATTTTCAATCTCTGCGGAATAAGATCCACGCCGATCACCCGTGCTCCTTGCACTCTGGCGATCCGGGCGCACATCTGGCCGATGGGGCCCATTCCGAAAACGACAACGGTGCCGCCCCTGGGGATGTTGGCGTACTCCACGGCCTGCCAGGCCGTGGGCAGGACGTCCGCCAGATAGATGAACGTCTCATCGGGTGGACCTTCCGGAACCTTGATCGGACCGTAATGAGCCTGCGGAACGCGCAGGTACTCGGCCTGGCCTCCGGCCACCTGGCCATACAGCTTGGAATATCCGTAGATCGCGGCCCCGGCGCCCTGATCCCGAACCTGCGTGGTTTCGCATTGCGACTGCAGGCCTTGGTCACACATGAAGCACGTGCCGCAACTGATGTTGAAGGGAATGACCACCCGGTCTCCGGGCTTGATGTGGGAAACCCCTTTGCCGACCTCCTCCACATAACCCATGGGTTCGTGGCCCATGATGTCCCCCGGTGTCATGAACGCTCCGAGGACTTCGTAGAGATGCAGGTCAGATCCGCAAATCGCCGTGGTGGTGACGCGGATCACGGCGTCCGTGTCCTCGATGATCTTGGGATCCGGTACGTTATCCACCCGGACATCCCGTTTGCCGTGCCATACCAGCGCTTTCATTTTTCCTCCCCAATATTTTTTATCGGTTTTGCCTGATCTTGAATTGCCGGATGGTTTCCCTATGATCAAACCGGCAGTCGGCCTGCTATGACTCTATTTTTTTCAACATTGACTTCGTTATGGACTGGGTTGTCTTGAAGTAGTTCTCCCAGGGATCTCGTTTCAGTCCGGCAAGACGTTTTTCGATGTTGTCGATCCGGTACTTGTCCGGCCTGGTCTGGGGGGTCAGCTCTTCCCAGCGCAACGGGGCGGAAATCGGAGCTCCGGGCTTGGCCCGGGTCGAGTAGGGGGCAATGGAGGTCGCTCCCCTGCCATTGCGCAGGTAATCGATGAACATCTTTCCTTCCCGTTTCTTTTTGCTCAGCGTGGCCACGAAGCGTTCCGGATGCATCCGGGTCATGCGCAAGGCCACATCGCGGGCAAAGGTCTTCACCTCGTCCCAGCCTGATCGGCGGACCAGGGGAACCACAACGTGAAAACCCTTGCCCCCGGAGGTCTTCAGAAAGCTCTTCAGGCCGATGGATTCAAGATAACCGCGCAACAGCAGGGTGCCTTCCACAACCTGCTCCAGTTCGACTCCGGGAGCCGGATCGAGATCCATGATCATCAGGTCCGGTTTCTCGATCTGATCTTCCCTGGCGTTCCAGGGATGAAACTCCAGCACCCCCAGTTGGACCAGACTGACAAGTCCCTGAATGTCGTGAATCACGATATAGGGTTCCGTGGACTTCTTTTCCCGGATCAGGATTTCCCGGACATGCTTCGGGAGGGATTCCGCCGAGAAATGCTTTTGATAGAAGCACTCATGTTCCCTGCCCCGGGGACAGCGCAGCAGAGACAACGGCCGCCGGATCAGATAGGGCAGGATATGATCGGAGATGCGCTGATAGTAGCCCGCCAGGTCAGCCTTGGTGATTCCCAGCTCGGGATAGTAGACGCGCTCCGCATTTGTCAGCCGGACCTGATCCGGGGAGGCGCGGCGGGATGCCGTTGCGGCGGGACGGCTTTGGCTGGATTGTTCATCTCTGGATTCAGCGTCCAACACGGCATCCCGGGGTATTTGCGTTTCCCTCCGTATTTCCAGGGGAGATTTGTCCTCGCGCAAGCCCTTGTATGCCGGATGGCGCAACAGCCCTTCCTGGGTCCATCCCGTGAAAGACACTTCAGCGATCAACTTTGGGGCGATCCAGTGAACATTATGGGCTTCCGCGCCTTTAGGCGGGTTGACGAAGGGCGATCTTTCCCGCTCCAGGCCGGACATTCTCTTTTGCAGCGAAAGCAGTTCCCTCTGATTGAATCCCGTACCGACCTTGCCGCAGTAGCGAAAATGCTTCTGCTCATCATAGACGCCCAGAAGCAGGGCGCCGAAGGCGATCCGGGAGCCGGCCGGATCCGTAAATCCGCCGATGACGAACTCCTGGCGCTGCTGGCACTTGACCTTGAGCCAGCGCCGGGAACGTTTCTGCTGGTAAGGGCTCAGGCTGTCCTTGGAAATGATCCCTTCCAGGGCGATCCGGCAGGCATGCTCGTAAACCAGTCGACCCGAGCCCGCGACATGGTCGCTGAACCGGACAGCCGATCCCGAGGGCATCTTGTCGCAAAGTTCTCTCAGCCGGTTCTTGCGCTCATGCAGAGGCGATTTTGTGAGGTCGGATTCCCCTTCATGCAGAATATCGAAAACGTAGTAGAGCAGCATGCCGGTTTTTACGCCCTCGAAGGAGTTCTGCAGGGCCTGGAAACTCGTGGTCCCATCGGCCAGCTGGATGACGACCTCCCCGTCGAGAACGGCAACCTTTGCGGGAAAGTCGGACAGAGATCGGACCAGCGTCGGCAGCCTGGACGTCCAATCCTTGCCGTTGCGGCTGACCAGGCGGATTGATCCCGATTTGAGAAAGGCTATGATGCGATATCCGTCATATTTGATTTCATGAAACCAATGGTCGCCTTCGGGCGGAACATCGACCAGAGTGGGCAGCTGGGGATGAATCGTTTCCGGCATAGCGGCCTTGGGAGCTTTTGGGAGGATCGATGAGTGGGAGGAAGAAGAATCATTTTCAGGCTGATCCGGGTCAGGTCGCGAATGAGCAGTGATCTGTTCCATGGATCTGCCGGTGGAAACGCTGCGGTCCATTTCGAGCAATTTGTCCGGTGACGCCAAGTCGGCGTAACCGTCCTTGGATTTTACAAAGAGCCAGTTCTTGTTGTTCTCCGCTTTCCGGCCGCCCATCCGGAACAGGATCCATTTTCCATGCAGCTTCTCGCCCCGGATCTCGAAATGCATCCGGCCCTGCCGGTACTCTTCTTCCGGGTCCCCGTCCGGGATCCAGACCCCCTCGTCCCAGAGCATCACGGTGCCGCCGCCGTATTCCTGTTTGGGAATGGTTCCCTCGAAGGTTCCGTAATCCAGGGGGTGGTCTTCCACATGCACCGCCAGCCGTTTTTGACCGGGATCGAGGCTCGGCCCCTTGGGCAGGGCCCAGCTTTTGAGAACGCCGCCGAGTTCGAGCCGCAGATCGTAATGCAGCCTGCTGGCGGCATGCTTCTGGATCAGGAAGCGGCGTCCCGAAGCGGAGGCCTCCTCGCGCCCCTCCGGTTCCGGAGTGACCTGAAAGTTCCTTTTGTTCCGATATTCCTCGAGCTTCATTTTTGGTTCCCATTTAGGTGATCATGATAGGCAGCATGATCCCGAGAGATATTCCTCAGTCAGGGGCCGGAAGCCCATTCGCTTCTTCAAGGAGAATCCTACTGAGGGTCATTGTTTGAAAATGGCTTGGGGATTTATATGGAGGATACTCTGTATTTGATTCCACAAGGTCAGGTATTTCCATGGGCAGGAGCATTATCCTCAATGATTCCGGCACATGTTACGCACATATTTCTGCTGGATGACCGTAAAGGAGTCGTGCCGGACCTAAGTACAGGACAAAAAATATTTAATAACGGCATTCATTATCTTTTTTGATTTGTTCTATAAAGAAATCTACTATGCAATACTCAATTTGCACAATTTTAATCTAATTACAGAGTGTTTCAGAGATAAGGTTGATCTCATTATTTCTTATAAAATGGCTTACAGGGTGCAATATGAGCATGCATTATGTATAAAATGAAGACATAGAGAGAGTTGTGTAGATTAAAAATATTCCATTTTGTAATATCGCTATGCTATAGCAGAAGAAAAAGGAGGTCTTCTGTGCTTAGCGAAAATGATTTGAAGTCCATTTTAAAGAGTTCACTTGGCATAAATCTTTCCAGAGCTAAATTTATTGTAGATTTTATGACGTCTCTTTTTATCGTGCAGACTGTAAAATTGACTAGAATTTCTAACGCTATGGATGTTAAAGCAAACAAAGATTCAAGATATAAAAGATGTCAAAGATTTTTCAAAGATTTTAAATTTGATTTTATAATGCTTTCAAAATTTTTATTCCGTTTATATCCAGGTGACAAGAAAAATGTAATTCTTGCGATAGACAGAACAAACTGGAAGCTCGGAAAAATTGATATTAATATTTTAATGCTATCTATTACTTATGATGGAATTGCGTTTCCTGTAATGTGGAAAATGCTAGACAACAATGGAGGATCATCAAATACTAATGACAGAATTCAAATTGTTGAAAGATTCATTGGTGTTTTTGGCAAAGAAATAATTAAAAGCATTCTCTGTGACAGGGAATTCATTGGTAAAGACTGGGTATATTATCTAAAAAATGTTGCAAAAATTAACTTTAGAATCAGGGTTAAAGAAAAAGAAATCATAAACAAAAAAAACGGGCAACTCGCACCACTAAAAAATTTCTTTAGGAGCATTGGTCCGGGGCAAGAAAAAATACTTGAAGGCAGAAGAATTCTGTGGGGCCATCATGTATTTATTGCATGTGTCAAATCTCCTCTTGGCGAACTTGTAATTGTAATCACAGATGATGAAGCTTATTCCGCTTTGAGTGATTATGCTATTCGATGGGAAATTGAGAGTCTTTTTAAATGTTTTAAGAAAAGTGGCTTCAATCTAGAAGATACACATTTAACGCACACAGAAAGAGTTAATAATCTTCTAGGGATAGTAGCTATAGGATTTACCTGGGCCTACCTTTCCGGCGAACTGGAGTGTAAAAAACAGCCGATTATGATCAAAAGCCATGGCCGAAAGGAAAAAAGCGTATTCAAGGTAGGGCTTGATCATCTTCACCGTATTCTCCTCTACAGATTGAAATATATTTTCGAATATCAAGAGATTATTAAGATTTTGTGCAACAAATCAATAGGACCGGAATACTTGCACTCTAAAAAAATTGACATCCCGCATAGCCTCCCTTGCAAGGCCTAGGTGTCAAGAAAAAAATTACCAGAATTATTGAACAATTTATGTTTTTGTCCCGTACTTAGGTGCCGGACTTCAACTTCTTCATGTCCTGCCATGTCAGGCATGATGCGTCATGAAATACCCTTTTCCGGAGCATCCGGTACTTAAAATGGCCCATTGCAATCGTTTGAACGCGCACAATATTGTTTGTGCTCCAATATCTTGAAGAAAAAGGACGGAATGGGTGAACGGCGACAACACATTTTCAGCCCACGGTAGAAGAGCACCATATGTATATTGCTGGATGGAAACGGAAACCTGTGCTTTCTGCTTTCAGGAGTACAGCTGTGAGATGCAGTATCGATGCACGGAATGCGACGAGGCCGTCTGCCCCATGTGCGTGATGTCCGTTTCGAACAGAACGTTGGTTTGTCCCCGCTGTCATGGTGGCTGCGGGAACAAGTCTGAGGTGGATCAGCCATGACCGGAACCGCGCGATCCATCTGGAAAGGAGTGATTCGCTTCGAAGACATTTCCGTGGCCGTGAAGCTGTTTTCCGCCGTCCAGGACAACAGGGTTCATTTTCGGCTGCTGCACGAGCCGGATCTTGCTCCGGTGGAGCAGCGCATGGTCGATCCAAGGACGGGGAAGGCCGTGCCTCCGGAGGAAATCCGTCGCGGCCTGGAGATGGACAGCGGTGAAATCGTCATGGTCACGCCGACAGAGCTGGAAGAGCTGGTTCCCGAGGCTTCCAGGGATATCGAGATCACCCGATTTGTACCACGAGGCAGGATCAGTTCGCAGTGGTATGACCGGCCCTATTATCTCGGCCCGGACGGCGGCGATGAAGATTACCATGCCCTGGCAGCGGCGTTGGCCCAGGGACAGCGGGAAGGGATTGCTCGCTGGACCATGCGCAAGAAGCGATACTACGGTTCACTTCATGGCGAGGGCGGCCGCATGAAGCTGGTCACCCTGCGCTTTGCGGAAGAAATAATCGATGTCGAGGCAATTCCCAGACCCGCAGGACGCGCCTTCGAGCCGCTGGAGTTGCGGATGGCCGAGCAACTGATCGAGGCCCTGGCCGGAGATTTCCATCCGGAGGATTATCACGACGAATACCGGCAACGGGTCCTGGAACTGATCCAGGTGAAGGCCGCGGGGAATGTATTCAAGTTTGAAAAGCCGAAGCAGCACCACCTCAAAAAGGCATCCCTCGCCGAGACCCTTGAGCAAAGCCTGAATCAGGCAAGGAAGCGGAAAAGTGCCTGAGCCCAATGACAGTGAAATCCGCCGTCGGTCCATCTGGTACGGCACCGTGACCTTCGGACTGGTCAGCATTCCAGTGGCCCTGCTGCCGGCCCGGCGCTCGCAACGGGTGAGGCTTCGCATGCTGGCGCCGGACGGCGTACCGCTGGCCCGGCGGTATTATTGTCCGAAAGAGGAACGACTGATCGAGCGGGAGGAAATCGTCCGCGGGTATGAAGTGGAAGAAGGCAGGTTCGTCACGGTCACGGATGAAGAACTGGAATCCCTGCAACCGCAAAAAAGCCGGGAGATTGATCTGCGACGCTTTGTGCCGGTGGAGCAGATCGATCCCCAATACCTGGAGCGTCCCTACTTCCTGACCCCCATGGGCGATTCCCGCAAGGCCTACCGGCTGCTGACCGAAACCATGGAGAAATCAGGCAAGGCCGGAATTGCCACCTTTGTGATGCGCTCCCGGGAATACCTAGTGGCCATAATGGCCAAAAACGGGATCTTGATGGCGCAAACCTTGCGATTTGCGGATGAGATCAGGCCGAAGGACATCGTCGGCGACGTGGATGCGAACAAGGAAATATCTGAAAACAGGATTAATGCCATGATCTCCAAAATTCAGGTCGCTTCCGCCGACGGCCTCGATCTGGACGAACTGAAGGACGAATATGCCGAGCAGCTTGTCGCCCTGGCCGAACGGAAACGTGCGGCAGGCCGGGATCTTGTTGAACCTTTCGAGATGGAAGCGGAGCCCTATGATGACGAAGGCGATGACGGCAAGATCATCGACCTGATGCAGTTCCTGAAACGCAGCGTGGAGATGGAGAAAAGCTCAGACCGGGAGGCGACAGACGCGGACTCACACGAGAAATTGAACAAGTCCGAGCTGTACGCCAAGGCCAAAGAACTCGGCATTTCCGGAAGAAGCGCCATGAGCCGCGGAGAACTCCTGGAAGCCATCCGCGAAGCTGGTTGATCCTCCCGGACGAACGAATCAAGTTTCGTCACGTCCGGGAGGTGGGGTTCATAGTGGGCACGATTGGTTGCCGATCGATGCGGATCAGGCCGGGACCTTGTCCTTGTCAGGCCTGTCCCAATGCCGATGGGCGGCAATGGCCTTGATGAATTCCTCGTTGAAGCTGGACAGGCTCGATGCGTTGCGCACGGTGACCACGCCCTTGTCGTTCATCAGTTCCTCGGGCGGCGAATCCGAGAGGGAGCCTTTCTTGAAGATGTCCGACTCCATGAGCAGGTCCAGGCCCTCGCCCGTGGCGCCGATGGCCTTGCAGTGCCGGTAGGCCTCGTTGATGAAGTTGACAGCATCTCCCTGCATCTTCAGGGCCTCGATGCTCTTTGAGCCTCCTGGGACAAAGATTGCGTCGAACATGACCGAGGCCGAGGTTTCGTAGTTTTTCACCGCCTGCACCTCGTTGCCGTCGGCGCTCTTGATCATCCCCATGTGCTTGCAGACGACCTTGCAGTGCGCGCCCTTGCTCTTCAGGGCGTCCATGACCTGGGAGAGCTGTTCATGGCTGTATCCCTCAGACACCAGAACGGCGATCTTGCGGCTCTTGATGGTGTCTTTCACTGTACTGGCCATGCTCACGGCCGGGGAACTTTTGGTCACGCCGGTCCCGCCTTTCGTGGCCGGAGGGGCGACACCGATGCCTTCGGCGGCCATGGTTGCCAGATCGCCGTCCACGTTGTTCAGCAGATCGATCATCCGTTCCCGGACTTCCTTGGATTCAACCTTGCCCAGTTCGAAATGGAAGGCCTTGATCAGGTGCTTCTTTTCCGCATCCGACTGGCTGTTCCAGAACATGGTGGCCTGGCTGAAAAAGTCCCGGAAGCTCTCGCTGCGGTTGCGGACTTTCTGACCCTCGACCTTTTCCATGTGATGGACGTATCCGCCCTCTTCCCGCGTGGCCGGTTTGGGATGGCCGCCGCCCAGGGAATTGGGGAAATAATTGACGCGGCCCTTGTTGATGGTCATGCGGTGATAGGCCTTGCGTTGATTGTTGTGCACCGGCGCCAGGGGCTGGTTGATGGGAATCTCGGTGAAGTTGGGCCCGCCCAGACGAATGATCTGGGTGTCGAGATAGGAGAACAGGCGGCCCTGGAGCAGAGGATCGTTGGAAAAATCGATGCCGGGAACCACGTTGCCCGGATGAAAGGCCACCTGTTCGGTTTCGGCGAAGAAATTGTCCGGATTGCGGTTGAGAACCATCTTGCCGATGATCTTCACCGGAACGTCCTCCTCCGGCCAGATCTTGGTCGGATCCAGGACGTCGAAGTCGAACTTGAATTCATCCTCTTCCGGAATCAACTGCACGCCGAATTCGTATTCCGGGTAGTCGCCCATGTCGATGGCTTCCCAGAGATCGCGTCGCAGGAAGTCGGCATCCTTTCCTCCGAGCTTCTGGGCCTCGTCCCAGACCAGCGAATGCACGCCCAGCAGCGGTTTCCAGTGGAACTTGACGAAATGCGCTTTGCCTTCCTTGTTGATGAAGCGGTAGGTGTTGACGCCGAAACCGTCCATCATCCGGTAGCTGCGGGCGATGCCCCGGTCGGACAGCAGCCAGAGGATCATGTGCGCGGATTCGGGCATCAGGGAGATGAAATCCCAGAAATTGTCGTGGGCCGCCGAAGCCTGAGGCATTTCGTGATGCGGCTCGGGCTTGATGGAATGGACCAGGTCCGGGAACTTGATGGCGTCCTGAATGAAAAAGATCGGAATGTTGTTGCCCACCAGATCGTAATTGCCTTCCTCGGTGTAGAACTTCGTGGCAAAGCCCCGCACGTCCCGCACCGTATCCGCGGAACCCTTGCTGCCCACGACCTGGGAAAAGCGGACGAACACCGGCGTCTTCACCGCCGGGTCCTGGAGAAACCTGGCCATGGTCACGTCGGCCTGGGACTCGTAGACCTGGAAGTAGCCGTGCGCCCCGGAGCCGCGGGCATGGACCACCCGCTCCGGAATGGGTTCATGGTCGAAATGGGTCATTTTCTCCCGAAAATGAAAATCTTCCATCAGGGTGGGGCCACGATCCCCGGCCTTCAATGAATCGTCCGTGTGGCTGACCCGCACCCCCTGGTCCGTTGTCAGAAACTGGCCGTCTGAGTCCTCCCGGAACTTTTCCAGCTGTTCATTCTTGCTGTTCTCGTCAATTTTGACCTGATCAGGCTGCTTCTTTTGATGCTCGTTCATGTCTGGCCTCCTCGAATATGTTTGGAAGTTGAATCTCCACCGGGTACAGCGACCCTGCAATGATTGGCTCAGTTTTACACATGCGCCCGTCATTCCTATGGGGAAATTTATGAAGAGACGGCTTAAAAACAATGTATTTGCCTCATATGCTCAAACAAACATTATAATTATTAAATGAAGATTCGATCAAAATGTTGCCCTTATGCTGATCTGTTCGCAGGCTTCCGGGACGAGATACAGTAAATTCTCATTTCTTTTCGGGTATCAACCTTATATCTGCTTCAGCTTTTCAGGTTTATGGTGAGAGATCTGCTTGATGGCATGAATAAAATCTGATCCTCCTCGCTTCACAGGAGAACTACCCGTGGTTTCGAGTTTGATAATCCGACAACCTCTGCATGTTTGGATGTTGACGGTTCTGATCGTTGCAACTGTTTTCGCTGAAGTTTCCGCTGACGAGAATTTCAGGATCAGCCGGAATCATTTGAAACAGGCCGAAATCAAATATGGTGAGAGAGCGGTGACCAAGTTGCTGAAATGGGAAGAGATGATCCGTGCCACGGACCGAAACAAGACGGATTTGAATAAACTTGAGAAGGTGAACCAGTTTTTCAACACACGGATGATGTACGTCGCCGATATGGATCTCTGGGGCGTCGAGGATTATTGGGCAACACCGTTTGAGTTTCTGAGCAGAAGCGCCGGGGATTGCGAAGATTTCGCCATTGCCAAGTATTTTACCCTCAAGGCCATGGGCGTGAAGGAAGATCGTCTGAACATCATGTACGTCAAGTCTCTTCGGTGTGGGAGTTCGCATATGGTGTTGGCGTATTACGAAACCCCCAAATCCGAACCGTTGATTCTCGACAACTCCATCGATTGTATTCTTGCGGCGTCACAACGAAAGGACCTTTTACCGGTTTTCAGTTTCAACGCCAGTGGACTCTGGTCGTCCAGGCAAAAGGCGCAAGGCAGCCTCTCCGGCCGCACCGAACTGCTGAAACCCTGGCAGGATTTGCTGGAAAAAATGCAATAAGGACCCATATCTTATGGCAACGTATTTCCTCTGGCTGGCGCTGATTCTCCTGGTAACCATGCTGGCGGGGTTGGTCCGGGTGATTGTCGGACCGAAGCCCGCGGACAGGATTCTGGGCGCCCAGTTGTTTGGAACCACCGGAGTTGCCGTGCTGCTCCTCATGGGGGAGGCCGGCGGCAGCGATTCGCTGCGCAATGTGGCCCTCGCCTTTGTCCTGCTTGCGCTGCTGGCCCTGATCGCCTTCGTTGAACGCATTCCTCCCGAGGCGGACACGGAGGAGTCGTCATGATGGACGTGGCGCGCGACATGCTTGCCATCGTGCTATCCCTTGTCGGCGGTGCTTTTTTTATTGCAGGCACGATCGGACTGCTCCGTTTTCCGGACACCTACATGCGCCTGCATGCGATAACCAAGGCGGACAATCTCGGTCTTGGCCTGATCGTGCTGTCCCTGGCCGTCCGGAGCGAATCGATCTTCATCGCCGCAAAGTTGATGTTGATCTGGCTGCTGGCCATGCTCGTGGGCAGCAATGCCTGTTACATGATCGGCCGTTGGGCCCTGCGTCATGAAAAGGAGCAGGAAGAGTGACTGTCGCGGCTTTGGCCATTGATCTCACTCTGGCCGGATCGCTTCTGGTCATGGCCGTGATCCTGCTGACCAGGGACAATTTCTTGCAGTCCTCGATACTTTTCATCGCATTCGGGCTCTTTACGGCCCTGACATGGGTCAGGCTGGGAGCGCCGGACATCGCCCTGGCTGAAGCGGCCATCGGCGCCGGCGTGACCGGAGTACTGCTGATGGACGCCATTCGGCACATGGAATGGGAGAAAAGCACGTTCAGCAGAAAATGGCTCCGCTCCCGCCGGAGTGGAGAACCGCCGAGCCTGTGGATGAAGATCGGTTTTTCCGGGGTCACGTTTCTCATCGGCCTGCTGCTGCTTGGCGCCGTGGGGCAGATGGGTGAATCCCGTCCCGGGCTGGCCGGAGAGGCGGCACAGCGGATGCAGGATCTTGAAAATCCGGTCACAGCCGTGCTGTTGGTCTTTCGTGGTCTGGACACCTGGCTGGAAATGGGAATTCTGCTTTTGGCCGTGCTGGGAATGCTCACGGCCCGGGAGCGGCATGGGCTTCAGGCCTCCTTGCTGAAGCCGCCCCGTGATCCGATCCTGGAGGGAGTTGTCCAGCTTCTGACCCCGCTGGCCATGCTCACAGCGGCCTACTTTCTGTGGTTGGGCACCTTTTCCGCCGGAGGGGCGTTTCAGTCCGGCGTGGTCCTGGGCGCCGTTGGCATGCTGCTCTGGCTCAGCGGGCATTCCTCGATCCATTCCTTGCGGCAATGGATGTGGAAGATGCTGATGATGCTTGGTTTCGCCATGTTTTGTCTTGCCGGCTTGATCACATTGTTCATTTCCAGTTGGATGCTGCAATTCCCCGCGGACCACAGACATTATTTCATCGTGGCCATCGAGGCGGCAGCGGCCGTTTCCATCGGTGCATGCCTTGCCGGGTTGTTCGTCGGCCAGCATCCCGGCTGGGACGCTTTTGATCGCAGTCCGGCGGGCGGAGAAGAGAAGGACAATAACGGATGATCTCCGTTGAGCAGCATCAGATCTATGCCGCCGCAGCGGTGATTCTGTTCGTTTTCGGCCTGGCGGCCCTGCTGGCCGCGGCGCATCTGTTGCGGCAGATCATCGCCGTAAACGTCATGTCCTCCGGAGTGTTCCTGCTGTTGATCAGCATTGCCCGCCGGGACGCGCGGGAATTTGCCGATCCCGTGCCCCAAGCCATGGTCCTGACAGGCATCGTTGTTGCCGTAAGCATCAGTGCGTTTGCCATGGCTCTGGCCCGGCGCATCTACCGGGAAACCGGCGCCAGCGAACTTTCCACGGCGGAACAGGAGACGCAGGCCGGACAGGGGGAGCAATGAATACGGCAATCGTCGCCGTATTTCTTATTCCTTTTACCGGCGCGGCTTTCGCTTTTGTGGCGGGACGCCGGGCGCAGCAAGCCCTTGGGCTGATTACCGGCGCGGCTACTTCCGGGGCGGTGATCGTGCTGGCGCTGCATGTCCTTGAAACAGGAGCGGCGCAGTATCTCCTGGGCGGCTGGTCGACGCCTTTGGGGATCAACCTGCGTTGCGACGGGCTGGCCCTGCTGATGCTGTCCTTGACCGCCGCGGTCAGCCTGCCGACCAGCATTTATGCGGCACTGTACTTTGCCGATACCGACAACTCGCCGCACGAAGTGGTTTTTTTCTGGCCGTTGTGGTTGTTTCTCTGGGGGGGGTTGAATTGTCTTTTCGTATCCGGGGACATCTTCAACGTCTATCTGCTCCTGGAACTGACTCTGCTTGCCGCGGTGGCCCTGGCGGCGCTCAAGGGATCCCATGAAGCCCTGATCGCCTCCTACAGATATCTGATCGCGGCCACGGCCGCGGCGCTCTTCTATCTGCTGGGCGTGACCCTGCTCTATTCCGAGCACAGCACCCTCGATTTCATGGGATTGGCCGCGGCATCGCCGGACGGGTATCTGGGCATGCTCGCACTGGCCCTGCTGATTGGCGGGCTGGCCCTGAAAAGCGCCTTGTTCCCGCTCCATTTCTGGCTGCCGCCGGCGCATTCCACGGCTCCAACGCCGGTCAGCGCGGTCTTGTCGGCTCTGGTGGTCAAGGCCGGATTCTACGTTATTCTGCGCATCTGGTTCGAGATCTACCAGCAAAGCATTCCGGGCATGGGCAGCCAGCTCGTGGCGCTGCTCGGTTCCGTGGCCGTGGTCTGGGGGTCATGGCAGGCGCTGCGCCAGAAGCGCCTGAAAATGCTCGTGGCCTATTCCACTGTCGCCCAGATGGGATATCTTTTTCTGGTCTTTCCCATGGCCGAGGGCGCGGGCGAGGAGTCCATATCCGTCGCGGTATATCAGGTGATTTCCCACGGGCTGTCCAAGGCCGCCATGTTTCTCGCTGCCGGAGTGCTGATGAAATCCATGGATTCCGACCTGCTCAGGGATCATCGCGGGGCGGTACGATCCATGCCTTTTGCCGTGGCGGCCCTGGTCGTCTCCGGCGCCGGTCTGGCCGGAATTGCTCCCGGGGGCGGAGCCAAGGGAAAAATGATCACCATGGCTCTCGAACATGGACAGTGGTGGTGGGCTGTCGTCGTCGGCGCGGGGATGCTGCTTGCGGCGGCCTACACCTTTGTCGCCGTGAGAAGTGCCTTTCGCGGCGCGGGAGGAAATCGTTCCGACAACAGCCGCGGGCTGCAATACATGGGGGCGACGGCTCTGGTCATGGCGTTGGCGGGAATGGCGGCTTCCTTTTTTTCCGCCGAGATCCCGGAAGTGCTCGCCATCCGGGTGGGAGGTTGAGATGATCGCGTTTTTCAAGCGCTTCACCCTCTTCCTCCTGCTTTGGATGGTCTTGAATGAAGGAATCTTTCGATATCCTTTTCTGGCGGTCGCCGGAATCGGCGCGGCAACGCTTTTCAGCCTGCATCTCTGGCCGGGACGGCTGTTGCGGCTGAATTGGCGGGTTTTGCCGGGGTTGGTCATCTATTTTATCCGCTCCTCCCTGAAAGGAGGATTAGACATCGCCTACAGGGCCGTCTCCCCGGCCATGCCGCTGCGGCCGGACCTGATCCGGATGGAGAGCAGGCTGGACAATGAAGCGGGAGTGGTTCTGATGACCTGGATGATCAGCCTGATGCCCGGCACCGCGAGCATTAATCTGGAAAGGCGGGTCCATCTGACCATTCACGTGGTGGACTCTCGGATATACGGAGAACAGGAGCTGCGGATACTGGAGGGCAAGATCAATGCATTACTGGCTTCATAAAACGCAGTTCCTCTTCGAAATCCAAATCAATTATCGAAATCGCAATCGAAATCGCAATCGAATCGCTTGAGTTCCTATGACTTGAAAACGACCCCGATTCCGATACCGACCCCGACCCCGACCCCAATACCGATATTGATATCGATCTCGAAAGAGAATCCCACAGTTGAAATTGGTGGAACCTTGGCTTGAGCAGGAAAAAGACGGGTATTCAGGCCTTTTAATAGCGGAAGAACTGAGTAGTTGCGAAGCAGTTATCGAAGCAATTCCATCCTGCCGTCATTCCTGGAATCTCTCTCCCCGAAGGGGGATCTCGATGCCGTACTTGCGGACCTTGTAATGCATTGCCCGCCGGCTGATGCCAAGAAGTTCCGCGGCGTCCTTCTGCACCCAGTTCATCTGCTCCAGGGCGCGCATGATCGTTTTGCGCTCGCTCTCGTCAAGAGAGAGCGGGGTGTCGATGACATGCGTCGGCGGTTCGTTTTCCAGTTGAATGTCTTCAGGTTCGAGCACGCTACGGTCGGACAGCAGGGCGCTGGCTTCCATCACATGCCGCAATTCCCGGACATTCCCCGGCCAGGAATGGTTCGTCAGGCGCCGTGTTGCCTCGCTGGAAAGACTGGGACACCTGATGCCCGATTTTTCGCAGAACGCATGCAGAAAATAATCCGCAAGAAGAGGAATGTCCTCCCGGCGCTCCCGCAACGGCGGGACATGCAGGCGGACCACTTTCAGGCGATAGTACAGATCCTCGCGAAAGGTTCCCTGGCGAACCATGGACAGCAGGTCGGCATTGGTCGCCGCGATCACTCTGCAGTCAACAGTGGAGGTGCGGGTTTCACCCAGCTTCCGTACTGTGCGTTCCTGCAGGAAACGCAGCAGCCTAGTCTGCATTTCCTGGGAAATATTGCCGATTTCGTCCAGAAAAAGAGTGCCGCCCTCGGCAGCCTGGATCAGGCCCTGCTTTTCCTGCACGGCATGGGTGAAAGCGCCCTTGACGTGACCGAAGAGCTCGCTTTCGAGAAGTGATGCCTGGGTGGTGCCACAATCCACGACAACAAGGGGCCCCTTGGCGCGGCTGCTCAAGTGATGCAGCATTCTGGCCACAAGCTCCTTGCCGGTGCCGGACTCGCCTTCGATCAATATCGTTATTTCACTGGGCGCGACGCGCTTGACCAGAGCCAGGAGGGAGGCCATTGCCGGGCTTTTTCCGGCAACCAGTCCTACCTGACATATTTCGGGACTGGCGACGGGATCCGCGGGAGCGCCATTGCGAACCAGCAGGGCATTGACTTTCGCGACCAGTTCCCGCCCGTCAAAGGGTTTGGTCAGGTAATCGGCGGCGCCTTGCTGAACCATGGCCACGGCTTCCGGAATGCGTCCGTAGGCCGTGAGCAGAATGACCGGCGTGTGCGGCCATGAGGACTTGACTTCCTGCAATAACTCCGTGCCATTCATGCCGGGCATCTTGACATCCGAAAGCACCAGGTCCACGGGCTGTTCGATCAGCTTTTCCAGTGCCTGCTCGCCGTTGCTGGCGGCAAGAACCCGATATCCCGCGGAACTCAACCGGGTTTGCAGCAGGTGGAGTATGGTCGGATCGTCGTCAACCACCAGAATGTTGTGCGTAAGAGAGATCTCGTCGGGGGTCAATTGGTTGCTCCAGACGTCAGGGGTTGACGTTTTTGCTGTTCCAGTTGCTGAAACAGGGCTTCAAGTTCCTCAACCTGCTGCTGCAACCTGGATGTTTCTTCCTTCAGGGAAGTGATTTTTTCGGATTGCGAGCGGGATTCGATGCGCAAGGATTCATAGCTTAAGGTTTGTTGCCGCAGTTCGACCAATTTCAACAGAAACGGCTCCAGAAGTCCGTAGCAGAGACTATCTTGCGATCCTTTAGTGATCGAAAAAAGCCTCTCCAGATCCGGCAGCCTGTGGGTGATGTCTTCATTGGCTTGTGCCAGGAGCAAATCCGAAAGGGCCGCGCCAAGCAGAGCCTTATCCCGCACTTGCAGATCGTCCGCCTCCAGGAAAACCTGGACAAATCGCTCATATGCCTTGCTGTAATGATGTTTTCTGTAGGACGCCATTGCCTGCTGGAATCTGTCCAGGACACGGTTCTTGCCGTCGTTCTGGATTGCTTGTTGCGTGGAGACACGGAATTCATCCGCCTCCTCCGGATCAGGCTTGTCACTGTCTTCAAGATGCTCGCTCCAGGAAAACCTCTTGGGAAAATCGTGGAGAGTGCAACTCCAGGTTCCCATTGCCAGCAGGGTCATAAACAGAAGACATATGGTCCAGATATTACGTGGATGCATGTTCCTGATCCTTCCGATTCTGCGTGGCCAAGGGCAGGGTGAAACAAAATGTGCTGCCCTTGAAAGAAGAACAGTCCAGCCAAATTCGGCCGTGATGCGCTTCAATGATGTGTCGCGAAATGCTCAGTCCGAGTCCGGCGCCGTCGGTGATCTGTTTGGCGTCCTTGCCACGATAATAGCGCTGAAAAACGTATTGTATTTCGTCTTTCGGAATACCCGGCCCCTGATCGGTCACGCAGATCTGAGCCATTTGCGGTTTGTCGGGATACGTGACGCAGACATAAACCGTGGAGTCAGGGGGAGCAAACTTCACGGCATTTCCCAAAAGATTGAAAAGCACCTGCTGGATATGGTCCTTGTCGGCAAGAACCGTGACCAATGAATGAGGAGAATGAATGCGGGTGGCGATATTTTTTTTATCGGCCACAGGACGGATTCTTTGGATGGATTCCGCCACAAGGTCCTGCAACGAAATACTCTGCAAATTAAGCTCCAAACGATTCGATCCGAGATAAGAAATCTGCATCAACCGGGTCAAAAGATCGGACAACCTGCGGCTTTCATTTTGAGCTATATCCAAATACGCGGCCTGGCGGGGCCTTACTTCGCCAAGTATGCCCTCCTGAACCAGACTGATGGACTCGCGGATACTTGTCAGCGGAGTCCGGATTTCATGGCTGAGCATGGTGATGAATTCGGCCCGCATTTGCTCCTCGGCTCGAAGACGTGTTCCCATCTCGTTGAAGGCCTTTGCCAACTCCCCGAGTTCATCAGAGGATCGTATTCGTATTGGCTGGAATGCTTCATCCTTGGATATTCGAATAATGCCCCTGCGAATTTCGCGTAAGGACCGATTCAGGTAAAGCGCGATTCCTGAACTCGCCGCGACTCCGAAAAAAGTTACGGCCACAAGACCCAGAAGACCTCTTTTTTGTGCTTCGGCTCCCCGGGCGTATATCCCCTGAACCCGCCGATTGATCTGATCCAGATAATGAAGCCTGTCCCGGGAAACGGTATCAATCCAGCTGGCAATAATTTCTTCGTCAGGCATCGAGGAAATATTCTCATCAATGTCGAACGACGCAAGGCTCACCCGGAGATCGGACAGACCCGGCGAGAACCCGCTGCGTTGATTGTGTCTGCTTGTGGTCAGGGTGATAAGCCTGCTGAGGTGTTCCTGGGATGCGGTCATATACTCTTCACGACCGAGAATCTCATATTTGCGCATGTTCTCGAGATACATGAGCAAAGTGTCCATGATCTCTTCGGTCAAGGCGATCA
This sequence comes from Desulfonatronum parangueonense, assembly GCF_054656975.1. Classification (NCBI taxonomy): domain Bacteria; kingdom Pseudomonadati; phylum Thermodesulfobacteriota; class Desulfovibrionia; order Desulfovibrionales; family Desulfonatronaceae; genus Desulfonatronum; species Desulfonatronum parangueonense. The sequence goes on from NZ_BAAHXH010000003.1 coordinate 2,422,006, forward strand.
TGGCAAAGTCCTCGTCAACAATGCGCTCTGACGTGGCGACCACGTCCCGGATACCCAGAAACAGATAGATGGTAATGACGTAAAAAATGGTGATCAGAACAAGACACCAGGCAAGCAGCTTCTTGGTTATTCCAAAATGGAACCGATTGGCAATGAAAGGCATAGCACTCCAATGTCGGCATGGCGCAATCGAGATGGGCAAAAAAAATGGTAACTATTCAGCTTCGTTCCGGCTTGTCTCGATTTTTCGGCCTCGCGACTCCTTCGCCGACTTCGTAACATCGAACCATTGCTCGAATAAACATCCATCGCACTTCAGGCGTTTGGCAATGGTTCGATGAACGAATCCTGGCTCAGTCAGACAGGTGATGCCAAAAAATCGAGACAAGCCGGAACAATCCAAGTTATCATGAAAAGTGCTGAGTAGTTACAAAAAATGAAGCAATCGCTCCAAAAGGATTATGCCGCAAAACCGGCACCCAGCCACGCCTCAGAACGGCAAATTGATACGGATCAGCAGGCCACAGGGACCGGAGCATGAAGCATGGCTGCCGGGCAATGGTCATCAGGATCCCAATATGGTCTTCTTCTCCGCAAAAAGAACCATAAGCTATTCATTAGCCAGATTCAACTTCGAAAAGCTGCAAGAGCGCAAAAAATGAAACCACGAGAACCAAAAGGTAACCACGGAGACGACACCTGAAAATAAAACTTATAAAAATCAACATATTAACCGATGGCATGATCTCTGCTTTCAGGGAGAGGGTCTGGGTCGCGAACGCAAGGAATTTCACATCCGTCGGATACGAACTACAGCATGTGGTGGCTCAATGGAGGTTTCCAGAGCAGTTTTCGACACACAACGACCTTCCATCTTGTGATTTTTTTATCAATTTTCATGTGGAGGAAACATGTCTTCATTCAACAAGAGATGGTTGAGATTCCCTGATCGTGCGGAATCATGTACACAAGCGAATCTAGATTTTGACGAACGAGGACACGTCTTCAAAATTGCCTCTTCTTGCGATGAGCTGTGGCAGTCTTTCAGGTTGATTTATGATCAATACCGTCATGCAGGATATATTTCTGAAAGAAAAAATAAACTTTTCTATACAAAATATCACCTGCTTCCACAATCTACTGTTTTTACAGCAAAACATGAATCGCAAACATTGGCGACAGCGACATTAGTGTATGATTCTCAATTGTTCGGGTTGCCCATGGATCACCTGTATCATGAAGAACTTGATGCTTTGCGAAACAAGGATCGAAAAATCCTGGAAGTATCTTCATTGGCAAGTGTCATGGCCACGGAATGGCAAGGCGTTGTGATGAATTTTATACGACTTGTGTTCCTTTACAGCACATTTCAAAATATCAACGATATATGCATCATGGTCAATCCAAAACATGCGGGTTTTTACATCAAGTCTTCTCCGTTCAAGATGTTCGGCAAAGAGAAGTTCTATCCGATGGTGAACGCTCCCGCGGTGGCTTTGCGGGCCAATGTGGATGAAATAAAAGATTTCTACGAAAACTCCCAATTTATTATTTCCTTCGAGGACCACCTGTCGTCTCTCTATCGATCCCTGAAAATCAAACTCAGCTGCAATATTCTCGGATCCATCTGCAATTCCCAGAACTCAACACCCACCCCGGCCAATCCTTTGAATGGAGAACTCGTTACCAAAATGTTGCTGGATGACAGGGACATTTCGGATCAGTTGTCTTCGCCCGCGGCCAAATCTTTCCTGAAAGAGGCATATCCCGGAATCCGTTTCAGCGAAGAGAGTTCATCCAGGACTGTGCACTCGAGTTATAATCCACAACAAAATGATCCCCCAAAAAACTTGCCCTGCTTGTCGTGGTCGAAAAGGTTCGCCCCCAAGGCGGACCTGACATGGAATGATGCGGTTCTCTGTTGAATTGCCTTTCAGAAGGGAGATGAAAATGAATCAGAGTGGCTTGTTGTCGGTTGATGGCCAATCCTCCTCCGAAATTTCCATGCGGGTCGGCACATTGCTGATCAGCATCCAGAATTCCAGGACTCCAAAGGCCGTCTTCGTCTTTGGCGATTCGGAAATGGACATGGTTTCCATTCATGCGAAAAAATTTGATAAAATGCGCCAGCAGTATCCGGAGCACTTTCTCGGCGTTTATGATTCAAAGGCCAGATTCGAATGGCTGGTCGAAGACGTTCGCAGTTTTCTCGACAATCTCCACCAAAACAGGACACGATTGATGGTCCGGTTTTGACGCTGTTTCCCGTCTTGGCGATCAATAAGGCCCCGGGCTCCGTCTTGGCGGCTCGGGATTCTCAGACCTCGCGACACTGCCGTTAAGGAGTATTGAATGCGCATGAACAACGTGATCATGTCCAGTCCTTCCCTGGCTGAACCGAACAGAAAGAATGTCAAGAACCGGTATTTGAGCCCCATTACCACCCCTTGCCATTTAACCCTGTTTATAGCCGGATATGGCGTGAACTCTCGTCTCGCCCGCAAGAATCTCACCGCAATGCATCAAGCCGAACTGGTCGGATGCTGCACCATGCAAGTTGTTGACATTCTAAAGGATTTAGCCGCAGCCGTGAGTCACGGCATTCTTGTAACGCCCACTCTTCTGATATCAGCCAACAATAACAGCATGATGCTCGAGGGCAACCTGGGCGACCGTGAAAAAATCCGGACCGCAATCCGATCTGTCCTGCGGCTGAGCATGGTTGAACCATGACTGATGCCGACTGAATTCCCACACAGGCTCAGAACGCCGACGACAGTTCTCGGCGTTCTGACGGACTCGAAGCGCTTGTCGGTGCGCTCAAACCGATTTCGAAATTGCAAGTACCGGTCCGCCGCCAGCCGAAACTTCTCTTCCTGCTCGCCATCCTCCCATAATTTTCCCTCTTTTCAAAAGGTTATTGGCTTCGGAACTCGTCATCGGCGAGTTTATTTTCCGAAGAACATCGCCCTTGACCTCGCCCTTCCTTGCATGCTTATCATGTTCATAAAGACGTTCATGAATAACCGGACAATACTCACCATCAGCCTAGGAGGTGAAACATGGTGAAAAACCCGGGTAGAGGAAAGGTGACCGTTCTGTTGCTGCTGGTTCTGGGAGCCGTGCTCTTTGCGGGCGCGGCGTACTCCGTGCGAGCGACGGATCAGCCGGAGTTTTGCGGAAGTTGCCATGTGATGTATGAGGCTGTCCGAACGCACCAAATGTCGGCCCATGCCAATCTGAGCTGCAACGAGTGCCATGCGCCCGATGCGGCCATTCCCAAGCTCATATTCAAGACCCGAGCCGGAGCCAAGGACATCTATCAGAACACCTTCGGCGATGTCTTCGACGTTATTCACGTGACGGACAATACCAGGCAGGTGGTCAACGACAGCTGCATCAGGTGTCATTCCACGACAATCCGCAATGTCTCCGGAAAAATTTCCGAGGCCAAGGAATACTGTACGGACTGTCACCGGTCGTTGCCGCACATGTCCAGATTGCCGATATCAGAAAGGAGGGTGGCGGATGAGTAGGCTATTGTTGTTCATTCTTGGTATGGGGCTGGTTCTGAGCTCCATGTTCCTGCTGGGCTGCACCGAACTGCCGGAGCCGGTAACGCCGACATACGAAACCACTTTGTCGGTAACGGAAGTCAGAAACAGTCAATTTGAACCATTCTTTCCCATTCATTATCAGACCTATCTGGAAAATAACGACGATACCCAGATGACCGAATATGGCGGTTCCGTGCCCCATGAAAAGCATCTTTGCGAGGATCTTCCTCGCGGCTGGAAATATTGCCAGCCATATCTGAAGAACCTCTGGATGGGCTACCCTTTCAGTTTCGAATACAACCGGGCCCGGGGCCATACCTACGCCCTGCACGACCTGTTGGATATCGACAGGATCAATCGCTACAGCGAGCAGGCCGGATTGCCCACCACGTGCTACAACTGCAAGTCCGCGAAGATGATCGACTGGGTGAATGAATACGGTGACGATTTCTGGGCCATGGAATTTCATCAATTCCGGGAAGAGATGGACCTGCACGATCATACGGTGGGCTGCGCCAATTGCCATGATCCCAGAAACATGGAACTGCGCATTACAAGCGTTCCCTTGGACGAAGCCTTGAAACAACAGGGCAGGGATTGGCGCGATGCCTCGCGCAACGAGATGCGCTCCCTGGTCTGCGCACAGTGCCATGTGGAGTACTATTTCCAGGACAAGGCCCACGGGCCTCCGGGCAAGCCCATTTTTCCCTGGGCCCTGGGCATGGATCCCGAGAACATCTATGAATACTACAAGGACCACGGCTATACGGATCGGGAGGGTTTTGAAAACCATTTCATCGATTGGACCCATGCCGTCTCCGATACGCCCATGATCAAGATTCAGCATCCGGAATACGAAATGAGCTATGACGGTTTCCATGGCGCCGCCGGGGTTTCCTGCGCTGACTGCCACATGCCGTACCGACGTCTGGATGGTAACCGGAAGATTTCGTCGCACCTGTGGACTTCCCCCCTGAAGACCACCGACGGCATCCAGCGCGCCTGCGGGCAGTGCCATACGGACAAGAATCCGGAATATCTGCGCGGGCGGGTGATCTACCACCAGGAGCGCACCTGGGATCAGTTGCTGGTCGCACAGGAAATTTCGGTCAGGGCTCATGAAGCCGTTCGTCTGGCCTCTGAGTACGAGGGCCCCAGGCATGCCAACTTCAGTCAGTTGATGATCAACGCCCGGGAACGCATCCGCAAGGGCGCGATGTTCTGGGATTTTGTCTCCGCGGAAAACAGCGCCGGGTTCCACAATCCGACCAAGGCCCTGGAAACCCTGGCCCGCTCGCAACAGTACAGCCAGCAGGCGGTGAATTACGCCATGCAGGCCACCATGTACGGCATTGCGCCGTATCTCGAGGGAGACATCAAGGACATCGTTCCTCCGATCAAGGAACACAGCCGCAAACTACAGCAAAGCCAGGAACACCTCGATTCCCACACCTGGCTGGGCTATCTGCCCTTGCTGCCGGAGGCGGACCTGGTCTGGGATCTCAATCGCCGGGTGAATGCGCAACCCGAGTAGGCTCACAGATCTTGTCGAGTCGAAGGCCCATGGCAGCCAAGCTGCCATGGGCCTTTGTTATTTCTAAAACATTCACCTGTCTCCCCGCCGTCGTGAGAAATATTTGACTTAGATCAAGGCGCGGCCTGGTAAGTGCTGTAGAACGGAACCGTGTTCGACGGAAAACCCTTTTCAGCAAACCATAAAACAAGAGGAGACGGATCATGACCATGTTTTGTTACCAGTGTGAACAGACGGCCAAGGGACAGGGATGCGAAAAAGTCGGCGTGTGCGGCAAGCAGCCGGATGTTTCAGCGTTGCAGGATCTGCTGGTGTACGCAGTGCAAGGCATGGGGCTGGTGGCCCATGAAGGCCGCGAGGCGGGCGTAAAGAGCGCGGAAATTGACTCCTTTGCTTGCGAAGCCCTGTTTTCCACGTTGACCAATGTGGATTTCGACCCGGAGCGGTTCGTGTCCATGATCAAACAAGCCGTAACCTACCGCGAGGAACTGCGGGCCAAGGTCAAGGCCGCCGGCGGGATTGCGGATTTCGATGTCCCGGAAGCGACCTTCGAGCCTGCTCCGACCATGGATGGAATGGTCCGCCAGGGCGAAGAGCACGGTTTGCACAACGACAAGGTGACCGACCCGGACAAGCGATCCCTGAAGCACACCCTGCTGTTCGGAATCAAAGGCGTTGCCGCCTATGCCGATCACGCCCGGATTCTGGGCCAGACGGACGACTCCGTTTACGCCTTCATTCATGAAGCGCTGGCGGCCATGACCCGTAAGGATCTGGAACTGCAAGACTGGCTGGGACTGGCGTTGCGTTGCGGCGAGGTCAATCTGAGAACCATGGAAATTCTGGACGCGGCCAATACCGGAGCCTACGGCGACCCGACGCCCACTTCCGTGCCCCTGGGGGCGAAAAAGGGCAAGGCCATCCTGGTGTCCGGGCACGACCTGAAAGATCTGGAAGAACTGCTCAAACAGACCGAAGGCAAGGGCATCAACATCTACACCCACGGAGAAATGCTTCCGGCCCACGGTTATCCCAAGTTGAAGGCCTACCCGCACTTTTACGGCCACTACGGCACGGCTTGGCAGAACCAGCACAAGGAATTCGGCGCTTTCCCCGGGGCCATCCTGATGACCACCAACTGCATTCAGCGCCCACAGGAAAGCTACAAGGGCAATATTTTCACCACCGGCTTGGTGGGCTTTCCCGGAGTCCGGCACGTCAGGAACGGCGAGTTCGGCCCGGTGATCGCCATGGCCCAGGAGATGCCCGGCTTTGCCGAGGATGTTCCCGGCAAGACCGTGATGACCGGATTTGCACGCAACGCGGTGCTCTCCGCGGCGGACAAGGTTATCGACCTGGTCAAGAACAAGAAGATCCGCCACTTCTTCCTGGTGGCCGGCTGCGACGGCGCCAAGCCCGGGCGGAACTACTACACCGAGTTCGTCGAAAAGGTCCCCGCGGACTGCGTGGTGCTGACCCTGGCCTGCGGCAAGTTCCGTTTCTTCGACAAGGACCTGGGGGCCATTGAAGGTCTGCCCCGGCTGCTGGACATGGGCCAGTGCAACGACGCCTACTCGGCCATTCAGGTGGCCGTGGCCCTGTCCAAGGCCTTTGGCGTGAGTGTAAACGAGTTGCCCTTGTCCCTGGTCCTGTCCTGGTACGAGCAAAAGGCCGTAGCCATCCTGCTGACCTTGCTCCACCTGGGCATTCAGGACATCCGCCTCGGACCCTCACTGCCGGCCTTCACTTCGCCCAACGTGCTCCAGGTCCTGGTGGACACCTTCAACATCAAACCCATCACCACCCCGGACGAGGATCTGAAGGCCATTCTCGGTTAATTCGCGGTTCAATCGGCAACAAGGAAAGGGGCGCAAGCCCCTTCCTGATCCACAACCTCCCTCTTTCCCGCATCCGAAAATCAACCCTGCAGGTTGTGCAGCATGGCTGCATTTTGCTTCGCTCCCAGGACATCTGAGACCAGCTCCCACGCCGGGGCGGGACAGCCAAAGGCTGGACTACAGCCCCGTGCACAAGCCGTGGAACGTGTCAAACGAAGATTTCCAAAGCAATCCTCATGGATGTGTAGATGCCGGGCAAGGATGGACTGGGCGCTACATGGGAAATCAGATCCTGTGAAACAACCCGGAGAGCCGCGGCCGGAGACAGCCCGCGGTCCAGGATTCCGATCATCGCCATGATCGCCGGCGCCATGGCCCAAGACCGGGAACATTGCTCGCTTCAGAGTCGTACAATTTTCATGTCCCTGCCGTCCAACCATAACCGCCGAACTCGCCGCTCAGTTTAACTTGAAGTTCCAGACCAACATGGACTATGAAATCCGAACGCCAGAGGAAGCCGCTGATCGGGTGCGGTCCATCGCCACGCAACGTATGAACAGTCAACTGCCAGCGAAAGCGTCAGTCGCAGCGTGGATGTGATTGCGCGAATTTCATCCGAAACCAGCGAATTGATGTCCCAGTCAGAGACATCCTCGCCAAACTGACCAGCTAGGCCTGCCCTTTACCCACAATTAATTCGCCGACGTTTTCCTGTTCCATTAACCATACCCCGTAGCACATGGCTTGCATTTTTTCGTAGCCCTTCCAGAGAATTTGATGGCCAGGAGGCGGATCGTTTTTTCGACCGAGGTATCCGCCAAGATTTGCAACCAACTGAACTGCATTAAACACGCAGCGAGGAGGATTTAAGAAGTTTTTTTTGAAAAAGCTTCAAGAACTCGCAGCTCCAAGCTGGAGAACAGGATATCCGCCAGCAAGTCCGGGGTCTCACGGCCAAGCAGGGTCATGAGCATGATTCGCCAAGCAATGACCATTTTGATGGCAATGGCCCGACGCAGTCGTTCGGCTGTCTCGTGAGCGAGATCTTCAATGCGGCAACCGGACTTGAGGACGCGATGCCAGTCCTCGATGCGCCAACGCAACTGGTACCAATTCAAGCATATTTTTGCATCATCGAAGGATGCGACCGCAATGGTCGTCAAAAGAAACCATTCGACCCGGTCGTCGTTGGCCGGCGGATGTTTCTCCCGTATATGCACCACCCAGATGTCCACCGGCAGTTTCTCGAGATTGGAGCCTGGAGGCCGGATTTGAACGGGCATGGCGCGCAGTTCCAGAACCGCCTTACGTTCACCTCTTTTCGCCCGGGCCTTTTGCTTGGACTTTTTGGGCCGCGCACTTTGACGCGGCACGGAGATTTCAATCCTGCCCAAAGCTTTTTGTTCGGCAACGGTTGCAAACAGTTTGCCGGGTTCACCGCCGATGTTGCGGTCATGCTTAGCCCGTACCAGGAGATCCACGCTTGAGTTGGCACGTTGCTCGTCGAATAGCTCGAAGAAATCCGCCTCACGGTCGCAGACATGAATCAGACGTGTACCAGGCAGCTGTTCTTTTATTTCGACAAGGTCACGATGGTGCTCAATCCAATCAAATGTTTTCTTTTCCTCGATGGGCACTGTACTGGATGGCCGTTTTTTTTCTTCCGGGGACAAGGGTTCCGGAGCCTTGCACGAGCCTTTCAAAATACCCAAGGGAAGGCCTTGCGTATTCACCACATACGTCGAGCACATTCTCAAACCTCGTGTCTGCGCACCGGTCTGGTTGCACCCTATAACCCCCAATCCCTGGCATTTGGACAGATTGTTGTAGTTCAGGTCCGACTTGTCCGTGATGCACAAGACGACCTGCTCCGCCTGCATGCGCCGTATCGTCCGCTCCCGATGCGGCAAGAGAATGTTTTCCATCGTCATCGCGGAGTCGTCAGGCTGGTCGATCATACGGTAATACCCCTTGGTCGCCGCCCAGTCTCCCTTGGCAACTCCGCTGTACGAACTGCCTGGTTTGTCAGAAAATTCTTTTGCACAGCGCACGAGCCTTTTGCGCAATCGGGCATCCCCAATCGGAGCGTTTGCGAATTCGTTTTGCGCCCATTGATCCGCATCCAGGCCGTCAGTAAGCTCAAGGGGGCCAGGAACCTCTTTCGGCGCGACTCCCATGTGCTCCCGAAAATCTTGGTCGAGCGCAAAGACGTAAATGTCCTTGATGTTGAGAGCTGGATCACGATGATTATCTTGCCTACCGCGCCCTTTTGTGCACCCAACATGGACCCAGTTCGCTGCCCGAAAACACGTTCCTGTGCTCGATTCCACGAATGTTTCTACAAGCAATGGGTTGTAATTATATGCATATTTAAAATCCTGGGCCATTGCCGCCAGCCCCATGCTCAACACTTTTGAGGCCAAATTGCGGCAATGGACACCAGGACGGATCAAAAAACGATTCAAACCAATGATATAATGCAAATACGCTCGACGCTGTTCGTAGCTCCAGCCGATCCATGCGTCGCGATCAGCCAAATGCAAGGCCGCGGCGGCAAAACCCAAACCGCCTAGCAATCCATGATCAGATTTGACCAGATATCGCAATTGTCGCCCAACAAGAGGCCCAGCGCCATGAGGATGGTAGGTAATCATCATTTCGTTCCAGGTGCGCATCTGCATGTCTGTGCGTACCAAGGTAAGCTGCAAGCCCTTCAGATCCTGAGCCTGACAAGGAACGTTAAGTGGCTCGGGAAGAGGTGCATGTAAGCGGCGGGGCGTTCGAACCTGCGGTTGTTTTTTCCCCGCTGGCAAGACAAAATGCCCTGCCCTTTCCAATTCGCGCAATGCCTTGATGCATCCTCCAGTCTGCTCCAACCCACGCGTGTCGAAAAAGTCGAAGTGCTGACAAACGGCTGACGCTAGAGAATTTCTGGTTGAATGTTCCTGCTTCCCAATCATCCCGCGCAAATATTTCAAGTTGGCAGGCTGGGCCAAAATCCGCTTGAGTTGGTTTTGTGTCTCCATGCGGAGAGCATAAACAACTTTGTTTCCGTTGTTCCGTTTTTTCTATGGGTAAAGGGCAGCCCTAGCCCGGGCTCTGGCGCCCAATCCAGCGGTGATCCTCCTGGACGAGCCCCTTTCCGCACTGGACGCCAAGGTGCGTGAAGAACTGCGGGTGGAGATCCGAATGTTGCAGCAACGTTTGAACATCACCACGATCATGGTCACCCATGATCAGGAAGAAGCTCTGACCATGGCCGACGATATCGTGGTCATGAAGGACGGGAAGGTCATGCAGTCCGGTACGCCCATGGACCTCTACCGCAAGCCGGCAAACCGTTTTGTGGCCGAATTCATCGGCTTGATGAACATCGTGCCGAGCACTGTCGGCATCCCCACGGCTGAAAATGGCGGATCGACGCACATGCGGCCCAGGATTGTCGGCATCCGGCCCGAGGATGTTCGTCTCCTTGCGGAACACGACGCTCGAAACCACCCCCAGGCAGTGATCGATCAGATAGTTCGACTGGGCAATCTGACCCGGGTCACCCTGCGCCTTCCCGATAACGGCGCGCCCCATTCCCCAGGGCTGCAGGGCGAAAAATCAAATAATATCATGTCCGCGTCCGGCGGGAATGGCCATGGGGACAATGACTTCGTGCGTCTGGTGGCCGAGATCCCTGGCCTTGGCGAGGAATTGGAAGTGGGCATGGCCCGGTCCATTGCCGTTGCGCCCGAGTCGGTACGCGTTCTGGAATGGCAGTGAAGACCGTCGCCTCCGTCTCCATGAGACGGCTCGACCTGGAGCCCCTGCTCAAGATCCTCGTGGCTGCCGCCATTGCCGTCCCGCTGCTGGTTTTCGTGCTCTATCCCATGGTGCATATTCTGGGACGCAGCTTTCAGACGGCGGACGGCCTGGGGTTGGCCAACTATGCCACGGTCATCGGGAATCAGCGGTTCATGAGGCTGGTGTACAACAGCCTGGAAGTCACCATTCCCACAACCCTGATTGCCGTTGTTTTGGCCTACGGCTTTGCCTATGGCGTGCAGCGAACCCGCATGCCGTTCAAGAACCTGTTTCGGCTCATCGCCCTGGTCCCGCTGTTTGCCCCGTCCCTGGTCCAGGCGCAAGGGCTGGTCCTGATGCTGGGCCGCAACGGTCTGATCAACAGAACCTTCGGAACGGATTTCTCCATCTACGGATACTGGGGCATCGTCATTTCCAGCGTTCTGTACGTATTTCCCTATGCTTTCCTGATCATCTCCGCTTCTCTGGCCCTAGCGGACAACCGGCTGTATGAATCATCAAGGATTCTTGGCGCCGGTCCCCTGCGCACCTTCCTGACAGTGACCTTGCCTTCGACCCGTTTTGCACTGATGGCTTCGATCTTCGTGGTCTTCACCCTGGTGATCACCGATTTCGGCAATCCCATGGTGGTCGGAGGCGACTACAGCGTTCTGGCCACGGAGGTCTACAATCAGGTGATCGGTCAGGCCAATTTCGAACTGGGCACGGTGATCGGCATGGTCCTTCTGGTCCCAGTAGCCGTGGCCGTGACGGCTGAAAAATGGATCAATCGGCGCAGCTACGCCCTGATATCCGAAGGTTCCCAGCCACTGAGCGTGCAGGCGAACAAGACGCGCGACGTTGTCTTTATCGGTTACGCCTTGCTCATCTGTTCGGCCATTCTGGCTGTGGTGGGCATCGTGATCTTCGCCAGCTTCACGCATCTTTGGCCGTACCGGATGGAGTTTTCGCTGCGACACTACCGGTTTGACGTCCAGAACGGCATTCAGCCGTTGTGGAACAGCATCAAGATCGGCCTGATGGCAGCCGGAATCGGAGTGGTGGTTACGGCCCTGGCGGCTTACGTGACCGAGAAATTCCGGACGTTCCTGGATTCCCCCCTGTATCTTCTGTGCCTCATGCCGGCCGCCGTGCCCGGAATGGTTCTGGGGTTGGGTTACATTCTGGCCTTCAATGCGCCGGGAAACCCAGTCTACCCGTTGTACGGAACATTGTTGCTGATAGCCCTCTGCAACGTCTACTATTACCATGCCCAGGGCTTTCTGATCGCCTCCACCAGCATGAAGCAGATCAGCCATACCTATGACGAAGCTTCGTCCACTCTGGGCGCGACCTTTCTGCGTACCATGCGCAAAGTGACCTTGCCCCTGATGTGCCCGACATTGGTCGGGATAGCCGTGTTCTTCTTCATGCGCAGCATGGTGACCCTTTCCGCGGTCATCTTTCTGATTACGCCGTCCACACAGGTGGCCGCGGTATCCGTCCTGCTCCTGGAAGACCGCGGCGCCGTAAATCAGGCCGCCGCCTTTTCAGTGTGCATCATGGGGGTCGTGGTCCTCGTTCTCCTGTTGGCCAGGCTGGCTCTCAATCTGTACGGATACAGACACATTTCGTTGATCCGTTGATTGTCTTCAGGATGATGCAGGGAAACCTTGCACGCGATGCTCTACCGTAGTTATTGTCGAAATCGAAATCGATCGTCACATCAGTTGATACGACGGAGTCCAATATTTTCGATTCCAACAGGTGAAGTCCAAGGAAAATGTCCCGGAACAGCCTTAATTTCCGAAACATTACACCTGATCAGCGTGCGTACTCGTCACGTCAATTCCGCTCACTATCACGTTCCGCCAATTCACTGACGTCTTTTAGCACCATGTCAGCGCATTGCGACAAGGTAGCCATGGTGCCTGCGCCGGTGAGCACGCCGATGCAGGCGCCCAGCCCGGCGGATCGTCCCATGGCCATGTCGTGCTCACTGTCCCCCACGATGGCCACGTTCCGTGGCGGCAACCCAACAGCCGCGCAAAATGCAGAAGCCATACCCGGTCCGGGCTTGGCCCCGTATCCGCTGTCGTATCCGGCGACGAATCGTACCACGTCCTCCAGACCAAACCGCTGCACGGCGGCCGAGGCCGACGCTAGGCTGTCGTTCGTGGCAATGCCCAGAAGAAAACCTTGCCGGGAAAGGCCAGCGAACAACCGGCGCAGATCGGTCACGGGCACGGCCCTGTGCAGGCTTTCGGCTGCGAAAATCCGATCCAGTCCGCAACGCAACGTGTCCGTGTCGAAAACAGCGCCCAAGCGCCTCCAAAGATCTGCCAACTCCCCGGCGTGGCCCGAGGCTATTATTGAATCGGGCAGGAAACGACGGCTTGCCGGGTCATAGCCGCCCGCCGCCAGCAGCGCTTCGGCAAGAGTTTCATCGCCCCCGGAAGCATAGGCGGCCGCCCTATCCATGACCGGCCGCCATGTTTCGTGAAAGTCGAACAAGGTGCCGTCCTTGTCGAAAAGCAAGGCTTTAATTTCGGAGTGATAAGGAAAATTGCGCTGCATTTCGGGAGGATATTCCGCTCAGCCGGCATGCTTGTGTATCATGCGTAGGCATGATTCGCTATCCTGGCAGCTGTTTCCATCTCCTCCTGACAACAGACGCACAGAGTTGATGTGGGTTGAAATTTCAGGCGGTTGAGCGGGATAGCCTCGCTGCATTCCCTGCAGATGCCATAGCATCCGTCGTCAATACGATGCAGAGCGGCTGCGATCTGACGTGCATGGAATCCATCCCGTTGGCCGAGAATGATCAGCATTTGCCGGTGCGACTCCAGTGAAGCCCGGTCCATGAGATCCGGGCAGGTCTGAAAGCTTTCACTGATGGATTCAGCGGTCAATTTTCCCTTGCTTCGGACTTTCTCAAGCAACTCCTCCAGAGCTTTTCGAAATACGTAAAGTTGGTCGTGAGTCATGCTGTTCCTCCTGTTTTTTAGAGGTACAATATGACGACACTATGTGACGAAGTGATGTCGCGAAAGCGACATTTTGCAGAGACGAGTCGCCGGAAAGGCATTAAAATAACGAGGCGGGAAGGAAGGCACGCAGAGGAGGGCTTGAGTACGCAAATCAAAAACGGGAGGGCTTCTTGTCCAAATTGCCGCTAACTGGCTTCTATCATGTAGAAATACTCCATTTCAGCTCAGGGTAAATCCAACTCCGTCGCCAAATTGCTATCGCATCGTCATCAATTTGCGATGCAGGCCATCTGGTCACGCGATATAGGTCCATTGTCGTTCAGATATGAGTATTTGTAATCAACCTTGAAAGGAGGAGCCATGAGCAACCTGGAAAACATCTACAGTGATTATCAGAAACGGCGGCAGGAATTGGCTGAAATCAGAATGACCGGACAAAAACAACGTCGAGAGTTCAGCGAGTTTCTCAAGAATAGGAACGAAAGATTACGCAAGGATTATGTTGAAATTCGTGTAGATTGGTAACTTCATCGATTACCTTTTGCCATTCTCCGAAGTCTTCCAGGATCTGGGGTACTTGATGGGTGACCGCGGGCGGAAGGAGGATGAGATATAAAGTGTAACTATTCAGGAGGAGTAATGTTTACAGTTGTTCAGTTGTTTCGAAGAAGAGCGCGGCATGTTTTATTTGCGGCGTTGGTGGTCGCTTTCATGGTCGGCGGAGAGGCCGTGGCCAAGGAAGGTCTGTACACAGGTAATCCAGCCAAGTACGTTTTTTTGTTTATCGGTGACGGGATGGGCATTCCACATCGCCAGGCTCCGGAAATCTTTCTGGCCGCCAAGGAAGGCAAGCAGTACGGCGACGTGAAGATGACCATGAACACGTTCCCCGCCCAGGGCATCACCACAACCTATGCCAACAATCGGTTCATCATCGGCTCCGCGGCCTCTGGCACGGTTCTGTCCAGCGGGTTCATCTCCAACATTGGTCATATCGGCATGGACTCGGAACTGCGCCCGGTGCGGACCATTGCCCAGATGGCCAAGGCAAACGGCAAGCGCGTGGGGATCGTTTCCAGCGTGTCCATCGACCATGCCACCCCGGCGGCATTTTACGCCCATCAACCCCATCGCAGCATGTATCATGAAATCGCCCACGACTTGGCCAACAGCGGTTTCGACTTTTTCGGTGGCGGCGGATTTCGTGATCCCGAGGGCAACCGTTCCAAGGAACCTAGTAGTTCGTTTCAATAATATATTTACGTTCTGAAGTTTTTCGGCTATCTCTGAATCGAAATCAAACAGGAGGTAGCCATGGCCAGAAAAACCAGCCTTCCAAAAGTCAACATGACTGAGGAGCATCGCAACAAACTTGAATCCATCAGCAAATCCAGAACTGCTCCTTTTCGAGAAGTACAAAGAGCTTCAATAATATTGCTGCATAACGACGGACACTCAATTACGAAAATTCAGGATTTGGCTAAGGCAAGCAGACCAACCATTTACAAGTGCATTGAAAAAGCCTTGGCTGCCGGACCTGAAGCCGGGTTAAAGGATTACTACCACAGGCCGTTTGAACCTATAATTGACGATGCTGCCAAGGCCTGGGTTGTCAATCTTGCATGTACCAAACCGAAAGACCACGGTCTTGCAGCTGAACTTTGGACATATAGTGAACTTGCCAAGTTTACACGGAATCAGGCCCCGGCAGATGGCCATCACTGTCTGTCTAACGCGGCCAAGGCCACCATTTGGCGTATTCTTTCTGAGCATGATATTCGTCCACACAAAATCAAATATTATCTTGAAAGAAGGGACCCTGATTTTGAGCAAAAAATGCAAGAAGTGCTCGTTGTCTATCAAGAGGTTAATCTTCAAAATAGAAACGCCGAAGCATCCAGATCGACAGAACCTCTGAAAATAATAACTGTATCGGTTGATGAAAAACCTGGTGTGCAAGCGTTGGGGCTTGTTGCTCCAGACCTTCCTCCGTCACCTGGGAAACACTGCTGTACAAGCCGTGACTATGAATACAAACGTCATGGGACGGTTTCCATACTGGCGGCACTTGATCTTCATGATGGAAAAATGACAGCGCAAGTGCACGACCGACATCGTAGCCGAGAATTTATTGAACTGTTGAAAGAGCTTGATAAAAAGTATCCTGAAGAAAGCACTATTCGTCTTGTCCTCGACAACCATTCATCTCATGTTTCAAAGGAAACCATGAGCTATCTTGCCTCAAGGCCAAATCGCTTTGAATATGTACACACTCCCAAGCACGGCTCCTGGCTCAACCTAGTTGAAATGGCATTCTCGAAGATGGCTCGTTCTTTCTTAAGGCATATCCGGGTGGCTTCCAAAGAGGAACTAAAAGAACGCATCATGAAAGGAATACAGGAGATGAATGAGTCACCAGTGGTGTTCCGATGGAAGAAGTTTGATCTGGGCATTGCTTAATTATAAATATTTTAATGAAACGAACTACTAGAGGAGATGCTTTCGAGGTGGCCCGGAATAACGGCTACTCCATCGTCAATACCCGCGAGGAAATTCTGGCGCTCAAGCCGGGTGCCAAGATCATCGCCTTCAATGCCAACCTGCCCGACGGAAAAGCTCTGCCCTATGCCATGGACACAACGGACGACGATGTGACTCTGGCCGAGTTCACGGCCAAGGGCATTGAACTGCTCGACAATCCCAAGGGCTTCTTCATGATGGTCGAAGGCGGCAAAATCGACTGGGCCAGCCATGCCAATGACGCCGTGGCCACCATCCTGGATACGCTGGCGTTTGACGAAGCAATTCAGGTGGCTTTGGAATTCGCGTGCAAACATCCCGAGGACACGTTGATCGTTGTCACCGGAGACCATGAGTGCGGGGGCATGTCACTGGGATTTGCCGGAACGCAGTACGAGACCGCCTACGAGGTACTCAAGGGACAGAAGATCTCCTTCAAGATATTTGAAGGCATGGTCAAGGAATATCGCGAGACAAACAAAGGCAATGCTTCATTTGAAGACATGAAGCCGATCATCACGGAGAACTTCGGATTGCTGTTCGACGGCGATGAACACATGACGCTCAAGGAGCATGAACTGCGAGCCCTGCGGGAGGCCTTTACCCGAAGCATGGCCGGACTGCGGGAAAAGGGCGTTGGGGAGGAATATTTGCTCTATGGCGATTATGATCCCTTGACCATCAAGGTCTCCCACATCCTGAACCAGAAGGCCGGCATTGCCTGGGCGTCCTATTCGCACACCGGCGCGCCGGTGGTCACCTCCGCCTGGGGCGTGGGACATGAAATCTTCAATGGCTATTATCACCAGACCGACCTGGGTCGGAAGCTGATGTCGGTGTACGGGTTCAGCCCGCAACATGCGGCCGAGGCTGGAGAAGTCGCGGATATTCGCCTGGCGGCCAACCAGTAGAGAAATGCACTTCGATCTGTACTGAAGAATCGATGTAAGGCGGAACTGACGGCGCGGTCCATTAGACCGCGCCGCTTTTCATTCTGGAGGTGACCCATGACCGGACCTGTCGCGACGCATGGCCGTGAAGTATTCCTGGTTCTTTTTTTCGCCCTGGCGACCATTGGTCTTTATTATCTGCCCACTGGATTCGAAGATCGCATGGATCGCGGCTCGATCCGCGCTCGCGGCGTGGTGTTGGAGGTGGACAATGCCCTGGTGCATCGGTTCGGGCTGATCAATACCGGAAGTCAGGAATTGAGCGTGCGCATCACCAGCGGGCCGTACGCCGATGCTGTGGTGCCCTCACCAAACCACCTGCTGGGCAAGCTGGATCTGGACAAGCTTTTTCAGGAGGGAGACCGTGTCCTGATGGTCCTGACAATTCGCGACGGCAAGATCATCCATGCCCAGGCCATGGATCACTATCGCTTGCACATGCAGGGCTGGCTGGTGGCGGGCTTCGTGCTGCTGCTGGTGGCGTTCGCCGGGTGGACCGGTTTGAAGGCGTTGCTTTCCTTTGCCTTCGCGGCGTTGATGCTCTGGAAGGTGCTGGTTCCAGGATTTCTGAAGGGCTGGGATCCGATCCTGACCTCCCTGGGCGTGGTGGCCCTGATGACGGCAGCGATCCTGTTTCTCGTTGCCGGACTGAACCGTAAAGGACTCACGGCCTTTTGCGGGGCCATGCTCGGCCTGGGCGTCACCTGCGCCCTGGCACTGCTGGTGGCCCCGGAGTTCAGGCTGCACGGCGCAGTGAAGCCTTTTTCCGAAACCCTCCTCTACACTGGTTACGCCCACCTGGACCTGACCCGAATATTTCTGGCCACCATCTTTCTGGCCGCTTCCGGAGCGGTGATGGATCTGGCCATGGACGTCTCCGCCAGCATGCAGGAAGTGGTGGAGCACAATCCGAAAATATCCGGAAAGGAGCTCGTGCTCTCCGGATTCCGGGTCGGTCGGGTCGTGGTCGGAACCATGACCACGACGCTTTTGCTGGCCTATTCCAGCAGCTACATCTCATTACTGATGGTCTTCATGGCCCAGGGCATTCCCATGGCCAACATGCTCAACCTGAACTATATCGCCGCCGAATTCCTGAACACCATCCTCGGCAGCATTGGCCTCGTCACCGTGGCCCCTCTGACCGCGCTGGCGGGAGGTTTTGTTTTTCGAAGGAATGTGGAGGGGAAAGGAGGACCCGGAAATGTCATTAAAGTCGGGATATCGGCTACCCATGACTCCGGCTTGCCAATCCAATGTCGCGCTGATCCCCTCTTGGTATGGCGTCGCTTGCAGGCCCGTATGCGGATTCGATCTTGCTGCTGTCGAAATGATAGTCGAAGTCCAGCTGATACATCATTTCTTCGTTTTCGCGAAGCACTGGAACGAAAATACCCATGAGCTTCCTCATCCAGCATGGCGCGAAAAACAGTTTGTAGAGCCGTTCGGCCAGATCACAGCCCTAGCTAGCCGTGACTCTAGCCATGTAGAGTCGACCGAATCGGTGAAGGGTTCGACCTGCCCGATATCTGTCGCGCCGTCCAAGGCAAGACGCTTGATCACGGGGCTGAACTGGTTGCCACCTTGCTCGTCGATCGCCGCGTTATGGAGCGACGTTCTCAACGAATTGCTCGGTAGGACTCAAAGCACTCACGCCTGCACCCACTCCATAACTGGACGTGAGAGAAAGGCTTCCAGCTCGATGCCGTCGCCGCCGACCAGCAGGGTGCGGTCCGGCTGGAATGCTTCGACGAAGGCGGCCATGCCGGGCAGGACGTCGCGGCGGCGACCGCTTTTGATCTCGACGGCCAGCAACCGCCTGCCAGCACGGACCACGAAATCGACTTCGCGGTTCCTGTCCCGCCAGTAGAACAGCTCGCAGTCGCCGCGTTGCGCTGTGTTGGCCAGATGCGCGCCGACCGCGGATTCCACCAGCCGACCGTAGAAAGATCGATCCGCTCGGGCTTCCTCGGGAGACAACCCCTCCATGGCCGTCATCAGGGCCGTGTTCAGGACTTGCAGCTTGGGGCTGGAGGCGCGTTGGCGCACGGCTTGGCCGGCGAACTTTTGCACGCCGGTGAGCATCCCCGCTGCCTCCAGCAGGTCGAGATAATGGGCCAGGGTGGTGGTGTTGCCGGCGTCCTGCAGCTGGCCCAGCATCTTGGTAAAGGACAGGATCTGCCCGGAGTAACGGCAGCCCAGCTCGAACAGGCGGCGCAGCAGCGCCGGTTTGTCCACGCGGGTGAGCAGCAGCACGTCGCGCGCGATGCTGGTTTCGATCAGCGAGTCCAGCACGTAGCGCCGCCAGCGGGCCGGTTCGGCGATAAGCGGCGCAGCGCCGGGGTAGCCGCCAAAAAAAAGATAGTCCTCGAGACTGTAGCTGAATGCCGTGCGCATCTCCGCCAAAGACCAGTGCGGCAGATGCAGGCTCTCGAAGCGTCCAGCCAGGCTCTCGGTGAGCCCGCGCTCGATCATCAGCGGCGCCGAGCCCAGCAGCACGACCCGCAGCGTTCGACCATGGCGTGTGTCCTCGTCCCACAGGTGTTTGACGGTTTCCGACCAGTGCTCGACCTTCTGCACCTCGTCCACCACCAGCAAACCGCCTTCGGAGCCTGTCTCCACCCGCGCCGCTTCCCACTGCTGACGCAGCCACGCGCCATCGCGCAGTGTCGGCTCGTCGGCGCTGACAAAGCGCACCGGCCGCTCCAAGCCTTGGATGACCTGCTGCACCAGGGTGGTCTTTCCGACCTGCCGCGCCCCGGTGACCACCTGTATATAACGCCGAGGCTCCGCCAGCCTGCGGGCCAGCTCGGCAACCTGGGGGCGTTGGTAGGGAGTCTGTGTTTTGCGCTTCATGTTGAGTAATTTTACTCAATGCGCTGCGCAATGCAAGCGGCAATGAAATCGGAACCCGCCGTCACCCCAGCTTGGCTGGAGGCAGTCGCGTAGCTCTGAATCATGGTATAAGTGCTTGGTTGCGTTGATGTTGAAGTTATTTTACTCAATGCGAGGCTTGATTGCATTGAAGCGAGAACCAGAGGGGAGAACGCCCGGCTTCAGAAGCCTTCCAGAAATGGATTGACCACGACCAGACCGGGAAAGGCAAAAACCTGTTGGTTGCGGGTCACAAGGCGCAGACCGTGCTGTATGGCCGTGGCCGCCAACAGGCTGTCGATGGCCGGGACAGGACGTCCAGCCTCGAATACGAGGCGTCCCCAACGGTCAGCCACATGCGCGTCCACGGCAAGGACCCGATCTTCAAACCAGGCCGGCAGGTCATGTTCCAGCCAAAGTCGCAAGCGTTCTTTTTTGTTTCCAAAGGCCAACCCTTCGACGCCCTTGCGAATCTCCCCCAAGGTCAGCACGCTGATGTGCAAGGCCCTGTCAGGCACGCCCGCAAACCAACGCACGACGCGTGCATCGGGCTTTGGGCGGGCCAGTTCCGAGAGTACGCAGGTGTCCAGAAGCCAGCTCACAACGACACGTCCCGGACAGGCGACTGGTCGCGATCCAGGTTCAAGTCCACGCCGACCATGGGCGATGCCTGCATGAACGCGACGAGGGACGGCCTGGGGCGTACAAGACGATCGTATTCTTCCCTGGCCAGCACGACCACGGAAGGCTCGCCGCGCACCGTGACTTCCTGCGGCCCTTCATCATGGGCCTTCTTGACCACTTCGCTGAATCTGGCCTTGGCTTCCTGAAGCTGCCACGTTTGCATGGATGCACCTCGACGATGGTAAAAATTGGAAACAGACTAGTCAGGCTGGTCAGTAGTGTCAAGGAAGTTGAAGCAAGACTTATTGTTCAGGCCGGATCGAGCCAATGCTGGATGTTCTGGCGATGTACTCCAAATAATCATTTTTGGATTTTTCGCCCATTGCCCCAAAAGGAACCTGCTGTCCGGTTTTGACCACTAAAGGGAAAAGAGCAGGCAAGAAAGGACTATTCTCCAGTCGACTTGGCTGACGAAAAACTTGGCCCGGATAATATTCCGGCCCTCGGCAAACCTTGAATTTAACAGTGATGTGGCTTCAAGACGTGCAGGTTGTTCAGGAACTGCTCGGTGCAGCGTTCCCAGGAGTAGGTTTTGGTGTGCTTGCGGCAGGCCTGGGGGGAAAGGGTCAGGGCCTTGGTTGCGGCCTCGGTCAGGTTGTCGGACAGCCAGCCGATGCGGCCGTGGATCACCACGCTTTGGGGGCCGGTGACCGGGTAGGCGGCCACGGGGATCCCGCTGGCCATGGCTTCCAGGAGCACCAGGCCGAAGGTGTCCGTGGTGCTCGGGAAGACGAAGACGTCCGCCGCCGCAAGGTGTCGGGCCAGATCCTCGCCCCGCTTGGCTCCGAAGAAGCGGACATACGGATATTTTGTGTTCAGCTCCCCCAGCGCCGGACCGTCGCCGACCACGTATTTCGTACCCGGCATGGAAAGTCGTAGAAAATCCTCGATGTTTTTCTCCACCGCCACCCGGCCCACGAACATGGAAATCGGGCGCGGCGCATCCAGAAAATCCTTGCTTCGGGGACGAAACAGCCGCGTATCCACGCCCCGGGACCAGAGCCTCAGGTTGGTGAAGCCGCGACCGCGCAATTCCTCCATCAGCAACGGGGACGCGGTCATCACGGCCTTGGACGGTTTGTGGAACCAGCGGAAGAAGGCGTAGGACGCCTGAAGGGGAACGGGGAATCGAAGCCGGATGTATTCCGGCAAACGGGTATGGTAGGCGGAAGTAAACCCTTTGCGGCTAAGCCCGCAGGCGATCCGCCCAGCCCAGCCCATGGGGCCCTCATTGGCGATATGCACCGCGTCCGGGCGATAGTCGTTCAGAATGCGGCCCACTTTGCGCCAGGGGAGCAGGGCCAAGCGGATTTCCGGATACGTGGGGCAGGGGATGCCGGGAAAAAGATCCGGACTGAGCACCAGGACCACGTGGCCCTTTTCCCGAAGGATGCGGACCGTGTTTTCCAGGGTGGTGACCACGCCGTTGATCAGCGGGGGCCAGACGTCGGTGATCAGGGCGATGCGCATGTTCTCCTTCCTCGTGGCCGGCTGAATTGGGATTCAGAAAGGGGCCAATCAAGAGGTGATCATGGTTTTGACCGTCATTTTTCGGGACTTTTTCGGCGCTTCAAGGGCCTGAAAGCAACGACGTCAAGTATGCCCTGTCAATGTTACGGAAACATGATGGTATTGTGGCGATTAAGCCGAACCCGGCATGTGGGGCCGCGTGGTGTAAATGTCACATGGACGGCATCCCAGCTATCCGAGTGCTGAAAAAGTCCCTATCCATTGGTGGCGGCATAACCAGCAGCGAACAGGGACTACGAGTTGCGGCGTCTAGCTACAGTCTCGAGAGCCTTCGCACCTTGAGATTCTTGCCTTGCTGCTCAACTTCCCACAGATCATACTGAATCTGCTGATTCAGCCAGCTCTCCGGGGTGGTATCAAAGGTCTTGGCCAAACGAAGCGCCATTTCCGGGCTGATGCCGGAACGGCCGTTCAGGATTGCGGAAAGCGTTTTCCGACTCACGCCAAGGGCATGTGCGGCATCCGTAACCGATATGCCGAGCGGCTCCATGCACAGTTCGCGGAGAACCTCGCCGGGATGTGGTGGGTTATGCATTCTCATCATCGTCCTCGCGCTAGTGATAATCTTCGTAATCAACGACAAGCGCATCTTCGCCTTCAAACTAAAATGTGATGCGCCAGTTGCCGCTTACGCTTACCGACCACGTTCCCTTCCGGATGCCGGTCAGTTCGTGCAAACGAAGTCCGGGCAGGTTCATATCCCGCGTGCTGGTCGATACGTTTAATCGGGCAAGAATCAAGCGGATTCGTTTTTCATGCCTGGCCTGAATACCGGGGCTGTTACCCTTCAGGAAGTAGCGCTCCAGGCCGCGATGGCGAAAGCTCTTGATCATGTCCCGCAATGTAACCCGCAACGTTACATGTGCAATACGCCAGATGGCACGATTTTGAACTTGGTGGATTTTGGATATTGGAAGACATCGGCGGCCAGGTGAGGTCAGCTCCTCATTCGCTGTTGCCTAGAAGATGCTCTCCAGGTTATGGGTGGCAAAAAATCCGCGTCACGTGGACGATTTCGTGTATTTTTTACCTCCCCGAAGCGTCTTCCTGAACGACTCCGGGAAGGTCGTTGGGAACTTATGATTGGCGAAGAACCCGGTGGCCGGATTGCGCTGCGTTAAATCCAATGGGATTCAGTGCAACCGGATTTCCTTTGGAGAAACCGAAGGGGATCTTTTCTGGAAAGATTCCTTCTACAACCAGGACACTGCAGCAGGAAGTCCTGCCCAGCGCGATTTTTTGTAAAGCAGGCCAAGCAGGCCAGCGAGTGAATGAACCAAAATCACGGCACCTCCCGTTTTGATGTTTCCATTTTGGTTCTACTAATCATCAGGGGCCCGACCCAGGAGCGCATCCAAGTGGCGTTCTGGCCATATCCCTTGAGCCCCTTAACACGGCTGTCAACTCTACGAAGAACCGGGACTACTCTTGGCTTTACTGTCACCACTTTTTAGAATGGCTGTCACGCATGGCGCCAAGGACGCCGTGCTGCTCCAACTTCAGCGTGGAACTGACGTAAATGCAGTGGATGACATTGGAAGGTCCGCACTCACCCTGGCTGTTGAAAAGGGGCATGGTGAAATATGTCGGATACTACTTGAGTTCGGTGCCAATCCTGCATTGTGTGATGTCAGAGGGAATGATCCCCTTTCCATTGCCATCAAGCATGGTCTGGCTGATGTCGAGACCCTTCTGAGGCAATACCTGAATCCGCCCAGCACCGGATCGCCCCTGGTAACCCCCACTTCCGCAAATGCACCTCCTTCCCATCCTGATACGTCATCATCTTTCGAAAACGCACCAATATACGGCGGCGAAGAGAGACTGTTCGACGACGCCTTCGATCCCTCGTGTTGGGAGGAGGAGACGGAAGCTCCCCGACCTGAAGGAGACAAAACCTGCGTCACTGATGCCCGGCGGCTGCAGGAACAGATTTCCAGCCATCAACCTGTCGATGCTGACGAAGACTGGTCTGACGTCGATATTGACCTGCCCGAGTTGCTGGAATTCAGCCGCGGGAGGCGAAGACGTTGGGAAGAGGACACGGACTGGCTGAATGCGGCTAGGCGATTGTTCCTTGCTGGAATCCGCAACGGCTGGGTGAGGGAAGATGAGCTTGTCCGCTCAGTACCAGCGGATGAAGAGGACCGGGATGTCCCTGACCAGGAATACCTGTCTTCCGTGAGGGTTGTTCTGGGCGACATGGACGTTTTGGTGCTGGACGCCCCTGAAGCATTCGTACCCGCATCGCTTGAGCCGGAAACCATGTCCGACGAGCTCGCGGACCCCGAAGATCCTCTCGAAGCAGTGGCCGATGAGGCACTCGCCTTTCTTTCCAGCCTCCTCTCCACCACCAATGATCCACTGACATGGTATGCAAGGGACATTGGGGCAGCCAAGCCGCTTTCGAGGGAAGAGGAGATCGATCTGGCATTCGAGATTTCCGCGGGAACCAGGGAAGCGCTTGGGAGTATTCCCCGGTCATCAGTTGCCATGGAAGAACTTCTGGACGGGCTCAAGAATGTGGAACAGGAACTCGTCCCCATCAAGTCGATCATTTGCAGCAAAGACAATACGGATGAAGATGCAATTGGCGAGGAATCCTTGAATCTCGTCAAAGATGATGAATGCGACGATGAAGATGTCCACGTCATCGAGGCAGGGTCTTCCGCGGAGGCCAAATCCGTATCAGGCATCCCCTCCGACCTGCGTGACAAGTTCGACTCGATTCGGGCGCTTCACCGGGAAATGGCACGTGCCCAGTCGATCACTGAACGGGAATCGCTGGCGGCAAGGTTGAGGGATGAGATTCATGGCCTGGGAATCTCCTCGAATTTCATGGAGCATCTTTGGGGGATGGTAGAGTCGGACGAGGCAAGTCGTCAGGCGAGAGAAATACTGGCACGTGGCCTGAAACGCGCCCGAACGGCCAAAAACATGTTTGCACTGGCCAACCTCAAGCTGGTCATGTGGGTCGCCCGGAAGTATGGGGGCATGACGTATATCGATAGGATCCAGGAAGGCAATATAGGTCTTTTGAAGGCCATAGATCGTTTTGATCCATCATACGGGGCAAGGTTCTCGACCTATGCCGTCTGGTGGATTCGCCAGTCCATCCTGAGGGCCGTGGCAGACCAGGATCGACTCATTCGGCTTCCGGTTCATACTGTCGAGGCCAAAAGAAAGATCCAATCGGCCTCCAATTCTCTTACCGGGAGATTGCAACGCGATCCTACGCCAGAAGAATTGGCGCTCGAGGCGGGCATCCAGGAGCACATTGTTTGTCGGATACAGGAAATTCCTGAAGATCCGATCTCAATGCCGTCAGCTGGCGAGTTGGAATCATCCATCGCAGCAGTTATTGCGGACTCGGCCATGACGAATCCGGAAGATCTTGCCATGCATGCAAGCCTGAAGGAAGCCCTGGATGAATCTCTTCAATGCCTTACCGAAAAAGAAGCCGATGTCATGAGGCTCCGTTTCGGACTTGCTGGCGACAAGGATCATACTCTCGAACAGATTGGGCAGGTCTATGGGGTCACGAGGGAACGTATCCGGCAGATCGAGGCCAAGGCATTCCGCAAATTGGCGCACCGTGCTCGTATAAACAAGCTCAAGCTCTTTCTCCAATAGGCTTGCAGATCTGTAGCCCCTGAACAATGACGACGACGAACAGGAAATTCCGGCATGCCCCGCCCAGGGCCGGCGCAATGATAGAGGCGTTGAGAGGCCTCGGCTATTCGACCGCCACGGCCATCGCCGACATCATCGACAACAGCATTGCCGCGGAGGCTCGCAACGTCGAAGTCGGGTTCGTATGGGCGGGAGTGGAGAGCCTGATAACGATACTTGATGATGGTTGCGGCATGGATGATGCCGGGCTCGACCGCGCAATGCGGCTTGGCGAGAAGAGCCCTCTCGACAACAGAAGCGAGGCCGATCTCGGACGCTTTGGCATCGGCTTGAAGACGGCATCCTTCTCGCAGTGCCGCCGATTGACGGTGGCAAGCAGACAGTGTGGCGAGAATGTCTCGTGCCTGTGCTGGGATCTTGATGTTCTTGCCGCAAGCGCGGATGACGGCTGGCTTCTTCTTGAAGGGCCGGAAGACTCCTCCCTGGCCTTGCTTGCCCCTCTGCATGCCGCCACGGGAACACTGGTTATCTGGGAACGACTTGACCGGATCGTGACCCCAGGATTTACGGAACAGACTTTTCTCGATCTGGTTGACACTGTTGAACGTCACTTGGCCATGGTTTTCCATCGATACCTGTCAGGCCCGCAATCGCGACTGTGCATCCGTTTGAACGGCCAGCCGATCATGCCATGGGATCCTTTCCTGTCCGGCCATCCTGCAACCTGGACATCGCCGCCCGTCCCTCTGGAAACCGGTAGAGGCACAATAGAGATGCAAGGGCATGTCCTGCCGCACAAGGATCGCCTTTCAGAGAATGCGTTCGAGCTTGCGGCCGGGCCTGACGGCTGGACAGCCCAGCAGGGCTTTTACGTATATCGCAACCAGCGGTTGCTGGTCGCCGGTAGCTGGCTGGGGCTGGGTCAGGGCCGTTCCTGGACCAAGGAGGAGGCGCATCGCCTTGCAAGGATAAGGCTGGATATCCCGAATTCCGCGGACATGGATTGGAAGATAGATGTCCGGAAATCAACAGCGAGACCACCTGTACAGGTTCGCCCAGTGTTGACCAAACTGGCCGAAGACACTCGATCCCGCGCGCGGAGGGTTTTCGCTCACCGCGGAAAGCCAGTCAGGCTTGGCGACACTAGGCCGGTGGCCTCGGTCTGGCATGCCGAGCATTTCCAGGGTGGAATGCGTTACCGGATCGACCTGGAACATCCTGCTGTCAGGGCGGTTCTCGACGAGTCCGGTGTCTTGACAGCCCAGGTCAGGACCATGCTCCGAATCATCGAGGAGACGATCCCCGTTCAGAGAATCTGGCTCGACACCACCGAGGGGAAGGAAACGCCGCGCACGGGATTCGCAGGTGAGCCTGCCGATGAGGTCAAAACCATTCTTCAGACCATGTTTCGCAACATGGTCGAGAGAAAAGGCCTGAATCCAACCTACGCCAGGGAACAGCTCCTGCATACGGAACCCTTTCAGAACTATCCTGATCTGGTGGCCGCCCTGCCAGACGGGGACGCAACCGCCGAGGAGACGCGGCAATGAGTGACACAAAATCCGATCACGGACAAAAGGTCATTAAGTTTGTCCAGGAACTTCTGCTTGACGAGCAGGACAAGACATCTATCACTCCCGAACTGATCTCGGAAAAGATCGATATGGTCTTGCGAATGAATCCGAAATGGGGCGAGGGACTAGATCATGTCAGTGTTGTGGATGAGTTGATCCGCAGGTTCAGCCTCTGGATCGGCCGGGATACCGTACTCGCGAGTGAAGCCGGCCATGAGGCTTGGCTTGATACGGCAAGAAAACGTGAGTGGAGGTATTGGCAGCGATACAGAGAATGGCTCGAACGCAAGCTATCCTACAAGGCTGTAGAGGGAATCAACGAATCAACGGATATGGTGCTTGGGCTGCTTGAAGATCCCCAGCGCCTTGGCACATGGGATCGGCGAGGCCTGGTGGTGGGACATGTCCAGTCTGGCAAGACTGGTCACTATACTGGCCTGATATGCAAGGCAGCGGATGCCGGATACAAGATCGTGATCGTCCTCGCTGGTCTTCACAACAATCTTCGGTCGCAAACCCAGATGCGACTGGACGAGGGTTTTCTGGGCTACGAGACCAGACCTTCCCATGACGACATCAAGGTCATCGGGGTGGGTGAGATTGATGGAGATCCGGCCATACGCCCGAATTTCGCAACAAACCGCACGAACAACGGAGACTTCACGACAAAAGTTGCAAGGAACCTCGGCATCTCACCGGAGCAGAGGCCCTGGCTGTTTGTGGTCAAAAAGAACAAGACCGTCCTCAAGCGACTCCTTGGTTGGATCAGGAATCACGTTGCCGATTTTAATGACCAGAAAAGCGGTCGAATGATCGTGACCAAGTTGCCCTTGCTGGTCATAGATGACGAGGCGGATCATGCCAGTGTGGACACCGGCGAACAGGTTTTCAATGCTGACGGCCAACCGGATGCAGAGCATCAGCCGACAACCATCAATCGTCTGGTCAGGCGCATCCTGTACTCGTTTTCAAGGTCTGCCTATGTCGGTTACACGGCCACCCCTTTCGCGAACATCTTCATTCACGAAAGGGGCGAAACCCAGAAAGAAGGACCGGATCTCTTCCCTTCCGCGTTCATCATCAACCTAGCGGCACCTTCGAACTACATAGGACCTGCGAGAATATTCAAAAAATGGAAGGATGAAGAGGGCCGCGACCCTATCGACCTGGTACGGACAATAGATGACCACTCAACAGACGATGGCTTGAATGGCTGGATGCCCAGAAGGCACAGAAACGGGCACATTCCTCTCTACAATGGCGTGGATGCCCCGCCTCCTTCTCTTGTTGAAGCAATCAACGCGTTTCTTCTATCCTGCGCAGTTCGCCAAGTGCGAGGTCAGGAACACGAACATGTCTCCATGCTGGTTCATGTGACCCGCTACACTTCAGTGCAACAGCACATCCATCACCAGGTTTCGGAACAGATTCGTCATCTTCGTCAGAGGCTGACCCGCAGTATCGGCCATGAACAGGTTATCGCCGATCTGAAGTCATTGTGGGAAAGAGATTTCCTCCCGACCTCGCAAGAAATCAGCACCAACAATCCAGACCTTGGATCAATGGAAATGCCCGATTGGGAGGATGTGTCCTCCCGACTGCCTGAATTGGTTTCGGACATTCAGGTGAGAATGATCAATGGAACGGCCAAGGATGCCCTGGACTACGCAGACCATCAAGGAGTCGGCCTGAAGGTGATTGCCGTAGGGGGTGACAAGCTGGCCAGGGGGCTGACCCTGGAAGGACTGTGCGTCAGCTACTTTCTTCGCTCGTCACGCATGTACGACACGCTCATGCAAATGGGACGCTGGTTCGGCTACAGACCGGGGTATCTTGATCTCTGCCGTCTCTACACCACATCCGATCTTGCGGAATGGTTCGGACACATCACGGATGCCGCCGAAGAACTTCGCGAGGAGTTCGACATCATGGCCGCCACAGGTGCGACGCCCAGGGAATACGGCCTCAAGGTTCAGTCACACCCGGTACTGATGGTCACTTCGAGACTGAAGATGAGAACTGCCAGAAATCTGATGCTGTCCTTCAGTGGACAACTGCTTGAGACAGTGGCCCTTTACAGAACAGGGGATGTGCTTGAGCGGAATCTGGCAGCCGCACGGAAACTCTTGTCGGTTCTGGGCCAACCCGAAGTGGATCCGGAGCTGATACGCAACGGAATAATGCAGAAATGGAGGGGCAGCTTTCTCTGGAGGGAGGTTGACGCTTCCACCATCACTGATTTTCTGATTGGCTACAAAACGCATCCCGATGCCCACAAGGTCAACAGCATGCTGCTGGCGGAATTCATTGAAACCATGACAATCCAGGGAGAACTGACCAGCTGGACCGTGGCACTGATTGGCGGTGGAGAGGGTGTACACTTGAAGCTCCGTGATGACGTCGAGATCAAGATGATGAAACGCAAAATGAAGGGGACAGGCGAGGATCGTTATTCAATCGGGAGGCTTATGTCACCGCGAGACGAAGCCATCGATCTTGATGAGAACGCCTGGATGGCCGCTCTTGAAATGACCCGTGTTGCATGGCATGCCGATCCCGGCAGAACCGGAGACACGTCTGAACCCGAAACGCCGAATGGTCCGGCCATCAGGAAGGTGAGGGGCTTCGGCGCACCAGGAGTAGAGGCCCATCCAGAGCGCGGAGTCTTGTTCCTGTATGGTCTTGATCCTCACATGGCAGACGCAGGTTTCTCTGAAGGCACACCACCCGTTCTAGCCTTTGCCATCAGTTTTCCGGGCAGCAATTCCGGTACCAAGGTCGAATACAAGGTCAACAATGTTCTCTGGGAGCACGAATATGGCTCAGCAGAGTGAGTTCAACCGCTTGCAGACCGCATGGCGTGCACTGGCTGGCGAGGACAGCGAGGGAGGTTGGAGGACGATCCCAATCAATCCTGCTGGCCCCCGCCAACTGTTGGCCGGTCGTCATTTTCCGGGCAACGAGGAGGCAATCCTGGTTGGTTTCAACCTTGTTCAGGCACCGGAAGACAAAAATCTTCCTCAAGGTCATGGATTCCGGGTTGTTAATGTCAAGCACAGGGTTCCTGGTGATGCGAAGCTGTGGATTGCGCTCTCCCGTCGGCCTGCCGGCAGTCTGGACATGTTCACGCGAATGTCGGAAAACATCATCAGCATGTTTTCCGACTATGGGCATGTCAATGATCGGCAGCTCTTGCAACTCTTTCTCGGCAGGATCAAGGCATGGCAGGAGTTCATGCATCAGGCAAGGGGCGAGTTCCTGGGCCACGAGGCTGAAATCGGACTGTTCGGAGAGTTGTGGTTGCTTCGACAGCTTCTGAACAAGGGACTCCCCCCTGCGATGGTACTTGATGCCTGGCAGGGACCGCATGACGGGCTGCATGATTTCCTTTTGGGCACCGGGGCAATCGAGGTGAAAAGCACGATCGCTAGGCATGGTTTTCCGGCCACAATTGGTTCACTTGAGCAGCTTGACCCATCTCTTGCCTGCCCACTTTTTTTGGCAGGAATGCGATTTTTGTTGGGAGAAGACGGCGAGAGCTTGCCTGAGATCGTCGATGACCTCAGCATCAGCCTCGGTGAAAATACGGAAGCGGCAGGAAGGTTCGAAACCCTTATTTTGAGATGGGGCTACCTGCGTGCTTTTTCGGACAGGTACTCGCGAAGGTTTTTACATTCCGATACGAGGTTCATGAAGGTTGACCACGAATTCCCTTCCCTCACACGCGCTGATGTTGATCAATCAATCAAGGCGGTCCGGTATGTACTGGATCTCGATCTGGTGTCCGTTCCCGATATCGCTGTAGATATGGTACTGGAGGAACTTGGAGTGGCAGTTTATGGAACTCATTGATTTTCTTGCCCAGACGCAAGCCGAGGTCCGATCGGAAATCGGC
The DNA here is from genome assembly GCF_054656975.1 of Desulfonatronum parangueonense. Classification (NCBI taxonomy): domain Bacteria; kingdom Pseudomonadati; phylum Thermodesulfobacteriota; class Desulfovibrionia; order Desulfovibrionales; family Desulfonatronaceae; genus Desulfonatronum; species Desulfonatronum parangueonense. The sequence goes on from NZ_BAAHXH010000003.1 coordinate 2,453,374, forward strand.
GAGCGCCTTGGCTCATCCGAGGAAACGTACCCCTATCCCGAATCGGTTTTCGCCGAAGTGGTGATGCAGCACATGTCAGAGATCGGCATGACCTTCGACCCTGTAGTTTGTCACTATACGGCGAAGGTGGGCAATGCCAATCTGCGCTTGAGCGGTTACGCCATTTCCGAGGAAGCTGACCAGCTCGATCTGTTTGTCAGTCTGTATGACGGCGTTGACGAGGTGACCGCTGTTCCGGATTCTCAAACCAAGCTGGCCGCCGAACAGTGCCTGAAGTTCCTGGTCAAATGTGCACAGGGCCGTCTTGCGTCAACCATGGACCAGTCGAATGATGCCTATCCGCTGGCCCTGACCATCCAAGACACCTATGCCGCCCTTGACCAGATCAGGGTCTATGTCCTGACGGACAGGCAGGCCAAGGCCAAGAACTTCAAGCCCAGGGAAATCAATGGCAAAACCGTGAAGCTTGAGGTAATGGACATCGAGCGCCTCCATAGGCACTGGTCGGCAGGCAAGCCTCGCGACGAGCTTGTGGTCAATTTCCAGGAGATTGCGGGCACCCCTCTTCCCTGCATCTACATCCCTGGAGACATGGAGGAATACGATTATGCCTTGACGGTTATTCCCGGAGAGGCGCTGCGGTTCGTGTACGAGAAGTACGGTGCAAGGCTTCTTGAGGCAAATGTCCGTTCCTTCCTGAGCATGACAGGAAAGGTGAACCGGGGCATTCGGGACACCCTGAAGAAGGATCCACAACGGTTCATGGCCTACAACAACGGGATTGTCATCGTCGCCGATGAACTGGAACATGCTCGAACTGACGAAGGTGCACCGGCCATCCTGTGGCTGAAGGGAATGCAAATCGTGAATGGGGGACAGACGACAGCATCCATCTACTTCACAAAGAAAAGAAGTCCAGAGATTGATTTGAGGCGGGTCCGCGTACCGGCCAAGGTGATAGTCCTGAAATCGCAGGATCCTGTCGAGGAAGAGGCCTTAATTTCAGATATTTCAAAATATGCCAACAGCCAGAATTCAGTCCGGCAGTCGGACCTTTCCGCCAACAAGCCGTTCCATGTCGAGGTGGAGAAATTGGCCATGTCCACCTATTGCCCGGACGGCGTCGGACGCTGGTTCTACGAAAGGGCCGCAGGCAGCTACACAACCATGCTGGCAAGGGAGGGGACTACTCCCGCCAGACTGCGAAAACTGAAGCAGGCGATTCCGTCCGCGCGCAAGATTACCAAGACCGACTTGGCGAAGTACCTCAACGCCTGGGACCAGTTGCCGGATTCCGTAAGCTTCGGTGCCCAAAAGAATTTCATGCGCTTCATGGATCGGATTGGCGGCAATGAAGACAATGATTCCCTCGGCTACCTTCCGGATGTTCCTGATTTCAAGCGAATGATTGCCAAGGCAATACTGTTCAAGACAACCCAGAAGCTGATCCGGCGGATGTTCCCCGCGTTCCAGGCCAATATTGCCACGTATACCGTATCCCTTGTGGCAAACCGATTGGGTGTTCGGCTTGATCTTGACAAGATCTGGCTGAATCAGGATCTCTCGCCCGCATTCAAGAGCCTGATCCAATCCTGGGCCAGGGAAGTCAACGATGTCCTTCATGACACTTCTGAAGGGCGGATGATATCGGAATGGGCCAAGAAACCCGAATGCTGGGTTGCAGTCAGGGGCGGAAGGTATACTCCTCCTGCTGGTGATATCCTTGAACTTCGTGAAGCAAGCTCAACAAGCTGATTCCATGTCTTCAGAACTCAATCCAAAACCAAGACGCCACCGCGGGGACATCATGTCACCCGAAAAGCGCAGTGCGGTGATGTCCCGTATCAAGGGGCGTGGTACAGGACCGGAAAAGAAAATGGAGGTAGCATTTGCCTCGAAGGGCCTGTCCTGGGAAGAACAGGCGCGTGATCTTCCGGGAAGACCTGATTTTGTCTTTCGACAGGAAAAAGTGGCTGTTTTCGTTGACGGGGACTTCTGGCATGGTTGGCGGTTCCATCAATGGCGGGACAAGCTGACGGAAAAATGGGAAGCGAAGATAGAAGCAACTCGGCACCGGGACACGAAAAACCACCGACGTCTGCGAAGAGCGGGCTGGAAGGTCGTTAGGCTATGGGAGCATCAAATCAAGGAGAACCAGGCAAAATGCTTGGAACGGGTTCTCGATGCCCTTGGTGTTGTGAATGAAAGCGACCTGAGAGACTCCAATAAAATCATGGCCAAACATGGTGCAACCTGGTAGAGACTGTCCCATGCACATCAGGACACTCGATCTTTTTTGTGGCGGCGGAGGCAGCAGCTGGGGGGCCAGGGCAGCCGGGGCGCAAATTGTGTGTGGGGTTGATGCCTGGGGAATAGCCACAGACACATTCAGAACAAATTTTCCTGAGGCCCATGTTGTCAATTTGACCCTCGATATGGATTCCGGACCGGACGATGTTGGGTTGAAATCAGATATTGACATGATCCTGGCTTCCCCGGAGTGCACAAACCATACATGTGCCAAGGGAGGCCGTCCCAGGGATGAACAGAGCAGGCTGACCGCAAGATACATCATCAATTTCGCTCGCGAGCTGCAACCTCGGTGGATCGTGCTGGAAAATGTTATCCATATGCAAAACTGGCACGGCTTCAGCCACCTTGTCGTTGATATTGAATCGCTTGGCTACAACGTTTTGACCCAGAAGCTTGATTCCTCGGATTTCGGAGTCCCACAGACCAGAAAAAGGCTTTTTGTCCTTTGCGACCGCAAACAGATGCCGAAGGCCGTAAGGCTGACAGGCAAGGCACCCGCCTCCGCAAAAAGTATTCTCGATCCTGTCGGAACATGGAAATGCGGTCCCCTCGATAATGGGCGGAGGGCCAAAGGCACACTTCAAAGGGCAGAAAAGGCAATCCATGCCCTGGGAAGAAGGGTGCCTTTTCTGCTTGTCTATTATGGAACAGACGGGTCTGGAGGATGGCAGCCCCTTGATCGCCCACTGCGCACCCTGACAACCCTGGACCGCTTCGGTCTGGTCACCTGGAAGGGGGATACACCCATGCTGCGCATGCTCCAGGTACCGGAACTGCAGCGGGCAATGGGCTTTGACCCTGGATTCACCCTGGACAAGGGGTCACGGCGGGACAAGGTACGCCTTCTCGGTAACGGTGTCTGTCCACCTGTCATGAAGGCGATTGTCGGATCTCTTACGGGGCTGAACTCTTCTTGCGGGCTTGAAGAGGTGGCCAGGAATAGCCTGGAGAGACGTGATGTTTTGCAAGATACTAGTGACTTGTCTGGGAAGGGCGACCAAAAGCAATTTGAATGTACATCAAGGACGAACACATCCGCCTTCTCTGAATTCTCTGAACAAGAACCCTTCAAAGTCCGGGATCTTGCCGGTCGCAGACGCATTACAGCTCGATGAGGAAAACCAGACGGCCATGACACTTTTCCGTGTCATTGAGGATGAGGCAGCCGTCTGTGGCGAAATGAAATCAGGGCGGGCAGGCGTTTCAAGCCTCTCTGGCTTCGGTCAGATCAAGGTCTTTGGCCTGAACGGACTTGAACGCCGAGTCTCGGATGAACCTGCTTGCGCCAAGGATTTCCTCCTCCATCTTTCCTCCTTATCCGACTGAACGGCCCGGGGCTGATGGGCCATGAGATTGTCGCTGTCGGGCAACTTGCAGACGGGGCTGGACCGAACCAACATGCTGATTTGTTTTGTGATACTCCGAAACGATCCGATATCCCGCTTTAGATTGTTTCGGCTCGCAAGTCATCCTGTTCAGCCGCCATCCTGGCGTTTTCCTTGAGAAAATCCACGAAACCCTTCAGGTTGGACTCATAGCGATCCAGGGCGCTGGGCGAATCGTTGAAGGTTCTCTTGAACTCTATCGTATTGGGAGGGAAGGCGAACAGCTTGGGCAGGTTGAGATGCTTTGATTGTTTCGGTGCCTCGTACTTCACGAGAAAAAGGCCGGCGATCTGGAGGTCGCTCAAGACCTCTGAAATGACCCGGGTCGACTTGCCTTCGGCTCGAAGGTGCAAAATATAGCGGGCCATTGCGTCAACGATCAGATACGTGACATCCTTGTTGATAGAGTAATCGCTACTCCAGTTATCGACCCAAAACGAAATTCCAACCTGGATTACCGGAGGCTCGGCGGGTTTCTTGCGCATCCGTTCCAGGCTGTTCCGCAGGGCGTGGCAGGCTTCGTCAAAAGGAGTCCGCACAAGTTTCAGGATGGCATCCACGGACCGATCGAGCATTCGAAATTCCAGGCAGCTTGTCCCGCCCCTCCCGAATCCAGAGCGGTCCTTGAGTCGTCGGGACGGGGTAAACAACGGTTGCGAGCGGCCTGAACGCTCCTGCATTTCAAGGGGATGGGCCCACAAGGCCAGCAACCTTCCGGAGCGCCTCAGCCAAGCGTGCAATTTGACATCCCGTTGCAGGGTCCACGGCAGCGCGATGACCTCACCGCCCTCTTTCTCCAGGGCTTCGGTTAAAATTGCCTGCTGGGTTTCAAGAGGAAGCCGGTTCACGGCTGGAGTGGAAAGATCGAGAAAGCGCAGGCCAATGGACCCGCAAGCCGTTTTACCCAGGCTGCTCTTGCCGGAGCCCGGGGGGCCAAAGAGAAAAACAATGGGTGATGATCGGTGTGCGTCCATGATGATGTCCAAGGTTTGTCGCGAGGTGGAGATGATCGCCTTTCTTGAAAGACTCTCGGGACAGGACGGCTACGCCGGCCAATCCTGATCCAGCAGAAAGTCAATGAGATTTTTGTGGATGATGCCTTCCCGGCTGAAATCGAATTTATCAAGGCTCAAGACCATCTTGGGATAGTTGTCCCGGATCTCGAGGAGTGCTCCAAATTCCCGTTCCGCGACGGCTTGGTCAGGAATCAGGTATGCAACCTGGATATAGATTTTTTGCGACATTTGTTCCGCGACAAAGTCGATCTCCCTGGCATTCGATTTCCCAATGCGCACCTTGTACCCTCTTCGCAGAAGCTCAATGTACACAATGTTTTCCAGTATCTGGTTGATATCTCTTTGGTTGTTCCCATAGATGGCTTCGCGGATGCCGTGGTCGGCCAGGAAAATTTTTTCCTGAAACTTCAGGATTCTTTTACCTTGCACGTCTTCACGTGGCGCCAGGTAAAGAAGGCATGCCTCCTTGGCATGAGCAATGTAGTTGTACAATGTCTCCAGGGAAACCGTTCTCTTCTCATGTTTCAGGTATTTCAAGATATTTGATGCTGAAAAGGAATTTGCGACATTAGCGAGGAGATAGGAGAGGACTCGTTCAAAAAGCTCGACGTCTCGAATGGAATACCTTGCGATGATATCTTTCAGCAGAATGGAATTGTAGATGTCCCGCAAATAGTCGAGTGCGGCGGTTGCGCCGAGATTGTTTTCATACAGAAAAGGCATGCCGCCAAACCTGAGGTAAATATTGAATGCTTCTTCGGTGGACAGATTCGACTGCTTCTCTTTCTTTATGTTCATCATTTCCCGAAATGAAAAGGGATAGACTGAGATCTCGATATAACGGCCCGCGAGATAGGTGGCCAGCTCACCGGACAGCAATTTTGAGTTCGACCCTGTGATGTAGAGGTCACAATCCAGATCGACTTTCAGTGAGTTGACCATTTTTTCCCAACTCGTCAGTTCCTGGATTTCATCGAGAAATACATATGCCTTTTTGCCGAGGGTTTCGCTAAACCTCTTCAGTTCCTGATAAATACTCATCAAATCTCGATCAGCATACGCCATGCTCTCGAAATTGATCGTTATGAATTGATGTTCCGAAACGCCATGGCCGATCAACTCCTGTTGAACAAGTTTCAACAGAGTAGACTTGCCAGAACGGCGGATACCGGTGAAGACTTTAACCACATCCTTGTCGATAAAAGCCCTGACCCTGTTAATGTAGGTTTCTCGTTTGATCACATTCTTCACTCCTCATAAAAAATATATCAAGCCATACCGTAAACCACAATGTTTTTTCTGTGAAGATTACGGTATGACGAATACTTCTGGCAAGAAAGGTTGGAGTTGAGTGTAGGTGTGTGGAGTTGGAGCGGCGGGGGCAAGATCGAGACAGCAGCTTGGGCGGGGAGATTTTCGGCTTAGCGAATATAAAAATTTGATGTAACTACTCAGCTAATCCATGTTCAAGATGATTAACCACGAAGAGCACGAAGGACATGAAGGGTGGATTTATGGCGATAATTGTGAATGGCAGTGCGGCAATAGGTGTTTCCTTTCCTGTCTTCCTTCGTGCTCTTCGTGCCCTTCGTGGTGGTAAATTGAGATGAAATAAAAAAACCAGTGTCTGCATCAGAATTTGCTGAATAATTTCAGTATTTGAAACTACTCCAGCTCATCCGAGTAGAACCGGGCTGGATACTCACCTTCGCGGGTAGGACTAATCCGGAGACGGCATAAAACGTTTCACCCCGTCTTTCCTTAAAACGCCCAAACTTGATCGAAGGACTGGTCGAAGGAACGATTTTCCATGTAGTCCCTGGCTTGAGACTGCATGTTGCGCAGCAGGGCCGGATCGTCCAGCAGGGTGGCCACGGCCTGGCGGTAGGCCTCGGCGGTGGCGGCGGCGACGATGAATCCGGTCCGACCTGGAATCAGGTTTTCCCTTGGTCCGCCCTCTGAGGAGACGATCACCGGCAGCCCGGAGGCCTGGGCTTCCAGGACCACGTTGCCGAAGGTGTCCGTGGTGCTGGGAAAGACGAAGATGTCCGCCGAGGCATAGGCCTGGGCCAGAGCCTCCCCGTCCAGATAGCCCGTGAACACCGCGGGCGTGCCGCTCAGGTTGCGCTCCATCTCCTCCCGATACGGGCCGTCGCCCACGATGATCAGCCGCACGTCGTTTCTTTCCCGGGCCAGTTCCCGGAAGGCCTGCTCCAGGATGTGCAGATTCTTTTCCCTGGAAACCCGACCCACATAGAGCAGCTTGGTTTCGTTGCGCAGTTGGAAGCGCTTTTCATAAAAGCCGTTGCGCTTGGAGGGGTGGAAGCGCACGATGTCGATGCCCCGGGGATAGACCCGGACCTTTTCCGGGTTCAGCCCCTTGGCGGTCAATTCGTCGGCGGTACTGCGGGACGGCGCGAAGACGACGTCCATCTGGTCGTAGTACCAGAGCGTGAACCGCCACATCATTTCTTCCATGGCGGAGTCCTGGGTCAGGCACTGCGTGTATTGGGGCAGGGATGTGTGGTAGGTGCCGTAGATGGGCAGGTGCATCAGCTTGGCCACGGCCAGGGCGGCCAGTCCGATGGGACCCGGGGTCGCGGAATGGATGTGGCTGATTTCCTTTTCAAAGCAGAAACGCATCATTTCCAGTACCGGTGGATAAAAGAGCTTCAGTTCGGGGTATTCAGGCAGTTCGAAGACGCCGATGGGCGAGAAGTTTCGCACGCCGTCCGTTGCCGGAACCGCTTCGTCGGGAGCGCAGGTGATAATGGTCATGTCCTTGCTGGTGGCCAGGGCCAAGGACAGTTGCTGCTGAAGGGTCAGCGCCACGCCGTTGACTTCGTAGTAGGTGTCCGTGAAATGGGCCACCCGCGGTCTCGGGGCGTCCGCCGCCCCGGGCAGTCCCTTGTCCTTGGCGAAGGATTCCCGGACCTCGCGGCTGAATTTTCGGTCATGGGCAAAGAGCGAGTAGGACAGGAAGTAGGGCATCAGCAGGGCATACAATGCCCCGGCAGAACCCAGTGAATGGAAGATGTCGAAGATGTTGCCCTGGGCTATCTTGCGCAGCATGTGGTCCGCGGAATGCTTCAGGACCTGGTTGGCGGCCTGGTTGACGAAGGTGAACCAGGTTTTTCCCTGACCTTCCCGCCCGTTGCCGCTGGACCGGACGATGTTCATCAGGTCTGGATTGTTCCAGATCAGGCGCGCGGTTTCGTGCCGCAACAGATCCTGAAGCTGTTCCGGCACGTTTCCACGGGGTCGGGAACCGATTCTGGGTCGGATTTTCTGTGACCAGAGCGCGTGCAGGGAACCCAGAAAACCGCTTTGGTTCTCCCGGCCCGGGTCCAGGTTGCGGTCGATGAACTTGAGCAGGATGTCCTTGTTGACGTGCTTCCCAAGTTGAAACTTCTGCTTATAGAATTGGTAGGCGATGCTGTAGAGATTGTGACCCAACGTTTGGGGTGAAGAGGATTTGCCGATAAACCGCGCATCTCCGTCCCTGATGCCTTGCAGAAACGCTGCCGGGTCGCGGCGGCCGGGCATCATGGTGTAGGTCCTGGCGATGTTCAGTGAACTGTGGTCGTCCGAGCCGCCGGTCAGATGCTTCACCCATGGTTTTTCGGGCAAGGCGGCGCGGTCATGCACGTTCTCCAGGCGCTGGATGTCCTCCGGTGCGAGCATCTCGAGGATGCACAGCAGGTTGGTGTTCAGATGTTCATCCCGGGCGCCGTTGATTTCAAAATGCTTGAACAGCAGCAGCAACTGCTCGAAGTGGTGTTTGGTCAGCTTGTTGTTGACCGAAAACAGGGGGTGGGCCAGGACGTGACAAATGTCGTCTTGGTGGAGGTATCCGGCCAATTCGAAGACATTGTCGCGGTATTTCTGGATTTCTCGATGCTGGGCCTCGGTGATGTCGTAGGCCAGAACATGGACCTTGCACCGATCCTCGGGAAAATAGGCCGTGATCTCCTCGCTGATGAAGGTATCCGGAAGATGAGCGATCTCCAGGCTGCCCTCGATGGTGTTGTGATCCGTGATGGTGATCAGGTCCATGCCCTTCTCCCGCAATGTGCGGTGGATGTGCGACGGTTCGGTGTAGCTCTCCGCGCACCCGATTTTTTGCAGCACCCATTGCGACGGTCGTTTGGAAGACTTCGAATGCACGTGCAGATCGGCTCTGGTCGTCGGTTCCATGATTCACCTCCCTGGTATTGTCGGGATGGTAAAGGCAACAGGTGACGAAATGATGATGGGAAGGTGACCGACAATGACGATATCAAGAAGATCGCGTGACATTTCAATTTGGATGCACAGTGAGTTTAAGCTTCTTCCTCCAGTGCTTGAGCTACAAATCTGAATCCGATGCGCTTCGACAAGAAACAAAATCCCGGTATATCCATTCTTCAAGGGTGCTCGTTTAGAACCATCTGCAATCGTTTGAGGATGTTCGTAATCAGTTCTGTTTTTTTTTGATTGGGGAGCGGACCCAAGACGGACATGGCAAACTGAACTGATCCTTTCACAGCATTGGACACTAACTGCCTACCGGCTTGCAAAAAAGCAGCCCAGCCCAACGCTGAAAATGACGAGACCGTAGACGCTGTGCTCCAGCCACGGCAAGACGAGCCGTTCTGACCTCAGATAGGTCGACATGAACAGCAGCCCGCCAAAAAAGGTGAAAACAATCGCGGTGATGTTTTCGTACATGATGTGCAGGAAGGAGAATACTAATGCGTTGACCACCAGCAGTGTTGTCCTGCTGTGGAACAGGACCCCCATGTAGCGTTGGACGTAAAATTTCCGGTACAGGAATTCCTGCGGCAGGACGGAAGCCAACGGGTACAACACCAGGATCATCAGCCAGCGTCCGGGTTCGTTCCGTGGTAGAATAAAAAACTGTTCGGGGTAGTGAAGCCATGTGTAAAGGACAAGCAGACCGGTGATCCCGATCATCCGCGGGATCAATCCGTTCCATGGTGTGGATTTATTTGATTGTGGCGACCGGGTTTGGTTCTTTTCATCCTTGCGTGAAAAGCAGATGGAAATTGCCAAGGCATACATGAGCGGAATCGCAAGAATCAGGAATTTGTTCACCTGAAACCATTCGAGGAAGACGATCATTGGAAATCCGATGAACAGGACGCCCCACTCGAGCCACAACCCGGTGCTCCGAAGCCTGCTTCCTCCATCACTCATGAATCCACTCCCAGCATGCAAAGTCAGACCAAAGCGTTGCTCCCGGCTTCTGAAATTTCTGGATTTGCTCCCCATGGGAGCCGACAGACCCGACCGTCGCGCCGGAGCCGAGGTTCGGCAGCCCAATGTCCAGCTGTTTCGTTCGGATTTTCCGGTTGGCAGTCCGTTGAACGCAAATTGCCGCGTCAGAAAAAAATTATTTTCTCAGGATTTAAGTAAGCACGATTTGATTTTGGTCGATCTGCAGGGAGGATGTAAATGAGGAAAAACCGTTCAATCCCTAAGGATAGAACAGAGAACCAGATTTCCGCCAAACCCACAGTTCCCACGGCCGTGACTGCAAAGTTCCTGATCGCTTGAAAGGAATAATGGGAGCCTTGAGAGTAAATCCCAAGGGTTCAACGTTTTGCGCTGCTACCTCCACTGGAGAAGCTTTTCCCGGAAGGGCAGTCAAAGCCGCACCGAGACAAGGCCATTACAGCAGGGCACATTGAGCACGGCTACTCCAGCAGTCTATTGCCGCGCATCTCGGACTTCATTATGCCACTGTCAGCAGGATCATCAAAAAAGAACGAAATACATCAAAAAGCAAGACCTGACCCCAGCGAAGTTCGGACGCGCCAAAGGCGCGCGTCGGTGATGGTTGCCGTTCTGCAGGAAAAAGTTGACTGAGTAAAAATTATACCTAAAGGCTATTTTATGGATTTCGAGTATGATCCAGAAAAGTCACTTCAAAACAAGAAAAAGCATGGTATTGATTTTGAAGAAGCGAAGAGGCTTTGGAAGGATGAGGATAGATTTTTCATCCCTGCTCGGAATACAGGAGAGGACCGTTTTGCCCTCATTGGGAAATTTGAGGATAAAATCTGGACCTGTATCTTCACTTTTAGAAACGGAAGAATCCGAATCATATCGGCAAGGAGATCACGAGATGGTGAAAAGAAAATCTACAATCAGCGCTGAGGAGTTGGACGCCAAATTTGATGCGGGTGAAGACGTTAGTGAACATCTGGAAGTGAGTAAAGGTTTCCGCCCAGGATGGGAACAGAAAAGAGTGAATGTAGATCTTCCTGTTTGGATGATCGATCAGTTAGATACGCAAGCTCGGAGAATCGGAGTTACGAGACAGTCCATCGTTAAGGTATGGCTGTCTGAAAGGCTGAAGGCAGAACAAATCGGTGGTGCTAACGGCTAACCGCGTAGCGGGTAGCCGTTAGCACCACCTCATTGATGGGCCTCCCGAGCAGCGCCCAAGAACTCCCACCTGTTGGAGTTGTGCCGCTATGTCGTCCTTAATCCGGTTCGGGCCGGGATGGCGCGGCATCCCAAGGAGTACCCCTGGTCCAGTTATTGCGCCACCGCCGGGTTGAAGAAGAAGTCGGACTTCCTCTCAACGGACTGGATTCTTGCCCAATTAGGAAATGACCGGAAGCAAGCGCAACTGGAGTACCGGAGGTTCGTTCTTGCGGGGATCAGCGAGGAGGCGCCCTGGAAGAAGCTCGTTGGGCAATGTCTCTTGGGGGAGGAACCTTTCCTGGAAAAGCTCTTTCCATTTCTCCAGAAAAAAACCGGATTCACCGAAATCCCAAGGGGGCAACGTATTGCGCTGCGACCTCCACTGGAGAAGCTTTTCCCGGGAGGGCAGTCAAAGCCGCACCGAGACAAGGCCATTGCAGCAGGACACATTGAGCACGTCTACTCCCAGCAGTCTATTGCCGCGCATCTCGGACTTCATTATGCCACTGTCAGCAGGATCATCAAAAAAAACGAAATACATCAAAAAGCAAGACCTGACCCCATGGTTGCGGCGTAGACGTGACCGAACTGCGGCGTCGGGTGGGCATGGTCTTTCAGAAGCCGAATCCGTTTCCCAAATCCATTTATGAAAACGTGGCCTATGGGTTACGGCTGCAAGGGGTGAAGGAGAGGAAAAAGCTGGACCAGGTCGTGGAGCACGCCCTGCGCGGCGCTGCCCTGTGGGACGAGGTCAAGGACCGGCTCCATGAAAACGCCTTCGGCCTCTCCGGAGGACAGCAGCAGCGCCTGGTGGTGGCGCGGGCCGTGGCCATCGAGCCGGAGGTGATCCTCCTGGACGAACCCTGTTCGGCCCTGGATCCCATTTCCACGGCCAAGATCGAGGAGCTGATCTTCACGCTCAAGGAAAACTACACCATCGTCACCCACAACATGCAGCAGGCGGCCCGGGTCTCCGACTACACCGCGTACATGTATCTCGGCGAACTGATCGAATACAAGGACACGATCTCCCTGTTCACCCAGCCCAAGGAAAAAGCCACCGAAGACTACATCACCGGCCGTTTCGGCTGATTCCTCACATCGGTCATTGAAGGGAAGTGCGCGGCTCGGAGGGGACGAATTCACCATCATCCTGGATAATTTCGAAGCCATGTCTTGCGGATCTGATTTTCTTGATATATCTTTTTGCTATATATCGGATATTGAGGAGGAAAAGCCATGGAAACGGCAAAAGTGTTCTGGACCGGTCGCTCGCAAGCCGTGCGCCTGCCAAAGGACTATCGTTTCGACGCAGAGGAAGTGCGCATTCGCCGTAGCGGCAATGCGGTTATTCTCGAGCCCATTGCCAAGGATTGGGACTGGCTGAATAACATCGTCGGGCCGGTGGATTCGGATTTCGAACAGGCTGTTTCCGAGCAACCGGATGAACAGGTCCGCCCGGAACTGGATTATTTCAAATGAAATACCTGTTCGATGCAAATGCGATCATCGCGATATTCAAGGGTCATGCCTGCATGCTTGAGCAATTGCGCCGGCATGAACCCCGCGACTTCGGCATCCCCACCGTTGTCATGCACGAACTCTATTTCGGGGCATACAAGAGCATGCGCCGTAAGGAAAACATTGCACGCATCGAGGCTCTGCAATTTGAAGCGTTGTTGTTCAGCCCTGAAGACGCCCGCTGTTCTGGAGAAATCCGGGCCATGCTCGCAACCGAGGGCAGGCCAATCGGTCCTTATGATGTCCTCATCGCGGGTCAAGCCCTTTCCCGCGACAGCATTCTGATTACCCGCAACACTCGAGAGTTCGAAAGAATTCGGGGGCTGCGCCTTGAAAATTGGGAAGAAGAGCGTCACGCTCCTGATAACACTTTCCTTGGTAATACTGATAATTGGTGATTGCTGGCTTCAGAGATCCAGCCTACGAGGGCAAGACCCTTCCTCGTCTTGAAACGTAAATGCCCTGGCCACGGGCACAACGGGAATCTTTTCGCGCGGGACGTTGCCAGGGCATGTGCTTGTCTGAATTACCGCATCGCATTATGGAACCGCCACTTCCGACTTGCCTCGGCCGACCTTCACTGAGCTCTTTGAGTTGTTTCTCTCTGTTCCGCCGCTTCGATCATGCCGTCCTTGACCCGGATGATGCGTTGGGAGGCCTTTGCTATCTCATTGTTGTGGCTTACGATGACGATGGTTTTTCCCTGGTCGTGCAGGGAATGCAGAATGGACATGACTTCCGCCTCCGCGGATGAATCGAGATTGCCCGTGGGTTCGTCCATCATGAGGATATCCGGATCGTTGGCCAGCGCTCTGGCAATGGCGACTCTCTGTTGCTGACCGCCGGAAAGCTCCGAAGGCCTTGAGCCGGTCTTGTCGCCAAGCCCCAGTGACTCCAGCAGATGCAAAGCCCTTTCGGTTTGATCCCGCTCAGGCGTTCCCGCCAGCATCATGGCCGTCTCAACGTTCTCAATGGCCGTAAGCCCTTGCAGGAGATTGAAGAACTGAAAGACGAAACCGATCTTGCGGCCCCGAAGTCGGGCCAGTTCGCTGCTGCTCAGGTCGCCGATGTCGGTACCGTCGAGCAGGACCGTGCCGCTTGAGGGACGGTCCAGCCCCCCGAGCAGGTGCATCAGGGTGCTTTTGCCATGACCCGAAGGGCCGACAATGCAGGTAAACGATCCGCGGGGAATATCCAGGGTGATGCCGCGCAGGGCCAAGGTGGCGGCCTCCCCTCTGCCGTAGGTCTTGAAAACGTCCATGGTGCGCAGGATGATGTTATCCATGGCTGATGGCCTCCACCGGGGAGAGCCGCGCCGCCCGCCAGGCCGGATAGACCCCGGCGACTATCGAAACCAGAATGGAGAGCGCCATGGCGCCAAGGATCACCGTGACATCAAAAACATTGCCGCTGCCGGATCCTTTCATCAGGGTCGTGAAGGCGTTCTCGCTGATGTAGGGCGTCACGATCACCGAAGCCAGCAAGCCTCCCGCAACTCCGCAGATTCCGCCGAAAAATCCATAAAGGCCCGATTCCATGACGAATACGGAGAAAATCATTTTCCGTGTGGCCCCAAGAGCCTGCAGAATGCCGATTTCGCGCTTTCGCTCATAGGTGGCGGTCATCATCGTGTTGATGATGCCGAAGGCAGCCGCCAGAATCGCCACCGCAGCAATGAGCTGCAGCGTGACGTTCACCGAACCGACAATGGCAAGCACGGAACTGAGCATCTGCTGGTCCGAGACCACGCCGAGCCCCGTGGCCGCCCTGATCTGGTCGCTGTAACTCTCTGTAAGAGCCGGGTCGTCGAAGGCGATGGCGACATAGGAATAGAGGTTCACGGAATTGAAGACGTTCTGGGCAAGCTGCATGGGCAGGAAGATGGTCACGTCGTCCTTGCCGCCCGAGGCCTTGAGAATGCCCTGCACCGGAATTTGTTCGCCTCTGAGAGTCAAGGTGCTTCCGGGTGAAAAATTGAACCGCGAGGCGACTTCGGAGCCGATCACGGCCCCGGTTTCGTCGGGAGAAGTAAAATTCCTACCCAGCTCGACCTCCAGGCCTCTGGAGCGCATGACTTCCTCGGGCAGGATGCCGTTGACCGTAATCGGCACATTGTTGACGGCAGTTCGCTGGACGAGGAATGGGATCACGGTCAGTCCTTCGATGGCCTCGATCCTGGCGACCTCTTCCGAAGTGATGTTGGTCGGCATCTGGTCGCCGGTCAGAATGGAAAGCTGTTCATATCCGCACGAACCTTTGGGAATGACGATGAGGTTCGCGCCCAGGGCGGCGGTTTCCCGGTGGATTTCGCTCTTCAAGCTGCCGCCCATGGACAGAAAGGTGACATAGGAGGCTATGCCGATGGTGATCCCGAGGAGGGTGAAGACGAATCTCCCTTGCCGCCGAACGATATTGCGGGCCACAAACTTGGAGATGGTCATTTAGCCTCCCAGGTTGTGGTTGCGGACAACCTTGACGGAGCTGGCGTCGAAAAACAGGCTGCCTTGGCTTTCGATAAAGCTGCCCTCGACAACGACCTCGTCTCCCATGGCGGGTTTCTTGCCCGCGTATCTGATCGGCAGGAAGACCTTCTCGCAACCCTGAACCGTGCATCGAAGTTCCTTCATGTCCATTATGCCGAAGATGTTCGGGTCCTGATCGGATACGGCGGCCTTTACGCCGCGAATGGTGATGCTCCCGGTGTAGGCCAGGGGATCAAAAGCAACGTCGTTCACGTTGAGTGCGGGGCTGGGTGTTGGGTTGAAGACCGCAAGCCCGATGACGCTGATGGATATCAGCGCAAAAACGAGTACGTATTTTCGCATGGAGATTTTCCTTGTTGGGATAAAAATTACTTGTTCATATTCAGCAGGTTCGGGTTGGTCATCCACAGGCGCCGGAGACCGTCTTTCGCCGGAATGACCTGCTGCGGCAAGTCATTTCCACGGCAGCCATGCCGGCAAATAACCGCTTCCAGGTCTTCGTCTCGGAATGAGGCTCGATCCAACACCGGTCATGTCTGGACATGGGTGGAGGGTCAGGCGGAGCGGTTCGAAGGTTGCCGCGGAACGTGGGTGTTCAGGAAGGAGAATCAGGCGGGTTCAGGAGGGCGCTCGATGAGCATCGAGATGCCCTTGCGGCGGATATCCGGAAAAGGGTCCGGTGCCGCTTCTTTGCGCGGAGTAATGATGATGCTCGTCGCCTTGCCTGCCATGACCACCGGCGCGCACAAGCCGCATGGGCAGAAAACAAGGATGCAGGGACTGCTCTTTGATAATCCCTCTGAATCGGCCTCGGGAGAGCAGCACTCGTCGTAACCATCGTAAAGACCGGAGGAGACGGCGGTGAAGGCAACGGGTGCCCCTGCCAGGGTCAATGCAAGCAGGATGACGAGCAGAAGAGAAGGTGCATGTGGGATGGTGTTGCTGATGGGCGACATATTTGAGAGTAAGATATGCAGGCGTATGGGCTGCCACCGAGCGTATGCAGCCGCGGCCTGATCAGTCAAAACTTGCGAAGTCGGAAGCCAGTTATCTGGGCATGAACCATTTGCCTCATGCCATGCGGCCTCTTCTTCAGGTAAACTAGGCTTCAAAGGTGGTCATAGTCAATATCGTAGCCATCGATTCAAAAACGCCCTGTTCGATCCGCTGATGCGGCACTGGGTGGAGCGGTATCTGGCGTAGCGGGCGATGGGGCTTGCGGGTCAACAGCAGATATGACCCCCGGTCCACCGGAGATCATCGTTGACCATGAAAATCAGGATTGATAATCCAGATTTTCATGGGAACATTGCTGTCCGGTTTTGGGGACCACAATTCCATTGTTTCCCCTTCACTCCATGTCAATCTCCTCCCACCAAATCCGCTCAAACCCCAAACTGACCACCGCATACCCGCGCAGCCGCAAATTCCCATACCGCTGGTTCAATATCTCCATGTTCCGCCCTACCTGGTCCCGGGCTTCGTCCATGGCTTGGCGCATCAACCGCAGACCGCGCAGATCCTCGGCATTCATCCCCAAAGCCCGCTCACCGCTGATTCCGGCATCCTTGAGGGTCACGAACTTGAACTCGATGAGGATATCCAGAATCGTGAACCGCCTGGCATCAGGTCGGATAATCATGGTCAGGTCTGCCCGGCGGCGTTGCAGTTCCGGCTCCGAGTCCATGACGTAGAGGATGTCATTGTACAGCAGGGTCAAAAAGGCCGTCTTCACCGTCAGCTCGTTGGCCCAGCGGTAGTCCGCGGTGTGGAAGACCTTGAAATACTTTTCTTCCACATAAGAGCACAGCGGGGCCATGTCGCCCTTTTGATAGAGTTGCTTGGCGGCGTCCTTGCCCTCGTCACGAAGCATGGGATCAGGCAGGAGCATTTCTGCGATCTGTTCCACGTAAAGCTTGCGCATCACCAAGTTGGGCACCCGGAGGAGCAGCTCACCGTCAGGAGTCTGGCCCTCCAGGGAAAGTACGCCGAAGTAGTACAGCAGGGAAGCCATGAAGGTGTTGTCCTTGCTCTGGTCCCGGAGCATGTCCCGCATCCCGAAGCGATTGGCCAGGCGCTCCACCTGGACCTGGGCGCTCTCAGCCAGGAGATCCAGCAACAACTGCCCGCCACCGGGGAGTTGGGCCAGGTATTCCAGCTTGGACCGGTCCGTGGCCAGATTATCGTCCAACATCTCTCTGGGATAGTTACAGTCCAAGGAAAATATTTTGTAGAAATACAGGGCCAGGGTAGGGTTATACAGTTTGCCGTCATCATCCGGGGAAAACCGATATCCGTTGTACCACGTCCGCATCATTTCCAGAGCCTGCTTTCGCGCTGCCGCATCCAGCTCGCAGGCTTCCGCGACAATATCCATGCCCCGAGCGATTTCTTCTTCCCTGAACCCGCAGAGATCGTTAAGTTGCCGGCGTTGATAGATGTTTTCAGCGATATTGAACCCGCTGGTGATATCGCTCATGACCACCGGCGAAACCCCGGTGATGAAGATCCGGTCGATCAGGCCCTGTCCGGCCAGGGATTTCACGGCCTTGAACAAGGTGCGCAACGGTCCTTCCTCAAAGACCAGGGCCTCGTAGCGCCGCTGGGAGTCCCTCTGGGCGCTCATCATGACTTCGTCGGCAAAGTTGTCGTATTCGTCAATGAGCAGAAAGAGCGGCCGGTCGCTTGCCTGGACTGAGGATGCGAGTGATTCCAGTGAGCTGAGGGCGTTATCCGGGTCAATGTTCACTCCGTGGACGCCATGATCCTGATAGTACTTCAAAAAACTTTCGATCCGAATATTGACATGATCATGCAACGCCCGCCTGATCTGGTCCACCGTTCCCGTGGGGTCCACGCAGGAAAAGTCCAGCTGCAGCATGAACGAGTTGTTGCGCAACGGGGTTGGATTCCGGCCGATGGCCAGGTGGCCGAACATCACGTCAAAAAGATGGGCCGAAGCCAAATCGTAATAGCTGAAAAGGGTGGACAGGAGCAGGCTCTTGCCAAAGCGCCGGGGCCGGATGAAAAGCTGGTATTTCCCGCGTTCCAGCAGGGGAATCCGATCCGTGCGGTCAACATAGAAATAGCCGTTGGTGGCGATATCGCGAAAATTGCTGATGCCGTAGGGGAACTGCATGGTCGCCTCGTGGAGGCTGGTGATTGTGGCTTGAGGTTGAACGTAAATGCAATTTTTCCAAGGGACAAGGTGGAGCGGATGGTGGAAAAGGTGTTGATGCCCACGGGCAGGTGCAGCATGGCCGGCTATTCCAGGTCTGGAAGTTCCTCCCGTGACAGAAGGAGCCTTATGCTGCGTGGTTCGTTGGGCTTCTTCTCGATGAAGCCTTTTTTCGCAAGCTGCACCACCATGCCATGGATGGCGGGAGGCGTGGTCTTGAAATACCTTTGCATGTCGGCCTCTGCCGGTGGATAGCCGTTGAGCTTGGTGTAGTAGTATATGAAAGCCAGATACTGACCCTGTTTGCGCGTGTAGCGGCTTTTCGAATTTGGAGTACACCTTGAGGAAGCTTCTGGAAAGGATATGGTTGACTGGCTGTAGTGGCTTATCCTGAATTTGAACTCTCTGGCGATTCTATCGACCACTTCCATTTGCCTTGCCTTATTGATTGTAAACTCAGCCACTATGGTGTCGGGTTTATCATCTGAAGCATACACGACCACACTTTCTTTATTGTTCGTAAGGTGCCGTGCAGCCCCGTGCATCTCCTCTTTGTCTGTACCTGTTGTGGATGCGCATAATTCCACCTGAACCTTAACGTTCACCCTGATTCACCATCCCTCATATCTTGTGATCTATCGTGTTTTTCTCATACGCAGTGCTCTAACGAAATTACTGGCGTGGTGCCGGGCCAGAGGTAGTATATCCAATTGCACGCGATGGTTGGGATCTTCTTCTGATTGCCACCAGGTGCGTCAACCCGCTCGAATCCATCCTGATATCTGTCTCGCACAAATTATCTTCCGCTTCCGTAACAATCAAGCGAATGCTCTTCCTTGTTCGCTATTGCCAAGAAGATGCTCTCCAGGTTATGGACGACATAAAAATTCCGCTTTACGTAGACGATTCCGTGTACTTTTTTGCCTCGCCGGAGCGTCTTCCTGAATGCCGCCGGGGGGGGCGTCGGGAACTGAGGCGGCCAGGGAAATGTCGTCATCGCTTTCGTGAGGAAAACCCCCATGAGAAAATCAATCCGTACTTTTTCCCTCTTGATCTTCATCATCGTGCTGATCACCGGCTGCGGAGGTGGGAGCGGAGAAGAGTCCGGACACGTCGCCGCCGTTGAGAATTCCCTGATACCCGCCGTGATCAAGGCCGGCGAGGAATCGCCCCTGCTGCACCTGGAAGACAGGATGCGACATTTCAGGGTTCCCGGAGTTGGAATCGCCGTGGTCAACAACGGGGTTGTCGAATGGGCCAAGGGGTATGGGGTGCTCGAGGCCGGAGGAAGCAGGGCGGTCAACTGGCACACCGTTTTCCAGGCCTGTTCGATCAGCAAACCCGTTGCCGTGACCGGGATCATGCTGCTCGCGCAGTCCAGGACCCTGGACATCACCCGCAACGTGAACGACTACCTCACCTCCTGGATTCTTCCCGATACTGTCCACACAATCAGAGAGAAGGCCACGGTGGAGCGGCTGATGTCGCATACCGGGGGGACGAGCGTCGGAGGATTCGACGGATATGCGCCCGGCGAGGCGTTACCGACGATTTTGCAGATTCTCCAGGGCATTTCACCCTCCAACAGCCAGCCCGTTGAAGTGGTCTACGTTCCGGGAACGAAAGGTTCCTACTCGGGTGGGGGAATGGAAGTGCTGCATTTGATGACCCAGGAGGTGACCGGGATGCCTTTGCGTGAATATATGCAGCGTCATCTGTTCACCCCCCTGGGCATGTCCAGGAGCGACTTCGCGCAACCCCTGGAAGGTCCGTTGGCAACCAACGCGGCCAAAGGCCACGACGGGGACGGGAGCGTCGTTCCTGGAGGATGGAATACGTATCCCGAACTCGTTGCCGCCGGCCTCTGGACCACGCCATCCGACCTTGGTCTTCTGCTCGTTGAAATGATCAACGCGGCCAGGGGGCATGGGATCGCATTGGAACAGAAGACAGCGATGAACATCCTGACCCTGAGGCCGAACTCGGAGTTCGGCCTGGGCTTTAAAGTCGAGACCAGGGCCGACGACCTGGTCTTCAAGCATACCGGCGGCAACCGGGGATATAGAACCTATTTCATGGGTTGGCGGGATCGGGGGCAGGGCGTGGTCGTGATGACCAACGGTGAAAGCGGTACCTCGCTGGTGTTCGAGATCGTGAGAAGCGTCGCCAGGGCGTACGGCTGGCCGGACATTGAGGAACCCGAGGAAGCACAGCTCGTGGATGTGCCACGAGCGACCCTGCTGTCATATGTCGGAACGTATGTTGGCACGTACAGACCCACGGGCAATGAGGCCATTGACATGGATTTTCAGGTTTACCTGGAAGATTCCGGCCTGATGCTCCGATTGGCTCATGCCGATGGATCGGGACGAATGGATCTGTATCCGGTGGCGCAGGATGAATTTCTCTTCAGAGGAGACTTTAATGGCACTCTTGTCTTCAGCGTAGACGCCCAAGGCCGGACAACCGGTTTCAGCATTCCCCAGATGTGCGTTACAGCACGAAAAGTGTCGCTCTGATCCCCTCCCGGTAGGGCGTCGCTTGCAGGCCGAATGCAGATTCGATCTTGCTGCTGTCGAAACGATAGTCGAAGCTGGAGGAGCTCAAGGCCACCCCGCTGACAGGATGATGGGGAGGGCGGAGGGGGCGGGGCCAGGGGATCAATGATCCGGAAAAGCAATGCCGTCCAGGTATGCCCGGCAATATTACAGAATGATGGTGGTCGTGTGGCAATTCAATAGCAACTGGAATGAGAGACCGTGTGGCGAAAAAGGCTGGACGTACGGTCTTCGATCGGTCCAAACGTAATACGTCCAGCCGCGACTTTCGCTTTGTCGGCTCCAGCCGCGCCGTTAAGACATACCCAGTTCTATAGAACACTTAATGGCCCGGTGGCCGGATTCACATGCTGGAGATGGATTTAGGCAGCGGCTCGCTCTCTGTGAGCCTGTGCAGCTACGATCCGCCAGAATCGAATTGATCCCTTTTGACCCTGCCCAGGATGTTCAGGCTATTTCGGACACGGTTCGAGTCGGCTACGATGTCCTGATCATCGATTTGACTGATCCACTCCTGCCCCGAAGAGGGCGGAAATCATGATTTGGAGCGTAACCCTCGAGGAGATGGTCAATGAAGGCACAAATTTCGATCATGGTCAAAAGGTCATCAAGATCGCCCAGGAACTCCTGCTTGATGAGGAAGACAGGACAGCCATCAATTCCGATCTGATCTCGGAAAAGATCGATATGGTTTTGGGGATGTTTCCGAAATGGAGTGAAGGGCTGAACAGGGAGCTTGTCGTGAAAGAACTGATCCGCAGGTGCAGCCACTGGATCAGCCGGGATACCCGTCTCGTCAACGAAACCGGCGATGAGGCGTAGACTGGGTGCGAAAAGAAAAAAGCAACCATATCCACGTTTCCTGCGCCATCATCGAGCATGGCGGTCTGGTTCTGGCGGCCAGGCGCGGGTTGTTCATGCGTCTGCCTCTGAAGTGGGAGTTTCCTGGGGGCAAGATCAGCCCTGAAGAAGACCAGCGGACCTGCCTGCTTCGGGAAGTCCAAGAGGAACTGGATATGGTCGTGACGATCAACACGGCCCTTCCTCCGGTGAGCCATCGCTACACCTTCTTTGGGGTGACCCTTCATCCCTATATCTGCTACCGTTGGATCGAGCCGATTCACGTTGACCGAGCATGACCAGGCGGCCTAGCTGCTGCCAGAAGAACTGCCCGGCCAGGATTGGGCCGAGGCGGACGTGCCCGTGCTGCTTGCCTACCTTTCCTGGTTACGGGGAATGTTGTTGCGAGTGGCCGCAACTTTGCAGCCAAGATTATCATGAGGCTGAAACCATCCTTCAACATCCCCAAACCTCGATCTCCCATCCTCCATACCGCTCCCGCCGCTTCCAGATCCGTTCTTCCCAGCTCATGTCCGGGTCGCGGTGAAAGATGACCAGGTGGGCTTCTTCCGAGCCAACCTTGTCCGCGTAGTCAGCGGTCTGCTCCAGGCCCTCGGCCAGAGTGGATTCCAGGCTTTTCCGGGCATGGAGCAGTTTCAGTTCAATGACCACCCGCTGCACAGGGCCGAAAAAGCCGGCGGCTTTGTCCAGGGGCCATTCCAGAAACAGATCCGTGCGGCGACGACCCAAGCCGAATTCCCGGTTCAACCGACCGCCACCGTTGAGGATGCGCTGCAGGAACGCCTGGAGCAGCAGTTGCGGGCCGGCCTCCTTGTACTCGAAACGCTCCACCCAGCTTTCGCCATTTTCACGGAAAAACTGCTGAAACGCGGCAAGGAGCTTGCCCATGTCCAGACGGTGATCCGGAGTCAGGTACCAGGCCAGTTCCTGATTGGCGATCATGGTTTGGGTGGACCAGGTCAGCTCGCGGGGGATGATCTCCTGGTAAATGCGATTGCTGACGGCGAGATGGGGACGAATGCGGATCAGTCCCAGGTCTTCGACATACTGCAAATCGTCGTCGGGCATCTGCATCCCGGTCTGTTCCGTGGAGAGCAGGGCCGCGACCACGGTGCGCACCCGCGGCTCCTTGAGCTTGTCAGCCAACTGATCCAGGTGCGTGGCTCGGGACAGAATCAGCCGCTCCCGACCGGCGCGGTAGTCCTCCAGGGTGATGGTGCGAGTCCGATCCCGGGCGGACTTGTCCTTCCAGGTCGTCTCGTGCCCCAGGGCGTTGACCAGCCAAGGCTGGCCACGGGTGTCCAGCCACAATTCCTCGAAAATTTCCGGAGCAAAGATCTGGCCCGTGGCCTCGGTATGCTGTCGCCACAAGGTCCGGACTTCCTCCTCCGTGAAATTGCCCATGCGAAGTGACTCGGCCTTGATGTTGAAGGCACTGCCGCCGGTGATAATCTCCTTTCCCGTGCCATGCATTCGGTAATCCCGTACGTCCCGCACCCCGCAAAGAACGATGCTCTGGGGAAAGGCGGCGGGACGCTGGGCGTATCCGGCCCGAATCTGCCGCAGCAGAGAGATCAGGGTGTCGCCGATCAGGGCATCCACCTCGTCCAAGAGAAGAACCACTGGCTTGGATGAAATTTGCGACCAATGCTCCAGCAGGCTCGTGAGTTGGTCATGGACCACCGTGTTCCGGCCCTCTCCCTCAAGCCAATCCTTGATTCGCTCATCCTTCAGGTGGTTGTGTACACCCCGTGAAATTGCGCTGCACACCGCCGGAATCCCCTTGGTCTCGTCACCCCGCGCGGCCTGGGCCCCCTCGATGTTTGCGTAGGAGCAGTCAAACCGACCTTCCTGATTCAATTCGGACATGATGGCCAAAAGTGTACTTGTCTTGCCTGTCTGACGCGGAGCGTGGAGGACGAAATAGCGCTTGGTCCGGATCAAGTGATTGACTTCTTGCCAATCCACGCGGTGGAGCGGGGGCAGGGAATAGTGATCGGCAGGGTCGATGGGTCCGGATGTGTTGAAGAATTTTTCCATGAGTGCTCCTTGGCCGAGGCGGCTGAGGGACAGTTGTTGACTGATTTCATGTGGACCGCAACAGGCATGGAATGGGACAGAATGCCATGCTCGATCCATTCCTGAGAAGGCTGGAACGCCCGATACCTCCTCGCTTGAGAGTGCGAACGATTCACCATCCCAGCATTCCAGCATCCCTAACACCCCCAGACCTCGATCTCCCATGCTCCATGCCGTTCCCGCCGCTTCCAGATCCGCTCTTCCCAGCTCATCTCCGGGTCGCGGTGAAAGATGACCAGGTGGGCTTCTTCCGAGCCGACCCGGTCGGCGTAGTCGGCGGTCTGCTCCAGGCCCTCGGCGAGAGTGGTTTCCAGACTTTTCCGGGCATGGAGCAGTTTCAGTTCGATGACCACCCGCTGCACGGGCCCGAATAAGCCGGCGGCTTCGTCCAGGGGCCATTCCAAAAACAGGTCCGTGCGGCGGCGTCCCAGGCCGTACTCCCGGCTCAGCCGCCCCCCGCCGTTGACGATGCGCTGCAGAAAGGCCTGCATCAGCAGTTGCGGACCGGCCTCTTTGTAGTTGAAACGCTCCAGCCAGATGTCGGAGTTCTCCCGGAAGAAACGCTGAAATGCGGCCAGGAGCCCATCCATGTCCAGCCGGTGATCCGGCCCCACATACCAGGCCCGGTTCTGCTCGATGACCATCTGGCTGCCCCAGGACAGCTCCCGGGGGATAACCTCCCGGTAGATGGCGTTGGAAATCTCCAATCGACCATTGATCTCCCGGCGCAGCAGGCCCAGGTCCAACACGTAATCCACGTCGTCGGGCTGCATCCCCTCTTCGGAGCGACCCTGAAGGAAGGGAGAAATGACTGCCCGTACCCGCGGTTCCTTGAGCTTGTCCGCCAACTGATCCAGATGCGTGGCCCGGGACAGGATCAGTCGCTCCCGGCCGGCCCGGTAGTCCTCCAGTGTGATGGCGCGCGTCCGGTCCCGGGCTTCCCTGTTTTCCCAGGTCACTTCATAACCCAGGGCGTTGACCAGCCAGGGTTGGCCCATGGTGTCCAGCCACAGTTCGTCGAAAATCTCCGGAGCAAATACCTGACCCGTGGCTTCCATGTGCTGTTGCCACAAGGCCACGACTTCCTCCTGAATGAAATTGCCCATGCGCAAAGATTTTGCCTTGATGTTGAAGGCGCTGCCGCCTGTGATGATCTCTTCCCCCGCGCCGTGCATCCGGTAATCGCGTACGTCTCGCACCCCGCAAAGAACGATGCTCTGGGGGAAGGCGGCGGGACGCTGGGCGTATCCGGCCCGGATCTGCCGCAGCAGGGAGATCAGGGTATTGCCGATCAGGGCGTCCACCTCGTCCAGGAGCAGGACCACCGGCTTGGACGAGATTTGCGACCAACGCTCCAGCATCTGGCGCAAGAGATCGGGGGCCGGTTGCTCGCGACCCGTGGAATTCAACCAGTCAAAGACTTCGGGCTGGTTCAGATAAAGACGGATAGACCCGGCTATGGCGCTGCAGGCTGTGACAATCCCCTTGGTCTCGTCCCCCCGGGCTGCCTGGGCCCCCTCGATGTTGGCGTAGGTGCAGTCAAAGCGACCTTCCCGGTTCAACTCGGCCATGATGGCCAAAAGCGTACTCGTCTTGCCGGTCTGACGCGGTGCGTGTAGGACGAAATAGCGTTCCGAGCGGATCAGGTGGTTGACTTCATCCCAGTCCACCCGGTGCAGGGGCGGAATGTTGTAATGGTGTTCGGGCTTGATGGGGCCGGATGTATTGAAGAACTTTTCCATGGAAGCTCCTTGGCCGAAGCGGCTGAGGGATGACGACTTCCTGCTCATGCCCATGATCAATTAAAGATGTCGAATAGATGAAGATCGCGGACATGTCCCGCGCAGATTGTTGGACTTTAGGAGCAATTCCCGTCAGGAGCAAGATGACGTGGAATCTTCGATGCACAATCGTCACGGTGACAACATGAAGTATTCATTTGGATGAGCCATGGTGTAGCGGCAACAAGCTGGAATAATACTGATGAAGGCTGTGCCGTTGAGACTTTTCCCAATGGTCAGGCTCGAAAATAACGAGATATTTGCTATTGACGTCTTGACGTCGAACATGCAGGAGGATGGATGATGACGTTGCCGTGCGGGGTGGATGGGGTGCTCTTTGATTTCGGCGGGGTGCTGGCTGAGGAAGGTTTTTTTCAGGGATTGTGCGCCGTTGCCGAGGAAAACGGCCGAAACGGGATGGATTTTTTCGGCCAGGTCAGTCAAGCTATTTTTGAATCGGGCTATCTTGAGGGACGCATCGACGAGGCGGCATTCTGGATTGCTCTCGAGGCTCGCGTCGGCTTGCCCGCGCCGGTAGACACGATCAGGAAAAACATTCTGGAGCGGTTCGTCCCACGGCCCTGGATGCTTCAAATCGTACGGCTTCTTGATGCCTCCGGGATCCGGGTGGCCATCCTCAGCGACCAGACCAACTGGCTGGAGGAGTTGGATCAGCGGTATGGATTTTATCAGTTCTTCGAGCAGGTTTTCAACAGTTACCGGCTGGGGCTGAGCAAGTACCGACCGGAAACCTTCCAGCGCGTCCTGGCGGAACTCGATCTGGCTCCAGAACGCACCCTGTTTGTGGACGACAACGCAGGGCATGTGCAACGGGCCGCTGGTCTGGGCTTGCAAACGATCCACTTTACGGGTCGAGCCGATTTTATGTTCCGGATGCGTCAGATTTGTCCCGGATTGGCTCAGGAATTTCACGCATAATTGGAAACGCCTGCCAATCGTTGCGGAGACATGCTCAGATAACGCCAGATACCGTCAGATACCGAATTCTAGTGTCACGAATCATGGGGGGAAGGCTGAGCCGTCTGCCCCGGCAGCAGCGGCGGCATCGGGCATTCCAGAGCGTCGCAGACGGCTCGCAGCACTTCCGCCTGGGGGATGCTGACCATCCCGTCCGCCACGATCACTTCGGAGCAGGCCGTGATCAGATCCCGCTTGGATGATTCCCGGAGTCGGTTCAGTTTTTCCAGGGCCCGGTCCAGAGCTTGGATGCCGCATTCTTTCCTGGATCGCAGTTCGAGGCCGGGCAGGCGCAGTTCCTCTGTTCCCTTGGCAAAGGCCATGGCCACGTCTTCAGGCTTGGCGCCCACATGGGCCAGGGCCGAGAGAATCAGCGATATTTCGAATGCCGCCTGATGCAGGGCCACATGGCCGAACACGTGCGACTTCCGGTTTTCAAAGGAGGGTTCAAGATGGCGCAGCACGGCATGGTGCACGGCCCATTCAAAAAGCCCCACCCGCCCATCGGCCCTGATCATCGCCTGCAGCGTGTTCTGGAAGACGGGGTAACGATCAAAAGGCATCCGGCGCAGGGCGGGGAAGCACAGGTCCAGCAGCGGCAAACGCAGTTCCGGCCGTACATTCGCGGCAGCGAAATTGAGGACGTCCTGTTTGAGGACCGTTCCGAATCCGGCTCCAATGGCATCCAGCTGCTTTTCGACCACGACTTGGTTCTTGTCCAGGAGCAGCGCAAATACAACAGCGAAGACGTGGACCGGATCGTGAGCGGCTTCCACAAGATGCGGAGGAATTCGGCGTTTAAGCAGTTGGGCGTGGACCACATGGGCCTCGTCCAACTGCCCCACCGTGGCGGTCAATTCCGCGGCTCGGGGAGTTCTGGCCGCGTCTGCCGGATCGGCGGAGGCGGCCGGGGCCAAACCGGAGAAGGCGAAATCCTCTCGCTGTGCATGCCGGTCGTTCCGGGCATCCGGTGAAACATGCTCGGTCAGGACCGGATATGTCCCATCCCAGCGCGGATCCACCCGCCGGATGCGTTCCTCCAGGGGTGGATGGGTGGCGAACAGGGAATTCATGAACCCTCCCACGCCCTGGGCGAAAAACATGTGGCTGGCCTGGGCCGCATTTTGGTGTTCCAGCCGCGATCCCTGAGACAGGGCGCCGATCTTTTTCAGCACGCCGGCCATGGCCTGGGCATCCCTGGTGAACTGCACGGCCGAGGCGTCGGCGAGGTACTCACGCTGCCTGGAAATCGCAGCCTTGATCATGCTGCCGAAAAACATGCCCAGGGAACCGGCAATGATGAACCCAACGCCGGCCAACAGGGGCAATGCGGACGCCTTGCGATCCCTGGAACGCCCTCCGCTATAAACGGCCATGCGCAGCATCATCCGTCCGGCCAGACCGAGAATGATCAGGCCGTGGATCACGCTCATCAAACGAATGTTCAATCGCATGTCGCCGTTCAGGATATGGCTGAACTCGTGGCCGATCACGGCCTGCAGTTCCGAACGGCTCAAGAGCCTGGCGCTGCCGTTGGTCAGCCCGATAACGGCGTCTCCGGGCGTCTGCCCCGCGGCAAAGGCGTTGATGCCGCTTTCCTGGTCGAGAAAATAGACCGGTGGAACCGGCACGCCGGAAGCAATGGCCATCTCCTCAACCACGTTCAGGACCTTGCGTTCATCCGGATTGCGGCTGTCCGGGGCGAGGAGGCGACCGCCCAGCAATTCGGCAACGGCTGCTCCGCCCCGGCGCAACTGGGCCATCTTGAACAGGGTGCCGGATCCGATGATGAAAAGGATGATCACGCCCAGCAGGATCAGGAATTCGATCATGCCGAGAAAATCCCGCCATGCCGCAGCCACTGTCGGCGCCTCGACCATCAGCAGCAGAAACACCAGCAGGTAGACCGTGAGCACGATTCCTGCCGTAGCCACAATAAACAGCACGACCATCAAGCCGCTTCTACGGCGGGCCCTTTCCTGGCTCTCGAAGAAATCCATGACTTTGTCGGAAATATGGGTTTCGATACAATTGACGCTAGAACTGCACTTTCGGCGCTTCACGGAATTCACTGCCATCAAACTCCAGCAGGGCGGCGCGCTCAAAGCCGAACATTCCGGCGAACATGTTCTGCGGAAATGATTCCCGGTAGATATTGTAGGTCATCACATTGTCATTGAAAGCCTGGCGGGCGAAGGCCACCTTGTTTTCCGTGCTGGTCAGCTCCTCGGTCAGCTGCATCATGTTCTGGTTGGCCTTCAGGTCCGGATAGTTCTCCACCAGGGCGAACAGTCGTCCAAGCGCTCCGGAGAGCATGCCTTCCGCTCCGGCCAGACCGGCCATGGCCGTGGCCTGTCCGGGATTGGCCGCCGCGGCTTGCATGGCCCCATGAGCCTGATTGCGCGCCATGATCACCGCTTCCAGGGTGCCCCGTTCATGCGCCAGATACGCCTTGGCCGTTTCCACCAGATTTGGGATCAAATCGTAGCGTCGCTTGAGCTGCACATCGATCTGGGCAAAGGCGTTCTTGTACCGGTTTCGCAAGGTGACCAGCCGGTTGTAGATGCCGACGATCAGGAATCCAAGGGCGACAAGTACGACGAGTACGACCAGCACCACGATCAACGAATTGGACATGACGATTCTCCTGTTTGAGGGCGAAAAGGAGGGGAGGTGACCAAGTTGCTGCTTCGAACGAGTTTTTGAAGTTGTTCAAAACGCCGGGCTTGTCAACGGTTGCTGTAAAACGACCACAGTAAACAACCCTTGCCCGTCACAGCCAGTTTTCGGCGTTCAACTCCCTGATCCTGATGAAATGTCTTGTGTTTCCGGTTATCAGGGTGAAATCCTCCGCAATGGCCGTCGCGGCGATCTGGAGGTCCGCAAGATCCAGCGGTTGGCCTATGCGCTCCAGTTCCGCCCGGATGCGTCCGCAAACATAAGCGGCCTTTGCGTCAAAATTGACGACATTCACGGAAGGCAACAGGACTTTCTCCAGATTGCCAAGGTGGTATGCGGGTCGAGTGCTCTTCATCGCGCCGTAAACGATCTCCGTCACGGTTACGCTGGAAATGTATTGTTGGTTCCTCGGCACCACGGCAAGGCGTTGGAGCAAGATTTGAGAGGGGTGTTTTTTCAGGACATTGGTGATGACGTCGGTGTCAAAGAGAAACATCGGTTCGTGTTCCTGAATCGTTTCGCACCTGGTGCAGGTCTTCGATCTGCTCCCCCACCTCCTCGAAATCCTTCCATTTGCCGGCAATGGACGCGAGCCCTTCACGTTGTTCGTGCTGTTCGATGACACGCAGGTCTTCGAGACTGACCAGGGCGGCAACAGGTTTGTTTCTTTTGGTAATGATGAAGCGCTCCCCGGCATAGGCACTTTTGGCGATAAATTCCGACAGATGACCTTTTATTTCAGCCACAGACACTTCCGGCATAATTAATACCTCCTCAAAATGGTCATAATGACCTTTAGGCAAACAATATCAACGGCGAACCTCAAAATCAAGTTCGGTAGCGATTCGGTGTGAACTTGCCATGGAGGTCATGGAGCAGTTTGATCAAGCGCTACGCCGGGTCTTCAGTCTGTTCTGACCGAATTTCGCCGAACGCATGTTCATTCAGTGGGAGACGAGGGACCTTGTGCCCAGTCATTCGGTTGGAAAATCTGGGTGGAGGCCAGGGGCTGTCAAGATGGACAATGTCTTTATTCGAGAACATATTGCTCCAGGAACGATCGCAGCCCTTCCACGTACACCGCTCCGGAGCTCAGAAAGCCCCTGTTGTGGCCCCCGGAGATTTCCAAAAACATCTTCGGTTCCGGTGCGGCTGCGTACAAGGCCTGCCCATGGGCGAAGGGGATCAATTCATCCTCGGGACTGTGCACCACCAGCACGGGCGCCCGCACATCGCTTACTCGAGCCAGGGAATTGTAGTTGTATTTCGCCAGCCAGCGCACCGGCAGGAACGGGTAGAGTCTGGCGGCCATGTCCGGCAACGAGGTAAAGGCGGATTCGATGATCAATGCCCCCACAGGTTGGCTGGAGGCCAGATAGGTGGCCACGGCCCCGCCCAGGGATCGTCCGAAAATGATAATCCGTTCCGGAGCAACACCCTTTTCCGCAAGAAGAAACTTCCAGGCAGCCCGGACATCCTGATATGTGCCGCTTTCACTGGGTTGACCTTCGCTCCGGCCGAAGCCCCGGTAGTCAAAGATCAGCACGGATAGCCCCAGGTCGCGGAAGATTCGGATGGAATCCAGCCGGTGTCCGATGTTTCCGGCGTTGCCGTGGCAGAATAAGACCACGCCCCGGGCGTTTTCCACGGGAACGAACCAGGCGTGAATGTTCACGCCGTCCTGCGTGCGCAGGGTCAGGTCGTCGAATTCCCAGCCGTGGTCCGCCGGATTCTGTGTGATTTCGGCAACAGGATAATAAATCAGCGCATCCTGGCGCAGATACACCAGTCCTGTCAGCCCCAGATAGAGCAAAACCGCGACAACGGCGATGGAAACTGTGGTATACATGGTTGACTGGAATCTCCTGGTAAACGACTCAGCACACGTTCTGTTTTACGCACTTCCTCCGGTTATCGGCATCGGGGTCGAAAACGGTTTCCAAAACTGTATATGACTTCGCTTCCGATACCGATTTTGATGACAAACTCGGCAACCGCAAGGTGATGAATAGGTACTCTCCCGGAATCTATCAAGGCGGAATTCACTTCATCGTAACTGCTCAAAGGTCGGACGATGAGATTCACCGTGCAAGGAGTTGCATTGGGATGAAGTTTCGTGATTCAGCTACTGGGGCCACGCTCCGGTCGGAACTATGTCCTGAGTGCGTTACACCGCTGCCGCACTGGGGTGCGGCGCTCCCTGGATTTAACCGTTGATTGCCACAAGTTTTTGAGCAGTTACAGTTCATCTCTTCTGCATCAATCACAGGCCTTCTGGGGAAAGGCCTGCCTCAACTCGGCAAAGTCCAGTCGCTTCGCCCAGTGATCTGAGCAAAGACCGAACAGCTTCATTGCGAGATTTTCAGCCCGCTCAAAAAGACGTTCCCTGTTCACCTTGTGAAAGGCAGTCCAGACTGTGGGTATCGCGGCTGCCTCGCCTGGAAGAAAACCGGCTTCCTCGTCCAGTTGAACATAGCATAAATTTCGAAGAGCCGAGAGATTCAATGCCGGAGGCCAATGGCACAAGCTCAGCAGCCTGTGTGCAAAACGGCCCATCACAAGCCGGTTTACCAGCAACTGGTTGCTCAGAGCGGTGCGAACGTCGCTGGATCGCAGACCGGATTGCCCGGTCAGAATGTGCAGAACCTGGACCCGGTCGGCCAAAAATGGCGCAATGATGTTCGGATAATGGCTTGTCGGGTTGACGAGCCGGTCGAGACCGGTTTCCAGAAGGCGGTGCAAAGATCTGGTGGCGCCTGTGGAAGGCTGGCCGGGACGTCTCCCGGAAAGGGCGTGAATCACCGGATGGAAGGTCGCATCCAGAGCGACATGGGACAGGTACCCCAGGACAAAGGCCTGATCCCTCCCGGAAGCGTCTTCGCCGGCCTGGACGACCATGGAACTGAAGGCCTCGGCCCGCATGCCAGGATCGGACCCATGCAGAATCCTGGCCATGCGTCGGCCGCGAACGCGGCTGTGGTAGAAAAACGCATCCGGAATAATTGATCCCAGTGAGAAAAGTTGAGGCTGGCTCAAAATCAGCTTGGTCGAGGAATGGGGGAGGTCGTCAGTTTGCAAGCGTGTCACAAGACGCTGTGCGAACCAGAGATGGGTGTTTTCCTTGGGCATTGACCGTCCGATGCAGGTGTGTATTTATGGAAGGCGTCAAAAAATCCTAGACAATAGATAATAGGTAAGCAAGCCCGCTCCCAGCGGGCCGTAGATGAACAGTCACGGCAGGCAATTCGCGCCTTTCTTCCGGACAAGCAGGCCGAAAACAACACCTCCAGCCAGAATGGAAATCAAGATGATCAGAGTCGAAGACATGCCGTTTCCTCCTTCCATTCTTTGGTCCGCGGAAGCCATTCAAGGCAACGATTCTTGATCAACGCCGCCCAGCGTGCTGAGTAGTTACAACCAACCTAAGGCATTTCAGGTTGTTCGACGAAAAATGTCCTGAGAAGTAACACCGACTTGTTGACAAAAGCGAGTCCTTGCTGATAATATGAATCATTCATTTTTGAAGACTGTTTCCACTCCCGTGGTCACCTTTATCCCAGGAGGTATTGTCATGAGCTGCGAAGTCAACGCCCACCATCACCACCATCCCATCGAACATGCCAAGATCGGCCGAAAGGTTTGTGATTTCACGCTGGAAACGTATGATCCCCGTGAAGGTTCGTTTGGCACGATCAATCTGGAAAAGCTCCAGCAGGACGGAAAGTGGACCATCCTTTTTTTCTATCCGGCTGACTTCACTTTTGTCTGCCCCACGGAGCTGGCCGATCTGGCCGAGAAGCACCAGGCGCTTGAACAATTGGGATGTGAAGTGATTGCCGTATCCACGGACACGAAATTCGCGCACTTGGCTTGGCGCAACAGCGAGAAGCTTCTGGAGAACGTCAAATACGTCATGGCCG
This sequence comes from Desulfonatronum parangueonense, assembly GCF_054656975.1. Taxonomy (NCBI): domain Bacteria; kingdom Pseudomonadati; phylum Thermodesulfobacteriota; class Desulfovibrionia; order Desulfovibrionales; family Desulfonatronaceae; genus Desulfonatronum; species Desulfonatronum parangueonense. The sequence goes on from NZ_BAAHXH010000003.1 coordinate 2,486,561, forward strand.
CGGATCCCAATGCCGCACTGTCCCGATACTTCGGGGTATATGACTGTGAAACAGGTCTGGACCTGCGGGGGACGTTCATCATCAATCCCGACGGGGTCTTGGTCTCTTCGGAAATCAATTTCTACAACGTGGGACGAAACTGCGACGAGTTGCACCGCAAGATGGAGGCCAACATCCACCTTCGGGAAAATCCCCAGGAAGCCTGTCCGGCCAAGTGGACCAAAGGCGCCAAGACCCTCACCCCGTCGGAAAAACTGGTGGGCAAGGTCTATGAGTCCCTTCAGGAATAAATAAAATCACAACATAAACTTAATTTTTGATTTCGGTTTCATCAAAAAAATACCCCCACCCATGCCGTGAGGCGATGGGAGGGGGTATTTTTTTGAGACGTTTGGATTGTTGAAGTTAAAAGAGTGTGTGTGAGTCTAGATCATGAATGCACCGTATTCATGGTGGCTGACTTCACTCTCCACCAGAGACTGCATCACCGAACTGCATCATGGCCGCGTTGCCGCGGCATGGAGCGGCAGCTTTTGCAGCATATCCCGAACGGCCGCCTCCAGCTGGCGGTCGCGGCCTGCGATTTCATCCTCCGGCGTATTGTCGACGATCAGGTCGGGCATGGCGCCGTTGTGCTCCATGTCGGTGCCGCAAGGCAGGTACCAGCCCCGGAAGGGCGTACGCACCGTGGCCCCGTCGATCAATGAATAGCTTCCGGTGGAGATCACGCCGCCGTAGGTCTGCCGGCCCACGAGGGTGCCGCGGCCGAGCGTGCGGAAGGCATGGGCCAGGATTTCCGAATTGGAAAAACTCTTTTCATTGGCCAGCATGTTGATCGGCAGGGTGTACCGTGGGGCATCAAGCCGATCCTGAGGATAGCGGCCGTACCTGTAGGGCTCGGCTCCCGCCGGGATGGTGTAGGCGTGCTCTGAGGCCATGATGGACGTCAGGATCCGGTCGGAGGTATGCCCGCCGCCATTGTTGCGCACATCGATAATCAGCCCGTCCTTGCCTTCCGCCGCGGCATACAGATAGGCCTGAAACCGTTCCAGCGACGCCTCGTTCATGGCCTGGATATGAATGTACCCGATACGTCCTCCGGACAGTTCGGAGACGCGACGACGGCTTTCTTCCTGAAAGGCTTCATACCGGAGGTGCGCGAATTCATGGTATGAAATCGGCGTAAGAATTTTCTGGTACGCAAGCCGCCTGTTGCCCACCGGCCGTTCGAAGCCGATGATGATTTCCTGATCCACTTTTCCCCGCAAGCGAGCCAGCAACGTGTCGGATTCCTCAAAGTCCCGCATGTCGATACTCGTGACGATGTCGCCTTGCTGCATGCGGACCGGACCGCGATCCGCGGGTCCGCCGGGGATGATTTCAGTGATCCGGTAGCCTTTCCGCCCGTTCTCCAGGGCTACTTGTTCATAGTCAATGCCCAGACGCCCTGAGGGTTCACGCAGCGCCGAGCCGGGCCCAGGATTGTGGAGTCCCATATGCGAGGCCGCCAACTCTCCCAGCAAACGGTTCGTGATGTCGCTGAACTCGCCGGCGGTCCGAGCCCGGACGACCAGTTCCTCGTACTCCGCCACGAGCGCCTTCCAGTCCAGGCCTTTCAGGTCGGGACGGTAGAACGCTTCCTCGATCACCCGTGCAGCTTCCCGGAACTTCTGCAAGGACTGCTGGCGGAGATCGATTCGAATGCGATCGGAAATGTCCACTCGCGTGTTCGTTCGTCCGTTCAGCGTCGCGACGCTGACTCGGCCGTCGACAATGTAGACCACTCGGTCGCCGACAACGTTCAGGTGCTGGACCAGTGCGCGAGGACCCAGACGCTTGCGGTCGCTGCCGTCCCAGTTCACCACCACCAGCCCCTCACTGCCATTGTTGAAAACGTAGCGGTCCCCGCTGGGCGTCATTTCGTTGCCGAACTGGTTTGCGGGAGAGAAGGTGACCCGCTCCACCCGGCGCCAGGCGTTTTCCAGTTCCAGTCCACGGGAAACCTGCCATTCGGGTTGGGAAATGGAAAGCCTTGTGCCGGGCTTGCGAACCGGCAGGGGACGACGCTTTTCAGCGGCTTGTTGCGCTTGCCGGTAGTAATTGTTCATTTCGGCCCGAGTCCAGTTGTCCATGTCCGGATCAAGGTAGACCCTGTATAGATCATAGCTGTCGCCAGTTCGATTGGAGACGAAGGTCAGCTTTCGGCCGTCCGCCGACCACCTTGGGCTGAAGTCGTTGCGTGGGTGACGGGTGATGTTCACAGGTTCCTTTGACCCGTCGGCCGGCACGATAAAGATGTTCGTGCTGAAATTCAGATCGTTCTGGGCATAAGCGATATGGCGTCCATCCGGAGACCAGCGCCACTCCAGGTTGCTGTCCCAGCCCCTGACAAGGGTACGCTTGTCGCCCGTGGCAATATCCATGATCACAAGATCGCCGCGGCCGCGGCGAAAGGCGATGGAATTGCCGTCCGGGGAAGGAGAGGCATTGCGGTCATTAGTTTGCTCGGCCACAACCGGCAGAACGCTGAACTGCACGGCGTCATGCCAACGGGCCGGTTCCTGTTGCCCGGAAGCCTGAGGGCACTGATCCGGCGTCGAATTCTCTTCCGGCTCCGAAGATTCATCCTCGGGCAGATCCTGGCCCGGATCCGGGTCGACGGGATCCAGGGGATCGTTTGGCCCTACTGGAGTAAAGGGATCCTCGACCATGGTGCTGTCAAGGCTCGCATACATGTACTGCGGGTCCGGCGAAACATGGAGCGGTACGAATGCTTCGGCCGCGTTCCGAGCTTCTTCCGCGATTTCTTCCGCGATCTTGAGGGCTTCAGTCTGCCGACTTTTGTAGGCAAGCTGGATTTCCTCGCGGGTCAGTTCCACCACGGCCCTGTAGATTGAAGACGTGCCGTCCTCATCACTGGAAAAATACAAATCCAATCCATCCGGTGACCAGGCGATATCCTGATGACGCGCATGGGAATCCGGCGTCACTGCCCGGGTGGGGCTATATGCATCCACATGGCGAACATAGACCCTCCCGTAGGCGATAAAGGCCATCATCTTTCCGTCCGGACTCAATGCCGCCTCGGTCACGTCGCGGTTGATCCAGCGCAGTGCGTGGCCATCCCAACCATCATCCCCGATTCGCAGGGCGATGGGCGTGGGTTCCGCGTTGGGATCGCCCAGATCCAGGGAATAGAGGCGATCCCACACCTGAAGGACGGCTGTGCCGCCATCCCGGGAAACGTCAAAATGATGAACATCCCGTCCTGTAAAGCTCGTCAGCCGTTTTGCCTCCCGAGCATCATCGTCAAGGCGGATGAGGTAAAGGTTCACCGTGTCGAGCTGGCGGTCCGACATGAAGATCAACGTGTTGTCGTCCACCCACCTGGCGTTGCCGTCGTCGCCCTCCCAATCGGTGAGTGCCTCAAAACGGTCGTTTACCAGATCGTGAATCCAGACGTTCATGGCATCCGGTCCCCGGTAATGCCGCCGGTTCCAGTCGTGATAGTGCCCGCCGCGCGTAAAGGCGATCCGTTTGCCGTTTGGAGAAAATCGTGGATCGGAACCAAAGGCGCCGTGGAGGCGCTCGTGCTCCCCGCCTTGCGGAGATATCCGGTAGGGCCGCTGGTCGCGATAGACATCAGCCTCGAGCAGGCTGGAAAACGTGATCACCTCACGGTCCTCCTGGTCTCGCGTCCAATCCGGATTGTAGATGAAGCGATCGCTGTAGGAGAGCTGGGTTGATCGGGTGCCGTCGCGATGGATCCGCCAAAGGTTCATGTACCCGTCGCGCATGGAGGTGAAGACGATGGACTGCCCGTCTGGGCTCCAGCTTGAGTACAGATCATCAAGGTGATGGCTGGTCAACCGCTTTGCTTCGCCGCCGTTGACAGGCGCCAGCCAGAGATTTCCGCCGGCGCTGAAGACGATCTCCGAACCGTCCGGGCTGATGGAGGGAAATCGCGGCAGCTTGAGAAATTGGGATTCAGCGCAAGCCGGACTTGTGGCGGAGCCCATCCACACGGCGAGCAGCATGATCACGACAACACGCGTGACGTATCTGCACGTCCAGGCAGTTTGAGTTCCGGATTCGCCTTCCGGTTTCCACAGGCTGGTAAACTTCATGAATATCCCCAAATTGAGTGTCAAAACCTTACAAGTCATGGTGGAACGTGCTGGGTGCGGGCCACCGTCCCAACCATGTATTCCTGGCCGATGAGCCGCCGCTTAATCAAAAGCCATACCAAGAGCCGGACGACTCTGCCTTGGGTCCCGCACAAGCTTCATGCGGATCAAATGGCCGCAGTTTAGTCCGCAACAGACGGTTTTCATCTCACTTGAAGGGGAATTTCCTTCGCAAATCCGGAATCCATAGTGAGGCGACAGCAAAAATACATCCTTCTTGACGCAAGACCATGAATATTTGCGTCATCAGGGTGGTTTTTGGAATGGAGACGTCTCAACAAGCGTATCCGTTATCATTTGTGTCGCGGTATTGTTTGGAGCTATATCCACTGAATACTACTTTTTGCTTACAACCATGCAGCAGCCCAGGACTTGACGAACATCATGCGAAACGATTTGTCATTTTATTGACACAAGCCATTTTGTCGACGGTGAATACCGGAAGTTGCTGCACGGCACAATCTCAACGCGGCATGAAATGGTTTCGATATACGATCAGAGTAAACTGCTCAACTTGTGCACGTTTCGCGGAGGTTGCCAAGAGAGTGCTGAACGGGACAAACTGATGATGACAAAAAAGGTAACTGCTCAAAAAAGTCGGGCGGTGAGGTTTACCGTGAAGGAGTGTCTCCGGGATGGAGTTTCGTGATTCAGCTACTGGGGCCACGCTCCAGACGGAACTTTTCCTGTATGCGTTACACCGCTGTCGCACCGGGGTGCGGCGCTCCCTGGGTTTAATCGTTGATTGCCACAAGTTTTTGAGCAGTTACAAAAAAAGCCCCTGGCCCATGTTGTAACATGGACCAGGGGCGAATGGCTTTCTTTTGACGCTGCGGTTAATGATCCACGGCTGCTCCGGCTCCCCGGGGCGAGCGGATGGATTCCACCAGATCCTGGATTTCTTGAGGCGGGGCCTTGGTTACCGAGGACACGGCGATTGCCACGAGGAAGTTCAGGACCATGCCCACGGTACCGATGCCTTCGGCGGTGATCCCGAAGAACCATGGATCAACACCGAAGAATCGAGTCTGGATGATATAGAACATGGTGAATCCGATCCCGGCGATCATGCCGGCAATGGCCCCTTCCTTGTTCATCCGCTTGGAAAAGATTCCCAGGATGATCACCGGGAAGAAGGACGAGGCGGCCAGTCCGAAGGCAAAAGCCACGATCTGGGCCACGAACCCTGGCGGATTGATCCCGAAATACCCGGCCATGAGCACGGCTATGCCGATCATGATCCGACCGATAAGCATGCGTTGTTTTTCTGACGCCTGCCGATTGATCATCCGGTAGTACAGGTCGTGGGAAACGGATGAAGAGATGACGATCAAAAGCCCTGAGGCCGTGGACAAGGCCGCGGCCAGTCCTCCGGCGGCCACCAGGGCAATAACCCAGTTCGGCAGGTTGGCGATCTCTGGGTTGGCCAAAACGATGATGTCGCGGTCGATATACAGTTCATTGTCGTTGGGTGTGGGCTGATTGGCGACAATTCTCTGCCCGTATTCACCTCTTTCATCAGTGAATCGCGGAGCTCCTTCAAATGCCGCTCCAGCGCGAAACTGCATGATGCCGTCGTTGTTCTTGTCGATCCAGGCCACCAGTCCGGTGCGTTCCCAGTTCAGGAACCAGCTTGGCGCTTCGGCGTACGGCTGCTCGTTCAAGGTGTCGATGATGTTGTACCGAGCGAAAGCCGCCACAGCCGGAGCCGTGGTGTACAGGATGGCGATGAACAGCAGGGCGTATCCGGCGCTGATCCGTGCGGCTTTCACACTGGGCACGGTGTAGAAACGGATGATCACGTGGGGCAGACCCGCCGTGCCCACCATCAAGGCCATGGTGATGCAGAAAACCGAGAGCATGCTCATGTTCCCTTCGCCAAAGGCCGAGGTGTACTCCCGGAACCCCAGGTCCGTGGCAATGTCGTCAAGAGCCGTGAGCAGATATTGACCGGCGTACTGGCCTTCGGCGATGGTGGAGCCGAAACCGATCTGGGGAATGGGATTTCCGGTGACCTTGATGGAAATGGCCACCGCGGTGATCACGAACGCCGTGATCAGCACGCAGTACTGGGCCACCTGAGTCCAGGTAATGCCTTTCATCCCGCCCAGGGCGGCGTAGAAAAAGACGATGGCCATGCCGATCATGACCCCCGTGTTCACTTCCACTTCCAAAAATCGGCTGAAGACGATGCCCACGCCGCGCATCTGCCCGGCCACATAGGTCAGAGAAACGAAAATGGCGCAGATCAAGGCAACCAGTCGAGCCGTGTCCGAATAGAAGCGATCGCCCACGAAATCCGGCACGGTAAACTTGCCGAACTTGCGTAAATACGGGGCCAGCAGCAAGGCCAGCAGCACGTACCCGCCGGTCCAGCCCATCAGGTACACGGCGCCGGTGTAGCCGAGAAAGGAAATCATTCCGGCCATGGAAATGAATGATGCGGCGCTCATCCAGTCCGCCGCGGTGGCCAGACCATTGGCCAAGGGCGGAATCCCGCCTCCGGCGACGTAAAATCCCTTCGTGTCTTTCACCCGCGAACGCCATGCGATGGTCAAATACAGTCCGAAGGTCAAACCAACCATTATGTAGGTCCAAGCTAAGATAGACATGGCACTCTCCTGTTCTCACGGGAAGCCGTCAGCGTCTCCCGATGAGATTATTGTGATCCTATTCCTGAACGTCGTATTCCTTGTCCATTTTGTTCATCAATCGGCAATAGACAAAAATGAGTACGACAAAGACATAGATCGATCCCTGCTGGGCGAACCAGAACCCCAGGGGGAACCCGCCAATGGAAATCTTGTTCAGTAGGTTTACCAGGAGAACGCCGAACCCGAAGCTTACAAGTCCCCAAATCCCCAGAAGAATGCCGATCAGGCGCAAATTCTTTCCCCAATACTCATCCATACGTGTTTTCATCTTTACCCCTCCCGAGGATTTATGGTTGGATATGGAAACTGCCTGGAAAAGACCCCATTGCCTTTTCCTCCGCAGGGCGCCGCTCATTTGTCTTGGTCGCGGTCCGATCATGCGACCAGGGGCAGGTGGTCGAAGGGTTTTACAACCACCGCCAGCTTCGTCCGGCCAGATACAGATCCTTCAGGGTCTTGATCTTCCCGCCGTGCAGCTTGTGCACGAAAAACAGAAAGAGATAGGCTGTCTGCATGGCGTCCTGAAGCGCGTTGTGCTCGGAGAACAATGGCAGGCCGTACTCCCTGCTCAAATCACCGAGGGTGTAGGAAACGCTTAAATTGTAGCGATCATAGTAGTTTTCCCATTGCGATTCCTTGTATTGCATGGCCAGACGCATGGTATCCAGACAAGGATTGCGCAAGATGCCGCCCATGTGCTTCATCAAGGATCGGTTCACGAAACCGATGTCCAGGCCGATATTGTGACCCACCAGCAATGCCTGGCCGCAAAAGGAAACAAACTCCGGAAGCACCTTTTCCAGCTTCGGTGCGTCATCCGTCTGGCCGGGAGTGATGCGGTGAATCAGCGTACTGCTTTTGGGCACGCACTGATCCGGCTGAACGCAGGTGTAGAAGCAGTTTTGAAGATCAATGCGCATTTCCCGAATCCGCACCGCTCCGATGGAGACGATCTCGTCCCGGCGTTCATGCAAGCCGGTCAGTTCCGTATCAAAAACGATAAACTCATATTCCGTTAAGGGCTTGTCCTGACTGAAGGCGGCAAAATGCTCCCGATTGGCCTTGAGCAACGGGTGCTCCTCGGGCCTGCTCCACGACCAGGGCTGCCAGTTGGGTATCAGGCCCTGCAGTGGGGAAAACACGGACAGGATCGGGGTCATCTTCATATTCTCACGAACACGTTGGTGTAAGACGAGGACAGCACTGTGCTTCAAGGCAATTTGCGCAACGCATTGTGCCGGTTTTGTAACTCCACCATTTCCGCTTCCCTCATACATGCAACTTGAAGGACGATTTCAGATAATTCTGCAGGCTGGTAATGACCGAGAAAGCGCCCTTAAGAGTCTGTTTTTCCAACTCGGAAAGCTTCGCCGGGTCCAGATGGTTGTTCGGAACAGCTCCGCTTTCCATCAACTTCAATTGATGAACGAGGCGCATCTGCATCAAGAACTCATATGCCTCTTTGGACTTGCCGTGGAGTTCATTGGGAATGTGCCCGCCGTCGGCCAATGCCTTGAGCCGTTGAAGCGTGTTTGTCTCCCGAACGCCATGGCGCAGGGCCATCAGTCGGGCAAAGTCCCAGAATGGAACCAGCCCGCGTGCCTTCAGGTCCAGCCTGTTCTTGTGCTCGCCGTCGCGCTCTACGATGAAGCTGCGGAAAAAAGACAGCGGAGCGCGCGAGGTGACGCAGTCCTGGGCCAGATGCCGAAAGAACAGTTCCTTGCCCTTCAGCGAACTCGTCAGATGGTCACGCAGCCGCTCCGCCAGCGACTTGTCGCCGTATCCAGCCCTGAAATCGAAGAAGATGGTCGAGTGCAGCACTTCCTGGGGCTCCGGGACGCTCACCCAGCGGTCAAAATTGGCTCGCCAGGCCGAATACGGCAGCCGCCATTTCGGATTTGACGCCATGATCTCACCCAGACAACGGGGAAATCCGCAGGCCACGAGGTGTTCAATGGCCAGTTCCGAAAATTTCTCGAAATACTGTTCAGCCTTCTCCGCTTCCTGAGCATCCCGCGGATCGGCGTAAATCAAGGCATTGTCCTGGTCCGTGCGAAAGGTCTGCTCCCTGCGGCCCTCGCTGCCCATGAGCAGCCAGCAAAATGGGACCGGCGGGGGACCGAGCTTTTCCTGCAACATGGTCAACAGGCGATCCAGGATCATGTCGTTGAGCACGGTGATCACCCGGGTAATGTTGTTGGCCTTGCCGCCTTCCTCGATCAGCGGTCGAACAACCATCGGGACGTGCCTGGAAACCTCGTGCAGCCCCTCAAAGGTGCGCTGGCCGAGTATTTCTCTGAACAGATAAAGCGGCGACTGCCCCTGCAGAACCATGATGTCGTGGCTGGTGATCACGCCGACGATCTTGCCGCCGTCTTCCACGGCCAAATGGTGGATTTGGTGGGTCATCATGAACAGCAATGCGTCGAAACAGACCGCATCGGCCGGGATCGTCCGCACCGGCGAACTCATGATCTCACGCACCGGCGTCCGGTACTCCAATCCTTTCGCCACCACTTTGGACCGCAGATCCTTGTCCGTAATGATTCCGCGCACCACGCCTTTGGCATCCTCCACCAGCAGGGAGCCGATGCGCTGCCGGGCCATGTACTCCGCGGCCTTTTGCACCGAATAGGTTCCCGGTGTGGCTTCCACGTCGCGCTTGATCAGGTCCGTCACCGGAACGCTGAACAGCATCAGCGATCCCTCGCCCTTGGGCGTCAGGCGCTGGCGGCGCAGTTCGGAAAAGGATTTATGGATGTAGTTTTCGGAAAAAGACTTTAAGTAGTATTGCGCAATTCGGATATCATTCTGAACCAGGGCCAGGAAAGAATTTTTGTTCAACAGGAAGCAGAAGGTGTCCTCCACCGTCTCCACCGTCATGCTGGCCGGGGCGCCCCGGATGATGCCCAGCGCACCGAAAACGTTCCCTTCGCCCCGAAAGTCCTTCAGTGTTGCATCACCGGACTCGTCCTGCAGGTAAAGCTTCACTCCGCCTTTCTGGATCAAGTAGAGATGCGTGACTTCCGAGACTCCCTGGGTCAGGATGACGGAGCCCTTGGGAAAAAAGTCCAAGGCCGCGTCCTTGGCCAGCTCCTCCAGAGCTTCTCCTGACAATTCATTGAACGGAAGTGTGTTCCTGAGGAAATCCAGAACAACTCCGGAATTGAGCGTGTGGCTTTGCGGGGCTTTCTTGGAGAACACGCGGCAAGCTCTCTTGTTTTGAGGATAACTTTATTTTTTTATGTTGCGTCATCATTTTATTATTTGAGATGTTTTGACAAGACACCTGTTTTTAGGTCAAAGGCGGAAATCAACCGACAACAAGATGGCAAGGGCTTCTGCGTTCATCTTCAGATCGGTCATGTGCCATTGACCTGACCTTTTCAACCTTTCATGTCTACTTCGAAATTCGGACATGTTGCCCAGAATCAGGAGTAATGGCAGGTTGAGAAGGGTCATTACCCGACCCCAACCAGCTTGATCCAATCATGGTAACTACTTCAGCACGTGTTGGGTGCGCTTCCTGCGGAATCGGGGTTCGGGGTAGGAATCGAGAAATGTTAACCCCAACTTGACCTTGTTTCGATACCGATACCGATAGCGATAGCGATACCGACCCCGATAACCGGTACTGAATCCAGCTCGAGACCGAGCCAACTCAGCAACAGCAATTATGCTGATAAGTTCAAATCATGTTTTGATGATCCTCAATTCTTCTTGATTCCGGCAATTTCAGCAACTGAACACCAACGTCTTTCATGGAAACCAAATGCCGACAACCGATATGAACACACTGGACATCCTGATCCTTGTCATTCTGGGATTCACCTTGATTCGTGGGCTTTTTCGCGGCTTTATCGGCGAGATTTCCTCCGTAATCGGACTCATAGTCGGTTTCGTCCTCGCGAACAGGTATTATTCCCAGCTCACACCCCTCGTCGAAAGCATAATCCCCGACCCGGGCACAGCCCAATTGCTCAGTTATGCTCTGGTTTTCTGCACCGGCCTCGTGGGCGTGCTCATGATCGCCGCGGTATTGCGGCATCTGCTCAGGGTCGTTCTGCTGGGCTGGGTGGACCGGTTCGCGGGCGGCGTGATCGGTTTGCTCAAGGGTGGGCTGATCTGCGTTCTTCTGGTCCTGCTGCTGACGACATTTCTTTCTCCCAAGGCCGATATCCTGGTTGAATCCCGTTTGGCCCCTCAGATTAACCGCTTTTCCACCATTCTGGCGGATCTTTTGCCTGCTGAGATGCGTCGCCAGTTCGAGGATAAAAGTCAGCCTCTGCGCCAGAAATGGCGTGAAAACGTACAGCAGCGTTTGACCCGCGCCCCGGAACAATAGCCATGAATGCTGATCATCTCGCCCTGCAACGCCTGCGCGACGTTCTGGAACGGCTTCTGGGCCCCGGCGGTTGCCCATGGGACCGGGATCAGACTCCGCAGACACTGGCCGATTATCTGGTGGAAGAAGTCCATGAACTGGTGGATGCGATCCGGTCGCACAATTCCGAAGACATGCGCGAAGAACTGGGAGATGTATGGTTCCTGCTGCTGTTCGTGACCACATGGATGGAACGACAGGGTCGGTTCACCTTGAGCGAGGTGTTGGATCAATCCGCGGCGAAAATGATTCGTCGCCATCCTCACGTCTTCGCGGATGCAGAATTCGCTGATCTGGATGCGCTATGGGCCAACTGGGAAAAGGAAAAGAAAAAAGAAAAAACCGGACGAGGACCATTTGAAGGCATCCCCACCGCATTACCGCCCTTGCTGCGGGCGTACAGAATCCATTCCAAAGCCGCGCGTCTGGGCTTTTCCTGGCAGGACGAAGCAGGGGTTCGGGAACAACTGGATCAGGAGTGGCGGGAATGGCATGCCGCGGAGCATCAGGGGACCAATGGAGCGGAGGGCGGAGCGGACAAGGAGTTGGAAGAATACGGGGATTATCTGTTCACCCTGGTGGAATACGGGCGGCGCAAGGGACTCAAGGCCAACGAGGCCCTGGACCGCGCCAACCGAAAATTCCTGCGCCGCTTTGAGCAACTGGCGCTATTGGCCGAAGCCAAGGGAATCGACCTGGAAGGCCTGGATCTGGATGCCTGGAATGCGCTCTGGAGCGAGGTGAAAAATCATGAATCAGGCAAGAATTGATGAAATCCTGAATCTGTGTGCAAAGCTGACCGTGGAAGAACTGGAAAAACTGTCCAAGGATCTCAAGAAACTGCTGTTCCGGTGCCGAGTCCAGGAAAAAATCGACGTCCGCCGCGAGGACATGGCCCAGCGGCTCAGCGAAGCCATGTCGCACCGCGTGGACAAGACCGGGGATCAGTGATCATTTGCGACACTGAAATGAAGAAGCGCGGTAACTACTCTAGCTGAGGTCCGGGTTGCTTTGATTTTGCGGCCTCGCCAACTCCTTCGCCGGCTTCGTAACACCGAACCATTGCTTGAATAAACAACACTCGTGCTTCAGGAGTCCGGCAATGGTTCGGTGAACGAATCCTGGCTCAGTCAAACAGGCGAGACCGCAAAATCAAAGCAACCCGGACCATCCCTGCTTCAACTGCTGAATAGTTACGAAGCGCGAAACCCGATGAGTCGGTTCATATCAATTTTTTTATCGCCATGGGGGCAAAGGATTCGAAGAAAGACGAAAAACGAAACACATGATGTCGCGCTGTTCCAAGCATTATTCTTCTTCCCCCACCATCCGATCAAACAGCTCCTCCGCCCATTTCATCAGCCCGGGTACGGATTCCCATACATCCCGGTTCATTCGGACATAATCCCAGGCCACCATCGCGTCTTCGAAAGTGAATCCATCTTCTTCATCGCCTTCGTAGTCGTCCTCATCCGGTGCGTCGATCTCCGGCTCGAACAGATATTCGGGAACCATGGGGAAAGACTCCATGGCTTCCATCATGGCTGATTCGCCCATATCCAGGCGAGCTTGCCGGAAAAGAACGATGGCCCGACTAAAGGCCAGTTCAGGACGATCATTTTCCGGATCATTCTCCGCAAGACGCAAAACCTGATCATCTTTGCCAAGTCGCAGCATCGCTGAGCACAGCAGCGAGACAACGTTCTCTTCGTCCGTAGGGTTAAGCTTGAGATAAAGATTGGCGGACCGCTCCACTTCATCCAAATCTTCAAGAGCAAGATGCATTTCAATGGATTTGGTCAAGCAGCGGAGCATGGGGCGATTTTGGGGAAGGAGCCAGGGCAGTTTCTCTTCCGGTTTGAACTTCACCTGCCAAATGATTTCACAGGCTCTTTTCGTCAGCATGGCGACTGATCCGGATATCGACCGAACAGGTATGCCTTCCTGGGGCAGATAGAGCATGGCGGTATGCAGGTCGTCCAGGATATTGAAACTTCCAATGGCTTCAGGATGCTCTTCAAGCAGCTCCATCCATTCGTCAAAGGCGTCTGCCTCCCAGACGAGAGTCACTTCTTCTTGATCACCGTTCACGACACCCGGGCGGTTCAGCATGGGAAATACCTCTTCCCAGGACTGCTCCAGTTCCACAAGACCTTCATCTTCCGGCTGGATTACCCGGCAGGTGTCCAGGTCCATCTGGGTGATTAGGGATTCCGGATCACGGGCCTCGTCTCGCAAAGCCTGCATTGTCTCGACGACGATTTCCTCTGCCACGTCGTCAGACAGGCCGGCGCTTGCAAAATATCGCAAAAGCAGAGTCTTGTGCCCGTCTTCCCTGTCCTTGCCGAAATGCTCAAGTGGGTACAAACGGTACCATGGCGCTGGCTGGTCTTCATAACTGGCGATCCATCTCTGCAACCTCTGAACCCGACCCATGATTTCGACGTCTATTTCATTCTCGTCCTCGACATTGTCATCATCCAAGTGCATGCCGGGAACGGCCAACATCGATTTTCTCACCGCCTGGGGATCATCCATGACGGATTGCAGGAAATTCAAAATTTTTTGTGGTTCTTCCAGCTTGCCCGACACTTTGGAAATTTTGGCATGCCAGAATGCGGCACGGTCCTTGGCCTGCTGAAAGCGGGATTCGATCATCAGCAGTTGCAGTTCAAGAATGCTTAAGGAAAGCGATTCCGGGTCTTCCCGCATGGCCTGACCAAACGCCTCCCAGGCTTCAGGCAAGTCTCCCTGATCGGCCAGGATGGTGGCCTTGCGTTGCAGGGCCACGGAACGCAACGGCCCACGAGGGGCATTGTTCAGAATACTCTCAATGAAGGCCAGCTTGCGGTTAATTTGAAGACGTCGATCATACGCTTCCATCAGCAGATCAAAGGCGTATTCCGCCATGTCCGGGTCGAGACGGTTCAGCTTGCCGGAAAACACCGACTCCAAAATGGTTGTGGCCTTCTCTACCTGCCTGTTGTTCAGGAAATGTTGCGCAATGGAAATGATGGCGTTGCGGGGCACCCGCTTGCGCTCAAGGGCCTCGGTCAGGAGCTGGTCCGGCATGATATCCACCATGATATGCCAGGCTTCCTCCTCACTTAAGATCTCAATGTTCGGGTTCATTACTGCACAACACTGCTTGAACTTCTTCCCCGATCCGCAATCGCAGCGATCATTCCGGCGTTGTACGGGCAGCGGCCTGGGACGGAAGTCATTCCCCGGCAAGGGGGTGGAGTTCCAGATTGTTCGGGCAAATATTGTCGCCATTTGATCCTTAGTCTTGGCGTCAATTTGAGCCAGGGAAACATCTTGGCCGAGATAGTCTGGAAAAACCCGGCGAGCCCAGGTCATGAAGCGAGAGGGATCTTCATGTCGCAGGATCTCGGCGAGGGAGTCTTTCAACAAGCGAACAAAGTCGATCGAATCTGGTATATTGCCTTGCATGGGTGATTGTACTCGTTGATTTGTCTGTAAGGTTGATTATCACTATGGCGTATTTTCAGCATAGAACGTCGCACCGAGCGATACAAGTTCGAAGATCCTTTCGGCGACTTCCTCCGGATTCAAGCCCGCCGTGTCGATGAGCACGGCATCAGCCGCGGGTTTGAGCGGGGCGATGGCCCGGTTGCGGTCCTGATCGTCGCGCCGGCGCAAATTGGCGGTCAACACGTCCAGATCCTCCTCCACACCCATTTCCTTGAGCTGCAGCCAGCGCCGTCTGGCCCGTTCCTCGGGTGTTGCTTCCAGGAAAAACTTGAAGCGAGCCTGGGGAAAAACCACGCTGCCCATGTCTCGTCCCTCGGCCACCAAGGAGGTTTCAGCTCCCAGACGCTGCTGGGCCTGCTTCAATATCGCCCGAACCACATCCAACCGGGCCAGATTGGAGGCCCACATCCCCACCTCCTCCTGCCGGATCTCCTCGCCCAAGGGCTCCCCGTTGAGCAGCAATACCGACTCCCCGCCCCGTCCTTGCAGGAGGAACTCCAGCCCGGCAAGACCGTTTCGCAGACGATCTTCGCTCCAGGTCCAGCTTTGGGGCCCCAGGTGCAGGGCAAAGGCCCGGAACATGGCTCCGCTGTCCAGATAGGCAATGCCCAATCGAGCCGCGACCATCTTGGCCACCGTGGTTTTGCCCGAACCGGCAGGTCCATCCAGGGTGACGATCAGAGGTTGGGCCAAAGATTGTTCGCGGGATTGTTCAGCCATGGAGCACGGCCTCCAGTTCCCGGATAAAAATCTGATTTTCCTCTTCAGTCCCAATGCTCACCCGCAGATATTCATCCAGACCGTAGCTTTTCAGAGGCCTGATGATCACTCCCCGGCGCAGCAATTCCTGAAAGACATCCTGGGCCGACAGCTTCTTGCGACCGTCTCGACCCGGCTTGAAGAGCAGAAAATTGGCTTGGGAGGGAAAGACACGGCATCCCAGTCGTTCCAACTCCGCAGACAGATATATCCTACCTGATATCACGCATTCCAAGGTGGCCCTAACGAAATGATGATCCTGTAACGCGGCCATTCCCGCGACTTCGGCGAGACTGTTCACGCTGAAGGGAGGCTTGACGCGGATCAGGGCATCCGCCAGCCAGGGCGGCATGACCCCGTATCCCAGACGCAGCCCGGCCAATCCGTACAACTTGGAAAAGGTTCGAAGCACGACCACGTTGGGCATTTCTTTCAGACGCGGCAACAGGGAATATTCGTCCATGGGTTGAGCAAAATCCATGTACGCTTCATCAACGATCAGCAAGGCATGGGGGGGCAGCTGCCCGGCAATGCTTTCCAGTTCCTGGACCTTTGGCGCATATCCGGTGGGATTGTCCGGAGTGGTCACGAAAACCATGGCTGTTTCATCCGTCACGCTTTGCAGCATTCGGACCCATGGGAATTGGAAATCGTCATCCAGCGGTATGCTTCGCACTTCCACGCCGCACAATCTGGCAAGAAGGCGATACATGCTGAAGCTGGGCTCGAAAAGCAGGACATGGTCCCTGCCCGGCCGGGCCTTGACCCGGATCAGCAGATCAATGATCTCATCCGAGCCATTGCCGGCCACGATCCATTCCTCCGGCACGTCCAGGTGACGGGCCAGGGCCGCGCGCAACTCCGGACTGCCCGAACGCGGATAGCGGAACACGCCGCCGATATGCTTGGCCAACGTATTTTGCACCAGGGGAGAAACGCCCAGGGGATTCTCGTTGCTGGCCATCTTGATTACGCGCTGTAAGTGGTATTTCGATCGAATCTCGTCGATGGACAGTCCTGGACTGTAGGGGCTGAAGTCTTTGATTTCGGGGCGAACAAAGGTGTCGGGTTGCACATTATTCTCCATAAAAATGACCAATGGAGCCTGCTGACAGACTCCATTGGAAAAAATGAGCGAATTCGCTCTCTTGCATGGCTCGTCCGGATTACAAAATACTCGGTCGGATGAAAATCAACAACTCCTGACTTCTTGATCGATCGGCGCGACTTTTGAAGAGCCATCCCAAACCGGGAAGATCCGCGAATCCCGGAACGCGGTTTTCCAGCCGATCTTCACTGCTCTTGAGCACTCCTCCAAGGACAAGTGTCTGGCCGTTATCCACCATCAACCGCGTGCGCGTCGTCTTGGTATCAATGTCGTTCCCCACGGGATTGTCGTCTCTGATTTCCAGGTCCAGAATTAACTTGTTGTCCGGAGTGATCTGCGGCAGGACGGAGAGCATCAGCACCGCGTCCACATAATCGGTCCGGGTGCCGCGTTCATCCGGCACCTGGATGGCCAGGCGCGTACCCTGCTCGATTTGAGCACGTTGATTGTTCAATGTGACGACCCGAGGCGAAGATATGGTCTGGGCGGTATTCTTCAGCTCCGCCAACTGCAATTGGACATCCAGGGTGAACATGTCCGGACCCATGAGCTTGGAAATGAAGCCGCCGATTCCGAACGTGGGAGTTCCGGCGGCCATAGGGGTATTGACCAGGTATCCGGTCTGGGCCACGCCCGCACCGGGCACATCCAATCCTCCCAAGGTACCGTACACTCCACGATAATATTCCGTGGTGACGCCCTCGATTCCGCCGCCCCATTGGACCCCAAGACCTCGTTGAAAGTCATCGGTGGCATAGACCACTCGGGCTTCGATCAACACCTGGCGCTCGGGCCTGTCCAGACGATTGACCATACCCTGAATCTGCCTGATCTGGGAAGGTGTGTCCGTCACGATCAGGGTGTTGGTCCGCGGATCAAAGTTCAGTCGTCCTCGTTCGCTGAGGAACGGGCGGGTGCGGACGTCCATCTCGGCGGCCGTGGCGTAATTGATCTGAATGTAGGATGTTTGCAGCGGCTCCAGGCGCTGGATGGTTTCCTCGGCCTGCAAGGCTGCTTCCCGGGCGCGGCGCAGCTGTTCCCGCTCGGCTTCCAGCTGCTGTATCGGACTGATGCGCAGGATATTGCCGCGAACCACCATGCCCAGATTTCTCTGGACAAGCACCAGATCCAGGACCTGGTCCCAGGGCACGTTGTCCAGCTTCATGGAGATCCGCCCGCCGACTCCGGAGTCCAGGATCAGGTTGTATCCGGCCACCTCCCCGATCAGCCGCAGGACATGCTCCACCTCCGCGTTTTGCAGATCAATGGATATGGGCTCTCCGACATACTCTTCCCGCATGCCGGGAAAGAGGGTTTCCTCCCGCGCTGGAGTCGCACCAGCAGCCATGTCTGGTTGCAGCGCCCCCCGCTGTTGACCAGGAGGTGTCGGCACGGCGGGCGCAGGACCTCTTGCGGGAGGTTCAGGCTGCGTCTCATCGACAAATCGCAGGACCACCCTTTCAGGCAATGTATCCGATTCAATGGCAACAGGGCTGGTGGCAGTCAGCAGCAATTCAAGACCTTCCACGGTGTTGCGGAGCAGGGCGCTTTTTACCGGATGGGCGAATCCATGCAGTTGATGCAGCTTGGTCAATGCGGGAGGGCTGACGAGATCCGGAAGAACAATCCTGATCTGCCCGGGTCGGGCCGGTGCCAGTCGCCAGGCCGGCTCACGTGAAGTTTCAAGGACGACTCCGATTATCGCGTCATCATCCTGAAAGAAATTCACTCGTCGCAGCTGATTGCGCGACGGATCGACGGCCGATGCCACTTTTTGCGGCATTGAATCGGAATCAGGCAAGAAATCCCGGCCAACGAAAGAAAATTCAGGAGTCAAAGCTGTTCCGGCTCCCTCAGGCACAATCATCTCGTTGTGGGCAGAGGAAGTAGGTGCAGGTTGCGTTTTTGCGGTACAGCCCGTCAAAGTCGCGACCAGAAACAGTATTGCTGCCATCGCCAGGAAAAGAAATGCCGAGGCGCGATTATCGGCAAGAAGCGGAGCCCTGTCGAAACTACGAATCATGACCATCTCCCCGGCTTGGATTCAACCTGAGTATGACTTCCCTGGACTGCTCCCGCCCGGCGATATCCCGACCTTGTTCCACGATGACAACCTCACCCTCCGTTATCTGTTGAACAGCGCCGCCATATCGTCCCACCGACATTCCTTGCCGAAGAACATATCCCTTGCCGTCGGGCATTTCGACCATGGCCAGTCCCCGCTCCGGGAACAGTTCATCCCAGAGGATGCCCACAACCCGCAACTGGGTCGCCTCCACGCGTTCCAAGGGAGTTAGGGCTCGCTGCGGGATCTGCGGGCGAAAGGTTTCCTCGGGGGGAGTGGGGCGAACAAAGGGTCGAAATGGGTCCGGCTTGCCATCCGGCCTGTACCAGTACCCGTCCGGGGTCCGCAACCAGGGCGGCAACTCCAAGGCTGTGCCCATCAAGCCGGCTTCCGTTTCGCTGGTGAAATCATCCGCATCACCCAACGGCTGGGCATGTACCTGCGAAACAGCCATGAATATGGCAAGCAGCGCAATGATCAGTGGAAAATTTTCGTGAAGAATCGAAGAAAAAGTGGATTTAATAAAAAAGTTTGTCATTACTCATCGTGATTCAGGATTTGGTCCGAAGTGTCCTGATTAAGGAGCGGGAGCATTAACGCAATAAACCTGGGTTAACGTCGTCGTCGACCTTGCTGTTGTTGGGCTGCGCGTTCCTCGGCGGCCTTGATCTCCTGCTCGGTTAATGCGCGGTAGACTTGAATGCTGCTCTCCGCATTCAGAACCACTGGCCCGGCGCCGGCTGCGGCCACCGGCTGCAGTCGCAGGCGATCCAGACTGACCAGCCGGTCCAGGCGCGACATGCGATCAAAAAAAGTGATCAGGTTATGAAATTCACCCCGCATCCGCAGTTGAACCTCCCGGGATGCATAGAAATCATGCGCCACCTCGTTTCCCGGCTGAAACAGCAGGAACTCAACTCCCACGTCCATCCCCAGACGCTCGATGGCCGCCAGGAGCCGCTCGCGTTCCTGGGCGTCTTCGGGCAGCAGCATTTTGGCCAGCAGCAACTCGTACTCGCGGGCAGCCATTTCCTCCTCCAGTTCCGGCAACCGTGCGGCCAGTCGCCGATTGGCCGTTATGGAGGCTTCCAGCG
The DNA here is from genome assembly GCF_054656975.1 of Desulfonatronum parangueonense. NCBI lineage: Bacteria > Pseudomonadati > Thermodesulfobacteriota > Desulfovibrionia > Desulfovibrionales > Desulfonatronaceae > Desulfonatronum > Desulfonatronum parangueonense. The sequence goes on from NZ_BAAHXH010000003.1 coordinate 2,506,307, forward strand.
TCTCGATCTCCTGTTCCAGCTGCGTTATCCGTTCCAGCTTGGGCATGAAGGAGAAAAAGGCATAACCGCCGAGAGTAACGACCACCAGGACGATCAGGATCAACAGCTTGTGGAGCCTGCTCAGGGTTTCCAGGCGTTGCGTCAAAGCCTGGCTATCCATACGCGGCCTCCCGTTGAAAATACTCGTCAGGCGGCGGTCCAAAGGTGACCCGAAAGTGAAACTCCACCAAGGTCAGCCCCTGCACTTCTCGGCGCAGAGTCCGCTCGGTAACGACACTCCGCACGAAGTCGGAGGTGCGTAAAATCTCGACGTACGCCGCAAAGGACTGGTTATCCATGGCCACGCCCTTGAGCTGGAGCACGCCGTTGCGGTCCAGCTGGAAGGTCTCAAACCAAATCCGGTCCTCGGGAAGCAGTGAGATCAAGGCGTCGATATATCGAACCGGAAGCGTTTGAATTCTCCGGATGCCGGTGATGATTTCTATTTTGGAGGCAACAGCCTTGATCTCACTCTCCATCCGCCGAACCTGAGCGACTTCAGCTGTCAGCGCCCTGTTCTCGGCCTGTTTTGCTTCGTGCACTCTCTCGAGATCGGACAGCTTGGCATCGACCCAAAGATGGGACAAGAGGATAGCGCCGCTCACCAGGACCAGGGCGAAGACCAGGGCTCCCAGATCAAGGCGCAGGGTGGATATCCTGGGTCGCTTTTCCGGGGGCAACAAGTTGATGCGGATCATTGCACGGCCTCCCGTAGCGCCAGCCCGGTGGCCACGGCGTATTGAGGCCCCACGGCCCGCAAATAGGCTGGATCAAATCGGGAGACATCCGGTTCGAGTTTGCGCCAGGGATCAAGATACTGCACATCCATTTCCAGATCCCTGGCCAGCTTGTCCCGCAATCCGGAAAGCAGGCTTCCGCCGCCCGCCAGAAACAAAATTGCGGCAGGTTTGGAACCGGGTGACGATCCAAGATAGAACCCAATCAACCGGCGAACCTCGGATGCCCAGGACGCGACGACCTCGTCCAGTTCGTCTTCCATGGCAGCCGTTTCTGTTGCCGGCAGCTCGCCGGGGCCATTGATTTTCAGCTTTTCACATTCCGTCTTGGTGCGGTTCAGCAACTTAGCCAGCCGGTCCGTCAACTGCTGTCCACCAACGCTCAACTCACGATGAAAAACCAACTGGTTTTTCCAAACGACGCAGAACACGCTTAAATGACCGCCGATATCAAGAAGATATTGGGGCTCATCGGCATATTCAGGGTAATTGAATTCAAAGCAATTGCTCAACGCAAAGGCGTCCACATCCATCACTCGGACTTCCAGTCCGGCCTTGGTCAGGATGAGAAGGCGCTCTTCCACCTCACGCTTCTTGCTGGCCACCAGGAGAATGTCCGTTGTCCCTTCCTTTGAGCCCGGGCCGAGATTTTGATGGTCCAGATAGACGTCCTGAAGATCGAAGGGAATGTATTGCTTGGCTTCCTTGGCCAAAAAGAGTTCCATGTTGGTCGCGGCCTCGGTGGAAATGCTCACTTTCTTGACGATCACCGCATGCCCGGTCATCGCAGAAACCACGCTTTTCTCCCGGATCTCCAGATTGCGCCAAAGATCAGCCAGTCTGTCCGCGGCCTTTTCTCCCTTGTCCATGTCGCCGACAGCCAGCGGCAGGCGGCCGATCCGGCTCAATTGCGGTTTTTTGCGGCGCAGACCCAAAGCAACAACCTTGATCCAGCCGCTGCCGAGGTCCACGCCGGGAGGAGGACCTTTTTTTCGAAACTCAATGGTAATTGCCAAGAAATGTTACTCCAAAACTTGTCTTGCGTGCGAATGCCTCGCGGGATCACTTGCTCGGGAAATGGACGGCACAGAAAGGTCGCAAGGTCAAAACGGGACAATTGGCGGCCTTGACGACTTTCTCCGCGACGGAACCGAAGAGGATTCGGTCAATGCCCTTGCGGCCGTGGGTGCCCATGACGATCATGTCCACGTTTTCCTCGTCCGCGCATTTGACGATTTCCTCCGCGGCATAGCCACTGACCACACGGCCGGTCACGTTTACATCCGGAAGGTGCTGGGAAATGAACGCCTCCATGCTCTGCTCGGCGCCGGTGACTATTTCGCCGACAAAGGTCTCGATGGAGTTTGGAGGAACATGGAAGCTGACGTATTGGTTCAATGACGGGGCCGAGTACAACAAAATCACTTCAGCGCCAAAGGCCTTGGACAGGGAATGCGCATACTCCGCCACCATGGGACTGACTTCAGAAAAATCAATGGCGCAAAGAATTTTTTTCATCTCTACCATCACCATTACCTCCTGCGTTAGATGCGGACCTGGAATACGTATGGCAGCATACTCGTTTCAAATGATCTGTTTCTGGTGGGCAGTTTCCGCAGGAGCCTCTGGGGATTCATCAGTTAAAGTAAATGGAAGGCCAAGTCCCGCTGAGTCGCCGCCCGGAATGAGAAAACAAATCTTGCTGAAGATAGCTTTAATTTGACTCCATACTGAATTACCTCAAGCGGATAATGCGTGGATTTGCCAACAATGTCTATGTTTTTCGTTGTGGATGTCTTGCCGGCATAGACGATTCACGCGCCACTGATCGCCGTAACCAGATACGCCCGAATACCGTTTGGTTTGGTTTGATTTCATTTTTTGAACTCAAACATATTGAAAAAGCTTCAAAACTAACGCACATTGCAGCGAAAAGAAGTGATGCCCCAATCGTCCTCGACCTTGCACCCCGTTTGGGGCATCGATATTGACGTTCTGTCATCATGCAAAATTGTTTCTCTTCCCATTGCCGAAAAACGCTCGCACTTTCAAGTATCCGGCCAAAAAATGCTGCAAGGGAAGCGAGGCGGGACAATGCGGACCGCAAGCGGGGAACTGCAAGCGTAACCGAAATTTTTCTTGATTCATGGTAACTACTCAGCTTATCCGCGAATATTCGGACTGGATACCGGCCTTCGCCGGTATGACTGACACAAAACGACATGATACGCGATGTCATTCCGGCGAAAGCCGGAATCCAGTGCTGGAGAATGGCCCATACACCGTGTTTGCTGAATGGTTACAATTCATGCAGAAAGCCGCCATATTGGTCGTTTTCAAAAAAAATGGAAACCGGTCATGTGTATCGTCGATTACGAAAAGCTTATCCTCTCCGAGAACAATGCTCGGCGGTATTTGTTGAAGTTCTGCTGGAAAAACCACCAGCGCTTCTGCCCCCGCTGCAGACAACGCCGGAATTATCCTTTAACTGACGGCCGACGCCGTTGCGCCCAATGCGCGTATACTTACCATGACTTTACCGGCCGCTGGATCAACAATTGCGACTTGAAATGCCGGGAGTGGCTACGGCTGATCAAACTGTTCGAGCTCGACCTGACTGTCCTGGCCATGACCAAAGAAATGGGTCTGGCCTACAATACCGTCTACAAGGCCATAACAACGATCCGGTGCGCCATTGCGGCCAATGCCATCGACGCTCGGGATTTTTTCGGCGCTGAACGCAGCATCGAACTCAAAACCTCGGGAAGAGTTCTGTCCGTCAAGCCCTGCAGCAATCTCACGACTCCGGTTTTCGGTGTCATTGAACACTCCGGCATGGCTTTTGTCGACCTTGTATCGGGTTTGCATCCGGAAACCGTGTTTCATTTTCACCAGAACTTCGGCCTGCGTTTAGGCCACTGGGGAAAAACATACTTCAGCGCACCGTACCAACGCTATCATGCCTTGCTGTTCTGTTCACACCAACCTCCTCCAAGGTTCATGGAGTTCGGCCTGACGCCGGAGCATGGCGAAGCAGGCAAGACACCTGAGTTTTTGGGTTACCTCCTGGACAACATTCGCCGCTATCGAGGGCTGTCGCCGGAAAAATTCCCCCTGTACGTCAAGGAACTGGAGGCCCGTTACAACAACCGGGACCAGGACATCTTCGAAATGACCGCGAGCCTGCTTTGCCGATTTGTGCCAAAATTTGCGTAATCGGATATTTGTTGACCTGCAACTCATTTCAATCCATTAATTGGCTACATGATCGAAACCATATACAGCCTGGATTGAAACGCTATGTTCCTGAACCAGTCTCTTGCATCAACCCTGCCATTTTTTGGGCTCGGCTTTCAGCTTAAACCGCTGTTGGTGCGGACAATGGTTCGGCTTCGCAATGCTTTCTTGCGGGCCTGTCGAAGTGTTCTGCTCCATTGTCGGTTGGCCGGCAAACGGAATACGATCTTATGCCAGGCATATGGATACGATCTTTTGGTTTTTCAGGCTCGGGAAATACGTGGTCAGTGAGTTCTTCCGTCAACCGTACCAGGTAAGGAGGCTGTATGCAGATTACCCGCAGAAACTTTTTAAAATTCTCAGCCGTGGCCGGCTCGGCGCTGGCCTTCGGTGGTTTGGGATTTGATCTCAAACCCACCGTGGCCAGGGCGCAGTTGCTGAAACTGCAGGATGCCAAGGAAACAACCTCGATCTGTTGTTACTGTTCCCTGGGTTGTGGGCTGATCGTGCACACGGCCCAAAGCGGTCCCAACCAGGGCCGGGCCGTGAACATTGAAGGCGACCCGGACCATCCCATCAACGAAGGCTCCCTGTGCGCCAAGGGCGCGTCTCTGTGGCAACTGGTCGAGAACGAAGACCGGTTCACCAAGGTCCTCTACCGCGCCCCCAACTCCGACAAGTTTGAGGAAAGAACCTGGGACTGGGCCCTGGACCAGATCGCCCGCAAGGTCAAGGACACCCGAGACGCCACGTTTGTGGAAAAAAACGACCAAGGCCAGATCGTCAATCGGACCACCGGCATCTGTCACACAGGTTCCGCGGCCCTGGACACCGAAGAAAACTGGTTGATCTCTTCATTGATGCGCACCCTGGGGCTGACCTACATCGAGCACCAGGCCCGGATCTGACACAGCGCCACTGTAGCGGCTCTGGGAGAGTCGTTCGGACGCGGCATTATGACCAATCACTACATCGACCTGATGAACAGTGATTGCATCCTGATGATGGGCGCCAACCCGGCGGAAAACCATCCCATCTCCTTCAAATGGGTCATGAAAGCCAAGGAAAAAGGGGCCACCCTGATCAGCGTTGACCCACGCTTCACCAGGACCTCCGCCAGGTCGGACTTTTTCATGGACATGCGCTCGGGCACGGACATCCCGATCCTGGGCGGCATGATCAAGTACATCCTGGACAATGATCTTTATTTCAAGGACTACGTCGTCAATTACACCAACGCCAGCTTTCTGGTGAACCAGGACTTTGGGTTTGATGACGGTTTGTTCACCGGATTCAATCCGGAGACAGCGAGCTACGACAAGACCACGTGGTCCTTCCAGATGGACGACCAGGGCATCGCCAAAAAGGATCCCACTCTGCAGGATCCCAACTGCGTGTTCCAGTTGATGAAGAAACACTTCGAGCGCTACACCATCGACCTGGTCAGTGAAACAGCAGGGTCACCCAAGGACAAGCTCGAGGAATTCTACAAGCTCTACACGGCCACTGGCGCTCCGGACAAGTCCGGGACAATCATGTACGCCATGGGCTGGACCCAGCACACCACTGGCGTGCAGATCATCCGGGCCATGGCCATGATCCAGCTCCTGCTGGGCAACGTGGGCAATGCCGGCGGCGGGGTGAACGCCCTGCGAGGCGAGTCCAATGTGCAGGGTTCCACGGACCAGGCCCTGCTGTTCCACATCATCCCGGCCTACATGCCCGCACCCAGGGCCAACCTGGACAGCCTGGAGGCCTACAACGCCACCACGCCCAAAAGCGCCGACCCCAAGAGCGCCAACTGGTGGCAGAACCGGCCCAAGTACATCGCCAGCCTGCTCAAGGCCATGTACCCGGACCAGGAACCCGCCGCGAGCTACAACTACCTGCCCAAGCTGGATCCGGGCCAGAACTGCTCATGGCTGGTACTCTTCGACCACATGCACCAGGGCCAATTCCAGGGCTACTTCGCCTGGGGCCAGAACCCGGCCGCGAGCGGCGCGGACTCCCAGAAAACCAGGGATGCCTTGGCCACGCTGGACTGGCTGGTGGTGGCAAATGTCTTCGACAACGAAACCGCCTCCTTCTGGAGAGGACCGGGCATGAATCCCGCCGAGGTCAAGACCGAGGTCTTCATCCTGCCGCCCGCCGTGTTCTGTGAAAAAGAAGGCTCCGTGACCAACTCCGGCCGCTGGGTCCAGTGGCGCTACGCCGGGCCCGAGCCCATGGGAGACTGCGTCCGCGACGGCGCCATAGCCCTGGAACTGTTGCGCCGGGTTCGCGCCCTGTACGCCAAGGAAGGCGGCAAATTCCCGGATCCGATCATCAACCTGAACACCAAGGACGTCGCTGATCCGGACAAGAATTTCCCGCACAACTTCGATCCGCAACGGGTGGCCAAGATGATGAACGGCTACTTTGTCAAGGACGTGACCATCGGCGACACCACCTACAAGGCCGGCACCCAGGTGCCCGGCTTTGCCATGCTCCAGGACGACGGCTCCACGGCCTGCGGCAACTGGGTCTACTCCGGAGCCTGGACCGAGGCCGGCAACAACATGGCCCGCAGAGACAAGACCCAGACCGAGATGCAGGCCAATATCGGCCTGTTCCCGAACTGGTCATGGGCCTGGCCCATGAACCGCAGGGTCGCCTACAACCGGGCCTCCTGCGATCCGCAAGGCAAACCGTACGCTCCACATAAGGCGGTTATTGAGTGGGACGGCTCCAAATGGGTCGGCGACGTTCCGGACGGTGGCTGGGCGCCCGGCGAACGGCATCCCTTCATCATGACCGCGGAAGGCTATGGTCGACTCTTCGGACCTGGACTGGCCGACGGTCCGTTCCCGGAACACTTCGAAGCAATGGAATGCCCCTTTGAGGAGCATCCCTTCTCCAGTCGGCTGCACAACCCGACCGCCCTCGAATTCACCGGGGAGGCCGTCAAGCGTGCCGTCTGCGATCCGCGCTACCCATTTGTCGGCACGACCTACCGGGTCACCGAACACTGGCAGAGCGGGGTTTTGACCCGCTGGACGCCGTGGCTGGTTGAACAAATGCCCCAGAACTTCGTGGAAATTGACCCCGAACTGGGCAGGCTGCGCGGCATTGAAAGCGGCGACAAGGTCATCGTCGAAAACATGCGCGGCCAGATTGAGGCCGTGGCCATTGTCACTCCCCGGCTGCAACCGATGAAGGTCATGGGCCAGACCATCCACATGGTTGGCACCACCTGGCACTACGGCTGGGTCCATCCTATAGACGGCGGAGATTCATCAAACCTGCTGACACCAGCCGTTGGCGACCCAAACACCTTCATCCCTGAGACCAAAACATTCATGGTCAACATCAGAAAGGCCTAAGGAGGAGTGCACGATGCAAGGAAAGACATTCTTTATCGATACGACCTTGTGCACTGCGTGCCGGGGCTGCCAAGTTGCCTGCAAGCAGTGGAAGAGGTTGCCGGCAGAAGAAACCCGGAACTGGGGTTCCTTTCAGAACCCCAAGGATCTGACCTTCAACACCTACAAGCTGGTCCGCTTTACCGAAGTCATGGAAGGGGACAAATTCAGGCAGTGGTATTTCTTCCCGGATCAGTGCCGCCATTGCATCTATCCGCCATGCAAGATGGTCGGGGACATGTATGACGAGAAGGCCATCCTGCAGGATCCGGAAACCGGCGCCGTGCTGTTCACGGAACATACCCGTAATCTGGATTTCGAGGAAATCAGGATGTCCTGTCCCTACGACATTCCGCGCCTGGACCAGGAATCATTGATCCAGAGCAAGTGCGACATGTGCTTCGACAGGGTCCAGAACGGCAGGCTGCCGGCCTGCGTCCTGAGCTGTCCCACAGGGACCATGAACTTCGGCGATCGGGACGCGATGATGGAAATGGCGAACAAGCGCCTGGAAGTCGTCCGCAAGTACAGGCCAGAGGCGGTCCTCGGCGATGCGCAGGATCTGCGGGTGGTTTTCCTGTTCGAGGAAGCCCCGCGCGCATACCACAGGTATGCCGTGGCCTCAGCGGACGTTCCGGTCTTCAGCCGCCAAGCCGCCTTGGCCAAAGTCGCTGCACCGGCAAAACGGATATTCGGATAATCATGTAATCATCGCGGGATCGCTTCGCGGTCCCGCAACGACTAACGTTCAACAAAAAGGCCGGAACCCTGAGGGTTCCGGCCTTTTTGTTTCCGCAGCAAGCAACATTATATGTAACTATTCAGCAGTTGAAGCAGGGATGGCCCGGGTTGCTTTGATTTTACGGTCTCGCCTGTTTGACTGAGTCAGGATTCGTTCACTGAACCATTGCCGGACTCCTGGAGCACGAGTGTTGTTTATTCATGCAATGGTTCGGTGTTACGAAGCCGGCGAAGAAGTTGGCGAGGCCGCAAAATCAAAGCAACCCGGACCTCAGCTGAGTAGTTACCATTATATTTTCTACTTCAAGCCGAAGGTTGTCCGTAGCGCAGCACCGCACTTACCCGGTCCGTTTTTCCTGAGCAAACGACCAACATTTCGGCAGGATCAAATCGGTCTGTCAGGGGACCCTTTCGAAAGTAATCGGACCAACCCCGGGAAGAGATATCCGCAGCTTAGACTTGTCCACAACCGTTCCGATCACGACTCCGCCCGTCTGGGTATGCAGCCAAATCTCCCCATTTCGTTGTTGCCAGCGAAAAGCGACCATGTCCATGTCAGTCTCCCAGGTTCCTTGCCCGGAGGGTTGCAGGTCCAGGAAGACAAACAACGGGGCATCCGATGCGCTTTCATATTTTCCCTCCAGCAAGGAAGGTTCCGCGCAGGCCCCACAGAGTATCGCGACAAGTGCCATAGCGGCAAACCAAGAACACGACCTGTGCATGTTACACCTCGCATGAGCGACGAGAGAACAGCTTTACGCCGTTCTCAGCAACAATTTATGCCATTCTCTCGAGTCTTGACGTGAAGTGGTTTTCCAGGTGCAGGATTTTGTCAAAATGATAAATATGGACCGCCATGGCGACCCAGATCAGATCCCGAATCACGGTCCACCAGGAAATGGGGTCCTCCACGCTGGTAAAGCAACCGCAAGATATGGGTGAACCGCGCAGAAGGTTGATTGTCACCGCAACGGTGAACATGACCAGCATGCCCCCGATAATCGTCACCGCCGATTTTGCTCGAAATCCGACGACCAGCAACACGCCGCAGACGAGTTCCAACCAGGGCATGAACACGGCAAGAAAGTTGACCGACCAGTAAGGCGCCAGTTGGTAACTGGCGATGTTCTCCGCGAACTCGGCGGGATAGTTGATTTTATACATGCTGGCATAGATGAACAGTCCCCCGATGTACACTCGAAGAGCCAAGGCTACATATTCATGGGTCAGAACCCGGATCAGAACGTTCTTGCTCATGGTCCCACCGGAAGCCCTTGTCGTTGCCATTGCCGCAGGCCGCCGTCCATGACTCGCACATTGACCATGCCCCGCTCCATAAGTTTTGCGGCCACCATTTCATCGTAACGCCTGCTGATATTTCGACCGTAAACTACGATATCCGTCTGCGGATCAAGGTGAGCAAAGCGCATGGAGTAGACAAAGTCGAACAGATTGGACGGCAGGCTTTCCGCTCCGGCTACATGACTCTGGTTGTAGAACTCGACAGGCCGGGCGTCCAGAAACAAGGCAGCCCGGGATTCATGCTTCAGCCGAGCCCAGGAAACATCAATGAGATTCGGCGGCGGCAGCCCCCATGTTTCAGGGCGAATGGGTATCCCTCCAGGGCTGGTTATATTGAAAATCAGCCCCAACAACAGGCTGATCACGAACAGCGCCACGCAGTCCACCAGGGTGACCCGCTTTATGCGCAGGGTTTCCGTCATGAGCAGGGAATTGATCCGATTGGCCGCGGCTTCCAGCAAACTGATCGTCTGTCGACTTTGTTGAAGTTCTTCGAGGGTCTGCCGTAGCTCCGCGTTTTTTTGCAGGAGGTCGCTGTTCAACTTTTGGATGGTTTCAAAGGCCAATGCATTCCCCAGGCTGACAAGAAACCCCTGCAGCAGAGTTGGAAACAGTTCCTGGTCCGACAACCCGTCTTTTTGCTGAGACAGGCAATTTCCGACTCCAATCAGGCCATAGCAATTGGAATCAATCAAATACGCGGCAGCGAGTTGCGAGGTGTCGTCCAGGCCCAGAGACAATAGTAAATCACGGTCCAGCACCTGGTAATGCTTTTCCCCTTGGCTCGGAACAAACGGGGGATGCAGCAAGGCTCTGAAAATCTGATTCAGTCGCTGGGCGTCGAAATCCGGGACTGCCTCGGTGGGATACCCTCGATGCATCGAAGAAATACTTTGGTCTTCCCGGTTCCATAAGACGATGAATCCCTGTTGGGCACTGAAAGCGCCCATGACCGAAAGCAGGAATGAGGAAAGCAGGCTGTCCTTGTCCAGGTTGCCGCTCAGTTCCCGGGTGGTGTCGCAGACTGTTCTGAAGTGAAAATAGCGCTGATCCAGGCGCGCTTGCGTCTCCTGGGAAATCAGTAACGCCTGGTGCAGGTTTTCGTTCCTGATCTGCAACTCCTCGTTCAACCGGCGGATGGTCTCGCTGACAGCGGCGACTTTCACGGCGTCCATGAACGCTGATGTCAGCTGCAACAGGAACTCCTCGTCCTGATGATCATAGGGTTCCCCGCTGACCTTCGGTCCGTACCCCAGCACCCCAAAACAATGTTTGTCCACGTACCACTCGACCAGAATGCGCAACGAGTCGGGCAGCCCTTCATTCTTGGCCGGTTCATTCATCGCCACGACCCGGACCTGATGCGGCAGTACTTCCTCCCCGGCGGAAACCTTTCCGGCCAAGGCCGTCAGCAGATCATCAAGCGCATCCTGGCAATCCGTTAAGAAACCGCGCAGTATAACTTTCTTGTGTGACGATTGCTCACCCCTGGCGGCGAGTAGAGCCTGGGCCGTGCCCAAAGAGCCCATGCTCAGCAAAATGAAAGCCTCCATGACATCAGACGGATCGGTCAATTGACTCAACTCGAGAACCGTCTCGAACAGGACATTGAGCTGAAAGGCGCGACGCTCTTCATTCACGGGCGCTGATACGTTCATCTCATGCGAATGGTCCATGGCTCACCTTGGGAGGGGGGGTGCCTCGCGTTGATCTCGCTGGTATGGTCAGTTGGGAGCTATGGGAGTTTCTGGAGCTCGTGGAACAGGTTGTCGGGATTGATGCGGCCAAGATGCGCATAGAGGACAGTTCCCTCGCCATCGACAAGAAGGGTAAACGGTGTGTCCGGCTCGCCAAGGAGTTTGTGCAGGCTGTAGTCGCCGTCCTGGAGAATCGGAAAAGGAAGCCGCCATGTTCTGAGCAAATGCTCCACCTCCATGGGCGTGGCTCCGGCGGCCAAAGCCACCATGACCAGCTTCCCGGAGAGATCCGCATCCCGTTGAATCCGATGGAAAAGGCGGACCATGTCCGGGGCCTGCGTATGACAAACCGGACAATAAACGCCGACGACCTCCACCAGTATGTATGGTTTCTCCAATTCCTGGAGCGACATGCTGTCCTGGTCCGGCTCAAGGCCCAGATAGGCTTTGTGTTCGTCGGGCCCCGGAGCGGGAAGGCTGTACGCCATGGCATCTTCAAGCCGATCGCCCACTTGGGGCGTATTTTTGGCCGCGGCGGAATTTACCGTCAGGCAGAGCAACAGGCACCCCATGGCGATGGATGAAAAAATTTTTGTGAGAAACATCTGTACCCTCCAAGTCAAGGTCGGTAAAACCTGTTACATGTGCACTCCGCGGAAGAGCTGTCTACATCTTTTTCAACTGCTTGCGCGCTTCCGACTCGTCAATCATGATCCGGGCCAACTTGGTGACTCCGACCATCTCGAACACCTTTCGGAAATTTTCGGCCAAGCCGGTCATGATCACCGCTTGCCCCCGGTTCTTGCATTCGGTCAGCAGCTGAATGAGCACGGCGATACCCGCACCGTTGATGGACGCGTTTTCGCTGAACCGAAACAGGATCTTGCGCAGGTTGCCCTCGCTTATCTGCCCGTAGGTTTCCAAAAGCAACGGTTCGGAGGCGGCGTTCACATTGCCGCGGATATCGATGCATGCCAACTCTCCATCCTGATCCCATGAGATGTCTTTTTCCTCGTTTTCAGCCATGGCCAGGCGTTCTTCGGCCCGGCGCAAGGCTTGGTCCAGAGCGGACTTTTGAATGGGCTTGTTGATGAAGTCCGTGGCATTCATGTTCAAGGCACGAATTGCCAGATCCAGGTCGCCGTGGCCGGTAATGATGATCACCTCGGCTAACGGGTTCAATTCCTTGATTCGCTTCAGGACCTCGAGGCCGTCCATCCCCGGCATTTTGATATCGGTGATGACGATGGCGGGTTCTTCCTTCTGAAAGACTTCCAGCCCTTCCTCGCCATTCTCGGCAGTGAATACCGTAAAGCCATACGCGTTCAGGAAAAGTCGAAACATGGACAGGGTCGGCTTTTCATCATCTATCACCAGAATTTTTCGCATTTGCGAGCCTCCATTATTGATCCGCAACGGGAAACTTCAAAGTGAATGTGGTCCCACTGCCTTCTTCGCTTTTGATGTCAATGGTTCCGTCGTAATCCTTGATGATCCCGTAAGAGATCGACAGCCCCAGTCCCATGCCCATGCCCGTCTGCTTTGTCGTGAAGAACGGGTCGAATATCTTCTTCGCGATCTTGTCGCTCATGCCGCAGCCCGAATCAGTCACGCTGAGACAAATCCGATCATGTTCCTGAAAAGAACGGATCGTGATCTCCCGGAGTCCGTCTTCTTCAAGAGAGACGTACTTGTCCATGATGGCGTCACGGGCATTGGTCACCAGGTTGAAGAGAACCTGCTCCAGCCTGTTCACGTGGGCCAGTATTGGCGGCAGGCTTTCGTTCAGGTCCAGTGTAACGACAATGTTTTGCAGGCTCAATTGGTGCATCATGATCGACAGTACGCCCCGAACGGGCTTGTTGATGTCGATGGGTTCCTTGGAAAAGTCGGACTTGCGACCAAATTCACGAAGATGGTTGATAATTTCCGTGGCCCTGTCCACCTGGGCGCTCATCTCGTTGCTGATCTGGCGCAGACTCTCATCTGAAAGCGGAGTCTGCTCGTTCACGGCCATGTCCAGGAACTCGCTGCCCATCTTGATCATGTTCAGCGGCTGGTTCAATTCATGAGCAATGCCGGCCGACAACTGACCCAGGCTGGTCATTTTACTGGCCTGAATGAGCTGGGCGTCTTTTTCCAGCATTTCCGTGATGTCCGATGTGGAGACAATGATTGCATTCCGATCCAGATATCTTGTCTTGCAGGCAACCACATTTACGTAGAACGGCACCTCGCCTTTTTTGAAATGCATGGCCTTGGGATAGATAAAACTCTCGGCAGCTGGATTCTCGTTGAAAAAAATGGAGAATTTGGACTTGAATTCAGGGGCCAACTCCAAAAAGGAGGTCTTCAGCATCTCCTCTTTCGTGTAATCGTATGTGGCCAATGCGCTGGGATTCGCGTCCAGGATCCTGAATGTCCTGATGCTGAGCACAAAAATCGGCGTCGGACCGCTACGGAACAAGGATCGATACTTCTCTTCGGATTCACGGACCCGGTTGCGGTAGAGTTTGATGCTGCGGACCATGTGCTTGAAGGAGTCCGCCAACTGCTGCACCTCATCGCCGGACTTCTTTTTCTTGACCAGGCAGTCCGTGCAGTAGGCCGGTTTCTCGGGAGCATAATCAAGGCTGACCCTGCCCAATGTCTTGTCCACATACCAACAGGGCAGGTCCGTATTGTGGTAGGCCGGGCAATGCTCCTCCTTGTCCATCTCGCTGGTTCCCAGGGGCTTCATATCCAGGTTGCCCTGGGTGATGTCGTCGGCGAGTTTGGTAAGTTGGGTCAGAGATTTTGTCACATACTTGGAAAACTTGTGGCTGATCAAAAAAATAATGATGAAAATGGCAAAAATAAAGCCGAGAAAGGTAATCCGCAGCTTGCCGATCAGTTGATCGATATGACGCTGCTTCAACCCGACATGAACGGTACCAATAGCGTAGATGCCCTCCCAAACCGGAACGGCGATATCGTAGACTGAGGCGTCATCAATGGTCAGCCGGGCAATGCTGTAGTTGCGGTCCAAGGGAATGGGATTGGCAAAGCGCAGTTCTTCCGGGAATGGACGGATCAATGTGTTCGCCAGGACATTTTGCTCATCGTCCACGATGAAGATATACTCCACCAGCATTCTGCGTTCCCCAAGCTGTGCCGCGTCGAAGATCAGGCTGACCAGGTTGGCGTGGTCTCGTGTCAAAACGTATCCTCTGCCTTGATCAGCGATGCTTTGCGCGATGGCGATGCCGCGCGCGGTAAGTTCATTGACCAGACTGGAAATCAGAATCCATCTGGCCAGCAGGGCAATGGCCGCGCTGATGACCAGGACCATGGCCAGGGTCGAGAAGAATATCTTGTTTTTCAAACTGATTTCTTTGAAGGAAATCATAAGACTCCATCATGCGGGAAAATCAAGGCTGTCCCGGATTAAATACCATTTTCAACAGGTTCGTCGTCCTGTTCTCGCACGTCTTCCTCTGGATCAGCCGCTTGGGGGCGCAACTTTTTCCAGTCCGTGAGAATCACCAGTCGACCGTTTCGAATGATCGTGAAATAGACTCGCTCCAGACCCTGATGGTTGGTTGGGCTGAACGACAAGGTATTGGCGATGCCCAATGAAAAATTCTGGATGGACTGAATGGCGTCAATAAATTTGGCTCGGCTTAGGTTCCTGCCGGCCCGACGCAGACCCTCCACGAGCACTTTGGCGTTGATGTATCCTTCCAGGGCGACCAGATTCGGCTGGTCCTCGGGAAACGCCCGCTTGTGCCGCTCAAGGTATTCCACGACTCCCCACAGCAACGCTTGGGATTCCAAGGAGTCCGGCGGCGGAACGACCTGGGTGATGATCACGCCTTCGCCTTCCTTGCCGAGTATGCGAGCCAGTTCCTCGGAGCCCACAAACGAGACGTTATGGAAAATCGGGGAAAATCCTCTGGCGTGTGCCTGCTTGATGAACTTTGCGCATGCATCATAGGTACCGACCATGATGACGGCTTCGGCCTGCGACTCCGCAATGGCGTCCAATCCTTCCTTGATGTCCTGGGTACCCCTGGTATAGCTGCCCCTGGCCACCGGCGCCAGGTCGTAGTTGCGCAGGGCCAGTTCCGTTCCTCGCAGGCCGTCGAAACCATACGCGTCGTATTGATAGAAGACCGCGATCTTCGTGAGTTCGAGATCCTCAACGAAATGCCGCACCACTTCCCGTGTTTCCTGATAGTACGAGGCCCGGATGTTGATGATATTCCTGTTAAAAGGCTCCCGAAAAGCATTTGCCCCGCTGAAGATGCCCAGCAATGGAATCTGGGCCTGTTCGATGAGGGGGAGGATCTTGACAGTGGTTGGCGTGCCGACATAGCTGAACAGGGAAAAGACCTGATCCTCGACGATTAATTTTTGCGTGTTCGCAAGGCAACGCGGTGGGTCGTACCCATCGTCGTAGGCGATAATCCGAATCTTCCGCCCGTGCACCCCTCCCGTCTCATTGACATGATTGATGTACGAAAGTGCTCCGCGCAACGTTTGCGTCCCCAGAAAACTCGCATGCCCGCTCAAGGCCAGGGAAGAGCCGATCAAAATCTCCGAATCGCTCACCCCCGGCACGTCATAAGGCGCCGGCTCATCGTTCACCCCCTGATTACACCCCAGAACAAGCAAGCCTACGATTGACCAGAGAAAAAATGTTTTTGATATCCGCACGGCACGCTCCGTTTATCAATTTTAGCATTCTTATATAGGAAATTTTTTTCTACCTTATTTTGCTCCCCCCTGACAATCATAATCGCTTGCCAAAGAAATGCTTCACCATCCGATTGATTCATTTTGTAAATATTTTAAATATTGACATCATCCAGCCTAAAATTTAAATTTTCATTTTCAAAAAATATGCGAACTGTAACAGCCGCGTTCATTTTTTGATCACTTTTCTCCTGACCAATCCCTCTGTTCAATCAACTGTCGAGATTCAAGCAAAAGGTCAAACCATGAAATTTTATCTCCAACTTAAATGTTTAATCCTTGTTGTTTCACTGTTTCTGCTTTCTTGTGGTGGCGGAAGCACGGTGACAGCTGTTTCTTTGACAGCGGCGGATAACAATGTCCCGGTGGGGGGAAGAACAGAGGTTACGGCAAGAGCTGATGACAGTGTTGCGGGTAACACGTTGGGGGAAAAGGTAACTTTTTCAATTCGACATAATGAAAGTGGTTCTTATCTGGATGTCGTAACCGATCGTCTCGATGCAAATGGCTCAGCCAAAGCCATCTTTCATGCCGGCCCCAGACAAGGGGTCGATATTGTAGAAGCTTCCTTTGCCAGTGGTGCGCGCACCACGACCACTATCAGAATCGGTGACGGAGTTGTTATTGGGGATATTCAACTTCAGGCCTTCAGCCTGGGGGCTACAGATGAAGCGTCCTCCGGGTGGCGGATCCGAGCAACCGTCACGGACACCAGGGGATTTCCAGCGCCCGGGATCACCGTGAATTTTAGCACCAACAACGGCACGCTAAGCCCAAATACAGTCACAACTGATAATGCGGGAATTGCTGAGGCTTTGCTCGTCAATCTCGCCGCGGGCCAAGGAGCCAGAGTCTGGGCCAGCGCCGGCGGCATTTCAGTATCCACAATCGTGGGGCCTAGATCCTGATTTTCCTCCAAGCTCTTTTTTTAAAGGCCTCAAAATATCAAGCCAAGTTTCTAGTACAGGTCGGCGGAAGTCCACCTACTTCCCCTCCTGCTGATGAATGCCTTGGACTCATTTTCCTTTTGCTACCAGGAGGAGAGTGGGCGGATTGGCGCCGTTCTGTGCCAGTAAAGCATCTCATCCAACATTTTACTCATGGCTATGAGCGAATATTTCGGAATCAAAGGCTTTATGTCACCTGACACCTGTAAACCTTTAGTATTACGGACTACTAGCCATGCAGCCCGGTAATCAAAGGTCTACCTCTTTCTTGCCCCCCGGCAATTCGACACTACTTTCAATGCGTAATGTGTCGAACCGGCAACAACTTTTTTTGTCGCAAATTAGGAGGTAATTTCATGATTTTGCTTCGCAACGCTTTTTTCGCCGCTCTGTTTTTTTTCTTATTTACCCTTTCAGCTCAGGCTCGGCTGCCCGAATTCACCGACCTGGCCGAAATGGCAGCCCCGGCTGTCGTCAATATAAGCACAGTGCGGGTTGTTACCGGTGGCGAGGATCTGCGAAGGTTTTTCTCGCCCTTCCAGCGCCGGGGAACCCCATTTGATGACTTCTTCGAGCAGTTTGAGCGTTTCTTCGGCGATCAGGCTCCCACTCGCAGGACCCAATCTCTCGGGTCCGGTTTCATCATTTCCCCTGACGGATTCATCGTAACCAACAACCATGTCATTAGGGATGCCACGGAAATTACCGTAAATCTTCTGGACAATGACAGGTCGTACACAGCGGAAGTCGTCGGGCGGGACGCCGAAACGGATCTGGCCTTGCTTAAAATTGAAACCGAAAGGGAGTTGCCAACTTTGCAGTTCGGTGATTCCGATCAGGCCAGAGTAGGGCAGTGGGTGGTTGCGATCGGCAATCCCTTCGGGCTTTCCCACACGGTGACGGCCGGCATCATCAGCGCCAAGGGACGAATTATCGGCACAGGACCTTACGATGATTTCATTCAGACGGATGCCTCTATCAACCCCGGAAACAGCGGTGGTCCTCTGCTTGACATGGAAGGCCGAGTCATCGGCATCAACACGGCCATTGTCGCCACGGGTCAGGGCATTGGTTTTGCCATTCCCAGCAACATCGGCAATGAAATCATTAGCCACCTTCAGGACCACAAAACCGTCCAGCGCGGCTGGCTGGGCGTGACCATTCAGGATCTGGACGAAAATACGGCCAAGGCGCTTGGTTTGCCCACTACCAACGGCGCATTGGTTGCCGAGGCCATTCCCGGTGAACCTGCCGATCGGGCTGGATTGCGTTCCGGCGACGTTATTGTTTCCGTCAATGGGCAGGATGTCGTGGACTCCAGTTCGCTGTTGCGCGTTGTTGCCCAGCAAGAACCGGGTAAGGAAGTTCGGGTCGTCGCGATTCGGGGCGGCAAGGAACAGAATTTCAATGTAACCTTGGGAACCAGAGATACAGAGCGTCTGGCTCAGCGGGACCGTCCGGCGCCACAAACTGAAGATCAGGCAACAGCATTGGGTATAACTTTGCGTCCCATCTCCGAACGGGAAGCTCAGGCCATGGGCATGTCACGCCCTCAGGGTTTGCTGGTCTCCGAGGTTGAGGCCAACAGCCAGGCCGCCCGCAGTGATGTCCGTGCCGGTGACATAATTATCGAGGCGAACCAAAAGCCAGTGAACAGCGTGGACGCCTTTGAGTCGATATTGGAGGAAGCGACCGAGAGAGGGGTCATCATGCTCCTGATCCGACGTCATACCCAAACAATTTTTCGAACAATTCCCTTCGAATAAGTATCATCACATGTCAAACAGGGCGGAGAGTACTGCTCCGCCCTGTTTGATCTTTATTCCCAACCCAAACATGATAGTCGCTGCTCCTGCCCGCGACGCTGTATGTCTTTCATAAATCCTTACAACAACTGGCTTGTTACCCTGCACCCGGGCTGCAAGGTCAATCTTTTTCTGGACATTGTCCGTCGACGTGCAGACGGATACCATGATCTACTGACCATATTTTTCCCATTGCCGACACCGCACGACATCCTGACCATCTGGCCCGGCCAACCAGGTGCCGGCCTCCAACTGCGCTGTTCAGATCCTTCAGTTCCAGTCAATCAAAACATTCTTTTTCATAGCTACCATGCCTTTTCCTCCGCCACGGGGTTTGCCCCGGACATTCAGGTTTATCTTGAAAAATTCATTCCCATGGGCGCCGGGCTTGGCGGAGGCAGCAGTGATGCGGCATCGTTTCTCTTGTTCCTGAACAATTTCGCTGGCGATCACGGTCTTGATCAACCTGCCCTGCGCCTCATGGCATCAGATCTCGGAGCGGATGTTCCTTTCTTTCTGACGAACCAGCCGACAATAGCTACCGGTCGGGGCGACCAATTGACGCCTGTTCAGCTTCCCATGAAAGGGCTGACCATGATCCTGGCCTGCCCAAAAATTTCCGTTTCCACGGCTTGGGCGTACAAGGCCTGGGATGACCATCAGTCCCGCAAATCCCCCCCTCCCTTTTCATTGACACCTGTCATGATACCAGATAGTATTTCTGCTTTGTCAAATTTCGTCTTTCACAACAGCTTTGAACTCCCGGTATTTCAAAAATATTCGCAATTACGTGTTGTGAAAGAACTGCTGCTGAGCCACGGTGCCGACGGTGCCGTGCTCAGCGGAAGCGGAGCAAGCGTATTTGCCCTGTTTCGAGACCAGGCCGCAACGCCAAGGGTTTTGGAACAGCTACGGCAGATGGATGTTCCGACATATCAATACACATTCTGAGCAATGTGAATTCCTCACTGATTATTGGGGTGTCGCCAAGCGGTAAGGCACGGGTCTTTGGAATCCGCACTCGGAGGTTCGAATCCTCCCACCCCAGCCACTCATCAAGGATCTTCCCTCATGGCACTTCACGGTGAACTCAAGATACTTTCCGGTTCAGCCAATCCATCACTAGCCAAGGCAATTTGCGACCATCTTGGATGCCTGCTGACGCCGTGCCTTGTTGAAACATTCAGTGATGGCGAGATCCGGATCGAGATCGGCGACAATGTCCGCGGAGACGACGTTTTCGTTGTCCAGCCGACATGCGCACCAGTCAACTACAACTTAATGGAACTCTGCTTGGTTCTTGACGCCCTCAAACGAGCCAGCGCCAAGCGTGTTACCGCAGTAATCCCCTACTATGGATATGCGCGTCAGGACCGAAAGGTTGTTCCTCGGGCACCGATCAGCGCCAAACTGGTTGCCGATTTTCTAACTGTCGCTGGGGTGCACAGGCTGTTGACCATCGATCTGCATGCTGGTCAAATCCAGGGGTTTTTCAATATCCCCGTGGACAATCTTTATGCCGCGCCAGTGCTGCTTCAGCACATCAAATCCCTGATCACCGACCCGAGCGAACTGGTGATCGTCTCTCCGGATGCCGGGGGGACGGAGCGGGCCCGAGCATACGCCAAACGCTTATGTGCCAGCTTGGCCATCATTGACAAACGTCGCCTCTGTCCGAACCAGGCTGAAGCCATGAACGTCATCGGCGATGTGGAGGATAAAGTGGCCGTGGTCCTCGATGATATGATCGATACCGCAGGCACCATGGTACAGGCTGCCAAAGTGCTTATGCAAAAAGGCGCAAAAAGTGTTGTCGCCTGCGCAACCCATGGCGTGCTCTCCGGACCGGCCGTCCAGCGTTTGCAGGACTCCGCTTTCAGCCAAATTC
Organism: Desulfonatronum parangueonense; assembly: GCF_054656975.1. Taxonomy (NCBI): domain Bacteria; kingdom Pseudomonadati; phylum Thermodesulfobacteriota; class Desulfovibrionia; order Desulfovibrionales; family Desulfonatronaceae; genus Desulfonatronum; species Desulfonatronum parangueonense. The sequence goes on from NZ_BAAHXH010000003.1 coordinate 2,526,838, forward strand.
TTGTCACGGACACCATTCCTTTGAAAAATGAAGCTCTGGCCTGCTCCAAGATTCACGCGCTGTCCGTCGCGAGCATTTTGGCCAAGGCTGTCCACAATATCCACACCGAATCATCCGTCAGTGTATTATTTGTCTAAATAAATTTTCCAAGGAGATATATCCATGTCGAGTCAATCAACTCTCAGTGTGGCCGTGCGCTCGGAAACAGGCAGTGGCCCTTGCCGTCGTCTGCGGGACAAGTCTGCCGTTCCCGGGGTCTTTTACAACGCTCAAGGCGTGAATCTTCTTTTTGCCGCTGAGCGGACGCCGCTCCAAAAACTTTTCAACAAGGTCGGTCTGTCGCAGGTCTTTGAACTGGAGATTCGTGAAAATGGTCAGACCCAGCAACAACCTGCCATCATTCGTGACATTCAGTTTCACCCCGTCAAGGGAACCATCAGTCACGTCGATTTTTTTGGTGTCGACCTGACGAAGAAGATCACCGTCTACATTCCTGTTGAAGTTACCGGGAAAGCGAAAGGCATTATCCTTGGCGGCGTACTGCAGGTGTTTCGTGATGAACTCGAAGTCGTAGGGCTTCCCATGTCCATTCCGGAAAAAATTGTGATTGATGTAACTACTTTGGAAATCAATCAGAATATTCATATTCAGGATTTGAAACTTCCTGAAGGCGTTGAATTCATTTTCGACGACAATTTCGCTGTTGTCGGCGTGACAAGTCCTTCGACAAGTGAAGCTGGGGCCGAGGGAGGCGAAGCTGAGAAGGCTGAATAGACACTTACGGACTGACCAAGCCCTTGGGCAAAGACATATCCCACGGGCTTGGTCAGACTTTACTCCAGCCGACTTCAACAACAGCTTTTCCCCTTTCCAATAGACGGCAGAATATCCACTCCCACATTCGGATTAACAGCAGCACCAGGTTCCACATTCAGCAGGAATCGCGCTTCACTTCAAACAATCCATGATGAAACAAGGATTTCGTGGCCTCATAGTTGGCCTCGGCAACCCGGGCGCTGCATATCACCGAACACCACATAATCTCGGTTTTCTGGCCCTGGATGCACTTTTTGCTTCAAAAGATTCCTTCTGGCGAAACATCAGTTCCCCTGTCGCCAACTGCGAACTTTGGCGCGGCGATTTTGAAGGAGAGACTTGGCTTGCTCTCAAGCCGCTGACTTTCATGAATCGAAGCGGAGACGCCGTGGGTCCTCTTATCCGCTGGTACCGGCTTGGTCCGGAAGATCTTATTGTCGTTCATGACGACCTGGATCTTCAGCCGGGCATGCTGCGTTTCAAAATGGGTGGTGGAGCGGCGGGCCATAAGGGAATCCTTTCCATTGCCACCGCACTGGGGACCAATGAATTCGCCCGCCTGCGTCTTGGCATCGGCAGGCCGCCCAAGGGACATGACCCCGCCGGATATGTCTTGCGAAACATCCAGCCCGAACTTACCGCCGTGTACTCGGACGTTCTCGACAAATCCGCCAGTGCGCTCACGACTTTTTGCACCAAAGGACTACCAGCGGCCATGATGGAATATCACAGCAAACCCAAACCACTTTCGTCGGCACAGTCACAGGCGAAACCGCATAATCAAGACAGCCCGAACGCGGTTGAGTAGTTACCTCGATAGCTCATCAAGAAAACCATGGACTCTTCACAAACTTCAGGATATTGTGAAAAAAGGCATTTGGGAAAATTCAGCCCGTTTCGGTACCTCTATCAGGAGTGGTGAATGTGTTCTCGGTTAATGATTTAGTTGTTTATCCGGCACAAGGTGTTGGAAAGATCGAGAAGGTCGAAAGCCAGGACATCGGTGGATGCCAGACTAATCTCTACGTTATCCGCATTCTGAATAACAACGTGATGGTCATGGTGCCGGTTCAAAATGCGAACAATGTCGGACTGCGGCCTCTTTGCACGCCTGACCAGGGCGAGGCCATGCTGGAATACATCCAGGATCGGTCTGACTTTACCGGATATACCGGCCAAAACTGGAATAGACGGTATCGAGAATACTCCGAAAAGCTGAAAAGTGAAAACCTTCAGGATGTCGCTTATGTCCTCAAGGAATTGATCCTCATCGGTAAAGACAAAGAGCTATCTTTTGGCGAAAGACGCCTTCTGGAACAGGCATTGCATCTTATCACGACTGAACTTGCATTTTGTCTTTCAAGTACTCCCGCGGATATACGGACCAGAATTTATTCTTTTTTTGATGACATTTTCAAGCCAGCTGAAGAGGAAAGTGTTGCGGAGTAGTTTTTTGTGAGGGATATTCCGGCTTATCTGTTACGCCTTGAACAAACGCCCGTTTCTCCTTTATGTTTGTTCGCAACTACTCAGCATATCATCCGTTTGATCATAAATCCGCACTGGTTCCGGCAATCCCTGGAATAATTTAGTGAAGAACCTGTTTTCACGTCAGTCATGCCGGTGAAGGCCGACGCTGCCGACTCATTTGTATCTGAATTTGCTGAACAGTTACGTTTCACCGGTTATGTTATCTCATGTATTGACTCGGTGTAATCCTATACGAGAATTTATCTCTTTTCCTTGTCTTTTCTAACATTTCCATATATGAAACAACTTTACCTTCAAAATCTTGAAGCATCCTCCGATTCCTTGTTGCGAACCTGCAATATCCATTAATATACCTTGCATGATTCAAGTCTGACTGTCGTTAATCTCCTTGGCAAACGCTCCCTTTCGATTGAATATGTTGACGACAGTCAACAAATCATGCATGTCAAGATACAGTGTATCTTATAATGTCACGACGCCTCATATCAAATTCACTTCTTTAGGCTCGCTTTTTCTGATGACATTCACGACCACGTAACCTCCTGACGACTAACATTCTTGAAGCAATACCATTGAATACGGTATCAGTGTTCACGTGGACTGCATCGTACACAATTCATCCTGCTCTTTATACAGGAGCAGATCTTACACGCCAAGCCAGTTGCCGTGCTGGATCAGAATCGCTGAACAGACACCTTTCCTTTAACAATCTTAGGAGAAAAGACCGAAGGTACGCACTATGAATCTGTCTGAATTGAAAACCAAATCCATGTATGAACTGACGGAACTGGCAAACCAGTTCAAGGTGGAAAATCCAAGCAACCTCCGCAAGCAGGAACTCATTTTTGCATTGCTTCAGGCATGCGCCTCACAGAATGGATCCATTTTCGGAGAAGGAGTGCTCGAGATTCTTCCGGATGGATTTGGCTTTCTCAGATCTCAGATGTACAGCTACATGCCTGGACCTGACGACATTTACATATCTCCGTCACAGATACGACGTTTCGGCTTGCGAACCGGAGACGTCATTTCCGGACAGATCCGGCCGCCCAAGGATGGGGAACGTTATTTCGCGCTTCTCAAGGTCAAGGAAATCGGTTTCGCCCCTCCGGAAAAATCCAAACAACTTGTCCTGTTTGACAATCTTACACCGATTTATCCGGACAAGCGCTTTGTCATAGAGAATGGCAAGGAAAACTATTCTTCCAGGATTATTGACTTGTTGACCCCCATCGGCATGGGACAACGCGGATTGATCGTTGCTCCTCCCCGCACCGGTAAAACCGTGCTTTTGCAGACCATTGCCAACTCGATCAATGCCAATCACCCCAACGTATACCTGATTGTTTTACTCATCGATGAACGTCCGGAAGAGGTTACGGACATGGCGCGGACCGTCAATGCCGAAGTTGTCAGTTCCACCTTTGATGAACCCCCGACGCGCCACGTCCAGGTTGCGGAAATGGTGCTGGAGAAGGCTAAACGCCTTGTGGAACGCAAGTACGACGTGGTTATTCTCCTTGACAGCATAACCCGACTTGGTCGCGCCTATAATACGGTTACACCGTCTTCGGGCCGGGTTCTTTCCGGCGGACTGGACGCCAACGCTCTTCAGCGTCCCAAGCGCTTCTTCGGCGCAGCCCGGAATATTGAACAGGGCGGAAGTCTGAGCATTATTGCCACGGCGCTGATTGATACGGGGTCCCGGATGGATGAAGTCATTTTTGAAGAGTTCAAGGGTACCGGCAACATGGAGATCTACCTCGACAGACACCTGGCGGACAAGCGACTCTATCCCGCGATTGACATCAATCGTTCCGGTACACGCAAGGAAGAGCTTCTTCTTGACGAGGACGTATTGAACAGGGTCTGGATAATGCGCAAAATATTGTCTTCGATGAATTCGCATGATTCCATGGATTTTCTTTTGGGCAAGATGCGGGGGACAAAAGCCAACCGTGAATTTCTTGATATGATGAACAAGTAGCGGATAGGCGAGGTGCGGGCTTTTGGTGCTCCTGAAATGAGTCCTGCTTGCCTATTGTCCCGCAGTCACTATAAACTGGAGATGACGAAACAAGATCGTTTTTGGCAACTCTTCTACGCCACTTGCCGCCTGCCACGTAATGAGCGCCAGCCTTTCAAAAAATTTTCGCAATTTCTATTTTTGCGAAAATTTTTCCTCACGCTGGCACTCACGTTCCTGATCTTCACCATTCTTTTTCCCTCACCCGCAAAAGCGCAGCTCTCTCTGGGCCGGTTTACCATTTCCGATGAAGTCGAACTCGGCAGGAAATTCAACATCCTGATCCGTTCCCGCATGCCCATGGTGGAAGATCCGGAAATTCTGGAATATGTTCAAGGTATTCTGGAGCGCCTGAAGCAGGAGATGCCGCCGCAACCATTTCCTATTCAGATTGGAGTGATTCGTCATGGCGCGCTGAATGCTTTTGCCGGGCCTGGCGGACATATTTTCGTGCATACCGGGCTTTTGCAGCACCTGGAGAACGAATCTGAGTTTGCCGGGGTGGTGGCCCATGAGTTGGCCCACGTATCGCAACGGCATATCGCCAGTCGCATTGAAAAGGCGCAGCTTGTCAATCTGGCTACGCTGCTTGGCGTCCTGGCCAGCGTCTTTCTGGGCGGCGATGCCCAGTCCGCCTTGCTTTACGGCTCGGTTGCCGCAGGACAGAGCGCCATGCTCTCCTACAGTAGGGAAGACGAGCGTGAGGCCGATCAAGTCGGCATGAACTATCTTGTCGCATCGGGTTTTCGGCCCCAGGGCATGGTTCAGTCATTTGAGGCGATCCGTAAGCTGCGCTGGCTGGGTGGTTCCGCTCCTTTGTATCTGAGTACCCATCCAGGGATCGACGAACGGATTTCTTCCATGAGGGACAGGGTGGACCGTTTACCGGCCCACATCCGGGAACGTGAAGAAAATAACGATAATTATCAGCGTGCCCGAATGCTGGTCATGGCCAGGTACACCGAACCGGACCAGGCCTTGGCTTTTTTTCAAGGACAAGAGCTTGGATCCTGCCTGGATGACCTTGGACTTGCCATTGCCCTGAACCGCGTCAACAAAATAGCCCAAGCCCAGGCTGCTTTCGAGAAGGCCTTGGCATGTTCTCCACACGATCCACTTACCTTGCGCGAGGCCGGAGTTTTTTTTCTGCGACAAGGAAATTTTGCTGAGTCAGGTCGCAGGCTTCAGGAAGCAGTTTTGCGCAACCCCCGGGATTTGATGGCCCTTTTTCACTATGCCCGGCTTCAGATTGCCCTGAACCAGGATGATGAGGCAATCAAACTCCTGGAGCGAATTTTGAAGCACCTGCCGGAACAAGCATCTGTCCATGCTCTTCTGGGCCGTGTCTTGGGTCAGACCGGACAGCTTTTTACCGCACACACTCATCTCGCCTATGCTGCCATCTATTCCGGTGACAAAAAACAGGCTGGCTTCCATATGACTCGCGCTGAAGAACATGCCCGTTCAACCGAGCAACAATCCGAACTGAAAAAAATTCGCGAAACTTTCAAGGAACGCGAAGAACTGCTTCGATGATGTAACTCCTCAGCACACGTTATGTGATCTACCTCCGGCAATTGGGGTTGAAATCGGTTTCGAGAACGTTGAGGCTCCTTCCGCACGGCTTTGCTTGCGATCACGATCCCGATACCGATCCCGATAGCGATACCGACAGCGAGCTGAACTGGGCAACGGCAGCTTATGCTGAATGTTACCGATGAAGTAACTCCTCAGCACTTACGGTGCATGATCGTTCATCAGCGCTGGATCCCGGCTTTTGCCGGAATGACGTTCTTGCTCGATGCCTCCCAGAGTCATACGTAACTGCTCAATAAGGCAGGGCAACCAACCACCGCGGATCCGTGCTGCCTGGATACCGGCCTGCGCCGGTATGACGGAGTGGAGTACCTCGAAAGCGAGTTCTCTCGGTCGTCACCCCGGCGCAGGCCGGGGTCCAGGTGTTTTTTCTATGGTTCACTGCCCGGAGTTATTGAGTAGTTACAGTCATACCGCCCCATGCCGGCATCCATCCCCCCTTATTCGAGCTTGCCGTGTATTTGCCTGATGATTTCCCAAGCCGGAACAGTTGAGCACTTCGCGACAATTGTCAGCAAGTCCTGAATTCCGCGTTTGCCTCCAAGTCTTTCCCAAGGCGGAGAACTTCAAACCTCCGCCAGTCCCAACCAGTCTCCTCCCCCCTCCCCCCTCACCCCTCCACTCACTTCGCTCTCTCCTTTTTTCCGAATCATCCCCACACGATCATTATTAGCCAGTTGCTGATGGAGCTTGTTCACTCATGACAAAAATACGATTCATGAGCACAACACCTTGCTCCAAATTAAAAAACACTATGTTTCATAAATGTAATTTTTATTTAAAATGGCATTTTTTTACTGACATATATTTACATTTTTGAAAAAAAATATGTAAGCCGAAATGGTGCGGACTAATTTAGTTCTTTAATTCCAACATTTTATCTTGAATGGCGCAACACTTGCTTTGTACTGTTCAACACCAATTCAAGCCGGGAGGAGATTTCTCATGCAACTTATCAATGATCGAAGGGATCCACAGGTGCTACTGCAAAGATTTCACGTACAAGATCATCTTGTGAATCCACAATTTCCAGGATTTGCAATATGGTGAGATACTGGAGAAACACCTGATTTTTCTAATTCAAACTCAACAACAACCCAAAAGGAGGCACAATTAATGAAAATGATTACTGCGATAATCAAGCCGTTCAAGCTGGATGACGTGCGCACAGCATTGATGGAAGCGGGTGTTCAGGGACTGACGGTGACGGAGGTCAGAGGCTTTGGAAGACAGAAAGGGCACACGGAAGTCTATCGCGGCGCTGAATATGTTGTCGACTTCAGACCAAAGCTGAAACTGGAAGCGGCGATAGCTGACGATATGGAAGACAAGGTCGTGCAGGTTATTCAGTCCGCTGCATATACGGGAAAAATCGGTGACGGCAAAATATTTGTCTACAATTTGGAAAAATGCGTGCGCATCCGGACAAGCGAAAGCGGACCTGAAGCACTTTAGCAGAGTCCGCTACTGGTAAAGAAAACGTAATCCAACGTCACCATCTTATGGAGGAACAGCGTCGTGGAACAGTTGCTTGAAATTAGTTATGCTCTGGATACATTTTATTTTCTCATGTCCGGAATGCTGGTCATGTGGATGGCCGCCGGGTTCACAATGCTTGAATCAGGCTTGGTTCGCTCAAAAAATACAGTTGAAATTCTGACGAAAAATATTGGCCTGTATTCCATCGCCTGCATAATGTATCTGATCGTGGGCTACAACATCATGTACGGAGATTCCAACAGTTCCATCATCCCCGGAATCGGATTTCTGGTAGGTGGCGACAATACCGTGGCGGATGTTCTCGGTGGCGGGGAGGACGCACCGTATTATTCAAATATCGCGGACTTCTTTTTCCAGGTTGTCTTCGTCGCCACAGCCATGTCCATCATCTCCGGCGCCGTGGCCGAACGGATGAAATTGTGGTCGTTCTTTATTTTCGCCATCGTTCTGACCGGCTTCATTTATCCAATTCAGGGATACTGGAGTTGGGGCGGCGGATTTTTGGATGAACTTGGCTACTCCGACTATGCTGGGTCAGGCATCGTGCATATGGCCGGGGCATCAGCGGCTTTGGCGGCAGTGCTTCTGCTGGGAGCCAGAAAAGGGAAATACGGTCCTGATGGTCAGATCAATCCCATTCCAGGCGCCAACATGCCATTGGCCACCCTGGGAACCTTCATCTTGTGGATGGGATGGTTCGGATTCAACGGCGGCTCTGAGCTGAAAGTATCTGATGTGGAATCAGCCAATGCCGTCGCCATGGTCTTTGCCAACACCAACCTTGCGGCTGCCGCCGGAGTGGTGGCTGGATTGATCACGGCTCAGCTGATGTTCGGCAAAGCGGATTTGACGATGGGTTTGAACGGGGCCTTGGCTGGACTCGTGGCTATCACCGCTGGTCCTGATACACCGTCCATGATCCTGGCAGTCTTCATTGGTGCTGTCGGCGGCGTGATTGTGGTGTTTTCCATCGTCGCCCTGGACAAGTTGCGCATTGACGACCCTGTGGGCGCCATTTCCGTTCACGGCGTTGTCGGTATCTGGGGATTGCTGGCGGTTCTCTTGTCCAATAATGATGCTACCTTCTTCGGACAGCTTGCCGGGATCGTCTGCATTTTCGGATTTGTCTTTATTGCCAGCCTGCTGTTGTGGTTGGTCCTCAAGCTGACCATCGGAATCCGGGTGGATGAGGAGATGGAATACCAGGGCATGGATGTGGCCGAATGTGGATTGGAGGCCTATCCGGAATTCACCGGCTCCAGATTAGCCAGCAAATAAACAACCACTGAATTCCAAACAACCGGCCGGGCTGCTTATTGCGGCCCGGCCGTTTTTTGTTGGCCTGAAACAACTGGGCGTCACAGAGTATTGCCAAAGACGGACTTTTACCCAGTCGACATGGCTGGGGAAGACACTTCGCGCCATGAGTGCATGGCAGTGTTTCAGTCCGGTATTATCGTCAATTGGGCTGAAACTGTCCGTCTCCTGATTCTTACCAGATGCTGCCCAGCCGTCCTGAAGCGGAGAACGGCATGTTGCCAAGTCCGAGCAGGGTGCCGGAAATGGTGTAGGTGGAATTTTTAAGGTTGTCCCAGTCCAGGAAGGCTTCCGCCTCCGCGACAAGGGCAATGGGGCCGTCGGCCCGGATGGAGGTCAGGCGCAGATGATTGCCATCAAGGAAAGCATGACCTTGCAGGTTGATGGTCATGATTCCCGGAGCGAGCACCAGCAGTCCGGGGGCATGGATCTGGAGTTCGCCCTGGTAAGGCGGTTCATTCCAGGTTCGCCATTGCAGAAAGCCTTCCGTTTCCAGAATACCTTGAACCCGCAACTCCGGAAGCATCTGTTGAATATTCACTGCTCCGGAAAGATTTAAGTTCCTGTCCCATCCGAGTCCGGCAAACAGCACCGGACCGGTGGAGGCTTCCAGGGTCACCGGTCTGGATGTTCCCAGATTGATCGTCAACTCAGAAAAATAGAGGCGGTTCTGATTCATCATCATGTCGAATCCGCCGTACGTTATATGCGTCAAGCCACGGGCGCCAACTGTCTGCCAGGACCAGGTCGTCTGGGGCAGATTCCCAAGAGTGTTCCTGAGCACCTGACTCCAAAGGATCTCGCGGGACAGAAAAAAAAGCAGACCAAGGAGCAACCCGATAAAGAATATGGTCCCGGTTACTCCCAGGCGTTTGAAAAAACCGGGTTCCGCACTGACCGCGTCAGCGGCGGCTTGCGTTGATTTTTCGGAGGTCATCGGAAAAGTACCAATTGCAGATCGGCCAGGGACGGATTGTCCATGCGCCGGTTAAAGGTCAAGGTTGAGGTTCGCAGCCCGGCACCATGGCCCAGGGCCTCCAGGAGCGCGAGCAGATCCGGCAGATTCAATCGCTCGTAGTAGAGCTGGACTCCGTCTCGGCCAGTGGCTTGCAAAGCCGGCCTGACCGAAATGAGCTTGTCCTCCAGACCAATGTCCCTGCTGACCTGCCGCACGGCGACCAGTACAGGCATGTCGGCCAGCGGTCGGCCGTGCTCTCGCTCCAAGCCGCGAATTTCCTGAACCATTTCCAGAACCCGCGCATGACGCTCCAGTGCCATTTGACCTTGTTCCTCAGTACGCATGGTCCAGGCATGCAGCCAGATCCAGAGGAAAAAAAAGATCAATACACTGAGCGTCATCAGCAGATAAAGCGCACCGCGTTGCCGCTCCGGTGGCCAATCCCGCCAGTATGTCACTTGTTGAATCGTCGATGCAAACATGCTTCCTGCTTTGAAATATCTACTGATAGTGATGCGGGGCAGTCGTACTCACCTCTTCTGATCCGCCGCAGTTCAATAACTGATTCGCAGCGTCACGAGAATACCGGCCTCCAGACTGGAAGCCTGGTCCAGGTCAAACCGCAGGTTCCCCTGGCCCTCCAGGGCACGAAGCAGGGCCTCCAGCTGTTCGTAATCCGCTAATCTTGCCCTGACGGTTCCGGTGTTCGGTCCCATGGAGAAGCTTTCCACGTGGAAGCCTGGAGGAGCTGAAGAGCTAAGAACTCCGAGCATGGACAAGGGGTCTGGACCCGTCCGGTCAGAGCCCTGAAGCTGGCTGAGGCGGAAAAGCAGGCGTCCGAACGGGTCGTCGCCGAGAGGAGGGGCAAGTACTTCGGCATACAAGATGTTCGTCGCCTGCTCCAGGTGCGAGAGTTGCGACATCTGTGTTGAAAGTCGCAATGCCTGGCCGAAAGAAAAAAGCCCGCCAAGAAGCGCCGCCGCGATACAAAATCCCGCGAGTTTGCGTAAATCGGCCCTGTTGCCGTTCTCCGTCGGCAACGGAAGGCGCAGGGTCGACCAGCCGACAACGGGAGCAACATGAAGCAGGTCGTTGAATTGCCATCGCCTGGGTGCGGATGCGGCGGAGGCATTTTTGCCGTCCAATGGCGGAACAGCGAGTCTTTCCCGCAGTTCCGTCTCATCGCCATGGAAACAATTCAGGACATTGCCCCGCAGGAACGCAAATGTCTTCTCTTCCGGATTTTCCCATACCCAGTCCCGGACGCCGTGGAGAAAACCGGCGTTCCAGGCCAGAAAAAGTGGCGTGGTTACGGCATTGGCCTTTCGAATCGTGTCATGATGGCGGCGGGTAAAAGCCTCCAATGCAGGATGATGAAAATACCCCAGAAAATGTTTTTTTTCGGCATCAGACAGAATCCCGGAGCCGTTGCTCGAAGAAGGGGCGGCCGGAAACAATTGCTCGATCTGCAACTTGGCGGCAGCGGTCAGCTGACGATGACTTCCGGCATGATCGGCAATGTCCGGCTGGAAAAAGAAAAAGAAACGATCCGGCAGCAGGACCAGAATCGGCATGGTCCGCGTCGAGCGGGCCGGTTGCGCGGGATGGAGGGCCTGTCCGTCAAAATGTTCCCAAACGGGAACGTCATTGATGAACCGGACCAGATAAAAAGGAGTGTTGGAAGAAAGGACTGGAGGCAAATTCAGCTCGCCGTTCAAACCGTGAAATTCAGTGTCGCAAGTTGGTGATCCAAAGACCGAGCCGCCGGTCACATCGTTCCAGTTTGGACGTCTCTTCTCGGAGCAATGTCCAGAGGTCTGGATTCCAGGATGTCCCTGGCAAGGATGCGGGGCGGAGTTTCCACCAGGATGGTGGAATGTTCCACGATCACGCGGTGCAATTCATACCATGCAGGTTGACGGACCTCAACAGAGATCTCGAGAATGTCCGATTCCAGGGCAAGAAGGGGCAGCACACGCTGATAAAGGTCCATGGGCAGCCTGATTTGGGACATCAGTTCGTCGGTGCTCCTGAATCCCCGCTCTGTCCGGTGCCGGTCAATAGCCGGCCAGTAGGCTTCCAGTTCCGGTGCCACAGCCAGCAGGACGTCGGACGCGGCAAAGTTGAGGTTGACCCGGCCGTCCCGGCCCCACACCGTGAACCGGTCCCGCACCCAATCCGGATCAAGCCTGTTGAATCCACGTACCAGCAGCAGCTCCTCCGGCCGCTCCATGGCTCCCTTTCTGGGGCGATAGTTCGGCTGAACATCGGCATAGGGCATGTCCGCCCAACGTTCGGACCCCGGCTTGTCCGGATCGTATCCCAGGCCAAGCCAGAGCAGGATGTCCTGAACCTCCGCTTCAAGAGCCGCGTCACGCAGAATTCGGGACAAGGCGTCATGCAGGCGTTGCATGCCCTGGGGGTGAAGACTTGGTGGATGCAAAGCATTCAGGTTCAACTTTGCATTGACCGGCATGACCATGATCCGGATGCCGTCTTCCTGCCAGGTCAACAATTCAGGTCGTCCGGCGTGGCCTGAACCTGCCGCATTGACCTGCCCAAGCAATCCGAGGGCCTTTGTCAGGGCCGCTTCGGCCTGCAGTTCCGCCTGAAGCGTTTGGACCAGAAAAACGTGATCTTCGACGACATGAGCGGCGCGCTGGGTGACCTGAAGAACAAGCGTACTGAAAAGAAGCAAGGTCGCCAGGACCAGAACCAGAATGGCCCCCTGCGGCTGCAAGGCTCGCGGATTGTCGTCTCTAGAGCGCGGGTTCATGGTGCAGTGGCAGACGGAAAACGAACCGCCAGGGGGCATGCCCGGGAGCCTGCAAATCCAGCCGCATGCCTGCCGGAGACGGCCTGTCTCCGGCACGCAGCCATGACCGCAGATCGATCCATCTGGATTCACTTAAATCGTAAAGCGCAAGAGCCCAGCTCTCCATCTCCGGCATGATGACCTTTGATCGGACATATGTCAGATCCAGTTGTTCCTCGTCGCGTCGCAGGCCCTGGTTTGAGAACAACCAGGTTACCGTCATCGGCATGGGGCCGGGGAGAAGATGGTTATGTCCTGTTTCCAGTGAAAAACCGTGCTCCGTGAAGGTGATTTCCGTATCCGGAAGAACATAGCGCAGGTCCATGCTCAGCAGTCGATGCAGCACGCCTCGCGCGCGCTGCGCCTCCGCCGCCTGCTCCAGAGCCGACGATGCCACGGCTCCGCGCATGAGAACAGAAGCAACCATGGTCACAAGCAGACCGGCGGCGGCAAGAGCGACAAGAACTTCCAGAAGGGTGAAGCCGAAAACCCCACAGCCGCGACTTGCCCTGACCTCTGGGAGCCGGTGCAGGCCAAAGCGCCGAGGGGGCATGGAATCAAGGGGCAGGGACTTGAAAATCATGGTGCGCCAGAGGGCCAGGACCAGTTCATTTCACGCCCGGCAGTGCGGGTGATCAGAAAAAACCAGGGTGTGGGCCGCTCCGGCGCGGCAGGCGTCAGGCCGACGTGCCAGTTCGGCATGGTCTGTGTTTCGGCACGGGCCAATTCCACGCCCATGAGCGCTTCCTGGGCCATACCCAGGTGGTCCCAGAGCAGGTCGGCTTCCCTGGCCTGGTTCAGGCCGTGATGCTGGAGTGCGAGCAGGCCTGAAGCCATGGTCGCGGCCACGACCAGGGCTACCAGAACCTCCACCAGGGAAAATCCCGCGGCACTATTTTGTGGCTGGGTGAGTTTCATTGACGCTCCGAAGCCAGCAACCGCACGTCAAGTTCGCTGGTCCGCCATTGTTCACCGTTGGCGAATACAAGAACCAGAGGATCCATATAGCCCGCGGGATAGATGCGCAGCAATGCCTCCGTACGCGGACAAGGCGCCGCGTTGATGGTGCAGCGGGTTACCGGCTGATGCATGCGGTGCGAGGCCTCGTTCCAAACAAAGCGCCCCTGGACATGATCCAGGCGGACCTCCTGAAATCGTCCTGAAAAAAATGCCGCATGGCGAACCTGATCCAGAAAAACGTTCAACTCGTGCAAGGGAGCGTCTGCACGGCGGGGGGCCGTGGGATCAAGTCTGGGCAGCAGGGTGAACCAGCCCAGGCTCACGATGAGCAACACTATAAGCAGTTCTATCAGGGTCAGGCCTGTCTGCCGGGTTGCGTTACAGTTGCGCCTCGCGGTCGTCACTCGTCCAGTTCCCAACTGTTGATGTCTCTGGCAAAGCCGGTACCGCCCTCCTTGCCGTCGGACCCCAGACTGGTAATTTCATAATCCCGGCCCTGCTGTCCCGGAGATCGGTATCGGTATTCATTGCCCCAAGGGTCCCGGGGTACGGAAGAGGCTTCCAGATACCCACCCGGGCGATAGTTCCAGGGCGGGGCGCCTCTTTCCGGTTTCGTGATCAATGCGGCCAGCCCCTGCTCCGTGGTCGGATAGACCCCGTTGTCCAAGCGGTAAAGACGCAAGGCGGATTCCAGGGTCCGGATGTCCATGCGGGCCTTGGCCACCCTGGCTTCCTCCGGACGATCCATGATTCGGGGTACCAGCAGCGTGGCCATCAATCCAAGAATGACCACAACGATCATCAGTTCGATCAGGCTGAAGCCTGGACTATGTTTCATCAATCTCCTCCATGCTGAGGTCGGTAATGTGTCTGAGCAGCAAGGCCGCAAGATCAAGGAGAGCCGGATCCCAGGCGTGGAACTGTATGACTGCCTGGAAGTGAAATCCAACGCGGAGGCAAATCCGGGCGCAGGCTCTCCCGGATCGGGAGAAGCCCGTTTCCGGGAAGCGAACCTGTGAAGTCCGATTCCATGGCCACCCACCACAGGAAGAAGCGTTTGTCTGGAACATGCCGGGCCAGGAGCAGGTATCCGTCACGAGCCAGCACCGGATCGGCAAAAACGTATTCCTGACCGCGCCAGCGAACTGTTGCGTCGACATCCACCGGGAGCGGCCGCAATTCAGCGGGCGCGGGTTCGGGGGGTGCTGTGAGCGACCCATCCCGCAACGAATACCAGCGGTGAACATGGTCGATGTCGCGGATTCGCAGCAAGCCCGCATCAGGTGCGACTTGAACTTCCATTTGTGGTGAGCCAAAATGCAGCTTGCGCAGCCAGTGCTCGTCCTGTGTGCGAAAGATCAGGATTCCCGATTCCAGATCGAGTTGTTCCAGCAGGATGAATGGACCATCGGAATCGACGGATTGCGAATCCGTGAATACATCCCCGGAAAACATGCGCCCTTCCGGAACGTCCCAGACAACGGTTCGCTCACCGGGCGGAAATTCGGACAGTTGTTGAAAATCCTCGTCTCTTTCCACAACGCGCAAAGCAAGGCGTCCGTCATGAAACATCGCGGCTTCAAAGGGACCACCCGGAATACGTTTTTGGTCCAGCAGGTCAAGGCCCGGCAAGGTCCAGATCAGCAGCCACCCGGCCTGATCAACGATTTGGAGAAGACCTTCCCGCGGACTGAACTGCACGGCCAGGGGCGGGTAGCGCAGGGTACCCAGATATTCAAGCGGTTTCTCTGGTGACCCGGCATGCAGTCGCCGGCCCGCATCCACCAATGCGACCCAGGTCAGCGAAGAGGACAGGGCCGCGGCACGGAGCGCACGTTCACTGGAAACAGTCGCCACATGGGCGCAGTGTCGCAGATCAAAGATATGCAGTTCATCTTTGGAAATCTCTCCCACGGCGCCAAGATACGGCCCCGATCCGTCCCAGGCCAGCAGTGAAACCGGTGTTTCCCTGGGCAAGGTCAATAACGGGCATGGCCAGGAACTCCAGATGCGAATGTCTCCATTTTGCAGACCGGCGGCCAAACCAACGGCAGTGGGATTACCGGTTCGCGGGGCGGCTTCGGCTCGCGGACCAGCCTGAAACGTCGTTACCCCGGCTGCGAGTTGCAGCATCACCGGCTCGTGAGCCAGTTCGATGAAGTACCGGCCGGTCTTTTCGGGTACGGGAAAATCGATTCCAGGTGAAGGATACTGATGGGCAAGAGTTTGCCGGATCAGTTCCTCCAGCGTCATGGTCGCGCCGAAAGGCGCAGCTTCGGTGAGAACATGGATGGGAGCAGGCGTGGCGACCTGTCTGACGGGAGCGCAACCCTGGACGACGGCCAGCAGCGTAAGGACTGCCAGGAGCCAAATCCCCTGTTTGCTATTCCGGAAAATCCGGGTAAGTGTCATGCGTGCCTCAAACATGATCTTTCAATTACTATGCCCGCCGATTCAACACCATCCCGGATATCCCTCCTGGACATGTTCCGCGGCAGCGCAGTGCTGCTCATGCTGGTCTACCATTTCTGTTTTGACCTGCAGTATTTCGGCATTGTACGCTTCAATTTTCAGTCTGATCCATTCTGGCTGATTTTTCGCGCGGTCATTGTAAGCGGTTTCGTGCTGGCCGTGGGCGTCAGCCTGGCCCTGTCCACCCGCAACGGCCTCAAGCCGTGGCGTTTCGTCCGCAGACAGGCAATCCTGGGAGCAGCGGCAGCCATGGTTTCCCTGAGCACGTACCTGCTGTTCCCCGCAACCTGGGTTGTTTTCGGAATCCTGCACTTCATCTTTGTCGGCAGAATGTTAGCACTGTTTTTCTTGCGTTTCCACGCAATGAACCTGCTTTTTGCCCTGCTCTTCCTGCTTGCGGGACTATTTCTCGAACACCCGGTATTCAACCATCCCTGGCTGCACTGGCTGGGCATGATGACGCACAAGCCATTCACGGAAGATTACGTCCCGGTGCTGCCGTGGTTCGGTGTTCTGCTGTTGGGCATTCCACTCGGAAAAATGATTGCGCAAGGCCGGTTGTCAATCCAGAGCGTTTCCAGGTTGCCTTCTGTCCTGGCACCCGTTTCCTGGCTGGGCCGTAACAGCCTAGCCGTCTACCTGCTCCACCAGCCCCTGTTCATGGGCATCCTGTACATTATTCTGCGCTGATCCCGTTTTATGAGCCGATCAACTCGAAAAGAAGCCCCAACGGTGCTATGCTCGGTTTTCCTGTTGCAAAGCCAAATCTAGGCTTCTTTTTGGCTGAAATCAAAGGTGATGACGAAACGAGCGCCATTTGACCGATCCAGGTCAATGCTGCCACGCAGCTGGTGCGTCGCGATCATCCTGGCGATCCGCAAACCATACGAACCTGTTGACTGAAGATCAATTTCTCCGGGCATTCCCATGCCATTGTCGGCAATGACGAGCACGCAGCCCTTGTCGTCCTCCTGCATGGAGACGCTGATTTCCTTTGTCCGAGAATCGCCGCGGAACGTTTGGTCGCGAAATGCATGCTTGAATGCATTGGTCACCAGTTCGTTGACAATCATGCCGCAGGGCACGGCGACGTCGATTCCCAGGATAATGCCGTGGGCCTTGGCGACGCAGCGGATGTCGTCATTGAGGCCGATGGAAGCGTGAATTTCCCTCAGCAGTGAATCCAGATAATCCTGAAAATCGATTTCCGCCAGATTCCCCTTGCGATAGAGCCGCTCGTGAACCAGGGCGATGGTCTTGATCCGTCCATCCAGATCCTTCAATGCCGCAGCGCCGACCGGATCCTCCACGGTCTGGCGCTGCATGTTCAACAAGGCGGAAACAACCGCCAGATTGTTCTTCACCCGGTGATGCACTTCGCGAAGCAACATCTCTTTTTCCTTGAGAGACGCCCTCAGCGAATCTTCCGCCTGCCGACGTTCGGAAAGATGAAGATGGATGCGTTGCCGGGCAATCACGAGCCCCAGAAAGCCAAAGGCCCAGATTGCGCCATACGCAAACAAGTCCGTGCGTTGGAGTGCGCGCAGACTATTTCTGAAAGGCTCCCAAGGAACAGACACACTGATTCCTCCGTGAACATCGCCGAGTACAAAACCTTGTTCCGCATGGCACTTTAAACATCCCTCTTCCGCAACCATGGGCTTCATGAAACGATAATGAGGCTCATTGTTTTGTGTGTCGAGAGAAAATACCTCTGGAGCACCTTCCTCAAGATCCGACAAAGCCTTTGCCTCCCATTCATCCGGCTCATTCTCCGGCCTGAGAGGATTGAGGCTGGTGATCTTGACGCGCAGGCCGTATTCCTTCTGTCCCATTTCATGGACCTGACGAGTCATGTAGGCAGGGTTTACCAGAGTCAACATTTTTCCGGAGGGTGTGGTGAAATCTCTGTCCGGAATATGTTCAAGGTAAGGATTTGGAGGCATTTCAGGTGTGATGGGCACGTAGAAGCCGCCCTGAGCAGCTGCCCACCGGCGATATACGGAATCCCGGATATACATGTCCCGGGCACTGGCATTCACCATTTGAACGGATGTGGAATGGGCATGGCGGTAGTTCACTTCCACCAGCAGAATGACGAGAATTGTCCAGAATCCTGCAAAGAACACAAAAATCCATTTCAACTTCCGTTTCTCATCTTGCTGATGCATCGTCTGTTCACTTTGATCCGCGCGGTCATGTGATAATTCATTTTGCATAAAGTCACTCGCACGCTACTGAAATCTCCTCAAGACATTCGGCGTAACTTTTCGCCATGCGCTCGGGCTTGGCCGATTTTTGAGGAAATACAGGCATCTACTTTTGATCAACTTCATCTGTTCAACGAAAAAGCAGGACGCCGTTATTGTTGGCATCCCGTCTGTTGTGAGATTGGATGGCAGTGGTTTCTCGCTTGCCCAACGTCAAAGAAAACCCTTTAACATTATTGTAAAGGTTCAACAATGGGCATTGAAGGGATTTTGCGGGAGTAAAGGAGGCAAATCGGCCGAAAGAACCGATCAGGTGAACAGGCTTACAAACTATCTAAACAAGCTTTGAGTTGCTTTTTCAGTATAGGCTTGAGCAGGAAACCATGCGGGTTTGTTTTTTTCGCCTCTCGAACGATCGCTTCTTCTGAATGCGCGGTCAAATAGACGATGGGGATGTCGGAAAAGGTTCGGATATGCTCGGCAGCGGTAACTCCATTCATTCTCCCAGCCAGATTGATATCCATGAGTACCAGCTCAGGCTGCGTATCCTTGACCGCGGCAATGGCATCTTCACCCGTGGCGACGGCTTTTACAACGACATGCCCCAGATTGATCAGCAGGCTTTCCAGGGCCATGGCGAGTAATCCGTCGTCTTCAGTGATTAAAATCCGTTTTGGATTCGTCAAGTTTAAGCTCCAGGCGTTGATCCGCGGTCTTCACGCTCACCTGAAAGCGGTTCATTTTAAGATAATTGATTCAGGTTTCCCAAGAAGCGGCAGCGGCAAATTTATTGACGAAACGTCAGATGTAAGATTGCCTTCACTTACGTCAAGGCAACAGGAACAAACAAAAAAAAGTGATCCCCTTGTGTGATACCAGGGGATCAAAAAGGGTGTGTTTTTCGTTCATTTACAGCAAGCCGGAACCCAGTCCCACGGCCACGATGAACAGCATCACGGATACGATCGCCTGCAGGAACTTGATGGTCACCTTCTTGACCAAACGCGCGCCCAGAAATGTGCCCACAAAAGCGGCAAAAGTGGCGGCAATCACTGTTTCCGGATTGTTCAGAAAATCGGCGGAAGCGAGCATGCCCGCATAGACGGTCATCCTGGAAATATCCACAATTACGGCCAGCATGACTCCGGTGCCGATGAAAGCCTCCTTGCTCAGTCCGCTCTTGATCAGGAAGGCGCTGCGCATGGCGCCCTGATGGCCGGACAGGCCGCCGAAGAAGCCGCTGAGCATGCCGCCCAGGGGCAGGTACTTGCGGCCAAAGGACAATTTCTGGAACCAGGGCCAGATTTCGAGAACGGCAAAACCGGCCATGAGTATGGCGATGGTCAGCTTGGCCGGCTGGACATGGAATTCCCGGCCACCCAGGGTGTAGGAGAACAAAGGCGATGCCTCGGCCAGGGAGAGCAGCACCCAGGCCCCGAGAAAGCTTGTGATCAAGGCCGGGGCTCCGAAACGCAGGAGCACGCCCTTGTCCGCGTTGCGTCCGAACATGGCGGCCTTGAAGATGTTGTTCAGCAGGTGCACCACCGCAGTCTGGGCCACGGCCACGGGCACCGGGAAAAAGATCGCGAAAACCGGCATGAGCAGCGTACCCATGCCGAAACCGGAAAACAAGGTCAAAGCCGCGGCAATCAAGGCCGCGATGCAGACGATGAGAATATCCACGAATCCCCCTATCATTCCAAATTTAAATCTGCGCCAATCTGCGTAATCTGCGGTTAAAATCTTGCTATAATCAGCGCAGTTGATCTTCCGTGTTGAAAAACGTCCGATAGCCCAGCTGGAGCATGGTGATGATCGAAAGCGCCACTGCCCCGAGGATGCCGAGCATGATGGCGATCTGATAGGCGATGGCCGTGGTGGGGTCCGTACCCGAGAGAATCTGCCCGGTCATCATGCCCGGCAGAAAGACGATGCCCATGCCGATCATGGAATTGATGGTGGGCATGATGGCCGAATCGAAGCTGCTATTGACGATCTCCCTGGTGGCCGCCTTGGGCGTTGCGCCGAGAATCAGGGCCTCCTCCACCAGATGCCTGCGCGCAGTCATGCCGTCCAGCAGGGATTTCACGCCCAGGGAAATTCCGGTCATGGAGTTGCCGATGATCATCCCGGCGATGGGCACGAAATATTGCGGATCATACCATGGCGTGATGCGCACCACCACCAGCAGGAAATAGGCGATGCAGGAGAGCGTGCCGAAACAAATGGAAAAGGCCACGACCCGGCGCATGGGTGCGGTCAACACGGCCCGGAACTTTCGAAAGACAGTGTGGATCGCGAAGGCCGTCATCACCACCACGATCGCAGCGGTAATGATCGGACTGGGATTGGCAAAGACGTAGACGAGGATGTACCCGACCAGCACGAGCTGCAATGTCATGCGCAGGGAAGAGATCACGATCTCCTTTTCGCGTCGGATGCCCCGGATGCGGACAATGGCCAGCACGATCAGGATAAAGACATACGCCAGGGCGACCTGAAAGATGGTCAGATCGATAATATCATTCATGCCTCGCACCCCCTGTTCAGGCATCTGCCGCCGGACATTTCGATGATCACGTTTGCATGGTCCCGCGCCGCGGCCTTGGAATGGGTGACCATGACAATGGTTTTGCCGTCGTTCCGGGCATGGCTCGTGAGCATCTCGAAGATCAGCTGCGCGGTCTCCTCGTCCAGGGCCGAGGACGGTTCATCCAGCAGATAGACCCGCGGCTTCATGAGCAGCACCCGAGCCAAAGCCAGCCTCTGGCGTTCTCCGCCGGACAGCTTGTCCGCGGGCTCCTGCAACGCCTTGGCCAGCCGGACCTGTTCCAGCATATGCGTGAGCACCTGGTCTTCCGGCTCCTCCCGCTCCTGAAAGCGCAGCCCGGCCACAAGGTTCTCCCGAACCGTCGCCCCGAACAGCGCCGGGGTCTGGGACAGCATGACCACGTCCCGGCGATGGGTCACCGAGTTCTCCTGCGTGAGATCCCGCCCCTGGTACAGAATCCGGCCGCTGGTGGGCGAAATCATCTTGTTGAGCATGCGCAAAACCGTGGTCTTGCCGCTGCCGCTGGCGCCGACCAGGGCCGTGATCCGTCCTTCGTCGATGCGCAGACTGGGCAGATCCAGCACGTCGAGGTACTTCACGTCCAAGAATTCAAACAATGGCTTCACATTCATCTCCCGCATTCTTCGTTTGCTGTTTCCTATCCTGTTGACTTGCTTTTTAAGCCTGTCCGAGGAGACTGATGCTCAACCCGCCCAGCCCGGCGACAACCACCACGGCCCATGAAGGAACCTTCCATTTCTCTAAAAGCACGAAACAGGTCAGGGCCAGGGCAAATTCGTAGGAGCCAAGAATGGCGCTCGTCCAGACCGGGTGGTACAGGGCCGCTCCCAGAATGCCGACCACAGCGGCGTTGGCTCCGCGCATCAGAGCCTGTGCTCCTTCTGATCGACAAAAGGTGTTCCAGAACGGCAAAACAGCCACCAGCAGCAGAAAACCCGGAGCGAAAATCCCGATCAGGGCGATGACGGCGCCGAGTATTCCGTTCGGAGACGGATCCACCACAACGCCGAGATAGGCCGCAAAGGTGAACAACGGTCCGGGAACGGCTTGCGCCGCGCCATATCCCGCCAGAAACTCGTCCGGAGTGACCCACCCAGGCTGGACAAGCCCGGCTTCCAGAAGCGGCAGGACAACATGGCCGCCCCCGAACACCAAAGCTCCGGCCCTGAAAAAGGATTCAAAAAGCGCCAGCCCCTGGGAGGTCGTGGCAATGACCAGGAGGGGCAATCCGAACAGCAGGATCGCGAAGATCCCCGCGGCGATGAACCCGGCCAGACGTGAAACAGGAAAATGTGCACGGCTGACGCAGTAGTCGCTCTGCCCCCTGCAGATCCACAACCCGGCAAGGGCTCCGACAATGATCGCCGAGATCTGCCCCAGCGCACCCCCGGTCAGCAGGACGATCAGGACCGCGCCCAGTGCGATGGTGGCCCGCTCCCGGTCCGGACAGAGGTTCTTGGCCATGCCCCATACCGCATGCGCGACAATGGCCACCGCGACGACCTTCAGGCCGTGAATGACGCCCGCGCCCGCCGGTCCTTCCATGAAGGAGGCGCCATACGCGAACAGGATCAAGATGAGGGCCGACGGCAGGGTGAATGCGGCCCAGGCCGCGGCAGCGCCCAAAGGCCCGCCCCGCATCAGCCCCAGGGCGAATCCCACCTGGCTGCTGGCCGGGCCGGGCAGAAACTGGCACATGGCCACCAGATCGGCATAGCTTTTTTCATCCAGCCATTTTCGACGAGCCACGAACTCCGTACGAAAATACCCGAGATGGGCGATTGGCCCGCCGAAGGACGTCAGCCCCATGCCTAGAAAAGCCTTGAAAACCTCCCAGACCCTGTGCGCTTTGTTCGATTCGGACATCATATCGGATCCCCCTGTGGATTCCGGTCCATTGTTTCCTTGATCAATTCCCCGAGATGGCGTTTGGCCACAGCCAGACCTTCCAGGCCTTTCTCCGTGATCCGGTAATATTTCCGCCACACCCGCCCGTCCTGCTCCTTGCGGGAGACTAGGTATCCCTTGCGTTCCATGGCATGCAGCATTGGATAGAGGGTTCCCGGGCTCAGCCGATATCCATGTTCGGCCAGCTCCTCGATCATCCACTGGCCGTAGATTTCCTGGAGCGCGGCATGATGCAGCACATGCAGCCGAACCAGGCCGGAGAGCAGGTCATGATGCTCCTGCATCAAATCATGTTCCACGAATACCTCCATCTTCGTTATCGAAATTCGATAGTAATATTCCTCGTCCGCTTTGGCAAGATCACAACCGGAAATTGGCGCCACATTCACTGAATCTGACCCGGAGGAAGAAACACATCAATCGCGCATTCGGTTGTGCGGCTGCGCAAGAGACGTCACACCGCGCAGGAAGCCGCCTTTCCCATTTTTTCCTCAACGAAATGAGCCACGGCCTGGGCCGCGATGCATCCTTCTGCCGCGGCGGTGACGATCTGTTTGATGAACTTTTCCCGCAGATCGCCGATGACGAAGATGCCGCTGATGCTCGATTCGCATTTCTCGTCGGTGACAACGAACCCTTGAGGATTCATCTTCATCCCGGCGGGCACGAGGCGGTTGTCGGACTCAAAACCGATGAAGATGAACACGCCATCCGCGGGCAGGACTTGTTCCTCATCGGTTTTGACATTGCGGATGTCCACCGCATGCACGCCGGAAGCGTCGGCGTGCAGGGCCGTGACCACGCTGTCCCAGACCACCTGGATTTTCGGTTCGGCCAGAACACGTTTTTGCAGAATCATGCCGCCGCGAAAGGCGTTCCGGCGATGCACGAGATGAACGCTGGATGCAACCTTGGAAAGAAACAGTGCATCCTCCAACGCGGTGTCCCCGCCGCCGATCACCACCACGCGCTTGTTCCGAAAGAAGAAACCGTCGCACACCGCGCAGTAGGAAACACCCTTGCCGTAATTTTCAAGCTCGCCGGGTATGCCCAGCCGGCGGGGCTGCCCCCCGCAGGCCAGGATCACGGCCGGAGCGTACAGTTCGTCGCCGTTGTCCAGGCGCACGATATGTTCTTCCAGCCCCGGTTCGAGCTCCACCACTTCCCGGGCCAGGATTTCCAGGCCGCAGGACTTGGCGTGGCTGGTCATGGCCGCGGCCAGATCCGCACCGGAGATGGACTCGGTACCCGGCCAGTTTTCCACGATGTCCGTATTGTTCAGTTGTCCACCGGGTACGCCTTTCTCCACGAGAACCGTTTGCAGGGCCGCACGTTGGGAATAGATGCCTGCAGTCAGGCCACCGGGGCCGCCGCCGATGATGATCAGGTCCAGGGTTCGGGTCGTCATTTCGCTTTCCTCCAGGGTGTGACTGACGTTATGGAAACCGGTCACCGCGGCAATCTAATTCCTTTTGCCGGGTGACCGGATCGAAGGATTGTCAATGATGAAATGGCCCAGCTTCAAGGGTTGGGACGTTCCTGGAAAGGGGCAGGACCATCCCCTTAAACTTATAACCAGTTCTGAACGTGTCCACTGGGCGTCTTCAGTGCACCTGTTGCGGCTCCTCGGACCGTTGCATCGCCTTGCGGGGAAACGGAGGCATGCTCGCCATGTCATCTGGTTTATCGGATTCATGTTTTGCGTTAGGATTGGATCATGGACGCGTCAACCATGCCCAGCCCGGCCAATATTCTGATCTTCACCCGCTATCCTGTCCCGGGCCGGGTCAAGACCAGGCTCATCCCGGCCCTGGGGCCTGAAACAGCGGCCCGGCTGCACCGGCGCATGACCGAGCATGTCGTGACCGTGGCCCGCGGCTTGGCCGGAAACGGCGGCGTCAACATCCATGTGGGCTTCACGGGCGCGCCGCTCAAAAAGTTCCGGTCCTGGCTGGGCCATGATTTGCGGTATCTTCAGCAGAACGGGGATGATCTCGGCCGGCGAATGCATCATGGCCTGGAAGCGGTCTTTCGAACAACCCCCGGCATGGGGCCGGTGCTGGTCATCGGTACGGACGTGCCCTGCCTGGACAAGGCCATTCTGGACCAGGCGCTGTCCGCATTGGAAAGCAGCGACCTGGTCATCGGCCCGGCCGAGGACGGGGGCTACTACCTCATCGGGATGCACCGCCCGCATCCCGAGCTGTTCCAGAACATGGACTGGGGCTCGTCGTCGGTTTTCGCCCAAACCATGGACGCGGCGAAACGACTGGGACTGACAATTACGACCCTCCCCGAGCTGCAGGACGTGGACAGGCCGGAGGACCTGGACGCCCTGCGCCATGATCCGCGGTTCGCGGACGCATTTACGGGCCAAAGCAGGATTTCCGTCATCATCCCCTGCCTCAACGAAGCCCAGTCCCTGCCCCGAACTCTGGAACACGTCTTCAAAAACGCTGACCAGGACGAGAATCTCGAGGTGATCGTGGTGGACGGCGGCAGCCGGGATGCCACGCGCGAAATCGCGGCCCGCCGCGGCGCGCTGGTCCTGCAATCACAAGCCGGCCGCGCGGCCCAACAGAACATCGGCGCCGCCCGCGCCTCGGGCCGCCTGCTGCTCTTCCTGCACGCGGACACGTTGCCGCCAGCCGGATTTACCCGCTTGATCCGCCAAGCCCTGGACGATCCGGCCGTGATTGCCGGCGCATTCAGTCTGCGCACGGACAGCCCGCGTCCGGCCATGCGCCTGATCGAGTGTGTGGCGAACCTGCGCTCCTCGGCATGGCAATACCCCTATGGTGATCAGGGGCTGTTCATGGAAAAGAGGGTGTTTCAGGAGTTGGGCGGATTTACATCCCAGCCCATCATGGAAGACTTCGAACTGGTCCGCCGCCTCCGCCGCCGCGGCCGGATCGTCACGCTGCCGGAGTCGGTCCTGACGTCATCCCGCCGCTGGCGCAACCTCGGCCTACTGCGAACCACGCTGATCAATCAACTCATGATCCTGGGCTTCGCCTGCGGCGTGCCCGTTCATGTCTTGGCCAGGCTCTATCGGAGGGAGGGTAAGTAATCGTTTTTACTTTGCTTTACCAAAGGCGAATGTAATTCATTCAGCAAGACAACTCCCAATTCACGCGCCAGCTCTGCTGGTCGCGTGGAATTGCTGGTTAGAAGGCTTTTTGGATGACATCTGCACTGTAATCTGCAATCCAAGCGCCTTCGCGACTTTTGCTACTGTAGTAAATGTAGGATTGCCATCCGGGGAAAATGCCTTGTACAGCCCTTCACGAGTCAAGCCAGTATCCCTTGCCAATTGGCTCATGTTTTTGGCGCGAGCAATGACGCCCAGGGCATGAACAATGAACGCTGGATCATCACCAGCTTCCTCGATACAAGCCTCAAGATAAAGCTGAATGTCTTCATCAGTTTTAAGATGTTCAGCGGAATCCCATCGAGTTGTCTTGATACCCATAGCCTATACCTCTAATTGTTTGGCGATTTCTTTGGCTTTGGCGATATCAGCTTGCTGAGAGCTTTTGTCGCCACCAGATAGAAGTATCACGACAACAGCATCTCTTTGCACAAAGTACACTCGGTAACCCGGGCCATAGAAAATGCGCAATTCCGCTTATGCCATCACCAACAGGTGCAATGTCTCCAAAATGGCCCATCTCCACTCTGTCGATTCTAGCCTGAATCCGGGCTCTCGCCTTACGATCCTTGAGGGAATCGAACCATTTTCTAAACTGGGCGGTTGTACGGACTTCTATCATGTGTAAACTGGAGTTAACGATCGAGAGGGTGTCAACTGGAGTTTGCGTCTCGGTTTGGGAGGATGGAGCCGTCTAAGGTGGGGCCGAGCACGAGCCGCGCCCGGGTTTATGCACATCCTACACATCCTGCATCCAAGGGTCACATATGTAAAAGAGGGTGTTTCAGGAGTTGGGCGGTTTTTCACTCCTGCCCATCATGGAAGACTTCGAATTGATGCGCCGCCTCCGCCGCCGCGGCCGGATCATCACGCTGCCGGAGCCGGTCCTGACGTCATCCCGCCGCTGGCACAACCTCGGCCTGCTGCGAACCACGCTGATCAACCAGCTCATGATCCTTGGCTTCGCCTGCGGCGTGCCCGTTCATGTCTTGGCCAGGCTCTATCGGAAGGAGGGTAAGTAATCGTTTTTACTTTGCTTTACCAAAGGCGAATGTAATTCATTCAGCAAGACAACTCCCAATTCACGCGCCAGCTTCTCTCCAAGCCGGCTTCTCCACCCAAAAACTGGACAGCAATAACAATTAGCCGACAACAGCCGATAGCCGTTTCATCGAATACACCCCCTCCACACCCCCAACCGGCGTAAACCTCCGTTCATCCTTGGAATCCAGCAGGTGTTTCACCCCGCCGAACACCTCGGTCACGAACTCTTTTGAGCCGATGATGCCGCTATCCGTGAAGTATCGGCAGCGGTGGCGGAATACGTCGACGCGGCTGAGGCGGTAGTTTTTCTTGCGCTCCTTTTCAACCACTTCCCTTTTCATCCGTTTGCCTTTCCCGGTGTCCATGGCTGCGGTTTCATAGACGAACTGCCGATACTTGCGGATGATCTCCTTGGGAACGAATTCATTCCACTCCTTCAGCCCCAGGTCCAAATCCAAAAGCCCAAGCCGATTGCCGGTCTGTAACAGATAGCCGAGGCCGGACCAGCGATAATCTTCGGGCTTCTGAACCAGACCGGCCCGCACCGGATTGAGGTCCACATACGCCAGCAGGTTGACCAGGCTGGTTCCCTCCTGAACGATAATGCTTTTGAACCGGTCGCCCCAGAAAAAGCCTTTTCTGTTACGACGTTTGTTGAAGAACCGCGTAAAGCCCTGCTTGATGTCCTTCACGAATGCACCCAGGTTGACCAGACGCCGGCGATAGTCCTGTACCTGATGCGGCATGATCACGGCATCGTCGCCGAACTGTTTCCGGTAACGCTTCCCAATCTCTTCATCCGAGGCTGCCTCTTCCGTGTGCATCCGCACCACTAGATGAAAATGATTGCCCATCAAGCAGAACCCCAACAAATCAACAAAATAGAACTTGCTCAACCTGGCGACAATGGTCATCAGATGGTCTTTCTCGATGTCCTGTAAAGGAAAGCCCTCCAGGGCTGTCCTGGACATGATATGGTAGATGGTGGAGCGGTCATTTCGGACAAACCTGGCTATGCGTCCCATGATTGCCTCCCTTGGATGAAAAAGATTTGGTGAAACGGAAGTTAAACGTGAATATTTGCGCCACGCAAGTAAAAACAACCCTATGCTCTCAGTACTGGCACGCTAAAGTCTCCGCAGATCTCCACCGTGAAGCGATGACCAAGGTGGACACGCAAAGCCCCCTCACCTTGCCGAGGGCTGGGCGGGACGAGGTGCTGCCGTGGGACGGGAACGATGACAGGAGGCAAAGAAGGCTGTCGGTCACGTTCGAACCGGCGCTTCCAATATCCCAGTGATTTGATGGAAACGCAGTTCTGCCGACAGTACTCCGCCTGAGAAAAACCGCTTGCCCGCCACTTGGCTACATGCTCGCGCCAGAAATTGGCCTTCTCGGGATCTGACCTACGATTGCTGATTGCCATTGTGATTCCTCCTCAAAGGTTGATGAGAAGAATCCTATGGCAGAAATAGAGGCATGATGTAAGAAGTAGTTGTTTTGACGCTTACTGACTATGTATTCAGCTAACCTCGCAAGAAATCGAAATACAAGACCTGACTCCTATGATGCCCGCTGGTCCAAAGGCGCAATCAAACCCTGCTCACGCAGCTCGATGCCCCGTGATGTCGCCAAGTGGTTGCGGTAGGTTTTGTTGAAGATCTTGGTCACGCCTCGAACAGTCGGGAACGTCAACCCATTGCCCCGAGCAGCACCCTTGCTGTTGCGGGGAGATGCGCAACGACCGTGAGGATGCTTGGCAGGGGCATCCTTGGCATTGCACGGGTAACACTATCTACCCTTGATCGTGCTACTATTTTGAAAAAAATTAATTTTTCTTGTAATATTTTTATTACTATTTTAATTATACATATCTCTTTTGTTCAAAGGTATACAAATCTTTGACTGCCCACTTGCAACCAGCCAATTCTATGCGAGGTTTTGTCATGCAGCACGCGCTCAAAATCATCATTTTGGTCTTCGGACTGACTTGGTGTCTGTCCGGGCTTTTTCCCTACGGGCTTGGTTTTGCCCAAACCCATGAACTGGAGGACATCGTCGTCGTGTCCACACCCATCATCGAGGGCAACCAGGTGGACCGCTACGGGGCCAGTGCAACGGTGGTGACCGAAGACCAGATCAGCGACCTGAACGCCCAGGATCTGGGAACGGCTTTGCGCCGCACTCCGGGCGTGAACATTTCCCGTTACAACCCCATCGGCTCCTTCGGCGGGGCCGAGGGCGGCGGTGTGTTCATCCGGGGCATGGGCTCCAGCCGTCCTGGGTCGGAGATCAAGACCTTCATCGACGGGGTCCCCATGTACATGAGCGTCTGGAATCACCCGCTCCTGGACCTGCTCTCCATCGACCCGGCGTCGTCCATTGAGGTCTATAAAAGTCCGCAGCCGCAGCACTTCGGCAATGCCTTTGCCGTGATCAACATCGATCCCAAGCGGATGCGCGCGGAAGGGTTCCGCACGAACCTGAAGGCAGCCGGAGGCAGCTATTCCACTTTCATTGAGACAGCCGAACACGGCGGCAAGGTCGGCAGGTTCGACTACTATCTGGGCCAGAGTTTCCGCCGCTCCAGCGGTCACAGGGACAACAGCGACGGCAGGCTGACCAATTATTTCGGCAGAGTGGGCATGGAATTGGGCGAGTATTGGGACGTCACCGCATTTGGCCTGCACACGGACAACTTCGCTCGCGACCCCGGCATCGAAGGCCGGGAAGCCGCGACACGTCAGGGGAAATACGAGACCAACGCCTGGCTGGGCCACGTCACCCTGAGCCACGCCTACGAGATGTTCGAGGGATCGCTCAAGGTTTTCGCCAATTCGGGCAAGGGCGACTGGTACGACCAGCTTCCGCCCAGCAAGGATCTCTGGAACGAGTTCATCTTTTCCGGGGTCCGCGCCCGGGAGATCGTCCGGCCTTGGAGCGGCGGCGAAATCATCGCCGGGGTGGACTGGGACGTGATCGACGGCAAGCTTGAGGCCAAGAACGCCGCCGGGGTCAGAGCCAACTGGGACGGCCCGACCATGCGCATCCTCTCCCCGTATGTCGCCGTCAGTCAACTCATCGGCGACCTGGACGGGTTTCATGCCATCCCTTCGGCAGGGGTGCGCCACTACAATCACAACGAGTTCGATGCCAAAACCGCGCCTCATGCCGGGCTGGTGCTGGGGTACAAGAATACCCAGATCCATGCCGGATACTCCAGGGGCGTGCTCTATCCGGGCTTGGATACGGTGGTTTTGTCCGAATATGCCAACCCCATGCTGGGCCGGTCCTGGAAGGATCTCCAGGCCGAGACCATGGACCATTACGAGATCGGCGTCAGCCACTCCTGGGACAGGCTGCGCGCGGACCTGACCTTTTTCCGGGATAAGGGCAAGGATCGCTACGTGATTGTCCCACCGCCGCCTCCGCCTCCGGTATTCGCCAACATCGGGGACTACCGCACCCAGGGTGTCGAGGCCACCGTGAGTTACATCCCCTTGGACGACCTGTCCCTGTTCGTCGGCGCGACCTTCCTGGACACCGATCCCGGCGACCTGCCCTACGCCCCCAAGACCACCCTCAGCGCGGGACTGAACTGGCGCTTTCTGGGCAACTTCCAACTCAGCCTGGACGGACAGTATGTCTCGGACATGCACGTTACCTCCCAGGCCCGACGCGACGGCGCGGCCAACGACACGGAAGTGGACAGCTACGCCCTGCTCAATGGCAAGCTCAGCTACCTGGTACGGTTGGATTCCTGGAACATGGACGCCGAGCTGTTCATCGCCGGAGAGAACCTGACCAACGCCAAATACGAATACCTGCCCGGCTACCCCATGCCCGGGATCAACGGCATGGTCGGCATGGCCCTGAAGTTCTAGAAGGTATGGAAAGCCAACGGCAATTCTTCAACAGCCGAGCCGAGCAGTGGGAGGACAAATGCTACCCGCCGCCAGTCCGGGAGCGCCTGGAAAAACTCATTTGCGATTTTCAGATCCGACCCGGCGCCCGTGTCCTGGACATGGGTGCCGGATCCGGGGTGCTCCAGCCCTATCTGCGGCCCATGATCGGACCGCAAGGCATCCTGCTGGCCTTCGACATCTCCGAAAACATGCTCCGCCAAGCCCGCAAGAAGGAACTCTCCCCGCTGGATATGTTCTTTCAAGGCGATGCGCTGCACCTTCCCCTGCATCCGGAACGCTTCGACCATGTGATCTGTTTCGCGGCCTTTCCCCATTTCCCCGATCCGGAACAGGCACTGCGGGAAATGGCCCGTGTCGCCAAACGCGGCGGCGAGGTGGTCATCGCCCATCTGCTCAGCCGGGAAGAACTGGCCCGGCACCACGGCACCCATGAGACCGTGGCCGACGACGTCCTGCCAGACGCGCCGGGCATGCGCCATCTGTTTCAGACCGCAGGACTGGACGTGCCCGAGGTCGTGGACCAGCCGGGCCGCTATCTGGCCAGGGCACGCAAATCCTACTCCAGATGACCCCGACACGTTTGGACATTCATGAACTGACCTGTCGTTTCGGCACGGCTCCGGTGGTTCAGGACGTGTCGCTGCATGTCGCGCCCGGCGAACACGTGGCCGTGATCGGCGGCAACGGTTCGGGCAAGACCACGTTGCTCCGCACCGTGATGGGTCTGCACCGGAACTTCCGGGGGACGATCCTGCTGAACGGAAAGCCGTTGCCGCCCGGCCCGATGTCCGCGCATCCCGACATGGCCTGGATGCCGCAGCGCCAGCCCAGGGGCCAGTTCCCCTTTACCGTGCGTGAACTGCTGGCCGCCGGAAATACAGCGGGGAACAAAGCGCAAGCCGCCCTGAACGCGGCTCGCGAACTGGGCATCCAGGAACTTCTGCACCGTCCCTTGACCGCCTTGTCCGGGGGCCAGCTCCAACGGGCCTACCTGGCCAGGGCGCTGGGCGCTTTGGCCGGAGGGGCCGGGCTGCTCCTGGCGGACGAACCCACCGCGGCCCTGGATTTTTCTGGCCAGGAACAAGTGGCGGCCCTGCTCGCGACCCTGCCCGCGACTTTGCTCCTGGTGACCCACGATATGGACCTGGCCGCGAAATGCCACCGCGTCCTGCGCATGGCCCAGGGCCGGATCCGCGAATATTCCTCAAAACATGAGGCGCTTTGTTGTACAAGGGAGGTGCGCGGATGAACGTCGCCGATTTCATGGACCTGCTCAGCCTGGCCCCGGTCCAGCGCGGCTTCATCGCCCTGCTCATCTCCGGACTGGGCCTACCTTTGGTTGGCGTGTTCATCGTCGGCCTGAACATCTATCCCCTGCGCTTCACCATCATGCACGTGGCCCTGTTGGCCGTGGCCGTGGGCCAGGTCTTCGGCCTGGACCCGCTGCTTCTGGCCCTGGTGCTCTGCGCCTTGACCGGACGGTTACTGGCCTCCTTCGCGAACCGGCCGGCCGGCGCGCCCGGAGCCATGGGTTTTTTCATGGTCGTCTCCATTGCCCTGGCCTTTCTAGTGCTTTCCCTGGGCGGGGTGCACGCCAATGCAGCCTTTGAACTGCTCTGGGGCTCCATCCTGGCCGTACGACCGCTGGACGTGGTCTTCCTGGCCGTAATCTGCCTGACCCTGGTACTGCTCTTTTTCTGGAAGCGCCGACACCTGGCCCTGCTGCTCTTTGACCAGGAAATGGCCTGGTGCTCCGGGGTGCCCGTACGCGGCCTGACCATCGCCCTGTACGTGCTCATCGCCGTGGCCATAGCCGGGACCATCCGCCTGACCGGGGCACTGTTGGTGGACGCGGTGACCATTCTCCCGGCCCTGGCCGCGCGCAACATCGGCACAAGCCTGACCTCCATCGCGGTCTGGGCCCTGGTATTCGGCTTTTTCGGCAACCTGGCCGGTTTTCTCATCGCCGTGTTCCTGGACCAGCCCCTGGGCCCGGTCCTGGTGCTCACGGCCGGGGCCGTCACCTTGGCTACTTACGCAATCAACGCCCTGAAAGGACAACGCTCATGAACCGCCTGACGATTTCCATGACAACGCTTGCGACTCCGCTGCTGTTGCTCTTTTTTTTGCTTTCGGCATCCCCGGTCCCTGCCGCGTCTCCGACAGTCGCCGCGGCCACGGGCTGGGCCGCGGCTCTGGCCAGGGCTGCCGGGGCCGAAGACGTCCTGGTCATCGCCCCGGAAGCCCTGCAGCACCCGCCGGACTACGATCCCAAACCTTCTGATCTGCTGCGTCTCAAAGACGCGGATTACATCATCCTGGGCGGCTTCGAGGGCTTCGCCCAGCGCCTGCGCGACGCCGCCGGAAGCCGGGCCCGACTCGTGGAAGCGCACCTGGAAAACAGCCCCGTGGTCATCCACAAGGAAGTCCTCCGCCTGGGCGAACTCTTCGGCACCCGGGACAAGGCTGAACAATTTCTCCTGGAATTCGACACGGAATACGCCAGGCTGAACACGACCCTGCGAGAACACTTCGCAACCCAAGGCAACCGGGCCGTTGCTCAGGTATTCATGGCCGTATGGGCTGATTTCGCGGGGCTGGAATTGGCGGGAACCTTCGGTCCCGGGCTGCTTCAACCCGGTGCACTGCTGCGTCTGTCGGCCCAAAAGCCGGACATCGTCCTGGACAATGCCCACATGCCCGCCGGAGCGCCCATTGCCGAGGCGGCAAACGCCGCGCTGGTCCGCGTGATCAACTTTCCCGCTCCGGGCATGGAACTGCTGGACGTTTTTCGGGAGAACGCGAGGGTGCTGATGGGGATCAACCCTTCCAAGGACCACTGATGCCGATGCTATTGCCGTGTTCGCTTGAAAATTGGCGGGGGCGGCGCTGAACTATCGTTACTCTCACCGGCCACGATTTGGAGATGGATTGGCAGTCATCCTCCACTTTCCACCTCTCAGTCCATCCCGCATATGGATATTTCGGAAACCAAAGACCGTCCACCTGCCGGAGCCAAGCTTCACAATCTATCCCGCCGTGACGGACCAGCTGAGTAAAAGGCACGATTATCCGATCTTCAAAACGATTTCCGTCAGCACGCATGGGACTGACGTCCCAACGTCGGCCTGCCTTATGGCCAAAGAGGTAACTACTCAGCATTTTCAGGATAGTACTGGAGTGTTCCGGATTGTCTCGTTTTTTCGGCATCGCCTGTTTGACTGAGCCGGGATTCGTTCATCGAACCATTGCCGAAGCCCAAAGCGCCAGATGAGGTTTATTCGAGCAATGGTTCGATGTTACGAAGCCGGCGAAGGAGTTGCGATGCCGAAATCGAGACCATCCGGAACGCAGCTGAATAGTTACCCAAAGAGTAACATTTCCCACCCACAATGGTAACACGATTAATGCTATCGCGCTTCTTTGTTGTAATAATTGCTCCAACGGTATAATGAGTGAAGTTTCTTTGGCTAATACATGCCCTGACTGCATTCACGAACGTTCACTCCTGATCCCCGGACAGAGGCCACTCATGCTCCGTTTCGCGACTAGGCGACTTTTTGGCGTGTTCATCACGGCCCTGTTCGTCACCTTCCTGACCTTTTGCCTGCTCAAGGCCGCGCCGGGTGATCCGGCCTTGATTCTGCTCCAGCAGCAGGAATCCGTCGCGGATGAGGCCTCGCTGGCTGAAGCGCGACAGGCACTGGGCCTCGATCGACCCTTTCTTGTCCAGTATGCGGTCTGGCTTTCGCAAATCGTCCGGGGCGACTTGGGCGGGTCCTACTATACCAGTGCTCGCGTCGGCGATGAGATCAAGCGGGCTTTCCCGGTAACCCTGAACCTGACCATTGGAGCCCTGTTGGCGACCCTGTTGGTATCTTTGGTCTTGGGCCTCGCGTCCGCCAGGGAAGGTGGGTTCTGGGACTATCTGACCAGGGCCGGCGCGGTCTTCGGCAGCGCGGTCCCATCCTTCTGGCTCGGGCTGCTGTTGATGTGGATCTTCGCGGTCCAGCTCGGCTATTTTCCGGCCGTCGGCCTGGGGCGGCCCTGGTCCATGGTTCTGCCGACCCTGACCCTGGCCTTGGGCCCCGCGCTGTACAACGCCCGCCTGTTCGCCGCGTGCATCCAGGAAACGGACGACGAGGAATACGTCCTGTTTGCCCGGTCCAAGGGGTTGTCCGAAACCCGGATTCTGCTGCTTCATCGCCTCAAGCCGAGCCTGATTCCCTTGATCGCCTCGCTGAGCGTAACCGTGGGCATGCTCCTGGCCGGGACCGTCCTGGTGGAAAACATCTTCGCCCTGCCCGGAATGGGAGTGCTGGCCGTGGAGGCGGTCTTCAACCGGGACTTTCCCGTGGTCATGGGCTACGTCCTGGCCATGGCAGGAGTTTTCACCCTGGTGAATCTGGCCGCTGACCTGCTCTGCGCCTGGATAGACCCCAGAGTGCGCCTGGAGGCGCGGTGAGCTGCGGTTTATTTCGCCACAAGCAGGGCACGGTGACCCTGAGTTGCGGCGCTCTGCTGCTGGGGACTCTGGCCGGCCTGGCCCTTCTCGCGCCCCTGATCGCCCCGGCCGATCCCACTGACGTCAACCTGTCCCAGCGCCTGATCCCTCCTTTTGAAGGCTCCGCTCTCCTGGGCACGGACCAGCTGGGCAGGTGCGTCCTGTCCCGCCTGTTGCACGGCGCCAGGATCACCTTCACCGCGGTCTTCGCCATTCTCTCGTTCACGGTTGTCTCCGGAACCCTGCTGGGCTGCCTGGCCGGTCAGGGTTCGGCCTGGGTCGACGGCCTGCTGACCAGGTTCACCGACGGGGTCATGGCCTTTCCCGGACTGATCCTGGCCCTGGCCATCGCCGGGATCCTCGGGCCCGGCCTTTCCAGCGTGATCCTGGCCCTGTGCGGGGTGCAGTGGGTCCGTTTTTTCCGGCTGGCCCGGAGCATGACGGTCAGCCTGAAGGAGCGGGCCTACGTCCAGGCCGCGATTATTTCCGGAGCAGGAACCTGGGCGATCATGATCGGCCACGTTCTGCCCAAACTCCTGCCTTCGGTCGCCGTTCTCGCGACACTGCAAATGGGCAGAATCGTACTCAGCGTTTCATCTCTCTCGTTTCTCGGCCTGGGCGCCACCCCCCCCGCTCCGGAGTGGGGGGCCATGCTCAGCGAGAGCAAAACCTACATGCAATCCGCGCCGTATCTGTTCTTCCTGCCGGGGTTCTGCATCTTCCTGGCCGTTTTGGGTGGGCAGCTGATGGGCATGGGCCTGCAAAAGAAACTGGATCTGTCCCGCAAGGGCTATCTGTAAAACCAGGACTTCACCGTAAAGTCCGCAACAACACGGAGGAGCACATGAACGCTTGCGTCAGACGGTCGGGCAGGGCCTTTCAGACCCAGCCCCTGGCCTTGGCTCTGGTCTTGGCCCTTGTTTTGACCTTGGGCCTTGCGTCGGTTTGGAACCAAACGGCCCAGGCCGCCATGAACCCGGTGATCATCGGCGAGGATGTGGACATTGCCGGTTTCGATCCCGCGCTGAATGAATCCCCATGGGCATTTCGCCCGCTGGTCTACAACACGCTGGTGGAGCTGGACCTGGATTTCAAGATCACGCCGGGCCTGGCCACCCACTGGGAAGCGAGCCCGGACGGGCTGACCTGGACCTTTTTCCTGCGTCCGGACGTGGTCTTCCACGACGGATCGCCCTTGACCGCCGAGGTGGTCAAGATGAATTTCGAGCGCCTTCGGGAAGGCGCCCAAAAAAGCTGGCTTTCCGGGATAGAGGAGATCAGCGTGCCGGACGAGGCAACCGTGGTGTTCCGGATGAACGCGCCGACATTCATTTTCGACTCCCACCTGACTCCGCCCTTCCTGTCCATTGTCGGTCCCGCCGCTGTGGATGACCAAGGCAAGGTGATTGCGGCCATCGGCACGGGACCGTTCACGGTGGAGTCCTGGCAAAAGGGCAGGGAGTGCGTGCTCAGGGCCAATCCCAGCTATTGGGGCGGGAAGCCGCGCATCGACCAGGTGATCTTCCGGATCATCCGCGATCCGGACGCCCGGGTCATGGCCTTTGAAAGCGGGGACGTGAACCTGGTCAGTCTCCGGGGGGCCCTGACCGCGGTCCAGCGGCTTGAAAAAAACGAGTCGTTCACCATCCTGAAACGGACCGGCCAGACCTCGGAAAACATCTACCTGAACACCCGGCGTCCTCTGCTTTCCGATCCCCTGGTCCGCCGCGCCCTGGCCAAGGCCCTGGACCTGGAAACCATGATTCCGGAGCTGTTGGGCGAAACCGCCGAACCGGGCCGAACCTTCTTCGCCTCCGGCTTCGGAGCCTTCGTTTCGCCCACGCCGTACATGCCGCGCTTTGACCTGGATCAGGCCAAGACATTGCTGGCCGAAGCCGGATGGAAAGCCGGTCCGCGCGGGGTCATGGAAAAGGACGGTTCCCCCATGAAACTGTCCCTGACAGTGGTGGCCAATAATGCCGAAAACATGCTCCTGGCCGCGGCGATCCAACATGCCTTGAAGGCCGTGGGTTGCGAGGTGGTGCTCAATCCCGTGGAATCCGCCGCGATTACCGAGCAATTCCGCAACGGGAACTACGACCTGCTGATGCTTGGGCAATGGCTGATCCCCCACAACGAGCCCTTCACCCATTACCGATTCGGGTATTATCACGACAATTCGACCTACAAGGTCTACACCTCCCCGGAAATCACGGCGCTCATCGATGAGCTGGAGACCACCGCGGACCGGGAACGTCGCCTGGACCTGCACCACGGCATTCAGGACGGCCTGGGCCTTGCGATGCCGGCCTGGGTGCTCTTTCATCGCAACAACATCATCGCGGTTCCCAGGGACTTTGCCGATTTCACGGTCTCCGTGGGCACGTGGCAGCTGTACCGCGATCTGGCCAAGCCCTGAACGGAATCCATCCCCAATGCGCCCCCTAAGCCTCTTTGCCCTCGAGAACCTGAGCATCGCCTATGCAACGTCGCGTGGCGCATTTCAGGCCGTCCGGGACGTTTCCCTGGATGTGGCCCACGGGCGTTTCGCCGGGCTCGTGGGCCACAGCGGAAGCGGAAAGACGACCTTGGTACGCGGCGTACTCGGGCTGTTGCGCCAGGGTGTCGAGCTGACCTCGGGCCGGGTGTTTTTCAAGGGCAGGGAGCTGGATCCGACCGGAGTTCGCTCCCTGCTCGGCAGAGAGATCGGCTTTGTTCCCCAAAGCCCGGTGGCGGCCATGAACCCGGTGCGCCGGGTCGGTTCGCAACTGGTCGAAGCGCTGCGCCACGGGACAAAATCGTCCCGCGCCCAGGCCAGGGCGCGATGCCTGGCCCTGCTGGACAAGGTCCGGCTTGACGATCCCGAAAGGGTGCTGGACGCCTACCCCCACGAACTCAGCGGCGGCATGGCCCAACGGGTTGTTCTGGCCATGGCCGTTGCCGGCGCGCCCAGCCTGCTGGTGGCCGATGAGCCGACCACGGCCCTGGATGCCGGACTGCGCAAGGATCTGCTGGATCTGATCCGGCAATGGACCGTCGAGGGCATGGGCGTGCTCTTCATCAGCCACGACCTGGATCTGGTCCGCCGGTATGCGGATGATCTGGTGGTCATGGACCGGGGCCGATTGGCGACCCTGGACGCACTGACAAATGGAGGGGGCGTGTGACCACGCTTTGGGAAGCCCGGGCGATCCGTAAAAACTACCGGGGGTCCGGGAAAAAGTCGCACATGGCCCTGGACAAAATCGACCTGGCCGTGGAAGCGGGGGAAATCGTGGCCCTGGTGGGGGAAAGCGGGTCCGGCAAAAGCACGCTGGCCCGCCTTGCCCTGGGTTTGGAGCGGCCGGACGCCGGGACGCTGCACTTCCGCGGCCGGCCCTATGCCGACTGGGGTCCGATGCGCACCCTCTACCCGCATATCCAGATGGTCTTTCAAAGCACCTCGGAATCAGCGGACCCGTCCTGGAGCGCGGCACAAGCCATCGCCGAACCGCTGGTCCACCTGACCGCCTTGACCCGCGGACAACGCCGAGAACGGGTCAAGGAATCAGCGGACAAGGTCGGCCTGCCCCAGGACCTGCTGGCCGTACCCGTGGGGTCGCTCAGCGGCGGGCAGAAGCAACGCGTCTGCATCGCCCGGGCCATGGCCGTACAACCGGAATTTCTGGTGTTGGATGAACCGACTTCAGGCCTGGACGTTCTGCTCCAGGAAAAACTGCTCACCCTGCTCCAAAGCCTGTCCAGTGAGCTGTCCGTAGCCATGCTCCTGATCACCCACGACCTCAAGGCCGCGGCCCGGTGCGCCCGGAGAATGGCCGTTCTCCACCAAGGAAGGATCATCGAAACGATGGAAACCCACCGGCTCGACCAACTCACACATCCCCTGGCACGCAGACTCTACGCATCAACAATCTGAACCAGCGCCCACTTGGGTTCAGGTCTTGCTTTATGAGGTATTTCATTCTTTTTTGATATAACCTGCACTGGATTCCGGCTTTCGCCAGAATGACTTATCGAAGCAAGCCGTATATACATCGGTCATACCGGAGAATGCCGGTATCCAGATCTTTTTCACGGATTTACTGAATAGATACTATGGGTAGAGCCATGTCCTTTTACATTGGCAAGAATGAATGCGTCAGCTTGACCGTGTAAGGAGAAATTCTTACCGCGAGCAAAAAGATGGAGAAGAGAGCATGACGACAATCCGCGAAGTGGCCACCATGACTTCCAAGGGCCAAGTCACCCTGCCCAAATCAATTCGTCAGGCCTTGGGCCTTGATGCCGGTTCCAAGCTGGCCTTCACCCTGTGCGGTGATGAAATTGTGATCACCGGGGAGGATGAGCACACCGATCCGGCCCTGGAATCTTTCCTGAATCTGCTGGAACAGGACATCGCCCATGGCCGCCATGTTTCCACTCTCCCGGACGACCTTGTCAAAAGTCTGGTCGCGGCATGTGAACATGACCAAGACCTTGATCAGGAAATCTCCGGGAACGTGGCCCTGTAATGCAGCGCCACGGGTGGACATTGCTCTTTCATGACTGCCTGCTCCGGCAACTGGAACGGCTTTCCGAGGCCTGTGAACGGGCCAGGGCGGCGACTCCCTCAGACTGGCAGAGCAATGCCAACGCCAAACTTTTTCATGCCCTTTCGCGGCTGATACTGGAAACCATTCCAAGCGACCCAAGCCGCTCGGTCTATCGTCAGGGCACAACCCTGGGCAAGGCCCATCGCCACTGGCGCAGGGCCAAGATCGGCAGACGCTTTCGTCTGTTCTTCCGTTACGACTCCACCGCTAAAATCATTATCCATGCCTGGGTCAACGATGAAAAGACCTTGCGACAAGCCCATGGGAAAACCGATTCGTAACTGAATATTGAAAAGTCCTAATCCACAGTCCGTTCAAAAACCCCAAGTGCAAGGAGCAAAAAAAGTTCAAGAACGAAGCGTATTTTGTCATACGTGAGAGTTTGAATTTTTGAAGAGACGCAGCAATTGGGGATTTTTCAACGGACTGGCATGCTGTTTTCCAAAAGATGCTCGCTCAAGGCCATCCCCCCGATTCCTGGAACCGCTCATCATCGAGTCCAAATCCGGCCGTCAAACCGATTTTGATTAAGGCGGTTATTCGTTGTGATGTCGTGAATCGGCGGAACGGATCGGGCTGCTGCTGGAACTGTTCGTAGGCCTGCTTGAGCTTTGCCAGGTCGAACTTCTTCATCTTCAGGAACGCCTGGGTCACCGCGCGCCCCCCTACTGCGTGCGCGGATTATTGGCTCAATTTGGAGCTGGCAATGCGATTCAGGCTTACGCCGCCTTCAGCGGCTTGAATGGCCAGTTTCCTATGAACCTCGGGCGGTACCCGGACCATGAATTTTCCGCTGAATTGCTTGCTTGCGATTGGTTCTGGAATCGGCTCGCCAGCATTGTTCATGTCCAGCAGTATATCCGCTACAAGATTCCGGACTCCCTTCAAAGCCTTTTCCGGTGTTTCAGTCAGCCAGCTTAAGCTGGGGAATTCGGCGCACAGGCCCACATACTCGCTATCATCCTCGGACCAGGTAACCCGATACGTATTATTTATCATTCTTTGCCGCCATGGCTTACCTCCAATTTTTCGATAGCCAGGGGGTCGTGATCAGCGCCGGGAAGCCGACCGCCGAAAGCGACGAATGCATTCCAGCTTACCCTGCCGCCAGTATCATGCACATTTCATTGAGGCTGACGACTTCCGTGGTTTCACTGATCGGATACCGTTCTTCGCCCGGATAGACGACGAATGCCCTGGAAGGATTCACGTCCGTAAGGGCGAGATGGAATCCTTTTTCAGGTCTGGGGGAAAGGCTGTTCTTGATTTCGACGGCCCAGAGTTCGCCACCGGGAAGTCTCAGCAGCAGGTCGATTTCGGCGCCCGCTGCCGTACGAAAGAAGTTCGCCCGGGTCCGAACCGGGGCCGCGGCCAGGAGATTCTCGATCACGAATCCCTCCCAGCTCGCGCCGGCCACGGGATGCCCGGCAAGTTCATTATGGTCCGTGATGTCCAGTAGTGCGTGCAGCAGGCCGCTGTCGCGCACATAGATTTTTGGTGACTTGACGAGTCGCTTGCCCAGATTGACATGGAAAGGCGATAGCCTGCGCACCAGCAGCAGGTCCACGAGCAGGTCGATATACCGCGTTATGGTTTGAGCGCTGACCCCAAGGCTCGCCGCAATGCGGGAGGCGTTCAGGAGCGTGCCTTGCCCGTACGCAAGCATGGTCCATAATCGTTGCATCGTCTCCGCGGGCAGGCGCGGACCGAACATCGGAACATCCCGCTCCAGATAGGTCCGGATGAAATCCTTTCGCAGGGCCAGGCTTGTCGGGTCGTCTTCAGCGAGAAAACTGTCCGGGAAACCGCCACGAACCCAGAGGTCGAACTGTTTCGATGGAACATCCGCAACCTCCAGCACATCGAACGGCCCCATATCCACATAAGCGATCCGACCGGCAAGGCTTTCGCCCGACTGCCTGAGCAACTCAATGGAAGCGGAGCCGAGAAGCAGAAACCGGCCGACACGCCGTCCACGGTTTCGTCCCTGGTCGATGATGCCTCGCAAGGACTGAAACAGTTCCGGCACACGGTGTATCTCGTCAAGGATGACCAGGCGGTCCTCATACCTGCTCAGGAAAAGAACCGGTTCCGCCAACTTCTGACGATCTCCGGGACTTTCGAGGTCAAGATACAGCGATGGAAGGTCATTGCCGTTGGCCAAGGCCAGCGTGGTTTTCCCCACCTGACGCGGCCCGATCAGGGCCACCGCGGATTGACGTTTCAGAGCCGACTGGATGAAAGGAGGATGCGTCCTTGCAATTTATCCATCACGTGATGAATTTACAAGGTAGTTTATCCATGACCAAGGCAGCTTTCGGGAGCAGGGACAGAGCTAATCTCTTGTATTTTCCATATTTGCTTCCCAAAACAGACTGTATTTTGCCTTAGAACCCCCATTTCGTCCTTGCCCACATCATGCGGCTGTTCCCGCCCTTCGATTGCCTTCCTGAACTCCTTCATACTCCGGCTCGTTCCGGCCCCGTTGAGCATGTTGTGTCATTGCAAAAGAGGTTCCATGGTGAATTTTCATACTCTCTCCGCAGGATTTTTTACATGACAGGCGACTTGTCGATGTTTTTCCTGCGGATGCAGATGTTCAAACATGCAGGAAACACGCAAGGAGCAATATATGAGCGACATTGTCCGGAGAATACGAGCGGAGCTGGAGCAGGAAGCGGATCCGCAAACGAAAACCAGCGGACAGCGGTTCTTTCGGGAACAGGTCCAGCTCTACGGGGTCAGAACGGCCGTCGTGACCAGGATCGCGAAGAAGTATTTCAAGGAGATCAGCAAATCGGGCAAGGAGACGATTTTCGATCTTTGTGAAGAGCTGTGGCAATCGGGATATCTGGAAGAAAGCTTCATTGCCTGCAACTGGTCCCATGCCCTGCGGAAACATTACGAACCCGGCGATTTTCTGGTCTTTGAAAGATGGGTCAACCGCTACGTCGCCAACTGGGCTTCCTGTGACACACTCTGCAACCATACCGTGGGCTCGTTTCTCGAAATGTATCCGGAAAGCCTGCCCAATCTGCAAACCTGGGCCATATCCCCCAACCGCTGGATGCGCCGCGCCTCCGCGGTGTCCCTGATCATTCCGGCCAGGCGGGGAAAATTCCTGAAGGAAGTGTTTGCAATGGCCGACATCGTGCTCATGGACGCAGACGACCTGGTTCGGAAGGGGTACGGATGGATGCTGAAGTCAGCCGGGCAGGTGCATCAAAAAGAAGTCTTCGAGTATGTTCTCGCCAGAAAAGCAATCATGCCCAGGACCGCCTTGCGCTATGCAATCGAAAAAATGCCGAAGGAATGGAGGGACGAAGCAATGGGAAGAGTCGCGGTGAAGGTTGTGCCGGACCGCTGAAAAATTGACAAGCCAAGCAATTATACACTGACGACGGGAAAATCGAACGTGCTGCTCAGCATGCAATTACACTGTCACCTACAGCGGTTTGGCTAGTAATACAATTATCTGTAAAATAGATCCAGTAAAACATCTTCAACATTTCGTCTCGAATCAATAACTGATAACACAATAACTTTTGTATCTGATGCTCTGTATATCACTCGCCAGGGGGCAACAATCAACTCACGGTATACATTTATTCCCTGTTCTTTTAATTCGGGAACAATTCGGCCACGATCCGGCATTATATAGAGCGTCGATGTCGTTTGCCTGATCTTTTGAAGAATTCGTTTGGCATCTTCAGGACTATCCAGTGCAATATAATCAATGATTATTTTCAAGTCATTTTGCGCTATTTCAGCCCAAACAACTTGATATTTCTCGTTCATTAACTACTTTCCCGCAATCCATTCTCAATACTATTGAAAACATCTTCCTGGCTTTTAACTCGCCCTTCTCTGGCATCGGATTCACCTTCGGATATAAGCTTCAAGATGCCAATAGCGTTGCGCATGTTTTCATAGCTTTTGGGATCCTGTAATACTGCCCTGGGCTCACCGTTTTGGGTTATTATGACAGGCCGACGTGTCTCATTAATTTGATTCAGTAGATCGGCCGCTCGGGATTTCAGAAAAGTTACCGGTTTGATATCATTTGTAATATTCATTTACTTACCTCCAGTCCGAAAAAGGTATCAAAATCGGACAGCATGTCAAATGTAGTCAACATCAGGAAATCGTAGACCAGCAAACTCATCTGCCGAATCCTGCCCGGAGTCACCGGCGATGTAATTGCCTCCAATTGCTGGCTGCACAAGAGTGATTTCAACGCGAACGGCTCAGCTCAAAGAGTTCCGCCAGGGCGCGCTCTTTCATTTCTCAGGGGACGAACAGGTGATCATGATGGAAGGCCGAAAGCGGATTGACGCTGATGCCCGCGCGGGCAAGGCGGGTCGTGATCAGCGCCAGGAAACCCACCGCCGAGAGGGACGAACGTACTTCCAGGGTGATGCAGTGCTTGATTCCTTTTGTCCTATTACCTACAGCTTCAACGCAAGATGTTCTGTAAGTCTCTTCCTTGATATCGATCCCGATTTTGAACTTGGTGTAGTATCCAATGTTATACTCAGGAACCCCAAATGCCCGGGAGCATGCCTGTATCGCTTCAGCTGACACCACACAGAATTTTTTGCCTTGGGCCTCTTCATAGCCTGTCAGGACAGCCACATTGCCCAGATAACGCTGCGCGCCGGCTTGGCAGTCATAGCACTTGACCACCACGGAACCGACGGCTTTGCAGTTATCCTCGTTGACCCCGCCAGTAGCCAGGACAAACTGCGGAAGCATCAACATCAAGACACAAAAGAGCAGGGGCTTTTTACGAAACATTGATTTCTCCTTTTGAAGTGAGCACGCATGAATTTCTAAATAGCAAATCATGCCATCCGTCAAGACTTCAGTTCAATAAGATTACTGCTCACTTCTGAAGAGAATCAACAAAATCGTCAGCTCTTCCTGCTCGGGCCAATTGCACCTCGAAACTGCCAGATGACGATCAAAAATGCACCCCACAGCCAGACATTTCCCCACCGTGCAAACACTGTCAGAACATCAGGAAAGAAGAGCGTTTCCCGAGTGACAAC
This sequence comes from Desulfonatronum parangueonense, assembly GCF_054656975.1. Lineage (NCBI taxonomy): Bacteria > Pseudomonadati > Thermodesulfobacteriota > Desulfovibrionia > Desulfovibrionales > Desulfonatronaceae > Desulfonatronum > Desulfonatronum parangueonense. The sequence goes on from NZ_BAAHXH010000003.1 coordinate 2,571,747, forward strand.
GACCTTGCCATGGGGCGTCAAAGAGCCAGTCATAATCTCGCCGGTTGCCTTGACATGGGCGCCGCTTCCTGAATTGCTGCACCGGACCAGGGGACGCCGAAACTCCACTGCACGAAAAACCGCCATACCCAAATGCTTCATTTCCGCTCTCCGGCTGAAAAACCAGCCATCATTGGAAACTTCCACCAAAAGATTGGCTCCCTGGGCAACACCTTCCCGGACAAGGCTTGCAAAGCCGCTTTCAAAACAGATCAAGGGCTGGACCGCAAATGACCCTATATGAACAAGGCCGGGGCTCTCGCCTCTGGACAACCAAAGTTTTCGAACCGGTTTCACTTCTTTTTCCGGAAAGAAATATGCATACAGGCTGGTTTCTGAAAAAGGAACCGGAATCCTTTTTCTATAGGCCGGAGCGCATTCTTTCCCGGGGGCCAAGTGGAAAACAGTGCTGTACCGGGCATCAATTCTCTGTTCAACAATCATGCGATCATCCGCATCCGCTCTCTGTATCACGGGAGCCTCCAGGGCCAAAATCTCCTCGTGCCCATGCAGTAGAACCGGAACGAGAAGGCGCTCTAATTCTGCCTTAAGTCCGCTGTCTTCAAATTCCTCTGAGCGGCAGTCAAACCGAGGAAGCTCTGGAAACACAAGGAGATCCGCGCCCCGAACAAGATCCCGGTTCTTGATCAGCGCCTGCAGGGTCAGAGCCTCATCGGTTCTGAAGTTCTCCAATCCTTTCTCATCCCAGCGAACGGGAACAACCGGCTGCACCGAAGCCACACTCAGGCTCTGTCCTTCGACTTTCTGTGCATCGCCGTGAAGAGTGGAAATTTGCCAGACTCCGTATCCGAGAACCGCAGCCAGAAGAATGAAAAGGCAAAGGAAACTCACCCCGAAGGCCTTAACATCACGCTGCCTGATCCCGGAAAAGAGATCCGATGTCAGGCAGTTGGCCCAGATCAGACAAAAACAGACCAGCAGCTCTCCGCCAAGATCGGCAATCTGGATGAACTCAGGCCATAAGGCCGCCGTTACCGCCCAAGAAACCGGGAATAAAGCAGGACGCAGATAAATCAGTAAGGTCAAAAGACAGGCGCAGAAAAGCGGACTCCCGGAGCCCCCCTCTGATTCATCCAGCCGCAGACCGCCCCGAACAGGGCAAAGGGGATCCCCTGGTAAAGCCAGATGCCGACCAGGGATAGCCCGGATTGCCAGAGAGGGAGATTCATCAGGGTTTCCATGGCATTCAGCAGCCAAAGGGTACCGGAAGCCCAACTGAGGGTTCCAAAGATCCATCCGGCAATCAATCCCTTCAAGATTCCCGTTTGTCCGCCATGCCGCAGCATATGAATCAGTGGCGCAAGCAGAACACAGGCCAGCCAGGGAGAGTTTTCCAATGGGGAGAACACGCCGAGCATTATGGCAGCAGCCAGAAGGGGTGCCCAAGAAAACAGCACCGTCCTGCAGTTTAGAGAGAAAGAACTCTGCCACATTGTATTTTGATCACCCCCTGAAACCCATAGGGAGTCTTCTTGAAGTGGTCATGTCGACAACGGCAGGCGCATGCGAGGGAGGGAGAGGGGCCGGTCATGGAAAATGACCGCGACTGCAGTTATTCAGGACGTCGGGACGGGGTGATGACGCATGTTCCGGCATGAAGCGCGGTGGACGCATTTGGAGGCCTGGGTTCGTTCTATCGCGCATGTCGAGGACGATGTCCGAATTCTCGGTATTGTCCAGGATGGGCTTGTCGTATTCGTCAGTGAGCATCATGGTCCGCCAGCCGATTTGTTCCTGGGACATCACCCCCTGGCCATGCTTTCGTAAGCCGTGCCTACAGGATGCTTGATGCTTCGTAACTACTCGGAACATCTCGCAACAAGACAAGGATTGTTCCGGCTTGTCTCGATTTTTTGGCATCGCCTGTCTGACTGTACCAGGATTCGTTCATCGAACCATTGCCGGACGCATGAAGCAAGTTGAAGTTCGGGCATGAATTTGAAGTTCATGCCCGTAATTGTGAGGTTATTCCATTACTGCCGAGTGTCGTTGGCAACCGGCTCGAGGCGCAGCAGCGGGGAGTCACCGTCGTCGGCTATCACGTAGATGAAGCCGTCGTCCGGGCCCACGGCCACGTCGCGGATCCGCAAGCCCTCGCCTTCGAGAAGCCGTTCCGGAGGCGAGACGGATTCCCCATCCACGGCAAAAAGGCCCAGGTAACGGTGAAAGAGGTTGCCCACAAGCAGATGGCCCTGCCATTGGGCAAAGGCCTCGCCGATGTAGAAGGTCATGCCCGAGGGCGGGAAGTGGTCCGTGCGGCCCGGGCCCCAGTGGAAGACCGGCGCGATGAACTCGTCGGTCTCGTCATGGGGAATGGCGAAAGGTTGGCCTGTGCGATAGTCCACGCCGTAGCTGGCCAGGGGCCAGCCATAGTTGCCGCCCCGGGTCACGATGTTGATCTCGTCGCCGCCCGACTCGCCGTGCTCCGCCAGCCAGATCGCGCCGGTTTCCGGATGAACCGTCATGGCCTGGATATTGCGGTGCCCGTAGGACCAGATGGCCGGATCCGCGTCCGGCTGATCGACAAAGGGGTTGTCCTCCGGCACCGAGCCGTCCAGGGTCAGACGGATGGTTGCGCCATTGGCGTTGGAGAGATCCTGGGAGATGTGCTCGGGGCCGAAGTTCTTGAAGTTGCGGTCGCCGAAGCCGACGAAGACATAGCCGTCGCGAAACACGATGCGTGAACCGTAATGCGCCGTCGAGTCAAAAAACGGATCGGCGACATACAGCACTTCGAGGTCCGAGAGCGCAAGCGCGTCCAGATCGAGCATGGCTCGGCCCAGATGGGTGGCGGTGCGGCCCTGGTCCTCACCCGCCCAGGTCAGGTAGATCCAGGCCTCCTCGGGAAAGGCGGGATGAACGGCGATGTCCAGGAGCCCTCCCTGGTTGCGCGCATCGACCTCCGGCACGCCTGTCAGCTCGTCGATATCGCCGCTGCCCGGATCGACGATCCGCAGCCTCCCGCCACGCTCGGTTACCAGAATGCGACCGTCGCCCGGCAAGAAGGTCATGGCCCAGGGCGTGTCCAGCCCCTCGGCGACCGTGACGACGTGATAGGCTGCCTGTTCGGCATTGCCGCATGCCGGCATGAAGACCAGAGTTACAGTCAAGACAAGCATGGCCCCGGAACGAGACAGCTTCGAGTAAATAACGGGCAAGAAGGAAAATGGTTTCATGGCTTCATCTCCTTTTTTAGTAACTGCTCAAAGGTTGGGCGATGAGATTTACCGTGCAAGGAGTGCTCCGGAATGGAGTTTCGTGATTCAGCGACTGGGGTTGTGCTCCAGTCGGAACTTTGTCCTGATCGCGATACACCGCGGTCGCACTGGGGTGCGGCGCTCCCGGAATTTTTCGTTGATTGCCATAATTTTTTGAGCAGTCACCTTTTTTATGAAGATATAGTTATCTGAAGCATGTCAGTCCACTGGATGTGACCCAAGTGTCACAAGGTGGCACGACCCCGTCTTTCCACTCTCCTCGCAGCAGCATCATTGTGCGACCTGCTTCAGGTGTCCCTCATCTGTGGGCCTTGCCCGTAATCGTCTCCAGGCGGATCCTGAAAACCTTGGTCTTGGAGAAGAATCTGTCCATGTATTCGAGCCCTTCCTTGAAGTAGTCGGGTGAATATTTCCTGACGAGCAAGACCAGTCCTTCCTTTTTTTCCTCATCGAAAAGCTCTTCCGCTATCCCCGCGGCAACAACGTTTTCGTATTTTGTTCCGAACTTTTCAGGCAGCACCTCTGTCTTGCCGACCACGCAAAACGAGACTTTTCCGTTGACGGAAAGCAACTCGATCTTCTTTCCCTCCGGAGCGCAGTGGAAGTAGATGCAGTCGCCATCAAAGGCGAAGTTCAGAGGAATGCCGTAGGGTGCGCCATTCAGGGACGCCATGGACAAGATGCCGAATTCCGCTGTTCCGAGGAGGCTTCTTGCCTCCTCAATGTCTACTGCTCGATCTTTACGTCTCATTGTTTTCTCACTCGAACGGATTCCGGCTTTCCTATGAATTCAGAATTTCCAATCCTGTTTACTGAATACCAGTCTTTCATAAAGCGGAACTGCTCAATAACTTGGGCAACAATGAGAATAAATCCTGCGAGTTCCGCAGCCCGGTGCGGCAGCGGTGTAATGCATAGAGCCCAGTTTTCGGCTGGAGCGTGGACTCAGGAGCAAGATCATCAAACTCCGCATAAGTTGTAATCTTTGCACAGGAATGCCCGGTTGTTGCAGCAGATCCGGTTAGCCGTGTCGTCCACAGAAGGCCCGGTCAAAAATATCCTGGCTGCCTTTGACCCTGAAGGTCTTTGAGTGCAGCAAACTGTTTCTCTATTTCGTGCAGTAGTTCGGCCATCAAGCGGATATTGTCTCCCTGAGCGACTTGTTCCAGTTTCCTGGCCGCGGCGGCCAGAGATGGACATGCGGCGTTCTGAGCTGACCCCTTGAGGGTATGGGCTTCTGCCCGGACTCTCAGAATGTCGCCGACTCTGACGCATTCCCGCAACGTTTCCAATCTCTGTGGCGTATCCCCGATAAACGCACTCAACACCTCTTGTGCCAGGTCGTGATCGTTCATCACCCGGTGCAGCAACTGACCCTAGTCAAAGATCGGCAGGTTTTCGCCATGGGGTGTCTGACCTGAATCAGGAGGCGGTGTTGATTGCCATGGAGTCGAGGCAGCGTCCCGCCGAACAGAATCGTTTCCATCCGGCCGACCTGGAGAAACAGGCAGGAATTTTTCCATGATGTTGGCCAAGGTCGAGGGATTCACGGGCTTGGCCACATAATCGTCCATGCCGGCCTCCAGGCACATTTCCCGATCATGTTGCATGGCGCCGGCGGTCATGGCGATGATCGGAATTCTTCCAACATCCGAGATCCGGCCTCTGATTTCCGGCTCCCGACTTTCGTTTTCCGATTCCTGACTCCTTATCAGTTTGGTTGCCTCGAGCCGGTCCATCTCCGGCATTTGGACGTCCATGAATACAAGATTGAACTTCGTGCTGGACAGAGCTTCCAGCGCTTCCCGTCCATTGGATGCCGTTGCGACGTCTAGACCCATTTTTTGAAGGATGCCCAAAGCGACCTGCTGATTCACCTGGTTGTCGTCAACCACAAGCACCTTGCCGGAGAAACTGGGCCGGGGAAGACTCCGGCGAAGTCTTTCTCGGGCCATGTGCCGCGTAACGATGGGATTTTTCGCGGATTTCACCCTCGGGTTGTTCAGGACGAAGAGAATGGTGTCGAGCAGTTCTGATTGGCGTACGGGCTTGTTCAAAAAGGCGGCAAAGCCAAGTTCGGCGAATCGTCGGGCATCTCCAGGCGCTCCCAGGGCGGTGATCAGGATCAAGGCGATATCCGAGAACCTCTGGTCGGCTTTGACGGCGCTGCCCAGTGCCGCGCCATCCATGTCCGGCATGTGCATGTCGATCAACACCAGGCCAAAGGGTTCACCCGCCTGGTGGGATGCATCCATGGCGGTCAGGGCCGCCGCCCCTCCATTGGCTTCCTTGGGCAGCATCTTCCAGGAAGCCCCGCTGCCGTCAGGAAGCATGACGTCCAACAGGACGAGATGGGGACGCATCCGGCGAATGGAATCCAGTCCGGCAGTTCCGGTTTCAGCCTTGAAAACGCGATACCCGGCGTTGGTGAGGATTTTTTCTGGTATCCAGGCAAAAACAGGATCGTCGTCAACAATAAGCACGGAGCCTGAATCCGCGAAATGATCCGGCGTTGCGAGACCGGAGGATGTCGTCGCGGCGTACTTCCCAGTCGAGTTACCCATTGGCAGCCTCAACAATGGATCGCAGCTTTTTCTCCGGATTCACGTTTCCCAGTGATCTGACAAAATATTCATTCATTTCGGCTTACAACTTCTTCAGCTTCGCAACCAAATCATGCAGATCCGTCGCCTAGCTCTGCCCTTTACCCATAGAAAAAACGGAACAACGGAAACAAAGTTGTTTATGCTCTACGCATGGAGACACAAAACCAACTCAAGCGGATTTTGGCCCAGCCTGCCAACTTGAAATATTTGCGCGGGATGATTGGGAAGCAGGAACATTCAACCAGAAATTCTCTAGCGTCAGCCGTTTGTCAGCACTTCGACTTTTTCGACACGCGTGGGTTGGAGCAGACTGGAGGATGCATCAAGGCATTGCGCGAATTGGAAAGGGCAGGGCATTTTGTCTTGCCAGCGGGGAAAAAACAACCGCAGATTCGAACGCCCCGCCGCTTACATGCACCTCTTCCCGAGCCACTTAACGTTCCTTGTCAGGCTCAGGATCTGAAGGGCTTGCAGCTTACCTTGGTACGCACAGACATGCAGATGCGCACCTGGAACGAAATGATGATTACCTACCATCCTCATGGCGCTGGGCCTCTTGTTGGGCGACAATTGCGATATCTGGTCAAATCTGATCATGGATTGCTAGGCGGTTTGGGTTTTGCCGCCGCGGCCTTGCATTTGGCTGATCGCGACGCATGGATCGGCTGGAGCTACGAACAGCGTCGAGCGTATTTGCATTATATCATTGGTTTGAATCGTTTTTTGATCCGTCCTGGTGTCCATTGCCGCAATTTGGCCTCAAAAGTGTTGAGCATGGGGCTGGCGGCAATGGCCCAGGATTTTAAATATGCATATAATTACAACCCATTGCTTGTAGAAACATTCGTGGAATCGAGCACAGGAACGTGTTTTCGGGCAGCGAACTGGGTCCATGTTGGGTGCACAAAAGGGCGCGGTAGGCAAGATAATCATCGTGATCCAGCTCTCAACATCAAGGACATTTACGTCTTTGCGCTCGACCAAGATTTTCGGGAGCACATGGGAGTCGCGCCGAAAGAGGTTCCTGGCCCCCTTGAGCTTACTGACGGCCTGGATGCGGATCAATGGGCGCAAAACGAATTCGCAAACGCTCCGATTGGGGATGCCCGATTGCGCAAAAGGCTCGTGCGCTGTGCAAAAGAATTTTCTGACAAACCAGGCAGTTCGTACAGCGGAGTTGCCAAGGGAGACTGGGCGGCGACCAAGGGGTATTACCGTATGATCGACCAGCCTGACGACTCCGCGATGACGATGGAAAACATTCTCTTGCCGCATCGGGAGCGGACGATACGGCGCATGCAGGCGGAGCAGGTCGTCTTGTGCATCACGGACAAGTCGGACCTGAACTACAACAATCTGTCCAAATGCCAGGGATTGGGGGTTATAGGGTGCAACCAGACCGGTGCGCAGACACGAGGTTTGAGAATGTGCTCGACGTATGTGGTGAATACGCAAGGCCTTCCCTTGGGTATTTTGAAAGGCTCGTGCAAGGCTCCGGAACCCTTGTCCCCGGAAGAAAAAAAACGGCCATCCAGTACAGTGCCCATCGAGGAAAAGAAAACATTTGATTGGATTGAGCACCATCGTGACCTTGTCGAAATAAAAGAACAGCTGCCTGGTACACGTCTGATTCATGTCTGCGACCGTGAGGCGGATTTCTTCGAGCTATTCGACGAGCAACGTGCCAACTCAAGCGTGGATCTCCTGGTACGGGCTAAGCATGATCGCAACATCGGCGGTGAACCCGGCAAACTGTTTGCAACCGTTGCCGAACAAAAAGCTTTGGGCAGGATTGAAATCTCCGTGCCGCGTCAAAGTGCGCGGCCCAAAAAGTCCAAGCAAAAGGCCCGGGCGAAAAGAGGTGAACGTAAGGCGGTTCTGGAACTGCGCGCCATGCCCGTTCAAATTCGGCCTCCTGGCTCCAATCTCGAGAAACTGCCGGTGGACATCTGGGTGGTGCATATACGGGAGAAACATCCGCCGGCCAACGACGACCGGGTCGAATGGTTTCTTTTGACGACCATTGCGGTCGCATCCTTCGATGATGCAAAAATATGCTTGAATTGGTACCAGTTGCGTTGGCGCATCGAGGACTGGCATCGCGTCCTCAAGTCCGGTTGCCGCATTGAAGATCTCGCTCACGAGACAGCCGAACGACTGCGTCGGGCCATTGCCATCAAAATGGTCATTGCTTGGCGAATCATGCTCATGACCCTGCTTGGCCGTGAGACCCCGGACTTGCTGGCGGATATCCTGTTCTCCAGCTTGGAGCTGCGAGTTCTTGAAGCTTTTTCAAAAAAAACTTCTTAAATCCTCCTCACTGCGTGTTTAATGCAGTTCAGTTGGTTGCAAATCTTGGCGGATACCTCGGTCGAAAAAACGATCCGCCTCCTGGCCATCAAATTCTCTGGAAGGGCTACGAAAAAATGCAAGCCATGTGCTACGGGGTATGGTTAATGGAACAGGAAAACGTCGGCGAATTAATTGTGGGTAAAGGGCAGGGCCAGGGCAACGCGTTGCTGCTGGCCGCCTGAAAGTTGGTGGGGGAATTTGGCGGCCTGATCATTGAGATGCACCAGGTTGAGCATTTCCTTCACCCGCCGGGAGATAGGGTCTTTCGCCCAATTGCGGCATTCCAGGCCATAGGCGACGTTGGCCGCAACGGTCATGTTCGGGAAGAGGGAATAGGACTGAAAAACAACGCCGAAATTGCGATCGCGAGCTGGAACCAGGGACAAATCCTCTCCGTTCAGGGCCAATTCACCCCGGTCCTGGCGTTCAAGTCCGGCAATCACCCGCAGCAACGTCGTCTTCCCGCATCCTGACGGTCCGAGAAAGCAAACCAGAGAGCCGAGTTCGATGGAAATGGAGACATCGTCCAACGCCTTCAGCTCGCCGAACATCTTGGTAACATTGCGAATTTCCAGGGACATGCTATCACCTTTGCAATCGTGTTTATCACTGCTCAGCACGTTTTGTGGGATACCCCACGTAAATCGGGGTCGGGGTCGGTATCGGTATCGGTATCGAAATCGGTTTGAAATCGTTTCGAGATGTCCAATGCCCCCTGAATTCATTATCGATACCGATCTCGATAGCGATCCCGACTCCGATGCCCAACTCGGCAACACCAGTCGCATACTGAATAGTTGCTCGTGTTTCAGGATGTGCGGCCGTCGCATCGCGGCGGCCGTGCATCCATTCTTGCGTTCCCGCTCCGGATCGGGAGCTCGCGGACAAACAGATCAGCGCTCCAATCTCGTCTGCCATTCCTGTAGAATGCGGTCGCGATTGGCTGCGGACCAGCCGAAGTCCATGTCCACCATCACCGAACCGATGTCTTCGGGCAGCCCTGCCTTGCGGAAAGATTCCGGCATGGTTCCGCCGCTGACTGTGACGATCTCTTTCCAGTTGTAATACTCCTGCACCGCTGCATCGGAGAGGGTCCAGTCGATAAATCGCTTGGCCGCCTCCTTGTTCCGCGAGGATTTCATCAGTCCGGTGGCTTCCAGTTCATTGCCGGCGCCTTCGGCGGGAATGACCATGGTGATGGGATATCCTTCACCGATATTCTTAATGGCGCGCAGGGCGAAGGAAGCTCCCACGGCGAACTCCCCGGCGCTGGCCATGTTGCAGGGCCGGGAACCGCTTTTGATGTACTGCGCGATGTTCTTGTCCAATCCTTCCAGGTATTGCCAGCCATCTTCCTCGCCCTTCATTTGCAGAATCGAGGCGATCTGCAGGTATCCGGTGCCGGAACTCGCCGGGTTGGGCATGACCACTTCCCCCTTGAACTCGGGCTTCAACAGATCCTCCCAGGACGTGGGCATGGGCAGGTTCTTGCGGGCCAGGACCTCGTTGTTCACGCAAAAGGCGGCCATGTAACCGGTCTTGGCGAACCAGCGGTTCTCCGGATCCCGAAACCGGGCCGGAACGCGCTCAATCCCCTTTGGCTCATAGGGCTCCAGCATGTCCAGAATCCGGGGATCAACCATGTTCGTCACGGCCCAGCCCCAAATCACGTCATGGCGCGGATTCGCGGCCTCGGCGAGCATCCGGGCATGCAGATCCCCCGTGGAAAGGCGCAGCATGTTCACTTTCAGATCCGGCAGATCGCGCTGCATCGCGGCCAGAAACGCCGCGGCTTCGTCTTCCTCGTACGAGGTGTAGACGGTGATCTCATCTGCCTGGACATTCGTAGAAAGCATGCTCACGCAGATGAACAGCGCAAGAAGAGAGGCGATCCCCAACTTGATGTACAACTTCATTTTCATTCCATTGCTCCTTTAATGATGATGTTCAACAGTGACGATACATAATCGTCACTGTTGAACTTATTTGGATTGGTGCATTGGAATCAACTCGGTTGTGTTACAGTCGTGTTGATTTTTTGTAACGAGATGCGGGTTGAGGGCTATGGGCTATAGGCGATGGGATTTATGGGGATGAGTCAGCGGAATGGGTTATGTGGAGTATTGGAATTCCAGGGGCATCACATTGGGACGGACAGGGACCAGAGCATCATCGGCGATCATGCCGCAATTGTGCTCGTTTCAGCAGAGCAGTTCAGCTTGCGTTGTGGGGAAGGTGGTGTGGTTGAGGAGCAATAGGTTAGGCATGGAGCGACTTGATGAACTCGTCGGGGGATACGCCCGCCTATTTGAGCAAGCCGAGGAGGGTGCCGACTTTCAACTCGTTGTGGTTGGACACAACGCAGCCTGAAGAACCGCGGCGCATGACAATATGGCTGCCACGCTGGCGTACTGCCACGAAGCCCAGGCGCTCCAACGCACGAATAGCATCTGCACCTGAGACGACGGGCAGCTTAGGCATACGCCGATACTTGGAAGGTGGTCAGCAAGGGACGTCCGCTGATGGAAAGCGGAAATTCCTCCAGGTAAAGCTCTGTTGCCTCGCGAAGATTGTTCAATGCTTCCTCGACAGTTTCACCCTGTGTGGTGGTGCCGGTTTCGGGGTTGAAGGCCACGTAGCCCCCCTCCGGAGCGGGTGTCAATATAGCTGAAAGTTCCATGATGATCTCCTCAAGGATATGGAGTGTCCTTAACAATTGATTCTAAAGTTCCGGACAACTCCAAGACTCAGGTGCTGAAGTCTATCAGCGCTTTTCCAGAAATCGTCGGATAACGGTTCACCGAGTACCTCAGACTTCCATTTAACCAACTGTCAATTCAGATAAAACAGAGACATTGATTACGCAACCATTAAAAAATTTCCGACTGCCGTCGCGACATGCTGACATTACTAGAACGAAGACTTTTGAGAGCCTGATCTCATTTCCGGCCGGGCATATAGTGGACTCAGACCCAAGCTGGTCATTAAAATCGGCCGAAAGCCCAGGCGGGATACGCGGGCATTTCATAAGCCGCGTCATGCTCATGGGTTGATCGTTTCGGCGGAGCAGTTCAGTTTGCGTTGAGTGGGGAGGGAGGCGTGTTTGAGAAGCAGCGGGGTGAGGTCGGGGGCGGCCATGGGGCGGCTGAAGAGGTATCCCTGGATGAAGTCACAGCCCTGCTCGCTGAGAAACTGACGCTGCTCCTCGGTTTCCACGCCCTCGGCCACCACGCTGAGCTTCAGGCTGCGTGCCAGGGCGATGACCGCCGTGGCGATGGTTGCCCCGTCTTCCTGGCGGCCGATGCTCTGGATGAAACATTTGTCGATTTTCAATGTGTCGATGGGCAGGTTGAGCAGATAGCTCAGGGATGAGTATCCCGTACCGAAATCATCGATGGCCGCCAGCACGCCCATCTTCCCCAGTTCGTTCAAGGTCCGCAGGGCCTGATCGATGTTCTTCATGAGCACCTTCTCGGTCAGTTCCAGTTCCAGGCAGCGGGGGTCCAGACCGGTATCCCGCAGGATGCGGCCCACGGTTTCCGCGAAGTCCGGCTGTTCCAGCTGCCAGCCGGCCAGATTCACCGCCATGCAGACATAGATGCCCTGATCCTGCCACCGCTTGTTCTGCATGCAGGCCTCCCGGAGCACAAATTCTCCGATGGAGGCCATCAGCCCCAGTTCCTCGGCCAGGGGGATGAACGCTAACGGCGGAATAAATCCTTCGACGGGATGATTCCATCGCAAAAGCGCTTCCACGCCGACAACCCGACCCGTGGAGAGTTCGACCTGGGGCTGGTAATGCAGAAGGAGCTGGTTCTCTTCCACGGCCCTGCGGAGCTTGTTTTCCAGGCTCAGGCGGTTGGCGATCAGTTCATTCATCTTTGCCGTGTAGAACTGAAAGTTGTTCTTTCCGCTTCCCTTGGCATGATACATGGCCGCGTCGGCGTTCTTCTGCAGCTCCTCGGCATCCCGCGCATCCGTGGGATAAAATGCCAAGCCGATGCTTGTGGTGACCACGACCTCATTGCCTTCCAGGATAAACGGCTGGGCGATGAAATGCAGAATTTTTTGGGCCACCAGGGCCACGTTCTGCATGGAGTCGACATCATCCAGGATGATCGTGAATTCATCCCCTCCCAGTCGCGCCACGGTATCCTTCTTGCGGATCGATTCGCGCAGGAGGGCAGCCACCTTTTTGAGCAACAGGTCGCCCACCCCGTGACCCAAAGTATCATTGATCAGCTTGAACCGATCCAGGTCCAGAAACAGGAGCGCGACCATATGCCCGTTGCGATCCGCGCTGTTGCAGGCCTGGAGCAGACGGTCCCTGAACAGGAGCCGATTGGGCAGACCGGTCAGGGCGTCATAATGAGCAAGATAATACAGGTGGGCCTGCTTGCGTTCGGTGATGGCGCTCAGCAGATCATGCCCGTTGCCGATGCCGACATATTTCCCGTTTTCGGTCAGAATAAACCCGTCGTACATGTGCTGCATGCCGGCATCAATAATGATGCGGGCCAGGTCGTCGATAGAAACGTCCTTGTCCACAATCACCGGATTGCCGACCATGTATGCCTTGATAGGTTTTCGTCCATGCAGTTCCCTGGTGAACGGCAGGCTGTACATCTCGTTGAGCTTGTTCCTGTTGATCAAACCCACCGGCTTACCGTCCCGGACCACGGGCAGGACCATCAGGCTCTGGTGTTTCCGGAAGATGTCATAGACGTCCGTCAACGTGGTGTCCGGAGCGACACAGGGAACATGACGCATCAACACGCAGGCCCGGGGGGTGGTTTTGTCCGGAAGCTCCGACATGCACAAGGCCTTGCCGCCTTCCGCGGAAGAAATAATGTCCTTGGGAATCAAATCTTTTTGCGGCATGAAACAATCAACGTGAGCGCTCATGACCATCCTGTGATGCAAAGGTTGCTGAGTGATTAGAGCAAGCTTCGTACTCTGCTGATTTGCTGAGATACCGGGTTTCTGTCCTTGCGGCCGGCTGACGCATCGGGACGGTGTTTCACGCAGCCTGGAATCAGCCGAAGCGGCCGGTGATGTAGTCTTCCGTGGCTTTTTCCTTGGGCTGGGTGAACAGGGAGACCGTGTCCATGTATTCGATGAGTTCGCCGAGATACATGTAGGCGGTGTAGTCGGAAACCCGGGCCGCCTGCTGCATGTTGTGGGTGACGATGACGATGGTATATTTTTCTTTGAGCGTGAAGATCAGTTCCTCGATCTTGGCCGTGGAAATGGGATCCAGGGCCGAACAGGGTTCGTCCAGGAGGATCACCTCCGGCTCGATGGCCACGGCCCGGGCCACCACCAGGCGCTGCTGCTGTCCTCCGGAGAGGCCGAAGGCGTTTTCATGGAGCCGGTCCTTGACCTCGTCCCACAGGGCAGCGCCGCGCAGGGCGTGCTCCACGACCTGGTCCAGCTTTTTCCTCTCCTTCACCCCTTGCAGCCGCAACCCATAGGCCACGTTTTCGTAAATGGATTTGGGAAACGGATTCGGCTTCTGAAAGACCATGCCCACCCGACGCCGCAATTCGGTCACGTCCACGCCGCGGTCGTAAATGTTGCGGCCGTCCAGGTTGATGCTGCCCTCGATCCGGCAGATGTCGATCAGATCGTTCATCCGGTTGAAGCAGCGCAACAAGGTGGACTTGCCGCACCCGCTGGGTCCGATGAACGCCGTGACGCGGCGGCTGGGGATCTTGATGTTGATGTTTTTTAACGCATGGACCTTGCCGTAGTAGAGTTGCAGGTTGTCCACTTCCAGGGCGATGCTCTCCGAGCTGAAATCCAGTTTCTTCTGGTCCGACTCCGCGAAGAAACCGTTCATGATGCCATGGGTTTTTGTCGTATTGTTTGTCGCGTTCATTTTCTTTCCAAATGTTGAAGGCTGCCGAGGGTACATGTCTTCCTTCCGTCAGGTGTTGGATCGCCCGAGCAGAAATCAATCACTTTCACTGCGATACTTCTCGCGCAGGTAGTTCCGAATGGTGATGGCCGTCAGGTTCAGGGTAATGATGATCACGACCAGGGTCAGGGCCGTGGCATAGACCAGGGGTCGTGATGCTTCCACGTTGGGGCTCTGGAACCCCACGTCGAAGATATGAAAGCCCAGGTGCATGAACTTGCGTTCCAGATGCAGGTAGGGAAAATAGCCGTCCACGGGCAAGTTGGGCGCCAGCTTGACCACGCCCACCAGCATCAGCGGCGCGACTTCCCCGGCAGCCCTGGCCACGGCCAGAATCAAACCGGTCATCATGGCCGGAGTGGACAACGGGATCACCGTCCGCCAGAGGGTCTCGGCCTTGGTTGCGCCCAGGGCCAGGCTGCCATGGCGGATGGTACTCGGAATCCGCGCCAGGCCCTCCTCGGTGGAAACGATGACCACGGGCAGGGTGAGCAGGGCCAGGGTCAGGGAGGCCCAGAGCAGTCCCGGCGTGCCGAAGGTCGGCGAGGGCAGGGATTCCTCATAGAACATTCTGTCCAGATTGCCGCCGATGAAATAGACGAAGAACGCCAGACCGAACACGCCGAAAACAATAGACGGCACCCCGGCCAGATTGTTCACCGAAATGCGCACGATGCGCACCAGCAGACCCTGCTTTGCGTATTCCCGCAGATAGATCGCGGCCAGGACTCCCATGGGCGTAACTACGATGGACATCAAAATGACCATCAGCACGGTGCCGAAAATCGCCGGAAAAATGCCGCCCTCGGTATTGGCCTCCCGCGGATACCCGCTCAGGAACTCCCAGATCATGGTCACATAATGATGCGCCTTCTGCGCGAGCGACATGTCGTTGGGCCAGAAAGCGTGTACCACGTTGGCCACGGGGATCTCGACAATTCTGCCGTCGCCTGCCTCTGCCAGGAGTGAATCACGGCGCATTTCCGCCACCAGTTCCAGACGGCGCGTATTGATCACCTCGTATTGCCGATTCAGCTCATCCCGCTGCTCACGAAATTCCGCCATCCGCTCCTGTCGGGTGGCCTCGTCCAGTTCCCGATCCAGTTCGATGCGCCGTTCCGCCAGGCGGATGCGCTCGATCTGCCGGTTCAGCCCGCCGATTTCATGGCGCTCGATGCGGGTGATTTCCTTGGCCAGGGTATTGGCCCGCTCCACGCGCGGGATCAGTTCCGCTCGTGCCGCGAATCCCTCGGCCACAACCTGCCCGGATTCCCGCACCTCGCGCAGAAAGCCGAAGAAGTTCCCCCACTCCCGCCGCTCCAGGACCATGGCCTCCCGGGGCGTAGTCCATTCGGAAACGATCTGGGGTTCCGGATACCAGACGAAATCGCGGCCCGTCAGATCCCGGTTGCCTTGCTTGATCAGGAATCGCTGCGTCAGATCCACGTCTTCGGGAATGGGGTGTCCACTCTCCCGCAGCACGCTTCCGGCCACGCTCTGGGAACGGACCGGGTTACCCAGCACCCGGACCACGCTGTCCGGAGCCGCCTGAAACTCGAATTCCACCACCGGTGCGGGCCAGAAATGACCCAGACCACGCACCGCGATCAGGGCCAGCAGCCCGAACACCATGATCATGCTCAGGCTGATCATTCCTCCGGTCAGCCAGATCCAGGGGGAGCCGCTTTTGAACCATTGCCGTACGTTCATGCCATCATCCTCAAACTTGATAACCGGGAATTACCCATGTTGACGCATCGCTCGCAACGCATTTGTGTCCTGTTCACCCTGTCAAATAATCGTAACTGTTCAGCATGCTGCTGCCCTGCGGACTTTGGCATCGCAGGCGGGGTCGGTATCGGTATCGGGATCGGAAGCGAATCCTTGGAGGGAGCCACAACCTTCTCGAAACCGATTCCGATACCGACCCCGACCCCGATTGCCGGAGGAGATCACATAACGTGTGCTGAGTAGTTACCAAATTTCTTCCATTGTTGATTGAAGGCAAAGTCAGCTTTCAAACTACAGGGAGCTGTATTTCCTGCGCAGACGCTGGCGCACGACCTCCGCCGCCGTATTCACCACGAAAGTCAGCGCGAACAGGAACAGAGCCGCCAGGAAAAGTATCCGGTAATGGGTGCTCCCCACGGCGGTTTCCGGCAACTCCACGGCTATGTTCGCGGACAGGGTGCGCATCCCCTCGAAGATGTTGAAATTGATCACCGGGCTGTTGCCCGTGGCCATGAGCACGATCATGGTTTCGCCCACGGCCCGGCCGAAGCCGATCATCACCGCCGAAAAGATGCCCGGACTGGCCGTGAGCAGGACCACCCGGGTCACGGTCTGCCAAGGGGTGGCGCCCAGGGCCAGGGACCCTTGGGTCAGGTGCTTGGGCACGTTGAAGATGGCGTCCTCCGCAATGGAGAAGATGGTCGGAATGACCGCGAACCCCATGGCCAGCCCCACCACCATGGCGTTGCGCTGGTCGTAGGTGATGCCCACTTCGGTCAGCCACTGGCGCATGCTGCCGCCGAAGAACCAGATCTCGATGTAGGGACTGATCGCAATGCAGGCCCATCCCAACCCGATGAGCACCGGCACCAGAATCGCTGCTTCCCATCCGTCCGGCGCCAGCATCCGAAGCCTGCTCGGCAGTCTGGACCAGGCGAAGGCAGTAAGAATCATCATTGGCGGCATGAGCAAGATGATCGAAAAAACTGCCGGGAGATTGTCCTCCATGAACGGCGCCAGCCACAGTCCGGCCAGAAATCCGAGAATAACCGTGGGCAAAGCCTCCATGACCTCGATGGACGGCTTTACCACGGCACGCAGCTTGGGGCTCATGAAGTAGGCGGCGTAGATGGCTCCGAGCACGGCCAGGGGCATGGCGAAAAGCATGGCGTAGAAGGCGGCTTTCAGCGTGCCGATGGTGATGGGCACCTGGCTGAATTTGGGCTCGAACTCATCCGAAGCCGAGGACGACTGCCAGACAAAGGCCGGTTCGGACCGACCCTCGTACCAGACCCGCTGCCCCAGGGATTTGAAGGAGGCCTCGGGATGCGGATTGGCCACGTCCAGCAGGTGCACGACCCGCTGTTCATCCTCGGCCAGCAGGGCCCGATTCGTGGGCGAGAAGGCCAGGGTCCGAATCGGGCTGGACGTCACCGGCATCTGCAGGACAGTGCGGTGGGACGTGGGATAATGCAGGCCGATACCGCCGGAAGCGTCCGCTGAGGCGAACCCCTTGCGCGTATACTCCGAGGCCAGCATGGTGACAGCCGCGGGATGGGGAAGGAAGTCGCGGATGTGGGTGATGAAGTTTTCATTGTCAGCATCACGGACCAGGAAATACTGGCTCAAGGAACCATCTGAACGGCCGACGATGATGGACACCGTGCCCAGCAGGAAATCCAGCGCCGTGACGGATACGGAGGCATCCGGCACCACGGCCAGGCTGTGCGCCAGCCGTGCCTGGGCCGGACGTCGGACATCGTAGTAGTGCAGCATGCCTTGGGCATCGGCCACGAACAGATTGCTCATGTTCGATGAGATGAGCACCCGCTTGCCCTCTGCCGGAGCTGGCCCGAGATCGTGCTGGGAGGCGGAGACTTCGGTTTCCCCGGTCATGAAATTCACTCGAGTGCTCAGCAGTGACAGCAGAATTCGGTTGTCATCCGTAATCGCGGCCAGAATGGCGCCGCCCGCGCCGCGCTGGACGGCCACTTGCCTCAGCGGACGCGACTGGGAATCCACCGGAATCGGCTCCTCACCCAGGGGGAATTCCAGACGGGGAACTATGACCCGCGCTCCTCCGGTCCAATCCTGATCGAAATCGTGCCTTGCCGCGATGGCCGTTCCATTGGACAGCCCCAAGACCACCAGGTTGGAACGCGGTTCACCGAAAGCGAAGGAGGTGATCGTCACGTCCGGAGGCAACTCGATCATCTCCCGCCAGGACGTTTCTCCAGTGTTCAGATTGAAAAATACGACCGCTCCGTCGCTCTTGTACCGTACACCCAGCTCCTGATACCGATCCATGTCCAGAAGCAGCGTTTCGGCATCAGACCCGCCAGGGGCGCTGAACGAGGTCCTTTGCTCCATGTCCGCCGGCGCGAAAATGGGTGCCAGCTCTATGAACAGGAAGATGAAGATCAGTGCCAGGGCAAAGACAACGGCGAGCCCGCTGGAACTGATAAAATATTTGGCCAATCCATCCTTGAAGGCGCGGACTTTGCGCAGAGAGGCCCGCGTCCGGGCATCCGGCATGGCCCCGAACAATTTGCCCAGGGCGGTAGCGGATTCAGAGGAGGATGAAGAACCGTTGTTCATGGGACGTCCTGTACGTAAGATGAAGGTGTTCAGTAACGTTTAATCGCCCGAGCCTGTTCTCGCTTTGCTTTAAGCATGGCACAAAAGCCGGCATGCAATCGAAATCGAAGCCATTCAGCAAGCAACTTGTTTTTTACGATTTCGATTTCGATTGCGATGCTGATTTCAAGTCGAGTTGGGCTGAAATGGTACCGTTTTGAAGACGTAATACATAATGGTCAGGCAAATACACCGCTCCATGCCGTTGCACGGAGCGGTGCGGCCAAATCAGGCCGGCTGGGAACTACAGCCCGAGCTGCTGACGAAAACGGGAGGCAACGGATTCCGGCAGAGGGATGTAGCCGTCACGAACAACAACTTCCTGACCCTGCCTGGAGAGCACCAGGCGCAGGAACTCACGCTCGACCGGGGCCAGGGGCTCCTGGGGATGCTTGTTCACGTAGACCAGCAGCAGACGGGAAAGAGGATAATTACCGGCCGCGGCATTCTCGGCATTGGGCTCGTAACAGGCTCCGTCGGTCTCTTTGGACAGGGCCGCCGCCTTCACGCCGGAGGTGATGTACCCGATGCCGGAGTAGCCAATGCCGTTCAGGGACTCCGTCACTCCCTGGACAACGGAAGCTGATCCGGGCTGCTCGTTGATGGTCGGCTTGAAGTCGCCGCCGCACAGGGCGTTGTCCTTGAAGAAACCATAGGTGCCGGACACGGCATTGCGGCTGTACAATGTGAAGTCCCGGTTGGCCCAGGCGCCGGTCAGCCCCAACTGACCCCAGCGGGTGATGTCCTCGCCATGGCCGCAACGGCGGGTGGCTGAAAAGATGGCGTCAACCTGTGGGATGGACAGGCAATCCAGCGGATTGTCCTTGTTCAGGTACACGGCGATGGTGTCGATGGCCGTGGCCACTTCCGTGGGCTTGTAGCCGTAGCGCTGCTCGAACTGCTCGATCTCGGAAGCGCGCATGGGGCGGCTCATGGGACCGAAGTTGGCCGTGGCCTCGATCAGGGCCGGTGGAGCCGTGCTCGAGCCGGCGCCCTGGATCTGGATGTTCACGTTGGGATAGTAGCCCCGGAAGGCCTCGGCCCACAGGGTCATCAAGTTGTTCAGGGTGTCCGAGCCGATGCTGGACAGGTTGCCGGAAATGCCGCTGACCGGCGTGTATTCCGGAAGTTCCGGATCCACTCCGGTCTGGGCGGAGACGTTGCTCGCGGACAGCATGCCTACAAGGGCGATAATTGCTAAAAACTTGCGCATTCAGAAACTCCTCCTGATATTGGTTCAAAACCGCCTCGCCGGGATGGCGATGCCTTGCGCCTTTTCCATGACGGCAAGATAGGAGGACAATGTTACAGGAATATGACAGGAAGATGACATTTCTTTTGCATTGCGACACCGCCATCTTCCCAGGAACATTAACCGTTTTTGATTCGTTATTTCAAATCATTAGCGGCTGTTGCAAATAATGCCCGACTCTGTCACTGGAATTTAATGTCCATGTAACATGAATGTAACAGCATCACATGTAGGAGAATCCGGGTAATCACCAGCCGATACTCCCTGGCAGAGGATGGGGGACGAAGACAGGGCTGTACGGTAAGTGCTGGGTGACAAGTATCTTCTGTTGAATCGGCAATTTCGGTTTGTCACAAACCAGGTTCATCAACTTTGAAGGGGATTGGTTGGCATGCTCACGAACAAGGTGCTGGTCATCGAAGACGAAGAGGATATCCAGAATCTTTTGCTGCTCAATCTTGAGTCCGCCGGCTACAAGGTCTTTGTGACGGACAATGGCTTTGACGGTCTGAAGATTGCCAAGGAAGAACTTCCCGAGGTGATCCTGCTCGATCTGATGCTGCCGCACATGGACGGTCTGGAGATGTGCCGCAGACTCAAGAGCGATCCAAAGCTGAAACAGATCAGGGTGCTCATGCTCACGGCCAAAGGCGAAGAAGTGGACCGCATCGTCGGTTTCGAACTCGGAGCGGACGACTATGTCATTAAACCCTTCAGCATTCGGGAGCTGCTGTTGCGGATCAAGGCCCTGATCCGGCGGGATGGGCCGGTGGAAAACGGGGAAGGCAAGACCTGGAAACATGAGGGCATGGAGTTCGACTTCTCCGCCATGCAGTTCAAGCTGGACGGAAAAAACATGAACCTCACGGCCACGGAATTGAAGCTCCTGGCCGAGTTCATCCAGAATCAGGGCAAGGTGCTCTCCCGGGAAAGCCTCCTGAACAACGTCTGGGGCTACAAGTTCGAAGGATACAACAGGACGGTGGACACGCATATCCGCAGGCTCAGGATCAAGCTCGGCCGGTACGCCCACCACATCCACACGTCCAGGGGATTGGGTTATACCTTCGACCTGCAGGACTGAAGCGAATGGAGATGAGACCTGAGACCGTGAAGAAAAACAGATTCTCCCTCAAGATCAAACTGATTTTTTCCTTTTGGGTTGCCTTGATCATCGCCCTGGCCATCCCTTCCTATTATTTTCTGGAAACCGTGGAAGAGGAAATGAAGCAGGAGATGGTCAAGAGCGTCGCTGAACGGATGTCCATTCTGGCATGGACCTTGGCCAGGACTGATCTCCAACACCTGGAGGAACTGGATGCGGTCATCCGGGAAATCGGCCGGACAAGCGTCGACAGGATTACCGTCATCGATTCCAACGGCAGGGTGCTGGTGGATTCAATGGTTCCTCTCGATGAAATCCGGCTGATCGAGAATCATGGCTCCAGAGAGGAATTTCTGCAGGCCATTCAGGACGGCCATGGGTACAGCATCCGGCACAGCCGGACCGTGGACCGCCACCTGATATATTTCGCCAGAAAAACCGATCTAGCGCCGTTTGGAACGGTGATTCTCAGGATGGCCACCCCCTATGCCACCATGGAATCGTTTTTCATGCGGGTCAGTACGGGACTGTGGCAGATGATGCTGCTCTCGCTCATTCTCACGGGACTGCTGGTGTTCTTGCTGGTCAGACGATTGACGTTGAAGCTACAGCCCATGATCAGTCTGACCCAGGCCATTGGAGGCGGAAATTACCAAACACGAATTACTTCCTCCCCTGGCAAGGAATTCGACCCTCTCGTTGGATCCATTAACGAAATGGCCCAGAATATTGAAAACAACATGGAGGTGGTTTCCGCGCAAAAGACGGAACTGCGGACCATCCTGGACGGCATCAAGGACGACCTGGTCGCGCTGGACAACAACGGGCGCATCATGAGCTTCAACCGTGCCTTTGCAGCCCACTTCAACCATCATGAAAATTTTCTGGGAAAACGACCTCTGGAGGTGTTTTTGAACAACGAGTTGCAAGATTGCTGCGACGAGGTCATCGCCAGCGACTCGGTACGCAACAAGATTCTGGAAATGAAGTTCAAAGAGAAACACTATGCCGTAAATATTGTCTCGCCCGAGGATCGCAAAAAGATCGGGGCAATACTTGTGTTTCACGACATCACGCACATCAGGCGCCTGGAAAGCATCCGCAAGGATTTCGTGGCCAATGCCTCCCATGAATTGCGGACTCCTCTGACATCCATCAAGGGATACACCGAAACATTGCTGGAAAACAGAGAGTTTCTGGAAAAGCGCGGAGCCGAGTTTTTGGAGATTATCTCAAAGAACACCAACAACATGATCAGGCTCCTGGATGATATTCTGCAGCTCTCGAAAATCGAATCGGAACCTGAAAAAATCGTCCTCGGCAGCGTTGACCTGCAGCCCGTCATTGAAAATTCATGGAAAAACTGCGGCCATTATGCGGACCAAAAGCGTATTCGTTTTTCCATGGAGCTTCATGCGGACTGCCTCAAGGTGATCGGCGAAGCGGAATCATTGCGGCAGGTGCTGCAGAACCTGTTCGAGAACAGCATCAAGTACGTGCCCGAACATGGTGAAATAATGGTCATCTGCCGCAGGGAGGACGACCGGGTGCTGATCGGGGTTCAGGATAACGGACCCGGGATTCCCAGGGAGGAGCAGCTACGGATCTTTGAACGCTTCTACCGGGTCAAGAAGTTCAAGAACAAGATCAAAGGCACAGGACTGGGACTGGCTATTTGCAAAAACATCATTCGCAACCTCGGTGGAGAAATCTGGGTCCAAAGCCCCGTACCCGGCACCGACGGAGGAAGCATTTTCTGGTTCTCTTTACGCAAATCCTTGCAGTAACATATTAATCTGAACATCAATCAGGAGCATATCAATGTCGCACTTGGCGAAAGAATTGGACAGGCTGAATATGAGGGTCATGCAGATGGTGGTTCAGACGGAACAGGCCGTGAGCAAGACGGTTACGGCATTTTCCAGAATGGACGCGGATCTGGCTCAGGAAGTCGTGGACAACGACAAGAAGATCAACGAACTGGAGGTCCAGGTCTATGAAATGTGCATGCGTCTGCTGGCCCTGGAACAGCCGGTGGCCAGGGATCTGAGGCTTATACTCGGCTGCATGCGCATGAGCGTGGATCTGGAGCGGATTGGCGACGAGGCGGCCAATATCGCTGATGCTATAATTTTTCTGAGTCTCAATCCGCCCCTGGACGTCTACGACAAAATTCTGCTCATGGGCCAGAAAAGCTATGACATGCTGCAGGAGTCCATCATTGCTTTTTCCTCGTCCGACGTAGAAAAGGCCGTTATTGTCTGCCGTATGGACTTCGAGGTGGATGAACTCAATTCCGCGGTGATCAAGGACACGATTAACTATATGACCAGGGACAGCCGGGATATTAAATCCATTGAATGCGGCCTGCAAAGCATCAATATCGCCAGACGGCTGGAAAGAGTGGCGGACATGGCCACCAATATCGCCGAGACGACCATGTTCATCGTCAAGGGGAAGACATTGAAGGATTCGTGTCAGTTCGATCAGACGGTATAAGCTTTTTGACGGAGACGGTAGGATTCTGACCAGGTCCTAGAGGACGGCTACTTCGCCGCCAGGCGTGGCTCAACGGGCAGCGAGACAAAAAAAGTGCTTCCGATTCCAAGGGCGCTTTCAACCCAGATTTTGCCTCCATGTTGTTGAGCGAATTCCTTGCACAGCAGCAACCCCAGGCCGGTGCCGAGTTCGCCATCCGTTCCCTGTTTGGATGCCTTCTTATTCAACACAAACAATTCCTCCAACGCTTCATGGCTAATGCCCATTCCGTTGTCTTGCACGGCCAAGGTGACTTGGCCGTTTTTACGAACAGCGGAAATATCCACTTTTCCGCCGCTCATGCTGAACTTGATCGCATTGGAAAGCAGGTTCCGGATTATGGTTTCGAGCATGAGTTTATCTGCATGGACCCTCAGTCTTGGCGATACATTGCTTCTCAGGATGATTTTCTTATCCCTGGCAAGTGATTGAAACAGATCCAGATTTCGCTGGACCAGATCGGTCAAGGGCAGGGAGACGGGTTCATAGGCCATGAACCCCTGCTGGTGGAGTGACCATTCCAACAAGTTTTCCAGAAGGCTGACGATATTTTCCGTGGACTGCGCCAGTTGTCGGGCCATCTCCCGGAGGTCTTTCAAGGGCAGGGTCGTAAACTCCTCGGACAACATCCTGGTCAAAATCATGAATCCGGACAAGGGACTCTTCAGGTCATGGGAAATGATGGAGAAAAACTTGTCTTTCGCGGCGATGATTTCCCGCAGCTCCTCGTTCTTTCTGTTGATTTCCTCCTGATGTTTCTTGCGCTCACTGATATCCCTGCAAAAACATTGAATCACGCCTTCAGATTCATCAACCACAAGCCGCGCACTGATCTCAAAGAACAATACCGTGCCGTCCCTGTGCAGGCATTCCATCTCAAAAACATTTCCGGAAGAATCTCGAAGCTTGGCTATCTGCTCATTGTAGTAAGCCACATTCTCCGGCCGGAGAAGCTGCTTCAGGCTGAATTTCATCAATTCCGATCGTCGGTATCCCAGCATTCGGCAGGCGATTTCGTTGGTGTCAATGATTTTGCCGTCATGATCGTGAATAATCATCGCATCATTGATGTTTTCGACAATGCTCCTGTATCGTTCCTCGCTCTGCTGAAGCTTCTTGTCCATGGCATGGCGATACAAAGCCATTTCCAGGCAGGCCTTCAGCTCCGCTTCCGTTACCGGCTTGACTAGGTACCCGTAGGGCTTGGTCAATTTGGCTTGGTTGAGCATTGCGTCGCCGGAATGGCCGGAAAGATAGACAATGGGGATGTCAGCAAAACTCAGAATGCGTTCCGCGGCATTGATCCCGCTTATTTGATCAGCCAGGTTGATGTCCATGAGCACCAGGTCGGGACGATTTGATTCCGCAGCGGCAATGGCTTCCGCCCCTGTCGCCACCGGCGGCAGAGCGTGGTACCCAAACCTCGTGATCATGTCCTCCACCCCCATGGCCAGCAGGGCGTCATCCTCCACGATAAGTATTCGTTTCTTGTTCTTCATGCCGTGATATAACTCTGTTGAAGTTGATCTGAATCTCATGCCGTCTTGTCACACAACCCCGGCAACCGGCAACAACCATTCTGTCCGCCGAATTATCCAGGAATCCGGCGATACCTCAAACATGGTTTTTGCCA
Organism: Desulfonatronum parangueonense; assembly: GCF_054656975.1. Taxonomy (NCBI): domain Bacteria; kingdom Pseudomonadati; phylum Thermodesulfobacteriota; class Desulfovibrionia; order Desulfovibrionales; family Desulfonatronaceae; genus Desulfonatronum; species Desulfonatronum parangueonense. Next base: position 2,596,799 of record NZ_BAAHXH010000003.1, read on the forward strand.
GACCAAAAGCACCTTGAATTCATAAACTCGAATGTCAAAGCGACTCGTATTGATTTATTCAGCAAAATTTCGAAAAAAAGACCTGAATAGCGATAGCGGAGACGTTCGCCAGCATGAACGATCTGGAAACGGCTTGCTGCGACAATTCATTCCGACGAACGCCGGAATCCAGTGCGAGAGGGGGGACAAAAAACCTTGCACGTCATATTGAAGATTTCATTTTGGCCAGCCATAGATCCATCAAGTCAGCATATGGATGAAGTCTTTCATATATTCTCTGCGCCAGTCCTTCATGGTATGTATGAGATGTCAGGTTGCGGTCGTCCACCATTTGCAAACCAAGGGAGACCTGTTCCTCGGACAGAAGTCCGATTTCCCCGGAAGCGCGCAAAACCTTTTTAGGTGAAGCCGCGTCAATTCCCTCGACTTCAAGCAGATACGCTCTGGCTGCCTTCCACACCGCCTCAAAAGAATATTCAAAACGTTGAATAGCGGCATCCCTTTGAATAACCGAAACTTCGCGTAAACCGATGACCTCAAATAGGGTCTGCAAGGCAGCGTCCGCGGTTTTCAGGCGTTGCTGGTATTTATCCATAATATACCTTCATCACGCACTTTTCGGGCAAACTCCTCACTAGTTTGCGAAAGATCGATCACTTCAACGACGTAGGGAACATGGCTTTCTTCAAGTTTTTCCTTAAGTCGGCTCAAGTGCCCCAAAGGCAGGTCTCGCACAGGTTCAATGGCAATATCACAGTCGGAAAAAACTCTTGCGGTACCTGCCGCCCTGGAGCCAAAGAGATAAATGCGTGCCGGATGCTCTTTCATGTGGGCAGCAATTATCTCAAATACTTGCTTCAAGTATCGGTCAGTGTTGCATGCTGTGTCCATGGCAGATCCGGGTGAGCATATAAGCTGAAAAGCGGTCAGCTTTCGGCTACCTACTACTATTGTAACTGTTCAGTACATGGTGTGCGAGCTGCCTCCGACATCGGGGTCGGTGTCGGGGTCGGAATCGGTTTCGAAAAATGTTGAAAAGACCGTAACTATTCAGCTCATCCGGGGGATGGTCATTCACTTGCACTGGATTCCGGCTTTCGCCGGAATGACTTATCGAAGCAAGCTGTATCTACACCAGTCATACCGGCGAATGCCGGTATCCAGATCTTTTCCGTGGATTTGCTGAACAGATACCTACTATTTTTGAATACAAGAAAAAAGGGCTTACACTTTTCAGCGTAAACCCTTGATTTCCTGGAGCCGACGAGGAGATTTGAACTCCTGGCCTGCTGATTACGAATCAGCTGCTCTACCAACTGAGCTACGTCGGCGTGTGGAGTTTTCGGTTCATCAAACGGCAAGCATCAAGTGATGTGATCTGCCGGTTGATGAACCGAATATATTAATATTCTTTATCGGAAAGCAATCAAATGGAAGTTATTCGATTCCGGCCTGAACTTCCTCGAGCATCTTCTGGATCTCCCGCATTTTGGCCTGCTGTTCATCGGTTTCCATGCGGGTGCTCAGGTAATTGATCTTGCTCGCGGATTCATTGAGGAGGCTGGAAATAACGATTTTACGAGCTTCTGCGGGCAAGCCTTTCAGGGCTTCCATTTCCGCTTCAAGAGAGGCAATCTGATCCTGGACCACGACAATTTCCTGTCTTACCTGCTGCACTTCACCCAGCTGGTCGCTCATGCCCGTGATGTTTTGCTGTTGTGAAAAATACAGTATGACCATCAAGATCACGGCCAGCAGTGCGACAAAAAGAGCCACTTTACCAAAATCGCTTCCAGATTTCATTTCAAAGACCTCTTCGTCAATAGGCTTGTAACCGGGCTTTTGAGCGTCGGTCTTGGCTTCATGTTGTTCCGCAGCACTCATTGAGAATCCTCCTGTTTCCATTGTTTGTTAGATCGTCCGCAGCCGTATTTGCGCTACTACCCAAAGATTCCGTCAGAATCAAGCAACCAGATGTTTGTCGCGCTTCATCGGGGCGCTCCAGGAGAGCCCCGGAACCGCGGGAATCAGTCCCAGGCGGCGAATATAATCGCCAAAAAGCATCAGGCCGGCCTGCTCTTGCGGACCAAAGGAATACCGGATGCATTGCCAATAATCTTCCAGGTTCTTCTCGGTCAACCATGCAGGACGGTCAATTGATGTCGCCACGGCACATGACTGCCTGGCAAAGTCATTGGCCGCGTCATGCAAGGCGTTCACAAGTTGGTCAAGCAGTTGGCCGGTTTGCTCAGGCAGATTGCGGCGAACCATCCAGACCCCGAAAACAAACGGCAGGTTCGTGAAATCCTTCCATGCCTGCCCCAGGTCCACCAAATGCCATCCTGAGGGCATTTCGCAGTTCAAACGCAAAGCTTGGTCGCCGATTTCCAGAAATGGCTTGCCTGTAGCCAATCCTTCACCCGGTCGAAGTTCCACCCATTCCGGTTCCGGCCATTTCCAGCAAAATCTCCACAAAATCTGCAATAGCGCAACGGAACTGGCAGAAGCGGATGATAGCCCAACCTGCAGTCCTCCGGCAAGTCGATCCGGCATTTCCCGTGGCGGGAAAGGGCACGCCAGAAGTACGCTGCGCACTGGTCCGTGGGAGCAGATGCTCAAATCCGGCAGCAGATTGTACCTTTGCGCGTGGAGCAGATACTCAAAGGACGAGGAAGGAGCGATGTCCAGTTCCCCTGATGCCAGGGCAGCATTCAGTTCCGATGGATGTCCCGCGACCAGGCGCACCTGGTCCCGCACTTCCGGCTCCAGCCTTGATCGCAGGCCCATGAAGAGCGGCCAGACGTTCAAATAGTCAATGCGTCCGATTCGGAGCATAAAACCGCTGGGCCCACATCTGCAGCAAGGTCGTGAAAAACACTTGAGGGAACCGACCCGTTGCTCTGAGACAGGAAATTGGCAACAAAGTCGGCTCCGAACTACGCCTAGGGCAACTGGGTCAGCAGAGTTTGCTTGATGGAGTCAATGCTGCCTTCCCCGTTCAACTCAATGTAATTGGTCTGCCCCTTGGCAGCCAGATCCTTATAGAAATAGGCAGCGGCCAACGTGCCGGTGGTGGTGTCGTAATAAATGTCGTGCCGCTTGTTGATGGCGCCTTCATCCTGGTCGTCGGCACGGGACTTCAGTTCCCCGCCGCAGACGCGACACTTGTCGCCGTCGGGCTTGATCGCATCAATATAAATGTTATTGGGATGATTGGGGTCGTTGACGCAGAGGCGGCGGCCCATGATGCGGTTCTTCGCCGTTTCCCGGGGCAGAAGGATCTCAACCACGTAATCCAGCTTCATGCCGGCTTCCTGCAAGGCTTCCCAAAGCTTCTGAGCCTGAACCATGTTGCGGGGAAATCCGTCCAGCAACCAGCCGTCCTTGCCTTTGCTCTTCAAGGTTTCCAGGACCATGGGGATGGTCACGTCGTCCGGTACGAGATCGCCGCGATCGATATATTCCTTGGCTTTCTTGCCCAGTTCGGTACCCTGCCCGATGTGTTCCCGGAAAATTCCACCGGACTCGATGTGAGCCAGATTGTATTTTCCCTTGATCAATGAGCCCTGGGTGCCTTTTCCGCTGCCATTCGGTCCAAACATCAAAATATTCATGCCGCATATCCTCCTTGTGATAATTGTTACAAGCCGATACCTTGACCACCAGCGCCTGTCAATGTCAGAAAAAAACGAAACTACTCGGCATATCATCCGTATGTCACAACCCGGTGCTGTTACCGGCCTTGGCCGAAAGACGAATCGGAGCAAGCCTTTTTTCGAGTTCGTCGTACCGATGAGGCCGGCTATCGCTATCCAAGCTTTTTCCCCGGCACTGCTGAGTAATTATCAAAAAAAACCAGTTGCGGTCGAGTTTTCAGACGCTGCGTCACCGAGCCCGGCCCGACAGAAATTCATCCCCAGAGGTTCTATCCATGTCTCACGAATTTGAAATTCTTCAAGATCGGGTTATCCCGGAATTGAATTCCACCGCCCGGCTCTACCGGCATAGGCGGACAGGAGCAAAGTTGCTGTCCCTGATCAACGATGACGAAAACAAGGTGTTCGGCATATCTTTCCGGACGCCGCCCGCGGATTCCACTGGCGTTGCGCACATCCTGGAACACTCCGTTCTCTGCGGATCGCGCAAATATCCCGTCAAGGAGCCCTTTGTCGAACTGCTCAAAGGATCACTGCAGACGTTTTTGAATGCCTTCACCTATCCGGACAAAACCTGTTACCCCGTAGCCAGCCAGAATGTCAGGGATTTTTACAACCTGATCGACGTCTATCTGGACGCGGTTTTTTATCCCCGCCTGACACCCGAGGTTTTCGGTCAGGAGGGATGGCATTATGAACTCGCCGAGGACGGCTCATTGTCCATTCAGGGGGTTGTGTACAACGAGATGAAGGGCGCCTACGCCTCGCCGGACGGGCTGCTGTCCGAGTATTCGCAGCAGTCGCTCTTTCCCGACAACACATACGGTCTGGACTCAGGCGGTCATCCGAGCCACATCCCGAATCTGACCTTTGAGCAATTCAGCGATTTTCATCGCCGCTACTACCATCCTTCCAACTCCTTCATCTATTTCTCCGGAAACGACGATCCTGAACAGCGCCTGGAAATGATGAGCCGATACCTTCAGGATTTTGACCGCCTGGAGGTGGAATCCCACGTCCAGGTTCAAACCCTCTTTGCCGAGCCCAAGCGGGTGAGCCGGTCTTATCCGGTCAGCGATCAGGAAAGCGATTCTGGACAGGCGATGCTGACTTTGAACTGGATCGTGGGCGACACCTTGGACGTGTCCTCTAATCTGGCATGGCAGGTGCTGGAGTATCTGCTCATCGAGATGCCGTCCTCGCCCGTGCGCAAGGCGCTGATCGATTCCGGATTCGGTGACGATCTGGCCGGAGTGGGATTGGAGTCGGAATTGCGACAACTCTATTTTTCCACTGGGCTGCGCGGCATCAGACCCGAGGATGCGCCCCAGGTGGAGCGGCTTGTCCGGGAAACCCTGGAAGCTCTTGTTCGGGACGGGGTGCCCATGGACCTGACGGAAGCCGCCATGAACAGCGTTGAGTTCCAGCTCCGCGAACGAAACAGCGGCCGGTTTCCCCGCGGACTGGGCGCCATGCTCCAGGCCCTGACCTTTTGGCTCCACGACGCGGACCCCTTGCAAGTTCTGGCCTTCGAAGGCCCGTTGGAGCGACTGAAGGCGGACCTGCAATCCGGCAAGCGGGTCTTCGAGGAACTTATCCAGAACCGGCTGCTGAACAATGCCCACCACAGCTCCCTGCTGCTGCTTCCCGATCCGGAACTCGGGGCCAGAATGCAGGCCGAGGAAGAGCAACGCCTTGACGACGTGCGCAGGCAAATGGATACCTCCGCGATGAATGCCGCGATCAGTCAAACCGCCAAGCTTCGGCAATGGCAGGAGACGCCCGATTCCCCGCAAGACCTGGCCGCCATTCCTTGTTTGACCCGGGATGATCTGGAAACCCAAAACAAGCTGATTCCCCGGACCGTGCTGGAATGGAACGGGCCGGAGATTCTGTTTCATGATCAGCCCACCACCCGCATAGTTCATCTCGAACTGGCCTTCGACTTGCGTCGGCTGGATCTTGAAGATCTGCCCTATGCCGCGATGCTGGGAAAAGCCCTGGTGGAAATCGGCACAAAAAAAGAGGACTTCGCGACATTTGCCACCAGAATCAGCCGCAAGACCGGTGGCATCTGGCCGGAAACCTTCATTTCCTCCAAACGCGGCCATGATCGCGACGATCCCGCTGCACGGCTTTTTCTGCGGGGCAAGGCCATGGAGCAGGATCTGGACGAGATGCTGGCCATTTTCCGGGATATGCTGCTCCTTCCGGACCTGAACAATCAACAGCGATTCATGCAACTCCTGCTGGAAGAGAAAGCCGGTTTCGAGCGGATGCTCATTCCACGGGGGCATTCCCTGGTGAACACCAGGTTGCGATCCGTTTTTTCCCTGGCGGGCTGGGTCGAGGAACAGATGGGCGGAGTCAGTTATTTGTTTTTCCTGCGCACCCTGGTGCAGGAGACCGAGGCAAACTGGCACCAGGTCCATTCCCGGTTGCAGGGCATTCTCAACCGCCTCATGGACCACAGCGCCGTCCTGCTCAACGTGACGACGGAGCAGCGGATATTCTCGGAGATCGAACCGCGCATCAAGGAGTTCATGTCCCTGTTTCCCGCTTCGGGGTCCTCATCCGGCGACGTCGCCTGGTCTCCACGCCGTCACGGCGAAAAGGAAGGACTGCTCATCCCGGCCCCGGTCAATTACGTCGGCAAGGGGGTTCTGGTCCAGGAGCCCTTGCCCTGCTCTCTCGGCGCGCTGATGGTGGTCTTTCGGTATCTGCGCATGGACTGGCTTTGGGAACAGGTTCGCGTGAAGGGAGGAGCATACGGCGCCTTCTGCATCTTCGATGCCTTGAGCAGGGGGCTGACCATGGTCTCCTACCGGGATCCGCACATCACCAGAACCCTGGACGCCTTTGACGCCGCGGCCGGCTACCTGCGAAAGACCAGGATCGCGGACGAAGAATTGAACAAGGCCGTGATTGGGGCCATCGGAGACCTGGACGCGCACCTGCTGCCGGACGCCAAGGGGCATGTTTCCCTGCGCCGCTACCTGACCCGCCAGGACGACTCATTCCGGCAGCGGATCCGCGACGAAATCCTGGCCTCTACCGCCGCGGACTTCCAAGCGGCGGCCGACGTGCTGGAGCATTTCAGCGCCCAGGGCCGGATTGTGGTCATGGGCGGAGAATCGGCATTGAACAAGGCCGGCCATGACTTCCTTCAGAGTTCTGAGAAAATCAAGGTGCTGTAGAATCTGGACCTTGCGCCGCCGATTCCGGACAACCTCGCCATGCTGCGGCAGGAGTCATTTCGACCATGAACATCTCGCATGAACATCTTGAAGGGTGTTTTCCGCCTTGACTTCACTTCCACTCCTGCCATAATGGCAACACCCATGTGTATTTTTGCACAAACCATTTAAAAGGAGGTGAATTACCATGAAAAAGTCCATGATTTTGACACTGGCCATCGCTGCCTTGATCGTCGCCTTTATCCTGCCGACCATGGGCGTAGCCCAGCACGCGGCTCCCGCTCCTGGAGACGACTACATGATCCCGAAGCCGGAAGGATATGAGCCCAAGGTACAGTCAATTCCGTTCCCGCACTCCGTGCACGAAGACATTGACTGCTACCATTGTCACCACACCGGTGACGTCACCGAGGGCTGTATGGATGCCGGTTGTCACGACCTGATCCATCCGGAAAGCCCGGAAGAGCGCAGGGACATCCGTTTCTTCGAAAAAGCCTATCATGATCAGTGCATCGGTTGTCACCGCGATCTGCGTCAGAAGGACGAACCCACCGGCCCTGTCGCTTGTGTCGGTTGTCACCCCAGGGATTAATTCCTTCCAGACTGATCAGCAATTCTCGAGGGGTCGCGGTTTGCCGCGACCCCTCTTGTTTTTTCAAACGTTCCTGGTTTATGCAAATGAGCACTCCGCACGTTCCCGCGTGATCTCCAAATCAAGGAAGGTAGCATGCCCAGATCCGCCCACAACGACATTATTGACCTGACCGACGTTATTGAGGAGGGTCACCCAGAAAGACCCAACCTTGCACCGTCGAAATCTTCCGCGAGCGATTCCGATGGGATGCTGGACGACCTGGACCTGGAACGGGAGATAGATCAAATCTTCGCGGATCTCGGCCCAGGTCCGTCCAAGGATGACCAGCCGTCAGGCAGTCCGCGCTCCATGGACCCTGACTCGCTGGATCTCGACGACCTTTTTGCCGACCAAGAGGCACCAGGGAAAGCACCGGCCGGGCAGGTTGCCCCGGCAGACAAGAATACAGTCGCTGATGAATTTTCCGAAATTCAAGATGATTTCGAAGATTTGTTTGCCGAAAAGCCGCCCCAGGCTCAGGAGCTTCAAGCTGATCCCGATCTGGAAGCCCAGCCGACGGACCGGAATGAGCCCGCGCAAGAGCCCATGAGTGCTGTCCATGACGCCGACAAACTTTCCCTGGAAATCACGGAAGAACCCCATGATACGGAATCGTTGCCTCCGGAATCATCCACCGATCTTGTTGCCGAAGCGATGAGCGACGAGATCGCCGACGAGCAGCTTGCGGCAAGGCCTGGAGAGCCGGCCTCTGATCAGCAGGAGGATTCACTCCCGAAATTCACCGATGATGCATCAATAGCGGCCAATTTTCCCGAGGGTGGGGATTCCGGCGCCCACCAAGCTGTCGACCCGTCCATGCTGGAAACGATCCTGCGACGTCTGGACGAACTGGAGTTGAAACAGGCGGCCCTGGAACAGATCGAACCGGTTCAGCCGGACATGGACGCGTTGCTGGAGCAGGTGAGCGGGCAGGCTGACTCCCGCTTTGACTCCTTGTTGCAGGAGGTCCGGCAAACCGGCAGTCAAACCCTGGAAGAGCTGGAACAACTTCGCCAGGCGGATCAGGCGGTGGAGTCGCGGCTATCCCATGAGTCGCAACGCCTGGAGGAGTTGGCGGAGCAGCTGAAGGCAGACCAGGAACAGCGCCTTGAACAGCTCACTGGGGTCTTGCGGGAAGAGATGACACAGAGGATCGAAGAAGCCGCGGGCGAACTCAAGGAGTATCTGGTCGGCCATGTGGAGACGCAGTTTTCCCAGCTGAACCAACGACTGGAAGAGCTCCAGGACCGGAACCAGGGTTCAGAGGAAGAACCCGGCAGTCCGGACAGCGGCCTTGAGGAGCAGGAGAGTCGCATCCTGGAAACCGTTCGAAGCGAGATCCAGGACTTGCGGACGGAGTGGGAGGGGCAGAGAAGCACCCTGGCCGGAGACCTGGAAAACTCCTTGAACTACTGGACCAGACTCCAGGAAAAGTTCAACGCGATGCAGGAAGAGTGGTCGATTCTGCGAGAGGCTCAAGAGCTCCAGGCATCAGATCAGCAGCCTGACGACATGGACCCTGAGGCCATTGAATCGAGAATTGAACAATTACGCACCGAACTTCGCGCTGAACTTCTCGATGAAATCCACAAGGCCGTTCCAGGTGCCGCGGCGCAGATCATCCGTGAGGAGATCCAGGCCTTGAGTCAGGAAGAAAGCTAGCGTACAAGCGCCTTCTCGAAACAGCTCAACAACTCCGGGTAGTGTACCGCATTAGAACACTTGGCCCAGGCCTGCGCCGGGGTGACGGCCGAGTGAACTTGCCAACGCGGCTTTTCATTCCGTCATGCCGGCTCAGGCCGGTATCCAGGCAGCAAGGAATTCCGACGGGAGATTGCCTGATCTGATTGAGCAATTACGCCTGCTCAATGTTTACGTTTTGGTAACCACTCAGCTCATCCGAGAAAAATCGGACTGGATACCGGCCTTCGCCGGTATGACTAACTGGAAAGGACGTTGTATGATACGTCATTCCGGCGAAAGCCGGAATCCAGCTCTGGCGAGTGGCCACAAAGTATATGCTGAATAGTTGCACGTTTTGAACTGTGGAAAGCATCCATGCATGCTGAACAAGTTCGCCAAAAATTAAAAAACAGGAGGGCTTGACGGTTTTTCTGTTTTTTCCCGCCCGGTTTTGATCATGGTGGTCAAGACCATTTCCCCAGGGCGGGTTTTTATTTTGCCGTGGAGGATGTCGTGGATCAAATGCAGAAGCAGGCCTTGCAAGTGGCCAAGGAGATCGTGGTCAAGTTCATTGAAACCAACCGGATTTCTCCAACCAATTTTTCTGAACAGTTTCGGGAAATCTATCGCTCCGTCTTGACCACCATTCGTTTTGAAGACGGGATGGAAGCATTGGACGAGGACGATGACCCCGAACTGCCGTTTTGAACGGGTGAGGAATTCCATGAAAACGGAACATGGAGACCACGGCAAGCAGGTGGTCAGCCTGTTTGGAAGAATCGCCCCCTGGTATGATTTCTTGAATCACTTCCTGAGCCTCGGCTGGGATATTACCTGGCGCAAGCGGCTCCGGCAGTGCGTACGGACGCATCAGACCAGGCGCGTTCTGGATCTGGCTGCGGGCACGCTGGATGTTTCCCGGGAAATACGCCGTCACATGCCGGACGTGCGGGTTCTGGCGGTGGACTTTTCCGAACCCATGCTGCGCCGCGGCCAGAAAAAGATTCGCGCTGCCCATGAAACAAGCATCCAGCCTGTTGTCGCGGATGGCCGTGCGCTGCCCGTGCTCACGGAATCCGTGGACTGCGTGACCATTGCCTTTGGAATACGCAACATCAAGCCACGGCAGGCGGCCTACCAGGAGGTGCTTCGGGTTCTCACGCCGGGCGGTCGATTCTGCATTCTGGAATTCGGAACCGGGCGGCAGAAGATCATGCAGGGATTTTACAATCTCTATTTGAACCACATCCTGCCAATGGTTGGGCGGATATTTTCTGGAGATCCCCATGCCTATCGCTACCTGGCCGAATCCATCCAGGAGTTTCCCACGGCCCGGAACCTCTCCCGGGAACTAGCCGCTGCCGGGTTCGAGCGCGTCTATTCCGTGCCGCTGACATTCGGCATCGTCCAGCTCCATATCGCGGAAAAAGCGGGTGATGCGGCCCAGTTTCTCAACTGACCGAAATCAGAGATATCGGCGAGCCAGAGCCAGAAATACAAGACCGGAAATGATGGCGACCAACCCCATCTTGCGCAGGGTCGCGGGAGGCTGCTCTGAAAGGAAACGCAGATATCCGGGCATTTTTTCAGACCAGAGAAAGTAGGGTATGCCCTCCAGAACAAGGGCCAGGCCGAGGGCTGCAAGCAGAAGTTTCAGATCGAAGGTCATGCACTGCTGATATCTTCTCGGGCCGTTCCTTGTCCAGTTGGACACGCCCGGTTACGGGGCAGATTTGTTCGCCTCCAGAATTGGAAGCAGGCAGATTTCGACCACGAAGATTTATTTTTGGGTATGAAATGGTTGAATCAGAGAGGCGAAGCTGGATGCCATATACTTTTCCCTGTGTTCTCTTCGTTCTCTTCGTGTCCTTCGTGGTGACAAAAATTTGACAATCGTAACTACTCAGTTTTAGAGCGGAAAGAGGCAGCTTGGCACAACTTGTGGCACCCAGTCCACGCTTGCCACAGCTTATTGAGCAATTGCCTGAAGAGTGAACAGTTACAAATCTGCTAACTGCTCAATAACTCTGGGCAGTGGACCATACAAAAACACCTGGACCCTGGCCTGCGCCGGGGTGACGATCGAGAAAGTTCGTTACCGATATACTCCATTCCGTCATACCGGCGCAGGCCGGCGCGTCCGCTATCCAGGCAGCACGGATCCGCGGTGGTTGGTTGCCCTGCCTTATTGAGCAGTTACCAAATCTGTACATGCCCAACATGACCATACCAGATAATGACAACTCACCAACCCTGGTCGTGGTTACCGCCACGGTCATGGAAATGCGCTCCGTGTTCGCCCACCGCGTCGGCGACATTCCGGAGGAGTTTGGCTGGGTGGAGCGGAAAGAGCGTTGGGGAAATCTGGTTCTTCTGGTTTGCGGTGTCGGTCCGATCAATGCCGGAATTTCCCTGGGCCATCTCCTGGGAGTCCTGCCCGGGCCGGTTGGAGTCGTGAACCTGGGCGTGGCGGGCGCCTTCTGCCTGGACACGCTGCCCCTGGGCAAAGCTGTCCTTGTGGACGAGGAAATCTGGCCCGAATACGGTTTGCTGACCGCATCAGGGATTGATCCCAAGGGGATCGGCTTATCCCTTGGCAAGGCCGATGGCGTTCCTGTCTGGGACCGCCTCAAGCTCGAGCCTGAATCGAATGCCGCGGCAATGGGCCTCGATGTCGCCGGACTGAGCAAGGTTGCCGCTTTGACCGTCTCCGGAGTCTCCGGAACCGTGGAACGGGCTGAAGCACTGCGGACCAGGCATGGTGCCGACGTGGAGAACATGGAAGGATTTGCTCTTGCCTGGGCTTGTCGGCGATTCAAGGCGCCATTTGTTCAGGTGCGTACCATTTCCAATCTGGTGGGTTCACGAGCCGCAAGTCATTGGGACCTGCCTGGAGCAAAGCGCCGCCTGGCCGAAACTTCCCGCATACTTTTCCAGAGGATCGGAGTGGAATGAAGACGTTGACCCCGCCTTTGACCGTGGGCATATCTCCCTGTCCCAACGACACCTTCATCTTTGGCAGCTGGATACTCGGCCGGTGCGAGTTCGTGACCGGTCGCGACGCCTCGTTCATCTGGGACGACGTGCAGCAGCTCAACGAGTCCGCGGCACGGGGAAAATATGATCTGATCAAGGTTTCCGCGGCCCAGGCCCTGTTGCTGAGGGATCAATACGCCATATTGCGATCAGGAGGTGCGTTTGGTCTGGAACACGGGCCGAAGCTGGTCGCATCCGCCCCGACGGTTCCCAAAACCATTGCCGTACCTGGACTGCAGACCACCGCCGCGGCCCTGTTGCGTCAGGCATGGCCGGAACCGGCGCAATTGATTCCAATGCGCTATGACCAAATCGTGGACCAGGTGCGCCGGGGACGTGTGGACGCAGGTTTGCTGATCCATGAAAGCGCCCTGCTCCTGCGGGAGTACGGCCTTGTTTGCCTGCTGGACCTGGGGCAATGGTGGAAGGATCGCAGCGGCGACCTGCCTCTGCCGCTGGGATGCATCCTCGCCCGAAAGGATCTGGACTCGGACATGCTTGAAGCCGCGGCCCGACAGATCCAGCTCAGCCTGGAACATGCAACGGCCCATCCGGAAGCCGTATGGCCCCTTGTCCAGGGGCTGGCCCAGGAACTGGACGACGTTGTCCTGCAAGCCCACATCCGGGCATACGTGAACAACTTCAGTCGCGACATGGGTGAGGCCGGCAAATCTGCCTTGCGTTTTCTTGGTGAATGCGTTCGTTCCTCGAAAACTTCAGCACACTTCAGCACCCAACGCATTGACATAGGGGCCTTCTCCTGACTAATTTTGCATTTTTTTTGTCTGCGAGGGTGGCGGAATTGGTAGACGCACCAGACTTAGGATCTGGCGGTTATCCGTGGGGGTTCGAGTCCCCCCTCTCGCACCAGCAACAAGGCTCGCAACCTGATTCTTCCCTGTCACGCGCACAGGTATTATCATATCATTTGAGTAACCATTTAGCTGCGTTCCGGATTGTCTCTTTTTTTCAACATCGCAACTCCTGCGCCGGCTTCGTAACATCGAACCATTGCTCGAATAAACCTCATCTGGCGCTTCGGGCGTTCAGCAATGGTTCGATGAACGAATCCTGGCTCAGTCAGACAGGCGATGCCGAAATCGAAACAATCCGGAACACCCCAGTTCTATTCTGAAAATGACGAGAAGTTACTCATTTGGTTCTCCCGCCTAAACCGCTCCGGAATCCCCATTTCCCGTTATTCCACCTGATCATTGCGATATATTCGACTAATTGCTATGGATTAGCCCTTTTTCGTCCTGTCGACGAGGTATATGCCTTTTCCCCTGGAGGAGGCATGAAATATACCTGTATTTTTTGCAATAAAAACATTGCACGGCAGCAGTATCTGCCCCACATGCCATTCATCTCCAAGGAGGAAGTCAGTCATGCAATATGAAGTACTTGAACCGTCATCGGTCAAACGGACCGTGAAGATCGTCACCCCGCCGGAAGAAGTCAATTCAGCCCTGGCCGTCGCCATTGCTCTCTATCGCAGGGATGCCGAGATCAAGGGATTCCGCAAGGGCAAGGTGCCCGCTTCGATTATTGAAGGCATGTTCAAGAAAAAGATCTACGATGAAGCAACCAATGATCTGATCAACTGCCATATCAATGAAGTGATAAATGAACTTGGCGTTACGCCGTTGTCCCGGATCGACGTCGATTCGGAACTTATTGTCCGGGATCAGCCGTTTGAATACACCATCAGTTTTGAAATCGCGCCGCAGTTCGAACTGCCGCCCTATGAAGGCATTGCCGTGGAACAGGAAAAAGCGGTTGCCAGCGACGTCGAAACGCAAAAGGTTCTGGATCGCATCCGGAACAACATGGCTGAAATCGTCCCCCTGGAGGAAGATCGCCCCGCTCAGGACGGAGATTTGGTCGTGGTGGATTTCCAAGCTTTCGACCAGGGGGTGCCGATTGACGAAGTCAAGGCCGAAAATTTCCAGATCGAACTGGGACAGGGAGGCGCCCTGCCGGCCTTTGAGTCCATGATCCAGGGACTGAAGGCTGGCCAGAACACGGAGTCCGAAATAACCTTTCCGCCCGACTTCCTGAATGAAGCTTTTGCCGGAAAGACCGTTACGATGAATGTCACCCTCAAGGAAATCAAGCAGAAGAAATTTCCCGAGTTTGATGCCTTGTTTGCCAAGCGGGCGGGCGAATTCGAATCCATGGAACAGCTGCGGGAGGCCATCCAGAAATCATATCTGGAAACCCGCAACCAGGTGAACAAGTCCGCGGCCCAGAAGAAGATCCTGGACACCCTGACTTCCCAGGTGGATTTTGAACTGCCCGAATCAATGGTCAACGACCAGATCGACCGCATGGTCATGGAAATGAAGAACCGTCTGGAGCGGATAGGCAAGAATATCGAGGCCATGGGCATGCCCATGGAGCAGATCCGGGAGCAGTTCAGGGCACAGTCCGAAAGTCTGGTCAAGTCACAGCTTTTTCTGCTTGCCGTGGCCACCAAGGAAGGTTTCCGGGTTTCTCCCATGGAACAGGATGCCTTCTTCCGGGATATGGCCCAGAAGACCGGCCAGGATTTCCAGGGGCTGAAGCATTTTCACGAACAGAACAACCTGATGCCGGCCGTTACCGATCGCATCCTGTCCGACAAGGCCATCGAATTCATTTACTCCAAGGCCAAGGTTACGGAAGTGGAGGCGACTCCCGCCCAGGATCAGGCGAATGCCGGCGAAGAAAAGCCCGCGGAATAGTCTTTTCGGGTCCACTTTCCGGCCAACTGCAATTGGTCTTCCACGCGTCTAAAACACAATGGAGCATGGCATCCGATCCAGTCTGCCAATCCGCAAGTTCTGCCAATCTGGCGGACGCCATGCCCATCTGCACATTCCGGCTTGCCATTGGCATTTTAGTTGCTAATTACCTTCGGTTCGAAAAGCTGACTTTCAATGCCAATGACCATATTTTTTCCCGGGCTTGACTTCCGGGAGACCATTCCAATCCAGGAGGACAAATCATGCCCATGGGCGTGCCGATAGTCATAGAAACAACAGGGCGGACCGAGCGAGCCTACGACCTCTACTCCCGTCTTTTGAAAGACAGGATTCTCATTCTGGGAACGCCCATTGACGACAACGTCGCCAACCTTGTGTGTTCGCAGCTTCTTTTTCTGGAATCGGAAAATCCGGAAAAGGAAATCAACATGTACATTAACTCGCCGGGCGGTTCCGTCACGGCGGGCCTGGCAATCTACGATACCATGCAATATATTTCCTCTCCCGTGGCCACCCTGTGCCTCGGCCAGGCAGCGAGCATGGGCGCCCTGCTGCTTGCGGCCGGTTCCAAAGGGATGCGGTACGCATTGCCCAACAGCCGGATCCTCATCCATCAGCCCATGGGCGGCTTTCAGGGACAGGCCACGGATATCGACATCCAGGCCAGGGAGATCATCCGCTTGAAGGCCAAACTCACGGAGATTCTGGCCGACCATACCGGCGCCGAGATGGAAAAAGTTCGCCACGACACGGAACGCGATTATTTTATGAGTGCCGAGGAAGCCGTGGCCTATGGCCTGATCGACAAGGTTCTCGCTTCCCGGGTCCAACTGAAGACACCCGCGTAGCTGCTTACTGGGCTCCACATACTTTTCTGCTTGAACTGAACTCCGCGTTTCACAGCCCACGCGGTCCAGCATGCCCGGCATGTTGCCGAGCAGTTACATATCTGCAACGAGAGGTATTCATGGCCAAGAAAAAAAACCTGCATCCGCAACTGTGCTGCTCTTTTTGCGGCAAGAATCAGGAACAGGTGCGCCGGCTTATCGCCGGTCCCGACGTCTATATATGTGATGAATGCATCACCTTGTGCGGCGAAATCATTACCCAGGATGACATGTCCACGGAGGGTGCGGACGAAAAACTTCTGACCCCCACCGAACTGCACAAACTTTTGGATGAATTTGTCATCGGCCAGGATCAGGCCAAAAAAATTCTGTCCGTGGCCGTCCACAACCATTACAAACGGGTTTTCTACGCATCCCAGATGTCCAGCGACGTGGAACTGGACAAAAGCAACATCCTGTTGATGGGTCCCACGGGTTCCGGTAAAACACTGGTTGCCAAAACCCTGGCCCGCATTCTCAAGGTTCCCTTTGCCATCGCCGACGCCACCACCCTTACGGAAGCCGGCTATGTGGGCGAGGATGTGGAAAACATTCTGGTCCAGCTGCTCCAGAACGCGGATTTCGATATTGAAGCCGCTTCCAAGGGAATCATCTACATCGATGAAATCGACAAGATCGCCCGAAGAGCGGACAGTCCATCCATTACTCGGGATGTTTCCGGAGAAGGCGTTCAGCAGGCCTTGTTGAAAATCATCGAAGGAACGGAAGCGAACATCCCGCCCAAGGGCGGTCGTAAACACCCGCAGCAGGAATACATCCGCATGAACACCTCCAATATTTTGTTCATCGTTGGAGGGGCATTCATCGGCCTGGAGCGGATCATCCAGCATCGGACCCAGACCAAAGCCATGGGGTTCGGCGCCTGTCTGTCACAGCAGTCCGAAACTCCGGATTGTTCGCTGCTGCAGCACGTGCAACCCATGGATCTGATCAAGTTCGGCTTCATTCCTGAACTTGTTGGCCGGTTGCCGATTCTCGCAACGCTACAGGACCTCAAGGAAGACGATCTGGTGCGGATTCTCACCGAACCGAAGAACGCCCTGGTCAAGCAATATCAAAAATTGTTCGAGATGGAGAACGTTCGGCTGCGGTTCACCCAGGACTCCTTGCGGGCCATTGCCCGAAAGGCCATCGAACGAAAGACGGGAGCCCGCGGACTGCGCAACGTACTGGAAGGCATCATGCTGGACACATCCTACCGCCTGCCGTCTCTTCAAGGTGTAAAAGAATGCGTGGTCAACAAGTCCGTGGTGGAAAACGAGTCGGAACCATTGTTGATTTACGAGCAGGAAGCCAAGACAGCCTGAAATCGCCGCTTCATCTAAAATGAATTCGTTCATTGCCGACGAGTTCAAGTTCTGACAAGCGGCCGCGCCTGTGCGGCCGCTACATTGACATTGCCCTTCCGTAGCTTATCTCCTTTTCAAGATTACCTATCCTTTTGCTCAGGTTGTCCCGATAATCTTACCTATCTCGCAACACCTTCTTCTGAGCAATTCGATACAACCCGCTCTCATCCGATACAATCATCCGAAAAGGATCAGCCATGTCTGAAAAATCAATACACGACCAATCGCTCTTCGTGAAAGAAATACGCCTGCCCATGATGTCGCTCCGGGAAGTGGTCATGTTTCCACGGTCCATTGTCCCTTTGTTCGTGGGAAGGGAAACGTCCATCAAGGCCATAGAGCGCGCCTTGAACAAATTTGACAAGCAGATTTTCCTGGTCACCCAGAACAACCCCGAGGCCGAGCAACCCAGCCAGGACGACCTCTACGAATTGGGGACGGTCAGCCGCATTCTGCAACTGCTCCGATTGCCGGACGGAACCATCAAGGTCCTTTTTGAAGGCCTGTACCGTGCCAAGTGGTCTCGTGAGCACGGCATTCAGGAAGTGGATCCCGGTTGCCCCATGGTTCTGGCGCAGGGCGTTCCCAGCGAGGATTATGAATCGCCCGAAGCCATGGCCTTGGTTCGCGCGGTTCAGGAATCCTTGCATGAATATGCCAAGGTGAACAAAAAAATTGCACCGGAAACCATGGCCGCTATCGCATCTCTCAACCTGCCAGGGCGTCTGGCGGACAGCGTGATGCCCCACCTCAAGGTTCCTTTCCCGGAAAAGCAGGCTGCCCTGGAAGAGCCGGATCCTCTCGTCCGTCTTGAGAAAACCTACGAACTGCTGCTCAAGGAAATTGATTTGGTCTCCCTGGAAAAGAAGGTCAAGTCCCGGGTCAAACAGCAGATTGAACGCAATCACCGCGATTTCTACCTCAACGAGCAAATCAAGGCCATTCAGAAGGAAATGGGCCGGGAGGAGGAATCAGGCCAGGAAGTCGACGAACTGTTGAAGCAGCTTGAGGTTAAGAATCTGCCCGACGAGGCCAGAGAAAAATGCGCCAAGGAAATCAAAAAACTGCGCCAGATGCCGCCTTCCTCCGCGGAATTCACCGTTGTCCGCAACTATGTGGACTGGATATTGCATTTGCCCTGGAACACCGTCGAACCGACAACGCTGGATTTGAAAGCGGCCCAGGAGATCCTCGATGAAGACCATTACGCCTTGGAAAAGCCCAAGGAGCGCATCCTGGAGTACCTGGCCGTGCAGAGCCTGGTGGAGAAGATCAAGGGGCCGATCTTATGCCTTGTGGGGCCGCCCGGAGTGGGCAAAACCTCTTTGGCCAAATCCGTGGCCAGGGCCATGGGCCGTGAATTCGTCCGCATTTCGCTAGGCGGCGTCCGGGATGAGGCCGAGATTCGCGGCCACCGGCGAACATATGTCGGGGCCATGCCCGGCAAGATCATTCAGTCCTTGCGCCGGGTCAAAAACAACAATCCGGTCTTTTGTCTGGACGAAGTGGACAAGATGAGCACGGACTTCCGGGGCGATCCCTCGGCAGCACTCCTGGAAGTTCTTGATCCGGAACAGAATTATGCCTTCAGCGATCACTACCTGGACCTGGATTATGACCTATCCAAGGTGTTCTTCATCACCACGGCCAACACGCTGCACTCCATTCCCGGCCCTCTGCAGGACAGAATGGAGATCATTCGTCTGCCCGGCTATCTGGAAGTGGAAAAGATGAAAATCGCCAAGGACTTTCTGATGCCGCGTCTGCTGCCGCAGCATGGGTTGAAGAATTCTGATTTATCTTTTTCCGAGGGCGCCATCCTGGAAATCATCCGCCGCTATACCCGCGAGGCAGGCGTGCGGAACCTGGAGCGGGAAATGGCATCCATCTGCCGAAAAGTCACCCGCAAGGTCGTGGAGGAGGGACGCTCGGACAAGCCTGTGCTGGTGAACAAAAGCATGGTTGCCACCTATCTCGGCGTGCCCAAGTTTCGATACGGGGAGCGGGAGGAGAAGTCGCAGCCCGGCGTGGCCACCGGCCTGGCCTGGACCGAACTTGGCGGCGAGCTGTTGCTGGTGGAGGTTTCGCTGATGCCCGGCAGCGGCAAGGTGGAGATCACCGGCAAGCTCGGGGATGTGATGCAGGAATCGGCACGGGCCGCTTTGACCTATGTCCGCTCCCGTTCCGACCTGTTCGGACTGAAATCGGATTTCTACAAGGAAATTGACATCCATATCCACGTTCCCGAGGGCGCCACTCCCAAGGACGGTCCCTCCGCGGGCATCACCCTGGCCACCAGCCTGACCTCGGCCCTGCTCAACCTGCCCGTGCGCAACGATCTGGCCATGACCGGGGAGATCACCTTGCGCGGACGTGTCCTGCCCATCGGGGGCTTGCGTGAAAAGCTTCTGGCGGCCCACCGCGGCCTGATCTCCAAGGTGATCATTCCCGCGGACAACGCCAAGGATCTGAAGGAAGTTCCGGCAAACATCCTCAAGGACCTGGAGATCGTTACCGTCGAACACATGGACGAAGTCCTGTGCCATGCCCTGACCGTCGGAGTCCGGGAGGAAATCTTTTGTGTTCAATCAACGGACGTGATGCCGTTGTCCCGACGTCTGCTCAAGGAAGAGCATCAACCGCATACGCATTAGCCTGACAGCGGCTTCCGCCTTGGTGATCTCCTTGATTGACAGCTTCAATATGCGGGAAGTTTTAATGAACTTCCCCAAAAATCATAGGATGATCAGCAATGGAGAAGCCAGCACTGTGGGTTTGCGGCATGGAGGAAACTCCTCGAAAGGCTCCCGGAATGGATAGAAGACGGAGATCAGACCGCAGAAGCGGCTTGGACAGGCGACAGATGGGTGAACGGCGCGCTTTTCCGGATCTTCAGCTTCCCGAAGAATGCCGCAATGGCATATGCCCGGATTGCCCTTACACCTTGCGGTCGGGCAAGGATCGCCGGGATCATACTGATCGGCGGGGAACACATAAACCCAAACCCTCGGTGATGTTCGCCCTGACCGACGACGAAATCAGATTTTTATTGGGAACGTCGTAGACAAGAAAGCCTGTTTCACTTTATTGCCGTTTACCAAACGATTCACAGTTCCCGTCCGGAAATTTCGGACGGGAACCTTTTCTTTTGATTGTCTCAACGCAGTCGCAGGAATAGCGAAATTTGGTTTCAAAAGCACATCCCATTGCCCAGTACGGGTCTGTAGGAGTAAAGGGGCAACACCAATACCAATGCCCTGCCGAAAGGGAAGGCTATTGACACCTGCCATGTTTTGAAAAAAATCACGGAACCGATGGATCAGGTTTGACAAACCCGGAAATACCCAGGAAAAGGCCGTTGCCGAAGGTAGCGGCCTTTTCCGTGTTGCAACGAATTTTTCGTGACTGCTCGGCAGTGCCAAAGAAAAGACCTGGGTAGCGACAGTGCCGACCTTCACCGGCATGCTCGAAAAAATCTCATTCGGCGCTACGGGCGTTCGGCAATGGTTCGATGAACGAATCCCGGCTCAGTCAGACAGGCGATGCCGAAAAAATCGAGACAAACCGGAACACTTCAGTCCTCTCCTGAAAGTGCTGAGCAGTTACAATAGTTGTTCTTTTTCTTTGGCCGGGCTCTTTCAGCCCCAAGCTCCCTCTTTTTGCCGCAGTTCACGGGTTTCGTTGGACGTTATTATCGCCGAAGATTATCTCAAGGGCCTGACTCTGCTTGCCCCGGCGGACTTTGCACGATAAGGAATCAAACTCATTATGATTGACCAGCAACGCATTCGCAACTTCTGTATCATCGCGCACATCGATCACGGGAAATCCACCTTGGCCGACCGCATTCTCCAGGCGACCGGGCTTGTGGACGACCGACAGATGAAGGAGCAGTATCTGGACCGCCTCGATCTGGAGCGTGAACGGGGCATAACCATCAAGGCCCAGAGTGTCCGGATTCCCTACAAAGCCAACGATGGCTCGGAGTACGTGCTGAACCTGATCGATACCCCCGGCCATGTGGACTTCAGCTATGAAGTTTCTCGAAGCCTTGTCGCTTGCGAAGGGGCCCTGCTGGTGGTGGACGCGTCCCAGGGGGTTGAGGCGCAAAGTTTGGCCAATGCCTATCTGGCCCTGGAAAACAACCTGGAAATCATCCCGGTTCTGAACAAAATCGACCTGCCCAGCGCGGAACCGGATCGCATCAAGGCGGAAATCGAGGAGATCATCGGCCTGGACTGCAAGGATGCCCTGCTGATCAGCGCCAAAACCGGCCAGGGCGTGCCCGCTGTGCTGGAACGGATCATCACGGACCTGCCGCCGCCCAAGGGGGATGTCAACGCTCCGTTGAAAGCCCTGATTTTCGACTCCTGGTACGACACCTATCTGGGCGTTGTCGTCCTGTTCCGGGTCGTGGACGGACGGATCAAGCTCGGCCAGGATATTCTGCTCCACTCCACCAAGGCCCGCTTCGAGGTCACCAAGCTCGGCGTTTTTTCCCCGGAACCCATTGCCCTGAAAGAATTGGGGCCCGGGGAAGTCGGCTTTCTCTGTGCCGGCATCAAGATTCTCACGGACGCGAGGGTCGGCGACACCATCACCGATCCGGACAACCCCACGTCCAACCCCGCTCCCGGATTCAAGAAAATCACGGCCATGGTATTCTGCGGCATGTACCCCGTGGAGCCGAACGAATACGGCACATTGAAGCATTCCCTGGAAAAACTGCAGCTCAATGACGCAGCGTTCACCTTTGAACCGGAAACCTCCCATGCCCTGGGTTTCGGCTTCCGCTGCGGTTTTCTGGGCCTGCTGCACATGGAGATCATCCAGGAACGTCTGGAGCGGGAATTCCAGGCCCGCCTGCTGGTCACCGCTCCCTCGGTGATCTATCAGGTCAAAACCCTGGAGGGGGAAACCCTTCCCGTGGACAATCCCAGCAAGCTGCCGCCTCTGAACAAGATCGACCATATCGCCGAACCGTATGTGCACATGGAAATCCACGTGCCCAACGACTATCTCGGCGCCGTGCTGGCCTTGTGCGAGGAATGCCGGGGCACCCAGAAAGACCTCCGCTTTCTCTCCTCCACCCGGGTCATCGTGACGTACGAACTGCCCTTCGCGGAAATCGTTTACGATTTCTTCGACCGTCTCAAGTCCGTAACCCGCGGCTATGCCTCGCTGGACTATGAGTTCATTGATTTCAGACCCTCGGAGCTGGTCAAGCTGGACATCCTTATCAACTCCGAGACAGTGGACGCCTTGTCCATCATCGTGCACAAGGACAAGGCCTATGCCCAGGGGCGCGAACTGGCCAGCCGTCTCCGGGCCGTCATTCCCAGACAGCTGTTCGAGGTGGTGATTCAGGCCGCCATCGGGCAACGCATCATCGCCAAGGAACGCGTGGCCCCGATGCGCAAGAACGTGACCGCCAAATGCTACGGCGGCGACATCACCCGCAAGCGCAAGCTCTTGGAAAAACAAAAAGAAGGCAAAAGGCGCATGAAACGCATGGGCAACATCGACATCCCCCAGGAAGCCTTTCTGGCCGTACTACGCAAGGATTAGGAAAAGGAGCATCCATGAACCCCCGTTGGCAGACAATTCTCAAAGAATATTCCGAAGCTTTGATCATTGCCCTGATTCTGGCCTTGATCATTCGCACGTTCATTATTCAGGCCTTCAAGATTCCCTCCGGCTCGATGCTGGAAACCCTGCAGATCGGCGACCGCCTCTTCGTGACCAAATTCGCCTACGACATCAAGGCGCCCTTCACGGACTGGAGCATCCTCTCCCTGCAGGACCCGGAACGTGGGGACGTGATCGTTTTCCGTTATCCTGAAGACCCCTCCAAGGACTTTATCAAGCGCGTGGTGGCGGTACCCGGTGATGTCGTCGAAGTTCGGGACGAAAACCTGTACATCAACGGCGAAAGCGTCGAAGAACCCTACCTGACGCTCCATCCCGGCCCGACCCGCGTGCATTTCGGTCCCGAAACCGTCCCGGACGATCACTATTTCACCCTGGGCGACAACCGTTTCAATTCCCATGATTCCAGATTCTGGGGATTCGTCCCCCGATCGCAAATCAGGGGCAAGGCCTGGAGGATCTACTGGTCCGCCAGCCCGCGCTGGTTCCTGAGCGATGTGCGCTGGGACCGCTTCGGCAAGCAGATCGAGTAGAACTCGCGCCATGCCAAGATACCGGTCTTCTCCGAATTTTCAGGCTGATTTGCGAATCAGCCGCTGCAACAGGTAATTCTTCATGCCCAAATCCCTGATGGCCACGGTGGGTGAATACCTCAAAGCCATCCTGTTTGCCCTGGTTCTGGCCCTGCTGATCCGCTTTTTCGTGGTTCAGGCATTCAAGATCCCTTCCGGATCAATGATGGACACGCTGCTCATCGGCGACCATCTTCTGGTTACCAAGTTCGCCTATGACGTCAAGATTCCCTTTGTCGGAACCGCAATCGACCTGAACGATCCCGAACGCGGCGACATCATCGTCTTTCTTTATGGTCAGGATGTCCCGAGTCTGACGGATGAACCCGGGAGATGGCTGGACTGCAATCTCCCATTTCAGGGATATGCCGACGAAAGCTGTCCCAAGGACTTCATTAAACGAATCATCGCACTTCCCGGCGATATCGTGGAGGTGCGCAACAAGGATGTCCTGGTGAACGGACGCGAATTGTACGAGCCGTACGTTCAGCACAGCGATCCGCACCGGATCATCAAGCCGCGGGACAGCTTCGGTCCGATCAAGGTGCCGGAGGACAAGTACTTTGTTCTGGGCGATAATCGCGACGAATCCTTGGACTCCAGATTTTGGGGCTTCGTGGATCGGGACCGGATTCGAGGCAAGGCCTGGCGGATCTACTGGTCCTGGGAAGCGGACGGCGGTCCCCGCCTGAATCGCATCGGGAAACTTCTGGAATAGACTTCGGATTCACGTCGCGAGCCGCCGACGCCGCAGAGAAGGTTCGCACCCTTCCAGCTCTTATCAACCCTATCCAAGGAGTCGCATGCTGGCCAAAATCGCCACCACCGCGCTCATGGGCATCGAAGCGTTCCATGTGGAACTGGAAGTGGATTTTGCCCGCCAGGGTCTGCCTTCCTTCACCATGGTCGGGCTTGCAGAGGGAGCGGTTCGGGAAAGCAAGGAGCGCGTATTTGCCGCCCTGAAGAATACCGGCTACAAGCTGCCGCCGGCCAGAGTCACCATCAACCTTGCTCCCGCGGACATGCGCAAGGAAGGCAGCGCCTACGATCTGCCCCTGGCCGTGGGACTTCTCGCCGGCATCGAAGTCCTCCGCCAGGAACAGGTTCAGGGCTATTTTCTGGCCGGGGAGCTGTCCCTCACCGGGGAACTCAAGCCGGTTCCCGGAATCCTGCCGCTGGCCCTGAAGGCCAGATCCATGGGAGCGCGCGGCTTGATCGTTCCCGCGGACAATGCCCAGGAAGCATCGGTGGTCAAGGAACTTTCCGTCTACGGAGCGCAAAGCCTGTCCCAGGCCGTACGTTTTCTGCTGGACGAGGAAGCAATCCCTCCGGCTGCCTGCGATCTGGACGAACTCTGGAAAAATCGTCATCTGTCACCCTTGGACTTCAGCGAGGTCAAAGGGCAGGAACACGCCAAGCGGGCCATTGAAATCGCCGCGGCGGGCAACCACAATCTGCTTTTTCTCGGACCGCCGGGCAGCGGCAAGACCATGTTGGCCAAGCGACTGCCCTCCATTCTGCCGGCCCTCGAATTCGAGGAAGCCCTCGAGGTGACCAAGGTCTACAGCGTCGCCGGGATGCTCACCAAAAACCAGCCCTTGGTGGTCACCCGGCCTTTCCGTTCACCCCACCACACCATCTCCGACGCCGGACTGATCGGCGGAGGGTGTCATTTGCAGAAATTGCTGCGACATTGCAGAAATTGCTGCGACAGACATGGAGATAGACGCCTCTCAGGAAGTGCAACATGAGATTGAATCTCCGCGAGCCCAAGACGATCATCAAAGAAACAACCTTAAATAAGTTTCCAGGGAGGAGAATGGTAGTCTGGTGGTACGGGGGGATCACCAAAAATCCTAAAGCAAGTTCCGTTCCGATGGTTACTATCTTTTTTCGTTGGCTCGATGATAATGATAATTTACGCAACACCATCGTCCAAAAAGTTGCGCTTACCCATCTCGGACTGTTTCGTATCGGTTCGGTTTGGCAAGATGGGATTAATATTGCAGATGTAGATTATCATACGGAAATATTCGATGTCTCATTCTATCCAGACCATGGGTGGAAAATTGTATCTCCGTATAATTTAGTTCATAACGAAAATCGCATAAATCCCATTCCGAAAAACGAATATCCTCTCACTTACTCTCCTGACCAAAACTATCTGCTAGATTTCAGCCTTCCCAGCCGTCGTAATTTGTTGATACCATGCACAGAGTTTTTCTTCCGCTGCTATGGACATTCTGCCGAAGTTAAGCGGATCTTGGCAACATACCCATGGGAACAAGCAAAAGAACGTTTGTTTAAACCGATCGAAGAGCCTGCACAGCCCAATACATGGCCTGTTAAGCTGGCTATGCGACTGCGTAACGATGACGTGGTATTTCTCGCTCATGCCCTGTACGATCATTATGCTCAACAAGCAGCAAAGAGCATCTATGCCCAATTTGAGGCGGTATTCCAAGCTAATAATCCCTTAGCTTTCATTCAGGTTACTCCTTGGTTTACGGGAAATGCGCAGCTATACGTTGCTGGAATTCGTATCAATGGAGGAAACACCTTTCTTGGCCTTCGAGTATTAGGTTGCAGCCATCCAAAAGGCGATACTATTCTTCGTGATAGGGAAAATTCTAACAAGGTAACAGAAACGGCTAACTCTGATGCCGACAAATATGACAAGAAGACAGTATCTTTCAAAAATCTGCGCAATCTACCCCATATCATAGATTTAACCAGCAATGACGAGCCGGATCATGCGTCATCTTCAATTGAAATTGAAGATGAGGATTTTAAAGTTTTAGGTGAACCTCGGAAAGTTATTGATGTACGGCACAATAGGAAAGATAGATCTGCAACCTACTCTGTAAAGAAAGGCGATGAGACTTTATTTTCGACAGGAGAATCATATGGCTCAGGCAAAGGCATCGGCGTAGCGTTAATCTATGCCCGTGCTAGCATTATGGATTCTCAAGGAATATTGCGAGATATGTGGAACGCCGTTCTCCACATGAAAGAAAGCCAATCAGATGTTATTCAGGCAGCCGAATGGTTCACATTCGAGGACGAATTTAAAAATAATCCAGAACCAAAACTTATTGCTTTGGAACCCTTCAGCGAAGATGACGAAAGAATCAATGTTAGTACAAAAAATTGGATATACTATGATGTGAATTCCCGAATACCTAGGGGTGTACTTGTTATTAGGTTAACATTATATGGAAAAATTGTATATCTATTAGAGGTCCAACGCCGAACTTATGCTAAACAAAATGATAGTGACGTTAGTGAGTCAAAGGAATCATACAAAGGCCTTGTGTTTACGTTAAATGACCAACAAAAACTTGTTGAATGGCTTCATACTCTTTTAGCTGATCTACGTGAGGTTAAAGGGGTGGTCCGGAGGTTGACCAGGAAATGCCCAGGAGTCGCTTACACTTTCAAGCATAAACCCGCGAAGAATGAGACAGTCGCCTGCGAAGCAGCAGTGAGGAATGCGTTGAAGAAATTAGGTGTAAACTTATCTCACATTAAACCCTGTTGTGAAAATGTGGAAAAGCGTTTAAAATGACGCTGTTAGGAAGACAAGAAATTATGTGTTTATCGACTAAACTTTATTTGGATACCGATTACCGCATCTATTAGCAATTCAGACTTAATTATTGTATGGCTGGAATTAGACAACATTATATCCCTAAGTTCCTACTTAAAGGATTTTCTTCTAAAGTAAAAAAGAAATTATTCTTTTCGTGGCAATTTTTAAAACACAAAGAACCAATTGAAAGAAATATATCGACAATAGGTTTTTCTAAGAAATTTTATGGAGAACCTGGCATTGGTACCCTTGATGAGACTATAACAAAGCTAGAAGGAGAACTTAGTTCAAGTATCAACAAAATAAAATTTAATAAAAAAATTACGTCTCATGATTTGCCAAGCATTCTTAGATTTGTTGAACACATGATAATTCGAACAAGATATACACGCTTAGTATCTAAAGATGCCATTACAAGTTTATTTCAAATGGGTGAAAGAGTATTATCTGACCATGAAAAGTGTTCTAGCATTATCAATGATCACATAAACAAAAATCGTAACCTAATTAATATCAAACTTGAATATAAAATACGCAAAGAGTTAGAAAGCATCTGCGGAAAATCGAATCAAAAAATGCAAAATATTATAATAAAACAATCAATGGAAATGTTCCCATTTATTGCCAATTCATGTATAGACATTTTTTCTAATACAACATCTCAACTCATGCGAGACATGATAGAACATATAGATGTCAATGCGGATTTATTGCATAACGACAATCTAAGTAAGTTTTTAAAAGAGGATATGTCTTTAAGAATTGCCAAGTATAATAATATGTATTGGGATTTATTACTTTATAACAAAAATTCATTAATATTAGGTGATATTTGTGTTCTTGAGATGGATGTACAATATCAAACTTTTTTGCCTTCATTTTTTCAAAGAGACAAAGAGTCACTTATAATTATTCCAATCGCTCATAATATTTTACTATTTGGGTCGCATTCGAAACGCAACCCGGTTCCTGATGCTGAAACAATTAACATGAACTCATCAAAATTGAGTGCCGAATTTTTTATTTCATCTACCAAAAGTCATCGTGAAATGAATTACCATTCCAATCTAGCAATGAATTATTCCTGGTGGAACAACGAAATAATTGAAATAGAAAATCAATACAAATAAGAAAGTCTCTCAACAGCGAAGGATGGTCAATGTATATGAGTGAACACTCAAATGTGCGACTGCCTCTGGTCGAAAAACTTATAAAATTGGGATGGGATAAAAATCAAATTCTTTTTGCCCCGGAATGGAGGATACCTAAGAACCCAAGTGAGGCCAGTCGACGAGAGAAAGGGCAAAGCTTTAAGTCATTTCCTATAGACCTTGCGATCTTTGATCACCCCTCTCATGTGGGTGAGTACCACCATTTGCAGATTATCTTTGAGACTAAAGCTCCGACAATAAATGAAGGTTTGAATCAATTAGAAATTTATATGAGTTTAGAGCCTCATGTTTTACTAGGGGTTTGGACAAATGGAACAGATATTAGTCTTGTCTATCGTACTCCAGATGGAAAGTTTAACATTGAGAAACATGGTCGTCTTCCAAAACCCACAGACAGTTTAATCAAAGCTACTGAACGTCGTTTAACTTGGAACGATCTTGAAATTCCGTCTACAGCTGTATTAAAAAATGTTTTTGAGCGCCTATTAAATGTGGTTGTAAGCCGAGATACACTTAGCACTCGACGTGATGATCAACTGAACAATATATGCAATGTCTTGTTGGCAAAGCTTGAAGGAGACAAGATAGCAAAATTTTCTCCATCTGAGCCAGCTCCTTTTCAAGTCTGGGATAATGAAGATTCTACGGCTCAAAAGATAAAAAATATTTTTTTAGGGATGCGATTAGCTCATTCTGATTTATTCTTAACAGACAGCGACAAAGACATCAATCTTGACAACCATACAATTCATGCATGTGCTTATGAATTATCAAAATATAAATTGAGAGATACATCTATAAATGTAATCTCAGAGGCATTTCAAATATTTCGAACTTCAAGCCTAAAATCTGAAGAGGGACAATATTACACACCTTATCCAGTTATACGCAGTGCAATAAAATTAATGGAGATTAGACCATCTGACAAAGTTCTTGATCCAGCATGTGGAACAGGTGGTTTTTTGCTTGAAAGTTTTAGACAACTAATTGAAAATCATCCATCAATGTCTGATAGTGACACGAAAAGTTGGGCCAACAGACATTTGTATGGCATCGATAAAGATCGTATAAATGTAAAACTAACAAAAGCTATAATGTTGACTATTGGAGATGGAAGCACTAACACCTACCTTGGAGATTCAATTAGAAAACACTTATGGGCTACATATTTTAAAGATTTACAATCAGTGCTTGTACCAAAATCGTTCACATGTATTGTTACAAATCCACCTTTCGGAAAAGGTTTAAAAGTTTCTAAAGTAGATTCTAAAGCAGCAGGGTTCACAATTTCTAGAAAACCTATAAAAGATTCAAAACATGGTTTCAGGTTCTCAAAGATTTATTATGAAGAACGTGAAATCGGGATACTGTTCCTTGAACGTTGCTACGATCTTTTAATTGATGGTGGACGACTTGGCATTATTTTACCTGAAACATATATGTTCTCTTCATCGTATGCTTGGCTTCGAGTATGGCTAAAGAATAAGTTCGAGCTTAAAGGAATGTTAAACATTGCTATGGAAGCTTTTCAAGGATTTTGTAGGGCAAAGACTAACTTCTATATCTTTGAAAAGGTGAGCGCTTAACAATGCACAAACCAAGTTGGTTCCGTGACAAACAAACGCTAATTGTAAATGCAAATACGTGTGGCATTAATAAAGATGGACACGAACAGTATCTTGTCAATCCTGAGACTGGTATTCGTTCAATATCTGACATAGATGATGATCTTGCTGAGTGTTCTGATCTTATAGTTTCTGGAAATTTTTCACGAAAAGAAGTTTTTTATTGCGATACTAAGCATATTGTTTCAAATGATGTCTATGTTCCGAAATATTATGACAATAAAAGTTTAGAAAAGCTAAGTGATTTCATATCTTGCAATCCTGGCTTGTCATTAAAATCATTGGGAAATTTATTTTCTGCAAACCAAATACTTATATTTCGAGGGCATGGTAGTCCAAGCTCAGACCAAAGAGTCGGAGACATTCCGTATATAAAGGTTTCTGATCTGCGCGCTGGTCATGTAAATATCAACCC
The DNA here is from genome assembly GCF_054656975.1 of Desulfonatronum parangueonense. NCBI lineage: Bacteria > Pseudomonadati > Thermodesulfobacteriota > Desulfovibrionia > Desulfovibrionales > Desulfonatronaceae > Desulfonatronum > Desulfonatronum parangueonense. The sequence goes on from NZ_BAAHXH010000003.1 coordinate 2,627,034, forward strand.
AACAAATATGATTCCTATAGCTTTGGCCAAAGAGTTTTGGAATGATGAAACGTCTGGCTTAAAAGCATATGATTTAATATCACCAGAAAGAGCATCAAAAAATATCGGCGAATTTTGCATACTCATGCCAGGTCAGGAGATCGCGGTTCTTACAAAAGAGGTAATCGTGGTCAGAGCAAATACTGATCTATTCGATCAATTTTATCTTCTCTGGGCGTTAACCTTAAAAGAAGTTGTAGCTCAATGGGATAGGGTAATTTTTATGCAGACCAACAGAGAGGATGTTGGTAAAAGAATGTACGAAATAATGATCCCCATACCTGCCTCAAGAGAAATAGCTGATGAACTTTCTCAGAATTTTAAAAATTATTATCTTGGCCTGGAAAAGATACGCCGCAATTTCATAGATTCTATAAAATGTAGCAACTATTCACATCATATACATCTTGGAGAGTGATCGCCAAACATGGAAATCGCTTGCAAAGTAGGCATACGGAGTTTGCCTATTGATGGCGATATTTAAACTTTGATTGAGACAAAGGCGATATATAATTATCAAACAAGGTCTATCTATCTGGACATTATATATTCTTAATACTAAAAAAGGCCAAGGCTGGACATATCGATACAAAAATTATCATTAATATGTTATCATGTATCCATCTACGTCCGACCTTTTAACACGTTGAAATTTCAACTTACCACCTTTTGATGTTGGCCATGATTCATGCAAAAATGTGTCAACATAAATCTTATTTTGCCCAGAGGAAAGCTTTGAAGCTCTGTAGACACATTCACCGAGCACTTTAGGCTGTGAGAAGTTTTTAAGTCCGACTAGAGTTATTACAGCTTTGCTCATAGCTAATCCAATTCCAATAGATAATGGAGGTAATTTATATCTTTCAAGAATTACCTTATTTACAACATCTTGATTCACTTCCATGCATTTTTTTGCCGCATAGTAACTTGAAGTTATTGAATTTCTTCGATCTTTTTCATTCACTTTAAAAAGCGCTAAAATGCCGTCACCAAGATACTCAGTTACTTTTCCATTATGATCGGCTACCGTTTTAGCTAGTGCAGGAAGTAAAGCTGATGTTTCGTAGAAAACTCGTTGTAACTGGCTAACTTTTGCTTTTTTATCACTAATCGCTTGCAACAGATGGTTACTTGAATCTCGCATATCCGCAACCAAGGCAATAAAGGTGTCCACCTTCGGTTGCATATCCTCCAGGAAAGGATGACCTGGAATTTGGGTCGGAACCGCCATCTCTAATAATGCTTTCTTGGCGAAATGGTGCTCAACCTTATTCCAAATGGTTTCCGCTTTATCAAGCTCGTTCCGTACCAATAACTCTATATCATTCATTTTGAATTAATGTTAGAATTAATGTTAGAATTAATGTTAGAATTAATATAAACCAAGTCTAACCCAACCTTGAAATTCATATGTATAATTCATATAAGATCTCAATCCAAAACTCTGTTCAATTCTTTTTTCGATATCATACTCAAGTTCTTTGGATCTTGGACTTGGCAGAAGAAAAAAAGACGATAGAGTATCTAGATGATAAAAATCACCTGATTCAGATTGTAGCGAATTAAAATGATCGTAGAGGCTTCCCGAATAACCTTGAGCCTGGATTACTCCCAGAGTATTTCTCCCGACAAGTACGCCCAAGTTAAATTTATTTGCAGAAAGTTTTGCTGCATGATTAATGGATGGACCAAAAGATTTTGATGCAATAAAATCAGGATTTCCTATTTTTGTTATGATTATATTTCCAGCATCAACGCCAATACCGCATTCTATTGATTCAATTTGATACGTATTTAATATAGGATTCACAATTCTTTTGACACAATCATCCATCCAGCCAGCGGCTTGAATTGCTTTAATCAGGGCTATGGAGTCGCCAATTTTATCTCCGTCCCAGTGGGCCATGATGCCATCACCTGGATATTCTACAACGAAACCATCCAACTCACATACAATACGAGCCAATGAAGGCAACAATGCCTGCATTGTTAATAATGTTTTTAAAGGTCCAAGAGCAACTGTTCTTTCTGTAGACCTTCTAATATCTAGAAACAATGTTGCAAAATAACCTGATTTGTATGCACCAGGGGGCATTCTATAGCAACCTGGATAAGCAGTATTCGAATACTTAGATCGGATTTTTTTTGCTTGATCAAGACATCTATTGATATTTCTGTTCGTATAGTTATGCAGTATATCGAAAGAAAAATTTTCTGTCACGAAATATAACCTTTAATAAGGATTATGATTATAAAAAATCCAATAATAAGTTTGCCTGCAATGCAAGCATACGCTGTTTTTTGATGTAAAATCTTCCTGTCTCTTATATAAGCAAGCTTCATTTGTTCGAAAACAACTTCTTTAATTAAAAGATCGTCATCATTTAAATTCTCTATGCATTGATCTATTGTTAGATTTGATTTTAATGGAAATGACGAAAAGAATCTATTCCGCAACTTGAATGAATACATTCCTCCAAGATAAAAACTTCCTTTTAACTTATCTGTTCCTGAAGTTACCATTGCCGGATTACTTATAGATCCGAGTCCTAATAGTGATGAAATCAAAGCGCTAATCCAGAATAGAAAAAAAATAATAACTAATATTGCCAATAATATCTTAGAATTTGTTTCAGAATTACTCCACACCAACCAAAACAAAGGATACACTTGAGGTTGTGTTAAGGGCAAAATAAGAAAAATAATAATTGCAACAAGCTTTGTATCTATAGAACGAATAGTTGATTGCATGTCCTGGATTGATGCAATTAAAAAATCAAATGTTAGTTTTTGCATTATCTTTTTTCATTTCGACTTTATTAATTAAAATGGTATCCACTGAGCTATCCTGGGCATGAACATCCTCTGCGGGCAAATGCAAATTAATAATTAATCTCGCAATGAATAAAGGAGTGGCATTCTGTCTGCTTGACTTATTCGGGCTTTACAAATTAAGCCTGTTATTTCTGCCAGGGTATGCTCTGCCTGCCGATCTTTCTGCCGACAAGCAGGCCAGGGTTAACGCAGTGAAACCATCCTTTTAATTGTAAATAATGGCATCATTTATTATATCAAGTGCGATATAGTATAAATATCAGATATGATATAACTCCGGATCACATAACCTTTACATTGGCAAGCTGGTCTGTTAAAGTCGAATTATTTTTAGAAGCTTGAGTTTATATAAAAACTGACACTTTCAAGGTCCGGGATAGTCTTTGCCAGTTTTGGTTTGGAAGGATATTTTTGCTTGTTCAGGTTGAGGTCGCTCTCCTACGATTGTCCATTCTTCTAGTATCTTGTGCTTAACATCATCCCATTCGATAAGATTTGCTGTTAGCCATTCATTAATTAGATCTAAAGGATGAACATTTCCGAGAAAATATTCAGGAAATTCTTGTGTTGCGAAATCAACAATTCCCTGATCTCCAGTTGAGATAGCGTGACGATAAGCAAGAGCGAAAGAAACCACCTGCTTATCAACAAAACTTAGATCAAAAAGCTTGTTGTTTTTGTTGTTGGTAACTCCTGATCTTAACAGTTCATTCGTAATATTAAATATCATTTTATATTCTTGATTTTCAAATCTAGATTCTGAAGATGGCTTGATGCATTCTCTATAGTCTTTTCTCCAAGGATATTTAGACTTGAACTTTTGTGTTCGGATGATCTCTTTAGCAACTCCAGGTATAGTAGTGGCTTTATACTTTGGGTCAGTAAACATCTCTGGTGCAATTCTTATGAGCATTAAAACTGAACATGTGTCGCATAAGATGATCATGAATTAATATCCTTCAGATTTAATTCGGATTAATTCATCTTTGGCATCTACTGCATCCAGTTCGCTATCAATCGAGAGTAGTTCGCAAATTCTCCTCGTGCTTAATTTGTCGCTTTTCTCAATTACGTGGTTAATGAAAATTGGGCTCACATTCTTCCAGCATTCAACATATTCCCTAGCGTCTTTAGCACCAAAAAAGTGTTCGCGGACAGTTGGAGATTCCGCTCTGATCTTTGCCTCGAAGGGATAAACATTGTGTTTAAAGTCTGGGATAAACTTTTCAATCCTGACTTTAATTGCATGCATGGAATGGTTATGCCTCCTGGAAAATTTAGCCAATTGAGAAATCTGCCTTTTTCCAGGCAATTCTTTTATAGAATCAGCTACAAATGAATAATAATCATCCGTTAGCTGGGCATAGCTTGCAACCGAGTCGCAAAAACTTTCTTCCTCCTTATCATAAATATAAGACGCATCGTAGGCTTGGCTTTCATCTCTAATAGAGTGTATAGACTCATGCAATATAGCAAAAATTAAATCTAATATTTTTGTTTCAAAATTAACAAACACCACCCTATGTTTGTTAATTTTTGTATAAAAAGCATATGCTTTTATATTCTCATGAAAGTGTGAGAAAATAAGATTTACGCCTAGATGTTTTAATAAAGTAAAAACATGAGTGAAAGCCATTGGGGCATGATTCTCAATACCCGCTAGTTTTCTCAAAGCCAACGAAGCCTTTTTGATTTCATCCTCAGTCTTCTTATAAATTCTAAGGCTTTGGACGAGCCCAGGATCAGAAGCTTCTCTAAAAAATAAGTCATATGAAAATGCTAGGTTCTTAGCCTCGCTTTGCATTGAGTCATTAATCTTTGCTGTTCTACGAGCACGATGCATAGGAATCGTAACGCGAGAATCAACTTCTGACTCAAAAAATATCTCTGGATCAACACCAAGAGTTTTGCACAACCGCAAGAGATGTCCACCCTTTGGAGTGAGCCCCTTAGCCCATTCATTAAGAGCCTGCCTAGAGACACCTACCTGATCAGCCACGTTTTTCAACGTAAGCTTTTTTTCCTTTGCCAGGGTCTTTATGTGTTGTCCTTGCCAGCTCATCTCGTCACCTCCGTGTAAACTTTTCTTTACAAATATTAAGTAAAAAGTCAATTCTAAAATACATTTGTCAAGCAAAAACTTTACAACCCTAAAACTCTCAAACACCACAAAACGATGTAACTATTTATTTTAAAATAATAAACTTTATATGTACCAGGAATTTCCTTAAGGAGTTATTTCTCCCAATTAGGCGACTCCCAGAAATAAAAATTACCCGGCACCTCCCGTCCCTTAGAGGGTGGCCGGACCGAAGGGGCGATTTAGAGTATATTTATCCTCAGAAATCAGCTTATTTATCCATTCCTTAGCCAAATCCCTGACACAGATCCTCATCTTTATAGACTAGAGTCTTGTATGGGAGCGTTACGCGCTTGAAAATCAGGTTTGGAAAGATCCGAATCCAGGGAGAGCCTGTATTTTATGGCAATGTTCGCCAATTTGAACTTGTTCGTTATGCCAATGACCATTAGCATTAGCAAAGATAGTTTTCAGTAACGCGCAATGCTCCCATCTGTTTTCTATAATATTGACTCAGAAAAAGCAGGAAAAAAAGTGGAAGGGGTTGCAACCAGCAGCAAGATTACATTAATTATTAATTTAAATTTTAATCTCGATGGAATTTGAATAATATATGGGCATACTCGTGGCATGAATGTAACGTGGCAGCAACTTCATATTAGGGTCTCAGTCGAGTCACGAGCTGTTTAAAATCCAACCGCCACTTGCTATACTGATCTCTCAGACCAGGTATTAATTTTTTTGCCACTCATATTTACTTACAATATGAATTCTTATATTAATCGCGATGCACACATTTGGGCATTGAATATATTATCCCATCTAAATCGACTTGAAATCCTTCAGCATCTTCAGTGATCGAGGCCGAGTTAATTTTTTTTTTGCTGGCATTAATGCCATGAAAATACTCCAGACCAGCAGTGATCCAACGCTTCTTAAAATCCTCTCCCTCTTCAGGATTCTTTGCCATCTCCATGATCTCCTTTTCAACTATGCGATGACGCACCTTGCGCACCTTCTTCTCATCAACACGATTTACAAGTCCCAAATTATAAGTTTTGTTAAGAAAGTTAATGAATCCGGTTATAGCAGACATCTGGCCTGGCGCTTCGCACAGGTAACAGTCAAGTGCAGCTTGGTCTGGCAATCTGCTACCCGCCAAGTCTTTAGTTAACAACAACGATGCTGCTGGTCGTAGCGCTAATCGGACGGATCGAAGTGAAGATTTCCCTTCTTTCACACGTTCCATAACGCTTGCGCCATAAATAGCCAAAGCCTGACCGGCAGGGGTAGCCTGATGAATTGATCCCAAGATGACGGCGATTCGCCGCCGCTCAGAATTCTCTTCCCGCGCAACTGAATCCGGTTCGACGGCTAACGCCTCACGAAGCCAACGCATCGGCAATCTTACGCGGCGTAGCCCTTCAGCTCCAAAATGTTCAAGCAGCTTGCTATAAGACGGGATGTGTTTCCATTGTCGCTCCATTTCCATGAAGAATAAAAGATAGCGATGGATACGCAACGCTGCTTTTTTCGGCCCTGTCATGCCGATCAACCATTGTCCGAATTCGCCAAACTTTAAACTCATTTCGGCAGTAGAGAAAGCCGTCTGATCCATTTGGATGCGTTTTCGACAGGTCTTCGTCCAGTAGCATGACTCGCAACTTTTGCCGCAACCGGCAGGCATTGTCTTTCCACAAGAGGAGCAGGGCACCTCACCTCTCCCCAGACAATTTTTACAAAGCATCCGTCCATCTTGGGCCTTGAACAATAGCCTATACCGATGACAAGCCGTGCATGTACCGTGATCAGCACGAGCACATTTGGGACACAAGCGCATATCATGCCCTAAGCGCAGCACCCTGCTCAGCTTTGGCGAAGAATTTCCGCAGAGTTCGCATGGCTCAGGTTCACGGAAATGCGGTGCACAAGCATTACATACCGGCCCGTAAGGCGTGATTTTGCCGATTTCATACTCTATCTTGCCGCACCGGGTGCATGGCTTATCTTTTTCACATTGACGGCAAACTGCCTCGGGTTCGGTTCTTGGCAACCTCGCAAGTTCGCCACATTTTGGACATAAGCGACGCTTAAAAACCCGTGCGTAGCATGTTGTGCAATAACGATGGCCTTTGTGAACACGATGAATTTTTCCTACTTCTCGTTCACACTCATCACAAAAGTACTTGCAAGTTTTGCTCATCCAGCCTCCGCAAGCATTTTGCGCTGAAGTCTTGCCCAAGCAGACATAACAGCCCGTTTTGATCGCGGTCGTGTCACTGTTTTTGTTGAATTCTTTCGAGGCGCACGATTGCAATTTGGGAGGGAGTCGATCATTTCCGCCGCAGAAATAGGAAATTGACGTCGAAGACCGTGAAAGGCTGCAACTGAAATATCAGCTTCTTTGAAAACCATATTCATTGAATCAAGCCCCAGGTCGAGCAAACGATAAGTTGCCATTAGCATTGCTTGTCGTTCTGCCACAGGCAACAATTCCAATGGCAATCCAGTTGCAGGCAACATGCCTTCGCCGACAGAAATTCCAAGTGATCTGAGAGAATTGGCGAGTTTTGATGATCCCCTTCGGCTTGCAAGTCGGATTAATCCAGCAAGAAAATGAGCTGTCGCAAACCAGTCAGCAACAGGTATATTCCGGGCAAGTTCCTTGTTGTTTTCTAAAACCGTGTCCGCAAGTCTCTGAAAAACCAACATTTCTTCAGATACAGGGAGCAAAGCTGCATCTCTCAAGTCAGACTTGCAACGTGCACAAAGTGCCAAGTGTCTATCCTCAGCAAGAAGACGGTGAGGTTCGATTGGCGACATGCATGCTGGGCAGCGATCCAAAAGCTGATTCTTGTGAATTAAGCAACCTGTATGCCATACAAACCTCCACTGTCGACGGTAATATGGCTTTGCATCCTGCGCCATACAGACTGGGCAAAACTGTTGTCCGCCACTGCGTAAACGATTTCTCGCCCCCAATGTTAATATCCACGGCCACACACCAGTCCTTGGCAATGCCTGATCCGTGATTCGCTCAGCAACAGTTTTTATAGAAGCTGCTTCAAAAGCAGTTGCGCAAATGTTGGCTTTTTTCGCAAGTACGGTAAGGAATTCGCGGGGAATTCCTCTATCTGGGTCAAGCGCCCACACACGCCACTTCGGCCAAACAACTCCTGTAAGAACAATAGGATCACAGCCCTGGGAAAGCGCTGCGCGAACAAGCCACGATGAAAGGGTCTCTTCCGGCAACAGAGGAACTTGGATCGTCCATGCAGGCATTAGAAAGAAACCTCTCGAATACCTCGTGTTGGACGTAACCACTCCATGTTTTTAATAATATCAATATTGATGCACTCAGTGCCAGAAGTAATCGCTTTGGTTGCACATTCTACTAGAAGACGATGCATGTCCCCCAGATTGCCACCACAAATTTCATAAAGAGAGGAAGCCAATTCCGGCTGTTTAAGGAGTGAAGGCTCTTTGAGTGGCAACAAAACCTCAAATGAAGCCAGTATCCTCTGAAAATCTTTGTTTAGCTCCCACAGCGGCAAGGAAACAACATCAAACCGACTTGCGTGCTGAGGGTCGGTATGCAGTATACGCACTGCCTCTCGGGTTCCAACTCCAACTATGGGAATCATCAGCTCGTTACATAAGTTCTTGATTGCATTCATCAGTTCACGTTGTTTAATAGCGCTTCCAGTTAAGAGAGAATGGAACTCGTCAATGATGAGGAGGCGTGTGTAGCATTGGCGAAGTTGATGAATGACTTGATAGCGCAACTTCGGAATTGGATCTGTAGCCCGATAAGGAGCCCAAAATCGTTCCAATACTGCTATGTAGAAACCTTTTTCATCTGCGCTAGGGGGGGCCTCAGTCACAATTACCGGTTTTACTGGTTCGGCGTCCTCGTTCACATAACCCTTTCCATGAAGGTCCAGAAATCGTCGAACAATCGTGGTTTTGCCGTTATTGGACTCCCCCACGATCAGAAGGTTCGGCATACGAGGACGAGTCGGCTTTTCCATTAGACCTCGCATCGTTTCAATTATTCGATTGGCTCTCGGATAGCCGACCCATCGAGGCTGGTCCATGAAGGCGATGCGATCTCTTGCGGACAATCCAAGAACGTGTCGGAAATCAGGATGAATATGCTCGTAACCTTTCATGCGATGTCTCCAAAACCTTCAAGATCGCCATCCACTAAGTCTTCCAGTATAAACTTTTTTTCGGTCGCTTTTGGCTCAGACATTTTCTGAACAGGCATTGCGGGGGATACTTTTTTCTCATGCTCCGTTCGACGTTGTGCTTGGCGTCTCGCCTTTTTTGATTTGTTCTTGGATTCATCCACCTTGCATCGCAATTCAGTGAGGGCACGCAATATTTGCAGCTCGTTCACAGACTTTATTCCTTCTTTTCGCAATTTTTCCTTGACCTGTCTGTATTCCCATATACTCATGGAAGGTAATGACTGGTCTGCAAAGGGAATTTTGAAATACTGGTTGAGCTTGGGGTCTTTAAACCATATAGCGCTAATATCCCTTGGATCACGCCTAAAAATAAACATGCGCTTTTTTTTCCGATCATCAGGATCTTCTGCATTAATCCAAGGACGTAACGCTTCGGCATAATACTTCATGTCAAGGGTGACTCCGTAAGTTTGGATCGTTCGTCGAAAAGATGGCAGAAAATCAAGCAATAATGTTAATCTATCAGCCGGACGTTGCGGTAAACCAACACCGGGTACTTCAGCATTGCCAAAAATACCGATCTCATACTTTTTCTTTGGCGACATTCCTATGCCAGAATGCAATCGTTCATGATAGACCTTGCAAATGAGAGTGACCAACCATTCCTCAAACTCAGACTTAGTCATTGTAGCATGCTTCTCTGGATCGTAACCTTCTTTGTCCTTTACCGAAGAAAATGTGGTTCCAGGCAAATCATGAATTTCTTTAAGAAACGTTCCAAGAGCCCTCTCGATGTGACCGCCGTAACGAGGCTGCTTGACAGGTCTGAACTCAAGGTTGATGCCATAAGCAAAGCATGAATGTCGAAAATTGTCCGATCGAAAATCGGCACCATTGTCGACATGAATGGTCCTAGGTACACCCCAGACCGGCCATTCTGCATCTACCTTGTGCAGCAACAGCCATTCATCTTTTGGCAAGATGGCGTGTGCTACGCACATAGCCACAGAAGTTTCTGAGGGGGGATCGAAGGAGAGGTAGTACCCAGCGATCATGCGACTGTATACATCGATTGCCAAGGTAATCCATGGTCTGCCTACGGGCTTGCGATATACGTCATCGACCAGAATAATATCGGCAGGGGTGTGGTCGATTTGCAAGACAGCAAGCGGATAGTCTGCGTTAGGGAAGCTTCCGGCAGCTGGCATAAATTTATTTTTCGCTTTTTCCTTGAAACCACGTCCTCGCAACAGATTACGCTCGGGGATACTGTTCAATCTATTTCGAATTGTTCTAGAGCTTGGAGGTTCAATGCCACGCTTCTGACAGCGAATAATGACTTCATTCACCGCCTTTGTCCCTGTTGTGCGTTGAGAGGTCAGGTAAAAGTCTTGAATAACTTCTTCAACTACGGCTTCGGCAAAAGCCGGTATACGAAGTTTCCCAGCCTTCCAACCAGGTTTCTTTGGAATCAATGACAAAAGGGAATTTGTTGCCTTGTAGCGCTTCAACCAGCGGTATAACGTGGCAGTATCGATGCCAACCTCTTCGGCTCTTTTTTGAGCTTCGCCCCTGCCGACAACAAATCGATCGACAAGTGGACGAATTGCAGCCAAACGCCGCTCTGCCTCTTGCCACTCAGCGTCCGCAATCTCGACCAGATCTTGCTGAGATATCGAGGCATCTTCCTCAATGGGCAGTAATTCAGCAACAGAAAGCGGGAAGCTTCGTCCTGACTCTACCTCGACTCCAATAACAGTATTATAATCTAAGACTTGGAGTATACGGTAAATGAAATCACCTTTTCGGACGTAGTTGCCTACGTTGGCTACAACACCAAGCCTTGACGGCTCATGAGCCTCATTTTGGGGAAGAGCGAGTTGTTTCTTTTGGTTACTCATCGGTGGGTACCCAAACTTCAGTGAAATTATTCAAGGGCCGGGACATGTCACAGTCTAACCTTCTTGCGGACAGCAGATGCCAAATATGTGCAAGGCCTTCGGTTCTATAAATACCCATGAAGTGCCTTGCGAGCAGATAATCAACAGTTGCAAAACCCATCTGATTTACGGTCGTAAGGACAGTCTGACTTTCGATTGGTTCATAAATCATGCGCTTATAACGGCTGAGAAATCTAATATTGTCATAGGTTTGGTCCCGAATCCGCGTCTCATCATGAATATGGAAAATCCACCCCTGTTCTTTAGCATACCGGTAAGCTGCCTTCCACTTCGGCAGCCATTTTCGCCAGTGATTGCGCCATTCCGCTTCCGGCTTGACTTCGACGAGAACGGGTTTGGGATAGTCCTCGTAATGGCGATTCCCAAGCCGGTAATATACAAGAAAATCAGGTGTATAAAAACGATGTCGATTAGTTCCCGCGTCATGGTAACGGATCTGGCAGGGTTGAGGGACGACATCGAGTACTGCTAACGAGAATTCTTTGCGAACAAGAAAATCGCGTTCGAGGGTTGATTCAAACTCAATAGCGGTTTCACCCCTGAACATGTATACACCTGATACACTTCGGCGCGTTGGACGGATTTTACGAACTTGAGTGATCATAATAATGTCGCAGCTATTTTTGATAAGATTAGATTCAGTCGCATCTATTTTGATAAAAATTAAATCCTGTCGCAGCTATTTCTTCCAATTTTGTCGCATTTTATTTTGCATAAATACCACCTAACCCCTTGAAATTATGTATACGCCGTCGCATTAATTTTTGCAAGCGACAGAGGGCATTATCCCCGTCCCGGCGAAGTTTCGCTGGCCCACAGAGGGGTGCTTTTTCTGGACGAGTTGCCGGAATTCAAGAAACACGTTCTGGAAGTGCTCCGTCAGCCCCTGGAGGACGGCGTGGTCACCATTTCCCGGGCCGCCGTCTCCCTGACCTACCCCGCGGACCTCATGCTCGTGGCGGCCATGAATCCCTGCCCCTGCGGCTACCTGACGGACGAGAATCACCAGTGCACCTGTTCACCCCAGCAGATCCAACGCTATCGCTCCCGTCTTTCCGGACCGCTTCTGGACCGAATCGACCTGCATGTGGAGGTCCCGGCCGTTCCCTACAAGGAACTGCGCCAGAAAAGCGGCAGCCGTGATTCCACGACCATGCTGACGAACATTGAACGAGCCAGGGCAATCCAGACCAGGCGCTATAAGGACACGCCTTTGCTGACCAACAGCGACCTGGACGGGCGCTGGCTGAACAAATTTTGCTTTCTGGGAGATGCCGAGCATGATTTTCTCGGCGCTGCCGTGCGTCGATTGAGTCTCAGCGCCAGGGCATACACCCGGGTGCTGCGTATCGCCCGGACCATCGCGGATTTGGAAGGCACGGACAGCTTGACTTCAGACCACTTGGCCGAGGCCATCAACTACAGAACGTTGGATCGTCAGGCCCAGACCTGGGCTTGAGCGGGAACATGGCCGCTTTCCTGGATCGGCGGACATTTGGGAGGAATTCGGCCTTGGTTGCGGGCGGGACGCTTTTTTTACGCACGCAAAAGCCGAGACAACGGCATTCAGGATGAAAGCCGTTCACGTGCTTCAGCACGTGAACGAAATGATTCAAATCCGCAATCCTGTATTGCGGATAACCTCCAGCAGGAGTCCCTTGTCGATGGGTTTGACCAGGTAAGAACTGGCGCCGCCCTTGTAGTAGGCATCGACGACGTTCTTTGGATCCCCCAGGGCCGTGAGCATGATCACGCGAACCTCTTCCTTGTGGCCCAGACCCATGGCACGTTCATGCTCCCGAATGTCCAGCAGCGCTTGCTGGCCGTCCTTGACCGGCATCATGATGTCCATCAGAATCAGATCGTACGGCTGATTTTCCTCATGCGCGAGCTTGAACGCCTCCAAAGCTTCCTCGCCGTTCACCGCAAGATCGCACTGTGCATAGGGCTTGACGATACGCTGCAGCATCAATCGGCTGGTAAAATCATCTTCAACAATCAAGAACCGCATATTTCACCTCATTTGCAGGATAGTCATCATGGGGTTTGGCGCAAAAAGTCATTTTGCACCAATCAGTGGTCAGCGATCAGTGGTTGGTGGTCAGTAAAATCAACATTTGCCGGAAGCTCGCAAGGTTTCGGCGACAGCCCTTGGACTGTTTGCAGTGGTCATCATACGCTTATCCGTGGCAACAAAAGCTGATTTGCAGTTACTTCAGTCTGGAAACTCTGGCAAGAAGTTCATTACGCAGTTCATCAGTTGCAAGGCATACTGGATACACCGCCTTCGCGGGCATGGCGAAATCAGTGAAAAAATTGATACACAAGTCCTTCCCGTGATAGCGGGAATCAGGTCACGTTTGCCAAAATTTTGTAACTATTCAGCAGGTCCAGAAAAAGATCTGGATACCGGCCTTCGCCGGTATGACCAATATTGAACTGGCTTACTCCGATGTCACTCCGGCGAAAGCCGGAATCCAATGCTGGGAAATGGTCATGCACCGCATGTGCTGAATAGATACGCAAATTTGAAACTCACTCTTTTCCAGCACTCAAGCTTCAGTGTTCCTATGCGTTGCCCAGTTGTGTTTTTCAGCTACGATCAAGCGTAACTGCTCAAAAAGATCGGGCGATGAGGTTTACCGTGCAAGGAGTGTCTCAGGGGTGGAGTTTCGTGATTCAGCTACTGAGGGCCACGCTCCAGCCGGAACTTTGTCCTGAGTGCGTTACACCGCTGCCGCACTGGGGTGTGGCGCTCCCAGGATTTGCCCCCGCTGATTGCCGCAAGTTATGGAGCAGTTACGATCAAGCGCTCAATAAATTTTGCGTTTGGCAAAACTTGAACCGAGAACGTTGAAGGTATTCTCGACGATGAATATGGCGTATTCGTCCTTGGAAAATACGAGTTCCTCCAGCCGCTTCAGGACAATATTATTTGTGATGGCCATGATGATGTTCTTGTCCTGACCGGAATACGCACCACGTCCCCGGATGAACGTCGCCCCCATCTTCAGATGATTGATCATTTCATCGGCGATTTCCTTGCTCTGGTCGGAAATGATCAACACCAGCTTGCGCTGGTTGAAAAGGGCCAGGGTGTACTCCAGTACAACGGACGTGATGAAGACGAAAATCAACGAAGCGATAATCAGGTCGATTTCCAGCATGAATGCGCTGATGCCGAACAGGATGAAGTTGAAGACGAAATACGTCTTGCCGATGCCGATATTGTACTTTTGATTCAAGATCACGGCCACGACGTCCAACCCGCCGTTGGAACCAAGGGAACGCAAGACAATGCCCACCCCGAAGCCGCAGATCCCTCCCGCGGCTATGGCCGCGTAAAGTTGATCCTGAACTCCGAAATCCAGGTGAACCAGCTCATAGGTCACGGTGGCCACGATCATGGCATACAGGCTGTAGTAGAAAAAGCGCTTGCTCACGCTGACCCAACCCGCGGCGAAAAGCGGAATGTTCAGCAGAAAGAAGAGAATGCCCGCGGAAAGAATCGGATACTGATAATAAATGAGCAAACCCACTCCGAAGATGCCTCCGGGGATAAAACCGTGGTGCACAACGATCCCCTTCAGTCCCACCGAATAGATGATCGTACCCACGGTAATCAATATAAGATTCCACCAGATTGAAAAGGTGAACTTCTCGTATCGTTTCGTCATGACTCCTGCCTGATGTTGTTTCGTTGGTCTACGTACGTCAAAAACAAAAGGGCCGCGACGCAACCATCGCAACCCTGAAAGACACTGCCGCTCCGCCTTGCAAAAGGCGATTTGAAGACGGCTTCAAAACGGAACTCCCGGATCTCGGGGCCATACCCGACCCGGCGATGAACCCGCTGCCCATGGGTAACTCGATCTCTTTTCGATGGCAAGGACTGCCCAATATTCAAGGCAGCGGGCCTTCCTTGCCCTGGCGCCGCTCCTTTTGTAAGAAACTGCACTGCTGGTTTTCACCATCGATCATTGGGGGGACAATGTTCAGGCGCAATGTCTGGTTCGGCTTATTCCTTTTCGGCGTGTTCTCATTGCTGCATTCGGTCCCCGGTCATGCCCAGGATTACGAGCGGATCATCACCAGGGCCTATGAAGATATTCTGGGGCGCAAGCCGGACCCGAACGGCATGCGCCATTTCCTGAGCCGGATGATTGATGAGCAATGGGATGAAACCCGAGTCCGGGCCGCCTTGCGGGAAAGCGAAGAATTCCGCCTTCGCCAGATCGACATCGTGCTCAATCGAGCCTACGAAGACCTCTTGCGCCGCAAGCCCGACCCCGAGGGTCGGGAAACATACCGCAACCGCATGCTGAGCAACGGCTGGGACGAACAACGCGTACGGCGGGACATCATGGACAGCGAGGAGTTCCGGCGCCGACACTGATCCAGCCTCTTCCACATTCAACGTTTCACTGACACAGGAATCATGAACGCAAGCATCTCGCACAAACTGCATCTGCGCAATCTGCGCATCGATGATTACGACGACCTTCAGGCCATCATGCAACGGGTCTACCGCACCGTGGATTCTCCCTGGGACAAGTCCCAGATCGAGGCCATGATCTCCCGGTTTCCCGAAGGCCAGATCTGCATTGAGGACAAGGGCCGGGTCGTTGCCGTGGCCCTGACCATGATGATCGATTATGCCGGGTATGTCGGCCGGCACACCTATCTGCAGGTGGTCGGCGACGGCACCCTGGCCAATCATGAACCTGAAGGCGACTACCTCTACGGCATCGAGATCATCGTTGATCCCGAATACCAGGGCATGCGCCTGGGCCGCAGGCTGTACGACGCCCGCAAGGAACTTTGCGAAAAGCTGAATCTGCGCGGGATCATCGTCGGCGGCCGGATTCCCGGCTACCGCAAATACAAGGACGAGATCCAGCCCCAGGAATATATCAACCGGGTCAAACGCAAGGAAATCTACGACCCGGTGCTGTCGTTCCAACTCTCCAACGATTTCCACGTCAAACGCCTGCTCAAGAACTATTACCCTTCGGACCACCAGTCCGAAGGCAATGCCGTCCTTCTGGAATGGAACAACATCTACTATGAGGCCAGAACCCGGCTCATCGGCGGGCGCAAGACCGTGGTTCGTTTGGGCACGGTGCAGTGGCAGATGCGGCGCTTCGCCTCCTTCGACGATTTTCAGCAGCAGGTTGAATTCTTCGTGGACACGGTATCCGATTACGGCACGGACCTGGTCCTGTTCCCGGAACTGTTCAATGCGCCGCTGATCGCCCAGTACGAGGAGGAAAGTCCGCCGGAGGCCATGCGCCGCCTGGGCGAGTACACCGAGGTGCTGCGCGAGGAACTGATGCGCCTGGCCCTGGCCTACAACATCAACATCGTCAGCGGCTCGGTGCCGGAGTACCGGGATCACAAGCTGTACAACGTCTCCTTTCTCTGCCGCCGGGACGGCACCTGGGACGCCCAGTACAAGCTGCACATCACGCCGGACGAGGACCGCGCCTGGGGACTGACCGGCGGCGAGGTGCTCAAGACGTTTGATACGGACATCGGCCGGATCGGGATTCTGATCTGCTACGATATCGAGTTCCCGGAGCTGGCCAGACTGCTGGTGGAACGCGGGGCAAACATCCTCCTGGTCCCTTTCTGGACGGACACCAAGAACGCCTACCTGCGGGTCCGAATGTGCGCCCAGGCCCGGGCCATCGAGAACGAGTGCTACGTGGTCATCTCCGGCAGCGTGGGCAACATTCCCAAGGTCGAAACCATGGGCATCCAGTATTCCCAGTCCGCCATCTTCACGCCGTCGGATTTCGCCTTTCCCCATGACGCCATTGCCGCGGAAACCACCCCGAACACCGAAACCACGCTGATCACCGACGTGGACCTGGACCTGCTCAAGGAACTACGCCGCCAGGGCAGCGTCCAGAACATGAAAAGCCGCCGTCGGGACCTGTACAGGCTGAAGTGGACGGGAAAATGACGGCCGGATCCCTATGAAATCCCTGATTCTGGCCGAGAAGCCCTCCGCCGGACGCGACCTGGCCCGGGTGCTCAAGGTGGGGCCGAAGGCGGGCTCCGGCCGCTTTGCCGGTTACCTGGAAAACGAGCAGTACGTCATCTCCTGGATGATCGGCCATTTGCTGGGCTATGCCTTTCCCGGGGAGCAGAATCCGGCCTGGGTGAAGTGGACCTTCGCGAATCTGCCCATGTTTCCGGAACAGTTTCGACTCAAGGAAATGCCCGGCACCGTGAGCCAACTCGGCGTCTTGCGCGGTCTGTTGGCACGCGAGGACATCGGCGAAATCATCGTGGCCACGGACGCGGGGCGGGAAGGGGAACTGATCTTTCGGCACCTCTACGACTATCTGCAATGCGGCAAGCCCTTTCGCCGCTTGTGGATCCTGGACAACACGGACGCGGGCATCCGCAAGGCCTTTGCCGAACTGCAGCCCGGGCAAAAATTCGACAACCTGGCGGCCTCGGCCCGGGCCCGCTCCGAATCGGACTGGCTGGTGGGCATGAACTTCTCCCGGGCCTACACCATCAAGGGCGGCGACAAGTTCAGCATCGGCCGGGTCCAGACCCCGGTCCTGGCGCTTCTGGTACACCGCCGCAAAGCCATTGACGCCTTTGTTTCCGAACCGTTCTTCACCTGCACGGCCACGGTTTCCACTCCCTCAGCCGAAGCCGCCGAGTCCGGCGAGCAGTTCCCGGCCCAGGTCATGGCTCCGCCGGACTACACCAGCGACAGGTTCGCGACCAA
The DNA here is from genome assembly GCF_054656975.1 of Desulfonatronum parangueonense. Taxonomy (NCBI): domain Bacteria; kingdom Pseudomonadati; phylum Thermodesulfobacteriota; class Desulfovibrionia; order Desulfovibrionales; family Desulfonatronaceae; genus Desulfonatronum; species Desulfonatronum parangueonense. The sequence continues at coordinate 2,644,893 of NZ_BAAHXH010000003.1, forward strand.
ACAGGACGCCGTGGACCAGGCCGCCAAGGTGGACGGACGGAATGGAATCGTGGCCGCTTTGGACCAGAAAGAGGCCGTCATCGCCCCGCCCCTGCTCTACGACCTGACCGCGCTCCAGAAAGAGGCCAACGCCAGATACGGCTTTTCCGCCAAGCAGACCCTGGACATGGCCCAGAAGCTGTATGAAGTGGAAAAGGTGATCACCTACCCCCGGACGGACAGCCAGTACATTACCCAGGAAATCTTCAAGGAAATGCCCCAGCGCCTAGCCGCCCTGCCCCAGGGCTACAAGCCCCTGATCGATCTGGCCCTGGACCGGTTGCAAAGCGAGCAGTCCTTTGCCTGCGTCAACGACGCCAAGGTCACGGACCACTACGCCATCCTGCCCACGGGCAAGACGCCCTCCTCGGCCATGGCCCAGCCCCTGAAGCAGCTTTATGACCTGGTGGCCCGGCGTCTTCTGGCTGCGTTTCTGCCCGCGGCCAAGGTGCGCAATACCAAGGTGGTCCTGGATGTGGAAGGTGAAAAGCTGCACGCCGGCGGCAAAATCTTCGTGGAAACGGGCTGGCTGGTGGCCGAGCCCTGGCGCAAGGGGGACGACGTGGTCCTGCCGCTGTTGCGGCAGGGCGACGCGATCCGCGTGGACAAGACCGAGGTCAAGGCCAGCAAGACCAAGCCTCCGGCGCATTTCACGGAAAAGACATTGCTCGCGGCCATGGAAAAAGGCGAATTTGACGTGAGCGGTATGGAGAACGAAAATATCATGGGACTGGAGGACCAGTCTCAACCCGCGCCTACGGTGGGCATCGGGCGGCCGTCAACCCGGGCGGCGATCATCGAGCTTCTTGTGGAGCGCGGTTATGTGCGCCGTGATAAAAAGCGGCTGATCGCCACGGACACCGGGATCACCCTGATCGACTTCGTGGAATCCACCGTGCCCCAGCTGACCTCTGCCAAGATCACCCATCTCTGGGAGAAAAACCTGGAGGACATCGCCCAGGGGAAGGACGATCCCCGCGCCTTCATCACCAAAATCAAGCAGTTCACCCGGGACGGAATTACGATCCTGTCCCGGCAACCCGCCAAACCCCGCGTCCGCCCCGCGGAAGCGCAGCCGCAAAACGCAAATTCCGGTTCAACCGGAACCCGGCAAGCTCCCACGCCTTAGCTGGGTCTTGAAAAAGTCCTTTTCCGGCAGTTCGTTCAAAAAACCCAAGTGCAAGAAGCAATCCCGCACCTACTTGGGTCGGGAACACTTTGGCTCTTGCAAGATTTGTTATCCCAAGTAGGTGCGGGAGCGGTGACGCAGCAATGGGGGATTATTCAACGGACTGTTAGGCTTCAGGCGTTGATCATCCACACCCCGCTGTACCGGGGCTACTTTGTGCCCGAACCTTCCGCGGCTTGCGCTTCAAGTTCGGCGATTTGCGCCGTAACCTGCGTTATTTCAGCCTGAATTGCCTGTATCATGCTGTTCTTTGTCTGTTCCTGCATTGTGGGACTGGCGGCGATGGAATCCAGCTTATTCTCCAGGTCCTTCAACCTGGCCTTCAACGCCTCGATGGGCGAATTCCCGGACGAATCGCCCACCCCCCTTGCCTTGTCCATATATGCCTTGAATGCTTTCACGGCTGTATTGTCGTCATCCGTTTCGTCATCTGTTTTTTGGGTTCTCTGAACACCTCTGGCTTCGGGAGATATCGTTACCGTATCAGAACCCCAGGAGGTCGGGCCGCCGCTTTGCTCCTGTGCTGCATTGGCTTTGCCATGCAAAGCCCGACTGGCGATTTCTTCTGTCCACAGGAATGTTGGATAATCCCCTACTCGCATAGCGTCCTCCATTGGGAAAAAGTTGCCAGGCATTCCATTATAGCAATAAATGTTCCCATATTACGATACTATGAAATGATCCCTCGCATTTTTCAATGTGCCGCCGCGGAAAGCTTGATGTTTCATGCGGGGCATCACTCGCCCTGCGCGTCAATGCAGGATCAACATCCAATTCCACAAAACGACCGCACCAGTTGGCTTCCTCTCCCGGAGGAGCATCTTTTTCACCGATCAGGGCCAATGCGATTTTTTTGTCCTGATCCCGCACCATTCCAGGCGGCATGCCGATGAATGGACATACCCCACTGTAAATTGGTTCCGTATCCAGAAAGCTCCACTCCAAAACCAACTGCCCGGATTACTACATAACATAACAATATCCTTGACTTACGCTTGGCAATACCTATTTCTTGCGCCATGCACCAATTTTCGAATGAATCCAGGAAGCCAGGCATCATGTCCGCCGATGGTGGTCATTCAACATGTCTACCCCCGCCTCGGGATGCAACTGGACCGTGTAACCATTCCGCTCAGTCGAGAAAAACTGACTGGATACCGGCCTTTGCCGGTATGACTGACTCAAGAGAGGGCATTGAAAAAAGTCATTCCTGCGAAGGTGGGAATCCAGGCCATGCTTGGCGCAAGTTTGAACAGCCACCTTTTTCCTGCTCAAGCTGAGGAGTTACAGGACCGTTACAACCGTATGCCGATCCAGGCCACGGAAGATTTCCATGAATGAATGGAAGTCCGCCGTCTGATATAAGCAATCCCCATTGCCTCACAAACAAAGGAGGAAATATTGGGGGCAATGAATGGCAGTTTGAAACACGGGCAAGTCGGAAAGAACTTTTCAAAAGGAGGAAAGGATCATGAAGAAGGTTATCATCGCGGTATTTCTGGCGGTCTTGCTGTCCGCATCGACATCCGTCGCTCAACCAAGGCTCGAGGGATTTGCCCTGGGTCAAAGTAATGCGGCATTCAAGGTTGATTGGATCTCCTTTCAAGACAGCGTGTTCGACGTGGATCTGTCGGACGGGGTTTATCTGGGTGTTGAAGCATATCACCAAATCTTTCCAAATCTGTATCTCGGCGGCGAGATCGGCTGGGCACGGGCCACCAACGATAGAATTGTTTCTCTTGACGGGGTCAACATCCACACCATTGACACCAGGGTTCATTTCGTCCCTCTGGAGTTGAACCTGAAGTATGCGGCGGAAGTCGTCCCGAACGTCGTTCTTGGTTTCGGCGGCGGGCTTTCCTACAGCTGGCTGGATCTGGATGTCGATATCGGCGGTCGTAGCGCTGATGTCAGTGAGGACTGGGTCTTCGGCGCTCAGCTCTTCGCGGACGTCAACTACCGGTTCACCCCGAACCTGTTCGCCGGCGTCAACGTCAAGTACCAGTGGACCGAAGACATGAACGTCCATCTCAGCGGGACCAATTTTCGATCCGATGTCGACATGAACAACTTCAGACTTGGCGTGCAGGTGGGGTACATGTTCTGATGCGATATTGAACACGTCGCTTGAGCACCTGAAGCGTCAGACGTACAAGTCTTTGGGTAATTGAATGCGGGATGGTCATGGCCATCCCGCATTTTTTTATCTTGAGAAGAACCTTTTTCACACTCAAGCCGAAAACTGCGGTATAGTATGAAGATTTTGGTTCAGGGTATTGTAACTATTCAGCACATACGGCGTATGACCATTATTCAGAACTGGACTCCGGCTTTCGCCGAAATGACGAATCGGAGCAAACCGTTTCTTGTTAGTCATACCGACGAAGGCCGGTATCCAGGTCTTTCTCCGGCACTGCTAAGTTGTTACAGGGTGTTTGCAGTGAGAAACACCGGTTTACAATCACATCTGCGTTGCATTTCGTAGCTTTAAAGCCTACTGATGGGAATGGCTATTTCCCATTATTTGAGATAATAAACACAAAGGCCACAACCTTCGCAAAACAAGCAGGAGAGAAGGGATTTATTTCCGGGCGTCTTGACGGTCTGCAGGGCCTGCGGACTGGACTCCACTGGCGTGTACAGGTAAACAGACCACTTCCTCAGTAGATCAGCGATTCAACAACGCAATACAACGGTTTGTACATGCCGGATTCTTTTTCTCGAGCAAATGCGGCAACTTTGCCATTGATGCTGTTGCTTGCGCTCTGCCCTGCGCCGGCTTTGGCTCATGGACTTGAGCTGTTACAGGCACAGTTGCAAGCACAGTTGCAGGCCCCACACGAGTCCTACGACCGGCTCCACGAGCAGAACTTTCCAACCGAATCCACCGAATACGTGCTGCCATTGTCCGGCCCACCCGGCCTGCCCGAGGTCCTGGAGCTGAACCTGACCGAGGCCGTGCACCTGGCTCTGCGGCGCAACCGGGAGATCGAAAGCGCTTATCTGGGGCGAATTCTCCAGAAATTCACGCTGGGCAGGGACTTGTCCAAGTTCCGGCCGAACCTGGAAATTTCACCCAGAACGGAAGCCTCCGTCATCGGTTCTTCCACCCGGTATGTCGCGGATGGTCCGGATGCGGAACGCTCCCGGACCGAAACCGTGAACGCCGGGGTTGTGACCTCCGTGACCCAGAAGGTGCCCACCGGCGCGGAGATGTTCTTTGCCTGGGACAACAGCATCACCGGAACCCGGAACCGCCACGACGAAATCGGCAGCCGTGAGGCCGGCCTGACCGGATGGTCCGTGGGTTTTCGTCAGCCCCTGCTCAGGGGCGGCGGAACCCGGTTCAACACGGCATCCATTGTCCGGGCCGCGATGCAGGAAGAGGACAACGTCCGCGCTTTGCGGGACACGTTGATCGGCACGGTAAACGGGGTGATCATGGACTACCGGGCCATGATGCGGGCCAGGCAGCGGGTGGAATTGGCCGAGGACGCCCTGGCCAAGGCCCGCAAGCACCTGGAGGATACCCGGGTGCTCATTGCCGCCGGCCGCCGCGCTGCCAACGAAAGCTTGCAAGCCGAGGCCGATCTGGCCCAGAAGGAGCTGGACCTGGAAATGGCGCGGCAGGAGCTGGAGAATGCGCAATTGAACCTGGTCCGCCGCCTGGAACTGGACAGTGGCACGGCCATCGTCCTGACCGAACCCATCGAACTGCATGTCGTAACCCCTGACTTCGAGAACAGCCTGGAGCTGGCCCTGGAGCGAAATCAGGGCTACCTGGCGGCCCAGAACGCCCTGGAGCTGGCCCGGATGAACCTGGACGACGTCATCAACCAGCGGCTCTGGGATCTGGACCTGGAAGGCGCCTATGCCGACGGTTGGCGGCATAGGCATCCGGAGCCGGATTTCCGACAGGACGAATGGCGTGTTGGCGTGTCACTGAAGATCCCCCTGCCCATCTACGGCGACCCCAAATACGATCGGGAGCAGCCCCTGCTTGCGGCGCGCATCGCCCTGCGGCGGGCGGAAATGGCCCTGATCACGAATCGGGAAAATCTGGAAAATTCCGTGCGGCAGCGGGTCCTGGCCGTGGAATCCAGCCTGAAGCAGGTCGAACTGGCCCGGCGCACCTTTGAGCTGTCTGAACAGACCTTTCAATTCAGCGAATTGAAATTCCAGTTGGGCCAGATGTCTCACACCAGCTTCATCATCGAGCAGGACCGGCTGCGCAACGCCCGTAACAGCCTCAACAACTCCATCATCAATTATCAGAACGCCCTGACCGACCTGGACGCCCTCCTGGCCACAACCCTGGACACCTGGGGCATTGCTTTTGTCACGGAGCGGGCGGACATGGAAGAACAATATCTCGGAGGCAACGTCTGGTTGCTGGACCGCTAATAAGGATCCGACATGACCCCCCCGGACCATTTGCATCAAAATATTCTGGAAAACATGCGCGACGGGGTGATGGCCCTGGATTTTCAGGGCCGGATCAGCCTGTTCAACCATGCGGCGGCTGAAATCCTCGCCCTGGACCGGGACCGGGTGCGCGGACGGACTTTTGCCGAGGTCTTTCTGTGCCTGGACGAGGCCAACGACGAGTTCAACCAGGTGGTGCTGGACGCGATTTTCGAAAAAGCCGTCGGCCGCCGGGAAACCGTTGATTTCGTCCGTTCCGGCGGGGTCCGGGTCACCCTTTCCCTGACCTCGTCCTATCTGCGCGGCGAGGAAGACGATCAGGCCCGGGGCGTAATTCTGGTCTTTTCGGATATTACAATCCTGAAGACCCTCCAGGAGCAGGAACGGGAAAACAACCAAAAGCTGGCCCGGGCCTACGCCGATCTGGAAGAATCCAACACCCGCCTGACCCAGGCCCTGAAGAGGGCCCATGTGGTGCGCATCCTGGCCACCCTGGCCGTGATCCTCTTCTTTGTCGGCCTGGGGTTTGTTCATTTCCAGGGCTTGAGCCCCCTCAAGTCCCTGCCCGGAATCACGACGTCCCAGGCTCCGATCGCCGAGGCTTCGGTCCTCCAGGCGCATCCGGTGCGCACCCAGCCCCTGTCGGCCAGCATATCCCTGTCCGGCCGGCTGCAGCCGGTGGAGGAGATCGTGGTCACCGCGCCCTTTGACGCCCGGATTCTGGAAAACCACTTCATTTTCGGCCAGCGGGTGCGTCAGGGGGATCTGCTGCTGGTCCTGGACGCCGGCGAACTGAAGGCCAAGCTGCGCGATGCCAGGGGAGCCAGGATCAAGGCCGCGCAAAAGTACGCCGAGCTGCGGGACTGGGACAACGGCCAGGAAATGGCACGGGCCCGGCGCAGCGTGGAACGGGCCGAAAACAAGCTGGAGACCGACCGCCGCAAGCTGGAGGAGAGCGAGCTGCTCTTTTCCCGTGGACTGATTCCGGCCAACGAACTGGACACAGTCAGGCAGCAGGTCCAGTCCTCGACCACGGATCTCGAGGCCAGCCGGGAAGATCTGGCCTCCACCCGGGACAAGGCCAACCCGGACAACGTGATGATCGCCCGCATGGAACTGGACAACGCCGAGATGCGCCTCGCGGAGTTGGAAAACCAGCTGGCCCAGGCCCGGGTCCTGGCCCCGGCCTCCGGCGTGGTGGTCCGGCCCACGGTGGAGGATGACAAGAAGGTCTCCCTGGACCGGGGGGCGCGGGTTGCGTCCGGAGCCGCTCTGCTGGCCTTGGGCGATCTGAGCGGGCTGCGGGTGCTGTCCAAGGTGGACGAGGTGGATATCGGCAAACTCGTCGTGGGCCAGAAGGTGACGGCCCGGGGAGATGCCTTCCCAGGCGTGACCCTGTCCGGAGTGGTTTCCCATATCTCGGCCCAGGCCACCGGCGGCAGCGGCCATCAGGCCCCGACCTTCGACGTCCAGATCACCATCCCGGAGTTGACTCCGGAAGCCTCGGAAGTGGTTCGCGTGGGCATGAGCGCTGATATGGAGATCCTGGTCCACGACAACCCCGAAGCCCTGCTCGTGCCCCTGCACCTCGTCCGCACCCAGCGCGGTCAGGCACTGGTCCGGGTGCTTCTGGACAACGACCAGATCGAGGAACGCCAGGTTCAGACAGGAATGACCACCTTGAACGCGGTGGAAATCCTCTCCGGCATCCAGGCCGGGGACCAGTTGGCGGGGTGGTGAGGATGACCCTGTTCAAACTGGAAAACATCCGCAAGTCCTTCACCCTGGGACCGGTGCAGGTCGAAGTGCTCAAGGGGGTTGACCTGGAAGTGGGGACCGGGGAGCTGGTATCCATCATGGGCACGTCCGGGTGCGGCAAATCCACCCTGATGAACGTGATCGGCTTCCTGGATCAGCCGACCTCGGGCCGCTACCTGATCGAGGGCCGGGAAACGTCGTCCCTGTCGGACCGGGAGCTGTCCACCATCCGCAACCGGAAGATCGGCTTCGTCTTTCAGCAGTTCAACCTGCTGGGACGGCTCACTGCCCTGGAAAACGTCTGCCTGCCCCTGATCTACCGGGGCATGGGAGAGCGGGAGCAGCGGGGGATAGCCCGGGAAATGCTGGAACAGGTGGGCATGGCCGAGCGGGCCGGGCACAAGCCCACGGAACTGTCCGGCGGCCAGCAGCAGCGGGTGGCCATTGCCCGGGCCCTGGCCGGGTCGCCGTCCATTATTCTGGCCGACGAACCCACCGGCGCTCTGGACACCCGGGTGGGCCAGGACATCATGAACCTGTTTCTGGAACTCAACGCCAGCCAGAACATTACCACAATCCTGATCACTCATGATCCGCACATTGCAGCCCAATGCCGGCGGGTGGTCCGGATGAAGGACGGGGTCGTCGTGGAAAGCTCCGCTCCAGCGAGGTGCACGCCATGATGCTCAAGGCCAACCTTCGGGAAGCCGCCCGGTCCCTGATCGCCGCCAAGCAGCGTTCCATTCTGGCCCTGTTGGGCATTGTCATCGGCATCGGCTCGGTGATCGCCCTGGTTTCCACCGGGGCCCTGGCCCAGCGCGAAACCCTGCGCCAGTTCATGGAGATGGGCACGGACCTCATGACCATCCAGGTGGAGCAGAGCCGGGGAGATCGGGGCAGCACCCCTCCCAGCTTCAGCCTGGAGGAAGCCCTGGCATTGCCGGAGCTGTTGCCCACCATTCGAGCCGTGGCCCCGTATGCCTCGGCCTTCGGCGAGCTGCGCCGGGAGGGTCAGCGGATTTCCATTCCGCTGCTGGGCGTGACCGAAGCTTTTTTCGAGATGAACAAGCTGGAGCTGGACCAGGGCCGGTTCATCTCGGATCTGGACGTGCTCATGTCCCACGCCGTGCTGGGCGGCAACCTGGCCAGACGGCTGCACGGGCAGGGCATGATCCTTGATGTCGGGGAGCACGTCTACTTCGACAACCGCAAACTGATCGTGACCGGGATTCTGCGCCCGGCGGCCATGGGCGCGATGCGGCCCTATGAAGCCGGCGAGGGGATGATGCTGCCCGTGACCACGGTCTTGCGCATCTCGCCGCAAAACAACATTCGCACGATCATGGCCCGGCTGGAACCGGGGATCACGGCCAGTCAGGCGACCGTGGAAGTCCAGGCCCACTTTGCCGGTCCGCCCCGGCCCAGGCAGATCCGGGTGACCAGCCCGGAGCAGATCATCGAACACATGGAACGCCAGTCCCGAATGTTCACCCTGCTTCTCGGAGCCATCGGCAGCATTTCCCTGGTCGTGGGCGGCGTGGGCGTGATGAATGTGATGCTGGTCTCGGTCAGCGAACGCCGCCGGGAAATCGGCATCCGCCGGGCCCTGGGCGCCCAGAAGCGCGACATCCAGTGGCAATTCCTGATCGAGTCCGTGCTGCTCTCCCTGGTGGGCGGGGTTCTGGGCATCCTGATCGGCGTGGGCGCCTCCTACGGCATCGCCCACTACTCCGGCTGGCAGTTCGAGCTGGTCCATGGGGCTTTGGTCCTGGGTGTTGGCGTGTCCGCGGCCGTGGGCATCTTCTTCGGCTACTACCCGGCCCGCCAAGCCGCGGCTCTCAACCCTATCCAGGCCCTGCGGTCCGAGTAAACATTCTCTCGCCACACAACGGGCTTGCCCCGCCGGCAGGGCGTCCCCCAGGCGATTCAGGGGACCGACAGGATATGCGCAAGTTCAATCAGAATTGCTCACTTACAAGTATTTATAAGTTATCAGAAACAAGTCACTCACAATTTTAAGAGGGGAAGGTCATGAAGAAAGTGCTCACGCTGCTGCTTGCGGTGGTTGTCACGGGTTGGGTTCACGCTTCGGAGCGGCCGGATGGATTCGTGGAAATCAGGGAGGTGGTGCCGGATGCGGTTATGGATATCCGGTATTTCACCGAGCATAATTTTGTCGGGGCACGGGTGGACGGCTACGAGGCCCCCAAGTGCTATCTGACCCGTGAGGCGGCCCTGGCCCTGGCCGGGGTGCAGGCGGATCTCGCGCCGTTCGGCTTTGGGATCAAGATTTACGACTGCTTCCGGCCCCAGCGGGCGGTGGACCATTTTGTGCGCTGGGCCAATGACGTTGACGATACGGCTACCAGGACGGAATTCTATCCAACAGTGGACAAAAGAAACCTGTTCCGGGACGGCTACATTGCCGAAAGATCCGGACACAGCCGGGGCAGCACCGTGGACCTGACCATCGTGGAATTGCCGCCCGCGGACCAGCCCCCGTTCATCCTGGGCCGGACGGGGCAGAGAGAATGCTTTCTGCCCGCGAACCAGCGCTTCCCGGACAACAGTATCGACATGGGCACGGGCTTTGACTGCTTCCATGAACTCTCCCACACGGAAAATCCCAACCTGAACACCCGGCAACGCCTCAACCGCCTGCTGCTCAAGACCCTCATGGAAAAGCACGGCTTCAAGTACTACGACAAGGAATGGTGGCATTTCACTTTGGCCGACGAACCGTTTCCGGACACCTATTTTGATTTCGTTGTGCAGTAGCGACGAGTCCTGACCGTACGGACCGGCTGTTCAGCAGGGAGCTGAACAGCCTTCCACTCCCTGGAATCTCATGTGCATCGAAATCTGTTCAACCGGACCTCATTTGAGGGAGAACCGAGATGAATGATCTTCCGCAAGACATCTCCGCGCCGTCTTTCGTGACGGCCATTGAAAACAATCTGTTCGCTTTTCTGCCGCTGTTCGGCCTTTTGCCCCATGCCGAGGTCCATGACGGTCCGGATCTGCTCTGGTCGCTGACCAGTATACCTTTCCCGCTGTGCAACAGCATCCTTCGGGCCAATCTGCCTTCTGAAGACGTGGATGGGGCCATTGCGGCGGCAATGGCCCGCGGCAGGGCCAGGAACGTGCCCCTGCTGTGGTGGACCGGACCGGCCACGCGACCGGCGAATCTGGGGGAGGTTCTGGAAGCCCATGGTTTCGCCCGCCAGGAGGACGTGCCCGGGATGGCCATGGACTTGCGGGCCCTGCCTGGAGACCTCCCGATGCCATCCGGCTTCACTCTGGAGAAGGTCAACGACGTCGAGGCCCTGCGGCAGTGGCGACATCCGTTTGCCGTGGGTTTCGGCATGCCTGAGTTTGCGACGAATGCCCTGATGGATCTCTTCGAGCGAAGCAGCTTCGGCCGGCGACCGCCGCTTCACCACTATCTCGGTCGTCTGCATGGCGAGCCGGTGGCCGCCGGATCGGTGTATCTGGGAGCGGGCGCGGCCGGCGTGTACAATGTCGTCACCCTCCCGGAGGCGCGCCGGCAAGGCATTGGCGCTCTGATCACCCTGGCCCTGTTGCGCGAGGCCCTGGACGCGGGTGTCCGGATCGGGATTCTGCACACCTCCAAGATGGGGCTCAATGTTTATCGGCAATTGGGATTTCAGGAATACTGCACCATCAGTCAGTATCTGTGGACGCCTGAGCGGTAAATCGTCGTTGCCGACTCGAATTGGTACTGCTAACAACACGGGCATGGGCAGCGGAGCGACCATTGCCATCATGGATCAGGGACGAATTGTTTATTCCGAGGGATTCGGCGTGGCCGATCGTTCCACGAACCGGCCCGTGGACGCGAACACCCGCTTCAACATCGGTTCCACGAGCAAGATGTTCGCGGCCGTGGCCATCCTGTTGCTGGTGGACGAGGGCAAGGTGATCTTGGACGAAAGGGTCACGACGTACATTCCCGAGTTCGTCATGCAGGATGAGCGCTATCGGGACATCACCGTGCGGATGCTCTTTAACCACTCCTCCGGCCTGCCGGGCTCATCGTTTTACTTCGGATATGAGCCGGACTCCCACATGCATCACATCCTGCTGGAAACCATGCGGCTGAGTCGCCTGAAGCATGCTCCCGGCGCCATGTCCATCTACTGCAACGACGGGTTCACCCTGGCTGAAATGATCGTGGAGCGTGTTTCGGGTCTGTCGTATCTTGAATTTTTGGCGCATCGCATTTTCACTCCACTGGGCATGGTGAACACCGGAGCCAGTGTCGGAGAGAGCGGCGGAATGAATGTGGCCGAGTATTTTGCGCCGGAAACGGGCGTGACAAACTGAAAGCGAGAATCAGTCTTTCATGAGGAAGGACATTCAAGTTGGTTGAATAGAAGAACGTGCCGCCAGCCAGCCTTGCGGACACGCTGTATGACAGCGTGGTGGATTCCGGTCCCGTTTATGTTCCGGCAGGCCACTTCGTTTTCTTTGCCGGCGCACCGGGGGACTTGTTCCGGATCTACGCCGACTGATGACATTCGTCAGCGGATCCCGCCGGTGATGACCACCGTGGCAAATTAAACCTGACCAGGCGAGGAAATGGAAGTGTCGCCGTAGTGGCAACCATCCAGACAATTCTGTTTGACCACGACGGGCACGAAGAATACAGCGATGTAAAGGCACTTCTTGATTCGACCTCACATTCCAGGTATCAGTCCACGAAACTGACCCAGGACATCTGATCCAAAGCATCCGATCGGAACGACAGCCGGCCGACAATCCGTTCGTCCCGCCCTCTTTCATTATCAACTACATTTTCCGGAGGTTGGCACATGCGATTGACGCGTAGAATTCTGGTTTGCATTGGCATGATCTGCCTTATGACGTCCTTGTCCTGGGCCCAGAACACGTCCATCGCGCCTCGGGACAATGACGGGCAAAAGTGGCGGATCGGCTATCTGGAGGGAGGTTCATTTCCGGATTATGAAGTGATTTTTCTGAAGATCGTCGCCGGATTGATGGATTTGGGCTGGATCAAGCCCGCGGCGCTGCCAACGGAGTATAACCCGGATCATCGGCAGACCTGGGAGTGGGCGGCGGACAACCTCCAGTCCGACTACCTTGAGTTCGTCAAGGACGCCTTTTACACTTCCGGGTTTGATGCAGACCTGCGCCAGGCCACCAAAGCCGAATTGCTCGGCCGGCTACAACAGGACAAGGATCTGGATTTGATCCTGGCCATGGGCACCTGGGCCGGACTGGATCTGGCCAATGATCAACACGCCACGGCCACGGTGGTCGCCTCCACCAGCAATCCGCTGGGCTCGGGGATCATCAAGAGCATGGACGATTCCGGCTTTGATCATCTCCACGCCAAGGTCGAACCGGAACGCTACGCCCTGCAGTTGCGTCTGTTCCACGACATCATCGGCTTCACCAGTTTGGGGCTGGTCTACGAAGACAGCGTTGAAGGCCGAACCTTCGCGGCCCTGGACGAGGCCGAATTGGTGGCCCAGGAACGCGGCTTGACCTTGCACCACTGTTTCGCCAACAACAACAACGTCAGTCTGGAACAGGCCTCCTCCGAAGTTCAGGCCTGCTACGAGGAGTTGGCCCCCCAGGTGGAGGCCATGTACATCACGGTCCACCGGGGTGAAGGCCTGCACAATCTGCCCAACCTGCTGCCTTCTCTCCTGGAATATAACGTGGCCACGTTCGCCATGGCCGGTTCGGAGTTTGTCAGGCATGGTGTCCTGCTGAGCATTGCCCAGGCCGGATTCGCCTATGTCGGCCGATTCCATGCCGTAACCATGGCCCAGATTTTCAACGGCGCCACGCCCCGCGACCTGCCGCAACGCTGGAACGCACCCCCCAAGATCGCCATCAATCTGTCCACGGCGGGAATGATCGGCTTTGACCCGCCCTTCGACATTCTGGCCGCGGCGGACGAGATCTACGACCGGATCGAACCGGTTGGCGGGGATTAGGGCGAAGCGACGCGGAGGGACGGTTTTCAGACCGGAATCACCCGGCGGGCGAGAATCAGTTCGCGCAGGCGTTGCTCCGGTGGGCCGCTGGATTGCGCAAAGCGGGCCAGGGCTCGGTCCGCTCCGGTTTTTCCGGTCCGCAGCACCCAGAGCGGGTAGGCCAGGGTCCAGGCCTGGTCCGCGGCCAAGGCATTGCCGGCGATGTCCAGGACAGCGGCACAGACTCGGCGCAGCGTGACCCCGCCAGACTCGCCGTCCAGGGCACTCCGCACGGCCTGCTCCCGCAGGCTGATCCAATCCGACCAGGCATGACCGGCCACCAATCGCCTAGTCCGGTCCAAATCCCGCAACAATCCATATTGCAGCGCACTGGGCGATACTGTGGCCGAGGCGCCGACCTCCTCTCCGGCCAGGTCCAGCAGTTCCTGGTCCGCGAAGGTGGCCCCGGCGGCTCGCCCTTCCAGGTAGCAGAACGCCGCGTGGTCCTGAAAAAAGGCTTCCAACCGGTCCGGTTGTTCCTCGAGCAGGGCCAGGAAGCGCTCCAGGTCCGGCGGTGGATCGGCAAAAGCGTAACGCAACCGGCAGTCGCTGTACTGGGCGAACTGATGGTCTTCCAGGTGGCGGATGGAGGGCGCCACGATCTTGGGGTTTCCCGGTCCATAGGGCGCGGCCCAGCGTGGGCCGCCGCGCAAAAAGTCCAAGAGGGGCGGATCGCCGGGCGCGAGCAGGATTTGGCTGATGCTTTTGCCCTGGCCATGGTTCTCGGCGAACCACATCTGGGTGTCCGGGCCGAACATCCACGTCAGATAGTCGGCCAGATTCCGGAACGGCTGCCTGGGAGCGCGGTGCAGCTTGCAATCGCCGGGCATCCGGGAGCAGTCCAGCTGGCGCGGCCAGATGGTCAGCCTGTTTTCCTTGTTCGGAGCGAGAGCGCCGGCCTCGAAGGGGCTGTTGGCATACAGGGCAATGAAGGCCGGGGCCAGGGCCAGCAGGCAGTTCAGGCCGCTGACGGCCCGGCTGAACTCAATCCCGGTGCTGGGGCTGTTCTGGGCCTTGGCGTCGAACCCGGACATGTGGTTCCAGCCGCGGTGCAGGATCTGGTAGTCGTAGATGGCCTTGGGCGCCCGGTGCGCGAAGTAGAAGTCCTCGTCCACCGAAACGGCGGGATGCTCGCTGAAATTCACCAGCATGGCCCCTTCCCGGTCCAGGGCCGCGCTGACGTCCCGGATTTCCTGGCGAATCATCGCGGCTAGGTCGAAGAGGCTGTTTGCACCGCCGGCCACCGGGCCCAGGGAACTTTCCAGGTTGTTGAAGCCGTTGTCCACGGAGTGCAAACCGCGCTGACTGCGCAGGCCGTATTCCCGCCCGCTGTTTTGCAGAAGCCGCGTGGTCAGGCCCTGTTCCGCGAGAATTTGGGACAGGTTGGCGAAATAGCCGCGCACCGGATGGGTCGCGCCGCTGGCGGCACTGGCCGTGGGCATTTCCAGCTCCACGCCCAGGCTGAATTGGTCAGTGCCCATGGCGGCCATGGAGTCACCCTTTTTGTTCGTCATCCGTCGGCCCCCCGCTCCCGGGCCAGCAACAGAAACAGTCCGGACAGCACCATGTAGCCCAGGCCCAGGACCACGAGCCCCTGGGCAATGCTGACGCCGGACATGAGCAGACCCAGCAGGATCGGACCAAGCATCTGCCCCAGCTTGTCCATGGCCCGTTGGATGGCCATGGCCTTGCCCGGCCCCAGCTCCTGGGTGGCGCGCGACTTGAGGGCAAAGGCGGTCTGGGCCGAGGAGCCGATGCTGCTGGCCACGCCGAGCAGGAAAATGGCCGCCATCACCGCCGTGAAGCCCTGGTGCGTGTAGAGCAGGGCCAGCCCAAGCCCCCCCACCAGGCCGCCCGCGACGATGAACGGCGTTTTCCGCTCCTGGCGGTCCACGATCTTGCTGATCTGCGGGGCCAGATACACCACGGACAGACCGTAAATCATCAACACCCGGCCAATGTCCGATTGGTTCACGCCCAGTTGGTCCAGGTACAGCGGCGTGGCGAAGAACAGCAGCCCCACCTGGCAAATGGAAAACGGGATGACGCAGCAAAAAATCAGGGCAAAGGTGTTCCGATTGGTCAGGTAGCGCAGCAGGGCGCGCGGTTCGACCAGAACCGCGGGGCCTTTTGCGACCTGGACCGGAATCCGGCGCATGAACAGGAAAAAGAGGATCAGCGAGCAGGCCATCAGTATCGCCCCGACCAGAAAAACCGTGCTGAAACCCACCCGTTCAGCCAGCATTCCGCCCAGAGCCGTACCGCAGATATGTCCGGAAAAAATTCCGGCCACGAAATGGGAACTGCCCTGGGCCCGGGTGGAGGGGGTGGATTGGGTGAAGAGAAAGGTTTGCAGGGACATCCAGGACAGGCCGTAACCCAGGCCGCAGACCCCGCGGGCCAGAATATACTGCAGGCCGTTGCCGGCCTGGGAACAGAAGAAGAGCCCAGCGGCCGTGACCAGCACCCCGGCCAGAAACGGCGGCCGCCAGCCCCGTTTGTCCGCTGCGGCCCCGGCAAGCAGGGAGGCCAGCAGGGCGCAAAGCATCTCCAGGGAAATTGGCAGCCCGAGTACCAGGTCCATGGGTAGACCCCACATCGGAGTGTACAGCTCGCGCATTTGCAGCGGCACGAAGGAGACGGGCAGCGCAAAGGCGAACAGGAACGCGAAGGCCGCGAATCGGGCCAGAAGCAGGGTGTCCAGGTTCTCCCGGTCCGTGTTGAGCGGTTGGTTTTCCTCTGGACGCGCCTTGATCCGGCTGATCAGAAAATACAGCTGCTCCACGATGAACAGCGAGGCGATCAGGGCCACGGTCAACGAGTCCACCAGGATTTTCCAAAGCACCGCATGCAGGACCGTCGCGTTCAAGGTGGCCCGCAGGCTGCCGACCGGAATATCCGGGTCCGGTCCCGTCACGGGCAGGACTATGGTCAAGTCGGCGGCGGACAAGAACAAGGATGGTCTTTCCGCTTCCCCGGCGGCATGAGCCTGCACTTGGGCCTGGGCCAGGGGAGCGCCTTGAGCGTCTTGCAGATCCAACCTCGCCACCTCTGGGTTGTTCTCCAGTATTTCCAACAGGTATTCGTCCATCCGGCTGACCCGTTCCAGGCTGATCCCTCGAGCCAGAACCCGCTCCACTTCCTGGCGCAGCAGGTCCAGTTGGGCCTGAACCCGTTCCGTGAGCACGCGGACATGGTCATGGTGGAATTGGTGGGCGTTCAGCCCGGAAAAAGCGATTTGGGCCAGAATCGTAACCAGCAGCACGCGGAAGAAAATCTTGCGGCGCAGGGCGGTCATATCCGCCTCCCGGACGTGGCGCAGGAGCAGGAACAGCGCCAGGGCCGCGACGGCGGAGATGGCCAGTCCGTAAAGCAGACGCTGTTGCCAAAACAGACGCACGCCATCGCGAATGTTCTGCCTGGAAAAGACGAAGACCACGGTGCCGGCCGAAACAACGGGACTTTCGCCGCCCATCCAGGATTGTCCCGGTCCGAACAGCGGCATGGCGATCTGATAGGTTTCCGGCGTCTCCCGGACATCCAGCAGTGGATCGGCCAGGGAAATGGTCTTTCCTTGCTCGCCAGGGGGTAAATCCAGAAACGTCGGGAATTGATCAATGGGCCGCAGGCTGTACAGAAAATCACCGTGTTCCGCATAGACCGCGATATTCTTCAAATCTTCGTAATTCTCCGCGGCCCGGGCGATGAGCTTGTCCATGCCCAGCAGGTTGTCCAGGGGCTTGCCGAAGCGCAACGCGCCCTCCACCTGGCGCTTGAAATCCTTCTGGGGCACGACGTACCGGGCCAGCTCCGAGGCCACGTGAATCTTTTCGAAGGAATTGGCCACCAGCACGACCATGAAGGCCTGGGAAAGGAGCAGAATCAAGATCGCGATGAGGGTGATTTTCTGGGTGTCGCGCATGGCTTGTTCAGGACCGTGGATAGACTTTACGGGCGGCCTGGAGCATCGGGGTGAGCAGCTCCCAGGTGGACCGGCCCAGGGCCTGGCCGACGGCGTGCATGTTCACCGCTTCTCCGGCCAGGAGCACTTCGTCGCCGGGTTTAACCCGGGGTGCATGGCTGACGTCAAGCAGGGATTGGGCCAGGGCCGGTTTGCCGATCATCATGGCGGGCCGACCCTGAACCAGGGGCTGGAAATTCCCGGCCAGATCGCCGTGCAGGCCCTGGGCGTAGCCGCCGTGGATCACCGCTATCCGTCCGTCATGGGCCATCCGGTGGGCGCGGTGATACCCGACATGGACGCCGGCTTGGACCGAGCGGACCTGCAAGATCCGCGTGGTCAGCTCGGCAATGGGCCGGAGGCGGTCCGTCCAGGTGTTGGGCCGCTCCAGGAAGCCGTAGAACAGCGTGCCCACCCGCAGGGCGTTGAATCGGCCGGAACAAAGTTCGTCGGGAAATCCCAGCAGGCCGGTGGAGCTGCCAAGATGGACCATCGGCGGCAAAAGGCCCTGTTCCTCCAGGTATTCGCAGAACATGGCGAAGATGATGATCTGGCAACGGGTGGCGGCGTTGCTCGCCGCGTCGTCATGAAAGGTGGAGGACAGATGGCTGTATACGCCATCGACCCGCACATGGGGCATTTTGGCGAGGTCGGCCATCACCTGTCCGGCTCGGCCCGGATCCACCCCGAACCGGAACAGGCCGGTATCCACCTTGAGGTGCACCGTGACGACCCGGCCGGGACAAGACCGCAAGCCGGCCAGCCGGGCCGCGAACTCCTCATCCGGCACGGTCAGGGTCAGGTCATGGGTCAATGCGTCGTGCAAATCCGGGTACAGGGGGTCGCTGAGTACGAGGATCGGGCCGGATAGACCGGCTTGACGCAGGACAATGCCTTCCGTGATCGAGCCGACCACCAGCTGTTCGACCCCGCACTGCTTGAGCGCCCGGGCGACGGGGATCGCGCCGTGGCCGTACGCGTCGCATTTGATCACGCCCATCAGCTGAACATGAGCCGGGACCCGGGCGCGGACCATTGCCATGTTGGCCCGAAGACGGTCCAGGTGAATGACGGCGGTCAAGTCCGGGCAGGAAGCAGACTGTGGCATTGAATATGGTGTAAGAGAGACCACTTGTGTTTTTGGGCGTTCATGTTGTATCGATGGTCAATTCCGTGAAATGCCTTTGTTTATCTACGGCATACCGCGATCAGGACATGGAGCAGGCCAATGTTCAAAGCAAAGCGTATGTCATGTATATGGCTGGGCCGCAATTGAAGATCATGGTGAATTTGCAAGCGTCAAGCAATGGTGATTGATATCATCTGGACCGCACTCAAACAGGAAAAAACGACCATGCACCGCGGCATCAAACATACACGAAAATCGTGGACTTCACATTGACGCTCTGTATTGTCGGGCTGGTCATGTCCGGCACGGCTTTCGCCCAGCGTTGCATGGACAATAAAAATGGGACTGTGACGGACGACGACACGAGACTTGTCTGATAAAATGACATGGTCGGACAAACCCAAGACTGATCGAACCAACATGACTGCCTCTGGCTTGCGCCGGACGGGCACACCGGGTGGCGCCTGCCGGACAGGCAGGAATTGCTGGACCTGTACGATTCACCGTGCAAGCATATGATGACGGTAAAACCTGATGGTATTGGTCATCTACTGTTTTCGATCTGGAGGAGAACCATGCACTTGCCGTACATTTTTCAGGCGGGACTATGTGGCAACTTCGTGGCAACAAGTACCATGTTCGTGTAGTGCGTCAAGCCGGGTGATGTTGTCAGGCAAGGATGAGTTTGCGGGTTTTTCCATGAACGCCGACCACCTTTTCCTCTTGCGCGAGATGACCGTTCTCCTGGCCGAGGATGATGCGCAAGCGCGGGCTTCGCTGGCTCGAACCTTGCGCATGTTCTTCAGGCAGGTGCTGGAAGCCGGTGACGGCAGCCAGGCCCTCGCCCTGTTCGAGGCCCAGACCATCCATTTGGCCATCCTGGACATCACCATGCCCGGGCCGAGCGGCCTGGAAGTGGCAGCTCTGATCCGAGAGACCGACCCGGACCTGCCCGTGCTGATCCTGACCGGCCACGCGGAACCGGCCTTGATGCGCCAGGCCGTGCAATTGCGACTGATGGACTATCTGATCAAGCCGGTGGAACTGGACGCCTTGCAGGAGGCGCTGATCCAGTGCGTGAAGGAGATGCGCAACCGGGATCGGCTGGAGGTGCGGCTGGCCGGAGGCGTTGTTCTCAACCCAGCCACCGGCATTGCCCTGGTCCAAGGCCACCCCGTGCAATTGACGGCCAAGGAGCGACAATTCCTTAACTACCTGGCGCGCCGCCGGGGCAGTTTCGTGGAGCCCTATCGGATTTGCCTGGAAATGTCTCCCGGCGAGGAGTTCAGCCTGGAGGCTTTGCGCAACCTGGTCAGTCGACTGCGGGCCAAGATTGGCCATGAAGTCGTGCACTGCACCCGTGATTTGGGCTACATGATGCCGCAAGCGGACGAAGAATCGGCATGATTGAACGGTCCGCGCCTCCCTGCAACGCCCTGCTACCGCTCTTTGTCCGTCCGCCGTACTGCCTGGGGAGTCTTGGAACCTTTTCCGGGGCCCGCTTCATGGCCATTGCCGCAACAGTTTTCCTTGTCATTGTCATGGCTCGGGGCACGGCCCTGGGAGCATCCGGCGGCTTTGACCTGGCCAGTCTGGAGGAGAAGGCCCCTTTGCTTGGCATGATGGACTACCTGCCGGATTCCGAATCCAACCTGACCTGGCAAACCGCCTTGGCCGTCGAGGGCTGGCAGCCGTTGACCTTGCCCCGGCTGGGGTATCTCCGGCATCCAATCTGGACCCGGGTGGAGGTGGTCAATTCCAGCCCGCTGCCCAGGACGGTCATCCTGTACAACCAGCGGCCGCTGCTCGCGCACCTGACCGTGTTCGTCCTGGCCGAAGACGAACTCCTGGAACAACGGGAGCTGGGCTTTTTCGAGCCGAGGGATCCGCGACGGGACACCATCCACCGCCTGTCCAACATGCCCGTCACCCTGGCCCCTGGGGAATCCCGGACCATTCTCGCCCGCCTGGACACCAGAGGCTTGATGGAGGCGGACTGGATCGCCTCCTCCGAGGCCGCCTTTGCCCGCAAATCGCAGCGGGAATTGATGATCCTGGGGCTGTACTGCGGCATCATGCTGGCCCTGATGGGCCAGATGCTGTTCTTCTGGCAGACCTACCGCAAGCCGTGGTTCCTGATCCTGGCCGGCTACGCCCTGTGTTTTCTGCTCTACATGCTCATCATTCACGGCGGCGCCCGGCTTGTTGACCCGGGGATTCCGCCCCAGACGCTGGTCGCCGCGGCCGGAACGTTCATCTTCATGGCCGTTCTGTGCCTGATTGCCTTTTCCATCTCCATTCTGGACATGGCGTGACACCGCCACCCCAGACCGGACCCATGTGAGTCAGTTTGTATGAAATCCTGGTGTGGCGGAAGTGGTGCTTGTGTATTTCCTTCCTTTTTTTTCTTCCGTATCTTCTTTTTTCTCTTGTGTGTGCAAACACACTCGATTTACTTCCTGTTTTTCTTCCGGTTGATATGACGGTTCGGGTTGCTTGCCCCTGACCATCTGACTTCGCCGCACACATGGTGAGGCATAAAAAAGGCTCGGAGTCTGAACCCTCCGAGCCTTCGTCGTGGTCAACCGCTGATGACGGCAGCCCACACTTTCCACTTCCTTTGATACTCCGGCTGTCGTTTCCTTGCAAGGCCGGAGGTCGTCACCATCGTCCCGCTCATCACTGTACCATGCCGACGTTGTCGGGTGAAATTTTGCGTTTGCCGGTCTTGCTGGCGAGGGCAGGCCTTTTGCTGCGCACGTTGCCGATCCGAGGCCAGGCGCGAATCGCTCAATCGTTATCAGAGGCGATACCGCAAGACGCGCAAGGGTAAGGCGCAGCACTGTCTTGGCGAGAGACGTCGCCGGTTGAAAAAAAAATCAAAAGGCATGGATGATCAAGGTTCACCACCTTTGGGCGGTTGCGTTAATCTCCCTTGCAACCTTGGTCCGGGAACCGAAAACAGCGGACCGAGGGCGGGCTATCTCCCGCATCGTTGCCGATTTTGCGGTGCTGCCGGAGAGATAGTGAAGGGGTTTTGGGTCAGGGGCGGCAGGATGCGTCCTGAAAACCACAGGAGGGGACCATGGTGGAAAAGAGAGTGATCAATGCGCAGCGTCAGCGGAGCATTCAAGGCAGCTTTGCCTTCATCCAGCATCGTTTCCTGCGCGACGGCTTCTGGCAGAAGCTGTCCGTGCAGGAGCTGGTTTTGTATTTTTTTCTGATCCTCGTCGCGAACGACAAAGGCCTGTCGTACTACAGCTACGAGAAAATCCTCGCCATCACGGGGCTGAACCTGGATGAGTACATTCAAGCCAGGGACGGGCTAATCGACAAGGATCTGCTGGCCTTTGACGGACGCCTGTTCCAGATCCTCTCCTTGCCGGTGAAACCGGTGGGTCGAGAGTCTCGTCATGTGTCCATTCAGGAAGAACAGTACGCGAAGAACCTAGCCGGGGCTCGGCGCATCCGGCAGGCGGTTCAGGGCAGATGAAAAGCTTTTCCCTGTCTCTGGACCAGATCGACATGCGCCTGCTTCCCTTGCGCAGGCCGCCTCAGGTCGCGGTTGGGCGCATGACCGACGCCCTTAGGAAGCAAGGGCAACTGACTCCGGCCATTGTCGCGGACAAGGTGCTGGTGGACGGCTTCAAGCGGTATGCCGCGTCCCAGGCTCTGGGACGTGACCGCATCGAGGCCATGACCATTGATGCGGACCTAGTGCGGGCCAAGGCCATGACCTTGCTCTTGAATCTCGGAAGATCCCCAAGCCTTGTCCAGGAGGCCCTGCTGGTCAAGGAACTGGTGGAGGTCGACGGATTGAGCCAGACCGAGGCCGCCTCACTCCTGGACAGACACAAGAGCTGGGTCAGTCGGCGGCTGCTGTTCATCAATTCCCTGGGGCCGGAGATCATCAAGGACATCCAGCTGGAACTGCTGCCCCCAGGGTCCGGTGTGCATCTGGCGCGGTTGCACACCTGCAACCAGCCGGACTTCTCCGCGGCCATTCAGGGCCATCGGCTCAACGTCGGCGAGGTCCGGACTCTGGTTGATCTGTGGTCCAAGGCCAAAGACCAGGAACTCAAAAAATACCTGCTCCACGATCCCAGGCAGGCCCTTGCTGTGCATCAAGAACAGCAGAGCGTGCAAAAAGTCTTGAACCGTCTCTGGAAGATATTCGCATCCTTGGAAAAAAACCTTGCTCACCAGGAACACTGCCGGTCTGCCCTGGAACTGGTCAAAAAATCCCTACAAACCCTCAACACGATACTGGAGGAAACATGAGCCGCATCAGTGAAGAACAAAGAACCATGGTGCGCCGAGTCTTTCAGGAAACGGGCTCGTTACGCGCCACGGCAAAACAGACCGGGGTCAGCCGCAATGCCGTGCGGCGCGAGCTCAAAAGAAGCAGCTCGCCGGCACACGCCGTCAAAAAGGCCTCGTTCAGGAACGGCAAGCTGACTCCGTTCAAAAGCAAGATCGAGTATCTGGCCCGGGAGAAAGATCTTTCCGGGGTGCGCATCCTGGAGGAGATTCAGGAACTCGGCTACAAAGGCGGATACTCCATCCTCAAGGAGTATCTGCGCAAGGTCCGGCCCAAGCCCCGCAAAAGAGCCACAGCGCCCATCGACCATCCGCCGGGACACGAGGGCCAGATGGACTGGAGCGAGCATAAGGTCGCCATGGGCGGTCGCGTTCTGAGCGTACAGACGGGCTCCATCGTTTTGTGCTTCAGCCGGTGGATCTTCACCCGCATCTTTCTGGACCAGACCCTGGAGAGCGTCATCGCCCTGCACGAGCAGGCTTTCCAGGAACTGGGGGCCGTGCCTGAAATCATGACCTACGACAACATGACCACGGTGGGAAGGCATGTCGGGCCGGGAAAGGTTGAGATCAATCTGAGCTTCGAACGCTTTGCCCAGGAGTACGGGTTCAAGATCGTCATCCTGCCACCGGGCAAAAAAGAGCGCCACGGCATGGTGGAACGCCCCTTCCACTACATCGAGAACAACTTCCTCAAAGGCAGGGAGTTCAGGGATTTGGAAGACCTCAACCAGCGCATGGATCACTGGAGGACGAGCAAAGCCAACGTCCGCATCCACGGTACGCTCAGGGAAAAACCCATGGCCCGCCTGGAACGGGAACGGTCGTTTCTCAAGCCCCTGTCCCGCAACCTGTCCGACCAAGTCTACAAGGAAGTCCAGCGCCTGGTCCACGCCGATTTCTGCATCGCAGTGGACCGCAACCGCTACAGCACGGACCCAAGCCTCATCGGCGAGCATGTCCAGGTCCGCCTCTACAAGGAGCATCTGGAAATCTGGCTGCACAACCAAATGCAATGCCGGCATGTCTATGCAACGGGCCAGGATCAAAGACAGATCCTGCCCGAGCATCAACAGCGCTACAAGAGCATGTCCGGGCAAAAGCATCTCCTGGAGCAGGCTTTCCTGCGCCTGGGAGAAACGGCCAGGATGTACTACCAGGGGCTGCTCAACGAAAAAAAAGGAGCTGCCGGCTATCACATGCAGCGCATCCTCAAGCTCGCCGACCGCCACGGCCAAGAGGTCGTACTCGGCGCCCTCAACTACGCTGCCAAGTACGGCGCCTACGACGCGCAAACCGTGTTACGCGTCATTAGTGGCCAAAAGTTGCGGTCTGGGCAAGCCGCGGCCATGCCCGACAACGTCCGCCAATGGCTCAAGGCCCAGGCCGTACAACAGCATGACCTGGGGCGTTACGACAAACTGATTCAAGGCCAGGAGGTACAGGATGGACCAAATCCTGCTTGAGAAAGTCCAAAAGGATCTGAAAACCCTCCTGCTCAAGGATATGGCTGAGTCCCTGGTGGCCAGCCTGCACCACGCCGTGCAGGAAAGGCAAGGCCATTTGGAGTTCATCAGCCACCTGCTGGACGCTCAGATCACCGGAAGGCGGCAACGTGCCGTGCAGCGCCGCATCGACAAGGCCTGCTTTCCCAGGCACATGACCTTTGAAAACTTCGACTGGAACTTCCAGCCTGGGCTCAATGTCGAGCACCTCAAAAACTTGCGCCAGCTCGCCTTTGTGCGCGACAAAAGCCCCTTGCTGATCCTCGGCGCTTCCGGGTGCGGCAAAACCCATATCGCTGCGGCTCTCGGCATCAAGGCTTGTGAACTCGGCATCAAGGTCAGGTTCGCCAGGTTGCAGGAAATCCTGGCCCAGCTTTATGCCAGTCTGGCCGACGACTCCACCGACGAACTCCTGGTCGGATTGTCCAAACTGGACCTTCTAATCCTCGACGACGTCAGTTATATCCGCACCAAGCACGAATATCCCAGCCTGTTCCTGGACTTGGTCAACGCATGCCAGGACAAGGCCTGCCTAGTCGTGACCTCCTACCTCAGCATCGAAGACTGGGGCACGGCCCTGGGAAACCCCTCCGTGATCAACGCCGTGGTCGATAGACTCTTCCACCGCGCCGAAATCCTGCACATCCACCCAGCCGTAAGCTATCGCACTCACGGCCCACACGCCCCTAAAATCCCGACTAGAATCGAGTAAGCAATACTCTCATCCGTCTTCGAAAAAGGGTCAGGCTTTCCATCGAAAGCCTGACCCTTTTTTTACGTTATCCACCCGCATTCAACCTTATCCCTGCAATGCACAGGTCGAACAAGACGTGGCCAGATTGCGATCTCGCTGTACCTGGCTACAGACAACACCGGGCCTGGTTGTTGACCTTCATAGTGCATTAAAAATCACTGCGAAAGCGCAATTCAGGTGAAATATCATCAATGCAAGAAAATTGTTGCAAATTCCTGTGAATCATATCCATAAAATCGAATATCAACCAAGCACAAAATAAAAAAAGATATGTAGCAGAATGCTGGAAGGTGGGTTCGATTGGAAACCGGCAGGCAAGGGTCCGGTGCAGACCGGCGGTGACAGATGGATTCAAGTTTTTTGCGATGCTCCTCAGTCATGTTGACTTTTGGAAGGCAGGTTTTTCTGGCCATGACTACCTCCTTTTTGATTTCGATTCAGAGATAGCCGAAAAACTTCAAAATGTAAATATATTATTGAAACGAGCTACTAGGCCAGCATTTTGGGCAACGCAAGACCGCGTTTCAAGATCAACCTGACCTTCCGGAGCATCTGTGGAGTCTATTGTCTGGGTAGTGGTATTTCTGTGCGGCTATTTTGCTGGCTTGTGCCATTCTCGGCGGTATCGGATGGACGTGGCTGCGCGTGTTCGGTTGAAATATGAGAAGTATGCCATGCGGATTGCTCTGGCTGGCTTCACGAACCGTCTATTTTCGAACCAGAACGCCAAGAAAACCAAGCCGCCGTGGAACGTGAAGCTGTCGAAAATACGTCCCGCGCTCTCTGGTTTTCAGAAACTGATCCTTGCCTTCCTGCACAGAATATCATCTCGTTTGACGCAGTTCATCCAGATCAGGCCCAATACCTTGGTCAGTTGGTGGAAAAAACGCCAAGCTTTGATCTGGGCACGAAAGTCGGCAAAGCCAATCGCCAAGCGTGGCAGGCCAGAAGTGCCGGAAGATATCAAGAACCTGGTGCTTTGCCTCAAGAAGGAAGATCCTGGCTATTCTCCACGCAGAATCGCAATATAATCAAAAGTCAGTTGAATAAATCGATCCACCCAAATACTGTCAGGAAAATCCTGAAGAAAGCAGGCTACAAGTCGGATCCGCCAGGGAAGCCGCCCAAGCGCCAGCAAGACCCAGGCTGGGGAACCTTCCTGCATTGTCATTTCACGTGCGGCATGGATTTCAAGCAGGTATTCAATATCTGCTGTAAGCCGATGTATATTTTGAACATCATCAACCATGGCACACGCGAGTTGATCTGGATGGCTGCAACCTACCATCCAACGGCGGAATGGGTTGCCCAGCAGTTACGGGAAGCCTTTCCGTTCGACACGGCCCCGAAGTTCATGGTGGTGGACCGGGACAGCATCTTCGTGCCTGTGGTCAACCAAACTCTTCCAAACATGGGCGTCAAGGTTCGGCGGATCGACTACAAATGTCCGTGGCAGAACGGGATCGTGGAGCGTTTCAATCGAACGCTTCAAGAAGACTTGTTGGACTACATTATTCCTCTGGGCGAGACGCATCTCAATCGGCTGCTGAACGATTTCAAGGTGTACAACAATACGGCTCGGCCCCATATGGCCAAGGCTGGCTTCCCTCCGGTGAAGTCACGTGCTCAAGAGAAATGCCCGAGTGAAATTCTGCCGCAAGGCTTTGCTGGCCGCAAGCTGGTGTCGTATTCTTGGCTGAACGGCCTGCATCACAGCTACGCCTGGGCATAGGGCAAAAACCTGAAATTGTTCGAAGTCTCGGATCGGCGCACGGCAGCCGAGGGATTGTTGCGTCCAATGACTGGAAGGGATAGCTCGGATACTGTTTTTTGAGCTGGGCGCGATCCCGGATCGGGAAAAATCTGTGACTGAGCAGAAGAATTGAGAGCGATCTACTGACTTTGGGTGGCATGATTATTACAAAATTATGTGGTTTATTCGCCGGAAAGGGTGCGGTGTTTTATTGGACATTACAGGCTTTGAGTTCGCCTTCCTCGCGTCCCTTCTTCAAGGAAATCTCTCTCTCTTCAGCCCTGATTTTTTTGGTAACGGTTTGCACAATTTCCTCCTTATGCTCGAAATTCGTAATAACCGCGATTATATCGTCCATCTCTATGTGCGTTGCGGGCGACATGAGGTACAGGCTCACTAGAATCGTAAACAGTTTCCGCTTTTCGGGGTCTTCGATCTTGGCCAGCGGGGAGTAGATGTCGCCAAGATGCTCTTTTAATTCCAGGGAATGGAAGAACTTCATGGCCAGCTGAACCACGTTCAGCAAAGTCTGCTCTTTGAGTTGTTCTTTATCCAGTTCGTTCAGATCGTGAACCAAATGCCGGAAGTTGGGAATAAATTGCCGAAAGTAGTCCGAAGGGCAGTCAAAAAGATCAGCGAAGTCCGGGCTGTAGTACCAGGGATGTTTTCCGTGCGTGAAAACCATCGAAATGATGATTGGCAAGTATTGCGGAGTTTCTTCGGCCTTGAGGGTTTCCAGCCACTTGCGCAGCTTGTATTTCAGTATCTGGAGCCGAGCGAACTTCTCTGGGCGGTTTTTATGTTCGATCAGGATGTAGATTTCCGCCTCACGGTCTGGCCTGTCCTTCAGTTGGAGCTTGAGGACGATATCGGTAAAAGCCCGCTTCATCTCGTCGGTATAGGACTCTGATCTGATCTCCAGGGTGTCCAGGTCCAGGTGCTGAGTGATCTCCTGGGGAACGTGCTTGGCGATCAGTTCCCGAGTGACCTCTTCATTGGAGATCAGTTCCACGATGAACCTGTCGTGGGCACTGTTGGTCCTGTCTTACATAGGGTGGACAATAAGGGTTCCGGGTCAGATGAGCAAGCGTGCTCATAGACCAAGAGAAGTCCGTGGATGAGTAATGCCAACTTTGAAGAATTGTTATAGCCTCTACAGCGGACAAAGGCTGAGAATGGTACAAAAAAGCCCCCTGCTTCAGTACGAAACAGAAGGCCTAAATAAGAAAGGCTGTATTGGGAGAGAAATCTAATCTATTGGCGAGCCGAAAGAGAAGATAATGGGATTCAAGAAGACGGAAAAGACCAACATTGTAGTAGCCGGGTTAGTGGGTTGTGGATTTAGTGACCTTATCTACCTGGGCCAGGAAGGCTTCGATAGATTCGGCTTTAAATAGTTTGACGGAAAGGCCCTTAAGTGTGCCAATGTCGTTGATAGCGTTGAGCTTACTTGTGAAGCCCATAGGGATTTGCTCGAACTTGGCGAGCATTAGGTCAACAATGGTTGAGCGGATGCCTTCAAGTTTGCCTTCTTCTCTTCCTCTCTTCTCACCTCTTACTTCACCGACCGACTCACCTTGTCTCATCCATTGATCTGCGAGCGTATCCATAATTTCCTGACCTCCTTGGGGAAGTATAGCTAGGGCTTGCCTGTAGTCTTCCTCTTTCAAATATTCCGAGGCTTTCACCAAGTATCTGCAAAAGATGAGCATATACTCCATAGCCTCCCTGGGCTCCCGGACTTCCATAAGCCCTTTGGCCAACAAAGGCAGCAGATGGACCAGCCGTGGACTATCCAAAGCCTGGAGGATAGCGAAGTAGAACGTGAGAATAATATTGTCTTGGACGGCTTTAGGGTCAATCTTGCTGGCGGCTATGAAATCAAACGTAAAATCCGGGATGAACTTATCGAAAGCCTCGGACGGCGAGTAAATCAAGTCTCTGAAAGAGGTTTTGGGCACCCAGCCGTCATTGCTCTGGTAGAATACGATGGGCAGGATCGGCGGCAGCTTCGGGTGCTTGTATTGTGGGTCTTCCAGTATGCTTGTCCAGACAAGGGCCATATATCTGAGCACTTGAACACCGACGAACTCATCCGGCCAGGCCTTGTGCTCAAACAGCAGGTAAAACCGTATTTCCGGGCATTCCGGGCTGACGGTTTTCACCGTATACACAAGGTCGGCATAGTGCTTCTTCAGCTTCTCGTCGATGAACGTGGCTGGTATGCGCTGAAGCGTGTTCATGTCCAACTTGGCCAACACTTCCGGAGGTAGGTGAGCTTGGAGTAAGTCGCGTGCATTGACCGGGTCTCCGATCACCTTCTTGAACAGCTCGTCGTGCTTTGCGCGGCCCTGGCCGGAGTCTTGATCCTTTTCACTCATGGCGGTCAGTATAGGGGAGCCGGGGCAGGCAAGCAAGGGGCAGATGAGAGAGTGCTGCTGGTAGCCCCTTCGACAATGCCAACTTTTCCGTAAAAGTTGACATTCTGCTCTTGGCTTCAAAAATATTTCACTAAAACAAGCAGTTAAAGCATGCCACACGCAACGACACCTTCACTTCAGCAGGTGATTGCCAATTTTATTGACTAAAACTCTCTATACTTGATATATTGTCTCCATGCCCAATACCAACCACCCCAAGAAGGGATCATCAACCAAGGTCGAGCCCATCCGTCGTCTGGAAGACATCAAGGCCATCAAGAAGCTGCTGGCAGACAAGCCCAGAGACCTGCTGCTTTTCACCATGGGTATCAACAATGGTCTTCGGATCGGTGATCTGCTGCAGCTGCGAGTAAAAGACGTTCAGCATTTACAGCCTGGCGAAGTTGTCAGCGTGAAAGAGCAGAAAACAGGCAAGACAAACGTGCTTCTGATCAACAAGACAACGCACAAGGTTTTGCAGGAGTACATCCGAATCTTGCAGCCAGAGCCGGAAGCCTTTCTGTTCCAGAGTCATAAGGCCAAAGGAAAGCCCCTGACCGTAAGCGCTGCCAACCGGCTTATCAAAGCTGGTGTGCACTGATCAATCTGCGTGGCAACTACGGTACGCACACATTGCGTAAAACCTTTGGCTATGTTCAGCGTGTTCATTACGGAATCGGTTTCGAACTGCTTTGCAAACGGTTCAACCACTCCAGCCCAGCTGTGACCATGCATTACCTGGGCATCGAGGACAAAGAAATTAACGGGATTTTGATGAACGATATATGATTTGCTTTGATGGCTTGCGTATTTCGAAAATATTGGCGCTCATATTTGCCTTTTAAGGCCTTTAAACTCTGTTCGGCAGGGTTTACTATGCCGGAAATTGCTGTGGGCCTTTCACGAATAGCTAAAAAAGAGGTCGCATAATGCGGCCTCTTTGGTTTTGGTGTGGTTACCGTTTGGATTTCGATAAAAACTCGATCAGCAACACGATGCCGATGCCAATCAAGTTACCAATCAGAACTGGCCAGTTTTCACCGGACTGATCCTTTCCGCTGTCTATGCTCATGACTTCTCCTGGGTTGAGGTTGCCGCGTCGGGTTGAAATTGCTGGCGCGAAAAATTCTATGCCGCTTTCTGCAATTGCTGGATGAATGAGCTTGCGTCTTTTACCGTCAGCGAGTTCACGCCCTTGCCGAACGTATTTATGGAGATCACGTCCAGGTAGTCCTCGTCGTAGCCCTGGCGTTTTGCGAGGCTGAAGATTGCCTGTCTCTGAGGGTCAGTGAGCCGCGGTTGAGTTTCGTTCTCGTCGGGCTGGAAGAATGACTGTGACGCCCCAGCGCGACCATCGCCATTGGGCTTTCGGGGTCTGGTGGCGGCTGACGGTTTGCTGGGCTCGGAGATTTCCTGCTGAGTCTGCTGTGGAGATACGTCTGGAATTGTCTGGCTGCCCGACAGCCAGTCTTTGAGCATCTTGCCGGTTTCCTCTGATGGCGTGAAATACGATCCATCAAACAGTCCGGTTCGGTCTTTCGTAGCTGTTGCGATGTGACCGTCAACGGACAGCTCCAGAACCGTCGTGAATTCATACTCGAGCCCGTCCCTCTGGACCGGGGCCAGTCCGATCTTGACGGGCCGGGTCTTGCCCGTGCGTTCATCCTTCTGGACATCCCAGGCCGTCTTACTTCGGATGGTCGCAATGATGTGCAGGGGCGCTCCGAGCAGCGCGTCCACCAGGGCGTTGTGTTTGGGGCTGGCCTCCCGCCATGCCGCGAAGTTGTTCTTGGTTGCCTGCGAAGCCTTGTCTACAAATTCCAGGATGCCGCCTTCGCCTGCCCAGGCGTGAGTCAGGCTGTCGATAATCAGAACTTCGTATCCGGCTTGGGCTGCCTGCTTGATTGCCTGAACGTATTTCTCAGGCGTGAATGGCGGGACCAACTCGGCTACGTCATAGTGGCAGAGGTCCGCGTACAGGGAGCCGCTGCCGCGCTCTGAATCTAAAAGGGCGATCTTCCCTCCCAGGCCTCGGGCGATCCGTAAGGCTGAGTATGTTTTCCCAGAGCCGCTGGGACCAATTAAACCCAGACGTAGTTTTGACTGTGTTCTTTGTGCTGGTTGGAACATGGTTCCTCCTTTGGTTTTGCGGTTACAGCAGACCCTGAGCCTGAAATGAATAATGCCCGTCACGAGCAACGATAACGTGGTCCAAGAAACGCACGTCCAGAGTATCGGCAGCTTTTTGAATTCTGGTGGTCAGCTCCTGGTCCTGAACCGAAGGCTTTGGGTCGCCACCAGGATGGTTATGGGCCACGATGATCCCGCTGGCCTGCTTGATTAGGATTTGGCGCATGATCTCACGAATGTAGACGGGCGTCTGATCGACGGTGCCTCGTGAGATGGTTTTCCTGGCCATGACGTTGTTCTTGTTGTCGAGCAGGAACAGTATGAAATACTCAATTTTTTTGTTCCGATATGGCAGCATGTGAGCAGCCACGTACTCAGGATGACTCAGATTCGTGCAGTTCTGTCTTGCCTCGTACAGCTCCGAAAGCAGCTCTTTCACTCGATTCATTGATTTTCCCCTTTTGAAAATGGAAAAGCCGATCCCTCTCTTTGAGGAACCGGCTTCTATCTTCCGTGGTTCTTTTTGATTGGTCAGTAATCAGCCCTACGCCGCCAAGCCCATTCCGTTCTGCTTTGGGATCAGCGAAAGCAGGCTACCAAGGTGCTGGGCCATTTCCTCAACGGCCTCTTGTGAGTAAACAGCGGCTATCCGCTTGGGGGCTGGCGTGGAATCGGCAATTAGTGGCATCATACCGTTTCTGGGTGCCGTCACGTTGGATGGAAATCCCAGCAGGTCCATGTCCGTCTGGTCGATCAACAGTACACGCCGTGATTCGTCCGGTGCCGACTCGCTCTTGAATACGTGCAGATTGGTCGGTGATTTCTTGCTCTCACCGATCTGGAACAGCAGCGGAGTTTTGGTGCAGGGCACTACGTTCGCCGGGTGGTCCATGGTGGCGATGGCTTTGGGAATCTCGTCGTGAAAGGTGATGGAATGGGTTTCAACCTTCAGGGCCGCGTTGATCACTTGTTTCCGCAAATCCTCGTCTGTCAGGTTGAACATCATGGCCAGGTCAGGTTCCAGTAGGCTCAAGTGAACGGCCACGGTTCCAGCAATGATAAGACCCCAATTGTTGATTACCATTACGGGGCCTGGTTTCTTCTTCAGATAGGTACGGATCGTGGATGTTCTGATAGTGGTTGTCATGGCAGTTACTCCTTGTTCGGGGTTAATAACGATTCAAGCAGCTTGAAGGCTTTTTGTGGCAGGTCCTCAACCCGGTTGACCACTTCACAGATGGGGAACAGGTCCGCGTAAGCGAGCCCTTCAATGCCGATTGTGGCTACTTCGATTCCCAGGGTTTCGGCCTCGTCCAGGCCGGTCTTTGTGGTTCTGGAATCATTGGGTTCACCGTCAGTGATAAGGACAACCAGCTTCCTGGGTTCCGTAAGAGGCACCATTGCCGAAAGCACGTATCGCAGAGACTCGGCTACTGGCGTGCAGCCATAGTTACTGGAAGGCCATGGCAACGTGCTGGTTGGCTGTTGCCCGTGAGCGATTAGCGGAGCCACAGGATAAACTGCGTGGTCCTTTGAAGGATTGGCGTTATAGGGATAAAATGCCGGGAAGAGCGTTAAAGCCAGATTGATGCCGCGTTGGTTTGCCAGGGCTTTTACCAGGGCGAAAACTACGTCCTTTGCGATTGCCAGACGCCGCCCATCCATACTCCCAGAAATGTCGAGTAGAATGTGAATGGCAGTGTTAACTTGCTTGTGGCTGGCGTTTCTGAGGAACAGTTTGCTCTCACCGGTTCTGATCCGGTGTAAGCGAGACCTGGCTATGCGGGTTCCTGCTGCGCTGGGTCTGATCCTGGCTAACCCTTGAGCCTGTAGTAAGCCTTTGAGATTGGCAGATAGTTTTGCCACCACGCCGGAAGAAGCCGTGATCTGCTGTGGGATATAGCCGTAACTCTGCAATTGGGATTGTGGAGTTGCCTCGGCTATCCCGAATGCTCTGGTATTATTGCCGCTGAGTACCTCCGACTTCAGGGCCATCTCTTTGAGTTGTTGGCCGAAGTCGCTGATCTCCTCCTGGGATTCCAGGGCCTGGGTTATTGCTGCTTGCAGCGGGGTGGGATCTGTAGATGCGTTGCCACCTATGCCCACGGATGCAGTGTCGGATACTTCGACTTCGGCCTCGGCTTCGGACTGATCTGCTTGTTCTCCGGCTTCTGAACCGGTTGGGTGATCGTCATTATCTGCTGGATCAGAGTCAGTATTAATTGGAAGATTTGCATCGTCTTGTGCTCCTTGTTGATCGAAAGGTTGGTTGGTTGGATCTTTGGTCTGGCTCTGTTCGTGCTGATCAGGATCGGCAGAGCAGTTTGAGTTCTGATCTCGATCAGCAGGGACTTGTTCAGATGATCCAGGATTATCTGGATTATCTGGATCGTCCTGATCTGCGGGGTCGGGTTGTGATTGGATGGGATTATCTGGCTGGTCAGGGCCTTGCTGTGATTGTCCGGGATTATCCGGAGTATCCTGATCGTCAGAACTTAGCTGTTCCTCTTCCTGCTCATCCTTCGAATCCGACTCAGAGTTATCGGCAGCGTCCCTATGCTTCTCCAGCAGGGCTACGATTTCTTTAACCATGGCAACTACTCCTGCCGTATCTGACACCGAGCCAATCTGGGTTATGATCTCGAACAGGTCTCGTTCCAGTTCAGGGCTGAACGTATTCAGGAACTGATCCCGAGTTTTCAGCGCCAAGTCTGCCAGCATGTGCTGCTTCAGATACAGAGTCCGAAGGGTCAGGCCGACATACCCGCATATTACGGCTTCGGGCTGACTGTCGGGCTGAATTTCAAAAACTCCAGCCTTCGTTCTGCGTAACTCCGATACGAGGGTGCTGAGGTTCGTTACCATTCCTGGATAGGCGTCTCCGAGGGCTTTTTCGATCCGAATGTCCTCAATGATGTTCCATAAGGATCGTTCGAACGGAGTTGATTTGGGAATCAGGTCCAAGTCTGTAAACCGGACATGGCCCAACTCGTGATCCAAATAGCCTCTGCATATCCAGGAGTTTTCCCTTGAAGTAAGGGGCATGATGATCACATTCCCATCTGTGCTGGCGGTCGAGTGGTTATCGAAGATCACCTTCACGCCGTTCTTCCGGCCAAGGCCGCTTGCCAGGGCTGCCATCTGTGCCGGAGTCAGCTTCGGCAAGGTTCCATAAACAGAAATGGCCGTTTGTGAGGCGGCCATATTTTTCAATTCTGATTGAATTGATTGGTGTGGGATCACATTGTTCTCCTGTCAGAACCAGGCTGTAGGCAACCTGGGCTGAGGATTGGATGGGGTTGGCGGTACGAAGCCATTGGATGTGGTCGGGGGTTGTGATGGCTGGGCTGGTACCGCGATTGTGGTTGGTTGCGGGATCGGGGGGTAAACGAACTGATATGCGTCTCCCGCTTCGGCTGCGGCAAGGATATCTTGCAGCACATCCGGGCTTTTCAGTTGAACCAGTAGCCGGGTCAGATTGAAGAGCGCCGCGCCGGTCAGTGCTCCGCCTGCATCTCTTTGGTCCAGGAAGGTCTGAAGCTCGGCCTCTATTATGCTCACACCGGGATTTACGAAGGACAACCCGCGCAGCTTGTCGGCAAGCCTGTCTAAACGGTTCAGGTTCTTGAAGGTGGCCCGGTCCCGGTCCTTGAGGCTGTTGTATGTCTCACCGGCCAGGATGCTGATCTCCCGGAGCATGGTGCCGGTCAGATCATTGGTAAGCGTCTGGGCAAAGCCGGGATCGTTGTCTGAAGAGGACATTCGGAAAGCTCTCCACTTGAAGCCGAACTTCTTCTCGATGCTGTTCGGGGTTTCCAGGTACGGACGCAGGATGCTGGCCCAGCGGGCATTTTGTTCAAGCCACGCTTCCTGCTGCTGGTAAAAGTCAGCCAGAAACTTGTCCTTTTCGGCATGAAACTCGCGAGCCAGGTCCATCAGGGTGGCGTCGATTTCGTCCTTTCTGATTTCTGGAGCGATCCAGATTTTTCCGCCGTACAACGATACGGCCACGCCTTCGAGATATGTGACTGCCTTGGTCCGCACCGCCTGGATGGGCTTAAACGCTTCCTTGTTGTGGATGCGCTTGGAGCCCAAACTTACGAGAGTATCTGGAGGAAGATCGATCCCGGCGAAGTCTTCAGGCTTCAGATTCTTGGAACCGGACCAGATGGAGATGTCCAAGATCAGGCCGGTTGAATGCTCGAAAATGTGGGATTGAGTAGTAGTCATGTTGGTGTCTCCTTTACAGTTCTTGATTGAAAATACGTTGGTACACTTCCCGGAGGATCGGCTTGCCGTCCTGGGAAGCCCTGTTGAGGACCGTGTACTTAAGGGCGTGCGCGATGGGGTGCTTTACGCGGGGTACTTGCCTGAAGAAGAGCGCGGCCTTCGCCCATTCCACCAGCTCGCGAGTTGAGAGCGTATCCTGAATGGGGTTCTCTTCAGCCGTGTGGATTTTTCTGATCTCTCCGGCGAAGGAAACCATCTTTTCGGAGATGTCTCGGTTGCCCAGCAGCTGCTCCAAAATATCAATTTCCACGTTGGGCTCAGGATAATCCAGAAGGAACGTCCACTTCAGCCGATTCATGAACGCTTTGGACATTTTCAAGGTGCCGGAATAACCGTTGGCTTCTCCGTCGCCTTGGCCCGTGGTGTTGGCCGTGGCGATGAATCTGAAGCCAGGTTCAGGATGAATCACTTCGCCACCGTTGGCCGAAAGGGTGAGGGGGCTGCCATCCAGGATCGAGTTCAGACCGACCAGGGTTGAAGGGTCCACCAAATCGATCTCGTCGAACAGGAATACGCCGCCAGACTTCATGGCCATGGGCAATGGTCCGTACTCAAACGTGAACCCTCCGCCAGCGTTGGGGATGTACTGGCCGATCAGATCGATCAGCTCCAGCCGGTTGTGGCCCGTGGCAGAGAAGACAGGCTGATTGCTCCTTGCGGCTACCTCGTTAACCAGAGAGGACTTTCCTGAACCAGTGGGACCTGAAATCAAGCAGGACAAGCCGCCGAACTGCCACCAGCCCAGGAAGTCAGCCGTTACTTCTGGTCGGAAATGATAGTTGGTCGGTGCGGGAACGTATGCCTGCCATTCATGCTGCTCCCTTATTGGCCAGGGAACAGGCGGGAATGATGGGTGGAACAGTGACTGAACTGTTGGAGCGTTTGAAGGCGGTGCTTGGATATTCATGGTGATTATGCCTCCATTTTCGTGACTGTTATTGAATTCGATTATGCCTTCCTGCCAAATCGCAACCGGATCAGGTACCGGGTCTGGCTGTGAGGGCTGTTGAGTTGGGGCCTGTGACCTGTCCGGGAAAAGTTGCCTATAGCCCCTGGCCAACTTTGCCTTGGCCCTGCTGTTGGCTTCTCTGATAGGGCGGATTGTCTGGATAGTTTTCTTGGTCAGGCCGGCAATATCCCGAACTCTCTCGGGCCGGTTATTCCTCTGCCGGTTCTGCCGAAGTAGATGTCTAAATGGTTACTGCCAGGGATCGCGATCCAATCCTTCGGCCTGCCGCTGTTTGAATGGCGCAGGTGCAGAATGTTTGCAGGCGCATTCATGCTGATTGCCTCCTTTGGACGCAGCTGTGCCGTGTCTCTGAGTCGGGTTCAGAGCCAGGCTTGTCTGAAATGATTGTGGGAATGAGAGAGAGGCTGAGTAGCGTATTACGGGCTGATCCCGTGATACTCAGCAATAGGCGAGGCGGGCTTAGGCGGCTTTTACATCCAGTACGGCGTATTTCGAGGTTTTCTGGTACTCGGAAATATCTTGTCCGAGTTCACCGAGCAGCAACTCCAACTGCTTCAGATCGGTGGTGGTCCGGGAGCGTTCTGAAAGGCGTATGCGTAAGTTGCCGGATTGGTAGGTTCCCGGTTTGATCAGCTTTAAAACGTAGTCGCGCAAGGTTTCTTTCCTGGCTTTGGCGGCCTTCTCTGCTTCCGAGGCCTGGTGATACTGTTCAAGCAAGGCCGATACTTCTTGAGGAAGCTCCGGGCCTGAGTGTGCTGGGCATGTAGCTAAGTACGGGCAGTAGCCACAGAGAGCTGAGGGCTCGCATGTGAGGGGCAGGTTTTCTGGAGCTTCTGATTGGGAAGCCGTCTTTACTCCTTCCCAGATCTTGATTGCCCGAAGCAGCAACCCATATGATCTTTCGGGATCGTAGACGTAGTCATTTTGCATGTTCATCAGGCCCTTATTCACGTCCAGAACCATGATTGCCGCTTCGACATGTTTGCCAGTGCTTTTGTGGAGCAGCAGCATTTGAAAGTGTACTTGGTGCTCCCAGGCCTCCCGAATCTCCAGCTGATTCGAGGACTTCACCTCCAGAATTCTGTTGCCTGGCAATAAAAAGTCCAGGTGGGCACGTAGAGGAACCACGACCAATGGCTCCTGGCAACGTGAACAATGGGAAACCTTGCCGGATGGGGCCAACCATTCGCACAAAGTACAATAAGGCAGATAGTAGTTCAGCTCTGCTTGCCTCTGAGGCCGAAAGTCCCTCAAAGCCTCTGCCACAATGTCTTCAGCAAGGTGACCTCGCTTGAAACGGATCAACGTTTGGAGATCATGTTTCTGCGGGATCACTTTCCGGAGAACTGCCTGTCTTGGGCAGCCGCCAATATCTGACGATCCTACATATTCCGCCCGATTGCCCAATGTTGAAACTGTTTGGGCCTGTCTTGCCTCTTCAAGGCCAGCTTGAAATTCCTGCGATGTCATCAGCACGGTATGCCTCCTTTATATGGTTGCTTATAGCACCAGTGAAATTGTGTGTGCTCCTGCCAACTTCATGATCAGCTCTTGGAACATCCAAGGGTTATTACCTTCCATATCCCTCCTGCCATAGAACCCCCTTCAAAACACTTCCTTGCTATTCCGTTGGCCAACAATGATAGCTGGGGAGAGCATAGTACCTTCTTATAACAATAAATGACTGTGATATTTGAATAATATTCAGCATAAAAAGAAATTTAAAAATTATCCACAAATTTAGTTAACAAACCAGATTCAGAATTGCATGATCTAATAATGGGTAGAAGAATGCTCCGGTTGATCTATGGAAAAAAAGTTTCAAAAAATTTGCATCGAGTTATTAACAAAGTGAAAAATGGCGAGCATTATATAATAGTAGTTATTCAATCGTAAACTTTTTCAAGGAGAGATCGACGATGTCTGAGAGCTATAGGGTTACATTTGTCACTGACAAAGATACCGAAAGAAGATTGAAAGAGCTAGCTTCATTGGAAGGGAAAAGTGTTTCCAAGTTCACATCTGACTTCATTCAAACATTCATGGAGGTCGATTGGGAGAAGCATAATGAACTGAGGCAATTTGGAGAGCTGATGGATTTTAAGCCAACTGACTTGATCAACGATATGTACAAGAGGAAGTTGGATGCGATTCAATCACGAAGATACTATGTTGTTAACAATTAACCATAGGAGATGATTATGTGCGAAAAGTTCATATTGTGCTTTGAGATGTACGAGAAAGAAGATTTAGAGTTTTTACATCGTCCTGAATACATAATTGAAGGTGATAGTAGGCTTGAGCACGTAAAGCCAAACGACGAACAGGACTCAGAGTTACTAGAGGACATGAAGAATTGGCCGATGTTATAAATATGTCCTGGTGCAGTTAACAAAATCCGGAAACAGGCGCATTATTTATTAGTAGGTATAGGTTCATGAAAATCTCCCGTTAGAAGGTGCTAGGGATTGGCTCTAGCGCCTTTTAACAGGAGAAAAAGTTGTAACCAGTTATATATCATAGGAGTAAATAATGCCGTCTCAACATTTACATACTTTTGTTGCCAACAAGGAACTTAAGGACAAAATTACTAAGGCAGCCGTGCGTTCGAATATGTCTACTTCAAAATTCATTAAGAACGCTATGAGCATTTATATGAACCTCGACCAGGAGAAGATACTCAAAGCTATACGAATAGGAAATGCCTTGGATGTGGAGCCGTCATTTATCGTGAATGACCTTATTGACCAGAAATTAAAATTTTAACCTTTAACACTTTAACCATTTGGAGCTTGTCATGAATACTACTACTGTTAATAATGGAAACGTTGAATTTGAACTGAGTGATTATGATTCCAAAGACTTGATCGCTCAAGCGGTAAATGAAATGATTCAAGAGTCGTTTTTCAATGATGATGTTGGTGATGCAAATTTATACAAGCATCTTTATGCAGATATGTTTGTTTATCGAGCCTTGCATAGAAAATGGTACAGGTACGTAGGGCCTCATTGGGAAGTTGATGAAAAAAATGAAGCTCTGTCTGCTGTTTCAGATTTGTATCAGCAGTATGAAAATCACCATAACAATTATGGTGGATTTGATAAGACAGGAGACCTCCTTTTGAAAAAGAAAAGGAAGCTCAACATATCAACTTCAATGAAGAGAATTTTAGAGTTGGCTGCAACAGGTAGAAATGGATTGACATTCATAGATAAGGATAATGTCTGGAAAAGTGTGTTCGCCTGTAGAAATGGTGTTATAGACTTAAGAACTGGAGAGTTCCGAGAAGGGAGGCCGGAAGACTATATCTTCAAGTACTGCGATATGGATTATGATCCTAATGCTGGCACACCAAAGGAGTTTCTGAAGTTTCTCAAAGATATCTTTGAGTATGATGGCGAGAAACCAACTTTGCCAGATAAGTCTTCTCCTGATTATAAAAAGCTAATCATAACGTTCAGAAGAAATTACAGGAATTATGTGAAGGCCAAGAAGATTCATGAGAGGACCATGGTCAAGTTTATCCAGAGACTTCTCGGATATGTCTTGCTTGGTACCTGCAAAGAAAGGAAGTTCATCATTCTTTATGGCCCGGAAGGAGCTAATGGCAAAACTACGTTAATGACGTTACTTGTTAAACTGCTTCAAGAGTATGCAGGAAATATCGACCCAAAAATATTGTTGAGTTCGAGGGCCGACAGCACAGCATCAGGGCATAGTAGTCACTTGGTTGACTTATGTGAAAAACTGTTGGCTATCGCTGATGAGATTGAAGAGGGTAAGAAGCTGGATAGTGGCACAGTTAAAAGGCTCACTGGAAATGGACAAATTTCCGCAAGGGCTGCTCACTCGGCTAACCACATACGATTCTATCCTACTTTTACAATATTTCTTCTGACCAACAATCTTCCCCACGTAGCTCAGGACCCAGCTACTTGGAACAGGATTATACCAATCCACTTTAAGTGCAATACTGTTCACTTTGATCAAAAAAATGTCTACAATGAGCCATCTCAACCAGAGGAGGTGGCGAGATGGCACGCACGGTTGCAGAACTTCCCAAGGGGAGTCGGATTACAGATTATATTGGATTTGGAGTATTGGCCACTACTTTCCCCCTGGACAAGGTCAAGCAGATTCTTTCCGATACCGGAAAGAAAAGCATCCGCGAAAGGGAGCTTCCGGCTCATGTTGTTATTTACTATGTCATGGCCCTGGCTTTGTATATGCAGTCCTCTTACCGAGAAGTTCTTCGGTGTTTGCTTGAGGGAGTTCAATGGTTGAGGGGAGAAGACGTCAACCTGAAGATTACAGGGAAGTCGGGCATATCCCAAGCACGTACTCGCCTGGGAGTGGAGCCAATGATGCGGTTGCATGACGAACTGGTCAAGCCGATTGCAACCGAAGCGACCCGCGGGGCTTGGTATCGATCGTGGCGCGTGGTCAGCATCGATGGGAGCTGCATGGACGTAGCGGACGAAAGCGTGAATGCTGAGGAGTTTGGTCGTCCTGCCTCGAAGAAAGGCGTAAGCGGCTTTCCACAAATGCGATTTGTTTCGCTTGTGGAAAACGGAACGCACGTGTTGTTTGGCACGAAGATGGGTTCCTACGGAACGAGTGAACGAAAGCTGGCGGCGCAGGTGATAGAGCACTTGCAGCCAGGGATGCTCTGCTTGGCCGACCGTGGTTTCTTTGGATATGATCTCTGGAATTCTTCCCATGCCACCGGGGCTGACTTGCTGTGGCGAGTAAAGAAGAACTTGGATTTGCCCATCTTGGAACGCTTGTCCGACGGTTCCTACCTCAGCATGGTATTCAAAACCGCCAAGGACCGCCGTCATGGGGTTGGAACGAAGGTGAGAGTAATTGAATATCAACTTGTCGGAATTACGGATGCGGAGCCATTGTATCGACTCATGACCACGATTTTGGATCCGGCCAAGGCACCGGCGCAAGAATTGGCAGCACTGTACCATGAACGTTGGGAGATTGAGACGGCCC
Source organism: Desulfonatronum parangueonense (assembly GCF_054656975.1). Classification (NCBI taxonomy): domain Bacteria; kingdom Pseudomonadati; phylum Thermodesulfobacteriota; class Desulfovibrionia; order Desulfovibrionales; family Desulfonatronaceae; genus Desulfonatronum; species Desulfonatronum parangueonense. The sequence continues at coordinate 2,686,567 of NZ_BAAHXH010000003.1, forward strand.
TTGATGAACTCAAGACACATTTGAGAGGAGCCAGGGTGGTTCTTCGGAGCAAGACTCCGGATTTGTGCAGACAAGAATTTTACGGGCTCTTGATGACTCATTTTGCAATTCGTGGCTTGATGCATGAAGCGGCTTTGAGCGAGGACATTGATCCTGATCAATTGTCGTTTGCTCATTCAGTAAAGGTTGTGCGCCGGAAGCTTCCGCTTTTCGGCGCTTTTCCCCCCTCAACAGTGGATGGAGTTTCACAAGCCAATGCTGAGGGAAATCTTGGATGAACGTGTTGTCTCGAGTCGAAATTGTAAATGTCCACGGGGCGTAAAACGTAAGATGAGCAGCTACTTAGTGAGACCGAGAAATTCTAAGCCTGTGCCCGTACCAAGTTATAATAGTTGCATTAAAATTGTTTAAATGAACAGTATTGACTTTAAGTGGAGCTATGTCGAAAATCCCCAAAAGCCTCATGAAAAGCCTATTGACAAAAATCTCGGGGATCGTCTGCTTAAGGAGTTGCCTGAAATTTTGAAATGGCTAGTTGAGGGAGCGCTGGAGTACCAGAGGATTAACACCCTTGATATTCCTGATTGTATTTACGATAACGTTCGTGAATATAAGGAGTCTACTGATAACTACAAGTTATTCGTTGAGGATTGTGTTCAGCTAGTGCGTGTCGAGAAAAGGGTATATTATCCTGCTCGAAAGTTATATGAGTTATATACTCTGTGGAGCAGATATCATGGATATAAAGGAGCATCTGAAAAGATATTTGCGACAAACATGAAAAGGCTTGGCTTGGAAAAACATGACAAAAGAATTAGAAATTGTTTTTGTTATGTAAATATCATGGCTGAAGAGTCTATTATATATGATTTAGCACCTTTAAAGGCAGATTCACTTGAACAATGGTCTTTTTTTGATCGTTTTAAATGTGCAATCAACAATCACAATGATCATGAAGAAATTCCTCGAGAGCAAGTCAAACAGGAATGTGTAAGTGGTCTTGAGGAATTTGCAAAATGTATGGAGGAAGATGAGAAATCTATACCTGATTTTTAGGAAATCATCTTAATATCAACATTGTTTTTGCAGGGTATGCAGGGACATTGCAGGATCGTCCCTCTACCCTGCAGAACCTATAAACCGAGTATTATCAACGAAATCCAGGGGCCTCTGAGGCCATTCTGCAGGGTCTGCATAGTTATCTTATAATTAATTTAATTTTTTAAAAAAGGCTATATAGCCTTAACGAAATTTCGGCGGAAATTATAAACTACCCTGCACCCTGCAACTCTGCAGAAACATACAGGCCGCCATCCAGGGCCAGGCTACTAATACTCATTTTCATAACTTAACCGGAGGAAATATAATCATGTTAGTCGAAGTTGCCGATAAGAGCGAAGCCATCGTTCAAATGCTGAATCAGATTTCCGATGTCAGGCATATCAATAGTTCCAACTCATATGTGTGCCCATGTCCACTTTGTGGTGGGACTGACAGGTTCTGTTATAGCCCAACTCCTGATAATAAACCGGATGCGATACAAGTGAATGGGCTATTTTACTGCCGTCAATGCGGCTTTAAAGGTCACGGAAACTATTTATTCGATATTCTCAGGGGTCAAAAATCTCCAAGCAAGTCCCAAGAGGCTAGACCTATTCAGGCCATATCCAAGAAAGCCCCACCTATTCCTATATTTAAAGCCATCGATCCTCAGTGGCAGAAAAAGGCACTGTTCTACCTCGAAAATGGTCTCGAAGCAGTTAATGGTTTCAACAAGGCTATATTTGAACATCGTGGCATCAACGAGCAAACAGCCAAGCTATTCAAGATCGGAATTAATTGTAAGAATAACACCAGGTTCTTCAACTATGAATCTGTTGAAAACAGTCAGGTGTTGGAACCCGGCATCATCATCCCCTATTTTCGTGACAATCAGCTCTATCATGTGCAGGTCAGGCACTTCTTTGAGGAAGACGGCAAGAAATATTCCAATCTTTCAGGAGGCAATGCTCATCCATATCTATTGCCAAACAATAATGCTTCTTTAAACAAGTTCATGATTGTCGAAAGTGCCTTGGATGCGATCATGATGTATCAGCATGCTGGCGATTTGATCAGACCGATAGCTCTTGGAAGTACAAACAATCTCATTGACAAACATGTTCACGATCTTCTCAAGAATTCAGACCTAGTTCTTTTATGCCTTGATAACGATGAGCCAGGGCAACAAGCTGCTCAATTTCACGCCAAGGTTTATGATCAAAGCAGGATTATTATCCCGCCTTTTGGCAAAGACCCAGGCGATTACTTTTCAATGGGTGGCAATATTCGTGACTGGGTACAATCAATTTTACATGGTTCGCCTTGTGAATCAACCTCTACATCTAAAAGTCAGGTGCAAGTTATCCGTTCAGAGGAGAGTGCAAAAGCATACTTAGAATCAGTATCTCAATGCGCACTCGTTGCTCTTAATATTTTTACTAATCCCTCGAGCAAGGTAGGCTTTAAAGATAAATATGCTGCCATGTGTTTTGATAATAATCAATTGGCTCTTTTTAATATGAACTATCTGCCAATGAAGGTCTTAAAACCGATTTTATCAAAAACGGTAGTTTGCTTTAACGGTGTAGATGTACTTGCTCGAATTAATGTGAAACAGAATGTTGCGCGGAATATAGAGTCTATTCAGCTCATGTACAACGCTCTCCACAATATACCTACAAAAGCCATAACCTTAGACAAGCTGGTCCCTTTATTAGGCTTGAAACCATTAAGAATTCCGTCGATTTCAAATTCGCAGGAGGTTATATTTTCAGAGCTGGAGAAGGTTCAGATAGTTCACAAACTATATGGGTACCTGCACTCCCAACTGACACTCAGCGGCAGGGAAAACTTATATGAACTCATGAGGGATGCGCAATTTGCCGTAAGCGAGATGCAGAAAAACGGTATACTCTACCGTGAAAACACCAAAGGCTATGATTCGTATGTCTCGTTCCGAGATCCGGAAACAAAACGGCTTCACCCGCAATACCATATTGCAGGCACTGTCACTGGTCGCTTCTCGTGTTCCAAACCAGGCTTGCACTCGGTACCCAAGGACGCCGTGACTCGTAGCAGGTTCTACGCTCCACAAGGCCGTAAGTTTGTAATTGGCGATGCAAATCAGGTCCAGTTGCGCATTGCAGCTGAAATCAGCGGAGACGAAGTGATGAAGCGTGTGTTTGCTGAGGGGCAGGACCTGCATTTACAAACTGCCATGGCAGTATCAGGTAAAGGGCCTGAACAGGCTATGCCTTATCGAGGCATTGGAAAGGCGACTAATTTTGGATTTGTTTTTCAACAAACTGCGATGGGATTGGCGAAATGTCTTACCGAAGATTATGGAATCGAAACATCAGTCGAGGAAGCAGCGGAACACCAGATGTCGTTTCAAGAACATTATGCTGGCCTTGCGAAGTGGATGGCCGATACCAAACGTCAGGCCTTGCTCAGCATTCGTCCGACTCTTGTGAAAACTCCGTCAGGCCGCATACGCAACCTCGGATGGTACGGAGGAGACCGTAGCAGCCTGATATTGAATACGCCCATCCAGGGTGGCGAGGCCGAAGTTCTTCTGGCAACTCTTATTGAGCTATATTCCCGCTTGGATGGAGTGGATGCCAAGCTGGTGCATGTAATTCATGATGAGATAATTCTGGAAGCTGCCGAAAAGGATGCCGAAAAGGCTAAAGACATTCTTGAGCAGTCTATGATTGCCGGCATGCTGAGAATATTCCCTTCGGCAGATACCACAGGCCTAGTCGATATTCGCATTCGAAAAGACTGGCAGAAATAATCAGAGGTAACCATGTTAACACTGGATAAGCTTTTGATGAAGCAGAATACTCCCAACTTCAAACCGCCGTAGATGCTGACAGGAGGGGGGGGTAATTATTTCAATCGATAAGTTGTTTTTGATATAAAGTATGACTTATGTTTATGCCCAGTGAAAAAATTGAATTAGTTAACAAATAAAGTAATTGAATGCATTATATAATATAGGTTTAAATTAAAATGTTTTGTCAGAATAATTATAGTCAAGGAGAGATATGATGACTTGTTCACAGTTAGAGACAGCAGAAATCGAAACTTGTGGTATTCGGAAAGCAGGGGCACCAGTTGGCAATACTAACGCGAAGAAGCATGGATTTTATAGTCAAGGCGCTAAAAAGGACTGGGAGGCTATGGATTCATTGATTCGTGACTGCCATCGGCTTTTAAAAAAAATCGAGTCAGGCGAACTACATATTACTGATCAGGTGAAGTCGTAATGAATACGATAGACGCACACCAGGATTCACCGTTTTCGCTGGGTTCATTGCTGGAGTTTTTCAGTGAACCGCGACAGCCACGAAATGCTGCTTTTAATGCTGACCCACCACTCGAACCGGAGGAATCTCTGGCCAAGGCTTTAGGCGTGGAAGAGCCCGAAGACGGTGAGCTTGTGGAATACATCCCGCGTGTTGTGCCGCAGCAGCAGACGCCTTTGGCAAACCTCGCTGGAAATACAAGGTCAAGCTTGGCCGGAGCAAAGTCTGATCTTGTTGATATGTTTATTTTGAATTCAGCATGGCCGGTTTTCTCTGCGGCTTCTCATCAGACTGCGGACGACAAACAAAGCCAGTATTTTGCTTTTGTTGAGGAGGTTGCTCCGGAGTCGCCGCTGGAAGGGATCGTTGTCGTCCAGTTGCTCGTTTTGCACTTACAGGCAATGCAGCAATTCAGAAGCGCCAATAGTGTCTCGTCTCAGGAAAGTGCGGACAGGTACAACAAGGCCGGACAGGGGCTGCTGAAGCAGTTTTCGGATACCTTGAAGTCCTTGCAGCGGTTGAAAGGACAGCATGGGAAACAGGAGGTTACGGTGAAACATGTGAACGTGATGGCGAACCAAGCCATCGTGGGTGACGTTGTTCGGTAATGACAGGGTACGGAATTCTCATCAACAATAAAAAGCCTCGACCAGCGAGGCTTTATCATAATGAGGTATTTCAATGAAAAACAAAAACAACTGGCTTTCACGTTATCAAGGTACGATTTTTCAATATGAGGAAATGATAAGAGAACGCATAGGACTGCTGTTTTTCAACACTTTGAACATGTATTTTTTCTATGGGATTCCAGGCATGATTATTTTCGCAGCCTGGAATTTTGATCCGATGTTAGATCGGCTGCCTAGGCTTCTGAACCAGCTCCAGAAGAAGCATCTTCTTTCTGCTTTTTCTTTTCGGCCATAGCTTCCTGCCGCTTCTCGTATACTTCCCCGCCTTTTCTCATCTTGTGCCTTGATCTCTCAAGATAGTCTTTGGACATAAGTTTGTCCCCAGGCTTGTATCCGCAAAGCTGCTTGTACTCATCGACGCTCATGTTGCTATGGGTGTTGATATGCGTCTTCGTCAAGATATCGTAACCTTTTCCGCAAATAGCGCAGTAAATCTTTTCTTCATCAATACATTTTTTGGGAGCCTTGGCCCAGTTGCCTTTGTACTGAGCTTTCAGATCAGCCATCCTGTCTACTTCTTTGGGGGCAAGTTCTTCAGTTGGAGCAGACGCCGTTAAGGCTGGTGTTTGCTTCACCTCTACGTCAATAATCTCCCGCTCGCCAAGATTCATGGCTTTCTTTTCAATGGCCTTGATGCCCAACCTCAGCCTTTCAACGATGGTGAGAATCTCATCTGGATCTTTGCCTGGGTACTTATCCATTACCGTTATCAACAGCTTTTCCACATCCATTTGCTTGTCTCCTGTTAATGAATTTCGAAGTAATGGTATGACCGATATGAGACAAATGAAAGGCTGTCAATGGATTGTAAGAGAGAGGCATTTAGCTGTTTCCGACACATCACACTTTATAGGCCCAGATCCAAGCCGAAAACAAAGTCCACAGTTTTTCCAACGACCTGTTTGGAGATCTGACAGTTCTGATGATTGATAATGAGCCTTGGTTCATCGCCAAAGAGCTGACCGACAAGCTTGAGTACCCAGAAGCCCACGATGCAATCAAGACTCTTTGTCCTGATCGCAGAAAGGTAACTCATAAGTATTTAAATGGGTTACTGACTAGAACCGCATCAAACCCGGTTCTAGATATTTCCAGATTCAAGAAGGGTTGCCTGATTATTTCCAGGGCAGATGTGTTCGCGCTTATTGACGGATCAACCAAGCCGGAAGCCAAAGTTATGAAAGAATGGCTGAATCGCCATGTTCTTCCTGCCATCGAGGACCCAGAACCATGCCCCTGCAATTATCAACCAGCACAACCACGTGGCTCCGCCGACACCGTCCAAGGAGCAGAGCGACGCCGAACACATTGTCCAGAATTTCTGGCATAAGCAGTTTGGCGATCTGACCATTCTCTTGATCGATGGCGATACAAAGATCCAACTACTGCGAATATTGATTATCGTAAGAACCGAGTGTTGCATAAGCCATAACATATCGAGAGGTTATATAGTAAGGACGGCGATACGCCGTGCTTTAAAATTCCTCGCTTAGGGACAATCTCATAATCGTTCAGATCTTTTCCGGCTGGTAAAAAACTCGGGAATGACGAAGGCAAACGTTTTGGGGACTGGATCATCCCGTCCAAGTTGGCAGGACGTGGTTTCTATTCTCACATTGCTCTGTTTCTTACGGGGCAAGGTTGTCCCGAAAGCATAAGAGCAGGCTACCCTCCTCCTCGATGGGGTAGAAAATTTCTACCCCATCGTAACAATCGAAAATTATTCGTACTATTTGCGAGAAGGTTTCGACGCGTGGATGTTCTTCAATCCGACTGCATTGCCAGCGTCTCTTAAGCGAAAAAACAAACCCAAGTCTGAGCACGCCCATTGGCAACATTTAAGGTGTTCGTTGAACGTATACCTTGATCCAGCTGAATTTTTTCGTAGTTTTTCTACACGTCCTTGACCCGCACCTACTCCTCACATTGCTCTGTTTCTTACGGAGCAAGGTTGTCCCGAATGCTTGATCGCAGACCTCCTACTCCTCAAGGGTGTACAAAATTTGTACCCCCTTTATATCTTGAGAATTTATCGAACCCAAGTTTGGGCACGCCCATTAGCATCATTCAAGGTGTAACTTGAAGTGACACATTGATCCTTCTGATTTGAATTGATGCTTTTCTGCAATTTTTCAATGCGTCGTCGGTGAATTCTATCCCGAGCATTCTGATCATGTCCGCGACCATGAAGAAAAATGTCTGACTCGTCATTCATAACCTGAAGCTCCCCCAAGCTCCGGATTGTACAACAAGATATCGAAGAACAGGTCATCTGGGATCATCAATGTGTCTCTGAGCAGACCACGACCATCTTTGAGTGGGTAATTGATTTAACGGGGCGTCCGTTGGCGTCATTTAATGTACGTTTTAAAAACGTACATTGATCCTCTTGAATTTGCACATAATTTTTCAGCCCTCGCTAGCATCTTGTCCTGAATTTTCAGCCCAAGCATTCAGCCCAAGCAATCTTACTGCCCGGAAGAAGATGTCTGATCCCTGCGGATCATAACCTGTAGCTCTCCGGCACTCTGGATGACTACGACAGGAAGTCGTAGAATCTGTCTTCCCGGATATCAGGGTGTCCCGCATACGCCCAAGCGTATCTTTGATTGGGTAAATAGTATTTATCCAATCGATATCTATCCATCCCGGATCATTTTTCGAGTCCGAATGATCCCATGGTTGTCAGGCAAGGGGTTGGTTAAAACAACCCCTTCCATATCCAAATGAAATAATAGCACTATTGTGATCAAGTCGTACACTGCGTTCTTTGGGAACATAATTCCCAATACCCGCCCAGTATCGGTCATTGAAAGAACAAAGACTCAGGATCATCATGGTGTCCTATTAAGCACTCAAGCGCATCCTGGAGGGGCTGCATTGAATGCACCCCCTATAAATTTGCCTGGAATTATAACCCTACAACGCAATTTAGATAAAAAAGCTTGATTGTTCAATCAAAGTCTGCCACTATGCCATTTACCTTACATCAGCAAAGGAGGCAGGCTATGCTACCAGATTGTCGAAGAAATGAACATTGTTACCCAGTTCCAAAATTTGATTTAAGCCTTGCAGAGATTGAAGGTTTCAAGGATAAGCTCGAAGGCTTCCACGAACATTTTCATGACTGCTTTCTCAGGAGCGAGTCCAGAGCCAATTTTTTTCGCTATATGAGCGGCCAGTTCAGTGGACTTGAGCGTAAATCAATTGAACCCATTGCCTTAAGCGTCGAAGACGGGAATGTTCGAGCAATGCAGCGCTTTGTAAGTGATGCCCCCTGGGATGACGAAAAAATAATGCTCAAGTATCGTAGTTTGTTAAAATCTGATCTTGGCAGTCCTAACGGAGCCTTAATTTTTGATGAAACCAGCTTTCCCAAAAAAGGGGAGGATTCCGTAGGTGTTGCGAGGCAATATTGCGGGTCTATCGGCAAGGTAGACAGCTGCCAGGTTGGTGTTTTTGCCGCTTATGCCTCTGATATCGGATATTCACTGGTAGATAAACGTCTTTTTATTCCGGAAAAGTGGTTCACAGAAGAGTACGCTGAGCGCAGAAAAAAATGTAATCTCCCAGATGAGATATCCTTCAAAACCAAACCTCAGCTTGCCGCTGATATGTTGAACAAGTTGACAGCTGAACAGATCCTGCCGTTTAAATATGTTCTAGGTGATTCCGTTTACGGAAATAGCCCTGTATTTATTGAGACCGTTTCAGATTTGCCCGGAGTCACATATTTTGTATCAGTTCCAGAAGACACGCTGTGCTGGCCAAAGGTTCCGATAACAATTAAAAAACAATACAAATACAAAGGTGAAATCAAAACTAAATTAAAACTTGCTGATGAGAAAAATAAACCAATCAAACTTTCCGATTTAGCAAAGAGCATCAACCCCTACCATTGGTATAGGCGTACAGTTTCTGAAGGGACAAAAGGGCCAATCATATATGAATTTTCCAGGTGCAAGGTCACAATCGCTAATTCAAGCTTGCCCAAAAAAAATGTTTGGCTGGTGATCCGAAGATCACTCGGGAACAATCCCATTTATAGCTACTATATCAGCAATGCGTCCATCAGCGTAAGGTTGTCAACATTTGTATGGCTGAGTGGATTACGCTGGGCTATCGAACAGTGTTTTGAAGAAGCCAAGTCCGACCTTGGAATGGACCACTATGAGGTCAGAAAATTTCCAGGGTGGCACCACCATATAATAACTTGCATGTTGGGGCATTTCTTTCTCTGGCATCTTAAACTCATTTTGGAAAAAAAAAGCACCATCCATTACGCTCTCGTTGCTTAGGTTTTTGTTCAAAGGCCTACTGAAATTGAGGAGACTTGATTTACAAGCCTTGCTGGATCAGGTTGCCTGGATCCAAAAAAGGAACCATAGGGCTCGACTATCACACAGGCGAAAGAAGCAAGGCATAGACCAAATTGAATAAGTTGCGTTGTAGGGATAATCATGGATTGTGTTCAGGTTCGGGCAGCGCGAAATAATCGCATCCAGTGGCAGAAGTTCATATTCGTTTTGTCGGGCAGGCGTACTAATTTTTTGAGCAGGGTACGATGTCAGGTGTACATCCGAATGCTCAGGATATGGACGGACATTCCCTCCGGGGTATAGAGGCCATGCTTCCTGATTGCCGGGATGATGTCCCTGCTGATCCACAGCTTTGCCTTGAATCCGATGGGCTTGTCTGATTGCAAAGGAAGTCGTAAAATACATCTTCGCGGACCATCAGGGTGTCTTGGTCACGCCCCATAGCATCCTGGATGGGGTACATAGTATGTACACCATCGGTATCTGCCCCATTTTCTTCATATTTTTTTCAACAAGAGCGTTAAACGAGGTTTTTGGTTTCTTCAATCCCAACATACGCCCGGCATCCTTGAGACAGAAAAAAAGTCCGGATCTTTCTTCAGAACCCTGAGATTTCCCAAACAGCAGTCACCGTTTCCCCTGCTCCGAAGGACCTTGTCTCGCCAGGCCCTCAAGCGAGAGTCGAACCCGATTCGTTTCCGACATCTGCATGATTAGGTAAAAGAAGGAGCTGCCCTGGATGGTTTTAGACTCCAGCATCACGCCTTTGCTGTCCTGTAGGGGGGTGTTTAAAACAAACCCCCTGCATATGTCATAGATATACAAGAACTTTCTGTTGCGACCGGCAAATCCGGTCTTGTCTGTTTAGAGATCGGCTTCTTGGGGCAGGTATTTACCTCCCCGGATGCAGGCCATAGATGCTCACAAAAATAGAGATCAGATGCCAGCATCTCATTCATAGCCGGAAGAGAAATCCGCCTATAAAAGCCATGCCGAATAGATTTCCGAAGAAGTACATAAAAATAAGATGGTTGTGTAGGGGGTAGATTTAATCTACCCCCTCCCGGATTCGTTTGGCCGGTTCAGGAGATACCGATTGGGTGCATACAATGCACCCAATCCTGGAAGCGCTTGGCCGGTTGCAAGATACTTTGGTGACCACGGAAAGCAGTACTTTCGGTTATCCCCTAAAAACAATCGGATTTAAAATCGGAGCGTAAGCAGCATGGTTGTGCTTGGTGAGAGGCCGGAATCTTCCCAGATCTCCCCGGTCACTTTCAAGAATCCTCCTTGGTTTGATGACGGCGGGGAAGATTGGAATACTTGCCGTTGCTTTTACACTGCAAGGCTTCTTTCCGGACAACCAACGAACATAGATCAGTAATAATCACGGGGGGATATCGACATCTGTCCGGGTATCCGGCACTTTTCAGAGGTATCAGGCAATGCCGATTGCCTCTCAGTGCCACGGGTTGGGTGCCTATACATTAAAAAACAGCCGGATACCCGAACAGCCTATCCTATCCATCTGTTGTTTTTACCAAATGCCTGATCGGAGTACTACCGCTCAGCAACAATATTTCTCAGCGGCCATTAGTCGGCTTTCCATTTCCAGGTCGGCTCCCCAGTATCCATTTCAAACCTCAAGTTCAGCCGCTGTCCTGAATAAAGCTGCGCAAAGTCCCCCGATTCCAGCCTTTCCTGGCAGTCAATGTCGGCACCCCGGCACTGTCGAGAATCCTGACCAAGTCGGCAAAGGTCAGTTCGGGGTGTTTGGCCTGCATGGTCTGTATCCAGTGCGTTACTGCTTCCTTCTCGGGTTTGCCCTCGTGGATTGATTTTTTCACAAGGTCCAGGTCAGGGCTATCGGAATAGTACATTGGGTCTTTGAAGGTTCTGGTCCTTTTGCGTTTTGGGCCGGCACCAAAAGCTTCACCGGCGTCGTCAAAATCGACATGCTCCAGTTTCACCTGGATCTTTTCGAGGTCCAGCTCCGTTCCCGCAGCCGGGGCCTCGATACCGAGATCGGATTCCAGCTTCGCAGTTCGGGCCTGTAGCTCGACGGCAACCTTATAGTACTGCGTCAGCGCGGAGTTGATCTGCGGGATGATCCCGGAAATTTGGGAGAGGAGTCGGGATTCGAGGTGTGAGAGGGATTGGTCTACCTCGTCGCGCAGTCTGTTCTCAAGATTTTTCAAGGCTTGACCCTCTAATTCATGTAAGTCTTTCGTCTTCTCGGCTACCGCAGGGTGACTAGGTCTGGCCGTATTATCTATCTTTTCCGTTCCTACGGTCGGAGTGTCTGTGCCTGAAAGAAGGAAAGAAGGAGAGAAAGAAGGAAAGCCAGAAGGAAGTACATCAAGAAGGACAGAAGGAAAGATAGAAAGATCGAAGGAAGGTAAGAAAGAAGAACCGAAAGAACGAGAGAAAGAAGGACCGACAGAAGGAAAGACGGAAGGAGAGAAAGAAGGAACATCTCTTGTGTAATGCTCCGGATGCTGCCTGCGCCAATTGTCTAGGAGGCTATAGACATCTTCATTGGCGACGCCATCGGATTTCAACTCAAGAATTTTGTTAAATATTTCAATGTTGATTGGCAAATATCGTGTCTGTCTGCCTTGGTCTTGAACGACCAAGAATTCCTTGAAAACGTCTTTATAGTTGTAGAGCGTCTTGTAATTGACGCCCAATTTCTGGGCAATATCAGTGAGCCTATACAACTGCTTCTCGTTCATATCATCAACCTCCTTGTTAACGGACCCATTTACAACCGGCCCGCCATCAATTTGTTAACAAATAAGGGTGATGTCGGCTGGTATCGTAGATATCCACCTTCATCACCCACTGCTCGACCCACCAAATATGGGCACATACTTTCACTGCAAAATCATAACCTATCGGAATTTAATAATATTTATTCTGCCTCTTCAGTGGCACGATCTCCACCCACTATATACCCACCAGCGCAGGGTGGGTATTAACAAACGAAAGTGAATTATCTCGTATAGTTCACCCCAAATTTTCACCCATCATATACCCACCAGCGTGTCCATAATCTTCGTTGCTTCAGACAAGGTGCCGTGTGTCAGATGTGCATATCTTTGCGTAGTTGATATCTGCGAATGCCCCAGTAGCTTCTGCACTTCGTAGAGGGATCTGCCACTGTTCACCAGAAAAGATGCGTAGCTGTGCCGGAGATCGTGCAGGCGAACGTCTGGGATTCCAGCTGCCTTTCTGATCCGATTCCAGGTGGAGAAGAAGTACAGCAAGGGCTTGCCCGTTTTGGGGTTCGGGAAAACATACTTGGAGCCGTTGTTTTGCCTCCGTGTCAGCACTTCCACCGCTCTGTCTGACAAGGGAATGGTTTTGGGTCTTTTGGCTTTGTTGCGTGATGCGGGAAGCGTCCATGTGGCTTTTTCCAGGTTCAGCTCCTTCCATTCCAGTTCGACAACTTCGGATTTTCTGGCCCCAGTAACCATGAGTAACTCAACAATGTCCGGCACAACGTCACTGCTACATTCCTTGAGCGCGGTCAGCAGGCGCTGCATCTCCTCGACGGTAAGAAACCGCTCCTTTTGATTGTTGTCCGCCAACTTTGGGATGTGCCGGGCCGGTGACTTGTCGATAATCTCCCAGCGTTCGGCCAGGCTGAAAATGTATTTCACTATGGCCATGTTGCGATTTACCGAACCCGGTTTCAGACCTCCAGCGGAAAGCTTGTTCTGTAGGTCCACCAGGTCATGTTTGCTGATGTCGCTGAGCTTCTTCTGGCCCCACAGCTTCATCATGCGTTGCTCAATGGCAGTCTGATCGTACTCCCAGGTCCGCTTGTAGGTTTTGATGTATGGGATGTAATTATTCTTCACGAAGTCACGAAATGTCGGGATCGCCTTCAGCTTTGTCTGGGCCTGGTGGGGATCAAAGCCGATCACTGACTAGCTTTTCATTGTTTTTGCGATATTGCGAGCATCTTCAACACCGATGGTTTGCGGTGTGCCAATCTTGATCTGTTTCAGATTCCCGGAATTGTCTCTGTACCTCAGATAGAATGTGGACGTGCCTGTACTACGCACTTCCAGCAGAAAGCCCTGAAGTTGAGTGTCAAAGTAATCGATCTTGGCTTTATTTTCCGGCAACGGCGGAACAGCAACAAACGCCGGACGCAAGTGTACCTTGGGCATGAGAGTTACCTCCTGAAAAAGTTAAAGCCGCCCTGGATGGTTCCAGAGCGGCTTGGTGATGGTTTCCTTGGGATGCTAGAGAGGTCCCTTTGAAACTTATAACAAAGTACAGGAGGTGTTTTCGAAAAAGAGAAGAGAAGTGAGGCAGATTGGTGATCGAAAGTGGCCACAATCAGTCACATACAGGCAGAGGGCTGGAGGATCGATTTTACGGCCACCCACACCATTTGACATGCCAATCTGTGCCAAGAGATGCCTGGATGCCGTAAAAGGCAAATCTGAGGAACGTATTTACGAGAAAAAGCAGTATTTGTTGGCAACAATATTCGAGGGCCTCCCCTTGGATTGAAGCCCATCTCACAAATGAAGACGATGAGCGTTCTCAGTTATTCTGTAAAAAGAAAGGGAAGCCAAGATGGCCTCCCCTTCCCTAAATTTCCAAATGTCCGAACGGTTCAGTTGTCCCTGAACACCTCGTCGATGCTCTTGGCGTCCAGAAGTTTCTCGGCCCAGAGGTCGAGTTGTTCCGGCGTGGCTTTGTGGAGTCGATCCTGGAATTGGCTATCGAGGGTGTTTTGGCCGAAACGTTTGGTGAGTTGGCGTTGAATAACGGCTTGTCGGCCTTTAACTTCGCCTACAAATTCGCCTTCGACACGGCCTTCATCACGACCAAGATTTTTGATGTATTGTGCGAGCATGGCTGTCTCCTTGTGTTCGATGATGTCGTCGTAAAGGGCTTTTTGCTCTTCCGGCTGAACATCGGCGTAAACGTCGATGAAATCGACATATTTTTCAAAATGTACCCGTGATGCCAGTTGGTAGAGGCCCAGGTAGGCGTGGCGCAAAACTTCAAGGCGTTCAGATTGTGGATATTGCATCTTGGGCATAAGGATTTTGGCCACCGGGTTGTTCACATTGTAGTAGTCTTTGGCATGGAGGGCAAACAGTTTCAGGTGGACGTACTCGAAGTGGAGAAAGGTGGTTCCGGCAAAGCTGCTTTCCAATTGTCTTGGAACGTCCTTGCGCCAAGCCTTGCGGTCAGTGAACAAAACCGTGGGAATGACCACTGCGTCAGGATGGGCTTCCATCAGGTCCGTGGCGTAGCGCAGCAGCTTGTAGATGGAGAATTTTTCCTTGTCCTCCTGGAATTCAACAAGCCATAGAAGCAATGAACCTCGGGCAAAGCGGAACAGGATCGGCATGTCCAGGGCCAGCGCGGAATCGGCCAAGCGATGTTTGCGCGGCTCCTGGCGGACAAAGGTGATCTCCTGGAGTTCGCCGTACTGTTCCAGAGCCTGCGGGTAGAACAATTCCAGGGACTCGCGGGGAAAGTCCAGGAAGACGTTTTTGAAATTATGGTCGTGGGATTCTTTGGGCATGGTGAGGCTGTGTGGTTGAAAGTAATTTTATCAGTTATCTCAAAAAGAAACTGAGACAATTTTAGGCCTAATTTGATGTTTATTTTATTCTTGCAATAGGTCTTCGAGGTGCACTACATCAATATTTTCGAATGTCCTTTCCTGATTCAAATCCTGTTCTACAATTCGGTCAAGATTTTCAGTGAAATCTATTACGTTATTTGATTTATTTACTACATCAATTAAATAATCTATTGATTTAATAAATTTAATTTTATCAATTTTATCTTTAATCAAATTATCAGTCAAAGAAAATGAATCTTTAACAAGTTTTTTCAGTAAAATTGATTTGCGCGCTATAACGAATCCAGCTGCTGCTATTCTATTATGTAAACTCATAGTACTATTGAGGTATTTGATTAAATCTTGCTTGTCATTTATCTCGAACGTTATTTTGTATAGATCATCTATTTTGTCATCAAAAGTTCTTGTTTTAATAATTGCCTCTATCTCTAATTCAAGCTTGCCGAATCTTTGCTCGAATATATCATAGACCATCGAAAGTTTTTCTGTGTGATATCCAGAATACTCACCATTTTCGTAATAAGATTTGGCATTGTTTATTGATTTTTGATACCCTATCAGTTTGTAAAAGTCTTCATCGCGTAAAGTAGTGTTTATGGATTTGTATAAAAAATGCAATTCTTCCTTCTGGTGTGCATAACTAATCAAGGTTCTCAAATAATATCTATCTTGTATAAATCTTATCTTCTTCGAAGCTAAACTGTCTATTTCACCATAGATGTTTTCAATGGATTCGACGAGCATTTTTTGTAAAACTTTAATGATGCCAGCCTGCTTACCGTTTTCATAGTTTATTTCCTTTACCTCATCATCGCCTGAGGCAAAACCTTCCTTAATCAATTCATCTATCCGTTCCTGAGGGATGCCCACTGTAACTCTCTCCTTAGTTTCAATATTTGCAGTCATGCTTTTTGTTGATCTCGCTCATAAATACCGATACTAGGCCAGCATTTTGGGCAACGCAAGACCGCGTTTCAAGATCAACCTGACCTTCCGGAGCATCTGTGGAGTCTATTGTCTGGGTAGTGGTATTTCTGTGCGGCTATTTTGCTGGCTTGTGCCATTCTCGGCGGTATCGGATGGACGTGGCTGCGCGTGTTCGGTTGAAATACGAGAAGTATGCCTTGCGGATTGCTCTGGCAGGCTTCACGAACCGTCTATTTTCGAACCAGAACCCCAAGAAAACCAAGCCACCGTGGAGCGTGAAGCTGTCGAAAATACGTCCCGCGTTCTCTGGTTTTCAGAAGCTGATCCTTGCCTTCCTGCACAGAATATCATCTCGTTTGACGCAGTTCATCCAGGTCAGGCCCAAGACCTTGGTCAGTTGGTGGAAGAAACGCCAAGCTTTGATCTGGGCACGAAAGTCGGCAAAGCCAATCGCCAAGCGTGGCAGGCCAGAAGTGCCGGAAGATATCAAGAACCTGGTGCTTTGCCTCAAGAAGGAAGATCCTGGCTATTCTCCACGCAGAATCGCAAATATAATCAAAAGCCAGTTGAAAGTATCAGTTCACCCAAATACTGTCAGGAAAATCCTGAAAAAAGCAGGCTATAAGCCGAATCCGCTGGGGAAGCCGCCCAAATGCCAGCAAGACCCAGGCTGGGAAACCTTCCTGCATTGTCATTTCACGTGCGGCATGGATTTCAAGCAGGTATTCAATATCTGCTGTAAGCCGATGTATATTTTGAACATCATCAACCATGGCACACGCGAGTTGATCTGGATGGCTGCAACCTACCATCCAACGGCGGAATGGGTTGCTCAGCAGCTACGGGAAGCCTTTCCGTTCGACAAGGCTCCGAAGTTCATGGTTGTGGACCGGGACAGCATCTTCGTGCCTGTGGTCAACCAAACCCTTCCAAACATGGGCGTCAAGGTTCTGCGCATCGACTACAAATGTCCGTGGCAGAACGGGATCGTGGAGCGTTTCAACCGAACGCTGCAAGAAGATTTGCTGGATTACATTATCCCGCTGGGCGAGACGCATCTCAACCGGCTTCTGAACGATTTCAAGGTGTACTACAATACGGCTCGGCCCCATATGGCCAAGAGTGGCTTCCCTCCGGTAAAGTCACGTGCCCAGGAGAAATGCCCGAGTCGCTTTCTGCCGCAAGGCTTTGCTGGCCGCAAGCTGGTGTCGTATTCCTGGCTGAACGGCCTGCACCATAGCTACGCTTGGGCGTAGGGCAACGCCTGAAATTGTTTGAAGACTTCGGATCGGCGCACGGCAGCCGAGGGTTTGTTGTGTCCAATGGCTGGGTTGGATAGCTTGAGAGCTGGGTTTTGAGCTGAGCGCATCCCGGATCGGAAAAAATCTGTGACCGAGCAGGGAAAGTGAACGCAAAATTCTGGCTTTAGATTACATGATTTTTAAAAAGTTATGTGGCCTGGTCGCCGGAAAGGGTGCGGCGTTTTATTGGACATTACAGGAAAAATCTGTGACCGAACAGGGATAATGAGCGCGATATGCTGGCCTAAGTGTCATTATTTTTAAAAAATTATGTGAATTGGTCACTGGAAATAGTGTGGCGTTTTATTGGACATTACAGTGGGCAAATATTTAGGAAGCAGGATGCGTTGTCGCTCTATGTGCAAATACAATATGTGCTACATACCTCCCACGCCACTAACTACCCTTCTGGCCAGTTTGCAGGATTTCATTTCAAAACGAGAATTACGCTTTCGGAAAACTTCTCGCGTGAGAGCTACAATCGAATATGGAATGCGTCGAAGAACATATTGCAATCAAGCCGAAGGGGTTTACAAGGCGTGTATATTGTCGCTTTTCAATCCAGTGAGTAGCGAAATTGCATATCTTATGCGTATCACGGAGAGCGTTGCTCAAAGCAGTTCCAAACAATTTTTTACTAAGAAAATAAATTCCCAAAATTAGCTTGACAAAGGTATACACATATGATAAGATAAAATTCTGGCGAATCAATTTTTTTTAATTTTTTTTGAAATGTGAACACAAGATGTCTTCTCAGTCACAATAATTATCGCAGAATTATCAAATTCTGGATAAGGATATCGGCATGTAGACAATAAAAGTTTCTAACAATTCAACCAGGAGAGCAGGTAATGGACATCTTAGGCGAACAAAAATCAACTGTAACATTGGGAAAATATGGTTAATAAAATAAGCAACACATTTCAGGAAGGATATTTATGTTTTTTTGATGATTATTTTTATATGAGAGACAATGGCTGTATGATTTTACTCTATAAGTGATTTTTTTTTTGAATATTTAGTGAGTCTAAAATTTTAGCCTATACTTAACCTGTTGTTTAAACAATTAACATGGAGGAAAAGATTGATGACAACGATCACAAGTTTTATTGGCAATGTTGAGGTTGATAAGTATTTTATGAATTATTTTGAATCCGATGATTCCTTCTCTTTGGTCGATTTTAGAAAATTATTTTCGGATGAAAAACAAAAAGATGTGTTCGAAAGTTTAAAATTTGATATTTTAACAGAACTTTTTGGAGAATGTACTTATGAAAACGAAAAAGCTTATGACGATTTTGATTTTATCTTGAATACTAAATGCGTACAAGCTTACGATACTCTTAACGAAACTGTTAAGAATCAGCTTAAAGCAGCGATAGATTACTATAATGGTGATAATGAAGTTGATGTTCAAATTTTTGCTGGTTATGTCAAATTTTATACTTCAGATATTTACCAGAACTACCCAACAATAGAAGATTTGATTGAAATTGCTGAAGTCGTTTCTAATCGTAACTACAAGATCAAAACTTTTATCAGTGGTTTCAATTGTGATATTGAAAATAGTTTAAAATTATTATTGAGCTATAGTAAAGCCATGTATGTTGTGAATGGAAGTCACGAATACCCTGGTGACAGATTTGTTGTTGAGGATGTGATTAATAATTTTATCTACCATATAGAAAGTGGAAATGATGTAATTCATTTAACAGATGATCAAATTACAAGGCTTCAAAGTATTGCTGATAAAGGTCCTTTTGAATATGAAGAACTTGAGAGGTTTATGGATTTTATGCAGCCTTATATTTGTTATTAATGCTATAGCGTTGCAACAAAATGAATAAAATTCCAAAAACTGGATAAACGTTGCACCACCACACTTTGGTTGAAAAGCTCGTCAATATGGTTGGCGAGCTTTTCTTTTTTTGTTCAGCAACAGGTCCAGTTTTTGGTTTATCATGTTCAGTTATGTTCGGTATTTCTTTACAGAGGACCAGAGCCAAGAAATTTCTCAGTCACCATCTTCGGAGATAGAAAATAAAGCTAAGAGATGAGATTTTGAAGCCGGAGCTGAAGGATGCCGGGATAGGATGACTCCCCTTCTCAGGTTCTCACCAAAAAGAAAGGGAAGCTCGATGGCTTCCCCTTCACTGAGTTTCCGTATTTCGGTCGGTCTTTGTCGTATTTCAATAGAACCAATAGTCAGTCAAATACTTTTGGGAAATCAACCTTTATTTTTGAGATTCAAAAGAGGAAGGCTGTACTTTCTGCGAATGATATCTTCATAAGGAAACCCTATCTTGACTGCAAAATACGCAATCATCCAGGGCTTAGCGCCTTTCAGCATGTGCCACCATCTTTGGATAGTGCCGCAGTTGTTGGATTCTTTGAGATACCAGGTCAGCCGGAAATATTATTGCCGGGAGGATTAGAACGTAAATATACGTTTTGCAGATTTTCTGGAACAAGTATTCGGTTGATGAGCATAGGCATGGACGCCTGTGACAGGTTTCAATCAGTTGCGAGACTGATCGCATTTTGCATTCATGATGTGATCAGCTATGTCAGTGACGCGAACCGTGCCTGCGTCTTTTCAATTACTGTTGTAGTGTGATCAAAAATTATGTTTTTATATTTCCATGGAGGCGAGCGTATTGATTAGCGGCTTTGCTTAACTCTCGCAGGTCCATATCAGGCAGCCCTGTTTTGCGCCATTCTGTGTAATCGAATGGCTCGCGGGAAAGTAATGCGATAAATCGTTCAGCCTCAACGAGACCCAAGTTTGCCACGAGGGTCTGTAATCCGGCTATGCGAATTTCGGTTTCAGTCCTCATACCATTTCTCCAAGTAAGCCAGTGCATCCAGAGGATTAACTGCCCTTATTGTTTTATCATCTCTGATCTTGCTCAAAAGTCTGTCGTCAGTTGTGATAAATTGTGTTGCATTTGCGAACTTGGCACAAGCAACATGGAGAGCGTCGAATGATTTGACTCCGCGTTGAATGTAAGGTTCGGCAAGGGCAATAACTGAATCATCTTCCATAATACGAACTTTCGAGAAATATCTCCATGATTCAATTACTTGCCTACGTTCTTCAAAAGGGTTGAAAGATGCTTCATAATCCAAAATGTACGACCAAACCAGAGAAATCTCCATATTTCTGATCAACTCCTGGATACGCAACTTGGCTTCTGTTTCTAGGCGTATCCGAAGCTGCGTCTGTGCATCGTAAGGCCGGTTAAAACAACACATGTCCAAGTATACCAGCATGTTTCACTAACCTCTTTCAGGAAATCTTGTGTTTTACGTTTGGACATAAGATTAGATCGTAAGGAAGTATCGGAGCCAAGGCAAGATCGGCAAGCTATCCGCCAACCGCACCCGCAAGCCTTTTCATCGAATACACCCCCTCCACTCCCCCAACCGGCGTAAACCTCCGCTCATCCTTGGAATCCAGCAGGTGCTTCACGCCGTTGAACACCTCGGATACGAATTCTTTTGAGCCGATGATCCCTGAATCAGTAAAATACCGGCAGCGGTGGCGGAAAACATCTACTCGGCTCAGGCGGTAGTTCTTCTTGCGCTCCTTTTCGACCACTTCCTTCTTCATCTGTTTGCCCTTCCCGGTGTCCATTGCGCCGGTTTCATACACGAATTGTCGGTACTTGCGGATGATCTCTTTCGGATCAAGTTCGTTCCACTCCTTCAGGCCAAGGTCCAGATCCAAGAAGCCGTGTCGGTTTCCGGTCTGTACCAGATAGCCCAGGCCGGACCAGCGGTAGTTCTCGGGCTTGTCCACGATGCCGGCCCGAACTGGATTCAGATCGATGTAAGCTAAGAGATTCACCAGCGTTTCACCCTGCTGCACGATTACGCTCTTATAGCGGTCTCCCCAGAAATAGCCCTTTCTCCGGTGCTTCTTGTTGTAGTACCTGCCAAAGCTCTGCTTGAACATCCGCATGAATTCCGACAGCGAACACAAACGCTTGCGGTACGCAGGCAAATCGGCTTCCGAAAGATGCGCCGCTTCGCCGCGCTCGGCATGATAACGCTCCCGCACATCGTGATCATCAACGCCGGTTTCCGGATGTACACGCAAGGCCAAGTGAATGTGGTTGCCCATCATGCAATAGCCGAGAATGTCCACGAAGAACATGACCGCGTATTTTTGCAGCAAGTGAACAAGGTAGTCCTTGTCCGCATCGGACAAAGGGAAGCCGGGCAAGGTGGAACGGGAGATTACATGGTAAACGGTGGGCTTATCGGGTCGGAGCATGCGGGATGTTCGAGCCATGGTTTACCTCCGTGGTGAAGGGCGAAGAAGTTGAGCTGAGGGTGATGAGAAGGATGATTGCCGGAGCTTGAGAAAGTTGTCAATAATTTAACTGTCCCCAATTAGTAGTGGTACGCAGGCAAATCGGCTTCCGAAAGATGCGCCGCTTCGCCGCGTTCAGCATGATAGCGTTCTCGCACATCGTGATCATCCACGCCGGTTTCCGGATGCACCCGCAATGCCAGATGGATGTGGTTGCCCATCATGCAATAGCCGAGAATGTCCACGAAGAACATGGCCGCATATTTTTGCAGCAGGTGAACAAGATGGTCCTTGTCCGCATCGGACAGAGGGAAGCCGGGCAGTGTGGAGCGGGAGATTACATGGTAAACGGTGGGCTTGTCGGGTCGGAGCATGCGGGATGTTCGGGCCATGGTTTACCTCCGTGGTGAAGGGCGAAGAGGTTGAGCTGAGGATGACAGGAAGGATGATTGTCGGAGCATGAGAAAGTTGTCAATAATTTAACTGTCCCCAATTCTATAGATTTCGGGCCGCGTTTCGCTGCTCCTTAACATGATCTCTGGCAACAAAGCCAATGATTCCGATGGATATGGATCATGTTAAGCATTTAAGTGGTTTCGGAGGGTCTGGCCACGTCGGTTCGCTGGACCTTCAAGCTGTGCCCTCGCGTCAACCTAAAAAAGAAAAAACCGGGGCAGCTGAGCCACCCCGGCACCTATTACCGAACAGCCTTCTCGATCCTGTCTGAACCTCTCGCATTGCGTTCCACACAAATCCCAAACTGGCACGGGACTAGGCCGGTCTCATTTTGACCTGGACTGGAAGTCCACAGGCCGAGCTCAGCAGCCCTTGGTTGACTTTCCATTTCCAGGGCGACTTCCGGTGTCCAAATTCTAACCTCAAGGTGAGCCGCTGTCCTGAATAAAGCTGCGCAAGGTTCCTCGATTCCAACCTTTCCTGGCAGTCAATGTCGGCACCCCCGCACTGTCGAGAATCCTGACCATGTCGGCAAAGGTCAGTTCGGGGTGCTTGGCCTGCATGGTCTGTATCCAGAGCGTTATGGCTTCCTTTTCGGGCTTGCCCTCGTGGATTGATTTTTTCACAAGGTCCAGGTCAGGGCTATCGGAATATTCCTTTGGGTCTTTGAAGGTTCTGATCCTTTTGCGTTTTGGAACGGCATCACCAGCATCACCGGCGTCGTCAAAATTGACATGCTCCAGTTTCACCTGGATCTTTTCGAGGTCCAGCTCCGTTCCCGCAGCCGGGGCCTCGATACCGAGATCGGATTCCAGCTTCGCAGTTCGGGCCTGTAGCTCGACGGCAACCTTATAGTACTGCGTCAGCGCGGAGTTGATCTGCGGGATGATCCCGGAAATTTGGGAGAGGAGTCGGGATTCGAGGTGTGAGAGGGATTGGTCTACCTCGTCGCGCAGTCTGTTCTCAAGATTTTTCAAGGCTTGACCCTCTAATTCATGTAAGTCTTTCGTCTTCTCGGCTACCGCAGGGTGACTAGGTCTGGCCGTATTATCTATCTTTTCCGTTCCTACGGTCGGAGTGTCTGTGCCTGAAAGAAGGAAAGAAGGAGAGAAAGAAGGAAAGCCAGAAGGAAGTACATCAAGAAGGACAGAAGGAAAGATAGAAAGATCGAAGGAAGGTAAGAAAGAAGAACCGAAAGAACGAGAGAAAGAAGGACCGACAGAAGGAAAGACGGAAGGAGAGAAAGAAGGAACATCTCTTGTGTAATGCTCCGGATGCTGCCTGCGCCAATTGTCTAGGAGGCTATAGACATCTTCATTGGCGACGCCATCGGATTTCAACTCAAGAATTTTGTTAAATATTTCAATGTTGATTGGCAAATATCGTGTCTGTCTGCCTTGGTCTTGAACGACCAAGAATTCCTTGAAAACGTCTTTATAGTTGTAGAGCGTCTTGTAATTGACGCCCAATTTCTGGGCAATATCAGTGAGCGTATACAACTGCTTCTCGTTCATATCATCAACCTCCTTGTTAACGGACCCATTTACAACCGGCCCGCCATCAATTTGTTAACAAATAAGGGTGATGTCGGCTGGTATCGTAGATATCCACCTTCATCACCCACTGCTCGACCCACCAAATATGGGCACATACTTTCACTGCAAAATCATAACCTATCGGAATTTAATAATATTTATTCTGCCTCTTCAGTGGCACGATCTCCACCCACTATATACCCACCAGCGCAGGGTGGGTATTAACAAACGAAAGTGAATTATCTCGTATAGTTCACCCCAAATTTTCACCCATCATATACCCACCAGCGTGTCCATAATCTTCGTTGCTTCAGACAAGGTGCCGTGTGTCAGATGTGCATATCTTTGCGTAGTTGATATCTGCGAATGCCCCAGTAGCTTCTGCACTTCGTAGAGGGATCTGCCACTGTTCACCAGAAAAGATGCGTAGCTGTGCCGGAGATCGTGCAGGCGAACGTCTGGGATTCCAGCTGCCTTTCTGATCCGATTCCAGGTGGAGAAGAAGTACAGCAAGGGCTTGCCCGTTTTGGGGTTCGGGAAAACATACTTGGAGCCGTTGTTTTGCCTCCGTGTCAGCACTTCCACCGCTCTGTCTGACAAGGGAATGGTTTTGGGTCTTTTGGCTTTGTTGCGTGATGCGGGAAGCGTCCATGTGGCTTTTTCCAGGTTCAGCTCCTTCCATTCCAGTTCGACAACTTCGGATTTTCTGGCCCCAGTAACCATGAGTAACTCAACAATGTCCGGCACAACGTCACTGCTACATTCCTTGAGCGCGGTCAGCAGGCGCTGCATCTCCTCGACGGTAAGAAACCGCTCCTTTTGATTGTTGTCCGCCAACTTTGGGATGTGCCGGGCCGGTGACTTGTCGATAATCTCCCAGCGTTCGGCCAGGCTGAAAATGTATTTCACTATGGCCATGTTGCGATTTACCGAACCCGGTTTCAGACCTCCAGCGGAAAGCTTGTTCTGTAGGTCCACCAGGTCATGTTTGCTGATGTCGCTGAGCTTCTTCTGGCCCCACAGCTTCATCATGCGTTGCTCAATGGCAGTCTGATCGTACTCCCAGGTCCGCTTGTAGGTTTTGATGTATGGGATGTAATTATTCTTCACGAAGTCACGAAATGTCGGGAT
The DNA here is from genome assembly GCF_054656975.1 of Desulfonatronum parangueonense. Taxonomy (NCBI): domain Bacteria; kingdom Pseudomonadati; phylum Thermodesulfobacteriota; class Desulfovibrionia; order Desulfovibrionales; family Desulfonatronaceae; genus Desulfonatronum; species Desulfonatronum parangueonense. The sequence goes on from NZ_BAAHXH010000003.1 coordinate 2,711,218, forward strand.
CGCCTTCAGCTTTGTCTGGGCCTGGTGGGGATCAAAGCCGATCACTGACTAGCTTTTCATTGTTTTTGCGATATTGCGAGCATCTTCAACACCGATGGTTTGCGGTGTGCCAATCTTGATCTGTTTCAGATTCCCGGAATTGTCTCTGTACCTCAGATAGAATGTGGACGTGCCTGTACTACGCACTTCCAGCAGAAAGCCCTGAAGTTGAGTGTCAAAGTAATCGATCTTGGCTTTATTTTCCGGCAACGGCGGATCAGCAACAAACGCCGGACGCAAGTGTACCTTGGGCATAAAATAACCTCCTGAAAAAGTTAAAGCCACCCTGGATGCTTCCAGAGCGGCTTGGTGATGGTTTCCTTGGGATGCTAGAGAGGTCCCTTTGGAGCTTATAACAACTTCAGGCAGGTATTTTTGAAAAAGAGAAGAGAAGTGAGGCAGATTGGTGATCGAAAGTGGCCGCAATCAGTCACATGCAGGCAGAGGGCTCGAGGATCGATTTTACAGCAACCTATACCATCTGGCATACCGATCTGTGCCGAGAGAGGCCTGAAGGCTGTAAATGGCAAATCTGAGGAACGTTTTTACGAGGAAAAGCAGTATTTATGGATAGTAATAAGCATCAGGAAGTCGTGGCTTGAAGCGGACTAGGGCTTGCCTGATGGTACCATATATGTTACTTGTTTGGCATGGCAATAGTAGTGCGGGAATACGTAGACGAGACTGGCCGAAATCACTTCAGGGAATGGTTCGATGACTTGGCGGTCGAATATGCGGCAAAAGTCACAGCTGCTCGCTCCCGGATGATGGCTGGAAATCTGTCGAACCTGAAAACAGTTGATGGCTCCCTCAAGGAGTTCAAAATTGACTGGGGACCGGGAATTCGTATCTATCTTGTGCAGGAGAGAAATACATTGATTGTTCTGTTATGCGGTGGTGTGAAGTCAGGGCAAAACGCGGATATCCAAAAGGCCAAAAGACTGAGAGATGAATACGCGAGGCGCAAAGCCGAATTCAAACAGCAACAAAAGAGAACACCATGATCCAGATAACCGTTGATTCAGCTGAAACCGTCCAGGCGCGGATCAAGAAAGATCGTGCCTTTGCCGAAGCCTTGTTGCGAGAAGCCGCCGACATGTTCCTCAATGGTGAAGCCGAAGCTGCCAGACTGCTGTTGCGGGAGGTGGTCAGCGCAACTGTGGGGTTCGAGCAAATCGCGGCAGAAACAAAGCGCCCTAGCAAAAGCGTTCATCGAATGCTATCGGCGCGTGGCAATCCTACGATGGAAAGCCTTTCTGCAGTTTTTGCCGCCACCCGAAAAGTCCTGAACGTGCGATTTCAGACAAATACAATTCATCACGCGTAGGCGATGCAGATATGGTTTGGCAGAGCAAACATGGGACAAGGTTCTGAGCGGATAGGGAATTAGTGAAGGCTGATTTCTGGTCAGATTTTTCAGTGGCCAGTGAGAAAGGCAAAATGAAAGGTGATGGTGATTGCCTTTTTCAGGTTCTCACCAAAAAGAAAGGGAAGCTCAATGGCTCCCCTATTCACTAATTCAACTTTTCAAGTCTTCACGTATGCATCGGTTGCGCCACCAGCTTCACCCCAAGGGCCGAGCAGACCTTGGCCACAGTCTCGAAGCGCGGATGGGCATTGGGCCGCAGCGACTTATATAGCGCCTCCCGAGATAATCCTGCTGTCTTGGCGATCTCGGTCATTCCACGAGCACGGGCTACGTCTCCCAAGGCAGCGGCCAACAAACCTGGGTCGTTCTCTTCAAGTATAGCCGTCAAGTACGCCGCAATGTCCTCTTCGTCCCGCAAATACTCGGCTGGGTCGAAATCCGGCAGTTCCGACACCTTAATTCGTTCGGTCATGGCTCAATCCTCCAGTCTCGCGGCGAGTTTTATCGCCTTGGCAATGTCGGCTGCTTGAGTTGATTTGTCGCCGCCGCCGAGCATCACAATTATCATCTGGCCACGCTGCACAGCGTACATTCGCCATCCAGGGCCGAAATGTTCCCGCAACTCAAAAACACCTTCACTCAGTTGCTTGACATCTCCAAGGTTGCCCAAGGATACCTTGCGCAAGCGAGCACTGAGGCGTTGCCGGGTTGTACGATCTTTCAAACCTTCGAGCCAAGCAGAAAAGGCATCGGTGCATTTGATCAAATACATGACGAAAGTGTAGTCAATTAGCTACACCAAAGCAAGAAGGACCGGAAACACGTTCACGTAACTAGGCGGACAGGACATGCTTCAATACCTTGGCCGGAAGGTAGTTGGCCAGGAAGTCGGCAGCGACCTCCTTGTGGCTCATGGTTTCCCGGAAGAAGGTGTCGTGCTTTTTGTTTATCTCGCTCATGGGAGGCAACGTAGTGGATCAAAAGAGCCGATGCAAGATCGCCACTCACCGGAATACGCACAACGGACTCTAGCGAGTCTTCGAGCGAGCGAGAGGCCATAACAACCTGATAACAAATAACAATTAACCAATAACAGCCGATAGGCGTTTCATCGAATACACACCCTCCACTCCCCCAACCGGCGTAAACCTCCGCTCATCCTTTGAATCCAGCAAGTGCTTCACGCCGTCGAACACCTCGGCCACGAACTCCTTAGAGCCGATAATCCCTGAATCAGTAAAATACCGGCAGCGGTGGCGGAAAACGTCCACACGGCTGAGGCGATAGCCTTTCTTACGCTCCTTTTCGACCACTTCCTTCTTCATCTGCTTGCCTTTGCCGGTGTCCATGGCTCCAGTTTCATAGACGAACTCCCGGTACTTCCGGATGATCTCTTTCGGATCAAGTTCGTTCCACTCCTTCAGGCCCAGGTCCAGATCAAGCAGCCCATGCCTGTTGCCGGTCTGCACCAGATACCCAAGGCCGGACCATCGGTAGTTCTCGGGCTTGTCCACGATGCCGGCTCGAACCGGATTCAGGTCGATGTAGGCCAACAGGTTTACCAGCGTCTCACCCTGCTGCACGATTACGCTCTTGTAGCGGTCTCCCCAGAAATAGCCTTTTCTCCTGTGCTTCTTGTTGTAGTATCGGCCAAAGCTTTGCTTGAACATACGCATGAATTCAGAAAGCGAGCACAGCCGCTTGCGATAAGCCGGTAGGTCGGCTTCGGAAAGATGAGCCGCTTCGCCGCGTTCAGCATGATAGCGTTCTCGCACATCGTGATCATCAACGCCGGTTTCCGGATGCACCCGCAAGGCCAAGTGAATGTGGTTGCCCATCATACAGTAGCCGAGGATGTCCACGAAGAACATGGCCGCGTATTTTTGCAGCAAGTGTACAAGGTGGTCCTTGTCCGCGTCGGACAGAGGAAAGCCGGGCAGTGTCGAACGGGAGATTACATGGTAAACGGTTGGCTTGTCGGGTCGGAGCATGCGGGATGTTCGGGCCATGATTTACCTCCGTGGTGAAGGGCGAAGAGGTTGAGCTGAGGGTGATGGGAAGGATGATTGCCGAAGTTTGAGGAAGTTGTCAATAATTTAACTGTCCCCATTTCCGCTGCTGGCGATCGTACCCTGCGTGTCGTCACCAACTGGTAATCCCCATGTCACAGCCTGACTTGGTTCAAGACCAGAAAGCAATTGAGCCAAAGCTTCCGGGGTAGACACCTCTTTGACTTCAAAGTGGCCCTTGCACAACACACCGCCAGAATCTTTGGCCAGCATATTCTCATCATCAATATAAAACATCTTGGAAAGACGAGTGGGGATTATAGCCGTTATGATTGTAGCCTTTGCCGTAGTGTTCATATGTTTTAAACCTCAATTATTTTGAATGTTGGTAGGAATTTTCTTAACACGATAAACTGAGCCGACGTAGTTACACATGTCCGAAAAAGTACCATGGCTTTAAAGCCTTGCGAATTTTAATCTGTACTCCATTCAATAGTGATACGTCTCTGCTTTGCCCTTGCTCGGCAAAGCTGAAAGAAGAGGAATTTTGAATGCAGAACCGTCCTGCGCACAAAACTTGTTGGCAGCGATGCTGAATAGAATTCGCGGATTGGGACGGCCTTACGGAGTGAGTGATGGAGTGGGGGCTTCTATGGCCAGTTTTTTCCCGCAGCAAATTGTTCATATTAAACAATGCTCAAGTTGAATGCGGAATTTAACTGTCTTGGCGAAAGTTTTTTTGATTTTGTATTTTTATGTGAAGTAACTATTTGATATTATGTTTAATTTTACGAAAAAATAGTTTGCGCTACCACTGGTTTGAGCACACCTAAGTAGAAAATGCTGATACTCGCGTGCGCTTATGTTACAGTGAGTGTTACTTCGACTCTCGGTGCCGTTACAGCAATGATGACGGGGGGTAATTATTTTTCGGTCATGTACGACTTATTCAGGAAGTGTTAGTTCTCTGCTACAGCTATATACCCTCGTCTTATACTTCTTTGCATTACTACCGTGTAATATAGCCATTACGCGCAGCTGTATCTTTGTCACCTGGATTAATGCATACAAACAAGAAAAACGCGTTGCAGGGGTATCATAGGGCCAAATAGGGCCATGCCGTACATACAGTGCAAACCTTTGCAAAGGTGCCTTACGGAAGTCATCAGCATATCTGCATCATTGAATCCTAAAAATAATTTTTTGAATCTAGTTAACAAATACGTTTTTTGGGCGCATTATTTACTATAGGTTAGGGAAAGAAATGAAACACACACAAGTCAAAGGACACAGCTATGGAAATTCAGGAGTTGGACAACCAAGTTGGCGCTACGAGAGAGCACCGTGGGATGCGGAAGGTGGGTGCGCCCGCCGGCAATACCAACGCAAAGAAGCATGGCTTCTATAGCAAGGGGGCTAAAAAAGACTGGGAGGAGATGGATTCCCTGATACGGGAGTGTCACCGGCTGCTGCAGAAAATTGAGTCTGGTGAATTGCAGTTTTCCGGACAGGCGCACACGTCATGAGTACCGAAGCCGCGTTCGATGGTTCGCTTTCGCTCGGTGCGCTGTTCGACTATTTTACTCAGCCGCGATTTGCTCCGGCCTTCCCCGAATCGCCCGAACCGGAGGAATCTCTGGCCAAGGCTTTAGGCGTGGAAGAGCCCGAAGACGGTGAGCTTGTGGAATACATCCCGCGTGTAGTGCCGCAGCAGCAAACGCCATCGGCAAACCTCGCTGGAAATACAAGGTCAAGCTTGGCTGGAGCAAAGTCTAACCTTGTCGATATGTTCATTTTGAATTCAGCGTGGCCGGTTTTCTCTGCGGCTTCTCACCAGACGGCAGACGATAAACAAAGCCAGTATTTTGCTTTTGTGAAGGAGGTTGCTCCGGAATCGGCGTTGGAGGGCATTGTAGTCGCTCAGCTGCTTGTGCTTCACTTACAGGCAATGCAGCAGTTCAGAAGCGCCAATAGTGTCTCGTCTCAGGAAAGTGCGGATAGGTACAACAAGGCCGGACAGAGGCTGCTGAAGCAGTTTTCGGATACCTTGAAGTCCTTGCAGAGGCTGAAAGGACAGCATGGGAAACAGGAGGTTATCGTTAAGCACGTGAACGTGATGGCGAACCAAGCCATCGTAGGTGACGTTGTACGGTAATCTAGACTAAGGTTTAACGCCACAGTGGCAGATTCAAAGCACATTTAACGCGTTCATGAGGGTTGGCGAAATGTCCGACAAAGAGACCGTTGCATCAGATAAGCAGCAAAATCAGATAGACTGCTCTAAAGTGCTTGATAAAGTTCGGCAGAAAATAGAGACCGGAAAATATGAAGATGCTCTGTACATCTCTAAAAAGGTGTCCAGGTACGCTTCTCGAAATTTTGGAAATGGGCATCATTATGTTCATGAGGCAATACATTTGCATGGAAAGACCTATCATAAAATGGGAAAGCTGAATGAAGCCAGGGCGTACTTCACCGAACTTCTCGAATTGATTGAAAGCACTTGTGGTGAAAACGATTCGGAAGAATGTGCCATGATTTGGTATGATTTGGGGAAAGTACTTATTGATCAGGGTAATTTTACTTTGGCTTCCGTGAAGTTGGAGCGAGCAGCTAGAATTATTTCTCGTTCAGGATGCTACTGTTCCGCAAAAGCGGATATCTATATCGATTGGGCAGTGGCTCTTGTCGAGCAAAACGACTTCTATAGAGGGAGGCAGAGTTTCGAAACTGGCTTTAGAATGCACGAATATTCGTATTCTGAAAAAACGAAATTACTTGAAATCTTGGCTAGGTTCAGCCAAGTGGTTGCGCGTAAGTGTGATATTCTTGAAGCCAAGCCTTACCTGTGTCGTTACGTAAGGAGGTCGAGAGGAATGGAATGTGACCAACTATACATCAACTCGCATCCTATTCACAGCTTTGACGACATTGATTTTGTTTACGACCAAGTCAACAACAGCAGGAATATCAACTTGGGTAGAATTGACGGCGTGTTTGTTCCCACGTTTCTGAAGAGGCATGTTGAGGAGGCATCGCGACTGGCGGCTTAGACCTGCAAGGAGCTGTGATCGCCAGCCTTTGGTGCCCGGACTGGACCATGGGAATACGTGCCATGGCTTTTACAGTTTCATGGCTTTGATCTGGCCACCATCCGGACACAGATCACCAATAATTACGGGAGATATAGATAGCTGTCCGTGTATCCGGCGATTTTAAGGTGATGCCCGCCTAGCAGCCCTGTCTTTCTGGCGACTCATGGTGAGGCCCCTGCCAGGCATAGCCCCTGCCAAGCAGGAGCATATGCCCAAAAAATGCCGGATACCCGGACAGCTTATTCCAACCCCAAGTTATACATGTTGAAATGCTCTCCGCCCGGTAGCCAAGCCATGTCGCCGGTAAGCTCGAAAGGACTTGGAAGTCCTTTTGCTTCATGGACTCGAATATAGGCTCCTCCACCATTGCCCTGCTTCGCACGTCTGGCACGTGCTTCATTACTAAACTGGTTCCCATTTTTATCGGTCCAGAGCAGAGCGCCGGATTTGACCCGCTTAATCACATTGTCCGATACCGTTGACTTGGGAATCCCAAGTTTCCTGGCCAAGTCCGTCAGTGACATCGGACCTTCCTCGCGGACAGTGTCAATGTACACGTCAGGCTTGGTGGGACCGCCCTGAAGCCGTTCAATGACCGAGTTGTTGATCAGTTGGTACGCCATCGCATAGTCCGGCAACTCAGCAGTCAGGACACCCTCATTATTTTCCCATCGCTGACCTTGGTAGAGGACAGTGATGGTCATAATCGAAGATATTATCCGTTTGAAGTTTCGGAGTGCTCCGTCAGTAGGTATAGTGTTCAACTCCAAATATTTTTCCAGTATTTCGCTGATAAACGGGATTTCTACTTGCTTTGGTACTAGCCATGCATGAAAGTTCCGCCATTCATTCAACTTTTCTTCGCTGATCTTCTTTTTCCGATTTGTTGCTGAGGCCGCCATTTGCTTCAGTGCGTCGTAGGTGGCTTCCACCGAGTCATTCGGGTGGATGGTGAACAATCGGTCTTCAAGCTGGTACTCAAGTTCAGGGGCCGTGGTTGTCGTGATGAAGGAAATGGGACCTCTGACTGTGTGCCTGACCAAGCATCTTTCTCCATTAGAGCCAGCTGTGGTGATATGGGTGTAGTAACCTTCCGAGATCAAAGACCGAACAATTCCGGCAGCTTCTTTGTTCTTGGCCAGATAATCAGCCTCGGTAATGATCAGCACTCGGAAACTGAGATCGTCCCCCATGTATATAAGGGCCTTTGGGGACATGCTGTACAATTGGAAATAGGCACTTTCCGGGTACAGCTTCAGCGTTATCTCCAAGGGAAACGATTTTCCTTTGCCTGGTCCCCCAGAATTCTTCACATGGACGTTCTCTGGCGGGTTCCCTCCGGAATCAACAAGACGGCTATCCATTCCGAGGTTGTACATAGCAACTGCCCTTCTCGAGCCGGGAGAGCACTGACTACAGATTACGTCAATCTTCTTCCTCAGTAATTTGGGATCACCCGCGATCCCATCCAACCTGATTACTTCTTCGTTGAACTCCAGAGCCTTCTGAAAGCATACCTCCCGCGAGTTGTTCATTGGCATGATGTCCTTAGTCGATTCTTCGAGCATACAATCTCCTGTCATGGTTAATGTTTATCTGATTTCTTCAACGCGACTCAATCGGCCATTACTCCGAGGCCCTCTGTGGGGGGGAGCATTTCCTCCCCCCGGTCTTTTGCAAAAGCTGTCCAGTGAGCCTCAAACCGTCTTCCACCCCTTCACCATAGAGCTCGAATTACTTTCGAATATTTCCGCGATCAATCAAGTCTGTGAACCTACCATATGGACCAATTCCCTGTCCTCTCAACAACTCACAGTCGCAGTACCATCCTTTTTCCCTTAAGTAGTCCAATGTACCACCGACATCGATACCTCGCATATTCTTCAAAAGGGCACGCGTAATATACAAGTCGGCGGTGTCAGGTGAACATTCGAAAAAGTAGAAGCTGTGTTTCTTCATGGCCAAATCCTGCAGATTATAGATAAGCCAGCTCCACAAGATGTGTTCCATTGTGAGCACCTCCCTTTCTTCTGCGACTATTTGCACTCTTCCCTCCTTGTTAGATGTCGAGTGGATGTCCAACCCACCGTGAAAAATAGTCCCTCCGCCGATTTCTTTCATAAATCTCCTTTTCCGGTTGAGTGTTTCTATCTGTAATAATTTCCCGCCCGATCCAAATAGGCTTCCGCCGCTGCAAGGTAGGTTGAACCAGGCCGGAGCATGTTCTTGGCCACGTCGTACCGCAGTTTCGTGATCTTCGTTAGGCCCAAGATCATTCCGATAAGTACTGCCACTGCCTCAAACCCATCTTTCTTCCAAATTGAGTCTTGAACGACTCGAACAAAATCTTCGTCATGAGTCATTTCTTCTATGTCTTCGATCGCCTTGATAGAGTCCTTGCCTGGAAGATTTCTCTCCTGTTCCCATCCCGCAACGGTGCTCGTCTGAACCTGCAGGAGTCTTGCGAATTGTTCTTGAGTATGGTCAAGCTTTCCCCGTATTTCCTTGATCTTCAACGCCATTGCCGCTTTTTGCTTTTCTTTGTGCTTGTCTTTTGCTTCTTGATCCAATAGAGCCCTCCTTGGAGTGAGTACGAACAACACAGCGATGAACAACTACGAACTTTCGTGGTTGATGTCAAGAGTGGGGGCAAAAATTTCGTGTATTTTTTTCGATAGTCGGGCAGAACTTGTCGCTGAGCCGCCCCCCTGTCCATCCAATATGCTTTAAAATTACCAAGTTGAGCGTTCCCATCAGATGCCCGGCTGCTTTCATCACATCCCGAGAGGCCCTTCCACGGCGCGGTAATGACGACTGCTAAAAAAAAGCCGGGGCAGATAAACCACCCCGGCATCCCCTTCCAGTCCGTTCCGCACCTCACCACTCCGAAGCCAGGGCATCCTTTATTGTCCCCGGCCCCAACTCCGCTGGTCAGTCTGGTTCTGACTGCTGTTGCTCCATAAGCAGGCTCCTCAGGGTTCCCCGATTCCAGCCTTTCCTGGCACTCAGCGTCGGCACCCCGGCATGGTCGAGTATTCTGGCCATATCCGAAAAGCTCAACTCGGGGTGCTTGGCCTGCATGGCCTGTATCCAGTGAGTTACGGCTTCCCTCTCGGGTTTGCCCTCGTGGATTGATTTCTTCACAGGGTCCAGGTCTGGGCTGTCGGAATAGTCCTTTGGGTCTTTGAAGGTTCTGGTCCTTTTGCGTTTTGGACCGGCATCCCTGGCATTATGCTCGGCGTTGCCGGCATTATCGACATCGTCAAAATCGACATGCTCCATCTTGACCTGAATTTTTTCGAGGTCCAGTTCTGTTCCCATAAAGTGTTCGCCTCCCACGCCGAGGTCTGACTCCAGCTTCTTGATTCTGGCCTGAAGCTCGACGGCAACCTTATAATACTGCGTCAGCGCGGAATTGATCTGAGGGATGATCCCGGAGATCTGGGAGAGGAGTCGGGATTCGAGGCGGGAGATGGATTGGTCGGTCTGGTTCTGGATGGTTTCGAGAAGGTTTGGATCGGTCTGGATCGATCCGGATTGATCCGGATTGATCTGGATCGGTCTGGAGTGGTCTGGATCGGCATAAACTAGTTCGGATTGATCTGGATTGATCTGGATTAATCCAAGCTGCTCCAGATTGGTTTGGATCAATCTGGATTGGTCTGGATCGGTCTGGATCAGTCCAGATTGATCTGGATTGATCTGTCTCAGATTGCTGACCCAGGACGCGACCCACTCCTTTATATCGTCGTCATCTGGAACTGGTTCCTGGCCGGTCAATATTTTCCTGATCATCTCAAAGGTGTACCCTTCCTCACGCAACATAGCGACGAGGCTGAATAAATCCTTGCACTCGGGCGGGTATTTGTTGAACTGGCCTCCGTTTCTTCCTGGGAGAAGGCTTTGAATCTGGTTCTTGTAGTTGACCACGATTCGATAATTCAGGTTCAACTCCCTGGCAATTTCCCGCAACGACAACAGACTTTTCTCGTTCATATCATCAACCTCCTTGTTAGCGGACCCAAATACAACCCGGCCCGCCATCGATTTGTTAACAAATAAGGGTGATGCCGGCTGGTATCGTAGATATTCACCTTCATCACCCTCTGCTCGACCCACCAAATATGGGCACATACTTTCACTGCAAAATCATAACCTATCGGATTTTAATAATATTTACCCTACCCTTTCAGTAGCACGATCTCCACCCACCATATACCCACCAGCGTAGGGTGGGTATTAACAAACGAAAGTGAATTATCTCGTATAGTTCACCCCAAATTTTCACCCATCATATACCCACCAGCGTGTCCATAATCTTCGTTGCTTCGGACAATGTGCCGTGTGTCAGATGTGCATATCTTTGCGTGGTTGATATCTGCGAATGCCCCAGTAGCTTCTGCACTTCGTAGAGGGATCTGCCGCTATTCACCAGAAAAGAAGCGTAGCTGTGCCGGAGATCATGCAGGCGAACGTCGGGGATTCCGGCTGCCTTTCTGATCCGATTCCAAGTGGAGAAGAAGTACAGCAAGGGCTTGCCGGTTTTAGGGTTCGGGAAAACATACTTGGAGCCGTTGTTTTGCCTCCGTGTCAGCACTTCCACCGCTCTGTCTGACAAGGGAATGGTTTTGGGCCTTTTGGTTTTGTTGCGTGATGCGGGAAGCGTCCATGTGGCCTTCTCCAGGTTCAACTCTTTCCACTCCAGTTCGACAACCTCGGATTTTCTGGCCCCGGTAACCATCAGTAACTCAACAATATCCGGCACAACGTCACTGTTGCATTCCTTGAGCGCGGTCAAAAGGCGCTGCATCTCCTCGACGGTGAGAAACCGCTCCTTTTGATTGTTCTCCGCCAACTTTGGGATGTGCCGGGCCGGGGACTTGTCGATAATCTCCCAGCGTTCGGCCAGGCTGAAAATGTATTTCACGATGGCCATGTTGCGATTTACCGAACCCGGTTTCAGGCCTCCAGCGGAAAGCTTGTTCTGTAGGTCCACCAGGTCATGTTTGCTGATGTCGCTCAGCTTTTTCTGGCCCCACAGCTTCATCATGCGTTGCTCGATGGCAGTCTGATCGTACTCCCAGGTCCGCTTGTAGGTTTTGATGTACGGAATGTAATTATTCTTCACGAAGTCACGAAATGTCGGGATCGCCTTCAGCTTTGTCTGGGCCTGGTGGGGATCAAAGCCGATCACTGACTGGCTTTTCATTGTCTTTGCGATATTGCGAGCATCTTCAACCCCGATTGTTTGCGGTGTGCCGATTTTGATCTGTTTCAGATTTCCGGAATTGTCTCTGTACCTCAAATAAAATGTGGACGTGCCGGTACTGCGCACTTCCAGCAGAAAGCCCTGAAGTTGAGTGTCAAAGTAATCGATCTTGGCTTTATTTTCCGGTAACGGCGGATCAGCAACAAATGCCGGACGCAAGTGTACCTTGGGCATGAGATTACCTCCTGAAAAAGTTAAAGCCGCCCTGGATGGTTCCAGAGCGGCTTGGGGATGGTTTCCTTGGGATGCTAAAGAGGTCCCTTTGGAGCTTATAACAACTTCAGGCAGGTATTTTTGAAAAAGTGAAGAGAAGTGAGGCAGATTGGTGATCGAAAGTGGCCGCAATCAGTCACATACAGGCAGAGGGCTCGAGGATCGGTTTTACGGCAACTGTACCTTTTGACATGCTGAGCGTGCCAATTGAAGATTGGATGCCTTAAATGGCGAATCTGGGGAATGTATTTACGAGGAAAAGCAGTATTTGTTGGCAACAATATTCGATGGCTTCCCCTTGGCTGGAAGTCCGGAACATAAATGAAGGCGATGGGCGTTCTCAGTTAGTCTGTAAAAAGAAAGGGAAGCCAAGATGGCCTCCCCTTCCCTAAAGTTCCAAATGTCCGAACGGTTCAGTTGTCCCTGAACACCTCGTCGATGCTCTTGGCGTCCAGAAGTTTCTCGGCCCAGAGGTCGAGCTGCTCCGGCGTGGCTTTGTGGAGTCGATCCTGGAATTGGCTGTCAAGGATATTCTGGCCGAAGCGTTTGGTGACGAGGCGTTGAAGGATGGCTTGGCGACCTTCGATTTGCCCCTTCTGCAACCCTCTCGTTTCACCACGTAGTTCAAGTCTTTCTGCTACTGTCATAAACATGCCTCCTTTTCCTGCTGAAAGGCTTTTCGTGAACATATCCTGCATTTCTTTGTACTCAATGTCCATAACCGAAAGCACGTATCGGAAAATCTTTTCCAGCCAGTGCATGGACGTGGCGTTCTCGTCCATTTGAGCCACCAGAGCGATGATCTCCCATACTTTCTCTACGTCCTCCGGGGTGTTCTTGACCTGGAGGCAGAGCAGGAACAGTTTGTTAAGAATCACGCCTTTGATGGCCTCGTCGGTTTCCGGGGAGAAGTCGTAGAAGGCGAGGTCGAAGTCCGGCACGTAGGCGGACAGTTCCGGGTCGGGAGTGTCCACCAGTTCGGAAAGCCGTACGGCCTGGCCCTTGGGTTTGCCGTGATAGACAATGATCGGGATGATCAGAGGCAGTGTTTTGGCTTGCGGCCTCTGTCTGAGATACAGTTCCCAGATTTCGATGATATACCGGAGCAGCTGGAGAACCACGAACCGGTCCGGATAGCTTTTGTGCTCAAAGAGGAAATACACGAATCCGGGCAAGCCGTTGCTCAGCATGACCTGATAGAGCAGGTCGGAATAATGCTCGGCCTGTTTCGCGTCCACGAAGCTGTCCTTGGTGATGGTCAGCGTGTCCAACCTGACATGCTTCAACACCTTGGCCGGAAGGTAATTCGCCAGGAAGTCGGCGGCAACTTCCTTGTGGCTCATGGTTTCCCGGAAGAAGGTATCGTGCTTTTTGTTGATCTCGCTCATGGAAGGTTACGTACTGAATCGAAAGCGCCGTTGCAAGATCGCACCCCACTCACCTCCCAAACAACCAAGGCTTTCCTTACCACAAACATTGCGGCAGTCGAGGAAGCAAAGAACGTAGCCGTGCCTTTGCTTCTTCAGAAGCATCCCGGCGTGTTGCTTTTTCAACGGCCTGGATGATTGCCTTATATCCCCATGGTGCATGTTGGCACACTAGCTGTGCTTGTTTTGCGTCATTCGAACAACCTTCTGTGAACAAGGTTGGTGTTACGGGATGCTGGGGATCATGTGGCGTCTCGATTTCCATCAGCCATCTGGGTGGTCTTGATACCGCGATCATTGGAACTGCGCGGGTCTTGCACAAGGCCGCCAGGTACAAATCTACCATTCCGGCGTGCTTGAACTGGCGATAGTCAAGTCCTGTCAATAGGGACGAGTGGAATGCCGTTGTCCCGGTTCCCAGGTTGTTCACCAACTGGTCCTGTTCCAGTTCAGCACCGAACCAGTGTACGCGCCTGAACCCTGAGAAATAGCCTGCTGGGCGTTCAGGTATCAGAACCCCATGCACACCCACAACCGCCAGCCGTCCATACCACTCGATTTTTTTAACAAGTGCGTTCACATAGTCCGGTGGGTATTCAATATCGTCGTCAACGGTGAAAAAGTAGCATTCCTGCTCTCTCTCCAAAAGCGGCACGAATTTGCCGTTGTCACGCAATCCGGGCAGCTGTCTGGAAAGACGAATCGTTACCCGAGGATGGCAATCACGCAAAAAATCAGGTGGCGACTCGTAGCGGTCCAGGTAAACGTGCAGTTCATCCACCTGGGGGGCCATGCTTATCAGAACTCGTTCCAGCTTATCGCGTCGCTCGGGAATCGAGCACAGGCTCGCAACTACCGGAATGTCAGGATTGGCCAGACGGGTCATTTCCGGGGCGACCTTGATCAGGTCCCGGGTTACGGGAAATTGAAAATAAGACCGAAATTCGTGGCTGGGCTTGTCCTGGTGCAGGCGCTGGAACGTATCAACATACTGCTGGCGAACAGGAGACGGGCGTTGCTCGATGCATCCATCCGTCTCGGGATTGTTGGCGATCATGTCGGCAAAAAGCGAACCCTCGCGCAATGTGTTGTAATACAGAGGCAGATCCAGCCCTCGCACGGCTCCTGGGCGCTTGCCGTAGAATGCTTGTAGGCGTTGGAAGAACTCATCGTCCGAAGCCTTGGTCGTGCAGTTGAAATAGCCGATCTCGTCAAACACCGTTCTGCTGACACCCAGGGTGATCAACCCGGCTTTTTTAACCAGGCCGTTTACCGGGAGAACCCGGCCCGATGGGAACAGAACACGCGAATAACTGCCCTGTACGCAGACTGTTCCCGGTTGCAGCAGTTCACGCAAACCCAGCCGGATTCTCTCCGGATGGCAAAGGTCGTCGCCGTCCTGAAAAAATACGAATTGCCCCTGGGCAAGACGCACTCCGACGTTCTTGGCGAAATACGTTCCCAGGTTGGCGTTCAAGCGTCGCAATACGATAGGATATTCAGAGGCCAAGCGCCGCAAGATCCGATAGGTGTCGTCCGTGCTGGCATCGTCAACGACAATAATTTCCAAGGGGTGATGGGTCTGCCGCATGACCGAGGTCACGGATTGCTCAATGTACGGGGCAACATTGTGCGCGGTCATCACCACGGTGGCCAAAATGTCTGGCTGGGCAGCAGGGGAAGTCGGCAGTCGTTCAACGGCTTGGGCCACCTCGCGGTACAAATCATCGAGTACCACGGCACCTTCCCGCACCGGAGCAGGCATGTCCTCGGCGATGGTACGCCCCATTTTGGCCCAGGCGCGTTCCAGGTTGATGCGGTACGCAGCGGCCAGTTCCGGTCGCTCGAACATTGCCTGTTCGTACAAGTTCGCGGCACGTTCATAGTTTCCGGCGTCAAAAGCCGTATGGGCCTGCTTAAAAAACGATACGGTCACGCGTTTATCCGGTGGGATAAATGTTCAAGATCAGGGGGCTGCTAAGAGCCGGCGACAGATGCTCAAAAAGGGTGTTCCATCAGCACGACGGATACCTCATCGTGCCAGACAGTCCGTGGGGCGAAGGTAAATGTGTCGTCGGTGGAACCGGGCTTGTACAGTCCCCACTTCAGATACCCTGCCGTGGATTCGGCTTGCCCCATGGTGGGGCCAAGGTACTCGAAGGGGTGGTGGTCATCCGACAGGGTGACAACACCGTTGATCCGGCCACTCGGGGTCATGGACCATGTCACGTCCAGCTCGATATCCATCCATTCCCCTGTGACGGTGGACGGCAGCAGCGTTTGCTGATGGCTTGGCCCGACACGCAGAACCAGGGCTTCTCCCTTCACCGCGAGAAACGCGTCCGGCCTGGCGCTGAATCGCTTGAACTGCCAGACAATGTCAATCCGGTCCGAAGTATCGAACGTCCAGTCTTCTTCAAGGCGCAGACTGAAGCGATATACGAACCGGTCCCCTTCCCCGTACCGTCCGGAGCGAAGGTTCATGGCATCCGCCTCCGAGCGAAATGCATTGGCGCTGACGTATTCAGCATTCGGGGCAACATGGGAGCGCTGGGAACAGTTGCCGATACGAGATACGGAACAGTCGATGGTCAAGGCGTCGTCAGCCTGGGGGCGATGTTCAAAAAAACGGTTCGCCAGTGCCGGGTCTTCAAAATCAACAATGAAAACCGGCCATGTGCCCCCGAAAGAAAGCCCTGCCAAAAGCAGGGCCAGGAGGCATACCGTTCCAACGATTACTCGGTAAGTACTCATGTAGTGTGTGTGTGCTCAGCATTGCGTCATTGGATGGCCTTCCATCATTCAGCCAGGACGGAATATAGCGCAAGCACAGGATAGGAACGCTTACTTTGATGCTTGTCCTCCTCGCTCACAAATGCGTCAAGGCAGGTTTGCCCAGCGGGAACACATTGAAACCAATGGAGTGGAGCTGATTGTGGTTCAGAATGTTGCGGCCATCGAAGATAAAGGCGGGATGGCCCATGGATTTGTGAATTCGCTGATAATCCAGGTCCTGGTATAGGTTCCATTCAGTCATCACGGCCAAGGCGTGACAGCCCTGCACTGCCTCGTACACATCTTCGACTAGGCTGACTCCGGGCAGATCCGCGAGATCCTGACTGGCGTTGACCAGTGCTTTGGGGTCTGTGATCACCACTTCAGCATGCTCCTCAACCAGTTTTTGGGTCACGTGAATGGCCGGGCTTTCACGTGTATCGCCGGTATCCGCCTTGAAGGCGAAGCCCATCAGGCAGATACGTTTTCCGGCCAAAGTGTTGAACATGGTGGCTATCATCTTATGGACGAAACGGTCTTTCTGGTAGTCATTGATCCGGATAACCCCTTCCCAGTAATCGGCCACGACATCCAGACCATAGCTGCGGCAGATGTAGACCAGATTGAGGATGTCCTTCTTGAAGCAGGAGCCGCCAAAACCGATGCTGGCATTGAGAAATTTGGGGCCGATGCGGGTATCCGTGCCTACCGCACGTGCGACATGGCTGATATCGGCGTCGGTTTGTTCGCATAAAGCCGAAATGGAATTGATGGAAGATATACGCTGGGCCAGAAAAGCATTGGCCACAAGTTTGGACAGTTCGCTGCTCCAGATGTCCGAAGTGATAATCCGCTCCGGCTCGACCCACTGAGCGTAAATAGCCACCAGTTCGTTGCGGGCCTTGATCCCTTCCGGGGTGAGACGGGAACCAATTACCACCCGATCCGGGTTTTCAAGGTCCTTGATGGCCGTGCCTTCGGCCAGGAACTCAGGGTTGGAGAGAACCTGATACCGACTGCGGCTGCCACCGTTATTGGAGTGGAGAATTCGCTCCATGGCCAAGGCAGTTTTCACTGGAAGCGTGCTTTTTTCCACGATGATTCTTGGAGGCCGCGACGCATCATCGTCTTGAGTGCATTCCAAAATGCGCCGCGCGGTTTTCTCCCAATATTGAAGGTCCGATGCCATGCCCGCGCCTACCCCGAAAGTCTTAGCCCAAGTTTACTAATGCGTTGAAGATTATTCATTTTATTTTAGCGTGTTACGTTGGATTTGCGGCATCTCGTAGGCACTACTTTTGTTTCGTGACCACCTTCGTTTTTTTGATGGGCATCCCCGAAGCGCCCAAGACGTTGTAGATTTTCGCTTGTTCGACCGTTGGAGTTGTGCAGTGCAGAATACTCACAATTCCACCATCCTTGACGGGCATGCTGGTGGTCAGAAGACGATGGGTATCAAGGGTTTCCCTGATCCCTGTCCACGAACTGCACATGCCCGCCTTTTTGAGCCTGTACCCGATCCAATGCAGGAGGTGGTAGGCCAGCACGGTTATGAACATGTGACCCTCGATGCGGTCCTCTTTTCGGTGGAAGTTCGGACGCAGGCCAAGTTCGCTCTTCATGTGACGGAAGGCTCCCTCCAGAATCGTCAGCATGATGTAGACCTCCCATATCCGGGCCGGATCGAGGTCGGTGCGACTTGTACGCAGAAAGTAGCTGCCGTCGTAGGGTTTGCCCAGTTTTTTCGGATCATAGGTCCATACGAGATCCACGGCCAAGTCTTCATCTTGTGTGACGTTGATTTCAAAGGCTTTGGAGACTCGCGAATACTGTTTGCGAAGCTTACCGATCTTTTCCAGGACCTTGACGTATTTTTTGAGCTTGTTTTTCTGACTCAGGCCCTCGCGCAACGCCTTGAGTTCGGCTTCCATCTTGTCTTTAGCTTTTGTGACGATACCCTGTTCTTTTTGTTCTTTGGATTGACTTTGACAATGCAGGATCACCTCATCATCCTGAGTGAAGGATTTGACCGTGACGCCGTCTTTAACGGAGACGGCCTCTCCTTCAGGAATTTCTTTGTATTTCTTGCGAGATACGACAATATACGCAAAATTTTGTTCCTTGAGGAAAGCAAGGTTCTCTTCGGTGGCGATTCCGGCATCCATGACCACCGTAGGCTTGTAAAGCGGTAAAACCGGTCGTAGTCCTTGGGATTGTTGATGAAGATCCTTGATCATTTCCTGGAAAGTATGAGCTTCGACGACGTTACCGTCGAAGGTTTTGCTGGACTTGAGGAAACCAAGTTCATCCATGACCAGGCCGAGCGTCACCAGCGGCCTTTGATGCTGCTTTTGCTTGGATCGTCCTCGATGAGCCTTGGAGCATTGCTTGACCGCGCCTTCAAAATGCGTGTTCGTCAAGTCGTATAAGATGATGGTTTCCTTAAGACAGAACACTTTCTTGGCGCGATTGCGCAAAAAGGATTCAATGTGCTCTTTGTTTTCAAAGAGCAGATCCGAAACATTGTAGAGTTCATTTTGGCCGATTCTTGAAAAATCGGTATTCAGGATCAGGTCTAACGCGCTGTTTTCTTTTGCAAAGCGTTTGAGTTCGTTCTCGCTGCAGGGATGAACAAGTCGGCCTACGATGGACAGGGTCGCCAAGTCGGACTGCCTTCTCGTTAAATCAAGTTCTTTGAAGAGATCAAAAAAACCGAGCTGTTGCATGGCATGCACGCCGACATGTTCCGCCCCGACCGACTTCGCCGGTGAAGAGGAGAGTTCACTGACATCTACGGTCA
The DNA here is from genome assembly GCF_054656975.1 of Desulfonatronum parangueonense. NCBI lineage: Bacteria > Pseudomonadati > Thermodesulfobacteriota > Desulfovibrionia > Desulfovibrionales > Desulfonatronaceae > Desulfonatronum > Desulfonatronum parangueonense. Next base: position 2,730,214 of record NZ_BAAHXH010000003.1, read on the forward strand.
AATAATCCGGGCCTCCCTTATCTTCTTGCGGAGCCTGCTGTTTCTCGGCGATTTTTTGTTGGATCAGGAGCCTGGCAAAGTGGCTCGCCAGTGGTTCAACCTCAGGATCGACTTGTAAAAAGTTTTGGGATCCGAGGTAAATCTCCTCGATCCGATTGGCCAGAGCTTTCCATTTCTCCTTGGGCAACGAGAGCGTTCCCAGCTTGAGAATTGTTCGCTGCCTTGGGCCATTGACCGTTCTGATGGACTCTACGAGAAAGTGAGCATGATAAACTTTCTTCGGGTTTTTGTTTTGTTTGACTTTTTCGCGGATAAACATCGGGCCATTGTAGCATACTCACGAGGCTTGGCAACCCCCAAGGCTATCCATATGGGCACTACAACGACCTTTCCTGGAAGCTCATGTTAATTATATTAAATGCTTACATTCGGAGTCTGCCTGAAAATGACCCGAAAAAATGGTTTTGGGCCCAGCAATTAGTAAACTTGGGTTAGTAGGCGTGTTCACACTGACGAAAATGATGTCGGCCTCTCGAATCCCTTGGTCGATATCCGTGGAGAAGAAAAGATTCTTTCCACGTACCGCCCTGACTACCTCGTCCAAGCCTGGTTCATAGATAGGCAGCAGGTCGGAATTCCAGGCAGCGATACGTTCATGGTTGATATCAACCACAGTAACACGACAATTAGGGCACTTTAGTGCAATCATAGCCATGGTCGGCCCGCCGACATATCCGGCACCGATGCAAAGAATGTTTTTGATTTGTGATGGTGTTGTCATAATTAATGTGTAAAATTAAAATGTTGTGGTTGATTTGGTAAGGGTTGAGAACAGTGAGGTTACGTTTCGGTGGTCAACCAAACTCTTCCAAACATGGGCGTCAAGGTTCGGCGCATTGGCCACAAGTTACCCTTAGCAGAACGGGATTGTAGAGCATTCAAACGAACGCTTCAAGAAGAAGTCTGCATCACCGCTACACCTGTGCTTGAGGCAAAATCCTAAAGGGTTGGAAGTCTTCGGATTTCGGATCGGCGCACGGCAGCTGAGGGCTTGTTGTGTCCAATGGCCTGCTTGAATAGCTTGGGTGCTGGTATTTGAACTGAAAGCGGTTCTGGATCGGGAAGACCTTTGATCATGTAGCGGGAATAAGCGCAGTCTACTGGAAGCCAATAACATGATTTTTTATGAAATTATGCAGATTGACAGCTGAAAATGTGTTACGTTTTACAGGGCATTGCGAGTATTTGTTTTATATTAATGTATATGACAAGACACTAGTGTCCCAACAATTAATCAAATAAACATAGCCACTTTGCTGTTCGGGGCCTGTTCCCTTTCGTAGTCACTCAACTTTCGGAGTTACGATTTATCCAATAAGTGTCTATGATCTTTTACCTAATTGTCGATCCAAGCCGAAGAACTCAATTGCTAACCCGAATACTGCGGATATCAAGGAGCGGTAGATCTGCTCCGCGTACTCTCCAGCTCTGCGTAATTTTTCGACCGCAAGCTCAAGTATGCGCTTCAGGACGGCCATGAAGTCCAGGTCCTTCATTTCTTCGCAACAGGCTCTGAACAATGACCCAAAGGTTCTGGGATCATCCTGGCGTCTTTGTTCCAAGGACACGAACATGTATCTGATCATCACGATGGAAGTATGAGCGATTTGACTGTCAAAATACCAGGTCTGTACGCCTTTTTGCAAGCCAAGGTATTGTTTGCACATTTTGAAGAAGACCTCGATGTCCCAGCGTTTTCCGTAGATGCGCACAACTTCTGTGTCCGGCAAATCGATATCCGTGGTCAAAAGGGCCAGCCAGTCCTTGTTGTGCCGGTTCCTGACAAATACAATTTTGGCTTGTCCGCCATACTTCATGCCAACCAGAGCGCTGGCCAGTATCCTGGCTCGTCCTGGGCGTTTCTTGATTTGGCGATATATGTCATCCACGGAGCATAGCCTGTCTCGAAACAGGTAATGGATTGTGGGCGTTCTTTTGATCATGCAGATCACATGGATATGCTGGCTTAGACTCTTAATTATGCTCGGCATTCCGAACCAGCTGTCCATAAGGGCATACTTGGCCTTAATGCCGATTTTCAATATACGTTTGACCATGGGCTCCAGAAGTTCAGTGGACTTGTTCACAGCTTCCATTCGTCTCTTGTATCCTGAAGATCTTTTGTCCAGGTTCTTGGTAATGCCTTGCAGCCGAGTTTTAGAGTTAGCAGAAGACATGAGTGCGAAATCCAATGGCAAAGAACTTGCTCCATCAGACCAACATACAGAGAGGAGCCTGAACCCTTTATAGTATCTCTTTTCGCTGTGATCATATAGCCTAGCTAGGAGTTCGACCATTTTGGATCTGGGACGTTCAATGCTTGAGTCATCAATGATCAGGACCTTTTCTCTATTTTTATTAGTCAGCTTTTCAAAGAACAATGTTAGTTGTACAGCTAAAGAGAACAAATTTTCGCCAGTTAAAAGTTTCGCACTTTAAAAAATTATAAACGACGTCTTTTCCATATGGAGCATCCTTGTTTTGTATAACACCTTGAAAAATATCTATTCCAAGGAATGGCAAAGTTAGCAATGTAAAGAATATATCTTTTGCGGCAATTTCTTTAGTTTTACGTATTCGAGATCTGTTTAAAATTGTTGGTATTTTGAATTTTGAGCAAAAATTCTTAATCCGATTTGAATATTGTGTATCTTCTTGACCTTCAATTTGAAAATAATTAATTTTCATTTGATCCTTTCTCCTGTTTCGTATTGTTACCGTGAGAATTTACAGTATAAACAGTGAGAAAGGATCTTTCAAGAAAAAAAATTATTTAATTTTCAAATAGTTGGCTGTTAGCCAAACTGTATTATCAACCCCGAAAGTTGAGGTAGACAGTGCATCCAACCACCTGTAATAATGGTACTCGCTCAAAGTTGTTCACACTCAAAAAATGTAGAATTGTGTAGAGAGAAGCTTCAATTTTGTGTTCCCTTTACATTATTACCACGAATAAAATTGTCGAGTTTTCGAAAGCCTTTCAAGTCGTTACAAGCGGGCAAGGCCTTTAATTCATTAATTTCATAATAATATATGCCTTTCCGTTGGCAACGTTGGGACACCAGTGATGACAAGATTAACATCATTAACTCCAATGATGCATAAATTTAGAAAATTTTTTTCCGAGTAAAAGATCGGTATAAAGTCTTGCATTTGCATCATTGAACATACGTCCAAGCAGATAATTGTGTTTTGGTTAAAATTATGATAATTTCCACTTCTAGGTGTAAATTCACCAAAAAAAATGCCGTTATCGCCTTTAACAGGACTTTAGCCGAATCATCGCCTTCCCACCTTTTTTTGTCGTAATTTCAGGTTGTTAGCCTTCTCGTCTGCGTAAGACCCTTCTTCCCTCTCCAAACTTAATGAATAAGATTCAATATTTTAATGTTTTATCGAGTTTTGTGTTGACATTGTTAGACCCTACTGATATGCCTTGCGCATGGCTCACCTGCACAAAAAGATCAAAAAGGGTAGACCCTACTACTATGTACGGGAGATGGCACGGATCGATGGCAAGCCGAAAGTCACCAACCAAGTCTATCTTGGTTCGCCAGAGAGAATCATGGAATTGGCAAAAGGCGCTGGCGCTACGTTAGAAAAAATTCAGACCCAGGAGTATGGATCGCTGTGGCTGGCCAATTTGATCGACCAAGGTGTCGGGATTGCCAAGATCGTGGACGAGGTGGTTCCCAGGGCAAAGAACGAGACCGGACCATCTGTTGGCGAGTACTTCCTTTACGCAGTCTTCAACAGGATGATTCACGCTCAGTCCAAAAGAGCTCTGACGGGTTGGTACGACAAGACTGCCGTCCAGCAGATCAGGCCGGTGGACATCAAGGCATTATCCTCGGAGAAATTCTGGAAGAAATGGGATAGGGTCAGTCAAGGCCAGATTGAGTCTATCGCAAGGAAGTTCTTCGCAAAGCTGGCGCAAATTGAGATATCCCAATCCGACTGCTTTCTTTTCGACACCACCAACTACTACACTTACTTGGCCGGCAATACCGAGTCTGATCTCGCTCAGACGGGGAAAAGCAAAGAGGGCCGCTACTGGCTTCGCCAGGTAGGGCTTGCCTTATTGGTGGCCAGGGATACCGGCCTGCCTTTTTTCTATCGAGAGTATCAGGGCAACTGCCATGATTCCAAGGTGTTTCAGTGCGTTCTAGAGAACGTTGTGGATGCCATGCGCAAATATGGTCGGCAAGACGTGACTGTGGTTTTGGACAAGGGCATGAATTCCGAAGACGCCATGGACGTCATTGACGCCATGGACGGCGTGCATTTCGTGACCAGCTACTCGACGTACTTTGTCGAGGAGCTTATCCATGTCGACAGGAAAAAGTTTATCGTCGCGGATACCGAAAAAAATCGGCGACTTCGTGAACTCGGCAGAGAGGACGATCAATTGACTGCTTGGCGAAGCACCGGGGAGTATTGGGGTCAGACGCGCACGGTGATCGTGACCTACAACCCCCGGACCGCCTCCAAGCAACGGTATAAATTCGAAAAGAAAATGCGAACACTCCAATCGGCTTTATACGAAATCCGATCAAAGGTTCGTTCCAGGGCTGCCCAGTGGCGCGACGAAGACACGATCAGGGAGCGCTACCGAAATATTTGCCGGGATCTGTATCTTCCAGACAGTCTTTACGATCTGAGTTTCGCCGTGAAAAGTGGAGGCTTGGTCATGAGCTTTCGCAAAAACTATTATCGAATCGAGCGACATATCGATAGGTTCGGAAAGAATGTGCTGATCACGGACAGAATGGATTGGAGTACTGATGAGATTGTCAGGGCCAGCCTGGATAGGTACATGGTGGAGCAAAGCTTTCGCCAAACCAAGGACAATGACTTGGTCAACATGAGACCTATGCGGCACTGGACAGACAGCAAGATCCGCTGCCACATCCTGTGCTGCATTGTTGCCCTCTCCTACCTGCGCCTCTTGGAATTGCGCTTGACAAAAGCCGGACTGAAGCTCTCCGCGGCCACGATAATGCAGCAGATGCGCGCACTCCATTCATGTCTTTGTTGGAATGCCGGCGCCCGAAAGGCGATCCGTAAACTTGAGGAACCAAACCAAGCCCAGGCCCAGATAATGAAAGCTATGGGGTACGAAGTGAGCAATGGGGTCTTACAGGAATTGTCCGGATAATGCACCGGAATTGTGAGTTATTTTAGAAAATCTAGGTGCGATCTGCTAAACTCCTGTTTAAGAAAATCAATCCTAATGCTTGGAAGCGGTATTTGTTTGCTTATATTTGCAGCAATCTGTATAAAATCTACGTCTATTCCATTACCTTTATACTGTTCATATATCCCAGCATCCACAATAGCACCTGCATCATTATACCAACAGCTTTTTAAATCACTTTGGCGTCTCTCCCTGACAAGTGCTACTTCACCATAAAAGCAATAGAATTTTAAATCGTTTGCTGGTTGTCCAGAAAGTGTTATATATTCCTCGACAATCCACCTATCTTTTTTTATAATATTTTTATTAAGAATTGAATCTATTTCAACAATCAAATTGTCAAAACTTGACATAGATTTCTTATCTTTTATAGCATAGATTTTAAAATTATTTTCAATTTTTTCTGAACAATTATTTTCTACTATAAACACTCCATTTGATGAAGCAGCATGCATTGGCTTTATTACGTAAGATTCCATGCATTGGCTTTATTACGTAAGATTCAAAGTCATGAGATTTGCTCAAAAATTCCTTAATAGGTATATTCTCATAATATATTTTGGGAACATTAATTTTTAAGTCTTGCGCAATATAACGAGCTTTAATTTTGTTATTAATGATTTTTGACGGAGATGTTTTTACATATTTTGAAACATAACTGTTCACTTTTGAATAAATGGTTTGGGATGCTCTAAAAGAGTTGCCCAAATGGATGGACATTTCTCCATGCATGTCAAATTCTCTGATATTATCAACCTTTATGTTTTGCAATATATATTCATAACAAGAAATCCATTTAAGTCTTTTTGCAACCCTAGCCATACGGATATAAGATTTTGTTTCTGATAATGCAGAATCATGGGAGGATGTGACAATATTCTTCAAATATTTTATACCTTCTTCTTCCGTACTATTAAAAACAAGTATTTCAAAGTAGTACTGTTGGTATGAGTAAATATCAGAATGTATATAAAATTTTTCACGAACTTCTAAATCAATATCTGTTGTTATAATTTCCATGTTAAACTTTGACACTTTTGCTCTTGAAAAAGAAAGAAAATTGCTAAAAATATCATAATAATATTTAATATCATTAGTAGCATTTAAGATAATCAAACACATAACGCCACCATTTTTTAAGTTAGCAACCCAACCATTTATACCCTTATTAATTGCTATTTCTGATATCCACTTGCGATACCCAACTTTTTGTACCTTGCCATAAATTGTGAGATGTAAAATTTTCATCATAGTGCTAGTATCTTGTAACCTCTAAATATTCGGATAAAGTCACTTCAGTTTAATCCGCGCATCGGATGTAAGTAATTGCCAATTGATTTTTGTTCGTCCTGTTGTTGCAATTTTTTTTTCAGGCTTCGACTTCGGAACGCATGGTCTCAATTTCCGGCATACGTCGATCTAGGCATTGCCGGGTGAGAACGCTGAGCTCAATCTCGGACATGTTCAGCCAGCTGCCATGCGTGGGTGTGTAGTGGATTTCAAGTCTCTCCGCAAATCTTCTGGCCTCTGCCGGCTCGAATATTTCATATAGGGAGCAATGTTATGTGTATTTAAATTGTCCATCACCAAACGTACCTAAAGCGCATCTGGATAACGCTCATCAAGCATTTCTTTGATCACATGAGCCAAGTCCTAGCGTGTGTGACGTTCTTATATCCACATGTCTTTTTCCAGCCAACGGTTCAGATCTAATCGTTCATTGTATTGTATTCTGGCATCAGGAAGCACAATCTGGACATTTTGATTTTTAATTAGCTCAAAAAATGAATCACAAAAATGAAAACCATCGTAATGCTTATCACCTCCAATTTTAAGATTGATGTTAGGGTAATGAGTCAATCCTATTAACTTCAATTTAGCTCTATCTTTGATTTTTTTCACAATTTTTACATGTTCATCTAAACGAAAGTCACCAATGACATATAAATCAAAATAAGGATATATGTAGTTAACTTCTACTAATTCTCTTGGCACCAAATCAAGTATCTCATTTTTAGCCAGTTTCTTTCCAGGATTCTTTAAATGAGCATGATAATATCTTGATATCTCACGATAATAATGTCTCAATCCAAAATAAAGACTTGACACGTGAGTTCCTTTTCTGCGAGTAAGTGAATTTTCATCATCTAATGCAAATGATAGAGGTAAATTGGGGAGAATTCTTTTAATAGATGATTTTCCGTAATAAGATTCTACACGCCATATATACTCAGTATCAGCACCTACTCGTACAGGATCCCAATTTCCCAAAATATCATATACCTCCCTTTTGAATAAGAAAGAGGAATGATTAAACTCAATTACAGTAGAACCCAATCTCCACCCACTGGTAAATCTCAGATCAGGAGTAACTCTTGCCCAGTACGACACAACCCCAACCAAATTGGGATCGTGTCGCAATGTTGATAACTGTTTTTCAATTTTTTGTGGGTGTGACCAATCATCTGCATCATGCGTAGTGATAAATTGACCAGTAGCCTGAGTCAACCCGTAATTCCTAGCAGGGTATGCTCCACTGTTGTTTGACATACGAAAAAACTTAATACGTTTGTCTTGCTTTGCCAAATCTTCGACCAAAAGATGAGTAAAATCAGTACTGCAATCGTCTACAACAATAATTTCTAAGTTTGAATATGATTGGTTGCACACAGATTTAAGAGCCATTTCAATATACCCTTCAGCGCAATAGACAGGCATAATTACACTGACAGTACCTATGTCTTCAACACTAGGATTTGGTGCATAAGAATCGATATTGTTTAATGAAAGGCTATCTAATGGTTTATTTTTCTTTAATGTCGCGTAACCTTTTTTTTTGAAAACTGTATTTATTAAATTTAGCCTCTGTTTATCGTCATGAATTAAATTAGATTTAGCTAGAATTACATTTGCATCAATACTTGACTTATCAATATCGCATATCGCTTGCTCTGCTTCAACATATCTTCCCATTTTAAAATAGAAAAAAAACATTGTTAAGAACAACTCTTTTGGTTGCTTATTTAAAGGAAGAAATTGTGAAGCTTGCTTTAATAAAAAATCACAACCTTCCACATCACCTTCAAAACTCAAACGTATAGCTAATTTTCGTGCTGCTTTTTGACGTAAATTAATGTTATAATCTTTTAAATCAATATATCGAAGCATTTGGTGCTTCGCATATTCAAACTGGCCACCCCATAACAAGTTATCTAATCTCTGGATTTCAATTTCTTGAAAACATTCCTGACAAATCTTATTAACTACACTTTCAAAATCATTTTTGCAAGGGAGATTCAAAAGCAAAAACCGCTTTTTTTCATTTTCGTTAAACAATCTAAGGTCGAAATCTTGAGCATAAGACAACAAAATGGTTCGCATTCGTTTTAAAAATAAATCTTTATACTCGGTAGCCAAACGGTTATAATTCCAAAAAAGAGAATTTTGCTTTTTGTGTAAAATATGAGCTTTGTATTTCTCATAAAGTCCAAAATAAGAAAAATATTTTATCTCTTTGGGTAAAGTATCTAGTGCAAGAAAACCTTTCTCTCTTCTTCTAATGTCAGTAGTAGATTCAGGACGATTGAATCGCCAATGATAAAAAGCTTGCTTTAAACCAGTTGTATTCTTAGCAAAGCTGTATGCAACAATTGAAAAACAAAAGTCTTCTGCTAAGTATATATGCGGGAAATAAATACCGTAATCTTTAATTAAGGCCCTTTTATATATTCTATTCCAAATATTAGATAAATAATTACTCTTAAATAGATCTAAATTATTTGACGTTGACTCATTAATCTCGGGAAAAGAAATACTTTTTTGCTCTGAAAGGCCTTTTTGGGTTTCAAGAAAAAAAGCGCCAGCAGAAACAATATCAAAATCTTTTTCTAAAGCTTTATTGCATAATTTTTCATACATGCAAGATTCAATCCAATCATCAGAGTCAACAAATCCGATATACTTGCCAACTGCAGAAATTATACCTAAATTTCTTGCTATACCAGGACTACCACTTGCTCTAGAGCAATTAACCAGTTTAATATTGCTTTTATTATGAATTATCTGTTCAATTATTACGAGAGAATTATCTGTAGAACCATCGTTTACAATAATAATCTCATAATTTCGAATTGATTGGCACAACAAGGAGGATAGGCATTTTTCTATATATTCTGAACTATTATATACAGGAACAATAACGGACAATGATAATTTTGGATTGTTGTTAGTCAAGCGAAGGTTTTGTTTTTTATGCTTAGAAAAATATAATTTATTTAAAGAATCTAGAGTATTACTTGAAAAGATGTTATCTTTGTTTTCGTCAACTTTCCAGTGTTCTTTTACAAAAATTGACATTAATGCATTAAATTCGTTGTGATATTCTTTATTCAAAAATTTTAAGTTGTACCTGTAATCGCCTAAAGCTTTATTGATAACATACGAAATGAATTCATCATATAATCCTTTTCTTTTTAAAAAATCAATTATGATTTTATATGAGTCAAATAGTTCAAATGAAGCCGGACCTTTTCTCTTTCCAATAGTAGAACCAGGACGATCAAAACGATAATGATAATAGGGCTTGTCAACGAAAACTATTTTGTTTGCAGTTATTAAAGATTTAAAGGCAAAAGGCAGATCAGCAGATGTCTTGGTCTCACCAAAACGAATAAAATTGCTATGAACAAACTCAGTTTTATACACACGATGCCAGACTATAGGAAAATGAGAATTAAGAAATAGCTTTTTCCTGTTAGGCTGCTTTTCGAGATCGAAATAATTGTTGGTTGTTTCAACTATAATTGACTCGCCAGTATTTAATTCCCGATAAAATGATTTCGACAAGGCTATGTCGGCGTTTTCTAACACAGCCTTCCGATAGAGATCTTCCAACATATGCGAGTCTATCCAGTCGTCTGAATCCACGAAAGCAATATACTCCCCCTTTACCATTTCTAGAGCTTGATTCCTTGGACTTCCAGAGTTTCCTGATGCGTGACTATTGATGATACTAATAACGCGAGCGTCCTTTTCGACATATTTCTTAATTATTTTTTGGGAATTATCCGTGGATCCATCATCAACAACCACAACTTCAATGTTGTAGAGTGATTGACCTAAAATTGAATCCAAACATTTTTCCAAATACTGTTCAACATTATAAACAGGAACTATAACAGTAACCAATGGTTTATTATTTTTAATTTTTTTTTCACATAAACAAATATTATATTTAATATAATTATAGAATTCAGGATTAGATTTTATATAATTCTGATAAAGTGACAGAGCTTGTTGATAGCTTCCACTTCTCAAAAGACCATTTGCACGTGACAAAAGATTTTCTTTGATATTTATGGACATAATTATGTTATATTTGGTATGTACATCGGATTTATGTCAAACGGGCATACACAAAAGCAACAAAGGCACAGCCATAACGTTTCTGAAAATATCGCAAAATGTTATTTTATATCCGGCTCTACCCACAAAGATTGATTGACCGCCGCAAAAAAGTATTTGCTCGACATTGCTTTTATAGACTTACGATCAAGTTCACCCCAATATCCACGTAAGCTTTAGAACACTGATAGACATTGGTTACGATTGACGTTGTAAAATATGAATTACACCGTAGAAAAGAATTAAAAAGGAGCTCTTGTTAATTATTTAGCATCATTTTTTAATTTACTCTTTAATTTAGCGATCTCTTTATTAAGCTTTGCAATTTCTTGTGTCTTCTTTAATGGATTTGCATCAGCAAACTGACGACTCATATAAGCAAAATTACATCGTCGCAATAATGGTGAATCCTGCAACCATTCATTCTTCTGCTCATATATCTTAAATACTCTATAATTGTAATTCTGTAAAAAATTATCTATTTTTCCAAAAAAAGTTTGTTGCGTTCCGTGGGTATTGAAACCAACTTCAATATATATAACGTCAACATTTTGCTTACTTAGTAATTTGTTGGCACCTTTCAGAACATCAATTTCAGCACCTTCAACATCAATTTTTAATATGTTGATATGACTATCGGTATATGCCTCCGATAAAGTATCCAACGAGTAGCTTTTAACACTAAACGTATTAGTATATTTATCAGTATAGAAAGACAAGTCTATTGATTTAGTCATAGGTCCCGCAGCAGTAAAATTTTTTTCACTTTCTTGCGACCCAATAGCAAAATTATAAGCATGTAGTGAAGAAATATTATAGTTCTTGATGTTAGCAATTAGTTCTTTATAGTTAATTGGATTCGGTTCATACAAATGTGCCTCTCGAATCTTGAATGCTTTTGAATTGTATATTTTTTTAAACACATCACCTATACATGCTCCGATATCTACATAAGTAATAAATTTTCCTTCAAAAAAAGGCTGCAAATCGTTAATCATATCATCGATTTCAGCGTCGACACTCGTTATAGATTGAGGGTTTTTCTTGTTTTCGATTTTATGATTTTGGGTTGACAAGGGGCTAGCATCCGGCGTTGATTTCCGGGCAAACGCCACCTCAGCATTTGGAAAAATATTATCGATTCCGGTATCGAATTTGCCTTCTTTATTATTTTTTCCCCCTGTCTTATTGAGATATTCGGTCTTGTCCGCAGTTTTTTTGCAGGACTCCTCAATGAGTTGCGTATCTACACTGTCATCTGAAACAAGCTTGAGATACTGAGGCGAAAGACGCAGTTGATTGTTGGCGGTCAGTTCCAGGCCCAACTGATCCAATTGCTGGCGAATCCTTGCTTGGGTAAGTAACCGCGAATCCCCGCCAGGAGTACCTGTTTGAATGGCGGATTCGAAGTGCATTTGCGCACGCGGCTGTTGCCCACCCAAAGCAGCCGCCCTGCCCAAACTGTTATGCACCCCGGCAATCAACACCTGACTGATCAACTGCTTCCCGCACCCCCAATCCTTGGCCAGCCGGGTAAAGCTACGTGCCTGATCCAAATTCCCCTTTTGGGCATGCCCGGCAGCAGCAAGTAAAGCCAGCTTGGCTCGGTCCGGATGGTGCTGCAATGCATCACGCTCTAACTTGACCAGGCTTTCCCAGTCACCGAACTGCCACTGTGTACGGGAACGCTCCAGAAGGTTTTCGTCGTAGGGCACGGGCTGGGCGTGGCTAACCGCATTCTCGTCTTGAAGCACAGGCTGGCTTTCCCTGTTTCGGAAACGATTGACGAAGGAGCGGATGTAGGTGAGGAGGGAGGGCATGAAAACGTTATCAGCTATCGGTTATCTGGACGCATAAGGCGCTGAGTAGGAAGCACTGAACTCAACAGGAACAAACCCATTGGGTGCAGAACGAATAGGCGTATGGGAAAGCATATGGACAGTCTTGGTTGCCAGGCAATCTGTAGCCCTCGCATTAGATGTTCTGTGTCCTTTTCCAGAGTTACCCGCTCCTTGCTGGCAAACATGCCTCACAATCTCATCCACATGGGCCTCAAATCTCGATTGCCAGGTGTTTTTCTTCCGCCAGAATCCGATATCCGGCAGATCAACCCGCTTTTCCAGGATGTCCTGTAACCGGGCGATAAACTCTTCATGCGACGAAGCCGGAAAGACCATGCCTGACGATTTGTCGATATTCGGAATGTCCGTGCAGACCACCGGCACGTTCCAGGCCAAGTAGCTGTAAAGCTTCAAGGGATTCATGCTCCTGGTCATGTCCATATTCAGATGCGGAATCAGGGCTACATCGAAAAGAGAGATCCAGGTTCCAGCTTGGTCATAGGGCACAACGCCAGGGAAGTGGACATTGTCGTGTCGATCCAGGACGAGTATATCCGGGTTGATGTGTGTAGAGCCGATGAGCAACATATCCATGTCGGGAAAAGACCGGACGATTTTTTCCAACAACAGGATGTCCATTTTTTCTTCTAAGTTGCCGACGAACCCGAGCACTGGCCGTTTCTTGCGGGAGATGCGGGCATGCAAGGGATGATCAACTGGCTCTGCTGGGGGATTGGCATCACAGGCATTGGGCACGAGGCGAATCTTTGGAAAAAGAGGCTTCATGGACATCTTCACAGGCAGGCAATTGCAAAAGGCGAAGGCAGACCGAGCCAATAAATCTTGGTAATTTTTTGTAAACAGAGCCTTGTTTTGCTCTGAGCAATCAGGCCAGGCCCGTTGATCGTCCACGACATCCGTGACGACACAGGCTGGTTTGAAATGTTCGATTATTTCCGTAGCGTGGCCAATATATGGATAAAACCATAACGCGGCGTCCTGGGGCCGCAGTCCGAGTTCAAAAAAAACGTCGTGAATAAATGCTAAATAATCTTGGGTAACTGTTGGAGAATCGTCGTGAACGTACACCCGGTAGGCGATCTTGTCCGTATCCAACCGCTGATGAATCTTGAGTTGGGTTCTTTCGTAGGCCAATTTGTATTCAGTCAGGGCGCTGCCCGTATTGAAAAAATTCAGCGTCGCATGAGAAATGGGCAGATCGAAAACGATCACCTTGGAGATGTCCGGCCGAGACGCGAGGTACTTGATGACCATGTCATGCCTGCGGCCGTAAATGGTGGTGTCGTTTTGCTTCCAGAAAAGGGCGATTGGAGTGCCTTGGGGCGCAATGCGTGATGGGTGATGCGTAATGCGTGATGAGTGAGGCGCAGGAGGTATCGCCAGGTCATCGTACATCTCCAGTACGGCTCTTCTGGTGATTGCATTCAGCAAACCCTGACCGACCGCAAACGGCCTTCCCAACACTTCCAGTACAATCCCCTCCAACTTCCCAGCGTCCATCCCCTTATCAACAAACGCATCCACGCTCCCTACACCAACATTCCCCTGCCCGATCACCGCTGCTCCCCAAACCAACTTGGTCAGAGCGGCCAGAGCAAGACAGTCCTGATCCCCACCGACAATATGAACTACGTCGCAAGGATGCTCCCCAACAAATTGCTCCAACCCATCCGCTGTAACCCTATGCACAGGAATACCAAGCAATTCAGTCCAGTCACCAGACCGCGTTCCAGCGACACACTCGACAGCGCCAAAAACCTGATAGGCCTGTGACAATACTTTCAGTGCTGCTGCATCAATCGTCTTATCCGGCAGGCAAAGCAGCACCAATGGCTTCTGGCCTTGGCGTTGGGCGCGGTACTTTTTGCGAGCCAGGGCGATGTTCCCGGTGATTGTCTGGGACAAGCCTGGGGTATTACGCAGGGCGTCGAGGTAGAGCGGGATGGCCTTGGTGAGTTCGCCGGAACGGAGGGCGGAGTTGGCTTGGGAGAGAAGCATTGGGTTTGTTAGGTTTGTTGGGTTTCTTGAGTTTATAGGGTTTGTGGGGGTTGTTGAGTTTATAGAGTTTGTAGGGTTTGTTGGTATGCTTTCTGTGCTATTCAGGCACTTTTTCGAAAATCGGCCAATTTCTGGTGGGTGATGATGATACCTTCAGTCCGGCTCCTGGACCTGATGCAAAGAAAATTCAATAAAATCAATGGATAATGAGCAATAAATTGTAGCTGTAATGAAAAAACTGCGGTATGCCCAATTTTGGTTCTGCGAAATTGGCAAAATAACAGCACACAAACAATTAAAAAGTTTTATGATAACAGCTATTTGATGTTATATTGCTGGACGCAAAAAGACTGCGATATGCCCAAAAACGTAATCGAATTTTGTACTTTTCCCTGCTGATTGCCCTCTGAACTTCCCTCTTCGGGCTTCTTTTTTGCTTAGCTTTCGATCATCCAATCATTTAAATAAATCCATATTGGTGACACGACCTAGGAAGCATCGTGGCCTGGCATTACGAACTCGTCTTCGAAGCTGTCTCCATGGATTCGGAATTGCTGATTTCGGACTTCGACATTTCCAATTGCCGAAGCAAACTTTTTCTGAGTCGAGTCAGGTGCGTTTCATGGAGCGTTTAGCATCAACGCCAGATTGAAATACCCTTTTGTGAATTCTGTCCTGCTTACCTCGATGTTAGAAATGCAAAAATTCTAAATAACATTCTAAGTAACAGCCTAAGTAACAGTCCGAGTAACATTAAAATTAACAGTCAAGAACAGTAAAAGTAACAGTACTTAAAAAATATTTATTTTTGCGCATGTTTTACCATTAACCTCTTGAAAGGAGCGGGTAATGGCAAAACGAGATTTTTCGGCGCGTTTCGTGAAGGAAGTTTCGTGCGATGAGAGTAAGGGAAAGCTGCGATTTTACGATGAGAAATGCAGGGGACTGATGCTTGAAGTTCGGCCGACAGGAACCAAAACCTATTTCCTTCGCTATCAGAACAAGCGCGGCGAAACCAAGCAGATGAAACTGGGCAGGGTGGATGATCTAAGCGTTACGCAGGTTCGTGCTCTAGCGCAAAAGTATCTTGGAAAGATCGCTATGGGAGAAGACCCGCTTGAAGAGCAACGAATCATGCGTGAAGTTCCGACTTTAAGTGAATTTGCGCAGGAGCAATACATGCCGTACGTTAAAAGCTATAAAAAATCTTGGCGCACAGACGAGGCTTTGCTTCGGATTCATATTTTGCCAAAGTTGGGGAGTATGCATCTGGATCAAATCAGAAGGGAAGACATCTCCGGGCTTCACCAGGAACAATTGGCTGCGGGTGCCGCACCTGCTTCTGCGGACAGATTGGTAATTATACTCGGGTATCTCTACAACTTGGCGATCAAGTGGAACACGCCTGGAGTGAATGCCAACCCTACAAGGGATGTGGTTTTGTTCAATGTCGATAACAAAAGGGAGAGGTTCCTCAGCTCCGAAGAGCTGGAAAAACTGGCGGAATCAGTCAAACAGTGCGAGAATCCAATGCTGGAGCCCATTGTGTTGATGCTGGTTCTGACAGGTGCCAGGAAGCGAGAGATGCTGGACGCTAAATGGGACGATTTTGATCTGGAGCGTAAGACTTGGCGGATTCCGGTAACGAAGTCAGGTAAGCCAAGAACTGTGCCGCTTTCAGACGCGGCTCTTGATGTGTTGGCCAAAATTCCCAGAATCGACGGATGCGAGTATGCCTTTGCCAACCCGAGAACCAGGAAGCCGTTTGTATCGATTTTTAACGCATGGAATGCTGCAAGAAAGCGAGTTGGCCTTGAAGATGTGCGTATGCACGACCTACGTCACTCCTTTGCCAGCTTTTTGATCAATGCAGGGCGTGGAATCTACGAAGTGGCGAATTTGTTGGGCCATAGTCAGCTGCAAACAACACAGCGGTATGCTCACCTGGCTGACCAGACGTTGCGGGACGCAGTGAATACGGTGCCGCTGGGGAAAGTGGCGTAAGTCGGAGTAGTGGCGGCGGGATGGATATGTGGGGCTTCTCCGAATTGAGAAGCCCCTGTATGCTGTGTGGTTAGTGGGTGGTCGGTTTTGTGGCCTTGTTTACGAGGGCCTCGAAGGCTTCCAAAGATTCGGCCCTAGCAAGGCTGTGAGAAAGTGAATTAAGCACGTCGATGTCTTCAATGGCGTGAATCTTCTGGGAGAAGCCCACAGGGACGAACCCAAACTTGGAGGATGCGAAGTTCAGGAGCATGGTGCGGGCGGCTTTGAGTTCGCCTTCTCGGAGGCCTTCAAGCTTGCCCTCACGCAAAGAAATCACTTTTTGATCTGCGCGTATTTGGTCTTCTATTGTTTGCATGATTCCCTCCTTTTTGTCTGCTTTCGGGATCAATGGAATAAGGTCATCTATTTTTACATATCCACTGGCTCCAACGATGTATCTTGTCACCAGAATTGTGGTCAGCATTCGCTTCTCTGGGTCCTCGATCTTGGCCAGCGCAGCGTAAATGTTTTTAATATGGTCTTTCAATTCTTTGGAATGAATAAACTTCATGGCCAGTTGGACCACGTTCAGCAAGGTCTGTTCTTTGATCTGATCCTCATCAATAACGTTCAGATCGTGGATCAAGTGACGAAACTGAGGGATGAATTGCTGGAAGTAGTCCGAAGGACAGTCAAACAGGTCTGCGAAGTCTGGGCTATAGTACCACCTCCGTTCTCCGTGTGTGAAAACCATCGAGATGATGATCGGCAGGTATTCCGGTGTTTCAGTGGCCTTTAGGGCTTCCAGCCATTTCCGTAATTTGTACTTGAGGATCTGTAACCGAGCGAACTTTTCCGGCTGGGATTTGTGCTCGATAAGGATGTAGATTTCCGCCTCATTTTCTAGCTTGTCCTTCAGCCTGAGCTTAACGACGATATCCGTGAAAGCCCGTTCCAAATCGTCTGTGTAGGATTCGGATCTGACCACCAGGCTGCCAAGGTCCAAGTATTGAGTGATCTCCTGGGGGACGTGCTTGGCGATAAGTTCTCGAGTGACCTCTTCGTTGGAGAGCATCTCCACCGCGAACTTATCATGGGCTTGGGTGACCTTGTTTTGCATGTGGCGAGAATATAGCTTCCTGGCGAGATGAGCAAGGCATGAACAGGTTGAGTGAGGTGGCAGCGGCCTAATGCCATGCCAACTTACTATCAAAAGTTGGCATTGTGATTTCTTGATTCGAAATAACGAATAAAAGTAGCAGCTTAATGTTGTGCCCGCCCTGTGATACTTTCATTTCAGTAGGTGATTGCCAATTTTATTGACTCAAATTCGCAATACTTGATATAATCTTTCCATGCCCAATACCAACCACCCCAAGAAGGGATCATCAACCAAGGTCGAGCCCATCCGTCGTCTGGAAGACATCAAGGCCATCAAGAAGCTGCTGGCCGACAAGCCCAGGGACCTGCTGCTTTTCACAATAGGCATCAACAACGGTCTTCGGATTGGTGATCTGCTGCAGCTGCGGGTGGATGACGTTCAGCATTTACAGCCTGGCGAGGTTGTCAGCGTGAAAGAGCAGAAAACAGGCAAGACAAACGTGCTTCTGATCAACAAGACAACGCACAAGGTTTTGCAGGAGTTCTTCCGAATCGTGCAGCCGGAGCCGGAAGCCTTTCTGTTCCAGAGCCACAAGGCCAAGGGAAAGCCCCTGACCGTAAGCGCTGCCAACAGGCTGATCAAGGGCTGGTGTGCTTTGATCAATCTGCGTGGCAACTACGGTACGCACACCTTGCGCAAAACGTTCGGCTACGTTCAGCGGGTGCATTACGGAATCGGTTTCGAACTGCTTTGCAAAAGGTTCAACCACTCTAGCCCAGCTGTGACCATGCATTATCTGGGCATCGAGGACAAAGAAATAAACGGAATTTTGATGAACGATATATGATGTGCTTTGATGGCTTGCGTATTTCGAAAATATTGAGGCCTATATCTGCGTTTTAAGGCGTTCAAAATCTGTTTGACAAGGCTTACTATACCGGAAATTGCTGTGGGCACTTCATGAATAGCTAAAAAAGAGGTCGCATGGTGCGGCCTCTTTGGTTTTGGTGTGGTTACCGTTTGGATTTCGATAAAAACTCAATCAGCAACACGAGGCCGATGCCAACCAAGTTGCCAATCAGAACTGTCCAGTTTTCACCGGACTGATCCTTTCCGCTGTCTATGCTCATGACTTCTCCTGGGGTTTGAGGTTGCCGCGCCGGTCTGGAATTGCTGGCGCAAGGTTATGCCGCCTTCTGCAATTGCTGGATGAACGAACTGGCGTCCTTCACCGTCAACGAGTTCACGCCCTTGCCGAACGTATTTATGGAGATCACGTCCAGGTAGTCCTCATCGTAACCCTGCCGTTTGGCGAGATTGAAGATTGCCCGTTTCTGAGGGTCAGTGAGTGGCGGGTGTGTTTCGTTCTCGTCAGGCTGGAAGAAGGACTGTGAAGCCCCAGCTCGACCATCGCCGTTGGGCTTACGGGGTTTGTTGACGGCTGATGGTTTGCTGGTGTCGGAGATATCTGGCTGAGTCTGCGGCGGGGATACGTCTGGAATTATCTGGCTTCCTGACAACCAGGCCTTGAGCATCTGGCCGGTCTCTTCCGAAGGCGTGAAGTAGGAGCCGTCGAACAGGCCGGTTCGGTCTTTCGTAGCTGTGGCTATGTGGCCGTCCACTGACAGTTCCAGAACCGTTGTGAACTCGTATTCGAGCCCGTCCCTCTGGACCGGTGCCAACCCGATCTTGACGGGCCGGGTCTTGCCGGTGCGCTCATCCTTCTGAACATCCCAGGCGGTTTTGCTCCGGATCGTCGCGATGATGTGAAGGGGCGCTCCCAGCAAAGCATCCACCAGAGAGTTATGTTTGGGGCTGGCCTCCCGCCATGCCGCAAAGTTGTTCTTGGTTGCCTGCGAAGCCTTGTCTACAAATTCCAGGATGCCGCCTTCACCGGCCCAGGCATGGGTAAGGCTGTCTATGATCAGAACTTCGTACCCGGCTTGAGCTGCCAGCTTGATTGCCTGCACGTACTTTTCTGGCGTGAATGGCGGGATCAGTTCGGCTACGTCGTACTGGCAGAGGTCCGCGTACAGTGAGCCGCTGCCGCGTTCTGAATCTAAAAGGGCGATCTTTCCACCTAGGCCCTGCGCGATTCTGAGAGCAGAGTACGTTTTGCCGCTGCCGCTGGGACCGATTAATCCCAGGCGTAGTTTCGATTGGGTTCTTTGTGCTGGTTGAAACATGGAGTCTCCTTACGTTTGGGGTTAGAGCAGGCCTTGAGCCTGAAACGAGAAGTGACCATCTCTCGCTACGATAACGTGATCTAGAAAGCGGACATCTAGCGTCTGGGCAGCTTTCTGAATTCTGGTGGTCAGTTCCTGGTCCTGAACCGAAGGCTTTGGGTCGCCACCAGGATGGTTATGGGCCACGATGATCCCGCTGGCCTGCTTGATAAGGACCTGGCGCATGATCTCACGAATGTAGACGGGCGTCTGATCGACGGTGCCTCGCGAGATGGTTTTCCTGGCCATGACGTTGTTCTTGTTGTCGAGCAGGAACAGTATGAAATACTCAATTTTCTTGTTCCGATATGGCAGCATGTGAGCAGCCACGTACTCAGGATGACTGAGATTGATGCAGTCACGCCTTGCCTCGTACAGCTCCGAAAGCAGCTCTTTCACTCGATTCATTGATTTTCCCCTTTTGAAAATGGAAAAGCCGATCCCTCTCTTTGAGGAACCGGCTTCTATCTTCCGTGGTTCTTTTTGATTGGTCAGTAATCAGCCCTACGCCGCCAAGCCCATTCCGGCCTGCTTCGGAATAAGCGACAGCAGGCTACCAAGATGCAGGGCCATCTCATCTACAGCCTCTTGTGAGTAAACAGCGGCTATCCGCTTGGGGGCTGGCGTGGAATCGGCAATCAGGGGCATTGTGCCGTTTCTGGGTGCCGTCACGTTGGAGGGGAAGCCCAACAGGTCCATGTCCGTCTGGTCGATCAGCAGTACACGCCGAGATTCGTCCGGTGCCGACTCGCTTTTGAATACGTGCAGATTGGTCGGTGATTTCTTGCTCTCACCGATCTGGAACAGCAGCGGAGTTTTGGTGCAGGGCACTACGTTCGCCGGGTGGTCCATGGTGGCGATGGCTTTGGGAATCTCGTCGTGGAAGGTGATGGAATGGGTTTCAACCTTCAGGACCGCGTTGATCACTTGTTTCCGCAAATCCTCGTCTGTCAGGTTGAAGATCATGGCCAGGTCAGGTTCCAGTAGGCTCAAGTGAACGGCCACGGTTCCAGCAATAATGAGACCCCAATTGTTGATTACCATTACGGGGCCTGGTTTCTTCTTCAGATAGGTACGGAACGCGGATGTTCTGATAGTGGTTATCATGGCAGTTACTCCTTGTTCGGGGTTAATAACGATTCAAGCAGCTTGAAGGCTTTTTGTGGCAGGTCCTCAACCCTGTTGACCACTTCGCAGATGGGGAACAGGTCCGCGTAAGCGAGCCCTTCAATGCCAAGCGTTGCGACTTCAATACCGAGGGTCTCGGCCTCGTCCAGGGCGGTCTTTGTGGTTCTGGAATCATTGGGCTCACCATCGGTAATAAGGACAACCAGCTTCCTGGATTCAGTAAGAGGCACCATTGCGGAAAGCACGTATCGCAGAGACTCAGCCAAAGGTGTGCAGCCGTAATTAGAGGTTGGCCATGGCAACGTGCTGGTTGGCCGTTGTCCGTGGGCAATCAGGGGAGCCACAGGATAAACTGCGTGGTCCTTTGAAGGATTGGCGTTGTAGGGATAAAATGCCGGGAAAAGGGTCAGAGCCAGATTAATGCCGCGTTGGTTTGCCAAGGCTTTTACCAGGGCAAACACAACATCCTTGGCGACAGCCATGCGACGTGTGTTCATGCTGCCGGAAATATCCAGCAACAAATGGACAGCCGTGTTTACTTGCTTCTGGGTCGAGTTTCTCAGGAATAGCTTGCTCTCGCCGGTTCTGATCCGGTGTAATCGAGACCTGGCTATGCGGGTTCCTGCTGCGCTGGGTCTGATCCTGGCTAGGCCCTGAGCCTGAAGTAAGCCTTTGAGGTTGGCGGACAGCTTGGCCACCACGCCGGAAGAAGCCGTGATCTGCTGTGGTAAGTATCCGCAACTCTGCAATTGGGATTGAGGAGTTGCCTCGGCTATCCCGAATGCTCTGGGATTATTGCCGCTGAGTACCTCCGACTTCAGAGCCATCTCTTTGAGTTGTTGGCCGAAGTCTCCAATCTCTTCCTGCGATTCGAGGGCCTGGGTTATTGCTGCTTGCAGTGGGGTGGAGTCTGTTTGTGGCTGAGGCTGGTCTGTTTGGGTGCCGCTGCCTACGCCCACGGATTCAGTGTCGGATACTTCGGCCTCGGATTGATCTGCTTCTTCTCCGGTTTCTGAGTCGGCTGCATGATCGTCATTATCTGCTGGATCAGGGCTACTATGTACTGGAAGGTCTGCATCGGATTGTTCTCCTTCGGAGTCTAAAGGTGGGGATGATTGATCCGGTGGGTTACTACTAGCCGGGCTTTGTTCGTGCTGAACTTGTTCGGTGGGGGATTGTTCGAGCTGATCTGGATCATCCTGGATACTCTGCGATGATCCGGGATCGTCCTGGCTTTTCTCAGGACTGCCTTGATCATTGGAAGTATCCATGCCTTTCACCGGACTATCCCGATCGTCAGGATTATCCGGGATTTGTACAGATGATTCGGCATTATCTGGATCGTCTAGATTATCTTGATCGTCCTGATCTGCGGGGTCGGTTTGTGATTGGCTGGGATTATCTGGCTGGTCAGGGCCTTGCTGTGATTGTCCGGGACTACCCGGAGCATCCTGATCCTCAGAGCTTGGTTGTTTCTCTTCGTGCTCATCCTTCGAATCCGACTCTGAAGTATCGACAGCGTCCCTATGCTTCTCCAGCAGAGCTACGATTTCTTTAACCATGGCAACTACTCCTGCCGTATCTGACACCGAGCCAATCTGGGTTATGATCTCGAACAGGTCTCGTTCCAGTTCAGGGCTGAACGTATTCAGGAACTGATCCCGAGTTTTCAGCGCCAAGTCTGCCAGCATGTGCTGCTTCAGATACAGAGTCCGAAGGGTCAGGCCGACATACCCGCATATTACGGCTTCGGGCGGACTGTCGGGCTGAACTTCAAAAACTCCAGCCTTCGTTCTGCGTAACTCCGATACGAGGGTGCTGAGGTTCGTTGCCATGCCGGGATAGGTATCTCCGAGGGCTTTTTCGATGCGAATGTCCTCAATGATGTTCCATAAGGATCGTTCGAACGGAGTTGATTTGGGAATCAGGTCCAAGTCTGTAAACCGGACATGGCCCAACTCGTGATCCAAATAGCCTCTGCATATCCAGGAGTTTTCCCTTGAAGTAAGGGGCATGATGATCACATTCCCATCTGTGCTGGCGGTCGAGTGGTTATCGAAGATCACCTTCACGCCGTTCTTCCGGCCAAGGCCGCTTGCCAGGGCTGCCATCTGTGCCGGAGTGAGTTTGGGAAGGGTTCCAGAAACAGAAATGGCCGCTTGTGAGGCGGCCATTTTGGTTAATTCCGTATGAATTGCTTGGTATGGGATCACATTGATCTCCTATTCAGAACCAGGCTGTAGGCAACCTGGGCTGAGAAATGGATGGGGTTGGCGGTACAAAGCCGTCGGGATTGGGTGTGGGTTGTACCGGCTGAGTAGAAGCCGCAATGGCGGTAGGCTGCTGATAAGGTGGGTAGGCGAACTGGTATGTGTCACCCTGCTCCGCGGCGGCCAGAATATCCTGAAGCACGTCCGGGCTTTTCAGCTGCACCAGGAGACGGGTCAGATTGAAGAGCGCCGCGCCGGTCAATACGCCGCCAGAGTCCCGTTGATCCAGGAAGGTTTGCAACTCGGCCTCGATTACGGACACTCCAGGATTTACAAAGGACAACCCGCGCAGCTTGTCGGCAAGCCTGTCTAAACGGTTCAGGTTCTTGAAGGTGGCTCGGTCCCGGTCCTTGAGGCTGTTGTATGTCTCACCGGCCAGGATGCTGATCTCCCGAAGCATTGTGCCGGTCAGATCGTTGGTCAGGGTCTGGGCGAAGCCGGGATCATTGTCGGAAGAAGACATCCGGAAAGCCCGCCACTTGAATCCAAACTTCTTTTCAATACTTGCCGGCGTCTCCAGATACGGGCGCAAGATGCTGGCCCATTGAGAGTTCTTCTCCAGCCAGGCGTCTTGTTCCCGGTAAAAGTCAGCCAGAAACTTGTCCTTCTCGGTATGGAACTCTCTGGCCATGTCCGACAAGGCCGCCTCGATCTCGTCTTTCTTGGCCTCGGGTGTGATCCAGATTTTCCCGCCATAGAGCGAAACAGCAACGCTTTCGAGGTAGGTAACCGCCTTGGTTCGAACTGCCTGGATGGGCTTGAAGGCTTCTTTGTTGTGGATGCGCTTGCTGCCAAGAGAGACAAGTTCTTCCGGAGGTAGGTCGATACCGGCGAAGTCTTCGGGTTTAAGGTTTTTGCTGCCAGACCAGATGGATATGTCCAAAATCAGCCCCAGTGATTGTTCGAATATGCGTTCTTGTGCCATGAGGGTGCCTCCTTTTACAATTCCTGGTTGAAAATCCGCTGGTATACTTCCCGAAGGATCGGCTTGCCGTCCTGGGAAGCCCTGTTGAGGACCGTGTACTTGAGAGCATGGGCGATGGGATGCTTCACACGGGGAACCTGCCGGAAGAAGAGTGAGGCCTTGGCCCACTCGACAAGCTCGCGGGTTGAGAGGGTATCCGGGATGGGATTTTCTTCAGCGGTGTGGATTTTTCTTATCTCACCGGCAAAAGTCACCATCTTCTCGGATATGTCTCGGTTGCCCAGCAGCTGCTGTAAGATGTCGATCTCTACGTCGGGCTCCGGATAATCCAGAAGGAAGGTCCACTTCAGCCGATTCATGAACGCTTTGGACATTTTCAAGGTGCCGGAATAGCCGTTTGCTTCGCCTTCACCCTGGCCGGTTGTGTTTGCTGTGGCGATGAATCTGAAGCTGGCTTCGGGATGGATCACCTCGCCGCCATTGGCTGATAGGGTGAGGGGTCTGCCGTCCAGGATCGAGTTGAGGCCGACGAGGGTTGAAGGGTCCACCAAATCAATCTCGTCGAACAGGAATACGCCGCCAGACTTCATGGCCATGGGCAGCGGTCCGTACTCAAACGTGAACCCTCCGCCAGCGTTGGGGATGTACTGGCCGATCAGGTCGATCAACTCCAACCTATTGTGGCCGGTGGCAGAGAATACGGGCTGGTTGCTTCGGGCGGCCACTTCGTTCACCAGGGAGGACTTGCCGCTGCCTGTAGGGCCTGAAATTAAGCATGAGAGGCCGCCGAAGGACCACCAGCCCAAGAAGTCAGCCGTTACCTCTGGCCGGAAGTGATAGTTGGTTGGTGTGGGAACGTATGCCTGCCATTCATGCTGATCACGAACGGTCCAGGACACGGGTGGAAAACTTTGGTGGAACAGGCTTTGTACGGTTGGAACGTCTGTTGGCGTGGCTGGAATATTCATGGAATTAGTACCTCCTTGGTCTTGACTGTTATTGGATTCGCTTGTGCCTTGCTGCCAGAGAGCAACCGGGTCCGGTGTCGGGTCTGGCTGTGAGGGCTGCTGCGTGCGAGCCTGTGACCTGTCCGGGAAAAGTTGCCTATAGCCCTTGGCCAGCTTGGCTTTGGCCCGGCTGTTGGCTTCTCTGATAGGGCGGATTGTCTGGATGGTTTTCTTGGTCAGGCCGGTAGTATCCCCGAACTGCCTGGGGCCGGTTATTCCTTTGCTGGTGCTGCCGAAGTAGATGTCTAAATGGTTATGGCTGGGAATTGCGATCCAGTCTTTTGGCCTGCCGCTGTTTGAATGGCGCAGGTGCAGAATGTTTGCAGGCGCATCCATGCTGATGCCTCCTTTGGACGCAGCTGTGCCGTGTCTCTGAGTTGGGTTCAGAGCCAGGCTTTTATGTAATGATTGTGGGATGAGAGAGAGGCTGAGTCGTGATTATTACAGGATGATCCGTAATAATCCGGGGATAGGCTGGGCGGGCTTAGGCAGCTTTTACATCCAGTACGGCGTATTTCGAGGTTTTCTGGTACTCGGAAATATCTTGTCCGAGTTCACCGAGCAGCAACTCCAACTGCTTCAGATCTGTGGTGGTCCGGGATCGTTCGGAAAAGCGTATGCGTAAGTTGCCGGATTGGTAGGTTCCCGGTTTGATCAGCTTTAAAACGTAGTCGCGCAAGGTTTCTTTCCTGGCTTTGGCGGCCTTCTCTGCTTCCGAGGTCTGGTGATACTGTTCAAGCAAGTTCGATACTTCTTGAGGAAGCTCCGGGCCTGAGTGTGCTGGGCATGAAGCCAAGTACGGGCAGTAGCCACAGAGAGCTGAGGGCTCGCATGTGAGGGGCAGGTTTTCTGGGGCTTCTGATTGGGAAGCCGCCTTTACTCCTTCCCAGATATTGATTGCCCGAAGCAGCAACCCATATGATCTTTCGGGATCGTAGGCGTAGTTATTTTGCATGTTCATCATGCCCTTATTCACGTCCAGAACCATGATTGCCGCTTCGACATGTTTGCCAGTGCTTTTGTGGAGCAGCAGCATTTGAAAGTGAACCTGGTGTTCCCAGGCCTCCCGAATTTCCAGCTGGTTCGAGGACTTCACCTCCAGAATTCTGTTTCCTGGCAATAGAAAGTCCAGGTGCGCACGGAGAGGAACCACGTCCAAGGGCTCCTGGCAACGTGCACAATGGGTAACCTTGCCGGATGGGTCAAACCATTCGCACAAAGTACAATAAGGCAGATAGTAGTTCAGCTCTGCTTGCCTCTGAGGCCGAAAGTCCCTCAAAGCCTCTGCCACAATGTCTTCAGCAAGGTGACCTCGCTTGAAACGGATCAACGTTTGGAGATCATGTTTCTGCGGGATCACTTTCCGGAGAACTGCCTGTCTTGGGCAGCCGCCAATATCTGACGATCCTACATATTCCGCCCGATTGCCCAATGTTGAAACTGTTTGGGCCTGTCTTGCCTCTTCAAGGCCAGCTTGAAATTCCTGCGAAGTCATTAGCACGGTATGCCTCCTTTGTATGGTTTGCTTAAAAACATAAGTTTAAAATCTGTTTGCTCCTCCCCTATTCATGATCAGCTCTTGGACATCCAAGGCTGGCCATTCATTATCCCCTCCTGCGAAAGCATTCCCTCAATATTACGTCCTGAGTTGGTCGTATTGACGTTAAATAGAATGCTTGACGTTCTGACCTAGGGATTTGACTCAATACCTTATAACAATAAATAGCTGTGATTTTAGAATATTATTTGCAAAAAGAAAAAGATTTATTTTTTTTCTGGAAATTACTTAACAAATGCTGTCGAGGAGCACATACTTTAATAATGGGCAGAAAAACACTCCTGTTAGGCAATAAAAAAAAGATTTTAAAAAAAATCGTTTTTCACTTAACAAAATGAAACTATTTGCCCATTATATAATAGGGGGGATGAAAAAAAATATTCAAGCATAGGCAGAAATATTACTGATACTAGCCTAGAAAAAAAAGTTTTATAAAATAGCAAAATATCGTCAAAATTTACTTAAAAAATTTCTCTGAAAAGCGCATTATTTATTAGTAGGTATATATTCATGAAACTCTCCCGTTAGAAGGTGCTAGAGATTGGCTTTAGCACCTTTTTACGGGCGAGAAAGTAGTAACCAGTTATATAAATCCTAGGAGTAATAATGCCATCTCAACACCTACACACTTTTGTTGCTAGCAGAGAACTTAAGGATAGAATTACTAAGGCTGCAAAGCGTTCAAACATGTCTACATCAAAATTCATCAAGAACGCTATGAGTATTTACATGAACCTTGACCAGGAGAAAGTGCAGAAAGCTATACGAATAGGAAATGCCTTGGATGTGGAACCGTCATTGATCGTTAATGACCTTATTAACCAGAAACTCAAATTATAACCTTTAACCATA
The DNA here is from genome assembly GCF_054656975.1 of Desulfonatronum parangueonense. Classification (NCBI taxonomy): domain Bacteria; kingdom Pseudomonadati; phylum Thermodesulfobacteriota; class Desulfovibrionia; order Desulfovibrionales; family Desulfonatronaceae; genus Desulfonatronum; species Desulfonatronum parangueonense. The sequence goes on from NZ_BAAHXH010000003.1 coordinate 2,757,784, forward strand.
GAGAGGATTATCATGAATACTACTACTTCTGTTGATGAAATCGTTGAGTTCGAATTGACTGATTTTGATGCTAAGGATGTTGTCGCTGAATCTGTAAATGAATTGGTTCGTGAGTCATTTTTTAATGATGATGTTGGCGATGCAAATTTATACAAGCATCTATATTCAGGAAAGTTTATTTATCGAGTTCTGCATAAAAAATGGTACAAGTACAAAGGACCTCACTGGGAAGTTGATGAAAAAAATGAGGCTTTGTGTGCTGTTTCTGAATTGTATACTCAATATGAGTATCACCATAACGTTTTTGGCGGATTTGGTAATAATGGAGATCTTCTTTTGAAAAAGAAAAAGAAGCTCAACATATCTACTTCGATGAAAAGAGTGGTAGAGTTGGCGGCAACAGGTGAAAATGGCTTGGCATTTATAGATAAGGAGAATGCATGGAACAGTGTTTTTGCCTGTAGAAATGGTGTAATTGAACTCCGGACTGGAATCTTTCGTGAGGGAAGGCCGGAAGATTATATCTTCAATTACTGCGATATGAATTATGATCCTAATGCCGGCACCCCAAATGAGTTCCTAAAGTTTCTGAAGGATATCTTTGAGTATGACGGAGAGAAGCCAGCTTTGCCTGATAAGTCTACTCCTGATTATAAAAAGCTTATCATAGCCTTCAGAAGAAATTACAAGGCCTATGTCAAAGCCAAGAAGAAACATGAGAAGGTGATGGTTAAGTTTATCCAAAGACTGCTTGGGTATACATTACTTGGCACCTGTAAAGAGAGGAAGTTCATCATTCTATATGGTCCGGAAGGAGCTAATGGCAAAACCACTTTAATGACGTTGCTGGTTAAACTGCTTCAAGAATACGCGGGAAACATCGACCCAAAGATTTTGTTGAGTTCCAAGGCCGATAGCACAGCTTCCGGGCATAGCAGCCACTTGGTTGATCTGTGTGGAAAATTAATTGTTATTGCTGATGAAATTGAAGAGAACAAGAAGTTGGATAATGGTACAGTTAAAAGGCTCACAGGAAATGGGCAAATTTCAGCAAGAGCTGCCCACTCAGCCAGTCATATACGATTTTATCCTACTTATACAATTTTTCTCTTGACTAATAATCTTCCCCATGTAGCTCAAGACCCTGCTACCTGGAACAGGATTATACCTATTCATTTCAAGTGGAGCTATGTTGAAAATCCTCAGAAGCCTCATGAAAAGGCTATTGACAAGAATCTCGGAGATCGTCTGCTCGGGGAGTTACCTGAAATCTTGAAATGGCTGGTTGATGGTGCTTTGGAGTACCAAGAAATGAACACTCTTGCTGTTCCTGATTGTATTTATGATAACTTGAGGGAATATAAAGAGTCCACTGACAATTACAAGCTCTTTGTGGATGATTGCCTTATGATAGGTGACAGAAAAGATCCTTTTTTTCTTTCTGCGCGAAAGCTTTATAATTTTTACACTAAATGGTGTAAATTTAATGGTTATTACATAGCCAGTGAGAAAATGTTTTCACAGCATATGCAAAGGTTAGGATTGCGAAAACATGACGTAAGGGTGAAAAACTGCTGGTGTTATGTTAACGCAGACATCATCAGTGATGTTGCCAGAGAAATTCTTGATAGTGATGATTATATGGATTTTACGAATGATTATAAACTCTACCTCGAAAGGATATCTGAAGTGCATCCAAATGAATTAGAAACTTGTCTGGCTGAGGAAGTGAAGGATTTTTGCGATATTTAGCTCAGTATTCTTCTGCAGGGTTGTGCAGGGTCAATGCAGGATCGACATTCAACCCTGCAGACCTCCTAAACCTATTAATATCAATACAATCTCGTGGGTCTGGCTTGTCGTTCTGCAGGGTATGCATGGTTTTCTATATATTAATTTTATATTTTAATATATGTTATACAGGCAATTTGTATAAATATAGAAATTATTGAAACACCATGCAACCCTACAACCCTGCAAAATATATCGCCGCCGACCATCCAGGCCTTAGTGATAGTAACCATTTTTATAAATCCGGAGAGGAAATCATGAAACAAGAAATTACGGATAAGAGCGATACAATTGTTCAGATGCTGGCTCAAAATTTCAATGTTAAGCACGTCAAGAGTTCAAACTCGTATGTATGTCCATGTCCACTTTGCGGGGGGAATGATAGGTTCTGCTATAGTCCCATGCCTGTTAATAAGCCGGACGCAATCAGCGTGAATGGACTTTTTTACTGCAGACAGTGCGGATTTAAAGGTCATGGCAACTATTTATATGATAATCTTATGGGAGAAAAGTCTCCAGCCATGTCTCAAAAGGTCAAAGCCATTCATACTTCGTCTATAAAGGGATCACATTTTCCGCCGTTTAAGGCTATCGATCCTCAGTGGCAGGAAGTAGCTTTAGATTACGTGCAGGACTGCGTTGAAGCAGTGAATGGAAACAATAAGGCAATATTTGAAGATCGTGGCATTGATGTGGAAACGGCTAGTTTGTTCAAACTCGGAATACATTGTCAGCTTAAAACCAGATTCTTCAAACATCATGCATCAGAGACGAATCAGGTATTGGAGCCCGGCATTATCATACCTTATTATCGTGACAATCAGCTCTATCATGTGCAGGTCAGGCACTTCTTTGAGGAAGACGGCAAGAAATATTCCAATCTTTCAGGAGGCAATGCTCATCCATATCTATTGCCAAACAATAATGCTTCTTTAAACAAGTTCATGATTGTCGAAAGTGCCTTGGATGCGATCATGATGTATCAGCATGCTGGCGATTTGATCAGACCGATAGCTCTTGGAAGTACAAACAATCTCATTGACAAACATGTTCACGATCTTCTCAAGAATTCAGACCTAGTTCTTTTATGCCTTGATAACGATGAGCCAGGGCAACAAGCTGCTCAATTTCACGCCAAGGTTTATGATCAAAGCAGGATTATTATCCCGCCTTTTGGCAAAGACCCAGGCGATTACTTTTCAATGGGTGGCAATATTCGTGACTGGGTACAATCAATTTTACATGGTTCGCCTTGTGAATCAACCTCTACATCTAAAAGTCAGGTGCAAGTTATCCGTTCAGAGGAGAGTGCAAAAGCATACTTAGAATCAGTATCTCAATGCGCACTCGTTGCTCTTAATATTTTTACTAATCCCTCGAGCAAGGTAGGCTTTAAAGATAAATATGCTGCCATGTGTTTTGATAATAATCAATTGGCTCTTTTTAATATGAACTATCTGCCAATGAAGGTCTTAAAACCGATTTTATCAAAAACGGTAGTTTGCTTTAACGGTGTAGATGTACTTGCTCGAATTAATGTGAAACAGAATGTTGCGCGGAATATAGAGTCTATTCAGCTCATGTACAACGCTCTCCACAATATACCTACAAAAGCCATCACCTTAGACAAGCTGGTCCCTTTATTAGGCTTGAAACCATTAAGAATTCCGTCGCTTACAAATTCAAAGGAGGTCATATTTGCCGAGCTTGAGAAGGTTCAGATAATTCACAAACTATATGGTTACCTGTGCCCTCAACTGACTTTCAATGACAAAGAAAACTTGTATGAACTCATGAGAGACGCACAATTTGCCGTAAGCGAGATGCAAAAAAACGGCATACTCTACCGTGAAAATACCAAAGGCTATGACCCCTATGTCTCATTCCGAGATCCAAAAACCAAACGGCTTCACCCGCAATATCATATTGCAGGAACTGTCACTGGTCGATTTTCATGTTCAAAGCCTGGCTTGCACTCGGTACCCAAGGACGCCGTGACCCGTCGTAGGTTCTATGCTCCAAAAGGCAGCAAGTATATAATTGGCGACGTCAATCAGGTCCAGTTGCGCATTGCAGCCATAATCAGCGGAGACGAAGTGATGAAGCAAGTATTTGCTGAAGGCCAGGACGTGCATTTACAAACAGCCATGGCAGTCTCAGGCAAAGGGCCTGAACAGGCTATGCCCTTCCGAAGCATTGGGAAAGCGATCAATTTTGGTTTTGTTTTTCAACAAACCGCGATGGGATTGGCGAAATGCCTTACCGAAGATTATGGAATCGAAACATCAGTCGAGGAAGCAGCTGATCACCAGATAGCGTTTAAAGAACATTATGCTGGCCTTGCGAAATGGATGGCCGATACCAAACGTCAGGCCTTGCTTCGTAATCGTCCTACTCTTGTAAAAACTCCGTCAGGCCGCATACGCAACCTCGGATGGTACGGAGGAGACCGCAGCAGCCTGATATTGAATACGCCCATCCAGGGTGGAGAGGCTGAAGTACTTCTGGCCACCCTTATTGAACTATATTCCCGTTTAGAAGGTGTGGATGCCAAACTGGTGCATGTAATCCATGACGAGATAATTCTGGAAGCTGCCGAAAAGGATGCCGAAAAGGCCAAAGATATCCTTGAACAGTCAATGATTGCCGGCATGCTGAGAATATTCCCTTCGGCAGATACCACAGGTCTTGTCGACATTCGTATTCGAAAAGACTGGCAGAAATAACCAGAGTCAACCATATAATGGAGTTATGGTAGGGGGGGGGGGATTAATTTCGTAATTGTTTCTACTTAACAATTACTATCCTAAAGCACATTATTTAATATAGGATTTTATAAAGATATTTTATTAAGGAGAATTAAATGGATTTTTTGAATTCAGATAACTCTGCAGAATTTGCAACTGAAACTCGGGTAATTCGAAAAGTAGGAGCGCCTGTAGGAAATACAAATTCCAAGAAACACGGCTACTATAGTCAATGGGCTAAAAAAGACTGGGAGGCTATGGATTCATTGATTCGAGACTGCCATCGGCTTTTGCAGAAAATTGAATCAGGAGAATTGCAAATAATAAGGCCAGTGTCGTAATGAGTACAAAAGACATGCACCAGGATTCTTCATTCTCGCTAGATACGTTGCTGGAGCTATTTAGTGAACCTTGTAATTCTCGAATAACAGGCCTTCATGAAAACCCCCCACCCGAACCGGATGAATCATTGGCCAAGATATTGGGTGTGGATGAGCCGGAAGGCAACGAGCTTGTGGAATATGTTACGAGTGCTGAGCCTCAGCAAACGCCCTTGGCAAACCTAGCTGGAAATACAAAGACAAGCCTGGCTGGAGCAAAGTCTGATCTTGTCGATATGTTTATTTTGAACTCAGCGTGGCCGGTTTTCTCCGCAGCTTCTCACCAGACGGCGGACGACAAGAGAAAGCAGTATCTTGCCTTTGTGAAGGAAGCTGCTCCGGAATCGGCGCTAGAGGGTATTGTTATCGCCCAACTGATCGTACTTCACTTGCAGGCAATGCAGCAGTTCAAAAGTGCAAATAGTGTCTACTCTCCGGAAAACGCAGACAGGCACAACAAGGCTGGTCAACGGTTGCTGAAGCAGTTTTCGGATACCTTGAAGTCCTTGCAGAGGCTCAAAGGTCAGCATGGCAAACAGGAGGTTACAGTCAAGCATGTGAACGTGATGGCCAATCAAGCCATCGTAGGCGATGTTGTCCGTTAGTGATAGCCTACGGGATTTACATTAACAATTAAAAAGCCTCTTAAGAAGAGGCTTATCATAGCGAGGAATGCCAATGAAAATGGTAAGCGACTGGCTCAATGCCAATCAAGGTTCTATTGTTCAATATGAAGAAATCATCAGCGAATCAAGAAATATGATGATTTTAAACACCCTGCAGTTTTATTGGTTCTGGGGAGTCCCTGGCCTGATTATTTATTTTACTATGTTTGTGGGACTAGCGTTTGCCATGAAGGCCTAGAATTATGAACCTGCGCCAGAAGAAGCATCATCTTTCTGCTTTTTCTTTTCGGCCATAGATTGCTGCCGCTTCTCGTATACTTCCCCGCCTTTTCTCATCTTGTGCCTTGATCTCTCAAGATAGTCTTTGGACATAAGTTTGTCCCCAGGCTTGTATCCGCAAAGCTGCTTGTATTCATCGACGCTCATGTTGCTATGAGTGTTAATATGCGTCTTTGTCAAGATATCGTAACCTTTTCCGCAAATAGCGCAGTAAATCTTTTCTTCGTCAATACATTTTTTTGGCGGTTTGGCCCAGTTGCCTTTGTACTGAGCTTTCAGATCAGCCATCCTGTCTACTTCTTTGGGGGCAAGTTCTTCAGTTGGAGCAGACGCCGTTAAGGCTGGTGTTTGCTTCACCTCTACGTCATAAATCTCCCGCTCGCCAAGATTCATGGCTTTCTTTTCAATGGCCTTGATGCCCAGTCTTAGTCTCTCAACGATGGTAAGAATCTCATCAGGATCTTTGCCTGGGTATTTTTCCATTACCGTTATCAACAGCTTTTCAACATCCATTTGCTTGTCTCCCGTTTAATGAATTTCGAAGTTTATGAAGTGACCGATATGGGACAAATGTAAGGCTGTCAATGGATTGTAAGAGAGGGGCATTTAGCTGTTTCCGACACATCACACTCATAGGTCCAGATCGAAGCTGAGAACAAGGTCCACAGTTTCTCGAACGACTTGTTCGGAAACTTGACCGTTCTAATGATCAACAACGAGCCCTGGTTCATCGCAAAGGAAGTGACTGACAAGCTTGAGTACCCGAAGGCGTACGATGCCATCAAGAACCTTTGCCCAGATCGTCGGAAGATAACGTATAAGTATTTCAAGAAGTTATTGACTGAGAACGGGTCAAACCCGTCCTTAAAAATCTCTAATTTCAAAACCGGTTGCCTGATTATTTCACGGGCAGACGCGTTTGCTCTTATTGATAAATCGACCAAGCCAGAAGCCAAAGTGATGAAAGAATGGCTGAACCGCCATGTGCTTCCGGCCCTTCATGACCCAGGCCTAGGTCCCCTCAACACATACCCAGCACAACTACGTGGTCCCCCCGCAGCCACCGTCCAAGGAGCAGATAGAGGCAGAACGTTTACAAGGATTGTCCGTAACTGCTCAATAACTCCGGGCAGCGACTGGTTCAGTCAAGGCTACTGAGCATCTTGGCAAAGAATCTGCCGGAACTTTTTTTTGAGCGGATAAACCCAGATGCTTTTTTTCGGGAGCGTAGGTTTGTGTGAGTTTCCAAGTCTGCCGACACCTTTTGTAGTGCCCAGGTAAGTCCAGTTTGCGGCTTTATAGCAGGTTCCGTGGAATCTTGGGGTTTCCACGAAGGTTTCGATGAGTACGGGCGCATATTGATAGCGGTCCATCCAGTCCTGGGCGATCCTTTTTTGTGACATGCTCAAGATGCGTGAGGCCAAGTTTGGGGCGACAACCCAGGGTAATATCAAAAAACGGGCGTTGTTGACGACAAGGTGCAAGTTCTTTTTGCGTTTCTCGTAGTTCCAGCCGATAAATTGATCCCTGGGCGCGGTCTTCCAGACTGCGGACCTGAAGCACAATAACGCTGCAACCTGATCATGCCAGCGGACAAAGTATCTGATTTGATCGCCGGGCATGGGGGCATGCCCGAGATAATGAAATTTCTGGACATATTCATTCCACAGCAGGGATTGTTTTTTGTTCTGGACCGGCTCGATGCGCAGATCGCCGAAGGCATTAGCGGGAATGCACAGGGGAGGATTGAACTCCGGGATTTGCTTCGTGACGTAAAGATGAGCTTTCCCGTTGATGTTCGTATTTCTTGGGGCGGGCAGACGGACCAGGTTGTGGTCCTGCATCCGCAACATGGCGACGCGGCAGGTCATGTCCTTGAGTCGGCCGTCGATGCGTCGCCAGTTCAGGTATTCGCAGACGATCCTGGAGAGTGCCGCACGCGTGGCTTGGGGATTGGCGGCGATGAGCGAACGGATGGCCGTCAGTTCGTCTTGAGAAAACAGGCGTCCACAATAGCGCATCATGGACGCCTTATCAGGCCGGAGCGAAGAAGGCCCTTCTTCGGATCAAGTCGCGAGACGGGGAATGATGTTGAGGCCTGAAAGGCGGTCTCCAAGGTAGTCCCAGAAAGGGATATCATTCTTCCTGCACGTTTTCTTGTGGCTGGTGAAGGTATCCCGGCATTTGCGCCCCAGGTCGCTACGTGTACCTGCGCTGATCTTGCGTACGGTGACGTATTCACGGATGTCGTTTTCACTGCCGGTGTTGTGCAGTGGGATTTCCGGGCGCTGAAGGACCAATAGCAGTTCAGACTTGTTGGACCGTATTTTAGAAAGAGCCAGATTCAGGCTGGCAAAGCAGGTCTGGGTGGAGAATATTTCGTCGAAGCGCTGCTTCAGTTCTTCTGCTCTGTTCTGCTCCGGGTTTTCTTTGTACGCCTTGAGATCGTCATAGAAATCCCAGATCTGGTTGCGCATGGATTCCAGAGCATGGCGCTGTTCATCGGTGAATCCGATGAGCTTCTTGATGTTGCGCTCGGCATGAACCCAGCACAAGGCATGCAGGAGAATATTGAATTGACCGGCATCGTCGCTGACGATCACCAATTCTTTGTTGATGCCATGTTCCAAAACGCTGCCAAGCAGGGCTCCTTCGGTGACGATTTTGACATGACGCGACTTGATGATCTCTGAATCGACCAAAAATTTCTCCCACTCTTCCTTGGTCGAGAAGCATTTCTTCCCGATGTCGGTCAAGGCTTGCAGGATCGTCCTTGGCATCTTTTGGGCCTGCATATAGAGGATGGCTTCCGGGATGAGCATATAATCGGTGTATTTGCCCCGCAGCACGGTCAGGAAATTGATCCGGCTCTTGCTGTCCGTGCTTTCAAAGTAGGCAAACATGTCGTTGCCGATATGCGTACAGTAACCGTTTCGGCCCTGATGCCGGGCACCCGTATCGTCAACGTTTATATAATCGGAAACCTCAAGACCGGCTATGAGAATTTCCTGCTTTTCGGCATGGAAGGCATCATGGCCTTCAGTGAGAATCCGGTTGACCTGCCCGGCTGAAATATCGATCCCGATCTCCAGAAGTTGCTCCAGGATCAACTGTTGTGTGACACGAGCTTGATAGCGCTGATAAAGAATAAACCTGATCAGGTCGATGCCAAAGTGATCTTGTGCAATGCCGTCTGGAATTTTGCCGATGATGCTGTCTCCCGAAGGCGTGACATAGCGAGCCAACTTATAGCAGGTGTTGAATGGGACGAAGATCATGTCCTGAATATAATATTTCTCATACCCCTTGAACCTGCTGCCTTCCGGAATATCCTCGGGATGGATCTCCTTGGTCCGGTGAACGACGAGGTCTTTTTTACGCTTCTGCGATCCTGGACGTTTTACCGGCTTGTCGCCGTCCTGCTCATCGGTGACACTTTTCTTCCCCAACCGCGAGGGCTTGATGTCCGGCTTGGCTTTTTCGCCTTTGAGAATCGCGATTTCGTCCTTCAAAGTCTGAATAACCTCAGCTTGCAAATAAACCCGCTCTTTCAAACAAGTGCAGACCTCAAGCAGAGCGAGAACCAGAGGCGATTTCTCTTCTTCACTCACTTCAGGAATATGAGGTGTCTTTGGCCACAAAAAAATCATGTGGTGACTATGGCATAAAAATAATGCTGTGCCTAGCCCTGCTTAGCAACTAAAAAAAAGTGGCATGCCCGGAGTTATTGAGCAGTTACTAATCGAGGAAAAGTTCCGCCCATTTCATTTCTCCACGCCCTGATCGAGCGAATCACCTTCTCCATAATGGTTGCTTGTTGATAATTATTTGAATAATCAATTTCAAAGTTAAAATTTAAGTAACTACTCAGCTCATCTGGAGTAAAACCGATAATCCAGGTCATGCTTGGCACAAGTTTGTGCTAATAAGTAAACCTCTTTTCCTAGAAAGCTCAGTAGTTACAAAACCGCGTTGTCAACGCAGTTTCCGTATCACGCTGGCCACCACACCCCGGATTTCATAGTCCATCTCTGGCGTATCCACAATCGCCTGGTACTTGTGCAACAACCCCAGGGCGGAAGCCCGGAACAACCTCGACCATGGAAGAACGGCCTCAGGTGTCATGGCCGCCTACCCAAAAATAGGCGGCCAATCGCTCAAATGAAGACAAACGAACATTCACTGGTTTGATAATTATCACAGGTTTCGGTTCAGCGGGGAGATGCTTCCCCTGGACGAACGGCCGACAATTGACGGATACGGCCAAGCTTTCGTAGAAGCAAAGTGGAGCAAGAAAAAGGGAGCAACGCCTTGTTTTGAACTGAGTCGTGAAGCGGCTTCGGATACAGGGTTCTCAAGCTGCCGGAAGACTTGTGCCATTTATTGTTTACGGTTTGGCCGTGCAATCATCATGTTTCGGCACCACATCTGTATTCCGCTACTCGACGCTGAACTCCAATGACGAATGGTGCAGGACAATACGAAGTGTCCCCGCGTCGTCCTTGACATAGCCCCATGTCTTGTCCACCGTGGTGACCATGCCGTTTTTGTCCGTCAAGTGAACCTTGCCCATGGTGATGGCACTGTTTCCGGTGATGAAGATGGCGGCATTGTCAGGTTTGCAATTTGTCCAACCTTTCAGGGCAAAGCCGCTGTCGTTGGGAAACGCTGGATCTCCACCGACGAAATAGGACAACGCTCCAGAGCGCGTCGGGCGAAAAGTCTGCGGGTTGATTGTCAACGTTGGTTTAAACAGTACGACGCCCATCTGATAGCCGTAGGCCTGATCAATGACCTGCTCAGCCAACGCCTTGGCTTCGGAGTGGCCGCTTTTGGCATAGGTGGAACTTATGGCGACCAACGCGTCACACCAACCTTGTTGGGCGCTCAGCACTTCCGTTTCATTGACGGACTGGTTGACGACGACGAAAGCTGAGGCGGGCATACAGGTTGCCACAAGGACAGCAAATGCTATCGCATAGACTATTTTCATTGAGTTCTCCTGTTTGTGCAAAGTCAAGGTTGGCAGCCAGTTTGACAGACACCTGAAACACCAGACCTCCGCCAATTCCTACGAGAGAAGCCGTCCCGTCTGGTATGTTTCCTATGCAATATCAACACGCAAATCAACACAAATGCGATGAGATGTAACTGCTCAAAAACTTGTGGCAATCAACGATTAAATCCAGGGAGCGCCGCACCCCAGTGCGGCAGCGGAGTAACGCACTCAGGAAAAGTTCCGGTTGGAGCGTGGCCCCAGTAGCTGAATCACGAAACTCCATCCCGGAGACACTCCTTCACGGCTAACCTCACCGCCCGACCTTTTTGAGCAGTTACGATTGTCCATGATAACCAAATTAAATTATTGGAAAGGAAGTTCTAAATGTGCTTGGGTACAAAAGGAACAGCAAACGCTCTGTCTACTTTTTGCAAGAATAGATTTTTCCTTACAATCAAATTCTTATATGGCACCATCGTTAAGTCAACGATGATTAAAAATAGTCATGGCGGGGTTTCATTAATCACAACGACTATCTTTTCTCGCTCCTTAACACTGTGCTCTTCCGAATGCTGAAGGTTTTTTTTGGTCATGGGGTTCGACCGTGGTGCTGCCTTCCATCCAAGACGATGGTCATTACCTGAACACTCAGACCGCCCAAAAAATCATCATCTCGGAGCAGACTCAGATTCGGATACAAGTACAAATCGGAACATGAGTTCAAGCAGTAGATCGAGGCCGAACACAAGGTCCAGAACTTCCGTCATGTATAGTTCGGAGACCTCACTACTTTCCTGATCGACGGCGAGATCAAGTTCGTCGGAATCGAGGTGGCTCGCAAGTTGCGAACCGAATACAAAGACCCCACAAATGCAATTATCAACCATTGCCAGACTCGTGTTTTGTACGAGCCTAAAGATTTAAAGAGGTTATTTGGAAAGGCCGGTGAAACGCCGGGGTGGAAATCACCAATTCCGGGTTGAATCTTATCACGCGTTCAGACCTTTTCAGGCTTGTCAAGAACTCCACAATGCCCATGGCCAATTTGTTCTGGGACTGGATCATCGAGCACGTTCTTCCATCGATCCATGACACCGGCACCTACACCAGGGTCACCCATCCCAACACTCAAGCCCAGGCCTAAAACGAAATTCGATTCTTCACACCACCCCCAGAAACAGCCGCCATCATTACCGAGATGTCCAAGATGATCACGGGTAAGCTCCAGGTCATGGTCGCGAACAAGGTCCACAGTTTCTCGAATCACCTGTTCGGAAGCATGACCGTAACTAGAGAGAATTATGTGATTATTTGATTGCTCCTAAATGGAGACATCAAAAAAAAACTTTTACTCAATTTCCGGGGCGGGTGCATTATCATCCCTATGACTGATGTTTTCGCTTTAATCAGTGGGTCACATAAACCAGAACCAGTTTTTCGAACCTAGTTGAATGAGTACGTGCTCCCCTCCCTACAGTACACCGGCACCTACACTATGGTTACCAACCCAAACCCTCAACCATCCAAAGCCCTTTCCCAATCATCAGAGGCAGCCCTGATCCTTCAGGAGATGACCAAAGTGATCATGGGTATCATCCTGACTGTGGCCGACCAAACTCCACGACCTGTTCGGAAACCTGACCGTTCTGATGATCAACAACGAACCGTGGTTCATCGCCAAGGAAGTGACCGACAGGCTTGAGTACCCGGATGCGTATGATGCTGTTAGGCATCTTTGCCTTGATCGGCACACGTTAAGCCATCGTTTTTTATAGGGATTGATATCTAAAACCGTACCGCATACGGTTCTAGATATTTCTAAATTTAAAAAAGGTTGCCTGATTATTTCTCGGCTGACGTGTTTGCACTTATTGAAAGGTCCACAAAACCCGAGGCCAAGGTGATGAAGGAATGGCTGAACCGCCATGTACTTCCGACCCTGCAGGACACCGGCACCTACACCATGGCCACCCACCCGAACACTCAGGGGCTACTCAAGATTCCAGAATTTCACGCTGAATGTGATAATCCGTCACATTCAAATCCACTCTGAAATTTTTGAGTACGATCCCAAGTCGGAAGCCATCATCCGATTCTGCCCCAACCGTGTAGTGCTAAAACCCAATATTTAAAGAAGTTACTTGGTAGGGGTGCTCACCGAGCACTGGGCATTTCCGAGAATGCGTCCGTTACTTTGATCTCTCGGAAAGACGTATTTAACCTGCTCCGGCACACCAAGATGGAAATGGCCGACATTTTTTGGAACTGAATTGCCACTTATCCTGTTCTCAGCGGGTCATCATGCAGCTGATCCGGTTCAACCTGGCCGCCATGTCTCGGTTGCTTGAAACCCACATGGACCGGTTGGATAGGATCGGGGAGCATTATTCAGCATCAGGAATATACGCCTGGGTTCAAGGTTCTCTAGTTTTTGCAATAAAGTTGCATTAAGTCATAGAATTCAGAGCATTTATATGGTAATAGAGCCGCATCGGCTCTATTAAAAACCAGTCCGGCAGACGGAACCCTGATCACCAGGTAAGACATTTTCAATCTGTCCAAAGAACCGGTACCACTTCATTTTTTCGGTTGGTGAAGAACTCGGAAATGACGAAGTCAAACGTTTTTGGGACTGGATCATCCCGTCCAAGTTGGCAGGACGTGGTTTCTATTCTCACATTGCTCTGTTTCTCACGGGGCAAGGTTGTCCCGGATGCATAAGCGCAAGCCGCCCTCATCCTCAAGGGGCTAGAAATTTTCTACCCCCTTTGTATCTTGCGAATTTATCGAACCCAAGTTTGGGCACGCCCATTAGCATCATTCAAGGTGTAACTTGAAGTGACACATTGATCCTTCTGATTTGAATTGATGCTTTTCTGCAATTTTTCAATGCGTCGTCGGTGAATTCTATCCCGAGCATTCTGATCATGTCCGCGACCATGAAGAAAAATGTCTGACTCGTCATTCATAACCTGAAGCTCCCCCAAGCTCCGGATTGTACAACAAGATATCGAAGAACAGGTCATCTGGGATCATCAATGTGTCTCTGAGCAGACCACGACCATCTTTGAGTGGGTGCAACCGTTGCAGGCACTCCATATCAACTCAATTTTCCACATACTTTTCTCCACTGCCTTGGCAGTAACTTGCCTTGCCCGCCCCCAGGCAAAAAAAGCGAACCCGGCCCTGTATGATCAGGTCAAAGAATGGGTAATCCTGGAGCATTTTTGATTCCTGCATCAGACCTCCTGCTTTCGCAGTAGGGGGCGATTTTAAATCGCCCCATGTGTATATACTCGCAATATTAGCATTTTCAAGAAATGAGCACGCAGCGCGCATACGCCCAAGAGCATCCTTTAGGGGGTAAAAAGTTTTTACCCCCTCGGTATCTAGCCCATTTTCCTCGTACTTTTTGAGCAGGAGGTTCAAGGACACTTTTGGCTTCTGCATACCGAGCATACGACCCGTGTCCTTTAGGCAGAAGAAAATGTCCGAATCTTTCTTCAGAACCCTGAGATTTCCAAACAGCAGTCACCGTTTCCACTGCTCCTAAGGACCTGGCTCGCCAGCCCCTCAAGCGAGTGTCGAACCCGATTCGTTTCCGACATCTGCATTACCAGGCCAAAGAAGATACCATCCCGGATAATATTCGACTTCCGCATGACACTCTCCGGTTATCCAGCAAGGGGCGATACAGAATCGCCCCTTCTATATGTGCCAGATTTATAAAGTCCTTTCGGGCACGACCGAATTTTGCTGTCTTGTCCAGAGATCGGCTTCTTTCAGGTTTGCCTATCTGAATACAGGACGCATCTGTGCACAAAAAAATGAAGACCAGCCTCCAGCCTCTCAACCATGGCCGGAAGAGAAATCCGCCTATAAAAGCCATGCCGTGGAAATCGGCGGAGAAGTACTTAAAAATAAGAGGGTTGTGTATGGGGTAGATTTAATCTACCCCATCCCGGATGCGCTTGTGCGGTTGCCAGATGCCCTTTGAAATATCATTCTCTGCGCTCACGCAAGGGTATCCATCAGGTGGGTATCCTTTGCAGCAGCGAAAACTATAGAATATTTCAAAGGGGGAGGGAGGAAATGGGTTGCCGTAGCTGCGTCCTCCCTAGCCCTGGAATCGACTCGGCAATTACCACGTTGTCACGGAGTTCCTCGATTCTGAAACGGAAGAAGTCCGACTAAAAAAAAGCAGCGCCGAACAAATTTTCAAAGTATTATACAAAAAAAATCAAACTGTTACGGATTGGGTAGATTTAATCTACCCAATCCTGGATGCGCTTGGCCGGTTCAGGAGGTACCGATTGGTGCAATCGTTGCATCCAATCTCAGAAGCCCATGGATGGTTGCATGACGCCATGGTGTCCAGGGAGCAGTGCTATCGGATCCCCTAAAAAATAACGATCGGATTTTAAATCAGAGCGTAAGCAGCATGGTTATGCTTGGCGAGAGACCGAAAAAATCCAGCCTCTTTAAGAATGCTCCTTGGTTTGATGACGGTAGGTGAAGTGGCGGGGCAGGAGCATTAATAGCGAACGCCTGCCAACCACAACCTGAAAGGATGTTGCTATGCCATCCTTTAGTACCGGTCTGGGACGATTGGAATACTTGCCGTTGCTTTATTTATGCTGCACGGCTTCGTTCCGAGCAGTTGTCCGAACACAGATCAACAATAATTTCGGAGGATATCGATAGCTGTCCGGGTATCCGGCACTTTTCGGAGGTATCAGGCAATACCGGTTGCCTCTCAGGGCCACGGGTTGGGTGCCTATACATTAAAAAACAGCCGGATACCCGGACAGCCTATCCTATCCATCTGTTGTTTTTACCAAATGCCTGATCGGAGTACTACCGCTCAACAACAATGTTCCTCAGCGGCCATTAGTCGGCTTTCCATTTTCAGGTCGGCTCCCCAGTATCCATTTCAAACCTCAAGTTCAGCTGCTGTCCTGAACAAAACTGCGCAAGGTTCCTCGATTCCAGCCCTTCCTGGCAGTCAATGTCGGCACACCGGCACTGTCGAGAATCCTGACCATGTCGGCAAAGGTCAGTTCGGGGTGCTTGGCCTGCATGGCCTGTATCCAGACCGTTATGGCCTCTTTTTCGGGCTTGCCCTCGTGAATTGATTTTTTCACAAGGTCCAGGTCAGGGCTATCGGAATAGTCCTTTGGGTCTTTGAAGGTTCTGATCCTTTTGCGCTTTGGAACGGCATCCCTGGCATTATGCTCCGCATTGCCGGCATTATCGGCGTCGTCAAAATCAACATGCTCCATCTTGACCTGGATCTTTTCAAGGTCCAGTTCTGTTCCCATAAAGTGTTCGCCTCCCGCGCCGAGGTCTGACTCCAGCTTCTTGATTCTGGCCTGAAGCTCGATTGCAACCTTATAGTACTGCGTCAGCGCGGAGTTGATTTGCGGGATGATCCCGGAGATTTGGGAGAGGAGTCGGGATTCGAGGTGTGCGAGGGATTGGCCTATCTCGTCGCGTAGTCTGTTCTCAAAATTTTCCAAGTCTTGACTCTCTAATTTATTCCCGCCTTTCGGATTCTCAGCTACAGTAGGTTGGCAAGGTCTGGCCTTATTTTCTGTCTCCTCCATTCCTACGGTTGGAGTGTCTGTGCCTGAAAGAAGGAAAGAAGGAGAGAAAGAAGGAAAGCCAGAAGGAAGGACATCAAGAAGGACAGAAGGAAAGACAGAAAGATCGAAGGAAGGCAAGAAAGAAAGACCGAAAGAACGAGAGAAAGAAGGAAGGAAAGAAGGACCGACAGAAGGAAAGACGGAAGGAGAGAAAGAAGGAGCATCTCTTGTGTAGTGCTCCGGATGCTGCCTGCGCCAATCGTCTAGGAGGCTATAGACATCTTCATTGGCGACGCCATCGGATTTCAACTCAAGAATTTTGTTAAAAATTTCAATGTTGATCGGCAAATATCGTGTCTGTCTGCCTTGGTCTTGAACGACCAAGAATTCCTTGAAAACGTCTTTATAGTTGTAGAGCGTCTTGTAATTGACGCCCAATTTCTGGGCAATATCAGTGAGCGTATACAACTGCTTCTCGTTCATATCATCATCCTCCTTGTTAACGGACCCACTTACAACCGGCCCGCCACCAATTTGTTAACAAATAAGGGTGATGCCGGCTGGTATCGTAGATATTCACCTTCATCACCCTCTGCTCGACCCACCAAACTTGGGCACATACTTTCACTGCAAAACCATAACATAGCGGAATTTAATAATATTTATTCTGCCTCCTCAGTAGCACGATCTCCACCCACCATATACCCACCAGCGTAGGGTGGGTATTAACAAACGAAAGTGAATTATCTCGTATAGTTCACCCCAAATTTTCACCCATCATATACCCACCAGCGTGTCCATAATCTTCGTTGCTTCGGACAATGTGCCGTGTGTCAGATGTGCATACCTTTGCGTTGTTGATATCTGCGAATGCCCCAGTAGCTTCTGCACTTCGTAGAGGGATCTGCCGCTGTTCACCAGAAAAGAAGCGTAGCTGTGCCGGAGATCGTGCAGGCGAACGTCGGGGATTGCGGCTGCCTTTCTGATCCGGTTCCAAGTGGAGAAGAAGTACTGCAAGGGCTTGCCGGTTTTGGGGTTCGGGAAAACATACTTGGAGCCGTTGTTTTGCCTCCGTGTCAGCACTTCGACCGCTCTGTTGGACAAGGGAATGGTTTTGGGCCTTTTGGTTTTGTTCCGTGATGCGGGAAGCGTCCATGTGGCTTTTTCCAGGTTCAGCTCCTTCCACTCCAGTTCGACAACTTCGGATTTTCTGGCCCCGGTAACCATCAGTAACTCAACAATATCCGGCACAACATCGCTGTTGCATTCCTTGAGCGCGGTCAGCAGGCGCTGCATCTCCTCGACGGAAAGGTACCGCTCCTTTTGGTTGTTCTCCGCCAACTTTGGGATGTGCCGGGCCGGTGACTTGTCGATAATCTCCCAGCGTTCGGCCAGGCTGAAAATGTATTTCACGATGGCCATGTTGCGATTTACCGAACCCGGTTTCAGGCCTCCAGCGGAAAGCTTGTTCTGTAGGTCCACCAGGTCATGCTTGCTGATGTCGCTGAGCTTCTTCTGGCCCCACAGCTTCATCATGCGTTGCTCGATGGCAGTCTGATCGTACTCCCAGGTCCGCTTGTAGGTTTTGATGTACGGAATGTAATTATTCTTCACGAAGTCACGGAATGTCGGGATCGCCTTCAGCTTTGTCTGGGCCTGGTGCGGATCAAATCCGATCACTGACTGGCTTTTCATTGTCTTTGCGATATTGCGAGCATCTTCAACCCCGATTGTTTGCGGTGTGCCGATTTTGATCTGTTTCAGATTTCCGGAATTGTCTCTGTACCTCAGGTAGAATGTGGACGTGCCGGTACTGCGCACTTCCAGCAGAAAGCCCTGAAGTTGAGTGTCAAAGTAATCGATCTTGGCTTTGTTTTCTGGCAAAGGTGGATCAGCAACAAACGCCGGACGCAAGTGTACCTTGGGCATGAGATATACCTCCTGAAAAAGTTAAAGCCGCCCTGGATGGTTTCCAGAACGGCTTGGTGATGGTTTCCTTGGGATGCTAGAGAGGTCCCTTTGGAGCTTATAACAACTTCAGGCAGGTATTTTTGAAAAAGAGAAGAGAAGTGAGGCAGATTGGTGATCGAAAGTGGCCGCAATCAGTCACATGCAGGCAGAGGGCTCGAGGATCGATTTTACGGCAACTTATACCCTTTGGTACGCCAAGGCCGTGCCGGGAGATGCCTGGATGCCGTAAAAGGCAAATCTGAGGAACGTATTTACGAGGAAAAGCAGTATTTGTTTGCAACAATATTCGAGGGCTTCCCCTTGGATTGAAGCCCAGCTCACAAATGAAGACGATGGGCGTTCTCAGTTAATCGCGTAAAAAGAAAGGGAAGCCTTGGCGACTCCCCTTCCACAAATTCTATGTTTGTCCATACGGCTCAGTTGTCCCTGAACACCTCGTCGATGCTTTTTGCGTCCAGAAGTTTCTCGGCCCAAAGGTCGAGCTGTTCCGGCGTGGCTTTGTGGAGTCGATCCTGGAATTGGCTATCGAGGGTGTTTTGGCCGAAACGTTTGGTGAGTTGGCGTTGAATAACGGCTTGGCGGCCCAAGACTTCGCCTTCGTCACGGCCTTCATCACGACCAAGATTTTTGATGTATTGTGCGAGCATGGCTGTCTCCTTGTGTTCGATGATGTCGTCGTAAAGGGCTTTTTGCTCTTCCGGCTGAACATCGGCGTAAACGTCGATGAAATCGACATATTTTTCAAAATGTGCCCGTGATGCCAGTTGGTAGAGGCCCAGGTAGGCGTGGCGCAAAACTTCAAGGCGTTCGGATTGTGGATATTGCATCTTTGGCATGAGGATTTTGGCCACCGGGTTGTTCACATTGTAGTAGTCCTTGGCCTGGAGGGCAAACAGTTTCAGGTGCACGTATTCGAAGTGGAGAAAGGTAGCTGTGCCGAGACGGCTTTCCAGCTTGCGGGGTACGTCCTTGCGCCAGGCCTTGCGGTCCGTGAAAAGGACAGTAGGAATGACCACTGCGTCAGGATGGGCTTCCATCAGGTCCGTGGCGTAGCGCAGCAGCTTGTAGATGGAAAATTTGCCCTTGTCCTCCTGGAACTCCACCAGCCAGAGCAGCAAGGACCCACGAGCAAATCGGAACAGGATCGGCATGTCCAGGGCCAAGCCGGGATCAGCCAGATGATGCTTGCGCGGCTCCTGACGGACAAAGATTATCTCCCGCAGCTCGCCGTACAGTTCAAGAGCCTGCGGGTAGAACAATTCCAGGGACTCGCGGGGAAAGTCCAGGAAGACGTTTTTGAAATTATGGTCGTGGGATTCTTGAGGCATGGTCGAATCAAGGTTTCTTTAAAAATATCATTCCAAAAAAATCATCGAAAGAATCACTAGCTCCCATTGAGTATAGTGTGAATATGGAGAGGCATCTACACCATTCTCTACTGGTTGCATCGCTTTCCAATTGCTCCAATATTTTGAGAGACTCCGTAAATGGTGAAAGTAACTTTTTAAAATCCCTAAAATATATATGGGTTAAGCTCTGTTCAAAAAGATTAAGGTACTTTTTGCCAATCATGTCGATTTCATTTTCAGGTGAAAAATCTTCAAATGCTAGCTTAAAATCTGGCACATAAGCATCGAAATCTGAGTCTTGTGTAGCGATAATTTCATTTAGTCGAGTTGTTGGACCTTTAAATTTGTTGTTGCTCACCACCACAGGGATGATCAGCGGTAGGGTTTTGGCCTGCGGCCTCTGTCTGAGATACAGTTCCCAGACTTCGATGATATACCGGAGCAGCTGGAGAACCACGAACCGGTCCGGATAGCTTTTGTGCTCAAAGAGGAAATACACGAATCCGGGCAAGCCGTTGCTCAGCATGACCTGATAGAGCAGGTCGGAATAATGCTCGGCCTGTTTCGCGTCCACGAAGCTGTCCTTGGTGATGGACAGCGTGTCCAACCTGACATGCTTTAAAAACTTGGCCGGAAGGTAATTCGCCAGGAAGTCGGCGGCGACCTCCTTGTGGCTCATGGTTTCCCGGAAGAAGGTGTCGTGCTTTTTGTTGATCTCGCTCATAAATGCCGATAGTAGGCCAGCCTTTTGAGCAAAGCAAGATGGTCTTCAAAATCAACTTGACCTTCCGGAGCATCTGTGGAGTCTCTTGTCTGGGTAGTGGTATTTCTGTGCGGCTATTCTGCTGGCTTGTGCCATTCTCGGCGGTATCGGATGGACGTGGCTGCGCGTGTTCGGTTGAAATATGAGAAGTATGCCATGCGGATTGCTCTGGCTGGCTTCACGAACCGTCTATTTTCGAACCAGAACGCCAAGAAAACCAAGCCGCCGTGGAACGTGAAGCTGTCGAAAATACGTCCCGCGCTCTCTGGTTTTCAGAAACTGATCCTTGCCTTCCTGCACAGAATATCATCTCGTTTGACGCAGTTCATCCAGATCAGGCCCAATACCTTGGTCAGTTGGTGGAAAAAACGCCAAGCTTTGATCTGGGCACGAAAGTCGGCAAAGCCAATCGCCAAGCGTGGCAGGCCAGAAGTGCCGGAAGATATCAAGAACCTGGTGCTTTGCCTCAAGAAGGAAGACCCTGGCTATTCTCCACGCAGAATAGCAAACATAATCAAAAGCCAATTGAATAAGTCGATCCACTCAAATACAGTCAGGAAAATCCTGAAAAAAGCAGGTTACAAGTCGAACCCGCCAGGGAAGCCGACTAAGCGCCAGCAAGACCCAGGCTGGGAAACCTTCCTGCATTGTCATTTTACGTGCGGCATGGATTTCAAGCAGGTGTTCAATATCTGCTGTAAGCCGATGTATATTTTGAACATCATCAACCATGGAACGCGTGAGTTGATCTGGATGGCTGCAACCTACCATCCAACGGCGGAATGGGTTGCTCAGCAGCTACGGGAAGCCTTTCCGTTCGACACGGCCCCGAAATTCATGGTTGTTGACCGGGACAGCATTTTCGTGCCTGTGGTCAACCAAACCCTTCCAAACATGGGTGTCAAGGTTCTGCGCATCGACTACAAATGTCCGTGGCAGAACGGGATCGTGGAGCGTTTCAACCGAACGCTTCAAGAAGAGTTGCTGGACTACATTATCCCGCTGGGTGAGACGCATCTCAACCGGCTGCTGAACGATTTCAAGGTGTTCTACAATACGGCTCGGCCTCATATGGCCAAGGCTGGCTTCCCTCCGGTGAAGTCACGTGCTCAAGAGAAATGCCCAAGCAAGATTCTGTCGAAAGACTTTGCGGGCCGCAAGCTGGTTTCGTATTCCTGGCTGAACGGCCTGCATCACAGCTACGCCTGGGCATATGGCAAAAGCCTGAAATTGTTCGAAGCCATCGGATCGGCGCACGGCAGCCGAGGGATTGTTGCGTCAAATGTATGGGTTGGATAGCTTGGGTGGTGGTATTTGAGCTGCTCGCGTTCCTGGATCGTGAAAAATCTATGACCGAGCAGGGAGAGTGAGCGCGATATTCTGGCTTTGGGTTGCATGATTTTTAGAAAATTATGTGACTTGGCCACTGGAAAAGGGGCGGCGTTTTATTGGGCATTACAGTTGATCCTGTGTGACAGGTGCTTGAATTTATATAATTGTGACTTTCCATTTTCTGATAATTATTTTCTATAAATCCTTGCATTGGATGCAATCTTAAGCTATAAGATTAAAAAATACTTACAAATATGATAGCACTGTTCATAGAAAACACTCCACCGCTATGTGATAAAACAACTTCACATATATGGTATTTATGTAATATAATGTGTGACTTCAATTTGATTTTACGTCATCTGTCCCATAATCTTCCCCATTGATAATTGTTAAATAAATATTTTATCTTAATTGTCCGAGCGTTAACAAAAAAAATCTAGAGTTCGTTTTGCAAATGCTGTTTTTTAGGTCAAACAACGCATCACATGCTTCGCTGACATGAAATGGAACGACTAGAACCAACATCCATCACCATCATTTTTATTTGCTTTTCTTTCAGTTTTGTCTATGTTGATTACATGTTAGTCATCGTTGCCTTTGGTTAACATTATTATAAATTTTGTTACCCATTAAGATTTAGGTATTAACCGCTTTTCAATACGTTTATCGTACCATATTTTTAGGTATTTGTCAATATAGTTCAAAAACTTTTTTTTAACATCAATCAAACCAGGATCATTAGCTGTCGCTTCGATGATTTCCCCACTTCTGCTCGATTATCTTTTGACGATTTCCGCCAGTTTCGTGGTCACCTTCCAGAGCAATTGATTTCACACATTCATTCCCTGGCTCCCTGCTTTGTTTGTGACCTCATTATCCGTTCTCGAGTGAAGTCAGAGCATAGACGGCAAGACACCAGGCCAGGATGGAATGATCATCTGGCGATATTTGCCACCAAAAATCATTGCCGGATATTACGGCGTTGACGAGCTTGCAGGTGGCTTGCCTGTCCTCTGACTGCACCAGGCAGCACCGGACTGCCGTAAAGGGCAAATTGAGGGAGGTCTATTGTGGGTCTGCGTATCTGTGGGTAAACGGAAAATCTGATGTAGAAAAAAGAGGATTACGGGCTTTAAGTGATGGCGATTCGTGTAATCAGGATGCGCCGATGAATTGTTGCGACCAAGATCGGCAGGCATATCTTGGATACCGTTTTTGGGCTGTATCGTAACCCTGGATCAGGAATATTGTGATCGAGCAGAGAAAATGAGCGCGATCTATAGCACAGGATGGCAGTATTTTTATGAAATGACGGGACTTGATCGAGTGCTGGAAAGGTACTGCTTTATTGGATATTACAGCGGGAAGGGCAGATAGTTGAAGGAGAGGCTTTTTGAGAATGAAGTACTTTGTCCACTTTACGCGGACAGTACTCAAGTGTGAAGGAAAAGGGCTTCGCCGGAATGGGAAGCCCTTTTGGTGATGCGGAGTTAGTGGGAGGTCTGTTTGGTGGCCTTGTCTACCAGGGCCTCGAAAGCTTCCAAGGATTCGGCCCTAGCAAGGCTGTGAGAAAGTGAATTAAGCACGTCGATGTCCTTAATGGCGTGAATCTTCTGGGAGAAGCCCACAGGAACGTACTCAAACTTGGATGATGCAAAGTTAAGGAGAGCGGTGCGGATGCCTTTCAGTTCGCCTTCCTCGCGTCCCTTCTTCAAGGAAATCTCTCTCTCTTCAGCCCTGATTTTTTTGGTAACGGTTTGCACAATTTCCTCCTTTTGCTCGAAATTCGTAATAACCTCGATGATATCTTTCATGTCTACGTGCGTTGCGGGCGACATGAGATACATGCTCACCAAGATCGTGAACAGTTTCCGCTTTTCGGGGTCTTCGATCTTGGCCAGCGGGGAGTAGATGTCGCCAAGATGCTCTTTTAATTCCAGGGAATGGAAGAACTTCATGGCCAGCTGAACCACGTTCAGCAAAGTCTGCTCTTTCAGTTGCTCCTTATCCAGATCGTTCAAATCGTGGATCAGGTGGCGGAAGCTGGGAATGAACTGCCGGAAGTAGTCCGAAGGGCAGTCGAACAAGTCGGCAAAGTCTGGGCTGTAGTACCATTTTCGTTCGCCGTGGGTAAAAACCATCGAAATGATGATTGGCAAGTATTGCGGAGTTTCTTCGGCCTTGAGGGTTTCCAGCCACTTGCGCAGCTTGTATTTCAGTATCTGGAGCCGAGCGAACTTCTCTGGGCGGCTTTTATGTTCGATCAGGATGTAGATTTCCGCCTCACGGTCTGGCCTGTCCTTCAGTTGGAGCTTGAGGACGATATCTGTAAAAGCCCGCTTCATCTCGTCGGTATAGGACTCTGATCTGATCTCCAGGGTGTCCAGATCCAGGAATTGGGTGATCTCCTGGGGTACGTGCTTGGCTATCAATTCCCGTGTAACCTCTTCGTTGGAGAGCATCTCCACGACGAACATATCGTGAGGCTGGTTGGTGATGTCTTGCATGTGGAGACAATAAGGCTTCCCGGCCATATGAGCAAGACATGGTCAAGGCCGGGGAGGGGAGCGGTTGGATCGGCTGAGCTGTAATGCCAACTTTTAGCCCAAAGTTGGCATTACGACTTTCTGTTGAAAAATAATTCAATATTTCAGTATTTTATCACAGCACCTTGCCGGCGACATCTTCACTATGGAAGGTAATTGCCATTTTTATTGAATTTAAACCATAATACTTGATATAATCCTTCCATGCCCAATACCAACCACCCCAAGAAGGGATCATCAACGAAGGTCGAACCCATCCGGCGTCTGGAAGACATCAAGGCCATCAAGAAACTCCTGGCCGACAAGCCCAGAGACCTGCTGCTATTCACCATGGGCATCAACAACGGTCTTCGGATCGGTGATCTGCTTCAGTTGCGGGTAAAGGACGTTCAGCATTTACAACCCGGCGAAGTTGTCAGCGTGAAAGAGCAGAAAACCGGCAAGACAAATGTGCTGCTGATCAACAAGACAACGCACAAGGTTTTGCAGGAGTACCTCCAAACCGTGCAGCCAGAGCCGGAAGCTTTTCTGTTCCAGAGTCACAAGGCAAAGGGTAAGCCCCTGACCGTGAGCGCCGCCAACCGGCTTATCAAAGGCTGGTGTGCACTGATCAATCTGCGTGGCAACTACGGTACGCACACCTTGCGTAAAACGTTCGGCTACGTTCAGCGTGTTCATTACGGAATCGGATTCGAACTGCTTTGCAAGAGGTTCAATCATTCCAGTCCGGCTGTGACCATGCACTACCTGGGCATCGAGGACAAAGAAATAAACGGAATTTTGATGAACGATATTTAATTTGCCCTTGATGTTTGCTTGTTAAGGAAATATCGAGGCCCATATTTGCGTTTTAAGTGCACCAAATTCAGCTTGATAGAGTACCTTATGCCGGAAATTGCTGTAGGCCTGGGTTTGTGATAAATTTGTGATAATGCAGGGTAAATGAACGCGATATACTGGGATTGATTGAAGCTATGCATCCTGGGCATTTGAAAAGGTGTTCCGTTAAGGACATTACAGGACCTATTGATCTGCGTGTCTGTGGATATACGGAAATTCTGATTAAAACGACTCAGAGTGCATACTTAAAATGATAGTAATTCCCCTTCTCAGGTTATCACCAAAAAGAAAGGGAAGCTCGATGGCTTCCCCTTCACTGTGTTCAGTATTTTCGGTCGGTCTCTGTCGTATTTCAATAGAACCAATAGTCAGTCAAATATCCTTGGGAAATCTACATTTATTTTTGAGATTCAGAAGAGGAAGACATGTGCTTGCTGCGAATGATATCTTCATAAGGAAACCCTATCTTGACTGCAAAGTAAGCAATCGCGAATCGATGATATTCTATGATCACGTAGGAGAAATGAGCGCGATCTACTGGACGTCAATATTATGATTTTATAAAATTGTGCAGATTAGTCGCTGGAAAAGATGTGACGTTTTATTGGACATTACAACTTCCGCCAAGCAGTACTAGAGCAAAGCGCTCAAGCCCTTTTGCTCTACGAGGTTCAACAATTTAAGAGAAGGGCCACTGGGGTTTTTATCGCCAACCTCCCATTTTTGGACAATGGAAAGGCTGGTGTTGAGCACTGCAGCAAAGACGGCCTGGCTTACATGTTCTCTTTCGCGGACCTCTTTGATTTTTTGCGGCGACATTTTCGCAACGTGCAAATTGCACAAGGCGTCGAATTCGCGCATGCGGCGTTTATCGATCAAGCCGATTTCATTCAAGTCGCTCGCCATCTCATGAACTTCTTCAAGAATTCTGCTTTTCTGCTTTGTTGTCTTCATAAACAACCTCGGATAACTTCCTTTGTTTGACAGCCAATTGCAATTGCTGGGCAGTTAAAGATAAATACTCGCTAGCCAATTCCTGAAGAGCTTTGAGTTCAGACTTGTTGAGATTGGAACGATCGCTCTTTTCAAAACCATATAAGAATATCCAGCGATTTTCATGATTTGTGGCAACAATAGTTCTCGTGCTGCCCCGTTTTCCCCGTCCAGGTAGAGCGATACGTTTCTTTACTAAATTTCCGCCCAAACTTGCTTCAAGCAAACCCCGCGATATCTCTGATACTGCTTGACAAAGCATCGAATCTGTCAGGTCCGCATTGCGCATCCAACGGGAAAATGTTCGCGTCCTGAATATCGTGCCCACAGAAAAAATATATCACCAGGTGAAATATTTTGTCAAATTTACGTACTCATTACTTTCCTACAAAACCTTTCAACTAACTAAAAACAAAAAACATTAGCTAATAACAGCGTTAGCCAATCGTTTCATCGAAAACACTCCCTCCACTCCCCCAACCGGCGTAAACCTGCGCTCATCCTTGGAATCCAGCAGGTGCTTCACCCCGTCGAACACCTCGGACACGAACTCTTTTGAGCCGATGATGCCGGAGTCGGTAAAATATCGGCAACGATGGCGGAAAACGTCGGTGCGGCTGAGTCTGTAGCCTTTCTTGCGCTCGCGTTTGACCAGTTCAGGATCAAGGCGCTTGCCTTTGCCTGCGTCCATGGCCCCGGTTTCGTAAACGAACTGCCTGTATTTCCGAATAATCTCGCTGAGATTGAACTCATTCCACTCGTGCATGCCAAGGTTCAGATCAATTAGGCCGTCTTTGTTGCCGCGCTGCACCAGATAGCCCAGGGTGCTCCAACGGTAGTCCTCGGGCTTGTCCACGATTCCGGCGCGGATCGGGTTCAGGTCCACGTAGGCAAGCAGGTTCACCAGTGTTTCACCTTCCTGGACGATCACGCTCTTGAAGCGTTCTCCCCAAAACGTGCCCCGCCGTTTCTTGCGTTTGTTGTAATACTTGGAAAAGCCTTGCTTGATGTCCTTCACGAAAGCGCCAAGATTAGTGAGACGGTCTCGGAATTCATCGACCTGGCAGGGAATGATGGTGGCGTTATCGCCATAGAGCAGCTTGTAGCGTTTGGCGATATCTTCGTTGGAGAGCCAATCTGAAGGATTCATTCGGACAACCAGATGAAAGTGGTTGCCCATGAGGCAAAAGCCAAGCAGATCAACAAAGTAGACCTTGCACAGCTTGGCGACAGTGGCCATCAGGCGGTCTTTCTCGACGTCCTGCAAGGGAAAGCCGTCCAGGGCAGTACGAGACATAATGTGATAGACGGTCGGCTGATCATAGCGGACGAAGCGAGGGATTCGGCCCATCAGAGGCTCCTTGGTCGGGGTGATTGAGGGGTGAAGTGATGATTAGCGGGGGAGGCAGCGCGAGTCAACAAAATAAACCTGGCACCACTCATGACTTTTGGTCACTGGTAAGTGTGCGGCGTTTTATTGGACATTACAGGCGACCTCCTTGTGGCTCATGGTTTCCCGGAAGAAGGTGTCGTGCTTTTTGTTGATCTCGCTCATGGGAGGCAACGTAGTGGATCAAAAGAGCCGATGCAAGATCGCCTCCACTCACCGCCTGGTTAACAAAGGCTTCACCTCCGCGGCCTTTGCGGGCTCAAGCGAGTCTTCGAGCGAGTGAGAGGCCATAACAACCTGATAACAAATAACAATTAACCGATAACGGCGTTAGCCAAACGCTTCATCGAATACACCCCCTCCACTCCCCCAACCGGCGTAAACCTCCGTTCATCCTTGGAATCCAACAGGTGCTTCACCCCGTCGAACACCTCGGACACGAACTCTTTTGAGCCGATGATCCCGCTATCCGTGAAATACCGGCAACGATGGCGGAAGACGTCCACTCGGCTCAGGCGGTAGTTCTTCTTGCGCTCCTTTTCGACCACTTCCCTCTTCATCTGCTTGCCTTTGCCGGTGTCCATTGCGCCGGTCTCATACACGAACTGTCGGTACTTGCGGATGATCTCTTTGGGATCAAGTTCGTTCCACTCCTTCAGGCCCAGGTCCAGATCAAGGAGGTTATGCCTGTTTCCGGTCTGCACCAGATACCCAAGGCCGGACCAACGGTAGTTCTCGGGCTTGTTCACGATACCGGCCCGAACCGGATTCTGGTCGATGTAGGCCAGCAGATTTACCAGCGTTGATCCTTCTTGCACGATCACGCTCTTGTAGCGGTCTCCCCAGAAATAGCCCTTTCTCCTGTGTTTCTTGTTGTAGTATCGGCCAAAGCTTTGCTTGAACATACGCATGAATTCCGACAGCGAACACAAACGCTTGCGGTACGCAGGCAAATCGGCTTCCGAAAGATGAGCCGCTTCGCCGCGTTCAGCATGATATCGTTCTCGCACATCGTGATCATCAACGCCGGTTTCCGGATGCACCCGCAAGGCTAGATGAATGTGATTGCCCATCATGCAATAGCCGAGGATGTCCACGAAGAACATGGTCGCGTATTTTTGCAGCAAGTGAACAAGATGGTCCTTGTCCGCATCGGACAGAGGAAAGCCGGGCAAAGTGGAGCGGGAGATTACATGGTAAACTGTGGGCTTGTCGGGTCGGAGCATGCGGGATGTTCGGGCCATGATTTACCTCCGTGGTGAAGGGCGAAGAGGTTGAGCTGAGGGTGACAGGAAGGATGATTGTCGGTGTTTGAGGAAGTTGTCAATAATTTAACTGTCCCCAATTCCCATTATGGTTGATAGGTGCTGATCAGGATCTTTGCCTGGATACTTTTCCATTACCGTAATCAACAGCTTTTCAACATCCATTGTTTGTCTCCTGTTAATGAATTTAGAAGTTTATGAAGTGACCGATATGGGACAAATGTATGGCTGTCAATGGATTGTAAGAGAGGGGCATTTAGCTGTTTCCGACACATCACACTCATAGGTCCAGATCGAAGCTGAGAACAAGGTCCACAGTTTCTCAAACGATTTGTTCGGAAACCTGACTGTTCTGATGATTGAAAATGAGCCTTGGTTCATCGCCAAAGAGCTGACCGACAAGCTTGAGTACCCCAGGGCTTTCGGTGCTGTTCGATCTTTGCCATGATCGCAGGAAGATAACTCACAAGTATTTAAATGGTTTACTGGCTAAGGGCGCATCAGATGCGACCTTAAAAATCTCTAATTTCAAAACCGGTTGCCTGATTATTTCTCGGGCTGACGTGTTCGCGCTCATTGACGGATCGATCAATCCGGAAGCAAAGTGACGAAAGAATGGCTGAACCGCCATGTGCTTGGCCCTTCATGACCCAAGCCCAGCCCCCCCCAGTAATCATCTACCAGCACAACTGCTTGGCCCGTCGCCACCTACTGAAGAACAACTCAAGGTGGAACAGGAAGTTCAGAATTTTGGGCACAAGACTTTTGGAAAATTGACCACTGAGAATTATCAAGGGAACACCATGTTCATTGGTGGGCATGAATAAAGCTTCTCAAGTACATTGAGAGTTCCAACGCCCTGAAAAGTGATGCCCGAATCATTTTATTAAACATCAAGATGTTAATGAGTTATATGGTAGTATCGCCGGAGCGGCGATATTGAAAAACAGTCCGGCAGGCGTAACTTTGATCAATAGGACAGACCTTTTCAGCCTGCTCAGGAACTCGGGCATGCCAGAGGCAGAAGCATTTTGGGACTGGATCACTACCCAAGTAGTCCCCTCGATCCAGGACTATGGAACCTACCCCATGGCCATCCTCCAGCCTGTGGCCGAAAACAAGGTTCACAGTTTCTCGAACGAGCTGTTCGGAAACCTGACCGTTCTGATGATCAACAACGAGCCTTGGTTCATTGCCAAGGAAGTGACCGATAAGCTTGAGTACCCGGATGCGTACGATGCTGTTCGTGACCTTTGCCCTGATCGCAGAAAGGTAACTCATAATTATTAAAGGGGTTACTGGCTAGAACCGCATCAAACCCGGTTCTAGATATTTCCAGATTCAAGAAGGGTTGCCTGATTATTTCCAGGGCAGACGTGTTCGCGCTCATTGACGGATCGAACAAGCCAGAAGCCGAGGTTATGAAAGAGTGGCTGAGCCGCCATGTGCTTCCGACCCTTCATGACCGAGGCCCAGGCCCCCGCAACCACCAACCGCAAGTATGTGGCCCTTGTTGTCACCGTCCAAGCAGCAAATCAAGGCCGAACATAAGGTTTAGACTTTCTTCGATCGGTCCTTCACTGGGCCAATGGGGAGTACACCCTCCAGATCAGGGTAACAGGTGAACACCTCTCCTTCATGGCATTTCGCCTTCCAGGCTTTTATTGTGATATTAAGCGGTTGCGTCATCGCATGGTGGCAATGCCTTAGGCTTGGCGTGTTCACCTGCTTACTCGTGTTTCTATTGCCTCGGGAACACCTGAAGCCAGTGAAATTAAGGGCTGAGCTGTGGTGTTCACCTGTTTCCCTGATCTGGGGCGGTATCCTCGGTTGGAGCTTTCGGCTTCCTGCTGATCTCGACCACCTCCATATACGGGTTTTATTTTTTGGCGTGGAGATTTCCGTACTCCGAGCAGACGCAAGCGCAGGTCGCAAAGATCTCTGAACTGGGGTGAACAGGTGAACACGCGCCACATGCGGCTGCTGATTTGAAATAATTCGGTTGTGATATTCGAGGGTTGCTAAAAATTCTGGATGACCCTGCTGACCATGGACGTGTTCACCTGTTGCGGTTGCGATGACCATGGAGTAAACGGCGCGAAGCCTGTAAATGCGCGCCTTGATGGTAGGTGTTCACCTGTTCACCGGCCTGAGCGCTTTGAGAAGTGCCCGGGGGTGGTCGGCGCACCCCCAGGGCATTATCACGTCATTTCATCAGACCTGTACTTGGTGTGATCACTGATGCCTTTCAGCTTTATGATCTTGGTCCGTTCAGTTCCAGGTCGTAAAGATTGTAGAGCCGCCCGCCGACCTGCCACTCGGGATCTCCTGAGACCTCATAAGCGGAGGGCAGTCCAAACCCACCCAAGGCCCGCAGATAGGCAGTGCCGCGATGTTTTGCCGTATTCAAGGCTTCCCGAGTTTCAAATCGGTGGCCATGTTCGTCGCACCATTCGACGGCATGTTTTCCGGTATCCGTGTGGAGCCATTTCGTTATGGCACTTTTGGCTAATCCAAGTTCAGCGGCCAGGTCTCCCGGTCTGATCATTTGAGCAGCCCTGATCGCCTGAATCTTGGGGTCGGTTTGTGCGGCACTGCCGCCGGCCATGCTTTCAATGAAAGCAGTATTGAGCAGCTGCTGGACAATGGCATAGTCGGCGATTTCCGCAATCAGGCGGCCTTGCTCGTCCTGGAAGCGCTGAAACTGGTGAGCTATGGTTGTGGCCATGATGGCCGAGTACAACTGCGCGAGGGTTCTGTTGACCGACGTGGAATGAACCTGATCCACTATAAACTCATTGATCCTAGGGGCGAAAGGAATAATAACGTCAAAGGATTCCAAGCATGCGTGAAACTCCTTCCAAGCCGTGATCGTCTCTTCAGGCACATTATTAGCCAACCCGGCAACGGCCAAGGCTTGCCTGTTTGATATTGCTCGGCCTTGCTGCCTTGATGTGTCGGTGTGTATCACGATTGACCTATTATCATACTGCGGTTCAACAGAGCCTTCCGTAGTCGAAGTCATTAGGGCTATTGACCCACGAGCAGAAGGTCTCTCTGTGGTTAGACCCTCATCAGAACCAGTTGCCCTTTGATGGGATATCCTCCCAGCGGAATGAAACTGCCGGATAACGCACACCAGTTTCTTATCGGACTTCAAGAAGTCTGCTTCCGTAATATCGAGCACCATATGCTGGAGCGTGTCCTCCAAGTTAAAAAAGCTCCGGGGAGTGGCACTGGTGAGCTCTTCGTAATCCACGCCCTTGGTGTAGAGTTCGAGCGTCTTATCCTTAGTATGCGTTTTACCAGTACCTGATGGTCCGTCCAAGATCAGGCCGAGCGGTCCAGTACCGGCACTTCCATGCTTCATCAGGCGGCTGTCCGCAACCATGGCGCAAATCCCGATATTGCCACGTTCCCCCTCCACGCCCAGTTCGTTGACCAAGTTGATGCGTATTTTGACAAGCTGTGGATCATGGGCGATTTTTTCCACAGCTGAGATATTCGCTTGCACCGCTTCGACGTTCGTGGGCTCCTCTTTTGACTGCAAATCTTTTGCCGGGGCTTCCAAGCCCGCACATTCAGCACTTTCCGCCTGTGTTTCAATTTCTTCCATCGAACCTCCTTGGTTGTCTGTTATTTCTGCGTTTCCCGTCTTCCTCTCCTCAACAGGCCGGTCGGCAACTTTGTGCTTTCCGCGATCAACCTTGTCTGTAAACTTGCCGCATCGTCCGATTCCCTGTCTGATAAGTAGTTCACAATCGCAGTAAGAGCCGCCTTCCCTTATGTAATCCAAAGTTCCGCAGACATCGATACCTTCCATTTTTTTCAAAAGGGTTCGAGTAATGTCCAAGTCAGTGGTACTAGGGGAGCATTCGTAATCGTCGAAGATGTGATTGCTCATGGCCACATCTTTCAGATTATCTATAAACTCGTCCCATGAGGGGTGCTCCATTGTGAGCACCTTCGCACCTTCTGCTATCATTTCCATGTGTTCCTCCTTGTTAGATG
The DNA here is from genome assembly GCF_054656975.1 of Desulfonatronum parangueonense. Lineage (NCBI taxonomy): Bacteria > Pseudomonadati > Thermodesulfobacteriota > Desulfovibrionia > Desulfovibrionales > Desulfonatronaceae > Desulfonatronum > Desulfonatronum parangueonense. Next base: position 2,790,654 of record NZ_BAAHXH010000003.1, read on the forward strand.
TTGAGTGGATGCCCAGCCCACCGTGAAAAGTATTCATAAACAGAGTTCTTCTAGCTTCTTCTTTTTTGGTTCCCATCCTTTGTGAAACTCGTGTAGCGCCTTCATCAGCGCCCCTTCGGGGGCAACCATTCCTTCCAAAACCCCCTTGCACATTCTGTCAACCATGTTTGATACTCCGGCCATGGTTCCAAAGAAACCTCCGAGGTTCAACACTCCACTTGGTTCCTTCAGCATGTTATGGATGATATTCTCTACATGAGGTTCATTCGCCAAGATAATCCACAACTCCACCCTTTTTCTGTTATCACCTGTCGGAATTACAATCCCTTTCTCCCAGCGGTTCAATGTATTTTGTGATACCTGTAACATGCGTGCTACATCATCAAGTTCCAGATCATACTTCTCACGTGTCCTCCTCAGAAGGTCTGGAAAATTCTTGGGCAGTTTTTTTTGCATGCTGTTCTCCCGATGTTGGTTTGGGGTGAAAACGTCTCGGCAAGATAACATATGTATTTCATATGTCAACCCATATGTTAAAATTTTTTGGCTTATGGATTATTCTTATTTTATTACAGTATGTTAAAGAAGGATTCGATTGTCGGAGTACCCTCAGAGCGTAGAGGTCCTTCCTTGGCGCGATAATGGCGACTGCTAAAAAAAAAACCGAGGCAGATAACCGCCCCGGCATTGTCTTTCCAGTCCATTCCGCACCTCACCGCTCCGAAGCCAGGGCATCCATTTTGTCCCCGGCTCCTGCCCTGCCCCGCTGGTCAGTCTGGTTCTGACTGCTACCGCGCCATAATCAAGCTCCTCAGAGTTCCCCGATTCCAGCCTTTCCTGGCAGTCAATGTCGGCACACCGGCACTGTCGAGAATCCTGACCATGTCGGCAAAGGTCAGTTCGGGGTGTTTAGCCTGCATGGCCTGTATCCAGTGAGTTACGGCTTCCCTCTCGGGCTTGCCCTCGTGGATTGATTTTTTCACAAGGTCCAGGTCAGGGCTATCGGAATATTCCTTTGGGTCTTTGAAGGTTCTGATCCTTTTGCGTTTCGGGCCGGCACCACCAGCATCACCGGAGGCATCACCGGCATCACCGGCGGCATCAACATCGACATGCTCCAGTTTCACCTGGATCTTTTCGAGGTCCAACTCCGTTCCAGTGGTCTGGGCTACGATGCCAAGTTCGGATTCCACCTTCTCGATTCTGGCCTGAAGCTCGACGGCAACCTTATAGTATTGCGTCAGCGCGGAATTGACCTGGGGGATGATCTCGGAGAATTCGGAGAGCAGCCGGGATTCGAGGCGGGCGAGGGATGATTCGATCTGGTTTTGGATGGTTTCGAGGAGGTCTGTATGTGATTGACGGGGAGCCGAGGGAGGTGAGGTGCATGTCGGTGTAGCGTCGTTGAGCTGGTTTACGAGGACTTCCCCAATCTGCCTTTCACCACTCTGGCCATCCATCCCTCCGTCAGTCCCTCCATCCATCCGTCCATCCGTCCATTTCTCCATCCGTCCATCCATCAATCCATCCGTCCATTTCTCCATCCGTCCATCCATCCGTCCATCCGTCCATCCCGGGTTAAGCCGCTGCACCCATCCCTCAAGCCATCCATTTAAATCGGGAGGTTTGGGGTGCGTTCCCGATAATAGTCGTCTTATGTCGTGGATGTTGTATCCTTCGTCTTTCAAGGCAAATGCCAACCTGAAAAAGTCCAAATATTCGTGGGGATACTTCGGAGTTCGTCCTTCATTCTTGACCATTATGAAATCGTGAAATTGATTTTTGCAAAAGATTACAGTCTTGTAATTCACCTGCAACTCATCGGCGATTTCCTTCAGCGTATACAACTGCTTCTCGTTCATATCATCAACCTCCTTGTTAGCGGACCCACATACAACCCGGCCCGCCATCGATTTGTTAACAAAAAAGGGTGATGTCGGCTGGTATCGTAGATATCCACCTTCATCACCCACTGCTCGACCCACCAAACTTGGGCACATACTTTCACTGCAAAATCATAACATCTCGGAATTTAATAATATTTATCCTGCCCCTTCAGTAGCACGATCTCCACCCACCATATACCCACCAGCGTAGGGTGGGTATTAACAAACGAAAGTGAATTATCTCGTATAGTTCACCCCAAATATTCACCCATCATATACCCACCAGCGTGTCCATAATCTTCGTTGCTTCGGACAATGTGCCGTATGTAAGATGTGCATACCTTTGCGTTGTTGATATCTGCGAATGCCCCAGTAGCTTCTGCACTTCGTAGAGGGATCTGCCGCTGTTCACCAGAAAAGAAGCGTAGCTGTGCCGGAGATCATGCAGGCGAACGTCGGGGATTCCGGCTGCCTTTCTGATCCGATTCCAAGTGGAGAAGAAGTACTGCAAGGGCTGACCGGTTTTGGGGTTCGGGAAAACATACTTGGAGCCGTTGCTTTGCCTCCGTGTCAGCACTTCCACCGCTCTGTCTGACAAGGGAATGGTTTTGGGCCTTTTGGCTTTGTTGCGTGATGCGGGAAGCGTCCATGTGGCCTTCTCCAGGTTCAGCTCCTTCCACTCCAGTTCGACAACTTCGGATTTTCTGGCCCCGGTAACCATTAGTAACTCAACAATATCCGGCACAACGTCACTGCTACATTCCTTGAGCGCGGTCAGCAGGCGCTGCATCTCCTCGACGGTGAGAAACCGCTCCTTTTGGTTGTTCTCCGCCAACTTTGGGATGTGCCGGGCCGGGGACTTGTCGATAATCTCCCAGCGTTCGGCCAGGCTGAAAATGTATTTCACTATGGCCATGTTGCGATTTACCGAACCCGGTTTCAGGCCTCCAGCGGAAAGCTTGTTCTGTAGGTCCACCAGGTCATGCTTGCTGATGTCGGTGAGCTTCTTCTGGCCCCACAGCTTCATCATGCGTTGCTCGATGGCAGTCTGATCGTACTCCCAGGATCTCTTGTAGGTTTTGATGTACGGAATGTAATTATTTTTCACGAAGTCACGAAATGTCGGGATCGCCTTCAGCTTTGTCTGGGCCTGGTGGGGATCAAAGCCGATCACTGACTGGCTTTTCATTGTCTTTGCGATATTGCGAGCATCTTCAACCCCGATGGTTTGCGGTGTGCCTATCTTGATCTGTTTCAGATTCCCGGAATTGTCTCTGTATCTCAGATAGAATGTGGACGTGCCTGTGCTGCGCACTTCCAGCAGAAAGCCCTGAAGTTGAGTGTCAAAGTAATCGATCTTGGCTTTGTCTTTAGGCAAAGGCGGGTCAGCAACAAACGCCGGACGCAAGTGTACCTTGGGCATGATATATACCTCCTGAAAAAGTTAAAGCCGCCCTGGATGGTTCCAGAGCGGCTTGGTGATGGTTTCCTTGGGATGCTAGAGAGGTCCCTTTGGAGCTTATAACAAAGTTCAGGAGGTGTTTTCGAAAATTACAGACGTGGTGTGGATTGGTGTGCTTGGATTTGGCCTGCTTGTGGCTACATATGGCTAGAAGGCGCTAGGATTGTTTCTGTGGTGTTCACTGATATTTGGCATGCACCGGGTTGGCAGGATGTGCAAAAATTCGGTGTAGGGCGAATAAGGGGATGGTTCTGAGCGGGGAGGGCAGGTTATCGAAGGTCCGATGATAAGACCTCAGTTGCTGCGGGGACGGGCAAGAGGAAGGTGATGGTGATGGGCGTTATCAGAATGAAGGCAATAAAAAAGGGAAGCTCGATGTCTTCCCTTTTACTGATCTCATTCTTTCCAACCCTTCAGGTATGCATTGGCTGCGCAACCAATTTTACTCCGAGTGCCAAGCAAACTTTGGCCACTGTTTCGAAGCGAGGATGGGCATTGGGTCGTAGCGCCTTGTAAAGCGCCTCTCGGCCCAGTCCAGCATCCCGAGCCACTTGGGTCATGCCACGAGCCCGAGCCACTACGCCGAGTGCGTGGGCTAGTTCGGAAGAGTCATTTTCTTCAATCACCATAGTCAGGTAGGCAGCGATGGCTTCCTCACTGTCCAAGTGTTCAGTTATGTCGAATTTCGGCAGGTCAGCTATTTTGATTTTTTGGGACATGGTTCAATCCTCCAGGTTGGCAGCAAGTTTGATGGCCTTGGCGATGTCGGCTTTCTGAGTGGATTTGTCACCTCCGCCAAGCATCACGATCAACGTCGAGCCCTTCTGGACATAGTACATGCGCCAGCCAGGTCCGAAGTCCTCGCGCATCTCATAAACACCATCGCCCACCGGCTTTACATCTCCCAGCAGGCCGCGCTCCGCTTTGTCCAGCCGTTTGGCTAAGCGCAATCGCGTCACAGTATCACGAATGTACAACAGCCATTCGGCAAACTCTGGAAGTTGTTTGATCGTGAACATGTTTGGATTGTATTCGACCGAATACAGTTCGTCAAGAAAGAGCTGTCAGGCTACCAACCACCTGCGTCCACCAACCTCTTCATCGAATACCCCCCCCTCCACTCCCCAAACGGCGTAAACCTCCGCTGATTCTTGGAATCCAGCAGGTGCTTCACGCCGTCGAATACCTCGGAAACGAAATCTTTTGAGCCAATGATCCCGGAGTCGGAAAGGTGATGGGCTTTCTCAGGTTGCAGGCAAAAAAGAAAAGGAAGCTCGATGGCTTCCCCCTTCACTGGTTTTGGTCTTTTCGACTGGTCGGCTTCAATTGTCCTTGAACACCTTTTCAACGTGTGGGACCCTCACCGTCGCCGAATCCAATCTGTCAGCCACGCCAGCAAACCGCGCTTGGCCGGACGCGCGGCTTGCGCTTCTTCTCGCTCGATCAGCGCCAGTGCTTCCTTCACGCCCATCGGCACAATGCCGTCATCAGTGACCAGGCCTCTGCGCTTCAACTCTTCGTGCCGGTAAGGATCGCGTCGGTTGGGGATCAGGGCGTATTGCGCTTTGAGGAGCTGTGATTGCGCTTCAACGCTGAGTTTCCCCTCGGTCTCGTAGCGACGTTTGAAGGTGTCACGATGGCTGGGCAGAACGTTGCCGAAGTTATCCAAGCAATCAGTGACATTGGGGATGAAGTGCTTGACGAAGCCCCAATGACCCATGCGGTAGATGCCAGCCTGAAAGACCACTTCGTCGTGCAGCCTCCCCTGCTCGGGTGACCGCTGTTGGTAGGCGGCAGCGAAGGTTTCCAGCTCTTCGGTCAGTTTCGGTGCACCATCGTCAAACGCCAGCAGCACTCGCCACTTGGCAGCCAGGGTCAGTAAGCGCTGGTGTTCTTTGTCGGCGTACGGTGTGTGCAGCAGCTTCTCCAGGGAATTGACTTGGCTGGACAGTCGGCTGTGCTCACGGTTGACCAGTACGGCAACAAGTGAAGGATCAAGCTTCTGTGTCATCCAGTTGTCCGTTATTTTTGTCTTTAAAGTGTTCAATAGAAATGCCAGAGTCGCGTTCTGCCGCAAGGTTTTGCTGGCCGCAAGCTTGTGTCGTATTCCTGGCTGAACGGCCTGCATCACAGCTACGCCTGGGCATAGGGCAAAAGCCTGAAAGTGTTCGAAGACTTCGAATCGGCGCAGGGCAGCCGAGGGATTACTGTATCCAATGGCTGGCTTGGATAGCTTGGGTGCTGGTATTTGAGCTGGGCGCGATCCCGGAACGGGAAAAACCTGTGACCGAGCAGGGAAAGTGAGCGCGATATACTGGCCTTTGATGGCACGATTCTTATAAAATTATGCGACTTAGTCGCTGGAAAGGGTGCGGCGTTTTATTGGACATTACAACTATTCGGGGCTTCTAATCTATCCCAGACCAGGTTGTCAGAAACGCGTAATGCTCCCTTATTGGACATTACAGGTTGGCGATGTTTGAGGAAGTTGTCATTTATTTAACTGTCCCCAATTCTGCTTCGTAGTGCATGCGGAAGAAAACGTGCGGGATCGACTGGAAAATTCATGGCGAGCATTCGCTACAAATGGTCCGGTGTTTTATTCAGCATTACAAGTAAAAATGTCTTTTAAATGTTGGACACATAATAACCTTTCCTTTGAACAGTAATCTTGCCATCCAGAAAATTCGCTCCATCCACTGACAAATATAAAATCAATCCCAGAATTATTAGCAGCCTGATGATCATACTTGCTATCCCCAATATAAAGGGCTGGACGAACAATATTACTTCGCCCAATTTCTCTTTTCAGTATGTCAATTTTGTCATCAGGACTACCATAAATGCCGCCATCAAATAAATCTGACAATCCTCTATGTTCAAATACATTTCGTAGCTCTTCTTGGTCGCCACCTGATACTATCATCCATCGAGCTTGCTTTGTTTTATCACGCAAATCATGCAAACCTTCAGCTACCTCACAAGCCATAAGCCCTTTTTTTACTTCTCTGGCAAATCCATTCAGCAAGGTTTCAAGGGTGTGTTGATCAATCCCAATGCCTAAAATATCCGTTAAAAAATATTCAAATTTTTTATATCTGGATACGCCACCATGATTTATGTGATAATTTCTTAATGTTTCCGCGGACTCCTGACCATAAGGTAACGCGGTGTTGTAAAATGCCTGGGTCTTTACCTTGTTAGAGTTTAGAACAACTCCATCGCAATCACAAATCAAGGTTTTATAATTACTCAGTTCCATCTGTGAGCCACTCATATCCAAGTTTTTTGTATAAAAATTCTGCAAATTCAAAGTCCATCTCCTCGTCCAGGTCAACAGACTCGATTCGGGATAATGTGATAAACTTTGGTTTGAAGCCAACAACGTTTTTACGGGTTATCATAGATCCTCGATCAATTATTGTGATGGCAAAATTTAGAGAAACAATGTCAGGCAGATCCTGGCTCTTCGGTGTTTCATCAGCCTTGTAATTTATTGGTTTCCCATCAAGCCATAAAAATTTTTTTTCACTGGTAACAGAGTTGAAACTATCATATCGACCATAATCGTCAAGAAATGAATCCAAAGCCTGTTGATGCGTACTTACCTTAACTAGTGGACTCGTAGTCTGAGTCATCATAAGGATATCAGTGTGAGTTACTTCAGCAATATGTTTCCAATGCTGATCGTTAGTAGCTTGTGAGCTGGCAAAGTATTCTTCTCTCTTGTGATATGAGACTCCGTGTTTTTTTGCGATATCAATAGATATCTCACAATCCGTGTTTATAATAATATCATCCAAACCACGAACATTTTTTAATACTTGAATTTTTAATTCAAGTATATTAGTGTCAGCAAAAGGACGTGTATTCTTTGACTTAACTCTTTGAGAGCCTTTTCTGACAGGTACGACTGCTACAACTTTTTTACTCATTTGTGAACACGCTCCTTATGTTAAGTATCTGGTCCATATATATGCTGACATCAACAGAGTAGGCTATGTAGCTGAACCCCTCATTCTTAAGGCGTTTAGCTACTTGCAAGGAATCACAAAAAGCACCAGTTAAAATACCTTTTTTTCTGGATTTCTCTGCGATTTCATTCAATAATGAAACTACCTCAGGAGATTCAACTTCACCAGGCTTACCAATCGATTGAGAAAGATCGTAAGTGCCTATAAATAACACATCAAAGTTTGGAATATCTAAAATAGCGTCAAGATTGCGTACTCCCTCCAGGCCCTCAACCTGCAAGATAAGCAACTTGTCATTGGCCTCTTTAAAATATCTATCCTTTGGTGTGGAGCCAAATCCGGCTGCACGAACGAAACGACACACACCTCTACTGCCAAGTGGATGGAAACGTGCTGCTTTGACGGCTTCCGCAGCCTGTTCAGGAGTATTAATATTTGGGACCTGAACACCGTCAGCACCTGTGTCAAAAGCTGCTCCGATGGCACCAACATCAACTCCTTTGACCCGAACAACAGAAGACATGTCAGTTAATCGTGCTGCTTTAACATGGTGATGAATTGTTTCCCAACTGGCAGGCCCGTGCTCTGTGTCCAGGATGATAAAATCAAGTCCACCCAGACCGGCCACCTCAACCATAGCGCTGTCAGTAGTTTTACTAAAAATCCCAAGGCAGGCCTGTCTATTCATTTTAGTTTTTAAATTCATTGACATACCCTTTAAAAAATTTAAGCTAACAAGCTATATACGCTGAGCTGATGCATTTGGTATTTTGTAGGTGTTATAGCAACAATGGGCAGTGCTCTCTCATGTTTGTTATATAATTCGATTAAATTATTCATTTCCATATTTCTTGGGTCTTCAGGACCGTATCCGTCAAAACCAGCAAGCATTATCTGGCGTGCCTGTCCGCTGGTGGCAACTGCTAACGCATACGTTACAACCATTGATGAAGGCATAATGCAGTAATTCTCGAAAAAATCAAAAGTTTCAGGTTTGACTCTAATACCAAAATCAAAAAGTGTCTTTCCTTCTAAAGAATTTTGAACATTCGCTGGAAGCATACTTGCAGGTGTTACGAGAGGTTGCGGCAGCATTGCATGCTGTTCGTAATCAGCCAGAAGTCTAACAGGGTGACAGGCTAAGCGAACGTTAATCAGCTCAGGTGAAATGCTGGTCTGAGTGTTAAGAGCCATGACATAAGGGTTAGTTAATCTGATAAACTGTTCCAAAGCAGTTCTGTGGGTAGAAACCCCGGGTCCTGTGCCAATAATTAAGACATCTCTACCATTGATAACATCAGCAGGATTCCATGTGCCTCGGGGATCTCCTGAATAAAAATTTCGGGCTGACTCGAGAGTACCCAGACTATAATGCTTGCCGCCAGCCTTTTTTAAATGGTTGATGACAGCCAGAATATCCTCGCCATCATACCTTGCGTCACCCATCATTTCCTGTATATATGTTGGGTGGATGCCATACTTTCCAGCCATATAATAATACGCATTCGGTCCCCACCTGTATAATTGCTGCATCGGCCTAAAGTGTTTATCAATCAATTCAAGCAGAGGTGTGTGATTCATTTTTCGCCCAAACCTAGTTTCAAATTCAATAGCCAAGTATTCAGTTCGACAGTTGCCTGGTCCGCGGCCCATGCCAAGCACTGTGGAATCTATCCAGTTCACTCCCTGCTCCACGGCACGAATACAATTGGCCAAGGCCCATTCCATATTATTGTGAGCGTGAAAGCCAAGTTCTCCCTGCCAGTGGGCACGCAGAGCATCTACGGTTGAATTGATGTCGTCTTGGACCATGCTACCCAGGCTATCTGCAAAATAGAGTACGTCTATCGGATATTCTGAACATACTTTGGCGAGATTTCTAATATCTTTTTGAGACAAACCCGCAATTTGCATAAGATTAATTGTAGTCTTATAGCCCATTTCATGAAGTGTGTTAATTGCAGGTAAAGTTTCTTCAGCTTTATGAACATGCACAGCTACGCGCACCATATCAAGAGGAGATTCACCAGAAGGGCCAAATAACCGCTTTACAGCTTCGGCAGGCCCTGCTTGATATTTTGTCAGATCAGCACCGTTGATCATGACAGCCAGCTTTAGTCCATTTTGAGGAAAATTTAAAGCTCTAATATAATTATCAGTGCAAAATGCACATCCACCTTTGAATTTGCCTCCAGAATCAGGCATAAGCCGAAATCCAATTTCTACCATGTCAACTGGTAAAGCAGCCATAGATTTAAGATAATCTACAATTAATTCTGGATTAAAATTCCATGAATTATAATACCCACCATCGCGTAATGTGCAGTCGAGAAATTGTATCATAATATTAGCCCTATAAATAATATAAAAAGTTAATAAATAAAGCATAAAAAGTTTAATCAGGGAGAGAAATTCTACGTCTTCTTCCTTGCATAAACTCATTTAAATCATGAAAAGCTTCACCATTTTTTTTGGTACCTTCATCTTCTGTGCCAGGTATAGGATATAGGTAGTACTTGCGAAGTCGTGCAACAAATTTATAAAAATCATTAAAATTTACGCGATGTTCTTTTTTTTCATTAAGTAAAATTTTTATATCTAATTCCAAATTATTTGATTCCAAAAAGCCTGGAGTGATAGCATCTTTAGGTATAGTGAACCGCCCTGGTATACAAACAGGCACACCTCGCGCCAAAGCTAGAATGACACTTTTTGAAGCTAGAGTAACCATTACATCTGTTACATCAAAAACATCATGAATATCAATATTCCTAAGAATATGTACATTGTGAAATTTAAATTTTTCTGGTTTAATGGCAAATCCAGGTGAGTTAGTGTAAACCAACGGATGATCTTTATAAACTATATGCCATCCGTTAAGGTCAGCAATCTTCTGTAAGTGTATCAAAAGATCTATGTTATTTTCGAAGTAAGGTGACATTACCTTAGACTCACGCGAGCTTCTTGGAAGTATTCCTGAGTTGGTAGGTAATATTCCGTTAAGATAAATTACCGTTTTTTTGTCGAGAAATTCTAGAAAATTTTTATCTGAAACATCGTAATTTTTATGTGCGATCCTTGCTGATGATAATTGATTAACAATATTAGCAGCTGAATTGATTAACTTCTCATCCAATGGAAGGCTCATAAAAGTTTTTTGTTCTATAGCTGGCCATGAATCATAAAAAAAACCATTTTCTGATAGCATCATGGTATTAGGTAGTTCACCATGTTCAGCAAAAACATTTTTTGTTTTAAATTTTTTAGAAACTGATCGCAGTAAAAATGATATTGGTGTGTGCCCGTGCGTGATGAGTAAACTACCTTCACCGAATTTAACAGATTCTGTAAAACTTAACAAATTGTTTATTGAGTGTAATATTTGACCTCGAAAATTATTGGGGGGGATACATTCCTTAGCACCTCTGTAAATAGCATCTTCCCAGTTAAAAACTTGATCAATAATATCTGTATCAACAAAATTTAAAAGTGAGTTATAATAATTTTTTATTTTATCTGTATTAAAATTTTTATCTTGAAAATCTTGAAAAGTGCTTGGAAAACGTTTGATAAGCATATCGTCAGTAGCATTTTTCAAATTTTTAGAAGATGAATGTTCAACATAAACGGTTCTATTAAAACGATTTATAAAATTATCATTTCCTGAAAACCAAAATTTACTTTTATTTGCATTTTGATGAGATGTGCTTCCAGACAAAAAGTAACCTAAAAATATAATATCATCATATTTTTCTAAATTAATATTGATTTTTGTCTCATTTTTTTTTGATCCACACTTATCATTAACACTATTTCTTTCTCTAAGATAATCTAATTTTTCATATCCAAATGGCAATAAATTATTTATATGTCCGTTATTTATATAATGCACAATTGAAGCTGAAGCATGATCGTAATTGCGTCCAAAACAATCAGCGAACGACTTATCTGCTGAGAAAAGGTTGTACATGCAAAGCTGAGCTACATGTTTAACAAAATTACTCATTTGATGTTTAGAAAGACCTTCATCAAGTGCTTTTTTGATATATCTTTCGACATCTTTCAAGTTTTTTGGTTCGTACAAACATGATTTTCCAGTTAACTGCATTCTTCCCAGCAAGACAGTTGGCTTATTGTAAATTAAAAAAAGATAAGCTGATTGAGATAAAATAGTTGTACATACATCTGCTGCATCGATACAATCAAAAATATCTGCATCAGCTACTATATCTATGAATTCTGGATTTTCAATATCAGAATATATTGCTTCTGATATACCGATATTTGCTTGGTACCTTGATACAAAAGGGTGAGGTTTGAATAATATCTGCCAGTTGTTTTTTGAAGCAATGATAGATAAATAATTTAATGCATCTTTAGTGTGTCTGAACAAAGGACTATGCAGATCTCGCCTAGGCCAAGGTTGAGGAAAAATACCAGCACCCCAATCATTTTGTCCTGCAAAAAATATTATTTTCCTTTTTTTTATTTTAGTTATTTTTATAATATCATCTATACATTGTATATTATTTTCGTTCCTAAGAGGTCTGTTTACTTTTTGATCTCTACATATTTTTAAATAATTTTCTGCTTTTTGTATATCAGAATTGTCAACCGGCAACCTACAGAAAACATCTGAATTTCTTGTAACCCTGCTTTCACCCATCCCTCCATCTGCTTCAAACACAATTGAACCAGGCAAGGAGCCAAATTCCATAAACAAATAAGGTATATTAAATTTGCGACAAATATGACTTAATACATGATTTCTACCAGTAAATTGATGCCAAATAAGGCAAAGTGCGATTTCATATTGATTAAATAGTTTTTGCAAATAGCTTTCATAGCTTTTCATTTTCAATAAAGAGTAGAGATCAGGCATATTCCCTTTTTCTTTCGAATGACTTAATGCAGCATAAATCAGATCAAAAGAAAATGTATGCCCCGGGAATATGTCTTTTCCAACCTCATAATGTGGAACAAAATCTTCATTTTCGTTATAAATAAAGTTTTCGTTTTTTGAAAACCATTTTATCGGAGTCGATACTGATAGACATTTGGTGTTTACAATGTTTTCGGTTTGCTCTTGCAGAAGTAATCTATAATTATAATATTTCAAGTTATCATCAAGTTTTTCAAAATATTCTTTTTTTTCTTTAGGAAAAAAACCGCTTACTAAAATTATTTTTTCTTTGTTATAATTTTTGTATTGTTTTTTTATTACAATATTAATAGAATTGATATTTGCATTTTGCATTACAACCTTTTGAGAAAGTTCAACTTTATCAAATATGTCTAAACTAGACTTTTGACTGTAATTAGTAATTACTACATTAAATTTCTCTAATCTTTCTTTTACAATTTTCCAACTTTCATAGTGCAAATTTGGAATTGAATCAGGAATGTTGAAACGATCCCCTCTTTGCTGATAATCGTCAACAAAATAGTTTGGGTTTGCAACTGGTGTTTCTCTTATTTCATATATATTTCCACTTATTTTTTTTGATTCGGGAATCATTTGAACATAATCACAATCAATTCCTAGCAGTCCAATGATTCTGTACCCTAACATGGAAGCAAAAAGACAGGAAAAGCTCCCGGTGGTTAGTTTATCCGTGATACCAGCATAGAAAGGGTGGTCTAGGTAATCATCAAGATACAAAACTTGAGGATGGCCTTTCAACTCAGGGCAAAAATTTAAAAGTTTTTTCCGCAAGAAAAAAAGCGTGATGCGGTTCCCGTGCTGGAGCACGAGATCCCGGATAGCTGCATGATGATGCTCGATCATCACCGTATCCAAGCAGGTGTAGTACTTGGGGTACCAGTTAATACAATGCCAGTGGCGATAGGCTACATTCATGCCAACGCAGTCATGGCCGGTGAGTTGGTGAAAGTCAAAACCGCGCAGGGATGGACCATTGCCGAGGATGTAGATTTCTCTAGTCATGTTGATTTTGATTATAAATTGTTTTTAACTGTTGAAGTTTGTGTATACGGTACATGCTTAGGCTTTTTGAAAATAAATGTTGCCATGCTATTCCAAAAAATACATAATATGTAACTAATTTTTCGTATAATTTTTAAATAATTTTTTAATAGCAAGTTAATCTTCTTTCTACGGATCGTCACATAAAATTAAGCAACTTTTTTAAAATGCCTAGCGCAGACTTGAAGTCCTCTGTGCTGATTTTCAAGCACTCGCTGGAATGCAGCAAATTGGCTAGTTTTTCAATCACACCGAGTCTGAAAAAATACGACGTTATGTCATTTTGATACATTTTTTGAGCAATACTTAGTTAATTGATACTTCACCTAGTAGCATGTGTCTCTTTATGTAATTATCGTTTCATTTCTTCCAATTCTTATTTTTAGCAAATACAAGTGCGGAATAGGGTTTTCCAACTTTTAACATTGGCTTAAATGAAGATGTTTTTACAAAGTTAACTGATTTGCTGACATGATAGTCAAAACCAGCCAGATCCAGCACATTCAAAATTTTCTTTAGCCGGTCTGTCTCCATTCCTAGAGCATGGTGGTATTCACAAAAAATATATTGTACATTTCCTAGTAAAGGAGCTGCATCCAAAAGAGCTGCATCCTCAGATCCTTCTATATCAAGCTTGAGATAGTCGATAGGTTGTTTAAGATAATGGCGTAATCGTTTTTTTTGTACAGTAATAATTTCCAGTTCATCGCCAGCAACTTTTCTTCTCTCGGTTAATGTTCCAGCCAAAGACATTTTTTTCGAAACATAAAAAATTACTTCATCATCGGTGCCATCTATAGCATACGGTAACACCTCGACATCTTGCCACTCATTGTCAGCGACATTCTTTTCTATCAACTCACGAAATGCAGGTACCGGCTCGAAGGCCGTAATTTTTGCTTTTGGGTATAGATGCTTAAAATAGTATACTGCCAACCCAATGTTTGCACCGCAGTCCAATATCCTCGGCTCATCCGTCTCAGCGGTGAAATAATATTCTTGATGTACCAGCAACTCATCCATGCAGGTCCAAATACCCCAATCGTCATAATAGGTTATCTCCGCATCCTTGAAAACAATTTTATTGTTGTCAGCAATCGTTTTCATGATAACATGATAGCCTGCGTTAACATGTTCCACATTAAGGCAATCTCTGTACATTTTGGCCTTTTTCTCTTCAGGCAAAGATGGTAAAAATGACTTCAACACCTCCATGTTTTTATGAGTAGTCAGCAATACATTCAAAGCATGGACATGTTCAGTCCTGGACCAGATCAATGGTTCAGCTAGAAACTGCTGAACAGATGAAATATCACTGGATAGGAGCTTACTAATTTGGCTTTGGGCATCAAGAAGTATTTCGATTACTTGGTCATTTGTACCGACAGACAGTGGATCATCACGAAGTTGCGTGTAGATGTTCACAAACGGCTTGTGCAACTTTTTGGCTTGTACCGAGTAGTCGGAGGTATGGTAATGTTTGAGGTTTGGTTGAACGTAGTCTAGCAAAGCTGGAATGTTAGCTGCTAAGAATTGTTTCTTCTTCGGAGAAAAATTAATAAAAGAATTACAAATCGAGATAGGATCTGCAAGAAGCTGGTCAAAAGTGACTAAAGAATATTCCTGCCATTCCAGAGCCCGCGTAGCGGCTCGTATATGTGCCAGCCAGAGGATTTGAGCCTGAGTCAGGTCCAAGTTGTGTTTGTTATGGAGAGCCAGAGCAATTTCGTATGGGTGGCGGATTATAACGATGCAGTGTGGTTTGAGTCCGACTTCGGTAACGGTTTGGAGCCAAAGGGCTGTTAGTAGTGAGTTGTTAATAGTTAATTGATATTGGCTGTTCTCAGTTATCTTTGTATCTGTTTTCAGGGTAGATGTGTGAGGGGGGAATGTTTTCCTTGATAACGGTTTGTCACTGAGCAGTTTGTGAATACGTTTCTTGGCGTTGATTGCTGCGGGCGTGGACATCCAGTCTTGGTGTAGGGACGGTGTCCAGGGAGAAACGCCAAGGTCCTGAAGGAGTTGGTTGTTGATGGCCTCCGCTGTCATAGTGGATTTAGCATCTAAGGTAGGTATACCCAGAAGGTTGAGGCAATTGGACAGGAGGTTCAGGCCGGATCTAGGTGGGCCGGTGATGATGTGAAGCATTAAGTTATCTGTTATTTGTGGGTAAGGTTACGGAGAAAGTTTCTTGTATGTTGTCGGTTTAATAGTATATTGCAATCAAATATCAAACTACAACAAGCATATTTAAAGACCCAATGACACAGAAGCAAAAAGGCTACTCCTTACCCGCCTCGTAGATCCGCTCGATGAGTTCCATGACACGTAAAGCGTCTGTGGAACTCCCTACTGACACGGAATTCTTTCCCTGGATGCATTTGTGGAATTCGTCAAGCTCATGCTTCCAAGAGTCGTCCCGATCAAAATAGATGATTTCCTCCCTGGGTTTGCCCATGGCGCTGGCGCTATCCTCGAACTGCTTGCGGGCGAACGTGATGCTTTCATCTCCATAGCTTCGTGTAGAGGACAGGATGCCGTTGATGCACAAGTATCCATCCTCCATGAACAGGTCCAAACTAAATTTGTGCTTCCACTGTGTTGCACTGGAATGGAGCATGGCGACTTTGTCTTCAGCGGTCTTCATCAGGGCAAAGGCGTTGTCTTCTAGTGACATACCCTTCCAATAGCAGTTCTGGACGTAACTTTTGATCTCCGTGAAATCGCCAAGGAAGTAGCGAAGCAAGTCCACCATATGGATACCCTGGTCCAACAGGATGCCGCCTCCGGCCAGATCCTTGTCTGAACGCCAGGAGTTCTCAAAGGTCAACCCGCCAGCCTTCCCGTAAATACCTCTGGCCCAGAGCAAGTTGCCGTAACGTCCACTGGCCACGATGGCCTTGGCTTCCATCACTCCATAATGGAAACGGTGATTGAAGCCGAACTTAAGAATACTGTCTTTAGCTTTTCTCTCGGCTTCTATCATCATTTTCACATCACCGACGGAGCGACCAGGGGGCTTTTCACTGAAGACGTGCCTGTTTTTTGCAAGTGCAGCGCAGACGATTTCTGGAATAATATTGTTATACGTGCAAACCATGACCGCGTCGGCTTCGTGTTCTAGAGCAGCCTTCCAATCCGTATAAAATGGAATTCCAGGAAATTCACGAGCGACTTCCGGATTGACGTCGCACAGTGCGCAAACTTCGCAGTCAGGATGGTTGTCGATGGTTTGCTTGCGGATGCGACCCATCTTGCCCATACCGATGATGGCTATTCTGAGCATCTTAGGCCTCCCCCCGCTTCACCGCCACTACCCGGAGATGTGAACTGAGATTGTTTTGCTGAAGAAAGGCTTGGAGACGTTCAAACACCAAGTCATCGTTCAAGCTGGAGAGATAGCGCTGAAAATATTGATGTGTGGGAATGCGATCAGCGGCACGCTGGACCAACTGAGCATCCAACAATCCTGGCGTGGTCAGCTCCAGGATATCAAAACCGGCTCTTTGCAGAAGAAGGTTTATGCCTTGTGGAGACGGCAGGCAGATATGATCAAGGGGATAAATGCTGTCAGATTCTCCGGCCAGTGTTAGTACGTCAAAGCCAGATCCTGAACGACTTGAAAGGAGCAAAAGGCCACCTGGAACGAGGCTTTTATGTACTTTTTTCAACAGTTCTGCCGGTCGTGTACAACGCTGGATTACATCAAAAAGGATGGCTACATGCCCATTCTCAGCACGGCCTTGAGGAGCGACCGGTGGAAGCGGGTCAGCAATGACATATTCGGAAATGAATGAGTTATTTGTGGATACGATCTCTGTCCAACCACGCATGCGTGGCCCCCAGTCCTGCACGACATATTTTTCCATGCCGAGATAACGTCGTACCCTGCCTTCCACCCACTCTATCTGACCGGCCCAAAGCTCCTGACGCAACTGAGTAAATGTATCTTGATAATCCTGTGTTTGGCGATATCTCGCCAAGTCCGAGTCGTGCAGGTATCGATGCATTGTCGCGTTATCGGGCATTGCTCCCAGACTCAAGGACCAGGTTTGGGGACACAAGGCATATTTTTGCCCCCACTTCACGAACAAAACTTCATAACGTCCCTGGCCAGAAACCGGACAGGGGTCCATGTGTAGTGTCTGGGGTAACTGATTCGTAAAGGTTTTCGCCAAATTCAATTCTTTTAGGTACAAGGAGTTATGGTGTAGATCATTAACCTGGATAGATGGGGCGACGACTTCGTGACGTATCATGATGTGCTCGATGTGGTGAGGTTATATGAGATCCATTTCATGAGAGGCCTGCGCTGGCAGCTAGTCCCAAACATGTCCGGCCTTAACCAGCATTGACCATGGACGGGTATTGGTGGGTGTGAGCGTAATCGGAGAACCGGCTACCTGGGCGATGGCCAGTCCGGCTGCTACATCATACAACATGATATCTTCTTCCATGTAGGCATCCACTCGTCCACAAGCCGTATACGCCAGGGAAAGTGCTGCGCTGCCAAGAAGCCGGATTTTTTTAAAGCCTTGGACGTGATGAAGAAAGGCTTGCAGTGGAGCCGAGCCAAAATCACGGTTGACCGGAAAGCCTGTAGCCAGAATTGCCTGGGAAGGGTCAGCTATTTTTGAGGGTTGAATAGCTTTGCCGTTGCATGCGGCTTCTCCACCCTGCATGGCGCTGAACATCTCTTTGCGGGTGAAGTCGTACACAACCCCGAGCAGCGGCGACAGCCCACGGTACAAGGCAATGGAAACGCAACACAAATCCAAACCTTTGCTGTAGTTCACCGTCCCATCCAAGGGGTCTACAATCCATACAGGCCTGTCTTGATCCAGATCGTTGCTTGCTCCGCTTTCCTCTGCCAGCACTGGATGCGGGGCCAGTCGTGATAGAATGCCCAGGATAATGGTCTCTGACTCTTGGTCAGCCTTGAGCTTGACATCCCTTGATCCAGCCTTTCGCTGTTCCTGAACCGATTCACGATTTTCAGCCAGATACTGTCCAGCAGCTAATGCCGCGGTTTTGGCTGCGTTGAGTTCATTGTGAAAGGGCACGTTACTCACTCATATCCCGCAGCAAATTATGCACAGCTTCGGATTCCATGCCCAACCGGCACTGACTGGTGTAAGTGCAGACGTGGGGAGTCATCAGGACATTGGGAAAATCTTGCAGTTCACCCTGGTACGGCTCACGCCAAAATGCGTCGAACCAAGCACCACCAACTTTGCCTGAAGCCAAAGCCTCGATGAGGGCCTGTTCATCCACCAAACCGGCACGGGCCGAGTTGAGAAGAATCACGCCGTCCTGCATGGCTGAAAATGCCTGCTGGTCCAAAATGACCGCATCACCTCCTGCGTGCAGCGTAATAATACGGGCTCTTACCAATCCCTCGTCCAGCGTAACCAGGGTTTCGCCATGTGCGAGTTCATCCTTGGACAGCGCTGGGTCGCAAACCAAAATTTCAGCACCAAAAGCACGGGTCAGCCTGGCCACGGTCTGACCGATCCGGCCATAGCCAATGAACAGCACCGGAGTGCCGGATAAGCCGGTGCAAATGGCTTTTTCCCACTGCCCGGCATGCAGGGCAGTGTTCAGTTCCAAGAGGCGGCGGCACAAGGCCAGCATGCACGTCAGGGTCAATTCGGCTACGGCTTGGGTCGGACCGTCCGGCGTGTTGGATACCTTGATGCCCAAATCTTTAGCCGCGGCAAAATCAACATTGTCCATGCCGATGCCCACTCGGGCAATGACTTTTAACTGTGGGGCCGAGGACAGTACACGGCGGTTCAAGGGCTCCAAACCAGCGATCAGTCCGTCCACGCCTTCGAGATGAGCGATGATTTCTTCTTCCGTGAGCCGACGGCCGAAGGGATTTGGCTTGATGCGCATGCCGGCTTCTTCCAGCATGCGTAAAGGGGTTTGGTCTTTGGCCGCGAAAGAGGACGGGCCGATGGCTACTGTGCGTTGCATGTCGGCTCCGGGTGTTCGGCCATGAAAACGTCCAACCAACAATGCAGAAGGGCCTGATGCCCCGCCTCGGCCAAGCCGTAGGTGGCGGCAGGTACGTAGAAATTGAGGTCCCCGGCCTGCCTGGACTTGTTGTCCGGCTTCATGGCCGAGAGAGTAACCACGCGCAGTCCCAAGTCTCGCGCCGCTTGAATGGCCGCAACCACGTTGGGGGAGTTGCCGGAGCTGCTGATGGTCACCAGCACGTCACCTGGGTTGGCAAACCGCTTCAGAGGCATGGCAAAGCACTGCTCGTAGCAGATGTCGTTGCTCACCGCTGTCATCAGGGCTGCATCGTTGAAGGCCAAGGACCGGAACCCGCCATTCTTGCTCGCGTCAGCGGCCATGTGTCCAGCCATCATGGCGCTTGCACCGTTGCCGACAAAGTACATGGTCTTACCGGAGCAGCGCAGATCATCGGTCATGGAGCACCAAGCCTTGAGAGCCTCTTCCATGGGCAATGTCGTGCCACCCGTAGTGGTAGCCTCGGTGGCATCCAGGCATTGCTTCAGGTCGTTGATGTACGTGGTGTAGAGGGGCATGGGAGATCCTTTGTTGTCTGTTAATTGTAATTTATCGGCTAGTCTTTGTGAGACGTGGGATCGTGAGCCGCGGAGTCTAACCAAAGGGTCAAGCCGCCAGAGGGGCTGAGGCTTTGGACCGGGTATAACGGTGGGGTGTGCGGACCTTTCAGGAGCCGTGCTACTGGCGGGTGTTTTTCCTTGCCAGTAGCCATGATCCAGAGTTGCCTAGCCATATTCAGTGCCGGGAAGGTCAGGGTGATCCGGTCATGGCCTTCTGGACCGGGGCCGGCTGGAGCGGCCAAGGCATCAACGACATCCAGTGCCGGGGAGCCAGGGAAGAGGGAGGCTGTGTGCCCGTCAGGACCTAGACCCAGCAAAGCCAGATCCAGGTGATAATCACGGTTTACCGCGAAAAGCCTCTCCAACAGGTCGGCGTACGATTTGGCCGCCCGTTCTGGCCCCAAGTCCGTGAGCATGGCCTTGATATTTTCCTCGGGCATGCCCAGAGGCCTGACCAGGGTCTCCAGGTTCAAACGAAAGTTGCTTTGCACATGGTCCAGAGGCACACAGCGCTCATCGCTGAGCAGAATCAGCACTCGGGACCAGTCCGGCGCTGGTTGGGACAAGGCCACGATCCGTTCGTTCAAAGCGGCCTGAGTCCGGCCACCACCAAGGACCAGACGGAACTGCTCCTGCGATTGGAGTCCGGCGTGTACGGCATCCAACAACGCCAGAGCGAGATGATCCAGCAAGGTTTCCCGGCTGGAGAAGGTGCGCTGGCCAACAACTGGTAACAGCGTCTCAACCATGCAAAAGCCTCACAGGAAGTTTGACCACGACCTTCTTGACCAATTGTGAAGCATTATCCGTGATCAACTTGGGCATATGAGCGTCATTAGGGAAAAAGACAGAAAATCGACCAGGATGGTTGGCAATACGCACAGGAGCCGATCCGGGGCATGCATAGAACGTTCGGTCAAGCGCGGCATCATAGGGCGACACCACGGACAAAGCATCACGGGTGTACCAATCAATGGTCTCGGAATGATTGAGTGAAACCTGGATGTCGACGTGCGCGTCATGGGTTTCCAGTACGGAGTCATCGGGCAGACATGTCTGATAGGACATGACCGCGGCGTACATGTTTTCCATGTGCAGATTGATTCTGTCTGCGTCAGGCGTTGTTGCGCTGAGCCCGAGCAGGAACTCGAAGGCAGTTCGCCATGGAGCAGTGTGAAAATACTGTTGCCAGTTTTGGAGTGTGTCGTGGATCATGGTTGTCTTACCTGCAAAAACATTTCCGCAAGCTGAAAGTCTTCTTCCGTCTTGATGATGTGTCCCGCCATGCGGTCAAGAGGGTAGAAGCCTACTTTGCCTGCATATGTCGCGCATTGACCCGCCAAATATGCTTTCTGGTAAGTAGCGGACTTCCAACCTGTGATGCTCCAGGTTATGCGTTGGATAGGAGGCAATTCCTGGGAGTTGGTCTTGGTTGTAAAGGAGAAGTTGACTGGTTGATCCTGACACATGCATTCGATTTGTTCATTAACGCCGCTGAGTAGAACATCCAACGGTCCTTTGGACAAAGTGCGGGTAAAATCCGCAACCTGTGCCGTGGTCAATAGAGGCGCTATGCTGTGCACCTGAATCAAGTAGTCGCATGGGTGCTGATTCAGGAATTCATGTACAAAATCTTCGCTGGTAGCCGTGTTGCTGGCCAGCTCTTCAGGTCGGCGATGAAAACCCACCCCTTCTTGCGCGGCGATTTCACCGAAAGTCGGATGCTCCGAATTAACCCAAATCTCATCAAAAACCCCGGCTGACTTAGCCTTACGGATGGCATGCGCAATCAAGGGGATGCCCTGGAGGGGCTTGAGGTTCTTCTGCTTCAACCGCTGGCTGCCCATGCGGGCTGGGATCATGGCGATTATCATAATTTTATGCCGCTCGCTTATAGGATGGATAAACATTAGTCAGAGTATCGGTGTAATTGCTGTAAAGTTCGTTACGATAGAAGACCATGGAGCCTACTGCTAAATTGCCTTGCGTATTCGGCTGCTTACAGATTTCCTGGACCGCTCCCGCTATCCCCTCAGCATCCACCTTCTCCAGCACATACCCCTCAACCCCATGCTCCACCTTCAACCCCACATTCGTCCTGGGCAACACCACAGGCCGCCCCATGGCAAAATACTCCGGCAGTTTGCAGGGAATACGCTCGTCATTGAACGGCCCCGGCTTTCCGGGCTGAACAAAAATATCAGCAGCGGCCATAATCTCCGGAAGCTCTTCCCGCTTTACCCATCCCAGATGAATTTCATGTTTCCTGGGCCAGGAAGACGTATCCAGGGTCTTGTTGTCTTGTCCTGTGCGCAAGAGTTTCGTTGGTCTGCCCTGCTGGTTGAGCAGGTCCACGGCCTTGTACAGTTCAAATACTTCATCTTTGTTTCCGGCGTGAACATTGCCGGTATAGACCAGGACTGTCGTATCGTCAGGTATGTTGTGCTTCTTACGCAGTTCTTTGTTCAGAGGCCTGGGGTAGAACAGTCGTTCATCAACAATCGGCGGTATGACTTGGTAGGGAAGCCCATTGGGGTTGTATCGGTTCAGGGTCTCGATAACCATGGTCAGGCCCTGGGCTTTGCTCAAAAACTTCCGACCCCGGATGGGATGAAATCTGTTCTTGGGAATGATCTTGTCCAGCTCAGCCTCAGACATCTTGGACAGGTCGGCATAGGCTTTGCCAAGTGTCACCTCGGTCAAGTACTCCTCGTTGTCCTCCAGGTGGATGATCAAGGGGCAGTTGTGCTTGGCCAGAAGCTTTTCAGTGAACTCGCGGACGATCTCGCGGGGTGTCCAGGCGCGGATTACATTGTAATCTAATGAATTTTTATTTGATATTTTGGAATAGGGGAGAATGGGTATTTGGGAATCGATATTAGTTATTGGGGAAGAATCTGGCACGGCAATGGTGCAGGTGGCTCCTTGGGCTTGGAGCATGCGGGACAGGAGCTGGACTTGGTAGCCATTGTTGCCTTCGGCTGTCTGGGGAAGCACGAAAAGAATGCGTGGCGCTTCGCTTGCGTTATCTTCTTGCCTAGTTATAGGTGACTGCTGAGGGGCGGATTTTGCCTGTAATGCTTGGATGAAGTTGTCGCGGACAAATTCAGCCCACTTCTTTTTGAATATCTTGTGGTTGTTTTCAATAATTTCTGATTTTTTAGATTTATACCATTCCTTCCGCGTCGCCCCCTCAACATGCTGCAACCCCACCTCATTCATGCACCAGCACTTCTTCTTCAGATCCCGCCCCAGACGCAGGCAAAAATCAATATCTTCCAGGCCGTAGTTGTACTCTTCGCTGAAGCCTTTCAATGCATCGAAATCTGACTTGCGGCAGAGCAGGAATGCACCCGTTACAGCTGGTGGGTAAGGGGCAAGGGGTAAGCGGGAAGGGTCGGAAAGGTACTGCTTCACGTTGGGGTGGCGGATCTGCTCCGGCTGGTGATAGCCTCGCTTCTCATTCCATTTGAACTCGACTCCGAGGTGCTGAATGCCCTGCTCCTTGCCTTCGGCAGGCACGTCATCGAGCCTCACTCCCACCGCGCCGATCTTCTCATCTTTCCCCAGCATTTCCAGGGCTTTTCCCAGCACATCATCAGTATAAATGATATCGTCGTTGAGAAACAACAAATACGGATGCTTGGCCTTGGTTGCGGCGAAGTTGCAGGATTCGGAGAAGGTGTAGTTCTTGTCGCGGCGGATGTAATTAATATCGCCCTTGCTCTTGTGTTTGGCCACGATTTGTGCGGTGTAGTCCGTGGAGGCGTGGTCGATGATGATCAGTTCGACGGGCTTATGCGTATTCTTTTGGAAGAAGGTGGTTAAGCAGGTATCGAGGTGATGTGCGGAGTTATGGGTTAATATTATTACCGAAACGGCGGTTCCTATTGTGTGTAGCCTTTTACTAAATGGGGTGAGGTTAAATTGCGTTGAGTACCGAGAACTAGCTGGAAGTCCTCCCACCATAAACGGCAGAGGAACGCCCTTGCTTTCCCATCCCGGCGACAGCGTCTCATAAACCCGCACATATTCTTGGGCCATTCGCCCACAAGTCCATTCTTTTCCCGTACCCCTCTGCCACGCCGTTACCTTGTTCACGGTGGATTGCCATTGTGCTGGATCATCAAGCAATTGCTTGATCACTTCCAAAACTGCCAGCGCAGAAGGTTTCTCAACCAGCCACCCTGCTCCAGTCTCTCGCAGACGCTCGCCAATGGCCCCAAAATCAAACCCGATCACAGGAATGCCGCAGGACCATAATTCCGTCAGGGTATGGGAATGGGTCTCCGGCCAGATTGAAAAAACTCCGCCTAGGTGCGGCCTGATATCCCGGACTTTTTCCGAGAATCTCTCGCGCTCATATTCACCGTGTAAAACGACTGAGGTGTCGGACGCCGCAACATCTTCTATATACCCAAGGACATGGATTTCCAGGCCTATGTCCTGCCCCAAGCGACTGAGTTCAGCAATAATCTTGCTGCCTTTACGCACAGAAATATGTCCGGGAACCAGAATCTTGATGGGTTCTCCGGGCTTGAAAGGGCAAGCCAAACTGTAAAATGTAGAAAAATCTCGACCGTGGGGGATGATGGGAAACGCCTTGTGGATGAGGCTTGGATATGTCTTTGATACGAGGCTTTTGCAGTACGGTGATGTGGTGATCAGGGCATCGCACTGCTTCAAGGCCACTTCCATTTGCCTTTGCCAGTCCTGGATGGCCGTGTGCTTCAAGTTGGGGATTGCTTCGCATTGCCAGAGTTCGTGCTGGCATGGGCCGGGGCCAGGCGTGCATTGACCTTTGCAGAAGGTGTTTTGCTCATCTACAAGCTTAATGGACGGGCAAACAGTATAAAAGTCATGCAACGAAAAAACGATCGGCAGCCCAAGGTTTTTGGCGACATCTATCAATCCCAGTCCGTGCAGAGCAATATGCCGGACATGGACCAACTCTATCCCGTATCGAAGCAGCCATTGCGAGACTATGCGGTCATATTCCTCCGCACGGTGCGGAAACGGTTGGAGTGGTTCCGAGAGTCGGTATTGTTCCAGTTCCACGTGGCGACCTTGCTCATAGGATGTCAGCGTGAGCGTGGTTGCATCACAGTGCAGAACCAAGGTTTCGGCATATCCGGCAAGGGCGCTCATCAGGTCTTGATTGGTCAGCGGGGTGCCTCCGGTCGGAGGGCTGAGCACATACAGGACTCTCTTTTTGACACGAGAAGCCTTGGCTGTATGGATGCTGCGGACCCGTTCTCGAGCGCTGATCAATGCCTTACCTGAAAACGCGGCACGCACTTCGGACTCGTAGGACGGGTAGCGGTCAGCAATGACCTGCCGAGCGACATCGATCAAGGCGGTTTTTTCATTTCCGAAGCTCGCGGACCGCTCATGGTAGATCAGCGTGGCGTCGTCAATGACATGCTTCCACCCCTTTTGCCCGGCCCGCATGCAGAAATCATTTTCCTCGCCATATCCGCGCGGAAAGGCCTGGGCGTCGAAGAGGCCCACGTCATTGAGACAATCCCGACGGATATACATGCAGAAGCCGTTGCCGGTTGGGACACGGGGATAGGTGCGTTGCGACGACCGGGTAACGGCGCGGGCATAGTCATCCAGGGACATGCCTGATGGCAGTGGATTGTCCTGGTCTGGCTCGGGTACGGAAAACGAACCGGCATTGTTGGAAAACGGCGTGGCAGTTCCGATATTATCTTCTGAATAAGCGGCAAGCCGGAGATTGCGGACCCAGAATGGCGTTACTTGCGTATCTGAGTTCAGCAAGATGACGTCTGCCGTCCCGGCAATCTCCAGGCCTTTGTTGACAGTATTCGTGTACCCTACGTTTTCGGGATTTTGTTGGATTGTAAACGATGACTGACGACTGTAGCGGTCAAGGATCTTCTGAACCTGAGGATCGGTGCTGGCATCATTGATGACGATGACCCTGACGTCCGGTGGTGTATGTATGACCAGAGACGACAGGCAAAGTTCCAACTCCTGGGCCGCATTATATACAGGCACGATGACCGCTGGGGGCGTCGAGTTTGCTTGAATGCGTTCCAGGGGGGTGAGGGGAAGCGTAATGTGTGATGGGTGACGCGTGATGGGTGAGGTTGCGGTTACTGATGAATATTTTTCTGTAATCTTTTTATCTGTTATCTGGGGGCTGAGGCGAGGTGCCGGTTTGGCTTTCTCGTCGCCGGTAAGTAGTGCGTAAGTTTCGAGTCCGACGGCGCTTCCGGTGATTGCATTCAGCAAACCCTGACCGATTGCAAACGGCCTTCCCAAAGCCTCCCGAACAATCCCCTCCAGCTTGCCACCATCAATCCCCTTATCAACAACCGCATCCACACACCCCATCCCGACATTCCCCTGCCCGATCACAGCTGCTCCCCAAATCAATTTAGACAGCGCGGCAAAAGCAAGACAGTCCTGATCCTGGCCTAACAGATGAACCACGTCGCAAGGATGCTCCCCAACAAATTGCTCAAACCCATCCGCCGCAACCCTATGCACAGGAATGCCAGGCAATTCCGTCCAGTCACCAGACTGCGTTCCAGCGACGCACTCGACAACGCCAAAAGCCTGATAGGCCTGTGACAAGACTTTCAGTGTTGCTGCATCAATCATCTTTTCCGGCAGGCAAACCAGCACCAATGGCTTCTGGCCTTGGCGTTGGGCGCGGTACTTCTTGCGAGCCAGGGCGATGTTCGCGGTGATTGTCTTGGACAGGCCTGGGGTATTGCGAAGGGCATCGAGGTAGAGTGGGAGGGCCTTGGTGAGTTCGCCGGAACGGAGGGCGGAGTTGGCGTTAGCGAGGGACATGATTATCCGATATTGTTTCGTTTATTTGGGTAGTAAGGCGTAAATGGTGTGTGCGGGCTTCATTAGGGGGCAATTATGGCGCAGCGGTAGCTAGACGGTCCGGGTGGGATCGGCAGGGCGAATCGAAGCGGGGATAAATTGTTCGTTTTGCTTCATAGGGATAATTCTTCAAAGTGTGCTTTCTGTGCTATTCAGGCACTTTTTCGAAAACTGGCCAATTTCTGGTGGGTGATGATGATACCTTCAGTCCGGCTGAAGTGTTATCTGTTATCGGTTGTCTGTTATCGGTTATTGGTTCTGAATCCGGAGAACTAGTAACTGACAACAAATAACTGATAACTATTATCTATCACCTCTCGCACAAAAAAAAGTTACCCCGCAGCGTATTGTCGACGGTTAAGGGGTCACCCGCCTGTCCGCGCAATACATGACTTATTCGTGGACCCGTGCTTTCCTTCCCTGCCTTGCGACAGGTTTGGCTTTGTCCAGTGTGTCGCGATTATCTCAAGAAACACAGCGTCTAGTCGCTGCTGGAATGGATGTCAAACCATTAACACGTGTTGGGATTGCATCACGATGCATATGAAGGTTTTCCAGGGGCATACTGCGTTGCCGACGAGACATAACGAAATTTATGTAGCAGATCCCGTAAAAAAGAAAACAACCTCAGAGGTTGCTTTTTTGAGCGTTTTTTTCAATACGTTGAAATCATGTTAATAGTTGGATGAGGATTTTTTTCCACGGTTCACAAAGATTGACACAGATGGGAGATATTGTTGTGGCAGGACCGCAACAGGGGAACTTCTTCTTGGTTTTTCAAAATCTGTGTACATCTGTGTGATCGGTGGGCAGAAGATTCTGGTCCACAGATTGACGCAGATTGACGCAGATGGAAGCAGCGGGCGGTTCAATTATTTTTTGTTCTTTTGGGTTATCATCAAGCCCGTCATGATCCGTGAAACCAGCACGCACGATTGTCGTAGTTGTGTTGTTCATCCTCCAACTTTAGCAATAAATTAAGACAATTGGAATCGAATAACGCGAATGGACAGTTATCTGTTATCGGTTATCTGTTATCTGTTATCTGTTATCTGGTTCTTCCCCCCGATAACTATTAACTGATAACCGATAACCTTCATCTCCATACGACTCTGTTTGTTCGCCAGCGCCAGATGATTTCGACTTCGCTGTTTTTTGGAGGTAGTTCATGTAGCCGTTGATGAGCTTGATTGCTTCATGGGCGAGTTCTCTGCCTTTTGCAAGGAGTTCGTTGGTGATAAAGCCTTCATCGTGAGCCGTGATGAGATGGTCGAGGGTTTCCCAGCAGGAGCCGCGGGAGTTGCTGCAGTATTTGGCGTTATCCATGTAGTGGAAACGTCCGTAGCCCTCCGCCAGATTGGCTGTTGTGGAGCGGGCGGAGCGGAGGATCTGGTCGCCGAGGCGGTAGAGTTCGTATTTGGGCAGACATGGAATGACCTGCTTGGCGACGAATATGCGCAGGGCTCGACAGGCTTGCTAGGCGTTGAGGTCTTCGAAAGTTTGGATTTTCATGTTATCTGTTATCGGTTATCGGTTATCGGTTATCTGTTATCTGTTATCGGTTATCGGTTATCGGTTTCTCTTTGCCGTTGAGATCGTGGCAAGATCTGAGGCATTCCATTGCTGCAGGCGCTGGGCTATCTCTTCGGGGCTGGGGAGTTCTGCTTGATAGTGTTCCGGCAGCGTGGGTACGACGGAATAGGTGGCAACACCCAGCGGGCGGCATTGCGCAGGGCGTATTCGACGATGGTTTTGTTCTTGACGCGGCAAATGATTATCCCGATGGGTGGATTTTCTTCCGGGAGTTTTTCGTTATGCTCCAGCGCCTCGAGGTAGAACTCCATCTTGCCTTTGTGTTCGGGTTTGAAGTCCCCAATTTTAAGTTCAATAGCCACCAGGCAGCGCAGGCGTCAATGAAAGAGCAACACGTCAATAAAATATTCCTGGCCGCCAACATCAAGGCGATACTGGTTGCCAATGAAGGCAAAAGCTCCGCCCAGTTCAGCCAGAAAATTGCGCAGGTTGGCGACCAAGGCTTGCTCAAGCTGCCGCTCGCTGTGTTCCTCGGCCAATTCTAGGAAGTCGAAGGTGTAATGGTCTTTGACCGCCAGTGACGCTTGATTTTTAACTTCATCGGGCAGCACCTGATCGAAGTTGGTTTGGTTGAGCAGATATTTTTCGTAACTTTTGTTGTCGATCTGATGCTGCAGCACAGCCTTGGTCCAGCCAAAGCGCGCAGTGGCCCGCAGGTAGAACTCGTGTTCAAGCAGATCCTTACAACGGCTTAGAATAACAAGATTTTTGGCCCAACTAATTTCTGCAACCAGTGGTTGCAGTTTTAGCTGATCTACGTAACTGCGGTAGAAGTCCCGCATGTTCCACAAGTTGCGTGCAGAAAATCCATTGCGCCCCGGGAATTTTGCTTGCAGGTCACGCGCCAGGTTCTCGACAACCGCTTTGCCCCAGCCCAGTTCTTCCTGCTTTTGGTGGATGGCTTGGCCGATTTCCCAGTAAAGGCTGACCAGTTCTCGATTGACGGCACGCAGCGCCTGGTATTGGCGCCGGCTAATGCTGGCTTTGAGCTGGGCCAGGAATTCCGGATAGCCATGGTTTAGGGAGGTGACTTCAGCGGGCATGGTTATCTATTATTGGCTATTTGGTTCTTATTTTTTTTGTCTCTCGCTCGCTCGAAGACTCGCTAGAGGCGCCGAGGGCGCGGGGGGCGTAAAGTTTGAAAACTGTTATCTGTTGTCGGTTATCTGTTATCTGTTATCTGGTTCTTCATCCTGATAACTATTAATTATTAACGGATAACCTTACTCCATGTGCTCCAGGCCCGCCTTGGGGCCGGGCGAGAGATAACTTCTTTTGGCCTCTCGCATGCCTATGGAATCACGAGAGTGAGCGAATCATACCGCCAAGCGCTTCTCCACCCATTGATACTTGTGCTCCAGGGAGATCACCCGCTGGGTCAGGCGCTCCTGTTCTTCACGACGGACCATGGCTTCGGTCATTCGGTCCATGCGGTCGGCTTGGTCGTCCAGGCGTTTGTTCATGGCGTCCATGCGAAAGGATAGGGCATGAATTTCACCCTTGAGTTCGGAGCGCAGTTTCTGAATTTCGCCTTTGACTTCCGTGCGTAATTCATGGATTTCGCCTTTGAGTTCGGAGCGAAGCGCGTCGATGCGTCGGCTCTGGTCCACGATGTGGGCGTTCATGTCGTCCAGGCGTTTATTCACGTCATCCAGGCGCTTGTTGGTCAGGTCGAGGATGGTTCTGATCTGCTTGTTGCCGTCCTCAAGCCGTTTCAGTTGCGGCAGGATCAGTTCCTGTAGTCCGGAGCGGATGGCTTCCTTGATGTCCATGGCAGTTCCTGGGTTATTTGTTATCTGTTATCTGTTATCTCTATGATTACAATATACGGTTGGATCGTTAAATTTCAGTATGTTAGGCGGCAAGCTGTGCTATACTTTCTCATCTTATTGTTTAGTGATTCACCAAAGCGCGAGCGGCGACCTTTTTAATAATTTGCAAACAATTATTTAAAATCAATGATGATTTAATTGGTTTTTGAGGTGGGGGCAATTCGATCGTGATCCAGCTTGTTGGCTTGAAATTTGACAAAGTATTGCATGATGCTATCCCTCTCGCTACGATATGCAATACTTTACCAGGAGGCCAACATGTCTTCTTGTCTATCGCCAGATCAAAAGCTTGCCCCTCCCTTCTCGGAACAACCATGCTGGCAAATCGAACCCCTTGCAACTCGACTCAACTACTCAGTTCCCTCTACACGGCGTTTTTTGAGCGTGGTTGGATACCACAGAAGCTTTTCCCACAATGGCAAATGGTACACTCTGAAAAGCATTCCCAAGTTCGGCCACGACGGGTTATGGTTTTCGGACGACATCGGCTTTTCCAGGGTAGGCAATCTCAACAAAACCCTTGTCAGGCTGGTCAATCGCAGCCCCAAGGGAATTACTGCCGAGGCCTTGGGAGAAATACTGCGTTGTCGATGTCATTCGGTGCTTGTCCAGTTGTGCAGGCAGGGGCGGTTGCAGCGGGACAAAATTGGACGTTCTTTCGTCTATTTTTCCCAGGATATGACCACTGCCGACAAGCAACGCCAATCCGCGGCAAATCGGGCCATGCCATCGGAATTGCTTCCTGCCGAGATCGCGGTTTTCGTCTTGGCGGAATTCATCCGGTCCCCCAATCTCAGCTTCGAGGAACTGGCAATGCATATAAAGCGCACAAGGCATGTGAGCATCAAAGCAGCCCAGATCGAAAAGCTGTTTGCGCAGCACGGGTTAAAAAAAACTCCAGAAACTACGGCCCGCAAGCAATCGAGGCGTTGAAACGATGTCAGGCGCTTCTGCAACGGGAAATATCCCCGGCGGCATTATTCCCAAAACCGCCAGTGGTGTCTTTTGTTCCGGAGCAGGAAAACTGCACATGCACCCATCCGCGACTTGTCCAGAAAACGCGCAGAAAAGTTGTTTACAGCATGGCCGGACCATTCATCGCACATGAAACCGTACTTAACTGCCCTCAATGCTCACGAGCCATGGGCTCCGAAACGCTGCTCCGAATGGTGCCGACTCGATGCAACGTGGCCTATGACGTCTTGGTCTTTGTCGGCCAGGCTCTGTTCAGAAACTTCCGCACACTCGACGAAGTGCAAACTGAACTGAAAATGCGCAACACGCACATCAGCCTCTCAGAGATCGACTACCTGGGCCGCAAGTTCATCAAGTATCTGGCCCTTGCTCATGCCCAAGCCGCGCCCTGCATCCGCCAGAAAATGCGGATGGCCGGCGGATATGTCCTCCACCTGGACGCCGCCCATGAAGGAGATGCGCCAACCTTGTTCAGCGGCCTGGACAGTCTGAGTCAATTTGTTCTGGGCAACATCAAAGCACCCAGCGAAAACGCCGTCCACATCAAACCGTTCCTGAAGAACATTCAAGACACGTATGGTACGCCGGTTGCCTGCGTCCATGACATGGGCACCGGCATTTGCAAGGCGGTCAACGAAACCTTCCCCGGCATTGCCGACTTCATCTGCCATTTCCACTTTCTGCGTGATGCCGGCAAAGACTTCCTGGAACCGGCATACTCGCGATTGAGAAACCGCCTGAAATCATTTGCAGCGACTACCAACCTGCGAGCACTCATTCGGCAAATACGGCAATCGCTGGGGCAAAGCCCTGATTTACCCTTGCTGGTTGATGCAGTGAATACAAAAACTCCGCCCCATAATGTCGAAATGCTGCCGTCTTTGTCCGCGTATTCTCTGGCGCTATGGGCCTTGCAGGGCAAAAACAACGGCAACGGATATGGCTTTCCCTTTGATCGTCCGTTGCTGGAGTTTACTGAGCGAATGCTTGAATTAGACCGGTATTTGCCCAGGCTCCTTGAACACCCCTGCGGCCTTGAAGATAACCACAAACCTCTGCGCGTCTTGGCAAAAAAGATATCCAACATCGCCAATGATCCCGAATTGGTCCAGGCAACGACAGAACTGCGATGGCGCGTCGAAGTGTTTGACGATCTGCGCAACGCCATGCGCATTGCCACGCCGGACGAAAATAACGGCCTCAACGATGACGGTTCGTCTGAAGCCATGTCAACCATCCGCCAGGGTGTTGAAAAGTTCCGACATAGGCTCCAAAAGGAAAGCCGTTTGGCTGATGACCAGCTTTGCCTCAAAATGGAGCAACAAATTGATAAATACGGTAAAAAGCTCTTTGCCGACCCCATTATGGTAGCCAGTCCGCAAGGCTTTGTCACAATCTACCCTCAGCGGACCAATAACATTCTCGAACGCTTATTCCGCGGCCTGAGAAGAGGCCATCGCCGCAAAACCGGCAACAATTCCATGCGAAGAACACTACAGGCGATGATCGCCGATACTCCGCTTGTCAAAAACCTGGACAATCCCGCATACATGGAAGTGCTTCTCAACGGAAAAGACAGCCTGGAGGAACTCTTTGCCAGTATCAGGTACGAGGACGAAAAGGACAGCAACAGTTCAAACGGAGACACCGACCGGATACTCCCTGGTGGGCGTGCAATCATCAAAAAGCAAGGGTTACCACAACAGATCCTCGAGTTGTTCATGAAAACGAAATCAGCTCAAGACAGTCAATCCAACTGAATTTTGTAACCATAGTGTTATCTGTTATCAGTTATCTGTTATCTGTTATCTGTTATTTGTTGGCGGGTGAGGGCACTATGCGCTGTGTAAGGGGGGAGAGAACCGGGGTAACCATTAACCGATAACTAATAACAGATAATTATATACACCCTACATCCCGCCCAAAAAATCCGCAATCACGCGTTTGTCCGGTGGGGTGGCGGCGGTGCGGTGGAGGATGTCGTCGGGGAGAGTTTCCTGGGGTTGGTATGTGGACAGGATTTCCTGGGTGTTGTCGCTCAAGATTGTGCTGGCAGGATTAAGACCGGCGACCAGGAGCAGACCGGCGGGGGTGCTGTTCAGAAGGAGCAGACGCAGGTCCGGGCGGTGGGTGCGCAGAATTTCGGGGAGTTTCCAGACGTCGCCGGTCCAGTCCGGGCCGGTGCGGCGGCGCGTGGCCTGGGCCGGGTCCGGAGGCAGGACACCGGGTACGGCGATCAGCGTGTCGGCATGCGACAGGCCTTCGGCATGGGTGAAATCCCGCAGCAGGTATTCCAGAAGGGGCATGCCGTCCAGCAGGATCAGGTCCGGCGCCTGGGGCAGCTCCTGGCCCGCCATGTCCGCGAAGAATTCGTCGCTGGTGGCGGTGATCACGCGGGCCGAGTCCGGCAGACCAGCCAGTTCCCGAGGAGCCGGGTCCACGCCCACGGCCGGGCAGGCGGCCAGGGCCAAGCTCCTGCCCTGCCCTACCCCGATTTCCAGGTACGAGGCTGGTTCGTGGAGTTGATGGATCAGGGCCAGGACCGCGTACTTGTCCTTTTCCGGCGTGAACCGACGACCTTCGGACGAAGCCAGAGCCTGCGAAGAGGCAGCGGCGAAGCCAAGTCGAGGTAACTTGGATTCAGAGGACAGAATGTTCACCGCAATCCGGGAGGTCTTGGGCATGGACAGGCCGCGCACCTGCTGGGTCACCCGGGCCTCGGTCAGCAGACGACCGTCCCCTCCGGGTATGCCCACGGTAATGGACTTTTCGAAATGGTAAAGAGCCCTCCCCTCCTGGCCGCCGGCCACGGCCGCGACCCGACCCAGGCTGTTATGCACCCCGGAAATGAGCACCTGGCTGATCAACTGCCGCCCGCAACCCCAGTCCCGTGCCAGACGAACAAACCGGCGGGCCTGTTCCAGGCTGCCCCGTTGGGCATGTCCGGCCGCGGCCAGCAGCGCCAGCTTTGCCCGGTCCGGATGATGCTGCAAGGTGTCCCGATCCATCCCGGCCAAAGAATCCCAATCCCCGAACTGCCATTGGGTCCGGGAACGTTCCAGAAGGTTTTCATCGTAGGGCACGGGCTGGGCAAGCGTCGCCTCGGACTGATCGAATGTGGATGGCAGGACCGCACGGGAAGGCAGCATGGCCCGGATGCGGCCGGCGAGGGAGCGGAGGTAGGTGAGCATTTTGGGGTCCGTGATGGGTGATGAGTTATGGGTGATGGGTGATGGGTGATGGGTTATGCGTGATGCGTTATGGGTGATGCGTTATAGGTGATAGGTTTACGTTTCGCGCATCACGCGTCACGCGTCACGTTTCACGCATCACGCATAACGTTTCTCGCATCACGCATTACGCATCACGAATCACCCTTCACGTGGCTCGGCAACTATAAGCTGACAACCACCTTGCCATTTCTTTGTTGTCGAGGCTGTTGTGCGGATAATTTGCGGCTGATGGCCGCGCGGGCGCGGTGCATGGTTAGGGTGGAGCGGTCCAGACCGGCGATGAGTTCCTGGTTGGCCAAGTAGTAGCGCTCCAGTTCTTCCTGCACCTGGTGCAATTGGGCGAGGAGCAGTTCATTTTCCTGGGCGAGTTCCCGCTTCTCATTTTCAGCGTGGGAGAGCTTGTCGACTTGGGCGTCGCGTTCTTTGGTCAGCTTGGTGATCTGGGCTTGGTGTTCTTCGGCATTTTTGCGGAGTTCTTGGATTTGCTTTCCCTCCGCAGCAGACTTTTGTTGCAGCTCTTTCTGATCTTTACTCAAGTTGTCGCGCTCTCTGGTCAGCTTGGCGATCTGGGCATCTTTCTCCGCGAGCGCCTGGGTTTGTCGATCTTGTTCATTTTTTGCTTCTGTCTGGGAAAGATAGGAGCGCTCCAGTTCTTCCTGCACCTGGTGCAATTGGGCCAGGAGCAGTTCATTTTCCTGGGCGAGTTCCCGCTTTTCATTTTCAGCGTGGGAGAGCTTGCCGACTTGGGCGTCGCGTTCGGCTTGCAGAAGTTCAAGATCCTGTTCAGCCTTTTGGAGCTGATCCCGGAGCAGGGAGTACCCCAGGCCGTTTTGGATTACGCTGAGTATGCCCGTAAATGCGGTGTCGTCCGGAGGCTGAAGATCCTGACGGAAGCAGGGTTTTCCTTCGCCGTGCCATGCCGAGGCTTCCAAGGCTTCAAAGAGATCCCAGTCCCGGGGGCGACACCATTCGAATAGCTTGGCTGCGCAGGTTGCTGTAGCTGGGGGGAGCGAGGTCTCCTCAGCTGGATCGCCTTGCCATAACGCAAGGCCAAGCTTAGTGCGGATCTCTTGGACAGCGACCTGATCAACGTTGATCAGCACCAACCGATTACCCAGGATCGGGCGCAGATTAAGGACCGTTCGTTGCTCATGGCGCCACTGATCCAACAATCCGGCGATGGACATTTCGTCGTCGCTGCCGCCTGCAACGACCTGCATCCATGGGGCGCGATACAGCCAGATCCACTGGTGGTCGGCGTCGGAAGCCTCGGGGGACCGGGCATGAAGAAAAAAATCCTCGGAAGATATCCAGCGTGAGGTATCGGTGTCCAGAAAGGGATGGGATGCTTCGTGAGTGAGGCCGGAGATGGTGGTTGTGGGCATGGGTGGGTCCGTGATGGGTTGTGGGTTACAAGTAATTCGTAATGCGTAATGCGTGATGCGTGATGCGTGATGGGTGATGGGGAACCGTTATGCGTGATGGGTTATGGGTGATGGGGGAACCGTTATGCGTGATGGGTGATGGGTGATGGTTTTTCGCCTCACGCTTCACGCCTTTCGCCTCACGCTTCACGCCTCACGCATTACGCATCACGTTTTTTTAAATGACGTATCATTCCAAGGAGCATTTTTCGGACGGATTCGAGGTGCTGGAGCAACGTTGACTCTTTCGTATAGCCAAGATCTTGAGCAAGAAGCAGCTGGGTTTCCAGTTCTGCCAGAGAGCCGAGAGCGATGTAGAGGTAATGGCAAAACTCCTTGTTGCCCTGCCGGGCAGCTCCTTCCGCGATATTGCTGGGAATGGATACAGCTGCCCGCCTCATCTGCGATGTCAGTCCGTAAATCTCTTCTTTGGGAAAACAGGAGGTCGCCACATACGTTTGCTTGACCAAAACCATGGCTGCTTTCCAGAGATCAAGGTCTTTGTGTGTCTGCATTTTTTTATCGTAATGCGTAATGTGTTATGGGTAATGCGAATGCATGATGGGTGATGGGTTGGGAGTGATGCGTAATGGTTTGGGAGTGATGCGTAATGGGTTGGGAGTGATGCGTGATGGGTTGGGAGTGATGCGTAATGGGTTGGGAGTGATGCGTGATGGGTTGGGAGTGATGCGTGATGGGTAATGGGTGATGGGTAATAACAGCTCACTCCTCACGCCTCACGCCTCACGCATCACGCATCACGCATCACGCTTCACGCCTCACGCATCACGCTTCACGCCTCACGCTTCACGCCTCACGCTTCACTCCTCACGCCTCACGTTTCACGCCTCACGCTTCACGCATCACGACCTACAATCCCTGCTCCCGAAGTAGTACGTCCTTGATCAAATCAATCTGGCCTTCCGCGCGGACCATTTCCTCGTTCATCAGCATCTGTCGGTGTTCCAATTCTTTGTTAGCGGCATCCAACTGGGTGATGCTGGCGTCTTTTCGACGGACTTCTTCCTTGAGTTCAGCAATGGATTTGGCGTGGGCGTCACGTTCAGCCGCAGCATTTTTCGCCTTTGCTTGTTGTTCCACGGCCTGCTTGCGCTGGATGTCGCGGTCCTGGGTAATTTTATCCAGTTGGGCTTTTTGCTCGGCGATGGCTTTGCCTTGCTGGTCGTGTTCCTGGGTCAGCTTGGTGATTTGGGCCTGGCGTTCGTCGGCGAGTTTGTGGAGGTCGGCCAGTTGTTTATTCGTCTCGGCGATCCTGGTTTCGAGTTCCTGGCGGACCTTGGTCAAGTCGTCGCACTGGGCCGCGTGTTTCTCAGCCAGGTTTTTCTGCTCTTCGGCCTGCTTGCGCTGGATGTCGCGGTCCTGGGTAATTTTATCCAGTTGGGCTTTTTGCTCGTCGATGTTTTTGGCCTGCTGGTCGTGTTCCTGGGTCAGCTTGGTGATTTGTGCCTGGCGTTCGTCGGCGAGTTTGTGGAGGTCGGCCAGTTGCTTATTCGTCTCGGCGATCCTGGTTTCGAGTTCCTGGCGGACCTTGGTCAGGTCGTCGCACTGGGCCGCGTGTTTCTCAGCCAGGGTTTTCTGCTCTTCGGCCTGCTTGCGCTGGATGTCGCGGTCCTGGGTAATTTTATCCAGTTGGGCTTTTTGCTCGGCGATGGCTTTGCCTTGCTGGTCGTGTTCCTGGGTCAGCTTGGTGATTTGTGCCTGGCGTTCGTCGGCGAGTTTGTGGAGGTCGGCCAGTTGCTTATTCGTCTCGGCGATCCTGGTTTCGAGTTCCTGGCGGACCTTGGTCAGGTCGTCGCACTGGGCCGCGTGTTTCTCAGCCAGGGTTTTCTGCTCTTCGGCCTGCTTGCGCTGGTTGTCGCGATCCTGGGTAATTTTATCCAGTTGGGCTTTTTGCTCGGCGATGGCTTTGCCTTGCTGGTCGCGGTCCTGGGTCAGCTTGGTGATTTGGGCTTGAAGCTCTTTGTTCAGTTGGGTTTTGTCCGTCTCAAGGGCCTCAAGCTGGGCCTGAATGTCGGCAACTGCGCAAGCGGACTCATCCCTGGATGCGGCAAGCTCGGCTTGGAGCGCAGTGATTCGAGCGTCTCGTTCCAGGATGGCCACTCGGGTATCGTTGCGCCGCAGCAGCACCGCGGAATGGGGGAAAATAGCTTCCGGGTCATCCTGGACATGATCGAAGCCCATTTCATGGAGTGTATCCGCGGCATCCGGCAGTGAGCCTTCATCATCGTGAAGGTGGGCTACCGCACCGCCATGCAGGATGATCCAGGAAAAGCGGTGCAGCAGATGGACGGGGACGGATTGCATCAATTCCAGTCCCAGTCCCGGGGCATCCAGGACGAGCAGGTTGCGTTTTTCGGCATCGAGGTGCAGGAGTTCGATGGATTGGGCCAGGGAGCGGGACGGGACATTGAGGGTGTTGGTGACGCGCAGGTTAGGGGCATGGTCCAGAAGGCCCCGCACTGTTTTGAGACTGCTGTGACTGGTGTTGTTCAGGACGTTCAGGATGACCTGTTTTCCGGGATGCGGCGTGATGGCCATCGGCCAGACCTCTTCGCCGGCCTCCGGGTTGATGCGCTGTTGCAGGTCCTCGGCCAACCGTGGATGGGCCTCGGCCAGGATCAGGCGATCAAATGCCAGACGCCGTAGCATGGATAGGTCGCCTCCCTGTCCGGCGCCGACAACGAAGGCGGTTGTGCATGGAGCTAGGCCCTGCTCCGCCAGGTAATCAAGAAACGATTTCATTCCATTCCTCCCACTACTGCCGTATTCTCGCCATTTGGATTCGCCCATGATTCTTCCTCATTCAGGATCAAATCCAGTAGAAGGCGGGCATTTTCGGCTTCCCGGAACTCTCTTGCACCTGGCAGGCCCTGATCAATGGCAAGCTTATCCCTTTCTGTCAGGAGTTGCGCCAGACGATCAGCCACGAGGCGTGAATCCGGATCGATGATCAATTGCCTCTTGAGCATCCTGATCGCCTCGTCCGTCTCCCCTTTTGCCAGCAGCTCATCAGCCCGCGCCGGAATGGAGTACGTCTCCAGGTCACGCAGCCATCTGCGCAAAGTCTGGTCCTCGGGCTGCTGGTCCATGGCCAATTGAAAAGCGTCCTCAGCCTCGATGTAGCGCCCGAGGTCGCGCAGAGCGTGAGCCATGCCCCGGTACGCCCAGTGCTGTGACACGTCCAGCTTTGCCGCGCTTTGATAGGCTTCCAAAGCCCTGTCCGGCCGCCCCTGAAGCAGCCATGTCTCGCCAATTTTGCATTGGCAGATGGCGTTGTCGCCAATGATCCGAATCAGGTCGGCAAAAGCATCCCGGGCCTCCTCGAATCGGTCTGTCTCGGCCAGCAGGCAGGCGAGCTGAAATGCCTCCAGGTGCATCCGGGCGTCAGAAGCGTGGGCGGCAAACTCCGGGAGACCGAAGAGTGTGCGCATCATTTCCAGGCTTTGGTCGCGGGGGATCAGGTCGAAATCATATTGCCTGGGTTCTGCTTGAAATTCATGTAACCCGGACAGCACTTGCTTGGTACGGGCATCCCGGGCCTGAAGATTGTGGGGTTGTCCGTCGAAGAGTTCCCGGGAAATAGAAAGAATAAAAGCATGCCGGCCATCACCAATTTCGGCTTCCGGAAGATCCTCGCGAAACATTTCAGCACTTCCACGGGCCACGACCATGGGGTTGTCGGGGTAATCAACGCAGATGATCTCCACCTCCAGTCGCTGGTGGGGTCGAACCGGGTCAAAAGCCCATCCATGGGCCTGATCATCGGCAATGACATCAAAACTGCCATGTATCGGAACGCGCAGAAAAACAAGGGGTCCTCCAGGCACTTCCTGACCGCTCTCCGCATCCCGGACAGTCAGGTTGTGGCTCTTTCCATCGAACAGCTCGGGGCCAATGGGTACGTGAAACTGATATCGGCCATCGCCTATGCCAGCTTGCTGGAGATCCTCCCGGAACCTTTCGGCCCGCCCCGTGGCTATGACCGATCCGTTGCAGAGGATCTCAACGTTTAGTCGGCGGTCGGGATATTCCGGGTTGTACGCCCACCCGCATGCCATATCATCATGAATCTGTTCAAATAAACCTGTGATAGGAGAAGAAACGGCAGCGGGCTCGGAGTGAATCACCTCGTGTTCCGCCTGGGACGGGCTGCCTTTGATATGGTTGCCTGAGCTCGGGGGGGCAGGTCGAACATGGGAAGCACCGGATTCGTTATCTTGAAATTCTTGGACGGGTTGCTCAGAGGGTGGAATGGATTGGGTCTTTACGAGCAATCTTTGACGAAGCAGTCGGCATTCCAATGGAAGTCGCTGTGGCTGGTTCCTGTTCGAGAGGAACTGATTCATTTTCCGCGAGGGTAGTTTCATCATAGGAGTCATGGCAATCTGGGGGGGGGTGAATGACTGTTATTGTTTACCAGTTATCATTTATCTAGTTGTGGTTTGGATTGTTGGGGGATTGATGGCGCTGCGTGAGCACGGATCGTGTCTATGTAACCAAGAATCAATTCGTAGACAAAATTCATTTCGTCCCCTGGGTGTAAAATCATGGTTCTCAATGGGGCAATGTAGGTCGTAGAGAAGGCGAACTCGTCGTCGGTCGGTTGGCCGACCTGGCCGCCGACGAACAGTTCGGTTTCCGGCATGAATACGCCTAGGCCGAAGCCGCTTTCATCCACGGCCGCAGCCCAGTTTTCCGTGGTCTCACCAGGGTATTCCTCGGATGGCCAGTAGTTCCAGAGGAAGTCCTCCCTGCCGGGCATGGGCTTTCTGGTGATCCGGGTCAGGGGGGCATTGGTCCACGGCTCGTCGCCGATATAGGTCTTGATCCTGGACAGTTCGGCAACGGTGTAAATCGCGGGCATTTCCTGGTGGCGCGGGGCGTCCCCCCACTCTCTGGCGTCTTCGTCGATGCGCAGCCGGTTTTTGACCATAACAACATTGTCGCTCAGCTCGACCCACGTTTCCATGGTGCACTGGCAAAGCTCATCGGGCATGTCCCACATGTTTGGCACGGTCTTGACATAGGCCTGCTGCTCGTCGGCACTGACTTCAAGTACTTTGGAGGGATTGCCAAAGGCATCGCCAGCCTGGGTCGGGTTCCAGGGCCAGGGGGACCAGGCCGGATGCTGGCCTTGGTCGCTGCGGTCCCGGTCCGTTCCGGCGTAGTAGGATTGCTGAATCTGCCGGCCGTGGTCGTGGTTATTGATCAGGTTGCGGCCCTCGCCGGAGGGTCCGAGGAAGGTGATGGCTCCGCCGTGGTTGGCGATACCCAGACGCAGTTCGATGATCCCGTTGTCCAGGATGATTTGGTCCGGGATTGCCGAGTCTTCCGCGGCCCAAACCTGCCAAGCCAGCAGAACCAGCAGACCACAGATGCATGCGCTGAGAACATAGGGGGTATGGCTGAAGCTGGGTTGTTTCAGAAGGGAGCGTTTCATGTATTTACTTTGCTGGCTGATTTTATTCTCTCGCTCGCTCGCGGACTCACTAGAGGCGCGGAGGGCGAGGAGAGGAGAATTCTGGAAAGCAGGAGAAAGATCTGCTTTCAAAAAGGTTCCCGGCCTACAGTCATATTTTTTTTCTCTCTGTGCCCTCTGCGTCTCGAGGCCCGCTTTGGGGCCGGGCGAGAGATTTTCTTTTTCTTTGGCTCTCGCTCGCTCGCGGACTCGCTAGAGGCGCGGAGGGGAAGATTTTTATAAGCAGAAGAAAGATCTGCTTATAAAAGGGTTCCACGGCCTGCGGCCAAAAATATTCTCTTTCTCTTCTCTGCGAAATCTGCGTGCTCGAGGCCCGCTGCGGGCCGGGCGAGAGCTATTCTTTTGCTTTTTCTCTTGCGGTTGCCACCTGATAAACATCTCTGCGGTGACAGATGCAGTAAATCAGGATCGAATAGCCATCCACTTTGTAAACCACACGGTAATCACCAATCCGAATTTTCCAGTAGCCTTTCAACGTTTTGCGTAGCGGAAGCCCGTACACATCCGGCGCTATCTGTACTCGTGACTCAATGGCAATCCTGATCCGTTGCTGAACACGCGCATCAATCCTCGGCAGATCCTTTGTTTTGACGTCACGGTGGTAGAGCAACCGATACGGCATTTAATCCCAAACCTCTTCGTGGGATAATGCATTGTCCTGTTCAAAGGAAAGATCTCTTTGTTCGGCTATTTGAGCCAATGCGACATCTTCCCGAATTTCAACGGCTTCCCTGACAAGATCGCGCATGACCATAGACATGGAAACACCATACCCTTGAGAAAGTTCACTGACCGCTTCATAAAGCTGGACATCCAGAACCACATTCACCCTAGGATTTTTTGTCGGCATGTCGTCCTCCTTACAAGCCTCAGAGTGTATCGCTTTCGATACACCAGGACAAGCGCTCTCCGTTCGACCCTCTGCGACTCGAGGTCCGCTCCGGGTAGATCGAGAGGTGTTCTTTTTTCATTATCTCTCGCCCGCTCGCGGACTCGCTAGAGGCACGGAGGACGCGGAGAGGGAGGATTTTGGAAAGCAGGAGAAAGATCTGCTTTCAAAAAGGTTCCCGGCCTACAGCCATAATTTTTTCTCTCTCTGTGCCCTCTGCGTCTCTAGGCCCGCTGGGGCCGGGCGAGAGATTTTCTTTTTCTTCGGCTCTCGCTCGCTCGCGGACTCGCTAGAGGCACGGAGGGCGCGGAGGGGGAGAATAACTTGCAAAGCAGGAGAAAGATCTGCTTTACAAAAAGTTCCCGGCCTACGGCCATATTATTTCTTCTCTCTCTGTGCCCTCTGCGTCTCGAGGCCCGCTGCGGGCCGAGTGAGTGGTTCCGTCGTCTTTTGTACTGTTAATAATTCTGGTTATGCCGTTTTTGAGGAGGACTTCGTTGAAATTGATCAATAGGCCGACCTCTTTTCGGGATAAACGTAGATAACTCAGCAACTGTTTTTTATGTATAGGTTCAACATGTTGTACAGATTTCAGTTCTACGATGACCTCATCCTCTACCAACAAATCCAAGCGATACCCAAAACCCTGTATGTATTGGCCTTTGTAGACGACAGGCAGATCCACTTCCGACAATGTGGTAAGGCCTCTGTCTTTGAGTTCCATGGATAAACATTTGAGATAGACATTTTCCAGCAGCCCTGGTCCGAGTTCTTGGTGGACGGCTATGGCTGCATTTATTATCTGCGAAGTGAGCTGCATATTTGCCATTACTTTTTCTCTCGCCCGCTCGCGGACTCGCTAGAGGTACGGAGAGCGCGGAGGGGGAACCGGCCTACGGCCAAAATATTTCTTCTCTCTCTGCGCCCTCTGCGTCTCGAGGCCCGCTGCGGGCCGGGCGAGAGACATTCATTTTTTTCTCTCGCTCGCTCGTGGACTCGCTAGAGGCACGGAGAACGCGGAGGGGGAACCGGCCTACGGCCAAAATATTTCTTCTCTCTCTGCGCCCTCTGCGTCTCGAGGCCCGCTGCGGGACTTGAGGCATCCCGAATCAGGGAGAGGGCCCGGTCAAAAACGTGTCGCGACATGTGTTCCCCTTGATACCCCGGCTGGCTTGCTGCGCAATAGACGCAACGTAAATTGCATTTCGTGGTCAAATCCAGTCGCAGATCCAGCAGAGGGCCCGGATCTGCTAACTCAGCGTTTTGAGGTAGCAAATTGACCACTCGATGGCGAAGCTGCGAGGTCGAGGTCATGGGACGGATATGGCAGGTCCGGCAGTGCGAAGGCAGTTCGCCTGTTAAAAGGCTGGTCCGTAGCTGCCTGATGGGTGGCTGATTGCGTGAATAGCTTGAATTACCCAGATCGCCTTCTGTGTTTAGCGACGCAACAGGTGGATGGATGCAGCAGGGCCGAAGGTTGCCGCTCACATCAACTTCAAGATACCGCCAGGGGTCCGTGCAGTCCCGTGTCGGGCGGGCATCCGGCTCGGGCATCCATGCAGCAGGTCTGTCTTCGAAGCGGCCAAAATTTAAATAATGATGATAGCCGGAACGACATCTCCCAACTGCTATTGCCTGGGCGACGTCCTGGTTCCTGGCCAGATATTCGTTTTCGTTCCAGTCGGCCGGAAAAGAGTCTGATTGTGTTTCCTTAGGCATGATGAAGCCTATTCCTCAGTCATAGCCCGGCGCAGCACGTCGGTGAAGGGTTCGATCATGTATTCCAGGATGCTTCTGGCCCGGGTTTTGATAAACACTTCCACTGGCATGCCCGGGGTGAGTAAGCGCTGGTCCCCAATGGCCTGACGCACGGATTCCTGGTCGATCTCGATATGGATCAGGTAATGCGGGTAGTCTCGGGGGGGGGGGCCGGTGAGACGGTCTGGGGAGACGTAGCTGACCAGGCCTTGGGCCCTGGGAGTCAGGCGCTGCTTGAAGGCGCTGAGAACCAGCTCGGCGGGTATGCCGGTGTGGACCTGGCTGATCCGGTCCACGGCCACGCCGGCCTCGACAATCAGGGGGAAATCGCCGGGAACGATATCCATCAACGGTTCCCTCGGGCCGATGACCCCGCCGGCGGTGTTTACGCGCAGATCCACGACGATGCCGTCTTCCGGGGCCATGATCTCCAGTCTGCGGGCCTGATCCGCGGACGGCCTTTGGCGCTCCTCCAGCTCGAACAATTCCCGCTCCACCTGACTGAGTTCGTTGACCGCCTCCTGCACGTAACGGTGGACGGCCTCCCGGGAGCGCAGGCGCAGCTCCTCGATCCGCTCCCGGGCCTGGGCAATATCCCCAACATATTGGCTTTTTCGCGAAAGGTGGGTGTCGAGAGTACGCTGCTTCTCCAGCAGCCGGGACAAGTCCAGATATTTACCCTCCACCAGCTCTTCGATCAGGGCCAGTTCCTGACTCAGGGAGGCGATAATCCTGTCGTTGGCCACGGATTGCTCCTGGAGGCTCTGGATTTGCACCTGGAGCTGGTCGATCTGGCTCTGGTGAAGGGTGAGCTGGTCGTCCAGGGCGGTGAGTCTGGCTCGGAAGACCTTTTCCTGAACGTTCATCACCTCGCGGGTCTTGGGATCGATCCCATCAACGCGCAGGACCGCCGGCCACAGAATAACGGTGAGCCGATCGCGTT
Organism: Desulfonatronum parangueonense; assembly: GCF_054656975.1. Classification (NCBI taxonomy): domain Bacteria; kingdom Pseudomonadati; phylum Thermodesulfobacteriota; class Desulfovibrionia; order Desulfovibrionales; family Desulfonatronaceae; genus Desulfonatronum; species Desulfonatronum parangueonense. The sequence goes on from NZ_BAAHXH010000003.1 coordinate 2,835,575, forward strand.
CCGCCTCCAGTCTGGCCTTGATGACTTGCAGGTGTTCCCGCTGACCCGCAAGCAGATCGTAAGATGAAAAGACCTCCTCGGCCTGCAAGCGCAGCAGCACCTGGCCTCTGGTCACGTGCTGGCCCTCACGGACCAGAATCTCGCTGACAATGCCGCCCTCCAGGTGCTGCACCGTTCGGCGATGGGTATCCACCACCACCACGCCCTGGGCAATGACCGCCGCGCTGACCTTGGTCAACGCGGCCCAAGCCCCCAGCCCGCCAAAGGTGATCACGACAAACAGCAGGCCGATGGTGATGAGGGGACGTGGGTCGTCTTTTAATTTCGTATTTGGAGTGGGGGTGGACATTATTTGTGGGTTTTGGGTTATGTGTATTGCGTAATGCGTAATGTGTAATGTGTAATGCGTAATGCGTAATGTGTAATGTGTAATGCGTAATGCGTAATGCGTAATGCGTAATGGGTAATGCGTAATGCGTAATGCGTAATGTGTAATGCGTAATGCGTAATGCGTAATGTGTAATGCGTAATGCGTAATGCGTAATGCGTAATGGGTAATGGGTAATGGGTAATGGGTTTATGCGTAATGGGTATGTTATGTATGGGTTATGGGTTACCCGTCACTCACGTCAGCGCCAATTCCTGATCGCGGAGGGAGGTGATCCAGGATTGGTGGGAGACGATGAGGATGATGGAACCTTGTTCCTTCAGTTTGGCCAAAGCTTGGGCCAGATGGTCGCGGCCGTCCTGGTCCAGGTTGGCGTCGGGCTCGTCCAAAAGAAGCAGCCGCGGGTTTCCGTAAAGTGCCCGAGCCAAAGCGATCCGTTGGCGCTGCCCGGCGGAAAGATTCGCGGCCTTGGGCTGGATAGGGGTGTCGTAGCCCTTGGGCAGGCGCATGATCATCTCATGGGCTCCGGCCACCCGGGCCGCCTTGATCACAGCCTCGGAATCGTCGGTGCGCAGCCGCCCGATGTTCTCGGCCACGGTCACGGCCTGCAATTCCACGTCCTGGGGCAGATAACCAAGGGCCGCGGATCGTAGAGTTCCATCGTTCAGAGTCAGCAGGTCAATGCCGTCCAGGGTCACGGTGCCGGACCGGGGGGCCAGCACACCGCCAATGACACGCAACAGAGTGGTTTTGCCGGAACCACCGGGACCGACCACGGAGACGATGGTTCCCGGCGGCGCGAAAAATGAAAGGCGGTCATGAACCACTGCGTCGGCAAAGTCCACGCACAGGTTGCGGACAACCAGGCCGTTCTTTTTGGAGGTCGAAGGTGTTTGCCCCACCAACATGTTTTCCGGGCGTGTCAGGTCGAGACCGCAGGTCTCCGATGGGACGGGCGAATCGGCGTGATTCAGGGCCGCGCACAGCCTCCTCGAGGCCAGGCGGGCGTCCTGAAAGCGCTTCCAGCCTCCAAGCATCTCCGTCAGCGGAGATAGCGCACGGCCCATGAGCATACTGGCCACAATCATCATTCCGAAGGTGATTTCGTTGGCTATGACCAGCATAGCCCCAAAACTCAAGATCACCACCCGCAGGGACATGCCCACGGATTTGTTCATGGCCGCCGCGACTCCGACCCGCTGATGGGCCCGGGTTTCCAGGGCCAGATCCTGGGCGCCGGCCTGTTTCCAACGGGCCACCACCGCGGGCAGCATACCCATGGCGTACACGGCGTGGACATGCCGACCGGCCGTTTCCAGCAACGCGTCGGCGCGGGACGTGGACCGGGCATGCTCGGCTACGGCCCGCCCGGTGAGCAATTGATTGACCACAAGAAGCAGCAGCAGCACCCCGGCTCCGATGGTGGCCACAAGGCCCAGCAAGGGATGCAGAAGATAGATCACGCCCAGGAACAAGGGCAGCCAGGGCAGATCGAAAAAGGCGATGATGCCCGTCCCGCCGAGAAAGGTTTTTATCTTCTGCAGGTCCGCCGCACCCTGATCATAGTCCGTATCCTGGCCCCGAGCCAGCATGGCCCGCACCGTCGGCCCGGCCATCAGACCCTCCAGGCGGTTGCTGATCCGGGTCAGCAGCCGGGTACGCACGGCCTCCATCACGCTCATCATGCCCAGAGCCGCCAGGACCAGCACGGTGATGACCATGAGCGTCGCCTCGTTGCGGCCAGGAATGACCCGGTCGATGACCAACAGAAAGTGCCACATGCTGAACAGGCTGAGCACGCTGATGACCATGCTGAACAGGAAGACCACCCCGTACATGGGCAGGAGGGATTTGGGGATGAAGCGGAGCATGGGGGGTTCGTTATGGGTTATGGGTAATGGGTAATGGGTTTTGTCGCATCACGGTTCACGCTTCACGCATCACGCATTACAACTTCACCCTGACCGGGCCCTGCCCGGTTGCGGCTTGGAGTTTGGCCAGGACCTGTTTTTTCGGTCCGTAGTGGACGGCGCGGCCGTCGTTCATGACCAGCACTTTGTCAGCCTGGGCCAGGAGTTCTGGTTTGTGGGTGATCATGACGATGGTGGTGCTGGCGGATTTGAGATCGTCCAGGGTGGCCAGGAGATCCTGAGTCCCGGTCTGGTCCAGGTTGGCGTCGGGCTCGTCCAGAACCACCAGGCAAGGTCGGCCGTAGAGGGCCCGGCCCAGGCCAATCTTTTGACGCAGGCTGCCGGGCAGGTCGGCGCTGTTTTTGCGGATTACGGTGTCCAAACCCTGGGGCAGCCTTTTGATCAGGTCATCCAGGCGGGCCAGGGCCAAGACCCGGCCCAATTCCTCGGAATCCGGCGGGTCCAGGCGGGCAATGTTCTCGGCCAAGGTGCCGGGGAACAGGTCCACTTCCTGGGGCAGGTAGCCAATATGTCGGCCCAGCCTGGTCTGATCCCAGTGGTACATGTCGGCCTGGTCCAGGGAAATTTTGCCCATGACCGGACGAAGGACTCCTGTGAGCAGGCGGGCCAGGGTGGTTTTTCCGGCGGCCATGGGCCCGATAACACCCAGGAATTCACCTGGGGCCAAGTCCAGGCTGACGGTACGTACAAGGGTTTGCCCCTGGATCGTATAGGTGATCTGGTCGGCCCGCAGCTCACCACTGGGAGGTGGCAAGGCCATGACCGGAGAGTGGTCGGAGGCCTGGGTCAGCAGTTCTTTCAAAGATGCGTAAGCTTCGAGAGCCTTCTGGAGACTTCCCCAGTTGTTGGCCACGCCATGCACCGGCATGATGGCCCGCAGGGACAGCACCTTGACCACGATAAGCGCAAAGACGTCCATTTTGTCGTTGATGATCAGCCAGGCCGCAATGGCCACCACCAGCACCGGGGTGGATACAGAGATGAATTTCGCCAGGGCCGTCCAGCCGGCTATGCCGTCGTCGGCATGAGTCTGGGCGCGGATGGAACCCTCCCGTGCCGTACGCCAGCGCTCCTCCACGGCCGCGTCCATGCCCATGGCCGTGACAGCCTGCCGGCATCGCAGGGCTTCCTTGAGATAGGCGTCGTTTTTCTGATTGGCCCCACTGATCCTATTGGATGTTCCGGAAATCCGTCGACGGATGCCCAGGGTGATGGCTCCGATGGCCGCCATGGCGAAAAGGACAACGAAGCCCATGATCGGGCTGATGAAGAATACCGCCAGGAGAAAGAAAGGGGCCACGAGGCAATCAAAAAAAGTGAAGACCTGAGGGGAGCTGACAAAGCCGCGCAGCTTGCCCAGGTCGGCCATGGCGCTGGAAAATCCGCGTTTACCCTGCCGGGCCGCGTCTTCGAGCATCCCGGACAGCACGTCGTCGGCCAGGGTGCGGTGAATAAACAGCCCGTGACGGATCATGATCCGGGAGCGGAGGATCTCGAACACGGCCAGGGCGGCCAGGGCGCCCAGGCCGGCGCTGGCCACGGCCGGAATGTTGCCCACGTCCTGACTGGGAATCACGAACCGAAGATAGGCCAACATGCAGGCCAGCCCGGCCAGTCCCAGGATGCTGGTCAGCAGGCTGAAGAGAATGGTGTATCGAACGACTCGCCGGGAAACCTCGCGGACTTGGTCCATGGAGGACGACATGGCGCCCGAGGGAGCTGGCGAGGTGGTGGGCTTCGTAGCGCGCGACTGGGCGGAGTTCGGCGCTGGAACACTGAGCGGCGGTGAAAGGGAGGTGGTCATGCCAGGCGGGGCAGATCCAGGTCCGATGCCGGCGCGGCGGAGATGATCCCCCCGGAAGCCAAGAGGATGGGACCGAAATTGGTCATGGAGTGCTGGTGGGCATAGAACAGGCCCAGCAGGCCGTTCTGGGCCATGGCCGATAGAATCCGTGGGTCCAGGCTTGCCAAGGCCTGAGGCCTGACCGTGGCAAAGCCCTTCAGTTCCAGCCCCTGGTCATGCTTGTCCCGAACCAGAACGGGATCGTCGGAGAAGAAACTGCCCTCCCGCAGCGGCGCCAGGAAGGCCTTGATCAGCTGCAGACCCTTCAGAAATTTCCGCAGCAGCTGAATTTTGGCCTGAAGCTGTTCACCGGGCGCACCGTGGGCATCGAAGAGGGGGACGCCTTGACTGGTGCGAAAATGGGGCGCGTCAAGATCAGCCATGAGGACGAAATCCTCGGAATTGTCAGCCTCGTCGAGGGCCCCGAGGATGAACGGATAGGTGCGGAGCATCGCCGGAATGTAGCGGCCGAGCCATTTTCCGGAAGGTGAGATGTACGGGTGTCGGCCTTGGCCAGCGGAGAGCAGCACCTGAGGCAGGCAAGGCAGCTTGCTGCTGAAGACCACCGGATACTCCTTGGCCGCCTCCGCGGCCTCGAACGGGGCCAGGAGACAGACGGGGATGTCTTCGGCAAAAGCGTATCCGGCGTTGGGATCAAAGCGGAGCGTGTCGTGTTGGGAGGGATCGAGGGCGGTGAGATTTTTGTACATGCAATCAGACCTTGTTTGGGAAGTTTTGCTTTCGAAAATACTAATGGAGAATCAGGCAGACGGACGTAATGATTCAGCACATCATCTCTATGGTTATAAAACCGCACTGGCCAGGTGCGAGCACTTTCTCGACATGCGTCTGACGAGCTATTCGATATGGCGACAAACAAAGCATACACCGTCAATATCGTCGGATGAACCAGGGAAATCGCGGCTTTTGATCATGTCGTCATGTTGAAAACTACAAACGGAGAGCTCGCACGGTAGGGATCTAGCGCAAAGCCGCCTAAGCGCCTTGTTCCCTACAGACCTTTCACATTTTGTTCAAGACCATCGAATACTATTATGGCGCCAGGAAAAAGATCCACGCTGTTTTAATGGAACTCAAAAAATATTGATATTTTTCAAGCTGAGCGCGGGAACACACCCTATCATCAATCGTCTCAATTCTGCATGATACCCATCTTAGCCATCTGGATCCAGGCAAGGAAATATTGAAAAAGCACCGTCCGCCACGCTATGGAAGGACGCGGACCTTATACTTTTTCGATGTCCGCAGGAAGCTCTCAAAGGTCATCATGGGCGACAATTACAAGCCTTTCGCTCGTGTATCAGCGTACGCGAGCCTGGAACAATGGTTTCAACTCTCCTGGGATTAACAACGCTGTCATTTTCTTGACATCAATTGCTTCAAGTGCAGCAGATGTCAAATTGTTTTTCTGTTGACAAGCCTATACTTAAGCGATACGTGACATCAATTATTTTTTGATGGCTAAATGGGTCCTAGTGTCCGCACCAATAATGCCATTATGTCTGATCAGGCGATTTCACTAACCCTACTTGATTTTCCTAAGGAGGATTTTTATGGCGCAGTATGATGCACCAAGAGAAGAGGTTGTCCAAAATATCCAAGATTCAAATATGAGTGAGGGGACCAAGCAGCAGATCGCGGCCAAGTTCGCAGACAAGGAATCGGTAAACATTGCTACGGTTGAAGTTGACGGTCCCATGCCGACAGGCGCCGATATCGTGATTGTGCCCGAAGGAGTTGGGTTGACCCAAGACCCCGGTTCCCCCGTGGTTATTTTCCAAGGCAGCGCACAGGGCGTGACCTTTGAAGCAGGCGAACAGCCCCGAGCCATCATTGCCCAGTCCAACGACGACCAAACATTGATTCTGACTGGAAATGGTCAAGCTACCGTGGAAACCGGCTCTGGTCGTGACGTCGTTACTGTTGCTCCGGGCGTGGAAGCCACCGTCAACACCGGGGACGGATTCGACGGAGTGTTCATCACGAAGTCCGGTCAGAACGTAGAGTTCGAAGTTGACGCCGACGGCAACGTCATTGTTACCGGTTCCAGCTTCACCTTGACCGGCGTTGAAGTGATCATGTTCGAGGACACCTTCCACGTCGTGGCTCAGGATGAAGATCAGGCCATCGTGGCCCGGATGTACAAGATTCTTTTTGACCGGGATCCGGATATGGAAGGCCTGGAATACTGGTTTGACACCCTGCAGGATGACTCCGTAGACATGTGGGACGTGACCCACGCCTTCATGAATTCCGATGAATTCAACGAGAAGTACGCTGGTCTGGACGACGAGGAATTCCTGACAAACCTGTATCTCGGCATGACCGGGCGAGATGCGGATCCGGAAGGCATGGCCTACTGGCTCGATGTGATGGCCAATCCTGAAGCCTTCATCGGCACCTGGAAGGGCGATGAAGACAACGCCCAGATCCACGTGACCTACGCCTTCGCGTACTCCGAAGAAGCCAACCAGACTATGGGTCTGGACGGCACCAAGTACATCATTCCGCTGTACGATATGGACGAATAGGTTCCCTGTAACTCACCATTATCAGCAGCACACAAAACAGGGGTCGGCTTTCGGCCCCTGTTTTTGTTTGATTACTGATAACAGATAATCATGCTTCCCACTCCCCTTAACGACATCAACGCACAGATCACTCGCGTTTTATCCCTGATCCAGGCCGGCAACCATGAAAGCGCCCTGGCTGCGGCCTTGATGGTGACGCGATCTTTTCCTGACCTTGCCCAAGGGCATGCCCTATGTGGACATGTTTTGGCCGAGCAGGGTTCCTTTTCTGAGGCAGTGGCCTATTTTGATGCGGCCATTGAGCGCGATCCACTGGATGACACGTGGTTGCCCAAGGCTGTCAGGACGGCCTTGGCGGCGGGAAAGGATGAGCAGGCGGTTTCGTGGCTGAAGGGCGTTGAAAAAACCTATACTCGGCCACCATCTCCTGGGGTTCTGACCCTGGCCCGGGAGATGGGACTGGAGTTGGTGGGCGGACTGGGGGTTGCCGGAGGCAAGGTGACGGGGTGGGTGCTGCTGCCCAACGGACAGTATCCGCTACTGCGAACCTGGGGCACTGATTCGGTGGAACTACGCCTGACCCCGGTGGCTCATCAGAAAGACAAAAGCATCTGGCGCGTTCATATTCCGCTGCGCCTTTCCGCCCCACTGACCATTCACCTCCTTGACCCCACCGGGAACCATCTTCCCGGCAGCCCCTTATATGGGGAACCCGTTACCGAGGTGTCCAAACACTACGCCCAGGTTCTGGACCAGAACGGCAAGAAGGGAGCAAGCAAGAAGGCGCGGCGCCAATCAGCCTCACAGCCGGAGGTCACGGTCATTGTTCCAGTCTACGACGACCTGGCCGCGACCAGGGAATGCCTGGAGGCGCTGGAGGATTCCAAGGCTGTATGCGCGACTTGTTTTGAAATCCTGGTGGTCTGGGATGCGGGGCCGGATCCTGCATTGCTGGATTATTTAACCGGATGGGCCCAGGCAGGAAAGATCAAGCTGATCGTGAATTCCTGGAACATGGGGTTTGTCAACTCGGTCAACCAGGCCTTGCGGCATGCCCAGGGCCGCGACGTGGTCTTGCTCAATGCCGATGCCATGGTCTGCTCTGACTGGCTGGACAGGCTGCGCAATCGTGCATATTCGGTGGACGATGTTGGCACGGTGACGCCGATGACTAACTATGGTGAGCTTGTCTCCTATCCCCACCCCCAATCGCCGGGCAGCATCGATACCCTGGATCAGGTTCGGTTGCTGGACCAGGCTTGCGCATCCGTCAACACAGCAACCCAGTCCCAAACTCCGGATTTGCCCGTGGGGGTCGGTTTCTGCATGTATATCCGCGGCAAACTGTTGCGTGAGGTCGGCGGAATGGACAGCACGCAACTCCACCGCGGGTACGGCGAGGAAGTCGAATTGTGCCTTCGGGGAGCGGTCAAGGGGTTTCGAAACTGTTGTGCGCCGGATGTGTTCGTGGGGCACCTTGGAGGGCGATCCTTCGGTGCTGACAAGCGCCGACTGGCCTTGCAGAACAACAAAGTGCTTTACGGAAGGTACCCGGATTATCGTTCAGACTACCTGAATTTCTTGCGTCGTGATCCCCTGCGCCCCTATCGGGAGCGGATCAGCCGGCATGTGCTGCAAAAGCTGGATGGTCCGCTCTGGATTGTGGACAAGGCCCATCTCGGCCAGCCGCGGCTCTGGTCCCAGGAACGGGATTTTTCAGCCAGCGGCCGCCCCTGGACGCTTCTCGTTGCCGAACCCAGAGGGAAGCTGATTCGGCTGACGCTGAAAATCAAGAACACCAATCTGCCCCATGCTGATATCCATTTAAGCCTTCCGGAAGAGTCGGGGCTGTTACGGGACATGCTCTGTCGACTGGATCCTGACCGAATCTATGCCCTTGGGCCCGGACGCGGAACCTTGGCCGTGGCCGAAATGCTGCATGGTGTGCATGGTGAGACACACCTTGCGCTGACCCGTTTGCCGGGTGGGCTGCTAAAGACCTGGAAAAGACGGGAACCGCCGGATGCACGTGTCCTGTCCGTATTCTGCGAGATTTCCTGCTCCCATGCGGGGCTGGGCCGCTGGCTGCAACAGGCCTGTCGCGTTCGGATCGATTCGAAGGCCATGCTGGATGATCCGCCGCGGCTGAATATCGGTGCCCTGGATGCAACGGAAACCCCTTCGCTGCTGGTCTGCGGTCTGCATTCCCCGACAGGCTGGTCAAAGCTCGGCGTGGTGGCCAGGATATTGCAGCCCAAAGAGATTTCCCTATGGGCGGCAGGGTTAATGGCCTGGGTCCCGGCCCATCTCCCAGCTGGTGTCCATCCTGCGCCGCTGGCGCTTGATGACCCCGACGCAATCTGGCACAACGCCGGAATGAGGAACATGCTGTCCCTGGACGACGACCCGGCTTCATACCCGCAGTGGCGAGCTTGGGCTGAAGAGCGGGGCATGACCTTTTATACCTATGACACGCCTTAAAAAAATCCTTTGCAGGGTGTAACCGTCAAGTACGACAATTCAACGCATGCGCTCACTGCTTCGTTTTTTTCATCCCCGACGCAAGCCGTCGCTCCCTAATGCTAGTGCTGAAGAGTCCACTATTTCAGCACACTCAGATTCTCTCATGGTTCCCGACTCGCTATCGCATCATCTCGGAGTTTCCGAGGAAATCTCCGAGGAAATTTCCGAGAGTATTTTTGAAAACAACAACGAGACGATCCATATGATGCACTGGAGCGACGTGCTGCCGGAGGAGCCGCATCTTCTCAATGCTTCCGAGGTACTTCCCACAGCACAAGAGGAAGATGAACTGTTGGGGGAAATAGACAGTCTTGCAGGGCCCTATCTTACGGGCTGGGTCTGTCGTAAATGCGCCCTGGATCAGCAATTATGGATCGAGGTGCGGGTGGACAACACGCCGCTGACCGTATGCCGCGCCGATCAGTTTCATGATCAGGCCAAGGCGCGAGGCCTCGGCGACGGATGCTACGGCTTCTGGCTGCGGTTGCCGGACAGCGTGCTAAGTTCTGACTCGACCCTCAGCCTGCACGTTGCCAATACCGGGGAACCCATTGGACAACCGCTTCAGTTGGACCGGCTCGAAGACCAGAAAAAAGTCATGGGCCAAGCCTTTTCCGACGGCGGGCTGCGGGTGACCGGCTGGCTGCGTGATCCGGAAGACGACAAGGCGACCCTGGACGTCCGTTGTGTCTTGAATGGCGAGGAAGTGGGGCGCGCCCGAGCGGACCAGCGGCGGGCTTCCCCCCTGGAAGGCGACGGGCACGGGTTTGCCCTGACGTTGCCCTTGGGGCTGATGGACGGAAAGCCGCACCTTGTGGATGTTCTGGACAACCAGGGGAGGCATCTCCCAGGCAGCCCGGTCAAGATCCACTCCCTGGCCCAGGGCGCGTCGACCTGGCTGGAAAACCTTTCCCGTCCCAAACCTGAGCAGCTCAAACTACTGGGGGCAATGCTCACCCGTTACGAAAACTGGTTTCCGAAGTCCGCTGGTTTGGACATGTACGACCTCTGGCTCAAGGTATATCCGCCGGAGATGCCAAGATTGAACGTGAAGAAAACTGTCTGCGCGGTACTCTTGCCCGGAGAAGGCCAGGAACAGTCCCTGCGCGGACTGCTAAGCCAAAAATATGATCAACTGCGGATCTGGAGCCCCGGGCATGGGGATCGCAAGGATAAAAAACTGCTTCAGATCTCTTCCGGTACGCCGGAAACCATCTTTGGGCAACTCCTGGAGTTCGACTATCTGCTCTTGGTGGAAGCGGGGACGGTCCTGGAGAAGTTCGCCCTCGCCAATCTGGTTTTCGGAGCTGAATCCGGCAAAGCAGGCGTGCTCTACTGCGACGGCGTCCTGCTCGGGCCGGGTGGTCGGCCGTTGCCCAGATGCAAGCCGGCCTGGGATAAATTTTTATATTATGGCCATGACTACCTCGACGGACCGTTGCTTCTCGATACGCGGCTGCTCTCCCGGATTTCCCCGGAATTCCGAGCTTTGGCGTCGTCCATTGTGGTGGCAGATGCTCAAGAAGCCGGGATGCAATTCGAGCAGGCATATCAGCGCTTCCGGCTGCATCTGCTCCTGACCGCGGCCGAGGACGAGGATATCAAGCACCTCCCGATTCCGCTCTATCACGGTCCGACGATTCCAGAGAAGCAGGAAGCGGACAGGGTTCGGGTCCGACGCGACGAGCTCCAGGAATGCTTCAATCGCTTTGAACCCGACCTTATAGCCGAAACGGATCCGGCTTGTCCCAGGGTAATCAAGGTTCGCAGGCAGTTCCGCTCTTCCCCGCTGGTCAGCCTGATCATCCCCACCCGGGATCGAGTGGACCTGCTGCAGCCGTGCGTCTCCAGCATCCTGGAACTGACCACGTACAAGCCATATGAAATTATCATCGTGGACAATGACTCCCGGGAAACGGAAACCGCCGAGTATTTCACGGAACTTCGGGCCATGGGCGTTACGATCCTTCCCTATCCCCACCCCTTCAACTACGCCGCCATGAACAACCTGGCCGTGAATCGGGCCGTAGGGGAAATCTGCTGCTTTTTGAACAATGATCTGGAACTGTTGACCCCGGAGTGGCTGGAAGAAATGCTCGGCCTGCTGCTTGCCGATTCCGTCGGGGTCGTTGGGGCCAAGCTGATCTGGCCCAACAATCTGGTGCAGCACGGCGGCGTCGTCACCGGAATCCACCAGCTGGCGGCCCATGTGGGAAACGACTGGCTTAGCGACGAGCCGGGCTATTTGTACCGAAACCAGCTTGTCGGTCAATGGAGCGCGGTGACCGCGGCTTGCATGCTGACTCGTCGTGAAGACTACCTGCGCATCGGGGGCATGGATCAGATCAACTTTCCTGTCACGTTCAACGACGTGGACTACTGCTTGAAATTGTCTCAGGAAGGCAAAAGGGTCCTTTGGACCCCGGATGCCTGTTTTTTTCACCACGAATCAGCCAGCCGCGGCAAGGATGACACCCCTGCCAAACAAGCCCAGGCCAAGCGCGAAATGTATCGGCTCAGGGAACAATGGGGAGCAAGGCTGCTCAACGATCCGTTTTACAACCCCAACCTCAGCCTGAGCACTTACATCGGCGTTTTTAACGGGTTGGCCCTGCCGCCTGGAAAAAGGAGCGTTCGCTAATGCCCGCCAAGAAAAACATTCTGTTCATTCACCAGAGCTTTCCGGGACAGTTCGGATACCTGGCCCCGGTGCTGGCCAAGGACGGCCATCAGGTAGTGGCCCTGACCCTGCATCCTGCCCCGCAAATACCCGGTGTCAAGATTCTTCCCTACAAGCTGAGCCGCAAGCCCATGCAGGGCTTGCCCTACCTGATGCAGGAACAGGATGCGAAGATGCTGCGCGCGGAGGGAGTGGCCAGGATCTGCGAAGATCTCCGGAGCAAGGGGTTCACGCCGGATGTAATTTACGCGCACCCTGGGTGGGGTGAATGCCTTTTCGTCAAGACCATCTGGCCCTCGGCCCGTCTGGTTGTCTATGGTGAGTGGTACTACAACCTGGCTGGACAGGAAGTGGATTTTGATCCGGAATTCGAAGCGCTGGGCTTTGAAGACCGGCAACGACTCAAGCTTAAAAACACCGTCTGGCTGCACGCTTTAAACGATGCCGATGCCGTGATTTCCCCAACGAAGTGGCAGAAAAGCCGATTCCCAAGGTGGGCCGCGGAGAAGATTCAGGTCGTCCACGACGGCCTGAACATGGCTGTACTTAAGCCCAACCCCCAGCAAAAACTCAAACTTGGCAAGGGGATCGAGTTGGATGCAAGCAAAACCATACTCACCTTTGCAGCCAGATATCTGGAGCCGGTGCGCGGCTTTCACAAGTTCATGCGCGCCCTACCGGCCATCCAAAAAGCCAATCCAAACGTTCAAGTGCTGATCATGGGGCGCGATGCTGGCGATTCTACCAGTGGTTATGGACGACCGAACCCGCAAGGACTTACATGGCGGCAGAGCCTCCTGGAGGAACTTAAAGGCCAACTGAATCTGGAGACCATCCATTTTCTGGGGTTTCAGAACCACAAGGCCTACCTCGCCGCTCTTCAAATCAGCACCTGCCACGTCTACCTGACATCTCCCTTTGTCCTTTCTTGGTCCTTTCTGGAGGCGGCCGCCTTGGGAGTTCCCATCGTGGCTTCCCGAACAGCCCCGGTCATGGAGTTCGAAGGATTATCCAATCTTTCCCTTTGCGATTTTCATCAGGTCGGCGAACTCAGCGATGTTGTTCTACACGTTCTGGAACAACGTCCGAACCATAACCCCAACTCCCTGTCCGAACTCGACTTGATGCAGACGTTGCAACAGCAGAAAGAAATTATTGTTGGACGGGAATCGGAACCTCGCCTTGAAGACTCGGTCTTGGAAGAGAAACAGGAGCTGCCGATGGCAAGCGGCCCCAAACTGCTCGGCGGCAAAGCAAAACGGAATCCCTCCGTCAGAAGAGTGAAACCAAGATTGCGAGCGTAACCGAGTTCGTCAACAAAACTAAGATCATGCTTTTCATCCTGGCCACTGCCACCAGCCCCGTGTGAATTCGCACATCACCCGCTAGATGCGGATCTGTTCGGCAAGGACACGAAGATTTTCTTTGGCCGTCGTGAGCCACGGATGCATCATTTGTCCGCCGCCGGACTAGCCTTGGACATGGCCATACTATCCGCTTCGCATCGGCAATTTGATGATACTGCCCAGCCTGCAAGCTTAATTTTCTCATAAAAAAGAGAGACCACATGCAATTATTACCCATCAGACAGGCGCTGCTCAGCGTTACAAATAAATCCGGCTTGGAAGATTTCGCGACTTTTTTGCACCAAGGAGGAGTGCAGCTTGTTTCCACGGGCGGGACGAGGAAGGTGTTGCTGGAGGCGGGCCTGCCTGTTCGGGCGGTAAGCGAGCTCACGGGGTTTCCGGAAATCCTTGATGGCCGGGTCAAAACTCTGCATCCGCATATTCATGGGCCTTTGCTGGCGGACAAGGGTAATCCCGCACACATGAAGACCCTTACGGAAAGTAATTTGTTGCCCCTGGACCTGATCTGCGTCAATCTGTACGACTTCGCAAGCGCCCTTGAGCAAAATCTGGATATCCGTGCTTGTGTCGAACAGATCGACATCGGCGGGCCGACCATGCTCCGGGCTGCCGCGAAGAATTTCCACAGCGTCCTGGTGGTTCCTGATCCTGAATTCTATCCACGCGTAATGGATGAACTGGCTTCTCAGCATTATCATGTCAGCCTCGCCCTGCGCCAGGAGACCGCGGCGAGGACCTTCCGCTTGACTTCGAGTTATGATGCCATGATCGCGCAACATCTTGCCAAGGTTGGTGAAGCCTCTCCGTATTGATTCAAGGAAGATCCGGATATCGTATTGCTTTTTCCTGATTGGGAATTATTTTGTCGCATAGGGTACTGAACAGAAAATTCTAGAGGGCAGGATGTTCTCAAGCCAGCTGAAGAACTGAGCCATAAATTACCCTGCTTCGTTAGAGACGTTATACCAATTAACTTCACCCGACCGAGGTCCCGACATAGCCAGCCAGATCCAAGGCAACACAACAGGCCTGAAGCCCAGCCAGCTCAAAGCGCTGAATCGTTTGTACCAGCGGCGTTATCCTTCCGCTGAGGGATACACCCCTGAGCAGGCTCGGGAACTGTGCATGCTCAGCGTCGACATGGGACGGCAGATCGGTCTGCTTATTGATCGACAGGGCAAACCGCAGATCGTCGTCGTCGGCGATGCCCACGGAATCGTCATACCTGAACTCCCGCCCGGCCGTCATGGGCCGGGACGCTTGCGCGGACTGCGCCTGTTTCACACCCACCTCAATCAGGATCCTCTGAATGAAGAAGACCTGATGGACCTGATCTTCCTGCGCCTGGATTCCATTTCAGCCTTGTGCCTTGATTCCTGGGGGCAGCCCAGCCTTTTCTCCTGGGCACATCTCCTTCCTGGCGGTGCGGAACAAAGCCCGTACCGGGTTTTTCCGCCAACAACGTGGGATCAGGTCCATGTCAATTTCCTGGAACAAACCGAAGCCATCGAGGAAGAGCTTGGCCGGACCATAGCCGCCCAAGGGCCGACGCCCACCGACGACAGGGCCCTGTTGGTCAGTGTGGACACGCTTCCGCGCGCCGAACAGGAGATCAACCTTGATGAACTTTCAGATTTGGCAAAAACTTCGGGAATCACCGTTGCCGGCAAAATGATTCAGCGGGTTCAGCGTCAAAATCCCAAGCACATTCTGGGCAAGGGAAAGCTTTCCGAACTTGAGGTCCTGGCTTTGCGGACGAATGCCGGGATTCTGCTCTTTGATCAGGATTTGAGCCCAACCCAGATTCGCAATCTGACCCAGCTCAGTGAACGCAAGGTACTGGATCGGACCCAGTTGATCCTGGACATTTTTGCCCAGCACGCGAAGACAAGAGCCGGAAAATTGCAGGTAGAGATGGCCCAGTTGCGCTATACCATGCCCCGCCTGGTGCGTCAGGACAGGGCCATGAGCCGTTTGGCAGGCGGTATCGGGGGTCGTGGTCCGGGGGAGACGAAGCTGGAATTGGATCGTCGGAAAATTCGCCAGCGCATAGCGAGAATAAAACAGGATCTGGAAGAATTGCGCCGACAGCGTGCAGCCACCAGGGTCCGTCGCCAAAAGGTGGGGCTGCCCATCGTGGCCATGGTCGGATACACCAACACGGGCAAATCCAGCTTGCTGAACGTTCTCACGGCCAGTGAGGTACTCGCGGAAAACAAGCTGTTTGCCACGCTGGATCCCACCAGTCGCCGGGTAAGGTTTCCGCAGCAACGGGAAGTGATCATCACGGACACCGTGGGTTTCATCCGTCGTCTGCCTCCGGAACTCAAGGAAGCCTTTCGGGCGACTTTGGAAGAATTGGACGAGGCCGATTTGTTTTTACATGTTGCGGATGCCGCCCACCCTGAACTGGAACGTCAGGTCCAGGATGTCCGGAACATACTGGAAGAAATGAACCTTCAGGAAGTCCCAACCTTGTTGCTGCTGAACAAGCTCGATCTCCTGTCTGTCGAGGACCGGGTACGGCTTGGGCAGATCTTTCCGGAAGGGATCGGAATATCCGTTCAAACCGGAGAGGGGCTGGAAAATCTTGTCCAGCGTATCATGGCCGCCCTTCCTGCCTCCCTTGCCTGATCAATGATCCGTATGCGTTTCTGAGACTCCATCGCCCTGGTACAACACTACCTGGTTCCTGCCATTTTTCTTTGCCTGATACAATGCCCGGTCCGCGGCCTCCATCAACGTGCCACTGCTGGGGCTTTGTCCGCAGTCGGCGTGCAATTCAGCCACGCCGGCGCTGATGGTTATTTTCACTCCCGAGTAAACCACTTCACCACTGCCGTTGCGGATCAGGAAGTTGTAATCTTTAATCCGGTTACGGACCTTTTCGGCAAAACTCACGGCCTCCAAACCTGAAGCCCCAGGCATGACCACCGCAAACTCCTCACCGCCGAAGCGCGCGGGAAAAATGGTGCAGCCGACTCCCTTTTCCTGGTCGTCAACACATGCCTTGAGCAGGCCCGCGACGGTTATAAGAGCCTGATCTCCAACCAGATGCCCGTATTTGTCATTGAACTGCTTGAAGTTGTCGATATCCAGAAAAACCATGGCCAAGGGCGTCTGACAGGATACCGACTTTTTAAGCGCGCGGTGCATAAAGGAGTCCAGGGCTCTTCGATTATACAGTTTCGTCAGCTCATCGGTCATGCTCATGGTCACAATGGATTCCAGATCACTCTGCAACATGCCTTCAATCTTATGGAATCCGTTCTGAATCTCGTTGACCATCTTCTCCATCGGTTGATCACTTTGAATGGTTTCCAGGGTCAGGACTTCAAGATCCTGGACATCATTTTTTCTGCGCTGCAACAAGGTCTGAAACTGTTTCATCAACCGGGCTGTATCCTGGAGGGTCTCCGTCAGCTTGTGCCGCCATCGATCATTGATGATTGCTTCGTTGTCCCGCAACAACTTTTGAAACGCCGCATCCGAAAAGTCCTTCCTGCGCAGGACCTGCATGACCAGGTCCTGTGTCCGCTCACGTTGTTCGGTGGTCAGAAACTCGTAATCCCGGATGCTGCGCATGTATAAAATCAATCCCCGCCACTTGGACTCCCGGGGAACACCCAACTTGTCCATGGTCGCGCAAAGATCTTCAAAGCACCGTTTCATCGCGCACACCCCGTTGGTTATGTACGTTTGATCATGATTCACTGTGTCACAGGGGCTGGTTCCTTTCGTGCATGCTCCTTGCAGGCCCATTCAACGAATCATGGCCGCATGGAGTCAACACAAGGTATCCAGCTGCGCCCTCACCCGAGTTACCCATAAATGACAATCTGTGCAAGATTATAATCATCAGCGCACCCAGAAAGCAGAACCGAAGACATCGCGAACCGCGAATTTGCAATGACGCCCACAGGCGATTCGTTGCACGACAAAAAAAAGGCCGGACAATGTCCGGCCTTTGGAGCGCAACAATCTGAGTGGATTAGTACATTCCGCCCATTCCGCCCATTCCACCCATACCACCGCCGGGCATGGGCATATCTTTCTTCGGCTCGGGCTTTTCAGCCACGGCGCACTCGGTGGTCAGCAGCAGGCCGGCCACGGAAGCGGCATTCTGGAGGGCAATACGAGTAACCTTCTTCGGATCAATGACGCCGGCGGAAATCAGATCTTCATAGACGCCGGTGGCGGCGTTGAAGCCATATCCGTCCTTGCCGTCCTTGACCTTTTCCACAACGATGGAGCCTTCGAAACCGGCATTGGCCGAGATCATCCGCAGGGGCTCTTCAATGGCCCGGCGAACCAGCGTCACGCCGGCAGCTTCGTCGTCGTCAACGGTCTTGATGCCTTCCAGGCTCTTCACGGAACGCACAAAGGCCACTCCACCGCCGGGCACGATGCCTTCTTCCACGGCAGCGCGGGTTGCATTGAGCGCATCCTCAACGCGGGCCTTCTTTTCCTTCATCTCGGTTTCCGTTGCGGCGCCGACGTTGATCACCGCCACTCCGCCGACGATCTTGGCCAGACGCTCCTGCAGCTTCTCGCGATCGTAATCGGAAGTGGTTTCGTCAATCTCGCTGCGGATCTGCTTCACACGGGCCTTGATCTGCTCGGGATCGCCGGCGCCGTCGATGATGGTCGTATTTTCCTTGTTGATAACGATCCGCTTGGCCTTGCCCAGATCGTTCAGGGAGATGTTTTCCAGCTTGATGCCCAGGTCTTCGGAAACCATCTGACCGCCGGTCAGAATAGCGATGTCCTGCAGCATGGCCTTGCGACGCTCGCCAAAGCCAGGGGCCTTGACGGCGGAAACCTGCAACGTGCCGCGCAGCTTGTTCACGACCAGGGTAGCCAAGGCTTCGCCTTCCACATCTTCAGAGATGATCAGCAGCGGCTTGGACATTTTGGCGACCTGTTCCAGAACGGGCAGCATGTCTTTCATGCTGGAGATCTTCTTCTCGCAGATCAGGATCAGGGGCTCGTCCAATTCGCAGAGCATCTTTTCCGGGTCGGTCACAAAATAGGGGGAGAGGTATCCGCGATCAAACTGCATGCCCTCGACTACGTCCAGGGTTGTTTCCAGGCCTTTGGCCTCCTCAACGGTGATCACGCCTTCCTTGCCGACCTTGTTCATGGCTTCGGCAATGATGTTGCCGATGGTCGGGTCGTTGTTCGCGGAAATGGTGCCGACCTGGGCGATTTCCTTTTGGTCACGGGTGGGCTTGGTCTGGTTGACCAGGTCAGCGGTGACGGCCTCAACGGCCTTGTCGATGCCGCGCTTGATGGCCATGGGATTGCGGCCGGCGGTGACAAGCTTTACACCGTCGGTGAAAATGGCCTGAGCCAGAATGGTAGCCGTAGTGGTTCCGTCCCCGGCGACATCACTGGTCTTGCTGGCCACTTCCTTGACCATCTGTGCGCCCATGTTCTCGAACTTGTCCGCAAGTTCGATTTCCTTGGCCACGGTAACGCCGTCCTTGGTGATGATCGGCGAGCCGAAGGATTTCTCGATGACCACGTTGCGACCCTTGGGGCCGAGAGTCACCTTGACTGCGTTTGCCAGGGTGTCAACACCCTTCTTCAGTTTTTCACGTGCCTTGGTGTCAAACAATATCTCTTTAGAAGCCATAATCTTTCTCCTTGCGATGGTTGATCGTTAACGTGACTGACAGGTTAGTCAGCGGGTACTACTCTTCGATAATCGCGAGAATGTCGTCCTCTCGCATGACCAGGAACTCTTCGCCGTCCACCTTCATTTCAGTTCCGGCATACTTGTTGAAAAGCACCTTGTCGCCCGCTTCCACCGCCACCTTGGTGCGCGTCCCGTCGTCGCCGACTTTTCCCGGGCCCACGGCGATGACTTCACCCTTCATGGGCTTTTCCTTGGCGGAATCAGGGATGATAATGCCGCCCTTGGTAACTTCCTCACCCTCAAGCCGCTTTACCAGCACACGATCATTCAATGGTTTCAATTTCATCTTTTCCTCCAAAAGTTTTTTTGTAGTTTTTTTGCTAGCACTCACAAACGGCGAGTGCTAGCAGGGGTGCTTATCAACGGGATGCTCAAAAATTGCAAACCTTGAATTTTCTCAAAAATAGACAATTTTTTCTGTTTGAGTGTGTTAAATAAGAAATGGTCATGAAAACAATTTTTTTTATTCAAATTGTAAATTTTACTGCGATTATAAAATCAGGACTAGTGAACACCGTACTTTCTCATGGGAGTAAGCCGGTGAATTTCACGTGCCGCGCAACTCGCGAAGCATCAAATTTATGACTTTGCGTCGAGAAATCTCGATTGCAAAACAGCTTAACTCCTACATGAGTATCCTCATCGTCAGGCAAACTCTGATCTGTTTCTGCAAAAGGATTCGAGGGCGAACGGCCGCATGTCACTTTTTCTGTAACTGCTCAATAACTCCGGGCCACTGACCCACACAAAAACACCTGGACCCCGGCCTGCGCCGGGGTGACGACCGAGAGAACTCGCTATCGAGGCACTCCATTCCGTCATACCGGGGCAGGCCGGTATCCAGGCAGCACGGATCCGCGGTGGTTGGTGCCCTGCCTTATTTAGCAGTTACCTTTTTCACAGCTAACTGCCAGAAATGCTACGCTATTTCACCCTGCTTTCGCTTGATTGACTGCCGGACCAAGCCAGCCATCGTTCACCAAGTTGACGACACAGCAGCACAGTCTTTTGTCAGGATCCCACAATTGGTTGATTTTTATGATCCATTCGAATCGGCTCGTCAGGTCTCTGATCAGAAACCTCTGTTCCATGGAATCCCACTGACGCTCCTGACTTTTGCTCAAGACCATGGCTAGTCTAGCATGAGGGCGGCCTTCTTTTTGGTAGCATCCATAACGATGCCGAGAAGTAGCCATCTGTACTATGAAACATTCCGAACCCCCTAACTCACTCTGATATCTACCGTAATCATTTTGAAATTGCAGTTCCGTTCTTTGATCTTTAGCCAAGCAGCGTCTGGCAGAGAACCTTCTGTGTCATTGAATTTGAAAGACTTGGAAGATTGGTAGTCCGATTCGCGCTATTCCAGATTGGTCTTGACACAATTTCCCATGGAAGATAGCAAATAATATAACAGGAAGCTGCTCTAACGGGTGAACCTCACACAACTAGCCAAAATCTGGACCCTAATTTGTCTTCCTCCGCACTATCTTCAAATTATAACCCTTCATGCTGGTTTCTGCCGTTGAAATGGAATCCACTTTGCCCGCTTCGGCTTGTTCGGCTGAGGCGGGCCTTTGGTTAAATATCAAAGTTAAATCAACGCATATCAACCATTGAGTCTGAGCACGACATGAAAAACAGATTTATGACAATCCTCACCTTCCTGATAGGTATTGTCTTTAGGCCTTGATCAATCTTTCAGCCGCGGAACAATAGCAAAGGACAAACGGAAGAGAGTCGGCTGAAAATCTGATGATCTTGTGGTTTGAAGCAATAAGGAGCCCCTCTAAAAACGAAGATTTGAGCATAAACATGAAAAAGGGTCTACTCAAAGGTACTTCGATATCTGGTGACAAGAATGTTGGTCTGAGCCTATTTGCGAGAAAGTCTCGATTAACTGTTTAACGGGGAGGGCACGCATGGATACTTCAAAAATTGGTGTGTTATCAAAAAAAATGATGATGAATTCCCTGATTTTCGCAATTCTCACAGGTATACTGCTTCTTGGATTTACCGCGACGGCAAAAGGGCAGCATTTTTCTGGATGTCCGCAAAATATTGGGTTCTGGGATCTGGGACTCAGTCAAGTTGATCCTGTTCAAAACACGACAGGGTTTGTCCTAAGGTTTCATGAAGGCGACGATTTGTTCGTAGGACGTTTTTTCTTTTCCACTGTGCTCAGAAATGCCGCTTCTTCAAATGATGGTATTTTTAGATGCATTACTGAGGATGTGAGTATTCCATTCCAAATTGAAAGCAGGTTCTACAGTACTCGTGACAACAGACTTGTTCACAGCGAAACATGGTCAGGGGTGATTGAGTACAGTGTTGGTTCCAGAAACCACGTCTATAACCAGGGTACTAAGGATATTCGCGCTAATCTTCTCGATCAAGGCGAATACCTTCAGGTTGTTTTGATTGATGGCACAGAAATAGGCAGGAGGAATTTTACCTACGCTGATGGTGACGGACTGGATGTAATTATTAGCCTGCAAGATGGTCAGGAATTCAGACAGGGCGATGATTTGGAAATTGTTGCACAGGTATTTAAGGGAAAAGCCGAAGTTTCAGGGGCAGCGGTATATTTAAGGATCTTCAGTCCGAACGGAAAGGAGTATGGCCAGCAAACTTTGGTCACTGATGCTCTCGGCCATGCTGAATGGAGAGCCTTCTTCACTGCTTGTGCGAGTGTTGGCGATTGGCGCATCGTGGCACAGGCAACGGCTGAAGGAGAACGGGCTGAAGTCTCACGTAGCGTTACCCTATCCAAGTACAATGTTTCCCCTGCTCAAGTCCAAGAAAACATCACCAGGATCATTCAGGAATGGATGACCAACAATCCAGGGCAGCCTAACGGTGTCGACAGTGATCCACGGATCAAGAGCCTTTGGTGGCCCAAGGGGCCAAAGGTCAACTTGATGTCGTGGCGAGAAGGATATGCTAATTTCAATCAGTTCACCTGCTCATCGCAAGCGATGCTCACTCTGAGATTCCTCAATTCTTTTCGATTCAGTGTCCAAAAAGAACGTCGTTTGATGATGGCTGGCGTGGATTATGGTCCAATCAGCGATGGAACAAGCTTGATCCATGTGGCTGTAGCTATCTATCCTCACGGAACCGACTGGGTTTCTGGATTTGTCCTGGAACCATGGTATAATCAAAAAAAGGAGGCATGGAGAGCCACTGCGTGGGCTTTCACCTTTTTTGCTGATCCTCTTCTGGACTGGAGAATCGGCAACCCTTGGCCAGGAGAGTATCCGACAACAGGCAGTGATGGGGGATACTACCCTACCGGTCATTCTGAATTGCCAGATATTCTCAAAGGCTCCGGAAAAACCAGATTATTGACGTACTCTCCAGCATTACCAGTCATTATTGACTCTAGTGGTCGACGCGTGGGCCGCCTTCCAAACGGGAGTGTTGTCAACGAGATTCCTGGTGCAGAGTCCTCGCATGTGAACAACGATGACGGTACGTTCGTAAACTTTGTATCCGTGCCTACAGGACAGTACGAAGTCCGAATCATTGGAACTGGAAGTGGAACGTTTCATCTAGTGGCTGGCACCGACACTGACTTGGTCAATTACGGAGAACAGCCGATCCGACTAAATGAAGAGGCACGCTTCACCTTGGTATCCGACGATCTCTACCAGCCGCTTAGACTGCCTGACGGCCGCCTGATCACTCCGCGGTCAGGACTGCCGGACAGTCAAGAAATTTCCGATGACAGGCAATGGATCATTGCCTTTTATGTGGCCTACTGGAACCGAGCCGCCGATCCTGCCGGCTTGACCTATTGGATGGACCGCGTATCCGAAGGTGTGTTGGACATTCCGGCAGTAGCCGAGAACTTCGCCTTGTCCGCTGAGGCTAAGGCCATGTACTCATATTTCGCCTCTCCGTTTAACGCCTCAGACATGGAACGGCTGGATTTTGTTCTGTCCGTATACGAAAATCTCCTGAACCGGCAAGTGCCTTCCAGCGATACGGGCGCTCAGTACTGGGTTAATGAGTTACGCTTGGGACGGACAAGCCCCGGCGCAGTCATCGGCAACATGATCTACGCGGCCATCCAGGCGGACAGCACGGACTGGCACACAATTCGGAATAAGGTGCAGGTGGCCGAGTATTTTGCCCAGCGTTTTGGGGCTAGCGGGCGGACGTGGCAGAACAGCGATCTTGATCTGGCCAGGCAGGCTCTAGAAAAGGTAACAAGTGATTCGGCGACGGTGGACATGGCCAAGGCCAGAGTGGATCAGATGCTGTAATTGACGAATTTTACACGATAAGAAAATTAAGGCCTCCCATGTGGAGGCCTTTTTTGTTTTGAGGGATGGAAATGGCCGGTTATGATCGCAGCCCAGCCTTTTTTCGATGATGGAGGTGGGGGAAGTGCATGTCTGAAAACTACCCACGTTTCTTGTAATATTCTGATTCACTTTTTAGAATCATCAGGCTGACGCCCTTTCCAGTCGAAATATCTTTGACTTCATCTGGCAATTTCGAGAAGATTTAATAAAAAAAATCGTAAATTCAACTGCGGTCCGCTTGTTTCATTTTTAAACTCTCGACTCCTTGGTCGGCTTTGGAATACGCACCGATCCTCCCCTATTCGATCTTGCTGAGGAGTTACTAATGATCCTGATTAACCAGGAAGTTTTCTACGCATCTGATGTAACTGCACTAAAAGGTCAGGCGCAGCCTGCGTGTCACCTGGACACTTGATTCCCGCTTTCTCAGGAACGATTTGATTGAGAAAACGCTTTTCAAGACGTCATGCTCGCGAAGGCGGGCATCCAAACCATGCCTGCAGCTATTTATTGAGCATTACGATCAAATTCTTCAACGTGCTCACAAAAACAAAGGATTGTTTTATGGATCGACCACATATCGTTGCGGGGAGATTCTACCCCGGCACAAGATCGGCATGGGAATCGGAAGTCCGCGGTTATCTTGACTCCGGGAGTATCCAGAGAGAGCAGGCGCTTCTGGCCATGGTTCCGCATGCCGGTTACTCCTATTCCGGGGCAATAGCCGGGAAGACATTGTCGTCCGTATCCTTACCAGAAACAGTTTTGCTTTTGGGGCCGAATCATACGGGCATGGGAGCTTCCTTTGCCGTATGGCCTTCTGGGCGCTGGCTCCTTCCCGGCGCGCATCTGGATGTGGACACCCAGCTCGCCCAATCCATTCTCGACAGCATCCCTGCGACAACAGCCGACTACCAAGCGCATTACCAGGAGCATTCCCTGGAAGTGATCTTGCCTTTTCTCTTTGTCTTGAAACCCGATATCCGGATTGTCCCCCTGGCCGTTTCCGCTCCCAAGCTGGACAATCTGCTGGCGATTGGTCAGGACTTGGCTGACGTGCTCAGTCAATGGCCTGCTCCGGTCATGATTGTGGTCAGCTCGGACATGAGCCACTTCATTTCCGCGGAACAGGCTAAACTCAAGGATAATCTTGCCTTGAACGCAATTCTGGAACTGGATCCTGCAAAATTTTATTCAACCGTTCGATCTGGGAATATCAGTATGTGCGGCGTGTTGCCGATGACCATTGGTATGGCCATGGTCAACAGCATGGGCGGATCCAAGGCCAAAATTATCGCCTATGGAACATCGGGAGATGTGAGTGGGGAATTTTCTCAGGTCGTGGGATATGCGGGTGTCGTGATCACCTGATTGGCAACCCCGACACCACTCGACTTGTGCGGGAAAGAAGGAAGCTTGTTACGATACTGCCAAGAACGCCCCGTGGCATTGCGGCCTAGCTAGCATACTCCTTCGAGCTGTTTTACGGCATCATATAATGATTGCAACTACTCAGCACACGTTGTGCGATCTGCCTCCAACAATCGGAATCGGGATCGGAATCGTTTTTCAAACGTTGAGGAGCCTGCACATGGCTTTGCTTTCGATCCCGATCCCGATCCCGATACCGATACCGACTCCGATATCAACGTGGCAACAGCAGCATTCTGAACAGTTGCCGAAAAGGTACTTCAGGCGACTGGTTCTGATTTGACGTGCCGGCTCCATCAAAAACTCGAAGCCGCAAAATCAAAAGCCCGCCGCTGAGCACCGGCATCGGGAGGAGAATGTACGTTTAAGGAAAGAAATGGTCGTTGCCTGTTCGGCAACATGATTCAATTCCAGATCTGGGATGTAGCTGGAGCCTGCACCGGAGATGGAAAAAAAGCTTCCTCTGCCATGGCCTGCTCACCGGACTCGTCCAGTTCCAGGTACTCGTTCCGATTATCCACCAGATAGCGGACAAATGCGTTGTTCAATGCGTGTCCCGAGCAATAAACCTCGAAGTCGCCATTCATGGGCATTCCGAGAACAAAGAGATCGCCGATGAAATCCAAGATCTTATGACGCACAAATTCATCCGGAAAACGTAATCCGTCGGAATTGATGACGCCGTATTCGTCCAGAACAACGGCATTATCCAGTGATCCGCCAAGCGCCAAGCCGTTACGGCGCAGGTATTCCACTTCCCGCATGAACCCGAAAGTTCGTGCCTTGGCGATATCCCGGGTAAAATTCTCAGGATTGCAATCCACGAAAAATTTTTGTGTTCCAACCAGGGGATGACTGAAATTGATGGTGTAGTCGACGGTCAACCGGTCAGAGGGACTTGCCTTGATCCATTTGCCATCCTGCTGAAAATGAATCGGCTTTTTTAAAGTTAGAATGCGACGGGGTTTGCTTTGGCGGCGAAAGCCCGCTGCCCGCAACAAAAAAATAAAGGATGCCGAACTGCCGTCCATGATCGGCACTTCGTCCCCTTCCACCTCGACGTGCAAATTGTCGATTTCCAGGCCCCGTACAGCTGCCAGAAGATGTTCGACCGTGGCCAGTCGATGCCCGTCAAATCCAAGCGTGGTGGCCATGGTCGTCTCGACCACGGCATCCGCGGTAGGACTGTGAAAGCGCACACCATCCACGCCGTGCAAGGCGAACACTATCCCCGTATCTTCAGCTGCGGGACGAAGTACCAGCCGGACTTTGCGACCTTTATGCAAACCGATACCCGAACACTGAATGGAACGCTTGATTGTTTTTTGGCAGGTCATACGGACTCCTTATAAAACCCGCCATGCAATGATAATGCCCACGCGGAAAAGATTTCAAGCCATTGAAATGATAAGAACATTTAAAGCCATAGCAACCTGAGGAATGTTGCTTTTACAACTAATTTGTGTTTTTTTGAACAACAATGGGTCGCTGGGTGTCGTGAACAAAACAACATTAAACGTAACTATTCAGCACATACTCTGATCACTCAAAAGCTGGATTCCGGCTTTCGCCGGAATGACGTATCATACCACGTCCTTTCAAAGTTAAGTCATACCGGCGAAGGCCGGTATCCAGTCCGATTTTTCTCGGATGAATTGAGTAGCTTACCATTAAAACGATCTCTGAAGGACATCCGGGCCTTGCTCAGGTCTGCAGGTATTTGCCCACTCCCATGTTCGAGTGTCCCAGAGTCAATCATCTTATGCATGGTAACTATTCAGCACATACTCTGTGGTCACTCGCCAGAGCTGGATTCCGGCTTTCGCCGGAATGACGCATCATACCGCTTCCTTTCCAAGTTAACTCATACCGGCGAAGGCCGGTATCCAGTCTATTTTTCTCGGATGAGCTGAGTAGTTACGATGCATGCAGCAAACCGCTGAACCCCGCTGTTGCTCGCCAATTCCTTACCCAAAAAACAGCAAGGCCGCGAAATCAAGTCAAGCTGGACATCAACTCACCGGAGGCGAAGAAACTAGCCCCACCAAGCAGTTACAAATCTGTTCAATCCGGAAAGATCCTGATGAATCCGGATCTGTTTCCAG
Source organism: Desulfonatronum parangueonense (assembly GCF_054656975.1). Lineage (NCBI taxonomy): Bacteria > Pseudomonadati > Thermodesulfobacteriota > Desulfovibrionia > Desulfovibrionales > Desulfonatronaceae > Desulfonatronum > Desulfonatronum parangueonense. The sequence goes on from NZ_BAAHXH010000003.1 coordinate 2,862,409, forward strand.
TTTGCGGAAACCTGTTGCATCTGCTCCTGAACAGACTTGGCCTGCGTCGAACCAGTTTCCAACAGAATACATCCACCTTTCTTCAAAACCCCCATGGCATCATCCAGGAGCGGGGCAAACAGTTCGTCCCCTTTCGGCCCCCCGATCAGTGCCCGGCGGGGCTCAAAGTCGATGACTTCAGGACTCAGCGTCCGGGCTTCATCTTCTCCGATGTAGGGCAGATTGGCGATGATAAAATCCAGGGAAGATGGGCCAAGATGTCGCAGCAAGTCGCCTTTGACGGTCATGATTCGCTGGGATACGCCATGCCGCACGGCATTTAATCTGGCTATGCCCAAAGCCCTGAAACTCATGTCCGTGGCAATGGCCAGGCCATGTGCAAATTTCGTGAGCAGGGTTACGGCAAGAGCGCCGCTTCCGGTACCGACATCCGCAAAATAAATATTGCGATCTTTGGGGAAGTTTTTCAAGACCAGGTCGACACCCAATTCCGTATCAGGACGGGGAATGAGAACGTCTTTCGTGACGAGGAAATCCAGCCCGTAAAATTCACGGTTTCCGAGAATGTAGGCCATTGGTTCACCCGTTCCGCGTCTCTTGAGCAACGGTCGAATTTTGGCCAATTCGTCTTCACTGAGTGGCTTGTCCGGGTCCAGAAACAGATCGAGTCGATTCACTCCGAGAGCATGAGCTACCACCAGCTCCGCGCTTAATCGAGGCGAATCGACCCGTTTATGGCTTAAAAAATCCGTGCTTTTTGTCAAAATGTCACGCAGGGTCAGCTGCGTCGGGGACATGCTCAAGGTCCAACTTCTTCGGTTTCCGCCTTCAAGGCTTCGGTTTGATAGTGCTGGACAAGCGCGTTTACCAGTTCGTCCATTTCTCCTTCAACAACAGCTTCCAGTCGATAAAGCGTCAGATTGATGCGATGGTCGGTGATCCGGCCTTGGGGGTAGTTGTAAGTCCGGATTCGTTCGGAGCGGTCCCCGCTGCCGACCTGGTTCTTCCGGTTCTGGTCGTAGGATTGCTTCTGCTCCTCCTGCTTGGCCTTGAGCAGCCGGGACCGGAGTACGGTCATTGCCTTGGCCCGGTTCTTGTGCTGGGACTTCTCATCCTGGCAGATCACCACAAGCCCTGTGGGAATGTGGGTCACTCGAACGGCGGAATCCGTGGTGTTGACGCTTTGCCCGCCAGGTCCGGATGAGCGATAGACATCCGTACGAACGTCATTGGGGTCGATATGAACATCAACTTCTTCGGCCTCCGGAAGGATGGCAACGGTCACGGCGGAAGTGTGGATCCTGCCTTGGGATTCCGTTGCCGGCACGCGTTGAACGCGGTGCACTCCGGATTCATGTTTCAGCCGACTGTAAGCCTTGTCGCCGGAGATGGACGCAATCACTTCCTTGAACCCGCCCGTACCGCTTTCACTGGCTTGAATAAGCTCGGTCCGCAGACCAGTGCGCTCGGCATAGCGCATGTACATCCGAAAGAGGTCCGCAGCGAACAGGGCAGCCTCATCACCACCGGTTCCGGCCCGGATTTCAAGGATGACGTTCTTTTCGTCAAGGGGATCTTTCGGAAGCAGAAGGATCTGCAGCTGCCGCTGCAGATCTTCAATTTTTGCATCAAGGAGTTCCGACTCAGCTCGAGCCATTTCTCGAATCTCAGGATCTGAGTCGCCAAGGAGCTCCTTGTTCGATTCCAAATCGGCCATGGTGCGGGAGTAGTCACGGTAGACGGAGACAATTTCACCCAATTCGGAATGGCGCTTCGTCAGCTGACGATAACGGGACTGATCATTGAAAACCTCCGCGGAACTGAGCTCCCGCTCCAGTTCCTGGTATTTGTCCTGAAGGCTTTCAAGTTTAGCGAACATAGTGAATCATCCCTAAGACACAGGCATCATCGTGAAGTAGACAGGGTTGGCAAGTAAACAGCAATATCGATCCATGGAAGATCAACGGCTGCCTAGCTCTTTTCAGCCATGCCGGCGTACTTCTTCTTGAATCGGTCAATACGGCCGGCAGTGTCGACGAACCGTTGTTTTCCGGTATAAAATGGGTGGCAATTGGAACAAATTTCGACCTGGATATCATTGCGTTGGGTGCTCAAAGCCTCAACTTCAAAGCCACAGGCGCAATGGATCTTTTTCTTATTGATTTCGGGGTGGATTTCTTTCTTCATGGTAAGGCTCCTTATGCGTTTGCTGAATCGTGTATAATATCCTCTCGCGGATGAACTGACAAGAGCAGGTTGAACAAAAAAAACCAGGGCCGCTCGGCCCTGGTTTTAAGACGGAAAATGAACAGGTTAAACTTGAGGCTTCGGACCTCTGCCGATATGTCGAGCATATCCGAGTGCGATGGTTCGATACACCATGTGGGCCAACTTGGACCATGGCAGGTAGGCAAAGAGCATGAAAATGCTCACCAGGTGAATGTAGTACATTGGATAGGCGACACCGGGCAGATTGGCCAAGCGGAGCAGCTGGCTGAACATGCCTGAAAGAGTCACAACCCAGATCACGCCGAGAAGATACCAGTCATAGTAGGATGACTTGAACTTGCCCTCATCCAGGTCCAGCCGGCGCTTGGTCACCAGAATCAAGCCGACGATCAATGCAATGGACGCGATGTTCGCCAGAATCTTGAAGGGATTCCACAAGCTCATGGGCGTCATCAAATCCCAGCCGGTAAAAACACCCAGCCAGTAGGCAACACCGACATACGCAGTGACGATGAACAGCCCGACGAACCCGAAGAAAATCCCCATATGGCCGAAATACCGATCAGTATTGTCGTTCCCGCATTCTTTCCACCTGGTGTGCGACAAGATCTCGTCCTTGATCACGAACCATGAGGATTTAAGAACATCTTTCACGGGAACACCCCCGATGGGCGCCTGTGGAGAATCATTGAACGTTTTTATTTGCGCCAGGATGCCGCGAACGAAGATAACCACAACAGCCAAGGCAATCAGCCCGAACAGAGGGTCAATGAACGCGGTTTGCGGGAACACCAGCCGGTACAGAACTTCGCCTTCCGCGGTAACTGGGAAACCAAGAAAGCCAGGGGTGAAGGCTATCCAGGCCAGAAGAAAGATCAGAGCCGGGATGCCCGCCAGAACGGGTAAATATTTCGCCGAACTCATGAACTTGCCCATGATCGTGGGTTGCGCAATGTTCTGATAAGCCATGTTGCGCATAGCGGCCATCAGATCCGCGGGTTTGGCGCCGCGGGGACACTGGTCGGAGCAGGTGCCGCAATTGTGGCAGAGCCACATGTCCAGATCGCCAACCAGCTTATCTTTCAAGCCCCATTGCGCCCAGATCATCTCTTTACGCGGATAGGGATTGTCTTCCGGCGAGAGCGGGCAGACCACGGAACACGTGGCGCATTGATAACATTTCTTCAGTGATTCTCCGCCTGCAGCCTGCATTTCCTCGATAAACCGCAGATCGGGATCAATGCGTTTAACTTGGGCCATCTTCAATCTCCTCCTAGAAGCCTTTGTAGGGGTTGGCGCCGATATCGTCGATGATATGGTTCATGAACTCGTCGATCATCTGGGGAATCAGGTCATACTCGTCAATGGCAACCTGTTTCTGCTGCACCCGTTCCGGCTCCAGCTGCAACCGGCCGAGAGTCTCGGCGATGTTTTCCATGCGCTTGTTGCAAAGCTCGCTGCCCTTGGCAAAGTGACACTGATAATCGTCGCCGTACTTGCAGCCCAGCAGCAGAACGCCGTCAATGCCCTTGGACATGGAGTCGGCAATCCAGATGCTGTTGATGGAACCAAGACACCGCACGGAGATGAACCGGACGTAGGGCGACCACTTTTTGCCTTGGAAAGCCGCCATGTCCAAGGCGGGATAGGCGTCGTTCTCGCAAACGAAGACGATGACCCGCGGGCCGCCTTCGTCGATGTCGTCGGGAACCTCATTCTCCTTGATCATGGAAGCGATCATGTCCACGTTGTACTCTTCAAAGGAGATGACCCGCTCTGGGCAAGCGCCCATGCATGTGCCGCAACGCCGGCAGCGTGTCTGGTTGGGTTTCGGAGTTCCCTTCTCATCATCGTCCAGAGCGCCGAAGGGGCATTCTTCCGTGCACCGTTTGCACTGGGTGCAGCGGACCATGTTGAACTTGGGGAAGGAGATGTCGCCGGACCTGGGATGCACAGCCATGCCGCGGTTGATGGACTCCAGGCACTGGATCGCCTTGAGCACTGCGCCCGAAGCGTCTTCCTCGGCAGCGCCGAGCAGCATGGGCTGGTGAACGCAACCGGCCGAGTAGACGCCGGTGCGACGGGTCTCATACGGAAAGCAGATGTAGTTCGAATCGGCAAAGCCGTTGAAAAGCATCAGGTCGGGGAAGGCAGGTCCCTGGCGATAGTCCAGGTTGATCACCGGATCGGCCAGGGTGGTGGGCACCATGCCGGTTGCCAGTACCAAAACATCCACCTTGATCTCAAGGTCTTCACCAAGCAGGGTGTTCTGGGCCTTGATAATGATGCCTCCGTCGGCATCTTCCTTGACTTCAGCCACATCTCCCTTGGTCAGGAAAATGCCGGGATCGTCCTGGGCGGCCTTGTAGTACAGCTCCTGCACTCCTGGGACGATCATGTCCTTGTAGATAATGAACGCTTTGCCGTCCTTGTTCTTTTCGCGAAGGTATCCGGCCTGTTTCAAAGACACCATGCAGCAGACGGACGAACAGTACGGCAGGTGGCCTTCCTCGGTGGAACGCTGACCGGCGCATTGAATAAAAGCAATGGACTGGACCGGGCGTCCGTCCGAAGGACGCAACAGCTCTCCCTTCTTGGCCATCAACTCCATGTCCACGTTGGTGATGACATTGGTGTAGCTTCCCAGACCCATGTGAGCGAGAACATTCTCCCCTTTCTTGATCTCGGGAGTTTCTTCCGTTGCAACGTCGTCCTTGGCTTCTTCCGAAGGCGCTTCAACTTCAACAACCCGCGCTTCCGGATCATAGGGTTTCCATCCAGTAGCCAAAACCACTGAGCCGACAGGCAGGCGCTCTTCACCATTTCCGTTGGCGATCACCGCGGTGTACTGGCCTGGGGCGCCTTCGAGCTTGTTCAATGTGGCACTGGTGAGGACGCGGATCTTCTCATGGGCCATCACCTCGTTGATTTTCTTGTCAACGGTGGTGGGCATGGACTGGGTGTACGGGTAAGAGTACGGAACCTGCTTGTACATCTTTGCGGCGAATCCCCCCAGCTGGGCTTCTTTTTCCACCAGAATGACATCGTATCCCAGATTTGCGCCGCCAAGCGCCGCGGTCAGACCTGTATTGCCGCCTCCGACAACAAGAATCGACTTGGTGACCTCCGGAATTTCCGCCTGTGGCACAACGTACTTCTGGAGCTTGATAATGCCCATCCGTATATAGTCCTGGGCCATCATGCGCAGGGTTTCCGGAATTTCGCCTTCAGCAGTGGCGTCAGCCTCGGGTCTGATATAGGACCAGACACACTGCTCGCGCAGGTTGACACGTTCGACGACAGCTTTGTCGCCAAACCGGAAAATGTCCCATTTCACCCTGGGCGAACAGGCACAGACAGCGACGCTGTCAATGGCATCCGCATCCACGTCGGACTGGATCAGGGCCTTGCCTTCCTGGCTGCACAATACCGGCGACGTCTTCACAACCGGACAGCTTCCGCCGTACTCACTCTTCACGAATTCAGCTAATTGCCCTGCATTCAACTGAGGGCCAATGTCGCAACCTTCGCATATATAAACACCGATTTTGCTGGACATTGTTTACCTCCCTACCACGGTTTGAATTGCTTTCAGCGCCGCACCGGTCGCGGTCTGTGCCGATCGCATGACGTCCAGAGGCATCTTGGCACAGCCCGCGGCAGTGATGCCGGCTTCAAGGGTGTTGCAGAACCCTTCGTCATCCTGCTGGAGATCCAGGGGCAGGGTTTGCCCGGCAACGCTGGGCTGCATGCCGGTCGCCAGGACAACCATGTCGTATCGTTCTTCCTTTTTCAGACCACCGACGATGTCCTCGGCTGTGACCAGAACATCCCCGCTGCCGCCGTCTTCGACCACCTGCGCCACTTTGCCCTTGACCATGAGCACCTTTTCGTCCTCACGGATCTTCTGCAAAAATTTGTCGTATCGACCCGGCGTCCGCAAGTCGATGTAGTAGATCACGATTTCCGCATCCGGGTACTGAGAACGCAGATAGGTAACCTGTTTCAAGGACGCCATGCAGCAGATGTAGGAACAGTAGGAGAGATGGCTTTCATCGCGGGAACCGGCACACTGCACAAAGGCAATGCGCTGGGGTGCCTTGCCGTCAGAAGGACGCGTGATCTGACCGTTGGTCGGCCCGCTGGGACTGGCCAGGCGTTCCATCTGCATATTCGTGATGACGTTCTTGATTTTACCGCCGCCGAGAATTTCCAGCTTTTCCACGTCGTATGGCTTCCATCCGGTTGCCCAGATTACCGCGCCGACGTTCAGGGTGATCTCTTTATCCTTTTCATCCAGGTCCACGGCATCGTAGGCACATACTTCAACACACTTGGAACAGCTCTTGCCGAGACACGTTTCCGGATCAACAACATAACGCAACGGAAAGGAGGAAAGATGAGGCCGATAGATCGCCTTGCGTTTCTGCAGGCCGTAATCAAATTCAGCGTCCGTTTCCACAGGACAGACTTCCGTACACTTGTTGCAAGCGACACAGTTGTTGTTCACGAAACGAGGCTTGATCTTGATCGTGGCAGTATAGTTTCCAGGAGACCCCGTGATTGCACCGACCTCGGCCATGGTAAAAAACTTGACGTTGGGATTGTTCTTGATCCGCTGATAATTGATTTCCAGGCCGCAGGAAGGAGGACAGAGTTTGGGAAAATATTGATTCAACTGGGAGACTCGTCCACCCAGGTACGAATTTTTTTCAACAATAAACACCTCATGTCCAACCTCGGCTGCTTCCAACGCGGCGGTAATTCCGCTGAAGCCGCCTCCCACGACAAGTATTCCTGAATGTTCCATAGTTTCCTCCGTACAGTTTGCCTGACACCGGGCACCAGGTCTATAAATAGCCTAAACCTCGGCCTCAATCATGAAAGTTGCGATACGCTCATGCCTGAAACCGAGATTGAAACCAGAGGCAGTCGACTTGCCGGTAAGACAGAATGAGAAAGCTGCGGGCCTTGCGGCCCGCAGCTCGAATCCGTGATTTACGGAATGATCTGGATCAAAGGCACCTTGTAGAAGGTGGTCTTCTTTTCAACCGGATCGTACTTGGAGTTGGTGAAGCACTTCCACTCTTCGTCGTTCAACTCGGGGAAGTCGGTGCGATAGTAGAAACCGGGGTAACGGGTTTCCGTACGGAACTGAATGTGCTGCATGTGCAGACGGACGGTCCACAGGCGGTGATACTGCTCCCAGCAACGCAGCAGTTCGTGCAGGTCGCGGGCGGCCAGCTTGTGGGAGTCTTCATCCAGCATGTCCAGAAGCTTCATGCCGGTTTCCAACAGCTTCGCGGAGGTGCGGTAGTAGGTGGAGGTACCGGCGCCGTACTCGTCCGTGCACTTCATCAGACGATCCATGAAGTTGCGGGGAGTAATGTACATCGGGTTGACGACCGGATCCGTGGAAGCAGCCTTGCCGGCTTCGTAGTTGTAGTACGGCTTGTAGATCATCTTCTTCAGGTCATCAGCCGTTTCCTTGATGGTGGGCTTGTAGTCCCTGTGGTCCACAACCCAGCGCACCAGCTGCTTGGCGGCAATGCGGCCCTCGGCATGGGAACCGGAGGAGAACTTGTGTCCGGAAGCGCCGACGCAGTCACCGGCGATGAACAGGCCGTTGACCGAGGTCATGCGGTTGTACACCTTGCCGTTGTCGGCCTTGATCTTGTAGCTGTCAGGAACCCAGTCCTCGTCCGGACCGGAGCACCAGATGCCGCAGCAACCGGAGTGCGAACCCAACAGGTAGGGTTCCGTGGGCATGATTTCGGAACCAACCTTTTCAGGCTCAATGTTCAAGCAGGCCCACAGGTTGGCCTGACCCACGCACATGTCGAGGAAGTCTTCCCAGGCCTCGGACTCAAGGTGCTTCTGCTGCTTCTTGTCCAGGGTGGCGAAGGTGGTCTGCAGAGCAGTGGCGGTGTCCATGTAGATCGGACCACGTCCGGCCTGCATTTCTTCCAGCATCATGTGGTTGCGCAGACAGGTGGGGATGATGTGACCACGAGCATAACCCTTCTCGCGATAGGACTTGATCATGTCGTCGTTGGTCACGCAGTAGTCTTCGCCCAAAGCGTTGACGGCCTTGGCCTTGAACAGCAGGAACCAGGCGCCGACCGGTCCGTAACCGTCCTTGAAACGAGCCGGGCAGAACCGGTTTTCCATCATGGTCATTTCACCGCCGGCCTGAGCGACCAGGGTGTAGCCGGAACCGGCGTTCCAGACAGGGTACCAGGCGCGGCCTTTTCCTTCACCAACGGAACGGGGGCGGTACACGTTCACCGCGCCGCCGCTGGCCACGAGGCAGGCGTTGCACTTGAAGATGTAGACCTTGTTTTCGCGCAGGGAGAAGCCCACGGCGCCGGCAACCCGATTCGGGGTGTTGGCGTCCAAAAGCAGCTTCACCACGAAGATGCGCTCCAGGTAGTTGTCCTGGCCAATGGCGTTCTTGGCGGCTTCGGCAACGAGAACCTTGTAGGATTCGCCGTTGATCATGATCTGCCACTTACCGGAACGAACCGGCTTGGCGCCGGTGCGCAGGGACAGGCCCTTGGCCTTGGCCTGAGCGCCGTCCAGGTTGTGTTCGCCTTCCTTGACCCAGCAGGGCAGGCCCCACTCTTCGAACAGGTGCACGGAATCGTCAACGTGGCGGCCCAGGTCGAAGATCAAGTCTTCGCGGACAACGCCCATCAGGTCGGTACGGACCATGCGTACGTAGTCGTCCGGGGAGTTGTCGCCAAGATAGGTGTTGATGGCGGACAAGCCCTGGGCAACAGCGCCGGAGCGCTCCAGAGCGGCCTTGTCAACCAGGATATAGCTCACGTTGTGCTTGTCGGCCCAGGGCTTGATCTCAACGGCAGTGCCGCAAGCAGCCATGCCGCCGCCGATAATCAGCACGTCTTTTTCGATTTCTACAACTTCCGGTTCGGAAATCGGTACACCTTGAGGGGCAATTTTGGAAGGAATTACAGTCATCTTCAAAACCTCCTTAAAGAATTATTCAAGTTCGAATTTTCCTGAAAACCACGACACCAGGAGCGAATCGGCTTAGCGATTGCCGGGCTCACAGGTCGGCTCGAACCAGCACTGGGTCAGCTCGGCATCTTTGAACTCGTACTGCTTGTTCACAGCTTCACCGGGCTTCTTCAGCTCGGTCTCGGTGAAGAGCAGCTCGTTTTCCAGATCGCCGACTTCAGGCTTGCCCTCGTACGGCTTGATCGAACCTTCAGCCGTGGTCCGGATGGGGAACTTGAAACGCTTGATGTTGCCGTTGCGGAACTTGATGGTCCACATGATGGCATCGCCGGAACGCAGCGGAATGCTGGTGCCGCCCATGGGGGCGAAGTCGGCGTAGGGGCGGGCTTCAATGGCGCCCTGGGGGCAGATCTTCACGCAGGAATAACATTCCCAGCAGGCATCAGGCTCTTGGTTGAACGCTTTCATTTCCTGGGCATCCAGGATCATCAGGTCGTTCGGACAGATGTACATACATGCTGTCTTCTCACCACCCTTGCAACCGTCACATTTCTCCGGATTGACAAAAGTAGGCATAATACGTCCTCCTCAATGTTGTAGTGTTAAAACCAATCAAGCCTATATGAACAGCCGGGAACCATGTTCCCGGCTGTATGGCTGAGTGAATGAACTGGATCAGCCGGCGGCGGCCTTGTGCATCTTGATCTCGACCTTTTCGGTCAGGCTGGCGTAGTACTCGCGCAGAATCACGAGAACCTCGTCCCGGCCGAAGTGATCCGGAACCTCGCCGCCTTCGGAGAGCAGCTTGCGCAACTTGGTGCCGCTCAGAATTACGCGGTCTTCCTTGCTGTGCGGGCAGGTGCGCAGGGAGGCCATGCCGTCGCACTTGAAGCAGTAGAAGGTCCAGTCGATCTTCATGGGCTTGCAGAGCAATGCCTGGCCGGGGGTGGGGCAGGCTTCGGTGGCGTAGGGAATCTTCTCGAAGATGGTCTGGGCTTCGAACATGCCGTAGTAGTCACCCACGCCGGCATGGTCGCGACCGATGATCATGTCGGAGATGCCGAAATTCTGACGGAAGGTGGCGTGCAGCAGGGCTTCCCGGGGACCGGCGTAACGCATGTCCATGGGATACCCTCCGTGAACCACGTTCTTCGGCACGAAGTTGTTTTCGATCAGAGTGTTGATGCATTTCACGCGCCATTCGGCGGGGATGTCGCCGGGCTTCAGATTGCCGACCAGGGAGTGAATGAACACGCCGTCGCAGACTTCAATGGCGATCTTGGCCAGGAATTCGTGGGAGCGGTGCATGGGGTTGCGCAGCTGCAGGGCGGCGACTTTCTTCCACCCACGCTCTTCGAAAGCCTTGCGGGATTCGGACGGACGCATGTACACGCCGGCATAGGTCTTGGGGTAGTGGCTCTCGGAGAGAACCTTGATATTGCCGGCCAGGTTCACGGGCTTCTGCGCCATGACCATGTCCACTCCCGGATGCGGATCTTCGCCGTGCACTTTCCAGAAATCTTCGGGGGTCTTGGTGCCTTCGCCCATGAAGATCTTCTCGCACTCGAACTTCTTGTCGGCCTCGGTCATTTCGTACTTCTCGTCGACCTTCATGGTGGCCAGGATTTCATCGTACTTGGAATCGTACAAAGCAATCTCGTCGCCTTCCTTGATGGCGTCGGCATCTTCCTTGGAGACGGAGAGGGTCACGGGAATGGGCCAGAAGGTCCCGTCGGACAGCAGCATTTTTTCACAAACGCTCTTCCAGTCAGCCTTGCCCATGAAACCGGTCAAGGGGCTGAAAGCGCCGATGCCCATCATCAGAACGTCGCCCTTTTCACGAGGAGCCAACTCGATTTTCTTCAGTCCCTGGGCCTTTTTCTTCTCAGCTTCCAGTTCCGCGCCCTGGAGCAGGCGTTCGGTAAGTCCCTTGCCACCATGCGGCGGCACTAAACCAGTCATTTGCGTCATTTTTCGTCTCCTATTCCAGTATTGGGTTGAAGGTGATTATTTCCGAGATGCGAAAGTGGGCATCTCACGAACAACTTCCTTTCCATCTTGAAAAAGCTTGTGCAATATTTAACAAGCTCGTCTTAAAGTGTCAAGATCAGAAAAATCAATGACTAACCGCCTGAGCCTTTGCGGGCAAATGGTGGGTCAATCCCTTGAATAAACAAGAAAAAAAGACGAATAGGCAGATCATTGCCTGAAAACTGTTTTGGATAGCAGGGTACCGTTGGAATTGGCTCATTCCAAAAAATCCCGAAAAAATGCCGTCACGCTGAAGATGCCCTTTGGGTCGCAGAAAACGTAAAATGAAGGAAAACAAGTCCGGCACATGAAAATGGCGTCACGCAAACGGTTACTCGCCATGACGCCTGGCTGCCAAGGACATTTGGATTTGGTATTTACATTACAGATGTGCCTCCCTACCCGATTATATTTTCTTTTTCAACCCCTTTTCTTTCCGCAACAGGTAATATTTACCTTAACTTTGACGATGGCAGGATGTTTTTGTGATAAATATCGAGCTTAACAAGAAAAAACAAACATTCAGAGCCATGCCGTCACATCTGACGTGTCGAGTGCTTTTCCCAGGACATGGATCCCCAAAACGTGTTCACATGGCGCGAGCAGGACATTAATCATCATTAATTTCGGAAAATTAGATGCACAAAAGAAACCAGATGCGAGGGATTGGTCTAATGACGATTATTCGCAAAATTTATTGTTCTGGAGTCAACCATCCGGACAAGGCTTGTTTCCTGGTGCAAATAAAGATAAATACTTTGATTTTACACCTAAAGGAACATCATGAGCAACCATTCGCCGTCGGGGACCAGAACGGATGACTCCGAATCACTCTTTTCATTGGAAGAACGGCTCCTGCGCGAGGAACGCCGACTGGCGGACGCGGTTCTCCGGAGAACGCGGATTTTCGCTGAAATAGCCGCCCGCAGGAAAGATGGAAAACGTCGCGATACCGGTCAGGATTTTGAGAAAACGATCTGGAAAGTCTGGGAAGGTGTGCTGCAATCCGAAGAGGCCGGACATTCTCGCCACTGGCGCCAGCTTGTATCGCAATTCAACAATCTCGGCCAAGCCTTTTCTGAACAGAAATTTTCCCGCAAAGGCAATACTTGGCTCTTGCGCCCCATAGCTCCGGCCAAGGCGATTGCCCTTGCCGGTCCCGCGGACGTCTTCTCCACGAGAATCATTTCCTTCTGGGCTGCCGTGACCAATGCTCCAGTCCAGATTCGCCCTGCCATACTCAATGACGGTCTGATCGAGTTGATCAAGTCCCTCAACCAGACCGGCGCGGGATTGGCATGGGAAAAGGAGACCGTCTCCCATACGCCTCACCGTTTGCCCGAGTTGTCGTTTGAACAGAAAACCATCCATGCCGGCCAAAATACGTTTACCTTGGCGCTGATGGTGGCTCTGGCCATGGCCAGACCGGGCATAGCGAAGTTCAGCGGTTCAGGAGCGCTGAACATGTTCTCGATCAAGCCTTGGCAGGCTGTCCTGCCTCAGCTTGGAGCGAGGCTGCACCAGTTGAATCCGCATGCCCCCGGCCTTCCCGTCCGCCTTGAATCCAGCGGCCAACCATCGCAGGCGCAAGTCGACGCGGAAACCCCGATGGACTTGATCCTGGCCCTGCTGGCTGCAGCGCCTTTCTTTCCCCGGGGCCTGGAACTGACATGGTCTGATCATCCCGTTACCACACCCGAGCTTGAAACCATGTTCCAGCTTTACTCCAGTTTTGGAGTGCCCTTCGCCAGGCTTTCCAGAGGCATTCGCGTCTCTGCCGCCATGCCCCGTCTGCCGCAGCAGCCATGCGCTCCCCTGGACTATTTCCTGAGCAGCATGCTCCTGGCCTGGTCACGCTTGACAGGTCAGAAAATGTCTCTCCATGGCGTTTGGCCCGAAGGTCCGTCCGCCGCTCATCATCTGGAGTTGTTGCGCTCCTGCGGCGTACAGGTCGAGATACAACCCGATCATATCCGGACCACACCGGAGTCATGGCCTGAGTCGCCGGTTTTGGACACACTGGGCCGGGAGCAGGCCCTGCCGCTGGCCGTCACGCTGGCTTTGTGCGCTCCTAAAGGATGCACCATCCTTGGCCGATCCGAAACCCTTGATCTGGACGTCGTTCAAGAAATGTCCCTCTGGACCGGGCGCGACTGCATTCCCGAACAAGACTCCATCCGTTTTGTTCCATCAACTCAACCGGCTGATCGAGGCGACGGCATTTTCGAAGCGCCAGATTCCCGCTGGGCCATGGCCCTGGCCATGATTTCCTTCCGGTTTCCCGGGTTGCGGCTCACCAATCCAGGAGAATTGACCGCACTTTGGCCAGGATTCTGGGACATTCACCAAAGCGTGCTTGCCCTTTCCAAACAACGAACAGAAGAACCATCCCCAAGATCATCCGAGAGTCACTCAAATGAATCATCACGAACAGGAAAGCGCCGAGTCAAGATCTGAGTTCGAGGCTATTGCCGCGCTGGAGAAACAAATCCAGGATTTCGCGGCGCAAAAGCAAGCCTGTGCCGCCAGGGTCAAGGAACTTATGTTCAGTGAAGACACCACGGCGGGCATAATCCACGCCAAGGAAATTTTCATGTTGCAGCAGGACAAACTGCGTCTGCAGGTGGAGATGGATTGTCGGCGCAACAAAATCAATCGTATCCGGAAATTCGGGCTTGCCGCCGAATTGAGCAACACCCCTCCAGGATCTAATTCTTAAAAAAATCAAGAGGAAACCATGGGAGAGAACCTGACCCGGAAAATCATCCGCGATCACCTCGTATCCGGAGAAATGATCCCAGGCCATGAAATATCGCTGCGCATCGACCAGACCTTGACCCAGGACGCCACCGGCACCATGGCCTATCTGCAGTGGATGGCCATGGGACTGGATCGCGTGCAAACGGAACTATCCGTCAGCTATGTGGACCACAACACATTGCAAATGGGTTTTCAAAATCCCGACGATCACCGCTTCCTGCAATCCGTGGCCGCACGATACGGAATCGTCTTTTCGCCGCCTGGAACGGGAATTTGTCATCAATTGCATCTGGAGAACTTTGCCAAGCCGGGAAAAACCTTGATCGGCTCGGACAGCCATACCCCCACGGCCGGCGGCGTGGGCTCTCTTTCCATGGGCGCGGGCGGCCTGTCCGTGGCCTTGGCCATGGCCGGCCAACCTTACACCATCCCCATGCCCAAGGTGATCCAGATCCATCTTACCGGCCGTCTTCAAGGCTGGGCCGGAGCCAAGGACATTATTTTACAGATTCTGGAGCTGCTCACGGTCAAGGGCGGCGTGGGCGCGGTGCTGGAGTATGCCGGACCCGGCGTGGCCGGCCTGACCGTTCCGGAACGGGCCACAATCACCAACATGGGCGCGGAACTGGGCGCAACCGGTTCTGTTTTTCCCAGTGATGAACAAACGCGTGAATTTCTGGCCCGAATGGATCGTCCAGCGGATTTCATTCCCTTGGCCGCGGATTCGGATGCCACGTATGATCAGGTGCTTGAGATCAACCTGGATACCATTGAACCCATGGCTGCCCGTCCGCACATGCCGGACCTTGTCGTACCGATCCGCGATTTGGACGGACTGACGGTCGACCAGGTGGCCATCGGATCCTGCACCAACTCCTCCTACACGGACTTGAAAACCGCTGCACTGGTTCTGCGGAATCGACTTGTCTCCAATACGACTGATCTTTTCATTGCTCCCGGTTCCAAGCAGGTACTCAAGCTCCTGAACCGGGAGGGACTGCTTGAAGGCCTGCTGGACAGCGGCGCCAGACTTCTGGAGTGCGCATGCGGCCCCTGCATCGGCATGGGCGGCTCGCCCACTTCCGCCGGAGTCAGCTTGCGGACCTTCAACCGCAATTTTGAAGGACGCAGCGGCACCCAGGACGCCCAGGTCTATCTTGTCGGACCGGCAGCCGCGGCCCAGGCCGCCTTGCATGGTCGGGTCACGGATCCGGCCACCTGGGGAGACGCGCCGGAAAAACCGGTTCTGCCCCAGGACGTTCCCTCCATCCGCCACCTTTTCATCATGCCCCCTCCACCGGAGCAGGCACACGACGTGGAGATCTGCTGCGGACCGAACATTGTCCCCTTGGAGGAATTTTCTCCGCTTCCCCGGAAAATCGAGGCCCAGGTGCTCATTGTGCTGGGAGACAACGTCACCACGGATCATATCCTTCCGGGCGGCGCCGCGGTCACGGCCCTGCGATCCAACCTGCCGGCCATCAGCAAATTCATCTTCAACCGCGTGGACCAGGATTTCGTCGTCAGGGCTGAAAAGGCTTCCGCGGGGGTCATCGTCGGCGGAGAAAACTACGGCCAGGGATCCAGTCGCGAACATGCGGCCCTGGGACCTCGGCATCTTGGCGTCCGCATCGTCCTGGCCAAGTCCTTTGCCCGGATCCACAAGGCCAACCTGATCAATTTCGGCATCCTGCCGCTGATTTTCGCGAATCCTGAGGACCATGCCCGGCTCACCGTGGGCCGAGCCATCGAACTGAAGACGGACGAGCTGGCCACCCAAATGGAGATCCCCCTGCGGCTCCAGGATGGCGAGCAAATCCTGGTTCGACACGATTTGACCCCCAAGGAGCTTGAGATTATCACTGCCGGCGGTCTACTGAACATGGCACGAGTTCACAAACAATGATCTCATGCGCCTGCCTTTTCTTTTCAAACACCGAATTTCAGCAAGCGGTTCAACCAGCAAGGAGCAGCAATGCTTGACGCCATTCGTCGCAATGCCCAGTCATGGGGCGTAAAAGTCATATTTGGAATCATTATCCTGGTCTTTGTATTCTGGGGTGTAGGCAGTTTTCGCGCGGAACGCGGCAACGTGCTGGCGGAAATCAACGACAGCCCGCTTTTCCTGGAGGATTTTCAGCGGGTTTACCGACAGACTGTCGAGAATCTGCGTCGGGAAAACCCGGGGATCAATATCGAGGAGTTGGAGCGCATGGACATGCGCGGCCAGATTTTTGGCCAGATGGTCAACTCCAAGCTCATGGAACAAGAGGCAGCACGCCTGAATCTGAGCGTTTCCACCGAGGAACTGCGCCAGGCCATCTACGACCTCGAGGTTTTTCATGACCAGGAGCAACGCTTTGACCCTGCTGCCTACCGGGCAGTCCTGCGGGCTTACAATCTCACTCCCGCCCAGTTCGAGGCGGATTTTCGACGGGATCTGAAGATTCAGCGTCTTCAGGAATTCATTACGCTACCGGCCGCTGTTTCCGACCAGGAGGTCCGCGACATTTTCACCTTTGCCCGGGAAGAGGTCGTGCTGAGCTATCTCTCGTTTCCCTGGAACCATGAGCTGGCGGAACAGTTTGAGATTTCCGAGGAAGCCGTTGAAGCCCATTATCAGGCCAATTTGAACGCCTTCCAGGTTCCCGCGCGCATGCGCATCGCCTACCTGAACATCACTCCTTCAGCCCTGGCCGATCCCACAGCCGTGACCCAGGAAGAGATCCTGGACTACTACAATGCCAGGGCACACGAATTCATTCGACCTGAACAGGTATGGGCCAGACACATCCTGATCACGCCTTCCGATGGCACCCCCGAAGCCGACGATCAAGCCCGGGAACAGCTGCTCTCCCTGCTGGTCCGGATCCAGGGCGATGAGACCTTCGAGGACCTGGCCCGGGAGTATTCCCAGGATGCCAGCGCCGCTCAAGGCGGGGATCTGGGATGGTTCGGACGCGGGGAAATGGTTCCCGAGTTCGAAGACGCGGCCTTCGCTCTCCAGGCCGGACAAATCAGTCCGCCGGTGCGAACCCCGTTTGGGTGGCATTTGATCCAGGTTGAGGAACGTCGCGAGGAAAGCACGGTTCCCCTGGAAGAGGTTGAGCAGACCATTCGGACCCGGCTGGCCGAAGAGCATGCCATGGAAGTTCTGCCCGATGCCCTGGATGTGGCCATGGAACAGGTGATTGTCGGGTCTCCGCTGGACCAGATAGCCCAGCGGCTCAACCTCGAGGTCCAGGAATCGAATTTCTTCGCCATGGGGCAGTCGCCCGCCGGTCTGAACCTGAACCCCGAAGCAGTGGCCGTGCTGTTTGGGCTCGATGACCAGGAAATTACCCAAACGCCGATCCTGATGGCCGATGGCTACCTGCTGGCGCAACGAATCGACTTTGAACCACAACGAGTGCGAACCCTGGAAGAAGTTCGTGATCGCATCGTCACGCAGCTTCGCCTGGAACTGGCCAAGGATGCGGCTCAGGGCAGAGCGGAAAGAGTTCTTGATCAAATCCGCTCTGATACCGCTGAAGCCTATTCTCTTGATGATTTGCAGTCCAGTTCCGCCTTTGGACGGCAAGGATTCATTCCCGGACTTGGCTTCAACCAGGATCTGACCGCGGACGCTTTTGCCGCTGCCGTGGGAGACTGGCTGCCGGATGTGTATCAGGTCCAGGACGCCTTTATCGTGGCCAGGCTTGAGGAACGTTTTCCACCCACGGAAGCGCAATGGGCCGATGAGGGGGGCCTGTGGCGGGAGTCCCTGCTTGAATCCAGGCGAAACGAATTCCTGCAGGCCTTTGTCGGGGAGTTGCAAAACAAGGCCGATATCAGAATCGTGCGCCCGGACATCATCAGCCCTGCCAGATAGCTTCAGGCAGCGTAACTATTCAGCAATTGAAGCATGAACGGTCCGGGTTGCCTTGATTTTGCGATCTCGCCTGTTTGACTGAGCCAGGATTCGTTCGCCGAACCATTGCCGGACTCCTGGAGCACGAGTGTTGTTTATTCAAGCAATGGTTCGGTGTTACGAAGCCGGCGAAGGAGTTGGCGAGGCCGCAAAATCAAAGCAACCTGGACCTCAGCTGAGTAGTTACCAGGCAGCGCTTGTGAAACGCAGAAACTGTTCATCGTGATTCACGTCGGCCGGCCGGCAGACAGGCAGTCCGCACAATCCATCTCCTGGAGTCTGATCATGTCCGATTCTCCTTTCAAGCTGTTCCTTGCCGCGTTGCTGATCGCCGTGGGGTTGACTCTGTGCGGATATTTTATCGGCCAGGGATTTATTGAAGGGCGCCTCAATGATCGCTTCGTAACGGTTAGAGGGCTTGCCGAAACTGAGGTTCAGGCAAACCTGGCCATCTGGCCTCTGCGTTTCGTGGCCACCGGCGACAACCTCTCCGAAGTGCACGCGCAGCTGAGATCCGACGCTGAAAAGGTCGTCCAGTTTTTTGCCCGCCATGGCCTCCCCGAAAACGCCATTGAACTGCAATCCCTGGAAGTGACGGACCTGATGGCCCAGGCCTACCGTTCCGGCCCCATGGATTCCCGCTTCATCCTGACCCAGATCCTCGTTGCCCGAACGGAGAACGTGGACCTCATCGCTTCCGCCAGCCAACGCGTCAGTGAGCTGGTGGAGGCCGGCGTGGTTTTGAGTGCGGAATACGGTTCCGGCGGACCGGTCTATCTGTTCACCGGGCTCAACGACGTCAAGCCTGCAATGATCGCTGAAGCCACGGTGAACGCCCGTCTTGCCGCAGAGCAGTTCGCCGCCGATGCGGGCAGCCGCCTGGGAGGCATTCGCCGGGCAACGCAAGGGCTTTTTCAGATCCTGCCCCGGGACAACGCCCCGAACACGATGGAGCACAAACAGATCAACAAGACCCTGCGCGTTGTGACGACCGTTGAGTACTATCTCACTGAGTAGAAGAAGGACCATCTTTCATTCGGTCTCGACCATCCGTTTACAACACGGGCCGCAGTTCCTATTTACACCCCAGGCGACATCAATCGCCTGGGGTGCATTTTTTCCATCACCCGCTTCAACATACCTGTAGCCGGCGTTTCAACTGGAACCAAGACGTGCTTGATCTTGAACCGTATTCATCATGTCGCGTGCCCGAAGGTACAGCTGTTGCGGGGACTGCTATTAAGCGCACTTTCCGTCGCTTGTAACGGAATAACTTCTATTCTCATCAGGATCACAGCCCATGCCCCTGGATGATGCCAAACATGCCGCCAGCCCCATCATTGCCGTAGCTTCCTTGGAGGCGCAGGGGCAGAGGCTGGACCAGTTCTGGACGAATCAACTTGTCGAGCAGGAAATCGCCAGGGCCAAGGTTCAGGCCTGGATCAGAGAGGGACACGCCAGGATCAACGGGCAGGCATGCACGCGACCGAGCCGCCGGGTGGCCTGTGGGGAACGGCTGGAACTGGAAGTGGTGGTCGTCAAAACCGAATTGCAACCGGAGAACCGGGAACTGCGGATTCTGCACCTCGACGACGATCTCGTGGTGTTGAACAAGCCCGCCGGTCTGGTCGTTCATCCCGCACCCGGGCTGGACATGGGCACGCTGGTCCATCGCCTGATTCACCACTTTCCCGAACTGAGCGAACTGACCGGCGCCAGACCAGGTATTGTCCACCGCCTGGACAAGGACACTACTGGATTGATGGTCGTGGCGCTGAACGAAGCGACCCGGTTGCGGCTGGCCGCCTCTTTCGCTGATCGCCGCGTCGACAAGACCTACCTGGCCCTGGTTCACGGCCGTCCACTGGCCGAGGACTTCATTGACGCCCCCATCGGCCGCCATTCAACCTGGAAAACCAGAATGGCGGTGATCCCCAAGGGAGGAAAACCGGCCCAGAGCGAGTACAAGATCCTCTGGACCGCCGCCCATGACCGCTTCAGCCTCGTCCAGGTGCGCATCTTCAGCGGCCGGACCCACCAGGTGCGGGTGCACATGCAGCATGCCGGTCATCCCTTGCTGGGAGATGCTTCCTATTGTCCGGGCCATTTCCGCACGTGGCAGAAGGATGTACCCGGCCTCGACAAGCTCGTCGCCCGGCCCATGCTCCATGCCTGGAAGCTGGGTTTCGAGCATCCGCGAACAAGCGAGTCGCTGCGTTTCCAACTCGCGCCCCCCAAGGACATGACCAAGGTCATGCTTGCGGGTTCCAGAACCTCCCAGCGGGTCGGCCTGACAGGCATGCCCGGCTGCGGCAAAAGCCTGCTTCTGACGAAACTGGCCGCAATGGGCATTCCGGTCTGGAGCGCGGACAAGGCCATCGCGGAATTGTACCAGCCGGGGCAGGACGGATGGGAGTTGCTCCGGCGGCGTTTCGGCGACCGATTCATTACCGACCGGAATTCCCCGGTGGACAAGGGGGCCTTGTTGCAGGCTCTCCGCGAGACGCCCCAGCTGCGCCAGGAACTCGAGGCCATGATCCACCCCCTGGCCAGGCATCGCCTGGAGTGCTTCTGGAAGGACCACAGCAACGCCCGGGTTGCCGTGGCTGAAGTGCCCTTGCTGCTGGAAACCGGTTGGACATCCGGCTTCGATCTTCTTGTCGGTTTGGCGTGTGATGCGCAACAGCGTAAGGCGTGGCTCCGTGAGAAGCGCGGCTGGACCGAGGAACTGCTGGCCGATGTGGAATCCTGGCAATGGCCCGAAGCCAAGAAACTGCGGGCCTGTCATCTGATCGTCGACAATCCGGGCGCCCCTGACGAACTTGAGCGGCGTGCCGTTGCCTTGGCCGGCATCCTGCGCCGGCTGCGCCGCCAAAAGATACGTCGACTGCTGAGCAGGATTGACGGACTGGTGAATCCCAAACCGTAGGATACAAGCATGATCCCGCTTCGAGACAATATTCCGAATACAAAACCGTCCTACGGCATGTGGTTGATCATTTCCGCCAATACCGCGATTTTTATCCTGATGCTGACCATGAGCTATCGGGAAATGCTGATGATGACCCACGTTTTCGGGATGATTCCGGCCCGGGTCACGGACCCGGGCTGGGCGGCGGAGATCGGCTATGCCCCCAACTGGTTCATCACCCTGGGCACGCACATGTTCCTGCATGCCGGTTTTCTGCATTTCTTCCTGAACATGTGGATGCTCTGGATCTTCGGAGACAATGTGGAAGACGTGATGGGCACGGCCCGTTTTCTCGTCTTCTACCTGTTCTGCGGCCTGGGAGCAGTCCTGGTGCACCTCGTCTTCAACCTTGGCTCGACCATTCCGGTCATTGGCGCATCCGGAGCCATCGCCGGCATCATGGGCGCCTACCTGCTGCTGTATCCCCATGCCCGGGTCGTGGCCTTCATCCCCATTTTTTTCATACCCTATTTTTTCGAGGTGCCGGCAGTGGTCTTTCTGGGGATCTGGATCCTGATCCAGGTCATATCCGGAGTCACCGCCGCGATCCAGCACGAGGGGGCCCAGGGCATTGCCTGGTGGGCGCACATCGGCGGTTTCGTCGCCGGCATGATCATGATCCGCCTCTTTCAGAAGCAGGGAGCCTGCACCCACTGCACCAGCCTGGAGCAGTGGTTCAGGGATCACAGCTTCAGCCGCCGTAGCGAGTGACAGAGGTCCCTGCCGTCCCGGGCGTTTGCCGCGACTTCTGGTTCCGCGTTGAATGCGCGGGCCATGAGGTAGCGAGCCAGCCCTCCCAGCTGCCTGGGCGTGCATCCCAGCACGGCCTGCCAGACCTCGTCGGATTCCATGCATAGATAGAGCCCCTCAAAACCGGCCCGTGCCAGCAGGCTCGCCACATGGCGCAATTGACGGACCCGCAGCGGTCGCAGCAGGCGCTGCTTGCCGTCCAGCCCGGTGATGAACTCGGCATAGATATAGGTGGAGCGGGGATGATTGGCCATGATCCGGCTCTTCAGCTCCGGCATGAAGCGCAGGGAGCCCAGGCTGATGTAGGCCACCTGCTCCGGGCGCAGATAGTCCGCGATCATCTCCACGGTCCGGGCATAGCCTTGTTCCCAGCCATGGCACGGTATCACCGGATCAAAATGCAGGCAGACCCGGAATCCGGCCCGGGCGCAGTACCGTGCGGCCTGAAGCCGTTCTTCCAGCGTCGAGCTGCCGTGTTCTTCTCCGGCCTGGATGTGCGGGGCGTTCATGGACCACGCCGGCAGGACGCGATCGGGCCGGCGCACCCAGTCCATCCAGCTCAGGTCCACCACCTTGGACTTCAGTTCCAGGCAGACTTGCGGATAGTCGTTCAGGAAGGCGACCAGATCCCGACTGTATCCAGTCAGCGGTTCCAGGGTCAGCGAGTCCGTGAATTCGCCGGTGCCCAACCGCCAGCGACGCTGCGGATGCGCCGCAATAGCCCGTTCCAGTTCTTCGAACAGGTCCTCCTGATTGGCCCACACCTTGAGCACCCGGTCCTGAAAATAAGCCTGCAGAATGCAGTAGGAGCATGAAAGAGGACAGTTTTCCCCGATGTGCACGATCCGGTAGCCGCAACAGTGGTAATGGCTTGTTCCCGGGCAGGTGCGCAGAAACCGGCCCTTGTAGTGCTTCAGGTAGACAATGCCCTGCTCATGGTCATGGGCGGGAGGACGCTGCTCCGGTTCGAACACTTCCACCGGGAGATGGCCGAGTCGGGCAAGGACTCGTTGCGCCATGGGAGTGTGCTGAACCGATGCGTCGATCCAGATCCGCTCCAGATTGCGCAGATGCTCCGGCAAGGGATGCGGTTCATCATCGTGATTGTGCATTTTCATGTATAGCAGTATGTCGTTTCTTTCTTGTTCGTTCCCCCGCGGCATGATCCGTCACCCGACTATGACCAGACATCCCACGTCTAACATCAGCGTCACCATTCTGACCAAAGACGCCGAAAGGCTTCTGAAGGAATGTCTTCAGGCCGTTTCCGATTTTCCGGATGTCGTCCTCCTGGACAACGGCTCCACCGACGCCACTTTGGCCATAGCCGCCGGCTTTCCCAACGTGCGCGTGTTCCGGGAACCCTTCACCGGCTTCGGTCCGCTGCACAACCGGGCCGCGGAGCTGGCCGCCCATGACTGGATTCTGTCCATTGACAGTGATGAAATCCTGACCGAGGAACTGGCGGCGGAAATCGCTTCCCTGCCGCTTGATCCCTCCTGCGTCTATTCCTTCCCCATGGAGAACTACTTCAACGGCAAGCGTATCACCTGCTGCGGCTGGCATCCGGACCGCCATGTCCGGCTCTTTCACCGGGGACGGACCAGATTCACCGACGCCGCCGTGCACGAGGGCGTGATCACCAAAGGTCTGCGGGAGGTTCGCCTGCACCACCCGGTGCGCCATTACTCCTATTCCTGCGTAGCGGATTTTCTGGACAAGATGCAGCGCTACACAGACCAGTTCGCTCTCCAGAATGCAGGCCGGAAAAGCTCCAGCCCCCTGAAGGCCGTGCTCCACGGCGCCTTTGCCTTTCTGAAGTCCTACATCATCAAGCGGGGCATGTTCCACGGCTACGAGGGCCTGCTCATTTCCGCCTACAACGCCCACACCGCTTTCTACAAATACCTGAAACTCTACGAGGCCAACCAGCGCCGTGCTCGCCGTCCTGATGTACCATGACGTGGTTCCCGGCGGCGGCAAGTATGCCAATGATCCGGAAGTTATGCGCGCCCACCTGGAGTACGTCCGGCGCAACCATCCCGTTGTCCTGCCCGGAGATCCCCTTCCCAAAAGCGGATTAAGCGTCTGCCTGACCTTCGACGACGCCCATGCCGGTTTTTATCATTTTGTTTACCCCATGCTGCGGGAAACGGGCCTGAAGGCCGTTGTCGCGGTTTCCACGGACTTTATCCTCGAGGATACGGCCGTTCCCATGGAACAGCGCCTGCAAACCTCGTCACGCAACGGCAGGGAGGGCAAGAACTATCAGGATACCGCCTGCTTCTGCACCTGGAAGGAACTGCGGGAAATGTGCGCCAGCGGAGGCGTCGAGGTTGCCTGCCATTCCGCCGGACATATGGACCTCACGCGCCCCGGCCTGGATTTGGAGCGCGAGATTCACGGCGCCGGAAAGATCATCGCCGCCCACATCGGAGCATTTCCGCGAACCTTTGTCTTTCCCCTGGGCCGCGTGAATCAATCCGTTGCGGGGACCTCTCGACGCCTCTATCCGTACCGCATGCGTATCGGCGGAGCCCTGAACCGGGGCTGGAGCAACCCAGGCGGACTGCTCTATCGCCTGCAGGGCGACAACCTTCAGGACGACATGGGGCCGCTCCGTAGTCTGTGGAAGCCGAAGCTCAGGTACTATTGGAATACCCTACGGCTACGGTAGACATTCTTCCATCAACGCCGCGAAGGCCTTCGTCTCCCGATCCGCGGTCCAGCCGGAGACGCCGGCGGCGATCTCGAGCGGATCGACAGCCGCTGACCGGCACCAGTGGATCGCATCATGCAGATCATCGCCCAAAATGTATCCTGTCCGGCCGTGATCGATTACCTCCGCGGCGCCGTTGTTCGCGGTGGTCAGCACAGGGCAGCCGCAGGCCAGGGCTTCGAGGCAGGCATTGGAGAAGGGATCGTAAAGCGTGGGCAGGAGAAAGATGTCCGCGGCCTGGTAAAAGCGGCGCAGATCCGTCCGAGGACCGAGGAAACGCACATGCCGGCCGACGTCGAGGTCGATTCGACGCAGCGTGGACTTGAACTGATTCGGCTGTCCTTTGCCGACCACAAGAAGCACTCCTAGAGGCTCGTCCTGACCCAAAGTCCGGTTGTATTCGGCCACCAACTCCAAAGCCCGCGCCAGCCCCTTCCGTCGCCATCCGCTCCCCACGAACAGAAACAGTTTGCACTTTTCAGACAGACTCAGTTCAGCGCGTCGTTCCGGCGCCGTCGCATCCGGATAAAAAACCTCCGGGTCAAATCCGTTGAGGATCACCCGCACATTTTGCGCGGCCTGAGGATGATACCGTTCCATTTCTCGTCGGACCATCTCCGAGTTGGCGGCCACAAACCGGGCGGAACGGATCGTCTTGGCTTCCAGCCGGGGGTACAGCCAGTGCAGGGGATTGGCCATCCAGGCCGGAAAGGAGCCGAAACGAAGCGCTCTCCAGCGCAGATGCACCCCGTCTCCGGCCCGGTAGATGGAGCAGTCCGGTCCCCGTTCCAGATTGAGCGTCACTCCGGGCTTCCCGTCCAGCAATCTGTCGACGCTGGCGGCGAAGCGCAATGCTCGCCACCAGCCCGGCCCGTTCAGGCCGGCAATCTCGTGTCCATCGAAATTCAACCCGGCACCGAGACGATGCACATCCCAGTCAGGAGCGAGATGCTCGGCCAAGCGGCGTGCAGCGGCTTCCGCGCCGCCTCCCGAAGATTGGCGGCGAATGATATAGGCGATTCGTTTGGACTGCGAGGCCATGGTTCAGCGTTTTCCGGCGTCTTCCGTACGCCCCTTGACTATTGTTTTGGCCAGCGCTCGCAGGACCGCCTCAGGCTCAATGCGCCGCAGACAGTCCAGATGTCCGAGAGGACAGTGCCGCTTGAAGCAGGGACTGCATTCCAGCCCCAGGGAGACGATGCGCGAGGACGCACTCAACGGCGGCGTGAATTTCGGGTCGGAAGAACCGTAGACCGCAGCCAGAGGCCGATCCAGGGCCGCGGCCACGTGCATCAGCCCGGAATCGTTGCTGACCACGGCCGAAGCCAGCGCAAGCAGGTCCACGGCCTGACCCAAAGTCGTTCGCCCCGCCAGATTGACGCATTGCTCCGTCGGCAGGTTGGACTGAGCGCAGACCTGCCCGGCCACGTCCTGATCCTTTTGGGAGCCCATCACCCAGACCGTCCATCCCTGCTGGTGCATGGCCCGGGCAACTTCGGCAAAATGCTCGGCCGGCCAGCGTTTGGCAGGACCATACTCCGCTCCCGGACACAGCACCAGAATCGGACGTTCAAGATCCAATCCCAAAGCGGCCAGTGCAGCTTGCCCGTCTTTTGGCTCGCCCCGCAGCTTCGGCGGCGAAATCTCCGGCGGCAGGACCGCGTTCCGGGGAAGTCCCAGAGCCACGAACCGCTGCACGGTCATGGTCAGGGCGGATTTGTCCAGCCTGCGCGCGTCGTTGAGCAGTCCGAAGCGCCACTCGCCGATATTGCCGGTTCGCCTGGGGATACAGGCAAAGAAGGGAATCAGGGCGGACTTGAAGGAATTGGGCAGGACAATGGCCTGGTCATACTTCCCGCGCAAGCTGCGACCAAGCTCGCGACGCGTTCCGAGCGCCAACCGGCCATGTCCCACGGGCATGGCTACGACATCGCGCACTCCGGGCATGCGTTCCAGCAAGGCCGCGCTCCAGGCAGGCGCCAGGACATCCACCTCGCAGTCCTTGTCCCGGCGTTTCAGCTCCTGCACCAGGCTCTGGGCCATGACCATGTCGCCGACCCAGGAGGGGCCGATCAGAAGGTATCGAGGGGGATGCGAAGTGACGACAGCCGGTGCGGAGGAAAAGGCAGGCGAGTCAGATGTCATTTATTCGGAAGTGAGCCAATGTTGCCACAGACCCGCATATTTGCCCTGCGCCGTGAGGATGAACCGGATGGCTTCGCGGACAGCGCCGTTGCCGCCGGCGGCCTTGCTGGTCCAGACCGCCAGATCCTTGATCTCCGGCTGGGCATTGGCCACGGCCATGGGCAGTCCGACCATGCGCATGGCCGCGGCATCCACCCAGTCGTCGCCGATATAGGCGATCTGGTCCGGCTCCAGTTGTTTGCGCTCGCAGATGCCCCGGATGATGGGCACTTTTATCTTGTGTCCGGGATGATACTCCGTGATGTCCAGTTCTTTGACCCGTGAAGCCACCGAGGTGGCGTCCAATCCTGAAATCACGGCAAACTCCAGGCCCACGCTCTGCGCCATCTTGATGCCCAGGCCGTCCTGGACGTTGAAGCGCTTGGACACGCTGCCCCGGTCGTCGTAGTACAGCCCGCCGTCCGTGAGTACGCCGTCCACGTCCAGGATCATCAGCGCGATGCGTTTGGCGCGGTCTTCAGGAGTCACGGGGCAGCCTCCAGATGCGCAGCAGATCGGTCAGCAGCGCGGGCAGCTTGTCCAGGGGCCAGCTGTTGGGCCCGTCGCACAAGGCCTGTTCCGGTCTGGGATGGACTTCGAGAAAAACTCCCGTGCATCCCGCGGCCACTGCGGCCCGGGCCAGGACCGGCACGAATTCGCGTTGGCCGTCCGAGGCATGGCCTTTGCCTCCGGGAAGCTGCACCGAGTGCGTAGCGTCGAAGACAACCGGATGGCCGAATTCCGCGAGCAGCGGGAAGGAGCGATAGTCCACCACTAGATTGTTGTACCCGAAGCTGGCGCCCCGCTCCGTCAGCCAGATCATGGAATTGCCCGTGGAGCGCACCTTGGCCACTGCCGGCCGCAAATCCCACGGCGCCACGAACTGGCCTTTCTTGATGTTCACCACCCGCCCAGTTTCCCCGGCAGCCAGCAGCAGGTCCGTCTGACGACAGAGAAAGGCCGGGATCTGGAGCACGTCGGCCACTTTGGCCGCCACCTCGGCCTGCCGAGGCTCATGGATGTCCGTGATCACGGGCAGCCCGGTCTCTTCCTTGATCCGGGCCAGCCACTCCAGTCCTTGCTCCAGGCCCGGCCCGCGGAAGGATTCCAGGGAACTGCGATTGGCCTTGTCAAAGGAGCTCTTGAAGATCACGAGAATCCGTTCCCGCTCCGCAATCGCGGCCAAGGCCCTGGCCACTTCCATGCCCAGCTCCAGGCTCTCCAGAACACAGGGTCCGGCGATCAGGAACGGGTCGGACTGGGATCGTTGATACAGCGATGGTGAATCACTCATGGAATGCCCTGTTCTTGAAGTTCAGGCAGGCGCCGATAAAGTCCCGGAACAAGGGATGGGGCTGCAGCGGACGGGACTTGAACTCCGGGTGGAACTGACAGCCGAGAAACCATGGATGGTTGGGCAGTTCCACGATTTCCACCAGCGAATTGTCCGGAGACAGGCCGCTCAGGACCATGCCCTTGGCTTCGAATTCTTCGGCGTACCGGGCATTGAATTCATAACGATGCCGGTGACG
Source organism: Desulfonatronum parangueonense (assembly GCF_054656975.1). Classification (NCBI taxonomy): domain Bacteria; kingdom Pseudomonadati; phylum Thermodesulfobacteriota; class Desulfovibrionia; order Desulfovibrionales; family Desulfonatronaceae; genus Desulfonatronum; species Desulfonatronum parangueonense. The sequence continues at coordinate 2,890,476 of NZ_BAAHXH010000003.1, forward strand.
CTCCTGAATCAATTCGGTTTCATAGGCCGCGAACGCCCTGGTCTCCGGCTTGATGCGGCAGGGATAGGCTCCCAGGCGCATGGTTCCGCCCTTGGCGCATGTGGAGTCGCGCTGTTGCAGGCATTGCCGGCGGTGGTCATACCACTCGGACATCAGATAGATGACCGGATCCGGCGTGTGCGGCTCGAACTCCTCGGAATTGGCCGCGGAAAGGTTCAGTACGTTGCGGGCGAACTCGATCACCGCGCACTGCATGCCAAGACAGATTCCGAAAAAAGGAACCTGCTGCTCCCGTGCATAGCGAATGGCAGCGACCTTGCCCTCCACACCCCGGTGTCCGAACCCCCCCGGCACCAGCACGCCGTGCAGGGAGGCGATTTTATCGGCCACGGTTCCGGCATCCACATCTTCGGAATTGATGTATTCCAAATGAACCGAGACATTATGACTCACCCCGCCATGGATCAAGGCCTCGTGCAGACTTTTATAGGATTCCCGCAAATCCACGTATTTCCCGATAATGGCGATGCGCACCTCGTCCTTGGGAGCCTTGAGCCGGGCAACCAGGTCCTTCCAGAGCGGCAGATGCGGATTTTTGGCCGGCAGCCTGAGCAGGATGGCGATTTTCTGGTCCACCCCCTCTTCGTACAGGGCCAGGGGAACCTCGTAGATGCTCTTCACGTCGATGGCCGTGAACACGGCGTCCTCGTCCACGTTGCAGAACAGGGCGATCTTGGACTTGATGTCCTTGCCAAGATCCACTTCGCTGCGACACAGGATGATATCCGGCTGAATGCCGATGGAGCGCAGTTCCTTGACGCTGTGTTGGGTGGGTTTGGTTTTCAATTCGCCCGCGGCGCGCATCAACGGCACCAGGGTCAGGTGGATGTACAGGACGTTGTCCTTGCCCAGGTTGGAGCGCAGTTGGCGGATGGCCTCCAGAAACGGCAGGCTTTCGATGTCGCCCACTGTGCCGCCGATCTCAATGATCGCCACGTCCTCGTTGTCCTGGGCCACGCCGAGAACGGCGTTCTTGATTTCATCGGTGATGTGCGGGATGACCTGAACGGTGCCGCCGAGGTAATCGCCGCGCCGCTCCTTGGTGATCACGGAGTTGTAGATGCTTCCCGACGTATAGTTGTTGCGCTGGGACATGGAAATGTTCAGATAGCGCTCGTAATGTCCGAGATCCAGATCCGTCTCCGCCCCGTCATCGGTCACGTAGACCTCACCGTGCTGGAACGGATTCATGGTCCCGGGATCGACATTGATATACGGATCAAGTTTCTGGATCGTGACCTTCAGCCCCCGGGCCTGCAGCAATGCTCCGATGGAAGCGGCCGCCAGCCCCTTTCCCAATGAGGAAAGAACTCCGCCGGTGACGAATATGAACTTGGTTTTCATACCGACTCCTATTAAAAATGATGTCGCAAGCTGAACGTGATGAGAAAACACAAGAAGAAGTGCGTTACCAAAAACGATGCACTTTGCCCCAAAAAAAGGTAAAAGGCTACCATTGCCGTTGTTGACGTAGCGCCATGTTGCATCTATCTCCTCAATTTCACGGAGAGTTGTTGCTTCAAAGCCAATCAAAATTCACGAATTCACGACAAATGGAGACATAATCATGAGCAAGGTCAGAGTGCTGGTGCTTGCGGGCTACGGGACCAATTGCCAGCGCGAAACCGCCCACGCAGCCATGCTGGCCGGTGCGGACGAGGCGGTTGTCGTCCATTTTTCCGAACTGCTTTCCGGAGAAGTCCATCTGGGCGACTTCAACTTCTTGATATTTCCCGGCGGATTCCTGGACGGCGACGACCTTGGAGCGGCCCAGGCCGCAGCCCTGCGCTGGCGCTATGCACGGACCTCCTCGGGCACGCCCCTGGTGGACGAACTCAAACGCTTCTTTGACGCAGGCGGCCTGATCCTGGGCATTTGCAACGGATTCCAACTGCTGGTCAAACTTGGCATGCTCCCTGGAACGGGAACCGAGGATTTTCAGCGCCAGGTCAGTCTAGGCCACAACAATTCCGCGCGGTTCGAGGACCGCTGGGTGCATTTGCGGGTCAACACCCAAAGTCCCTGCGTCTTCACCAAGGGTTTGGACAGGATGTACCTCCCGGTCCGGCACGGGGAAGGCAAACTTGTGCCCAAAGACGAGGAAACCCTTACCGAACTTGAGCGAAGCGCTCTCGTGGCCCTGAGCTACATTCATCCGGAAAGCGGCGAAGCCACCGTGGAATACCCCCACAATCCAAATGGCTCGCCCTCCGGAATTGCCGGCCTGACCGATCCGTCTGGACGCATCCTGGGACTGATGCCCCATCCCGAGGCCTATAACCATCCAACCAACCACCCGTCATGGACGCGAGGAGATCAGGCCCCGCTGGGCATTGAGTTGCTGGCCAACGGCGTCAAATACCTGCGCACGCGAGCGTGATGATGGAGAGGACCTTCCTTGACAGCTCCCGAGCCATTTCGTAGAGCACCTCCCTTCCAAGGGTCGGCGATATTCCGATGACAGCCCAACATTCCGAGGATCCATGGGCGGAGCCAATGCGCAAAGCCCTGGACGAGGCAAGAACGGCCCGGGACATTGGCGAGGTTCCGGTGGGCGCCCTGCTCCTCGACCCCAACGGCGACATTTTGGCAGCGGCCCACAACCGGACAGAGTCGGACGTCGATCCTTCCGGACACGCGGAAATCCTGGCCCTGCGCCAGGCTGCACGAATCGCCGGAAACCACCGCCTGACAGGCAGCGTTCTCGTGGTGACCTTGGAACCCTGCCTGATGTGCCTCGGAGCCATGGTCCAGGCCCGGGTGGCCGGTCTGGTCTTCGGAGCACGAGATCCCAGGGCCGGAGCCGTACTTTCGCGGATCAACGTCAACGACCTGAACTGGCTGAACCACCGCTTCTGGGTTCGTGAAGGCGTCCTGGCCGAAGAAAGCGCTTCCCTGTTGCGCGAATTCTTCACTCAGCGTAGAAATAAAACGCAGCCGACGAGTTCTGTTTGAAGTCACCATACGGAGAGGTACCGAAGTGGCCGTAACGGGGGCGACTCGAAATCGCCTTGTCCCTTAACCGGGGCACGTGGGTTCGAATCCCACCCTCTCCGCCATAAGACAATCATGCAGTTTTATAAACCCGCTCGATTACTGAAAATTATCAGGATCTGGCGGGTTTTCTGCGCCAAGCCGTCTATTAAAGACTGCAATCTACATCAAAGTGATCAATCATGGTGGACGAAGCCGAAAACTGCGAAACGGTTGCCCACTATAGCAGGAATTTGGGGTAGCACACCGGTTTGGGTTGAAATCAGATGCATAGCTTGATCGCCATTTGGCTACATGTTCAAGCCAAAAATTGATCTTCTCGGGTTTAGATGCTCTGCGATTGATAGCTGCTGCCATTTCGAATCCTCCTCACAGGTTGATGAGAGGATTCCTATGACAGAATCGGAACGCATGCGGAAGAAGTACCTGTTTTGACGCTTACCCCAAATGGGCCAGCCAGACGACGAACTTGCGGATGTCCGATACTTCATCCTTGTCTTTGCCCGCTTTTGAGCGAGAATGTGTTCGGTATAATAAAGGGCCAAGATCTGGTAATAACGCTGTCGGAACGGGCGGGTCGCCAAAAGCCGGTTGTACTCGGCCAGCCAACGCTGAATTTTGCGCTCGACCGGCTTCGGCAAGCCGCTATGCTGGCTGGACGCGAAGGAATTCCACCTGTTTCTGGTACTTCCGGTCATGCCCTTCGGCACGCTGGTAGAATTCGCTCAGCAGCTCGCGCTTGAGGCGGTTGTAAAGCTTCAGTTCCATAAGATGGCAACTCTTTCCATCATGAATGTCCTTGCGATTCGATTCCTTTGTCCTGACCGGGTTCCTGACCCTGCATTTCTTCAACAATCTCAACGTCTTTCAACACGATCACACCGATCCCGGCCTGACGCGCTCTTCACCGGGCCAGTTGCGCCGCTCGCAGCATGTCGATTTCGGAATTCACGAAATCAGGTCGCGCTTTCTTTGAGGCTGGTTGATGTCTACCACTTCTGCATTCATTGGTTCACTCCTTCAGCAATGATTCGCGGCCTTGCAAATGAATTGTCATACAGTATCCAATCATTGACAATCGGCTTGTAGATTATTTCGAAATTCTTCAGGCCAGCCAGGAATCTGCGACGGATCGTTGATTCGGGAACATTGTGTCCGCCTGTTCGGACCCGTTGCCGTACCCGTGCAATAGCCAGTTCAGGATACATCAGCCGCAGGAAGAACAGCTTGACCGCAAAGCCGCTCGCTCGCCAGTCAGGAATCATTCGTGCATAGCACCGCCCGCTGAGTGTCGTCTCAAAGGCAAAGCTCACCTTGCGCCGCGCATGATTGTGAATTTCTTTCAACATCAGGCGGCCCGCCTTGAAAGCCGCCTGCTCGGGGTCAAACGGCGAGATGCCCGCCGCAATCAGGTCGGCATTAACGAATACGGGACAGCCGGCTTCCTTGGGAAGAAATTCCTCGGCAAAGGTGGTTTTGCCGGCTCCGTTCCAGGGTCAGTATCGGAGTCGGAATCGAAACAGCTAGAATTTTACACATCCCAACATTATCGATCCCGTTCGAGATCCGGATCCCGATTCCGATTCCGACCCCGACAACAGCATTACTCTGTGCTGAGCAGTTACCAAATTCCTATCTTTGGAACATCAGCCTCTCTTTCGGCGTCAGGAAAGCATGATCAAAGGCGTTGGCAATACCGGCGTCGATCTCTTCTTTGGAAAATCACAGATGGTCTGAAATGCCTTGTAATTCACGGCCCAGGGTCGTGTTGAAAAAGCGGGATCATTCGTGTTGATGACGATGGGTACACCCATGACAAAGAAGTGTCGGACCGGATGGGCATCCATGGACGGAACGGCTTTGAACATGATGTTGCTGGTGGGGGGGTCTTCGCTTCATGCGACCTCAGCTGGACAGGTGCTATTGATCGAGCGCAAGGTGCCAGACGTTCATGCTTTCCAATCCGCCGGCGATATGGGTGTTGTTGGGCAGTGTACCGCCGAAGGCGTAGCCGGCCCGGGCAAAGGTGATATTCATGCCGTAGGACCCGGCCCGGGCGATGGTATACAGCGTGGCAAGGCCTTGCGCCCTCATTCGTTCGCCCATGTGCTTGAGGAGAATTTCAGCCAGCTTGCGGCCCCGGTATTCCGCCAGGGTGGCGAAATCGGTCATTTCCGCGGCTCCGATTTCGGGGTCCATCTCCGCTGAAGCCAGGGCCGCAAGGCGGCCCTGGATCAGGATGCCGTAGTACCGCACGTTGCCGGCCATGGCCTGACGCAGGTAGTCCGGGTCGAAGACCGGAAACGGATAGGAGTCGAACACGCATCGGTAAAGCGTTGCCATTGCATCGGCCTGATCGGGATGCATGCGCGCGATTCGAACATTTTCGGGCAACGGCGACAGGGAAATAATCTTTCCCTGTCCGGCCTTCTTTCGGGAAACGGCCAGCACGGCCCGCAGTTCGTCGAGATTGGAGGGATGTTTGCGCCAGTCCGCGAAATAGCGGCCCATGAACACGCCGCTTTCCCGGCCGTTGAACAAGCCGGGCACATGCGCCTCGGCGACATATCCGGCACTCGCGAACCGATGGGCGACGTTTTCCGGGACCTTGGCGAAGATCTTGGTGTATCCGTTATCCCGGGCCAGCTTTTCCAGCCTGGAAAGAATGGTCGTCTCTTCCCGAGGCGCCAGGTGCATCAGGTAGGCCCGCTCGTTCAACGGGCCGTGCTGGACCAGGGAGTTGCCGATGTGTTCCAGACTGTCGACGGCTTGCGCGGCCGACAGACTAGGCGACATTGTTCTTGCTCTCCGTCATGCTGTCGCGGCGTTCCATGCGCGGATTGTCACTGGGGGTCAGACTGCAGGTGTCGTCCCAGTCCGCCAGCAGCTTCTCGATACCCACGCACTGTTCGATGCCGTCGTCTTCCTTGAGCTGAAGATTGCAGGCGTCGCATTTGCGGTCGCAGTACTGGGCCTCGTAGCTTTCCGGTTCGGCATAAGTGGTGATCACGCCTTCGAAATTGCGCAGCACGACCTTGTTCGTGCCCCAGGAAACGACATAATTAGGCATGACCGGGATCTTTCCGCCGCCGCCGGGTGCGTCGATGACGTAGGTGGGCACGGAAAATCCGCTGGTGTGGCCGCGCAGGCTTTCCACGATCTCGATGCCCTTGCCCACGGGGGTCCTGAAGTGCTCCAGCCCTTCGGCAAGATCGCATTGGTACAGGTAATACGGGCGGACCCGGTTCTTGACCAGCTTTTGGTTCAGGGTGCGGATCAGCCGCTGGCAGTCGTTGACGCCGGCCAGGAGGACGCTTTGGTTGCCAAGGGGAATCCCGGCATCGGCCAGACGGGCCAGAGCGGCGCGGGATGAGGCGGTCATTTCCCGGGGATGGTTGAAATGCGTGTTCAGCCAGAGGGGATGGTGCTTTTTGAGCATGTGCACCAGGTCGTCGGTGACCCTGTACGGCAGAACCACGGGCATGCGCGAGCCGATGCGCACGACTTCCACATGGTCGATCAGGCGCAACTCCCCCAGGATCCAGTCCAGGCGCTCGTCGGAGAGCATCAACGGATCTCCGCCGGAAAGCAGGACGTCTCGAACCTGTGGCGTTTTGCGGATATAATCCAGCCCCTGGAGCAGTTCTTTCTTGCCGGCCATCTCAACCGTGTCGTTGTCTCCCACCTTGCGCTTGCGTGTGCAGTGGCGGCAATACATGGAGCAAACATTGCTGATGTGAAACAGCACCCGGTCCGGATAACGATGGGTGATGCCCGGCGCCGGACTGTCCTCATCCTCGTGCAGCGGATCGGTCATGTCGTGGCGACCGACCAGCAACTCCTTGGAGGAGGGAAACGCCTGCCGGAAAACGGGATCGTTTTCGTAGTCGTTGGGATCGATGAGCGAGAGATAGTATGGGGTCACGGACATGGGGAACTTGTCCGTGGTCTGGACAAAGGCCCGGCGTTGCAGTTCCGGAAAGCGCACTCCCAACAAGCTCTCAAACGTATCGAGATCCTTGATTGAGTTTCGGATATGCCACTTCCAGTCAGTCCACTGGGATTTCCAGTCGGAAGATTTTCCAAGGCTCCGATTTACAGGATATGCCCCGATGACGTTGAGGGCATTTCGGGAACTATTCGCGGATACGTCAAGTGCCGAATCATTGAGCATCTGTTTTGCGACAGCCTGTTGTCGCTCGCTGAGTTGATACATTTTCCTCCCTGGTTACAGTTCAAGGTCACGTTCCTAACGCGCCTTTTCACAACCGTGTGAATAAAACAGGCCTGGGAAGGAAGGGCAAGGGGGGAAAACGGGCAGATATCGGGTATTTCTTGATACCCGATTCAAGGGTAGCTGCTCAGTGTTCTTGATTATTTTGATGCAGAAAGGAATAAAGCGAAACTTTGCGACCTTTGAGGCCTATTTTGCGGCGGATATTCTTGCGGTGAGTCTGAACGGTGTCAAAGGACGTGTTCAAAAAATCGGCGATATCCCTGGTGCTGCTGCCCATGCGAATCAAATTGCAGATCTCGATTTCGCGCTGGGTGAGTTTGAGCAGCAGGCGGGAAGCGCCGCCGGCACTGCCCGCACTCCGGGGAGAGGTGCCGGAAGATATTTCATCGATGCGCGCTTCGATCATCTGTCTGAGCGTGTCGCGCATTTCGGGAGAACTTTCCCGGGCCATGCGATCCAACGCGGGCAGGACGTCCGTGCGGATTTCACGAATTATGTCCCCACGAGCCTTGTCTTTTTCCTCTTCAGAGGAACGCACCACATTGCGCAACGCCAGGCTCATCCCCTCCACCTCGGCCCGCTTGCGGCGCAGCCCCTTTTCCAGGAGCGTCTGAGCGGATAAATCCCGCAGGACCATATGATATAAGGCAAAACCGTGCAGGTCGATCCGCCAGAGGTTGATTTCCACCGGCAACGGCGCTCCTCGCGCGTCCAGGCAGGTCTTGCGCGACGTCCAGCGCGAGCCGTCCTTGAGCCGGGAAAGCTTTTGCGTAATGCGCGCCCGATCGTTCGGGCAGAACAGGGACTGCACTGAACGGCCGATAAGCCCTCTGGCTTCCGGGTCCAGCAGTTCCACTGCCTTGGGGTTCGCGGCATGCAGCGCATGGTCCTGGGCCAGGAGCACCATGGCGTCCTGGACTCCGTCGAAGATGGCTCCGAAAAGGCGAATGGAGTTGTCCAGGGCCTGGATATTGTCCCCGATACGCTCCTTGTACATCTCCTTGAGCTGTACGATGGGCCGATTGTCCGTGGCGATGATCACATAGCCTGACTGAGAGCCGCTTTCCGGCAACGTGATGATGCGCAGGGAAAAGGTTCCCCTGCCGTCGGGAGCGCCAATTTCATGGACCTGGCCGGGCTCAAACCGCTTCAGCGCCTGGTCGAGACCGTGAACCGGAAAGCCAAGTACCTCCCAAAACATCTCGCCCACAACCTCACCGGAAAATTTGTCGCCATGCGCTGACCGAATCTCGCGAATACGGCCGGCGTAGTCCGTAAAGAGAACATAATCCTTGAACGCCCGGACAACAGCGGAAAGATTCCGTACCGGCTCATGGGCAGGCCGTTTTTTTGAGGTGGTTGCGGTTTCTTTGGACGATATGGGCATGTCAGGCTGTCAAAATGATTTCAGTTCCGTCAAGAAATTTCCCATATTGTCACAGTCGGCTTGGACAGGCAATTCACTCCCGGTACCTTTTTCCTTTGTCAGCAATCAGTCCGGGGCACGACTCCGCAATCGACCGCTCCACCGGCCCTGACGAGAAAATCACTGCGGATTACCAAGCTGGAAATTCCGGGTCTTGACATCATCCAGGCCAGCTTCACACCGAGCATCGCCGCCACGGTAACCATGACCGTGGACAATTCCACTGCGATGATCACCACTACTCCAACCACCCTGCCCGCTGCAGAGCAATTCGTGCCCTATTCGAGCTTGCTGACAGCTTCAGGAGGAAGGCCTGACTATCTCTCTACTGTGGCCACAGGTTCCAACCTGCCGGCATGGCTCACACTCGCCTCCGACGGAGTTGTCAGTGGAATGCCTCCGGTGTCCACCACGCCCCGAGAGCTGAGTTTCATCGCCCAGGTCCTGGATGGGAACGGGGCCGTGGTCACGAAACGGATCACCATGGAAGTGCAGACTCCATAGTTGATGCCCCACATGAAGAAACCTGAACCAGAAAACCCTATTGATGTTTTAGGGCCGTAGTGGCAACTGCGTAGTGGCAACAAAAAAAGGGGTCACGATTTGCATCGTAACCCCTTGAAATTTCTGGTCGGGATGAGAGGATTTGAACCTCCGACCCCCTGAACCCCATTCAGGTGCGCTCCCAGTCTGCGCTACATCCCGACAAAGGATGATTCTTTACGTTATCTTTTAACGGAATGTCAATCTTTGAATGAGAAAATTTGTAGGCAGAGGGTTGGGTATTTTGGTAATGGTTGGTTGTCAGTTATTGGTGTAACTTTCAGAACATCATGTTGATCATTCACCTGCACTGGATTCCGGCGTTCGCCGGAAAGACTTGTCGCTTCAAGCTGTTCTGCATCAGTCATAACATCGAACGCCGGCGCTATTGCTAACCTGGTTGTAACTATTCAGTTCATCCGGAGGGTGGTCATTCACCTGCACTGGATTCCGGCGTTCGCCGGAATGACTTATCGTGGCAAGCTGCATCTATACAGTCATACCGGCGAACGCCGGTATCCAGATCTTTTTCGCGGATTTTGCTGAATAGATACACCTGGTTTTCTTCTCGAATCTTGTCGAATAGATACTCATTGGCAATATTGGTCGAGGTTAGCCTTTGAGGCAGCCCAGGGGGCTGAGGCGGGCGATTTTGTTGGTCAGGCCGGCCTGGGTGGAGGCTTCGACCACCTGGTGGATGTCTTTGTAGGCGGCGGGGGCTTCTTCGGCGAGGCCTTTGAGGTGGTTGGTGCGGATCAGGATGCCTTGGGAGGTCAGTTGGGTCAGGATGTCGCGCCCCGGGGTGCGCTTCAGGGCCTGGGAGCGGCTCAGGGCGCGGCCGGAGCCGTGGCAGGTGGAGGCGAAGGCGTCTTCGCTGGTGGTGCGACCGGCCAGGATGTACGAATCCGTGCCCATGCTCCCGCCGACCAGGATGGGGTGTCCCGTGCGGCGAAAGGGCTCCTGGATTTGCGGACTTTCCGGGCCGAAGGCGCGGGTGGCGCCCTTGCGATGGACGTAAAGAGGTTTGGAGCGCCCGTCCACGGGGTGATCTTCACGGCGACAGGTGTTGTGGTTGACCTCGAACAAAGTGCGGACCTGGGCCCCGGGCAGGACTCGCTGGAAGGCCTCCCGAATGAGATGAACGATCACCTGCCGATTGGCCATGGCATAGTTCGCGCCACAGGCCATGGCCTGGTAATACCGCTCTCCTTCCGGTGAATGGATCGGCGCGCAGACCAGTTCCTTTTCCGGGATGGGGATCCGATGCCGACGGGCCGCCTCGCCCAGGATCCGGATGTAGTCGGTTCCGATCTGGTGACCCAGGCCGCGGGAGCCGCAATGGACGGAGATGAGCACATCGTCCTTGTCCACTCCCAGGACCTCGGCGGAGGAATGCAGTACATCCTCCACGCACTGGATTTCCAGATAGTGGTTGCCGGCGCCCAGGGTGCCCAGCTGGCGTTTTTCCCGCTTCCTGGCCTGATCCGAGACGGTTTCGGGAACGGCTCCGGGCATGGCGCCGCCATCCTCCAGGCGTTCCAGATCCTCCCGGGTGCCGTAGCCCTGCTTGACCGCCCAGCGCGCGCCCTGGACCAGGACGCGGTCCAGTTCCCCGGCCTTGAGTTGCAGGCGGCCGGTTCCGCCCACGCCCGCCGGAACCAGGAGCTGAAGCTGATCCATGAGCGCTTCCAGATGCGGCTGGATTTCCTCCCGGCACAAGCCGGTGTGCAGCACCCGCACGCCGCAGGCGATGTCGTACCCCACCCCGCCCATGCAGATCACGCCGTCCTTGTCCGGGTCGAAAGCCGCCACTCCGCCGATGGGAAAGCCGAAGCCGCTGTGGGCGTCGGGCATGGCCAGGGCCGCCCGGACGATGCCCGGAAGGGCGGCCACATTGGTCAATTGCCGGAGGACCGCGTCGTCCATGGCGGAGATGAGGGCGCGGTCGCCGTAAATCCGGGCTGGAACACGCATGTCGGCTGTCTTTGGCAGCTCCCAGAGCCATGGGGTTATTTGTATCAGGTTGGCGGTATCCATCGCTTCACCCCCTGCGTTTGAACATTTTTTCCAGGTCGTTGTTCTCCAGGCGAACCATCACGGGCCTGCCATGGGGACAAAAGGATCTGTCCGGACATTGCAGCCAGGCGTCCAGAAGATGCAGGGCCTCGGACCGCTCCAGCTTCTGGCCGGCAGTGATCGCGGTTTTGCAGGCCATCAGGGACCAAACGGCATCCGGGTCTCGGTCACGGCCGTCGAGCAGATCCCGCAGGAACTCCTGCCCGGTGCCGGGCTGCATGTGCTCCGGCACCCCGTGCACAATGAGCCGGCCCGGTCCGGGATTTTCCAAATGAAAACCCAGGTCGTGCAGCGTTGCCCAAAGCTGTTCCGCCCGCTCTTGCTGCGATGGGTGCAGGGACAGCTCCAGGGGCGCGAGGAGACTCCGGGGGACAGGTCGGGCGCTGTGCCGCAGGCGGTGGAACAGAACGCGCTCGTGGGCCGCGTGCTGGTCCACGAGCATCAGCCCGTCACGGGAAGCCAGAATCAGATATGTCTCGGCCGCCTGTCCCAGGTAGTTCATCCCGGCGATATCGTTGCGGGGACCAACCGGGTTCGCTTCCGTCCTGGTCATTGGTTCCTGTTGGGGGGCCAGCTCTGCGTGAACTGTGTTTGGCGCGACAGGTGGCCGGGGAGTCGGGCCAGGAGTCGCGTCAAGACTCGCGCCAGATGATCCGGATATGGACGGGCTGGGGAGTTCGGCGTTGAACTGCCTCCGGTACTCGCGCAGGGTGGCGAACTTCGGTCGCGTTTCTGATTGGCGGCTTTCGCCGAAATATGCCTCGGCAGCGGCACTGGAAGCGACGGGAGGGTCAGGAGGCAATGACGCGGTGAACCGGCGTGTTTCCAGTCCTTCCAGGGCCTGGACCACTCCCCGGCGAATCAGGGCGAAGATGCCCTGCTGGTCCCGGAATCGGACTTCGGATTTGGCCGGGTGGACGTTGACGTCCACTTCCTGGGGCGGAACCTGGAGAAACAGCGCAACCTGGGGATATTCCCGGCTCAGCAGACGCCCCTGGTAGGCGTCCCGAACCGCGCGCAGGAAGAGTTTGTCCTGCACGGGGCGCTGGTTGACGTAGAGCAGCATCCGGTCCGCCTGGCCCTGGGCACTGTGAGGAGCGCTGATCACCCCTTGGAGTTGGTGCCCGTCGTGAAAATAATCCACGTCCAGCAGATTTTCGGTGACTGCGGGCGGCCAGAGCGCGGCGAGCCTGTCCCGCGGTCCGGCGGCAGGTCGCAGATCCAGGGCGATCCGGTCGCCGACCTTGTATTCAAAGTGAACATCGAGGTGGGCCAGAGCCAGGCGACTGAAAACGTCCTGGCAGCGCTTGCCCTCGGTGGCCGTGGTTTTCAGGAATTTCAACCTGGCCGGAACGTTGACAAACAGATCCCGGACCTCCACCCGCGTCCCCTGGGCCAGGGCCGCGGGGCCCCGGTCAACGATGCTCCCGGCGTCCACCTCGATGAAGGCGGCCATGTCCGCTCCGGCGGGAATGGACGTCAGGCGCAGCCGGGATACAGAAGCAATGCTGGGCAGGGCTTCACCTCGGAAGCCGAAGCTGTGCAGGGCAAAGAGATCATCGCTGGAGGCGATCTTGCTGGTGGCGTGGCGGGTTACGGCCAGTTCAAGCTGGTCGGGTTGGATTCCTGCGCCGTCGTCCTGGACCTGGATCAGGCCCTGGCCACCGCGGTCCACCGCCGCCTGCACGCGGGTCGCTCTCGCATCCAGACTATTTTCCAGGAGTTCCTTGAGCACGCTGGCCGGCCGCTCCACCACCTCGCCGGCGGCGATCTGGTTCTGGAGTGCTGAGGGGAGAATACGGATGGACGGGGGTGTCGGCATGTCGCGATCCTGGACGTTGGAGACGTTTTGGAAAGATGATTGTGGCGCAGGACCACGGGGAGATCAATCTCCGGGCGGAGCTGAAAGTTCGGCAATGAATTTTTGGGCTGCCCGGGCCCCGGCTTCGGCGCAACCCGGCCCCTTGAAAAAATCCACCAGGCTGTAATCACGCAGTTCAGGTTGAATCAAGAAATCCGGCGGCTCTTTTTTCAGACGCATCAGATTGATGGTCCGCTGCATGATATAAATGCTGTTGAAAAGCAGGGCGAACAGGTTGGGCATTTTTCCCGACGCAACGTCCTTGGCCCCTTCGGGATGGACATCGGCCTGGAGAACCTGGGCGTTGAGGTCGACGGCGACGATAATGTCCGCGTTCATCCTGCGGCAGATATTTATCGGCAGCGGATTGATCAGTCCGCCGTCCACGAGCAGACGTTCTCCATTCCTGGCCGGGGTGAACATGCCGGGCAGGGCGATGCTGGCCCGTACCGCGGACATGATGGAACCGGAAGTGAAGACGATTTCCTCGCCGGTGGCCACGTCCGCGGCATTGACAGCCAGGGCCGGAGCACACTCTTCCAATTTGGAAACCCGCATGAACGAGGATAGAAATTCCACCACCCTGTCGCCGTCCATGAGGCCATGGCGTGGGAAAACCGGGTCCGCCATGCTCATCAAGTCCGCGCGGTGCATTTTCAGGACATGGTCCGTAAACCTGGTCCAATCCCCGCCGGCATAGGCGGCGCCGACAAAAGCTCCAATGCTGCACCCGGCAATGCAGTGGGGCCTGAGCCCGACCCGGTCCAGCTCCTGAAGAAAACCGATATGCGCGAATCCCCTGGCCGCGCCGCCGCCAAGGACAAGGCCCAACTTCGCGGAACGGAGATCCTCCAGAGAAAGGTTTGGTACCGAATTGCTATATATAGATGATGACATCGACATGAACGTGCAAGGTTGTCAGGTTAAGGAAAAATGGTCGCTACTCATCAGGGCAGGAGAAAAGACCAGGGTGACGATAGCGCCGGCCTTCACCGTATTTTCCGTAACTATTCAGCACGCGTTCTTTCTCCGGCAATCGAAATCGAAATCGAAATCGGGGTCGGGGTCGGAATCGGTATCGGTATCGAAAAAATGGAATGCCCTTCCCCATGGCTTCGCTTCGATACCGATCCCGATCCCGACCCCGATGCCATACTCGGCAACAGCATTCGTTTGCGTTACGGATTCTGGTCCCGGAAACCTTCGCGGATAACGCGGTAGGCGCCTGTTTCAGTGTCCAGGTCGTAGATGTTGAAATTCGTGCGCATGTCCAAATCCGGGGAGTGTACGGCAAAATTCAAGGAAGCCGAGCCTTCGGGGCCACTGATGATGCGATGAAAGACGAATCGGGGCCAGACAAGCATGGCCGGGCCATCGAAAAGAACCTTGCCATCCTGCAAAATCTGATGGGGAGTCACGGTGAAACTGCATAAGCCCTGGGCCTTGAGGTAGATATCCACATGGCGGGTTCCCTGCAGGACAATCAGGTTGTCATCCTGGGACGGATGCATGTACCAGGGCCGGGCAACCTGTTCCACCGGGCCGGGAGAAACCGCGTCCTGCTCGTGGATGACCCGGTCAATGGCGTCGATGCGCGGCAAGAATTCCATGGGGACATTGTCAAAGGATACGCCGGGAGTGCGGCGAAGCTGCTTGAGGGGGATAATCCGGTAAAAATCCGGAATTTCAGCAATAATGTGCGTTGCGGACATGAGGACTCCTTTATTTGTTGATGCATATCCGATATGAAACCAATGTCGGCACTTGTCAAGGAAGCTGATTCGATACACAAAGCAATTGGTATTGCTATCAGAACTTCATCTGCCAACAATCCGGCTGTCCTGTTTCGACCGACCAAAATGCCCCTTGAAACACGATTTTTTTCCAAGGCTGGGCGTAACTATTCAGTTCATCCGGAGGGTGGTCATTCACCTGCACTGGATTCCGGCTTTCGCCGGAATGACTTATCGTGGCAAGCTGCATCTATACAGTCATACCGGCGAACGCCGGCGCTATCGCTATCCAGATCTTTTTCGCGGATTTGCTGAATAGATACGGCTGGGCATGAGTTTGGGCTGATGGGGTATGATTTCTATCGAGCTTACAAATGAATGAACCGAAAGGAGACCTGATGATGAGCGATCTTGATGCCTGCAAGCAATGGCTGAACGAGGTCAACTGGGACATGATCCACGAGGATGCCGTAACCATGTTTCTGGAATGGGGCAACAACAACTGGCATGACGCGATGCGGCAACCGGTACGAGGATCGGACGAATACTCGATCTATTTCGTAATCGACACCTGGGAAGAACCCAAAGTGGTGTTGATGAAAATGAACAATTACGGGTCGACGACCTTGTGCGAAAAGCGCCTGCCTGAAGCACTGGCCAAATCCTATCTGGAATCCATCGGCGGCCTGAAAGGCATCCATGAATTGAGCCCTGAAGTCCGGGAGTGGCTGGCCAAGGAACTAGGAAGTTAGCGAATCAGAGATATGCAAATGCCGAAATCCGGCATCGAACTTCGAACTTGGCTAACCTTGCCTGGTCAGCCGAAAAAGCCGCGGGAGAGCGTCTGATGCGGCTGCCTTTTGGAGCGCCTGAGCAGCGGTTTGAATCTCACGGGGGCTGCGTGCCTGAAGGCGGAGTTCAACCTGATCGGATTCAAAGTCCGGGCTGGGAGTCAGGGTCCATCGAGAAGAACCCAGCAATTCCCTGGTCACGGCTTCAAATTGCCCTTCAATTTCGCTCAGGTTGGGGTAGCGCAGTCTTCTGGCCTGGGAGACCAGCCGTTGGAGGGTGTCCTGGGGCGAGAGCCCTGCCTCCAGGGTCCGGACAGAGGACGTGTTTTCCAGAATCTGTTCAACAGTCCATTTCTCGCGCAGGGAGATTTCCCGTAAAAAGGTCAACCATTGCACAGCCCGCCCCTGGGACCACTTCAATGTTCTGAAGCAGGGTTCCAATGCGTCCAGGTCCGCCGGGGAGAGATGTTCCAGGATCTGCCCGGCGGCCAGAGGAATATTGCCGGCCAGGAGATGGGCATCCCACACCCGGGGAAGTCGCAGCCAGGCCAGATGTCGTTGCCATGCACCGGAACGGGGCTGGAGGCGGAGCAGGGACGCGATTTGTCTGCCCATGTCGTCAGGTGTCAGCCAGGGTTGGAAGTAGCGCAACGCCATGATGCGCATGCCGTCATCAAGGGCCCGGTGGAGGTTGGCGTGCAGGTACAGCATCCCTTCCCCCACCGGATCGTCGGGTCCGTCCAGGCAGTGCGCCGAAATGGGCTTGCCCATCCTGGAAAGGGCATCCGTTCGTTGGTAACCGGAAAGGAGCCGATACCCATCGCCGCCCGGCCGGACCAGAACAGGGTCCAGCTGCCCCACTTCCCCCAAGGAGGAAGAGAGTTCCTCGACGGCAGGCCGTGCCCAGAACAAGGCAGCGCCGGAGCTGTCCAGATCCGTTGCGTAAACCCTTATGCAGCCTGCCATTTGCGCCCCTCCCTTGACATTCTTCCAACCCCGTCTCTATAGATTATACGCTTTATGCTGGGCTGTTGCCCTATAAAAAAAGACCGGCAGTCGCAATCCCGTGCCCAGCCGGGTAGGTTCGAGATTTGTAACTACTCAGCTCATCCGAGAATAATCGGACTGGATACCGGCCTTCGCCGGTATGACTTAACTTGGAAAGGACCTGGTGTGATACGTCATTCCGGCGAAAGCCGGAATCCAGCTCTGGCGAGTGACCACAGAGTTAGTGCTGAGTAGTTACCGAGATTTCAACATTTTCCCTAGAGCCGGGTTCTCTTAACCCGCGATAAAGGGAGAGTGACTACTCAGCATACGTTCTTCCTCCTGTAATCGGGGTCGGAATCGGTCTCGAAATGAAACGGTTAACTCCATATGGCTTCGCTTCCAATACCGAATCCGATTCCGATGCCAAGCTCGGCAACATCAGGCGTTTGCTGAGTAGTTACAAGGAAATTACTTTTCACTTCTGGAAGGTGAGGGACGACTGGTCCCTGATTCTCCAACCTTTACCAACCGAATCCTGAAGGAGGCCGAATGCAGGATAGACTCAGCACCCAACGCACATATGCCCTGGTCGGGCACGGAGGCTGCGGCAAGACTTCCGTGGCCGAGATGTTGCTCTTCAACACCGGAGTGGTCAACAGGCAGGGCAAGATTGACGAAGGCACCGCCAGCCTGGACTACGAGCCCGAGGAGATCAAGCGCCGGGGCAGCATCCAGCCGGCTTTCGGCCACTTTCAATGGAAAAAGAATCCGCATTTCCTGATCGATACGCCGGGAGACAACAATTTTTGCGGGGATCTGCCCTACCTGCTGACTGCCGCGGACAGCGCGGTCTTCGTGATCGATGCCGTGGACGGTGTCAAGCCTCTGACCAAACGGTTCTGGTCGGAGGTCAAAAAGGCTAACCTTCCGGCAATGGTGATCATCAACAAGATGGACCGGGATCGGGCCAACTTTGAGATGGCCTTTGACGGTCTCCAGGAAATTCTCGGCATCAAGCCGGTCCTGCTGCACCTGCCCCTGGGAACGGAATCCGATTTTCGCGGAGTCGTGGACATTCTGGCCGGAAAGGCCCTGTTTTTTGACGATGCCGGCAACCTCAAGCCCGGTGAAATCCCCGCGGAGGCCGCGGATCAGGCGGAAAGCCTTCGGGAAACCATGATGGAAAACATCGCCGAAAGCGACGAGGACCTCATGGAGAAATATCTCGAGGAAGGCGCCTTGTCCCTGGAAGAAATGCTCCCGGCTCTGCGCAAGGGCGTATTAAGCGGCGAACTTGTGCCGGTGACGGTTTGCGCTGCTCTGGTCAATCGGGGCGGAGGACTCCTCCTGGATGCAGTCCAGGATCTGCTGCCCTCGCCTTTGGACCGGACCGCCCCATGGCTGGACAGCGAAGGCAACGAGCGGCCTTCCAGCCATGACGCACCGACGGCCTGTTTTGTCTTCAAGACCATCGCCGATCCGTTCACCGGACAGTTGAGCATATTGCGGGTGCTTTCCGGAACGGTTTCCCCGGACATGACTCTGCTCAATCCCGCCAAGGACGGCAAAGAGCGGCTGGGTCAGCTTCTGCTGCCCCAGGGCAAAGCCACAGTACCATGCAAGGATACCTTGGGCCCGGGAGCGATCATTGCCGTGGCCAAGCTCAAGAACACGGCCACCGCGGACACCCTGTGCGATGAAAAGAAACCTTTCCAACTGGAAGCGCCGAAGCTGCCCACGAGCATGATCACCTATGCCCTGGGTGCTGCGGAAAAGGGCGAGGAGGACAAGGTCTACGCCGCGGTGCAGAAACTGTTGGACGAGGACGTGACCCTCAACCTGAGCCGAGGCGAGGAAACCGGGGAAATGCTCCTGTCGGGCATGGGGCAGATGCACATCGAAACCGCCGTGGAAAAGGTCCGCCGCCGTTACAAGGTGAACGTTGTGCTCAAGCCGCCCAAGGTTCCATACCGGGAGACGATCAAGGGTCGGGCCGAGGTTCAAGGGCGCTACAAGAAACAGACCGGCGGCCGCGGCCAGTTCGGTGACTGCTGGATCAGGATGGAGCCGCTGCCCCGGGGACAGGGTTATGAATTCGTGGACGCCATCGTGGGCGGGGCCATTCCCCGGCAGTACATTCCCGCGGTGGACAAGGGCATCCAGGAGTCATCCCAGCGCGGCGTGCTGGCCGGTTATCCGCTGGTGGACTTCAAGGTCACCCTGTTCGACGGCTCATTTCACACTGTGGACTCTTCGGAAATGGCCTTCAAGGTCGCCGGCTCCATGGCCTTCAAGAAAGCCGCCGAGGATTCCAAAATCGTGCTTCTGGAGCCCATTGTCCTGATGACCGTTTATACGCCGGACGAATTCATGGGCGACATCATCGGCGATCTTTCCAGTCGCCGGGGTAAGGTGCTGGGCACGGATTCCCACGCCGGCGTCACCGAGATCCGGGCCCACCTGCCCATGTCCGAGGTCCTGGAATACGCGCCGACGCTGCGCTCCATGACCGGCGGTCAGGGAACATTCGTGATGGAGTTCGATCATTACGAGGAGTGCCCGCCGCCGGTGGCGGAGAAGGTGGTGGCCGAGGCCAAGGCTCAGGAAGACTAGCTGGTTACGGCATGTTTAACCATGCCCGACCTCAGCCGGCTGTTCGGGCTGAGTCATGTACAATAAAAAAGGGCGGCCGAAGGCCGCCCTTTTTTATTGTAAAATTTCGGTAACTGTTCAGCATGCTACTGCCTTGCGGACTTTGGCATCGCAGTCAGCGTCGGTATCGGTATCGAAATCGCAGGCGGAGCCATGCATAGGTCTTCTCAATATTTCGAAACCGATTCCGACCCCGACACCGATATCGGAGGCAGATCGCACACCATGTACTGAATAGTTACAAATTTTGTAACTATCCAGTACATTCCGTTAAACGATCGTTCCCACGCTCCAGCGTGGGAATGCAGCCATGGGCGTTCCAGCGCCCTGTATTCAATTTATTGTCCTGCAAAGCCAAAGCGCAAAGACATTACCGGCGCAGTCGCTCAAACTCCTTCTATTCCTTGCGCCTCAGCGTGAAAATATTTGTCAAAGTGCTGCGTTTCACCTGAAATCGCGACGCTGGAGCGTTGGGAGCTGCATTCCCACGCTGGAGCGTGAGAACGATCGACAGTCAGCTTTTAGGCGGATGAGCTGAGTAGTTGCTTGTGGTTCTTTATAAAACTATTCGTCCCGGGCCATGCCCTTGGCGGCGATATCCCGGCGCAGGTATTTGCCGTCAAAGTGAACTTGGTCCGCGGCCTGGTAGGCGGCATCTCGGGCGGAGCGCAGATCGGGGGCCACAGCGGTCACTCCCAGAACACGGCCGCCTGAGGTGACCAGACGGCCATCCTTTTGCGACGTACCTGCCTGGAACACCTTCACGCCGGGAACCTCGTCAGCCTGCTCCAGGCCGGTGATGGGCATTCCCTTGGAGTAGGAGCCGGGATAGCCGGGCGCGGAAAGTACCACGCAGAGGCCGATTTTTGGCGACCACTGCACCGGAGTCCGGTGCAGTTCGCTTCGGCAGCAGGCGGACATGATTTCAGCCAGATCCGACTCCAGGCGGACCATCAGCGGCTGGCATTCCGGATCCCCGAACCGGACATTGTACTCCAACACGAAGGGACCGTCGGCCGTGAACATCAGGCCGGCGTAGATCACTCCCTGAAAAGGATGTCCCTTTTCGGCCAGCAGGCGGATCAGCGGCGTAATGGTCAGTTCCGTAAGATCTGCCAGCTTCTGTTCCGGAAGGATCGGCGCCGGAGTGTACGCGCCCATGCCGCCGGTGTTCGGACCGGTGTCGTTTTCACCTACCGGTTTATGATCCTGGGCCGAAGGCAAAGGTACGACGGTCTTGCCGTCGCAGAAGGCCAGCAGCGACGCTTCCTCGCCGATCAAAGCCTCCTCGATGATGATCCGTTCGCCTGCGGCGTCAAAGACGCGCTCAACCATGATCCTGTCAATGGCTTCCAGGGCCTCGTCAAGGGTTTTGGCGATGATCACGCCTTTGCCGGCGGCCAGCCCATCGGCCTTGACGACCATGGGCAGAGGATGGGATTTGGCGTACTCTCTTGCGTCATAGGCTTCCTCGAAGACGCGAAAATTCGCCGTGGGGATGCCGGCGCGGCGCATCATGTTCTTGGCGAAAACCTTGCTGCCTTCCAGCCGTGCACAGAAGGCGTTGGGTCCGAAGCAGGCAATGCCTTCGTTGGTCAGCGCGTCCTTGAGTCCCAGCACCAGCGGCAGTTCCGGCCCTGGAACCACCATATCCACGGCATGTTCCTTGGCGGCCCGGACAAGGGCGGGAATGTCGTCGTCGGTGATGGCTAGGTTTTGGCCTTCCTGGGCCGTGCCGGGGTTGCCCGGGGCGATGAACAGGGTTTCGACCAGCGGGCTCTGCTTCAGTTTCCAGGCCAAAGCATGTTCACGCCCGCCGGAGCCGACAAGAAGAATGCGCATGGAGCACTCCAGTTGATGTTTTATGAAGTTCATGTTGGTGATCGACGCCGCGTCACCGAGCAATAGGTCCAATAGATGATTGTATTGCGAGGAATCAGGCTTTGTTTCGGCGTATGGTTATGTGCATGCCCCTTGCCTGTCAAGGTGCCCAAAGCCGCATACTCTTGCTGTTCGGGACCATAGAGGCCCCGATTGTCAATCCTGAAAACAGGTCGCCCAGGCAATCCTGCCTTGCGGCGCAAACCGGGCCACGGGGAGGGTGCTGTGGGGATCGGTAAGCGCTTCCTGGAAGGCCGCTTGCTTTTTTGCGC
This sequence comes from Desulfonatronum parangueonense, assembly GCF_054656975.1. Taxonomy (NCBI): domain Bacteria; kingdom Pseudomonadati; phylum Thermodesulfobacteriota; class Desulfovibrionia; order Desulfovibrionales; family Desulfonatronaceae; genus Desulfonatronum; species Desulfonatronum parangueonense. Next base: position 2,911,992 of record NZ_BAAHXH010000003.1, read on the forward strand.
CGGTGATCAAGGCGATGACATTCCGGGCATGTTCCAACACGGGCAAGGTCAAGGTGATGCGCGGAATCATCGGCTCCATCCCGGGTTCCGGTACGCCGATTACCCAGCGAGTGCGTTCCTCAAGGGCAGGTTTGCCGGGAAAAAGCGATGCAATATGCCCATCCGGCCCCATGCCCAGAAGAAGAAGGTCGAACCGGGGAAACCAATTGCTTGCATCACCCTGTTCGGGCAAATCGGGAGGTGCGTCGAAAAGTCGGCGCAGGGTCTGCTCGTAATCCTGGGCCCCCTGTTCCGGAGAAGAGCTGGTGGTGGGCATGGGATAGACATGGTCAGGCCGGATGGGGAGTTTGGTGAGCAGACGGTCTCGGGCAAGGCCGTAATTGCTTTCCGGATGATCCTGGGGCACGAATCGATCGTCCACCCAGCAGACAACCACCCGCTCCCAGGGAATGTTCGCTCCGGATTGTTCGGCGAGCTTGTCGAAAAGCCTCGCCGCGGAGCTTCCCCCACTGAGAGCCAGGGTGATTTTGGGTCCGGTCATGGAGGAAAGCGCTGAAGCGACCAATCTTGCCGCATGGGCAACTGCCTGGTCCGGTTCTTGAAAATCATGTACATTTGCCGAGGATATCATGGTAACCTCCTGATGGTGTCCAAATGTTAAAAGCAAGGTAACTATTCAGCACATACTCTGTGGTAACTCGCCAGAGCTGGATTCCGGCTTTCGCCGGAATGACGCATCATACCACTTCCTTTCCAAGTTAAGTCATACCGGCGAAGGCCGGTATCCAGTCTATTTTTCTCGGATGAGCTGAGTAGTTACAAAGCAAGGTGGCAAGCCGGTAAGTAAGTAACTATTCAGCACACGTTCTTTCTCCGGCAATCGCCGGGTTGGGGTCGGAATCGGTCTCGAAAACAATGGGGTGCCCTTCCACATGGGCTTCGCTTCGATACTGATCCCGATACCGACCCCGATACCGACCCCGATTCCGAGCAAAACCCGACAACAGCATTCGTTTGCTGAGTAGTTACGCCGGTAATGCGAAAAGCGTGATGCGAGATGAGTCAAGGAGGATGCGCAGTTCCTCGCTCATTCCCTGACCGACCTCTGACCTCTGACTTCTGAATCTTGACTTTTGCCTTTTGCTTTCTGCAACTTGACCTGAAACATCATCAACGAGAAATGATTGAAAAACAATCCTGTTCCAGCTAGATAAACGCATGCCTGTTCCGAGCATACTCTTCCTTGCCCCCACATCCGTGGTCACTCCCTTGTTTCAGCCCATCAAACGGGCCGGTCTGGACGTGGGCATGGCCGAAACCATCCCTGGGGCGCTGAAGTTCATCCAACGGCAGCAACCCATCCTGATCTTCTGCCGGGACCGGCTGATCGGCTTCCAGGCGGAGGAATTGCTGAGCGCCATCCACCAGTCAAACACCCCCGCCCCGCCGGTGATCATCTTCACGGACAAGGGTTCGGCTGAAGACGCCAAGAAGTTCATGGAACTCGGCGCCCGTGACTACTGGCTCGAACCGCTGCTTTGGGACAAGGTCCGCGCTCTGCTCACCGCCACAGCCGAACCCCAGCCCAAGGAACCGCCAAGACAGCCCGTGGCTGATGCCGGAGAAGAACCGGCAAAAGCCATCATCGGCCGTCATCCCACCATGCAACGCGCCTTGGCCCTGGCCGGTCAGGTGGCCCGTTCCAAGGCCACCATTCTTATTTCGGGCGATTCCGGAACAGGCAAGGAGTTGTTTGCCAGATTTCTGCACAATTCCAGCGACCGTTCCGCGCATCCGTTCATTGCCGTGAACTGCGCGGCCCTGCCCGAACATCTTCTGGAAAGCGAACTTTTCGGCCATGAAAAAGGGGCTTTCACCGGAGCGATCACCCGCAAACTCGGGAAATTTGAGCTTGCCCATGGAGGCACTCTGCTCCTGGATGAAATATCCGAAATGGATCTGGGGCTGCAGGCTAAGCTGCTGCGCGTGCTCCAGGAGGGAGAGATCGACCGGGTCGGGGGCAGCGAGATCATTCCGGTTGACGTGCGGGTTCTGGCCACCACCAACCGCGACCTGGCCGCCTCGGTGCAGGCCAAGGAATTCCGACAGGATCTGTACTACCGCCTGAACGTCATTCCGCTGCGTCTTCCGCCCCTGCGCGAGCGCGGCGACGATATCCAGCTGCTGACGGACTTCTTCGTGTCCCGATTCGCACGGATGTATTCCCTGGGCGCCATCGTTGTCAGCCCGGAGGCAAGACAATGGCTCAAGAGCCATGATTGGCCGGGCAATGTGCGGGAGTTGCAGAATCTCATGGAGCGGGCGACCTTGCTCTGTGGCGGATCGCCCATCGAGCCCCGGCACTTTCTCCTGGACGAGAGCGGCGACTGGCAGGACGCGGGGGCGACGGCGACAGCGTTTCCAGCAGATCAGCAGGGTCTTGCCCATCACTCCGAAGAGGAGGAACAGCCCGGCGAGGCCGAAATTCCATCCGACGACCACTCGCAGCAAGAAGCGGCAACTTTGGACATATCCGACGACCAGCGCCCGATTTTGCCCCTGCATGAAGTAGAGCGCCATTTGATCTTCAAGAGCCTGGACCACACTGCCGGCAATCGAACCCAGGCAGCCGTGCTTCTGGGAATATCCGTGCGCACCTTACGCAACAAACTGAACGAATACCGTCAAATGGGACTGGAAGTCCCCTGATCTGCATGGAGGCAGCCCGATGTCAGAAACCGCAATGAACACGGCGAGCGCCCTTGCGCCGCAAATTCAGGCCTATCTGCAACGTTCTTCGTGGATCCGAAAAATGTTTGAAACCGGCGCCGAACTCAAGGCCCGCCACGGCGTGGACGCAGTCTGCGACTTCAGCCTGGGAAATCCGGACCTTTCACCGCCGGATGCCGTTTACACCGCTCTGGAGGAACTTGCCCGGCGGGATCAGCGTTTCGGCTACATGCCCAACGCGGGATATCCGGAAGCCCGGACAGCCCTGGCCGGATATCTTTCCGACGAGCAGGGAACGCCCGTATCGGCAAACGACGTGATCCTGACCTGCGGCGCGGCCGGCGCCTTGAACAGCTTTTTCCGGGCCGTGCTGGAGCCCGGCGATGAAGTGCTTTGTCCGTTGCCGTACTTCGTGGAGTACGGCTTCTATGCCGAGAATCACGGCGGGGTATTGCATCCCGTTTCCACGAATCCCGACGACTTCGGCCTTGACCTGAAGGCAATGGCCGATGCGATAAATCCCAAATCTCGGGTGCTGCTGATCAATTCCCCAAACAACCCGTCAGGCAGGATTTATTCCAGGGACGAACTTCAGGCTCTTTCCGACCTCCTGACGACCAAAAGCCGTGAGTTCGGTCGGACCATCTACCTGCTCTCGGACGAACCCTACCGCTTTTTAACCTTTGACGACCATCATACGCCCTCGCTGCTGCCAATCTACCCCTACACCGTTGTGGTCAGCTCTTTTTCCAAGAGCCTGGCCCTGGCCGGGGAACGGATCGGCTTCGCCCTGGTCAACCCGGCCATGCCGGGGAAGGATGAGCTGCTGGCCGGCATGGTCCTGACCAATCGCATCCTGGGCTTTGTGAATGCGCCGGCTGTCGGGCAGCGTCTGATGCAGCACGCCTTGGGCGCGAAGGTGGATGTACAGGAGTATGCGCGGAGGCGCTCGGCCATGGCCGAGGTTCTGGAAGACGCGGGGATCTCCTTCTTCAAGCCCCAGGGTGCATTCTATTTTTTCCCGAAAGCTCCCGGCGGGGACGACGTCGCCTTTGTTCAAGCCCTGCAGGAGGAACTGATCCTGGCGGTCCCCGGCAGAGGATTCGGCGCCCCCGGCTACTTCCGGCTGGCTTTTTGCGTGGACGAAACCGTCATCCGCCGTTCCGGCGCTGGATTCAAGAAAGCAGCGGCCAAGTTTCGGTAGCAGAGGACAAAGGGCGGAAGAAGGAAATATTTTTTTGACCGCGCTTCACGTAACTGCTTCTTCTTAAAAAAGATCCGGCGCCGAGGTTTTTCTGTGCTACGATCCCATCGACGCGGAGATTTGTGTCCAAGCCACGGGGACCATATTCCAGCCGGAACTTTGCCCTTTGTGCGGTAAACCGTTGCCGCACCGGGGTGCGGCGCTCCCAGGATTTGTCCTGTTGATTGCCACAAGTTTTTGAGCAGTTACCGCTTCATTATTCGCTTGTGAGACACAAATGGTTTTGGGGCAAGCATGACTTGGCTCCCCGTCTTCGCGGGAATACTTTTTTTATGCCGTTCGCCGAGTCGGTCATGTCTGCGGAGGCGGGGAGCCAGTCTGTTTTTTATTCTGATGAGCTGAATAGTCACGAAAGCGCATATTTCAACCGCGCAACGCGAACAGGCCCGAAAGATCGGGCCTGTTCGCGTTTTAGGGGGGCGTGACGTTTCTTATGCGCGATGGATTTTGCCGGGGATGTCCGGAAAAAAGCCTCGGGTGTCCAGCACGGGCGCGTCCAGGGAAGTCGGGTCGATGTCCCGGTATTGGTCATGGGCCGTGCAGAGGATGATCAGGTCGTATGCGTCGTGAATGGCGGCGGAGGTACGGCCGGCATAGTGGGAATATTCGCGGCTCGGTCTGATTTTTGGAACATAGGGATCGTTGTAGAAGACGACGGCGCCTTTTTGTTCCAGCAAGGCCATTATCCGATACGAAGGAGATTCACGGTCGTCGTCCACTCCCGCCTTGTAGGCCAGACCGAGAAGCAGAATCCTGGAGTTCTTGAGCGGCTTCTCATGATCGTTGAGCACTTCCGCTGCTCGCTGAACCACGAAGTAAGGCATGGACGTGTTGATTTCGCCGGCAAGTTCGATGAAGCGCGTGGCCACATCGAATTCGCGGGCCTTCCAGGTCAGATAGAAAGGGTCGATGGGGATGCAGTGACCGCCCAGCCCAGGACCTGGATAGAAAGGCATGAAGCCGAAGGGCTTGGTGGAGGCGGCCCGGATGACTTCGAAAATGTCGATGTTCATTTTCATGAAGGCCACCTTCAGCTCATTGACCAGGGCGATGTTCACGCTGCGGAAAATGTTTTCCATCAGTTTCACGGCTTCGGCGGCATGCGTGGACGAAACCGGGATGACCTGGTCGATGACCTGTCCGTACAAAGCCATGCCGGCATCCATGCAAGCCGGCGTGCTGCCCCCGCAAACCTTGGGAATGGTGCGGGTATGGAAGTCGGGGTTGCCGGGATCCTCTCGTTCCGGAGAATAGACCAGAAAAACGTCCCGGCCGACGACCAGTTCGCCGCGTTCGATGCGCGGACGCAACTCTTCCTCGGTGGTTCCGGGATAGGTGGTGGATTCCAGGGACACGACCTGGCCTGGCCGGAGATAGGGCAGGATGGCCTCCAGGGAAGAGATCACGTAGCTCAGGTCCGGCTCACGGTGGCTGTCCAGGGGGGTGGGCACGCACAGGATCAGGGCGTCTGCCTCGTTGGCCCGGGAAAAATCCGTACTGGCCAGCAGCTTTCCGGACTGCACGCTTTGCTGGATGGGAGCGGCCGGGATATGCTTGATGTAGCTTTGCCCCGCCATCAGCATGTCGGCCTTGCGCTGGTCAACGTCCAGCCCCAGCACGGAATATCCCGTCTCAAGATACCGTAACGCCAGAGGCAAGCCGACATAGCCAAGCCCGATGATGCCGATGAGTGCGTCCCGGGAGTTCAATTTGTCAACAAGTTGAGTGAGCATGGTCCATGAGTTTGGTTACTTGTTGGTGCGACGGGCTTCAATCAGGGCGCGGGCCCGACGCGTCAACTGGGTAATCTCCGGCTTGGAGATTTGATCGTCAGCGCCGGCCGCCTCACCCTTGTGCCGGAGCTTGTCGCTGATCAGCGAGGAAAAAAGGATCACCGGCAACTGGCCCAGATATGCATCTTCCTTGATTTTTTTACACAAAGTCAAGCCGTCCATGGTAGGCATCTCGATATCGGCAATCACGATCTGCACATGATCCGTTAACGCTTCACCCGCGGCCTCGGCCTTGTGCCGCAAGGTCTGCAGTCGTTCCCAGAGCTCCAGGCCGTGCAACGTTGTTTCCACGGCAAATCCGGCCTTTTCCAGCAGATCCCGGAGCATGTTCCGGATCAGGGAGGAATCATCGGCGACCAGGGCCTTGAGAGCCTTGCCGCGGTGTTCTTCCAGATCCACATCCATGCGCAGGGCCATACCCGGATTCAGATCCGCGACGATTTTTTCCATGTCCAGAACAAAGACGATCCGCCCTTCCAGATTGATCACTCCGGTGATGCAATCGGAACTGAAACTCGCCAGATAGGGCCCCGGAGACTCGACCTCCTCCCAGCTGATCCGGTGGATGCGGTTCACCCCCGAAACCCGGAAGGCGGTGACAACGCTGTTGAACTCCGCGACAATGACCTTGCCTTGCTCCTCAGGCTCGGCTTTGGCCTTGCCCAGCCAGACTCCCAGGTCCACCAGCGGGATGATATGGGAACGCAGGTTGAATGCGCCCAGGACCGAAGGATCGGAAACCTGCGGCAGTTCGGTGATCCGGGGCATGCGGATGATTTCCAGGACCTTGGCCACGTTGACGGCATAATGGCCATGGTAGGCGGAAGATTGCCCCGGAAGATGCTCATTCAAGGTGAACTCCACCACTTCCAGTTCGTTGGTTCCGACTTCCAGCAGGATGTTCGTCCGGCTCATGCATCCCTCTCTTGTCAGGCTCAGCAACGTTATGCGGCAATCATGCCGGAAGGTCCTTCAGGTGGTTGACTACGGCCAGAATGACTTCGCCGGGGGTGGATGCTCCAGCTGTGATCCCGACTGACTCAACTCCTCGAAATTGCTTCAAATTCAGCTCTGCCGCTGTTTCCACGAGGTAGCAAGGAATACCGGCCTGTTCGGCTACCAGAGCCAGCCTGCGGGTGTTGCCGCTTTCGCGTCCGCCGACCACAACCATGGCCTGGACCTGTTCGGCGATGGCCCGGGCTTCGGATTGCCTATTTCGGGTCGCGGCGCAGATCGTATCCAGAACCGGGATGTCCGGATCCAGTTCACCGCGCAGGGTTTCAGCCAACCAGGCATAGCGCTGCCGATCCTGGGTGGTCTGAGCCGCCAGGAAGCAGGGTCCGATGTTTTCCTCGAGCAGGGTTTCCACGTCCTTGTCCGATTCCACCACATAGGCGCCGTGATCGGCATAGCTTAAAAGCCCCCGGACCTCGGGATGGTCCCCCTCGCCCAGGAGAACCATGATCTTGCCCTGGGCTGCCTGGGCTGCAATGAGGAGTTGGGCTTTCTTCACTTTGGGGCAGGTTGCGTCCACGAGCTGGACTCCCCGGTCCTTGAGCGCGAATTCGATGGTCCTGGGAATGCCGTGAGCCCGAATGACCACGGTTTGTCCCGGCTCAAGGACATCGGGATCATCCACTCTGCGCACTCCACGATCGGCATAGGCCTGAAGCACCTGCGGGTTATGGATGATTGGACCGAGGGTATGGACAGGTGCCGAGGATTCAGGCTTGAGGAGCAGGGAATCCAGCTTACGCAGCGCCATGTCCACGCCCATGCAGAACCCGGCGGTTTCAGCCAGTATGATTTTCATCGCCAACACCTTTATCGGAAGTCAAAAGTCAGTAGTCAGGTCCAGCTTTCCAGCTTTCCAGTTTTCGGTCAGGACAGGCGAATCCGGATCGCGGGTTTCCACATTGTCACAGAGTGATCCAAGCAGGTCATCGAGTTGTTCCCAGGAATCAACCATGGTGAAACTGGATCGCAATGCCTTGGCTCCCGGAAAATGCCGCAGATAGCGCGGCGCAATGGTCCGCATGGCCAGCAGGGCCCGCCTGTCGTCCAGGTATTCTCGAGCCAGAGCCATATGCCGGCGCACCACGATGATAGAATAATCCGGGGAAAAACAAAAAGGTTCACCGTCTGGGCTCAGTGCCAGGAATTTTCGAAATATGGCCGGATCCCACAATGCACCCCGAGCGAACATCACCCCATGGACACCCGTTTGCTCCAGACAGCGCCTGGCATCTTCCGCTGTGAAGAGATCCCCGCTGGCAATAACCGGGATGGAAACATGAGCCCGCAATCGAGCCAGGCTGTCCCAATCGGCCTGACCGGAAAATCCTTGTGTGGCCCACCGGGGGTGCAGGGTCAGCCAGGCGACCCCAATGTCCTCCAATCTGCGCCCCAATTCCAGGAAAACTTCCTCGCCAGGCCGCCAACCCAGGCGCAGTTTCACCCCTACCCGGCCCGGCCCGGCCCGGCAAACCATGGTCCGGACAATTTCCTGAAGGGTTTGCGGTGTGCGCAAGAGATCCGCGCCGCAACCGGTTTTGGTCACCTTGGGTACGGAACAGCCGCAGTTGAAATCAAAATACGAGACATCCCGTTCCAGAAGCAGATCCATGGCCTGCTCCAGCGTTTTGGGGTCCGGCCCATAAAGCTGAACAACCAGGGGAGCATCCGCTTCGCTGGTGGCCAGGATGCGCTCAGTGCCGACATTCCCGAAGATCAATCCCTTGGCGCTGACCATTTCGGTGCAGGCGACGCGGCATCCCTGCTCCCTGCAAAGCAGGCGGAAGGGCAGATCCGAGAAACCGGCCAGAGGCGCCAGCCATGGGCTCTCCGGGGTGATGGGAAGCGACGGGATGCTCATACTCGCAAATGCAGCCGGAAGCGTCCGGGGTCGGAAGTCAGAAGAACGCGGTCCAGGATGCCGGAACGTCCATCCTCGGGCAGGGGCTTGATGCCGAGAAAAGGCATTTTTTGCATTGCCGCCGCGGGGAAGCAGTCCTCGAGTCGTTTCTTCGCCCCAGTCCGCTGTGCGTCATCCTCTAATAGCAGCATCCAACCGTTTTTGTGTGAATTCAAAAAGAAATGGATCTCCATTCGGCCCAGACAGGGATGGATGCAGCCGAATTCGGCCAGGGGAGACGTGACTGCCGAATCCGCGGAAGCCAGCAACATCCCGGCCCCATGAACACGATCAATCAGCCAGGGCATGGGGATAAAACGGCCCTTGCCTTGGGACCGCAACTCGTCGTTGACGAGGCGCAAGACCTCCTGCAGGTTGCTGTATTCAAGCTCCAGTTCGGGTCGCTGTTCACGCTGTTTTCGAAAAAGAGCAGTTCGGGCACAGGCGTCCCCTGATTCGGAAAGATCAGGAGTCCATTGCGCGGCCAGCAGTGTTTCCAGGCGGATCTGTACCGACCAGAACCGTTGCAGGAGCGCATACCCCCCGGGAAGATTGCGGGGCAGGAGTTCCTGGAGAACAATTTCCGGAAAGAGTTGCTTGACCAGGAAGTACAGGCGGACTCCGACATCCGGACGCGAGGCCATGCTGGCCAGAAGGGGAATTCCCTGAAAATCCACCCAGCCCAGCCCCTGCCCCTCCCAGCCGAGAAAATTTCCCGATATTTGATCCCCGAGACGATTCCGGCTCCGGAACCGCTCGGCCCGCGCCGATCCGGACGCGATAGAAGCCCCAGGGCTCCAGGTCCTCATGACGACCGCCCTTGCGCCAGGATCAATTCAACTTCCTCGTTGCTCAGTCCCGTGGACTGGGCCAGAGCCGTAACCGAGTTGCCTTTGCGGTGGCCGGAGATGATGACCTGTCTGAGAAATTGGGGTGATCGCGAAAGACCCTCGGCCTGCTGGAGCAGGGTGCGGACCTGCTTTTCCCGTTCGGCGAGCCGACTGTCGAGCTGGAGGAGTTCCCTCTGCCGAGCTGAGAAGTTGTCCAGGATCTGCTGTTCAAGGTCCACGTTTTGATCGATTCGGGCCAGAAACTCTCGCTGGTTTTGCTGCAGTTTGGCCAGCAACTGCTCGGACTTGCGCAACCGCAAAAAAAAGACGATCACGCCGGCCAGAAGAACGACCTCGAGCAGGCTCACGACCAGAATGACCCAGTAGGATATATGCATTGAACGTCAAATACGGGATTCTTTACAAAAACTTAACGGATTGTTTCACGGACATGCTCGCGTTTGGCGACTTGTAAGTTCGCCAGACAAAATCTGGCTCAGATTTCACTATACCTATGCAGCCCAGACTCTCACATACTCTGTTGTTACTTGTCTGCGCTGGATTCCGGCTTTCGCCGGAATGACGTATTGTACCATGTTCTTTCCATTCAGTGATACCGGCGAAAGCCGGAATCACTACAACGACATTTTGATGCCCAATCGTCACCGCTGATTGTTAAACCACCGGAATCACGGGGTGCACGGGGCATATTGCGGTAAACCAAAACTCTTTTCCCCGTGGTCCCCGAGTGCCCCGTGGTGAATAAACCCTGACCAGACGATGAAAATAGTGGTGTCGCTGTAGTGGTATCCAGTCCGATCTTTTCTCGAATGTGCCGAGTCGTTGCTTTACTTTTTGCGACGTTGCCTGGCTGATGGGCCGGGATCATACCTTGATATTCACGATCTGCCCGGACCAGGGTTCATTACTGTCCATGGGTTCCTGATCGGATTGTCCCCGACGTCGCTGATCGCGAGGATGACGATGGCCGCGGCCGGAACCATGCTCGTCCTCGGAGCGAATCTGCTGACTTTCCTGTGTTTTCCGAAGTTCCGCGATTTTGTCCCGTTCCCGTTGCAGGGCCTCCTTCATCATTTGCGCCGTCAAGGCCTGCTGCATCGGTGGACGATCCTGCTCGGCCTGGATCATTTTCCCAACCTTCGGAAGAAGGGAAAGCAAAACGGGAAGCTGAATCTGTTGCGTCAATTACTGCACCAGGTAGTCCTCGATGAGGATATTCTTCAAGGGTTGACTCAGGTGCTGGTTCATCACCGACATCAAATCCGATTTCAAGGTTTCGGCGGCATCAGCATGCTTCAGGGACGGCAATGGTCGGTTGTTCAGAAAGTAGTAGACCGCGTCCCTGAGAATGATGGTTTTGCGTTGAATTTCCAGGGAGAGGGTCGGATCCTCAATGACCAGAACTATGCGCAGCGAAAGAAAGAACACCCCGTCATCCTGGGCGAACGCCACCCAGAAGGGGTCCATGGGTTGCTTGAATTCCTCCACGACCGGTTTCGGTTCGGGAACTGGAGGCGCCTCGGGCAGGGATACGACTTCAGGGGCTGGGGGAGGTCGGGTGAACCAGATTATCAGGCCCGCCAGCAGGATGGCGACAAGTACTCCGGCAATGAGCAGAAGTCGTCGGGGCGTTTTGGCCGGCGGTTCCGATTCCGGTTCCGAATCAACTCCGTCCCGTTTACTATCCTGAGTCGGCTTGGGCGGGGGAGCTTCGTCGGGCAGATCATCAAGAAAAGGCGCGTCGTCCAGATCCAGGGCGACCTTTTGGGTCGTCTCTTTGGCAACCGGCTCATGGTCAAGGATCTGTTCATCCCGTTCCAGCGGGTTGACTTCAATGGGCAGGGATGAATCTGAAGGCTTGTTCATAGCCGGTGGCCACCGCTCAGGTCATGCCGCGTTTGCCGGTTCATTCCGGCGGATCATCCAAAAATCTTGTCGATCTTCTGCCCAAGGGTTTCCGGCGTGAAGGGCTTGACGATGTAGTTGGACACCTTCGCCTGAACGGCCTCGATGATGTTCTCCTGAAGGCCTTCCGCGGTGACCATCAAGAACGGCACGTCGGCATATTCCTCGCTGGCCCTGACTTTGCGCAGCAACTCGATGCCGGTCATCTTCGGCATGTTCCAGTCCGAAATGACGAAGTCGATCCGGTCCTTGTTCAGCACTTCCCAGGCCGTGGTGCCGTCGTCGGCCTCGACAATGTTGGTGAACCCGAGCTGGCGCAAAATGTTCTTGATGATCCGGCGCATCGTCGAAAAGTCATCAACCACGAGAACGCGCATGTTTTTATCGTAACCCATCAGATTTTTCTCCTTTTACCGGGTGGGTGTGATTGCCTGCCTGGTGCAGCCGGGCGAACTTGTCGCGCAGTTTGGCCAGAGCCTGGGAGTGCAGTTGCGAGACCCTGCCCTCGGTAATGTTCATCACCAAGGCAGTTTCGCGCATATTCAATTCATCGGCATAATACAGCGAGAGAACCATTTGCTCTCTTGGCGTCAATTCATCAATAAGATGGGCAAGCTTGTCAATCATTTCCTTGTGCAAGGCGTGAGCGAAGGGATCGTTCTTCGTGGTGCTCTGGGAACGCAGCAGACTTTCTTCCAGGCCGTCCAGGCTGATGCAGATCTGGTTCTGAAGGGCCTCGAGTCCCTCCTGGATCTCCTTGCTGGAAAAACCTGTCAATTCCTGCAATTCATCCATGCTTGGAGTTCTCCCGGAAAGCTGCTCGATTTTGCGTACGCTTTCCTCAAGCACGCGGACTCTTTGCCGCAATCCGCGGGTAAACCAGTCGAGACGCCGCAATTCGTCCAGCATGGCGCCCTTGATTCTGGTTTCAGCATAGGTATCGAACTTGATGCCCATCCCGGCATCGAATTTTTCCAGCGCCTCGATCAACCCGAGACTGCCGGCGCTGAGCAGTTCCCCCAGTTCGATGTGTTGGGGGAGCTTGGCTTTCAAGCGCAGGGCAATGATTTTCACTTTCGGGGCATAATGCTCCGCAATGGCTCCGCGGGCAACAGGACCAGCCGAGGCCCAGTCCGTCTGACCCGTCTCAAACCGATGCCAGTCATCAGTTGTTGAAGAGGAGCTTTTTCCAGAAAAATTTGATATTGCCATCGGTTTTGGCTGATTGGGGCCATTTCAAGATGTTCTCGGCCACCTTTTGCACGCCCAGGGCCACGGCCGAGGAAGGAAAAAGACTGCAGAACGGCGTCTGCCGAGTCACGGCCTGCCTGGCCACCGGATCCTGAGGCAAAGAGCCGATCAAGTCCAGAGAAACTCCGTCCAGGAACTTGTCGCAGGCGGCCGCCAGCCGTTCATAGGTTTGCTTGGCCTGTTTGGGGTTCGCGGCCAGGTTCACGACAATCTTGAACCTGTGGACTCCATGCTTGTTGTGCAGCACCTTGATCGTTGCATAGGCATCGGTCAGGGCGGTTGGTTCCGGCGTGAGGACCAGAACGCGCTCCTGCACGGCCAGGTTAAAATACATCACGTTGTCGCCGATGCCCGCTCCGGTGTCCACGATCAGAATATCCGTTTCCATGCCCAGAGGCTCCAGGGCCTCGATCAGTTCCAGCTTCTGGCCGGTGGTGAGCTTGAGCATTTCGGGCACGCCGGAGGATGCCGGAAGAATCCGGAAACCATACTCCGTGTTCACCAGGACATCATTGAGACTCTTTTCCTCGAAAATGAGATGAAAAAGATTGTATTGCGGAGCCAGGCCCAGGAGGATGTCCACATTGGCCAGTCCGAGATCCGCATCCATCAACAGGACTCTCTTGCCCATTTTTTGCAACGTGTAGGCCAGGTTCACCGAAAGGTTCGTCTTGCCCACCCCGCCCTTGCCGGAAGTTATGGAGAGTACAAGTGGATTTTGCTCGTTCATGTACGTCATGATTTCCTCACGATTACGTGATATTCGCCATCAGTGCAAAGAAATATTGCGCCTGTTCCTGATGAGCAAATGACTTTATGGGTTGATGATTGAGGGGATGATTGCATTTTTTATCTCTACTCACTCGGTGGCCGTTTGGGACGGGAAGCGATGGGTGAAGATCAGTTTCCAGAGATTCTGGTGATCCGCTGCGGCCAGACCGGTGCTCAGGGATGTGCCGTAGGAAAAGGCGGAAACCGGCAATCGCGTGCTGTAGCCGATATTGATCAGGGAACCAAAGTTGTCGGACTCGTCCAGTTTGGTCCAGATAAGACTGGCAAGGCACGGGATCTGGAATTTCCTGATGAAATTGCTGAGACTGGAGCTGGAGTAGTGTGGGCTGAGCACCAGATGCGCCGCGCAATTGCCCTGCAGGGGGATTTCCTTGTGCATCAGCCAGGCATCGAGATGTTCTCCGGGCGGCAGTCCCGGCAGGTCGACAAAAACCATCTCGTGTTCAGGGGATTCCCGAATCAGCTTTTGCCAGTCCTCGGGATTGCGCAGATCGATAAAGGGAAATTCGCCCAGTTCCGCATAATGCTGGAGCAGCATGCGTCCTTTTCCATGATGCTGATCCGCATTGGCCAGCACGATGCGCCTGTCGGGCTGTTCGCGGCGCAAATTCAGGGCCAGGCGCAGCAGGGACGAGGTCTTGCCGGAACCATTGGGACCGATGAAGGCATGCAAACGTTCCGGCCAGTTGCGGGTGGTCCATGGTTTTACGGCCACGATGTTACGAAGTTCTTCCAGAATGGATCTTTCCGGAGCGTTTTTCAAAGCGCGCCAAAGATACATGGCCACCTCGGGCAGGATCTCTTGCCGTTCCAGGTATTCCAGGGATTGGCGTTGCCTGGGAGAAAGCAGGTTGTAATCAGCCTGGGGCTTGAGCACGCTGAAAAGGTGATCCTTGAGGCTGCTCCACTCCTGGTGCATCTGCTTCCAGCCAGGGTAAGGGGCGGCGCTCGGCGGTTCCGGCTGGACCGCAACCTGAGCCGGTTTTCCGTTGGCTGACGGCTCGAGGGCGGCCATGATTTCGCAGCAGGGTTTTCCATTTTCCGTGCTGGTATGGGTGCTCAGGATAACCGCATCCGGGCCCAGCTCGGCCCGGATCAGATTGAGAACCGTGCGCGTGTTCGGCCCGCGATACGTCTTAACCTGCATGCCCCATCCTCACGGTTGCCGCGGACCGCAGATTGATGCCGGCGGGAATCTCGGCCTGGGAGATGATGGGCAGGGTGGGAATGAATCGGGTGATGAGCTGTGCCAGGTGGGTCCGCAAACTCGGCGTGGTCAGCACCACGGGTTGGCCTTCCGCGACCATGGCTTTTTCCATGGACGACTGCAGTTGCTGAATGAGCTGCTGCCCGTGGGCCGGATCGATGTTCAGGTAGACGCCCTGCTCCGTCTTGCGCAGATTGTCCTGCAGCAAACGTTCCCATTCCTGATCCAGAATGATTACCGAAAGGTTGTTTCCACTTGCCAGGTACGGCTTGACGATGGTTCGGGCCATCCGCCCGCGGACGTATTCCGTCAGGAGATCCGGATCCTTGATGCTTGGCCCGAAATCGGCCAGGGTTTCCACGATGGTCAGCATGTCACGGATGGAAACCTGTTCCCGCACCAGATTCTGAAGCACCCGCTGCACCGTACCCAGGGACATGATGCCGGGCACCAGTTCCTCCACGGCCTTGGGTGCGCGCTTGGCCAGGTTGTCCAGCAGGGATTGGACTTCCTGCCGGCCGAGAAATTCGAACAGGTTGCGGCGGAAGACCTCGGTGACGTGGGTTGCGATGACCGTAGAGGGGTCCACCACGGTGTAGCCGGCAAGCATGGCCTCGTCCTTCTGCTTCTCCGGAATCCACAATGCCGGCAGATTGAAGGCCGGTTCACGGGTTTCCACGCCCTGAATGCGGTGTTTGGCGTCTCCGGGATCCATGGCCAGAAAATGGTCGATCAGGATTTCCGCCGAAGCGACCTGATTGCCCTTGATCAGCACGACGTACTGGCCGGGCTTGAGCTGCAAATTGTCCCGCAGGTGCAGGGAAGGAATGATCACTCCCATTTCCAGGGCAAACTGGCGGCGGATGGAGCGAATGCGAGCCAGGAGATTGCCGTTCTGGTCTTCGTCCACCAGGGGAATCAGGCCGTAGCCGACTTCCAGCTCCAGTGCGTCCAGGGGCAACAGGGCCTGCACTTCCTCGGGGGTATCCAGACTCGGCGCCTTGGGCTTGGCTGCCTGCTCCGCAAGCTCCTGGGATTCGGTCAGGCCGCGGCCTGCATATCGCGATAACCCGTAGAGTATGGCTGCAAACAGAAGAAAGATGAAGGTGGGCATGCCCGGAACCAGGCCCAGGACCAGCAGAATGGCCGATACCAAACGCAGGGCCTTGGAGTGCAGGGTCAGCTGGCCCAGGAACTCCTGGCCCATGTCGGCTTCGGCCGCGGCCCGGCTGACAATAATGCCCGCGGAAGTGGAGATGATCAGCGAAGGGATCTGGGCCACAAGGCCGTCCCCGATGGTCAGGATGGTGAAGGTGGCCGCGGCGTCTCCCCAGCCCATGCCGTGCTGGAACACGCCGATGAACAGCCCGCCCACGATATTGATGGCGGTGATGATCATGCCGGCGGTGACGTCCCCGGAAACGAATTTGGCCGCACCGTCCATGGCGCCGTAGAAGTCGGCTTCCTTGCGGATTTTTTCCCGCGCTTTCTTGGCTTCGGTTTCATCGATCAGGCCGGCGTTCAAGTCTGCCTCGATGGCCATCTGCTTGCCGGGCATGGCGTCCAGGGTGAACCGGGCCGCCACTTCGGCGATGCGGGTCGTACCGGTGGTGATGACCTTTTTATTCAAAATGAAAATCACCAGAAAGATGATCACGCCGATAACGTAGTTTCCGCCCACGACGAACTGGCCGAAGGCCTCGATCACCTTGCCGGCGGCGCCGGGGCCCTGGTCGCCGTTCAACAGGATCAGCCTGGTGGAGGCCACGTTTAGGGCCAGCCGCAGCAGGGTCGTCACCAGGAGCAGAGCTGGAAAAATGGAGAATTCCAGGGGAGAACGCATGTACATGGCCGACAGCAGAACCACGAATCCCAGGGAGATGCTCAAGGTGAACATGGCATCCAGAATGATCGTGGGCATCGGGATGAGCATCACGAAGAGGATGGTCACCACGCCGACGGCCAGGAGGATGTTGCCGATACCGGCGTATCGGGAATAGTCGACGTTGGAGAGGGGCGCCGCGAGTTGAGCCATGGTTTTGACGCTCGAAAAGGAATTCTGAAGCTGGTTTGTCAAAAAAAACTGCCGCGGACGATTCCGGCTGGGGGAGGGACGGAGAGGTTATCCGCGCCGGAATTTTGGCAATTGGGCAAGTATGGAGGCCACGGCCTGGAACAGTTCTTCCGGGATCATCTGCCCGACGTCAACGCTTTTATACAAGGCTTGTGCCAGCGGCTTGTTCTCCCGAATGGGGATGTTGTTTTCCTTGGCGATATTCCGGATTTTTTCCGCCATGAAGTCCGCCCCCTTGGCCAGCACCACCGGGGACGGGGCTTCCAGTGCGTTGTAGCGCAGGGCGATGGCCAGATGGGTGGGGTTGGTGATGACCACGTCCGCCTTGGGCACGCTCTCCAGCATCCTTTTTTGCATCACGGCCATCATTTTCTGGCGCTGCTTGTTCTTGATGGTCTGATCGCCTTCGGCCTGTTTGCGCTCGTCCTTGACCTCGTGCTTGGTCATCTTCAGCTTTTCTTCATAATCCCAGCGCGTGTAGGCCAAATCGGCTATGCCGATGATCAGCATGGGGACCAGGGCGTACATGACCATCTTGGCACCGGTCAGGAGCATGTAGGTCGCCACGGTCATGGCATCCTGATAGAACAGGGGGATGAAGTTGGGCGCTTCCTGTTTGAGAACAAGGTATGGGGCGTATCCCACGGCAATGGCCATGAACAGACTGCGCAGCAGGCGAACGGCGGTCTGGGTGCTCATGAAAAGCCGTTGAATTCCGGCGATTACATTGAGCTTTTTCCAGAAATTGGAAAGCTCGAAAACCTTCAGGGTCCAGAGATGTCCCACCTGCAGGCGTACGGTCAGAAACGCCACCAAGGCGCAAGTGAACATCACGGGCAGGACCATCACCGCGATCTTCCAGGAAATGGTCTGGAACAAGAGATAGATGGTTTCCGGAGTGAACTCCGTGTGCAGGTTGTCGCTGAAGGTCCAGATGAACAGCGTCTGCATGTGGACGATCATGAACTGGATCATGAAAAACAAGGCCAGAAATCCGCCCAACAGGACCGTAACTTTGGACAGTTCCTGGCTGCGTGGAACATTGCCTTTTTCCCGCGCCTTGTTGCGTTGTTTCGGGGTGGCTTGTTCGGTTCTGCTCGGATCGCTCTGGGGCATGGCCTACTCCGTGCGGCAGCAACAATCTCAGCGCCCGCTCAGCATCACGCCCTGGAACATGAATTCGAGCAGGAGGATGAATTCCTGGACGTACAGGCCCATGATCGTGAACATCGTGCCCAGGAAGAGAAAACCCACCGCGATCTTCAACGGAAAGCCGACGAAAATGACGTTCATCTGCGGCGCGGCCTTGGCGACCAGGGCCAGGGCCAGATCAACCAAGAACAGGGCGACCATCACCGGGCTGGCAATCTTGATGGCCAGGACAAAAATTTGACTGGAATAGTGGATCATCTGTTCCGAAAGGGCGGGTGTGAGCAGCAGGCCGCCGGGAGGAACCAGGCTGAAGCTGTCGGTCAGGGCGCTCAGAAGGTGCAGGTGGCCGTTGAGGCTCAGGAAGATAAGAAGGGAGGTCATGTACAGAAAGTGCGCGGTAACAGCCATGCTCACCCCGCTGCTGGGATCCACGACGCTGACCATGGCAAACCCCATCTGAAAGCCGATCAACTGGCCGCCGGTCTGGATGGCCGCAAAAAGCACCCGCACGATCAGGCCCAGGGCCAGCCCCAGGAGCAGCTCGCCGAGAATCATCAGGGCGATCATGAAGGGATGTGCCGGGAAATAGTTTGCGGAGAAGGACAGGTGCGGCCATAAGCCAAGGGTCAGGACCAGACATAGAGCGGCCTTGGCCGGCAGCGGAATGTTCTCGCCACCAAAAAACGGCAGCATGAAAACGATGAGGCTGATCCGGAACAGGGTCAGGAAAAAACTGAGAAAGATTTGCGGATCAAATGAAAACAGGTCCATGGCCCGAAGCAAAAGCAAGTTTCGGACCAGAGCCCACGAACGCGGGCCATGCCCCCAACCAGATGGAAGATGTTTGAACCGCCCCCGCACTCACTTTGTCCTGGCTGTCCGTGGCAAATGACAACTTTCCTGAACAAAGTGAGGGCGGGAGGGGCCGCTACGCTCGAGGCGCCAAGAAAATGCTGAGTAGTTAAGGATTTGTAACTACTCAGCACACATTATGTGATCTACCTCCGGCAATCGGGGTCGGAGTCGGTATCGGAATCGGTTTCGAGAACGTTGAGGTTCCTTCCGCACGGCTTCGCTTCCGATCCCGATCCCGATCCCGATACCGACAGCGAGCCGAACTGGGCAAGGGCAGCTTATGCTGTAGTTGCAAGGATTTTTTGACAATACTCCTGCATCGAGTCTAAGACTTTTCAGCTTTGCGTACTTTGCGCCTTTACGGTTCAACCTTTCCTTTTTCTCCTGCCAGGACCTCAGGAGGAAGGCCCTAATCTTTCCGAGGACGGAACCGGCGGACCATGCGGGCGAAGCCGGTCTTTTCCCCGGTCTCGGCGTCCGGAGCATACCGCAGCCGGATGTAGACATTGCTCAGGGAGTGGATCGACCCGGCCAGATCCGGGCGGAGTCTGGCTGCTCGCCGAGCGAAGTCAAGGGGACCCTCCTGGGGCTTGCGGACAATGCCAATCCGGGCCAGTCGCCTGCAGAACAGGGCATAGGACCGGTCCGCAAGATCCCTGGAAGGCCGGCCAAGCATCAGGAAGATTGCGTACATCACGGCCACGGCGACAAAGCTTCCGGCGAGAGCAAGTACCGGATATCCATACCGCTCTATACGAGTGGTCCCGCTGAGGCCAAACCGTTCCAGGAACCGACGCTGGCGTTCAAAACCGAAATCCAGCACCCACTGGTTCCAGAATGTGTTGGCCGCATCCCATCCCTGGCTCAGTCCGCGCCAGGCGCTGATCATCCAGCGCACTTCACGGCTGGAGAAAATGTCGGGCACATCAATGTTCGGCACCAGAGCCTCGGCGCCAACCGCGATGCGGTCCGGGGCAAGGACGCTGGTGGGGTCAACCCGGGTCCATCCCGCGTCATCGAGCCACACCTCGCTCCAGGCATGGGCATGATATTGGCGGACAACGTGATAGTTGCCGAGAGGATTGAAGTCCGCGCCCTGATATCCAATGACCACACGTGCCGGAACACCCGCCGCACGCATCAGGAAGGTGAAGGCTGATGCATAATGTTCGCAATATCCGCTGCGGGTCCGGAACAGAAATTCGTCCACGGCTTCTTCTCCCAGCAGGGGAGGACGCAGGGTGTAGACAAAAAGATTCGAGTAAAAATGGTCAAGTGCCCGCTGCACGATCTCCCGGTTGTCCCTGCTCGCCTCAGACCACTCCCGGGCCAAGACTCTCGCGCGGGGGTTGCCCGCCGAAGGCAGAATCAGGGCGCGCCGCAAGTCGTCCGGCGAGAGATCCTCGGTCCGGTATTCCAGAGACGAGAGTAATCTGTACTGGGCGCGCTGTCTGATTTCCTCCATGGCCTGGAGCCTGAAATCAGGCGCCGGTTCCGCATTGGGAGGAACCTGCGTCGGCATTTCCAGGGCCGGCAACCAGCGCTTGCCATGCGCCTCCAGGGTCAACACGTACTGTATCGGCTCCTGGAGCGGAACGAGATTCCAGGCCTCGGCCTCCCGATCCGGCGCTCCGGCGCGCCAGGTCCGTCCGTCTGTCTCCCAGAGCACCAGAACCCGCCAATACATGCGCCCGACATCGGGAGCAGAATCATCAAAAGCAACCCGAAAGACCACTTCCGACGATTGGAGCAGTTCATTGATGTCGCCGGGGCTCATGGTGTCGCTCAGTCCGGTAAGCCCTGTTTCCGGCCGATCGAACAAGCCCCACAACGAGCCGGGCATGCGGGGAAAAAGCAGGAACAGGATCAACATCACCGGCAGCGCCTGGACAGTCATGACGGTGGCCCGACGCAGCCGAAACAGGAGGCTGGACCGACTGGCGGGGTGAGCCGTTCCAATCCAGGAAGCCGTGACCAGAAGAAACACCGGGATCATGTACGCGGCGGCAAGCAGACTTCGGCTGTGCAGGAACTGCAACAGGATCAGCAGATAGGCCATGAAAAGGATCAGCAGGTAATCCCGCCGGCTGCCGGCCTCGAAAGGTTTGAGGCCCATCAGCAAGAGCAGCAGGGACGTCCCCGGCTCAGGCCCCAGCAAACGGCCGTAGGAAGCGTAAACTCCGGCGATACAGCCCAGGGTCAGAGCGAGTCGAGTCACTCTGGACGGCAGGAGCTTGGGATGAACCACGGCATATAACCGCATGACCCAAAGCAGCACGCAGACCAACCCGATCCATGCGGGCAGCCTGAGGAAATGCGGCAGAGCCGCCAGGAAGACGGGGAAAAGGATCCAGCACCACGGTCCGAAGGGGCTTTGCAGGACGGAGTCAAGGATACGGCGCATCAAGTCGGCTCGCTGATTTTCAGTCCGTAAAGGGCCAGGGCCTTCAGGCAACCATGCATCTGGGCAGGACCGAGACCCGCGGCGACATGACGCCCGGGAATCCGAAGACTGTAGAAGCGACCGGCTTGTTCCGCATCCAGGACTCCGCGGCAGAGCAGCGACAATCTGGTTTCGGTTTCCTCCCCGGCCAAAGCGTCCCAATCCAGGAGGATCACACCGCCTTCCGTCTCGCCGCTGAAATCCTTGGATACAAGACCTGCGCCTCTTGCCACGGCCTTCCAGGCGATCCGCCGCACGGAATCGCCATCCCGGTACCCGCGCAAGCCGTCATATTCGTCGCCATTCCGGTCGGTCTGCGTCAAGGCCGACTGCCCCGGCGCGTCTGTGCTCGCCGGGAGAACTGTTCGCGAGGCCGGAGCTGGGTAGACTACGCAGCTCAAGGGCAGCAGGACCCAAGACCAGGCCCGGTACAAGCCCAGGGGGAAGACGGTGCTGACGACAATCCGGACCGGACGCAGCAAGCCTCGATTTTCCGCGGGCAGCATTGGATTGTAGACCACCTCCCGGCGGGCTTCGATGTCCCGGCAGAGAGCAAGCTCCTGGGGCCATGCTTCAATATCTCCGGATTCAGCATCTGTCCCGGACCAGCCGACCCGAATCGCATGCCTGGGGACGCTGGTGGGATTGGCGAGGATGATCGGAAAGACAGCTTGGGAGCCCGCGAAAACCGGCAAGGCCCGGCCATGACTGACCAGCAGGCCGGACAGGCCGCGGTGGGTGTGAAAAATGCCGACAAGGGCAATGCCTGCCAGCAGGAAAGTCAGCAGGTATCCTGGGGGGTTGTTGTAGTTGATGGAGATGAGCAGCATGACCCCGAGCAGGATGAAAAAAACAAAACCGATTTTTGTGGGCAGAATATAAATTCGATTGTGACCCAGCTGGATGGGGCCCTGAGTGGCCCTTCGTGGGCGGGAATTGGAATCAAAGCTGTAGCGCAGACGTTTCCAAAGCGAGAACAGATACATGAGGATTCAATACTGAAGAGGGCCTGGAACGGCAATAAAAAAAGGCAGGCCTCCTGGGGAGGCCTGCCTGAAGATACTGCGGAAAAAGAATGAATTAGCGTTTTGAGTACTGGAAGCGGGCGCGGGCCGAACGCAGGCCGTACTTTTTGCGTTCCTTGATCCGGGCGTCGCGGGTAAGAAAGCCGGCACGCTTCAGGGTTGGGCGCAGTTCACCATCATAGGAAAGCAGCGCCCGGGAAATGCCGTGACGCAGAGCCTCGGCCTGACCGGCCACGCCGCCGCCGTCAATGGTGGCCTTGATGTCGAATTTGCCCAGAGTCTTGGTCAGGTTCAGGGGTTGACGCACGATCATCTGCAGAGTGGCCCGGGGAAAATACTCGTCGAAGGGACGGTTGTTCACCAGGATCTGGCCGCTGCCCGGATAGATTCTGGTCCTGGCCACGGCGGACTTGCGTCGTCCGGTTCCATAAAAAAAATCACTGCTCATGCCTGACCTCTCTTAGACATCCAAAGTTTTAGGCTGCTGGGCCGAATGCGGATGCTCGGCGCCGGTATAGACCTTCAATTTCTTCAACAAGGCGCGCCCCAGACGATTTTTGGGAAGCATGCCTTTGACAGCATGTTCCAGGACGTACTCGGGCTTGGTCTGGAGCATGGTCCGCAGATTGGTCTGCTTCAGCCCACCCATATAGCCGGAGTGGCGATTGTACATCTTCTGGTCCAGCTTGTTTCCCGTAGTCTTTACCTTTTCGGCGTTGATCACCACGATGAAATCGCCGTTGTCCATGTGCGGAACAAATTCAGGCTTATGTTTTCCACGCAATCGATCGGCAATCATTGATGCCAGGCGGCCGAGAACCTTGTCGTCGGCATCAATCACAAACCATTCGCGATTAAGTTCCGCCGCGGTGGGTGAATATGTTTTCATGCTCCATCTCCTCGTTCAAAACTGAAAGAGGAGGTCTATACTCGGTGCAGGCAAAAGATGTCAAGCATGTTCCAAAACGGCAGCATCATTTTTGCCTCGGGCTCACCGGCACAGCGCTGATTCGTTCCTCATACACGGACATCAGGAACATCACGGCAATGGGGGTCGTGAACAATGCGCCGATGGCGAAGGAGCCGCCGATGGCCTGGATGGTCCAGAAAATAAGAACCACCACGAGATGTTCTCCGATGTTGTCCTTGAACGACATGCGCATGCTTTCCATGAGGGCGTCGAGCAACCCCAGCCCCCTGTCCGTCATCAGGGGCGGCATGTAGACCGCGCCCACGGCAAGACCGACGATCACCGCCAGACCGGGCAAAACCAGAAGCGCCAGCCCCAGGCTCACGGCCAGGACGGCCAGCACAGCAAATATCAACAGGGGCAGGAACAGTCTCATGAACGAAAACAGGTCGCCGATTTTCGGCTCCCGCCCTTCACGGATGATCAGCAGCACGGCGTGCATGTAGCCGGCCATCATCACCGGAGCAAGAATGCCCAGAGTCAGAAATGAAACCAGAAACATGACCAGGGTCATCAGGACCAGGGGCACGATGAACCGGAGCGTCATTTCCCAGGCCAGCACCAGATGTTTCTTGAAATCCATGAGTTCTTCCGTTGTTGTCAATTGATATGGGCCAAGCGGGTGTGAAAGGCGGACGGGATTCTTTCAATTCATGATCCATTGGGTTAGACGGGAAACACAGCGCTAAATCCATTACTGTTCGTCCGCACCGAACCTGCCTTGAAGGGATCACGCATGGACAAGCTCTATTGATGTATACGCGATGGTCAACAAGTTGAACAAACGAAACCAGCCATCATGGGACAGGATCACGGTGCTTCGCTACGCCCTGATGCAAATCCCCGGTATTGTTCTGGTCGCTGCCGCGCTCTGGTTCATGCACGGCGTGTTTGGACTTCCAGAAAGATCCGCATGGACCCTGCTGTTGCTTTGGCTGGTCAAAGACTCCCTGATGTTCTTTTATGTTTGGCCGGCCTACCAGGGAAGCCAGGGAGACGGATGGTACTCCCTGGTCGGCATGCACGGGGAGGTGCGAGGCGAACTGCACCCTGAGGGGTACATCCGCATCGGCGGCGTGCTCTGGAAAGCCAAGGCCGATCCGAAGAGCTGCCCGATCCTGCCCGGAACGAAGATCGAGGTCGTGGGCAGAGAGGGCATCAAGTTGCTCGTGCGCCCACTGACTCCCCCAAACCCCGATCAAGACGGCTGATCCCTATTTCGCCGTTTCGCACCATTCGGCTTTTTGCGCATCCTCAAAGGCCAGAACCCTGTCCTCGCGCAGAAAATAGCAGTAGGTCACCGGTAAATAGGACTGATGCTCCTCGCTCTTCAGAGAAAACCGAACCTGCCCCACATACCCGGGCACGTTCTCCCCGTCCATCGGGAGCAATCCCACAGAGGGCGGATGGACTACGACATTGCGCAGGACCAAGTCGCCGGGATAGATTTCGAAGACATGATCCATGACCACGTCCCGGAAACGTACGGGAAACGGTCCGCAATCCACGTCCTGCACGACCGTGGACCCGGTTGCGGAGCGTTGCTGCCCCGGAACGCAGGCCATGGCGATAGCGGACAGGATGATGATGCCAAAAAGGATGCCGCGAAACGGTATCCGAATACGAGTCCAGTGCGGAAGCATAGGGAGTCCCTTATGGGATGCGGGTTAAGGAAACAAGACGAAAACCTATCCCACGCAAAAGTTAAGAGCAATAGTTTCCTGGACAAGTAGCCGTATCAACGCCCCGCCATCGTAGTCCAACCGAAATCAAATCGCCATCGCAATCGAATCACAATCGAAATCGAAATCGAAAGATTCTTGATAATTATGTCCTGTCCCCATTCAGTTCCTGCCCTCTGCGTCCTTACGAATGTAACTACTCAGTACATGTTGTGCGATCTGCCTCCGACAATCGGGGTCGATGTCGGGGTCGGAATCGGTTTCGAAAAATATTAAGAACACCTACGTACGGCTCCGCCTGCGATCCCGATACCGACGCCGACGCCGACTGCGATGCCATACTCCGCAGGCTGCAGCATGCTGAATAGTTACGTGCGTGCGAAGGTGAGTTTGGCATCGTGGTTATCCCCAACCTCCGCAGCCGCTGAGCATCATTGCCGCCAATCCCAGCAATCCCGCGAAAAAACGGAATAGGGTTCGGCTATGCATTACAGACCTCCTTCTTTGGGCCGAGCATTTTGCGGTTATGAAACCAGAAGGAGGAATCGTCCATCAGTTTGTAAAACAGGGGCACGAAGAGCAGAGCCAGCGAGCTGGCGAAGATCATGCCGCCAACGACCACCATGCCGATTTCCTGGCGGCTGTTGGCTCCCGCGCCGGTGGCGAAGACCAGGGGCAGGGAGCCGATGATGAAGGTCAGCGCGGTCATCATGATCGCCCTGAATCGCTGCCGGGCCGCTGCCAGAGCCGCATCAAAGGCGCACAGACCCTTTTCCTGCCTGTTCTGGGCCGCGAACTCCACGATCAGGATAGCGTTTTTCGCGGCCAGGCCGATGAGCACCAGCAGACCGATTTGAAAATAGATGTCATTGGGAAATCCGCGCCACAAGCCGGAAAGAGCCGCGCCCAGCACGCCAAAAGGCACGGCCGAAGCCACGGCAAAGGGCAGGGTCCAGCGTTCGTACTGGGCGGCCAGGATCAGAAAGACCATCAGCAGTCCCAGCCCGAAGGCCAATCCTCCTGCTCCGGCCGCCGCATCCAGCTGATAGGCTTCGCCGATCCAGCCGAGCTGCTTGTTGCGATCGAGCATTGTCTCAGCCAACTCTTCCATGGCCTGTTTGGCCTGTCCCGTGGTGTATCCGGGAGCGGGGTCGGCAAAGAACTTGGCCGCGACATTGCCGTTGAACCGGTTGATGATGTCCGGGCCAGGGCTGCGTTCCAAAGTGACCAGGGAGCTCAAGGGGAGCATTTCCCCGAATTGCGAGCGCACGAAGACCCGGTTCAGATCTTCCGGCCTGCTGCGGAATTCCCCTTCGGACTGCATGTTGACCTGCCAGTTGCGTCCGGCCAGGCTGAAGTCGTTGACGTACAGGGAGCCGAAGGTGCTCTGCATGACCTCGAAGACCTGGTTGATGGGTACGCCCATGGCCCGCGCCTTTTCACGGTCCACATGGGCATGATACCTCGGAATGGCGGTGTCCATGGTGCTCCTGGCGTTCACCAGTTCGGGCCGGGCATTGGCCGCGGTCATCAGATTCGCGGCCAGGGCCTCGATCTCCCGCGGCGAGGAGTCGTCCCGGATCTCCAGGTAGCCCTGCACCCCGCCGGTCAGGGAAAGTCCCTGGATGGGCGGCGGGGTGAAGGCCAGCACGTTGGCATCGGGAATCCCCATGCCCATGCCCATGATGCGTCCCGTCAGGGACATGGCGTCCTGGCCTGGAGCCATGCGTTCGCGCCAATCGGTCAGATTGGCGAACCCCAGGCCCATGTTGGGACGCAGAGCGGAATCAAAGATGTCGAATCCGGCAATGGCGGTGAATTCCTGGACCTCGTCCAGTCCGGTCAGCATCGCGGTGGCGGTGCGCCGCACGGCCTCGGTCCGGGGCAGGGCCGAGCCCTGGGGCAGCTGATAGACAACCATGGCCACGCCCTGATCTTCCTGGGGCACCAGTCCGGAGGGCAGGAGGCTTACTGCATAGATTGTTCCGGCAGTGATGCCGAGAAAGAGCAGAAAAGCGATCACGGCATGACGCAGCACCTTGCCCACGGTCCAAACGTAAACGCTGGTGATCCCGTCAAAGAGGTAATTGAACAGGGCGAAGGGGCGGGATGCTTTCCCGGTCTTGCGGTCCAGCAGCAGCGCGCACATGGCCGGGGTCAGGGTCAGGGCCACGATCCCGGAAACCACTACGGAGACGGAAATGGTCACCGCGAACTGGCGGTAGAGTTCGCCGGTCATGCCTCCGAGAAAGGCCACGGGAACGAAGACCGCCACCAGGACCAGGGTCGAGGAGACGACGGCGCCTGAGACCTGCTTCATGGTCTCGATGGCCGCCTCTCTCGCTCGCATGTTCTGTTCGCGCATCAATCGGTCCACGTTTTCGAGGACGATGATGGCGTTGTCCACGACAATGCCGATGGAAAGCACCAGGCCGAACAAGGTGAGCAGGTTCACTGAAAAACCCAGCGCCAGCATCCCGGCAAAGGTGCCGATCAGGGAGACCGGAATCGCCGCGGCGGGAATCAGGGTGGCCCGAAAACGCTGCAAAAACAGGTAGGTCACGAGAATCACCAGCGCCACGGCAATGAGCAGGGTGACCATCACTTCGCGAATGGAAATTTCAACAAATTCCGTGGTGTCATAAGCGATGGTGTAATCCACTCCGGGGGGAAACCGCTGGGAAAGATCGTCCAGGGCTTCGCGCACGCCGACGGCCGTATCCAGGGCGTTGGCGCCGGGCTGGAGGTAGATGCCGATGGGCACGGCGGGCATGTCGTTGTAGGTGGCGGAAAAGGCATAGTTCTGAGAGCCCAGTTCGGCCCGGGCAACGTCGCCCAGGCGCAGAACGGCCCCGTCCGCATCGGAGCGCAGGATGATCCGCTCGAATTCCCGGGCATCGTTCAACTGTCCCGCGGTGGTCACGGCAAAGGTGAAGGCCTGTCCTTCCGGGGCAGGCGGCGCGCCGAGCTGTCCGGCGGCAAACTGGGCGTTCTGTTCGCGGATGGCCGCGGCCACGTCCGAGGGGACCAGATCGTACTGGGCCATCTTGTCGGGGTTGAGCCAGATGCGCATGGAATAGTCCTGGGAACCGAATAGGGAAGCTTCGCCCACTCCGGGCAGGCGCACCAGTTCGTCCAGAACGTTGAGCAGGGCGTAGTTGCTGATGAACAGGGTGCTTTCCTCGCCGCCGGGCGAGTACATTACCGGAACCATCAGGATGTTCGTGGACCGCGCTTCCACGCGCACGCCAAGATCCCGGACCCGTTGCGGCAGCCGGGACAGGGCCGCCTGGACACGGTTGTTGACGTTGATGGCCGCCACATCGGGGTCCGTGCCCATCTCGAAGGAGACGGTGATCCGCAGGCTTCCGGCATCCGTAGCGCTGGATTCCATGTAGATCATGTTGTCCACGCCGTTGATTTCCTGTTCCAGGGGCGCGGCCACGGACGCGGCAACGACCTCGGCGCTGGCCCCCGGATACATGGCCGTAACCACGATCTGGGGCGGCACCACGTCCGGATACTGCTCCACGGGCAGCATGCGCAGGGCAGCGGCCCCGGCCATGACAATGATGATGGAGATGACCGAGGCGAAAATCGGCCGATCAATGAAGAAGCGGAACATTACAGGGCCTCCTCGCCGATGATGTTCACCGGCGCGCCCTCGCGCAGCGCCACCTGACCGCTGATCACGACCCGGTCGCCGCTTTGCAGGCCGTCCAGGATCACCTGCCGGCCATTGATCACCGGTCCGAGGCGAACCGGACGAGCCCGGGCCGTGTCCTGTGCGTCCACGGTAAAAATGTGCGTGGTTTCCCTGCCCTGGCCAATGGCGCTTTCAGGCACGAGAAATACCCTTTCAAGATGCTGCAAGGCCATCTGAACCCGCACGAACTGGCCGGGAATCAGATGCTGTTCGGGGTTGGCGAAAACCGCCCGAATCGCCACGGTGCCGGTCCGGGCGTCGATGGTGCCGGCGGTGAAGTCGATTTCTCCGGATACGGGATGCATTTGGCCGTCTGAGAGCAGCAGGTTTACCCGCCCACGATTCTCACCGCTTCCATTGAGCAGAGTCGCATCGCTTTCGGGCATGGAAAAGCGAACATGGACCGGGTCGTGCTGCGTGATGGTGGTCAGCAGGCCGCCCCATTCGATGAGATTGCCCTCGGACAGGCTTTCCATGTCCGTCAGGCCGGCGACGGGGGCGCGGACTTCGGTGTAGCCGAGGTTCCGCCGGGCATCGGCCACGGCCACTTCGGCCTGCGCGAATCGTGCCTGGGCGCGTTCCATCTCGGTCATGGCCCGGTCCCGCTCCAGCTCGCTCACCGCGGCCTCGGCGTACAGCGCCGAGTACCTGTTCCATTCCCGTCGAGCATGGCTCAAGTTGGCCTGGGCGTCCGCCAGGTCGGCCTCGGCTCGGCGCAAGGCGATTTCATATCGCTCGGGGTCGATCCGGAACAGCAGTTCGCCCTGGCTGACCATCCGTCCCTCCTGGTAATGCCGTTCGCGAAGGATGCCCTCCACCCTGGCCCGGACCTGGACCTGCCGCGAGCCATGGACGCGGGCGGGATAATCCCGCATCACCTCCACGTTCTGCTCCTGGACGTGCATGATCACGACCGGCGCGGGAGGCATCTGCCGTTGCCCGGGTTCAGGCGATTCACCGCAGCCCGCCAATCCCAACGCCAGCAACAAAAATACTGTCACGGCAGCACCAACCTGAATGTTGCAAATACCTCTTTGCATCCAATTCCTCCGTTTTGCTCGCACAACTTGCTGATTTCAATGCAGCGGCATTTGCCGCCATGCCCGGCATCCCCAACTCACGTCCCTGAATGCGGTCTTCTCAGCCCGGCTTCCGGTCCCCGTCCGCCGTCTCACTCTTCACCTTTGTCCAGTGCGTATGAGAGACCCAGCCGAAGCGAGAAAAAATATCCGCTATTCGCAATCCCTCCTCCGGACCGGCATCACCTCCCTGTTTACCATCCCCAGGCAACAGAATGACGATGTCCCCCTCGCGTTCCACGCATGTCCACACCTCGAATGAATCAGCTGTTTCAGCGCCGGAGGAAAGCAGTTCCCGCGCAGCGTTCAATGCATTGAGTTCGTGTTCGTTGTTCAGTGGACTGACATAAATGATTTCCATACTGCTTATCCCTTTTATTGAAGCTGTGGTTATGGTCAGAACCAGGATTCCCGCATACCCTCGCCTCCAGGGCAAAAGGATGCACGGATCGGACATGATGACCGATTTTTCAGATCTGACGCACATCACGATAAACATGAATCATGCCAGAAATAATTTCTCGAAAAAACAAGTAGTTAAAAATAGCAACAGAATATTATGTCACATTTGACACCATTACGATATCAAATATGATCCTGGATGTGTTTTGTTCAAATATGACACTTTGAGCGGAGGGAAGGATGGATGAAAATGTCTTTTTCCGGGAGGCCACGCTTCGAATTTGCAGCAGCCTGAATCTGCAACGGGCCATGGAACGGACTCTGGAATACATTCGGGGATACATCCCGGCGGATTCGCTGCAAATCGGGCTTTTCGATCCGGATCTGCGCGTGCTGCGGTCCATTGTCCGGATCCGTCCTGATTATTGGCCGGACCTGCAGACCACCATTGCGGTTCCGGAAGGAGCCATGGCCGGCGTGCTCAGGCAGTGGCGATCCGAGCCCAGCTTCGAGGTGATCAACGACTGGCGTGGCCGGGAGCCGGATATCCTGCCGTTGTTGAGGATGATCTGGCCGGAAGACGTTTCCCTGTTGCGAACCGACCTGGCACTGGAGTCGCGGCGGATAGGCATCCTGGTGCTGGGGGTTCAGGGGCGCAACCGGTACGAGGAACGACACGCCCGGCTGATGAACACGCTCAATGAACCCTTCGCCATTGCCGTGGCCAATGCGCTTCAATACCAGGAAGTCGTCCGGCTCAAGGAGATGCTCGAGGACGACAACCGGTATCTGTCCAGCGAGTTGCGCAATGTTGCCGGAGACAAGATTATCGGCGCTGATCTGGGTTTGCGGGAAGTGATGCAGTTGGTCCGTCAGGTCGGTCCGCTGGAAAGCCCGGTGTTGCTGTTGGGAGAAACCGGTACGGGCAAGGAATTGCTGGCCCATGCCCTGCACATGGTCTCGCCGCGGCACAAGGGGCCTTTCGTGAAGGTCAACTGTGGCGGCCTGCCGGAAAGTCTGCTGGACAGCGAACTGTTCGGTCACGAAAAAGGCGCTTTCACCGGAGCCCTGGCTTTGAAGCGCGGCCGGTTCGAGCGGGCTCAGGGAGGAACCATCTTTCTGGATGAAATCGGGGAACTCAGCCCCGGTGCTCAGGTCAAACTGCTGCGGGTTCTGCAGCAACGGGAGATCGAACGCGTCGGCGGGACGCAGACCATTCCCGTGAACGTGCGCATCGTCAGCGCCACCCACCGCAATCTGGAGCAGATGGTGCGCGATGGAACCTTTCGCGAGGATCTCTGGTTCCGGCTGAACGTCTTTCCGATCATGATCCCGCCCCTGCGCCATCGCCCTCAGGACATCCCGGCGTTATTGGACTATATCGTGTCCAAGAAGTGCCGGGAAATGAAGATCGCCCGCAAGGTCCGGCTCGCGCCCGGGACCATGGACCGGCTCAAGCAGCACGCATGGCCGGGCAACGTGAGGGAACTGCAGAATCTCGTGGAACGCTCCCTGATCCACTGTCAGTCCATTCATCCCGTTTCCGGCGACCTGATCCTGGAACTGCATCCTGCGGGACCTGTTGCGATAAGACCGGTTTCCGGCGTGGATCAGGCGGAGGAGACTGTGCCCTTTGATCTGGCCGTGTCCCGAATAATCACCAGGGCGTTGGAACGAACCGACGGCAGAATCATCGGCCCCGGCGGCGCAGCCCGACTGCTGGGGCTTCATCCCAGTACGCTGCGGGGCAAGATGCGGAAGCTGAACATCGCCGTGGAGCGAAGAAAAAGGGGAAGTTGAGGAGCGGATTTCTACAAGTAAAAGAGGGCAACGACGGTGTAACTATTCAGCATTCGTTCCGACTTGTCTCGATTTTTCGTCCTCGCAACTCCCTCGCCGGCTTCGTAACACCGAACATTGCTCGAATAAACAACCATTGGCGCTTCAGGCGCTGGGCAATGGTTCGATGAACGAATCCTGGCTCAGTCAGACAGGCGATGCCAAAAATCGAGACAAGCCGGAACAATCCAAGTTTTTCATAAAGAGCGGAGTAGTTACACGTGGTTAACGATGCTTCAGACCCAGCCAACGTTGCAATCCTCGGATGACCTGGTCCAAAGGCCTACCCAGAAGAAAGGGCAGCAGCTCCGGCGCTGCTCCGGAACGTTCCGGGATCAGTGAACGCAGCGCGGCATCAAAGGCCGCGGCCCGGTGAATTTCTTCGGATGCATCCGCGTGATCCGAGCGCAGAAGCTCCAGAAGAGTTGGAACGGCGCAGCGCTGCTCATGAATGCGGATCAGTTCGCCCAGGGCACTGTCCTTGGCCACAAGGTCGAACCTCTCGATGCGCGGCCGGGTGCTTGTCGCGGCCAGATCCGCGGTGTCCCAGCACTTCAGGGCCAGGCATTCCTGCGGCTTGGCTGGATGAATGGCGCATCGGCCCAAAGACGAGGAACCGGACGCGGTACTGTAAAAACGACAGGTCGTTCCCCTTTCCATGGAACTGACCTTGATGCACTCCGCCTCCAGCAGCACGACCCGGTCCAGGATCTGATCGTGGACCGGCTCCCCCACGCGGAGCGTATACAGATCCTCCTTGCCCAGGACCTTGTCGTTCAAGAGCACCAGGTCCGCCTCGTGCAGGGCCGGACCACCCTTGACGCAGCAGGTTCCGCAACGACGACAGGCTGGAATCATGTGGCTCATGCAATCGGCACTCAAGATGTCCGGAAGGGCTTCGGCTGGGTCGTACTGTCCATTCTCGGCTACGGCTGAACCTTGACCAGGTAGGCCTTGTCCCATTGCAGATATTCCTGGATCAGGGATGCCAGGTCCTGGATGGTCAACCGTCGAGCCTGCTCGATGAGTTTCAGGGAATGGTCCATTTCGAAGCCCCGGGCGATTTCTTCAGCAGTTTCATGGGATCTGACGATCAAGCGTTGCCGATTGCGCTGGTAGTCCCCCCAGAGCAGATTCTTGGCCCGCTCCAGTTCCGATTCGGGTTGCTCATTGTCGAAGAGATGCTGGACCACGTCTTGAAATCCCTGGATGGCGACGGCTTCTTTTTCCGGTGACGTGCCGATGTAGAAGGCCATGAACCCGGCATGGGTTTCCTGCCAGAGAAATGCGGTTACGGAGTAGGCCAGCCCTTGGACGTCCCGCAACTCACGAAAGAGAATGCCGGACTGGCCTGCCAGGACTTCCCGCAGCACGTTCAGTCCTGGGGTGTGCCCGTGTCCAAGACCCGGAACGGGAAAAATCACCAGGATATGGCTTTGATTGCGATCCTTGAGTTGGAGCAGCATTTCCCGATCCATGCCCCACCGCGGAGACGGGGGAGCCGGAGCGGCCATGGCGTCGGGGCGGGCAAGGGTTTCGGCAAATGTTCGAACGGCATCTCGGTCATAGTCACCGCTGACGGCAAGGACCCAGGAACGATCTTTTTGGCGATTCCAGAAAGACATGACCTGCTCCCGTTCAATGGCCTCGATCCCCTGGCTTGTGCCGGATCGCTGGTAGCCGTAAGGATGTTCTGGAAAGAGAAAGGGGAAGGTTTGCCGAAAGGCCAACCCCACGGCACTGTCTTCGGTGCGTGCAATGGCCGCGGACTGTTCCTGTTTGGCTCTGACCAGCTCCTCCGGCGCCCAGGCGGGTTCGTGAATCAGTTCCTGCAGAAAGGCGAGCATTTCCGTACTGAACCTGCTGGGATAATGCACGTTGAGATGAAGATGTTCCAATCCAGCGCCGGCACTTAATCGAGCTGCCCGATCCGCCAGAAAATCCTGCAGCTGCACCGCGGTTTTGGAACGAGTGCCCTTGGTCCAGACCCGCGCCGTCAGCTCGGACAGGCCCTGTTCGCCGGGCCTGAGCAATAGATCACCGCCGTTCCAGGTCATCGACAGAGCCGTATAGGGAAGGGATGCATCCGGAAGCATGATCAGGGTTCGCCCCGGGCTGAGATGGATCACTTCCCGCTCCGCCTGCGTGGCGACGGAATGGACGTGCGCCCTGGGCGACTCCTGCGGCGACCATTTCTCTTCCAAAATCCGAGTCAGCTCCGCGGCCTCCAGTTCCTCGGGCCTTGGCGTGAACACCGAGCCGACAAGGCCTTGCGTCCGAATGTAGGTGCGGATCAGGTCCCGCAACTGTTCGGCGTCAATGGTGCGGACCAGGTGCAGATAGAATTGCTCGGCATTGAACGTGTGTTCGTGGAACTGGAAATGACCTAGTTTGGACGCCAGCCCTGAAAACGTCTCCTTGGATTGAAACAGGCTGTCTTCCATGTTCAGCTTGGCCCGGTTCAACGCCTCTGGAGGAAATGCGGCGACGTCCAGCCTGCCGAGCAGCTCATGCAGCCCCGTCCAGAGCCGGGTAATATTCTGGGGATCCAGCCTGGCCTGAATGAAGAACATCCCGACTTGATCCAGGGTCGTGGCCGAGGCCGAAATCACATCCACGATGCCTTGCTCGTACTTGAAGGTCCGGTACAATAAGGATGTCCTGTCTCCGCCGAGCATCTGCGCCAGGACATCCAAGCCTACGCTGTGGACATCCTGCAAACCCGGAATGGGGATTGCGAGGGAGACGTATGCCTTCTGCCATGGCCCCTGCTCGACTTTGACGATCGGCGGGCGGATGACCGAAGTCCGGGGAAGGGAAGCGACGGAGCGGGTTCCGCCATGATTAAGCAACCCCCCGAAAAGAACTTCCACCTGCCCGAGCACCTGATCCATTCGGATGTCTCCACACAGGACCAGCAACATGTTCGCGGGCTGATATCGATCCCGGATATAATCCAGAATATCCTCGCGAGTGATACGCCGAACCGTTTCCGAATAGCCGATAATAGGCCGGGCATAGGGCGAATCCACCCAGATGCTTCCCTGAATGGACTTGAAAATCCGGCGGTGCGGATCGTCGTCGCCCTGTTCCATCTCGGACAGAATTACCTGACGTTCCGATTCCAGTTCGTCCGGGTCGATGGTCGCATTGAAAATCATGTCTTGAAGTACGTCCAACCCCAAGGCCCAATGTTCGGCCGGCAGATCGATAATGTATGTAGTGGCGTCAAAGCCCGTTGACGCATTCAGTTCCCCGCCCGCGGATTCAATCTCCGATGCGGCCCGGCCTTTGCCGCGCCTGGACGTGCCCTTGAAAACCATGTGCTCGAGCATGTGGCTGATCCCGGCCTGCTCTGGAAGTTCATGGGCAGACCCGGCCCGGACGAACAAGCGAATCGCAACAAGGGGAAATCGATCATCCTCATGGACGAGCACGTTCAAGCCGTTGGCGAGAGTGGCGACCTGAGTCTGATGGTAATGATCTTTGGGACTTGGGCGTTGCGCCATGAACTTTCTCCTGGAATCTGGATTAAGAAAAATGGAATACGGGCCCATCAAGGCATGATGGAACAGCAAGGCGGGAGTGGACAAAGCCGAGCCGGTCCGGACTTTATCCACGCAAGGCTGTTTTGGGAATGGTCAAATGGAGTGATCGCAGGGCAAGCTTACCTTTTGCCACGGCTGACAATGTTGACAGGTAAATGCCTGACGTTTTGTTATTGAAAAAAGGCACAGACGGAAAGCGCCTGTGCCTTTTGAAACCGCAAAAAATTGAAGAATCAGCTCTTGCAAACTCCGCCGATCTGGCAGTAGGCACGGATGAAATCGGCCACATGAACGCCTAGATGGACGCATTCCACCCCCTGCATGCACTTTTCCGCATCTTCCTCTTCGATATGGGTTATTTGTTCATGGCCGTCCTTGTGCAATTTCACCAGCCAAGCTTTCTTGTTCTCGTCGAATTCAGTGGACATGTCGACGCCGCTTTTTTCCAGTTCGGGATAGAATTCAGAAATTTTCGCCAGCAGTGCCTTGGGATCAACGCTCATGATTCCTCCTTGAAAAGGGTTTCAAATAAACCACGCAAGCTGCCTTGTTTACGTCTTTCTCCATCCAATGTAAGTTTCTTGATTCACCTAGTCAAATCAAGGTTCAACCATATCTGCTGTTATTGTAGGGGGGTCAATGGACCGGAATGCCGTGGATGAGTTGATACGGGTCATGGAAAATATTGCCCGTGGCGAATACAGTAACGACTTGTTCAAATTTTGCACGAAGGATCAACCGGAGATGGTTCGCCGGCTCGCAGAAGCCATGGGCATGATGATGGTCAAGGTGGAAGCCAGAGAGCAGCGCATCCTGATGGACCTGGAGGAGATCAGGGAGGGCAACCAAAAATTCAAGCGGGCCGTCACCAGCTTCATCCTCTCCATGTCCTCGGCCCTCGGAGCCCGTGATCCCTACACCGAAGGCCATGAACAGCGTACCGCCGGGTATGCCATGCGGATTGCGCGTCGACTTGGTTTGTCCATGGAGGAAATGGAATACATCTATCTGGGCGCCATGCTGCATGACATAGGGAAGTTCAGCTTTCCTGACGCCTTGTTCAGCAGTGAAGATTGCCGATCTTCTTCGGAAATGCTGCAGGCCGTCAAAGCGCACCCGGAAATCGGCTGTTCAATTCTTCAGTGGCTGGATTTTCTTGACCCTGTGCAGGATATCATCCGCTATCATCATGAACGTTTGGATGGTTCGGGCTATCCCGAAGGGAGGAGAGGCGAAACAATACCCTTTTGGGCCAGGATCGTGGCCGTGGCCGACACTTTTGACGCAATTACCACGGACCGGCCATACAAGAAAGGAAAGTCCATGCAGGAAGGACTGGAGATCCTTGAGGCGATTGCCGGAACGCATCTTGATCCGGAAGTTGTGCGAGTCTTTTGTGAGGAAGTTCGGGAAAACGGGTTGGA
The DNA here is from genome assembly GCF_054656975.1 of Desulfonatronum parangueonense. NCBI lineage: Bacteria > Pseudomonadati > Thermodesulfobacteriota > Desulfovibrionia > Desulfovibrionales > Desulfonatronaceae > Desulfonatronum > Desulfonatronum parangueonense. Next base: position 2,948,898 of record NZ_BAAHXH010000003.1, read on the forward strand.
ATGATCTTTTGCCGAGCAGGTGCGACCGGCTGATCGCATCAGGCCGAATCCAGAAAATTGGGGGCCGTGACAAACGTGTCCCAGCTCAGTTTTTTTCCCGCAGCATCTCAAGCATCCCCTTCAGGGCCGCCAGGGCTGATTGCTGTTTGATTTCCAAGCGCGAACCGGAGAAATGAAGACATGCACTGTGCTGGGTTACTTGATAGGACCAAGCCATCCAGACGGTGCCTACCGGCTTGTCGGGCGTTCCTCCGTCGGGTCCGGCGATGCCGGAGACGGCAAGAGCCGCCTGGACGTTCAGCAGTTGCCGGGCGCCGGAGGCCATGGCCAGAACCACTTCCCGGCTGACCGCGCCCCGGGCTGCGATGACGGCTTCAGGCACGTTCAGCACCCTGCTTTTGACCTGGTTTGCATAAGCCACTACAGCTCCGGCAAACCACTGGGAGCTTCCGGAAATGTTTGTAGCCAGGTGGGCGACCAATCCTCCTGTGCAGGATTCCGCCGCGGCCAACATGACGCCGCGATCCTTCAGGATTTGCCCCAATTCCAGGATCAGCTTTTCGTGCCCTTCCTCACATATTTTCGCCATTGACGAACTCCCTTCCAGTGTGAATCGGCTTATGATCCGGCCGTTCATGGTCGATCAGTACGATGTTTGGTCGATCAGTGCGATGTTTATTTTCAACAAGCCGCCCCGCCAACCCGTTCTTGATCCATGATGGGGTAAAGGGTAAGAGCTTTCCGTGCAACGCGCAATCCTGGGGACGGCGCACGGCAGAGGCAATCAAAATATTTCGCTATTTGTAACTACTCAGCAGTGCCGGAGAAAAGACCTGGATAGCGTCAGCGCCGGCCTGCGCCGGTATGACCAACAAGAACGGTTTGCTCCGATTTGTCATTCCGGCGAAAGCCGGAATCCAGTTCTGAAGAATGGTCATGCGCCGTATGTGCTGAATAGTTACCGCTATTTTTTTATAAGTTCAGGTTTCTTCTGATGCGATTGATCATCGATGAACGTCACCAAGGCCGTCCATGTTCCGGAACATATTCAGGAACGAGACATGAATAGCTTTCATCCCGGCTCGGTTCTTCTTGTGGCGAAACGCCACCATGTCGAGGCATTGAAACTTGCCGGGGAAATTTCCGAATGGCTGTCCGAACGCGGTGTCGTGAACAGCGTATCGGAAAACATCGACGATCTTGCGTCCTGTCTGCCGCGGTCCTGGCCCTTGCCGACACTGATTCTCGTCCTTGGCGGCGACGGAACCATGATCAGCGTTATCCGGAAGCTGGCCTCGAATGATATCGCCATCTTGGGGATCAATTTCGCACGGGTCGGTTTTCTCACGGAATGCTCCAAAGATTCCTGGCAGCCTATGCTGGATGCGATTTTCAAGCATGGAGCAATGATTTCTTCCCGAATGCTTCTTGATGTGCGGTTGATCCGTGACGGCCGGACCATGCTTTCAACCCTCGTCGCCAACGACATTGTTGTCGGGCGAGGAAGACTGGCCAGACTGATCAACCTGGAACTCTTTTTCGAGGACGAACGTATTGCCGCACTGCGGGCCGACGGACTGATCCTCTCCACGCCCACCGGCTCTTCCGCCTACTCCTATTCCGCCGGCGGCCCGCTGGTGTATCCGGAAATGGACGTGATCTGTACAACCCCTATCTGTTCGTTTCTTACGGAGATCAAGCCGTTTGTCTTTCCTGCGGATCGGACAATCCAAGTCCGGATAGACGAGGACACCATGGAGGCTTTCCTGACGTTGGACGGACAATCCGGATATCCGCTCACAAGGGGTGATCAGGTGTACGTCACCAGATCCCAATCCAGGATGAATCTCGTGACATCCTCCGGCCACTCGTATTTCCAGAAGCTCCGGGCCAAAGGTTTTCTACAGGAAAGCTGACGTGTTACCTCAACAGCATGTTGCCTCATCCCAGGAGATTCGACTGGGGCACGACCCACGTCTGGATGCCTGGATCCTGCACTTTCTCACTGAAAACAACCTGGATCACGCCACCAGCCCGGACAAGAACGCTTCTCCAGAACAGATTCGCTTCATGGTGGATCTGGATGAGGACCAATTCTTTCCCGCATGCACTGATTCGATGTTGAGTCATTTGCTGAAACACGAAATTGCCCCGGAGTTGCGGGTTGAATATACAAAGCACTGGAGGAGCATCTTTCGGTTGATTCAAGACCAGATCGCCGACCCATATCTGCGCCGCAAGATTACTGCCCTGTGCCGCTACAAATTCCGATCGGCTCTGCATTCCTCCATTGTCATCCCTTCCCGGCTGCTCAAATGGATGTTGACGATTTACATGAGCTACAGCGGACTGGATGATCCCTTGCGGGATCAAAAACGCCGGGCAAATGCCCGGGCCTACGCCTTTACCCAGACCGCTTTGTACCGTCAGATCACCAGTGCCTGTCCCGGAGAACTCATTGCCTGCACAAGCATGGAACAGCTCCGCGAAGATCTTGATCTGCTGGAATTGAAGCGTCTTGTGCGCCTCGCTACGCTTTGCGGCATTTGGGAAGCCAAGGAGTTTCGGCTGCACAAGACCGTTGCCGAGTGGTCGGATGTGATTCCGGTTTGGGAGTCCAAGGAAATTCAGCCTGACGCCCAGGCTCTTGTCGATGAAATGGATGCTCCCTGGCCGGAGTTCGAGAAATTGCGGGAATACTTGTTCCAAAAACGCCATGACGCGTTGAAGATTCTCTATTTGCCAGGTGAAAGCGGGGCCGTGATCTTCGACATCCTGATCGTGCGCTCCCTGATCCGGCAAGGGCACCGGGTGATTCTTGCATTGCGTGAAGGCTTCGATTTCATGATGCCGACAATCTGGGATCAGGACAATGATCCAGTACTCGCGGAATGTCTGGACGGTGCGTATTTTCTCACTGATACCCAGGTATCAAAGAACGAGTTGCTCAAACGCATTCGCGAGAACCAGCTCCTGGTCATTTCCGACGGCACACGGGAACGGTTGAATCTCTACCGGACCAGCCTGACGTTCGCCCGGGCCTGGAAGGAATCGCACCTGATCATGGCCAATGGAGCTTCGAATTATCGCCGCCTGATCGCCGTGAACCAGGGATTCACGAGAGATATTGTATCGTTTCATCGAAATGAGCAGAAAGAAATGCACTTTTATTGCAAATCCCGTTCGGAGCGCATTCGCCATGTTACCGAGAGGGAACTGCTGCTCATGGCCGAAAAGCTGATTGAATCGATGCGATTGGCCAGGGCGGAAGGCAAGACCGTCATCTTTTACAGCGCCATTATCGGATCCATTCCCGGGCAGACCAAAGTGGCAATTTCCGTCTTGAACACCTTTGTCTCCTATCTGCGCTCCCGGCTGGAGCAGTGCCTGATCATCAACCCCGCCGAGCATTTCAGGCCGGGCATGGACGGAGACGATTTGATGTACATGTGGGAAAAGGTTCAGCGCAGCGGGTTCATCGATGTCTGGCGCTTCCAGACGGTGGAGGATATTGAGCGCAGCTTCGAGCTGCTTGGTCAGAAAATGCCCGCGGTCTGGAACGGCAAGGACGCCACGTACTCCACCGGCTGCACCAAGGAAATGACCATTGCCCTGGACATGCAGAAAAAGCACCCGGAACTGCAGATCATCGGCCCGGATCCGGCCAAGTTTTTCCGGCGCAGGGAGTATGGCGTGGGCAAGTATTTTGATATCAGTCTGGAACGGAACTGGCGGTAGCCGTGTGGCAACTGCTCATCCACGGGGCCATTTTTTCAGCTTTGCGTTTCCATTCCTTGATTCGAGGTAACTATTCAGCTTCGTTCCGGCTTGTCTCGATTTTTTGGCCTCGCATCTCCTTTGCCGGCTTCGTAACATCGAACCATTGCTCAAATAAACATCCATTGGCGCTTCAGGCCTTTGGCAATGGTTCGATGAACGAATCCTGGCTCAGTCAGACAGGCAATGCCAAAAAATCGAGACAAGCCGGAACAATCCAAGTTTGTCATATGAATTGCTGAGTAGTTACGATTCGGGACCGGCATGACAAGTCATCTCCGCAAAGACGTGAATCCAGCGCCGGGATCCATCCAATTTCAGTTTTCGATTCGCATGATTCAACCATGAACGACAAAGGAGTCGCGTCGTGTCCGCATATGAAGCCGTGATCGGCCTGGAGGTGCATGCGCAGTTGCGCACCCGGACGAAGATTTTCTGTGGCTGTTCCACGCAGTTCGGTCGGGAACCCAATTCCAACGTATGTCCGGTCTGCACGGGCATGCCCGGAGTGCTGCCGGTGCTCAACCGGACAGCCGTGGAATACGCGCTCAAAATGGCCTTGGCGGTCCAATGCAGGGTCAACAACCGTTCCATTTTCGCCCGCAAGAACTACTTTTATCCAGACCTGCCCAAGGCCTATCAGATTTCCCAATACGAACTGCCGCTGGCGGAACATGGCCACTTGCGAATCGCTGTGGACGGCGTGGAGAAGACCATCGGCATTACGCGCATCCACATGGAAGAGGACGCGGGGAAATCCATCCATTCTGCAACGGAGAACAAGAGCTTTGTGGATTTGAACCGCACCGGGGTGCCGCTGATCGAGATCGTCAGCGAACCTGATCTGCGCAGTGCCGACGAAGCCGTGGCCTATCTCAAGGCATTGCGGTCCATTCTGGTCTACCTGGAAATCTGCGACGGGAACATGGAGGAGGGGAGTTTTCGCTGCGACGCCAACATATCCATCCGCCCCAAGGGCGAGACGGAACTTGGAACGCGCACAGAACTGAAAAACCTCAACTCCTTTCGCCATGTGCACAAGGCGATCGAATATGAAATCGCCCGGCAGGCCGCGCTTCTGGAGGATGGGGAAAAGGTCGTTCAGGAAACCAGGCTCTATGATGTGGACAAGGGCATCACCGTTTCCATGCGCGGCAAGGAAGAAGCCCACGACTACCGCTACTTTCCCGATCCCGATCTCGTGCCCGTGCTGGTCCGGGAGGAGCAACTGGATGCGCTGCGGCAGTCCATCCCGGAATTGCCGCAAGCCAGGGAAGCCCGTTTCATCTCCGAGCACGGCCTTCCGGCTTCCGCGGCCCAGACATTGACCGCTGAAAAGGATCTGGCGGAATATTTCGAAGCCGTAGTCAGACTGGGTCCGGAACCGCAAAAAACCTGCAACTGGATGCTGACCGATCTGTTGCGCGAATTGAACCAGGCCAAGATTACAGCCGCGCAATCGCCGCTGACCCCAGAGTACCTGGCAGAGTTGCTGGCCATGATCGATTTCGGCAAGATCAGCACGAGCATTGCCAAGCAGATATTTCCGGAAATCTTTGCCACGAAGGATTCACCGCAATCCATCGTGGAGCGCAAAGGCTTGACCCAGATTTCCGACAGCGGCGCCCTGGAAGCCGAGGTGGACAAGATTCTTGCGGCGAATCCCAAGGAGGTTGAGGCCTACAAGAACGGTAAGACCAAGCTGATGGGATTCTTTGTCGGTCAGGTCATGCGTCAGACCAAAGGCCAGGCCAACCCGGACATGGTGAACAGGCTGATCCTGGAGAAGTTGCAATAATCGTAAGTGCTCAATATGACAGGGCAGCATGCCGTCAAAGTTTTGTTTTGCCTGAATAGCGGCCTGCGCCGGTTTGACGGAATGGAGTGCCACGTTGGCACGTTCTTTCGGTCGTCACCCCGTCGTAGGGCGGGGTCCAGGTGTTTTCGTGTAGTTCAATCGCCCGGAGTTGTTGGCAGTTGCCAATAGTCACTTCAACATAACGTTCTGACTCCAGAGCACTTCAAGCATATCCAACCTGAACCATCCGACAACATCATGCAGCCACATATCATCTTCAAGCCCGAAACCAACGAACTTCATCTCCTGGACCAGCGTCTGCTGCCGCAGACAGAAGAATGGTTCGTCTGCCGGAACATGGCCGACATCATTTTCGCCCTCAAGGAGATGGTCATCCGTGGAGCCCCGGCCATAGGCGTGACAGCGGCCTACGGGTGCTGCATCGCCGCGGGCAACGCCGATCCATCCTCCTCCCATTGGGCTTCGGACCTGGACGACCAGCTGACGGAACTCGCCCAGGCTCGGCCGACGGCCGTCAACCTGCAGTGGGCCGTGAACCTGATGCGCCAAACCTGGAGCGCGAGGCCGGACATCCAGCTTGCGGAACTGCACCGGATATGGGTCGCTCAAGCCGAGGAGCTGCATCGCCAGGATGACATGATCAACCGGGAGATGGGCAGGCATGGCGCGACCGTCATCCAGGACGGCGACACCGTGATGACGCATTGCAATGCCGGAGCCCTGGCCACGGGCGCCTACGGCACGGCTCTGGGCGTAATCCGGGCAGCCGTGAAATCCGGCAAAAATATTCACGTTCTGGCCAATGAAACACGCCCATTCCTGCAGGGTGCCCGGCTGACGGCCTATGAACTGGCCCAGGACAAAATCCCGGTGACCGTTTGCTGCGACAATGCCGTGGGACTGCTCATGGCCAAAGGAATGGTTCAGGCCGTGGTCGTCGGCGCGGACCGGGTGGCGGCCAACGGCGACGCAGCCAACAAGATCGGGACGTACACCGTGGCCGTGCTGGCCAAACGCCATAACATTCCCTTTTACGTGGCCGTTCCCTTCTCGACCATCGACTTTGCAACGGCTTCAGGCGAGGATATCCCCATCGAGGAGCGGACTGCTCTCGAAGTAACGCATATCCAGGATCGTCAAATCACTCCGGACGAAGTTCCCGTGCTCAATTTCGCCTTTGACGTCACTCCCGCCGAATTGATCACCGCCTTGATAACGGAGAAAGGCGTGATCAAGCCTGGGGAACTGGTGGATTGGAAATCTTAAGTATGAAATCTGAAATAATAGACTCAAGCTCAAATCTCAGATTACAAACCTCAACCTCAAATCTCAATTTTGAAATTTGAAATTTGAAATTCGAAATGTACACTCGTTCCCCAACCAAACATCAACCACAGGATCCCGTACATCCATGTCTTATGAACTGCCCATTGTCGCCTTGATAGGCCGGCCCAACGTGGGCAAGTCGTCCTTGTTCAACCGCCTTCTGAGGTCATCCAAGGCGCTGACGCATGATATGCCCGGCGTTACCCGGGATAGAATCTACGGCGAGGTGAAGCGAGGTGAAAAACCCTACGCGCTTGTGGACACAGGAGGACTTGAGCCTGAATCAAATGAAGACATCAAGCAGGCTGTACTCTCCCAGGCCCGGGAGGCGCTTCATGAATCCTCGCTGGTGCTGATGATCGTGGATGGACGGGAAGGCCTGACAACCCTTGACGAACAGGTGGCGGCTCTTTTGCGTACGGCCGACAAGCCGATGCTATTGGTTGTGAACAAGGTGGACGGAGCGGAAAAAGAAGACTTGATGACCGCCGAATTCCATCAGCTCGGATTCACGATCGTCGCCGTATCCGCGGCACACGGTCATGGCCTGAATTTTCTGCGGGACACTATTATTGATCTGCTGCCGGCTCCACCGGAAGAAGAAATTTCGGAGCCACCGGTTGTCACCGCTGAGCCGACCTCTCCTGAAGAAGTCGACGGCACATCGGATCCCGAGATGAAAACTGAGATCATGGGTCTGAGATTGGCCTTGCTCGGGAGGCCCAATGTGGGCAAGTCGTCCCTGGTCAACGCGCTGATCGGCTATCACCGGGTCATTGTTTCCAGTGAGGCCGGAACCACGCGGGACAGTGTGGACGTTTCATGGCAGGCCGGCTCCAAACAATATACCTTGGTCGATACCGCCGGGGTGCGGAAACGGACCCGGATCCAGGACAGCCTGGAACGCTTCAGTGTGCTAAAATCCTTGCGCAGCAGCAAGAAAGCGCAGGTTACGCTGCTGGTGTTGGATGCCGTGGACGGTTTGACGGGACAGGACAAGAAGCTGCTTTCCTTTCTGGACCGGGAAAAAACGCCCTTGATCGCCGTGGTCAACAAGATTGACCTTATCCCACGCAACGAACTGAATGCACTGAAGAAGGCTTTTCAGGAAGAACTTTCCTTCGCCGGGCATATCCCGATCATGTTCACTTCGACAATAACCCGGGCCGGTCTGGGCGGGCTGCTCCCGCTCACTGAACGGGTCTGGGACCAGTGTCAGACCCGAATCTCCACAGGTCAGCTGAATCGCATTCTCGGCGAAGCCACGCAACGCCACCAGCCGGCCGTGGTCAACCGTAGGCGGGCCAAGTTTTTTTATGTCACCCAGACAGACATTGCACCACCGACCTTTGTTTTTTTCGTTAACGATCCCCAGCTGGTGAAGCCTGAGTATTCCCGGTACCTTGAAAATCAGATTCGGAAACGATTCAGCTTGAATCTGACGCCCGTGCAGTTGCATTTCCGGTCCAGTCACGAGAATTCGAAGAAGTAGGGAGTCAAAGGGTATGGAAGGACCGCGGCGAGGCAACGCATTTGGATGTGCCGCTGCAGGCGGCATCCTCCGCCGGGTTTGCTCGTATGAACGGATTTGTCTCCGGCAGCCGTATCGATTATAAAAGACAGCGAACGGCTGCCTTTGTCCCGCAAAAGATTTCCCACTGACACCCAACACCCCGCTTCAGGCCAAGGCCGATTTCATGTCCCACATCCAGCTCACAGCCAAGCATCGCCCGCAAACTTTCGCGCAGGTCTGCGGACAGGAGGATATCCGGGCAATTCTTTCCAGAGCGTCCGTCCAGGATCGCGTCGCTGCCGCCTATTTGTTCAGCGGAACGCGAGGGGTTGGCAAGACCACATTGGCCCGGATTTTCGCCAAGGCCATCAATTGTGCTTCCGCCCCCACCAGCGAGCCGTGCAACCAATGCCATCATTGCCGTCAGATCACCGCCGGCTCAGCCGTGGATGTGGCTGAAATCGACGGCGCATCCAACCGGGGCATCGAGCAGGCCCGACGGCTGAAGGAAGATGTCGGCTATGCTCCCCTGGAGTGTCGGTACAAGGTGATCATCATTGATGAAGCCCATATGCTCACCCGGGATGCCTTCAACGCTCTGCTGAAGACCATGGAGGAGCCGCCTCCGGGAGTGACCTTCATCATGGCCACCACGGAACCCCACAAGTTCCCGGCCACAATCATCAGCCGCAGCCAGCACTACGTCTTCAAGATGCTTCCCCAGACCCAGCTGCAGGCCCACTTGCAGCGGATTCTGGAACTGGAAGGGCGCGAATTTGAGCCGGCGGCAACCGCTCTACTGGCCCGTCGCGCAGCGGGCAGCGTGCGGGATGCGATGTCTCTTCTGGAACAGGTTCTGACCATTAGCGACCAATCCCTGCGCCTGGAGGATGTGCGCCGGATTCTCGGCCTTGCCGGCGGCGAGTTGTTCCAGCGCCTGGTCCACGCGATGCGCGCGCAGGATTGCCTCGATGTCCATGACGTGCTCAAGGTGCTGTTGAATCAAGGACTCGACCTTGGTTTTTTTCTGCGTGAATTGACCGGACTGTGGCGCAATCTCTTCTTGTTGCGCCAAATCGGGGAAAAGGCCTTGCCACTGCTGGAGCTGCCGGATGAAGAAGGTCGGGCTTGGCTGACCGTGGCCTCGGAACTGTCGCCGACGTATATCCATGCGGCCTGGCAGATCACACTGGAAGCCCAACGCAAGGTTTTGAACAGTCTTGAGCCTGCCCAGTCACTGGAAATGCTGCTCTTGAACCTGACGTACCTGCCGCAGTTGGTGTCCCTGGAAGATTTGCAGCATGGTCCGGGCAATCCAAATGCTGCGCGGCCAGAAGGCGCTCCGCTCCAGGCCGGTGTGGCTCGCCAGAAACATGCACAGCCCTCGCAACAGGTTCCGAATTCTCAAAATCAATGGCCTGCCGTGACCGCCCCCCGGCAACCGGCTTCACCGGTACAGCCTGGAACGTCTCCTCCGAACCATGCCCCCAAGCAGCCCAGCGTGGATTATCCTTCCGCCGGCGGCGCGGGGGAACCGCCTGCCAGCGCGCATGAGTCCATGCCGGCAGAAATGCGGAAGGAATCACCAAGCCACGCCGCCGCACCGACATCTTCTTCCGCCGCGACTTCTTCCCAGGCCAAAACCTGGGACGGATTTCTGGAACATTATGACCGGCTGTGCCGCACTAATCAGGCCTGCCTTCCCGGCCTGCGTCAGGTGAAGTGTTCCCGAAGCCAGGATGGGTTGACCTTACGCTGTGCCCACCGTGTTTTGTACGATGGGCTGAATGATCCCGCAAAATGGCGGATGCTGGAAACCCTGGTCCATGAGTACTATGGGTCTCCCATTAAGCTTGAACTGATTCCGCCTGATACTCCCCAGGCGGCGAAACCGGTCAAGGAATCGATTTCCCCGGAAGCGCATCCACTGGTGAACGAATTTGTCGAACAGTTCAAGGCGAAAGTTGTCTCCATCGAACCGCGAACGCATTTCAATCCAAATCATTAATACGCACCGGCAATGACAATTAAAATCCACTCAAATCGTTTGATCGCAAGCCGGAAAAGGTCCGGCTTGTAAGTTTTCACGGTGCAACGATCAGCTGAGACTTGGTTGCCTTGCTTGTACGCGGGCCCATAAATAAAGTCTCGATTGGCAGTTGCATTTTTTATAGCCTCAAGGAGATCTAATCATGATGAAAGGAATGGGAGACTTGGTACGTCAAGCCCAGATGATGCAAAGCAAGATCAGCAAATTGCAGGAAGAAGTCGGCAAAAGAACCGTGGAAGCGTCCGCGGGAGGGGGAATGGTTTCGGTGACGGCCAATGGCGCTCAGGAGGTCTTGTCCGTGAAAATTGATCCTGCCGTTGTCAATCCGGAGGATGTGGAAATGCTGCAGGACCTGGTTCTGGCCGCTGTAAACGAGGCCATGAAAAAGGCCGGGGACATGATGAAGGATGAAATGGCCCAGGTAACAGGCGGACTCAAGATTCCAGGAATGTTCTAGGGTTGCCTGGGATGCGGGAACTGCCCCAAACCCTGCGGGTCGTCGTGGATCAGTTGGCCACGTTGCCGGGACTCGGCCCGAAGTCGGCACTGCGTGTGGCCTTGACACTGCTCAAATGGCCCAAGGAAAGAACCATGGACCTGGGCCGCGGCATTCTGGAGCTGCGGGACAAGCTCTGCCTATGCAGTTCATGTGCCGGGATTTCGGATCAGGATCCGTGCGCTATCTGTGCAGACCCGGAACGGCGGGCCGAGCAGCTCTGCCTGGTCGCGGAATGGGATTCCATGCTGATCATGGAACAGTCGGGGATATACAAAGGCATGTACCTCGTCCTGGGGGGATTGTTGTCGCCCCTGGACGGGGTCAAGCCTGAAAGCCTGGAAATGGTTCGTTTGCGGCAAAGGTTGTCCCGGAATCAGGTGTCGGAATTGATTCTGGCGCTGGGAACAACCATGGAGTCGGAAACCACCGGCTCGTATGTCAAGAATCTGGTCGAGCGCGAATTCCCGCTCATCCAGGTGACTCGGCTCGCCCAGGGGATCCCGTTGGGCACGGACTTGAAATATATCGACAAGGAAACCCTCCGCCAATCCATCGCCTACCGCCAAAAAATCTGACCTCTCGCAGCCGGCTCGGAGGGCTATCCGGGCATCCAGCACTCGCAGCATACAACCTGATTCGCGTAATGTCTCAGCTCATTCGAAAAAATATGGGATGGATACCCGCCTTCGCGGATATGACTGTTTTGGAGACAACATGAAAAACAAAGGTGACTACTCAGCTCATCCGAGAAAAATCGGACTGGATACCGGCCTTCGCCGGTATGACTTAACTGGAAAAGACGTGGCATGATACGTCATTCCGGCGAAAGCCGGAATCCAGCTCTGGCAAGTGACCACAAAGTATGTGCTGAATAGTTACAAACAAAGTCATTCCCGTGATGGAGGGAACCCAGATCATGCGTGCCACAAGTTTTGAAATCTATTCCTTATCCAGCGCCATCAAGCTGATTTAAACAACCTGTCCCGCAAGGGCCGAAGAGATACGCCGAGTCTAATGCGTTTGAACAGGCGCATCCTGGTCCTGGATTTCAGCCAACACTTTTCCAGCCAGAGCGGCATAACGGGACTCGACGTCAAGCACTGCCAGCTTGAACAGTTCCAGATCTTTTCCCGCCAATGTGCGGCCGGGGGGCGAGTTCACGGCGGCCGGATTGACGTGTTGACCTCGCAGGTGAACTTCGTAATGCAGATGCGGTCCAGTGGACATCCCTGTGCTGCCGACGTAGCCGATGATCTCCCCCTGCTTAACACGCTTGCCCTTGGTCATACCGTTGGCCAAACGGCTCATATGGGCATACAAAGTGGTATAATCGTTCGGGTGGCGAAGTTTCACGGTGATGCCGTAATTGCCCTTGCGGCCGGCATGGGTGACCACGCCGTCTCCGGCGGCCATAATCGGCGTGCCGGTGGGTGCGGCAAAATCAAGACCCGGATGCATCCGACTATAACCGAGAATCGGATGACGCCGCATTCCATAACCAGAGCTGATCCTTGCGCCGTCGATGGGAGTACGCATCAAGGTCTTCCTGACGCTCTGGCCGCGTTCATTGAAAAAATCGGTGTCTCCGTCCGGAGTTGTAAAACGAAATATCCGGTATGATCGTCCGCTGATCTCCAGGTTGGCGAACAGCAGGGGCCCGTCTTTCACGGCTTGTCCCTGATCGTCCACTTGCTGTTCGAAAAGCGCCTCGAAACGATCACCGGGTTGCAGATCACGCTGAAAGTCGACGTCGTAGGAAAGGGCGCGGATCATCTGAATCAGCACGGCGCTGGGCATGCCGGTCTGCATGGCTGCGGCATAGAGGCTGGACGTAATCTCCCCTTGGGCCGCGACCTGTTCCACAGCTAGCTCCAGTTGTTCTTCCTTGGCCAGGAATACTTCTTCGTCCTCGCGCAACACCATGACATTTCTGTCTACATCAACCTGCACCCGCAGGCCGGCGAAAAGATCCTCCTCCGTGTCTTCACCGGCGGGACGAAACGTCAAGACGACTTCATGACCGGGCTGCAATGCCCGTGGGTTGTATATTTCCTGCAAGGCGGAAACAGCTGCATGCGCTTCCGAGCGGGCCAGACCGGCTTCCAGAAGAATGCCCATCAGCGTGTCCCCCCTGGCTACACGCACGATGCGCTCCAAAACGCTGTCGGACTCTGCATTGAGTGTTTCGTCAATCACGTCCAGCAACTGCTCATCAGGTTCATCCAAAAGAACGGGAGTTTGCCGTGAGATATTGATTTGGTTTTGTTTCACGGCGTTGAGCGTCTGAGTAACGGACAGGGTCGGTCCGTTTTTGTCATTGGATGGGGATGAGATAAGCATTATCAGTTTTGGAAAAGCCAAAACCAGAAGGATTGCGAAAAAAATCCTTTTCCAACGAACTCGTTTTGGTTGCACGAGCCTTGACCTATAATGATAATTATTGCGATTCACGATTGCCTCCGGCAAGTAGCAGTTCGCCTCGTCAAAAGCGGTTGGAGTTCCAAAGATCCGCATGAAACACGGACTCGGCACCAGATTTCAGTATTTGCCTCAAGCGCCCAATAAGAAGAGTATTTCAGAAGTGGATGCAACTATAACTCCCGCGGTCTGATAACCATAATGATTCAGCTGTGGCAAGCCTTGACATGCGAATAACGTATCCATGCAGCAAACTTGTAACTACTCAGCACTTTCATGACAAACTTGGATTGTTCCGGCTTGTCTCGATTTTTTGGCATCACCTGTCTGACTGAGCCAGGATTCGTTCATCGTACCATTGCCAAACGCCTGAAGTGCGAATGGATGTTTATTCGAGCAATGGTCCGATGTTGCGAAGTCGGCGAAGGAGTTGCGAGGCCGAAAAATCGAGACAAGTCGGAACGAAGCTGAAAAGTAACGCACCTCGTAACTTTCATTATGCTGCTGTTGCCGCGTTGATATCGGAGTCGGTATCGGTATCGGGGTCGGTATCGAAAGCAAAGCCATGTGAAGACTCCTCAACGTTTTGAAACCGATTCCGACCCCGATTCCGACCGCGACCCCGATTGGAGGCAGATCGCACTACATGTGCTGAATAGTTACCGCAACTCTAGCAAAAACAGGAGCTGGCCCGGTTCGTCATGAATGGCTGTCTCTGTTTCCTTTCAGAAGCAGTAACCGATTAGCATAATATTTTTGGATATTTACATGCCAAAGTGGCTTTTTTGAATAAACAATCGATGCCTCGAGCCGACTGGCATTTTGCAAGCAAAACCAATGTCCCGGGCAAAATTCAGTAATCTTCAGATTTCAAGAGATTCCAGCTGCTGTCAAGCATATTTTGTACGCTCATAAAAAATTGCTTTCCAAACCTCATTTAAATCCTGGGTTCAGGCTTCGCCTGAATGAAAGACAGGAGGGACCATGTGAGAATCGCGGCATACTTGACATTAACCCGGTGGGGAGCCGGTACCAGGACATTTCTTAAAATAATCAAGCAATATTCGTCATCACGATCATCAAGAGAGAAAAATCATGGATTTTGCGGAAATTTGGAATTCTTTAGTGTGGCCGTTGGCCAGACTGACCATGTTCATCAGCATTGGCCTGCTCATCGGACAATTGATCGAAGCAATGAATTGGACCAAGGTTGTCGCAGCCGGTGTTTCTCCCTTGCTGCGCCTTGGACGGCTTTCGGACATTGCCGGTGCAAGTTTTTCACTGGCATTTTTTTCGGGAATTTCAGCAAACTCCATGCTCGCGGATGCTTATGAGCAGGGCAAGATCAGTCGTCGCGAACTGATCATGAGCAACCTGTTCAACAGTTTGCCCACCTATTTTTTGCACTTGCCAAGCGTTTTCTTCATTCTTGCGCCCCTGATCGGAGCCGCGGCAGTAACATATCTCGGACTGACGATCGGTTCGGCGGTATTGCGAACCGTGTTTATTCTGCTCTTCTCAAGATTTTTCCTTCCGGTGCCGCGGGAGCGTTGCGTTACATGCCGCCTGGATGAAAAAGAAGCCGCGGGTTTTCGGGACATTTTCAAGCGCACCCTGCAGCGTTTCAAAAAAAGAATCAGCCGCGTCCTCTATTTGACCGTGCCAATTTATGTGCTGTTCTATTTTTTGAATCGTTGGGGCATGTTTTCGGCAATAGAACAATACATGTCTGAAAATCTTGGCTGGCTGTCATGGCTGCCGCCCCAGGCAGTTGGCGTGGTTGTTTTTCAAATGGTGGCCGAATTCTCCGCCGGCGCGGCTGCCGCAGGCGCCCTGCTTGCGGATGGCGCCTTGGCCCATAAAGAAGTGGTCCTTGCCCTGCTGGTGGGCAATATCCTTTCCTCGCCCATGAGGGCCATTCGGCATCAATTTCCGTATTATGCAGGCATTTTCAAACCTGGGTTGGCAGCCAAGCTGATCTTCTGGAGCCAGGGGTTGCGCGTCGCCAGTCTGATTTTCGTGGGGGTGGTATATTTTTTTGCTGTTTAAATCAGGCCGGACGGATGTCCGATATTTCAAGAGCCTTCTCATGTGTCGAGCAGGTTCTGCCCCTTGAGAGAGAGCCGTGCATTCAGTACGTCGACTTTTTCACTCAAATTTTCTCGCTTCTTCGGGTTGATTTCCTGGTAGAGTTGCTTGAGCAAAAAATTGCGGCAATGAAACAGCGTATGTCGCTCTTCCTGAATGTGGACCATTTTGCCGCAGATTGGGCATGCTCGGATGGAAGACTGGCGTAGTGGAGACATGGAGATTCTCAGGCTTGATGGAGAGACTCGACGTTGGTTTCCAACAGCGCATTTTTATCATCCACCCATTCCACTTTTGTAAAAAACTTGTAGAGTTCCAAGGCCTCGGAATGATCCTCGTTGAGACACAAGCACTTGCGAATGCTGGACAGGGCATCCCGAAATCGTTTTGCGAACATCTGGGCTTTGGCCAGATTGTAATAGATGTTTTCGTCCTTGGGCGTCAGCTTCAAGGCGTTGATATAGGCATGAATAGCCTCAACGTACATTTTCTTGTGGCGCAATTCAATTCCCAGGGTATTGTAGGCATTGGGCGCATGAATATCATATTTTGTAATTTTCGCGAAAATCCGTTTCACGTCGGCAAAGTTGTCCATCCGGGCATACTCATCAGCGGCCTTTTGTAAATACAACTGGTAATTCTTCAAGTCCCCTTTGCCTTTGTACGACTCCGCAAGCCCCTCATAAGCCTTGATGAAAAGGTGATTCATCCGCAAGGCCTTGTTGAATGCCGCGATGGCCTTGCCGAATTTTCTCTCCATCAGAAACTGATTGCCCAGATCAAAATATTTTCGGGCTTCATCATGTTCGTCATTGGTGTTGCCCGCGACGATCTCCTCAAAACCTTCAATGGCCGCGGCATAATTGCCTGCAAGAAGCTGGCTCTGGCCTTCGGCCAAAACTTCCTCATTGATGCAGATTGCGTCGGCTTCCTGCCTGACGCGCGCATGACGCGCCAATGTTTCCAGATTGTAGGGGCGGATGATAAAGCCTGTACAGCCCGCGGTGATGGCGTCAATGACAAAGCCTTCATCGGAAATGTCTGATATGACAATGAGGTTCATCGGCGAGCCGCGAAGATATTTGCGGATTTGAAAAACCAGCTCATGGATGTGGCAACCTGAAATCGCGGAATCAAGAATGATGGTGTTGATGGTATTATGCCGGATGTAATCCAGAACTGCGCTCGAAGACGTCAACCGACAATTCAGAATCATGCCGATTTTGCGCAGATTCTCCCGATCCATGTCATAGTTCGTTTCATTGGACGTCACAATCACATAGGACGGCAGGAGTTCGGCTGCAGTTGCTGATGCGGGCACTCGCATGACTTCAGCCGGATGTGGCGCTTGCGGTGGCGAAGAGGACGATGAAACAACTTTTTTCATGGGAGAGTTTTCATCAAATTGGTAGATGGTGGTTGTTGCCGAAATTCGCCCCCTGGGCATGTCAAAGCGGCTGTTTACAGGCGGCCGACCGGCACAGCAACAATCCCGGGATTCGTCGCCTGAACGCAAAAGGTGGTTTCGATCGGTAGACAAAAAATCAAAAGAACACTGTCGCTATACCTACATTATGTTACAGATAGAAATCAAGGCCATAAATGAAAAATAAGTGTAACCAGGCGCTACCTGTTGGCGTGATCGTCGTCAATGCATTGGCCGTGGCTTCACTCTGCCCGAAGTGACAGTAAGCACGACAATGTAAGGGAATCAAAGACGGCGGTGAAGGCCTGCATAAAGCGGAAGCCATTCTCGCGTCGAAGGACTTGGCGCATCAAGCAGCAGGGGCTGGTCAACGAAGGCGGCGGACTCTCGCTTCGATTCCAGAAGAGTCGGCTGTCGTGGTCTTTGGAGAAGAGCGCCTTGTCTTTCTGGTGGTGATGTCCCGGGTTGCCAGTTCCTCCAGCTCCTTGAGACGGTCATCCACATGCCGATAAAGGCTCCCAGCGCTGAAGGAGCCGTTTTTCAACCTCCGTCCCGCGGGCAGGCCGGTCAGGATTTCCAGGGCTTCCTCGATACAACACACCGGATAGATATGAAACCGGCCTTCTTCCACGGCCTGAACAACCTCCTGCTTGAGCATCAGGTGAACCACATTGTCCTCGGGAATGATCACCCCCTGGTTCCCGGTCAATCCCCTGCGCCGACACACTTCAAAAAAACCTTCCACCTTGTACGTCACCCCGCCCACGGCCATGATCGCACCGGACTGGCTGACCGCGCCGGTGAAGGCCAAAGCGAGGTTGATCGGGCAACCGGAAAGGGCGGAAATCAGGGCGGCCAGCTCTGCTCCGGAGGCGGAATCACCGTCGACATGGGCGTAACTTTGTTCAAAGCACAGGCTGGCATTAATGACCACAGGCTTGTTTTGGGCAAAGAGCTTGAGCAGGTAGCTTTTGAGGATCATCATTCCCTTGGTGTGAATCGGGCCACCAAGTTCCGCCTCCCGCTCCAGGTCGATGACCCCGCCGTGCCCGACTCCGACGCTGCAGGATATCTGGTGGGGCAGACCGAGTTCATAGTCGCCCAGAAAGGTGACCGAAAGGCCATTGGCTTGGCCGACGGCGCTGCCGCTGGTGGCCACCTTGATCAATTGACGGTCGTATTCGGACAAAAATTCCTCTTCGTACAGGTTGGCGCGGTAATTCTTGGCCTTCCAGGCTTCCTCCAGAATTCCCCTGTTCACCATGTCCGCGCCGTGCATCGCACCCATGGCTGAAGCCTCTATCATCACTTCCCGGACAATAGGCAGGCGCAGGGAGAGCTTCTTCTGGTCCTCGGCAAGCCTGGAGGCAAAATCCACCAGCCAAGCCAGGGCGTTCCGGTCAAAGGGCAGCAGATCGTCTTCGCTGATCATCCGGCCCAGGGAGTGTACGTACTTGAGGATTGAATCTTCATCGCGGCCAACGGTATCCTGGATCTGGCCCTTGATCTTGAACAGCTTTGGAAAGCGGTCGTCGTAGGCCAGCAACATGTCGTAAGCTTCGTCCGTTCCGACGAGGATGACCTTGACGTTCAGGGCGATGGGCTCGGGAACAATGGTTTTGGTGCGAATGGTTTCATGGTGATCGCCTGGATCCTCGATCCGGATTTGCATCGAGCGTAACGCCCGCAGCAAACCTTCCCAGGCCTGGGGATGCTGGAGAATGTCTTCAATGTGCAGGATCAGAAAACCTCCGTTGGCGCGGTGCAGAGCGCCGGATTTCAGAAGCGTGAAATCCGTGAACAGGGCGCCCCATTCGGCCTCGCGTTCAATGCAACCCAGAAGGTTGAAGAAAGTTGGGTTGTCCTCGACAATGATTGGTGCGCCGGCCAGCTTGCTGTTGTCCACAAACAGGTTCACAGAATATCGGTCGAAGAATCCCTCATTGGAGGCTGCTGCTTCCGGCCCACCCATCTGGACGGCGGCAGCTTCCCTGGGTTTCAATTGATCCAGATTCTCCAGAAGATCCTGGCGCAGGGATGACAAGAAAGCATGCAGCCTTTCGTGGTCGGTGAACTGTTCAATGAAGGGATCAAGAGCCTCGACAAGCACCTCTTCCAGGAGTTCTCGCTCCAGGCTGCGTTCGGCATCCCGGAGTTCCTGCTCCCGCGAATTAATCTGACGAAGCAGCCCGAGCATCGCATCCAGGGTCTGATCGCCCTCGCTGCGAAGTTTCTGGCGCATCCCAGGCTCAAGCTTGTCGACTTCGCCACTGTTCAGTACCTTGCCGTCCACCACCGGAAAAAGATTGACGTTGCCTTGCTCATCGAAGGAAAGGTTGAAGCCATGATATTCCGCCTGCTCTTCCATTTGCAGAATAAGTTCTTCCTTGGAATTCTGGAACTGGCGGACAAGCTTTTCCTTCTGGCGGAGATAATGATCCTGGGCGAATCGTTGGGGAACTTCGTCGCGGATACGGTGTACCAGCGAAGCCAGCTCGGTTTTGAAGGTTCTGGCGGCTCCCGAAGCCAGGGATAGAGCCAGCGGTCGATCCGGGTCGTCAAAGTTGAAGACGTAGATCCAATCCGAAGGCGTGGCTCGCTTGGCCGCCCGGGGCGTAAGAAAATTTTGCACCAGATATGTGCGGCCGAGTTGGGGTTCGCCGACAATGAAAATATTGTATTCCTTTTTGGATATGTTCAGGCCCAGCTCCAAGGCATGCAGGGCTCTCGGCTGCATGGGGGGAGCCGGGTGAGTGGAGCATATTTCCGTGCTGTCCCGGTATGGGATTTGTTCCGGAGCGAGTCGGGCGCGAAGTTTTGAAGCGGACAGACTTTTGAGAATGGCCATGGCGTGTTTTGGTTCCTCCAAAAAAAAAGAGTGTAGTCTGGTCAACGAAGCAAGCTCCGCGAACTGAAACAAAGATTATCTATTCATTTAAGCGAATCTTGTCATCCCGGTTTGGTTCGCCTTTGCCAGGGAATGGCCTTCCGGTTGAAGTGGCTACGGCTTGGGAGAGGAAACCTTGTCAGCCGCCTGATTTTCCTGAAATGGCGACAAGATGTTCAACGGTTTTTTTTTCCTCATCACGTTGACTTGCTCCAAAGCGCTGTGATAGACGCCGGAGTCATGTGAATGTTTGCACGAGAGAGCAGGAATTATTGTCTGTTTGAAAGATGTATTGAGCACGTGTCGAGGACCAGGCCTTCCTGTGACATGCCTGCCAAATCCTGCTCGAGGTGAGTCGTACCCAATGTTTTTTCGATCCAAATCAAAATATAAAGATCTGATGCAGCCTTTTTCCCAGGCCGGGCTGCTGGGCATTCACCTGGTCGCCTCTACCTTCGTGGGTGCACTGATCGGATGGTATCTGGATAAGTGGCTGGAAACAAAGCCTGTTTTTTTTCTGATATTCCTCGTTTTCGGGATCATTGCCGGTTTCAAGAACATGTACATGGAAACCAAAAAGATCCAGAGAGAACTGGACAGGCAGGAAGCTGAAAAACATGCGAAATATAAATCTCAGGATTGAAAGAATACTTCATCGGCAGGGATTTTTCCTGGATGATGTCCGGACCTTGATCCGAAACCAACTTTATTTGCTTTTTCTGGCATCCCTCATCATGATTGCTGCCGGATTTCATCCCGCGGCACTGGCCTTTGCCGCCGGAACCGCACTGGCAACGGCAAATTTCTGGTTTCTGGCCAAGGGGTTGCAAAGCCTTACGCAGCAGCAGGAAGGACTCATGGCCCTCTCGTTGATTCGATTCTACGGGCGCATGATCCTCACCGGACTTATTCTTTTTGCGCTGATCGTCTGGAGCGGACTCCCGGTTGCTGCACTGGTGGCAGGGCTCACTACGGTTATCATCAATATATTGTTCTGGGGCGTTTTCCGGTTTCACCGGCAAAAAGTGAAGGAGGCTTGACCAAATGGCTGGAGACATTCAATACGTTCTTATTCTAAAAGAAGGCCTGGATGCGGTAGGCGTTCATTTTCCCAAGGAGTACATCCATATCGTGTACTCGTGGGTTATCATGGCCGTACTAATCCTGCTGGGCTGGTTGGCCACCAGGAGGCTCACTATTGTTCCAGGAAAAAGCCAAAATGTCTGGGAGGCGATGATCGGCGGGATGGAGGACTTTGTCGTCCAGAACATGGGAGAAGCCGGCCGAAAAGTATTCCCGGTGCTCTTCACGCTGTTCATTTACATCCTCTTTTGCAACCTCTCGGGCTTGATTCCCGGTGCGGACGCCCCCACGGCCAACATCAACACCAATATCGGCATGGCCATATTTGTATTCCTTTACTACAACTACTGGGGTTTCAAACTGCACGGCCTGCACTACATCAAGCACTTCACCGGCCCGTTCTGGTGGCTGGCGCCACTGATGCTGCCCATTGAATTGATAAGCCATCTGGCCCGCCCGCTTTCACTCACCCTGCGACTTTTCGGTAACATCCGCGGAGAGGAAATCGTCATTGCCTTGATGTTTTTCCTGGCGCCCATCCTCGGCTCGTTGCCCATCTTTATGCTCTTCGTGCTCATGAAGACCATGCAGGCGTTCATCTTCTTCATGCTTTCGCTGATGTACCTCAAGGGAGCTTTTGAAGAAGCCCACTAATTCCGGGGGAAATGGTCAATTGACCAAAACTATAACACACTTCTCAAGGAGGACTTCGTCCAATGCGTAAACTGTTTCTCATCGCCCTGAACACTGTTGCCCTGATGGGTTTGGCCTCTGTCGCTTTCGCAGCTGATGCTGATCCCGCGACCATCTCCATGATCGCTCTTGCCACTGCTTTGGGCATGGGTATTGCCGCCTTTGGTTGCGGCATCGGTCAGGGCCTGGGCCTGAAGGCCGCCTGCGAAGGTACAGCCCGCAATCCTGAGGCCAGCGGCAAGATCACCGTTACTTTGCTCCTGGGCATGGCCTTCATCGAGTCTCTGGCGATTTACGCTCTGGTTGTTAACCTGATCCTGCTGTTCGCCAACCCCTTCATCGGTTAATTTGATCGGGCTTTAACAAGACACTGCCGAAAGACCGTCTCCTCAAGGAGACGGTCTTTTTTAACCTTAAATAAGTTCATTTTTTCACAACAGATCTACTGTGAAAAGTAAACACATCCCCAGGGCCACGATTCAGCGCTTGGCCGTTTATCTTCAGGTTCTTGAAGCCTTTCACGGCGAAGACGTGGAGGTTATATCCTCGGAAGCCTTGGCGCGCGCCTGCGAAGTCAATCCATCTCAAATTCGAAAAGATCTTGCATACTTTGGAGAGTTCGGTGTCCGCGGTGTAGGATACTACGTTCCCAACCTGATTGATTCCATCAAGGTATCGCTGGGTACCGACCGCATTTGGCGCGTTGCGTTGATCGGCGTCGGCAATCTCGGCAGGTCATTGCTTCGTTACCAGGGGTTTCCCAAGCGTGGCTTCAAGATTGTCGCCGCCTTTGATTGCGATCCGTTCAAGATTGGTGAAGAAATTGCCGGCCTGGAAGTGATGTGCCCGCGGCGGATGAAAGAGAACGTCAAGGACTTGCACATCGAGATCGGCATCATCACCACTCCAACGGATCGGGCTCAGCGCGCGGCCAATTATCTTGTTGAATCAGAAATCCCCAGCATATTGAATTTTTCGGCTGCCCGCATCCATGTTCCCGACCACGTTCATGTGGAGTATGTCGATTTTTTCCACCACCTTTATGCCTTGACGTTCAAGCTGAATGCCGGTGAATTTCAAGGTCATGGGTCCTCTCCGAATTGATGTCTCCTCCACTCCTTGGTGACGAGAAAATCCTGACTTTGCAGGAGTTCCTGGACGATACGGACTCTCATCCCGCGCCCATCGTCTTCACCAACGGTTGCTTCGACCTTTTGCACGCCGGACATGTCAACTTGCTGAGGCGGGCGAAAAGCCATGGCAAAACCTTGATTGTCGGCCTGAACAGTGATGCCTCGGTTCGGGGACTGAAAGGACCAACGAGACCCATCACGCCCCTCGAGCAACGGGCCTACGTTCTCTCCGGGTTGGAGTGCGTGGACGTGATCATTGCTTTCGAGGACGCCACTCCTTTGAATTTGATCCTGGCTATCCGGCCCCATGTTTTGATCAAGGGCGGCGACTGGCCAAAGGATCGCATTGTCGGCGCCGAAGAAGTCGAGGCCTGGGGCGGCCAGGCTCTGAGCCTGGAACTCTTGCCGGGATACTCAACCACCGCCATTGTCGAGCGCATTCTGCATTCGGCCCGTCCGAGCAGTTGTCCTTGATTTCCAGCAGTTGACACACTTCTCTCTTCCAGACAATAAATTCTGTCTCAGGACGACCTACGCCATTTATCTTGGTTCTTGGCTATGTCGCTATTCTGTCAAGACTTGGTTCCAGCTGACTTTTGAATATCCAGAGCACCGTACACGAACTCCGGAAGCTGGGACTGGACAAGCCGCCGTGAGAATGTGAATCACATCGAGGAGAATCTTCATGGATTACCGAATCAATCTGCCGGAAAAAGAAATGCCGAAACAGTGGTACAATGTGCTGCCTGATCTTAAACCACCGCTGGCGCCCCCCCTTGATCCGGTTACGCATCAACCGCTGGGTCCGGAAAAACTGCAGGCCATTTTCCCCAATGCCGTCATCGAGCAGGAGATGTCCAGCCAGCGCTGGATCGACATACCCGAGCCGATATGGGACATCTATCGCCTGTTCCGACCGACGCCGCTTGTCAGGGCACATCGCCTGGAAGCTGCCCTGGGAACCAAAGCCAGAATATATTACAAAAATGAATCCCTTTCCCCTGCCGGATCGCATAAACCCAATACCGCCATTGCTCAGGCATACTATAACAAGCTGGAAGGCGTTCAGCGCCTGACCACCGAAACCGGCGCCGGGCAATGGGGGACCGCCCTCTCTTTCGCCTGCAAGATGTTCGGATTGGAATGCACCGTGTACATGGTACGCTGCAGCTACGAACAAAAACCCTACCGGGGAATCTTGATCCGCTCGTATGGTGCAGAAGTCTTTCCCTCACCATCGAACAAGACCAATGCCGGCAGAGCGGTCCTGGCGGAGAATCCCAATTCCGGCGGCAGCCTGGGACTGGCCATTTCCGAAGCCGTGGAAGACGCGGCCACCCATGACAATGCCAAATACTCCCTGGGCAGCGTGCTCAACCATGTTCTCCTGCACCAGACCATCACTGGGCTGGAAGTCCAGAAGCAGTTGGCCCTGGCCGGGGAAAAGCCCGACGTGCTCGTGGGCTGCGTGGGAGGCGGGAGCAATTTCGGCGGTCTGGTCCTGCCCTTTGTCCCCGAGAAAATGCATGGCAAGGGACCACGCTTCGTGGCCGTGGAGCCCAAGGCCTGCCCGACCCTGACCAAAGGCGAATTCCGATACGATTACGGCGACATGGCCAAGATGACCCCACTGCTCAAAATGCACACCCTGGGCTCGGGCTACTTTCCTCCGCCCATTCACGCCGGAGGCCTGCGTTACCACGGAGACGCGCCCATCGTGTCCCATCTCGTGGACCAGGGCATGGTGGAACCGCGCTCATACTATCAGAACGACGTCTTTGAGGCGGCCAAGCTGTTCCTGCAGACCGAAGGCTTCCTGCCCGCCCCGGAAACCTCCCACGCCATCAAGGCAGCCATGGACGTGGCCCGGGAAAGCGATCCGGGCACGGTCATCGTCTTCCTCTATTCCGGCCACGGCCTCCTGGACCTCGGCGCCTACGACGCCTACAACCAGGGCAACCTCAAGGACGACACATTCTCCGAATGCGACCTCCAAAACGCATTGGCCACCTGCCCGAAGATCAACGTTTAGGGATTACCTGCATTCAACTCCTTTTAAAGGTGACTTAGCATGTAGAACCAAATCTAAAACATTGCCAGCAAGGCATGCACGGAACAATTGCCCGCCGTTTTCGCCTCATGGTGAATGTGCAAACAGTTTCTCTTAATTGTCGGTAATTACTCAGCACATACGGTGCATGATCGTTCTCCAGCACTGGATTCCGGCTTTCGACGGAATGGCGCATCTGGGCAAGCCTTTATCACGCTAGTAGTCATACCGGCGAAGGCCGGTATCCAAGTCTTTTTCTGGCTCTGCTGAGTAGTTACAATTGTTGAAGTAACTACTCAGCACTACCAGGATAGTACCGGTGTGTTCCGGATGTCTCGTTTTTTCAGCATCGACTGTCTGACTGAGCCAGATCCGTTTATCGAGCCATTTCCGAACGCCCGAAGCGTCCGATGAGGTATTTTTAGATCCTATTTAGATGTTACGAATTCGGCGAAGAAGTTGCGATGCCGAAATAATCGAGAATCCGGAACATAGCTGAATAGTTACGTTAAAAATAACAGTCGAACCTGTGGTCCACGACTGGGATAACACCGCTGTTGTCCTCGATCAGGCAGAGGAAGGTTTCAACTGGGCAGGTGGCTAGTCCTCCTCGGTTTGCAATCTTTCCGGGTAAACCCAGGCCTTCACCATGGATATTTTCAAACTTGACTTTCAAAATGTCCTGGATAGATTGAAAGCATGTTTTCAAGATGGCTATCCTTCTCCGATAACAGAAGCTGTCTGCTCGTGGGTCCGCGTCGTTCGGGCAAGACGACTTTGCTGCGGCAGCGCTTCCCGGATTTTCGCTACGCGACGCTGGATGACCTGGATATTCTGGACTGGGCCGAGAAGGATCCCAAGGGGCTTGTCCAGTATCTGGGGGCGGCCGGGATTATTGACGAGATTCAGCGGCATCCTCGGCTGACCGTGGCCGTGAAATACGCCATTGACCAGCACCGGGCCGTGATTTTGATGACCGGCTCCAGCACACTGGGCCTGCTAGATGCTGCGGCGGATACCCTGGCTGGACGGATCGACATCTACTCCCTGCCCACCCTGTGCTGGGGGGAGGAGGTCGGCCCGCCTACCCATTCCATCTTCACGGAGCGGGCACATCCCGTACAGATCAAGGAAGCCACCCGACTCCTGGACCAGGCCATGACCTTTGGCCAGTTTCCGGAAGTCCTTGCCTGTGCGGATGATGAAAAAAGACATCAAATACTCTCACGCTACAAGAACACCTACTTCACCAGAGACCTGATGCAGCTGTCCAACATCGAGAATCTGGGGGGGCTTTTGGGCATCCTGCACAACCTTGTGCACAACCTGGGATCGCACCTGGAGGTTTCCAATTTTGCGCGAGAGGCCGGCGTCAGCCACCCCACGGCAAAAAAATACCTGAATGCCCTGGAGCAGGCCCAGTTGACGTTCCAGTTGCGGGGATACCAGTACGGACCGGCCAAGCGACACATCAAGGCGTCCAAAACCTACTTCGCCGATAATGGCGTGATTTATGGCCTGGGTATTCCCGTCACGTCAGGTCAGCTTTTGGAAAGCTTTGTTATCGCCGAGTTGGAAAAGCGTCGCAAGTTGGGCTTTATTTTTGCCGAGCAATTTTGCTATTACAAAAGCGTCGCCGGCCATGAAATCGATCTTGCTTTTGAAGCGGGTGGAGTGCTGTATGCGGTGGAGGTCAAGGCCACCAGCCGTCCCGACGCGAAGGACATCAGAAACCTCAAAGAATTTTCATCGCCCAAGGGATTGGAAGTCCGACGATTCCTGTTTTACATGGGTGATGATTATGCCACAGTGGACAATGTTGACCTGATTCCCGTCGCGGCTTTGTTCCGTGGTCAATAGCCGCACCTTCTCACTTGAGAGACACGTATTCCCCTTCACGAGCACATTACAGCCCCCACCATGATCGACGCCCTTTTGCACGCCAAGATGATCTTTTTGAGCATCATCTTTGAATCCTTTCCGTTCATTCTGCTTGGAGCGCTTTTTTCCTCGCTGGTTCTGGTGCTTATCCCGGAGAATTTTTTCCGGCGCTGGCTGCCGGGCAATCCTTGGCTGTCGCTGTTTCCGGCGGTGTTGCTGAGCGCCCTGTTTCCCATTTGCGAGTGCGCCATCATTCCGGTGATTCGCAGCCTGGTGCGCAAGGGCATGCCCTTGGCAGCCGGGGCGGTCTTCCTGGTTGCCGCGCCGGTGCTCAACCCGGTGGTGGCGGCGTCCACCTTGTTTGCTTTCGGGCTCAATCCGGACGTTCTGGTTTTACGGTTGGCTTTGTCCGCGATGGCGGCCTTGTTTGTCGGTTCCGTAATCTGCCTTCTGCGTAAGCCGCTGGAGCACGGCATATCGCGGGAACTGCCCATGGACCATGGTCACGCGCCCAAAAGCCTCAAGAAAGCACAGACCTGGCATGAAATCGCGCGCCACACCACGTCCGAATTCTTTACCGTGGGCTGCTATTTCATCTTCGGCGCGCTGATCGCCTCCCTTTTCCAGACCTTTTTGCACCAGGCCGTGCTTCTGGAAATCGGCTCCGAGCCCTGGTCGGCAACCATTGTCATGATGATTCTGGCCTACCTGCTGTCTCTGTGCTCCGCCGCCGACGCCTTTGTGGCCGCATCCTTCGGCGCCGCCTTCACCTTGCCTTCGCTGCTGGCGTTTCTGGTCTTTGGCCCCATGCTGGACCTGAAGAACACCGCCATGTTGCTGGGCTATTTTCCGCTGCGCTTTGTCGGGGTGTTCATTGCCACCGGAACATTGGCCGTGTTCATCCTCGTCATGGGCTTGCATTTCCTGGGCCTCCAGTGAGATATTCCGGACAATGACGACTTTTCATCAAAACAATCGCGTAAAAACTGGCGCTGAGAAGAAAGATGCCAGAATTCCGAGCTTTTCGGATGCTTCATTCGGCCTGATTCAGACCCTGATACTTTTTGCCCTGGCCGCACTTCAGGCATCACTGCTGCACAGCGGCGAGAGCCTGCTCTACATGGCCCCACGCATGCAACCGTTTCTGTTTTTTTCCACCGTGAGCTTCTGCATCATGGGGATCTATGGATTGTGGACGCTGTTTCGGCCCGGGGCTTCTGTCGAAGCCGGTTGCGGCTGCGGGCATGAACACGGCTTTTCCGGAAAGGCCAAGGCCGTGGTGGTGATGCTTTTCGGCCTCGTTCTGGCTGCCGGATTCTTTCTGCCGCATCAGTTGCTGGACAGCCGGGTGGCGCAGAAAAAAGGAATTTCCTTGAGCCGCGCCCCCGAAAGGTCCATGTTCGGGCCACAACAGGAAATCGGTTTCCCTCCGGACAGCCACATCCTGTTCCAGGAGGACATCCCGTGGGACAGCGGACAGGCCATGGACTTCGGGCCGGAATTGGACGAGGAGCAGGCCATGCTGCGGGAGGAGCTTGGCATATGGTATGACCGGGACACCTATCAGGAAATGACCGAGGAACTGCTGGCCAAGAGTTCGTTGATCATTACCAGCGAGAATTTTCTGGACTCCATGCTGATCATTTCCGCCTACCTGGATCGCTTCCAGGGGCGACGCGTGGAGTTTTCCGGATTCGTCTACCATGACGGAACCATGGCCGAGAACGAACTGGCCGTGGCCCGTATTGCCGTGACGTGCTGCCTAGCCGACGCCACGGTTTACGGACTTTTGGTGCGTGTAGACACGCTTCCTTTGCCGGCCAATGACGCCTGGGTGCGGGTTCACGGTCGTATCGCCGCGACGCGGTTCATGGATGAGGACATTCCCATGGTTCTGGCCGATCGGCTGGAGCTGATTCCGCCCCCGGACCAGCCCTACGTCTATCCCCGCCTTTATTCCTCCTACGTTTTCGACGCCGAACCCTGAACGAATGTTCCGTATCCGCCGCGTCCAGACGTGACATGGTCGGGCGACGCGCGGGTCATCAGCCAGGTCCAGGATTTCTTGCGGGAACAGTTTCCATTGTTGTCCGCCGAAGATCTGGCCAAGCTTCCGGAACAGCTCAGCAATCCGCTGAAATTCCGTTTCCGCACCATCCTTTTCGCTGCCGAGGCTTCCGACAACCGGCTCAAGGGATTTGCCCTGTTCATGCACGCTCCGGATCTGCATTTCGGGTATCTCGATTCCATTTCCGCGGCCAAGCTGCAAACCGGTGCCGGAGTCGGCGGAGCGCTCTACGCCAGGGTTACTTACCCGTATTTCAGCGGCTATGAAGAAGAAAAGAGGGAAGGTCCAGGCATCGGCTGCAATATGAACATTACCTCGCCTGAGGCTTTGGATGGGGAAAGATATCGTGAGCATTTGGCCAGGACAGTACGGCGGATCAAAAAAATCGCTTCCCGGACCCTGGTCATCGCCCTGGGACTTGATCCGGCCAAGGACGATCCCACCGATTCCTGGACCTTCACGGCCAAGGATTTTGAACGCAACGGCCGAATGCTCGGGGAATTGCGCCTGCCCACTTTGGTGGTCCAGGAAGGCGGCTACCGCATCCAATCCCTGGGCAACAACGCCAAACACTTTTTCCTCGGTCTGGCAGCGGGATTGTTCGGTCGATAACCTTTGTTTGCGGCAGAAAATGGTTCTTTCAAATGAGCATATCGTTTGGCCCAATAGGCTGACCGATCTGCTCCAAGTGCAGGCGCAATCCGGCGTATTCACGATCTGCAGGGGTCTCAAAAGGCAATATCGGAATTGCCGCGAGAATCATCTCAACCTGCGCCGTCAATCTTGGAGAGCTTTTTTGAGAGCGCCAAATCGTAATTCACTAGCAACAACGATGGAGGTGAAGACCATAGTCTCGCCGACAGCTGCGATATGGTGGGCGATGATGCCACGCGGGCGCCTCACGAGGTTGGAAAGGATATTCGAGTCCAGGAGGTGGCGCTGTATCGGCATCACAAAACATGCTCGTCGATCGGTCGCAACCCTGTATCGATGTCCGGCAAATCATCCTCAAGGTCCGGCAGGGTTGCGAGTGTCGTCAGAAGCCCTTTTTTTCGAACCGGCTCGATGATCAGGCCGGAATTTTCGCGGCGAATGATTGCCTCGTCGGCGTCCAACTCGAATTCTTTGGGAATACGCAAAGCCTGGTTGCTGCCGTTGCGAAAGAGTCGAACATGTCGTTCAGCTTCCATGGTTCCCCTCCGGTTAATGACCAACATATATTATTGCAAATGCAGCCTCAGCCCTGCAAGTCAAGGAGACTCAGCAAGTAGCTCCATCGAATATGAAACAAATATTGTAACTATTTAGCTTCGTTCCGGCTTGTCTCAATTTTTCCGCATCGCAACTCCTTTGCCGGCTTCGTAACATCGAACCATTGCTCGAATAAACATCCATTGGCGCTTCAGGCGTTGAGCAATGGTTCGATGAACGAATCCTGGCTCAGTCAGACAGGCGATGCCAAAAAATCGAGACAAGCCGGAACAATCCAAGTTTGTCATAAAAGTGCTGAGTAGTTATCAAATATTTTACAATAGATCTGCTTGTCGTCCTCCGGTGCGTAGAAGTCCTTGAGCACTGCTTCCAGCGAGTATCCGCAGCGCTCGTAGAAACGTCGCGTGGGATGATACAGGGGCTGGGATGATGTTTCGATATATATTCTGGTGCCGCCCAGGGTTACAATCCGGGCCTCGCTGGCTGACATCAGGCGCTTGCCGAGCCCCTGGCCCTGCATTTGGGGATGCACGACGATCCAGTACAGATCAAAGCTGGAGCGGGTGCAGGGAATCGGGCCGAAACAGGAATAACCCAGGATTTCGCCTTCGTTGTTCTCGGCCAGGAGGAAATGATATCCGCTGGATGGACCTTTGTTCAGCCGCTCCAAAACAAGTTCAGCGGCGACTTCCACCTCCTGAGGTTTGAAAAAACCGGTCGATGCGGTCAGCCGGAGGATTTTTTCGACGTCCGATTCCCGGACCTCACGCCGCAAGCTGATCTGATCCATGACGCTGTTCAGGATTTGATTGGTGCGTTGGCGAACGATGGACTCTTCGTGATGCATGGCAGCGAGGACAAAGTGCAGCCTGGAGCAGGAGTTCCACGACTTCCGTGAAGTGCAGCCCCGAGGCCCGGCAGGCGGCCTGGAAACCGGCGTCGGGAGAAAGACAAGGATTGGCGTTGACGTCGATGATCCAGGGCTGATTGTCCGCATCCACACGGAAATCCACCCGGGCGTAGCCGGCCAGACTGAAACCGTGCCAGCACGCCTCGGTCAGGGTGCGCATGGAATCCAGAAGAGCCGTGTCTTGCACCGGAAAAGCCTGCCTGCGGACCGTGTTCCGGTATTCGAAACTCTGTTCCAGCCACTTGGCCCGGTAGCCAACAACTTGGTGCATTTCCTCGGGAAAATCAGTGAAGACCAGCTCAGCCGGGTTCAGGAGTTTGGGAGCTCCGGACACCTCGACTGCGGCCAGACTGAATTCCCGCCCCGGAACATAACCCTCGGCAAACCATTGCCCTCCCAAGCGAGCAGTGCGTTCACGAAGGGCCGTCAGCAGCATCTCCGCATTCCCGGCGGTCAATACGTTGTCCGCCTCCAGACCGTGGGATGCATGCTCCCATACGGATTTGACGATGAAGACGCCGGGAAAGGTGGCTGGCCCGCATCCTTTATCGTCCAGCCACAGGGGAGTCGGCAGCCGACGGGCCTCCAGCACCTGCTTGGCGTTCAGCTTGCCGGTGGAGCGTTCCATGGCCGCGGCTGAACATCCGGTATAAGGTATGTTCATCTGTGTAAGCAGCGCTGGAACCCTGGATGAATACCTCGCCGATCCTTTGATGCTCTCGACAAGATTGAAAACCAAGTCCGGTCCCAGCTCTTCGAGCATGGACCGGGCCTGGATCAGGTCTTGCGGCCAGTCCTGGATCTGCACCTCATGGCCCAGTTCGGCCAAGGCGATTTCCACTGTGCGCACCTGATCCAACACGTCCGCGTCATCCGGGGACGTCGTCCCGTTTACCGGATTATGCACGATCAGGATGTTCATGCCGCAAGAACCTGTTCCGATTTCACGGTTGAAGGGTCAGCATGACCAGCCCGTTCCAGAGCTGACTCCATGATCATCCGGATCAGTTCCCCATGTGGGATTTCCTGGAAATCGCACATGATGGACAGGTCCGAGCGAACTGGATGCAGGCCGGGCAACGGGTTGATTTCAAGGATGTGGGGACTGCCGCTCGCATCGAGGCGGATGTCCACCCGCCCGCCGTCCCGGCAGCCAAGTCCCCGCCAGGCCTCCAGGGCCAGGATGGAAAGTTCGGCCGCGAGTTCATCCTGAACCAGCATATACCGCACCCGGTCTTCATACTCTTCCTTGTTGTCCTGGGAGTAGATCAGCTGATCGGCGGTTTCCAGAAGCAGAATCTCCATCACGCCCAAGGAGCGGGCTTTCCCGCCAGTGCCCACGATGCCCACGGTGAATTCGCGTCCGGAAAGAAACCGCTCAACCAAAACCGGTTGTCGAAAACGTTCCAGCAGGGTCATGCATGCCCGGAGCAACTGTTCCCTGCCATGGACCAGGCTGGCGCCGTAAATGCCCTTGCTGGTGCCTTCGGCCACGGGCTTGACGAAAAGAGGATAATCCAGACGTACATTTGCCACGTCGGCCATGGTTTCGACCACGGCAAAATCCGGAGTCGGCAGTTTCAGGTCCCGCAGGATGCGCTTGGTCATGGCCTTGTGCAGGCACAGGCCGAGAACCATGGGGTCGGAAAAGGCGCAGGGCACGGCGTAAGCTTCCAATAGCGCCGGTGCCTGGGCCTCGCGGGCGTAGCCGTACATGCCTTCAGCGATATTGAAGACCAGATCCCACCGCTTCCCATCCGTCAATGCACGCATCAGCGCCTTCAGGTTGCCGACGCGTTCCGTGGCAAAGCCCATGGCTTGGATACCGGCTTCAATGGCGTCGATGGTGGCCGGACTGTCAAATTCCGCGGTTTCTTCCAGGCTGTAGCCCTGGGCCAGGTAATCCTGACGCAAGTCATAGGTCAGTCCGATTTTCACAACGGGCCTCCGGAAGAGAAATCAGGTTCCGCCATATCATGCACTCGGTAGAGTTCCCTTTTATAGTTTTCAAAAACCAAATCCCTGCCTTCCCGTCCCCGAAAGTACTCCGGACACAAGGGCGTTTTTCCGCCGCCCCCCGGCAGGTCAACCACGTAGTGGGGAATGGCGTAGCCCGAAGTATGCCCGCGCAAGCCCCGGATCAGGTCCAGGCCCTTTTCCACACTGGTCCGGAAGTGGGATGTCCCGACAACCTGGTCGCATTGGTACAGGTAGTAGGGGCGAATGCGGTTGCGCAACAATCCCTGGAACAGGCTGGTCAGCGCCGGAATGGAGTCGTTCACGCCCTTGAGCAGAACGGTCTGCCCGCCGAGGGGAATGCCGGCATCGGCCAGACGGGAACAGGCCAGAGCAGCCTCCGGAGTCAATTCCTCGGTGTGAGTGCAGTGAATGCTAATGAACAAAGGATGGTAATTTCGCAGCATCCGAACCAGTCGTGGCGTGATCCGCTGGGGAAGGACCATGGGAACCTTGGTGCCGATGCGAATGATCTCCACATGGGGAATGGCTCTGAGGCGCTGCAGCAGGTATTCCAGAGCATGATCCGTCATGGTCAGGGGATCGCCGCCGGAAATAAGGACGTCCCGGATGGTTGTATTGTTCGCAATGTAGTTCAGGCCCATTTCCCAATGACTCGGGCCTTGCCCGCGTTCCTCCTTGCCAACCCGTCGGGAACGGGTGCAGTAGCGGCAATAGGTGGAGCAATAATCCGTGACCAGGAAAAGGACCCGGTCCGGATAGCGATGCACAATGCCGGGAACCGGACTGTCATGTTCCTCACCCAACGGGTCGCCTTCCTCACAGGACATGGCGACATGCTCGGCAATGGTGGGGATGACGCACCGGCGTAGAGGCTGGAGTGGATCGTTCCTGTCCAGCAAGGCGGCGTAATACGGGGTGAGGGCAATGGGCAGCATGTTTTTGCCAGGTTGCAGTGCCTCACGCTCTTCCGGGGAAAGGGCGACGATTTTTTCCAGGGCCGCAAGGGACGTGATGCGGTGCTTGAGCTGCCAACGCCAGTCGTTCCATTGGCTGGAAGTCGCATGCGGGTGGTGTTTGGCGAGAAACGCGGCAGAATGGGAATTGAGCGGGAAGGTGGATTTTGTGGTTTTCTGTCGGGGCAGTCCGATCATTGAGCCGCCCATGGCAACATTGATCAGTTCGGTGAGACCCGACACGGCCATGGAACAAGGCTCCAGGCACGTTGATTGAGCAGGAGGCTCGACGTCCAATTCCAGAATTTCATCCATGATTGCCTCTCTCCCCTGGCTTGACGCGCAGGAGAAGGTTGAAGGTTGAAGGTTGAAGGTTGAAGGTTGAACAGGCGTGGATCAAACCCATACGCAAAGCAATCATTACGCCAAGTCATAACATATCGATATTATGTAGTTAATTTTCTAAAAGTCTTTGGCGACAAGAAACGAGATTTCCTGTTTTGGGGGAACCAAAAAGGAAAGAATAATTGTAACTACTCAGTTCATCCGAGAAAAATCGGACTGGATACCGGCCTTCGCCGGTATGACTCAACTTGGAAAAGACTTGATATGATACGTCATTCCGGCGAAAGCCGGAATCCAGCTCTGGCGAGTGACCAGAGTATGTGCTGAATAGTTACGAATAATTATGAGATGAAGTTTGGTATCTATTCAAAATAAAACGATAGTAACCTGGATACCGGCGTTCGCCGGTATGACTGACGAGGCACGGTTGATTACGATAAGTCATACCGGCGAAAGCCGGAATCCAGCGCGAGTGAATGGCCAGCAGCCTAGCGTTCTGAATAATAACGAAGTTTGCAGAAAAACCTGGAGATGGTGATGAGAAGCGACTTTGCCGCATTCCGAAAAAGCAGAAGTGCGAGTTCGCATTTGGTTCGCGGCAGCGGGAATGTTCGTGAAATGGCTGAGTGAATGGAAGCTGTCTGTCGGTATCAGCTATAAAAAACAGATAATTTCGAGAGCATCAATTCGCCTGTTGCCGTCCACCTGCGGAAATGTCGGACTTGAAGTCTTCCTTGCGCAGGCCGTGGCGGTTCATCAGGTTGTGCATTTGGCGCGGCGTGATGCCGATATGGCTTGCTGATTGCTTGATGCTCCCCCTGTTTTTGGTCAGGAGCGCCTTGAGATATGATCTTTCCACATTATCCAGGGCGAGTCGCCGGACCTCGGACAGAGGCTGGGAAATATCCAGGGCAAAGGTCACTCCCTGTCCCGGACCTTCCAACATTTCCTGGGGGAAGCTCTCAGGGGTCAGAACATGAGACCTTTCCAACAGGAAGGCCCGCTCGATGATGTTTTCCAGTTCTCGGACATTGCCCGGCCATTCATAGCGATCCAGCACGGACAGAACCGAAGGATGAACGCCATGGATCTCTTTGACGTGGAGTTTGTTCAACTGCTTCAGGAAATGATCCACGAGCAGCGGGATATCTTCCCGTCGTTCCCGCAATGGAGGGATTTCGATGGGAAAGACATTCAGGCGATAAAAAAGGTCCGTTCGAAACAAGCCCTGGGCGCTTAAGGACTTGAGGTCCACATTGGACGCCGCGATGATCCGGGCCTCCAGGCGAATGTCCCGCTCTCCCCCCACCCGCTGAAAGACCTTGTCCTGAAGAACCTGAAGCAGCTTGATCTGCATGGCCGGACTGATGGTGCTGATCTCATCCAGGAAGACCGTGCCTCCGGCGCCCAACTCAAACTTGCCCAGTTTACGGCGCACGGCTCCGGTGAACGAGCCTTTTTCATGGCCGAACAGTTCGCTCTCGATGAGTGTCTCTGGAATTGCCCCGCAGTGGACGCCGATGAACGGACCCTGGGTCCTGGTGCTCTGGGAATGAATGCTGCGGGCGATGACTCCCTTTCCGGTTCCCGTTTCTCCGCTGAGCAGAACCGTGGCGTTGGACTTGGCCACCAACTGCACTTTTTCAGACACCCTGCGCATGGCGGAACTTCTCATTTCACTCATGCGCAACAGACCGCCGACCATGGCCTCATCCCGAAAGTGGTCCAACTCGGACTGCACCTTCAAGGACTCATAGAGGCTCTCCATAACGAAAAGCAGTTCATCCTTGTTCAGGGGATAGGTCAGGTAGTTGCCCGCTCCGGCCTTGACCACGAATACGGCGTCGCGAATCCGCTCCGGGGGCGTCAGCACGATGATCTCCGCATGGGGATTGTTGCGCCAGAAGCACTGCAAGTCCTTGCAGTAATCAGAGACCGACTTGTCAGTTTTGATATCCAGAAATTCGATGTCCACCATCACGAAATCATATTCTTTGCGTGACACCTTCTCCTGGAGCAAACTTTTCGAACCGGCGGCATCCACCCTGCAATCAGGAGCGAATGCCTCGATGACGACTTTCAGGCAAGCGGGATCATTGGAGGCCAGGAGAATGCGTTTCATGGAGATGGTATGGTGAAAGGGTTGCGGTGATCCGATCTGTGCTGGCTGCAACGGGGATCGGCGCCAAAAGTGGCGAACTGGAAGAGGAAGGACTGTATTCCGGCCTAGATGATGCCAAATGATTAACCGGGTTGGCTCACACTAACTTGCTGCCGCCTTGAGTGCCGGACATCCAGCGAAACCAGGCTGGCTGGGCAAGAGCATGAATCCATGCCCCATCAAGGCATGCGATCCTGCCAGGTGATCCGGGCCTGAAATACCGGCTGGTCAGTTGTGGAACGCAGCCCGAGAATGTCCTGGCAGCCGGCGGACTCCGGCCGGCCACGAACGGAGATGGATTCACCGGAGAGGGTTTCCGAGAGGTAGTCGATGCGGATGGATTGGATTTGCCGGCGGCCATGCCGTTCCAGGTTGAAGCTGTCCAGAATCCAGCGGACATAGGCTGCGTTGTTCACATGTTTATTCACGTCCAGATCGCTGTAGGCCGCGGAAACATGTCGCAGTTCCTCCGGGTCCGAAATTGAGCCCAGTTTTTCGAGAACATCACCATCAACCCGGGGCTCATCCGGCAGGACGATTCCTTCCAGGAAGGGGCCGGGGCGCATGGGGCGATGCTTTTTCTGATCCAGGATCAGCCATGCCGAGATCCCGGAACCGAATTCCTGCCCGTCTTCGGCAAGAAATCGAAAATGGCGCAGGGCAAAAAGGCGCTCCACGCCTTGAGGCCAGGTTCGGACAACCAATTCCCGTCCCCAGGCAGGATAGTGGCGAACCTGCATCCAGCACCGGGAAAGCACCCAGAAGCAGCCCTGGTCCTCCAGACTCTTTCTGCCCACTCCAAGAACCTGGGCATGATGGCCGGCCGCTTCCTGGAAATAGCCGAACAATCCGTCCAAACGGACAAGTCCATGGATATCCGTCTCGTTGCTCCGGACACGGAAGGATTCACTCCAGACTGACCGGCTCATGAAGCTGAAGCCTGTTGGACAATATCGCGCAATGCGCTCTCTATTGTGCCGAATCGAAATGAAAACCCTGCATCCAGCAAAGCCTTGGGAACAACCTTCGACCCTTGCAGAAGCACCTGCCCGACGTCCCCCATCGCGACTTTGATGGCAAAGCCCGGAACCGGGAATATGGTCGGACGCCGCAACACACCGCCCAGGGTTCTGGTGAATTCCGCATTGGTAACGTTCTCGGGCGCGCAGCAATTCACCGGCCCGTCCATTTCGGATTTCAGGGCCGCGAATTCAAGGGCAGCGCACAGATCCTGGACATGAATCCACGGGAACCACTGCTTTCCGCTGCCCAGGCGTCCGCCGAGGCCCTTGCGGAACACCGGAAGCAGCTTGGCCATGGCGCCGCCGTCCGGCCCAAGCACCGTCCCGAAACGGGCAATAACGACACGCGTTCCATGAGTCCGGGCTTTCTCGGCCTCCTGCTGCCAGGCCTGCGCCACATCGCCCAGGAATCCCGTGCCTCGGGGACCATCTTCGGTGAATTCCTTTGCTGAATTCTGGGGATAATAGCCGACGGCATTGGCATTGATCAGCGTCTTGCCCTCTTTTTGAGATTCGGCGAGAGCCAAAACGGCCATGCGAGTGGACTGCACCCTGCTGTCCATGATCTCCTTTCTGGCCTGCTCGGTCCATCTGGTCATAATGGATCGGCCCGTGAGGTTGATCACCACGTCGGCCTGCGAGGCCTGGTCCCGCCACGGCCCGGGTTGGGACGGATCGCCCAGCACGCCTTTACATCCCTGGGGCAATCGCTCCAGGCTGTTGCTGCTCCGCCCCAGCGCCTGAACAGCATGCCCCTGTCGCAAAAGATGAGCGATCAGATGCCCTCCGACAAATCCGGTTCCGCCCATGATAAAAAATTGCATATCGCCTCCC
Organism: Desulfonatronum parangueonense; assembly: GCF_054656975.1. Taxonomy (NCBI): domain Bacteria; kingdom Pseudomonadati; phylum Thermodesulfobacteriota; class Desulfovibrionia; order Desulfovibrionales; family Desulfonatronaceae; genus Desulfonatronum; species Desulfonatronum parangueonense. The sequence continues at coordinate 2,987,026 of NZ_BAAHXH010000003.1, forward strand.
TGTTGTTTGGTCCCGGTCAAATTATTCTTGATCACGCACGGAGATCAGAATCCGGACTCGCGAACAATGGCTCCATGATGTGCTTTGAAGGGAATCCCTTCGTGGTGCAGCAGATGCGCTTTCATATCCAGGCCCGGCCCGAAGCCCGTCAACCGGCCATCACTGCCCAGGACGCGATGACACGGAATCAACATGGGCCAGGGGTTGCGAGCCATGACCCTCCCCACGGCCCTGGACGCCCCTGGTTTTGCGCACTGGTCAGCCAGTTCCTTGTAGCTCAACCAAGAACCGTGCGGCAGCTTGCGCAGTTCCTGAAGCACAAGCCGGGAAAAAACGCTGACCCCTTCCCAGGCAAGCAGGACATCCGGCCATCCGGCATCTTCCCGGGCATGATAGCGTTCCATGCTCTCCTGGAACAATCCCCCCCATTCCGTTTGAAATTCCCGCTTATCGTTGAAACGACTCCAACGCAGCGAAATGTTCAGGAGCAGTCCATTCTGCCAGTATAACTGCATCAACAACGAATCGACTATTATTGTATCCTGCATGTAAGTACCCGGCTCATCCGAATAAAAAGAAATTAGATCCCCGCTTTCGCGGGGGTGACTGACTCGGAAACGGCATGGTAACTATTGAGCTCAACCGAGAAAAAGAGCACTGGATACCCGCCTTCGCGTACATGACTAGTCCGGCGGCGGCATAGAGAAGCAAGTCATTCCCAATGGCGGGAATCCAGGTCATGCTTGCCGCAAGTTTGAAAGCTGCCCCCATCCTACTCTATCAAGCCGAGTGGTTACTCTTGCATACATTTATGATCCCCCCGGTCCGGATTGAACCTCCCGCGGCAACGTGTCGACTGTGACAGCCGTCGAAATGCAATCAAAACATTTGGGGGCCATGGACAACAAGCAACCATTTGTCCCCATGATCCTCCATGCGTCCCGCGGCTGATCATCTTGGAGGCGAACACTACAAAAAGACGCTCGCGCAATAGACAATCATTTTCAGTGAATAGCTGCCGAAAAGATCCTTTTGCCGTGGTTATGACGCGTCTGGGCATTGACTGCCCTGCTGGTAATTCATTACCTCCAGATGCCTTTGGATTGCGTTCAGAACTCGGGTCTTGTCCGCTGCCCAACTGGGGGCCAGCAGTTCTCCCGGCCCGGGATCGGCATTCAAACGGTGTATAATTATTTCCGACCGAAGAAAACGCAGGCTTTTGCCCACAACCTGGACATACTCATCCATTTCTCCCGGCACGTATACTCCTTTGCGCCACCAGTCCTCCAATGTGCTGCCCGCCGCTACGAAGAGATTATGAAATTTAATGCCCGAGATGGGAAGTCGATTCACGTCTTGAATCGTCCGCAGGAAGTCGGCACTGGTTTCGCCCGGCAGGCCGTGAACAACATGCACGCAGACATGCAACCCCTGCGCTCGAACCATTTCCACGCAACGGGCAAAGCAGGCAAAATCATGGCCGCGGTTGATGCGCCGCAAGGTCAGGTCGTTGCTGGACTGGAGCCCGATGTCCAGCCAGATTTCCGGAATGCCCAAGTCGGCGATGCAGCGAAGTTTTTCCTTGTCCATGCAATCCGGACGAGTACCGAGGCTGACCAGACGCATGTTGGGCAGGTCCGCAATCTCGCGCATCAGGGTCCGCACCCTCGCCAGCGGTCCATAGGTGTTGGAAAAAGACTGCAGGTAGGCCCAGAAACAGTCCGTCTTGTATTTTTTTCCGATACGTTCAGTCAAAAAAGACCATTGTTGGCCAAGAGACATTCCTCGTTGATGCAGACCTGTTCCCGTTCCTCGAGGATTGCAGAATACGCAGCCGGACCGGGAGGCAGTTCCATCTCGATTCGGGCAGGTCGATCCGGCATCCAGGGGAACCTTCCGAACCCGTTTGCCGTATCTCGATTGCAGGTAGGCGGAAAGAGAATTGTACCGCAATTATGCACAACTGCCTTTTTTTATGAAATTTTCGATGCGAGAGGCAGTGATTTTCAGACTGTCTTGCTTGCACCTGCCATATTTGCTAGTTTCGCCCGTTAACGCGCTTGCCGCGCATAGTTTTATCTTATCCCCAAGAGAGGGTCTATGTCGAGAATTCTGGATATCATGCTGGCGCCCTTTTCCAGCGATTTGGCGATTGACCTGGGTACCGCCAATACTTGCGTGTATGTCAAAGGCAAGGGGATTATTCTGCGCGAACCTTCCGTCGTTGCCGTCAAGAAAGATAATCGCGGTCAAAACAAGGTCCTGGCCGTCGGAGCGGAAGCCAAGCGCATGCTGGGCAGGACTCCCGGCAACATCAGCGCCATCAGGCCCATGAAAGACGGTGTCATTGCCGATTTTGAAATCACGGAAGCCATGCTTCGCCATTTCATATCCAAAGTGCACAATCGCCGACACCTGATTCGCCCCCGGATCATTGTCTGCGTCCCGACGGGCATCACCCAGGTAGAAAAGCGCGCGGTGCGGGAATCCGCGCAAAGCGCCGGAGCACGTGAAGTCTACCTGATCGAGGAGCCCATGGCCGCGGCCATCGGCGCCAATCTGCCGGTTACCGAACCCACTTCGAACATGGTGGTGGATATCGGCGGCGGCACCACCGAAGTCGCGGTCATCTCGCTTTCCGGAATCGTCTACAGCAAATCCGTGCGCATGGGCGGGGACAAAATGGACGAATCCATCATGCAGCATTTGAAGCGCAAATATAACATGCTCATCGGCGAAAGCACTGCTGAGATCATAAAAATGAAGCTTGGATCGGCCTTCTCCATGGACTCCGAAGAGGAGATGGAGGTCAAGGGTCGGGACCTGGTCACCGGCATTCCCCAGAACATCCTGATCACCTCCGAAGAGGTTCGCAGGGCTCTTGCCGATCAGGTGGACGTTATCGTTCAGGCGGTCCGGATCGCCCTGGAGCAGACCCCTCCGGAACTTGCGGCGGATATCGTGGACCGCGGCATCGTCCTGACCGGAGGCGGCGCGCTTTTACGCGGCCTGGATCAGCTCTTGCGTGAAGAAACATCCTTGCCCATCACGGTCGTGGACGACCCGCTTTCCGCTGTGGTTCTCGGCTCGGGAAAGGCTCTGGACAGCTTGGACATCTTACGCGAGGTTACCATCGATTAGCCTCTTTCCGGTCCGCTCCAAGCGGTTCATCGCTTTCCTGTTCCTGATCATATTTCTCCTCCTGGGCGTCTATACGTGGAACTGGCGCACGGGCCTACTCGATCGGATCGCCGGCAATACCGGACTGGAGATCGTGGCCTGGGTCGCGTTGCCCCTGCAGTGGACCCGGGAGCAGTACCGCACCATTCGGGAGAAGTATATTGATCTGAGCGAGGTACGTCAGGAAAACGAGCGGCTCTGGCTCAAGGTGACGGATCTTTACCTGCAGCTGTCCAGACTGCATGAGGAAGCCGCGGAGATATCCAGGCTCCGCACCTTGTATCAATTTCAGCCGCCGGAAGAATGGACTTTGGTCGGTGGGCGCGTCGTTGCCCAGCGTTTCGGTCCCCATGCGGTGGTGGAATCCTTGCTTGTGGACAAGGGTTCTCGGGCTGAAGTCCATGAAGGCACCCCCGTCATCACCCCCCTTGGAGTCGTCGGTCGGGTGTTGCGCAGTTCACCGAACCTCTCCAATGTGCTGCTGATCAATGATCCCAACAGCAAGGTGGCCATCATGGGCCGTGATTTCCGGACCCAGGGCATATTGGTCGGGCAGGGCCCCCAGAACAACTTGTCCATGCAGTACGTCCCCTTGAACGACCTGCTCGAAGAAGGGGAAATCTTGATCACGTCCGGCATGGACGGCGTCTTTCCCAAGGGCTTGCCCGTGGCCAGGGTCGAACACATCGACCGCCCCAGCACGTCACTGTTCCAGATTGTTCAGGCCGTCCCGCTGGTGGATCTTCGGAACCTCGAGGAAGTCCTCCTCGTGTTGAACATATCCCGATTTGACGAAGAATAATCGTGACGTCCTCCATTGGCCTGACCCCTCTGCGAATTTTCTGGAGTTTGTACTTCATTACAGCGGTCTGGCTTCAGCTCTTTGTCTCCGGAATGGATTTCTTTGTGCCCGGCATCCTGTTGTGTCTGCAACAGGAACGATTGCGGCATGCCCTGTTTCTCGTACTGCTCAGCGTCCTGATTCAGGAAGGAACCGGACCCCTTGTCTTCGGCACCTCCATTCTACGCTATGGCAGCCTGATCGGACTTTTTTTTCTTGGTCGAAGCTTCTTTGAAAGCCGCAGCCCGATATTCATTTTCTTCCTGATTTTTGCATTCACTCTGTTGCATTTGATCATCCTGCAAACCATGGCCGGTCTGCAGTCCTTGACCATTTCCAGCCAGCGCCTGCTATGGGAAAGCGCCTTTGTGTTCGTGACCTTTTTGGCGAGCTGGCTGATCCTGAACGCTTGCTACCGATTTTTCTCCCGATATGAATCTCTCTCGTGACACCGACCAGCAATTTCCCAGAAACGGGTTGCTGTTCTTGCAACTATTGGTTCTGGGGCTGTTTCTGATCTTCATTTTGCGCTTCTGGTATCTGCAGTTGCACAGAGGTCAGGAATTCGCGAACAGAGCGGAAAACAACCGCATCCGGCATCAGCTTGTCTATGCCCCACGCGGTTTGATCAGGGACAGGGTCGGGACGTTGTTGGCGGTCAATGAGCCGGCCTATGCACTGGCCATCGTACGCGAGGACTCCCGGAACATACCTGAAGTCCTCAACCAGGTCGCGATTTGGCTGGACTTGGATCCTGAATCAATCCGCGAAACCTTTGAAAAGGGCCGTCTCAGAATCAGGCGCTTCGAGCCGCAAATCCTGGTTCATTCCCTCACCTTTGAGCAATTGGCGACAATTGAGGCCAATACGCTGGTCTGGCCGGAACTGAAGATCGTTACCAAACCCAGACGAACCTACCTGGACGGTCCGTTGCTGGCCCATGTCATCGGGTATGTGGCGGAGGCCAACGAACAGGAGATGAATGCCGATCCTGAGTTGAACCTGGGCGACAGCATCGGAAAGAAGGGCATGGAACTCACCATGGAAAACGTCTTGCGCGGGAAGAAGGGCTTGCGCCAGGTTGACGTGGACGCTGCCGGCCGCCAACTCGGAACGACCCTGCTGACCCCGCCCCAGGCCGGAAACGATATTCGATTGAGTATCGACCTGGAACTGCAACGGTATGTAGATGCCCAGATGGGCGATCATGTCGGCTCCGTCATCGTCCTGGAGGCGGATACCGGACAGGTTTTGGCCCTGGTCAGCAAGCCCTCTTTTGACAACAACCTGTTCGTCACCACCTTGAGCCATGCCGATTGGGCCGAACTGCGCGACAATCCGGCCCATCCCCTGCAGAACCGAGCCATCCAAAGCGCCTACCCACCCGGCTCCGTCTTCAAGCTGGTCATAGCAGGAGCAGCGTTGACTGAGAGGACAGCCGTACCCAGCGATAGGGTCTTTTGTTCCGGCGGGCTTCGTCTCGGCAATCGGCTTTTTCGATGCTGGGAGCGGGGCGGCCATGGCTGGATGGACATGAACAAGGGGCTGGTGCAATCCTGCGACACCTATTTCTACACCCTGGGGGACAAGCTTGGGGTGGATCGAATGCATCCTTATTCCGTACAGAGCGGATTCGGCGTGCGCACCGGCATTGATCTGCCGCATGAATCCAGCGGACTCGTGCCAAGTCGTGATTGGAAGCGTCGTCGATTCAACGAACCCTGGCATCGCGGCGAAAATTTCAACATGTCCATAGGCCAGGGATTCATGCTCACCACTCCGATTCAAGTAGCCAGATACAATGCCGCGTTGATCAATGGCGGCAAGCTGCTCAAACCCCAGTTGCTTGCCGATGCCCCCCCGGAAGTGCAAAGCGAGCTTCCATTGCTGGCCTCTCACCGGGATTTCCTGGTTCAAACCATGGTCAATACCGTTGAAGACAGCCGTGGAACGGCCCGTCGTATCGCCAGGCCCGATGTTCGGCTTGGCGCCAAGACCGGGACGGCACAAGTGGTCCGGTTGATGGCTGAATTCGAAAGGGCCAAGCTTCAGGACATTCCCTACCACCTTCGGGATCATGCCTGGATGACCTCTTTCGGACAGAAAGACGGCCGCAGCTATGTGATCGTCGCCATGATCGAACATGGCGGAGGCGGAGGTTCTACAGCCGGCCCGATCATTAAAACCATCTATGACTACCTGTTTCCCGAGGATCAATTTCATGACGCTGATTGATCGTCGATTGATCTCCCATTTTGACTGGACCCTCATGGGTCTGGCCCTGATCCTTTTCGCCATGGGCGTCGTCAACCTGTATTCAGCCAGCGGTTTCCGCATGGAAGACGGCATCACCCTGACCTCGTCGTTTTACCGCAAGCAATTGTATTGGGGCATGATCGGCCTGGGCGGCATGATCTTTTTTTTGGTGGTCGATTACCGTCATTTGCATACGTTGGCTTGGCCATTGTTCATCCTGACCATCCTCATGCTGCTGATGACACTGCTCTGGGGAAAGACCATCATGGGAGCCAAGCGCTGGCTGGATCTGGGACTGTTCAATTTCCAGACCAGCGAATTCGCCAAAATATCCCTGCTTGTCATCAGCGCGAAACTTCTCTCCCAGGATCAGGGCAAGCTCGGGTGGCGGCAGTTGTTGATATTTGCGGCCATCGGCCTGCCACCGGCTCTGCTCATCGTCAAGCAGCCGGATCTCGGCTCGGCAATCACACTACTCCTGATTCTCGGAGGCATGATCCTGTTCCGGGGCGTACGCGGGCCGGTGCTGAAGGTGTTGGCACTGGTTACTCCAGCTATTCTGCCTCTTGGATGGTATGTTCTGCACGACTACCAGCGCCAGCGCATCCTGGGATTTCTCGACCCGAGCAATGATCCCCTGGGATCGGGCTACCATATCATCCAGTCCCAGATAGCCGTGGGCTCAGGCCAATTGTGGGGACGGGGTTTTCTGGAAGGCACCCAAAGTCAATTGCGCTTTTTGCCGGAAAAGCATACTGATTTCGCACTCGCAGTCTTCGGTGAAGAATGGGGATTTATCGGCTGCTTCATTCTTTTGCTCCTGCTCTGTCTGTTTTTGCTAAATTTTATCCGCGCCGCCGCGGAAGCCAAGGACAATTTTGGCTGCTACCTTGCCGTGGGGATTTTTTTCTACTTTTTTTGGCAGATTGCCATTAATATGGGCATGGTGCTCGGACTGATGCCCGTGGTGGGCATACCACTTCCGCTGATCAGCTACGGCGGCACCTCCACCTTAACCAGTTTTTGTTTGATAGGGCTCGCCCTGAACGTGTCCATGCGGCGTTTCTTTTTCAAAAAGAACTGATTTTTCTCTCTCAAACCGGTCGCGAACATGCATACTTTCTTCAAACAAAACAAAGGATCACCAATCATGGCCAAGGACGAAATCAATGCGTTCCTGGGTGCGGGAACTTCCTACGAGGGGAAGTTGCAGTTTCAGGGCTCGGTCCGGATCGACGGCAGCTTCTTGGGCCAAATTGATTCGGAAGGGACGCTTATCGTCGGTCAGGACGCTAAGATCGACGGCGATGTGCATGTCGGCAGCTTGATTCTCAGCGGTTCCCTCAAAGGTCAAGTCGTTGCCGACAACAAGGTTGTTCTGAACAAATCAGCGAATATGCAGGGAACAATGCGCACGCCGAGCCTGGTCATCGAGGAAGGAGCGATCCTGGACGGAGAAGTGCTCATGTCCAAAAAAAACGAGACAACCTTGTCCGAGCAAGAATTTGGAGAGCAACAACCCTGATGAAATCAGGTTCTGCATATGGTGATTCTCATCAAGTCCAAGAATAAAAATGAAATGTTTTGACAGAGACCTTAAAATTAGCTAGAGGCCTTTTGGCTTGCACTAAAATTCACATATCCACCCGGAGGACAGATTATGATTGATGTCAACATTTCTATGATCATTCAGCTCATTAACTTCTTCATCGTTTTGGCGGTCTTGAATGCTGTCCTCTATCGGCCCATCCGTGCCGTCATCAAGAAACGTGGGCAAAGAATGGCCGCGCAATTGAGTGACGTGGAAAACTTTACCGCTCAAGCCACTGATAAAATTAAATCCTACGAAGACGCGTTGACCGTCGCCCGGCAGAAGGGAATTGATATACGCGCCCAGCTCAAGGCTGAAGGATTCCAGGAAGAAGCAGCTCTGCTGGGGGATGCCAACAGTGCGGCCGCTCAACATTTGAAATCCGCCCGGAATGATGCCGCGTCACAGGTACGCGCGAGTCAAAAAGTTCTCACGTCCCGGGTAGAGAATTATGCGCAAAAGGTCACAAAGAAAGTTGTCGGCTGGGCCGTGTAACAGCACTTTACCGTAAGGAGGGCTTGGAGTTGAAACGGATAGCGATTTTTTTGATCATGGTAATTATGGTGCTTGTGAGCGCCGGCTTGGCATGGTCTGCCGCGGAGGCAGGAGACATGGCCAAGTGGAGAGATTTCATGTGGCGGGTGATCAACTTCATCATCTTCGTCGCGATTCTCTACTGGGCAGCCGGGAAGCGCATTGGAAAGCTTCTCTCGGACCGTCGCGAGAAGATTCGTGATGAACTTGTGGAACTTGACCAGCGCCGGACCGAGGCTGACAAGAAGCTCCAGGAAGTAGAGGCCCAAATCAAGGATCTGGACACCCAGCGCGAGAAGGTCCTGGCGGATTTTCAGCAGCAGGGGGAAGCATTGAAGCAGGCAATAATCGCCCAGGCGCATGAGAAAGCCGCCCAGATCAAGGCTCAGGCCGAGTCTTCCGCCACCCAGGAGTACAAGCTGGCAACGGACAAGCTGCGTGAAGAGCTTGCGGATATGGTCATCGAGGCTGCTGAGAAAATGATTCAAGCCCAGTTGACCAAAGAAGGCCATGAAAAATTGATCCAACAATCCTTAACAAGGGTGGTGCTGCATTGATTGGAAACCTGGTGGCGCGAAGATATGCCCGGGCTTTGTTCTCCTTGGGCTTGGCTCAGGGAGAAGCTGAACTCGTCGCCTACGGCGAGAATCTTTCCGGGTTGGTTGAGGCCTTGAACGAGTCGCCACAACTGGACCGCATATTCCGAAATCCTGTTTTCAAGGTGGAAGAAAAAAAAGCGGTTGTTGATGCGATTCTTTCAAAAATCAAACCTCAGCAGATGATCGTTAATTTTTGTCATCTTCTTGCTGACAACAACAGATTAGGTTTTCTGGCCGACATTCAGGCCTACTACGCCGAACTGCTGGATGAGCACCAAGGCATAGCTCGCGGCAAAATGATTACGGCCATTGATCTGGAGCCGGAAATTCAAGAACAGCTGAAGAAATCACTGGAGGAAAAGACCAGCCGCCAGTTGATTCTCGACTACGCGGTCGACCCGAACATACTGGGTGGATTGGTATTGAAAATTGGGGACAGGGTATTGGATGCCAGCCTTCGGGCCCAACTGGTCGCGATGAGAGAAACCATCAAGAGGGGTGAGTAACGGCCATGCAAATTAAAGCAGATGAAATCAGCAAAATTATTGAAAGCCAGATTGAGAATTACGAACAGCGCGTGGAGATGAGCGAGACTGGCGTCGTTCTCTCCGTCGGTGACGGCATTGCGCGTGTTTACGGCGTTGAAAACGCCATGGCCATGGAGTTGCTGGAATTTACCGGCGGCGTCTATGGAATGGTGTTGAACCTGGAAGAGGACAACGTTGGTGTTGCTCTGCTGGGCGAAGACACGCACATCAAGGAAGGCGACACAGTCAAGCGTACAGGGCGGATCTTTTCCGTACCCGTTGGCGATCCCGTTGTCGGACGCGTCATCGATCCTCTCGGCAATCCGCTGGATGGGTTGGGCCCCATTGAAGGCAAGGAATTCCGGAAAGTGGAAATCAAGGCGCCGGGAATCGTCGCCCGAAAGTCCGTTCATGAACCCATGTACACCGGCTTGAAGGCCGTTGACGCCATGACGCCCATCGGCCGCGGACAGCGCGAACTGGTTATCGGCGACCGTCAGATCGGCAAGACGGCGCTCTGCCTGGATGCCATCCTGGCCCAGAAAGACAGCGACATTTTCTGCTTTTATGTTGCCATCGGCCAAAAGAAGTCCACAGTTGCCCTGGTCGTGGATACGCTCCGCAAGTACGGCGCCATGGAATACACCACGGTTATCTCAGCCACGGCTTCCGAACCTGCTTCGCTGCAGTACATCGCTGCCTACGCAGGTTGCACCATGGCCGAGTACTACAGGGACAGCGGCAAGCATGCCCTGATCATCTACGACGACCTTTCCAAGCAGGCCGTAGCCTATCGCCAGATGTCCCTTCTTCTGCGCCGCCCTCCAGGACGCGAAGCTTTCCCCGGCGACATTTTCTACAACCACTCCCGCTTGCTGGAGCGTGCCGCCAAAGTCAACGACAGCATGGGCGCCGGATCCCTGACCGCTCTGCCGATCATTGAAACCCAGGCCGGCGACGTATCCGCCTACATCCCGACCAACGTCATCTCCATCACGGACGGTCAGGTCTATCTTGAGCCGAGCTTGTTCTATGCCGGCGTGCGTCCCGCGATCAACGTCGGTTTGTCCGTATCCCGCGTTGGCGGCGCTGCTCAGATCAAGGCGATGAAGCAGGTTGCCGGCACATTGCGTCTGGATCTGGCTCAGTATCGTGAGTTGGCCGCCTTTGCCCAGTTCGGATCGGATTTGGACAAATCCACTCAGCAGCGTCTCAACCGCGGCATGCGTCTTGTTGAACTCTTGAAGCAGCCTCAGTATCAGCCCATGAACGTGGCCGAGCAGGTTGTCTCTTTATATGCCGGAACCCGAGGCTTGATGGACGATCTCCCGGTTTCTTCCGTTGCCAAGTTTGAAAACGAATTGCAGGAATATATGCGCAACCAGCGGCCGGACATTCTGGATGCCATCAAAACCAAGCAGGCTCTGGATGCGGATCTTGAAGCGAAACTGCGCGAGGCTATCGAAGCTGTAAAGAAGACCTTCCAGGCTGAATAACCGTTGAGGAGAGAATAATGCCTTCTTTAAAGGACATTCAGCGCAAGATCAGCGGGGTCAAGAAGACCAAGCAGATCACCAAAGCCATGAACATGGTGGCGTCGGCTAAGTTGCGCAAGGCCCAACAACGCATCGAGCGGTTTCGACCTTACGCCGACAAGTTCTATGACATGCTCACTGACCTGAGCAGCCGCACTGATGCTTCCGCGCACCCTTTGCTGGAAGTCCGCGAGGAGATCAAAAAGGTTGTGATCGTCCTGGTTACCGCGGACAGAGGGCTTTGCGGCAGCTTTAACGTCAACCTGACCACGAAAGCCCGCAAGCTGGCCTTGGAAAAGGAAGCAGCGGGCAAAACAGTGGAATTCATCTGCGTCGGCAAAAAGGGTCGTGACGTAATGCGCAAGCAGCCATGGCCCATCATTTCAGAATACGTCAACGTGATGAATACCTTTGACTTCAATTTGGGAGCGGAACTCGGAACCAAGCTGATGAACGGCTACCTGGACCAGGAGTACGACGAAGTCAACATCGTATTCGGCGAGTTCATCAGCATCGCCAAGCAGTCAGTGACCACTCTCCAGGTGCTGCCTATCGTCTCGGCTGCCGAAGCCGTTGAGGAAGTTGAGGCCGCTCCCAGCGAATACATCTATGAGCCTTCCGTCGAAGGCATCCTATCCGAATTGTTGCCGCGGTTCGTAAACGTTCAGATTTACCGCGGTCTTTTGGATACCAACGCAAGTGAACATGCCGCCCGGATGCGGGCCATGGACAATGCGACGAAAAATTGTGACGAATTGGCAAAATCATTAACCTTGGTCTACAACAAGGCACGGCAAAGCACCATTACCAAAGAGCTGATGGATATCGTCGGCGGTGCTGAAGCACTGAAATCAGCCTAAAGGGGGCGTAGTACATGAGTGAACTTATGGAAGGAAAGGTGGCGCAAGTCATTGGGCCCGTCGTTGACGTGTCCTTTCCAGAGGGAAAGCTGCCATACATCTTGAGTGCTTTGAATATTCATAATCCCAATAATGAAGATGCGCCCGACCTCGTGGTCGAAGTTGCTCAGCACCTTGGGAACAACCTAGTCCGCTGCATCGCCATGGACGCTACGGACGGTCTTGTTCGCGGCACTGTCGCCAAAGCCACGGGCAAGCCGATCATGATTCCCGTTGGCCAGCCTGCCCTGGGGCGCATATTGAACGTTGTCGGTCGCCCCGTGGATGAAATGGGTGAAGTCAAATCCGACAAAATGATGCCCATTCACCGCAAGGCACCCAGCTTCACCGAACAAAGCACCAAGGTTGAACTGCTGGAAACCGGCGTTAAGGTTATCGACCTGCTGATCCCGTTTCCCAAGGGCGGAAAAATCGGCATGTTCGGTGGCGCAGGCGTTGGCAAGACCGTTATCCTGATGGAAATGATCAACAACATCGCCAAGCAGCACGGTGGTATTTCAGTGTTCGCCGGTGTTGGAGAGAGGACTCGTGAAGGAAACGACCTGTATCACGAAATGAAGGACGCCGGCGTTATCGAAAAGGCCGTGTTGATCTACGGTCAGATGAACGAGCCTCCGGGAGCCCGTGCCCGCGTTGCTTTGACCGCCCTGGCTTCCGCTGAATACTTTCGCGATGAGGAAGGTCAGGACGTATTGCTCTTCGTTGACAACATCTTCCGATTCACCCAGGCCGGTTCCGAGGTATCCGCTCTTCTTGGCCGCATGCCTTCCGCGGTGGGTTATCAGCCTACGCTTGGAACAGACCTTGGTGAACTCCAGGAGCGCATTACATCCACTACCAAGGGATCTATTACCTCGGTTCAGGCCGTTTACGTTCCCGCGGACGACTTGACCGACCCTGCACCGGCCACCACGTTTGCTCACTTGAACGGAACCATCGTATTGTCCCGACAGATCGCCGAGCTGGGCATTTATCCCGCGGTGGATCCCCTGGATTCCACATCCAGCATCCTTGACCCTCTTGTTCTTGGTCACGAGCACTACAATACCGCTCGGCAGCTGCAGATGATCCTGCAAAAGTACAAAGACCTCCAGGATATCATCGCCATCCTTGGAATGGACGAACTTTCCGACGAAGACAAAGTGACCGTATCGCGTGCTCGGAAAATTCAGCGTTTCCTTTCCCAGCCTTTCTTTGTTGCCGCGCAGTTCACCGGTAAGGAAGGCCGCTATGTGAAACTCGAGGACACCATTCGTGGATTCAAGGAAATTATCGAAGGCAAGCACGACGAAATTTCCGAACAGGCTTTCTATATGGTCGGTACCATTGAGGAAGCTTTGGAAAACGCGAAGAACTTCTAAGCTTGAAGGTGGCAGAAAATGGCCAAGACCATACACTTGGAAATTGTCACTCCGGACCGGAAACTCTTAAGTGAGGACGTCGAGTTTGTCGGCGCACCCGGTTACAACGGCGAGTTTGGCGTTCTGCCCGATCACGCTCCTTTTTTGTCCGCCCTTGGTGTTGGCAGTCTGCACTACAACAAGGATGGAAGAACATACTGGATTTTTCTTTCCGGCGGTTTCGCGGAAGTATCCGGGAACAAGATGAGCGTACTGGCGGAAGTTGCTGAACGTGCCGAGGAGATTGACGCGGAGCGGGCTCGCAAGGCCAAGGAACGCGCTGAAAAGCGAATGATCGAGCAAAAAGCTCAGATCGACTTTGCCAGAACACAGGCTGCCCTGCAGCGTGCATTGGCAAGAATGAAAACAAGAAGCATGGTTGCGTAACTGCAGCGAAGCTTTGGCATAAGACGCATAAACGGGAGCGAATCCAGCGGATTCGCTCCCGTTTCCATTTTTGACTCACCAATTCAGCACACGCTCTATTTCTGAAATCGGTATCGCGTTCGGTATCGATATCGATACCGAGCCATGCGCGGCAACTTCATGAGTTTGTAGAAGTCTTTTTTTGGTAACTATTCAGTACATGGTGTGCGATCTGCCTCTGATATCGGGGTCGGTGTCGGGGTCGGAACCGATTTCGAAAAATGTTCAGAAGACCTATGCATAGCTCCGCCTGCGACCCCGATCCCGATACCGACGCCGATTGCGATGCCAAAGTCCGCAGGGCAGTAGCATGCCGAACAGTTACTTTTCTTGTAACTATTCAGCACATATGGTGAATGACCACTCCCCAGCACTGAAAATTCCGGCTTTCTCCTGAATGACGAATCGGAGCAAGCCGTTGCCATGTTAGTTATACCGGCAAAAGCCGGTTTCCAGATCTTTTTCTGACTCTGCTGAGTTGTTACTTTTTTTGATTCCCAACTCCTCAGCTACATCACGTCTTGATTCGATTATTCGGCCTCGCAAATTCTGCGGCCTGCATCATAATATCGGATGCGCCTAGTCAAACACATCAGGCACACCAGGCACACCAGGCACATCAGGCACACCAGGCACACCAGGCACACCAGGCACACCAAACACATCAGGTGCGTTTCAATGCATTGGCCATGTCAAGGGGAGTTGCGGGAGATTCGGGTTGGCTGCGCTTGTGCGGCAGACCGGCCTTGATTTCACGAAGGATCTGGAGACCGTCCACCTGGGCTTCCTGTTTCGTCGTGATCGCATTGAGCATTGTCTGCAGTTTGAGGAAATCCGTTCCGCGAATCATACCTACCATTCCTCCCAAGACAAGTCGGCGCAAGGCCAATTCGCCACGTGTGCTTTCGCGAATTTTTTCCGCCAGTGGCAAAAAGAGGAAGTTTGCCAATACAATGCCGTAAAGCGTTGAAACCAAGGTGACGGGAATGCTTCTTAATATCAGGGAAGTATCTCCCAAGCCAACAAGCATGCCGACAAGACCGATGACGCTGCCGGCAACTCCGAATGATGGAGCATACGTTGCCATGTTTCTGAAGATTCTTTCCATCTCTTCCCGGTGTTGGACGAACGCCTTGGCTTCGGCCTGAAAGATCTCCCGAATCTCCATTTCCGTGTACCCATCTTCAATCATTTCCAAACCATGATTCAAAGGCGGGTAGTGCGGAGTTTCTTCGCTCAAACAGATCCGCCCCGAGCGCTTGTACATATGGGCTGTACGCAGCAGTTCCTTGACCAGAATCCGCTCGGAAATGCTCTCCTCGGAGTATGCCGCCCCGGCACATCGCCAGGCCCGGCGAACCCCCTCAGGACCACTGCCCAGAACGGCGGATCCCAGTGTGCCGAAGACAACTACAAGCATGGCAGTGGCGTTAAAGTAGATGGAAGCTTGTCCCGAGAAAAAAAATACGCAACTGAATCCAATAAAGCAGATTGCCGCGGCAATCAGGGTTCTGCTCTTCATGAACGTGCTCCTGGGGTAAAACTTGCTGTCAGCGTGCAATCAAAGGTTTATCAGGGGTGATCCGAATTTCCAGCCGGCGCTGTGAATTCCTTGATTCCATGAATTCCGGCAACGGAAGAGGTGCATTGCCACGCGCCTGGATGATCAAAATTTCCGGGTTAACGCCGGCTTGAAGCACGAAGTGCTCCGCGACCGCAGCTGCGCGGAGCGCAGCGACCTTCCACACTCCTCGTTCAGGGGAATCAGAACCTCGAGAAGCGGGAGGCGCATCATCGGCGAAACCTGTAATCACGATTGTTCCCTGAGCCAGGGAGATGGCATGTCCAATCTTTGACAGCAAAATACCCGGGCGATGTTCAATTTCGTGGGACATGGAATCAAAGATATTCTCGCCGAAGAGTGTAATGACAATGGATGCGTCTTCCGCAAAGGCGATGTTCAGCATCCGTTCATGGCCCAGCAGTCTCTCCCGGAGTACATCGTAGAGGGGCAGCATGTTCAGTTGGGCGCTCGAAGGCGTAACGGTCTGAATGGTTGCGCTGGAACGGTGGCTCAGCACCAGGCGATCCTTTTCGCGAAGGGAAAAGACAAACAGAACCAGAAACAGGATGAACATGACCATCATCAGGTCAGACCAGGGAACGGACCAGGTAGCGTGACGCTGCTCGCCCTGCTCCAGAGCGAATTCCGGCAGGTTCATAGGCATCCGGTGTTCGGATGTTTGGATATGGTCGGTAATTGTTTTCTTTCGAAGCATAACAGGCTCGTTGGTTGCGTGCTTTCGATTTGCAAGTTAAATGCCTGTTCTAAAAGCAGAGTTTGCCCATGATGCGCTGTCTGTCCTTTTGTTAAATAATCAATAATCATAGAATATTGAGAAGAATGCCTCATTACGTGAGAATGTGACTGCTCATGCCATTTGCGGCCGCTTGATAATCACGTCAGCATTTTGGCAACAAATTGCCGGTATGGCATGATGCCCCCTTTGAAATTGCGGGCACATAATTCCTGTGTCGGACTGCCTTGCGTCAAACAGTGAACACGTTCATTGAGTTTTTTGCGTTCTCATGGAGGAAGAATTCATGTTCAGCTTTATTCATGCTGCGGACATTCACCTGGACAGTCCTTTGCGGGGAGTCCAGGTGCCGGAGGAGTGGGTCCGGGATGAAATCCGGGGCGCCACGCGCCGTGCGTTCGACAACCTGGTGGAACTGGCGCTGCGTGAGCAGGTCGCGTTCATCGTAATAGCGGGCGACCTGTTCGATGGCGATTGGAAGGATTTCAACACCGGACTGTATTTTGCCAAGCGGATGGCACGGTTGCGGGAGGCTGGAGTTCAGGTGTTCATCGTCTCGGGCAACCACGACGCCGTCAGCCATATCAGCAAAGCGTTGAGTCTGCCCGAAAACGTTTCTCTTTTTTCTTCCCGTAAGGCCCAGACGCACAAGCTGGAATCCCTTCAGGTCGCCATTCATGGACAAGGATACGCCGGCCGGGTTGTTTCCGAGGACCTCAGCCGCAATTATCCGCCGCCTGTGGAAGGTTTTTTCAACATCGGTCTGCTGCATACATGCTTGAACGGACGTGAAGGTCACGAACCGTATGCCCCCTGTACCGTCGACGGATTGCGGTGCAAAGGATATCAGTACTGGGCTCTGGGCCATATCCACAAGCGGGAAGTAGTGCTGGAAGAAGATCCGTGGATTCTTTTCCCCGGAAATACCCAGGGCCGGACGATCCGGGAAACAGGCGCCAAGGGCTGCACGCTGGTCACGGTCAATGATGGACAGGTCAGCCGGCTGGAGCACGTGGACCTGGACGTGCTGCGCTGGGACTTGTGCCGGGTTGATGTCTCCGGATGCCGTGGTCCGGAGGAAATCATGGAAAGGACCCGGAACCAATTGCTGGATGTCCTGAAAGACGGAGACGGGCGGCCGATGGTGGCCCGTCTGGAACTGTACGGTACGACATCCATGCACCAACGACTCCAGGCCAATCCGGCCTCCTGGGAAGACGCCATGCGATCCCTGGCGGCGGATCTGGGCGGGGATGACCTGTGTTTGGAAAAAATTCGCATGCGGACCCATGAGCGGCTGGATCTGGAAACGTTGATCCAGAGCAACGAGGCCTTGGGCGGGTTGATCTCCGGCCTGCAGCACCTGGAAATGGACGCTGATGCTCTCCGGAATATCGATCCGGATTTCGACGTGTTCTTGAGCAAGCTTCCGGCGGAACTGTTCACCGGAGAAGATCCTTTTACGCCGACCAACCCCGGGCAATGGGCCGAAATCCGTGAGGATGTCAAAAATCTTCTGGTCGCCCAACTGCTGGAAACCGAGATACATGACCCGAGGGATCATTGATCTCCCTCTGTCAAACGGAACAAGTCGGCAAATCGCAGTTTCTCTTTTTTTCCTCTTCACGCAAATTTACTGAAATGGGAGCGGAGGATGAAAATTAACCGCCTGGAACTGGCAGCCTACGGTCATTTTACGAATCTCTGCCTGGATTTCACTTCCCGGGATCCGGGGCTGCATGTCGTCTACGGCCCGAATGAAGCCGGGAAAAGCACGGCGCTGCGGGCCATCCGGGCCCTGCTCTACGGCATCGAGTCCAGAACCAGCGACAATTTTCAGCATAAATACGACAAGCTGCGTATCGGGGGAGAGCTTCAGAACCGGGACGGCCGAATATTGAGCTTCTGGAGGCGCAAGCGCAACGTGGGCGACCTGCTGGACAGAAACGAACAAGTCATGGATCAACGTATCCTGGACGCATTCCTGAACGGCATCGAAGAGCCCTTGTTCAATTCCCTTTTCGGGATAGACCACGAGACTTTGATCTCCGGGGGCAAGGCCATTCTGGAGCAGCAGGGCGACGTGGGCCAGGCATTGTTCTCCGCCGGCGTCGGGCTGGCTTCGCTGCACGGGATCATTGCTCGGTTGGAACAGGAAGAAGCCGACCTGTTCAAGCCAAGCGGCCGCAATCCGCAACTGAATCAGGCCATCAAACGACACACGGATTTGAAAGCGGAAATACGCAACCTTTGCCTGGCAGGAAGCGAATGGAAGAAACGCCGCCAGGTTCTGGATGAACTTTCCAGGCAGCTGGAGGAAACGGAACAGATCAACCAGCACATGAGAACCGAACTGGAACGTCTGGAACGCCTGCAGCGCGCCCTGCCCTGCATGGGTAAGCGGGATTCGCTGCGGCAAACCTTTGCCGCACTGGCCGATGTTGCCACGCTCAGCGAAGACTTTGCAACGCGTGTGCTGCAGGCTATGGAAGACCACACTGCCGCCGCCAAAAGCCTGCAGGAAGCCCGCTCCCGACGTGAGCGACTGGAACTGCGCACCGCTGGAACCCAAATCCGCCAGGACATCCTGGATCAGGCTGAGAGCATCGACAGTTTGCATAAACAACTGGGAATGGTCCATCAGGCCCGAAGGGACCGAACTGCCCTGCACGCCGATCAGTTGCGGCTGCGCACAGAGGCCGAAACCCTGCTGACCCAGTCCGCTCCGGCCCTCGACCTGAACCATCGCGATGAGATCAAGAACCTGCTGGCGCAGCGCCAGACCATTCACTCTCTGTGCAATCGTTTTGCCGTTTTGACGGAGGCCGAAACCCAAGCCCGGCGTCAATTCCAGGAGGCGACAACGGCTTTTGAAAATGTGCAAGGCGCTCTGAGTCAGCTGCCGGAGGCGCCGGATCTGGAGGGGCTGGCCACTGCCGTGAACATGGCCCAGAAAGCCGGAGACCTGGACAGCCAGATTCGCAAATTGGACAAGGACGCGTTGCTGCTCAAGGAGAATGCGGCTGCAGTAATCACCCGCATCGGTCTCTGGAAGGGCGAGCCGGAAGCGATTGCCAATCGTCCCCTGCCCGCTGCTGAAAGCATTGCCTGGTTCGCGGACCGGTTCAAGGAAACCGCTGATGGCATGAAGACCAATTTGTCCCTGCGTGAATCCCTGCAGGAAGATCTGACGAGAATTCGGCAAGATATTGCAATCATCGAACAGACCGGCCAGGTGGTGACGGAAGAGGACCTGCTCCAGCGGAGAAGGCACCGTGATCAGGGCTGGCATCTGATTCGCGGGGTCTGGCTGGAAGGTCAAGACCTGGCGGAGGATGTCATGGCTTATGCCGGGAATATGAGCCTTCCGGCCGCTTTCGAAGAGGGGATGCAGGCTGCCGACGAAGCCGCGGATCACCTGCGTTTAGCCGCTGAAAGGGTTCATCAATACGTCACGAAACGTACTGAGGCCTGCAAACTGGAAAGCCGGCTGGAAAAACTGGCTGAAGAAGCGGCACGGACTGAGGAAGAGCAGATTCGCCTGGAAACCCAGTGGCGCGAACTCTGGGCCCCTCTCGAACTGGAGCCCCGTACTCCATCCGAAATGCGAGGGTGGCTGGAGCAATGTCAGGAAGGATGCCGGAAATTCCTGGAAGCCCGCAAAGCGAATGCCGAAAAAACTCCGGTTCTCGTCCAACGCCGGAACCTGCTGGCTCTTCTGGCAAAGGAACTGGGACGGCTGAACCGCCGGCATCCGGATTCCGCGGAAGAATTGGCCCCGTTGCTCGAGTACGCGGAACAGCATCTGGGCTCATTGAAAGCCCTGCGGGAGCAGATCGTGAGCCTGCGCAAGGAACTGGCTCGCCTTGCCCAGGAGCTGGACAGGAGCGGCAAATCACTAGAGCAATGTTCAAAAAGAATTGACGATTGGCGACAGATCTGGAAGGAAGCCTTGACCAGTTTCGGTCTGCCATTTGAAACCACTCCGGATGCGGCCGTGGGCGTTCTGGAAGCCCTGAGCACCTGCCTGGAAAAAATCAACCAGGCTGATCAGTGTCGTGGTCGGATCGATGATATTGATGCCTGCATCCAGCACTTCGAAGCCGCGGCCGCGGCTCTGACAGGATCCATCGCAGCTCCGGAGCTTGATGGCTTGACCATGGATCAAGCCGTAGTCAAGCTGCAATCCCTGCTCACACAAGCCGGATCCCAGAAAACAATCCGGGATAAGCTTCTCGCTGACCTGGAAGGCCTTGAAGAAGAAATCCGTCATTTCCAGGTGACCATGGAAATGACGGAGAATCAGCTCACCGAATTGCGACGTGTGGCTGGAAAGGAGACGAATGAAGGGCTGCGGGAAACCCGGCAGCGCTATGAGCAGTGGCTGGCCGTCCGGTCCGAGTTGACCCGACAGGAGGAGGTCCTGATGGAGATTGCTCAGGGCGTGCCGCTGGATGAACTGGATCGGCAACGCGCTGAGGTTGACCCGGACACCCTGCCGGGACGCATCGATGCCTTGCGGAGTCAGATTGCCAATGAACTGGAACCGCGGATCAGGGCGTTGTCCGAGCAAAAAGGCGAAGCTCGAAGCGAGTTGCAACGCATGGACGGCAGCGACGCAGCCGCTGCCAAGGAAACTGAAATCCAGGGAGCTCTGTCCCTGATCCGTCGATTAGCCGACCGATACACCCGGGTCCGCCTGGCCGCGCTACTGCTGAAACAGGAAGTTGAACAGTACCGCCGCCGACATCAGGGACCGATTCTGGCCATCGCTTCCCGCTACTTTGCCGCCCTGACACTTGGTTCATTTTCAGGATTGCGATCGGACATCAACGACAAAGGACATCCCGTTCTGGTGGGAGTCAGCTCCAACGGAAGCATGAAAAACATCTCGGAAATGAGTTTCGGCACCAGGGATCAGCTCTATCTGGCCCTGCGCCTGGCTACCTTGGAATGGCGGCTGGAATCCCACGAGCCGATGCCCTTGATCGCCGACGACATTCTGATCAATTTCGATGATCATCGAACCACGGCCACTCTCCGGGCGCTGGCCGACCTGGGTCGAAAAAATCAGGTCATCCTTTTCACCCACCATGGCTGGGTCGTGGATGCGGCTATTAATCTGGATATACCCGACGAGGCCCATGGGCATATTCGGGAACTTGTCAAAATCCATCACTTGGGACCCATGGCCGTACGAGAAAATGAACCAGTCGACTGATCCCACACAGCTCAATCTACGGCCATGTGCAGCCGCCATTTGTCGGTATTCCAACCTTTGCGAAGCCGGAAAATCCAGATAAGATGGATTGCAGTCGAGTAGCGACAGAGACATGACGACGAACCCAGGAGATGGAAGATGCGTGATGCGAGCTCAATCTCCTTAATCGACGCAGGATATGCAACAGAAAACGAGCGTTGTTCACCCGCCGGAGGATTTATGATGAATGCAGTAGGTAGAATTGGTTGTCTGTGGATACTGTTCGGAATGCTGTTCCTGGTGGGCTACTTTGGCGAGGCATCAGCACAGGATTCAGCGGAACAATCGCCTGAGTCAACACACCAGACGCAGGATCAACCTGTTCCGCAGCCCATACATGCGCCACCCGCCGATGAGGAACCCACGGACATTCCAGACATGGGAATTCCCGTGCTTGTTGAACATGTTGGAAACGATCCGGTGGGTATGCGTCTGGCGCTTCACCTCAAGGAAACCTTTCAGAAATCTTCCCTGTTCCGCTTGGCCGGAGGAGAGGAAAAGCATCTCAATCTGCGGCTGACCACCCGCCCGCAATTTCCGGAGCGACCTTTCCTTGGGTCAAAGTATGCGGTAGTTTGGCGCTATGTGGAGTCCAGAGAGGTGCTGGCATACTACCTGAGTGATCGGTTGGGATTTGTTGATGCGGATGTTGTCGCCCAGGAGGCGGAAGTTCTGGTCGCTGAAACGGACAAGGTCGCATCGCGATTCAGATATCTGTTGGAATAGGTACTGCGCACCAGTGGGCCGAATTGCGGGGGGGTGCGGAGGAATCCAAATATTTTGATGGCTTGATCCGCTTGCTTGTGCCGAATGAGATGAGGGTGTGATGCTGCTTCAAGACAGACTCAAGCAGTCCCGAACAATGTTGGATGAAGTCTTCAGCCAATACGGCCCCGACCGGACTGCCGTGGCCTGGACTGGCGGCAAGGATTCCACGGTGGCGCTCTGGCTGTGGCGCGGGCTTCTGCAAGAGCATGGAAAATTCCCCTTACGGGCCGTCAACCTGGATACAGGCTTGAAGTTTCCTCAAATCCTGGAGTTGCGCAACCGGATGGCTCTGGAATGGGACATCGCACTGCATGTCCAGAAGCCGAATATCGACCTGAGCGGATATCCCGTCGCCGCGGACAAATTGTCCTGCTGCCGGGATCTGAAAATCCTGCCGCTTCAGCAGGCCATTCAGGAATGCAGTATCTTGGCCCTGATAACCGGCCTGCGTCGGGACGAACATCCCAACCGCACCGACCGGGACTATCTGGAACAGCGCCGCAACCCGGACCACGTCCAGGTCAATCCGATCCTGGACTGGACGGAAATGGACGTTTGGGCCTGCATCATGGAACATGATCTGCCCTACTGCAGTCTGTACAACGTGGGCTATCGATCCCTGGGCTGCATGCCCTGCACCTTGGCTCCGGATCAAGTGCAAGGCAGTTCGGAACGGGCCGGACGGGACCCGCAAAAGGAACGCCAAATGGAGACGTTGCGCAGCCTTGGCTATTTCTAGGATTCCCGGATGCGTATCCTGAGCGTCGGCGGATCGGATTTTGTCCCGGCCTGGAAAAACATGGGCCATGAGGTCCTGACTCTGGGCAAAGGGGCGGGTCTGGATGTCGCGCTGGAACATCCCATTGGTCTGAGAGAACTCTGGGATATCCTCTCCTCACGGGGTTTCCGCCCGGAATTGACGGTCTGGGTGGATCGTTGCCGGCCCCTAGAGGTTTTCGGGCTGGAGCGGATGCCGGGAGTGGTGATCGGCTTTTCCATCGACCAGTACTGCAACCCTTGGCATGTGCCCTACAGTTGGGCGTTTGACCTCTTCTTGGTGGCGCAGAAAGATTACCTGCCGCTCTTCGCGGATCATCGGGCCTGGCGGGAATGCCGTTGGTTTCCGCTCTATTGCCGGCCGGATGTTGATCGGGACGAGGGACTGGAGCGCGATGTTCCAGTGAGTTTCGTGGGCACGCTGGATCCGCCCCTGAACCGGTCAAGGCATCCCTTTCTGCGGCAGTTCCAGCGGCGATGCCCGGCAGTTGTCCAGCAGGGCGCCTATACGAACATTTTTGGTCGCAGCATGATCGTGCTCAATCAGAGTGCGGTGGGTGAACTGAACTTCCGTCTCTTCCAGGCTGCGGCTTGCGGGGCTGTCGTGCTCACGGAAGACGTGCCCAACGGTCTGCGCGACGCCTTTTTGGTCGATGAGGAGATCCTGGTCTATCCTCGAGACAATGCCTGTGAAGCGGCGCGGATCGCACTCGATGCCTTGGCTGACCCGGAACGACTCCTGAAGATCGCGTTGCAAGGCAGGCGCCGGGTGTTGCGGGAGCACAGCGCCACGGTCAGAGCCAGGGAAATCATCCGTCTGGCCGATAAACTTCTTGCATCACAAGCCGATAATCGACGTAAGGCCGGATCTGGTCTGGTTCGCGAGCACATGATCAAGACCTACACGTTTCTGGCATCGGATGAGAAGCTGCCTTTGCCATCGGATCACCGTCGCTTCTACAGCGAGGCCGCCCGCGACGCCCTGCTGAGTCGTTTTTAGCAACGTATCCCGGTTTTTTGCCACCGGATGTCCTTCCCCGTGATCCCCGTGCGCTCGGTGGTTCACTCGCTAACGGGCTTGGTGTTCCAGCGGTCAATCCTTGGGGATTGCTTCACGGATTTTAATACTTGAGATAAAGACAGCGTTTCTCGGGATGCGGCGCAAACAGGGCCAGCTCATCCGGGCCAAGCTCCTCCTTGGCGCCGATCATCAACAGGCCGCCCGGATGCAGCGCGTTCCAAAGAACAGAGGCCGCCGTGCGTCGCAGTTGACCTGTAAAATAGGTAAAAAACAGGTACCGGCAGAGTATCATATCATACGGTCCCCCCAGATCGTCTTGCAGCAGGTTGCGCCGTCGGAACTCGACCATCTCCTTGATCCGCGGGTCCAGGCAGAAGATGGACTTTTCCTGGTGAAACCATTTTTGGCGCAAAGCCGGAGCCAATTCCCGAAGCGAACCTTTCTCGTAAAGCCCAAGCTCGGCACGGGCCAGGCTGCGTTCATCCAGGTCCAGCGCAATGATCGCCAATTCATTTTCGACAATCTCGTCCTGGCGCAGTTCCTGCCAGGCAATGGCCAGGGAATATGGCTCCTCCCCGCCGCATGATCCCGCGCTGAGGATTCTCGGCGTTCCCGAAGCGGCGACCGACAACCCAGGCAGGAGATCCATCAGCCCGTTCCAGCATTGCCGGTCACGGAAAAATCGGCTGACCGTGACCAGCATCAGTGATGACAGTCCGGCAGCTTCCTTTGCATTTGCCTGAAGGTAATCCAGATACTCGTCATACCCGGACAATCCCAACTCCCTGATCCGGTCGTCGACGCGCCTGCGTGCGCCCTTGCGCCTGTATTTGCGCCAGTTCAGGTCAAGTCCGGGACAGGCGGACCGTAAAAACCGATCAAAGTCTCTGCTCATGGTCCTGATCTCCCACGGGAACGGCTGACAATCAACAATGGATGACTGCTCAAAAATGGCGGACGATGGAATTTCCTGTGCTCAGATTACCAGCTAGACGGAGTTGCGGTTACTCAGAAAACGTGCGGCAATCATTGGTGTAATTCCGGGAGCGCCGCACCCCAGTGCGGCAGCGGTGTAAGGCACTTGGAACCAGATTCCGGCTGGAGCTTGCGCCCGGTAGCCGGTTCACGAAACTCAACGCAGGGTGGGACCCCTTCACAGAAACCTAACCACCCGATCTTTAGAGCAGTTACAAGTTACACGACCCAGCCGGGTCCGCCCTCCAGCCGGAACGTTGCCCTGAGAGCGTTACACTGCAGCCGCACTGGGGTGCGGCGCTCCCAGGATTTATCCCGTTGAGTGCCGGAAGTTTTTGAGCAGTTGCACCAATGTCCGGTTGACATCTGAAATTCCCACCAACAGACGTGTTTACGTGGAAGGGGACTGGGGTTAGAAAACGAGAAGGCCGCGGGAAACGGCATCAGGAACATGCCTGTCGCCAATACACACGTGTATCTACTCAGCACACGTTGTACGATCTGGCTCCTGCCAATCGGGGTCGGGCTCGAAACGTTGAGGAGTCTTCGGATGGCTTCGCGATACCGAGCCCGATACCGGCCCGATACCGGTGCCGACTGCGATGTCAAACTCTGCCCGGCAGCAGCATGCTGAATAGTTACAAACACGAAACCTACCTTTAACAAATATGCATCCTTTTGACTCTGTCTTGATTCCCCCCCGCCATGCCGCGAGAACCATCACCCTGGGCGGCGTGCCCCTGGGCGGAGGGCATCCCGTCCGGGTGCAGAGCATGACCAACACGGATACCCGGCATGCTGAGACTACCATTCGGCAGGTATCCGAGCTGGTCGAGGCGGGCTGCGAGTTCGTGCGGCTGGCCGTGCCCGACGAGGCCGCCGCGCAAGCTTTGCCGGCAATCCGGGCCGCGGCTCGGGCGCCCTTGATCGCGGACATCCATTTCGACCATCGCCTGGCCCTGAAAGCCCTGGAAGCCGGAATGCAGGGGCTGCGCATCAATCCAGGCAATATCGGCTCCAAAGCCAATGTGGACCGGGTGGTGGACGCGGCAGCGGCCAATGGGGCATGCATCCGGATCGGCGTGAACGGGGGCTCCCTGGAAAAGGAGCTGCTGCAACGCTACGGCGGGGCCACGCCCGAGGCCATGGTCGAAAGCGCTCTGGGTCATGCGCTGCTGCTGGAGAATCGCGGGTTCGGCAATTTCAAGATCTCCCTGAAGTCATCCTCGGTCCCCCGGACTGTGGCCGCCTATCGCCTCCTGGCCGCCAAACTGGACTGCCCGCTGCACATCGGCATCACGGAAGCCGGAACCCTGCTCCGGGGTGCGGTCAAATCCGGGGTGGGTCTGGGCATCCTGCTCTGGGAGGGGCTGGGAGACACCCTGAGGGTCTCTTTGACCGCGGACCCGGTCCTGGAGGTTCGGGCGGCCTGGGAAATCCTGCGCTGCCTGGGCCTGCGCCAGCGCGGTCCGGAAATCATCTCCTGCCCCACCTGCGGCCGAACCGAAATCGATCTGCAGGACCTGGCCGAGGAAGTGGAGCGCCGGCTGGCCGGAGTGACCGAGGTCTTCACCGTGGCCGTGATGGGCTGCGTGGTCAATGGCCCCGGCGAGGCCCGGGAAGCGGACATCGGCTTGGCCGGAGGCCGGGACTGCGGCCTGATCTTCCGCCGCGGCGAAATCCTGCGCAAGGTCCGCGGACGGGATGAGCTGCTTCCGGAATTCATGCGCGAGCTGGATGCGTTTCTGGCGGAGCGCAGCGGATGCGGCAAGGAGTAATCCATCAGTCGGTTTTTGTTTCGGACATCATATTAAGGTCTGCACTACCTTAACTATTTTCAAAAAGGATTGTTACATGCGTTGGAGCAACTACTACCTGCCGACTCTGAAGGAGCATCCGGCTGAGGCCGAGGTAATCAGTCACCGTTTGCTGATGCGCGCGGGCATGATCCGCAAGCTGACTTCCGGGATCTATACCTATCTGCCCCTGGGGCTGCGCTGTCTGGACAAGATCGCCCGGATCGTACGCGAGGAGATGAACCGGGCCGGGGCCCTGGAAGTGTTCATGCCCATGGTTCAGCCGGCGGATCTGTGGAAGGAGTCCGGGCGGTGGGTGGTCTACGGCAAGGAGCTGCTGCGCATCCAGGATCGTCACGGCCGGGATTACTGCCTGGGGCCGACCCATGAGGAGGTGATCACGGACCTGATCCGCGGCGAAATCAAGTCCTACCGCCAGCTGCCGGTCAACCTCTACCAGGTCCAGACCAAGTACCGGGACGAGATCCGGCCCCGGTTCGGACTGATGCGCGGCCGGGAATTCATCATGAAGGACGCCTATTCCTTCGACCGGGACGACGAAGGCGCGGATGCGAGCTACCGGGCCATGTACGATGCCTATATGCGCATCTTTACCCGCTTCGGCATGGTCTTCCGGGCCGTCGAAGCGGATTCGGGGGCCATCGGAGGCAGCTTTTCCCACGAGTTCATGGTTCTGGCGAACACCGGGGAGGACACCATTGCCGTGTGCACGACCTGCGACTTTGCCGCGAATCTGGAGAAGGCCGAGGCGGTTCTGCGGGGAGTCGGCGACGAAGCCCAAGCTCCACCCATGGAACAAGTGGCCACGCCGGGCAAACATACGGTGGAGGACGTGGCCGAGTTTCTGGGAGTGGAACCCACACGCTTCCTGAAGACCCTGCTTTATGAGGTCGACGGACGGCCCGTGGCGGTTGTGATCCGTGGTGATCGCGAGTTGAACGAGACCAAACTGAAGAATGTGCTCGACGCCAATGAACTGAACCTGGCCACGCCGGAGCAGGTCCAGGCCTGGACCAAGGCTCCGGTGGGATTCGCCGGCCCCGTGGACCTGCATGTAGACGCCATCTGGGCGGACCGGGAGGTGGGACTGAGCCGGGACTGGATTGCCGGCGCCAATCTGCCGGACACCCATCTGCGTCATGTCGATCTGACCCGTGACGCCGTAATTGCCGGATACGTTGATCTGCGCCAGGTCACGGCCGACGATCCCTGCCCGCGATGCGGAGCGTCCCTGCAGCTGCCCAAGGGCATCGAGGTCGGTCATGTCTTCAAGCTGGGCACCAAGTACAGCGAGGCCATGGGGGCTCGGTACCTGGACGAGAACGGCAAGGAGCAGCTGATCATCATGGGCTGCTATGGCATCGGCGTGAGCCGGATCATGGCTGCCTGCCTGGAGCAGAACAACGATGAGAACGGGGCCTTGTTCCCGCCGCCCATCGCTCCGTTCCAGATCGAGCTGATCCTGCTGAACAGCAAGAAGCCGGAACTCCTGGATCTGGCAGTGGCCTTGCACGACAGTCTTGAATCCATGGGTTTCGAAGTGTTGTTGGACGACCGGGACGAACGACCCGGCGTGAAATTCAAGGACGCAGACCTGATCGGCCTGCCCGGTCAGCTCATCCTGGGCGAGAAAGGCGTTGCCCGAGGCGTGTTGGAAGCCAAGAACCGCAAGACCGGGGAACGTACCGAACTGGTGCTGGACGACCTGGAAGCCCAGGCCCGGCAGTGGTGGCGGGGCATTCTCAGGGATTGGGGATTGGACGAGGGGCAGGCTGGTTAATACTCACGGCATATGGCTTACATCTTCTCTGTTCGTGAACTGACCCAGGCCGTGAAGGCAACCCTGGAAGGGGAGTTTCCCCTTGTCTGGGTCCGGGGGCAGGTGTCCAATCTGTCCAGGCCGGGTTCGGGGCATATCTATTTTACGCTGAAGGACGGCGATGCCTGCCTGGCCGCGGTCTGGTTCAAGTCGCAGCAGTGGCAGATCGGACCGGGAGAATGCGCGAAAATCGTCGACGGCCAGGAAGTGGTCTGCGTGGGGCGGATAACGGTCTATGCTCCACGGGGAACCTACCAGCTGGTGGTTGAAATGCTGCAGGACCAGGGACTCGGGGCTCTGTACCTGGCTTTCGAGGCGCTGAAAAAGCGACTTGCCGCGCAAGGCTATTTCGATGCCATCCGCAAACGGCCCCTGCCGCCTCATCCGCGACGCGTTGCCGTGATCACTGCCCCGCGCAGCGCGGCCTTGCGGGATTTCCTGTGTCTGTCCGGTGAGCGCGGCTTCGGCGCGTCCATCCGCATCCATCCCGTACTGGTGCAGGGAGAGGAGGCGCCGGGACAGATTGTCCGGGCCTTGCAGGAAGCCAATCTGCAGGAATGGGCCGAGGTGATCGTGCTTATCCGAGGCGGCGGCTCACTGGAGGATCTGTGGGCCTTCAACAGCGAGGATCTGGCCAAGGCGATCTTTGCCTCGAACATTCCGGTACTCACCGGCATCGGCCATGAGGTGGACACATCCATCGCCGATCTCGTAGCGGACGTGCGGGCATCCACTCCCAGCCACGCGGCCCAACTCCTCTGGCCGGAACGCCGCGAACTGATCCAGACCGCGGATGAGCTGGAATGCCGACTGCAAAAGGCGGGACGGGAGCTGCTCCGGCGCAAGGAAGTCCTGCTTTCCGGCCAGGAAAAAGCCCTGGCCTGGCTTTCACCCCGGGTGCGGGTGCTCAGGGCCATGGAACGGCTGGAAACTCTGGAGCGGGACTTGTGCCGCAGCGCCCAACGGATGATGGAGAACCGACGCCTCAGTCTGGAGCAGAGCCGCGTTGCCCTGGGCAGGACCATGGACACCCGGCACTGGAACGCCCGGCAGGTCCACCTGGAGCAGCAAACCAAGATGCTCTGCTCCTCGGTATTGGAGGCCGTCCGTGCTCGCGAAGACGATCTTGGCAAGCTGGAAATATCCTTGAACAGCCATGACCCAGTTCGTCCGCTGCAGAAAGGCTTCTGCCTGGTCGAGTCCGTGCGGACCGGCCGGTATATTCGCGACAGCAGGGAAGTGGCCCGGGGCGACACGCTGCGGATCATGCCCCGCTCAGGCATGATTACGGCCGAAGTCGTCGCCGAAGATCAGGAATGAGCGCCGGGTGCCCCATTGAGAGAGTTTGTGCGGGGCGCTGGTTTCTTGAACATGAAAGATCGGTGTGCCTGTCGATGGGAATGAATCTCACAGGTCAAAGGCGCATCAATATGGGAAAAGGAAAATAAGGAATGAAACGGTTTTTGTATTTGAAGATAAAGCTTTGGGTCGTGGCCTGCCTGCTTTGCATGACGACGGTTTCGGCCTGGGCCGGGATTCGTATTGAGAGTCCGGATCATGTGGATGTGGGCATGCCTTTTTTTCTGCGAGTCTTGGGTCCGGAAAACTTTCAGGAACTGACCTTGCGCTGGCAGGGCAAGAATGTGACCGTTCCGGCCGTTGATGGCGAGCATGGGCGGGAGGCGGTCATTTTGCTGGGAGTCTGCCTGGAGTCCCCGTTGGGTGTGCAGCGGATTGACGGTAGCGTTCGCAAGGGCGACCAGCGCTTGCCGTTCAGTCATGAGGTCCGTGTGCAGTCCCGTTCGTTCCCGGAACAGCGACTGCAGGTGGCGAGGGAGATGGTTTCACCGGATCAAAGCCTCCATCCCCGGATCGAGGAGGAGCGTCGCCAGGTTCGCGCCGCGCTGGAACGCATCACCGCGGACAGGTTCTGGGAGATGCCTTTTGTGCGGCCGGTGGCGGGAAGTGTTTCCAGCGAGTTCGGTCTGCGCAGATTTTTCAACGATCAGCCTCGCGCTCCGCACCGGGGAGTTGATCTGCGGGGTGCGGAAGGCACGCTGGTGCGGGCTTTCAGCAATGGCAAGGTCGTGCTGACGGGGGATCATTTTTTTGCCGGACGTTCCGTGTATATCGACCATGGGTTGGGCGTGGTCACCCAGTACATCCACTTGTCCGAGATAACGGTCCAGGAAGGCCAGAAGGTCATTGCGGGAGAACCCATCGGCAAGGTCGGCGCCACCGGCCGGGTCACCGGGCCGCACCTGCATTTTGGCTTGAGCATTCTGGGCGTCTGGGTCGATCCGCTTGCCCTCCTGGATTAGCTCCCGGACCGTTGAGTCAGTTCAGTTCATGTCCCGCACATCCCAGGTCCCACCCTGAAGGCGCTGAAGGTTTGCAGAAAGCAGCCGGACCAGTCCGGCCGCGGATTCTTCGGGAGTTATCAGCTGTCCCTGCTCCTGAAAGGACCTAAAGACCTTTTGCAGTTGCCGGGCCGCGCCGCCCTCGGATTCACGGGCCTGAGACTGCATCCTGGTTTCGACAACGCCGGGGCGGTAGACCAGTGAAATGATTTGCGGCGCCTCGGCGGCCAGTTGCCGGGCCAGGTGCTCCTCGGCGGCCTTGGCGGCGCAATAGGCCGCGATGCCGGGCTGGGTCTTCACGGCGGCCCCGGAACCGAAAAACACGGCCAGACCCTCCCCCTGCCGCAACAGCAGAGGCATGCAGCCCCGGATCAATTGATAGGCAGCGATTACATTGGCCTGAAAAACGGCCTGAAAGTCCTTCTCGGCCAACTCCCAGGCATTCGGGCCCGGGTGCAGCAGTCCGGCGGCATGAATGAACCCCCATAGTCCGCCGATATCGCCTGATTTGGCGACCATGGCATCAACAGTTTCCGAACTGGAAGCGTCGCCGACGACATCCTCGACAACCGCGCCGGAACCGGCGCACATCTCCCGCGTCTCCCGCAGACGATCCGCGCTCCGGGCATTGATCACCAGGTTGATCCCCTCCCCGGCCAGTGCCACGGCCAAAGCACGTCCGATACCCATGGAAGCACCGGTGACAAGCAACGTCTTGCCGTGCAGAGCATGTTTTGTTGAAGCTTTGTTGTGCGTGCTCATACTATCCTCCCTGATTCGGCATTCTCAATTCGTCCAAAACAATCTGCACGTCAGGGAATTGGTTGTAAAGCGGTAGCTGCTCAGCGGAACACGAACAAGCGTTGGATTACCCGGAAAGTTGCATAGAAATTTGGTTTTGGCATACATTTGGCAACACCAGCATCCATGCACGATAAAGCCTGGCCGCGCATCCTGCCCTTCGCCCTGTTCATGGTCATTATCGGCCTGGAAGAGGGTCTACGTTTTCTGGACAGCCGGGGATGGCTGGACCTTCAGGATTTTACATTTGATCTGCTCTACCCGCTCAGGCCGCTGGTCGCATTGATCGCCCTCCTTCTGTTATACAGAGCGTATACCGAACTGCGGTGGGCTGATCTGGCAAGACTGGGGCATACCTTGTTCAGCATTATTTTGGGACTGGTCGTCTTTGTATTGTGGATCCACATGGACTGGACCTTCGGTGCCGTAAGCGAGCCGCCGGGTTTCAATCCGAATGTTTTTTCCGAAGGAGCCTATCGTTGGTCCATGATCGCAGTCCGGGTGGCAGGCGCCGTGCTCGTTGTCCCGATAATGGAGGAGTTATTCTGGCGCTCCTTTCTCCTCCGCTACATCACCAACCCCTCCTTCTCCAAAGTTCCCCTGGGCACGTTCACTTGGCCGTCGCTGCTGATCAGCTCTCTGCTTTTCGGTTTAGCCCATCATTTCATCCTCGCCGGCATCATGGCCGGCTTGGCCTATGCCTGGCTTCTTTACCGAACGAAAAGCCTGGCCCAGTGCATCCTGGCCCATGCCGTAACCAACTTGGCACTAGCCTTGTACGTGATGCACTCTGGACAGTGGTATTTTTGGTAGCCATTTACGTCATATATTGGTGGAGCATTCAGATTTCGATACGTTTTTGAGCTCTCATCCTTTCTGAGTCTGTTGGTTTTTCTGAGAGCCAAACATCCATAGTCAATTACATTTGCCAAGCATTTGCTGCCAAAGTTGGTTCACATCACCTATCGGTCATAATGCCCCTTGACCCCTGAAAAAATTACCCACACGTCTGAGCTCACCCTTACCTGCCGAACCGTTGCCCATTCTCTGACGCAACGCTGAGGGCTGGGCTATCCACGGCTAAAACTTGCGTCCATGCACTGTGCATACATTTATCTTGTGCCGTTCCATAACATTCAAGACAACCAAAAAATGCCCCGCCGAACAACGATAAATCCAGACCACGGAATCAGGTATTTCTTTCTTTTTCTGCTCCTGGTCCATGCCTGCTTTATCATTTACGGTAGCTTGGTGCCTTTCAGGTTTGAGTTCATCCCCCTGGCCCAGGCCTGGGAGGAATTTCAAAGAATTATTTTTTCACCGCCCAGAATTTTTTCCCGGGCCAACCTGCTGTCCAATATCTTGATCGGCATTCCCGGTTCTTTCCTATTTCTGGCCACCTTTCTGAATCGAAACAGCCGGCTTTCGACCCTGATCATGTTCTTTTTGGCAGTAGCTTACAGTGCACTGCTGGCTACCATTGCGGAGTTCTTGCAGCTTTATTTTTCAAGCCGGATCACCACGCTTAGTGACATCATCGCCCAGACCTGCGGTGGCGCCATTGGTGTTCTTGGCTGGCTGCTAATCGGCCCGTACACCAAGTCCGTGCTAAAATCGCTGATCTTCAGTAGTGAAGGAGCAATCCGGGCCGGGACATTTTTGATCTGGTCATACATTGGCATCATGGTTCTGATGCACGCCCTGCCGCTAGACATTTCGGCCAAGCTTGGCTCCCTGTACCGTCAACTGGAGGATGGCCGGATTATTCTGATCCCCTTCAGCACATGGACAGGCTCGAAGGACGTGCTCAACAGCCTGCCGAGCCTGCTGGCATGGGTTCCGATAGGCTGGTTTCTGGTCGGAGTCAGGGCTTGGTCCCCGGCCACGGCCATGCTTGCGGGGACCTTGGGTGCCGCTTCACTGGAGTTCATGCAAATATTCGTCCTCAGCCGGACAACAGACGCCACTGCAATTCTGCTTGGAGCCGCGGGGGGATTCAGCGGAGGGCTGACCGGACAATGGACGAGAGTGAACCTTAGAGTTGCTTCTCCCACCACCGAGGCCGTCCGCTATTTGTCTCATTCCAAAAGGATCTTGTTAGGTTGTGGGCTTTTCCTGGGCTGGTTCGGGTTGACGATCAAGGCTTTCTGGTCGCCGTTCATATTCTGTTTCGACAAGGCCTTTTTGGCCCGACGGGTCAGGGATGTGGGGCTGATCCCGATGCAGTTCTACGTAGGCAAAGGGTACCTGCACTCCGCCTTCAACATTCTGGAAGTTGTTGTCTACTTCCTACCCCTTGGGATTATTTTTTCCAGCTTAGTCACCAGGCATTTCAAGGGTGACGGTGCCAGGGCAGTGACCGTGCTTTTTTTCGTCGCGGTTTGCCTGGTGGCTGGCCTGATCGAATTCGGACAGATATTCATTCCCCAGCGCTATCCTGACATCACAGACTGGCTGTTCATGGTTGCCGGGGCCATGTTTGGACATGCCATGGCCAATATGTTTTGGAAAAACAAGATAGCTTAACATTATTTCTTTAATTATGATATACAAATGACTTAAATGCTTATAAAAAATATGTCATACATGATATGGAAATACAATTTTGTGTGTTGCTGGGTATTGGGAGCAAGAATTGAGAGATTGTTCCTGCAAAACCACGATACACCGAAATAACTCATTTCTTGCGAAGCCTGATACCGTGCATACGGGAGCAGGAATCCAGGACTCTTAAGTAGTTGAAGACAAACATGAACCTCTTCTAGGGATGACAGTTTTTTTCAGGAACCTCAGGGAAAGGTTGTTGACTTTTAAATAGGGAGTGGCCACTCTTAATTAGCTGTCCTATCCACTTCTGAACACACACGGAGATTTCATTATGACATGCGCTGCCGTGCGCAACCTTTTACTCCTCGGACTGACCTATTCCCCAAGAGTGACTATAGTGCCTGGAATTCAATCATGGCCAACAACCAGATTGGTGGCACTCCCAAGGTTGCCCACCTCAATACCGCGATCCCTTCTCAGGGGGAGATTCACTTTTCGAACCACTTGGCCCCTCCAGGACCTCAGCTAGCAACCTAGGCGTCGTGGAATATGACACCCAAGGAGACTGGGTTATGGAGGCTCGACTGGAGTGTCTGTTTACGGCCCTTGAAAGCCATTTTCCAACCTATTTCGCTCCAAACCTAGTCCAGACACTGCAGTTTGAAAAGGATGAGCACACATTTCGATATCGTGCATACCCTTTGACCAGTTCTTTCCTTGCCATGCAGATGGGGAGAGTTCTTTACCTTGGAGCTTTCAGTAGCTACCGGTGGGGGGATTTTGCAGTACGGATCACTGGCTTGAAGTAACGGGATGTAGATAGAAACCTTTTCATTTGTTCTTAATTCATGGAAAAGTTACCGCAGGAGAATTCATGATGACCATCATCACCATACGTTTTTCTATTGTTCTTGCCATGCTTCTCTTGTTCTCTATTCCTTCCGTGGCAGCGGAGTTCTCGGTGACTTCGGACATGACCCCGCAGGAAGCCATCCAAGTTATCGAATCCGCTGAAGCCGGTGATGTGGTATGGATTCAGCCCGGTATATACCAGTTCAGGGTCTATTTGCAGAAGGATGGAGTGACCATTCGAGGATCCGACCCGGAGAACCGGCCCGTTTTTGACTATGCTGGCCGGGACGTACCACAGTGGCCTGGCAGCAATTCTGGAAGGCTGCACAACTGGGCTTGGCAGATTCAAGCCAGCGATGTCACACTTGAAAATCTGATCATCCGCAATGCCAGAATTGATTCCATGGCCAATCGATCTTCGGCCGGGATCTTCCTGGGTCCGGAAACCATCTACAAGGAACCGACGCCCGTGGAGACGATCCCCACGGGAATCACCTTGCGCAATATCGCCATTCATGGTTGCGAGGAGGGCTTGCAGGGCACGGCGGAAGGGACAATAGTGGAATGGTGTGAAATCTTTGATAACGGCAGCGAGACATCCAGGAACCCTCGCCATAATGTCTACCTGCAGGGCGGAAGCGCGATCTTTCGTTTTTGTAAAATATACGACCCCTCTCACGGAGCCAATTTTAATCTCCGCACCAGGGATCTGCGCATCGAGTACTCAGAAATCGGCGCATTCTCCGCAGCCTCCCATTCCATTCAAGTTCTGACCAACAAAGCTCAGCAAACTAAAGGCGAGTCTTATCAGCAAACCATTACGCTGATTGGGAACAAGCTCAGCGGCATCCGGCATCACCAAAATCAGATGTCCAAGTTCCTGATCCTGATGAACAGCAATCGATATCAGGGCAACAGGATGCATGCTAATCTTTTCTACAATACCTTTGAAGGCGCAAAAGGAAATCAGGGCTCGATTGTCCAATTGAAATACATGAATGGGACGGAGAAACTCGGCGCGCATGTCTACAATAATATCTTTATCAACAACCACACCCCGCTCAGACTGGAACAAGATCATATCGTCACCGGACCTCTCTACGATGTGGACATTCAAAATAACTGGTGGGAGGCCGCAAATAGCGAGTGGCAAGCCGTGATGCACAACAACATCTTTGGCGGGGACCCGTTTCGGGCATCCAAGGGCCAAGCCAATCCCGCACTTGGCGAAACACCAGCCTATGAACCTCTCGAAGTGGGCAGGACCTCTGTAACAGACCTGGGTGCGTATGATCTGGGTTCCAGGTAGCAGCTCATTCTAATGGAGGCGTGCCTTGAAAAATAAATAGCCCGCTCCGATCAAGGCGCGAAGAGATCCAAGAAGAGATTTTTTCTTTCGCTGGAAAGAGCGATGACCGAAAGGCTTCACAACTGTCGGCGTAATTGCCCTTGGTGAATTAGCAGCCTTGATGAATCAAAAAGGAAGGCCAGGAATTCCTCCTTTCCATTTTCAGGGCAAACACGCTTTGAATCGGAAGTGTCAAGATTTCAATATGGAGAGCCCTTAACGGGTGCACAGAGGAAAGTAGCCGGTGGTCTTCCCGAATCTGGACTTGATATAGACTAGTGTGACAATATTCCAGGTCATGGTGCTGACCATGGCAGCGATGGCCGCGCCGTAGAGGCCGTATGTCGGGGTGAGCAGGATGTTCAGCCCGATGTTCAGCATGGCGGCGATGAAGACGATATTTCTGAAGACTTTCTGGTGCCCGGTCATGTTCATGAAATACCCGGTGGCCCCGGAAATGGAATTGACGAACTGACCAAGAATCAGGAGTACCAGCGCGGGATAGGCGGCGCTGAAGGGTTCGCCGAAGATGGTTTGGAGGACCGGTTTGCCTAGGAAGATAAAAAACAGGAGAATCGGCGTCGTTGTCCAGAAGATCAGCTTGGAGGACTTCTTAGCAATGGCAAAGAGTTCTTCAATCCTGTTGGAGTGAAAAAGTTCGGAGAATTTTGGCGCAGCCATGGAATTTATGGCCGTAAGTACGAACGAAGACAAGGTGGCCAGTTTGACGGCAATGGAATAGTAGCCCACTTCAGCTTCGGGCCGGAAAATGCCGATCATTAACACCCCGGTTTCTCCGATAATGAAGGTCATAGTCGCTGCCATCAGCATGGGGAAGGAAACCGTCAGAATCTTTCGCAGGGGCAGCTCGTGGCGCACATCCGAGGACTGGACCTTACCGTAAAATACATGGTGCATGATCCACAGTCCAATTATCGCAGTAACAGCGTAGGATCCCATCAGGGCATAGACGGGATTGTCCTGATGGAACATGATGAAGGTCAAGAGCAGGAGGATCAGCAGCTTCGAAAGCTGAGGCATCAGTTGCATCAACGCGAATGCCCGGATCAACCGCAACCCGCGCACAGACTGTTGCGTCAGCAGCATCAGGGAATTGCAAACAATAAAAACCGAGGCCAAGGCAAAATAGAACCGCAGGTGCTCCTTGGAAAAAATGACTCTGGACACGAAGTCCGACCCTATAAAGAGAACGCCACCAGCCACCATCGAAGTGCTGAGAACCAACAAGAGAACCTTGCGATAGACGGCGGACGCCGAAGAAGGAGAATACTTGGCCAGATGCTCGGGGATCAGGCGAAGGATGGAAGTGTTCGTTCCCAACAGGGTGAACAGGGTCGCAAAGAGCAGAAAGGACTGGATGACCGCGACGATGCCCAGGGTTTCTGGGCCATACAGTCTAGCGATGATCATGGAACTGACTAGCCCCAGGGCTGTGGCGATTACCTTTGCCCCCAGCGCCCAAGCTGATCCCGTGAGAATTTCAGAGAAGTTCTTGTCTAAAAAAAGATTTTTCAGTCTATTCTGGAGCATGACGTGCATTGTAGCCGAGTTGCTCCATGTTCTGCCCACATATTAGCTCGATTTTACGCAGATTCTCCGCCCCAAAAAAATCTAAAAGATTTGTATCGCGCCGTCCTTTGGGTTGGAACTGGACGTTGAGCAAAGTTGAAATATCGTTTTCCGCCGGCAAGGACAGTTGCTTCGCCAAGTTTTCGATGGCGTTCTGCTTGTCCGCGCGAAAATCCTCGTAACGTATCAACGTCATGCGATCCGCATTTTTCAGATAGATATCCGTAAGGTATCGCCACCGCTCCGCCATCATCTCAATATACCCATCCCCGCTCAGCCCTAACCAATCCCCGTTGAACAAGATATGCCAACTTTTTTTGATTGCATTTAGTTCCTGAACGCTGAGATGCTTCTTGTTTCCGGGTAAATCCCAACGGTTCAATAGACTACGGATATTATCCACCGGTTCACGAGCGATAAACACGAACCTCGCAGAAGAGAAACGAGTAGCCAAGTGTTCGAAAAACGGCGTAAGATTTGCTTCCTTGATGATCTTGCGCGAAAAGTCCAACCGATTGCGCTGAATTAGTTCCTCAATATCAGCCTGTCCTCTTTGGATTTGAGGGTAGATGGCCCCATCAGAAAGATACTCACGGACCAGATCAATACTTGTTGAACACCCTGCGGCCTTGCCCAACAATGCGGCTATCGCCGAAGTCCCGGCTTTCTGATTGCCCAGGATGAAAACAGGATTTGAATGCGGCACGGCAACCAGTCCTCGCACAACCAGTCCCGTAACCTTGAGACGTTTCAGTATGAGCACCGCTTGCCTCTTTACGATAAGGGACAACACCGCACCGACCTTTTTTGAAAGTAAACGTATACCGAAGGTTTCATGAGTGGAGAAAGAATTCGTTATTCACCTATGCGGGATGGCCCACTAAGGGCTGTGACGATACTAAGACGACTTTCTCCTTGTTGGCAACCCTGGCGAGCTCTTCCTGTTGCTGCAAGGCAAGCCGTTTCAAGACAATAACCAGTGGGATGACCACCCAGAAAATCTTAGCACCAAACATCTGTGTGAACATTCCGACAAAAATGGCGACCACAATAAAGACTTGGATCGATGATGATAACAATGCCAGGAATTTATCGCCACCCGCAGTGAAAAGCCGGGCAGTGCGTCTTGCTTCTATATACGAGAAATAGACCAACAGAAGATATAAAATGAGACCAACTATTCCTAATTGCGCCCCGATTTGAACAAAAACATTGTGTGCTCCCGCCGCCTGCGGACTGCGAGCGGAACCAACCAGATCGATATCATCCGATCTCAGAGCAACATCAATGTAGGCATCTTTGAATCCACCGAGCCCTACACCAAATATAGGATTTTGAAACATGATGCGGATACCAGCCTTGTTAGTTTCTGTCCTCCCTGAATCCAATTCTTGAGCGCTTTCTGCTTCAAAAACTCCGATTGAACGATAGTAAATCCGATATTTTGGGCCACTTGGCATAAAGTAGAAAGCAAAAAGAAGGCAAAATATTGTTACCCCGAATGTTAAAAATTTCATGTACACTTTATTAAAGAATACGAAGGGAAAGATGGCTAAAATCAAAAGCAAAGCAAAAAAAGCATTTCGGGAATAAGAATACATAACTGAAAGCAGAAAAAGACAGATACTGCCCATAATAATAATCTTTACAATTTTTCCATAAGAGCTGAAGAGAAAGGAGATGGCAAAAGGTATCAATAGTGCCATAGTCAATCCAAAGTCGTTAGGATTTTCAAAAAAACCACCAATCCTTAACATCCCTCGGTCCGAAATGCCAATATTATTCATCGCACAATATATACCATACAAAGATGAAATTACTCCAAAAAAAAGAAGAGTCCAGAAAACTAAAATAACCTGGGATCTAGATTGTACAACATACGCAAAAAGAAAAAAAGGAATCATAGTTTGAATTTGATATTTTGTATCGGTAAGTAAATTATGCGAATTAAAAATATATGAAAATATAGTCCAGAATATCAGCAAGATAACCAGTGTCGTCTGCTTTGATTGCGAAGAAACATTGACTCCCTTTACCATAAAATGAATGATCAAGGCCAGAAGAACAACCAAACCCACTATCAATCCTGGATTGTAATTGCGAAGTTCAGGAAAATATTGGATAGGTTCGACAAAGTGCGCAAAAATAAAAACCGGCAACACTAGGAAAGGATTTATGATGGTCAGTGTAAACGATCCAACCGTACCTAATATAAAGATAGTCAGTCCACTCATCTATCAGTTTCTCCGGGTTGCGTTACAGAACTATACTTTCATACTTTCTTTTGATCCAAGCCGCATTCTGTTCAAGAGTCAGCTGCTTTTCATCCAAAAGCATCTTTCCCTTCTGGCCAATCGCATCTCGAGTATCAGAATCTTCTAGAAGTTTCTGCATTCGACTGTAGATTTGGTTGTAATTATTTGGATCTACGAGTACACCATTTTGCATGTCCTTAAGGATTTCTGAGGCTCCGTCAACATTGGACGCAATCACCGGAATTCCACAGGCTAGTGCTTCATACAATACGTTCGGCATGCCCTCAGAAAAGCTGACCAGCATAAAAATATCCGCGGAATTCATCCACAATGCGATATCTTCAGGGGGACGCCTGCCCGCCAAAAGTACATTCCGCTCAAGACCGTTTGCTCGCAACTCGGATTCAAGTTTTGACTGCATGGGTCCTTCTCCCACCCAGACAAATAACAAACGCTCCCGCTTTGCTTTATCGTACCGCTTCAATACCTCGACAAAGGAAAAAGGGTTCTTGCGAGGAATCAGCCAGCCAACAGACAGGACGATCTGCTTTTCCAAAGGCAAACCAAGCTCCTCACGAGCCTTCTGCCTGGGAATAGGCCGAAAAACATGAGTATCAACTCCTTTAGGCATGACAAAAATTTTGTTTGAATCAGTACCGAGCTGGATGGCCTTCTGGGCCAAGCTTTTGGAAACCGTGATCACGCTATCTGCATTTAGCAGGGCGCTTTTTATCATTAGACGCAAGAAAACATTTTCCGGAAGTTTGTGCAGATCGTTGCCTCTACTGGAAATGATCACCGGCCGATGAACAAACTTCTTGATCAGGGTCGCACAGAACCCCTCAGGGTAGACATTATGAGCATGGATAAGGTCGAAATTAAAATTCTTCCGCAATTTCATGACAGTTCGAATCAGAAAGAGAAAAAACCAAACCCCTTTGATCGGTTGAAGCCATCTACCGGGTAATGGGAAGTAGCGTTTGTAGATCACCTCTACGCCATGATTGTCCCGTACTTTTAGTGGATCATTTTGCCAGGAAGATAAAAAATGACAGGGAGATCGCCATGGCTGTGGTACAACAACCATTTGATCGAAATAGGTAGCCACTGAATCGACCTCTCGCTTGATAAAAACTCCGAAGTGAGGGGCTTCAACGCTAGGGTAGAGCATGGATATCGTGAGAATTTTCTTCATCCTCCACCCATGTCATTTCTGTAATGGAACAGAATTAACGATGACATCGACACTCGAATCACTGTCCTCAACTACGCGGCAGACATTCTGATAAATATCAGGATACTTATTGACTATAACAGACCAATCGCGATGCGCGATCATATCCTTTCTGGCCTGATGACCAATCTCAAGACACCGATCTGGATTAGCGGCCAAATGAATTAATTTACTGGCCAAGTCGTTGACATCACCAGACTTAAAGACAAAGCCGTTCCGTTCGTCATCGACCAATTCTCGCAACCCACCAACATCGCTGACCAGGACAGTTTTTTCCATGGCCATGGCTTCCAAGGGTTTAAGCGGTGTGACAAGTTCGGTGATCCGCTTGCTGATCCGTGGGTAGACTAGGATATCCATCACGGAATAATAATCCTGGACCTGCTCATGGGGCACGTGGCCGGTGAAAATTATGCTTTTCCCAGCTTCGCCAAGAATCTCAGCCTGCTTTCGGAGATTATGATTCTCGACTCCGGCACCGACAATGAGCGCGACAATATTCTTGTTTTCTCGACGCACAAGGGGCATGCTCTGGAGAAGGTCCGCTAGTCCTTCAAAAGTGAAAAACGACCCAATGAACCCCACAACCACCTTGCCATGAAGCTGGTGCTGTTCAATCAAGTGCTGTGATTTTTCCCGGGGCACAAAAACGGCAGTGTCCACACCATTGGGTACCACTATTACCTCTCGATTATTGGTGCGGCGAGCAATCTCACCCCGCAATCCCTCACAGATGCAGACCACTGCATCAGCTTGGTCGAACAGCTTCTGCTCGGTCCTGCTACTGAGCCTATATTTGAAGGAATTCTCGGCAAACCGATTCCTGTCAACTGCCGCGTCTTCCCAGAACGCCCGCACCTCGTAAACCATCGATTTTCCGAGCTGTCTGGCAACCTTCAGGGCGGGTAGGCCGCACAATGATGGAGAATGGGCGTGAACAACGTCCACGTTGAGTTGTTGAATTAATTCTCGGACCTTCAGCTCCACCTGCCGCATCATTACCTGTTCTCGCAGAAAAGGAACACGCTGCAGCAATTTTCCAAGAACTAATTGTTGCGAGTAAGAACGATGATAGGTGATGCCGTTGATCTTGTCTGTCTTGGACCGTTCATACTTCGGTGTTGTGACCGCATAGGGCAAAAAACCTATTTTTGCTTGGAACTCAACTATGTACTTGCTGCGAATACTGTACCCACTCTGATTGGGAATCGAGCAGTCAAGAACATGCAATACCCTTTTACTTTTCATATATTTGTCTATAATAAAGGTAGAAGAGGAAATATAAGCTATTTTTTTGGATTGCTTGCATGAATTAAAATTGTCCAGGCATATTTTTTTACAAAAGGGATACGAAAAATTAATCTATCAAATGCTTCAAGAGTATTATATAAAGGTTCAAAAATTTGCATATTTCTAAATGGAACTGCGAAAATGGTGACTAATGAAAAATACTCAATTTGAACAATATGAAAATATTTTTTTAGATATAAATGTCTTCTTGCTTGAGAGGATGTTCGCTGGCAGTCCTCAAATTTGGGGTAATCTTTCTGTATAAATTAATAAAAGGATTGTGCCCCAAAGGTTCCTCAAAAATAGCATGGCCGTTAATTTTTAGCACCCTGGATATTTAACTGCATGCTTGTTCCATATTAAGATGATGTAAAATACCCAAGCCCACAACTATATCAAAAGTTTCTGCATCAAAGTCTGTTCTTTCTGCATCCATTACAAAATAATCCACTTTATAGTCATATTTTTTGCTCCACCTGATTGCAGACTGTATTCCTTCGTTAGATATGTCAATGCCAGTAAGAATTGCTCCATACTTAATCAACCTCTCAGAACCAGTGCCGCTTCCACATCCATACTCCAAAACTTTTTTTCCATCACAATATTTTTGTAATAATGAGTCATATTTCTTACGCAACCCTTTTCTTATTGCATAATACTTTGACACTGCAGATCTGTTGCTATTATCTTCAGAAAATCTTTTATTGTGAAATTCTATTTCTTCCTCTAGGCTATTATTTTTCATTGTCGACCTCATAAATACGGTTTCATCATTTTATAAAGAGGTTACAACAGAAAGTAGCCACTGGCCAGTAAATACCCTGGACGCAAATGCAGAGCCTGATGTTCGTAAGCGGAGCCAAGAGTATTCCGAAAAAAAAGGTACATATGCAAAATATTGTTTAAAATTGTGAAAAAAATAAGACTACCTGCTTGATGGCAGCTAAAATTATTTTGGCATAAAGTTAGAAACTCAAAACGATCTATTGACCTGCGTGAACTGAATCGATCAATCCAGGAACAACAGAGGTTTTTCCCTGAGCATTTTGAGGATGACCTTCCCAGATTTACAGTTGTGGTTAAACTTGAATTACACATTCTTTAGTCGCAAGTTGAACGCCAACCTATTCAGCCCCAGGAAACTGTTAAACTATTTTTTGGCATACGCCCAAAAGCTATCAATTCGTGATATGACTTGGTCCTCGAGAAAATTCTTTACACCGTACCGCACCCCGGAAGTGTTTTATGGCCCATATTGACCAAACCGTAGTATTCTCGTTCACCCATCGGAAAGAATAATGCTTTCGAGGTCGTATCGTACACGAACAATCGCTGAATGGGGGCTCTTTTGCAGACAGGGACAATCTCCGTGAACACCTTGCCGTTTCTTCTGAAGATACCGAAGACGATGGTTTTTCCAAATGCTCCATGCCCCGGCGTCATTTGTTTCTTTTGCAGCAAAATATGATTCATCAACCTCAACCTCGCCAGAAAAGGGCGATTCTTTCTGGCACTGCTCAGCAAAACTGACTCGAATCGCCTTGAGGTACCTGTTGATCATGTTTCTACTGAGACCTGTAATTGAGGCCGCTGGGGAGGCACTCATACTTCGACAAAGAGCATGACCAATTCCGTATTTGGCCTCTGAAATTTCAATTTTGTAACTGTTTCCGTTGCCATTCCAAAATCAAAAACCTTTTGAGACCGCTTGTAGCTGTCTAGGTTTTTTTGGACATCTGGTCCTTATTCACGCCGCCCGTGCATACATGGCCTGTTACTCGCAAATAGCTGAAGGTGTTCGATAGCCATGTCGGGCCACAATCCATCGTCGGTTGTAGGTATCATTAAACTCCAGCAGTGCCTGGCGTTAGGCTTCACGGTGTCGAA
Source organism: Desulfonatronum parangueonense (assembly GCF_054656975.1). Taxonomy (NCBI): domain Bacteria; kingdom Pseudomonadati; phylum Thermodesulfobacteriota; class Desulfovibrionia; order Desulfovibrionales; family Desulfonatronaceae; genus Desulfonatronum; species Desulfonatronum parangueonense. The sequence continues at coordinate 3,031,754 of NZ_BAAHXH010000003.1, forward strand.
ATGCCTCATCCAGAGCAGGTTTTCCTTGAGAATGCGAGCAAAAAGTTCAAAATTCGATTTCTAAGCGTTCGCGCACATAGGTAGGGAGCTTTAAATCCCTAGGAAAGGGTCAAAAAAAACCATGAATTGGAGAAACTTTCAAATAATGAAAATTTCTACTAATATTTTAATAATTTAATCTTCATTTCATTCAAGTTACATGATTATATTTTTTTCCATGTATGTTCAGCACTTTTAATCAAGAAATGCCAAGTTCCCAATAAAGCCGCCCAATTCAGGTTAACAAAAAAATAGACAAATTTGGCAAGCTTTCTAGTCCGAATTTTTTTGCTTAAATGCGCGAAGATCGCAATGGCATAAAACAAAATCTGGGCAAGCAAAGTAAAAGCAAAGAACGCGCCTGTAAGAAAAAAATTCGAGACCAGCGCCAGCACCAGCATTACCGGCACGATCAATCGAAAAATCTTGTGGGAGAAAAACCTCCACCAGATCGGATTACGCAACGGAGAGGCCAACTCCGGAGCCAGATGGATCAACTGCCAATTGCCGGCCAATGTGCGGATCTTGCGGGTCATCTCGGACTGGATATTCCTGGAGACCACGTCTGAGGCAACGGCCTTGGGATCGAACACGCAGCGTTTACCCTGCAGAATGATGTTCATGGGCGTGAGCACGTCGTCTAAAATTGTAGCCGCAGGCAAATCCTTGTAGAGCGACTTGCGGATCGCGTAAATGGCCCCTGTAGCCCCGACCACTGAACCGCTGGCACTCTCCAGCTTGCGTACCTTTTTCTCATAGTGCCAGTAGGCATCCATTTCGGCTCGGATGTCGCTGCCTTGCCCTTGCACTAAGACGAGCTCCCCACTGACGCAGCCCACACTTGGATCGCTGAAGTTGGCCACCAACTCTGTCACAACATTTGGCTCGAAGTGTTGGCGACTGTCAGCAAAAACAATGATCTCTCCCTGGGCCTCGCCTACGCCCTTGTTCAAGGCCACGGGCTTACCCTGAGCTGGTTGTGAGGCAATCAGGCGTACCCGCTTGCCAGTGTGGCCCGAGGTTGCCAATTCGGTCACGATCAGGTTTGTGGCGTCATCCGAACCGTCCGAAGCCACGAGTATTTCGAGGCAGTCCGCAGGATAGTCCTGTTCCAAAAGATTCTGGATGCGCCGGGCAATGGTGTATTCCTCATTCCTGGCGGCCACCACCACCGAAACCATGGGCCAGGTGGAGGGTACGGCCTTGCGCACTGGCTTGGAATGAAGTTTTGCGCGAAGCAACAGATACAGCGGATAACCCCCGTAGGTGTAAAGGATAAAGGTGAGGGAGAGGAGGAAGATGGTTTGCATGATTTATTGTTTTATCTCCCGTTAGCTGCGGTCACTAAATACTCCAAGAGCCCAAAGAGCATAATTTAAAGCAGAGAAAAAGCTGCTTTCCAATAATGGTAACCGACCCTGGTGATAAATGCACAATGTATCTGATAGACGTGAAGCCTTTGCTCTTGAGTCTTTCTTGGCAAGAGACATAAATTCGTTTCTTTTGCGAACTCGGAGGCTTGAGCGTGCTTGCGGCGGGTAAAATCCATTTAATCCGAAGCGGGGTATCCATTTGGCGCAAGTTGCCGTCCATCTAGTGGCTTGATAACACAATATAAAAACGAGGTTGCAAAGTGTGGCATTGTCGCCTACAAAGACAGAGCGCTTCCAACGCTTCTTAAGCTATCCCCGTGCGCTTGGGGGACAGAGTTCGTGACCCAGGAGACGCCTGCCACCTAGGTGCAAGGAGGGTAGCCCGTTGCATATACGTAAAGAATTTCGCTCCGTTCATGATACTCGCCGTAATACGAGAAAAAATTTCGTCCTTACCAATGTGCCATGTGATGCATCAGAGAATCAGCTTGCGCCAAATGGATACCCCGCTAATAATCCGAATTCTCCAGATGTTTCCACACTACATTACTGCTGTCAGTGGGCACAAGCAATAAAGGTGCCACTACTGCACAAGACGCACCTGATCCAGATAGACAATTCGATCATCAGTTAGGGACATGGTGAAGATCACCAGAGAGGAAAGTTGGCCGAGGTTTAAGGGGCGGTCTTTCGGGGCGGTGCGAATTTCTTCAATGGGAACACGCAGGTCGTTCCACCCGGGCTGGATAAAGAAAGATCGGTCAAAACGATCCCGCATCCCTTTTTGGTGACGTCTGTGCTCCAGGTCTCGGATGCTGACGAACATCTGCAGGGGGAGTGGGTCGGGGTTGAGGATGCTCAGCTCCAGAGCTGCATATCCTTGCCAGTCCCCGAAGCTATGGGTCAACGTCGTGCCTGGATAGGTCTCCCCGGAATCCAGGTGGACGCAAAGGGACGCTTGGCCTTGCCTGGAGATGTTGCGGACAATCTTCCCACTAGTCCAGCGCTTGGCCTGCAGTCGGTTCTCAAAATCACTGAGCATGGGGAACTGTCGCGAAGCCTGACGCATATCCCAAAGGGTCGCGACCGGCTCAGCAATCAGTGCCAGCCCCGCTCCGAACACCAGAACCTGCACCCCGCGGGCCAGCAGTCCGATCCGCACACCTTGAGCTGATGCGGCCAACGCCAATCCGATGCCAGCCCCGACCAAGTTCACCCCCATATCCTCCAGAGAGGCCTCCCGGCCTATGAAGAGTTGTACCAGTTCAATGCCTCCTCCAACAACGAACACCATCCCTAGCACTAACAGACCCCGCTGTAGGAAGGTCCGTCCGCAAAGTATGGACAGGCTTACCAGCCACCCGGTCAATCCGGCGAAAAAAAATACGTGACCTAAAACATAAAACTGTCTCACAGGGCTGGCTGGATTGTCAGTCAACTGTAGAAAGAAGAACGGTAGAATTGCCAACAAGATTATTGGCAGCCAGAGACGAGAACGAAAAAATGCGGTCGATACTTCCATGGGCTGGGCCATGCAAAATTGAGGGCATGCGATGAAAAGAGGATTCGCAATCATGAGCGAAAACTAGTGAGCATCAGGTGTTATTCTCAGCACGGTTTAAGCAATTGTGGACCACAAGAATACTATTTGTGGTCACCACGCTTCACTAAACTATATGGACGACAAGTCATACGGTGAAGTGGTGTTTTAACCAGCCAAGTCGATTGGGGAAAAGACCTTCTTTGTATACCTTTACCGTCCGTGGCCAACAACAATCAATGCGATAAAGCCATGAATTCTATTATGTTATCACTCCACATTGGTGTTAAGCGCCCATGGCATTATTCTTGAATTTACAGGCGCGGCATCACTGGTCCACCCTCTTGTCCTACAAAGCCAATCTTTCAACCCAGTAATAGGGTACATCATGCTCAAGATCCTCTTCGTCGCGGGTGCCCGTCCGAATTTCATGAAGATAGCGCCAATACTGCGCGAAGTCCGTCTGAATCACTCCCAGGCAATCCATCCGGTTTTGGTCCATACTGGGCAGCATTACGACGAGAACATGTCCGGATCTTTTTTTGCCGAACTGGGCATCGACCAGCCGGATTACAACTTGGAAGTCGGGTCCGGGAGCCACGCCGAACAGACCGCCGCGGTCATGGTCAAGTTTGAACTGGTCTGCCGGAAGGAGCAGCCGGACATGGTCTTGGTGGTTGGGGACGTCAATTCCACCATTGCCGCCGGACTGGTGGCCAAAAAAATGCATATTCGTCTAATCCACGTAGAGGCCGGCCTACGCTCCGGGGACCGCTCCATGCCCGAAGAAATCAACCGTCTGGCCACAGACGCCATCACTGACATTTTCTTCACCACCGAAAAACAGGGAACGCAAAACCTGCTCCAGGAAGGCAAACCCGCGGACAGTGTACATTTCGTCGGCCACGTGATGATCGACAACCTGTTCTACCAACTGCGGCGTCTGGAAGAGCGGCCCGTGGACAGCTTAGCCACACACCCATTCAAGTTGCGCCTTCCCAAACGGTACGCCTGTCTGACCTTGCACCGTCCCTCCAACGTGGATCAGGAAGCAGACCTGCGGCCGATTATGACCACCCTGCTGAACATCGCCCAAGACATACCGATAGTCTTTCCGTGCCACCCGCGCACCAAGACTAGGCTGGAGGCCTTTGGGCTGAAACAGAGGTTGGAAGTCCCTGATAGCTCCACAAGGCCGATCACTTCAGGCATCCAGCTCTTCCCCCCACTGGGATATGACGATTTTTTGCATCTTTGGAAGGACGCAACAATGGTTTTTACGGACAGTGGTGGATTGCAGGAAGAAACCACGGCCCTGAAAATTCCCTGCCTGACCCTGCGCACCAACACGGAGCGCCCCGTCACCATGGAGCAAGGCAGCAACATCCTGATAGGCCGGGATATGGATCTTCTCCACTACGTAGTGGAGAAGATCCTTGCTGGGAAAAGTAAGTCCTCGATGGTCCCAACTTTCTGGGATGGCCGAGCCAGTCAAAGGATAGCAAAAATCTTGGTCACTTCTCAGTAAATTCTGATGAAGACAACAGCCGTTCCAGTTGGCCTCGATTTGTGGCCTCGCATACCATATTCATTTGGATGCCAGATTATAAGGCATTTCTGTCCTTCTCCGAATTATATCCCCCACACCTCTTCACGCATGCCAGTGATGAGTCGAAAGTAACATCCTCTCGAACTGCACTCGCTCATGACGCGTGCCCATTTCAATCAAAACCCACACACCGCCTGTGCCTGATTCACCCTCATTTCAGCTAACCCCTCTCGGTAATCTTACGTCCATTTTTCCTGGATTATGACTGCATTCGGTATCCAAAGCCGCTGAGCAGAATTACTTTCACTGTCTGATCTTTTCGGACAGCTGTTGACCATCCATTTATAATGGTGGGGCTGCACACAGATTTTTCATCAAATCAACAAATTACAAGAAAAATGATTGCCTCATATTTACGGCACGCTTCTTGATAAACATGAGGGATGAATTTCTGCCACCTCTATATCACAACCCGACCAACAACGGAGGGTAATACCTTGTTGAAAATTAAATGCATATTTCTTCTTGCCTTTTTGATTATCGCTTCCGCATGTGGGGCTGGGACCAAAGAAGACTTGCACGCTGAAGGTTTGAGGCAGATGGAGCAAAGCAACCCTCAAGGCGCCATCGTGGCTTTTCGAAATGCACTGGAGAAGGATCAAAATTTCATTGATGCCAGATACCAGTTGGCGAAAGCCTACATGGAGATGGAGCGCTACGATCTTGCGGAGCAGGAATTGCGCAAGGTTCAGCTCCAGAACCCCAATTATCCGGGCCTCGGACTGGATATGGCCCGCATATTCTTGAACACGAACCGATTGGAGCAGGCTGGCTATGAGACGGGCAGATACATGGAAGCCCAATCGATGTCAGCGGAAGCGTTGATCATCCTTGGAGAGATCCAGGGCAGATTGGGAGACCTTGAGGATGCGCAGCGGAGCTTTCAAGAGGCCCTGCAAATGGAACCGGGCATGCCGGCAGCCCATCTCGGACTCGGAAAGACCTTTCTACTCCAGAACAAGCATGATCAAGCCGGACAAGAGTTGAATAAGGCTTTGGAAACCGACCCGGACAATCTCGAGGCTCTTGGCGCCATGGCCGAACTTCAGCGCCGACATGGTGAAACGGAGGCATTGCTGGTTACCTATGAGAAAATCATCAATCTGAACCCTCAAGATGCCGAAACTCTCTATGAAAAAGGTGTGCTCCACCTAAGAAAAGGAGAACTGGATGAAGTCCGTTCCATAGCTGAACGGCTGGAGAGGCGATTCTCCAATCGTTCTGAGGGCTATCGGCTGTCCGGCCTGCATCACTTTCAGGAGGGCAACTTCAGGGAGGCGGTCGTATCTCTTCAACAGGCCAACAGTATTCGTCCTTCCCTGAGCGGACACTATTTTCTTGGACTGAGCCTGCACCAACAGGGAGAATTGGAAAGCGCGTTGAGCCAGTTTCGGATCATTCTGGATCAAATTCCTGAGTTCACGCAAGCACGCCTGATGACTGGTCTCATTTTGATGCAACAACAACGCCTGGATCTGGCGGAGAGAGAGATCCAAAGAGTTCTTGGGCAGGAACCTCAAAATGCCATGGCCTACAACATGATGGGAAGCCTCCAGATGGCCATGGGCAATTATGATCAGGGCATGCAACTGTTACAGAAGGCCACGGAACTTGATCCGGGATTGGCGAATGCATTTTTGATGCAGGGCGTTTTTCATCTGGACAAAGGCAAAATCAGTGATGCCACGGCAAATCTGGACGCAGCCATTCGCGTCGCTCCGGAGCAATTGAATATCCGCATGCTCCAATTCGCCAATCTGATGCAGCAGGGGGAACTGGAGAAAGCCTATGCCACCCTTGAGGAGGGCCTTACCGGCAAGGTGGGCGACGCAGCGTTGTTGAACAACATGGCTGCTGTCCGACTTGCCCAGAATCGAACGGAAGAAGGCTTGGAACTCTTGGAAAAGTCGAAAATAACAGACCCGAGGTTCGCATCAGCCTATTTTAACCTGGCCTCATTTTATCAGACCCAGGGCAAGCTGGATGAAGCTTTGTCGGAATATCAGGCTATGCTTGCTCACCATCCGGATAATATTCGGGCCCTGCTTTCCGCGGCGGGCATATCCATGCAACTCGGACAGGAAGAACAGGCACAAGAGTATTTTGTCAAAGCTCAACAAACCGGTGATCCGCAGGCATATCTCAGCCATGCCGAATTTGCGGTCCGCAACGGTCAACCCGAACAGGCCAAACTTATCCTGGATGAAGGCATTGCCTCCATCAGCGACAACCTCTCGCTGATGGAAGTCAAGGCCAGAATTCTCATCGCCCAGGGACTCTTGGACGAGGCCATTGCCTTGCATCGGGAGATCAAGTCCCGCCAGCGGGAAGGCGGCATCCGGCTCCTCGCCCAATCCCTCCTGCTCAAGGGCGATGTGCAGGGAGCTTTGGCCGAAGCGCGGGAACTGATCAAAATTCATCCTGATAAAGCAGAAGGATACCTGTTGCTGGCCGGGATCCATGAGGCCACGGCAAATCCGGACCAAGCCGAGGAATCGATCCAGGCTGCCATTCAAATTGAGCCGCGCAATCCGCAAACGCATTTCCGTCTCGGCAGTTTGAAAGCGCGAGAAGGGTCATTTGAAGAGGCCATGCGAGCATTTTCGAGGTCGTTAGAGCTCAATCCTCACTTCATTCCAGCGCTCTTTAGCTCCGGCAGTCTCCTTGAGAACCAGGGAGAAATTGACCAGGCCAAGGAGAAGTATCGACTTGTTCTGCAGATCGACCCCAACCACGTTCCTGCCCTGAACAACGTAGCCTACCTTTCCCTCAAGGGACACGGAAACCCGGAAGAGGCTCTGCTGCTCGCAACACAGGCATTTCGACTGGAGCAGCACAACCCCGGCGTCATGGATACCCTTGGTTTGGCCCTGCTTCAAAACAACAAGCCTGAGGAAGGGCGCCGCATCCTTGAAAGAGCCGTACAATTGCTGCCGAATCATCCCACGATACGCTACCACCTGGCCTTGGCCTACAGCATGACCGGTGAACGGGAGAAGGCATTGAACGAACTGAACGTGGCCTTGATGAACGAGGAATTTCCGGAACTTCAGGAAGCCAGGGCGCTGAATCAAAAGCTGACCGGCACGAACTAGGTACTGTGTTCCTCGAATGGAGGCGGCAATGACTAGATTTCTCATCACGTTGAAGACCGGAGACATAGCTCTGGCGTTTATTGCCTTGTATACGGCATTGATGATTCGCTTTGGCAAAGAACTTCAAGTCGCGCTTGTCACTCTCGAACAGGCAGGAGCCATTGTATTGACGATTCTCTTCTCCTCCATTGTTGTGGAGATGTATAACCAGCGCCAGAACGTTACGGCAAGGGATTTGGCCATGAGAATTATTCTTGGCCTGATCTTGTCCTTTTTTCTGCTTTCGGCTTTGTATTATGTTTATCCCGCGACCATGTACGGCAGAGGAGTGCTCTTTCCAACGTTGTTGATTTTTGGGCTGTTTCAGTTCGCATGGCACCTGCTGTTCAAGCGTATGGACGCCGTTCCTGGGTTGGCCAAAAAAGTGTTGATCCTGGGCGCGGGGCCTTTGGCCAAAGAGATCGGCAATCTCGTGAACGCCAACGGGCGGCAATTCATCCTGGCCGGCTACTATGACCCTGAATGCGAGCCCATCGAGGTGCCGCGCAAGGAAATCGTGGAAAATGGCGCTGGGCTGTTTCATACCGTGCAGCAGCTCAGACCGGACCATGTTGTCGTTTCCCTGCCGCAGCGTCGCGGGACCTTTCCCCTCCAGGACATGCTCAGCTGCAAGATCAGCGGCGTGGACATCGTTGACGCGCCTTCCTTCTATGAACAGGTAACCGGTAAACTTTTGTTGGAAAATATCACTCCAAGCTGGTTCATATTTTCCAATGGATTTCGGATCAACAGCCTGACACGGCTCACAAAACGCATATTGGATGTGATAAGCGCCGGGCTGGGCCTCTTGCTGACATTGCCCCTGTTTCCCGTAATCGCTTTGTTGATCAAGCTTGACTCTCAGGGGCCGGTTTTCTTCCGTCAGACACGGATCGGCCAGGGTGATGAGGAATTCACGTTGATAAAATTTCGGACCATGCGCCAGGATGCGGAAAATGCCACCGGTGCGGTTTGGGCTCAACAAGATGATCCGAGAATCACCCGCCTGGGGCATGTTCTGAGAAAAACGCGCGTGGACGAGATTCCGCAATTGATCAACGTGATCCTGGGAGACATGAGTCTGGTCGGACCACGACCGGAACGGCCGGAATTCGTTACCGAATTAAGGAAAGTCATCCCCTATTATTCTGAACGCCACTTCGTGAAACCCGGTGTTACGGGGTGGGCCCAAGTCAGTTACCCCTATGGCTCATCGGTCGAGGATGCCGTAGAAAAACTGCGCTACGACCTGTACTACATTAAAAACTTGTCTTTGCTTTTTGATATTCGGGTCATACTCAGAACCATAAATGTGGTCCTGTTTCGAGACGGAAGCCGGTGATGCGTTTTCACGACACCGCAGCATGATGATTGATAAAAATGGCTTGGCGATTGCCATTGTGACCCAGACTATAATGAGCAGAATTTTTCAACCTTTCCAAAAACACGAGGTTATCATGAAAAAAGGTATTCTGTTGGTGATCTTTTGCCTACTTCTTCCATTGTCAGCGACTGCCCAAGATTACATCATCGGCGAAGGAGACGGTTTGGCTATTTCCGTGTGGGATGAGCCAAATTTAAGTGTAACGGCTACAGTGAGGCCGGATGGAAAAATAACGATTCCTGGTCTTGGTGATGTAACGGCCAGTGGCTTAACGCCGAGTCAGTTACAGAAATCTTTGGAAGAAAAGATGAAAAGTCTGGTTCACAATCCCATTGTTACCGTATCGGTGGCCCAGATCACCAACAGCAGGGTATTTTTTTTCGGAGGCGGTCTTGAACTTGGCACTCAGGACCTGACGCGACAGACGTCGCTGTTACAAATGCTGAGCACGGTGAACAACCTGCAGACGGCCGATCTTCGGGCAGCATACGTCATGCGGGATGGGCAGAAGATCAAGCAGGACTTTCACGCACTGATCATCGAGGGAGACGTCCGGGAAGATATCCAGCTTCGCAACAATGACGTAATTTTTGTTCCACCATTGCGGGAGCCGAACGTGTATGTTCTTGGAGCCGTGGAAAATCCTACATTCATTGAATATCGTGAAGGACTGACAGTTCTTGAAGCGGTGCTCTTGGCTGGCGGTTTCTCGGCGTATGCCCGCGAGAACAGCACCATGATCGTTCGTAAACAAGGTGATGAAGAAATAAACATCCCAGTTCGTGCCAGGGATTTGCTCCGGGGCGATATGTCTCAAAATATCGAACTTCTTCCCGGTGACTACATAATTATCCGCGAGGGCTTCTTCTAGCAGAAGCGTATCAGTAGCCTAACGATCATCAGTATCTTTTGCTATGTTGTCACATCATATCGCGAATAGCCACTTTTTATGGAGTACTCATGTCTGCTCAAAATGATCTGGATATCAAGAAATATCTCTTGATAGCCTACAATAGACGTTTTTTGATAATTTTTATAACGATTTTTTTTACTTTCATTGCAATAGCATACAGTCTCTCCTTGAGAAACATGTACAGCGCGAGCAGTACTGTCTTCATTGAGGAGAATGTCATGGCGAGCCTGATGAAAGGGGTTGCCGTCACGCCTTCCATGGATGCCAAAATCCGGGTGCTGACCACGGCAATGCAAAGCCGAACCATGCTGCTGCAGGTTCTCCGAGAAATGAACTTGGATTTGCATGCCAGTAGCGACGCCGAGCTTGAAGCGCTGATCAACGAGGTTCGAAGGAATATGAATATTCGCCTGCGTGCTAGAGACCTGTTCATCATCTCGTTCACGCATGAAGATCCTCGTGAGGCACGTGATTTCGTGAATACGCTCGTTCGTCGGTATATCGAAGAAAACATTTCTGCCGGTCGTGACGATACCTATGCCGCCTTCGGCTTTCTGGCCGAGCAGATCGAAATTCACCGGGCACGTTTGGAAGAGGCGGATGCAGCCGTCCTGAATCTGCGAGTCCGCAAGGGAGATTTGCTGAACAGGGATCCCGGCCAGTTGCTCGAGCAGATTGCCATGGCCGAAGATCGGCTGCAGGAGTTGTCGATCCGCCGTCATGAACTCCTTGCCAGGGCTGCCGCAGAAGGCATTCCCATGAACGGTCACCAGGGACGTCTCAACGCCCTCCAGGGAAGACTTGCTGAGCTGCAGTTGCGATACGGTCCATCCTATCCGGAAGTCATCAGGGTCAAGGCCGAAATGCAGATGCTGGAACAAGGGCTAGATGCGGAAGGTTCCACCAACTTCGGCCCCCAAACCAGGAACTCAAGGGGATCAAGCGTCTTTGACGTCCAGGTGCAGGAACTCCGGGCCCAGGAACAACGTCTGCTGCGAATGATCAACTACTATAACGAACTTCTTGAGAACATTCCTCTGGCCCAGGCTGAGTTTGCCGAAGTACAGCACAAGCGTGCGGAACAGCAAAAGGTCCTTGAACAGTTATTGGGGAGGTTCGGACAGGCCGAAATATCGCGGCAGATGGAACTTCAGGACAAAACAACCACGTTTCGAATTGTTGATCCGGCTGTTCTGCCAATGCACCCGTCGAGTCCGAACCGCTTGATAATCATGCTCATGGGCATGTTCGGAGGGTTGGGAGCCAGCGTGGGAGTGAGCCTTGGACTGAATTACCTTGATCGATCCGTGCGCCATGTGGACACCCTGAAGGACTTGGGGCTGCCGGTGCTCGCCGTGGTTCCCGAGATGCGCAATCCCGCTAGTGTTCGGAGGATGCGTTTTAGGAATCTGCTGTTGTACCTGCTGGCTGGCGCCTTTATGATGTTGATTTTTGGAGTTATGCTACTGGAATTCATGGGAGTTACCATCCTCTACGACCACGTGCAGAACATTGTCCAACTTCCGGAAATGGAGCGGGCCTTAGAATATGCAAAAGGAATTTATTGGAGGATATTCAATTAAGCGGACTATTGAATCCCAGCACAATATTGTGAATCGGGGACGGCACCACGTTACACTAAACACCTAATCGCATTGGAAAATAATTATGAGCAGAATTGAAGAAGCCTTGGAGAAAGCCGCTAAATTGCGCCTGGATGTAACGCAAAATCAGGAAAAACATGTCTCCGCTGCCCGGTTGAAGCCAGATCCTCCGCAAGCATCCGCAGAATTCTTCACTCCCCCTGAAGGTTCGCTCACGATCACCAATCCAACCCTGGTCACAGCAACGAATCCGCAGTCGCCCATGGCTGAAGAGTATCGCAAACTCAAGGAAATGGTGATCAAACTGACGCGCAACGATCTGACCAAAAACACATTGATGGTCACAAGCTCCATGGTCGGTGAGGGGAAAACGACGACCGCACTCAATTTGGCCATAAGTCTGGCCCAGGAGTATGACCATACCGTTTTGCTCATCGACGCTGATCTGCGCAGACCTTCCATAATGCAATATCTGGGGCTGGGCTCCAGACCAGGTCTGACCGATTTTCTTTTGGACAAGGCCCAGATTTCAGATGTGCTGGTCAAGACAGGAATTGGCAAACTGGCTGTTCTGCCTGCCGGACAAAAAGCTCCCAACCCTGGGGAACTTTTTTCATCCCGCAAGATGCGCGAGCTGATCCGTGAGATGAAGCATCGCTACGCCGAGCGCTACATCATCATCGACACTCCGCCCGTGCTCCCTTTCGCTGAAACACGAAGCTTGAGCGGAATCGTGGATGGCGTCATCATGGTCGTCAAGTCCGGCCTGTCCACTCTGGAAAATATCCGCGACGCCCAATATGCCATGGGCGGAGCGCATATACTGGGTTTAGTCTACAATCACGCCAGGCAGGAATCCCTAAGTAGCAGTTATTCATATTATTATAAAAAGGACTATGTCGAATACGCTCAAGTGCAGACGAAATGATCCACCCCAAAAAGCAGGCAAGCGCCCTGGAAGTGCATCCGGCTTGAATTGAAAGCCACCATAACATCTCGCCCGGAAATTTTCACGGAGCGAATTGGTTCCGAAAATCAATTAATGTAAGTATTAGCATGTTATTTCCGAGTGGCTGTCTTCTGCAGTTGTTTACTCATCAACTCACTCTGTACGTCCCCAAAAAACATGGAGCATTCGTGTACGAATCTTTCTTCGGCCTGCTTAACAAACCTTTTGAACTATTGCCCAACCCGGATTTTCTCTACCAAAGCAAATCGCACAGACGGGCCATGACGTATTTGGACTACGGCATAAAGGCCCGTGCAGGATTCATCCTTATTACCGGTGAGATCGGATCCGGAAAGACGACCATTATTCGTGACTTAATTAAAAAAAAGCTGGACCGGGTTATCCTTTCCAAGGTGTTTAATACCAAAGTCTCCTCTGAACAGCTTATTTCCATGATCAACGACGATTTCGGCCTATCTGTTGACGGAAAAGACAAGATAGCTCTTCTACGGGAATTAAACGAGTTTCTCATTGAGCAGTTTGCAAGAGATATGCAGCCGGTGTTGATTGTCGATGAAGCACAAAATCTTTCTTCCGAACTCCTGGAGGAGGTGCGCATGCTCTCCAACCTTGAGACCGACCAAGCCAAGTTGCTGCAGATTATCCTCGTAGGACAGCCCGAATTGAAAAAAATTCTGGCTTCCCCGGAGATGCGTCAGCTCAGACAGCGGATCAACATCAATTGCCATATCCAGCCTCTCTCACTGGAAGAAACAGAGCAATACATCCTGCATCGTCTTGAAATCGCCGGCGACCGCAATGCCGCGACATTTTCTCCCGAGGCACTCTCCCTGATCCATTCCCAAAGTCGCGGCGTTCCCAGGCTGATCAATATCATCTGTGACTTTCTGATGCTTTCCATGTTTTCTGCGGATACCCGCGATGTTGACCCGGTCATGGCTGAAGAGGTTTTTCGGGAACTCGATTTTGAACAGCAATTTTGGGAAAACGGTTCGCCTTCTCTACAATCTGCTGAAAAAGAGCCCCTTTCATTGGATGTGTTGCCGGATCTGCAGCGATCCAAGATAAAGCTGACATCCCTTTTGCGGGACATAACCCAACGCATTGACATTATTGAAAAAAGTATTGTCAACGCCGATGAATCCAAGATTCTGGACCACCAGGATCGCCTTTCCGTCCTGGAAGACTCATATGAAACAATAGCCCGCGAACTTGCCGAACTGCAGACAAAATTCAATCCGGTCATCCTGGATTTGGAGGATACCGTGATCAAACCGGTTTCCAATTTCACTCAACAGGATCTGGTAGAACTGAACCTGGAAGAACCTCAGGCACGTAAACGCAAAGGCTTTTTCAGGAGGCTGTTCAGTGGGTGAAACCTCAACGAAAACCACACAGAATTGCCTTACATTCTATTCATCTCACCCAAGCAATCGAACTGGATACCCCCCCTTCGCGGATACGACTGACACACAGGACACGGCATTGAAAACAAGTCATTCCCACTTAGGCAGGAATCCAGTCATGCTTGCCACAAGTTTTTGGAAGGTCATCTTTCCTGCTCGAGAGAAGTAGTTATGGCCTTACAGACAAAAAGTATTTCGGTGCTCAAGTCACTCGTGATGAACACAGAACATAGGAGGCTGCCCCATGCCCTTTTGCGCTTGCAAGCGTGATCTCTTTCTCTATTTGCTGGTCCTCATCACGCTCTGTTTCATCCAGACCTTGAGACCTTCCGTTCTTACGGCCCAGGGGTTTTCCATTGATCCGTCAATTTCGATCAGTCAGGAGTATTCTGACAATATCAACCAGGAGCAAGAAAAGCTGTCGGATTTCACGACCCGCATCATGCCTCAGCTTGTGTTGCGCCATGATGCCCGTCATTGGGATTTCAGCCTTCAGTATGCCTTCGAATACCTTTATTACGCACGGGAAAATAAAAGGCGTTCCGGAGGCTTTACCCAGGACGATACCAGGCACACTCTCAGTGCACGCGGCTTGGCCAATCTTGTTCCCAATCTGTTCTACCTGGACGTTCGCAACGACTACAGGCGGGTCGACCTGAATCTGGTGCGCTCGTCTGAGGTTCTTGTTGAACCGGAGGCGCCCGTGGAACAGGAGCCGGTTCCGGTGGTCTTTCCAGGAGACGAAATTCTGGTTCCCCAGTACGAAGAAGTAACCAGCAGGGAACGCGAGACATCTGACCGCAATGAATTTGCCATCTCCCCCTTCATTGAACTGCGGCCGTCACCACGCTCATCGCTGCGTACCGGCTACAGATACAGAAATATCTGGTACAAGGAGGATGATGTCCGGGATGTGGACATCCACGAGATATTTCTGAGAGGTGGTTACGATTTAACCGCAAGAATCACTCTCGATGCAGGATATACCGGCACCTGGAGACGCAACGAAGACGACGGAAGGGAGGTCGTTATCACCGCCGACCGCACATTTGTGAGCGCCAATGAGGTGATCAACGGCATGACCATCCACGAAGCGGGCGCTGAGGAGGTTTTTCTCGAGGAACTACGGCAGGAGCGTTCCCGGCAGGGACGGGAAGACCGCCACACGATCTATGGCGGGGCAAGCTATGCCTATGGACCTGGATCAAGAATCCATGGTGATTACGGAACAACCTGGCGCCGGTATCAGGATCAAAACACCACGACCAACCCCTACTGGAACATTGGCATTCGGCATGCCTTTCCCACCATGATCGCGACCCTTACGTCAGGCGTTGCATATTTGGAAGATCCCTTGCGCGACACATCACGACGCCAGATAAACCATACCGCATCTCTTGCTCGTCCCTATCCCCGCGGGAATATGCGGCTTTTTGCGTCAAGCATCGACTACAAGGATCCCGACGACACCCGCTACAGTGTTGGATTCGCCCTCCAGCACAAATTGACCCGACTGCTGACTGGCACAGTCGGCGTGACCTACAACCGCCGCAAGGAAGAACGTATTATTATCGTGGATTCCGTCCGAGAGAGTATTGAGAACAAGGTCGATGAATGGCGGCTTGGTTTGGGTTTGATCCGCCCACTCGGCCGGAATTTTACCGCAAGCCTGAACTATTTCTATATCGACTCTTCAAGCAATATTCCCTTGTCCGATGACAATTTCCGAGAAAACAGGGTGATCCTGATGCTCAGCAAGTCGTTCTGAGCCCCAATGATCCGGCACCGATTTTCCAACAATTCATGCATCAAGGATTGTCCATGACCTTTACGGAAGCTCTATATAAATTTCGGTTCTATTTGCTGCTGCTCATACCCATTCTGGCAGTAATGTATTTTGATATCATATCGCTTATGGTCTTCCAATGGGCCAATGATGAAAATTACTCACATGGTTTTTTGGTGCCATTGATTTCAGGATTTTTTATCTATCAACGGTGGGATCAACTTCGAACTGCACCTGTTGATCCGTCAAATGTTGGGTTGTTTGTCGTTTTTCTTGGACTATGCCAACTAGTCCTGGGCTGGCTGGGTACGGAACTGTTCAATATGCGCCTGTCGCTGGTGGTGATTCTTTGCGGCATGACGATTTACCTGTTCGGTATACGGGTTTTCAAGATCATGGCGTTGCCGTTGCTTTTTCTGGTTCTGATGATTCCCATCCCCTACATCGTCTATGATGCCGCGGCGTTCCCTCTGAAGCTTTTCGTAACGAATATCTCTGTAGCCACACTGAAAATGCTGGGTGTGGTCGTCTGGAACGAGGGCAACATCATCATGTTCACCAACACCGTGTTGGAAGTCGCGGACGCCTGCAGCGGGTTGCGATCCATAATGTCACTCCTGGCCCTGGCAGTAGCCTTTGCTTTCTTGACCCAGAAGAGCAACACCAAACGAGCGATTATCATTGCTTCGGCCATTCCCATTGCCGTGGCGACCAATGCCATGCGCGTCATCGTCACCGGATTCCTGGCACAATACTGGGGGGCTCAGGTAGCCCAAGGTTTTTTCCACGACTTTGCAGGCTTCGCCGTCTTTGCCGTGGCCATGATCCTCCTGCTGGCACTGGGAGGTATTCTGAGCATTGGACATCGGGACCGCCAGCGCTGAGTGGATTGCAACAGTTCAGCAAATTGATGCTGTTGCTGCGCTCGGAATTGGAATCGGATACGGTATTGGTATCGAAATCGGAAGCAGAGCCACTGGAGCATGCCACAATTGTTCCGACCCCAATTGCCTGAGAAAGAGCGTGTCGTGAGTAGTTACCTTGAACAATGACAATATGAGAGGAAATTACATGTTGAACTCAAAACGTTTTATCCTGCTTTACGCTCTGCTGTTGCTGACCATGCTCTACCTGCATGTCCATGCTGATACGGCTCCCCCTGTCAACAAGCCGTTCTACCAGTTTCCTCAATCCCATGCGGATTGGAAAATGGTCAGTAATTATGATTTCAGCGATACTGTCATGGAAATTCTGAAACCCACGGATATTCTCAATCGAACATATATCCGGGACGGTGAAAGACCGGTTGATCTGCATATCGGTTTTTATGACGGAGGCAAGGGAACAGGCGTCATCCACTCCCCCAAGCATTGTCTGCCGGGTGGAGGGTGGCAAATGATTTCCAGTGAAAGGCTCACCATGACTATTGGCACTGAAAAGGTGAACATGGTCCAGGCTGTGTATCAGTTTGGGGAGACCAGGGAAGTATTTCTGTATTGGTTTCAGACTCGAGACAAGAGCCTGAACAGCGAATATGCCCTGAAACTGGGCGAAGTAACCGGGGCTCTGTTGCACGGCCGCCGGGACACCGCTTTTATCCGCATCTCCACCCGTTACGACGGCGATCTCGAGCAAGGTCTGAGGCGTACTCAGGATTTTGCCAGAGACTTTTATCCAGTCATCCGTGAATTTCTGCCATCGTAAAATATTCGCAACTCCTCACAGCAATAGCGCCGTCCTTCGCCGGTATGACCAACATGGAAACGGCTTGCTCCGATCCGTCATTCCGGCGAAAGCCGGAATCCAGTGCTGGGGACTGGTCATGCACCGTATGTGCTGAATAGTTACCGAAATTCAACATTTGATGTCACAGCGCTGGAATAACCAAAAAGCACATGCGCTTTTTTGACTCCATATCGTCCCCATCATCTTTGATGTCGGCGATACGCACTCACTGAGCCTGTCACTGAACACAGATGCTGCAGACCATCCTCTCCATCTCGGCGATCATGGCGGCGATCGGCCTGCCGCTTTACCTTCTGGCGCGACGCAGGTTGTCGCCGGACCTCATATTGCTTTTTATCGCCCTGACCTGCACCGCATGCCTTGAACTGTTCGACCTGCTTGCCTTGCGCAATCCTGAAGAGATGCCGTTCTGGCGGCGCCCGGCCATGTTCGCCGAGGCCCTGCTGCCCATGTCCTGGCTTGGATTCAGCCTGATCTTCGCCCGAAAGGTGAACCTGAACAACATCTCAGCTTTTCAGATCCTCGCCCTGGTGTTCACCATGGCTTTTCCGACCACAGCCATACTGAATTCATATGAAACATTCTATTTCTCGCCGGATTTCGCGGAGGAACGCATCCTCTTCCTCACTGGCCCGGCATTTCTCTTCTATGTCGGAATACTCGTCATCCTTGTTCTGCCGCTGATCAATCTTGAGACCACCTTGATCGGTTCCGCCCGGGAAGATCGATGGAAAGTGAAACTGGCACTGACAGGCGCCGGCGTGATCCTGGTCGGGCTGCTCTTTTACTATAGCCAGGGGCTGTTGTACCGGACCATCAACATGCAACTGGTTCCGGTGCGATCCTTAGCCTTGCTTCTGGGAACAGGCCTGATCGGCTATTCGATGATCCAACGCAGTAGTGATGTGCACATCAACCTTTCCCGACAGATGGCCCTCAAATCCGTGGTGCTCCTGACGGTGGGACTCTACCTCCTGGGGCTGGGACTTCTTGGCGAAGGGATGAAATATTTCGGGCAGGATTTCCCCAAGGTGCTTCTGGCCATCATCTCGCTGCTTTCCGGCGTCATGCTCCTGGTGATTTTGATGTCCGCCAGCTTCAAGCGCAAGATCCAGGTGTTTCTCGTAAAGCATTTTTATGAAAACAAATACGACTACCGAGAGGAATGGCAGAAGTTCACCACCCATTTGTCCCGGGCCAAAACGAGGGAAGAGTTATTAACGGCCGTGCTTGGAGAGTATTGCGACACGTTCGGCATGGGATGTGCCGCGTTGTATCTGCGGGATTACGAGTCGAACGCCTTCAGGCGCCAATTCGTTCTGGCCATGGACCGTGGGAACGAATTCATAGCCCATGACGATCCACTGCTTTCGCCGATGCGGAATTCAACATGGGTCAGGAATTTATCCGCGGAATCCTGGGAAACACATGCGCCGAGTCTGGCACGGGACATCAGGGAACACGGGATCATTCTGCTCGCTCCTTTTATCCTGGCCGATCAACTGGAAGGGTTTATCGCCATGGGTAATCCGCTGGACAAAAACGAGTCCTACGGTTTTGAGGATTATGACCTGATCAAGGCCATGTCCCGCCAAGTTGCTTTGGCCTTGCTGAATTTCCGCCTGGCTGATCAGCTTGCCCAGGCTCGAGAAATGGAAGCCGTGGGCAAGGTCTCGACATTCGTGGCTCATGATCTGAAAAATCTTGTCTACACCCTTTCTTTGATGTTGGATAATGCCAAGGACTATATGGCTGATCCGGAATTCCAAAGCGACATGCTTCAATCCCTTGGCAACACGATCAATCGAATGAAAATGCTCATCACTCGCCTGAAGACCTTGCCCGGAACCATCAGCCTGCGCCTCCAGATGGTCGATATCAAGAAAGTGGCCGAAGAGACCGCGGCCATGGTCAATACGGCCCCCATATCCATCACCGGCCACTCATTGATGGTGGAGGCAGATCCGGAGGAACTGCACAAGGTCATGCTCAACCTGCTTCTCAATGCCTTGGATGCCACGGAAAAAAAAGGTCCCGTACATGTTGACATCATCCGCCAGGGGGAGGAGGCTGGAATTCGTGTCCAGGATAAAGGATGCGGCATTTCGACGGAGTTTTTGCGTGACGGCCTGTTCACACCCTTCAAAACCACCAAACCCGGCGGACTGGGTATTGGACTGTATCAGTGCAAGCAGATCATCACGGCCCATGGTGGAAGAGTCGAAGTGCAAAGCACCCAAGGGCAAGGCTCTACCTTCACGGTCTGGCTTCCCTTGCACCAGCAAGAATGACATTGATCCATCCGCCTGTCTGAAACCTCACATCACAAAACCTTAAACCTTCTCTCAAGCATCAATGCGTCTCCCCCACATCACGCTCCTGCTTTTGTCGGCGGGGTTGCCGCTCTTTTTCATCAGCTCAGTTCATGACGCGTCCAGTCCCCTGTCGCAGGTGAACAGCCTGGTCCACTTCACTTTCTTTGCCCTGCTGGCCTGGTCTCTGTCGCGTTTGCGGATATTGAGCACTTATTCCTTTGCGCAGTTGGCAGGACTGATTCTGGCCGTTGCAACGATTCTGGGCGGCGGAATCGAGTTGATCCAGCCGTATTTCAACCGCACTGCCTCATGGCGGGATCTGGGCGTCAATCTTCTCGGAGCGTGTTTCGCCCTGCTGTTCCTGGCGCCCCAACGATACCGCCTGGGCCGATACCTGCTCAGAGCCGCCCAGGTCGCGGTACTGGCGATTTGCCTGATCCAGTTCTACAAGCCGATGACGAATCTTTGGGACATGAAGCTGGCGGCCCGGCAATTTCCCATGCTCAGTGATTTTGAAACCCCCTTCGAAGCGAGGCGCTGGTCCAGAGGGGTGATCGATTCCGGTTTCGCTGGACATGGCGCTTCGTCACTGCGCGTGCGGCTGGGCACCCAATATTATTCCGGCACCACCATGATCAGGAGTTTCGGTGACTGGCAGGGCTATGCTGCTTTGGCCATGAGGATTCACAATCCGGGCCCGGGACCGTTGCGGATGACCATTTCCATCCGGGACAAGGAACATCTCCGCCGTGGGGGAGGATATCACGACCGCTATAACCGTGAATTCCGCTTGGCCAAGGGATGGAACGACCTGTCCATTCCCCTTGAGAACATTGAAAACGCCCCGGCCGGAAGGCGCTTGGATTTGTCGCAGGTGACTTCGCTGGCCGTTTTTGCCATTCAAATGAAGGAACCACGAGTCATTCATCTGGACCATGTTCGGCTGATTCCATAACGCGTAATTTGCAGCCATGACCGAACTGCGTTTGGCGTCAATGCATACATTAGCCACGGCACCGTTCTTGCTCATCCTCATGGATGCGGAACTACCTGACTATTGACGTGGAAGACTATTTCCAGGTCAACGCCTTTAGTCGAATCATTAAACGCGAAGAATGGGACCACCTGACCCGGCGGGTTTCGATCAATACCTGCCGCGTTCTGGAAATCCTGGACAGATACCAGGTGAAGGCCACGTTTTTCATTCTTGGCTGGATAGCGGAAAAAGAGCCGGATCTGGTCCGGCGCATTGCCGCACACGGCCACGTCATCGGTTGCCACAGCTACTGGCATCGCAACGTCTTCGATCTGACCCCGGAAGAATTTCGTACGGATACGCAGCGGAGCAAGACGCTCCTGGAGCAGTTCAGCGGGGTATCCGTCACTGCCTACCGCGCTCCCAGCTATTCCATAACCCGCAAGTCTCTTTGGGCCCTGGACATCCTGCACGCTTCCGGTTTTACCACTGATTCAAGCATCTTTCCCATCCATCACGATACTTACGGCATCCCCGACGCACCACGTTTCCAGTACAATCTGCCCCAGGGTATGGTCGAGTTTCCCGTTTCAACGGTCATGATCATGGGGAAGAACATCCCCGTCTCCGGCGGCGGCTATTTTCGGCTCTTTCCCTACTGGTTCAGCAAGTGGGCCTTGAAACGAATCAATAATATCGAGGGACGGCCCTTCGTCTTCTATCTCCATCCCTGGGAGATCGATCCGGAGCAGCCCCGATTCAACAAGGCTTGCGCTGTGTCCAGGTTTCGGCACTACAACAATCTGGACAAGACGCTAACCCGTTTTTGCCGGCTGCTCAGGGACTTCTCCTTTGAACCGCTGCCCTCCGGATATGGACAGGATTCATGAAGTCATGACGCAGCGATCCGCAGTGCCAAGTCAGATCCTGACGGAGTCCGGGTATCCTGCCTGGGACGAATACGTACTCCATCACGAACATGGGAGCCCATACCTGACAACAGCCTGGAAAAAGGCGGTGCAGAATGGCTATGGCCATGAAACCCTCTACCTAGCGGCGTTTTCTGGTTCTAATGTTGTCGGCTCTTTGCCCCTGGTACTGTTCAAGCCTCCATTGACCAGAGCACGATTGGTCTCCTTGCCGTTTTGCGATTTCGGAGGCCTGTTGGCGGATGATCCGACGGTGGCGGACGTTCTGTTAAGCAATGCACAGAAACTGGCAACGGATCTCCACGCGGATCTGGAGATCCGCTGCCCGGCTCCGACAGGGGCCATCCTGTCCCATGGCGGATTCATCCAGGTTACGGACAAGTGCCGAATGCTGCTGGAACTGCCGGGTACGGCGGAGGAACTCTGGACGGGGTTCAAGTCCAAATTGCGCAGCCAGATCAATCGGGCCGGGAAGAACGGGCTGACGTGTCGCCTGGGCGGCAGTGAACTCCTGAACGACTTTTATCACGTATTTACTAAAAACATGCGCGACCTGGGTTCCCCTGTCCACGGCAAGTCTTGGCTGGAAGCGGTTGTTGATGCCTTTGGCAGGCAGGCTGTGGTGGGGGTGGTCTATTCAGCAAATATTCCAGCTGCCGCCGGAATTGTTCTCTGCCATGGTCGAACCGTATCCATCCCCTGGGCTTCGGCCCTGCGGGAATTCAATCGGCTCAGCCCGAACATGCTGTTATACTGGACCTTTTTGCGGTTTGCCGCGGACAGCGGTTTTGCGTCCTTCGATTTCGGCAGGTCCACCCCCGAAGAGGGAACATATGCCTTCAAGAAACAGTGGGGCGCGGCGCCGGTTCCCTTGTCATGGTACAGGTTGGCGACGACGAGTTCACGGGCAGAGCAGGGTTCGAACGGAGCACTCCGGCGCACGTTGGAGTCCGTCTGGCAATGTCTTCCGTTGCCCGCGGCGAATGTTCTGGGTCCATGCCTGCGCAAATATATCGATCGCTGATCATCATGTTTTTCCACAATATTCCTCCCGCCGAAACACGCCTGTCCTGGATCGCACTGTCCAAGGGCTTCATCCCGGGACGATCCGATTTTTCCGGAAAAATGCGGGAGACGCTTGGCCGCCCATGCATCCTCGCAGGCAGCGCCAGGGTTCTGCTGTACTTGCTTTTCAAGGAATTGCGCGCCCACGCCGGGCCGGAAAGATCTGAAGTCCTGCTCCCGGGCTATACCTGCTATTCCGTGGCCGCGGCAGCGGTCAAGGCCGGCTTGCGCGTAGCCCTGTACGATCTGGATCCGCATACCTTTCAGCCTGATCCGGGAAGCCTCGAAGAAGCATTATCTGATAGAACCTTGGCCGCGGTAGGCCAGAGCTTGCTGGGGATGCCCCTTGATCCGGAGGGGCTGACGGATGCTGCCAAGCGGCATGGCGTTTGCTTGATTGAGGATTCAGCGCAATGCATGGATGCCGGTCAGAGCAAGCGGTCGGCGTGGGCTGATTACACCGTCTACAGTTTTGGCCGGGGGAAACCTTTGCCTTTGGGTGGTGGCGGAGCGCTTTTCGCAAACCGCGCCGAGGCGCCAATTGCACTGAGCCGCATATCGGAGACGGTTCGAGCATGTCCGGAGAAGAACAAAAGTCCCATTGCTCCGGCAATGATCCGAATCATGTCCCGGCCGCGCCTTTACTGGATGCTGGAAAAACTGCCCCTGGGCCTGGGACGCACAATTTATGACCCCGCCTTCCCAGTCACGGCCATGGCTCCTGCCTTGCAGCGGATCGGGACAACAGCCCTGGCCGATCTCGAATTGCTGAACACTCATCGCGCGGAGATCGGAACGATCTATACCCAGGGATTTCAGTCAACGTCGCGGCCAGGGACAATGCACCGGACGCCGAGTTGTATCCGGTTTCCGATCCTGGTCCGGCGCCAGGACAAGATACGCCTGCTGCAGGCCTATGGCGCCAGACGCCTTTATCCTCTGGCCCTGGGCGACCTTCCGGAACTGCGACCCCGGCTCGCGGAGTCTGTTTCGGCCACCCCCGGCGCCGTGGAGATTGCCAGGCGGCTGATTACGCTGCCTACGCACATGGCTGTAAGTCAACGAATGGCTCGGAGCATCGTGGAAAAAGCCCGAGCTTTGCTGGCAGACATTCAAACCGTTGAACCCGTGACGCAAAACCCAGAAACAATGAGAACCTCATGATTGAAACCTTTTTCTGGGCTTGCCTGCTGCTCCTCGTGTACGCGTTCATCGGCTACCCACTGCTGATATGGATCCTGGCGCGAACAACGGGAAAGGAAACGAGACGCGATGACCGTCATCAGCCGAGGGTGAGCATGCTTCTTTCCGTTTACAACGAAGAACAGGTCATTCGGGAGAAAATCCAGAACTTCCTGGAGTTGGATTATGAGCCGGAGGCCTTGGAGTTGATTATTGTCTCGGATGGATCTGCGGACGAGACCGAAGCCATTGCGGCTTCATTCGAATCGCCGCGAATCAGGCTGATCATCCAGAAAAAGCGCGGCGGCAAGACGTTGGCTCTGAACCGGGCGGCCGCCGAGGCGAAAGGCGACATCCTGGTGTTTACGGACGCGAATACCATTTTTGCTCCGGATGCTTTGCGCAAGCTGACCCGACATTTCGCGGATCCGAATGTCGGGCTTGTCAGCGGTCGGTCCGTCTACCTTGATGTTCGGAACAGTGCGGAACATTCCGGGGGAGTATATCGACGATACGAAGATTTCATCAAGGAACAGGAGAGCGGCACGGTATCCATAGTCGGGGCGGACGGCGCCATTTACGCTCTACGCGCGAATCTCTACCAGCCGCTGTCGGCACAATACATCAACGATTTCATCCATCCTCTGCAAGTAGTCTGTAAGGGGTTTCGGGCGATACAGGACTCCGAGGCCCTATGCCGGGAAGTCCAGGACGACGATGCCGGCAAGGAACTGCAACGCCAGACGCGAATCATGGCTCAGTCCTGGCTGATTGTGCTCTCCCAGGCCGGAGATTTGGTTCGGAGCGGTCGCCTGGGGCATCTCTGGGCTGTTGTTTCCCATAAGATCCTGCGTTGGATGACCCTGCCCCTGATGGCCATATTGATGCTCTGCAACCTTTTTTTAATGGATAAAGGCCTTGCATACCAAATTACCTTCGCGCTCCAGGTCGTTTTCTATCTGGTGGTAGTGCTTGGTTGGAAGCAACCCCATGGGCTGCTGCACGTTCCAGCCATGTTCATCTTGCTTCATGCCGCTGCCGTGCTTGGACTGTTCAGGCTGGTTACCGGGCAGGTCTACACAACATGGGACCCGCGGAAGAGTTGAGCGCCGAGCCTGGATCGGGTTTGTCACGAAGCGGTCCATTTGAGATTTGTTCTTCCACTTGCAATACGACTTCCAACCCTCACCGGAACTATGCGTAAATTTCGAAAAATTCTCTCTCTGCTCACCAGACGTGAACGATTCAAGGTCTGTCTGCTGTTTGCGACAATGTTGTCCACGGCCTTGATCGACATGCTGAGTATCGCTTCCATAATGCCCTTCATGGCCGTGGTTACGAATCCGCAGGTTGTGGAAACCAATCCATATCTGCAGTTCATCTATGAGCGCATGCAGTTCACCAGACCGGATCAATTCCTGATTTTTCTCGGATTTATCGTACTGGTACTGATTATCTTTTCCAATGCACTGCGTCTGGCATCACTGTGGTTCAACACCCGCTTCGTGCATTTCTGCAAAGCAAATCTATCCCGTAAGCTGCTTCAGTTCTACATGGTACAGCCCTATCAGTTTTTCTTGACGCGTAACACCTCGAACATGGGCAAGAATATTCTCGAGGAAGTCGCCCGGGTCATCGGCAGCGTGCTGCAGCCCATCTTGACGATCATTGCCAGAGGAGCAATCACGTTGCTCATTTGCGCCCTGCTGGTGGCGGTGGATCCCTTCCTGGCCATGCTTGTGGTTGTGGTTCTCGGCGGGAGCTACGCCTTGATTTTCATTTCAGTACGTCGGGGACTGGAAAAGCTGGGTCGAAAACGTGTCATGGCCAACAAAGGCCGTTTCCAGGCCTCTTCGGAAGCTCTTTGTGGGATCAAGGATCTGAAAATACTTGGTCGGGAAAAGAACTTTCTTGATACGTTCGCCATGCATAATCGGGATTTGGCGCATACTGAGAGCAGGCTCGCACTGATCACGCAAGCCCCCAAATTTGCTTTGGAAACCATAGGGTTCGGCGGCATAATCCTCATTGTGATCTACTTTCTGTCATCGACAAGCCAAGCCGAAGAAATCATCCCTCTGCTCGCCCTGTATGCTTTCGCAGGCTATCGGCTCATGCCCGCCGTGCAGACGTTGTTCATGAACATCAGCACGATGCGGTTCAATTCCGCGGCACTGGACGCCCTGCTTGAAGACATGCACGAAAAGGCGGACAATTTTGATGCTCCGCTGACCGGGACCATGGAACGGCTTCCCATCACAAACGACCTAGTTCTGGACCGGATAACCTACAACTATCCACAATCGCCAGATCCCGTTCTGCACGAACTAAGCCTACGCATTGAGGCGAACACTACTGTCGGATTTGTCGGCGCCACAGGCTCCGGCAAAACCACCACCGTGGATGTGATTCTCGGCCTGCTTTCTCCAAAACGCGGGCGGCTGATCGTGGACGGCACGCCCCTGGATGGCGACCTGATGGTTCGCTGGCAACGTAATATCGGCTATGTGCCGCAGTTCATCTACCTTACCGATGATACGGTGGCCCATAATATTGCTTTCGGAGTCCCTGAAGCCGAAGTGGATCTGGATGCCGTGGAGCGTGCAGCGCGGATCGCCAATTTGAACGAATTTGTTGATGAACTGTCCCAAGGCTACCAGACCATTGTCGGTGAACGCGGCGTGCGACTCAGCGGTGGTCAGCGGCAGCGTATCGGTATCGCCAGAGCCTTGTACCATGATCCTCAGGTGCTGATTCTGGATGAGGCCACCAGTGCGCTGGACAATGTCACTGAGGAACAGGTCATGCAGGACATTCAGAGGCTAGCCCGCAAGAAGACCATCCTGATGATCGCGCACAGGTTGAGCACGGTCCAAAATTGCGACACCATTTTCATGCTGGACAAGGGCCGTCTGGTGGCTTCCGGGTCCTATCCCGAACTGATCGCCGGCAATGCGCATTTTCAGCAAATCGCACGGCGCATTGTTCAGGAAGGCAATGGGGAGAGTGCGCAAGTTGCTTGAAAAATTGTGATACAGCAAACAAGCACACCTTATGGAGTCTCGTCATGATGACCATCCAAGTACAGCCAGACCTTCTTGCCGTGGTAATCCTTCCTTCCAGGAACAGGGTTTCCGGAGTGTTATCAGCCGTTCTCTGCCCTATGATCTCCAATATTGTGGGCAACGGTTAATGGCCACAATCCTGGTTCTGAATCATCGATTGCCCTTTCCGGTGCGATGCGGAAATACGTTGCGGGTATTCAACCTTTGCCGGTTTCTGGCTGAAAGACATGTGCTGCTGACAGCCTTTTTCCCGGAAAACGATACGGAAATGAAACATTGCCAGCCGATGGACACGAAGGTTTTCAAGAAATGCATTCCTCTCCCGGATATAACCGGTAAGGCTTCTTGGAAACGTTTTCTGCATCCGTTGGAGGGGCACTTGGTTAAGCGCTATAATCCGGATTCCCATGATCATGTCCGCGAGACTCTGGCCGCAGTGATCCATGAGGGAAAGGTGGACGCCCTGTTCATCGCCAGTACGAAGATGGCCCAGTTCATCCCAGAAATGCATCTGGATCGCATTCCCGTTGTGCTGGATATTTGCGACAGTCGCACCCTGACCCTGGAGCGGGAGTATGCGCATCTTTCGTCAATCGGCCCCGGTGAATGGATCCGTAACCGACTCTATCTGGCCCGCGCCAGATATGATGAACGGAACGTAACGGAAAAGTTCGATGCCGTGACAACCGTTTCTCCGGTTGACCTGACTCGGCTCAAAGACCTGAATCGGCAGCACGGCAAGCTCCACCTCGTTCCCAACGGCGTCGAGCTTCCGTCAATCCCCCCGCAGCGGGAGATGGAGCGGGCGGTAATATTCTGGGGTGCGCTGGATTTTCCGCCAAATACCACCGCGATGCGCTTTTTTTTGAATGAGGTCTGGCCCTTGCTGCGCATGAAGAATGTCCGCTGGCATGTGGCCGGCAAAAATCCTCCGCAGTGGTTGCAGGATGCTACGAGGAGGAACGGGGACGGCCTTGAATTGCATGGTTTTGTCGAAGACTTGCAGGGTCTTGCGTCCCGCATTCCCGTGATGGTCAATCCCATGCGCATCGGCAGCGGGCTGAAGAACAAGGTTCTGGAAGCCTTTTCCATGGAGCGCGCCGTCATTTCCACTGATCTGGGCATGGAAGCCGTTCAGGCCGAAGCAGGCGTTCATTATGTCCGCGCGAACACCGGAGTAGAATTTGCCCATAATATTCTCCGTCTCCTGGAAGACCCGCAACGGTGCCGTGAACTTGGTCATGCCGCGCGGGAGATGGTTGCGCACCAGTATACCTGGAAATCGGCTGCCCAAAAACTAGAACCCTTATTCGGAGCCCGGAATTAATGAGCGAGTCAACGCAAAAGAATCCTCTGATCTTTGGCATGATGCTGCTTGTTCTGGTCTATGTGGCAAGGATCCAGGAGCTTTTTCCAATCCTCATTCCACTGCAGTTTGGAAAAATCTCCATTCTCCTGGCGCTGGCTTTGTTCATGATATCTCCCAGACCTGAACAATACGTTCCCCCATTTCGGATACCCCAGGTCAAGATGGTTCTCGGGATTTTCGCCCTCGCTCTCTTGTCCGTGCCCTTCAGTGTCTACACGGGCCAGAGCTTTAACCATGCGGTTATGGGATTTCCGCGCACCATCCTCTTTTTTTTGCTGTTGATTTACGCCGTGAACAACTTTTCTGACCTGCGCAAACTTCTTTGGGCGTTCATTATCGGTGTTTTTCTCCTTGTCTTTTTTACAATTACCGCATCCGGCACTGGTCGGGCGGCCGCGAGCGCGACCTACGATCCCAATGACATCGCCATGCTGTTCGTAATCACTTTGCCAATCCTCTATTTTTTTATGCAAAGCCGGAAGGGGTTGGTCAAACTCGGCCTTTTAGGTGGAATCTGCATGCTGCTTTACGCCTTGATCCTGACAGGCTCACGGGGCGGCTTTATCGGACTGCTGGTCGTCGCGGCATGCATTTTCCTGATGGACAGGTACACGTCGTGGTTTAAAAAGCTTGCCTTGCTGGGCCTGCTCTTCGTCGTTTTTGTGCAAATCTCCCCGGATCACTACCGGGACCGAATGAGTACGCTATTGACCTATGAAGAAGACTACAACATCACCGCGGAATACGGTCGTAAGGCCTTATGGTTGCGAGGATTGCGACTGATGTTGGAAAATCCCATTACCGGCGTCGGCGCCGCGGCATTCACGACAGGCCTCGGGCTCTCCTACGGCGAAGAAGGAGGAAGGTGGCTCACCGCCCATAATGCATTTGTCCAGATTGGGGCAGAATTGGGCATAGGCGGTTTCACCCTGTTCATTTTGCTTATTTTGACGAGCCTTCGGACGATGCGCCGAATGCGCGCAAGGTTCGCCCTGAGGGAGGATGAATTCAAGGACCACTTGTGGATGACCACAGCCCTGCAAATCAGTCTGTTAGGCTTTGTCACCACCGCAATATTCCTTTCTGCGGCCTACTTTGCCATGTTTTACTTTATGATCGCCATGTGCTGCATACTCAAGAAGCTGGAGATGCTCGCCGAACTTCAGGAACAAGTTCAGGAATGTCCTTTGGAACTGGCGCCTGGGCTCCAGATCGCCGGAGCTCGGGGATGAGATTCATGGGAGAGGCCGGCGCCATGATGCGTCATTTCCGGCAAAGCGTTCAAGCTCGTTACGGACGAGGCTTGGTGGGTGTCTACAAATTCTGCTATTATAGCCTGTTACGGATCAATACGTTTATCGTCTTCACGTGCGGCCCAGAAGAAACGCCGAAGCAGGTCATGCCGCCTCAGCTTCGTATCGTGCGCGGTGATCTCGCACAGCTTGCTGCCGTGCGTCGCCATTACTCCCTGCCACAGGAATTCTACTGCGATCTCAATCATAATGTAGAGGATTTTTTTCTGGGATTCTGGAACGACGCCCCTGCATATCTACACTGGATCTTTCAAGCCGGAAAATCAAGTCGATTCCTTGAACTGGGGCCAGGTTGCGCGGAAGTGAACTACATGCTTACCCTGCCCGATTTCCGCGGTAGGCGGCTTTGCTCCCTTGTTGTATCACATACCGTGCGGGAATTAGGCGCTGAAGGCGTGCGGCGTTTTTTTTGCGTTGTTCATGATGCAAACATTGCCTCCATCAAGGCCGTGCAACGCTCGGGCTTTCGTAAGGATAAAAGGGTTCGCAGCTTCGGACCGTTCAATGGCCGAACAAAGGTGTGCGCGTCATGAAGCGAGTCCTGTTTCTTACGGCTCGTGTTCCGGCCCCCTTGGACGACGGATGGAAAATTCGCACCTTCCATCTGATCAAGGGCTATGTTTTGGAAGGTTGGCAGGTCGACCTGCTCAGTTTTTGTAGACCAGAACAGAATGCATCCGACTTCCCCAATTTGCAAGAACTGTGCAACCGTGTGCTCCTGATCGTCCGTACCAAGGCCTACTCTCCGAAAGACCTGCTGTTGGGTCTGGTCATGCCTTTGCCGTTTCATGTTTACAACTATCATGTTCCGGCCATGGTCAAGGCGGTGCAAAAGACGACCGCCTCCACGAATTATGACTGCATTCAGATCGAAGATGTGGTCATGGCCCAGTACGCTGCCAAGGCAAGAAGCCGCGGTGGACGCATACTGGACATGCATAATGTGGAATCCAGCCTTCTCGAGCGCTTCGCCGACGGAGAACAGAGCCGGCTGAAAGCCCTATACGCGCGGATCACCGCAACAAAGCTGCGGAGATACGAAGGGCAAATCGCAGACTTATTTCGCCGCATCCTGGTATGTTCGGTGGAAGATGGGCGCATGCTCGAAGGCTATGGGCTGCGGACACCGGTGAAGGTCATCCCCAACGGCGTGGATTGCGATTATTTTCATCCTCAGCCGTGGAATCCCTCTGCTCAAGATTTGGTTTTTGTCGGCAGCATGGACTATCATGCCAATATCTTCGGTATCCTTCATTTCGTCAACGACATTTTACCCTTTGTCTGGAAGAAAAAACCGCAGACGCGATTCACCATTGTGGGCAAGAATCCGCCGGAGTCCATTCAGCGGTTGGCCGATCAGCGGATTACTGTCACAGGCAAAGTTCCGGACGTGCGCTCCTACCTAGCCGAAGCTCGCGTGGTGGTGGTCCCCCTGCTGGTGGGCGGCGGCACCAGGTTGAAGATTCTTGAGGCTATGGCTTGCGCCAAAGCGATTGTCGCGACCCCCCTCGGCGCGGAGGGCATCGCGGTCAGAGACGGCGAACATCTCTTGCTTGCAAAAGATGACGATGATTTTGCGCGGAAGACATGCCGGCTGCTTGATGATGACGATCTCTGCCGCTCCCTTGGGAAGTCAGCCGCCACCTTTGTCCGCCGGAACTATGACTGGTCCTCGATCACTGAGCGATTGCACCGTGATCTGCGGTCCCTTCCCGAAGCGCCATGAAACGTATTCTGAGCTTAATGTCCACGGACCACCTAAGCGGACCGTTGCGCCAGCTCCTGCAGCTCGTGGAACACGTTCAAAACAGGTTTCCATATCAATATAATCTTGGGTTCACTTGGCCGTCCACCCAACCGCGACAGGAACTGTTCGATACATTGAGAACCCGCGGGTTTGATCCGCAGATCATTGAGCAAGACGGCTGTCTGGATTTTTCCTTGCTCAGAAAAGCAAAATCCCTGATCGCCGCCCAAAAAATCGAACTTTTGCAAAGCCACGGGTACAAGCCTTCCGTGCTCTGTTTTTTCCTGCAACGCGAACTCGGTCTGCCCTGGATTGCTTTTCTACATGGAAACACCGCGGAAAATTTCAAGGTCCGCTTTTATTTTCGGCTGGAAAGAATGGTTGTACGTAAAGCCGATGCCGTGGTCACAGTTTCCGAAAAAATGCGTCAAGACATGCTGAGCTATGGTTTAAGAGCATCACAAGTCAGCTCTCTGCGCAACGCCATTGATCCGCAATCTTTTCAGACAAACATCCAGGATTTTGAAGTGGAACGACTGCGCAAGGATCTCGGTTGCGGCAATGGCAATCCTCTGTTGGGCATTGTGGGCAGAATGAGTCCGGAAAAAGGGCATGCCTGGTTCATGGAGGCATTTCGCCAGGTATTGCAAACCAATCCGGATGCCAAGCTGCTGATCATCGGGTCAGGTCAGGAACAAGACCGACTGAAACAGATATGCGCTGAAACAGGATTAAACGAGAATGTCCATTTTGTTGGATTTCAAAGCGACATGTCACGCTGGTATCCTCTCCTGGACCTGGTCGTCCTGCCTTCGTTGAGCGAGGGTTTGCCGAATGCAGCAATGGAGGCCATGCTTTTTGGCCGTTCGGTGGTGGCGACGAACGTTGGCGGCATTCCGGAAGTTGTGGAACACGGAGTGACTGGCAGCCTTGTTCCGCCTTGCGATGCACATGCCATGTCCAGGGCTATTCTGGCCTATCTTGCCGATCCACCGATGATGGCCGCTCATGGGGTTCATGGGCGAAACAGAATTTTAAAAGAGTTTTCTCCGCAGGTTCGGGCAGAGCAAATGACGAAAATTTACGAAAACGTCCTTGCAAGCGCCCAAGATCGTCAGGGCTAAACTTGGATCTTGGATCGACCGGTGACTAAAGAAGCAGAAATACCGAAGACCACGGCGGATTTATGCTAAGAAACTATATGCGCAGAGCTTATCGAACGATATTACCTTGGGTGTGGGCTAGGAGGAATTTCAAATTTTTCCTGACAAGCAGTTTGTTTGAACTCGACAAAAAAACGCAGGCCGTATTTCATTCCACAAATATCCTGGGACGCTACATCAAGCCGGTTCAGGTCCGGCCGCCTTTTGGAAAAAGATGCCTAGTCGTGGCGCCACATTCCGATGACGAGGCTATTGGCTGCGGTGGGAGTATCTTGAGCCATTTGAGCAAGCAAGGAGACGCAAGGATCATCATTGTGCAGGACGGGTCCGGGGCAGAGGCAGCACTGGGTTTGAGCAGAGATAATCTGATTGCGATTCGGGAACGGGAATCAAAGGAGTGCTCCAAGCGACTGGGAATCAACTCACCGCTGTTTCTACGTTACGCAAGAATTGGAGATGACAGTGTTGATCAACTGGCCGCAGATTTGGAACGAATCGTCAAGGACTACAAACCGGATGTGATTTTCTCACCATTTATCCTGGATCATAATTACGAGCATGAAAATGTATCGGTAGCCCTTGCTCTGGCACTGGAGAGAATAGATTTTAATCTCAACATATATTCTTATGAGGTATGGGGGCTATGTATTCCGAACATAGCTGTTTTCATTGATGATTTTGTCGATAAAAAGTGTGAATTAATAAATTGTTTCCAAAGCCAAGTGCGAAATAATGATTATGCACATTGCTTCAAAGGTCTTGCTATGTACCATTCGCACCAATTTGGTGGAATAGATACTAAGTATGTTGAACGATTTTTTGCTCTTCCGAGGAAGGAATTCATCGCTTTCACCAGGAAGGTCTCAGGGGCTTGAAATGTCCCGGATGGTTTCACATCACATGTTGAAAAGTAAAATATCTTAACCCTGTATCAGATACAGCAACGATAAGCCCATTCCTGCTTTGCGTAAATGCTGGACAAGCCCTTTAACCATCCCTTTAACGCCCTTTTGCCACAACATGAAAAAAAGAATTCTTTTTCTCAATTACCTGATCTGGAAACCGGCTGATCCTGGTTTCCAGGACAAATTTGTCGAGCTTTCAAAATACTATGAAGGAATCATTCTCCATCTGGGTACCGGCGCGATTGCGGATGCCGGAGAATTTCAATTTATTTCCGTCAAGTGGAAAAAGAACATCCTTCTGCGTCAGATTGGATATGTCCTGTTCTGTCTAAGGAAAGCGAAGCAGAAAGGCCCCTTTGATGCGATTGTCAGTTACGATCCGCTGATCTGTGGGTTGACCGGAGTATTGATCAAGTTGTTCACCGGGGCCAGGCTGGTGGTTGAGGTGAATACGGATCATTTCTGGAACGATACGGGTCGAATGCCCGGAACCAAGAGGCGGATCATCAACTGGATCAAGATGGCCTGCATGCGTTTGACGTTCCGTTTTGCCGACGGCGTCAAATGCATCAACAAACATTTGACAGACAAGTATGCGAATACCTTCGACTTTCATGAAAAAAAAATACCCGTTGCGACCTATTTTTCCTTCATTGCCACAGAGGCATTTCGCAAGACAGGCTATACGCAAAATGGATCGATCCTGTGCGTCGGCCATCCCTATGACGTCAAGGGGGTGGACGTGCTGTTGCAGGCCTTCAATCTGATCTTTTCGGACTATCCTGACGTGACCTTGAAAATAATCGGTCATTGCGAGGATAGAGACCGTTATGAACGTCTAGCCACTGGGAATGACAAGATATCTTTTCGTAACGGCATGTTCTTTGAAAAGATAGTCTCGGAGTTCGAAAACTGCCGTTTTCTAGTCTTACCATCCCGCACCGAATCCATGGGCAGGGTTTTGATCGAAGCCATGGCCTGCGGCAAGCCCGTGATCGGCTCCCGAGTGGGCGGCATACCAGAAGTTATCGCGGAAAATGAGACTGGATTGCTTTTCGAAAGTGAAAACCCTTCCGATCTGGCGCAGAAAATGCGAATCCTGCTTGATGATCCTTCTCTTGCGATGAGAATGGGCGAGGCGGGTCATGAGCGAGCCAGAACTATATTTTCTCCCCAACGGTATGGCCGGTTGTACAACGCCTTTCTCGAACAAGTCATGAAAGGCGAAATGGAGGTTGTTGATCAAACCTCCAATCTGAGTGTTGAAATCAATCCTGATCCGGATCCGGCAATCCATTCCGTAGTTCCAAGTGCAGGAATAAAAAAAAGTCAGGAATGATGATAACTATTCAGCACATACGGTGCATGATCATTCCCCAGCAATGGATACCGGCTTTCGCCGGAATGACGAATCGGAGCAAGCCGTTTCCATGTTAGTCATGCCGGCGAAAGCCGGTATCCAGATCTTTTTTCTGACTCTGCTGAGTAGTTACGAATGATGTAGCTATTCATAAGAGGAAAACGGTTGGTCTGGCGAGACCGCGAAACATTTCAGTGGTTTCGGCGGCATCATGAAAAATCGTAACTGCTGAGCAGTTGGAAACAGAAACGGATCAATCGAGAGGAAGCGAAGTGAAATCATTTTTCAGTGACAAGCGGGTTTTGGTGACGGGATGTTGCGGCACTGTCGGGTCGGAGCTGGTTCGGTTGCTTTTGGAAAAATACCGGGTCGGCGAACTGCTTGGCCTGGATAACAACGAGTCCGAGCTATTTTTCATGGAGCAACTCCATGGTCGGTCCCAGGCATATTTCAGCTTGGGGGACGTGCGGGACAGGGACAAGCTGCTCCGAAAGATGCGCGGCATCAACATGGTATTTCATGCCGCCGCGTTCAAGCATGTCGAACTGTGCGAGCGCTCGCCCTTTGATGCCGTCCAGACCAATATCCTCGGCATGCAGAACATCATCGTGGCCGCTGGGGAAAATCATGTGGAACGCGTCATCTTCACCAGTTCGGACAAGGCCGTGAACCCGACCAATGTCATGGGCACCTCCAAACTGATGGGCGAACGTCTCATGACCTCCGCCCATTCCAGCGCCCGTGATGGAGGAACCATCTATACCTCTACCCGCTTCGGCAATGTTCTCGGCTCCAGGGGATCGGTGATCCCGCTCTTTGTCAAGCAGATTCGCCAGGGAGGTCCGGTCACGTTGACCGATCCAAACATGACCCGGTTCATCATGAGCATTCAGGAAGCGGCCAGGCTGGTCATCGATTCGGCGATGTACGCCAATGGCGGAGAGGTCTTGATTACCAAAATGCCGGTCATCCGCATCCAGGATCTAGCCGTGGTCATGATTCGGGAAATCGCTCCGGATTGTGGTCTTGATCCGCAAGACATCGAAATCAAGACTATCGGCACAAAACCTGGCGAAAAAATGTACGAGGAATTGATGAGCATGGAGGAAACCAGAAGAGCATGGGAGCTGGAACGATATTTCGTTGTGTTGCCCGCATTCGCGAACCTCTACCGAAACATTGAGTACAAATATGACGATCTCGTTTCCAAAGAGGTGACCAATCCTTATCACTCGGGGAATGAACAGGCTTTATCCCAGGAGCGGATCGCGATGTTTCTGCGCCAAAACAACCTCCTTCAAGGGGATGAAAAGACGGAAGGAAAAAACGGACGGCCCCCCTCCGACGAGCAAGAGGGGCTCTAAGCATGCGAATTCTCATTCTCGGCGGAGACGGGTATCTGGGTTGGCCCACAGCCATGCACCTCTCGGCTCATGGCCATGAAGTGACGATAGTGGACAACTATCTTCGGCGCAGGATGTGTCTTGAGCAAGGTGTTGAGCCGCTGTTTCCGGTTCCGGACATGCATCGGCGCGCCGCGATCTGGGAAAAGGACGGCGGCAAACGAATCGCGGTCCATGTTGGAGATCTTCGGCACTGGGATTTCGTCAGCGAAGTTTTTCGGAACGTCAAGCCGGATGCCGTTCTCCATTATGCGGAGCAGCCTTCGGCACCCTATTCCATGCTCAATCGCCGCGCCGCGGACCTTACTTTGTCCAACAACATCGGGGTTACCGCCAACGTCATCTTTGCCGTGAGGGAGTTTTGTCCCGACGCACAAATCGTCAAGATCGGAACCATGGGAGAATATGGCACGCCCAACATTGATATCGAGGAAGGCTGGCTGGAAATCGATCACAAGGGACGCAAGGACAGGTTTCTTTATCCTCGTCAAGCCTCCAGCCTCTACCATACGACAAAGGTCATGGATACCGACCTGTTGTGGTTCTACGTGCGGACCTGGGGCTTGCGAGCCACGGACCTAATGCAGGGTCCGGTTTACGGATTCATGACCGACGAGAGCGAGAACAATCCGGAACTGCTGCCTTTTTTCAACTATGACGAAATGTTCGGAACAGTGCTGAACCGCTTTGTCGTACAGGCCGTGGTGGGATACCCCCTGACCGTGTACGGACAGGGAGGGCAGACCCGGGGTTACCTGAACATCAAGGACACCCTTCAATGTGTCCGCTTGTCGTTGGAACAGCCTGCGCGGAAAGGAGAACTGCGGATCTTCAACCAGTTCACGGAAACTTTTTCCGTCAATGATCTGGCGGATAAAATTGTTCGCGTCGGCAAGGAACTCGGCCTTCATGTCAGTGTTCGGTCCTTGCCCAATCCTCGTAAAGAAGCGGAAGAACACTACTATAACCCGGTCCATACAGGCCTGCTGGATCTTGGCTTGCAACCGAATTACCTGACCGATGATGTTTTGGCTCAAATGATGCACCTTGTCATGAAATTTAGTGCGGCCATACGGCCGGAGATCATTTTCAAAAGCATCAAATGGAGTTGAAGAGTGATGAATACATATCCTTGATTACATCTTGAAACGCGATCTGCAGGCAGCTCTGTCTCCACACAATGTAAAAAATCCTCCGTTTAAGCATAGCATGGCATCAAAGATATGGCGAAACATTCCCGTGATGTTTCTTTATCAATACCGAGTAGGTCATTGGCTCCGCTTAAGTTGCATTTTGTAGTATTTTTTCATTTTTTGAATCAGGAGTTTTTTAATGTTGGCCAGAATAATTTTTTTCTTTTTGATATTCTTGTATTTTCCTTCATCAGGCTTCTCATCCGTCCTCATTGACGCCCAAGTGATTCGCCACCAGGACGGCTCCGGTATGTGCCAGATCAGCAGCGGTTTTCCTTTTCCGCAGGGGCTTGTTACGGAAGACATGATCCGCGAAGGCAAGTTAAAGGTCATTGTTGCCGGGAATGAAGTGCCTGCGAATGTAACGGCCCTGAGGGGACGCCATCATGACGGGACCCTTCGGTCGGCGCTGATCCAGTTTCAGTACTCCATGCGTAAGGATGAATCCATACCGGCAAGAATAGTAATCGACGGCACGCCTCGCCTATTTCCCGATCCCCCATATCGCCGGCCGACTCTAGAAACCGTGATGAACAACAACGTCATCCTGCCCACGGACCCCAGCTATATCTCGTCCACCCGCATCGTTTTCCAGTACCTACTTCCCGCTGGCCAGGGCACGCCGGAGGAGGAGAAACAGTTTACCGCACTTGCCGCGGATCGATTCAATGCCCTGGTCCAAAACCAGAACAGAGGCCGTTCCGTTTACGAGAACCCGAAGGCAATGGCCGCATTATGGGCAAGAACCGGGGACATCAAGTATTATAATGAAATGCTCTTCCACATTACGAACTACTGGGCTGGGTACAATTTTCCCCAAAAAAACAGCGGCTGTAAGGATGCCGCAGTGACGAATCCGGACAATGTGGAGTGGCCCAACCACACAAACAATGGTTGCTGGGTGAGCGGAACCGAACCGCAGGGCCCGAGAACGCAAAGCTATGCTATAGCTTATCTTCTCACGGGCTATAGGGATTTTTGGGGAGCGGTGGCTGCTTTCGCCCAGAGGACTCTTTTTCAAGGCTCGCAAATTGTCGACCAACAATCCTCCGACCAGAGATTGCTTACTGGTCACTGGGACTACCCACGCTTCAACTATAATAGGTTTGCACCATTGTTTTCCGCTTTGATGGTTGATGCTACAATCCCTGTACATACTTTCTGGTCCGGGGCAAAGGTGAATTACGTGGATCATATTGGATGGGCGCTCAATTCTCTGGTCAAGCATCAATGGGATATTGTCTGGGTTCCGTTCAACAACTGGGATGGTAACATTCCGGACCACTATCTTGATGGATTTGTCGTAAGCCAGGGAGATGTCCAGGCGCAATGCCTTGCCCTGTACTTCAACATGAATGCCACTACCAGGCTCGACCGGAGCCTGACGCAAAGCGATCAGGAACCATCTTCGCCCATCCACAACCACATGTGGCACAGAACGTCGGACGGTAATCTATTCAAATGGAGTTCGAACAAATCTGATTGGGAGGATTTGGGACCTTTTCCCTACAGCGGTTACATGCAGATTCGAAGAAGCAGCATTACCAATGGTAATTTTTCTACAGGACCCTTAACCGGTGGTCTGAATGCTGACGTCAGTGGAGCCGCTATGGGTGATTACAGGAACAAGTTCGTGGGGATTCGAAGCAACGGTTTTAATCGAGAAAGACCGATTCCCGTGTTTCAAAGCATATTTCCGGCTAATTTCCTGATCGACTACTACCTGAACATCGAGGCGGACGAGAGAATTCCCGGTTTGGTATATGAAATCACGCGGATCGTCATGGAAAACATCCATGAACTC
This sequence comes from Desulfonatronum parangueonense, assembly GCF_054656975.1. Lineage (NCBI taxonomy): Bacteria > Pseudomonadati > Thermodesulfobacteriota > Desulfovibrionia > Desulfovibrionales > Desulfonatronaceae > Desulfonatronum > Desulfonatronum parangueonense. The sequence goes on from NZ_BAAHXH010000003.1 coordinate 3,071,047, forward strand.
CCTCCCGGCCATACCCGGTATCAATCCGGTAATTCGACATGGGGTTATGTCACACACGGACAGCCCTATTCCATGGTCAATCCACCCTCTTCTCCGGGAAATCATTGGGAACTGCCGGAATTCGCGCGCCTGATCGCCTTTACTCTCAAGACGCATGGCGATGTGGAGCTTAACGGCATGCGCTTGTCTGACGCTTACAAGGTCGTCATCAACACCGCGAACAACAGCCCTTCCTCAAACAAGGGCGGGCTGATCTGGCAATGGAAGCACTTTGGTCAGTACTACGGCATCAGCCAGGACGCTCCCTGGATAATGAGTCAATCGACGCTATCCGGTGTCGGTCCTGCCCGGGCTCGCGTCCCTCACATGTATGACTCCATACCGGGTGATTCTCCCGATATCGGAAGAGAGAACAACCCGCGCGATAAAGGTAAGCCGCCGGTCATCAAGCGAATGCGGGTTCTTGAGTAGATGCTCGACCTGTTCAGGCGACAATTCCACCAAAGGCCCATACATCAAATCTTAACTACTATTTGACCAACAATGCACCATTCGACTTTTCTCACCCGAACAAATCTTTACCTCCGCGGGATAATGGGCACGATCGCCGCTGCAAGCGTTGCTCGCGGGGTCCCTTCAAGCTGGTTCGGCTATCGACGTGTGGAACATGAAACCGTGCAGGAATATTTTCGTCGTCGAAGTCCCAACGACAAAAGACTTCGATATGAAATCGTGCACCCCGTGACCGAAGCCCGAAATCCGCTCCCTTGCAATGTGCATTCAGGGGAAGAGCTTCCTGACGACAGAGGCTGGTGGGGCTATTCGTTTCGGGATGTGCCGCGCCGAATCAGCGATGAGACGTTCATCGCGACATTACCGGATTGCCTCATTACCTGGTACAGAGATCCGTCCAAGGACAATGATTTTTTTCCCGCCATTCTCAACCGCGACTCTCGCGCACTGGAAATGCGCGAGTTCCGATTCCGGCCTTTGCATGCGCTCACGTTACGCCAGTCGCAGCCACCGGTCAGATTGAAAAACGCGACATGGTTCGCCGAACGGGTCTATCACAATTACTCACATTGGCTCACGGCCCATCTTCCAAAGTTGCTTCTGCTCCAGAAGCGGAATTTGCTGGATGGAGTCCTTCTGCCACCTGAACGGACCAGGGCCATGGATGGTTCTCTGCGCTTGCTGGGCATGAATCCTGAAGATTTTCATACCTATGACCCAAGTCGTCCACTTTTCGTGGAAAATCTTACCATCATTGGAACCGATCGTTTCCGGCCTGAACTTTTACGGCTGATTCCCGAGGCTCTGGGAATAGTCGATGCGGCTCCCCCGGACAGGAAGGTGTTCATCAGCCGTACCAAAGCGAAGCGGCGGCGGCTGATCAACGAGGACCAGGTGTGGCCGCTGCTCGAGCGGCAGGGGTTTCAACGGGTATGCATGGAGGAGTTGCCGTTTTCCGATCAGGTTAATTTGATGCGCGAAACCGCGATACTGGCTGCCCCCCACGGAGCCGGGCTGACCAACATGATCTTCTGTCCGGAAGGTGCGCAAATTATCGAGATCGCCGACTTGAGCTTTCCCAACCCCAACTTCTATGCCTTGGCTTCAGCCATGGGCCACGATTATTGGCTGATTCGGGCCGAATCTGTCGGGGATCTCCATCCGCTGGAAAAAGACCTGCGCGTTGATCCGGCGGCAGTCAGCGAAGTCATTCGCCGCTTGACACCACCTCCCGCCGGGTGAGGCGAGGTTGTGCGACAGCAGAGCAAAATCGTGAGTGTAGTCGACACAACCATATTGAAACAGAGGGCCAGTGGACAACATTTTGCGCTTAATGGAGGATCGATTCAATCAGGTGTAACTCGATCCTTTTCAGCTTTCAGTCTATAAAAGATGCGGTATCTATTCACACTTGCGGGATGTCTGCCCCCTTCCGTTAGAAAGAGGTTGAAAAAGTTCTTGCTTGCCGTAGCTGAGAGAGTCGACCAGAAGCGGCACGTCCCAGACCCCGTAGACTTCCGCAACGTTCTTTCTGATCCATTCGATGCGCTCTCGCGGTCGGATCCCAGGCAACTTGTGCTACTCAACGTGCCTTTGGAAAATTGCCGGACACTAGGACCAATGGGATTTCCACCTTCGGCAACAGCTTATCACCCTTATGTCCTGGCCATGAAGGAATATCTTGAACGAAATATCCATGAATACAATCAATCTTCCCTTAAATATTATTTTGAACACGTCCAACCTCGGACCGCAGCAGAATTCGCGGGTGTTTCCGAAAATGACCACGATTCAAAGCTGCATTGGAAGGAGGCTGTCGAACTCGACTTTCCTTGGCTTGCCACACCTGGACCACAGGTGAAATCACGTCGTTTTGAATTTATGCAAAGAGATGCAGTCCAGTTTGGCAAGCAACTGACGGGTGAAGATGGTTTCAATTTTTTTGGCCCACTGTCTTCAGCAAAAGCCGATTTAGAAATGAGGCGAATCGTACTCATCATTGGTTCCATAAATAAAACCGGTTACCGGGTTTCTTCGATAAAAAATCATTTACTCGGTTACTTGCTGAAAGATGATAACAGCTACGTGGCTCTCCCATGGGGCGGACAACACCGCTTGGCTGCACTTGCCGCATTAGGCTTCACTCATGTTCCTATGCTTTTTCACCGAAATAGATTTACTGACCGAACATCCGTGAATAGTTGGCCTGCCGTGGCTTCGGGCGATTTTACGCCTGAACATGCGCTTCATCTGTTTGATCGTATTATTGAAGGTCGGCAGCCGCGCCATGTAGAGAAGGTTTGGCCTGACGTAATTACAACAAAATTATCAAAAATTAGAAAAAAGTTATAATGCACAATTCATTACAGGCATAATGAAGACGGAGTTTCAGATCTTCAAAAACTATTGTGATCCAATAATCTACATGAATCTACATCAAAAGCTTAGTCTAAAATTTGACCCAAGTCCTCATTTTCGTCTGTTTAATGAATAAGACTGCTTTGGTGTTCCCGGCCTGTGCTAGCTAGCTCCAAGGACATTTGAATCGCTCTCATGTGCCCTGGAATGCATGACTTGAGGGCATAGCTACCTGTGCTTCTTGGCGTCGCCTTGAACCTTCAAGAACAGGTGACTCTGCCGACCTTGCAGTTGTGCCCTGCGGATGCGCAGCAGGATGCCTCACCGACGAAGGGTCGGCTGAAGTCATTGTTATAATTAACTGAACAAGCTAGTGGAAAAAAATGAGGCTAATCAACCATTTTATAGTGGCGGTTACACCTGCTACGCACAAAACTTTAACACCACAATTGAATACGAAATTCATATTCGACTACTTACTATCAACACCTTGGCCTAAAGTTTGAATCACATGTCTGGATCCCGCCATAGTCTGAAGAAAACAGACATGGGTAATGCCAAATATTATTTTGAACTTTCGGATCTATTTGGCAAGATTCGAAAAGAAAAAGGGATAGTGCTACGCCGGGGTTCGCCGGCATGACAAATGTAAAAAAGAATGCTGTCACAAGTCATTCCTGTGGTCGCCTGAATCCGGTGCAGATGGGTGATTCATCACAGGTGTGCTGAAAGTTAGCGGACTTTCGAACATCAACAAAACCTGATGAACCTTTTTCAATACCGTAATGCCAATATCTGAACAACAAAAGCTTTCCGTCATAATCCCATGTTTCAATGCGGAACCGTATTTGAGGCAAACGATCGGCTCGGTGCTGAATCAGAGCAGACTTCCTGATCAGATCATCGTTGTCGATGACGGATCCACTGACGAAAGCCTCGCCATCGCTCGCCGTTTCGAAACAGCTTGCGACGGTCTCGTGCAGGTTTTTTCACAACGTTTTGGGCAAGCGACGAAAACGAGGAATTTTGGAGCTTCAATTGCTGAAGGTGATGCCCTGATGTTTCTCGACGCGGACGACGTGCTTTCGCCCAATGTCTTGGAGTCGCTCTCAAACACCTTGAATGCAAAGCCTGGGCGGATCGTCGCCTGCCCATGGCGCCGTCTGGAACTCGTGGGGGACAAGTGGCTCAGCCGACCTGCCAGTTGCACTCCCCGAAAACCTCATCAGGACGCCCTCGCTGCCTGGATGACGGGTTGGTATTATCCTCCCTGCGCTGTTCTTTGGTCGAAAGAGGCCTTCGTCCGCACTGGCGGATGGGACGAGGGGACGGAAATCCATGTCAATGATGATGGCGATCTGATGATGCGCGCTCTGACCCTTGGCATTGCGTTAGAGGAGATTCGCTCTGGGTTGGCGTACTACCGCAGACTTCCTGAGGGACAGGTTTCTTTGAGTGGCCGCAGGTTTTCATATGATGGTCTTGCCAGCAGGATGTTGGTGATTGAAAAGATCGTCAATATGCTCGAAGAGCAGGGTAAAATCGATATCTACCGTGAATCAGTAAGCAAGGCCTTCAGCATGATAGCGGCTGACGCAGCCTGGCATTACGGCGGCATTGGCGAGAGGGCCCGAAGAAGAAGCCGGGAATGCGCTCCTTCGCTTTTGACTAGAACGAAATCCTTCGTGAACTGCTTGCGCAGGGAGCCTGCCGCAGCAAGACCAATCCCCGCCGAGGCGCGGGAGATGGGTGAAGATTTCCGGTTCGGCCTCGATCGGGCGCGAGAGGTGCTGAATACTTCATTCTCGGTAACCGCTGTCATGGAGACGAAGCGTTCCAGACACGTCGATCGACCTGAAATCAGCGTGATCATTCCCGTGTACAACCGGGCTCATCTTCTGCAGCGCACGATCGACAGCGTCCTTGGTCAGACGTTTCGGGATTTTGAAGTTATTGTGGTCGATGACTGCTCCGGAGACGATCCAGCATCAGTACTTGCAAGCTATCAGGACCGGCGTTTGCGTTATTTCCGGCAAGCACGAAATTGCGGCGTTGCCGCGGCCCGCAATCGCGGTTTGCGTGAGGCAAGGGCAGACCTTGTCGCGTTTTTGGACGACGACGATGAATGGTTTCCGGAAAAGCTGGCCCTGCAGGTTGAACTGATGCGTCGCTCCCCGGAGGATGTAGGATTGATCTACACCGGCGTGGAAACCGTCTTCGAAGACGGAAGCCGTACAGTAACCATCCCCTGCGCACGGGGCGAACTTTATCAAGAACTGCTTGTGAGGAATCTCCTCCACGGTGGACCTGTCAGTATCTTGATGCGGCGCAATGTCATCAGAGTGGTTGGTTTTTTTGATGAAACCTTGCCGGCAATCGAAGATTATGACTATTGGCTGCGGATTAGTCGCCTGTACAAGGTCGACTATGTCGCCATGTCCCTTGCCCGGTATAATGATCATGATTTTTCGAAAGGATACCGGGTAGAAGCAAGACGTTCAAAGAAGGTTAAGGAGAATCTGGCGGCTCGGCTCCAGTTCTACCGAAAGCATGGCGCACAAATGCGGGAGCACGGACTCGCGCATCTGTTTCTGGTGGACAGCGCACATCGCCACCTGACACCGGGATGGGACGATGTCAATGGAGCGCGCAGGCTCGCTCTGCAGGCCTTCTTCCTTGCGCCGAACTCCAGGGAAGTGCACGATGTGATGAAAAAGATCTTTATCCCGGACGCGCTGCGTATGTTCCTCAGAAACAGTCGACGGCGGCTCAGCCATGTCTCGAATCGACTGGGATTCATGAAATGAACTTCATTCAACGCAATTTCCTGGTTTACAATGCTGGATAGTTCAAGCGACGGGCTTCATCTTGCTGCTGAATTGAAAAGCATCTGTTACATCTTGAATTACTTCCCGGAACCGAGTTTGACTTTCATTTCGGATGAAGCGGCTTCCATGATGAATCTTAACATCATGCCTTATGTTCTGACGTTCAATCATGGCTTGAACAGATCAGTTCTTCAGCCTTCGGCGCGAAGATTACTCGAACAGGGAATGTTCAAAAAGATTGAAACGCCTTCGAAAGTACAATCCTTGCGGGCGATAATGAACCTAGCGATACGGAAGCCAATCAAAACCATCTTTTGTTTTTTTCGTGCCCTGAAGAAAAACCACAGATGGCATTACATGAGTTCCGCCCCCTATGCCTTGTTTCTGCTAGATTACAAGGTGCAATACGTGCACACGCATTTTGCCGATGAAAATCTGAAATGGACCAAGGCATTATCAGATTGGACAGGATTGCCTTTCGGCGTAACCACTCACGGTTACGACCTGCGCGATGATCCGATTCCTGCAAAAGAAGTTTCCAAACTTCTTTCCAAAGCAAACCTGGTCGTTGCAATCAGCGAATACAATAGAAATCTGATGGTCAAGAAATTCGGGATCTTTAAAGAAAAAATTAAAATTATTCATTGTGGGATTGATACTGAACTTTTCAAACGGGAACATCAATCACAAATTATTTCGGGAAATGAGCTGCGAATCATCACTGTCGGCCGGCTTGTATCGGAAAAGGCGCAGGACGTCCTTTTGCATGCCTTGGCAGAGGTTAAAAAGCGAGGCGTGCGGTTCCGTCTCAAACTGATCGGCGCGGGGCCGCTTCAGGATCAGCTGCAAGATCTTGCTCAAACCCTGAACATCTATGAGTTGATAGAATTTATGGGGGCTCAGCCGCAAGAAATGATCATCGAATCACTGCGGAATTCAGATGTCTTTGTTCTCTCATCTCGAAACGAAGGGTTGCCCATAGTTTGCATGGAAGCAATGTCCATGGAGGTATTCCTCATTGCCACACGTATTTCCGGAATCCCGGAACTTGTTCAGCACAAGCAAAACGGGCTTCTTGTGGAACCGGAGGATGTAGCTGGACTGGCTGATGCGATTTGCTGGGCAGAGAGAAACAGGGAATCTTTGAGAGAAATGAGTCATGCAGCCAGAAATAAGGTGGAAGATGAGTTTGATCGTGAAAAATGTACCCGATCGCTTGTATTTGAAATACAGAAGTTATTGGAGAGATAGATGAGAGCACGACAATTTGGAGAAACAATTTATAGATAAACCTGAGAGTGATGCAGGAAAACTTAGATAGCTATAAAAATAGTTGATGTTATGAAAAAAAATATGCGCGTGATGCAGGTCATATATGCTTTCAATGTTGGTGGGTCCGAATCTGTTGCAAGGGATATCGCATTGAAGTTGAATACAAACGTGGAGCATGCTGTTGCTTCACTGGAATATGATGGACATTTCAGAGAAGTTTTCGATACGAATAATGTGAGAACATACGTCATTGACCGAAAGCCAACTGAATTTTTGGGTCCAATGCTCCGTATCTGGAACGCAATGCGGTCCTTCAAGCCGCATGTAGTCCATACCCACCACCTGTACCAATTGTTCTACTCCTGGCCTGGAGCTCTATTATGCGGTGCTCGCTTAATCCATACAGAGCATGAATATTATTCGCTTCTTCCTGAAAAATATCGCTCAAGGCTGCACAGAATATCTCGATTCTGCAATGCAGTCACAGGTGTGAACAAGGAGACCAGCGATTTCCTCGTTCAAAAAGTAAAGATTTCCAAATCCAAGGTTCATACTATCGTAAATGGCATAGATCTTCAAAAATTTAAGAACTCGTCGTGCAATCGAGAGCAGTTTGGTATTGCGGCAGATGATCTCGTGGCTGGTATTGTTGCTCGGCTTCATCCGGTAAAGGATCATTCGATGTTGTTGCATGCATTTCGAACAGTGGTCGACAAGCTGCCAAAGGCCAAGTTGTTGATAGTTGGTGATGGCGCCGAACGGGAGAATCTTGAAAAACAGCGTGATGCGCTTGGCCTTGAGCATAATGTGAAATTTCTTGGTACGCGCTCCGACATTCCCAACATCTTGAGCTGTATTGATTTATTCGTTCTGGCATCATGGAAAGAGGGTTTGCCGCTCAGTATTCTTGAAGCCATGGCTGCGGGGAAACCTGTTGTTGCTACCGATGTTGGGGGGGTACCTTCTGTCGTGAACAATTCCAATTCAGGAATAATTGTTCCACATCGCAATCCTGAAGCAATGGCCGAAGCAATTCTTCAAATGCTTTTCAATAAAAACAATATGGAAAGATATGGTTCCGCGGGCAGAAGATATGTTGAAGATAACTATTCACTCGACAAATCGATTTCAAAGTATGCATCATTATACATGAATTCTTGAATTGAATCAATTCTTACTTTAGTTTTTTATTTATTTTGTATGCAAAAGATACCGAATATTTCGTAGAAATATAATGAATATTATGGTAAGTATCATTATTCCTACCCATAACTATGGTTTTTGTATTCTGAATACCATTGAAAGTGTCCTGAATCAATCCTACACAAATTATGAATTGATTGTTGTTGACGATGGTTCAGAAGATAATACTCGTGAAATTATAGGTGCTACTCTTGGTCCCAAAGTCAGATATATCCATCAGGAAAATCGGGGGGCCAACGTTGCTCGAAATCGTGGTTTCAATGAATCATCCGGTGACTATGTCATATTTCTGGACTCAGACGATATTTTAGCTGTAAACCATCTTGAAGAGTATTTGAACGAGGCCGCCGTTAATAGGGATGCAAATATATATGGGCCATCGAGAAAAGGTTATTTTATTGATGGCGAATTTATCGAAACCTTGGAAATGAGACGTTGTCCTTCTTCGGATCTGCTTGAAAGTTGGATCAAGCACGAATGGTGGGCTTTCACATCCAGCGTTTTCTGGAAGCGTGAAAATTTTTTGAAAGCTGGTGGCTGGGACGAAACTCTTCATGCCAACCAGGATGGGGATATTGCGATGAGAGCTCTCATTGAGGGGGCCCGATTTATCTACGCTGAGAATGCTCCACCCGTTCTTATTACCTCACATAAGAATATAAAAGCGTCCATATCAGATACTAAAAGCAAAAAAACTTTGGATTCACGTTTTGCTGTTTTTATCAAATTGGAAAAAATTTTGAACCAAAAAAATATGTTGAACGCCAAATATAGAAACGCATTAGGTGCAGGATATTATGCCTTGGCGCGTAGTTCAATTGCTGATTTCCCCGATTACGCAGAACATTGCTATCGTCAATATCGAAGGCTGTGTGGATTGAGGAAGCCAAATGGAAGTTACATGAATTGGATAGGATTAACATTTCTTGGAATAAAAAACAAAACCAGATTATCCCAGTATTTATCAAAAATCTTTACATAGCCCTTGCATGGAATCATAGATATGAACATGCAGAATAGATAATATACACTTGAACCCTTGATTATTCAGAAGTGCTCCAGTTAGGGGGTACTGCATCGGGAAATAAAAAACCGCGGCCGAAAAGGAGTGCTTGTGACGTCCATTCCCTCAACAAAATTGCAAAGAGCGATTGAATATGGATTTCCTGAAAAATCAGATTTTGACGCTCTCGACCGCATCTCGCCGTTACCTGTCCAGGAGCTGTACCGGCAATGGTTGCTTACGCCTTGTCGGGAATGGCTTCCGGAATCCTGGAATCATTTTCACCACGATGGCTGGCATCTAGGCGCTCATCCCCAAACACACGTGTGCCGGCTTGAATGCATGGACGGCAATTTTATTGGCTGGATTTTTCAGCCGCAACTTTATCTGCATGCCGGTGAAGCTGTTTTACCAGAGAAAATGATTAACCTACCCGTGCGGGGACAGCCGTGTTCTCAGGATGTGGAGCGAATTCTTTTCGGGAGAACGGACACGGGCGCATCGTTGAGTGAAGAAGGCTTCGAGGGCATGTGGATTGCCGTCATATTTGGAAGAGATGGGGAAAAATCATTTCAGCGCGTATATCCTGGTCCCACGCATTCCGTCTTGTACAGTCCTTCGGCGAAGGTGGTGGCGACGAGCCATAACCTCATCCCCGAAACTGCACGAGACATCGAGATCAGTCGCGTCTTCAACCTGCCCGCGCGGCAGAGGTTCTATTCCCTCGGACTGACGGCTTTCAAGGGTGTGAAAAGGTTGTTGCCGAATCACTATCTTGATCTCGATTCATTCGTTGCCGTTCGGCATTGGCCTCTCCAGCAACTGGAGCAGTTCGAACATGGAGCGACAGGAGCGGAGCGCATGGTCGAGCACTCCCGACGGCTCCTTTGGGGACTTTCCAACCGGCACTCATCATTTAAAATTTTTATGTCGGCCGGACGCGACTCAAGAGCAATCGCAGCGATTGCACGACCGTTGATCCACGAAGAACGCTTTGATTTCCGACTCAACACGTCATTCGGCTCGGATCTCGGTAGCTGCGTAGATCTTCAAGCCGCCGTTAAATTGGCCAAAATTATGCGACTCCCTCACGATGTGCATCGGCGCGTGATTCGACAGGTCCCCCGACTGGGCATCTTGAAAGGCTTCGTCCGGATTGGCGAGGCGGTTTCCGGGCCAAGTCTGGCAAGTGCCGCCACGTCAGGGCAAGGCGACACCTTCTCCGGGCTCAATCTCGCAGGCATGGCCGGAGAAACAGGGCGCGCCTATTATTGGACAGCCCGGGATTCCGACAAACCGGCTGCCGTGGAAGAAGTGATCAAGTGCGTTGGTGCACCGGTGGCTGAATCCACCGTTGTTGCCGCAGAACGATGGCTCGCCGAACTCCCTGCATGGATCCGTGACTCACCGCCGGATGTCTTTGATCTGCTGTACGTTGAACAGAGGTTGGGATGCTGGGAGGCTCCAGTTCGCTATTTGTATCCGGGCACTCCTCATACTGCCAGTCTCATGGCTTCGGGCTTCAATATCGAACAAATGCTTCGCCTTCCATGTGCCTATCGCAAATCCGGCCAACTGCAGCACGATATGATCGCTTTCAGTTGGCCGGAATTGCTATCTGTTCCATTTAACGAACCTCGTGGTTTCCTTCGCTTCATGGCTCTTCGTGAGCGAGCTCGTGATCGATTACGTGCCCTGCGTCGAGCCATACGGCGCGCTTAGCAAGTCGGCAAATACGTCCTGACGCACGAACCACTTGCAACAGGTCCTGTCGTTCAGACTGCTCGTCGCGAGGTAACTACCATCAGAGCCAGAATAAGAACTGGATACCGGCCTTCGCCGGTATGACTAACATGGAAACGACTTACTCCGATCCGTCATTCCGGCGAAAGCCGGAATCCAGTTCTGGGGACTGGCCATGCACCGTATATGCTGAATAGTTACGTCGCGAGAAGTATTCTCAACAGCATCACCCCAGAGCAGTAGCCAGAATCTGAAATGACAGGCGAATTTAGACGAATTTAGCCATAATGCCCTGCCTTAATTAAAGATGGATCTGGTTGCCTATGAGGCTGACATTCAACACGGACATCTTGTATGTATCAAAAAACGAGCGTTGAACCGTTCATCTGTTTTTCAGGCATTGCTCCTACAGTTGGGGACACGGCAATCGGGCAAGGTATCCTCCAGGCTTTGAAGTCTCGCTTTTCAATACCGATACATGTTCATAGCCCACGGGCTGATGTTTTCGGAAGCCTTCCTGAAATTTCGGAAAAAGACAGAGTTCTTGGCGTGTTACCTTCAATCCCCTGTCACGGCGGCTGGACTTTCCCTATGCATTTGGCAAAGAGAATGAGAGATATCAGAACCAGCGGAGGCAGATCATTACCGCACTCGGCATTTAAGGCGTTGCGTGATACGCTGCAGGGTTGCGCAGGAGTCATCTATCAAGGGGGGCCCAACTGGAATGATCGATGGGTTTCTTCGCAAATGGCTGCCTCACGTTGGCTTTTTCTTGAGGCAGCAAAATACTACGGAGCCGGACGGTATCATGTGGGAGTGAGTTGCGGGCCTTTTGCCTGGTCTTTTCCCGAACGTCTTTGGCGGGCACCGTTAGTTCGCAATGCTCTAAATCGTTACGACATCCTCTTTGTGCGTGACAAATTCTCCCGGCCGGCCCTGACCCGACTCGGCATTGCAACGCGGGTGGTTGATTCCACAGATGCTGCGGTTTTTCTCAAAGCCGAACCGGATAAAGCCTTTTCCCATGTAGAGCAGCAAATATACTCCACACAAGGCCGGCCACGGGCGGTGGTTTGCGTTCGTGACTACCAGCCTCGTTACGTCGAGGCTTTGGGTGCAAGGGAGGCGAACTTGTCGACCCTTGCCTCAGTCCTGGATTATGTCCAGCAGACGCATGCCGACGTTTTTTTTCTCGGCACCGATCATCAGCCACAACCCACCAAGCAGACAGACCTGCAGATCGCTCATCTGGTGCGATCTCGCATGAAGATTCAAGGTGCGGTGATTATCGAGGAGGAGGTTTCAAATGCGGCGGCTTTGAAGTACCTTTACGGCAAGTTCGACTTGATGATCAGCATGCGTCTACACCCCACGATCCTTGCACTGGATGCCGGAGTGCCCTCTTTGATTATTTCCTACGACCCCAAGTGCAACGATTTTTTTCAATCTGTGGGTCTCGCCGACTATGTGGCATCTGTTACTGATTTTACATACGATTGGGCAAAAGAAAAAATCGAAGAAATTTTTTCCAACTCCGAACTGCCCGGCCGGATCCGATCCAGTTATGCGGAGTTGCGTAAAGCACATAAGGATGACTGGGAACCAATGTTTGCGAACATTGAAGCACGTATTCAAGCCTTGCTGAAGTAGAAGAATCTGAATTGGGGTAACTGCTCAATAAACCGTGGCAAACATGGTCTGGATTCCCGCCTTCGCGGGCATGACGTGCTTGTAAAAGCGTTCTCAGTGAAGTCATTCCCGCGAAGGCGGGAATCCAGCTTCAAGGTAACGCGCAGTCTGTGCCCAACCTTTTTGAGCAGTTACGAATCGGGTTCGTAACCGACTGGTACAGGTGATTATTCCTTCTTTAACGTACAACTATTCACGCCATGATCACACCTTGCAAAAATCCAAAGCTCCCCGACTCATCGACTGAAGATGCTTTTTTCCATCCCTTCCAGTCCCAGATTCACTGCGGCGATCGTCATCTTTTAAACGGTCATCGTAGCGCCTTGGTCTGGTTTACCGGACTGTCCGGTAGCGGGAAATCCACGTTGGCCCATGCCTTGGAAGAGCGCCTGTACCAGATGGGTGTACGGAGTTATGTGCTGGACGGCGACAATGTCCGCCACGGCTTGAACAAAGACCTGAAGCTCTCGCCTGAGGATCGCAAGGAAAATATTCGTCGTATCGCGGAAGTGGCCAAGCTGATGGTGGATGCCGGGATTCTCGTATTTGCCGCGTTCATCGCGCCCTACCGCGAAAGCCGTCTGTTTGTCCGTGAACTGATGGCCGATGTGCCCTACTACGAATGCTACGTGAAATGCGGACTCGAGACCTGCGAGGCACGAGACCCCAAGGGGTTGTACCTCAAGGCCAGGGCCGGCCAAATTACGGGCATGACCGGCATCACCGCACCTTACGACCCCCCGGAATCACCTGAACTGATCATTGAAACGGATCAATATCCGTTGGATGAATGCGTTGACCGACTGGTCAGGTTTCTGGTGAAGGAAAAAGTCATTATTATGCGAAAAGCAGCAAATGCATTGTGATCTGCAGTTTTCTTTACTTGTTTCAAGTTATTGATACAAAGGTGCAATATGTCCTTATTGAGAAAAATTCGTCAAACCGTAAAAGTGATTTCGGATGGAGACTTAAAGTTTTTCATCAGCCTATTGCACAGGAATATCTGGAACCAGTGGGATATGGAACTATTTGAATACGATGTGAACAATTCACAAACCCTCGAACCGATCCCTGGTTTGATTACACGCAAGGGAAACCACCATGATATCCCTGATATTATACGAATCTGGCCGGATCAATTCGTGCCTAAAGCGGCTAAAAAAAAATCGGACCAATATGTTCTATCGCAAGTACAAAAATCTCTTGCTTTTTATGTGGCTGAAATTGAAGGCAAAGTGGTGAGCGTGATCTTCGTGCAAGACGCTTCCGCTTGGTGTGGATCTCCTGCACGAGAAGTTGCCAAAGGATTTACAGATCCGGAATTCAGAGGACGTAGAATCTTTAGAATCCTAGAACATTACATTTGCCAAGAGATTGGAAATGGTGTCCGAATTTTTGGCCAAATACATCATTCAAATAGCAAATCCATCTTTATACATAAAAAGATAGGTTTTAAGCATGTTGGAAAGTTGCGAACTTCTATACGCTTTGGCAAAGAATCTTATAAAATATTACCAACATCAACCAATAATTTTGTTGGTGTATGTTGAAAAAGTACCCGCCTGCCTTGCTGGTCACCAACAACAAATCTTTTGGAAGCTCCTTGGCGATCATGCGGAGTCTTCATCAACATGGTGTGTCCGTTTTTATCGCCGGAGTTGATACGGACATCCGGCCTCTTGCAGTAAGCCGCTACTGCACTTCAAGCAAGAATATTTACAAGGCTGCCACTGCCGCATCAACATTTGATTCAATTAAGCATTGGTGGGAAACATTTAAGATTCCTGATAAGCCAATTTTATTTTTTAATGATGATGTAGTCGCCACATGGGTAGCTCAAGAAGATGACCATCTTCAGAAATGGTCTAAACCATGTTCTATGCATCCAAAACTTGCCCTATCCATGCTCAGCAAGGATCAAGCAGATATCATTGCCAGAAAAAACGGCTTACTTGTCCCTCAGTCAAAAGTAATTTGTAGCCTCGAAGACATGTCTTTAGCAGCTGATGAATTAAGTTTTCCAGTTTTGTTGAAGCCATCTGTCTGGTCTAAAAAAGGGAAATTTTTATTCAAAACCCAAATATTGAAAGATAGGACTATTTTCTTAGAAAATACCCGTAGGTATATTGATGGACAAACCATGCTTATTGCCCAGGAATACATTCCGGGTGATGATGATACCGTGGAATTTTGCTTGTTTTACAGAAGTAAGGACGGTCAAAATATCTACTCCTGCACTGGCAGAAAAATCCGTCAATACCCTATAGGCAACGGCGTTATGGCTTCAGGTGTCACGGAAGAAATAAAGGATTTGGAGGAACTGAGCGCACTTTTTTTGAGTAATATCGATGCACGTGGGATCGGTGGCATTGAATTTAAAAGACATCAAGATAAGCTGTATTTCATTGAAATGAGCATTCGCCCCGAAATGTTTCACCCAATCGCCATCAGCGCTGGAGTGGATCTCGTATGGGCTGCTTATGCGGACTTGATCGGACTTAAAAATGGCGCAAAACAAAAACAAACCAGAAAAGTCAGTTATATTAACGAGGTGCACTACCTGCTCATTCTTTTTAAAGAGCGTAAAATAAAGTTAGTTTTTCGTGACCTTTTACGAATTTTTCGTCTTCCAGTCGTCTTTTCGATGCTCAACTTGCATGATCCTGTTCCAATTTTGATCAAGAATTTTAATTCCATCTATTCCAAGATAATTAAGCTATCTAGCCGTGCCAAATAAATTATGGCTTCAAATTTTTGAATCATTTGGCCGAACTTCAGAGAACATCAACATGCTTCATGCTTTTTCAGCTAACAAAACATCTGTAACCAATCAGAAATTCCATTTACCCTCAGAGCAACCAGGTTAGCCGTTTTAGGATGTATGACATGAACTGGAGCACTCATTGTGCTCTTGAAAAGAGTTGGTCATGTACTTCGATGATGTACCGGAAATGTGATCCTGGCCGTTGGCGGAAGATACTCGAAACGGCATGGAGTGTTTCTTGAGCAGCTCGTAGAATCGCGCCCTGGAGAGACCGGAAAGGTTCAACGCGGCGTTCAGGTCGGCGCCGGAGCGGTGCAGGAGTTCCTCGAGGTATTTTTTTTCCATTGCGCTGACGGTCACTTCGCGAAGTTCCCGCAGGGTCGGGAACGGCATGTTTGGAGAGATGGTTTGGGCAAAGGGCTTCTCCACTGAACTGTGCAACATCTCGTCGGCATTGACGCTTTGGGCCAGGTTGTTGTCAACGAGAAAATCGTCGTCATCAGGACTCAAGCTCTGGAAGTTCAGCTGATCCGGTGTGTGATCCTGTAACGGTTCCCGGTTCAGGCTTGCCTGTTTGGCCTTGATTCGCAGGTTCATGGGTAAATGTTGCGGATAGAGGATTGGTTCATCCTTTGATCCAACCAGAATGTTCTCCAGGGTATTCAGCAGCTCCCGGACGTTGCCCGGCCAGTCATGGCTTAGCAGGGCTTCCACGAACTCCGGCGACATGCCCTTGGTCGGCATCCTGTAATGTTCACAGATCTTGTTCATGTGGTGTACGGCGATTTCCTTGATGTCCTCCTTCCGCTCTCGCAGGGGAGGCAGCTCGACATGCATTGCTTTCAACCGAAAGTGGAGGTCCGGACGAAAGTCTCCATTATCGGACATGGCTTCGAGATTCTGGTTGGTGGCGCAAACCAGACGAAAATCGCTCCTGATTTCTCGATTATCGCCGACCTTCCTGAAGCAATGCTCCTGCAGCACGCGCAAAAATTTCTTCTGCACAGCAACGGGAAGTTCCCCTACTTCGTCCAGAAACAATGTACCTCCGTTGGCTCGCATGATCAGGCCGTCCCGGTTGGAAACAGCTCCGGAAAAGGCTCCCTTGATGGAACCGAACAGTTCTGACTCCACGAGATTCTCGGGCAGGGAAGCGCAGTCGACGGTAACAAAACGTGCACCGGCTCTGTCGCTGTTGTCATGAATGGCCCTGGCGAACAGCTCTTTGCCTGTTCCTGTTTCCCCGGTGATGAGTACGGACAATTCACTGTCGGCGGCGTGGGCCACCTGGTCCAGACACGTCTTGATCCTGGCGCTGTTGCCGATAATTCCGTTAACCTTCAAGGCTTTCAAAGCCGAGGAAGCCTTTCGTTTTTCTCGGTATTGCAATGCCCGGATCAACGGGAACACCATCGATTTTAAGGAAGATGGTTTCTGGATATAGTCCCATGCTCCGCTGCGGATCGCCAGTTCAGCGCCGTCCGGATCCGAATCCCCGGTGATGATGATCACCTCGGGTGGCATGGTTCCCTTGTTGATCATTGGCAGGGCTTCAAGACCATTGCCGTCAGGCAGGCGCACATCCAGAAAGACGACGTCAAAATCAGTGCAGGCGGCGATCTCCAATCCCCTGCTGATGGTATAGGAGCAATGAACTTCATGCCCAAGCCGCTCAATCTTTTTTGAGAGTACGTTGCAAATGATCTGGTCGTCATCAATGATTAAAACGCGAGCCATATCAACCCCATGGAAAAATTTAGCAAGTCAGAATCAGCCTGGCGATAATTTATTTCAGGCTCGTGTGTTGATGATCCCAGCTCTGATTATATTATAAATACGCCCCAAGTCCTGCTGGTTGAGTGGTGACTGATCGTCCGGAAAAAACGGAATAGCGCCTCTTTGAGCGCTCATTGGTCGCCCTTTGTCCCTGCAGATTGTTAATAAAAAGTAACACGCTGACTGGAGATGATTTAGACAATTTCAACCAGCAAGAGGGAGCAAGTTCCATGCCCCCCCTCCCGCCTTCTGTTCGAAGGACTGAAATGTATGTGTTTACGGCGGAATGCAAGATTTGGCGGATCAGATTCAAGACTTGTCGCTGTCCGCCAAGAGAATGTTGCATGCAACAAAAATGTTGTTGTTTTGTTGCACGCAACGCTTTGAAGTTTATGGACAGTGGGAGATGGACCGATCATCGCACGCCCTAACCATTTCCGTCCGGGTATGAGGATAGAAATGCTTTTCTGTTCAGATCACAATCCGAACATGCCTTCAGAAGCAATGCCGTCGGCACAGAAAAAAAGACAAACCTTTGATATTTCAAGCATTCAGGAGCAATAACGTTTCATTGCCTGAAAATGCTCCGGGCTCATATTTGTAATCACCGCGCTGATCTGAATCGAATAGGCCAACTTCTCCGCCCGGTTGGTGAGACATGAAGCGACATACTCCATATCCGCGTCCGAGCAGCGAAAACGGATCCTGGCAGTTACGTTTTCCAAATCCAAGTTTTTCAGATCCTCGTCGTAATCATAAAGCGCAACAAGCATTCCTTCCGGAGAAATGTTCCTCACAATTGCTTGTGATCTATAAACTTTCCCATCCTTTTCCATGTGAATAACCGCTGGCGCCAGTACTTCTTTGCGGGGAGACTTTCGCATGTCCGCTTTCGCTTGTTGCATTTTATACCTCGATAGGGCTGGACGTGACGTAGCGCATATCCGCTGTTTTCAAGCCTCTGGCGCCAATGCAATTAATGTGCTAAACGCAGCTTCTGTTCATCTCTGCTCTAAACTCGTTCTTTTCGACAGCCTATCCGCCTCTGTGCATTGCTGCAGGCGAGATCTGGTATTTTTTCAGGAGATCGTACAATGTCGGCCTGGAAACGCCGAGGGCTTCCGCGGCCTTGGCGACATTTCCGTCATTGTCTATAAGGGCGTTTTGAACCATCTGCCGTTCCAGCATTTCCCGGCTCTCGCGCAACGTGCTCGCCAATGACGCTTGCACCCTGGGTCTTGAGCTTTCCGGCTTTTCCGTTTTTTCCGAAAAGCCCAGATCTTCCGGTTCGATGAATGGCGTATTTGTCATGATCACTGCACGTTGAATCCTGTTTTCCAATTCCCGCACATTGCCAGGCCATTCATAGGAATAAAGACATGAAGTGGATTCCTGACTGAAGCCGGCGCTTTTTCTGTTCAATTCTCGACAATTTTTTCGCAAAAAAAGGTTTGCGAGAAGAAGAATGTCGTCCCCACGCTCCCGCAACGGCGGCAAGTCTATGGTCACGACACCAATCCGGTAAAACAGATCTTCCCGAAAGGAACCAGAGGCCAATGCCTGGGCAATGTCGATGTTCGTGGCTGAAACAATGCGTGCGTCCACCTGGATGTCCTGTCGTCCTCCAACGCGCTGGATCACTTTTTCCTGGAGAAAACGGAGCAGCTTGACCTGCAAGGAAAGTGGCAATTCGCCAATCTCATCAAGAAAAAGGGTTCCCTGATGCGCAAACTCAAACTTCCCCTGTGTTCGGGAATGCGCACCGGTATAGGCTCCTTTTTCATGCCCAAACAATTCGGATTCAAGAAGGTTTTCCGGAATGGCGCCGCAATTGATCGCCACGAAGGCATTCTTGCGACGCGAACTCGTGGCATGAACGGCTCTGGCCACAAGCTCCTTGCCAGTGCCGGACTCGCCGGTGATGAGGACGGAAGCATCGGAATCAGCAACTTTGCGGATGGAGTCAAAGACGCTCTGCATTTTTTGGCATTGGCCGATGATTCCATGACCTTCCTCCAGCCCTTGGCAGGAACGGCTGAGCAGATGGCGATTTTCTTCTTCCAAAGAGGCAAGGTGAAAAGCGCGCTTGATGATGATTCGCAGTTCGTCCAGGTCAATGGGCTTGTGGTAGAAGTCGTATGCTCCCATCTGGATGGCCTTGAGAGCGTTTTCATGACCGTCGTTTCCCGTGATGACAATGACCTTCGCGGTACTGGAGAGTCTGAGAATTTCCGAGAGACACCGAAAACCTTCCTGGGAGCTGTCTTCATGCGGAGGCAGCCCCAAGTCCAAAGTGACCACGGCAGGCTTGTGCTTGCGAAAATGCTCAAGGGCATCATTCGCGTCGACTGCCAGCGCCAGACTGTAGTCCCGCCCCAGGCCCCATCGGAGTTGTTTTCGAATGTCTTCGTTGTCGTCGACGACAAGCAGCTTGTTCATGTTTTCGTTCCGGGCTTTACCTCGCAACCGCAGGAGGAATGGTGCTTTGCATGATCCACGTTCCAGAAAACTTGGACAGGATGCAAGGTGCGGGCATACTTGGAAACGGTATTTCGAAACCAAGCTGATTCAAGAAATGGAACTCCCCGTTGAATGAGCAACTTACTCCTTCACCACAAACCTGGACGCAAAGAACAAGACAAGGCGTGTTCATGCAGGTCAAATTTGTTCTCAGCCAACTCCCGGGGATACTGAGGCTGGTTTACCTGTTTTGGCTGGATCGACTATCTGGCCGAACCGGGCAGCGTTCATCAACGCCGGAGGCTAACGCCAGGAGCACAGTCTCGTGTTATGGTTGTACAACGGCTTGATGGCACGAAACCGAAGGAGTGTTACGCTGGCCACAGGCTTAACCAACCGGATTTGAGCATCTATCTGCACAGGATTCCGGTTTTCGCCGGAATGACTTGTCGCAAGAAGTCGATTCCATATCAGTCACCCCGTCAACGCCGGCGTTATCCCTATTCAGGCCTTCTTCTCGAATTTTGCTGATTAGTCCCCACCCCTGCTGATAGCATCTTTTATGCCAACCCCAAAGGTTCGGGAGCGTCTCATTTTGGCAATTCTCAACAGCACCAGTTGACTTCAAGTATCCCTCTCCAGAGTTGTTGCGAGGCTAAATATTTTTTTTCGAGCAACTGTAAACCATCCCGACAAAACCTGATTGTGGAAAAAAGTGCGCCACCTGCAATGGTGACGAAACAGAATTACTCAAAAAATTTCATAACAGTAAAGCGTTACTGTAAAGTTGACGGCCATGCACACGTGTTCCGTCAGCAAAAATCTTGATCATTCAGTGTAAAAAAATTCGACAACGCAGGCACCTGACAGATCAGCCATTTCTTTCAAATCCAAATTTTTCGGACTTGCGGACTTTCTGTTTGCGCCGGATAAATCGAACGACAACCCCTTAAAATCAAATGCAAATCAAAAACTGCAGCAACTCTGCCTCGGTTGCGCAACAGCAGGGTGATTAAAATAGAGACGCCTCACACGAAGCACAGACAAAGGATTATCAAAAAATGCAACAGCTTCGAATATTGGCATACATCTTGAAGATTGCTCAACACATCCGGACGTATCCATCAGGGCATTGTTTCTGGCTTGCCGAGATACCATAAACCAGGAACCGTGTCGCATGCGTGACGGGAATTTCTCCTGGCCGGAAAAACACACTCCAATATGATACTGCATACTCCAAAAAATTTTTCCTCAATCCGGCCCCGAGACTGTCTTGCCGTGGTTTATTCGAATTTGAATGAGTTGCGGGTCAATAATCGGGCGCACTGGCTTGGCGCAATGCAGAGAGAAGCGATCTGCATCTGTATCACTGATCCCGAATCCCAAGGCCATTCTTGCTTTCTCTCGGCGTACAGCGAGCTACAGGAACATGGATTGCGGAAAGAACAGGTCGAGTTCATAGATCCGCGAAACTACATGAAGTATGGCAAACTGATATTGCCGCTGTTCATGGAGAAGCTTGAGCAGACGATCGTGGCCGGCATTGAGCAGGGTTTTTGCGCGGTGGACATCAGCTTTGACATGGCCATACTGCATCCGCTCCTGCAAAAATTGGAAGATTTCTTAAAGATAATCACCAATGGGTTTCAGAAACGCCACCCCACAGCCATCCTTCTCCAGTTTCCGCAAGAGGGCCTGCCTTCCGAAATATTCAAAACCCTGCTTCAGTTCAGCCCATTTATTGTTCTTGAGGGACGCATCCGACGCAATACGCATCAGCTTCCTTTGAAGCACCATCCGATAAGATCCAAAGCGCAGGCCCGGGAGGTGTTGCATGTCATCGAACAGTGGAATCAGATGATGGACCAGAATGCGGCACTGTTTACCTTGCTGGACAAGCATGGGCCGGCCCTGTGCATAGTCGACCACAATGATGAAATATTTCATTGGAACCATGCGTTTGGCGTCTTGACCGGACTTGGCCAGGACGGTACCCGTGCGCCGGTTTCTTTTGCATCCGTGATCGACTCTGCGGCGGCTTGCGATGATCTTCCTGCCGATTCGGATCCGCAGCGCCGTGCGATATCCGGAACCATCAGAACCCGCGGCGGAAAAGGAATCCCGGTCACCTTGTACATGCACCACATTCCTGAAACGGCTGGACGAAATTTCTGGAACAGACTCGTGGTCGTTCGTGAAGATGATTCTCCATTCATGGGTCAAGAAGCGGAGAATCCGTATGAGTTGCAATACCGGCGTTTATTCGAAATGTCTCGACGTGGCTTGGTCAGGATATCGGCTGACGGCACCATCATCCACGTCAACCAGACTTTTGCCGACATGCTTGGTTACAAAAACCAGGATGGACTGCAGGGGCAGAATATGAGCTGGTGGAAGAGGAGTTGCGTCTCGATCAACCAGTGCCGGGAATTATTTCGCAAATTTCAAGAACAAGGTTCTGTCTCGAAACATGAGATGGAAATGCTTGCAGCGAACGGGCAACCTCGCCTGTTGCAGTTTGACGGGTTCGCCACGGGCACATGGAACGATCCCGACTGCTCCTTCATAGCCATGGTTGAAGATGTCACGGAGCAGAAACGAACCGACCAGAAACTGCTGCATCAGGCATTTCACGACCACCTCACGGGGCTGCCCAACAAGACCCTGCTTCTGGACAGGATTGACATGGCCCTGCAGCAGACCAAGCGCAAAAAAGATAATCTTTTTGCCCTGGCCTTTCTGGACATCGACAATTTTAAGACCGTGAACGACAGTTATGGTCATCTCCTGGCCGACCAGTTGCTGGTCCATGTATCACAAGTCATTGTGAAATCCGTGCGAAACGTGGATACGGTTTCCAGATTCGGCGGTGATGAGTTTGTCGCGCTGCTGGATGGCATTGAAGATGAAAACGAAGCCGTGAGTATCCTGAACCGGATTCGCGAGGGCTTGTCCGTTCCTTTTCCTGTCCAGGGGCAGCAGGGAATTGTCTGCAACGTAAGCATTGGTCTGGTTCTCTCCCTGGGATACGACACGGCGACGGAGATGTTGCGGGATGCGGACATGGCCATGTACAAGGCCAAAACTCAAAACAAGGGCGGAATCCATCTTCTGAGGCCCACGAATGGGCGGCTGGCGCACCGGCGCAACTCGCTCATGAATGATATTTCCAGAGCTTTGGATCATGGTGAATTCTGGCTTCACTACCAGCCGATCTATCGAATCAACGGCAATAGGATAGTCGGATTTGAGGCCTTGATTCGCTGGAAACACCCCAAGCTTGGTTTGCTGCTACCGGACGAGTTTCTCCCATTGGCTGAAAAAAACGGACAAATTATCCCGTTGACCCATTGGGTACTCGGCGATGCTTGCTCGCAAATGCGCACCTGGCAGTTGAACCACGCTTCCGAGCCTCCGTTGACCATCAGCGTCAACCTTTTCCTGGACCAGTTTTCCCCCCCTGAACTCGTGGACAGCGTTCAGTCCGTACTCGAGGCCACGGGACTGGATGTACGGAGCCTGAAACTTGAATTTTCAGGCAAGGCGCTGGCGAATTCGGAGAATGTCGGCGAGCTGCTCATCAGGCTGAAGGAACTGGACGTTCAGCTCTCCATTGATGATTTTGGCCTCGGCTGTTCAGCATTGCTGCATCTCCAGCGTTATCCTTTCGTGCCCATCGACAATCTCAAGATCGACCGTTCGGTGATCGGCAGGCTGACTGAAGGCAACGATTACCTTGAGATGGTCTGGACCACGATCATGCTCGCCCATAGTCTCGGGATCGAAGTTGTCGCCGAAGGCGTGGAGACTCGCCAACAGTTGACCCTGCTGCAGGAAATGAATTGCGATTACGTCCAGGGGTATCTTTTTTCCAAACCCCTGGAGGGCAAGTTAGCGGGGAAGTTGCTGCACAATAATCTCCTGACACCACAATGTGCGCTTCCATGGTCCTCCAAAATGGCTCAGGCGCGCAAAACACTCGAACCCGGGATGTATCGGAACTTGCCAGATGAACAACATTTCCTCATATGACCGTATCCTGAATGAACTGCGACACGCCCCAAAAACTTGGCTCGTCACCGGTGCAGCTGGCTTCATCGGCTCCAACCTGGTGGAAACCCTGCTCCGGCTGGACCAGCAGGTGGTCGGCATGGACAACTTTTCCACCGGCTATCAAAAGAATCTGGATGAAGTTCGGAACCTCGTCTCTCCTAAACAATGGAAAAAATTCCAGCTCATGGAAGCGGATATCCGTAATCACGGGGCCTGTCGGCATGCCGTCGCCAATGTTGACTATGTGTTGCATCAGGCGGCTCTCGGCAGTGTTCCGCGTTCTCTGGAAGATCCCATCGAAGCCAATGAAAACAACATCACCGGCTTTCTGAACATGATTACTGCCGCACGGGACGCCAAAGTGGACCGCTTTGTCTATGCCGCGTCCAGTTCGACTTACGGCGACCACCCTGGCCTGCCCAAGCATGAAGATGTCATCGGCAAGCCGCTTTCTCCTTATGCGGTGACGAAATACGTGAACGAATTGTATGCCGAGGTCTACTCCGGTTGTTACGGGTTTCAGAGCATCGGTTTGCGCTACTTCAACATTTTCGGCCCGCGGCAGGACCCGGATGGAGCCTATGCAGCGGTGATACCCAAATGGTTCGCGGTTCTGCTGCAAAGCCAGGAGCCGTTCATCAACGGGGACGGAGAGACCAGCCGCGATTTTTGCTTTGTGGATAATGCCGTGCAAGCCAATATCCTGGCTGCCTGCACCCGGAACGAAGGCGCCGCGAACCAGGTCTACAACGTGGCCTTTGGTCAGCGTACGACCTTGAATGAGTTGTTCGGGTTCATCCGCGACCTGGTTGCGGCGCATAATCCGGCTGCCGCTGAAATCAAGCCCCGCTACCGGGACTTCCGGGCCGGCGACGTGCGTCACTCCTTGGCGGACATTTCCAAAGCCGCCCGGTTGCTGGGCTACGACCCGAAATACTCGGTCCATGACGGCCTGAACAGGGCCGCTCAATGGTATGTCCGCGAGATGGGCACCGGTCAGCAACCAAATTGATCCTCAGCAAGGAGTCGCGACGCCGGCTTTCCGGAGAAGCAAATACGTCGCACATCAATATGCCCCAAGGTACGCTTCGCCTTTTTTCTCGGAGAATCGACATCAACAAGTGCCGATTGTCGGCATTGTCATCCAGTTATTGGGATAGCGCCCCCCCCTGGATAAATCAGGTCACCTGGAGCTTCAAAAACGATTATCACAGGTTTCGTCTTCATGGAGCAGGAATACGATTCGAATTTACATCAAGAGCGCCGACGAACGATCCGAATTCGGCGTTCAGCCCTGCTCAAGGCGAACCTGGACAAAATAGATCGACCCAGCATCAAGATCGCTGAAACTCAAGGTGAACTGGAACAAGCATACTCTTTGGTCTACAAAGAATATCTTGAAAAGGGATACATAAAACCCCATCCTTCAGAGCTTGCCTATAATATCTACAATTTCTTGCCCTCCACTTGCGTTTATATTTTCAAAAGCTATTTAACGGTCATTTCCACGTTGACCCAGATTGAAGACAGCCGCGAATTCGGTCTTCCCATGGACTCCCTGTACCGGAGGGAAGTTGATCAATTACGTAACCGTGGCAGGAAGGTGACCGAACTCTCGGCACTGGCGACTCCCAAGGAGCTTCGCTGGTGCAATCTCATGATTTATCTAGCGAAAACAATGTTTGAATATTCAAGATTGGCCAAGGTGAACGATATCTGCATCATGGTCAACCCGAAACATGTACAGTTTTATAAAGCCATATTGTTGTTCGAAGATTTCGGAAAAGAAAAGTATTATCCTGCTGTTGAAGCTCCAGCTGTTGCCTTGCGGATCAATTTTAACAAGATCGATAAGAGGTTGATGGAAGTCTATAAAGATTATGATTTTGAAAGCAATTTGTATAATTTTTTTTGCAAAATGAGCAACGTCGCGGAGAGGTTGTTTGTAGACAGGATTTTTGCCAAAAACTGTTCACGGATGGATGAGGAAACATTCCTCTATTTCTTGAACAAAAAACCAAAAATTTTCGACAAACTGACATCAAGACAGAGAGAGTATTTCCAAAATTTGTATCCAACCCTGCACTTTCCGGAAAGTCGGATCAAATTATGAAAATAAATTGAGTAACTGCTATAAACTTTTGGCAATCAACGGTTAAATCCAGGGAGCGCCGCACCCCAGTGCGGCAGCGGTGTAACGCACTTAGGATCAAGTTCCGGCTGGAGCGTGGCCCCAGTAGCTGAATCACGAAACTTCATCCCGAGAAACTCCTTGCACGGTAAAACTCATCGCCCTACCTTCTTGAGTAGTTACAAAAATTGGCCGTAACTACTCAGCAAATCAAGTATTTGGCCGCTTATACTGAAACATTTCATCCTGGAAGATTTTTCATGAGGACAATCATAGCTACAGCCTTTTTTATTTTGATGTACATGCCTTTGACTTCCCTGGGTATGGAGCAGGCTCCCTCAGGCCGGGAACTTGCCCAACGCGTACATGATCGTGATGTAGGACAGGATTCGCAGAGTCGTGTGGTCATGGAGCTTGTCAGCCCGGGGGGCCAAAGGCGTGTCCGTGAAATGACGATGCTGACCAAAGAGGACGGACCGATTCGGAAAACATTCATGCGCTTTACTGCTCCGGCTGACATCAGCGGAACAGGTTTTCTTTCCATTGAAGACGGCCGGGGCGCAACGGAGCAGTTCATTTTTCTGCCCGCCCTGAACCGCACCCGCCGCATTGCCGCATCCCAGAAGGGGCGTAGCTTCGTGAATTCGGATTTCACTTACGAGGACATGGAGCGACGGCCTGTGGACGATTCAGAACATCAACTCACGGGCAGCGAAACTCTCGAAGGTGTTGCCACCTGGATCCTGGAAAGCAGGCCCAAGCCGGACAGTGACTCACAATACGGGCTTCTCAGAATCTGGGTTGCTCAGGAATTGGATGTACCCTTGAAAATCGACTACTTTGACAGGCAAGATCAGCATATCAAGCAGTACCGGGTCTTGCGCCTGGAGGACATCCAGGGAATCTGGACTGAAACCGAGGTCGTCATGGAAGATCTGACCTCCGGTCACAGCACCATCCTGAAAACTAAGGAGATTCGCTACAATCTGGGTTTGGCGGACAGCCTGTTCACGCAGCAGAATTTGGAAAACTGGTAGCGTTCCTTCTAGATACAGCGATAACGTTGGACGCCCGCAAGAGGCGCCCTGCAGGTCCGTGGATGGTGCGACGGTATAAACTTCCCGAATTCACAATTTCCCGCGATTCCTTGCATTGTAGAGGCGTACCCTTGCAGACGTCTCTAAAATAGACGCAATGGCACGAGGAACCCGTTGAGCAATAATCCCTCAGCAAGGTTTCGCAGCTACTCGGCTGAGGAGAGTTGATACGAGAAATAACGGATATGCGTATGCAGATTATTCGCTTCACCTTGTTCATCGTTGCGCTTTTTTTCTGGCAATTGGGTTTACCCGTCCATGCTCCGGCAACGGAGCAGGCCGGAACCGAGCAGACGATTGCCCAGACCCAAGGCCCAGGGGTGCTGATTTTTTCCCCGCCAGCCGACCAGCCTCTTGAGGAAACTCCTGCCTTTTTGCCGAAAACCATCGATCTGAGCGGCATCGTGGAACTGAAGACGGCTTTGGATACTCGAAAGTCCGCTGATTTCGAACATACCCGAATGCTGCGCAACCGGATTCGCCTGGAAAGCAGGTGGACACCGAATATCCAACGGGCTGAAGCAGCAACTCCCACGAATCTGTTTTTCCTGGCATCGGTGCAGTCCGACTATCTCTGGTTCGGGCCGGAAAACAAGACGGATGACTATTATCTGGAACTTTTCGAAGGATTCATGCATTGGTCCAGGTTCCCGTGGGAGATCCGGTTGGGAAGGCAGCGGGTACGCTGGGGCAAGGCGGACGGAATCAGTCCGGTGGACAACCTCAATCCGCATGATCTACGCGAATTTCTTCTCCCCGAGATCGAGGAACGCAAGCTGCCCAACTGGATGGCCAGAGTCCGCCACTTTTCGGATTGGTTCACCCTGGAAGGCGTCTACATCCCCTTTTTCGAGCCCCCCAGGCTGGACTACTTCGGAACGGACTGGGCCATGTTCGGGCACATCAAGGAAGTCCTCCGGCAATCCCCCCTGCCGCAGGATCTGCAAGCCCGGATCGATCATATTTCGGTAACCGAAAACAAGCCCCCTCGTCGGCTGACCACCGGAGACTGGGGCATTAGGACAGCCAGGACGTTCGATGGCTGGGACGTCGCGGCAAGCTATCTGTATGCATGGGAAAAGCTGCCGCACGTTCTCAACAACCCGCTGACGCATCTCACATCGGACCCGTTCCACCCTCATTTGCCGGTGTTGTCGACGGAGCGGACAGGCTCAGGGATTGATGTTGAATACCGACGATCCAACATTTTCGGACTGGAGATGGAAACAACCGTCAACGGGTTCGGCTTGCGCGGCGAAGGCGCATATTTCGACCGCAGCTCATTCCTGACGCGGGACCTTGTTTCCATGGACAAGGCGGTTTTGCATTACGTCCTTGGGGTGGACTATCTTGGAGAGCGGGACTGGTATGTCAATCTTCAGTTCGGGCATCACGTGATCTTCGGATATGATCAAAGAATCCTGTACTGGAATCGCCACGACTATTCCATGAACGGAGAAATCAGCAAGGAGTTCTGGCGGGGCAACTTTGAGGCGGTGATCCGGTACTACTATAATTTTCGGGATAAAAGCGTCATGCTGAATCCCCATCTTGTGCTGCGGTATTTTCAGAACTGGGAACTGACCCTGGGACTGGACTTCTTTGAAGGCAGTGCGGATACGTTTCTGGGACAGTATCAAAACAATGACCAGATCTATTGCATGATCAGATACTATTTCTAGCACCTTCCCTTTCAGGTCGTCGGCTTTTGTCGCCAAAGCGGAAGCTACTCGGCTTACTGCCGTATTGACGAGTAATAAGCGAAACCATGTTGAGGGTTCGCCAGGTTTTATTAAAAAACGATCCCGAGCCCGATGCCGAGTACCGCTACAGAGTACCGGGGAACGATTACATAGCTTTTTGGCAACTGCTCAGCTTGAACAGAAAAAAATGGCTATTCAAATACCTGCGACAAGCACGGCCTGGATTCTCGCCTTCGCGAGAATGACTTTTTCCAATGCCGCCTCTCGAGAATCAGCACCCGAACAAACCAATAATGGCATTCCACCGGTGGGGATTGGTAGAAGCTTGCCATTAGTGAAAACGAAGAAAGGGGTTAAGCCTTTTGGCCTAACCCCTTGATTTTTATGGTGCCGAGGGACAGAATTGAACTGCCGACACGGGGATTTTCAGTCCCCTGCTCTACCGACTGAGCTACCTCGGCGCGAACGAAAGATTGGATATATAGCCAAGAGTTTTGCCTTTGGCAAGGTTTTTCTTTCGCAGAAAAAAACAGGTCTTTGTGTGAGAGATTTCCTGCATGGGCAGGAACGAGCGGAACGTGCCGGACTATGTGCTTGGCGTCGATCCGACAAAAGGCGAGGAAAGTGCTGTTGTTTTGATCGAACCAAACATGACATGGCCACGGCAAAAGATCGCAAGGAAGCTTTTGTTCAGGCTCGGTCTTACGCATTGCGTATGCAGGCCATCGTTCTGACGATTGCAGCTCGGCAAGGGCTGTGGATATTTCAAAAGCGCATTGAAAGTTTTTCCGAAGATCACTTTGTTTTCAAGGCATGCGAGAACTTGGGCATCCGGATGTTCGCCATGAGGTTTCCTTGCTGATCGGTAAACGGTACGTGAAGAAAGAGACTGCCAGAAGAAAGTAGAGTAAAAGGGATAGACTTGTACAAGCCTGAAGATGAAAGTGGTAGCCAAGGAAAGGAGCAATCGTCATGGGCCAGCCCCGGCCGGTCACTCGGGGGCCAATGTCCTGTTCTTGCAACATCGCCGGACTATGCGTCCACGCAAATACCGTATGTTGCCGGCCATAGCCCAAGCCGTAGCCGGTGTTGTGGGATCATGGATTTGATCCGGAAGGACCAGTTTTTCGTGATTCATACCGCCCGGCAGTCCGCAAGACCACGCTTCTTTTCGAACTGGGCGGGTATTGATCCGGAGCCCTCGGCCAAACCCGACTTGACCTTGCACTCCATCAACCGTCAAATGTTCATGGCCAGGCTTGGCCATTTCACGGTTACACAAAAATACACCGTCGCAACACGGTTCAACTGTAGTGGCGAAAATCTTTCGCCTCTACAGCCCGTCGCGGACAAGAACGTTAACTGCCCGCCGACGGCATATTTTCGCGGAAAAAGAAGGAGGAAACGTCATGGGCCAACCAGAATCCAAATCCCCGTTGTCCGCCCAGGACTATCTCGTTTGGGAGGCGGAGCAGGCGGGCAAGCACGAGTATTATTACTGCGAAGTTTTTGCCATGGGTGGCGCTTCGCGGCGGCATGTGACCGTCGCGGGTAATGTTTTCTCGGCACTGGACCAACTCCTGGTCGACACCCCCTGCCGCGCCTACATGGCGGACATGATGGTGGAGGCGGTGGCGGGCGAGGTGTATTATTATCCGGACCTGTTCGTGACCTGCGATCCGGCGGATCATCGGGCGGACCGGATCATGCGCTCGCCGGTCCTGGTGATGGAGGTTCCATCTTCCACCGAAGCCGACGACCGGGGGGAGAAGTTTGCGAGGTATCGGTTGATCCCGTCCTTGCAAGAGTACGTGCTGATCGATCCGGAGCGTTTGGCCGTGGAAGTGTATCGGCGTACGGACGGGGGCGTCTGGACCTTGCGCGACGAGATCTTGGATGAACTGGTGCCTTTGCTTCCTATTTGGCAAGGTTATTTTGAATAACGACCATGCACAGCTAAAGTGGAAAAAATAAAGAAACTTGTCCACGGGTTACACAGATTGTAAGATTTATTTTCTCAAGGGAGCAAGAAGCCGCAAGAATAATCATCAGCCGATTATGTCGGAAAGCACTTGGCCTTAGCGACTTGTAATATTGCAATCAGTATTACATTTCTTTTTTTCTGACAGAGTTTTTTGAGTAGTCACCAAGCACCTTTGAACGAGGTTTCGATGAATATAATGAGATTTATACAAAACATGAAAAAAACAATAAAAAAAGTTGAGCGTTTTGAAAAAGAATCAGAACATCAATCATTGATGTTTGGCAGAATGATGTCAGACAGGAGTTTAGCAGATCGCACCTAGATTTTCTAAAATAACTCACAATTCCGGTGCATTATCCGGACAATTCCTGTAAGACCCCATTGCTCACTTCGTACCCCATAGCTTTCATTATCTGGGCCTGGGCTTGGTTTGGTTCCTCAAGTTTACGGATCGCCTTTCGGGCGCCGGCATTCCAACAAAGACATGAATGGAGTGCGCGCATCTGCTGCATTGTCGTGGCCGCGGAGAGCTTCAGTCCGGCTTTTGTCAAGCGCAATTCCAAGAGGCGCAGGTAGGAGAGGGCAACAATGCAGCACAGGATGTGGCAGCGGATCTTGCTGTCTGTCCAGTGCCGCATAGGTCTCATGTTGACCAAGTCATTGTCCTTGGTTTGGCGAAAGCTTTGCTCCACCATGTACCTATCCAGGCTGGCCCTGACAATCTCATCAGTACTCCAATCCATTCTGTCCGTGATCAGCACATTCTTTCCGAACCTATCGATATGTCGCTCGATTCGATAATAGTTTTTGCGAAAGCTCATGACCAAGCCTCCACTTTTCACGGCGAAACTCAGATCGTAAAGACTGTCTGGAAGATACAGATCCCGGCAAATATTTCGGTAGCGCTCCCTGATCGTGTCTTCGTCGCGCCACTGGGCAGCCCTGGAACGAACCTTTGATCGGATTTCGTATAAAGCCGATAGGAGTGTTCGCATTTTCTTTTCGAATTTATACCGTTGCTTGGAGGCGGTCCGGGGGTTGTAGGTCACGATCACCGTGCGCGTCTGACCCCAATACTCCCCGGTGCTTCGCCAAGCAGTCAATTGATCGTCCTCTCTGCCGAGTTCACGAAGTCGCCGATTTTTTTCGGTATCCGCGACGATAAACTTTTTCCTGTCGACATGGATAAGCTCCTCGACAAAGTACGTCGAGTAGCTGGTCACGAAATGCACGCCGTCCATGGCGTCAATGACGGCCATGGCGTCTTCGGAATTCATGCCCTTGTCCAAAACCA
The DNA here is from genome assembly GCF_054656975.1 of Desulfonatronum parangueonense. Classification (NCBI taxonomy): domain Bacteria; kingdom Pseudomonadati; phylum Thermodesulfobacteriota; class Desulfovibrionia; order Desulfovibrionales; family Desulfonatronaceae; genus Desulfonatronum; species Desulfonatronum parangueonense. The sequence goes on from NZ_BAAHXH010000003.1 coordinate 3,102,918, forward strand.
CAGTCACGTCTTGCCGACCATATTTACGCATGGCATCCACAACGTCCTCTAGAACGCACTGAAACACCTTGGAATCATGGCAGTTGCCCTCATATTCTCGATAGAAAAAAGGCAGGCCGGTATCCCTGGCCACCAACAAGGCAAGCCCTACCTGGCGAAGCCAGTAGCGGCCTTCTTTGCTTTTCCCCGTCTGAGCGAGATCAGACTCGGTATTGCCGGCCAAGTAAGTGTAGTAGTTGGTGGTGTCGAAAAGAAAGCAGTCGGATTGGGATATCTCAATTTGCGCCAGCTTTGCGAAGAACTTCCTTGCGATAGACTCAACCTGGCCTTGGCTGACCCTATCCCATTTCTTCCAGAATTTCTCCGAGGATAATGCCTTGATGTCCACAGGCCTGATCTGCTGGACGGCAGTTTTGTCGTACCAACCCGTCAGAGCTCTTTTGGACTGGGCGTGAACCATCCTGTTGAAGACTGCGTAAAGGAAGTACTCGCCAACAGATGGTCCTGTCTCGTTCTTTGCCCTGGGAACCACCTCGTCCACAATCTTGGCAATCCCGACACCCTGGTCGATCAAGTTAGCCAACCACAGCGCCCCATACTCTTGGGTCTGAATTTTTTCTAACGTAGCGCCAACGCCTTTTGCCAATTCCATGATTCTCTCTGGCGAACCAAGATAGACTTGGTTGGTGACTTTCGGCTTGCCATTAATCCGCGCCATCTCCCGGACATAGTAGTAGGGTCTACCCTTTTTGATTTTTTTGTGCAGGTGAGCCATGCGCAAGGCATATCAGTAGGGTCTAACAATGTCAACACAAAACTCGATAATACATTAAAATATTAAATCTTATTCATTAAGTTTGGAGAGAAAAGAAGGGTCTTACGCAGACGAGAAGGCTAACAACCTGAAATTACGACAAAAAAAGGTGGGAAGGCGATGATTCGGCTAAAGTCCTGTCAGAGATTATTAAGTCAAAACAAGATGTCAAATCTTTAAGTGACGTAGAGTTCAAGGTTTTTTCCCAATTTGGTGACGACGGAATCATTCAATGGCTAATAAACAATATAGAGTTCCCAAACGAAACTTTTATAGAATTTGGAGTCGAAAATTATCAAGAATCCAACACCCGGTTCCTGATGATGAATAATAATTGGTCTGGGTTAGTGATGGATGGTTCAGAATCAAACGTTTTACAAATAGTGAATGCCGGGTACTTTTGGAAGTATGATTTGTCAGCAAAAGCGGCTTTTATAGACAAGGACAATATCAACAGTCTTCTTTCAATGCATCAATTTAATAAAGATGTTGGCATTCTACATATTGATCTGGATGGCAATGACTATTGGATATGGAAGGAAATCAACGTAATATCACCTGTCGTGGTTATTCTGGAATATAACAGTGTTTTTGGAATCAATAGATCGATAACGATTCCTTACGATAAAAACTTCAACAGGACAAATGCTCATTACAGTAATTTATATTGGGGTGCATCCCTGCGTGCTCTTAATCAATTATCTGAAAGCAAAGGCTATTCTCTTGTTGGCTGTAACAGTTCCGGCATCAACGCGTATTTCGCCAGAAACGACAAACTCAACGACATGGTTCGCCAAAAATCCTTGGAAGACGGATATGTACTTTCCAAATTCCGGGACAGCAGGGATAGAAATGGCAGGCTTAATTATTTATCTGGGAATGATAGATTATCCGCCATCAAGGGAATGCCTGTATATAATGTTGATAATGATAAAATCGAAACACTGTGATTGAAGCGGATCTAATGGATTTTACAAAATAAACAATTTCTATCACTACAGCGCCACTTCCATTCCATCGTCTGACCAAGTTGTTTAACCACGGGGCGCACGGGGATCACGGGGAAAGAAATCCTGATTTTTTCTGATTATGCCCCCCATGTGCCCCGTGGTTAAATCTCCAGCGGTGTCGGATGTTTTTCCCAAAAGTCGTTGTGTGCTATGCACTTCGTTTTTGGCCTATCTGTACATAAACATATTCGCTATCCGGCCTGCAAACGTCTGGTCGATGAGTTTGCGATGGCCGGCGGGGAAGGCGTACTGGTCGAGTTCGTCCGGCGATACCCAGCGGAATTCCTGGGCCGCGGTAAGGATGGGCGGGGTTTGGGGGGTGTCGTCGGGGAGGCGGCAGCAGAAGCAGTGCAAGGCGACGCGGTATTTGGTGTAGCCGTGGCGGATTACGGCCAGTTTGCGCAGGTCGGCGATCCGGAAGCCGGTTTCTTCCATGTATTCGCGGATCAGTGTCTGTTCCGGGGTTTCGGCGCCCTCGATAGTTCCGCCCGGGAATTCCCAGAGCCCGCCCCAGACTCCGTCGGGCGGGCGTTTCTGGATGAAGATCAGGCCTTTGGCCATGAGCACGCCCGTGGCCACGTCGATGGGAATGTAGGTCACGGCCTTGGCCGGTACCGGGCGTTCCAGCACGATGTCCAGGCGGCGGGCCTCGCACAGGTCGTGCAGGGGGCAGAATGAGCAGCGGGGGCGGCGGGGCAGGCAGACCAGGGCGCCCAGTTCCATCAGGGCCTGGCTGAAGTGGCGTGCCTGGTTCGGCGGGGTCAGACGCAGGGCGTGATGGGCGATGAAATCCCGGGCCGCGCGTTCCTTGACTGGAGTGTCCAGATCGAATACCCGAGCGAAGACGCGGCCCACGTTGGCGTCCACCACGGCATGGTGCTGGTTGAAGGCGATGGCGCAGACCGCGGCCGCGGTGTAGGGTCCCACGCCGGGCAGGGCCAGCCAGGAGGCATGGTCCGTCGGCAGTTCGCCTCCCAGCCGGTCCGCCACAAAGCGGGCGGCCCTGTGCAGGTTGCGGGCCCGGGTATAGTAGCCCAGGCCCTCCCAGGCCGCGAGAACCGCATCCTCCCGGGCCGCGGCCAGAGCCCGGACGTCCGGGAACCGGGCCATCCAGCGGTGGAAATAGCCGACCACCCGGTCCATCTGGGTCTGCTGGAGCATCACTTCGGAAATCCAGACCTGGTAGGGTTCGTAGCTTCTCCGCCAGGGCAGATCCCTGGCCTGGTCCGCGAACCAGGCCAGGAGCGGCTCGGAAAAGGACTTCTGATCAGCCACGCTTCTCTTTCTTGCCTTTTTTGGATTTCCCGCGCTTCTTCCCGTTCTCCTCCTCCGGTGCCAGCACCAGCGTGATCTCCAGTCGCGAGAGGCTGACCTCCTCGAGTACGACCTGCACGTGCTGGCCCAGGCGGAAGGTCCGCCCGGTCCGCCGACCGATCAGTTCATGACGTTCTGGAATAAAGTTGTAGTAATCGTCCGAGAGCGAGGAAAGGCGAACCAATCCGTCGGCCATGACATCGGAGAGCTCCACCCAGAAGCCGAAATCCGTAAGGGAGGAAACAACCCCGGAGAACTCCTCACCCACCCGGTCCATGAGAAACATGACCGTCACCCGCTTCAGGATCTCCCTTTCCGCGGCCATGGCCCGCCGTTCCCGGACGCTCAGGGCGTCGCCCAGGGTCTTGAGCTGTTTGTGCGACACCTTGGGCCCGCGACCGGCCAGGGTTGTTTTCAGGGCCCGGTGCAGTTCCAGGTCCGCGTAGCGCCGGATGGGCGAGGTGAAGTGGGCGTAGCACTTGGACGCCAGGCCGAAATGCCCGATGTTGTCCGGACTGTACTTGGCCTGCATCTGGCTGCGCAGCAGCAGGCGGTTGACCAGAAACTCCATCTCCGTGTCTCGGGCAGCGGCCAGCAGGGTCTGGAGCATCTCGGGGTCAGCGGGCTCGCCTTTTTTAGGCAGGCGCACGGCAAGCTCGGTCCGACCCAGAACCTCGAACAGGCCGCGCAGCTTTTCCGGATCGGGCGCGTCATGGACCCGGTAGAGCATGGGCATGTCTTTTTTAGTCAGGAATTCGGCCACGGCCTCGTTGGCTGCGATCATGAACTCCTCGATGATCTGGTGGGAGAAATGACGGGGCCGGGACTGGATGTCCATGGCCTCGCCCTGCACGTCCAGCAGAACCTGCGGGTCCGGCAGATCGAAATCCAGGCTGCCGCGGCCGTGGCGGCGTTTCTTCAGGGCCCTAGCCAGGGCCTCGGCCTGTTCCAGCATGGGCATAAGCGGCTCCAGCTCTTTCCGGACCCGGGGATCGCGCTCCTCCAGGGCCTGGTGCACCTGCTCGTAGGTCAGCCGGGCGTGGCTTTGCATCACAGCGGCATGGAACCTGGCTCCGGTCATCTTGCCGTCCCGGGTGAATTCCATTTCCGCGGCCATGGCCAGGCGCGGCTCGAAAGGGTTCAGGCTGCACAGCCCGTTGGAGAGTCGTTCCGGGAACATGGGTTCCACGGATTTGGGAAAGTAGTAGGAATTGCCGCGTTCCCGGGCTTCCTCATCCAGGGCCGTGTAGGGGGGCACGTAGTGGGCCACGTCCGCGATGGCCACCCAGAGGGTGAAACCCTGGCCGGTTTCCAGCACGCAGACAGCGTCGTCGAAATCCTTGGCTGTCTCGCCGTCGATGGTCACCAGGGGCAGGTCGCGCAGGTCTCGCCGGCCCGTGAAATCCTCCTCCGCGGGACGCTCCGGCAGGGCCGCGGCCTGCTCCAGGACCGTTTCCGGAAAAACCGTGGGCACATGGTGGTTGAACTTGACCAACTGCTCCTGCACGGCCAGATCCGTTTCGGTTCCCAGGGTGGAAACCACGGTCCCGGCCCAGAGGTGCTCTTCGAGACGTTCCCCGATCCGGGCCAGCACGATATCGTTTTTTTGCGGCGCGGCATCGGCGTCCTCCGCGGTAAGCAGCAGGTGGAAGCCCAGTTTCGGGTCCGTGGCCTGGGCCAGCCAGTAGCCCTTGCCCCGGGCGTCCAGAATGCGCACGGCGTAGATTTCCGTCCGTCGCTGCAGCACGCGCACGATCCGCCCTTCGGGATTGCGGGAGCCGCCGCGTCTGGGGAGCAGGGCCACGGCCACCTTGTCCCCGTGCCGGGCGTCGCCCAGATCCCTGGTGCTGACGAAAACGTCCTTGCGCCGACTGTCCTCCGGCAGCACGAAACCCACTCCGGAACGCTGGACCTCAAGTTCCCCGGTGATGATCTGCATGTTGTCGGCCAGCCCGTAGGCGTCGCGCATCCGGATCAGCCGCCCCTCCCGGACCAGGATGTCCAGGGCCTCGTCCAGTTCCTTGCGCTGCCGGTTATGCAATCCCAGGAGCTTCTGCAGCTCCCCGAAGCCCAGCGGCTTGCGGGACTTGCGAAATACCCGCAGCAGGGATTCAACGCCCATTGGTTCGGCTGATCGTTTTCTTCGGGCCATGCAGTCACTCCTCCTTGAGCATTTGATCCAGCATGTTTTGCAGGAACCGGTCGAAACGCAGCAGATCCGCCGGCAGTTCCCGGTGCAGAAATTCCAGCTTCCTGAGGAGAAAATCAATTTTCTCCATGTCGTAGTTCATCTCGAAGTAGTAGCGGCGAAAATGCCGGAAGCGCATCAATTCCACCAGCGCGTCATGCACCTCGTCCCGGATGACCGCGGTCCGCATTCCGGGAACTTCCATCCGCATCCGGTCCAGCAGATCCTTGTGCCAGCGACTCCCGTCAAGATGATTTTCAAAACACTGCGCTATCCTCCAAAAACAGGTTTCCGCGCAGGTGTAGTAGTCGGTCAGAAAGGCGGTGTGCAGCATGGCCACCGAACGTTGTTGGTCCAGTTTGGGGGCGTCGCGGGCGATGAATTCGGCATGAGCAAGACGCTGTTGTTCCAGCAGGTCAAGCGTTTTGCGGACGTATCCGAGAAGCGTGCGCAAGGCATCCATATCCGTCATGAAGAAGCCTCCCAAAGCAGCAGACCATTGGCCCGGATTTCTTCGGCGTGCAATGGATTGATCCGTTCGAGCTGTACCAGATCCAAAGGGAACTCCGTCATCTCCATGCACTTCCCAAGCATGCGGAAAAAGTGTTCCGGATCGGTCACCCCCTCCACGGCCAGATCGATGTCCGAAAAAACCTGGAAAACACCCTGCCGGGTCAGAGAACCCCACTGATAGATGCGACGAGGAGAAAAATCCTCGATCATCATTTGAACGATGCGCTGGACATCGCTTCGGGCCTGTTCCTCGAGGCTGCGTCTGCGACTTTCGATCATCCTGGCCCGCCGGCGCATGGTTCGGGCGGCTTCAGCCGGATCAACGGAAAACTCGCCGGATTTCGTCCCGTGCATGGTCTACCTCACTCTTCCTCGATCTCCGCGCGCAAAATTTGATTTTCGCCGAGCCGGGCCAGGATGTCCAGGAAGGCGGGTTCGAAAGTGCCCGGGCCGAACGCTTTCTGGGCCGCCAGTTCGCCAGCCACGTTGTACAGGGCCATGGCGCTCACCGTGCCGGTCAGGGCGTCGGGGGCAATTGCCGTGAATGCGGCCACCGTGGAACTCAGCGCGCAGCCCATGCCAGTGATCTTGGTCATCAGAGGCGTGCCTCCGGTCAAGCGCACGGTGCGCGTGCCGTCGGTAACCAGATCCCGCGCCCCGGAAACCGCCACCACGCAGCCAAGCCGGGAGGCCAGTTCGCGGGCTGCGTCGGCCATATCCTCCACCTTGTGCACCGCGTCCACGCCCCGGGCTCCGGCCCGGGCGCCGGACACGGCCAGGACCTCGGACGGATTGCCCCGCAGGACGGATATGTTCACGGCGTCCATGATCCGGCTGACCGTCTCGGTCCGGTAGCGGGTCGCGCCCGCGCCCACCGGGTCCAGGACCACGGGCTTGCCCAGTTCGTTGGCCTTGCGCCCGGCCAGGATCATGGCCTCCACCCACTCGCGGCTCAGGGTGCCGATGTTCAGGGCCAGGGCTCCGGCGATCCCGGTCATCTCCTCAACCTCCTCCACGGCATGGGCCATCACGGGGTACGCGCCCTGGGCCAGCAGTACGTTGGCCGTGACGCCCATGACCACGAAATTGGTGATGTTGTGCACCAGCGGGCCTGCCCCGCGCAGATTGCCAAGCTGCTCCGCCGCGATCCCGGGCCAGTCTTTCGCCTTGTCGCCCATCTCTCCTCCGTCCGATATTCACATATTTTGGAACTATTCCAGTAAATTACTGATCCGGAATTTATTGCTGATTTCAAGTCGATTTTATCACCACGAAGGGCACGGAGAGAACGGAGGAAGACAGGAAACGAAATATTTGATGCCGCACTGCGCATGAGCAATTACCCGCTCAGACATCCATCCCTTCGTGTCCTTCGTGCTCTTCGTGGTTAATCATCCTGAACATGAATTTGCTGAGTAGTTGCTCATTTTTTTAGTGTTTGCGGCCATGCTTGCCAAGGCCGTATTCAATCCTTACCTTGGCGGTCGAGATTAAACCAACCCCCCTTATCCTTGGGAACCAGATGGAGGCTCAAGCACAATGAAAGACAAGCATCACGATTCCTCACAGCGGCGCAGCAAGCTCGACGCCAAGAAAAATGCGGTTCTGGGCGCGTCGCAGACCTCGTCCGCACCAAAGTCGCGAAAATTCATCCTTCTGGGCTGTGTTCTGGTCGTGGCCTTCACGGCCCTGTTTCTCGTTTTCTCTCATTCCGGTCCAAAGGACAAGGTGGTGGCCGCGGCCGCCCCGGTTCAGGTTGTTCCGGTCGAGGGGGAACTGATTCATGCCGCGAGCATGTTCGCTGACGGCCAGGCCCGGCATTTCGTCCTGGAAACCGCGGACGGCGTGGGAATCCGGTATTTCGTGCTGCAAACGGCGGACGGCAGGGTCCGGACCGCTTTTGACGCCTGCGACGCCTGCTGGCGGGAGAACATGGGCTATGTTCAGGAAGGCGACGTGATGATCTGCCGCAACTGCAACATGCGCTTCCCGACCCGGGTCATCGGCGAGGTGCGCGGAGGCTGCAACCCCACTCCTCTGACCGCCTTCCTCCGCGACGGCAGTCTGGTGATCCGGGAAAGCGACGTGCTGGAAGGTCGGACCTACTTCGACCTGGGTGCGGGGAGCGCGAGCGGATGAACCTGAACACCATCGCCATTGCGAACATCAAACGCAGAAAGGCCAAGGCGGCCTTCGTCCTCGTCGGACTGCTCATCGCCGTGACCACGGTGGTCGCCCTGCTGGGCCTGCGTCAGGCCGTTTCGTCCAACATCATCACTCAGCTGGAGCAGTACGGCGCCAACATCGTGATCCTGCCGCGCAGCGACAATCTGGCCCTGAGCTACGGCGGAATCTCCCTGGGCGGGGTTTCCTTCGACGTGCGCAAGATTCACGAGGACGAACTGCAAAAGATCTACTCCATTCCCTACCGCCAGAACCTGGCCGCCGTGGGGCCGGTGGTCCTGGGCGTGGTGGAGGTGCAGGGGCACAGCGTGCTGTTGACCGGCCTGGACTTTGAGGCGACTGCCGTGCTCAAGCCCTGGTGGCGCATCCAGGGGCAGGCCCCCGGCCTCGACAGCCAGGCTCTGCTGGGCGCCGAGGCCGCTCGGCTGCTGGGGCTGGGACCCAACGACGCCCTGCATGTCGGGGGCCGGGAACTGACGGTGTCCGGAATCCTCGAACCCTCGGGCTCCCAGGACGACCATCTGCTGTTCACCCGTCTGGCCGCGGCTCAGGGCATCCTGGACAAGGAGGGACAGATCTCCATGGTCGAGGTTGCCGCGCTCTGCCACGGCTGCCCCATCGAGGACATGGTGGAATATATTGCCATGGCCCTGCCCAATACCCAGGTCATGGCCATCCAGCAGGTCGTGGAAAGCAGGATGCAGGCCATGGATCACTTCGAGAAATTCGCCTACGCCGTCAGCGGCGTGGTGATCATGGTATCCGGATTGATGGTCCTGGTATCCATGATGGGCAATGTCCGCGAGAGGGCTTCGGAGATCGGAGTATTCCGGGCCATCGGCTACCGCCGCCGGCATGTGATGCGGATCATTTTCCTGGAGGCCGGAATCCTTGCCCTGGCCGGCGGAGCCCTGGGCTACCTTCTGGGGCAGGTCGCGATGCGCCTGGCATTGCCGCTGTTCATCCTGGGCGAGGCGGACGACGTCCTGCATCACGGGGCGCATTTCGATCCCCTGCTGCCCATCCTGGCCATGGCCCTGTCCGTCCTGGTTGGACTGGCGGCCAGCGTCTACCCGGCGCTCATGGCGTCGAGAATGGATCCCAACGAGGCCCTGCGGGCCATCTGATAAGAGGTCAATGTGAGCACAATCATCACCGAGAATCTGGTCAAGGAATACGGCAGGGGAAACGTGGCCGTCACCGCCCTGGACAGGGTCAGCCTGCGCATCGACTCCGGCGAATTCGTGGCCGTCATGGGCAAGTCCGGTTCGGGCAAATCCACCCTGCTATCCATCCTGGGCGCGCTGAACACGCCCTCGTCCGGAACCTGCACCGTGGACGACCTGAGCATTTACGAATTGAACCAGGACCAGCGGGCGGATTTCCGTCGGGAATTTCTGGGCTTCGTCTTCCAGAGCTTCCACCTGCTGCCCTATCTGAACGTCATGGAAAACGTGATGATTCCCCTGGCCGTGACGAATGAGCCCCGCAAACGCAAGGAGGAGCGGGCCCTGGAGGCTTTGGCCGAAATGGGGCTGGAACACAAGGCGCGCAGGCTGCCCAGCGAGATTTCCGGCGGCGAACAAGAACGGGTGGCCATAGCCCGGGCCGTGGTCAACGATCCGCCCATCCTCCTGGCCGACGAGCCCACGGGCAATCTGGACAGCAAGACCGGCGCCGAAGTCATGGCCCTGCTCGGCCGCCTCAACGCCAAGGGCCGGACCATCGTCATGGTCACTCACAGTGAAGACAACGCCCGGCACGCGGGGCGGATCCTGCGGCTGGCGGACGGGCGGTTGCTCAATGGTTCAGGTTGAATGGTATCCGTTCCCGCGCAAAGGATGGATGCAGCGCGAAGAAGTTGCAGGGCAACGAATATCCTTATTCGAACGTCGCGGTCCGACTGATGTTTCTTCCTCGCCGGTTTAAGGCCCAAGCAAAGCGGCGGGCACGACGGCTATTCCGTCTTTTCGGCGGTAAGCGCGAGGGCCAGTATGAATGACGATGGCGTCAATCAGGTCCTCGCCGATTTGCTCGCTTAACCAGTGCAAATTTTTGACGTCGCTCTCCTCGATCACTCGACTCAATTTCACTTCAACGGCAACGACCTTCTGATCAGCGCGTTCGATAATCAAATCAACTTCTCTACGACCTCCATGCAGACGCAGGTGGCGCACACGGGCCTCAGCCCCTTGTGCGTAGACGCGCACGCAGAGGGTGACCAACGATTCAAAAAGATGCCCCAAAAAAGCTCCATCACGCAGCACGGGCATTCTGGGTTCATCACCAGCGAGCAGCCCTTCGACATCAAGGCCAAGTGCCCGTACGGCAAGTCCGGGGTCTGCCAAATGATGCTTTGGAGTCTGGGCAAGGCGCTTCAGTCGGTTTAGCGACGGCAACCATGCCGGTACAAGGTCAGCAATCCACAATCGTTCGAGAATATCCTGGTACGGCTGCGTAGTTGTTTTTGCTGGTTTGTCGCCGTGCCCTCCAGTAGCGGCGTCACGGAGTGTTTCATAAGAGGCTGTCGTACCTGTCGCGGCGGCGTAGGCTTCAATCCATCGAGTAAGAGCTTCCGGCTTACGAACAGCATAGCCCTGTTCCTGAAAATCTGTATCAATGATACGCCGCAAATACCCATCAAGCTGCCGACGCAAGGCTCTTCCGGTAAGCTGATGGATGCCGGGAAAACCTGAACGGACAATCTCACCAACGTAGTCCGCCAAGGCAACTTCAGTGGCTCCGGACAGGTCGCCTCGACCTCCTTTCAACAGTCCGGAAAGACTGACCAGCGGCTTGCCAACTCCCCGTTCAGTCAGAGTCATTGGCCGCATTCTGAGCGTTACAATCCTTCCAGCGCCGGAATGAGTCGGCGGCGTGGCAGGGCCGGCGGAACCCGTCAGAAGAAATCGCCCTGGTTCGCTGCCTCGATCAACTGCTCGTCGAACTGCGTCCCAAACAGCCGGAATGCGTTGCCACTCGTCGATCAGCACCGGAGGATCGCCTACGAGCATTTGAGCCGGGTCAGCCTCAGCCACTGCGCGTTGAGCCGGGTCATCGAGATAGTATGTCGTGCGCGCCCGACGTTCAGCAGTGACGGTCTTTCCGACGCCGCGTGGACCTTCCACGGCAATAGCCGGAAGCTCCTCCATCAGCTCGTCAAGTTCGTCATCTACAACTCGCCGTCGATAACTTTTTTTCATTCCATTTATACGCTACCATTTCGCCAGCCTGTACGCTACCATTTCGCCAGTCTGTACGCTACCATTTCGCCAGATTTTACACTTTCCATATCCCCACAGTGCTCATGTTTGTCAACTACCCTCCCAACGCCATGTGCCCTGGAAGCCCTTGGTCAATTTGATATAGAAGTTCTTTCCAAAGACAGCTGACGCATTACCGTTCCAGCGCGAACAGCGCCAACGAGGCCCGCAGGTTGGGCCAGAAACGGACGGAGTGGGGCTGGTCGTGGCGGTCCAGGTTGACGAAGATCTCCCGGAAGACGGACCAGCCTTTTTCCCGGCACAAGATGCGAAAATCCTTGACCGTGACCAGCCGGATGTTCGGCGTGTCGTACCATTGGTAGGGCAGAGCCGGGTTGACCGGCAGACGGCCTTTGAACACGATCTGGGAGCGGATCCGCCAGTAGGTGAAGTTGGGAAAACTGACCAGGACCCGCCGGCCCACGCGCAGGGCTTCGGTCAGCAGGTGCAGCGGGTTGGCCGTAGCCAGAAGGACCTGGTTCAGCACCACGACATCAAAAGACCCTTCCCGCAAATCGCACAGGCTTTCCTCCAGATCGGCCTGGATCACTGACAGGCCCCGGCTCAAGCATTCGGCCACTGCGTCCGGATCCAGCTCCACTCCCCGCTCCTCCACTGCCCGGTCCGCCTTGAGCCGCATCAGCAAATCCCCGTTGCCGCATCCCAGATCCAGCACCCTGGCCTTGTGCGGGACCAGTCCGCTGATGGCCTCGTCCAGAGCCCGGTCCCGGGGCTGGCTTCGGCTCCAGTCCACTTGCTGTGGGATCTCACACAACGCGTTCATGATGCATCCACCCGAGCCAGCCGTTCCAGAAAGCCGGAGACCACGTCGCCCATGCGGTGCCCGGGCAGCAGAAAGGCGTCATGTCCCTGGTCGCTCTCGATGTTGCAGTAGGAGACGTCCAGCCCGACCCGGCGCAGGGCCTGGACCAGTTCCCGGGACTGGTCCGGGGGAAAGAGCCAGTCGCTGGTGAAGGAGACTACCAGGAACGAGGACCGGCATCCGGAAAAGGCCGTGGAGATGCGCCCGTAGGCCGCTTCCAGATCGAAATAATCCATGGCTCTGGTGATGTAGAGATAGGTGTTGGCGTCGAACCGGCGCACGAAGCTGGAGCCTTGATGGTGCAGGTAGCTTTCCACCTGGAAATCCTTGGTCAGGCAGAAGGAGCGGCCCTGATCGTTGATGTAGCGCCGGGAAAACTTGCGCAGCATGGCCTGCTCCGAAAGATAGGTGATGTGGCCGATCATCCGCGCCAGTCCCAGCCCCCGTTCCGGCTGGGCATCCAGCGGATATTCCCCGCCGTTCCACTCCGGATCGCTCATGATGGCCTGCCGGGCCACCTCGTTGAAGGCGATGGCCTGGGGCGACAGTCGGGCCGTGGTGGCGATGGGGATTGCCCCGCGGACCATTTCCGGAAAGCTGATGGCCCACTGCAGGACCTGCATCCCGCCCAAGGAACCGCCGATCACGGCCAGCAGGCGGGGCACGCCCAGGTGCTTGAGCAGCCGGCGCTGGACCTGGACCATGTCCTTGACCGTATAAAAGGGAAAATCCATGCCGTAGGGCTTGCCCGTGGCCGGATTGATGGACGAAGGTCCGGTGGTGCCCTTGCAGCCGCCGAGGAAATTGCTGCAGATCACGAAGTACTTTCTGGTATCCAGCGGCTTGCCCGGACCGATCAGAATATCCCACCATCCCGGCTTTTCATCGCGTTCCAGCCCGTAGTATCCGGCGGCATGGGCGTCGCCGGACAGGGCGTGGCAGACCAGTACGGCATTGTCCCGGCGCTCGTTGAGTTCGCCGTAGGTTTCGTAGGCCACGGTGACGGGGTGCAGAGTCTGGCCGGATTCCAGGTGCAGGGTCTCCCCCGGCCCCTCGAAGGTGACGGTTTGCGTCCGCACCGGCTCCAGACGCTCCACATCCGGCGGGCGAACCTCCGGCAGGGTTTGGGGGCGTTTGACGATTTCACTCATTGAAACTCCATGAACTTATTGAACGGGATTCTCTCAAACTTGCCGCAGAGGATGCTTCAAGACAAGCCGGGCCAGTTCCCGTTTTGCGATCAGAATTTGCTGAATAGTGTCGTTTAAAAAGGCGTTATTTTTGCATTAATCTTCGACAACTTCAACCTTTGCGAATATCGCTTGAAATGAGATGTCGTTCGTCAAAGTCAACTTCGATTTCGATTGCGATGAGATCTGAGCATGGGCGTCGGCTGTTGTTTTTCGACGATTGAGGAGGTAAGCGGGCGGAAATTGGTTCTCATCTTGGAATTCTGACGACCTGAAGCTTATGAGGGAATGGAGTCACCGCGCATGCGCTCTTCCGATCAGAACAACGATGTTTCGCGTGACGAACACATCGTCTTCCACGCCCGGGGGCTGACCAAGATCTACACGATGGGCGAGGTGGAGGTGGTCGCTCTGCGCGGGGTGGATCTGGATCTTTTTCGCGGCGAGTTCGTGGTTCTGCTGGGGCCGTCCGGTAGCGGGAAGTCCACGTTGCTGAACATCCTGGGCGGGCTGGACCGGCCTACCGAGGGCACAGTGCTCTGCCGGGGACTGGATCTGGTTCAGGCAACGGAGCGGGAATTGACGCGGTTCCGGCGGCGAGTCGTCGGGTTCGTCTTCCAGTTCTACAATCTGATTCCCAGTCTCACGGCCAGGGAAAACGTGGCCATCGTCACCGAGATCAGCGAGAAGCCCATGACCCCCGAGGAGGCTCTGGATCTGGTCGGGCTGTCCAAACGCCATGATCATTTCCCGGCGCAACTATCAGGCGGAGAACAGCAGCGGGTGGCCATTGCCCGGGCCATTGCCAAGCGACCGGAAGTTCTGCTCTGCGACGAACCCACCGGCGCCCTGGACTCGGCAACGGGCATTTCCGTGCTGGAGGCCCTGCAGCGGGCCAACCAAGACCTGGGCACCACCACCGCGGTGATCACCCACAACGCGGACATCGCCCGGATGGCCGACCGGGTCGTCACCCTGAGCGACGGCAGGATCGCCTCCATCTCCGACAACCCGGACAAGATCGCGCCCAGGGAGCTGTTCTGGTGAGCGTCCTGACCCGCAAGCTGCTGCGCGAATTGTTCGGGATGCGCGGCCAGGCCCTGGCCATTGCCGTGGTCATCGCCGGCGGCGTGGCCACCCTGATCATGTCCCTGACCAGCCTCGAATCCCTGACCCTGACCCGGGACGCCTTCTACAGGGATTCCCGGTTCAGCGACGTCTTCGCCTCCCTGAAGCGCGCCCCTCAGTCCCTCCAGGAACACATCCAGGCCATCCCCGGAGTTCTGGCCGTGGAGACGCGCATCCAGGCGGGCGCGAATCTGGACATTCCCGGATACGAAGATCCGGCCACGGGGCAGTTCCTGTCCCTGCCCGACGGCCGCAACGCCGAGCTGAACAGCCTGCATCTGCGTTCCGGACGCCTGCCCCAGGCGGGTCAGGACCGGGAAACAGTGGTCGGCGAGGCCTTTGCCGAGGCGCACGGCTTCCAGCCCGGCGATCATCTGGCCGCGATCATCAACGGACGGCGGCAGGAGCTGGAAATCGTCGGCGTGGCCCTGTCTCCGGAATTCATCTATCACCTCAAGCCCGGCGACATGTTCCCGGATTTCGAACGGCACGGCGTATTCTGGATGAACCGCTCCGCCCTGGCCGCGGCCTACGACCTGGACGGCGCGTTCAACGACGTGGTGCTGACCCTGACCCGTGAGGCCCGGCTCGGGGACGTGCTGGAACGTCTGGACGAGCTGCTGGCGCCTTACGGCGGCCTGGGCGCGGTGGGCCGCGAGGAGCAGCTCTCGCATCGCTATCTCTCGGAGGAGCTGAACCAGCTGGCCAACATGGCCACCCTGTTCCCGACCATTTTCCTGGGAGTGGCCGCCTTCCTGCTGAACGTCGTCTTTTCCCGGCTGATCAGCACCCAGCGGGAGCAAATCGCCATCCTCAAGGCCTTTGGCTACGCCAATCCCCGGATCGGCCTGCACTACACCCAGATGGCGCTGCTGATCTCCCTGCTGGGCCTCTCTCTCGGCGTGGCCGCCGGAGGCTGGCTCGGGCAGCAGCTGGCGGAAATCTACCGGGATTTCTTTCGGTTTCCCTATCTTGAATATCATATCTCCCCGCGAGTGATCGCCATCGGCGCGGCGGTGACCTTTGCCGCGAGTCTGCTCGGGGTTCTGTTCTCCGTGCGCAAGGCCGTGGGACTGCCTCCAGCCGAGGCCATGCGCCCGGAGCCGCCGCCGGTCTTTCGGACCACTCTTGTGGAACGCCTGGGAATGCAGCGGTTTCTGGCTCAGCCCGCGCGGATGATCCTGCGGAACATGGAGCGCCGCCCGGTGAAGACGCTCTTGTCCGTGGCCGGGATCGGTCTGGCCTGCGGCATCCTGATGGTCGGCCGGTTCCAGGAAGGCTCAGTGGACTACCTGATCAGGGTGCAGTTCGGTCTGGCCCAGCGCGACGATCTGACCGTCACCTTTGTCGAGCCCACTTCCCGCCGGGTCCTGCACGACCTGGAAGCCCTGCCCGGCGTCTATCTCGTCGAACCGATGCGGATAGCCGGGGTCCGCCTGCACCGGGGCCATGCCAGCCACCGGACCACGATTCAGGGGCTGAAGGAGGACGGGGATCTGTTCCGCATCCTGGACGAGGATCTGCGGGTGATCGCCGTTCCTCCGGAAGGGCTGGTGCTGGGGGATTATCTGGCGGAAATCCTGGACGTGCGCATCGGAGAAACAGTGGAGGTGGAGTTGTTGGAAGGACGCCGGGAACGGCTCACGGTTCCCGTGACCGGCATGGTTCGCGAATTCACCGGAGCCTCGGCCTATATGCGCCTGGACGCCCTGAACCGCATCCTGCGAGAAGGCCAGGCCGTGTCCGGAGCCTATCTGGCGGTTGACCCGGAACAGCGGGGCGAGGTGCTGCGCCGGCTCAAGGATTCGCCGCGTGTGGCGGGGGTCACGGACCGGCAGGCGGCCATTCTCAATTTCTACGACACCATGGCCGACATGGTGCTCACCTTTGCGTTTTTCAGCACCCTGCTGGCCGGCAGCATTGCATTTGGCGTGGTCTACAATAGCGCCCGGATCGCGCTGACCGAGCGTTCCCGGGAAATGGCCAGCCTGCGGGTGCTGGGCTTCACCCGGAGCGAGATCGGCTTTATCCTGCTGGGCGAGATGGCCGTGCTGACCATCGCGGCCATTCCGGTGGGGTTTCTGATCGGCATCGGTCTGATCGCGTACATCGTCCAGGGCATCGATTCCGAACTGTACCGCATCCCGATGATCCTGGAGCCGCGCATTTTCGCCTTCGCGGCCACGGTCATCCTGGCGGCCAGTGCCGTGTCCTGGCTGGTGGTGGCCAGACGGCTGAAGAACCTGGATCTGGTGGGAGTGTTGAAGAGCCGGAATTGATGGTTGCCACGGCAAGCCCCTCAGAAGCGTTGAAATCCGGATAGAAATAACAAGAAATTGTTATCGGTTATTGGTTATCAGTTATCTGGATTTCCTGTAACTGCTAAAAAGGTCGGTCGATATGATTTCCAGTGCAAGGATTCCCTCCAGCGCGGCGTTTCGTGATCCAGCTCCCGGGGGCCAAGCTCCAGCCGAAATTTGGGCCTGAATGCGTTACTTCGTTGCCGCACTGGGGTGCGGCGCTCCCAGGATTTATATCGTTGATTGCCGCAAGTTATTGAGCAGTTACGATTTCCTAACAACAAAAATCACTGATGACTGGGCGTGACCCGCAACCAAGGAAACAGCATTATGAGCTGGCGCAAGCGCATCTTGTACGTATTGATCCTGGCCGGCGTGGCGGCGCTGCTGGTCTGGTCTTTTCGTCCGTCCCCGATCCTGGTGGACACGGAACCGGTTTCCCGCGGCCGGGTGGAAGTGGTGATCGAGGAGGAGGGGCGAACCAGGGTCGTGGACAGGTATGTGCTTTCCGCGCCCCTTGCGGCGCAGGCTCAGCGGGTGACATGGGAAGTCGGCGATGCTGTTCAGGCCGGGGACGTGCTTGCCGTACTCATGCCCCTGCCCTCGCCCGTACTGGACGCCCGGTCCACGGCCGAGGCCGAGGCGCGGGTGCGGGCCGCGGAATCAGCGGTGAACATGGCCAGGGCCGAACTCGAAGCGGCAGCGACCTCGGCTCGTTTCACCGAGAGCGAATTGGAACGTCTGCGTCGGCTCGCCGACCAGGAACTGATCGCTCGCAGCGATCTGGAACAGGCAGAAACAGCGGCCCAAAGGGCACGGGCCCAGGAGCATTCGGCCCGCTTCCGGGTGCGGACCCTGACTTCCGAATTGGAAGTGGCCCAAGCTGCACTGCGCTTTGCCGGCGACTCCCGGCAGGAAGAGGAAGGATTTCTGCAACTGCGCGCTCCGGTTTCCGGCCGCATTCTGCGCCGTCATATCGAGAGCGCCCGCGTGGTGCAGCCCGGCGAGCCGATTCTCGAAATCGGAGATACGACGGTCCTGGAAGTGGAGGTGGACGTACTTTCCTCGGATGCCGTGCGCCTGGAACCGGGCATGCGCGTGTCCCTGGAGCGCTGGGGCCGCCCGGAGGCCCTGGAAGCCCGGGTCCGGCGCGTGGAGCCCCTGGGCTTCACCAAGATTTCGGCCCTGGGCGTGGAGGAGCAGCGCGTCCTGGTCATCGCCGACCTGATCTCGCCCCCGGAGCAATGGGCCAGGCTGGGCCACGGCTACCGGGTCAACGCCCGGTTCATGCTCTGGGAGGCGGAGGACGAACTGCGCGTGCCCACCAATGCGGTGTTCCGCCACGGCGACGGCTGGGCTCTGTTCACGGTGGAAGATGACCGCGCCCAACTGCGGATGGTCGAACCGGGCCGGCGCGGCGGCTTCTGGACGCAGATCCTGTCCGGAGTCGAAGAGGGAGAAATCGTGGTCGTCCACCCGGACCGGGACGTCCAGGACGGCGTCAGGGTGCGGATGAGAAATGCGGGGGATGGGTAGGGCCGAGTCCGTCTACAATCCAAAACGTTCATGCATCCTATCGTGACACTGTCGCAAAAAGGCGAGCATTTCCGACAAGTCACCGGTGTCGTAGTAGCGAATCATGCCGGCGTTGTATTCATGCAGCCACTTGGCAGGGATGGATATGGGAGGGAGAGCGTTGCTCATCAGCAAGCCGTTCATCATCAGCAGACCTGTACGCTTGTTGCCGTCAAAAAAGAACTGATTGCGGGCGAACAACAGATGCAGGGCATAGGCCTGGTCGCGCAGGCTGTATTGCTCCAGAGCTTCGATCATGGCCTGGAAAAGGTCGTCCAGGCTTTCCGGCTCCGGCGGTTGATAGTCCGTCCCGGAAATGCCGACGCGGCCGGAGCGAAAGGCCCCGACCTCCAGGGCTTCATCCTTGGCGATGATTGACTGCAACTCGCAGGCAACCTGCTTGCTGACCTGAAAGGCATCCTCCTCCACCAGGAAAATCAGCTTTTTCCAGCCCAGAGCCTGTTGCTTCAACTTTTCCTCGTCCGCCACCTTATGCCCGCCCACGGTGATGCCCTGAAGGTAGGTTTGCACCTCCGGCATGCTAAAGGGCATGCCTTCCAGGGCCTGCACGTCGTAGACCAACTCGGCGAAGAGTTTTTTGGCGATGAATACCGCTCGAAGAATGTCCGTGCGCATGGAGGAGGTGCTCGGGTTACCGCGCTGTGCGCCCCAAATCCGGAGCATCAGCCGGAGTGAGCAGGTGCGGGGGCAGGTTGATGGGCTCGTTGCGCAGGCTTTTTGGGTTTATGGCCACTTCCAGACCGGCGATTCGTTCGATCATTTTCTCCGAGAGCCCCTGGTCCCTGCCGCTGCGGACCAGGGTGCGCAGGGTTGGAAGGGTATCTTTTTCCATATGATCAGCCGCTTATCCGATTATTCATCCATTTGTTCGAGAAGGATAAAGAGATTCATTCCCTGGAAGCCTTGACGGACCCATTTTGGCAAGTTCTGGAATGGATGTGTGGAGACCATGACCGCCAGGGAGAACACGTTGTCGCTCCTCTCAAGTTGCTTCCAGCGGGCTTCCCAGCCCAGATTTTGACCACCGGTAAACGGGAGTCAAGTTCGGGAACCCAACGGTGACGTTGGTATGACGCGGGTCGTAAATCGCTGTGGTATCCGCCAAGATGCCCAGATTGACCACGTCCACCGAGGGTGAATAGATACTCCGGACGCAGCCCGATTACAACAGAAGAAACCACTACTTTCGATTTGCATGAAAATTGAAAACTGGATATTGACGGATCATGTTTTCCCGAATTCTCCAGTCCGATAGATTGGCCCGGCGATCCTGCTTTCTCTGGGGGCCACGTCAGGTTGGGAAGAGCACGTTGTTGCGGGGACTCTTTCCCGAGGCCCCATATTATGACCTGCTCGACGCTGCCTTGTTCCGACGTCTCAGCGCCAACCCCGCCCTTCTGGGCGAGGAGCTGAGCGCCCAGGGCTGGGAGCAGGGGCGGCAACCTTGGCCGGTCATCATTGACGAAGTCCAGAAGTTGCCGGAACTCCTGGATGAAGTGCACCGACTCATGGCCAGACACGGTTGGCGCTTCATTCTCAGCGGCTCCAGCGCCCGGAAGCTGCGCAAGGGGGGAGGAAACCTGCTCGGAGGCCGGGCGGTGAGCCGAGAACTCCTGCCCCTGACATCACAGGAAATTCCGGACTTCGACCTCGAACGCGCCTTGAATCACGGCCTGCTTCCAGCTCATTATCTAGACGCAGACCCCGACGATCTGATCGCGGCGTACGTCGGCACGTATCTCAAGGAAGAAATTCTGGCGGAGTCCCTGGTTCGCAGCCTTCCGGTCTTTCAACGGTTCCTGGAAGTGGCGGCGCTTTCCAACGGTCAACCGATCCAGTTCGCGACCATGGCGCGGGAAGTCGGGCTTTCGGGTCCCGGTGTGCGAGGACATTTTGAAATTCTGACCGACACGCTGCTCGGTTTCTGGGTGCCGGCGTGGCAAAAAAGTCAAAAACGTCGGACAGTTTCCACGCCGCGATTCTATTTTTTCGACATCTGTCTGGTCAACGACTTGGCTCGCCGCGGTGCGTTGCGTCCAGGTTCCGTGGAATTCGGCGCGGCCTTTGAGCACTTCATCCTCATGGAACTGCGGGCCCATTGCGCCTACTCAATCAAATCCTATCCCCTATCCTACTGGAGAACCTCTTCCGGCCTGGAAGTGGACGTCATCCTTGGCCAAGGCGACGTTGCCATTGAAATCAAATCTTCCGACCGCCCAAACGTCGATCATTTGAAAGGGCTGCGGGCCTGGAAGGAGGAAAACCCGGCCAGTCGGTGCATCCTGGTCAGCCGGGCAGCCGCGCCCCGGATCACCGACGACGAGATTGAAATCCTACCCTGGAAGGCATTCCTCGACCTCCTCTGGGACGATGCCCTCCATCCTGATCAACCGCGAAAATATGGTTAGCTGAGTGTTGAAAAAGTCCTTTTCCGGCAGTTCGTTCAAAAACCCCAAGTGCAAGGAGCAAAAGAAGTTCAAGATCGAAGTGTATTTACTGATACGTGAGAGTTTGAACTTTTTGCGGCGACGCAGCAATTGGGGATTTTTCAACGAACTGATTAGGGCGATTCCCTCAGGGCATTGTTCCAGGCCTGCTCATCCCAGTCGGGGCCGGAATACGACCCCTCACGGTTGTTCACGATTTTCTTCGATGCGCTTTTATTGATTGCTCGTTAACGACAAACCAAGGAACAACGCATGCATTTTACCCAGCAACTTCTGATCAAGAACATGTTTCAGGCCCCCATACAAGACCACCCGGACCAGGAAATCGTATATGCGGAATCCCGGCGCTTCACCTATGCCCAGTTCCGGGAACGGGTGGCCCGGCTGGCGGGGATGCTTCTGGCCCGGGGCGTGAAGCCCGGGGATACCGTGGCCGTCATGGATTACGACAGTCACCGCTACCTGGAATGCTACTACGCCGTGCCCATGATCGGGGCGGTGCTGCACACCATCAACATCCGCCTTTCCCCGGAGCAGATGGTCTACACCATTGGCCATGCCGAGGACGACGTCATCCTGGTCAATTCAGATTTCCTGCCCCTGGTGGAGCAGATCAAGGGCCGGCTGGACACCGTGCGCAGCTTCATCCTGCTCACGGACAACGACGAGGCGCCACAGACCTCCCTGCCCCTGTCCGGGGAGTACGAGGCCCTGCTGGCCGCCGCCGAACCAGTCGTCGATTTCCCGGACCTCGACGAGAACACCCGCGCCACCACCTTCTATACCACCGGCACCACGGGGCTGCCCAAGGGCGTTTTCTTCAGCCACCGGCAACTGGTCCTGCACACGCTGGCCTCGGTGGCCGCCTTCAGTTCCAATGCCACCCAGGGTCGCTTCCACCGCGAGGACGTATACATGCCCATCACGCCCATGTTTCACGTCCATGCCTGGGGCATCCCCTATATGGCGACAATGCTTGGCGTGAAGCAGGTTTATCCGGGCAGGTACATCCCCGAGGTTCTGGCCCGGCTGATCAGCACGGAAAAGGTTACGTTCAGCCACTGCGTACCGACCATCCTGCACATGCTGCTGACGGATGCCAAATGCTCAAGGTACGATCTGTCGGGATGGAAGGTGGTCGTCGGCGGGGCTGCCCTGCCCAAGTCCGTGAGCAAGGCGGCCCTGGACCGGGGCGTGGACATATTCGCGGGCTACGGCATGTCCGAGTCCTGCCCCATTCTGACGCTGAGCCACCTGTCGGACGCCGAGATGCTTCTGAATCAGGAGCGACAGGTTGCCCTGCGTACCCGCACCGGACGCCCGCTGCCCCTGGTCCGGCTGCGCCGCCTGGACGACGAGGGGCAGGAGGTCCCCGACGACGACAAGACGCCGGGGAACCTGCAGGTGCGTGCGCCATGGCTGACCGCGTCCTATCTCAAGGATGAACGCAACTCGGAGAAACTCTATCATGACGGCTGGATGAACACCGGAGACGTGGCCTGCCGCGACGCATCGGGCAGCCTGCGGATCACGGACCGGACCAAGGACGTGATCAAGGTCGGCGGGGAATGGCTCAGCTCTCTGGAACTGGAGGACATCATCCTGCGCCATCCGGACGTGGCCGAGGCCGCGGTGATCGGCAAGCCGGACCTGCGCTGGGGAGAAACGCCCCTGGCCCTGGTCGTGCCCAGGCAGGGAGACACGCCTTTGGAAAAGAAAATCGTCCATCACGTCAAGAGTTTCGTGGACAAGGGCGTACTGCCCAAGGAGGCCGTGCTGATCAAGGTCCGCCTGGTGGAGACCGTCGCCAAGACCAGCGTAGGAAAAACCAACAAGATCGCCTTGCGGGAGATGTATCTGAAGGACGATGAGTGAGTTCAAGGCTCGAGACGGCAGGCATGCACCGGGACCTTCTCGCGAATTGAGATCGGACCTATGGATCGTCAGTACGTTCATGCATCACGCTGCCACCGTTGCATCTTATAGGGCGTGCCATCCCGTGGCCGCCCTGACAAATGGGTGTCGGTCTCGACATTCTGACAACTTTGGTTGAAGCTTACGAACAAAAATATTTCGTAACTCCTCAGCTGCGTTCCGGCTTGTCGGGAGAAGTGTTGAGTAGTTACAATATTTTACCCATGGAACTTCCAGACCCCGTGGAGGCGATCAAATTCGCATGGACCAGATGGCCTGCACCCCAAGGATCTGGAGTACATGATCGATCGCGGAATCGAAACGATCCGGGTTTCATGAAAAGTAACTGTTCAGCATGCTACTGCCTGCGGACTTTGGCATCGCAGTCGGCGTAGGTATCGGTATCGCAAGCGGAGCTATGCGTTGGTCTTTTCAACATTTTTCGAAACCGATTCCGACCCCGACACCGACCCCGACACCGACCCCGATGTCGGAGGCAGCGCGCACACCTTGTACTGAATAGTTATCATGAAAACAGATCGCGCCGCCAATCCCAGCAGTGCTTCCGCGATTGATGTCATGCTGTTTTCATCCTTGATTCGGGTAACAGCTCAACACCCTCGCCCATGAAGGTCTTGAAGAGCTTTCTGCGGATATCGGAGAAGGCATTTCGCGGACTCATTCGTAACTGCTCAGCAAAGCCAGAAAAAGACCTGGATACCGGCCTTCGCCGGTATGACTATCGTGGCAAAGGCTTGTCCAGGTACGTCATTCCGGCGAAAGCCGGAATCCAGCGCTGGAGAATGATCGTGCACCGTATGTGCTGAGTAGTTACACTCATTCTTCCTATACCCAGGAGGGATCAAAATGGACGGCCTGTTCTGGCTGGCTTTACTGGTTACGGCAGGGGCGTTCTTGTCGTTTTCGGAGATAGCTTTTGCGGCGGCTCGGCGGATGCGTTTGGAGATGCGCGTTCGCGAGGGCGACTGGCGTGCACGTTTGGCATTGCAGCTGCGCGAGCAGCCAGGTCGATTCTTCACAGTCATTCTTGTCGGCGTGAACGTTCTCGGGGTGCTTGGCGGAATGCTTGCCGAGGCGGTCTTGGCGCCTTGGTTTCAGGCGCTGATGGGCGGTGCCGACCCATGGCGTCTACCCCGCGGTTTTGAGCTTCAAACCAGCCTTGTGGCCTCAATAGCAGCTTTTTTTCTGGTCACGCTGGCCTTTGTACTGTTCTCTGACTTGATCCCAAAACGCATTGCGTTGTCTGTTCCCGAGACCGTTGCAAGGCACACTGCCAAGCCGATGCGCTTGCTGATCTGGGTAATGAGTCCGATCGCTTGGGTCATTGACGGCATCGCCTCAGGCATAATTCGACGTCTTGGGATCCAGCTCAAGCATACGGAAGCCGTAACCGCGGACGAAATCATCGCGATAACCGAAGCCGCGGCGCAGTCCGGCGAAGTGCTCATTGAAGAGCAGACGTTGATTTCAAAAATCTTTGCTCTCGATCAACGGCTGGTCACGTCGTCAATGACGAGTCGCGACGACATTGCTTGGTTGGACATGCAGGCCGTGCCGGAGCGGCTGTCGGAGTTGATGCGCAAGCATCCACGACGCCGTTTTCCTGTGTGCGAAAAGTCGCTCGATCGTCCTGTGGGCTACGTCGAGACACACGATCTGCTCTCCCGTCTGCTGGCTGGTGAACCTATGGCCCTCACGCCCGAGACAATTCATCGGGACCTGTTGGTTTTTCCCGATACGCTGACTCTGCTCGAAGCACTGGAAGCGTTTCAGGAGGCCGGTCAGGATTTCGCCCTGATTATCAACGAATACTCTATGGTGGTGGGGCTGATCACGCTCCGCGACGTGATGGACACCGTCATGGCCGCAAGCAATTGGGCCGTAGAAGAACGCATGATCGTCCGCCGCGAGGGGGACTCTTGGCTCATCAATGGACTTACCCCGGTGGACGAAGTCTGTTCGGTGCTTCAGATCGAACGCTTCGAAGAAGACGAACATTTCGAAACGTTGGCCGGATTCCTGATGTGGAAATTGCGCAAGATTCCCCGCCTCGCCGACGCCGTCGAGCATGCCGGTTACCGATTCGAAGTCGTCGCGGTGGAACACTTTCATATTACGCAAGTTCTTGCCATTCGCCTCAAACCGTCCGAGCCGCCTCCAGAGACCATTCCGTAGGGCGATGATCGCGTTGACTCAAAGTAGCAGCGAAAAACCGAACCAATGGGTTTTACAGAGGCGTTTCACGGGTCAGGCCGCCTTGCTCAGATCTCCCACTCAAAAAACTCTATTTCTGTAATAACCCAGGCAATTCTCTGAGAGCTATGGCCATCCTCCTGCCACAGCACGATAATCCGACGCAATCATTCATCTTGGCAACAAGGCTGCTGTTTCATCTTGCACCCTGCTTGTTCGCCTCGTATTTCTTCTGGTCAACTGGATAGTCCCAAGAGCCGCTTCTCAGCTCAACCTTGCCTCCAAAGCCTGTCTTGAACCGGTACAGTCCATGAAACCGATGCCGCGGATCCGAACCCGGCGATACTCCTCCCATGTCGTAGGCCGTGCATCCATGATCTTTCGCGTAGAGCATCGCTTCCCAGTGCAGGAGATACGGAGCCATGAAGTTGCGTTTCATATCCGCTGAAGCACCGTAAAGATAATACGCGGTCCGCCCTGATATGGCGACGATGGCTCCGGCCAGAAGATCACTGCCATGGTGCGCCAGCAGCAATGAAACTTCCGAGTTCATCGGATTGCGGGCTTGAACGAGGAACATGGCCGCGAATTTGGAATATTCCTGAAGGAAAAAACCATTCCGCAAAGCGGTTTGCCGGTAGAGATCATAAAAAGCCGGAAGTCGCTCCATGGTCGTTCTCTGGACCAGGACATCCTTGCGTCGGGCCAAGCCGATATTATACCGAGTCTTGGGTTTCATGCGCGAAAGGATCGTTTGCTCTGAACCACTGATCTCCACAACCAGGGAACTGGGTACGGACATGTCCATGGACGCTTTCCTCAACTTCCAATTCCGTGTGCCCATGTTCATTCGCAATTCCTGAAGCCTGGTTTCGGGAAAAGCACTCCAACCATTCTCCTGCATTTCCTCGGCATACGGAGACGCCCAAGGCAGGTCAAAGCGGATAAAGGCAATGTCTTGGTCAAAGCTATCGATCAAAGACTCGGAAAAGTCCTCGAGAAACGGCCCGTATTCATCAACTCTCGGAGCAAACTCCGGACCTTGGGGAATGCAGGCGTACAGATCGTTGTCCTTGTTTCGCTGGATAAGCACCAAAACATCGCCCCAGTTTTTTGACGAAACGATTTCGTAGGCCAAGGTCTGCAATCCACTTGTTTTTTTGACCTGTGCCCAATACCGGCTTTGATAAAGAATGTTTGTTGGATACAGCTCGCAGGTACTTTTCGAAGAAAGTTGAATCATAATGAACTCCTTCTTTGAGTCTTTCTAAAAACAAAAAAATGGGCTCCGGCAAAACCGGAGCCCATCATGCACAAAAGTACAAGTATTTTGTCGAGAAAAATTCATGCAACCTTATACCTGCAATTCAAACAAAGCAAGCTTGCTGGAATTATGTTTTTTAAAAATGATATTGTTGATGATGGACCTGGGTTTGAGGGAGGTGATGATCCTTGAGGCGCTGGGTACGAAAACAACGGAATTTAGGAACACGCCATCACGATCCATATTCAATTAAAGTGGACCCATTTTTCCGTGTGCGCGCTTCCGGACATCCGGCATGGTTGCCTATTTCCGGAGGGCAATGTGGCCGTGTTGCGGTTGTCGAAGAAGTTTGGGGACGAGTTGAGTGAGAGTGGCAGTATGCTGAAGCGTTTTTCACGCGCATAACCTGAATGAACCAAAAATGAGTCATCTCATGGGCGACACGAAAGGGAAAAAAGAATAGGCCAAGGACAACACAAAGATGGCAAGAAAGAGAGACAGAAAAAGGAGAAGCGACGATGCTGAAGATCATCGCTTGAGCCTTGAGTAACTGCTCAAAATCTTGTGGCAATCAGTGGGTTGAATCCAGGGAGCGCCGCACCCCAGTGCGGCAGCGGTGTAACGCACCCAGGACAAAGTTCCGGCTGAAACGTGGCCCCAGTAGCTGAATCGAAACTCCATCCCGGAAATACCCCTTGCACGGCAAACCTCATCGCCCGACCTTTTTGAGCAGTTACAGCCTTGACCCTCATATTCGGAACATGACAAAGGAATTTGAATGTTTTATCCATATCTTCGCCAAACATGGTGACAGAACACTTACCCATTGAGGAGGACCATGCATGCGGCGTCTTGGCGGATTGATTTCCCTTCTCCTGCTGCCTCTCATCGCGATCATCGTCTACAGTTCGCTTCGGTCGTATTTTTTCAAAGACCCGCCTATTTGGACATTCGAAATGTCCCTCTTCCTGTTCGGTTCCTTCTTCATGCTCGGGGCAGCCTATTGCCATATGGACAAACGGCACGTGGCTGTGGACGTCCTCAACCACTACCTTCCCCCGAAGTGGCGGCGGATTCAGGGCATATTTTCTGAAGGAGTCGTGCTTTTCGTGGCCTTGGTGCTCATTTATGTCAGCATTCCCAATGCTTGGCGTTCAACCATGATGCTGGAGCGCTCCACCCACCAGACTCCGTTCAACCCCCAAATATGGTGGTTCAGGTGGGTCATCCCCATTGCCTGCGCGCTCATCTCCTGGCAGGCCTTCAAGGACATGCTGGCCCTGATCCTGAACAAGCCGAGACAGTCCGCGGAAACCCAATGCCCAAAGTGAGAACCAGGAAGTGATCAACTATGGACCGTGAACTGTACCCACTTTTGATGTTTCTCTGCCTCATCCCCCTCCTGGCTTTGGGTGTTCCCATCTCCTTCTCCCTGGCGACCATAGCCATCGTCTTCTCCTACTTCCTTTGGGGACCTGGCGCCTTGAACATCCTGGTTTCGGCAACCTGGGGAACCATGAACAATTTTGTGATCATCGCCGTCCCGCTGTTCATTTTCATGGCCTACGTCCTCCAGAAAACAAATATCGTGGAAGACCTCTACGATACCTTCTACAAGTGGTCTGGAGCACTGCGCGGCGGACTGGCCATCGCCACGATTCTCGTGGGGGCGGTCCTCGGGGCGGTTTCCGGAGTGGTGGCTGCAGGCGTTATCGGCCTTGCACTGATCGGTCTTCCGCAAATGCTCAAGCACGGCTACAACCGCCGTATAGCTTTGGGCTCGGTTCTCGGCGGCGGTACGCTGGGACAACTTATTCCACCCAGCACGAACATGGTTCTCTACGGCGCAGTAACCGGGGTGTCCATCGGCGGATTATTCGCCGGAGGCATCTCCGCGGGAATACTCCTGGCCTCGCTCTACATCGTCTACGTGGTTGTGCGCGGGCTCCTGGACCCGACGTTCGCCCCCTCCCTTCCGCCGGAAGAGCGAGCTAGCTGGAAGGAAAAGGTCGTTTCCACGAAAAGCGTCTTGTTTCCGATACTCTTGATCGTCATCGTCCTCGGCTCCATTCTGAACGGTGTGGCCAGTCCCACGGAAGCCGCCGCTTACGGGGCGGCCGGCGCACTGCTGATTGGCGTGCTCAACAGGCGTCTAACCTGGAACATCGTCTACTCCAGCTGTCAACAAACCCTGAGCGTAACGGCCATGGTCGGATGGATGATGATTGGCGCCAGCGCCTTCGGCTCAGTCTTCGCCGGCTTGGGCGGCAATACCTTGGTATCCAACCTCGCCATGAACATGCCCGGCGGGGCAAACATGGTCTTCCTCGTGGCCGCTGTTTTTGTTTTCTTCCTGGGAATGTTTCTCGAACCGGGCGCCGTTATTTTTCTGGCCGTTCCGATTATCGCTCCCATTCTCGCCAACCTGGGCTTTGATCCGCTTTGGGTCGGCCTCGCCTTCAACGTACTGTTGCAAAGCGCCTATCTTTCCCCGCCGTTTGGGTTCAGCCTGTTCTATTTGAAGGGATGCACGCCTGCCGACACTGACATCGTCGAGATCTACAAAGCGAGTATCCCCTTTCTGCTCCTGCAAGCGGTATGCATCACCTTGATCTTTCTTTTCCCCGGAATCGTCATGTGGCTGCCCAGGTACCTGTTTGGGTAGCAGTTTGGCCATACATTTGTTTTGCGGGAAAATTATGAGATATTTCCGACAAGGAGGGATTCAACAAACCACAGTATGCACACACAGCAACCGAGTAAAGATCCAGAGACTGCGTGACATTAGGGCTTGATCGGCCCATACACATCAACAGTTCACTATCAAAGAGGGGAGTGTAGCATGAAAAAGATTTTTACGATTTGTATGACAATCGTTTTTCTGGCGATCTTGTCCCATGCGGCCTATGCACAACAGGTGCGATGGAGGCTGGTGACCCACGCCATGCCTGGGACAGAACAGCAGCGCATTGCCGAGGTCTTCAGCGAGACGGTGAAGACCCTTTCGAATGGGCAATTTACCATCGAAACATTCCCGGCGGGTGTCTTATTCCCTGTCTTTGAAACCTTTGACAACCTGGCCAACGGTGTGGTGAACGCGGCCATGGTTTACAGCGCCTACTGGACCGGCAAAGACCCGCTCTTCAATTTTACGACCCAGCCGGGCTCGCCGCTGAGCACCTACGCCGAGGGGGCCTATCTGGTGGAAAAACTCGAGCCATGGTTTGAAAAACTGTATGCCAAGCACAGGATCACCTATCTCGGGCACGCCATGGTCAGCCCGATCTACGAACAGCTGATGTCCGTGGTACCCATCGACTCCATCGACAAACTGCAGGGGCTGCGCATCCGAGCGTCGGGCATGGGCGGCCAGTTTTACAGGGCGCTGGGCGCAACCCCGGTTTCACTGTCCGCTCCCGAGATTTACACGGCGTTGCAGACCCGCAGCATCGAAGCCGCTGAATGGACCTTCTGGGACGAGAATATGCGCATGGGATTCCATGAAGTGGTCTCCTACGTGAAGGATCCTGCCTTCCAGAACGGAACCTGCGAATACTTTCCGCTGGTGGTCAACCCGGCCAGCTGGAACGCCCTTTCTCCGGAATATCAGGAAATCGTCCTGGCTGCCCGGGATCGCATCCGCTACCTCTCAGCCATGGTCTACAACCATGAAATCATGGCCCGCGAGAAGTGGAAAGCCCTGCCGAACATCACCGTGGTCCGGTGGAGTCCTGAAGAGGAGGCCCAGGCCCGCAGCGTCGGGCACAAGCTGGTGTACGAAGAGGCCCAGAAGAGCGCCGGAGGAAAAGAGTTTTTGGAGATTTACCGCACGGCCCTCTGGGATCTGGGATACAAGGCCGAGGCCAAGGAACTGGGCTACGAGGAATAACTCAGGCCCTGGACCTGCTTCTTGAAAAAAGGGCCGTCCTCATGGGGGCGGCCTTTCTGGTGTTGGACGCGTCTCCGGACAAGCGCAAGCAAGATTTTTGCCTTGGATGAAACGCCTTTCGCCCCAGCGACATGGCGAGATGTTCCCAGCGATTTCACCCAGTTTACCCTACCCTTGATGATCCGTTTCTCACTGGAGGTCACGGCATGGCAGCTTGCAGCATTGATCACATCGCGGTGACGGCCCCCTCCTTGGAGATCGGGGCTGAATTCATCCAGGAATCTCTGGGCGTGACTTTGGAGCCGGGCGGGAAGCATCCTCGGATGGGGACGCACAACCTGTTGCTCCGCCTTGATGCAACCCTTTATCTAGAAGTCATTGCCCCAGACCCAAAAGCACCACAGCCCGGTAGGCCACGCTGGTTCGGCCTCGACAAGCTTCAATCCGACTCTTCCCCGGAACTTTCTGCATGGATCGCCCGCACCGAGGATATTCGTTCCGTGGTCGCTTCCAGTACCGAGGATCTAGGCGCCATTGAAACCATGCATCGCGGCGGACTGCAGTGGCTGATCACCATCCCGGCAACCGGTCGGGCTCCAATTGACGGGGTCGCTCCGGCGCTCATTGAGTGGCCCCAAGGCGTCCACCCGACAGAGAATCTCAGAGACCAGGGTCTTTCCTTGATCGAGTTGCAACTGGTCCATCCGGACCCGAACCGGATCACCCAACTGTTGGCTTCCTTGAATATTAGAGGGCCGTTAAAGGTTTGCACTCCCTCCTTGGGCGAGGCTCCGCACCTGCGCGCCGTCTTGGGCACGCCACAAGGTACACGTACCCTCTCCCCTTTCCCGTGGGAGAAGTAATTCGCCATCTTGCGGAGTTCTGTTGACGATCTCAGAATCCGAGCCTCAACTCCAGTAGCCACAGGTAACATTGACCAACCGAAAAACGTTGCCCAATGCCCAAAGGGTGGAGAACTGCCGCAAGGCTTTTCTCCGCGACTGTCCTGGTCCATTACCGCTACAGTAATTATATCGGACAAGTGGGTAGCAATAGGGTAGCAAAAGAAAAAGGGCTTAAAGCATTTTAGCTTTAAGCCCTTGAAATTTCTGGTAGCGGGGGGAGGATTTGAACCTCCGGCCTTCGGGTTATGAGGCCATGGTTATAGCTTTACCGCCATTTACTATTATATACTAAAACATGATGAATATTTCTATAATAGCTCGATTTTATTAAATAAATACTTGACTAATGTTCTTTCTCTGACTATACTTCACTCTATATTTTTGCTCAAAATGTTGGGCTCAGTGTTGGGTTGAAATAGAATTAAGATCAAGAAAAATCAGTTTGTTACTTATACCAACAGCGAATGTTGGGATTTTATCAAGGGGGGAGGCACTATGAGCAAGCGACACAAAACACAGTATGCTGGCGTTTATTATGTCGAGGTGCCCAGGCTTGGCGGCCCTGGCACAGAGAAAAGCTTTATCGTCAGCTACAGGGATAAATCAGGAAAGCAAATCGAGGCTCGCGTTGGTCGCCAATATCGTGACGGGATGAACCCTAAGCAGGCCAGTATTGAACGTGGCAAGTTAATCGAAGGGAAGACCCTCGCTCCAAAACAGGAGCGGGAGAAGCGAATTGCTGAAGAGGAAGCGATCCGGATTGCCAGTGAGGCGGAAAAGAATCGACCCACTATGGCTCGATTGTGGGAAGAATTTTACACAGCAAAGTCTGACCGGAAATCCCTAAACAGCGAAGTGGGGCGTTGGAATCTTCACCTTGCCCCCTTCTTGGCAGACAAGATGCCTAATGAGCTTTTGACCTTGGACATTCAGAGGATCAATATGTCAATGCGTAACAAGGGACTCTTCCCACAGACTCGGAAACATGTTTTAGTTTTGCTCAAAAGAATAATCAATTATGCAGTAGACATGGGTCGGATTGATCCTCCATATAGCGCGAAATTCAAAATCGATGTTAAGACCGAGATCGGCAAGATTGACAATGAAACCACTGAAGACTTGACCCCCGACCAGTTGCGACAATTTCTTGATGTTGTCCAAAATGCCCCGGATACTGACCGGCAAGGCTCGGACGTCATGCGCTTAGCATTGGCAACAGGCATGAGAAAGTCAGAACTTTTCAAGTTACGTTGGGATGATATCAACTTTGACAAGCAGCACATTCGGATCACAGGCCCAAAAGGTGGTAAAACTGAAACAATTCCTCTGAACAGCACAGCGCGTGCAATATTCGAGAGTATCCAGAGGGTTCAAATCGTGGAAGATGGTTGTCAAGTTTATTCTCCATGGGTATTCCCTGGTAGAAATCCCCTGAACCATGTTTCATGCTTGAAAAGGCAAGTACAGAATATTAGGAAAGCGGCCCAACTGCCCGAGGGGTTCCGACCATTGCATGGATTGCGTCATACCTTCGCTTGCGCTTTGATTAGCTCTGGCAAGGTTGACCTTGCCACATTACAAAAACTTTTGACCCATAAAAGTCCCCAGATGACACTGCGATATGCGAAAGTAAGGTGCGAAAGGCTGAGCAATGCCTCAAGTGTTATGGATGATATTCTGACCAATGCTCAGACCTCAGAGGAGCTAAGCAAAGTGACCAGCTTGGACGAGGCCAGGCGCTTTGCAGGGTGATAAGCAGGATAGGCGATGATTATATACCGGTGCGGATGCTGCAAAAGATTGCGTTTTACTGATTAAACGTATTAAACGAACTAGGTCCGTTCGTTGTGATTCCATTTTCTTGAACAAGCCAGTCCATCTGGCAGCCTTTAAGGAAGCCATTTTAGAACTCGCTATCTTCCATATTTCATATTTTTTCTGTTTTGCCTGACCTACTTGAAGAAATAATGGATTAGATAATTTATCCGTTTTTTCAAACCAAAAAATTCAAAAGGAGTTGTCAAGATGATACAAAGATTTAATTTACTTAAGTAGTGCACCAATTACTTAGCCCATTTCGGCCAAGGTGCAGCACCTTGTTCATCTTTTGCTGAATCATTTGTTGCTCAACATCAACTGTGCGCTAAACTTCCGTATCGCGCTTAACATTTGTATAATCTCATTCTTCACGTCTAAGGATATTTCACGAAGCCATCGCTTGATCGCAAGGTCATAATCCACAGTCACCTCAAAGACACATGAGCCCTGAATATCTTCCCAATGGTGACAACCCCAAATTGCAAACAGAGACTTCTGCCCTATGTTTGGAAAAGCTATGATGTTGATGACCTGCGTGTCTTTCGGCTCAGTGAGCAATTGACGGTAAATGATCTGCTTGTAGTGGTCGGTGTTCTTCCCCTGCCACTTGGCCCCATTTAGAAACCGATAATCTTTGGCATCAACAAGGACATTAAAATTTCCGCTCTTAAAGCGGATATCGAACTCTGGCTGCATGCCTTTTTTAGCGGGTGTGTTGGGCCATCCATACCATTGTCCATGCGGTAGTGTGCGCTTGCTCAAACCAGGTGCTAGAAGGTCGCGAAGCACTTGTTCCCAAATGTCCTCGAAATCCCTTGTGTAAGAAAGAAGCTCCTCCCGAATTTGATGCTTTGCGCCAAAAAGGCTGGACTCGCACAAAAATGAACTAATCGCGTTGATTAAAAAACGGCCACGTTCATCATAAGTTGAAGCTCTCAGATCACGGAGATAACTACGCGGCTTGGCCTTAACCTCGCGAAAAACGTTTGCATCAAGCGATTTTGCCCCTTCTAAGTTATTATGCTCACCAGTAAGTGCGAAGATTTCCTTTAAGCAAGCAATGTGGAGCAGGCACAAAGGATGCGCCATATCCCGCTTCCTTGCATGATGGACTGTGTTGTCGAAGAATATCTCTCGCCCGCTCAATGCCGTTGTGGAGGAGCGGAGGGTGCGAGCCCAGTTAACGGGAAGATTTGTTTTGTTTAACGCTTGCCGAAAAGATTTACGAATATACAAGCCGTTGTCACGATAATCCCCTCTGAGTCTGAGTGCCGCTTCGAAAGAATCGAGCACTGGGTCTGTAGCGCGAAGCTCCCGGTCCAAAAGAAGGTTGGTCTTGCTATAACCCAACGAAAATTTGGTTTCTCGCCTGACCTTCTTGAAAATCCGTATTAACCGGTAAATCTGCTCCCGTTTGTATGCTGGTTCTTCAAGGCGTGCTCGCGCATCTGGTGAACTGAAGGCCTTCGGGAGAACGATAAGGAGTGAGTTTGTTTCAATTTCGCGGTGAAAACCAACGCAACTCACCGAAGTACGTTCAACGAATCCATTATCGGCAAGACTCCGCCATGTCGATTTGCTGCATTTTTTCTCGATGTCTTCGCGAGAGTCACCGGCTACCACAAACTCAAGTCGGTTAGGGATACTCATGACATTCTGAATTAATTCTGCGCCTGAAGTAGGCTTGATGCCTGTTCAACTTTGGTGGTTGAAAACCCTGATGCTGGTTCAAGGATGATTAAAAGTTCCGGTTTGAATCCAGCTTGCAAACCGTTTTCTCGAATGTTTGCTTGCACTTCACCGAAGACTTCCGGTCCGTCAGAATTAAACGGTGAAAGGTCGGACAACTGTTCATCTTTGAAAACATCGTGCCAGAGGTAAAAGAGACACTTGTTCAAGAATGCATCCCATGACACCAAGCCGTCCCTCGCCGGTTTAATGAACCAAGGCCCAAGTTGTTTATCCTCCATTCTGTCACGGACGATATTTTTATTTATCCTCTTTACAATTTTTATCCAGTCCCACTTGGTCTTTCCATCATCGAGAAATGGACGGACACCATCCGTGTATGTAAGCAGTTGATTGAAATCTATAGGACAAGCTACCCACTGCCATCGACGTTTGAAAGCAGAGTCCATCGGAAAGAGAGATTGATCACTAGTGTTCATCGTAGCAAGAAGAGAAAGATTCGATGGAAAATACAGTTTATCATCCTCAGCGATATTGTATTTAACGGATCTTTGTTTGAAGTAAGCGACCAACTCAGCTTTGGGCGTGATGCCAAATTCGCTGAAGCCCGCGTCATCGCGGTCAAGGAGTTGAAACACATCTCCAAAAATGGCCGCGCAGTCACCACGATTGATTTCCTCGATTACCAAAAAAACATGGTCATCGGTACTAAAGGCGGACTCTAACGCTAGCGTAAGCGGACCAGGAACAAAAGCAAAATAGTTAACTGGTCTCGAAATGATGACGCCATCGTGACCGACGACTTGATTGGTAGAGTCGGATTCAGAACCAACCACCGGGCGATAACTCCCGATAAAGTCAGCATTACTATATTCAGGATGAAATTGAGTACGAAACATTAGGGAAGATCTGACATTCTTTTTAATTTCTGTGCTTTTCCCAGTCCCTGGCGGTCCGAAAAATATGCGGTTACATCCCACAACTTCGTTACTGGTTGCGCTATGATTAAAGTTGTCAGCATCAGCGTTTTTACCTGAAAGAGGTGCGTCAAGATAAGTCAAAAGCTCAGAACCTAAGACAGAGGTGGGAATGACTGAATGTTCAATCCATACTTCGGAGTTTACTTCAATTAAATTAGGAAAAAGCAAAATTAATTCCTGATCTGTTAACCCTAAATACTTAGACAGCTCAACTCGGAAATCGTCCCGATTTGTCGGGATGGGCGATAGCGCTACATCACTTGCCTCCGTCAACCGGCCGTTCCCTAGATGTTCCGCAATATGAGCTGTATTGCCATTAAGAGTTGGGATTCCAAACCTGAAAACCCAAGTCATCAAACTCTGGACTTGTACATCCAGGACAAGTTTATTGTCATGAATGGCACGAAGTGCATTAATCCAATTACTTACGAGGCTTACAGTTGTCGGCAGAGCATTTTTTGATGCGTCGAAGAGCTTTGGTTGTCGCGGTCCAGAGCCAACCAATCCTGTATAAATTCTATTAAGGTATGTCTGTCGCGGCCCCTCTCTGTGGCGAAACAGTCTTCGAAATTCATTCCCTTGTGTCGCTCCTGGCTCAAAATATACATTTCGGGCGTCCTCCGTAATCGGCAAGGTCACTCCATTCAAATCAAACGCGGCTTGTGCCAAGTCGTATGATTCAAAAGTATACTCTTTACTTGCACCATGACAGGCCTTGTGACGTAGAAACATGAGAACATGCCAAAGCCCATTAGTGCGGATAAAAAAACCATCACCTTTAAAGGTGAGATGATTCGCTGCCTCAAGAACCTGTTGTATGCTAGGAAAGCCCATATGTTATTTTGTAACAAGGTGCTTATCGAGGTTAAAACGCATGCCCTTTAATGGACGGTTAAAAACAAGTTCATTATTTTTTTTAGAAAACTCCACTGTGGCTTGCAAATGTTTTTCACTTTGCTCTACCTCACAGTTAATTTGATAGGCAAGAGTCCTTGCGATGTGTGACGCCAGTAAACAAGGGACCGCATTGCCAACTTGCCGGTACTGGCGGGCAAGTGGGCCAAAAAATTTGAAATTATCTGGAAAGCTTTGAAGACGCGCACCCTCTCTCACACTAATACCTCTTTGTTGCTCAGGGTGTGTAAACGCACCGCATGTAATATTATTAAAGTAACAGGTGATTGTTCTTGCAGGCATTTTCCAACTCAAACGACCGTATGTCGTTGTGTGGTCCTTTAACGCAACACGCTTGAATCGCGGAGGCCGGATCTCCTCCGGGATGCTTTTCCAGTTTTTTCCCTGCGGAATATATTGTATAAGGTTAATATTATAATCATTTGTGCGGTGACAAACGTGATTCTTCAAATCACGTTCCTTTCCGCGGCACCACTTTACAAAATCATTCTCTGCACGTCTGCCTTTGAAATATCCAGCCAATTCTGACGTCCCTCCGCCATTTTCAATCGGTGGAAGGTCTGCAATTGCATCCGCTACAGTTCGCCAACTAGGTTTCTCGCGTTCAAATTTTGAAAAAATCGTATCCTGAAGGTCTAACTGCTCAAACGGATAAGAATGCGTCGGGCTTGGAAAAACAATAGGCGCTCCATGACGGTTGCCAATGAGAAAAAGTCGGTATCGTAGTTGAGGAACTCCATAATCTGCGGCCAGTAGGATATCAGCACCACAGCGATACCCGATCTTTTCGAATGCCCTGAAAATATCTGATATTAGATCACGATTATGTTTATGGAGCAATCCAGG
Organism: Desulfonatronum parangueonense; assembly: GCF_054656975.1. Taxonomy (NCBI): domain Bacteria; kingdom Pseudomonadati; phylum Thermodesulfobacteriota; class Desulfovibrionia; order Desulfovibrionales; family Desulfonatronaceae; genus Desulfonatronum; species Desulfonatronum parangueonense. The sequence continues at coordinate 3,140,122 of NZ_BAAHXH010000003.1, forward strand.
CACATTCTCCATTACGAACCATTCAGGCTGGACTTCTGCAATAAGACGGTGAAAGTGGTGGAACATCTTATTTTTGGGGTCATTGGGGTCCCGTTTCCCACGAAGGCTTACACCTTGGCAGTTTGGTCCACCAACGATAACCGGAATATTTCTTGTTCCAGCCGCTTCAAATATATCCGACGCCTGAATTTGCTCAATGTCAGAGCAAACAGTTCTACAGTCTGGGTGGTTAAACCTGAACGTCTCTATCGCCGCAGGATCATTGTCTAAGGCAAAAATAGGTTTAAATCCAGCCTTCTCAAATCCTACCGACAGCCCTCCAGCCCCGCAAAAGAGGTCAACAAAAGGAATGAAGGAGGCGGGTAATTCTTTCTTGGTTATCATGATTCTTTAATATTTGATGATGAGAATGATAATGGTGTAATGATCATGTTGTGATGACAATTCTTTTTCATCAGGGACTACCCTGACTCCCGACAAGCAACAATTTACTGACCTCTACGAAAAAATGTAAAAGCCATCAAGATTTTATTCAAAATAAAGAATCATAATATTATTTTTCATTAATTGAATAAAATTGATATAAATAATATTATCTTATGCTACGATCAAGCTGCAGTCGTCTGGCATTAAGTCCTTTGGCGTTGCCTAGCAAGGAAAAACATCTTCCATCCATTCAAGCCCTTCATCCAATTGTGTCCTCGAATTAATCTGGCCCGGCAAGCCCAGGCCAAGAACTTTGACTCCTCCTTCGATATATCTTTCGTAACGTTCGTGATGATGCCCATGTATTATTAACCGTGCTCCCATACATCTGGCCAGATCGCCGAGTATATGGAAGCCGTTGGGATGCGATTCAGGGGCTTCATGTAGGACAAGTACATCTGCCTTCATGTTTGCTAAATATTCCAGATCTTCCATAAAAATTTCAGCAAGATGATCATTGCCGGACTGGTTCTTATGCGACCAATCCGTTCTGGTTAGTATGGATGGGTGAAGATCTCTCACCTCTTCAAACCTGTCAAATTCAGAAATATCAAGTATTTCTTTGTTGAACACACCATTTATTCCAGCCACACGCAACCCACCAATTATAACTACATTCCTGTGGAGACAGCGCTCTCGCATAGAGTCCAATCTCTGAATGTATTCAGCTTTGTATACATCATGATTGCCTAATATATACCATGTTTTGTCAGCCATCGACCCTAGGATATATCGTAAATCTTGTGGCGGTTCTAGATCACCAAGTAATATAATGTCACTTGCATAAAGACCGTGAGCCAGAATTTGACTGAAATCACCATGTAAATCTCCGAAAACAAGTGTTGGCATGAATCAACTCCCTGAAAATCAAAGTTTTACCTAACAAATTATAGCCGTTTGTTTATCGCTTAACACACTCTGCGATAGCGAAGAGCGATCAGTTAGCCTCTTAAGCGACACATTGGTAATTTGTTTTTCATTACCAGCAAAAAGTAATTGCTATTTACTCCAAATCGAAAGCATAAACACATATGTGTATATAAACATCTGATTTAATTATACTTTTTACGGATTAAATATTTCATTCACAACAAACAATAATGTATTGAGATGAGAAAACAATTATAGGTAAAAAAAATTTAAAAATGTATTGACATGACTGTCCATTATTATAAAATACTCAATCTGACTTCGAATTATTGTAATTTGTCATCAATTTTTTTATGGGAATATTAATGGTAATAATAATCCATTTGCATATATTTGTCAACTAAATTTTTAATGTACATTATAATTTTCAATATATTTTTTTTTAACAACCAATTTATACGTAATATTATAATATACTTTTTATTAATCTATAACCAGTGCATTTTACTGTACTGCAGAAGAAGGTGAATAGAATGAGCAATGAACAAGTCACACAAAAAGTCTTAAATGAAAAAGATGCAGCGAAATTTTTAGGATTAAGTGCTAAGACACTTCAATCTTGGCGATGGAAAGGAAGCGGACCTGATTATCTAAAATTTGGAGATGGGCGTTGTGCGGCAGTGCGTTACGAGATTGCGGCTCTCGAAGATTTTAAAAAAAGAAGCAGAGTTACATCATAATATAAAATTGTGATAGTTTCAAAAACAAAATCATGAGAAAGGTAGTTGAATGTGAGAGGCGTAACCTATTCATTTATAACACAAACAGGAAAAATTATGAAGAATGTTACAAATGAAAAGCCCGGAGCGGCTAACTCCGGGCTTTTTGAAAAGAATCATGACAAAAACACTAATAATATACTTTTATCTAAACATAATGTCAATTTGCCACACTCTTCAAAAGATGTCAGCCGTCCTCTCGAGGCTCAATCTTTGGAGATTACCAGCCCACCTTTGCTTTCACCGCTGGCTCTGCCAGCCGGTGGTATACTGAAACAAATTGTTGAGCTTGCAACTCGCAGCAGCGAGGCAGACCCAGCAGCTGTGCTTGCGACTATCTTGACTAGGTTCGCTGCAGAAATCGGAGCGAACCCTCATTTTAAAGTTGGCGATGCCACGCACTTCGTACGGTTCTTTGTAGCAATCGTCGGATCAACCTCTAAAGCGCGAAAAGGAACATCCGGAAGTTGCTTAAAGTCGCTATTTGAAGACTCAGTCATTAATTGCACCGGTGGCCCCTTATCAACCGGAGAAGGTTTGGCTTATGCGGTGCGCGATGAAGTTAAGGCTTGGAAATCAGACAATAAAGGGGGTGGTTCATGGATTACAGTAGATCCAGGCATTAAGGACAAGCGACTTTTTGTATTGGATGAGGAGATGGGGGCAGGGATCAGATGTACCAAACGGGAGGGAAATACACTGTCTATGGCTCTACGCTCTTTTTGGGATCATGGAAATTTTTCGCCACTGATCAAACGTGATCGAACCACAACAACAAACGCACATATATGTCTGTGTACACATATTACTGTAGAAGAGTTGAAAAGTACTCTCCCAGAAATTGAGGGATTCACAGGTTATTCTAACCGATTTCTATGGGTGTTTGCTCGACGTCAAAAACTGGTTCCAATGCCTTGTCCGATGCCAGAAAATGAGGTTGAAGCTGCTCGGAGTGATTTGAGGCAGCTTGTTGAGCATGCTCGAACAGTTGGTCGTATGCAAATGTCTGCCAGGGCTACTGAATTCTGGGTTGGAATATATCCGCAACTAAGCAATGATGGGTATGGATTAGCTGGAGCAGTGACCAGCCGGGCTGAAGCTCAAGTTATCCGAATTTCAATGGCATATGCACTGCTAGACGGTTCGATAAATATTGATTTGCCTCATCTTATGGCGGCGGTTGCTTTCTGGCAATATTGCGAAGATACAGCCATGTATATTTTTGGCAATAATGTGGCAGACCCTGTCCAAATGCGCATACTTGAGGGGTTAAAATCAAAGCCGCTAACGACTACAGAAATCAGCAAACAAATTTTTAAAAACAATCTGAAATCTGCGCAATTGCAAAAAGCTTTATCAGAACTTACTCAGAAAGGCTTGTTGATTTGTTCAACCGAAACCACTGAAGGGAGAAACAGAAATATCTATTCGCTTTCATTGATGAATAAGAAATAAGGTACCTGTGCCCCAAGCCTTACGCATCCATCTCAGGGTGCGTAGGGCTTATTTTTATTAATGTTAACCATTCAGACTATAAATAATTACATATTGAAAGCAACTTTATGTTCTGATCATGTAACTAATACACCAGCCTGCTCCGGTAGTTACAAAACATCTTCCGTTTTCACATATATGTCTGCTATTTGATCTATAAATTTCCAACAATCAATACCAAAAATCACCTGCGGTTCGTCAGGAAACATAATTAAAGCTAGAGCAAGCTCGCGATTTTGAAATCTTAAAATAGTATGTATTGCATTCAATTTAACATCAGGAAATCAACGATTATTAAACTTATTTAGTATGATACTTGCAAGGAAACTCGCGCTATCTGTGTTCAATCCATCCTCTAAACACCATAGGCGTTCTGAACATGTTTGAAGTAATTCATTTTCTTCAATTTAAAACTTCTTATCCTCAATAAAATGTAAATTGTTTGTACAAAGATTTGTTGAACATACATTTTAATATAAATACAATATTAAAAAGTTTCAAAAAAATTACGGCAAAATGTTAATTTAATTTAAAATAATATATTTATTATGATACCTTCTTGTCCATATAAGTATTATGTTGCTTTTCTGTTAATCTTTTTAATAATTTTTTAAAAAAAACTAAAAAATGAATAATAAATCCCAAATCAGTATTCAGTCGCACATGGGACTGATAGCCAATTCCCCAATTGAAAATCTTGTGAAATAAATTAAAAGATATATTTGTTAGTGTTGAAGATGAGGGCTATGTCTGTGTAATTTCGGGTCCTCGTTATCATACATCATATCCTCATTTCGGCGTAATAATTCGGACCAATTACGATCGATATCTTTTTCATGTTTGGCCACGATTTCTTGAGCGTAATTTAGCCAAACACACAAATTTTCTTGATTAACATTGGCCTTTGCAAACACTTCCTGTATTTTTTCTAGTTTTGCAGCCAGAACTTCTTTCTCCCGTTCCAACTCGTTAATTCTGGCAAGCTGCTGTTGCATGCGTTCGCTTTCAAGGCGCAAAGCCAAATTCTTTGCAATGGCTGCCTGGGCCATTTCGTGGGCCTCATCAATATGCTGCTGTGCCTTGAACCGGGTGATGACCATCCCGATCTGTGGCTTTGGAATATCAGCAAGTTCTTTGTTTAAAAGCCCATAAAATTGTTTCACTTTTGCGTGCTTCGCCTTTGACTTCTTTTTACCACGTATAAGCCCGTGTTTCCCCCCAACCTGAGCGGCGAAATCATCCTGCATTTTGGACATTTTAGCTGGCCCGCCAAACCTATCTCTGGCATTCAACCTGCTGTTAAAAATTGGCGTCAGAAATACGCAAAGATGTGGTGTTTTTTCGTCATGATGGATAACGGCAGAAACTACGTTTTCCTTTCCAAATTTATTCCCGATCCAGCGTAAAGCGTCCATAAAATACTGTTGTGCTTCCTTGGGTTCCAAAGCTCCCGGAGAATATGTTACCAAAAATTCGATACAATAAACAGCATCTTTGCGTATTTTGGATTTTCGGTTCAATTCATCAATCCGCTTTTTAACTGCCTCGTCAACCTTTTTTGCAGTCCTCTCCCCGTAGACTGCGTTATCTTGACGTAAGTCAGGGTCGGCATTCGGCGTTTCAATCTCGCGGAATGCATGCCTTGCGGATTTAACAACTTCTCCACGTTTCAGTTTCTTTATTCGTAAAATGGCGTATGTTTTTTTCATACATACATTATAACACTTTAGAAAATTTTTGCAAGCGATTAATCAGTACATGTTGAATATCATATCATCTACGCTCTGCCTGTGGCTTTATCTGATCGTGATTAACCATCAGCATGTTCATGTGATTGCTTAATAGTAGCGCCAGGCTCGAATTAAGGAGAGCCGAACCATGTGAATCCCTCAGAGTAGCTTAGAGCCATCGATTATATATTACAGCTCCGAACAAAGGTGACATTCGAGGAAAATGCCGTCGAGATGTTAGGCGTATGTATTAAGAGGGAGATTGATCAATGCTGGTCTTGACCGCTCCAAGGAAGCAGGGAATTGGAAGAAGGTGTTAATTTCGTTTGTGCGTAAAATTTGTGAGGATCAGGCCCAACCATCTTAAGCCTGGGAGTTTATGATTAAAGGCCACGATCACTTCCCCTGTGGCCAGGGAAGCGACCAAGTATATTTTTCAGCTTTGGAATTGTCAGTGATGAGTGTGTCGATACCTCGAAAGAATGCTTGGCTGATTCATGAATTCGTAACCTTTCTGTTTGGATATCTGGACTGATTTATGATGTATTACTAATGACTCTCATTGTATCGTTCGCGGGAGTTTTGCAAGCAAAAGTACTCACTACACATCGTTCCGATGTCGTGAGCGCTTGCAGCGGGCTTTTGGGACCGCGCATGTTGCCGGTCTTAATTACGTAAAGGGGGTTTACTTCAGGTTCGTGCTTAATTCGCCGGGAATCGTTCAAAAAAACAAAATTGTGCTGAAGGCGAGATTTTGCTGTATAGGAGGTACAGCTGCTTATTTAAAAATAGTTATAAGTACCTTATAAATTGGAAAATAAGCAGCATGTTATAAATCGTTTAATTAGTTTTTTTCGTTAGAAGAGAACACATATGAAATTAGCGTGATGATGACTGCCGTCTTGCGGATGAGCAAGAAGGGCTTAAAATTATGTATTTGGGATGTTTGCCCAATTTATCAAACAGGAGAACCGTAAAATCATCGAAAAATAAAGCAAAACATCTTAATTCATTTTATTAGAGACATTAACTCAGGACGATTTTTCAAAGCAGTTTTTATCTTATTAACTTCATCATCAGGTATGCTACGTGAAGACAATACGGATGATATTATGTCTATTGCTCTCTCTTTATTTGATTTATTCTTCTTTTTTACATCTTCAACAATATTTACAAAATCTTCAAAAGACAAATCCTCATTCGATCTATTTTTTAATTGTTTTTTTACATCGTTATAAACACTTTTTTCAAGCCAATATCCATCTACGTTTTTGAGCATAGCTGAAATAATACTTGAAAATTCATGCCTATCTTTAACTTTATCCGATAACCAGTCCTTTGTTCCGACCCGTGAATATGAATTCCCAATGTTATATCCAATCTTATGCTGAAAAGAATCTTCTAGCTGTAAAATCTTTGCATCAAGTAAGGTTTTGTAATGGTCAACTTTGAAAGCAATGGATAATTTTAAAAAAGCACAATAATCATTATCGAGACCTTTATCCTGCTGCCTATATAAAAAAAAATAATCTGGCTCATTGTTGTTAATAAGTCGTTCCATAAAATCACGTAACTTATTCATTCTAGATTGGTCAGCAAAATTAAATTTTAATTCATTATTATCATACCTTAATTTGAAAGTTTCTCGCTCTATCACGGCTTTAAGTGGCCTTACTGGTGAAATTGAAATATAATGCGCTGCACACTGACCGTTCTCACGTATGGCTAAATCACAACTCTGTGTCAAAACTATAAAGAATTTGTTCTCAACGTGAGACACATAATATGGGAAATATTCTGACAGAAGATCCTCGAGCCTTGAAGTTCTATGTAAAACATCGCCTTGTTGAAGACGATTCACATCAAGTTCGCAGTAAGTAAAGTGGAGGCTCATTATTTAAGGATTTTTAGCAAACGTTTATGTTGTTCACGCAAATTAGCAACTTTTTTGTTGTATGTGACGGTGTGATATAAAGAATCTTTTCTTGTAGGAATGTAATCAAAAGATAAATATTTTTCAAAATATTCATCTTCTTTGGATTTAATATTGATAGAAGATTGAGTGCAATTCTTTATCGATCGATAACCAGCTGCTTTTAAATCGTTAATAGAAGTAGAATCTTTTGGTTCCATTATCTTTTCCTTTACTCTAGTTTAAGATTGTAAACATTATCTAATAGAGATAAAATTTCATCTTTTAATATTATTGGGTCATGGCTTGATAAAAATTCTAGTGCTTCATGAGATCCCTTCACATCTTTATGCACATTAACATGAATTATTATCTTACCTGAAGAATCATTTTGAAATGTTAAATAAATTTCTTTATCGTTGAATAGAAATCCCCTTTTTATCTCAGTAGCAATAATTAAAGCTTGATTATCTGATAAATCATCAATGTCATTTAGATTAAAAAAACCAGCTAATTTATCGTTAATATCTTCTTCAATAAATTGATAGTTAAATCCAGTAGCCGTAATTGGTGTATGTCCAAGGATCTGGACACTCTTCATTGCAATCTGCTGAGATTTTTTTATTGATTCATCTAAACTATCATCAGGCTGTGTAACAAGCTTGTTATGGGTAACAATCAACTTTATTCCATCAAAGCGCATCCTCGGTGGGAGAGTAGGATTTCCAAAAGGCATTTCTACAGTGATTTCAACAGATTTAGTTAAATGTTCCGTGAGCCAATTGGGATTAAATATTCGAGAGTTCCAGGCTCCAACAACAACTGTTGACAATCCATCGACATCAATCTTCATAATCTATCCTTATATAATCAAGATTGCCCAAACCGTTGCCCACAATCAGCCAAATAGCTGTAAAATTTGAGATTTATAATTTTATCATAGATTAACTCAGGCATCAAGTCCCCTTGCCATAATCTGAATTTTATTAATACTATGTTATCATTTTGGAGCAAACTGTTCTCATCAGTAACTACTCACCACAGAGAAATTTTCAAAAACAGGACCCTCGACGGCTGATATGGAATTGACATAACAGTCTGGATGCTCATCAATATCTGTTCTGTGCTTCCGCTGGGGCTCCAGTCAGCCGTCGCCCACGATTTATAGGGCAAGAGAGGCTGAGCCCGTCATGGCATGACTAGCCACCCTGAGTGGGCCTGCATGAAGGGCTTTGGTGCTCGTGCCATTATCAAGGGGAAAGGAGAACCAGTGTCCGGTTATGAATCATGAAGGCACGACATACGACGTCCCCCCGAAGGAATTCATAAAGGAGAGATTTCTCAAAAATTGTTGGGTTTAGAGTTGGGCTGGAATTTGATCAAGAAAAAAGGGATTACGATTTTCATCGTAATCCCTTGAAATTTCTGGTAGCGGGGGGAGGATTTGAACCTCCGGCCTTCGGGTTATGAGCCCGACGAGCTGCCATACTGCTCCACCCCGCGTCAAAGAAAATTATATTTACTGTTTTGGCGCAGCCATGTCAATGTTTTTTTTTGCAGCTCTACAGCGCATCCGTTTTTTGGTCCTTCACCGCTTCTGGTTTCCGGATTACCGGAATGACTAATCACAGCAAGCCCTTTCCACATCAGTCATGCCGACAAAAACCGGCGCTATCGCTGACAAGGTTGAAGCCGAACGGCTGGATTTGCGAAGTTGAAAGATTGAGGGATCAGCGGACGAATATCAGTGGTTCGCCTGCTGTATCCTGAATGCGGTAGCCGGAGGTTTCGATTTCCAGGCGCAGCCGGTCTGCTTCGACGTAGTTCTTTTGCCGACGGGCATCGTCGCGGAGAGTGCACAGCGTGCGGACGTGTTCCGGAATGTCTTTTTGGCGGCAAGGAATGATGGTCCAATCCAGCAGCCCCAGGACTTCATCCAAATGGCGTAAAAGATCCATGCAGGCCGCGGCTTCGCCGGAATCGAGGCGACCTTGGTTGATGGCCGTGTTGATGTCCCTGGAGCACTGGAACAATGTCGGCCAGAAAGCGGGGAGGTTGAGATCCTTTTCCAGGCAATCCGTGAAGGACTGTTTCACGTTGAACAGCAACTGCCCAATGTTCTGACTGATGTTCTGACCGACGCTCCTGTTCAGAGCAGGTGCCCTGGGCGACGAATCCGTTTCGGACATGGCATGCAGCCGGACTAATGTCTGTTGAATCCGCTGTTGGTTTCTGGACCACATTGCCAGATTGTCCGCCGAGCACTGCAGAGTGGAGTGATATGAACCTGAGAGCAGCCAGAAACGCAGGGCCAAGGGATCGAGTCCTCCGCCCAGGAAGTGCGTCAGCGAACAATCCTGTGCCGGCTCGGCACAAAGGAAAGACTGGGCTGTAATCCAGGCCTGGGGCTGGAAATTGGCCGCGCCGCGCCAGATGGAGGAGAGATTTTCCAGGTGGGGGAATCTATGGTCCTCATCGCCGAGGACCAGGGTCAGTTCGGGCGACGAGCCCTGCAGAACGGCTCCGGCCATTTGCAGGTACCAGCTCGGTCGCACGTTGCCCCATTCGGTCTGGAGAAAATACCCGTCCTTGAGTTCGGCGAGGGAGGTGCGCTTGAGCAGCGTAAAATCCCGGGGATTGTCCTTGACGTAGCCGTCCAGGTCCACGGTCATGCCGGACCGCAGCTTTTCCGGATCAACACCGAGCAGGGAGCCGTAGTTCTTATCACGGAGTACGTCGAAATACACCGAACGCAGCTTTTCGTAGCCGAGTCCCTTGCTGAGCAGTTTCCGACACGCGGACATAAGCGCCGGAATGTCCCGGCCGGCCGGGATAAAGCGAACCGTATCGCTGACTCCCAGCAAACCCGCCAGCTCGCTGATCCCGGCCAGAATTTCTCGGCCCGATTCATCCAGACTCTTGCCCGCAATGCGGGCCGCGGACACGGCCCGGTCGTCAAGATCGGCAACAGCCACCAGCACTTCGGCCTGGATGTCCTTCTGCCGCTGAAACCTGGCCAGTACATCCAGCAGGACAATCCGCCGCCAGGCGCTGATGTCGGCCCACTGATCCAGGCTCGGACCTGGAGTGAAAAAACGCAGTCCTGTCTTGCCAGGGCGTAGAGAAACCATCCCTCGCTGTTTCAGGTCGCGAACCTGGACCCCCTGCTCCTGGGGCGGGGAGAAGAGGGGAGTGCTCAGATACCGAATCCCGCCATCCGGGAATATGGTCACCACCAGAGGCTGTCTCGCTTCCTGATCAACCTGCTGGTCCAGTTCCCGGGCCAGTTGCAAAGCCCCGCTCAGAGCCGCGCCGGAACTCATTCCAGCGAAAATTCCCTCCTGGGCTGCCAGTTTGCGGCACAGGTCAAAGGCTGACTCATCTTCCACGTTCAGAATTCTGTCCGGAGCATGCTTGTCGTAGATTCCCGGCGGATACGACTCCTGCATGTTCTTGAGCCCCTGGATCTTATGGCCGGCAAAGGGCTCCACCGCCACGATGCAAATCTCAGGATTGAGTTCCTTGAGCCGCTTTGTCAGCCCCATCACGGTTCCGGAAGTGCCTAGCGTCGCCACGACATGGGTTACCCGGCCTTCGGTTTGATCCCATATTTCCTGGGCCGTGGTCCGGTAATGGGCGGCGATGCTGGCGGGATTGTTGAACTGATCCATGAGCACGTACCGGTCAGGGGCTTCCCGGTGCAGCCGGTAGGCCTCTTCAATGGCCCCATCCGTACTCTGATGACCGGGCGTAAGATGAATTTCCGCCCCATAGGCCAGCATGATTCGTTTTCGCTCTTCAGAGGCGGATTCCGGCATGAGCAGCTTCAACTTGTAGCCCTTGACAGCGCAGACCATGGCCAGGCCAATTCCGGTATTACCGGATGTGGCCTCGATGATCACCTTTTCCGGCGTCAAGATTCCGGATGCCTCGGCCTGCTCGATCATGGCCAGGGCCACCCGATCCTTGATCGAACCTCCCGGATTGAATTCTTCCAGCTTGGCCGCGATCCGGACCCGCGGGGCATAAGGATTCAGCCGACCCAGGGCGACAAGAGGCGTGCGGCCGATGAGGGAAAGGATGTGGTCGTGAATCATGGGGCAAAAGATGTTTGGTCTGGAGGATGATCTACAGATAATCCTGGTCGATTGCGGCCTTGCCGTCGGCGTTGACCAGTTTCAGGAAGCGGGTCATGCGTTCGTCGATGGGGACGATGGGGTATTGGTTCTTGCACATGTCGCAGTGAGCCAGGGCCGGTTGCGTGGGCGATGCAAGCGGGAGTTCACGGCCGCAAAAAGGGCACGGATAGATATAGATGATTTCCATGCGCACCGGCTTGACCGGCAGCATGGCTTTTCTTCCAGTGTTCATGGCTTTTTCCGAGCAGTTCCGGATGAATCTTCCGCGGCGGCCGCCTTGGCCTCGCTTGCCTCAGCGACACCATCATCTTTGTTCGCTTCGGGAAGAAGGGACCGGCATTGGGACCAGAGACCATCCAGGTTATAGAACTTCCGCATTTCCTCCTGAAAGATATGAATCAGGATGTCGTTGCCGTCAACGAGGATCCATGAACCTTCGGAATACCCTTCCATGCCAAGATAAGAAACGCCATTTTCAGCGAATTTTTCCAGAAGCCAATCCGCCAGAGCCTGCGCGTGCCGCGGCCCCTGGGCCGTGACGATGACCATCACGTCGGCCACGGAAGAAAACGGGGAAACATCCAGGACGTTGACGTTCCCGCCTTTCTTTTCTTCAAGCCACGCGGCGATGGCCAAGGCTGAATCCCTGGTTTCGGGATTGGCCGTCTTGGACTGTTCCCGGTCCGTCGGATTGAGGGTATCTTTTTTTGATAGCGGTCGTGTCATGGTTATCTCCTGCTTTTTTGACTACCCTGCTCCGTCATCGCTGACAAGATGCAATCGAACAGCCGCCAGGGCAAATTCGTTCTCAGGGCGTAGCTACTCAGCAAATACACTATTGGTGACTTGCTGGCACTGGATTCCGGCTTTCGCCGGAGTGACGTGTTACATCCCAACCAAGTATTTCAGTTGGTTAACTCAGAACAAAATAACTTCCCCAAAGGTCGGGCGAGGAAATTTCCCATGCAAGATTCCCACCTGCGCAGCGTTTCATGATCCAGCTCCTGGGACCAAGCTCCAGCCGGAACTTGGTCCCGATGCGTTACTTCGTTGCCGCACAGGGGTGCGGCGCTCCCGGGATTTGCTCCGTTGATTGCCGCAAGATATTGAGCAGTTATAGAACAAAATTATGGTTCTGCACCAGCAGCCGACGAAGTTGTCGACGCGTAACTACTCAATAACTCCGGGCAGTGAACCATAGAAAAAACACCTGGACCCCGGCCTGCGCCGGGGTGACGACCGAGAGAAATCGCTTTCGAGGTACTCTACTCCGTCATACCGGCGCAGGCCGGTATCCAGGCAGCACGGATCCGCGGTGGTTGTTTGCCCTGCCTTATTGAGCAGTTACGTCGACGCTGCCAAAAAAAACGGGCAATCCTCCAAACAGGAGGATTGCCCGGGAGCTTTTTTTTGCGTTGCGGCAGATGCGCAGGCTAGGACGATCCCTTGGTTTCCTTGGATTCCGCGGACTCTTTGTCTTTCGAGGAAACTTCGATTTCCTCAGGCTCCGTTGTTGCCTTCTTGAAATTCTTGATGGCTCGGCCCATGCCGGACCCAATTTCGGGCAGCTTGTTTGCACCGAAGATGACCAGGATGATCACCAGCACCACGATGAGTTCTGTCATGCCAATTCCGAACATGCAATCTCCTCCTTAAGAAACATTTTCAATTTCTACTCCGGCTTGAACAAGAGGTCAATGATTCATGCGCAAAAAGATTCCTGGACATTTCATCCGGTTATGATAACCTGAATTTTCCCTTTAAACCATCGGCGTCCCTTTTCTCACCACAAACAAAGGCATTGCGCATGCATGCGAAAATACTTGCCTTTCCAGCCAGATCCTGCCGCTTCTCAGTTGTTGACAAATGTGCCAAGGACGACATCCTTCATCCTCTCGGCTCCAGGCGCCTGCAATGCCGAATACTTACGGCATGGGAAACTGCGCACTCCGGGATGCTGGACACGGCGGAGCAGTACGCGTTGACAATGGAGGAGTCCATGACCTTTTTCGCGGAAAATACTGTTTTGGACCTGGAGCCCCTACTGCTTTGTCCACAGTACCGCCGTGCGGGAACAGACTCTGAACTGGATTGCATCTTTTTGCATGGCCATTTATGTATCAAGGCGCTGCCCTCCTGTACCGGGGCATGCAGAAGTTTTACGCTACGTTCATCCGGACTGCCGAAAGAACCGGAGCATCATTAAACATGACGTCTCAACCGAAAGAAAAGACCTTCCAGCACCGGCAACACCCTCTGATCCTTAATTTCCCGAATTTGCATCCGGAAATGGAATCCGCGGATCTTCTTGAAGGTCTGCCTGAAGAGGTGCTGTTTCTTGATCCGGGCACCAGTGAAATACAATCCGAGAAAAGATGGCGTCCTTCCAACCTGCCTCTATCCGAAGAGTCGGCGAAAATTTTCCTGCGGGAATCCGCTTCATTTGCCATGGAACGCGGTCGGAGCGTCGGGGCGCTCAAAGCAGCGGCAATGACCGGGGACGATTTTTATTCCCAAACGGTCTTCTCAATTCAGTCCAAGCTCACGGGGGGAGCCGAGCCGCGAAGGGAGGATCCCGCTCTGCGCTCCCAGCAGACCCTGTTGCTGGCGTGGCAACATGAAGAACAAATGCTCGAAATCCGAAGCATCCAGCGAGGCATTGACGCCGGCTTCACGCGCCTTGAAGAGTCCCTTGGCGTCGGAGACGAAGAGGATCAGGGCGACCTTTCCGGCATCCGCACTGCCATGGCAGCACCGGACCAGGACCAGGCCATAGCCTGGCAGGGCATATTGGAGGCGTTTCTCTTTTTCCTGCCGGAGTCCGCCGCTCTGGTTTCCGGACATCAGGACGTGGCGGACGCTTTGGCGGACACTGCTTCCTGCTCCGAGGAAGAGCTGACCGCACTCCCGGCCCCTGATTCGTTCCGATCTGCCGCCCGCTTGAATAAAGCCCGGATCATCCATGCTCCGGGCTGGAAACTGATGGGCAAAACCCGCTGTCCGGAGCATAAACCCTGGCTCGCGCAGCCGCGATTCATGCTCCTGGTCGCCCGAGGAACCGACCTGGATGGAGATGCCTCTTCATGAGAACCGCTCTGGATGCGGTTATCGATCCGCAACTGAAAGGCCTCGTCCTGGACTGCGACGGGGTCATTCTGGATTCGTTCCATGCCAACATGGAGTTCTACAACACCATGCGCCGGGCCGTCGGCCTGGGTCCCATGAACGCAGAGGAAGAATCCTACGTTCACAGCCATGCGGTTCATGATTCCATGCGTCGGATCATTCCGCGGGAACACTGGAATCAGCTCGATGCCATTCGAAAAAAGATCAACTACGCCAACCTGATGTCCTATCTGCGTCTGGAGCCGGGACTGGAACGCGCCCTGCGCACCGCTCGTTCCAAAGGCTTGCGCATGGCCGTTTGCACCAATAGAACGAATACCATGGGTGCAATTCTGGACCATTACGCCCTGACCGGATTTTTTCATCCCGTGGAAACCGCGGCCACCGTAACCTTTCCCAAGCCGCATCCGGAGGGTTTGCACAAAATTCTGAAGGTATGGGGCCTCAGAAGAGAAGAGATCGCTTTTATCGGCGATACGAAGGTGGATGAACAAACCGCTGTTGCAGCCGGGGTTCGGTTTTGGGCCTACAAGAATGAAAGATTGTGCTGCAACCTGCATATTCCAAACTTTTTCATATTAAGCCAATGGCTGATGAAACGAGCCTGAGGCAAGGAGGGTGAATGGGTATTCTGGCTAACTTTATCATGGCGCTGGCTTTTGTTCTGAACTCGATCCTGAGCATCTACTTCTGGATCGTGATCATTTCGGCGCTGCTTTCCTGGGTCAATCCGGACCCGTACAATCCGATTGTCCGAGCGTTGCGCTCGCTCACCGATCCGGTCTTGAACAAGATCAGAAGGACAATACCCTTTGTCATGATCGGAGGATTCGATCTCTCTCCCATTGTCCTGTTATTGGGAATTCGGTTCGTGCAGATTTTCTTCATCAATTCCCTGTATCAGTTCGCGGCGAGACTGTAATCCGAAATGGATCATGTTCTCGACGGCATTGTTCAGCAGGCTGACAACACTTGGCTGCTGCCGGTCTGGATTCAACCCGGCGCCAGGCAAGACGGCGCCGTCGGAATCATGGACGGCTGTTTGAAGGTTCGCATTGCCGCTCCAGCCGTTGACAACAAGGCGAATCGGTCCCTGACCGCTTTCGTTGCGTCGCTGCTGGGACTGCGCCGCGATCAGGTGCAAATCGTCAAGGGCATGAGTGGAAGAAGAAAAATGCTGCGTATTTTCGCGGAAGTAAAACCTGATTGGGAAAAGTTGTTCCCCCGCAGGCAGAACCTAGAATAACATTTTTACGACAACCTTAAGGAGTGATGCCCATGGAACAGCATGAAGTAGAGCTCATTGGCAAATTGGTGGATGAAAAACCGGAACTTGCCGAATTATGGAATGATCACCAGGAATACGAGAAACAGTTGGCGCGGTTCGAGGGTAAACCTTATCTTTCGCCCGCGGAAGACGCTGAGTTGAAGCTTTTGAAAAAGAAAAAACTGGCGGGCAAGACAAAAATCCAGGCGATCTTGGACAAGCATCGTCAAACGGAGGCCTGATATGGAAAGGACGGGGGCGCAGATCCTGCTGGAGTGCCTGCTCCAGGAAGACGTGGACGCGATATTCGGATTTCCCGGCGGAGCTGTCATCGACATCTACCACCACCTGCCCGATTATCCGAAGCTACGGCATTTTCTGGTCCGCCACGAGCAAGGGGCCATCCATGCCGCTGACGGATACGCGCGGGCAACGGGCAACGTAGGGGTTTGTCTGGTAACCAGTGGACCGGGGGCGACGAATACGGTTACCGGAATCGCCACCGCCTATATGGATTCCATCCCCGTCGTCATCATTACGGGCCAGGTCCCGACACCCTTGATCGGCAACGATGCGTTCCAGGAAGTGGACATCGTCGGCATCTCCAGGCCGTGCGTGAAACACAACTACCTGGTCAAGGAAGTGAAGGACCTGGCCTGGATCATCAAGCAGGCCTTCTATCTGGCCCGGACCGGACGCCCCGGCCCCGTGCTTATCGACCTGCCCAAGGATGTTCTCCAGGCTAAAAGCACATATGAATATCCCGAGTCCATCAGCATGCGCAGCTACAATCCAAATCTCGCACCGAACCGTCGACAGGTACGCAAAGCCACGGAATTGCTGCGCAGCAGCAAACGACCGCTGGTCTATTCGGGCGGCGGCGTCATCTCCTCGGACGCTTCAGAGGAACTGACCTGGCTGTGCCGGAACCTGCGCATTCCGGTCACTTCCACCCTGATGGGCCTCGGCGCTTTTCCCGGCGACGACCCGCTGTGGTTGGGCATGCTGGGAATGCACGGCACCTACGCGGCAAACATGGCCGTAGGGCACACGGATCTGCTTTTGGCGGTGGGAGCGCGGTTCGATGACCGGGTCACCGGCAAGATCAGTTCCTTCGCCCCTTCGGCCCAGGTGGTGCACATCGACGTGGACCCCACTTCCATCCGCAAGAACGTCAACGTGGACATCCCCATCGTGGCGGACTGCCTGCATGCCCTGCGCGCGATCCGCGAAGAGCTGGAGGTTTGCGCGGACTGCCCGGACTGGGCCGAAGTGCATGGCCCCTGGCTGAACCAGCTTCAGGAGTGGCAGCAAAATCATCCCTTGCGTTATTCCTTCAGTGATGAGCCCATCAAGCCGCAGTTCGTCGTCGAAAAGATCTATGAGCTGACCAAAGGCGAGGCGATCATCACTACGGAAGTCGGGCAGAACCAGATGTGGGCGGCCCAGTTTTCCAAGTTTCACCGCCCGCGGACCTTTCTCACCTCCGGCGGTCTGGGAACCATGGGTTACGGCTTTCCCGCGGCCATCGGAGCCCAGGTGGCCTTTCCGGACAAGCTGGTGATCGACATCGCCGGCGACGGCTCGATCCAGATGAACATCCAGGAAATGGCCACCGCGGTGAGCTACAACATCCCGGTAAAGATCGTCATCCTGAACAACGGCTATCTGGGCATGGTCCGCCAATGGCAGGAGCTTTTCTATTCCAAGAACTACTGCGCCACATGCATGCATATCAACCCCGACTTCGTGAAGTTGGCCGAGGCTTACGGAGCCCGGGGATACCGGGTGACCAAGGCGGCGGACGTCGAAACCGTGCTCCAGGAAGCTTTTGCGACACCCGGGCCGGTCATTGTGGACGTGGTCGTGGAACCCGAAGAAAACGTCTATCCCATGGTTCCGGCCGGCGCTGCGCTGACCGACATGCTGCTGGTGTAAAGGAGGCCTCTCATGCGTCACGTGCTGTCGGTACTAGTGGAAAACGAACCCGGAGTGCTCTCCCGGGTTGTCGGCTTGTTCAGCGGCCGGGGGTTCAACATCGAAACCCTCAATGTCGGCCCGACCCTGGAGGACGGCATTTCCCTGATGACCATCACCACTTCAGGGGACGAGCAGATCATCGAGCAGATCACCAAGCAGTTGCGCAAACTCGTCACCGTGGTCAAGGTCGTGGACCTGACTCATCTCCAGTCCGTTGAACGGGAAATGGTCCTGATCAAGGTCAACGCGGAGGACGATCGCCGGGCGGAAATCCTGCGCATCGCGGACATCTTCCGATGCAAGGTCGTGGACGTGAGCAGCAACGACCTGACCTTGGAGATCACCGGGGATCAGGGCAAGATCAAGGCCATCGTGAGTCTGCTCCAACGCTTCGGCATCAAGGAATTCGCCCGCACGGGCACCGTGGCCATGCGCCGCAGCATGCAGATGGAATGATCAGCGGTTCTTGATAATTACCCCAAGGATGACTACGAAACCTGCATTGCAGACGGGCGCAACGTCTTGCGCCCGTAAACCGTCTTACATCAGCACGTATCTTGAGCATGAAAGGAGTAGGAATGCGCGTATTTTATGAACAGGACGCCCCCCTGGAACCATTGGCCGGAAAAACCGTAGCCATTATCGGCTATGGCAGCCAGGGCCATGCCCACGCCCAGAATCTGCGGGATTCCGGCTGCAATGTCGTCATCGGCCAGCGCGCCGGTGGTGAAAACTGGCAATTGGCCAAGGAACACGGCTTCGAGCCTATGAGCGCGGCAGATGCGGCCAAGGCAGCCGACGTAATCCAGATTCTCGTCCAGGACCAGTACCAGCCCAAGGTCTACAACGAGGAAGTCCTGCCCCATCTCAAGGCGGGGAAGACCCTGGTTTTCGCCCACGGCTTCAATATCCATTTCAACCAGATCCTTCCTCCCAAGGATGTGGACGTGGTCATGGTCGCTCCCAAGGGTCCTGGGCACCTGGTGCGTCGCGAGTATGAGCGCGGCGGCGGCGTGCCTGCCCTGATCGCCGTGCACCAGGACGCTTCCGGTCACGCCTTGGCCACGGCCCTGGCCTATGCCCGCGGTATCGGCTCAACCCGTTCCGGCGTGCTGCAGACCACCTTCCAGGAAGAGACCGAGACGGACCTGTTCGGCGAACAGGCCGTACTTTGCGGCGGCGTCAGCGCCCTGATCCGGGCCGGCTACGAAACCCTGATCGAGGCCGGATATCAGCCCGAAGTGGCCTACTTCGAATGCATGCACGAGTTGAAACTGATCGTGGATCTGCTTTATGAGGGCGGATTCAAGAAAATGCATTATTCCATCAGCGATACCGCGGAATACGGCGACCTGACCCGTGGCCCGCGCCTGGTGGACAGCCGGGTGAAGCAGGAAATGAAGCGCGTTTTGGAAGAGATCCAGCAGGGTCACTTTGCCCGGGAATGGATCCTGGAGAATCAGGCCGGGAGACCGAGCTTCTACGCCCTGCGCCGCCAGGTGGAAGAACACCCTATCGAGGAGGTCGGAGAGCGCCTGCGGGGCATGATGGCGTGGCTGAAAAAATAGCTGCGCTACCCGGTTCCTGAACCGCGCCCGCCGGATGGAACGCATGTTTGATCCCACCTTCGAAATTTCCGAAGGTGGGATTTTTATTTTGGCATCCCGGTGATCAAAAAGATTTACCTGGTTCAACTTGGCATTGTTGCTCAGGCGTGCAATCTCAATAGCAATAGCAATCGAATTGTAATCGATAACACTCCATTTTCATAATCTGTTTTTAGCGATTTCGATTTCGATTGCGATTGCGATATCGAGGTTTGTGAAAGCGCTGTCTGTTCGCAATAAATTCATCAGTGCAAAACCCGGATACCCTCTACCCGTCTTACGAAGGATCTCGATATGCCTGGAGCGGACGCAAGTCATGGACATGTTTCCTGCGATTATCAAGCCCTGTTCAATTCCATTGTCCAACGCATTTCCACCCAGGACAGCTTTCAGGATATCCTGCCCACCATTGAACAGGACCTGCTCCGGTTGTTGCGGGCTGAACGGCTTACAATTTATCAACGCCTGCGCAACGAGCAGGAAATCGTTTCCAAGTTCAAGACCGGCAACGAAATCAGGGAAATCCGCCTCCCTCTCTCGCCGACCTCCATAGCCGGGTATGTCGCCCTGAACCATGCTTCCCTGCTGATCAGGGACGTGTACGATTCCGACGAGCTTCAAGCCATCCATTCCTGCCTGCGCTTCAATGCCGCCTTTGACCGCCAAACCGGTTTTCGGAGCAGATCCATGGTGGTGGTTCCCATCCAGCACAAAAACGTCGGCCTTGGCGTGCTGCAACTGCTGAACTGCACCAGTGCACCGGTGTTCAGCGACGTTGACCTGCGCAACGCCCAGAAGATCGGGATGATCGTCGGCCGCCAGTTTTCCTATGAATTTCATGGCACCAACGGGCCTTACGAATACCTTGTCCTGAAAAAAAGAGTCTCTCGGGAAAGACTTGACGAACTTCAGCACCGGGCCGCCGCGGAACAGGTTTCCATCTTGCACCTGCTGATCACGGATGCCGGCTTGCGGCCCGAGGAAGTCGGGTACTCCCTGGAACAGTTCCATCAGGTACCGTTCATGTCTTATGATCCGGAAATCATCCCTGCGCTGCATCTCGTGGACGGAGTTTCGGAACAGTATCTGCGCAACAACAACTGGCTGCCCATTTCCGGGGATCACCAGGAGGTGGTTATTCTCATCGACGATCCCACGGACAGCCAGCGTATCCAGGAGATCCAGAAAATCATCCCCGCGGACAGATACGTTCTGCGGATCGGACTGCCCGAGGATATTCAGCGCTATCTTCGCCATGATCTGGACAGATCAGACGAGGCCGGCATTTCCGATCTCGTGGATCGCCTGGAAGAGGAAGGCGGAGATCTGAAACGCGAAGAACATTTGGAAGACGCGTTAAGCGAAAACACGGCAACCGTGATCATCCTGGTCAAAAAGCTGATCCAGGAAGCGCATCGCCAAAACGCATCGGATATTCACATCGAACCCGAGGGAGGCAATCTGGGGGCGCAGGTCCGGTATCGAGTGGACGGCCTGTGTCATCCGACCCTGAAGATACCCGCAAGCCATGTCCGGGCGGTCATTGCCCGGATCAAGGTCATGTCCGGTCTCGATATCGCGGAACGCCGCAAGCCCCAGGACGGCAAATGCCTGGTCCGCCTGGGCGGCAAGCCTCTGGAGCTGCGGGTCGTGACCATGCCCACCGTGCATGGAGAATCCGCTGTCTTGCGCCTGCTTTCCGCTAGCGAAGCCATGCCCCTGGACCGTCTGTCCCTGTCGTCAAAAAATCACGAACGAATCCTGAATATCGTCTCCCGGCCCCACGGCATTTTTCTGGTGGTGGGGCCGACGGGATCCGGCAAGACCACGACTCTGCACGCCGTTCTCGGTCACATCAACCAGCCGGACCGCAAGATCTGGACCGCGGAAGACCCGGTGGAAATCACTCAGCCGGGCCTGCAGCAGGTCCAGGTCCATTCCAAGATCGGTCTGACCTTTGCCTCGGCCCTGCGCTCATTTCTGCGAGCTGATCCGGACGTGATCATGATCGGCGAGATGCGCGACGCCGAAACCGCTCAGATCGGCATAGAGGCCTCATTGACCGGCCACCTGGTGTTCTCCACATTGCACACCAACTCGGCTCCGGAAACCCTGGTCCGGCTCCTGGACCTCGGTGTGGAGCCGGTCAGCTTTGCCGATGCCTTGCTCGGTGTGCTTGCCCAGCGGTTGCTGCGCACCCTGTGCGGCAAGTGCAAGATTCCCTATCAGGCCTCTGAAGAGGAAATCCAATTCCTTCACCGCCATTACGGTGAAGAGTATCTTCATGAACTGCCCTTTGCGTCCGGACACCTGACCCTGCACCGGGCCAACGGGTGCAAGGCCTGCGGCGACAGCGGCTACAAGGGGCGCATGGGGGTTCATGAACTGTTGGTGGGCACGGAGGAGATCCGCTCCATGGTGTCGGCCAACGCCACGGCCCAGGCCCTGCGCAGCCAGGCCATGTCCCAGGGCATGCGGACCCTGATGCAGGACGGGATCCAGAAGGTTTTGCAAGGCTTCAGCGATTTTGATCAGCTCCGGCGGATAGCGGGTTAACGAGCAAAGGTGTATTCCAGGGCTGATACATCCATTCCACCAGAATCACGACAGGGCTGGATTTGCATACACGGTGCATTGCATCAGACACTATTCTGGCTGAGAGATTTCACTCTAAGAACCATCGAAATTCCTCACCAGGTTCGATGAAAAACAGGAACTGGTCCGGGTGGCCTTGATTTTGTGGTAACTATTCAGCTGCTACTGCCGTGCGGAGTTTGACCTCGCCGTCGGTATCGGTATCGGGATCGCTATCGGAAGCGAAGCCATGCAAAGTGCTCCTCAACGTTCTCGAAACCGATTCCGATACCGACCCCGATTGCCGGAGGTAGATCACATAAGGTATGCTGAGTAGGTACATTTTGTGAACCATCAAGGACTGGATTTCGACGAGCAGGTGATTATGTAACCTGATGGCTTGTCCGATATCGCAAACTTGTCGGCTTGGGATCTCATGCCGGCCAAACTTAAACGACCTGATGGAGGATGAAATCATGGGATGCAATGTCGAAGAGTTGTTGGGTGAACGGGCTGAAAATCTGCTGACATTCAACTCGCCGAAAATTTCCAAGGATCTCTTGCACCTGCCCGGACCGGATTTCGTGGACCGGGTCTATGCCCTATCCAACCGCAACAACCGCGTGCTGGGCAATTTGGCCTGGCTTTTCAACCATGGGCGGCTCGGCGGCACGGGTTATCTGTCCATCTTGCCCGTGGACCAGGGCATCGAGCACGCCGGAGGGGCGAGCTTCGCCAAGAATCCGATCTATTTCGATCCGGAGAACATCATCAAGCTGGCCATCGAAGGCGGTTGCAACGCAGTGGCCTCAACCTTTGGCGTGCTCGGCGCCATGTCCCGGAAATATGCCCACAAGATTCCGTTCATCGTCAAGATCAACCACAACGAACTGCTGACCGTGCCCAACAGGTACAACCAGATTCTCTACGGCACCGTGGAGCAGGCCTACGACATGGGAGCCGCGGCCGTGGGCGCGACCATCTACTTCGGTTCCGAGGAGAGCGACACCCAGATCATCGAAATCGCCGAGGCCTTTGCCCAGGCCCATGAGCTGGGCATGGCCACGATCCTGTGGTGCTACCTGCGCAATTCAGCCTTCAAGAAGGACAAGGACTACCATGCCGCCGCGGACCTGACCGGCCAAGCCAATCATCTCGGCGTGACCATCCAGGCGGACATCATCAAGCAGAAACTGCCGAAAACCAACGGCGGCTACAAGGCCTTGAACATGGGCGACTCCAGCTACGGCAAGTTCGACGAGCGCATCTACACCGAACTGGCCTCGGATCATCCCATCGACCTGTGCCGCTACCAGGTGGCCAACTGCTATATGGGCCGAGCCGGTCTGATCAACAGCGGCGGCGCATCCGCGGAAAACGATTTTGTCGAAGCCGCCGTGACCGCGGTGATCAACAAACGCGCCGGCGGCTCCGGACTGATCTCCGGACGCAAGGCCTTTCAGCGACCCATGGAGGAAGGCGCGAAACTGCTGAACACCATCCAGGACGTCTATCTCGATTCCAGCGTGACCATTGCCTGATAGCCCTACGCAAAACTCCGACACCTGGGCGTACGCGAGTACGCCCGCAAGGTACAATCATGAGGTTTATATTGAATTCTCGCAGGCCTGCAATAGCAGACCTGCGAGAATTCCTACCTTGATTCCAGCCATTCCTGCACAGACCTAAAATCCCGCTTTTGATACCGAGCAGCTTCCTCCAGCAGCAGCGTGCCGCCAGAGCAGGTCAGGCCCCGGGCCAACCAGGGGTCGTCCTTGCAGGCCTGGACCACGCCCTTGGCGGCGATGGCCAGGATCTTGTCCATCAGGGCTTCACCGTAACCGGCTGAGGCCGTGACCGGCACCGCTCCGGGAATGTTGTCCACGCAAAAGTGGCGCACTCCGTCCACCTCGTAGACCGGGTCGGCCCAGGAGGTGGGGCGGCAGGTTTCCACGGCGCCGCCCTGGTCACAGGAGATGTCCACGACCACGGCACCGGGCTTGAGCCGGGCCAGCATTTCGCGAGTGATCAGATGGTCCCTGCGCTCCTTGGGCCAGAGCACGCAATTGACCACGGCATCAACATCGTCAAGGTATTTCGACAGCTCGTCGATTCCACCGACAATCATCTTGCGGTCGTGCCAGTCCAGGGCCGCGGCCTTGCGCGCTCCTTCGAACACATCCAGTCCGATCACGGTTGCACCCAGTCCCAGCAGCGTGCGCACTGCTCCCCGGCCCACGTTGCCCAGACCCAGTACCAGCACCTTGAGGGCTGACTCACCGAAATGTCCCATGAAGTGCCTGCCCGTGCCGCCGTAGCAGGCCAGGCACAGCCGAACGGCCTCCAGTGCGCCCACTTCTCCGGCCAATACGCAGTTGGGCGAGCCGAACCGGTGAGTATTTTCCGCGGAGATCGCTGTCAGCCCGACCTGGAGAAAGGTATCCAACTGCTCCCTGTTCATGGCAGCATGGATGTTGGTCAAGATGATGTGCTCACCGCGCAGCAATGGAAATTCCGGGGGCAGAATCTCCTTGACCTTGACGATCAGTTCCGCCGCTGCGAACACCTCCGCCGCTCCCGGCAAAATGGTGGCGCCGGCCTGCTCGTATTCCCTGTCCTCGCTGCGGGAAATCCGGCCTGCGCCGGTTTCCACGAACACCGTATGTCCTGCCTGCGCAAGACGCTCCACCTGTCTGGGCAGCAACGCTACCCGTCCTTCCTGTGGCTTGATTTCCTTGGGTATGCCGATCCGCATTACTTCCTCGTGTTTCTTCGTTGACGGTTGTTGTACTTGGGCGTAGGAAGCCCGGTCATTTTCAATTGGCGACGTTGGATTTCGATTTGGCTCCACGGCGAAATATCATATTCATCGTCCAGGGAAGGTGTTTCAACCACGGTGCGCACCCAGGAACCCGACCCGAAGACAGCCCTGGTGCAGCGTCGAAACCGCAATTCCTGGAACGCAAACCTGGGAACGCGGGGCTCCGTACCCGCCTCTTCAAAAACCGCGAGTGCAGAGCATCGCCTTCCCGGCAATCCCCCAGGAGAGTTTGAATTTTTGCAGCGACGCAGCACTTGGGGATTTTTCATCGGACTGTTGGGCCACAATTCAAAATTACAGGAAGAACATGCCGGGAACAGGATACGAAATGGAGAGTGGCGATAAATGATTCCTGCAGAGATTCTGGCCTTGTGTGCTGCCCTGTGCTGGTCCTTCGGCGGGTTGATCGCGCTGGTTCCGGCAAGGGAGCTGGGCGCCTTGCCCTTCAATCGCCTGCGCATGTCCATGGTCTTCGTGATGCTCGCCCTGGCCGCCCTGGTCACGGGCGGCTGGTGGAGCCTGACCGTGGAGCACTCTTCCGTACTGGTCATCTCGGCAATGGTGGGCATATTCATGGGCGACACGGCGCTCTTCGCGGCGTTGCGCCGTCTGGGGCCGCGGCGTTCCGGGATATTGTTCGCCACCAATGCGCCCATGACCGCCCTGCTGGGCATGATCATTCTCGGCGAACGAATGTCTTTGCTCACCCTGACCGGGTGCGCCCTGGTGATGACCGGGGTGATCATGGCCATCTACCACGGAACCGGGGTGGTGCATCGCCATGCCTTCGAAGAGGTCCGAGGCCGGTTGACCGTGGGAGTGCTCATCGGTCTGGGAGCGGCCCTTTGCCAGGCTGTCTCAACCATTATCGCCAAACCCGTCCTGGCTTCCGGAGTGGATCCGGTTGCCGCCTCGGCCCTGCGCGTGGGAACGGCGGCCCTGGCTCTGTCCGCCACAACCCTGCTGCCCCATGCCATGTTCCATGCGTCAACCAGAATCACTCCCAGGGTGGCCGGCCTGACCGCGCTGAGCGGACTCGTGGGCATGGCTCTGGGCATGACCTTTCTCCTGGCCGCTCTGGCCAGAGGCACGGCCGGAGTGGTTTCCACCCTTTCAGCGACTTCGCCGATCCTCATTCTGCCCATCCTCTGGATCGCCACAAAACAGCGTCCGGCCGGCCTTGCCTGGCTGGGCGCCGTGATTGCCGTGATCGGCGCCGCCTGCATATTCAACGGGTAGTAACTATTCAGTATGCTGCTGTTGCTGCGTTGATATCGGAGTCGGAGTCGGTATCGGGGTCGGTATCGAAAGCAAAGCCATGTGAAGATTCCTCAATGTTTTGAAACCGATTCCGACCCCGATTCCGATCGCGATCCCGATTGTCGGAGGCAGATCGCACAACGTATGCTGAATAGTACAACGGATAAAACCGTCAATGTGAAAGAATCTGGGAAAGAAACAGCTTGGCCCGGTCCGAACGTGGATTCCGGAAAAAGTCATTCGGAGTGTTGGCCTCGATGATTTCCCCGCCGTCCATGAACACAACCCGGTCGGCAACTTCCCGAGCAAAGCCCATTTCGTGGGTCACGCAGAGCATGGTCATCCCGGATTTGGCCAGATCCACCATGACGTCCAACACCTCCTTGATCATTTCCGGATCAAGGGCGCTGGTGGGTTCGTCAAAGAGCATGATCTTCGGGCTCATGCACAGGCAGCGGGCAATGGCCGCGCGCTGTTGCTGGCCGCCGGAAAGCTGCACCGGATACTTGTCCGCCTGTTCGGGAATGCGCACCCGCTCCAGGTAGTGCATGGCCTGTTTGCGGGCTTCAGCCAGGGGCATGCGCCGCACCCAGACCGGTGCCATGGTGCAGTTTTCCATGATGGTCAGATGCGGAAACAGGTTGAAGTTCTGGAAAAGCATGCCCACTTCGCGCCGAATCCGATCGATGCGCTTCAGGTCGTCGGTCAGTTCGATCCCGTCCACCAGGATCCGGCCGCGTTGATGGATCTCCAGCCGGTTGATGCAGCGGATCAGGGTGGATTTGCCCGAGCCTGACGGCCCGCAGATCACCACCCGTTCGCCCCGGGCCACGTCCAGATCAATGTCCTTCAGGGCGTGAAAGACGCCAAACCACTTGTGCAGCCCCTGGATCCGGATCATGGCGTTGTCTTGTATCTGTTCCTTCATTCTCCAAATTCCTCAAAATCTAAAGGGAAAGGTAAACCCCGGGAACGCGGGGCTCCGTACCCGCTCTTCAAGAGCCGCGAATGCGGAGCCTCGCGTTCCCGGCAAAGGCCTTCATGTCCCTCGAAACCTTCTTCTATCAGTTCGGATGAGCTATTGCCCGTGCTGCTTTTCGAAACGGTTCGTCACGACCTGCCGGGACGGAGCCGTTTTTCCAGATGCAATGAATAGCGCGACAGGCTGAAGCAGAGAATCCAGAAGGCCACGCCGGCGAACACATAGGCCTCCTTGGTGTAGCCCAGCCAGTTGCTGTCCGCCAGGGCGCTCTTGAGAATGCCCAGAATGTCCATCAGGTTGATCACCGCCACCAGGGTCGTATCCTTGAGCAGCCCAAGAAAGGTGTTGGTGATGCCCGGAATGACCAGGCGCAGGGCCTGGGGCAGGATGACCAGGCGCATGGATTTCCAGTAGCCCAGGCCCAGGGCCTCGGCCGCCTCGTATTGCCCCTTGGGAATGGCCTGCAGGCCGCCGCGGACCACTTCGGCCATGTAGGCGGCATAGAACAGGGACACGCCGATCAGGGCCCGCAACAGTTTATCGAAGTGCACGCCCTGGGGCAGGGTCAGGGGCAGCATCACAGAAACCATGAACAGTACCGAGATCAGCGGCACGCCACGCACGAATTCAATGTAGCTGACGCTCAGAGCCTTGATCACCGGCATCTGGCTGCGCCGGCCCAAAGCCAGCAAAATGCCCACGGGCAGGGACACGGCAATGCCGATTCCGGCGATGACCAGGGTCAGGAACATGCCCCCCCACCGGTCCGTCTCCACCAGGGGCAGGCCCAACCCGCCTCCCAGAAGGAGAATATAGGCGACGCAGGGGTAGATGGTGAAGAGCAGGTAGAAGCGCCAGGTCATGACGGATTGTCCGGAGAGGGCGAAAACAAGAAACGCCGATGCCCCGGCGATCAGGGCCAGAGGACCGGCCCCGCCCGGGTCCACGCTGACAAGGGCCTGACCCGTCAGATACCAGACCAGGAGCGGAACAATGAGAAAGATCGCCTGGCGCAGCCTGGGGGCCATGGTCGGCGGCAGGATTTTTTTCCTGAAAACCCGGCCCAGCACTTCCGGAGCCATGAGCAGTGCCCCGGCAGCCAGTCCGGCGAAGATGCCGTAGGAAAGCAGGCTGAAGCCCACGATGCCCACCGGCAAAAGCAGCAGCAGGATCTTGTTGATTCGTTCCCGGAACGACAACAACGTGGAAAGAATCAGCGGACCGCCCAGGCCGATCAACAGCAACAGGGTGTAATTGACGCGCCAGCGTTCGCCAAGGGGGTAAAAACCGTACATCAGCAGATCGAAGCGCACCCGGATGAACACCCAGCATGCCCCGTCCGGGTTGCCGTGCGGCGGAAGGCATGCGTCGCGGGTCTGGCCGATCCAGTTGGCGGAAAACAGGCCCCAGTTCAGCAGCGGTGGCAGAGTCAGCAGGAGCAGGCCCACGGCCGCCAGCGTCATGAACGAATTCAGCCATGACGAGAACAGGTTTTTGCGCAGCCACCCCAGAACCCCGACTTCGGCCAGGGGCGGCGGCAGGTCCGGATGGCGCGTTGTCTTCACGTACACGGTCTACCGCTCCTTCAGGGCCATCCGCTTGTTGTACCAGTTCATGAACAGGGAAATGAGCAGGCTTACGGTCAGATAGAAGAGCATGGTCATGGCGATGATCTCCACGGCCTGCCCGGTCTGATTGAGCGTCGTTCCGGCAAAGACCGAGATCAGGTCCGGATAGCCGATGACCACGGCCAATGAGGAGTTCTTGACCAGGGTCAGATGCTGGCTGGTCAACGGCGGGATGATCACCCGCATGGCCTGGGGGATGATTACCAGGCGCATGATTGGACCGGGCCGCAGCCCCAGGGCCGCGGCGGCCTCTTCCTGTCCCCTGTCCACGGACTGGATGCCGGCCCGGACGTTTTCGGCGATGAATCCCGCCGTGTACAGGGTCAGAGCCAGGATCAGGGCGGTCAGTTCCGGAAGCAGGGTCACCCCACCCTGAAAGTTGAAGCCTCGCAGTTCCGGTATCTCCCAGGTGACTGGGAAGCCGGCCAAGGCTGCGCCCAGCACGGGCAGGACGATCAGCAGTCCCAGAGCCGAAAGAAAAGTCGGAAAGATCCGTCCGGTCAGGCGTTGGCGGCGTCTGGCCCAGATGATCAGGGCGATCACGGAGAGCACGGCCACGATGGTGGATGCGAAGATCAGCCAGGCACCGGGATGAAATTCGGGTCGGGGCAGGATCAGCCCCCGATTGCTGAGAAAAAAAGCGTCCCAGAGGCTATAGGCCTGGCGCGGTCCGGGCAGGGGCATCAGGATGGCGATGTACCAGAACAGAATCTGCAGCAGCAGGGGAATGTTGCGCACCAGGCCGATGTAGGCCGCTGCCAGACGCGAAACCAGCCAGTTGGAGGACAGCCGGAGCACGCCAACCAGGAACCCGATCAGGGTGGAGGCCACGATGCTGATCACCGAGACCAGCATGGTGTTCAACAGGCCCACCCAGAAGACACGGGCATAGGTGCTGGCCCGGGAGTATTCGATCAGGGTCTGGCTGATCTCAAACCCCGCGGTCTGGTTCAGAAAACCGAATCCCGAGGAAATGCCGGCCCTCTGCAGATTCTCCGCCGTGGTGGAAACCAGCCAGAACAGCCCGGCGGCCACCGCGGCAAATACCAGCAGCTGAATGATTGCGGAGCGAAACGCAGGCTTGTTCGCCAGTCCCGAAAGAGCGGCAAACCGGGATGTACGGTACATACCGGAGGCTGGATCAGGCGAAGAGACGGGCATGGATTGGAACGAGCTTCAATCTGTGATCCCCAGCGGTAGCAGTGCTCTTACCGATGAATCCGCGGTGTTCATTTCGTGTTGTGCCGAGATATTGCCAAGAGAACGGCCGCCTCGCCTTGGCGGGGCGGCCGGATCAATTCGGAGTTCAGCCTTTGCCGCCGGGGATCAGCGAATCGGCGGAGCGTAGAGCAAGCCGCCGCGGGTCCAAAGGTCATTCTGGACGCGACTCAGCTTCAGGGCCGTATTCGGACCGACGTTGCGGTCGAAGATCTCGCCGTAATTGCCCACATGCTTGATGATCTGATAGGCCCAGGCATTGGTCAGCCCGAACTGTTCGCCGAAATTGCCTTCCTGCCCCAGCAAGCGCTTGATGTTGGGGTTGGGAGATTCCAGCATCTGATCCACGTTCTGGGAATTCACTCCCAGTTCCTCGGCATTGATCAGGGCGAACAGGGTCCAGCGGGCGATCTTGCTCCAGTGGGGATCACTCTGGCGCACGGACGGTCCCAAGGGTTCCTTGGAAATGATTTCCGGCAGGATGATATGATCATCAGGGTTCGACAGTGTGGTTCGCCGCGCGGCCAGGGCCGAGGCATCCGTGGTGTACACGTCGCAGCGTCCGGAGTCGTAGATCACCGTGGCCTCGTCCGCGCTTTCAAAGACCACGGGCTTGTAGGTCATGCCGTGGGTCGTGAAGTAGTCGGAAACGTTCATTTCCGTGGTGGTGCCGATCTGGATGCAGATGGAGGCGTCGTTCAGTTCTTTTGCGCTGGAGACACCCAGGTTCTTGTTGACCATGAAGCCCTGGCCGTCGAAAAAGATGATCCCGGCAAAATCAATGCCCTGTTCCACGTCGCGCTGGAAGGTCCAGGTGGTGTTCCGGGAGAGCACGTCCACTTCGCCGGTCTGCACAGCGGTAAAACGTTCCGAGGTGGTCAGGGGCACGAAACGGACCTTTTCCGGATCGTTGAACACAGCCGCGGCCAGGGCCCGGCAATAGTCCACATCCAGGCCTCTCCAGACGCCTTGCTCGTCAGGTACGGAAAAGCCGGGCACCCTGCCGGCCACGCCGCAGGAAATGAACCCCTTGGACTTGATGTTTGCCAGCATGTCCGCCCAGGCTACACCGGACCACAGAACAGTTGCCAGGGCAACCAAACACAAAACCTTGCGCATCATCTGCTTCCTCCAAATTGGTAAAGGTATGATCAACGATGGCCACTCCCGTCCGCCGGAAGCAACCCATAAACCGCCGTTCGAATTCAGGAGCAGGATATAAAAGAACCGACCCTATTTCCTCAGGAGGCGGTGGGAAGTCAAGAAAAAAGTTGAAGCCGGCATTCCATTGCTGATGTCTGCTCAAAAAGCGGGCAGCCGAACACACCTCGAAAACAACTGGATGCCGATTATTCCTTTTCCGCCGTTTCCAAATCCTTTTCGGAATCTCGCCGCAGGTCAGCGGTCATGTAGTCCAACGTCACGGGCAGGTCCATACGCAGGCTGCGCAGGATCTGGATGCCGATCCGGGCCCGCACGGCCCGGCATTGCAGCAGATGACCGCCAAACGCGCGGTCCTCGGAAATGAAGTGCAGATGAACACCGGGCACGCTCATGGTGGCCATGAACCGGGGCGTATAGAAGCCGGCCAAGGTGCCTGACAAACTGTTCATCTCAAAGGTCGGCTGGTCCTTGGTCACTTCCACCAGGGGCCGATAATGATCCTGCCTGGGTACCGAACGGGTGCGCACGAACTCGAAGTCGCCGTCGATCCGCAGTGCGTACATCATGTTCGGCGAGGGTAAACTTGCTTCAAGCAGGGCCATTAGGGCAGCCATGTCCACAAACCCGCTATCCACATCCTCGAAGGTCAGTTCCCGGAAAAAGCAAACACAGGCAAACGGGGTCAGCACGTCATCCGTCGGCCTGAGCACCTCTCCGGTTCCTGTGACCTGATAGGCCGAGCCGCCCAGCAGGACCAGTTCCCCGTCCAGGTCGTTGAATGTCCCCAAGCCGAAATCACCATGTTCCTTGAGCTGGCCCAGGGTGGTGTTCTGGCGATAGATGCCCTCGACCAGGGCGTTTACCGGCGCGGAAAGATACAAGGTATCATGTTCGTATCCGGGCTGATTCATGAAAAAAATCCTTTATGGCTACTACTTTGTGCTTTCAGGATGAACTGCTCAAGAATTCAGGGCAAACTCCAGAGAACATCCGTCAGGCCGGATAAGCGAAGCGCATCCGGCGTCTGCCTGCCTTGGGTGATTGAGCAGTTACTTTCAGGATGGAGCTGGAGTTTACGTCCTTTGTTACTAACTCAGTACATGTTGTGCGATCTGCCTCCGAAATCGGGGTCGGGGTCGGAATCGGTTTCGAAAAATGTTGAGAAGACCTACTCATGTCTCCGCCTGCGATCCCGATACCGATACCGACGCCGACTGCGATGCCAAAGTCCGCGGGGCGGTAGCATGCTGGACAGTTACCGTCCTTTTTGGCCTGGCGCGTGTCAGTACATTCGCTCCTGATGATCAGGTCGCCCTGCAGGTATCGCCGTATTCCCGAATCAAACGCTCGAAATACTCGATCGTCTTGACCAGCCCCTCTTCCAGCTTGACGGTCGGCTCCCAGCCCAGTCGCTCTTTGGCCAAGGTAATGTCCGGACGCCTGCGTTCGGGATCGTCCTTGGGCAGCGGCTTGAAGACAATTTCAGAAGAGGAATTGGTCATGGCGATGACCTTCTCCGCCAATTCCCGGATGGTAAATTCGCCGGGATTGCCCAGGTTCACCGGACCGGTGAACTCGTCCGGCGAGTCCATAAGTCGCAGGAAACCTTCGATCAGGTCGTCGACATAACAAAACGATCGCGTCTGAGAACCGTCGCCGTACAGGGTGATAGGCTTACCATGCAAGGCCTGGACGATGAAGTTGGAAACCACCCGGCCGTCGTTGGGGTGCATCCGCGGACCATAGGTGTTGAAAATCCTGGCCACCTTGATCCGCAGATTGTGCTGGCGGCGATAATCGAAAAACAGGGTCTCGGCGCAGCGCTTGCCCTCATCGTAGCAGGAACGGGGTCCAATGGGGTTCACGTTGCCCCAGTAGCTCTCTTCCTGTGGATGGATGACCGGATTGCCGTACACTTCCGAAGTGGACGCCTGCATGATCTTGGCCCGGGTGCGCTTGGCCAGTCCGAGCATGTTGATGGCGCCGTGGACGGAAGTCTTCGTGGTCTGCACAGGATCATGCTGATAATGGATCGGCGAGGCCGGACAGGCCAGATTGTAAATCTCATCCACCTCGATAAACAGTGGAAAAGTCACGTCATGGCGCATGATCTCGAAATTCTTGTTGTCCATCAGGTGCTCGATGTTCATGCGCGTGCCCGTGAAGTAGTTATCCAAACACAGGACCATGCACTCGCGCTCCAGAAGCCGTTCGCACAGCCATGACCCCAGAAAACCTGCTCCGCCCGTCACCAATACCCGCTTGTGAATGTGCATGATTTTGTCCTTTTGGATGTTGAAGCCGGCCAGGCCCAATCTAGATTAACAGCGCCTGATATGTTTGATAGGCGGCAAACAAGGCCAGCATGATAAAAAAGACACCACTGATCCGGTGCAGCAGAGCGATGGGAATGCGTTGCAACAGGGTGCAGCCGGCCCAGATGCCCAAAGCCGACGTGGTGATCAGGGCGAGGGTGGCTCCTGTCCAGACGGCAAAAGGAATGCTGGTGCTGCTCAACCCGACCACCGCCAACTGGGTCTTGTCGCCGAATTCCGCCATGAAGATGAGCATAAAGGTGGTCAGAAAAATGCTTTGGCTGCTCGGCGGGGCTTTGCATTCCTGAGGAACATCTTCCTGAGTCCGCAGCGCCTGGATGCCGAAGATCAGAAACAGCAGGGCAACAATGCCGAATACAACCGGCTCCGGGATCCATCCGGCAATGGCCACCCCGAAGATCACCGCCAGGGCGTTCAGAAACGCGAAAGCCGCCGTACTGCCGGCCAAGACGGGCAAAGCCCGATGTCTGGCCGCGAGAACCATGCAGACCAGCTGACTCTTGTCGCCCATTTCCGCCACGAAGATGAGCAGAAAACTCGTACAACCCGCAACCAGGAATTCAAGCTGGAACATCCACTTCCAATCAAATAAAAATTGTTCCATACATATTCCTCCATCAGAAGTTATTGTCGCCACGACGGAGGATCCGATCAAGATTTTTGTAACTACTCAGAACATTCAGGATATGACTGGGTAACTGCTCAAAATGGTCGGACACAGCTTGCGCGCTACCTTGAAGCTGGATTTCCGCCTTCGCGGGAATGACTTCAATGCGACCGCTTTTCCAAGCATGTCATGCCCGCGAAAGCGGGCATCCAGACCATGATTCCCTCAGTTTATTGAGCAGTTACATGACTGGAGTGTTCCGGATTGTCTCGATTTTTCGGCATCGCCTGTCTGACTGAGCCGGGATTCGTTCATCCGGCACCTATCCCTCGATTATGAATTTACATCTTCCTTGTTCAACATAGCGGGGTAGGTGCCGGATGTTACGAAGCCGGCGACTGAATTACGATGTCGAAAAATCGAGACAATCCGGAACACATCTGAATAGTTACAAAAATTTAATTCGCGGGCCACTCATCTGATTATGCATTTCGCATGGCCATGCTTCTAACAATGTGAGTTGAGATAGGGCAAGCATCTTCTTCAGAATTCATCTTTTTTCGATGTCGTAACTGGCCGAAGTACAAACAAGTCATGATTTTCTGCTCAGCCACCAGGAGATGGGCTATCCGGTTGTCTCCTCTTACGCTGTGCGTTAACGTAAAATAGATTTTTTCAACCAAGCACGGTGATCCCGCCCATTTTGCAATCTCATTCCAACATCAGACACGGACATGACTTTGACATCACATTCCTTGCCACGGCACACCCCACAGTGTTACCTTGCGGCGGATATCGGCGGAACCAACAGTCGTTTCGCTCTGTTCCAATACCATGACCACATGTTGAAAAAAACGGACGTGGTCCGCATTCCCACCCGTCAGGCCGGATCTTTCGTCGAGCTGCTATCCCTGCTCAAGCAGAGCCGCCTGGGCCCTTTGATGAACGAATGCCGGGCGGCAGCCCTGGCTGTTCCGGGCGCCGTTCAGCACGGGGTCTATGCCAACCCCCCGAACATTCCCTGGGACATCGACATTCCAGGAACGGATCTGCAAGGCTTGCCCGAAACAACGATCATCCTGAACGATTTCGCCGCTCAGGCGTATGCGTGCAAAACCGGGGCGGTGGATCAGGCAGTGCCGATCAATGAAGGCCATCCCGACGTTCAAGGCGTGGTGGGCGTGATCGGAGCCGGAACGGGCTTGGGACATGGCATGCTGGTGCCTCTGCCGGAGGAGCGCTATCTCGCCTTGCCTTCGGAAGCGGGACATGTCGCGTTTGCGTTCACCAATCATGAGGAACGCAGCTTTGAACGCTTTGTGATGCAGCGCTTGGGATTGGATTATGTCTACGCGGATGTGATCGTTTCCGGGCAGGGGCTGGCCTTGTTGCACCATTTCCATTTCGGAAACAAGGTTTTGCCGCACCAGGCTGCCGCGGCCATGAACGATGATTCTCCGGTTCTGTTGTGGTTTGCACGGTTCTACGGTCGTGCCTGCCGCCATTTTGCCCTCAATGTTCTGGCAACGGGGGGAATGTACATTGCCGGCGGCGTGGCCGCAAAGAACCCGATCCTGGTCCAGCATCCGGAATTCATGCTTGAATTTCACAACAACCCGAATTACGGCGATCTCCTGCGGGCCATTCCTGTCTTTTTGAACACCAACGAGGACAGCGGACTGTGGGGAGCGGCCCTGGCCGCTCGGCTTGCGGCTGATGCACCACAACGCGACAAGCTTGTTCATGGCGATGATTCAGGCAGTTAAACATTGCTTTATTGCATCTCTCCGCTCTGAACCCGCCACAGCCCGGCATAGACTCCACCCTTCTCCAGCAGGCTCTCATGGGTGCCGCGCTCGGCAATGGTTCCTTCCACAAGCACCAATATCTCGTCGCAGTGTCGAATCGTGGACAGACGATGGGCCACGGCCACGGTCATCCGGCCCTGCTTGAAGCGCAGCAGATTGGCCTGAATCAATTCTTCCGTCCGCGTGTCCACGGCTGAGGTCGCCTCGTCCAGAACGATCAAAGCCGGATCGCGCAATATCGCCCGCGCCAGGGAGATCCTCTGGCGTTGCCCTCCTGAAATCTTCATGCCCCGTTCTCCGATCAAGGTATCATACCCCTTGGGCAACTGTTCGATGAATTCATCCGCGCCGGCAATATGCGCAGCGTGGCGAACTGCGCCCAGATCCGCGTCCGGAGAACCCAGGCGGATATTCTCCGCAACGGTGCCAAAGAAAAGAAAGGCTTCCTGGGAAACATATCCAACGTGACGCCGGAAGCTCTGCAGCCCAAGCGTGCTCAGGGACCGGCCGTTCACCAGAACTGCGCCGGAAAGCGGGTCGTAATATCGGAGCAACAGCTTGACCAGAGTACTCTTTCCCGCGCCTGTCGGTCCTACTATCCCCAGCACGCGGCCCTGATTCAATTGGAAATTGACATCCCGCAGCACAGGCTTGCCGGGCAGATATTCAAACCCGACACCTTGAAAGGCGATGCTTGTCGGTTCAGCATTCAGACTTGAAGCGTCAGGTTTGTCCATGACTCGCGGTTGGGTGCCCAGGAACTGGGAAATCCGCCGCGCCGAGGCCTCGGAACGCTGGATCTGATTGATCAGCATGCCGAAGACAAACAAGGGCAGAACCAGGCGCACCGCAAAAAGGATGAACGTGGTGAAATTGCCCAGACTCGGTCCACCCTCCATCGCGGTCATTCCTGCCCCCACGGTGATCAGCAAGGCAAAGGCTACGCCGGCCACCATGTAGATCAACGGAATGAATTTGGCTCGTTCCCTGGCCGCGGTAATCGTGGCATCCACATATTCTTGGGAACGTCGCGAGACCAGGCGAAGCTGTTCCTGTTCCGCGGTAAAGGCCTGGATCACGCCGATGCCGCGGATGTTGTTTTCCAGGACACTGTTGATTTCCCCCACGGCTTGGCGCGCCTTGCGGTACTGGGGCTGGACCCGAATGGCGAAAAAACGCACGGCTATGACGGCGAAGGGAAGTGGCGCGAGTAGGAGCAGGGCGAGCCGCCAGTCCAGCCAGAACAAGAAACCATACACCCCGACGAAAGTGATCACCAGACGGACTATGCTGGTGGTGACGTCGGAAAAGAAGTGTTCCAGATTGTCCACGTCGTTGGAAGCCACGGCCAGAAGATCTCCGGTCTGGCGTTCCTCGAAAAATCCCGCATCGAGACCTTGCATGTGACCGTATATGGCCAGCCGCAAATCATGGCGAACCAGCTGGGCCATGGAATCAAGACAATAGTCGCTCAGGCTCTGAAAAACGGCCAGGCCGAGGTATGTGCCCAGGATCGCCAGACCGAACCAGATCAAAGCATCCGTATTGACGCCCAAGGCATCCTGCCTGGTGACAGCATCCACGACCAGTCCGATGATCACCATGGGCAGCAAGTCAAAAAGCCGTGCCATGGCATTCAAGGCCAAACCGGTTCCGATGCGGGCTTTGTATGGGGCTACAAAAGGAAAAATCTTCCAGAGATAGGTGCCCAGGGAGGAGGAATGGTCGTGTTCCTGATCTTGCACTTGCATTTAAAACTCGATTCCCCGGGTTGCAGGCAGGTAACTGTTTACAGCAGCCGGATGTCCGGATTCATCCGGCTAAAAAGCTGATGATTCGGTATCTATTCAGCAAAATCCGCGAAAAAGATCTGGATACCGGCGTTCGCCGGTATGACTGAATATATGCAGCTTGCCACGATAAGTCATTCCGGCGAAAGCCGGAATCCAGTGCAGGTGAATGACCACCCTCCGGATGAACTGAATAGTTACATGATTCGAGGATTTTTCTGAAGGGCGGGCAGAACTGAATCAGACGGTCAAGCCCAGGCTGCGCCAGCGTTCCAGGACTTCGGACTTGGACATGTAGCCCTCAAAGCGAAAGATCTCCCGCCCGGACTGATCCATGAAGACAAGAGTGGGTACGGTTCGGATCGTTCCGAAGGATCGCCCGATCTCGGGACGAACGCCGACATCAAATGTATAGATGGAGAATGCGTCGGCATACTGCTCTTCCAACTCCCGCAACACCGGAACCATTCGTTTGCAGTGAATGCAATTTTGCGTTTTCAAATTCACCAACCTTGGCAATTCCGCGGCCACTCCGGGAAGAGCGGGTCCCGGATCGACCTCCTGAGCATGTTGCAGCGACTGGGTGGCGGTGTAATGCTGGATCATCGCCACGGAGGCAAACAGGGCAACAATAACAACTAATATTCCGGCTTTACTGTAGGTGGTCATTTCGATTTATTCTCTCTTTTGATGGAACATGATCAACATGGACGAGTGAAAGAAAAATATCAGGTCCAGGTTCTCTTGCAATTACGATATTCTTGTCGACTGGATTTGACTACTCCGAAGCCAACAACCCAAACCCTCGCAACTTTTTGTATAAATAGCTGCGCTCCATCCCGATGACCTCGGACAGCTTGGTAATGCTTCCATTGCAGCCATTTAATTTGTCTTCCAGGAACTTTGCTTCAAATTGAGCCCGGGCAGCCTTAAAATCCGCGGGCCATGGATAGGAATCCGCTTCGAAGGGGCTGTACGCGTTGCAGACAGCCCCTTCTCCGGCAGAGGACGCTGGTGTTTTCAGCGATACCGATCTGCTTGTTGAGAACATCTC
This sequence comes from Desulfonatronum parangueonense, assembly GCF_054656975.1. Classification (NCBI taxonomy): domain Bacteria; kingdom Pseudomonadati; phylum Thermodesulfobacteriota; class Desulfovibrionia; order Desulfovibrionales; family Desulfonatronaceae; genus Desulfonatronum; species Desulfonatronum parangueonense. The sequence goes on from NZ_BAAHXH010000003.1 coordinate 3,178,754, forward strand.
CGGAGGCAGCATTTCAACCGTGATGCATTGACCGGGAAACATGATGCACAGCCGTTCCAGAAAATTTTTCAACTCCCGGACATTGCCCGGCCACGGATATTGCTGCAACCGGCGCATCGTCTCCGGTGGAAACCGCAAGGTCTTGAAGCCCTGGGTTTTGACCAGATCTTCCATGAAACTGGCTAACAGCAAGGGAATGTCCTCGGTACGATGACGCAAGGGCGGCACATGCAACGGAAAAACCTTCAGCCGGTAGTAAAGATCCTCTCTGAACCGACCGGCTCTGATTTCTTCTGTCAAATCCTTGTTCGTCGCGGCGATCACCCGGACATCCACCTGGATCGTCTTTCGCCCCCCCACCCGTTCGAAGCGTTGCTCCTGAAGAATGCGTAGGATCTTGGCCTGGGTCTTCAGGCTCATGTCTCCGATCTCGTCCAGAAAAAGCGTACCCCCGTGAGCCAGCTCGAATTTTCCGATCTGCGCCTTGTCGGCGCTGGTGAACGCTCCCTTTTCATGACCAAAAAGTTCGCTTTCAATCAATTCTTCAGGAATGGCCGCGCAGTTCATTTCCACCAGCGGTTTCCCGTTCCTGCGGCTGAGATGATGCAGGGACCTCGCCACGATTTCCTTGCCCGTGCCGTTTTCCCCGGTGATCAAGACCCAGGCTTCAGTGGGAGCAACCTGCAGGACCTGTTGCCGCAGTTGCTGAATTTGCGGCGTTTCACCGGTCAGATTCTGGACTCGGCTATTGCGGATCTGGCTGCGCAGAACCATGTTTTCTTGCCGAAGTTCCTTGAATTCTACGGCCTTGGCCGTGGTTACCAGAACTTTTTCCAGAGACAGGGGCTTTTCGATGAAGTCGAATGCGCCCTTCTTGATGGCCGTGACAGCCGTCTCGATGTTTCCGTGTCCGGAAATCATGATCATCGGCAAATTCGGAGCGGTGATCTGCAGATGTTCCAGGACGTCAAGGCCATCCATTCCGGGCAGCCATATGTCCAAAAAACACAGATCCGGATTCAGTCCGGCCAAAAGGGCCAAGCCTTCCTCACCACTGCCCGCTTCCAGAACTTCATGCCCTTCATCTTCCAGAATGCCGCGCAAGGTGATGCGGATGTCCTCTTCGTCGTCAACTATCACTATTTGCGCCATGGTAGACCTCTCGGTTGGGAGCGAGTGTCACGGACAAAATCCTTCCTTTCGAGCAAAATTCAACGTGGTACACAACCCCAAATCACAGGCGGCCTGCAAATCCGTGCACCCGGATGACAATTGCCCAAGTTGCAGAAGAATCATGCCTCGATTGTTCAATGCGCTGGAGCTGGTGGGATCCAGTCGGATCACCTGGGAATAATCATCCAACGCTTGCGAAAATTGCTCCAGTTCCTGATGAGCCAATCCCCTTCCAAAAAGGGCGTGGATATTATTCGGATTATCCCGGAGAACCTGTGAGAAATCCGCTGCAGCACGGCGATGATCCCCGACAAGTGCATACAGCTTGGCCCGATGCAGAAGTACTTCCGGATTTCTTGGAGAAATGTTGAGTGCCTGGTTGAAGTCACGCAACGCGGAATCCAAATCGCCTAAACGACCAAAAGTGAGACCGCGCTCCATGAGCGAGGAGGCAGTAGGATCAAGGCGAACAGCCTCGTTCAGGTCCGCGAGGGAATTTTCCAGTCGACCGAGTTCGCGCAGACTTTTCCCTCTGCCGAGGAGGGCTTCCGGCATCCCGGAATTTTTAGAGAGAATCATGTCAAAATCGGATACGGCTTGGGCATGGTCCTCACGATCTGAAAATAATTTCCCCCTGATTAACCGGGCCTCGACATGTTCTGGATTGGTTCGAATGAGCTGGTTGAGTTCCTCAAGGGCCCTATTGATTTCACCCAAACGCAGCAGGGCGTCCGCCAGGCCGAAGCGGGCAGCTTCATGTACCGGGGACAGAACAAGGGCCTGAGCAAAGTCTTGTCTGGAACGCGCCGGATTTCCCATCCGCAAATACGCCTCGCCCCGCAAGGCCAGAGCTTGGACAAATTGCGGATTCAATCGCAATGCATGATCCAGATCCAACACCGCTCTGGGATAGGCATTTTTATCCAAATGCAGCTTTGCCCGTTGGAACAGAAGCTGGGGGTTATCCGGATCAGCCGAGATGGCTTGCTCCAACTCGTCCATGGCGGTTTCCGCCCGGACTTCGATTCTTGACTGAATTACCAGGCAAGCCACCATCAATATGCAAAATAAAATCAATATCGGCTTGGGCATAGAGGGGCTAAAGTTAAAGTTTGAAACTACTCAGCAGAGCCAGAAAAAGATCCGGATAGCGATACCGCCGGTCTGACTAAAGCAGGTACGGCTTGCTCGGATTCGTCATTCCTGCGAACGCCGGAATCCAGTGCTGGAAAATGATCAGGTACCGCATATTGAATAGTAAAATTTTATGTACACTCAGTTCATCCGAGAAAAATCGGACTGGATACCGGCCTTCCCCAGTATGACTAAACTTTGAAAGGACGTAGTATGATACGTCATTCAGGCGAAAGTCGGAATCCAACTCTGGCGAGTGATCACAGTGTATGTGCTGAATAGTTACAAATTTATTGTCGATTTCCGGAAAGAAACTGAACAAAAACTCGGAATCCTGCGCAAGATGCAAGATGTTGCACGCTTACCGAACTACCACGTCGTCAGGGGGAGTGAATTCAAACAGATCCGGATCAAGTTCGGGATTCAAACGCAGGTTTTCCAGTTCCACCTGGTTGGTATTGCCGTAAAAGTCCACGGCCTTGATGCGCCGCAGCAAATAAGTGTCTGGATCAACCCAGATCGTCGCTTCCACCAGGTTTGGTTCAGGATTGCGCGGACGCAGCCGAATAACCGTATATTTGGCATCATCACTGAGATCCTCCTCGGTGATGAAATCCTCATCCAGACGGGCCTGACCGGAAAGAATGCGCAGCACCATGGCCGATCCGAGAACATCCTCGACCGCATAACGATAAGCGGTTTCCTCTTCTTCGAAATAGTTCCATACCAATTCAGTCCCGACAACCAGTAGTTCCTTTTCCGGGCTCACCGTCTCCCACCGGATCAAACCTGGTTGCTGAAAAAATAATTGTCCATGCCGCTCATCAATTTCTCGACTGGCGGCAACGGACAGTTCCTGGGTGAACTCAGCCTGAAAGGACTCAATGGATTCATACTGCCGTTGAATCTTGGCCAAGGTTCCTTCGTCGGCATAAACAGACGTTACCGTCAGGAAAAACGTCACAGAAAAAATTGCCAATAGAAATTTCATTCATTCCTCCATATTACTCCAAAGCCGGCAAGGACGGCGGAATCACGATGATTTTCTCGAACTTAAACGGATAACCGAACTGAACGAGAAGTTTTCCGGATTCATGAAGGGTAATATTTCAAAACCAAGATGACAAGCCGGACCGGAGGTGAACAAAATACAGGAAATGAAACTTTTGGCCACGGCTTGTCATTCATGTTTGCGATCTATTCCGCACCGTTTTCAAGCAGTTCCTTCTCATCAATCCGGTCAAAACCGACCACCATCATGTCCGCCTCCATCCGCACCAGCGTGACCCCCTGGGCATCCCGACCGACTCGACTGATTCCCGCGACATTGATGCGGATGATCTTTCCCGCACTGGTCAGCAGCAGCAATTCATCTTCGGGTTGCACCAGGACTGATCCGACCACGTGCCCGGTCCTCGGGGTCACGCGCATGTTGATCACGCCTTTGCCACCCCGGGACTGACTGCGGTAGTTTTCCAGCAGGGTCCGCTTGCCGTAGCCGTTGGAGGAGACGGTCAGAACTTCATGTCGCTGGTCATCGTCCGTCACAACGCAGGAAACAACCTGATCGGAATGGGCGAGCACGATGCCCTTGACCCCCGCTGTGGCGCGTCCGGTGGGGCGGATTTCAGAACTGGAGAAACGGATCGATTTGCCGTGCTTGGTTACCAGCAGGACTTCGGCATGGGCTGAAATTTCCCGAACCGTGATCAATTCGTCGTCCGAATTGAGGTTCACGGCTTTCAAACCGCTCTGGCGGCAATTGACGTACAGTTGCGCCTGAGAGCGTTTGACGATGCCCTTCTTGGTGGCAAAGAGAAAATCCTTGTCTGTGGAGAAGTCCTTGATGGTCATCACCGTGGCAATGCTCTCGTCCTTGTCCAGGGGCAACAGGTTGGAGGCGTGAATTCCTCGCGCTGTTCGCGACCCTTCGGGAATATTGTAGGCCTTGATTTGATACATCCGCCCCTTGTTGGTGAACAGGAGAATGTAATTGTGGTTCGTGGTGGTAAAAACCTGGGATATGATGTCCTCGGAAACCATGGATACGCCGTAGATGCCTTTTCCGCCCCGTTTTTGCTGCTGATAAATGTCCATGGGCGTTCGTTTGATGTAACCACGCTGTGACAGTGTGACCACCACTTCCGTATCGCCGATCAGATCCTCCATGTTGATGCTGCTGGCGTCCTCTTCCACGATGATCGATTTTCGCGGCGTGGCGTAAAGCTTCTTGATTTCCACCAATTCCTCGCGGATCACCTGGATGAGGACGTCCACATTCTGCAGAATGCTTTTCAGATATTCGATACGTTTGAGCAATTCCTGATACTCTGCCAGCAACTTGTCCCGCTCCAGGTTGGTCAAACGCTGCAGTCGCATGTCCAAAATGGCCTGGCTCTGCACGTCAGTGAATCCGAAACGGTCGATCAACTTTTCCTTGGCTTCAAGCGGTGTCTTGGAGGATTTGATCAGTTCGATGACCTCATCGATATTTTCCAGGGCGATCTTCAATCCTTCCAAAATATGGGCCCGTTGTTCGGCTTTGTTCAGATCGAAGCGGGTCCGATTCAGGACCACTTCCTTGCGATGCTCAATGAACAGTTCCAGAATTTCTTTCAGATTCAGAAGCTGAGGGCGGTTGTGCACCACCGCGAGCATGTTGAAGCCGAACCATGTTTCCAGGGGAGTGAATTTGTAGAGCGCATTGATGACCACTTCTGGAATGGCGTTCTTTTTCAGATCCAGAACAATGCGGATTCCGTTGCGGTCGGACTCGTCGCGCAGATCACTGACCCCTTCCACTTTTTTCTCATGGATGATGTGGGCGATTTTCTCGACAAGGTTGGATTTGTTCAGTGCGTAGGGAATTTCGGTGATCACGATGGACTCGGTCTGTTTGGACCGTTCCTCGACTTCGATTTTGCCCCGAATTTTGATTGAACCGCGGCCGGTCTTGTACGCATCGATGATGCCATGGCGGCCGTAGATGAAACCGCTGGTAGGGAAGTCGGGTCCCTTGATGTACTCCAGCAGATCAGCCACCTCGACATTTTGTTTGTCCAAAAGCAACAGCAGACCGTCGATCAATTCTCCGAGATTGTGCGGCGGAATGTTGGTGGCCATGCCCACGGCAATACCCGAGGAACCGTTGAGCAGCAGATTGGGGACCTTTGTCGGCAGGACCTCCGGTTCTTGCAGGGTATTGTCGTAGTTGGGACGGAAGGGAACCGTCTGCTTCTCGATGTCCTGGAGGAACTCGGAGGTAAGCTTGGCCATCCGTACTTCGGTATACCGCATTGCCGCGGGAGCATCGCCGTCAATGGATCCAAAGTTGCCCTGTCCATCCACAAGGGGTTCGCGCATCGAGAAATCCTGAGCCATGCGCACCATGGCGTCATAGACCGCGCTGTCACCGTGGGGGTGGTATTTACCGATGACGTCACCAACGATTCGTGCGGATTTCTTGTAGGCGCGGTTATAAGTGTTTCCCAGGTCGTGCATGGCGTAGAGAATGCGGCGGTGGACCGGCTTCAAACCGTCCCGGACATCCGGAATGGCGCGCCCGATGATGACGCTGAGGGAATACTCCAGGTAGGAGCGCTGCATCTCTTCTTCAATAAATATGCTGTTCTTCACAATGACTCCCGAAAAAGATTATTCGCGATGGGCCTGCCGTAAGGCATGAAAAATTGAATTGACGGTTTGATCAAATGTCCAGTTGGTCGACGAACAGAGCGTTCTTTTCGATGAACAATCGCCGTTGTTCGACATTGTCGCCCATGAGTCGGGAAAAAATCTGATCCGCCTCGCCGGCATCCTCCACCCCAACCCGCAGCAGTGTTCGAGCTTCCGGATTCATGGTCGTGGCCCAAAGCTGTTCAGGATTCATCTCGCCCAGGCCCTTGTAGCGTTGAATATTGAACATTTTCTGGGTTTCACCGAGCAGATATTCATAAATTTCAAAAAGATCCATTTCCGCAACCTGCTCAGTGCCCTTGAATACCTTGAAAAAGGACGTTCCATACTCCTCAATGATCGTGCTCATCAAATCATAGGATTTAACGTAATTCTTGGATTTGAAAAATTCGCCTTTGAGCTTCAGAAAGTATCCGTTTTCATGGGTAAAGCGCATAATGACCACGGTTTCAATTTCCGACGTCTCATGAGTGAGGTCCACGAAAAAACCGTGCAGCTTCATGTATTCCTGGAACGCCGGCAGGTTGATGTCCCGCAGGTCTTCATCGAGACGTTGCCGGTAAGAAACAAGGCGAAAAAACAATTCCGTGGTCAGCCCGAGATTGCGTGATTCCGATGCCGCCGAGTGAATGCTCTTGACCATTTTCAGCAAAGATAAAAGCTTGGAGTTTTCAATCAGATCCTCCTGCTCACCCTGCAGGGAAAACTGGGCCGAGGTCTTCTCGAGGAGAAAGTTGTCCATTTCCTCCGCATCATGGATGTATTTTTCGAAACTGCCCTTGTGGATGCGATACAGAGGCGGTTGTCCGATATACACATAGCCATTGTCGATCAGGGACCGGAACTTGCGAAAAAAGAAGGTCAACAGAAGAGTCCGGATGTGGGATCCGTCCACGTCGGCGTCCGTCATGATGATCACCTTGTGATACCGCAGCCTGTTCAAGTCCACATCCTCATCGCCGGTGCCCACGCCCATGGCCGTAATCAAAGCCTGGATCTCCTTGTTGGACAAGATCTTGTCCATCCGGGTTTTCTCAACGTTGAGTATCTTTCCACGCAAGGGAAGTATGGCCTGATACTTCGGGTTGCGGCCCTGCTTGGCCGAACCGCCCGCCGAATCACCCTCAACGATGAACAGCTCGCTTTCCTCGGGTTTCTTGGCCTGGCAGTCGGCGAGCTTGCCGGGCAGGGAAAAATCAAACAACGCTCCCTTGCGTCTGACCAGCTCCTTGGCCTTCCTGGCTGCTTCCCGCGCTCTGGCCGTATCGACGATTTTTTCGATGATCGCCCGGGCGTCTTTCGGATTTTCCTCAAAATACCTAGTCAGGGTCTCGTAGACCGAGGCGGTGACGATACCGCTGACTTCGCTGTTGCCAAGTTTTGTCTTGGTCTGGCCCTCGAACTGGGGGTTGGGATGTTTCAGACTGATCACCGCGGTCAACCCTTCGCGAACATCGTCCCCGGAAATCTTGACCTTGATTTTCTTGGCCATTTCCGAATTCTGGGCATAATTATTGATCGCCCTGGTCAAGGCTGTCCGGAAACCAACAAGATGTGATCCGCCTTCGTGGGTGCAGATGTTGTTCACGAAAGTCTGCACGTTTTCTTTGTAGGTCGTGTTGTACTGCAGGGCGAAGTCCGTGATGATGCTGTTCGCTTCGCTGGATCCGGAGATGATCTGGCCGATGGTTTGTTCCGTCGCGTTCAAGTCCTTGATGAATGAAGCGATTCCTCCTTCATGCTTGAAGGAATGTACGGCATTGTTCAGGTCGTCGATGAATTCAATCTCAATGGAGCTGTTCAGGTACGCCAACTCATCGAATCGTTTTTTGAGCGTGTTCGGGTTGAACTCAACGCTCTCAAAAATTTCTTCATCCGGATGAAAGCGAATGATGGTCCCAGTGCTCTTGGATTCTCCGATTTCCTTGAGTTGCGTGACCGGAATGCCGCGTTCATAACGCTGGAAATGGCGTTTGCCGTCCCGTTTGACGATTACTTCCAGGGAGGATGAAAGCGCATTGACCACGGAAACGCCTACACCGTGCAGTCCACCGGAAACCTTGTAGGTATCCTTGTCAAACTTGCCGCCGGCATGAAGCACGGTCATGACGACCTCAACAGCCGGCCGTTTCTCTTTCGGATGAATATCCACGGGAATGCCGCGACCATTGTCGCTGACCGTGATGCTGTTGTCCAAATGCAGCTGGACAGTAATTTTGCTGCAATAACCGGCCATGGATTCGTCGATGCTGTTGTCCACGACTTCATACACCAAATGGTGCAGCCCTTGCAGACCTGTGCTGCCGATGTACATCGATGGTCTTTTCCTGACAGCGGAAAGTCCCTCGAGAACAGTTATGTTGCTTGCGGTATATTTGGGATCGTTTTGCATTATTAAACCTCTAATAGTCTGTATCCGAGTAAACAATATCGTCCGTAATCTTCATCGGCATGATCAGGACCTTGTAGTCCAGGTCATTTTTGTCTTCGATAAAGCACGGTCCTTCGCTGCTGGTAAAGTGAAAATGGATTATATCGCATTCAAAATGTGAGAGAATTTCTATCAAATCACGTGTCGGAAAGGCAATTTTTTGCAAATTCCCGCTGAAGACACTATCAAGAAACTCTTTTGCTTCCCCTTTTTCCTCGGACTGAACGTCCATCTGCACCACTCCGTCGTTGAACTCAAAAAATGTGCAGATGCTGTTTTCGGTATTGAAGATCAGAATCCGATCCAGTGCATCCATCAGACCTTTGCGGTCGATATCCATACTGCTCGGATTTTCCGCTTCGTATCGCGCCAGCATTTGATTGTGGTCTGGGTATTGATAGAGTGAGAGAGGCAAACTGATGTTTTCCTTTTGATCTACGGATCGGCAATATAGGCGATTGTTGAAAATGTTCAGCTGGATTTCCTTCTGGGGAATCATGCGCTTGAGTTCCTGCAGATACTTCTTGCTGATCAGAATTCCCTGTTCCGGAAGAAGATCCCGCAGGCCGTCATGCTCGAGGCGGTAGAGGGCGAGCTGGTGGCCGTTCAGACCGCAAAAATCAGTTTTTTGTTCATTGGGCGCGTACTTGATGAGCATGCAGTTCACGGCCTGCATGGTCTCATCTTCGCTGACGGAATAAAAAACCTTGTCGATGATTCTGGAGAGGTTCTCACCGGAGAGATTAACAGCGCCTTCCTCAGGGAAGGAGGAAAGTGCCTGGAACCAGTAATTTTCATTGATGGGTAGAACATACTTGCGCTTGTTCTGCTTGATCAGCAATTGGGTAGCGTCTTTTTCAACGTGAAATTGCAGTTCACCTGGGTGGAGTTTTCGAATCAACTCGTAGAGGTGCCGGCCATTGACGCCGACAAGGCCGTCTTCCTGGATTTGCGGAGAAAAAAAACCGAAGAATTCAATGTTGGAATCCGTGGCCATGATTTGCAGCTTGGCGTTTTCCGCCTTGAGCCAGATGGACCGCAGAAAGACAGCGCCTGTTTTCACGCTTGTGATCTGAGCTGCTTGTTGCAATGCGGGAAGAATCTCTTCTCTCTGAATAGAAAACTTCATTCTTTTCTCCTCTTGTTGTAACCGCTGTCACTATGTAGATAATTATGGTAAGTTACTGATAACATATTCATAATTATGTTTCTAGTAATGTTTTTCCGTGAGTTGGCATTGTTCATTCAGAAGGTATGGTCGAAAGGGAGCGTTGATTATGTGCGCAAAAAACAGGATTATGTACCACAATATTACTTACCATGTCACTTGTTTAAAATTATTGAGTTTTTTTGTTCTTTTTCAGGGTTGAGACAGGCATGTGCGCAAAAGTTAGGAACACCGTGAAAAACCCTGGGTCGAGCAGGTATGTTGCAAGCAGCAACAGTCGCATCCGCCACGCCACGGCCAGAAGGTGAGAACCGCATAGGGATGGTTCAATTGTCCATTCACTTTTTGTTCAAGATCAAATCGCCGGAGGATCAGATTCGTTTTCGGCGTGTACACCGGCAATGGCGCACAGCCATGGGAACCGATCTCGGGAATATGAACTTGGAGGATGACCAAAATTCGATCCAGCATCTGTTCGTGAAGCGCAAAAGCCGAACTGGGTGAAGAAATCCACTGGCTTTCGAGGCAATGTATTGCTTCTCTGTCAAACCAGGAAAGATAATAAAGCTCACCATCCACGTTCAGGAGGCGCTGGTGGTGATGCAGCAGAATTTGCTGTGAGGAAAGAGGAAAATATTGCACGTGGGTTCTGATGGGAAAGAATGCTTGCCCGGTTGAAACGAAAAAGAAATTTATCAGAATTCATAATTAAATTCCAGTGGCTTGTACGTAAATTTTGAAATAAGAACATTCCCTTGATGCGAGGTTTTTGGTGATCAGATGAGCAGTGGGAAGCTTAAAATCTTTCTTTTCAGGGCAGCATGGCATAAGCTTTGAGTTTGCCTTGGCGATAAAATCCATGAAATTCTGATTTCAAACTTGGAGCATGCATGAGTCGAAACCGCTGCGCGACAATGAAGCCGTTTTATGTGATGGAAGTTCTTGAAAAATGCCAAACCCTTGCCTGCCAAGGACAGGACGTGATCCATATGCAAATCGGCGAACCGGATTTTGATACGCCGGATTGCATCAAAGAGGCTGCCTGCAAGGCAATGATTGACGGCCATACCCATTACACTCACAGTCAAGGCATCATCGAACTGCGCGAGGCCATATGCCGCCATTACGCGAACAGTTACGACGTGGAAATTCATCCGGACCAGATCATCGTAACCGCGGGAACTTCACCGGGGATGTTTCTGGTTTTTTCTGCGCTGCTGGCCATGGGTGAGGAAGTTGTTGTTTCTGATCCTCATTATGCTTGCTATCTGAATTTCATACGATTTGTCGGCGGCGTGCCTGTGTGCGTATCCACCCGGGAGGAAGACGGTTTTCAGTATCGTCCCGATAATGTGGCTACCCATCTTTCCGATAAAACAAGAGCAATCTTGATCAATTCACCCTCAAATCCCGTGGGAACGCTTCTTTCCGGTGAACGGATGCAGGGCATGACGAATCTGCGAATCCAGGGTGATGAGCAGCCGTGGATTCTTTCCGACGAAATATATCATGGTCTGGTTTATGAAGGTCGCGAACGCAGTATTCTGGAATTCACGGACAGGGCCTTTGTGTTCAACGGTTTTTCCAAGGCCTACGCCATGACCGGATGGCGGCTGGGTTATATCATTGCCCCCAGGCAGTTCATTCCAACATTACGTATATTGCACCAAAACTTCTTCATTTCAGCCAATTCCGTTTCCCAATGGGCCGGAATCGCCGCCCTGGAATCCGCCGGACCGGATGTCGCCCGAATGCGCTCGATATATGACAGCAGGCGGAAATTCATGATCAGCCGATTGCGCGAGCTTGGCCTCGGTGTAGCGGTCGAACCAACAGGCGCATTTTATATTTTGGCCAACGCCCGGCATTTGGGCCATGATTCCTTGAAACTGGCATTCGATATTCTGGAAAAAGCCCGCATTGGAGTTGCGCCGGGCATAGATTTCGGCTCCAATGCAGAAGGATTCCTGCGGTTTTCTTATGCCAATTCCCTGGAGAAGCTGGAAGAAGGCATGTTTCGCCTGGAAAAATACATCGAACAATGCCAGTGTGCCTAATTATGTCACCAAGTAATATAACTATTTACTTTATTTGTATTACTTGAAATTTTAGCATGGTCATTCCAATGACTCCAGAACGTCAAGTCGTCATGCCGGATTTTGCTGCTTTCCAGGAGCAACTCGTCACCATAACCTCATGTGTCCAAAAAATTTCCCATGCCATGGGAGCGGATCCGGCTATGACCGACAATCTGCCGGGCTGGACCGATCTGAAGGACAAGCCGCGGCAAATGCTGGTTCATGATGGGAGAATCTGTCTGGTTTGCGTTTTGTTCGGCCCGAGCGGGGCGGGAAAAAGTACCTTTTTCAAGCTCCTGACGACAATCGATGTGCCTTCCGGTGAAAGACGCCGACCCATGACGCACAACTGCGCCGTGGCCGTTCCCGAGCCGTTGCAGGATGTGGTGGATGTTGCCCGGTTGTTTCCTGGTTATTCGATGCTGCCACTGACCGATGTGGACATGCTCAAGGATGCCCAAAGATCCGGGGATGAACTTTTTTTTACGTTTTATCATGAATCCGACCCGGCATCGGCCTGGCTGGTTTTGGCCGATGTTCCGGATTTCAATACGGTGGTCCGCCAGAATTGGTCCAAGGCCGAAAAAATGCTTGGCCGTGCGGAAACCGTGGTTTTTGTCGTTTATCCGGAAGCCTACAAGGATGCGGCCGTCATTGACCAGCTTCTCAAATGCGCGTCCAAGGCCGGCCATCTGGCGTATCTCATAACCAAGCTTCCTCCTGAGGATGCTGCGGATACGGCGCGGGAAATTTGGCAGGATGTTTTGAATCATGCTCGTCATGCGCCCGAATTTCAGAAGTTGCGAAGCGACGGCGGAAGCATTGCCGATTTTCTTGAACAAGCTGCCGTCTATTACTCGTCGCGCAATGATTCGCCGGCTTTGTCGGACGTCAAGCCATTGAATCCGACCACACCGGATTTTCGATCTCTGCTCAAGGGTCAAGACGCCGCGGCGATCTACTGGTCCAACCTGCTGGAGGTTTCAGACCAGGGAATTGCTTCGGCTTCTCTCCTGTCCCAACAGGCTGTCGATCTGATACGAGATTTGGAAGACAAACAGCACAGAGCGGAGCAACGGATTACCGACGTCAGCGCGCGCATTGCCGGTTCGCAGTTTCCTGCCGGCGAACTGGTGGAATTGATCATCTCAACGGTGAAGGAAAACAGACCGGGGTGGCTGCGAGCCGTCACGCTGCCCTTTGCCATGGGAGCAAGAATGTTCCTTTCGGTGCGGAAATTGATAGCCAGGTTTCGCAGAACCGATCGGGATGCCATCTTGAAGGAGCGACAACTTCTTGAAAGACAGCGACTCGATGATGCGGTAGAGGTGCTCCTGGAATGGTGGCGTATTGATTTTCCGTCCGAAGCCGCCACGGGATTGCTTCAGACGGGCAGATGCAGGGCAGCGGCTCAGCAGTTCCGGCAACAGGAACTGCCCCGGGTGCGCGGTGAATGGAAAGAGGCTATGCGTGGCGATGTCCGCGAATGGGCCGGAAAACACCCCTGGTTCGGCTCACTGATTGGGACGTTGTCGGAAATGCTCGTCCTTTTTGGCGGAGCGGCATTGGTCCTGGATCTGGCAATTTCCGGAGGTATCTTCGGCGCCGTGGGACAGTTGGGAATTGCGGGCGCGGCGGGCGCGGGCAGCATTGGCGCTGGAACGGTCATGAAAATGTTCGAGGAGTTGAAGCTGAAGGAGATATTGATCAAGGCCGATGCCAAATGGAGAGATCAACGCTGTGCGGAATTGGCCGCCCATCTTCGGGAACATCTGGCCCTTCCGCTGTTTCTCCAGCCCTGGACTGATAAAGTGAATGCCTTGAATGATGCTAATCCAAAGCAATGTCTTCTTGCCTGCCAAAATGTTCGTGAGCAATGGATGAGCAAGACAAAGCCATGATTGTGATACTATTTCGGCTCGTCCATTTTGGTGGGGCATGCAGTCACGGCATGACAAACTTCCAATAAGCAGAACGTCACCATGGAACATCAAGCAGTGTCAGAACAGATCCTGGACCGAGTTCAGACCTTGATCCGCAAGGCTCGTCGCCTGGAGCGCCTGCCCGAGGCCCAGGTCATGGCTTTGCGTCTGGAGCGGGTTCTGGACATGCTCAAGCATGGTCAAGTCCGTGCACAGCATCCGGTATGCATCGTCTTGCTGGGCGGCACGGGAGTCGGCAAATCGGAGTTGTTCAATGCGCTGCTTGGCGAAGCCGGATTGAGTCCGACGTCGGCGTCCATCCGGCCGAAAACCATGCTTGCCCATGTGGCGATTTCTTCCGCGGACCGTCAGTTCTTCCCGGATATCAACGCCGCGGATTTGATCTTCAAGGAACATAGGTTGCCCGGAGTGGCCTTGATCGACGCTCCAGACGTGGACAGCGTCGAGATCGAGCATTTGGAACGTACCCGCAAGCTCATCGAGATCGCCGACATTGTGGTTCATGTGGGCAGCCCGGACAAGCGCGCGAATTTTCGAATCAATGATGAAGTCCGTCGCTGGTCCCTGCGCAAGCGATGGTTTTTTGTACTCAACAAGATGGACCAGATTGCGGAACGGGATCAGGAGTCGGTCATCGGCGATTTTCTGGCGCGTTTGCATGAACTGGGTTTTGACGTTGATCAAAGCGCTTTCTTTCACCTGAGCGCGATCAAGCCCCAATCGGTCCAATTTGATCGTTTCCGAAACGCCCTGTTTTCCTTCCGGGCCATGGAGCAGATTCATGCCCTGCGTCTGGAAGATTCATACAATCTGATCCGGTTTGCCTTGGCTGGAGATGTCGTCAAATCCATTGATAATTTACGGGATCTGGCGCTGGACCATGAACAGACACTGAACAATCGGGTTCGGGAAGTGTTTTCGCAGGTCGTTCATGGGGCGCAAAGTCAGGACATGTTGCGCCGGATCATCCGTGAACAGGCTTGGCGATCCGCGTCCGGTCGCGTGGGAGGTTTTCTTGCCTTGCCCGTCTGGTTGCGCAGCCGGATGGCCTTTTCCGGACTTGCCTATCAGCTCGCCCGCATGTCAACGGGGGGGCCTTCTCTTGGGCGAATGATCCGCGCCGGCTGGCATGCCGCAAAAGCCGCATGGCAGGGCATCCTGCCCATGCAGACGCTCCTGAGGGGATTCACATCCGATCAGGAGCGTCGGCTTCAGGAAATTGGACGCGATGCCGAGCGCGTCTTGCAGGACATGGGGCTTGATCAACTTCACGGTCATGAGCCTGATTTCGAGCAGGACCAGGTCGGGAGTTCCGGCGATGAGGAACAGGCGGTGTGGGCCGCGCGATTTCTGCGTCTGCTCCGTTCCCAAGGAGTGCTTGGTCCCATTCGACCGTCCGAGAATGTACGAACGAGGGAAATTTTCCAGGAGCGACTGGAAGAGGCCGTGGTCGTGTCCGCTTCAAACATGGTCTATTCACGGCTTGGGATGCTGCATACTCTGGCAGGAAACCTATTGCCGGTTCTTGTTTTCGGTCATGCGGCCTTTCGGCTGGTATCGGGATGGATCGAAGGGGCCTGGCTTCCCTTCGATTTCTATCTGACGGCCGTTGCGGTCTTTTTGATCAGCCTGGTACCTGGATATCTTCTGGTATCCTTTTCCCTGGCCCGAAGGACGGACCTGCCTGAAACCGATACCCTGGTCAGGGCGATTGAAAATCCATCGGAGACATCGGGATTGCGCCATGTGCGCATGTCTATGGAGGAACTGCTCAAGGAAATCCAGACCTTGCTCGACATCTTGCGGATCAGGACTGACGTGCTGCGGCAAGAGCTTGATCCCAGCCGATTCGGTGCGACAATCCGCCAGGACAGAACTGAACAGTAAACTGTAACTGCTCAAAACATGTGGTAATCAACGGGCTAAATCCTGGGAGCGCCGGACCCCAGTGCGGCAACGGTGTAACGTACTTAGGGAAAAGTTCCGGCTGGAGCATGGCCCTCGTAGCTTGGTCACAAAACTACGCGTCAATGGAAAACCTTGCACAGGAAGCTTCATCGCCCGATCTTTTTGAGCAGTTACCGTAAATTCACTTAAACCATTGATTGTTCAATAATAATGCAAACATTCATCATCGTCGTCGTATTTTTTGCCCTTGTGGCCAAAGTGGCCTGGGAATCCTTTCTCCTCACCCTGAACATGCGCGAAGTCCAACGCAGACGTCATGCTCCACCGGAAGCTTTGCGGGAAGTGATGGATGAGCAGACATATGAGAAATCCGTGCAGTACACCCTGGCCAAAGGTCATTTCAGTCTTTTCAGCGAAGTTTTCGGCGCGTTGCTGCTTGTCCTTGTTTTATTGTTCGGCGTGCTGCCATGGCTGTACGACTGGATGATCGGTGTTCCGGATGCATCCGTGTGGCTGGAGGGATTATTCCTGATCGTGGTTTTTTTCCTGCTTTCCCTGCCGGGATTGCCGCTGGATTATTACGCCCAGTTTCGTCTTGAAGAACGATTCGGCTTCAATAAAAGCAGTGTCGGATTGTGGATCAGCGATCGGATCAAGGCAACGATCATCAGTGTGGCCATTGCCCTGCCGCTTCTGGCGCTGATCTTCTTCCTGGTCGACTGGATCGGGAATTACTGGTGGATCTGGGCATTCGCGGTCTTTTTCGTCTTTCAACTCCTGATGATGATCCTCTATCCCATGCTGATCCTGCCATGGTTCAACAAGTTGACTCCATTGCCCGAGGGGGAGCTTCGGGATCGATTGATGAACCTGGCTGATCGAACCGGTTTCAAGGCCAGAACGATCCAGGTCATGGACGGTAGCAAGCGCTCCGGCCATTCCAATGCCTTTTTTACCGGGTTCGGGAGATTTCGCAGAATTGTGCTTTTCGACACACTGATCGATCAGCTCACTGAAGACGAGCTGGAAGCCGTTTTGGCCCATGAGATCGGACATTACAAGAAAGGGCACGTGCCGAAGATGTTGATGCTTTCGGCTGGATTCGGATTGGCGGCATTTGCCGTACTGGCATGGCTGCTGAACGCACCGGCATTTGTCGAGGCTTTCGGTTTTTCCTTTGCCGATAGCGGATATGCTCCCGCCTTCCTGCTGTTCGCGCTGCTCTCCGGATTTTTCACATTCTGGCTGTCCCCGCTCATGAACCGCCTCTCACGCACTCATGAATACCAGGCGGACCGCTTTGCTCGCGAACATGTCGGCGGTTCCGAACCCATGATCAGTTCCCTGCGCAAACTGAGCGAAAAAAATCTCTCCAACCTGACACCCCACCCCCTCTACAGCGCCTTCCACTACTCTCATCCCACCCTTTTGGAGCGCGAGGCGGCCTTGAAGCAGCGGCCTGTTTGATAGCATGATTATGGCTGTCGTTCATAATCAGCAATGTAATCCTGAACAACATCCGGGCCTCAGCTGATGAGCTTACCAGAAATTATTCAAGGAGAGCCTGCATCTTGCGTGAAATTTCAGTCGGTCTGAAAGCCGACATGTCCTTGATCGCTTTTTGCATCTTTGGATTTGTTTTATGGCGGGACAGTTTTTTCATCAAATATCCGGCATGTCGAAGATCTGGATAGGCCCACGTCATTTCCGGCCTGTAGAGGGGAATGCGCCGGCACATCTCCTCATGGACATGATCCAGGGAGTGGTTCACGGGATATGAATTCGCTTCATTCATATAATGCATGTTTCCGGAAAACCCTGTGCCAATGACCGGGTTTCCAAAGAACATCGCATCGGAAATAGTCAGACCCCATGCCTCCGCATGGTGTAGACTCACATAGCAGTCACAACTCTTATGCAGCGCGGACAATTCGCCTGGGCTTAAATCCTTGTCGATGCTGATAACCTGAGGCAATGAACCAAGGTCTACCGCATGTCGATATTGCTTGATGACGAGATGAACGTTCTTGTTGGAGTGAAAATTTTTGACAAAGATATCCAGTAGCGATCGCAGGTTTTTTCTCGGATTGACCGAATCGACAATGGAATAGAAGTAGAACTGATCTTCACGGTGACCGATTTTCGACTTGATCCGCATTAGGTCTTCAGGACTTGGTTCAGAACGGGCAACGATATGTTCCAGTACCCTTACCTTTTCAAAATATTTCAGGAAAGCCGTTGCGGAAAATGGTGTACAAGTCCAAATCTCGTCCACCATTCTCAGCGGTTCAAGGTATTGCAGCGGCAGGTCTTCCGTCTCCCAGACGCTGTAGGCAATGACTTTCCGGTACCGGGATTTGGATGCTGAACGAAGTGCATGGGAATAATTCAACGGGTCGTCATGCAGAATGATCACGTCCGCATTATTGATTTCATCAACCAGTTTCACACCCAGATTTTTCAGTGCGGCAATGTAGTCCAGGCCGGCATTTCGATGGCTGATGTAATGACTTAGATGGTAATAGACGTTCATCAAGGCCCGTCAGATACGTCTCATCCCTGCAGCGACCAGTCTTGAAGCGCCAGTTCGATGCTGGTGACTCCGTTGAATTCGTTGAATTTGGGCGTGTATGCCAAGTACATGGTTTTTCCGGTGATGCTTTGCGGCAGGGCCTTGGCTTGGTTCCAGGCTTTGGCGCGCATGGTCACGCCGGAAATTTCGTCGCGCAGATCCAGGAAGACGTGATCCACGCCCACGGGTTTGCGGTTTCGCACCACCACCTGGGGAGAGATGAACAGGGGTTTGGGATTGTCCGCCCCGAAGGGGGCCAGCAGTTCAAGTTCCTTGAGTAAATCGTAATCAATTTCTCCGAAGCTCAGGGGAGCGTCCAGGATCAAGGTGGGCTTGGGCGGTGTATTGTTCAGCGCCCGGGCCGCCACGGCGTCGAATGCATCCCGGAACAGATCCAGGTTTTCCTTGTGCAGGCGCAAGCCTGCGGCTTGGCTGTGCCCCCCGAAGCCCAGGAGGAGATGTTCGCAGGCCTGGAGACCGTCATACAGGGAAAACTGCGGTATGCTCCGACCAGATCCCTTCAGCGCCCCGGATTCGTCGTCCGTCAGAATGATTGTCGGTCGATAGTGCGTTTCGGCCACTTTGGAGGCGATGATTCCGATCACCCCCTCGTGCCAGTGAGGTGCATGGAGCACCAGCCCAAAACGGCCTTGCTGTTCCAGGGCCATGCCCAGGGCTTCATCCTGGATTTCCCTGCCGATGCCCCTGCGCTGAACGTTGAATCCATCCAGTTCCTTGGCCAGTTCCCTGGCCTCGGTAAGGTCCTCGGTCAACAGCAAACGCAGCGCGGTCTCCGCCTTCCCCAGCCTGCCCGCCGCATTAATCCGGGGTGCCAGGCCGAAACCGACCCGGTCCTCGTCCAATACAGCACTGGGCTTGTATCCGCAGACTTCCTTCAGCGCAAAAACTCCAGGACGCAAACCGTCTTTGAGAACAGTCAGTCCGTTTTTGGCCAGGATACGATTCTGTCCTGTCAGTTCGACAATATCCGCGATTGTGCCCAGGGCAACAAGATCCAGAAACTGACGCATGTCCAGATGCTCGCCGGGGAGCATCCTGTTCAGGACGGCGGCAAGAAAAAACGCCACGCCCACTCCTGCCAGAGTGGAGCATGGACATTCTCCGATTTTGGGATTCATGATCGCATCTGCCCGCGGAAGTTCCGGACCTGGCAGATGGTGGTCGGAAATGACCACGGTCATCCCCAGTTCCTTGGCCCTGGCCACCTCCTTGATGTGGCTGATGCCGCAATCCACCGTGATCAACAGTTTAATGTCCCTGGAAGCCAACGATTCTATGCCGGAGCAATTCAATCCGTAGCCCTCTGTTTGGCGGTTCGGAATGTAATGCTCCGAAAAAATGCCACGGGCACGAAAAAAAAGCAGCAGCAATGCGGTTCCGGTGATCCCGTCCACATCGTAATCGCCCCAGACGACCGGCTTATTTCCGGCTGCCAAGGACTGGGCAATGGTTTTGGCGGCATGTGTCAAACCGTGCCATTGGTCAGGATGGGCAAGATCGCGGATTCGGGGAGAAAGAAAAAGATCCATTTCCGTTGCGGAACGAAGTCCCCGAGTCCAAAGGAGACGGACCACGAGGGGCGAAACGTCCAAATCATCGGACAATGCGCGCACTTGTTCTTCCCCAGGCAATGTGGAACGGAATATCCAAGACTTATCCGAAAAAAGGGGCAAAGTGTTCATAATAGAAAAATATGAATCCGAGATGATACTGATCACCACAAAAGAATTTTTTGATTATTGATTGCGCGAACGTGCCTGTCACAGCATTCGAAGCTATTAGAAAACATTACGGATGGGATGAAGAGAAAAGGTTAGACTAACGGCTCAACCGTTACTTGACTGACGTAATCAACCAAAAACAGCCGAATGATTTCCGCCGGGATTGCCAGCGAAATCAGGATGACGAAAGATACCGCAAGCTAATTGTCCTGCAACACAAGGCCCTTTTTTTTCAGAAAATCCAAAAACTTGTTGGCCTCAGGCATTTCCGGATTGATTTCGAGCGCCTTTCTGAGCATCTCAATGGTTTTGGGGATGTCCTGGCTTTCCAGATAGACTCGGGCGATATTGTAATAGAGGTTTTCATCATTCTCGGAGAGATTCAGGGCTTGACCGTAGTAGACAATTGCCTGGTCTATCATTTTGCTTTTACGAAGGCTTATCCCGAAATCGTTGAACAGGTGCTTGTGTTCCGGCTCGTAGGCCGCCTGGATCTTGATCAGGCGTTCAAAGATGTCCTGGGCTTTGTCCTTTTCTCCACGCTCCAGATAGGTCAGTCCCAGGCCGAAATTGGCGCGCACGTTTTCTTCGTCCACCTTGACGGCATTGTTGTACTCGAATTCCGCACTGAATGATTCTCCGCGTTTTCGGTGCCGATCGCCGCGGGCAACGGCTTTTTCCATTTCACGCATCTTCGGCATGACCGTGCCGGTGTAGAATTCCGGTTCGGGAGAGAATTTATCCAGAAATTCATTCTTGTCCAAAGCTTTCTTCGGTCCTGAAGGAACATAATTCACGTTCAGCGGTTGGACTTCAATTGATCCATCCTCAAGTTCATTTGCAAACCAATAACTTTTCTGGATTGTCTTGCGAAGCGTCGTGCCCGTACCGACTTTGGTCAAAATTTGCGTCGAAAAAACTCCCTTGATGCGGTCCTTGACGATGTTATTTTTCTCTTTCGGGGGTGCCGATGCTTTCGTCATGGGTATGGCTCCTTATCCTTTTGCCATGGAGACCAACAAATCCGCCGCGGACTGCTCGGGATTTGCCGACTTGGTAATCGGCCGGCCGACAACCAGGAAATCGGCTCCCGCCGCGACAGCCGCCGCGGGAGTGGCGATTCGGGACTGATCATCAGGGAGCGAGGAGGCTGAGGGAGTCTGGTCACGGATGCCCGGAGTGACGCACAGGCAGGAGGGCCAAATATTTTTGATCCGTGATGCCTCCAACACCGAGCAGACCACGCCCTGGACGCCCCAATTTCGTCCATGTTCGGCAAGGATCTGCGCGAGCTCCGAAGGAGTGCGGCTATTGCCCATCCAGGCAATATCCGGCTGATCCAGACTGGTGAGCATGGTCACGCCCAAAACCTGGGGTACAAATTGAAGCGATGACGAGCCTTCTCTGCACCCGTCCATGGCTGCCTGGACCATACGTTGGCCTCCGGACAGGTGCACCGTGAGCATGTTCACGCCCAGACCGGCGGCAACACGGGTGGCTGAGCGGACAGTGTTCGGAATATCCAGGTATTTCAGATCCAGAAAAATCTTGCAGTCTCTTTTCCGCAGGCCTTCCAGAGCCCTTGGGCCATGTGCGGAAAACAGTTCCAAACCGATCTTGAACCATTGCACGCGAGGCCGGAGCCGGTCCACGAGTTCCAGGGCGTAGTCCAGTTCGGGCGTATCCAGGGCGACGATCAGTTCAGCCATCCAGCAAACTCCCGGAAGGACTTCTTGACCAGGTTGACAATATGTGCGCCATGATATCGCCGTTATACCGACTGCGAAGTCCTTCGGCCAGATAGACGCTGCGCAGATCCTGGTATGCCTGTTCCAGGTCGTCGTTGATGATCCAGGTGTCGAATAACTGCGCCTGCTCCAGTTCCTGACCCGCATTGGTCAGCCTTTGATTAAAGGACCTTGCGTCTTCCGTTCCGCGTCCGCGCAACCGCTGCTCGAGAACCTGCCGGGACGGGGGAAAAAGAAAGATGAATGCGCCGTAGTCAAATGCTTGCCGCAACTGACGGGCTCCCTGGACGTCGATGTCGAAAAGCACGTCGTTGCCCTGATTCAGCATCTTCAGAACCGCCGGCCGGGAGGTACCGTAGAGATTGCCATGGACCTGGGCCCATTCGGCAAAGTTTCCTTCAGCTTGCAACTCCTGAAATTCCTGTCTCGATACAAAATGATACTCCCGACCGTTTTCCTCTCCGGGCCGGGGAGAGCGGGTGGTGTAGGAGACAGAGAATGCCAGCCGGGGAAATTCCTGACGCAACCGCTTGATCAGCGTGCTTTTCCCCGTACCGGACGGAGCGCTGATGACCAGAAGCAGTCCCGACCGTGCACTGGACATGTTACTTCTCCTCGTCCACGTTCTCGTCGCGCAGGGAATATCGTTGACCGATGGTTTCGGCCTGGATGGCGGACAGAATGACGTGGTTCGAATCCGTGATGACAATGGACCGGGTTTTGCGGCCCTGGGTCGCGTCGATGAGGCGTTTGTCCGTTTTGGCTTCCTCGCGGAGACGGCGCATGGGGGAAGATGTCGGATTGACAATGGTGATGATCCGGGAACTGACCACGAAGTTGCCGTAACCAATGTTCAACAAACTCGTTTTGGACATATGAATTCCTGTTCAAATGTATTTTTTGCAGCGATTGGCCTGTTGGCGACAAAAGGGAAGTACTACTCCAGGTTCTGGATCTGTTCCCGGCATTTTTCCAGTTCGGCCTTGAAAGCCACGACATCGCGGCTGATTTCGGCATCCTGGGTCTTGTTGCCGCAGGTGGAGATTTCCCGCAGACATTCCTGAAACAGGAAGTCCAGTCGCCTGCCGGGATCAGCGACATGACCCAGAATGCGCCGGGCCTCCTCCAGATGCATGGCCAAGCGCGTAATTTCCTCGCTCACGTCAAGGCGGTCGGACAGCAGGGCAAGCTCCTGGAGCATCCTGGATTCGTCCAGGACGAGTGGCGCGCCATCCCGGTTCGCGTTGTAGGATTGAAGCAATGCATCGATACGCTCATGGAGGTGCTCCATCCGCTTCGGAGCAAGTTCCACGGCCTGGGACCGAATTTTGGTCATGATTTCCGTCATCCGTTCCAGTCGTGAAAAAATGTCCCGGCTCAAGGCTTGGCCTTCCCGGAGTCGGGCCTGTTGAACATCCTTGAGCGCAGCGTGCAGGCCCTGGGTCATGGAATCAACCAGAATTTCGGAAAGATCGCCTGAAGGATCGCGCCACAATCCGGAATGCAGGAAGAGCTGATTGAGGTCGGGCACAAATGGAAGACCAGTCAGTTTTGCCAGCTCCTGCATCTGGTTGAGCATTCCTCTGGCTTGGGTTGTGTCCAGGGTCGGGCAGACCGCGTCGGGCTGAGTAAGGCGAACGTCGAGACTGATGTCCACCCGCCCCCTTGTGAGATAGGTACGGACAATTTTATCCCAGCCATTCTCCAGCCGACGGCAGTATCCCGGAATACGCCACTTGACCTCCAGATACCTGGAGTTGATGGTCCGGATTTCCCAGGATTGAACCCCGTCCTCATTCTGGAGGCGACTGGAACCGAATCCCGTCATGCTCCGGGCTGAACCCGGGGAAACGTTCATGTTTCGGCCTCCGGGGCCGCCTTGGGTTTCTTGCCGAAAAACAGGGCCACGAAGATGCTGAATTCATACAGGATGATCAGCGGACCGGACATCAGGATCTGGGTAATGCCGTCGGGCGGGGTGAGAACCGCCGCAACGACAAAGGAGAACAAGATGGCGTATTTGCGCTTTTTTCTTAATGACGCGGCAGTGACCAGACCCATTCTGGCCAAAAAGAAGATGAACAGTGGCAATTCGAAGATCAATCCAAACGCCAGCAACAGTTTCAGTGAAAAACTGAAATATTCCCGCAAACTCGGCATGGGCCTGATCATCTCGTCGGCATAGCCCATGAAAAACTCAAAGCCGAAGGGGAAGACGATAAAGTAGCCGAACAGTGCCCCGCTAACAAAAAAAAGCGCGGATATCGCGGCTATCGGAATCATGTACTTGCGTTCGCTTTCATACAAACCCGGAGCGATGAACTTCCAGATCTGATAGAAAATATACGGGCTGACCAAAAACAGGCCGGCCACAAAAGCGACTTTGACGTAGGTGAAAAATGCCTCGGGCAGAGCCGTGAAGATCAGGCTGCTGTCCGGAGGCATGACCTCCAGCAGCGGCTTCATCATCAATGCGAAGAGCTGTTTGGAAAAGGCGTAACAGATCAGAAAGCCCACCAGGGCGGCAATGGCCGACCGAACCAGCCGGGTGCGCAGCTCCCCCAGGTGGTCCATGAGCGTCATTTCCTTCAACTCCCCTGGTTGCTCCTGTTGCTGGGAAGTTTCGCTCATGCCTCGTCCTTTGTTTTCGGCTGGTTCTGTTCACCCCTGGCAACAGCGTCTTCGGGAGCTACAGTGGTCGGCGCATTGTCGCCAGGAGTGGGCTGGACCGTGGGGTTCGTGGCGGAAGGCTCAGTGGAAGATTTTTGGACTTCGGAAGATGACTTCACCTGGGATGGCTGTTCCGCTTGCTGAGCAACCCGTGTTGAGGCTGGAGCCGGATCGACGCACTGGGGCGGTGGGACGCAGGCATCCGTCTGCGTCTTGGCCGGAGCCGGCTTGGGTTCCTCCGTTTCCTTGAGAGTAGCCTTTTTGGCTTTTTCGCGCTCGTCCTCTTCAATCCTGGCTGCTTCCAGGTTCAGGGTGCGTTGAACATCCGTGGTTACTCTCCGGAATTCTCCCAGGGCCTTGCCAAGAGAGCGGGCGATGCCGGGCAGCTTGGCTGGTCCGAGGACCACCAGCGCCACGAGCAGGATAATTATGAGTTCCGTTGTACCGATACCGAACATGATGTGGTCCTAGCTAGCAACAATATGTCCTATTGTGTAAAAGAATTTCAAATTTTGCGTGGAAACAGATGTTCTATTCCCACTCTATGGTGCTGGGCGGCTTTGAGGAAATGTCCAGAACCACCCGGTTCACGCCTTTGACTTCATTGATGATCCGATTGGAGATCAGGGCCAGAATTTCCGAGGGCACCCTGGTCCAGTCCGCGGTCATGGCGTCGATGCTGTCCACGATGCGCAGGGCAATGACGTGTTCATAGGTCCGCTCATCGCCCATCACGCCCACGGTCTTCAGGGGCAGCAGCACGGCAAACCCCTGCCAGACCTTGTAGTACCAGCCGGAGGCCATCAGTTCGTTGTGCACGATCTTGTCCGCCTGCTGCAGGATGTTCAGCCGTTCCTGGGTCACCTCGCCCAGGATGCGGATGGCCAGGGCCGGTCCGGGGAAAGGATGGCGCCAGACAATGAAGTCCGGCAGGCCCAGTTCCACGGCCACCTTGCGCACCTCGTCCTTGAACAGTTCCCGGAGCGGTTCGATGAGGGCCAGATCCATCTTTTCGGGCAGGCCCCCCACGTTGTGGTGACTCTTGATGACCGCGGACGGCCCCTTGAAGGAAATGCTTTCAATGACGTCCGGATAAAGAGTGCCCTGGGCCAGGTATTTGATGCCCTCAAGTTTCTTGGCCTCCTGCTCAAAGACCTCAATAAAGGTGTGTCCGATGATCTTGCGTTTCTTTTCCGGATCCTCGACACCTTTGAGGCGGGACAAAAACAAATCCTGGGCCTGGACGAAATGCAGATTCAAATCGAAGTGCTGGCGCAGATAGGCCACGATTTCCTCGCCTTCTCCCAGGCGCAGCAGTCCGTTGTCCACAAGGACGCAGTGCAGCCGGTGACCGATGGCCTTGTGCAGCATCACCGCGACCACAGTGGAGTCAACGCCGCCGCTCAGCGCGCAGATGACCTGCTCGTTCTCGCCGATTTGTTCGCGCAGCTTGGCCAGGTGTTCTTCCAGAAAGGAAGCCATGTTCCAGTTGGGGTTGAGATTGGCGATCCGGAACAGGAAGTTGCGCAGGATCTGATCCCCGTCCTCGGTGTGGGCCACTTCCGGGTGAAACTGCAGGGCGTAGATTTTACGGGTTGGATCCGCCATGGCCGCGACATCCACCCGGTTGGTCCTGGCCAGGACGGTAAACCCCGATGGCGGCGCGAGAACCTTGTCCCCGTGGGACATCCAGACCTTGATTCCTTCCTTGATTGCCAAACCGTCCCACAGGGCGCAGTCTTCAGTGATGAACAGTTCTGCCCGGCCGTACTCCCTGTCCTGCGCCGGAACCACTTCGCCTCCGCCAATGTGGGCCAGGAGCTGCATGCCGTAGCAGATGCCAAGGATTGGCAGCCCCCACTCCAGAACCCGCGGATCCAGGGCCGGAGCTTCATGATTGATAACACTGGCCGGACCACCCGAAAGGATCAGGGCTTGCGGTTTCAAAGCCTTGAGTTCGTCGGAAGTGATGGTGCAGGGATGAATTTCAGAGTAGACGCCGGCTTCGCGGACCCTGCGGGCGATGAGCTGCGTGTACTGGGAGCCGTAATCAAGGATAATGACTTTGTCGGTGTCCATTATGAAAAATTCTCCACACGGTAGTTGGGGGCTTCCTTGGTGATGATCACGTCGTGCACGTGGCTCTCCCGCAATCCGGCCGGGGAGATGCGCACGAACCTGGAGTTGGTCCGCAATGCCTTCAGATCCGCACAGCCCAGATAGCCCATGCCGGAGCGCAGACCGCCCACCAGCTGATAAAGGCTTTCGGTGACCGGCCCTTTGTAGGGCACACGGCCGACAATGCCTTCCGGTACCAGCTTGGAGGATTTCTCCTGGAAATAACGGTCGCAGCTGCCTTCGCGCATGGCATCGATGGAGCCCATGCCCCGGTAGATTTTGTAGGAACGGCCCTGGTACAAAATGGTCTCGCCGGGGCTTTCCTCGGTGCCGGCGAACAGGCTGCCGATCATCACGCAGTCACCCCCAGCGGCAATGGCCTTGACCACGTCCCCGGAAAACTTGATCCCGCCGTCCGCGACAAGGCACTTGTCCATCTCGCGGCAGGCCCTGCTCGCTTCCATGATTGCCGTAACCTGGGGCACCCCCACTCCGGCAACAATGCGCGTGGTGCAGATGGAACCCGGACCGATGCCCACCTTGACCGCGTCCGCCCCGGCCCGGATCAGATCCCGGGCGCCTTCATAAGTGGCCACGTTGCCGGCCACGAGCTGGCAAGTGGGGAAGCTGCCCTTGATCGCCCGCACCGTGTCCAGAATGTTCTTCGTATGACCATGAGCGGAGTCCACAACGAACAAATCGACTCCCGAAGACATCAAGGCCGCCACACGGGCCTCACCATCCACTCCCACGCCCACGGCGCAGCCAACGCGCAGACGGCCAACGGAATCCTTGCAGGAGTTGGGGTATTTTTTGACCTTTTCGATGTCCTTGATGGTAATCAGTCCGCGCAGCTTTTGATTGTGGTCCACCACCAGCAGTTTTTCGATCCGGTTTTTGTGCAGCAGGTCCTTGGCCTGTTCCAGGGTCGTACCCACGGGAACGGTGATCAGGTTCTCGCTGGTCATGATCTCCCGGGCCTTGGTCTCCATGTCCGTGACGAACCGCACGTCCCGGTTGGTGACGATGCCCACGAGATGATCGTCTTCCACCACGGGCAGACCGGAGATCCGGTAATCGGACATCATTTCCAGAACCTTGGCCACGCTGTCATCCGGATGGACGGTCACCGGATCGATGATCATCCCGCTCTCGGATTTTTTGACTTTTTCCACCTCGATCTTCTGACGCTCGATGGGCATGTTCTTGTGAATGATGCCCATGCCCCCGGCCCTGGCCATGGAAATGGCCATCCGCGCATCCGTGACCGTGTCCATGGCCGCGCTGACCAGGGGAATGTTCAAATCGATTTCCGGAGTGATCCGGGTACGCACATCCGCCTTGTCCGGCAGGATTTCCGAATAATTGGGAACCAGAAGGACGTCGTCGAAGGTCAAACCGAATGGTATGTCTGAATCTTGGGTCATGAAGGATCCTTATAGAAATAGAAAGGCTAATTTTCCACGAAATAGTCGGAATCCAGCCGCTTTACTTCATATGTCGAGCCAGTGGATACGCCGACGCCGAAGTCGATCATGTACTGTGCGAGTTGATTTCCATCAATGAGGATGATTTTGCTGTCTATCGCGTTCACGAAGTCATGAGCGCTTTGAGAAAAATCGGATGTGGTAATGAAAATCCCTTTCCGGGCTCTTTTCCCTTGCAACGCACCGGCAAATTTTTGAATCTCGGGACGAGAAATGGTGTTTTCCCATTTTTTTGCCTGAATATAGATAATATCCAAACCCAACCTGTCTTCCTTGATGATGCCGTCAATTCCCTCATCCCCGCTTCTTCCAATGGCCTGTCCGGCATCCTTGCGCGATCCGCCGTAGCCCATCTTGACCAGGACCTCGACGACAACCTGTTCAAAGAATTGCGGGGATGCAGCTTTGAGTTGAGCGATGAGTTCGCTTGTCAGGCTTTCTCTTAACGAGAGATAGGCTTCCTCCATTCGTTCTTCTGGAGTTCTTGCTTCCTGGTCGTTACAGCTATTTGAAAGTCCGGATTCTTCCGATACCCAACCTCTTGCAGCCTTATATTCAGGGATTTCCCGCAGGAACTTCAGACTGATCGTCGCCGGATTTTGTTCAAGAATTCTTATCCCTTGGTCAGTGATGCTGAACACACCGCGTCTGGTGTTCTTGAGCAAACCTGCCATCTTCATGTGCGCTCGCGCCCAGGCAACTCGATTCTCAAACGTTCTTTGCTGCCCACTGGGCAGCAGTTGCTTTTGGTCTTCTTCAGACAAAGAAAACTTCTCGGCCAGCGCATCCACCGCTTGCCGATTCGTATACTCTCTTCCATCGGCACAGAAATTCAGAAGTGGAAGCATAATGCTCTGGAAGTCCGGTATGGCCATCAGCGATCAATCCATTCCGAGATATGCTGCCTGGACCTTGGGATCGGCCAGGAGGTCGGAGGCTTTGCCGGACATGGTGACCTTGCCGGTTTCCAGAACGTAGCCGCGGTGGGCGATTTGCAGGGCCATCTGGGCGTTTTGCTCCACCAGGAGCACCGTAGTGCCTTCCTTGTTGATCTGAACGATGACGTCGAAGATGTTCTCCACGATGATCGGCGCCAGCCCCAGAGATGGTTCATCCAGGAGCAGCAGCTTGGGGCGGGCCATCAGGGCGCGGCCAATGGCCAGCATCTGCTGCTCGCCGCCGGACAGGGTTCCCCCGTACTGCTTGCGGCGTTCCTTGAGTATGGGAAAGAGCGTGAAGGCTTTTTCCTCATCCTGTTTCAGACCGACTTTATCCTTGCGCAGATAACCGCCCATGCGCAAATTTTCCAGGACCGTCAGGGCCGGGAAAATCATTCTGCCCTCGGGCACCTGGGTTATGCCCATGGCCACGACCTTGTCCGTGGCCAATTTCGTGATGTCCCTGCCCTGGAACGTTATGCTCCCGGACCGGACTGCGACAACGGAAGAGATGGTCATCAGCGTGGTGGATTTCCCGGCGCCGTTGGATCCGACCAGGGTGACGATCTCGCCGGCATTGACGTTCAGGGTGATTCCCTTGAGGGCCTGGATATTGCCATAATAGGCCTGGACGTCGCGTAACTCAAGCATGAGCGGCCCCCCTTCCGAGATAGGCCTCAATGACTTGCGGATTCTCGCGAATGTCCTTGGGGCCGCCTTCAGCGATCAGCGTTCCATGGTCCAGTACGACCAGCCGTTTGCAAATGCTCATCACCAGCTTCATGTCGTGCTCGATGAGCATCACCGAAATACCCTTGTCCAGAATGGAGTAAATCAAATCCACGAGCATTCTGGTTTCCTTGGGGTTCATGCCGGCGGCCGGTTCGTCCAGCAGCAGCAGTTTGGGCTCCGTGGCCAGGGAGCGGGCAATTTCCAGGCGGCGCTGGTCGCCGTAGGACAGACTGTTGGCGTCGGCCAGGGCATGGTGGCCCAGGCCGACAAAATCCAGCCAGTACATGGAATCTTCAACGATGGTTTTTTCCTCGTTTTTCTGGAACCGTGTGCGCAACACCGAGCGGAAGAAGTTGGACTTGGTCCGGCAGTGCCGGGCAATCCGAACATTGTCCAGGACGGTCAGGGCATTGAACAGACGGATGTTCTGAAAAGTCCGGGCGATGCCCAGTTCCGTCATTTTCTCCGGTTTGTATCCATTGATGCGTTTGGAGTTATCGCCCTGGGTGAAGACGATGTCGCCGCTCGTGGGCTTGTATACGCCGGCAATGCAGTTGAACATGGTCGTTTTCCCGGCTCCATTGGGCCCGATCAGGCCGAGAATCTCCCCTTCAAAAACATTGAAGGAGACGTCGGCCAGGGCCATGATGCCGCCGAAACGCTTGGTGATGGAGTCGATCTTAAGCAACGGTGTCACTGGGATCTTCCTTGACCGCGGAGCGTTTGACGTATCGTTTCTGCAGGTCCAACAGCAGCGGATTGGAACGCCCGCTGGACGCGATGGCCGGGAAAAAGCCCGCGGGCTTGAAACGCATGATCAGGACCATGATCAGACCATAGGCCATGAAGCGGGTCTCGGGAGGCAGACCGAATGAAGTCAGCACTTCCCGCAGCACCTCGCCCAGGCTGACCAGGATCACCGCGCCGATCAGGGCGCCCTTGATATTGCCCAGACCGCCGAGCACAACCATGCACAATACCAGGAAGGATTCCCAGAACTTGAACATGTCCGGAGAGAGAAACATGGACCAGCGGGCGTAGAAGCATCCGCCCACCGCGCCGATGGCCGCGGAAATGGCAAAAGCGATGACCTTGTAGTTGAGAATGTTCACCCCGCAACTGGCAGCGGCCAGGGGGTCCTCCCGGATGGCGTACCAGGCCCGGCCCAGGCGGGAATCCTCCATGCGGCGCATGATGAAGAACACAAGTCCGACCATCAGGGCCGCGACGTAGAAATTGGGGGTCTTGTCGTAGAACTGGAAGTACCAGGCTTCGTTCAGCCAGGTCAGGTTCACGGTGATGGGCTGGATTCCAGGAAGACCCAAGGGGCCTCTGGTCAGCCAGATTTCGTTGGTCAGGAAGAGCACCACCAGCTCGGAGAACCCGAAGGTGACGATGGCGAAATAGTCCCCGGTCAGGCGCAAGGTCGGTGCGCCCAGCAGCGCCCCCCACAAGGCTCCGTTGAGGGCAGCCAGGGGCACGATGACCCAGAAGGACAGACCGTAATGAATGGTCAGCAAACCGGCTGTATAGGCGCCGATGCCGTAGAAGCCGACATAGCCGAGGTCCAGGAGACCGCAGAAACCCGGAACGATGTTCAGGCCCATGGCCAGAATCATGTAGACCATGGCCAGGGTCATGACATGAATGATATAGTCGCTGGACTGCGGAACGATGGGATAGGTCAATACCGCGGCGACGATCAGCAGGGTAAGGGATTTTCCAAAATTCACGATATGGTTCCGTTGAGAGAGCGTTATCAGGTTTCAAAGGGGTAATTTGTTGAACGAATAATTTCAAATTTCAAATTTGAGATTTCAAATTCTTCTTCAGCGTCAGGCCTTGTCCACCACGGAGCGCCCAAGAATTCCCGAAGGCCGGAAGATGATCACCGCGATCATCACGGCGTAGGCCACGCCGTCGCGGTAGAGCGAGGAGATATAGCCCGCGCCCAGAGCTTCGGCCACGCCCAGAACCACGCCGCCGATCATGGCGCCGGGCACCGAACCGATTCCGCCGAGCACGGCCGCGGCAAAGGCCTTGACGCCTGCGGTGTAGCCCATGGTGGGATAGAGAGTGTTGTAGTAAACGGAAACCAGGATTCCGGCCACCGCACCCATGGCCGAACCCAGGGCGAAGGTGAAGGAAATTACGTAATTGACGTTGATGCCCATCAGAGAGGCGGCGGTCTTGTTCTGGGCCAAGGCGCGCATGGCCGTGCCGATGCGGGTCTTGTTGATGGTCAGATAGAGGCTGATCATCATCACGATGGCCACGGCGAAAATGAACAACTGGAGCCAGGTCAGGCTGATATCGCCC
The DNA here is from genome assembly GCF_054656975.1 of Desulfonatronum parangueonense. NCBI lineage: Bacteria > Pseudomonadati > Thermodesulfobacteriota > Desulfovibrionia > Desulfovibrionales > Desulfonatronaceae > Desulfonatronum > Desulfonatronum parangueonense. The sequence goes on from NZ_BAAHXH010000003.1 coordinate 3,210,611, forward strand.
ATGACCAGGGCTTTCGCCTTGAGGTAGTCCGGAACGGCCATTTGCGGAAAGGGCCTGGAACGGCTGCCCCAGATGATCAGGGCCACATTCTGGAGAAATATGGACATGCCGATGGCCGTGATCAGGGCGGCCAGACGCGGGGCCTTGCGCAGAGGACGGTAGGCGATGATGTCCAGCAGGATGCCGCAGAGCATGCAGCAGATCACGGCCATGAGAATGGCCACGTAAAAGGGAAGCCCGACCATGGTGATGAAGGTCACGCAAAAAAAGGCCCCGAGCATGTAGATTTCACCGTGGGCGAAATTGATGAGCTGGATGACGCCGTAGACCATGGTATAGCCGACGGCGATCAGGGCATAAATCAGGCCCAGGGTCAAACCGTTGATGAGTTGTTGTTCAAGCAAAGGGGGGATCTCCTGCCGGAAAATGAGAGGGACTGCATGAAACCGAAACAGGCTGGGAGCGGCCCAGCCTGTTTCGGTGTGATTACTGAGGTATTAGCTTATTGCATCTGCTTCGGAGCGGCGACGAACTGGCCGTCCTTGACCATTTTCACGAAGGCGCTTTTCTCCGGATCGCCGATTTCATTGAAATAGGTCGCTCCGGTGATGCCAATGTACGCATTTTCGTAGGAATTGATACCGGCCAGATAGTCACGGATTGCTGCCCGGTCAGTACCCACGGCAGTCACGGCGGCGATGAACTTGCCGGTTGCGTCATAGGCGTTGGCGCTCATCCAGTCCAGGTCGCGCTGATATTTTTCCTCGAACTTCCTGATGAAGTCCTGGGCCTGTTCCGGAGCTGCGTCGGCCAGGAAGGGAACCGTCATGTAGGTGTTGTTCGCGGCTGCTCCGGCCAGGTTGATGTAGTCCACGTTGTCCAGGCCGTCCGCGCCGAACTTGACCACGTCCATGCCCAGATTGGCGGCCTGTGCGGCGATCAAGGCTCCTTCGTTGTAGTAACCGGAGATGAACAGTCCGTCAGGTGAGTGCCGGCGCAGGCTGGTCAGCTGAGGAGTAAAGTCCGTGGCGCCTTTCACGTAGCCTTCCTCGCCGACAACGGTCAGGCCGATGTTCTTGGCTTCAGCCACGAACGCGTTTTTCAGGCCGATGCCGTAGTCGTTGTTTTCGAAGAACACGGCGATCTTTTCCAGGCCGAGAATGTCCTTGACGTAGTTGGCCAGGAACTTGCCCTGGTAGTCGTCCAGGTACACGTTGCGGAAGGACCATACCCGGCCCTGGTTGTCCCTGTTCTGCTGGCTGATGGTCACGTTGGTGGCCGTGGGAGAGATGACGGGCATGCCCATGCGGACATAGGTGGGCAGCGCAGCCAGGTGAGCGGAAGAGCAGACGTGGCCGACAACACCGACGATGTCTCTGTCGCCGACAATGCGGGGAGCGACAACGGCGGCTTCACGGGGTTCGCACAGTTCGTCAAAGTAGGCGATCTCGATCATCGTACCATTGATGCCGCCCGCGGCGTTGATTTCCTCGACTTTGGTCTCCACGCCGGATCTAATGTTTTCCCCGTACGAAGCAGCGGGGCCGGTCAAAGGGGCGGCCACGGCGATCTTGATTCTTTGCGCCCAGGCCGGGGAACAAACAAGTACCAGCAAGCAGGCGGCCGTGATGGTCTTCATCCAACTTTTTGCACTCATTGCTTTCCTCCACGTTGATGTTGTTATTGGTGTTCAATAAAAAAACGAAATACCGCAGGGCCACTTAGGAGGTGTTCCGGCGAGAAAAGGCCTTGTATGGCTTCACCGGGACCGGATGCGTCCGAAAAGTTGTCGGAGCGTTCAGTCAACGGGACAAGGCCATTACCATATTCAAGACACTTCATGGACCAAAAGAGCTATTGCCATGAAAAAAACAAGTGTGTCAATTGAAATTTCAAGGAAAGCCGTAGTTTATTGCAATAATTGTCGTATTTTTGAGAAGTTGGGTCTTCGCAAGTCGGGAGCGCAAAAGCATGCTGATCACGAGGGATACGTGCTTTGAACAGATGATGGATAACAAGCTGACATTCCTTGATACATTGTAACTACACAGCAGATTCTGATGAATGACTGAAACTGGTCCTGCTTGCCTTGATTTTGCGGTTTCGCAGATCTGACTGAGCCAGAATTCGTTCACGAACCATTGCCGGGCGCTTGGAACACCAAAAGATGTATATTCACGCAATGGTTCGAGGTTACGAAGCCGGCGAAGGAGCTTGCGGGCCCGCAAAATCAAGGCAAGCAGGACCTCGGCTGAGTGGTTGCGATATATCAAGGTGCTTGCGCGGCAGGATCTGCTGTAAATCAGACATCAAACCGGGAAACATTTGCCAAGATCAGGTCGCCTTAGCGTTTTTTTGATGCATGGACAACATTTTTTTCGTGCTCTATGATAAGATTTTACGTCAACCTTCTTAAATGGATAAGGAGTTCTTATGAGTTTCCGCAAAATGACCATCGCGTCATGTTTGAGCATCGGCCTGAGCCTGATGGTCCTGGGCTGCGGCCAGCAGCCGGCACCGGCGCCGCAGGCCGGGAATGGCCCGCGGACGGTTCAGCAGCTGGACACTCAAGTCCAGAAGACCAGTTACGCCATCGGGCTGGATATCGGGACGAACATTTCCCAAGGCGATCTGGAAGTGGACGCTGATGCACTGGCACAGGGCCTGCGTGACGGCTTGGGGCTGGGCGGCGAACCGCTGATGACCCAGGCGGAGCAGCAAGAGGTGCTGATGGCCCTGCAGCAGGAATTGATGCAGCGTCAGATGGAAATGATTCAACGCCAGTCGGCTGAAAACCTCGAAGAGGGCCGTGCATTCATGGAAGAGTTCCAGGAGCAGGAAGGAGTTCAAGCCACTGAAAGCGGCATTCTATACCGGGTCATAACCGAAGGCGACGGACAAATTCCCACCACCGAAGATATCGTTACCGTGCACTATACGGGCACACTCGTGGATGGAACCGTTTTCGACAGTTCGGTGGAACGCGGCGAGCCGGCCACCTTTCCCCTTCAGGGCGTGATCCCCGGATGGACCGAAATTCTGCAGATGATGCCCCAGGGTTCGAAATGGGAAGTGGTCATTCCGCCGGATATGGCCTACGGTCCGCAACAGGCCGGTCCGATCATCCAGCCCAACTCCACCCTTATTTTTGAGATCGAATTGCTGGACGTCATCCAGGCGAACAATGTTGAAGGAACAGCTTCCGTAGAATAATTGAAACCCTCCACGTGATGGACATAAAAATAAAAGAGCCCTCATCCGACCGGATGAGGGCTTTTTCTGTTCATTCAAAAGATCCCCTTATAAATTCACGGCCTGCATGAACGTTTCCAGGCGCTTGTCGTAGGGGGGAAAACCAAAGAAGGCCGAGCCGGAGACGAAAATGTTTGCGCCGCACTGCGCAAGCTCGCGGACGTTCTCCGGCGTAACGCCGCCGTCCACCTGGATGTTGGTGGTCAACCCCTGTTCCTCGATCAAGGCCCGCAGGCGCTTGATTTTTTTTGTGCTGAAGGGAATGAACTTCTGGCCGCCGAAACCGGGATTGACGCTCATGACTAAAACCATCTCCAGCTGGGGCAGCAGGTACTCCACCACGTCAAGGGGTGTATGCGGATTCAGGGCTACGCCGGGTTTGGCGCCCAGGCGGGCGATTTCGGAAACGGTACGTTCCAGGTGGACGCAGGCCTCCGCATGAACGCAGAGCAGGTTTGCTCCGGCGTCCACAAAGTCCGCCAGGTAGCGATCCGGGTTTTCGATCATCAGGTGCACGTCGAAGAACAGGCTGCTCTTTTTGCGGCAGGCCTTGATCACCGGCGGCCCAAAGGTGATGTTCGGAACAAAGGCGCCGTCCATGACATCCCAGTGCACCCATTGCAGGCCGGCCCGTTCCAGGGCGACAAGCTCCTCTCCGATGCGGCTGAAATCCGAAGACAGTAATGACGGTGCGAGAATGATGTTTTCATTGCGGGACATTAGTGTTCCTCCTGGTCGCTGTCAGCTGGTACGGCCGAGGCCGACGCAGCATTGCAAAACAATAAACATGAGCGGGTCGTGCTGCCGCGAGGATGTTCCACTGTAACTACTCAGCTGAGGTCCGAGTTGCTTTGATTTTGCGGCCTCGCCAAATCCTTCGCCGGCTTCGTAAGACCGAACCATTGCGTGAATAAACAACACTCGTGCTCCAGGAGTCCGGCAATGGTTCGGTGAACGAATCCCGGCTCAGTCAAACAGGCGAGACCGCAAAATCAAAGCAACCCGGACCATCCCTGCTTCAACTGCTGAGTAGTTACGTTCTACTTTCCGTATTCAATGGAACTGATGCGCATCAACTTGGAAAAGGAATGCTGCGCCTCGATCAGCCGGAACGTGCCCGTCTTGCCGCGCATGACCATGGAATGGGTCACGGCGCCCTTGCCGGTAAATTCCACGCCTTTGAGAAACGTTCCGCCGGAAATGCCGGTTGCCGCGAAAAAGACGTCGTCGCTTTTGACCAGATCATCCACGGTCAGGACCCGTTCGGGGTTGTATCCGGCTTGCTGCACGCTCTCACGCTCGGCGTCGGACTGCGGATCGAGCATGCACTGCATTTCTCCGCCCATGATCCGAATTGCCACGGCGGCAAGGATGCCCTCCGGGGTGCCTCCGGTTCCAATCATCATGTCCACCTCGCCCCCCGGCGTAATGGCCATCAACGCTCCGGCCACGTCGCCGTCCGTGTGCAGCTGGATGCGTGCCCCGGCCTCGCGGATTTCCCTGATCAGGCCGGCATGACGCGGCTTGTCCAGGACAAAGACCACCATGTCATCCACTGACTTCCCTAGAGCCTTGGCGACGCGACGCAGATTCTCCGCCACAGGCGCCTTGATGTCCACCTGGTATTTTGCCTCGGAGGGCACGGCCATCTTTTTCATGTAAAACGCGGGACCGGGGTTGTACATGGTTCCTCGGGGAGCCAGCGCGACAACGGCAATGGCGTTGGGACGGCCAAAGGCCAGCAGCCGGGTTCCTTCCACCGGATCAACCGCGACGTCTACCTCCGGACCGTTGCCGGTTCCCAGTTTTTCACCGTTATAAAGCATCGGCGCCTCATCCTTTTCGCCTTCTCCGATGACCACGGTGCCCTTGATGTCAATGGCGCTGAAACTGAGACGCATGGCCTCCACGGCCGCAAAGTCCCCGCGTTCCTTGTCGCCTTTGCCCAGCCACCGGGAAGAGGCCAGAGCAGCGGCTTCGGTTACACGGACAAGGTCAAGGGCAAGGTTGCGTTGCGGGGTTTCCTGGGACATGAGAAATCTCCTTGGATCGAGGTTTCATGGGGACAATGAATTGCATGCGGTCGTCAGCCCGTTCAAGGCCGCCGAACCGAGTGATCTGCTTGTATCCGTCATGTCCGAAGATGGCAAAGCTTGTTTGGGCAGACTTGCATATTGCGCTTGACCATGAACCGGTGCTACCAAAAACCGGTTCGGGGATGCTGAACCCACTCCGGGTGATAATAGAGTGATGGATCCTCTTCGTTCTTTTTTCTCTTCATGCCTTCATACGTATCAAGGAGTAGATATGTCTCAGCGCAGAAAGTTGGCCAATGCCGTTCGTGCATTGAGCATGGACGCCATTCAGAAAGCCCATTCCGGGCATCCGGGAGCCCCACTGGGCATGGCCGATATTGCCGAGGTTTTGTGGAACGATTTTTTGCGTCACAACCCGGCCAACCCCCAATGGGCTGATCGGGATCGCTTTGTCTTGTCCAACGGACACGGTTCGATCCTGCTGTACGCCCTGTTGCATTTGTCCGGCTACGATCTGACCATCGAGGACATCAAGAATTTTCGGCAACTGGCATCAAAAACTCCCGGGCATCCGGAACGCGGGATCACGCCCGGCGTGGAAACGACTACGGGGCCGCTGGGTCAGGGACTGGGCAACGCCGTGGGCATGGCCATGGCCGAACGGGTTCTCGCGGCGCATTTCAACAGGGACGATTTCGACATCGTGAACCATTCTACCTATGTCTTCCTCGGAGACGGCTGTCTGATGGAAGGCATTTCCCACGAGGTCTGTTCCCTGGCCGGAACATTGGGCTTGGGCAAACTGACGGCGTTTTACGACGACAACCAAATTTCCATTGACGGCAATATCGGCGGCTGGTTCGCGGACGACACCCCGGCCAGATTCGAGGCGTACGGCTGGCATGTGGTGCGCAACGTGGACGGACATGACGGAGAGGCCGTGCGGCGGGCCATACTTGAAGCCAGGGCCGAAAACGATCGCCCCTCACTGATCTGCTGCAAAACCGTCATCGGCTTTGGCGCACCCAATGTCTGCGGCACCGAGCATTGTCATGGCGCACCTCTGGGGGATGCCGAGATCGCGGCTGCGCGGCAGAATCTGGACTGGCCTCATGCGCCATTTGATATTCCGGAGCAAATCAAATCAGGCTGGGATGCCCGGCAGCGAGGCAAGGAACTGGAGGATGCCTGGAACGCAAAATTCCGGGAATACTCCGCCGCCTACCCGGAGCTGGCCGCGGAGTTCACCCGGAGAATGGCCGGGGAACTGCCTGAAGGGTTCATGCAAACTGCTCAGAAATTCGTGCGTACGACTGCCGCGGCCGCGGAGAAGCTGGCCACGCGCAAGGCCTCCCAAAAGGCCATCGAGCACTTTACCCCTGTCCTGCCCGAGCTTCTGGGCGGTTCCGCCGACCTGGCGGCGTCCAACCTGACCAAATGGTCCGGCGCGAAGCCCCTGGCCAAGACCGTATGGAACGGCGACTATGTCTTCTACGGTGTACGCGAATTCGGGATGGCCGCGATCATGAACGGGATTGCGGCCCACGGCGGGTTCATCCCCTTCGGCGGCACGTTCCTCGTCTTTTCCGACTATTCCCGCAATGCCCTGCGCATGGCCGCGATGATGGGGTTGCGCTCCATCCATGTCTTGACCCACGATTCCATCGGAGTCGGCGAGGATGGCCCGACGCACCAGCCCATCGAACACACTGCCTCACTGCGCCTGATCCCGAATCTGAGGGTCTGGCGGCCCTGCGACGCCGTGGAGACCTCGTCGGCCTGGGCCGAGGCGTTGCAGCGCCACGACGGTCCCACGGCCTTGATTCTCTCAAGACAAAATCTGGCCCATCAGGAGCGCGACGAACAGGCCATGGCGAACATTCGGCGCGGCGGGTACGTTTTGAAGGATTGCGACAGTATCCCCCAGGCGATCATCATGGCTTCCGGATCGGAAGTGGACGTCGCGGTCGAAGCGGCCAACCTGTTGTCCGCCAAGGGCCTGAAAGTCCGCGTCGTGTCCATACCCTGCATCGAGCTTTTCGACGCTCAGGATCAGGAGTACCGTCAGTCCGTCCTGCCCCGGGAAGTCGGCGTCCGGCTGGCCGTGGAGGCCGGGGTGCCCGAATCCTGGCGGCATCTGGTGGGACAGGACGGGGATGTGCTGGGCATGCGGCGTTTTGGCGAATCCGCTCCCGGCAACCAGCTGTTCAAGCATTTCAACTTTACTCCCGAGGCCGCTGCCCAGCGCCTGGAGCAGCTTCTGGGGTAACTACTCAGCCGAGGTCCGGCTTGCCTTGATTTTGCGGCCTCGCAAACTCCTTCGCCGGCTTCGTAACATCGAACCATTGCATGAACAAACAACATTTGGTGCTCCAAGCGCCCGGCAATGGTTCGATGAACGAATCCAGGCTCAGTCAGACATGCGAGACCACAAAATCAAGGCAAACCGGACCAGTTTCTGTCATTCATCAGAGTCTGCTGAGTAGTTATCTCCTGGGAAGATAAACATAAATGATTTTATTCGATTAAACTTGGAGGTTCCCATGGCAATGATTACCTTACGACAACTTTTGGACCACGCGGCGGAACATGGGTACGGGGTCCCCGCGTTCAACGTGAACAACATGGAGCAGGTGCAGGCCATCATGCTCGCGGCCAATGAAACCGACAGCCCGGTGATTCTGCAGAGTTCAGCCGGCGCTCGCAAATATGCCGGGTCCGTGTTCATCCGCCACCTGATCCAGGCGGCGATGGAGGAATGGCCGCATATCCCTCTGTGTCTGCACCAGGATCACGGCGCGTCTCCGGCGGTCTGCGCCCGGTCCATCCAGGCCGGCTTTTCCTCGGTGATGATGGACGGATCCCTGATGGAGGACGCCAAGACTCCCGCGACCTACGAGTACAATGTGGAGATCACGGCCAAGGTAGTGGAAATGGCCCATGCCTGCGGAGTTTCCGTGGAAGGCGAACTGGGCGTTCTGGGGTCTCTGGAAACCGGCATTGCCGGCAAGGAAGACGGCGTGGGCGCTGAAGGCAAGTTGACCCGCGAGCAGATGCTCACGGACCCGGAGCAGGCGGCTGATTTCGTGAAAAAGACCGGAGTGGACGCCCTGGCCATTGCCATCGGCACCAGCCACGGGGCCTACAAGTTCACCCGGCCGCCCAGCGGCGAAGTCCTGGCCATCAGCCGGATCAAGGAGATTCACGAGCGCATCCCGAACACGCACCTGGTGATGCACGGCTCATCCTCCGTTCCCCAGGACTGGCTGGCCACCGTCAACGAATACGGCGGCGATCTGGGCCAGACCTATGGGGTTCCGGTGGAGGAAATCCAGCAGGGCATCAAGTTCGGCGTGCGCAAGATCAACATTGATACGGATCTGCGCCTGGCCGCCACCGGCGCCATTCGCCGGCACCTGGCCACGAAGCCCAAGGACTTCGACCCCAGAAAGTATCTCAAGGTTTCCATGGATGCGATGAAAGGCATTTGTCTGGAGCGGTTCAAGGCGTTCGGTACTTCCGGCTACGCCTCGAAGATCAGGCCTGTGTCCATGGAGGTCATGGAAGTTCGATACGCCAAAGGTGAGCTGACCCACCAGATCAAATAGCCGGGTTGTGAAGGAGATTTCAAACGTCAGGTAGGTTGTCATTTACATAATCATCTTCTCAAAGGGAGAACACCATGTCTGTTCGCATCGGAATTAACGGGTTCGGCCGAATTGGCCGGTACATGACCCGCCTGTTGGCCGCGGATCCCGAAGTCACTTTGGTTGCCGTAAATGCACGGGCCGAGAACTCTGCCCTGGTGCACCTGCTCAAATACGACTCGGTTCATGGTCGGTTGGGCGAAGCGGCCGAGGCCAACGACAAGGGTTTTGAGCTGGCCGGCAAACAGGTCGCGGTAACCCGGAAACAGGCCGGTGAATGGATCTGGAAAGACCTTGGGGTGGATATCGTTCTGGAAACCACGGGAAAGTTCACGTCACGGGAGCCCTGCCAGCAGCACCTGGATCGCGGGGCAAAAAAAGTGCTCATCGCCGCTCCGGGAAAAGATCCAGATCTGACCGTGGTCATGGGTGTCAATGACCAGTCTTATCAGGCGGGAGAGCACCACATCGTCTCCAATGCTTCCTGCACCACCAACTGTCTGGCGCCGGTGGCCAAGGTGCTGAACGACCGGTTCGGCTTCGAGCACGGCCTGATGACCACCATTCACTCCTACACCATGAGCCAGCGCATCCTGGACGGGTCGCACAAGGATTTGCGACGGGGCCGGGCCGCGGCCATGTCCATGCTGCCCACCACTACCGGCGCGGCCCGGGCCGTGACCCAGGTTCTGCCGGAATTGGAGGGCCGTCTGGATGGCATGGCCGTGCGGGTACCCACGCCCAATGTTTCCCTGGTGGACCTGGTGGTCGAATTGACCAGGGACGCCGACGCCCAAACCGTGAACCAGGCCTTTCGTGAAGCCGCCGAAGGCCCACTGCTGAATGTTCTGGGCTACACCGAGGAGCCGCTGGTTTCCATCGACTTCAACGGCAGCACCTACGGCGGAGTCGTGGACGGGCCGTGCACCACGGTTCTGCGGGACAGGATGGCCAAGGTCATCATCTGGTACGACAATGAATCCGGATTTTGCAACCAACTGCTGCGTCTGACAAAGATGGTGGCCAAGGACCTGACCTGAGTTCACGCTGAAAAGCGTCGCCGCCATGAACAACGCCGCGCAGCCTGAGGGCTGGGCGGCGTTTGTCGTTTTTTTGCTTTGGAGGTACGATTTTTCGATGAAACCGCTGCATCATCGACTTCCGGCCTTCATGGCGTCCAATCCCCGTCTGGCATTCTTTGCCCTGGGAGCCACCGCGGCATCCGGCTTCGGGCAGACCTTCTTCGTGTCCATTTTCGGCGCTGATATCCGCCACGCCTTCGACTTGTCACATACCGCCTACGGCAGCCTGTATAGCGCGGCCACCCTCTGCAGCGCGTTCCTGTTGCTCCGGTTCGGCGGACTGGTGGATACCTGGTCCCTGCCAAGGATCACGGCCTTGGCCGTCTTCATCCTGGCGGGCGGCTGCCTGCTGATCGGTTTCGCTCCAGGTGTTCTGATCCTGGGACTGGGTTTCATCTGCATCCGCTTCGGCGGACAGGGCATGATCTCCCACGTCGGGATGACCACCGCGGCCAGATATTTTCCGGTCCACCGCGGCAGGGCTGTGGCCCTGGCCGCCATGGGGTTCCCGTTGGCCGAGGCCGTGCTTCCGGCAGCCGCGGCACTCCTGGTTGTCTGGAGCAACTGGCGAATGCCCTGGCTGGCTGGCGCGGTGTTTCTCTGCCTCCTGGTTCTGCCTGCTTTGGTGTCGCTCTCCCGCAATGCGCCGCCGCCACAGGAACTTGCCGGGAAAAATCCAGCGGGTTCCAAGCCCGGACCGGATCGCAGTCGCTTCAATCGGCGGGAAGTTTTGCGGGACCCCGGCTTCTACCTTATTTTGCCGGCAACGCTGTTCACCCCGTTTGCCGTAACCGCCTTGTTTTTTCACCAGACGGCCTTTGCCGCCGAGCGTGGCTGGTCTTTGGAAATGCTGGGTGCGGGATTTTCCTTCTATGCGCTCTGCCATTTCGGGGCGCTTTTCACTGCCGGACCGCTGGTGGACCGACTGGGCGCCGGACGCGCCCTGCCCGTGGCACTGATCCCAATCATCACTGGTCTGGTGCTTCTGGCCTTGGTGCCGGGAAGCATGGTTTTGTATGCCTATCTGGGTTTGGTGGGGGCCACCCATGGACTGGCCGCAACGGCCGGGGGCACGATCTGGGCGGAGCGGTACGGTGTTCTGCACCTGGGCGCGATTCGCTCCATGAATCAATCCATCATGGTGGTCGCGACATCGATTTCGCCGATATTAATGGGATATTTTCTGGACAGGGACGTAACTATCGCCACTCTGGCCCTGGGATTGGCGGTTCTGGCAGGTCTGGCCTCCCTGTCCGCGCGCATGGGTGCGGTAATCGAGCGGTGACTGCATCCTGGGGCCGCCGACAGGAGGCGGCTATCCCAGGAAAAGAAAAATGGTATCTATTCAGCAAAATCCGCGAAAAAGATCTGGATACCGGCGTTCGCCGGTATGACTGTATAGATGCAGCTTGCCACGATAAGTCATTCCGGCGAAAGCCGGAATCCAGTGCAGGTAAATGACCACCCTCCGGATGAACTGAATAGTTACGAAAAATGTAACTATTCAGCACATGATGTGCGATCTGCCTCCGACATCTGGGTCGGTGTCGGGGTCGGAATCGGTTTCGAAAAATGTTGAGAAGACCTATGCATGGCTCCGCCTGCGATCCCGATCCCGATACCGACCTCGACTGCGATGCCAAAGTCCGCAGGGCAGCAGCATGCTGAACAGTTACAGAAAAACATTGATCCCGTACCCCGATTTCAATGAATCAATGCTGAGCCGATTCAGCCGCCCATGAGATCCTGAATGTCCTCCAATTTACGTGCTTCTCCGAGATTTCGCCGAATGACCTGGTATTGCGGCGGAAAGCCGCCGGTTGCGCGGGCGACCAGTTCCACCAGGGCCAGCTCATCTTGTAGCGCGCTCTCTTCCAGGTGCTGCTCCACGATGCCCAGCATTCGCCGGGTTTCAAAATTATACTTCTTCCGGATTTTCTCCATCTCCTCCGCCTGATCAAGATTCCTGAGCAGTTCATCGCGCCGGCGGGCCAGGGCGCCCGGAATGTCTTCACCGGCATGCTCCAGAAATAGCAGGCTCCACCGTACCAGATCCAGGGTTTGGCGACGTAGCGCGTCATTTTCATCGGCGGCAAAACAGCCCTGCAACAGGTTCAGGATGAACGTCTCGTTCGCCGTGGTCCATGTCAGGCGAGCCTGTCTGCACGCCAGGCGGACAGCTGGAACAAGATCGGCATTGTCAGGCTCCCGCAATTCAGCAAGATAGGTTTTGATTGTCGAAGGAATTGTCTTTTGCAAATTCAGGCGAGTCACGAAGCGGTATGCATCCTCTGTATCCAGCACGAGTTGAACACTGCTTTGGTCCGGGAGGCGCAGGGTGAGAACAGCCTGATCCAGCATCGCCGCCAGGTCGTTACGTTCCTGGTGATTCGCCGCCGGCAGTTCCCCAAGCCGCGCTTCCTGCTCCAGCAGCCAGACCTCCACGGCAAGTGCAAACTCATGATCCGGGAAGAGCGCCAGATCACGCATGGACCATGCCTCGGCATCCTCGTGATCCGTCAATCTCAACACCAGCTCCTCAGCATCCTGGGCAGCCAGGACCTGGAGCATGTTCTTGACCGTGGATTCATCCAGGCGCATGCCCTGGTGGAGCATGGTTCTCAATACGGCTGCAAGTTGGGTAATGGGTATTCTCATGAAGTAGCCGATGATCCTGTGAAGGTTATCTCAATCTGATCTTTTAATGAATGGCATTGAGACCATACTCAATTGATGTGTCATGTCCAAGCCCAACCATGTCTTTGGAGATCTTGACCTGGACCTGACTCTTAAATCTTAAGAATTAATTCTTGGGGTCCAGGTTGTATGTGCTCCTGACTCGGCGTAATTCAAATTATGGTAGTATTGCCGGATGGATATTATTAAACTGTTTTTGGCATTCTTATTGATGACGAAAGGAGTCACCCCATCCTTCACGGAACCTGCCATCCTTGGCCAGGCTCCAATCAATCACCACAGAGAGGTAACTTATGACGGAAGCCCTAACACCCATTCTGAAGTGGCAGTATGAACAGCTCTTGAAAGAAATGCTTTTGTTGCAGAGCCATCTTACAGACCAGGATTGTCCTTGTGAAACGGAAAGTGAGATGTGTGTTCGCAAGCACCTTCTGATCATCGAAGCCTATGCCCAGGAGACGATCCCCTTGGAAAAGGATGAGGAATTTCAGACAAAGCTGCAGCAGCTTGCCATTGAAGCGAAAAACAAAAGAAACGTTGAGGAACGAAAGCTGCGCGGTGAGGACCAAGGATTGGCGGAAGAGGATTCGGATTGGGTCCGCGGTTGGCGGAAGGAATTTGAGTTCCGCAGCTTGGCTGAGCCGCAAATCTGATAGTCCAAGGCCGATTGTGCGGCCCATGAACATCCTGAACGCGTCATTGCTTGTCGAAGGGTAACTATTCAGCACATACTCTATGGTCACTTGCCAGAGCTGGATTCCGGCTTTCGCCGGAATGACGTATCATGCCACGTCCTTTCCAAATCAAGTCATACCGGCGAAGGTCGGTATCCAGTCCGACTTTTCCTGGATGAGCAGAGTCGTTACGTCGAAGGAAGAAGCCATGTCTAAAGCAACCCGCCAGTTCACGCTCGAAGAGGTGCGCAAGGGAGACGGGCAGGAAGGCCGGCCTGTGTACGTCGTTTTTGAGGGGACGGTATACGATCTGACCGACAGTCCTTTGTGGAGGAACGGATCGCACATGCACATGCATCTGTCCGGCGTCGACCTGACGGATCAGCTGGCTGCCGCGCCGCATTTCGCCGAGGTTTTCGCAAGCAAGCGGGTCAAGGAAGTGGGAGTTTTGAAGCCGGAGCAGCGCAGCAGGGACATGCCGGGCTTCATGAAGCCCCTGTTGCGCTATTTCCCCATGTTGCGCCGCCATCCCCATCCCATCACCGTGCATTACCCTACGGCCTATCTGACCACGGCCCTGCTGTTCCTGTTGTTGCATTTCGCTTTCGGACCGGACCTCGGTCTGAACTTCGAGGTCTTCGCCTTCGTCATGCTCGTCCTGGGCGTGCTGTCCGCGGCAGCAGCGATGGGCACCGGCTTTTTGACGTTATGGATCAACTACCGTTTCAAGAAGCCATCGCTGGTCCGCTGGAAGATCCGCCTGGCCATGGTTTTGCTGGGAGCAGGAGTCGCTGCGATCATCCTTCGTGCCGCGGATCTTGTCAGGTATTCCTTCTTCGGCTGGACGTACAGCCTCCTTGTCCTGCTTCTGGCTGTGCTGGTCATGGGGCTTGGCTACCTGGGCGGCCAGATGGTCTTTCCCACCACGGTCCATCGGGATAAAGGCGCAGAGTAGGCTCATGGCGAGGGGCGGCTGCCGTCGCAGGTCATTTTGAAGCCATCTTCCAGACGCCGTTCCAGTTTTCAGGCGGCTCCTGCGGAAGTTCGCGGCAAATTTCCAAATATCTGGCGGCCACGGGATCGTCCTGAGCTAAAAAGCTGAAGATCCGGACAGCTTCGTCAAAATCTCCCCGGTAATAGGCCTTCAAACCCTGGTCGAAGTCCTGCAGCCTTGAGGCGTTGGTTTCAGCAAACTTACTGTGCAGGGGTTCATACACGGTCACGGGCTCCGTGCGGCCTACGACTGTCACGCGGCCCAATTCGCGCATGGAAAATGCGCCGCCAACGGCATCTCTCGTGGCCTGGGAGATCATCGTGTAGGTTCCGAACTGCTTGTTCACTCCCTCCAGTCGCGCCGCCAGGTTCACGGCATCCCCGAGCATGGAATAGTCGAATCGATTGTGCGAACCCATGTTGCCGACCACGGCGGGTCCGGTGTTGATGCCGATGCGCATGAACAGGTCGTGTCCCGTGCGCTGACGGAATTCCGGCCTGAGTTCCGCCAGTCTGGCCTGGGCGCGCAAGGCTGCGCGCACCGCGCGCAGGGCGTGATCCGGCACGTCCAGGGGGGCGTTCCAGAAGGCGATGATCGCGTCGCCTTCGTACTTGTCCACTGTGCCGCCCTCCTCCTGGATGATGTCGGTCATGGCCGAGAGATAATCGTTGAGCAGTGCGGTCAGTTCCTCGGGATCGAGTTTCTCGGAGATGGTGGTGAATCCTTGCAGGTCGGAAAAGAAGATGCTCAGGATCTTGCGTTCGCCGCCCAAGCGAAGTTTCTCGGGATTGGCAATCAGTTGCTCGATGACCTGCGGGCTCAGGTACTGCTGAAAGGCGTTCTTGATGAATCGCCGCTGACGGCCCTCAGTGGAGTAGTTGTAGAGCAGTCCCAGCAAGGCCGCCGCGGCCACGCCGGCTTCCTGGACCAGCAAGGGCATCCACCAGCCGAGATGATATGCCGCCACGGCAAGAACAATGGGAATCAGAAGCAGGACCAGGGCGATGAGCGTTCCGGTGACAGGTGAACGCCAGACGGCCAATGCCAGGGCAGTGAGCAGGCAGAGGCCGATCAACAGGGCGATGGTCAATTTTTGCGGAAAGTCGCGCAGAAAGTCCTGGGACAGGAAGTTGTCCAGAAAGGTGGCCTGGATCTCCACTCCGGGATAGACGCCGCTGACCGGGGTGGGGCGTAGATCGAAAAGGCCGGGGGCGGAAAAACCGTAAAAAACATGTTTGTCCCGGAGCAGTTCCGGATCCAAAACAAGCTCAAGAGAAGCGGCCGGGTCTTCCCGAAGTCGAATCTCCGACTGCAACACGGCGGCAACGCTGTAGGCCGCGTGTGTTCCCGACGGTCCGCGGAAGCGCAGAATGGTCGTCCCCTGAGGGTCGAGAGGGATGGTCTTGTCGTTGAGGTGCAGTTCATGACGTGTCAGCTGCGCGTGGACTTCGGGATCAGCCGCCAGCCAGGCGGCCAGGCCCAAGGAAGGGACGGCAGCGGTGTCGAAGAAATCCAGGGGGCGCATTCGCCGGAACACACCGTCCGCGTCAGGACGTTGCTGCACGTTCCCCAGAGTGGAGGCGGACCGGGCCAGTTCCGGCAGCGGCGGGCTGATCCGAGTGGCGAATAAATCCGGGTCCGCAGTGGCAAGCCATTGGTCCAGGCCGTCGATGGTCCACGCGGGTCGAGGAACATTCTCGGGCCAGGTGGTGCGGCCCCCTGTCTCGGCTCGGCTGAGAAAAGCGGCCAGAGCCGTCGAGCCGAAATCGTCCAGGGCTCTGGCCAGCAGCGCGTCGTCTTCAACGCCGTAGGCCGAAGGCTCCAGGAACAGGATGTCCAGGGTCAGGGAAGCGGCCTGGGCGCGGCGACAGAAATCCACGATCGCGGCATGGATTTCCCTGGGCCAGGGCCAACTCAGGCCCATTTGTTCCTGCCCCCAGTCCAGACTCTGTTGGTCCAGGAGAATCAGCGCGATTTCTCCGGTGGCCGGTCCCGGTTCAGCCAGGCGCACGACCCGGATGTCCCAGGTCTGGGCTTCCCAGCTGTCCAATGCCCCGAAAAACCAGGGCAGCAGTGCCAGAATCGCCGCGCCTGTCCCGGTGATCAGAGCCTGGAGCAGTATCTTTCCGGAGGAGCGGCGGGCCATATGGAAAATCAGACGTGCTGAAGGGCCTGGCGGAAGCGTTGTTGTCTGGTGGCGGTGATTTCAGGACGCCGGGGGGGCAGCATCGGCCGGATGTCCCGGATCCTGCTGGTCGGCGGCGGATGGGTGCGGGCATAGTCTCGGCCGCCGGGCTGAAGCAGGGTGTCCATGACCTGGAGCATGTCCACCAGGGCTGCGCTGTCGTATCCGCTCCGGTGCATGATGTTCACCGCGGCGCTGTCGGCCTCGAGTTCGGCGGTGCGGGAATAGCCGTTGACCACCAGGGTGGAGACCACGTCGGATACGGACTGCTCGAAAATCTGCGTCAGTTCCACCAGATCGCGGCCGCCGATGGTTCTTGCGCCTTCAGCCGCGAGGATGGTGAAGGCCGAGGTCAGGCGGGCGCGCTGAATGGTCTGAATGCCGTGGTGATGCTGGATGTGACCGACCTCATGCGCCAGGACCGCGGCCACGGCATCCTCGGAGGTGCAGCAGCGCAACATGCCTCGGGTGACGAAGACCAATCCGCCGGGTGCGGCAAAAGCGTTGATTTCCTGGGAGTCCAGAATCAGAAAGTGGTAGCCGCCGAAGGTTTCCGGCATGTCCGAATTCAGGCTGACCAGCTTGCCGACCAGATTGATGTAGTCGTTGGCCGCCGGGTCGGGATAGGGTTTGTAGGAGGCCAGCAACACCGCTCCCACGGTCCGGCCGATGAAATATTCCTGTTCCGGGGTAATGTCCTCGAAGCTGCGGGCCAATGCCCCGCCAACCCGCATCAGGGATTCGGCCTGCTGCTCGTCCAGCACACCGGCCGCCCTGCCCACTCCGGCGGCAAGATCCACGGTCTGGCAACCGGACAGCAAGCCGCCGAGCAATGGTCCGGCGCAAAGACCCACCAAACCGGCCTTGCCGGTCAATTCCAGAAATTCTCTTCTGTTCCAACTGGTCATGGCTCTCTCTCCTGAACGTCATCACGGCCGGTTTACAGGTTCAACTGCCCTTCCCGCGCGAACTGGGCGATCCGGGATATGGGAACCTCCGTACTCTGCATCCGGTCGATCACAGAGAAGTCGACGTCCTGGTTCTGGGCCCGGAATTCACGTTCCACTTCCTGGTTGAAGCCCTTGCCGGCCAGAGCGATTTCGCCGGTGGTGGCGGCCCTGCGCACTTCCTCGTCCCCGGCCTGAAGGACGATCCGCCGGGGACTGAGGGCCGAACCGTGAATCCAGCCGGCAGTTGCGACCCCAGGTATGTTGACACGCATCCACCCGGCACGCTCCTCCAGAACAAGAACCTGCTGGGCATAGTTCACTTCCGTGACTATGGATCCGAGAAAGGAGGGACTTGACCGGAGCTGGCCGGTCTGGACCTGCACGCTCATGGTTCGTTGCGTGGACATGATCTACCTCGCGCGAGTTCAGTTTGAAGATGGGATGGCGGAATACATGATCCGGCATCGGACAGGGTTGGCAATATCCGGAATGTGCACTCAAGAATATATTCTTGGCGAACAACTGGCAAGAAACGCCGCGGGTGTTCCATGGGCAGATTTGTTCCGTCTGGTTGACTTGTTTTGGTCGGCTCGAAAATCTCTCGTCGGCATAACTGCTTCAAAAAAGGGCGGACAAGGAGATTTCCTGTGTAAGGGCCAACTTCACGCGGAGTTTCGTGACCCAGATATTGGGGCCATGCTGCAACCGGAACTTGGTTCCCAGTGCGTCACTCCGCTGCCGCACTGGGGTGCGGCGCTCCCAGGTTTATTTCGTTGATTGCCGCAAGTTCGAGCAGTTACTGAACAAAAAATGCCCTGCCAATGTTCGCTTAAAACTTCCGGACGTGCTGGAGCAGACGGTGCTTTATTTCTGACATCGTCTGTTGCTCTGCCCGGTGCAATTCCCGGTGCACGGAGGTGACTGTGACGCCGTGCAGGCCGCACGGGGTGATCAGGTCAAAAAGGCTGGTGTCCGCGCCGACGTTCAAAGCCAGACCATGGTAGCTGACCCAATGCTTCAGCGCCAGGCCGATGGAGGCAATCTTGCCGGGGCCGACCCAGACCCCTGGCCGGGACTGGGTGCGGTGCGCGGCAAGACTGAGTTCTTCCAGGGTCTGAATCACGGCCTCCTCAAGATCCCGGACCAGTCGGCGCAAGCCGCCGGGACGGCGGTCCAGGCGCAGGATGGGATAGATCACCAACTGCCCGGGAAAATGGCAGGTGATGCTGCCGCCACGGGATGCCTGCACCAGATCGATGCCCTTCTCGGCGAGATATTCAGGGGAAACATGCAGGTGGTCCGAGCCGCTGTTGCGGCCCAGGGTGATAACCGGAGGATGCTCTCCGACCAGCAGGCGCTCCGATCCATGCTCGGCAGCTTCCCGCACGGCTTCCATCTGGATGTCCAAGGCCGTGCGGTAAGGCATCAGCCCGAAGTCATGAACCGGCAGCGTCAGTGGATTGTCCCCTCCAGCCGGCAGTTCATGCCGAACGATTCTGACGGTTCTGGTCGGCGGCCTGCTCATGGGTCAGGCAATGCAGCGTGCCAAACCCCCACACAAGGTCCACCGCATGAATGCCTACCACCCGGCGGTCCGGGAACAGATCGGCCAGGATGCCCAGGGCTATCCTGTCCTGGGGGTCATTGAACGTGGGCACGATCACGACGGTATTGCCAATATAGAAGTTGGCGTAGCTGGCCGGCAGGCGGGTGTTTTCAAAATACAGCGGTCGGGGCATGGGCAGCGGGACGACTTCCACTTTGGAACCGTCTTCGAGGCGGGCGCTTTCCAGCCGTTCGCGGTTTTCCTGGAGCGGTTCGTAGTTAACGTCCCCGGGATCGTCTTCCTGGACCAGGACCACGGTGCCCTGGTTCACGAAGCGGCACAGATCGTCCACGTGGCCGTGGGTGTCGTCGCCGGCAATGCCGCGGCCCAGCCAGAGGACATTGGAGATGCCCAGGTATTGCCGCATTGCTTCCTCGGTGTCCGCGCGCGACAGGCCGGGATTGCGGACCTGGGTCTGTTGATCCAGGAGGCATTCCTCGGTGGTCAGAAGGGTCCCTTTGCCGTTGGAATCGATGGCGCCGCCTTCAAGAACGAAAGACCGGCCCTGGAAGAGCATGGGCGTGACGTCCATGTTCAAGGCCTGGCAGATTTTATCCGGCACGGCGGCATCCAACTCGTGATCCGGATATTTCGCCCAGCCATTGAACCCCGCGTGAACAGCGGCGACATTTCCATCCTGGTCCTGGACAAATGCCGGGCAGTAGTCGCGGGTCCAGACCCTGTTCGTGGGAATGTGGAAGAAAGAAAACCGGTCCAGATCGGCATGCGCCCTGGCGAGCAGACCCCGGATTTCCTGTTCCTGGCGCTGCGATCGAACCAAAATCCGTACCGGTTCGGACTCGGCCAGATGACGGACGATCTCGGCGTACACCCAGCGGATGGGCGCGAACTTGCCCGGCCAGTCCCGAGCATTGTGCGGCCAGGCCAACCAAGTGGCCTCATGGGGTTCCCATTCCGCGGGAAGGCGTGGAAATAACTGCATGGTCGACTCAACCTCCCAAATACCGGCTGGTGATACCGCCGTAGGCGTCGATGCGGCGGTCGCGGAAAAAGGGCCAGTGGCGGCGGACGGTTTCCAGGCGGGTGGGATTCACCTCGGCCAGGAGGATTTCTTCCTGATCGGGCGAGGCCTGGGCGATGATCTCCCCCATGGGACCGGCCACGAAGGAATTGCCCCAGAATTCGATGCCCGGTCCGCCATCAACGGAGATCTCGTGCCCGATGCGGTTCACCGCGGCCACATAGATTCCATTGGCCACGGCATGGCCGCGCTGGACCGTGATCCAGGCTTCCAGCTGTTCCCGGCCGAATTCGGCTTTTTCCTCGGGGTGCCAGCCGATAGCCGTGGGATAAAAAAGGGTCACCGCTCCCTGCAGGGCCGTGAGGCGGGCGGCTTCCGGGTACCATTGGTCCCAGCAGACAAGGGTGCCGACCCGGCCGAACCGGGTGTCGAAGGCCTTGAATCCGGTATCGCCCGGGGCGAAGAAAAATTTTTCATAATAGCCGGGATCATCCGGAATGTGCATCTTTCGGTAGATACCTGGCACGGTTCCGTCGGCGTCGATGACCGCCAGGGAATTGTGATAGACGCCGGGACCGCGTCGCTCGAAGAGCGATGCCAGGATGACCACGCCTTCCTCCGCGGCGACTTTGCCCAGTGTTTGCGTGGAAGGGCCGGGGATGGGTTCGGCCTGGTTGAACAGGTCGTGGTTTTCGTGCTGACAGAAATAGGGCCCGCGAAAAAGTTCTGGCAGGCAGACCACCTGGGCGCCCTTGCGGGCTGCCTGGCGGACGTAGTCTTCGGCCTTGGCCAGGCTTTCCGTGGGATCTGTGGGAATGGAAATCTGGACCAGGCCGATGGTGAAGGGCTGATTGGTATGAATGTTCATGATGAGAGAGTGGGGGTTACGGGTGAAGGAATCGCGGCCGCATTCTTGCCGACTTGCGCCGCGGACGCCACTTCTCGGGCGTGGTAGCTGCTGCGGACAAGGGGCGCGGAGAAAACCGTGGGGATGCCTTCCATCCGGGCGAGTTCGGCAAGCTCACTGAATTCCTCGGGAGGAAGGTAGCGCATTACCGGATGATGGCGTGTGGATGGGGCCAAATATTGGCCCATGGTCAGGATGTCGCACTCCACGGCAGCCAGATCGCTCATCGCCCGGCGCAATTGGTCCCTTGTTTCGCCCAGACCCAAGATCAGGCCGCTTTTGGTGCGCACAGCCGTGGAGACACTGTTGTGCGATTTGGACCACGCCTTGGCTCGGCTCAGCAGTTCCAAGCTGCGATGATATTCCGCCTGCGGCCGGACCCGGGGATACAGTTCCGGAACCGTTTCCAGGTTGTGGTTCAGCACGTCCACTCCGGCAGCCAAAACGGTTTTCAAAGACTCTTCCCTTCCCTGAAAATCCGGGATCAGGACTTCCACCGTCAGGTCCGGGATATCCTGTTTGAGCCGGGAGACAACCCGTGTGAAATGACTTGCGCCGCCATCCGGCAGATCATCCCTGCTGACCGAAGTAATCACCACATAGGCCAAGCCCATATGGGCCACGGCCCGGCTGACCCGATCCGGTTCGTCCTCGGCGGGAGGGGCCGGTTGTTTCCCGGACGCGATGTTGCAAAAGGTGCAGGTTCGCGTGCAAACGTCCCCCAGGATCAAAAATGTGGCCGTTCCATGGCTGAAGCATTCACAAATGTTCGGGCATCGTGCGCTTCGGCAGACCGTGGATAAACCCAGATCGTTCAACATGGTCCTCATGCTGGAAAAACTGGAATCCCGAGGCAGTTGCATGCGCAGCCATTTCGGCTTGCGCATGAGGGCGGGCTGAGTGGCGGTTTCCGGCGAACTGGGGAGCATTTGAAATAAATGCACGGGACGAACATGTTCGCCCCGTGCGGTAAAGGTTGGTATTTGTAAGGAGGATCTTGTGTTGAATCAACGGTCGCCTGAACGGCAACATCGTTAATGGCCTTGTTCCTTGACGTCCTTGTAACCGTCTTCCCTGAGCCGGACCACGCGGACCATGTAGCCGCCTTCGCCCGGGGCACAGTGAGGACATCCTTCGGCCAAGATCAAACACTGCGAATCCAATTTTTTGGTGTCAATTCCGGATTGTTCAACGATCTGGCTGGCTTCACCCTGGTTCCAGATCAGGGGGCGTCCGCATTTATGGCATTCGACGAACATCAATTCCGGATCAAACCCGATTTTTGCGGATGGTTGATTGTTCAAACTTGCTACAGGATTGCTCTTGCAGCGCGAATGGTCACATCTGTTTTTTTCCATGCCCTCTCCTTTATTGGCTTGGGCCGAAGGGTCCTTTCGGAGCATCCGGCTTCTTTGATGAGGTAGTTACACCATGCCCCTTTCGTACAGGGATGTAAAGTGTACTGTAATTCAAAATTTGCCTTTGGCAACCATCCTATGTATTGGAATAAAGAAGAGTGCGACAAGAAAATACAGCACATCATTCTGAATTATAACACATTCAATTTTCTTTCAAGGCGAGAAAGAGGTGCATGACGCTTGCGATGCTCAAGAAATACGTTCGCGGCATAGAACTTGCATTTTTGTTTTTTGGGTCATTTTTCATCCTGTCCTTGCTCCTGTTTCACCGCATCCGGCCTGGTATTCCGAGGTTGTCGCGGCCAAATGCCCATTTTTTTCAAGGAGGATTTCATGAACAAAAAGCCTGAAATGCATCCGGGAATTCCGGACTTGCTCGATCAACATACGCAAGGAAAACTGTCCCGCAGGGAGTTCATCAGATTTGCCGCCCTGCTGGGCCTTTCCGTGGGCGCCGCTGCCTCGATGGTCAACCTCTCTCAACCCAGAAGTGCCTTGGCCTCCGTTCAGCGGGGCGGCACGCTCAAGATTTCATCTCCCATCCAGAAAGTAACCCATCCGGCCCAATTCTCCTGGGTGGCGCCTTCGCAACAGCTCCGGCAGGTGGCGGAATACCTGACCTTGACCGACGAGAACAATGTCACGCATCCCTATCTTCTTGAGAACTGGGCAGTTTCCGATGATCTGAAAACATGGACGTTGAACCTGCGTCAGGGAGTCGAGTTCAACAACGGCGACCCATTTATTGCCGATGATGTGATTTTTACCATGAGCCAATGGCTGGACAAGGATGTGGGCTCATCCCTGCTGGGCATGGTCGGCGATTATCTTGATGCCGCGGATATTGAACGCGTGAACGACCATCAGGTGAAGCTGCACCTGAAGCGGCCCGAGATCGGCGTTCCCGAGCATTTTTTTCACTACCCGGCCATCGTGCTCAACCACCGCACCTTTGAAGGCGATTTTCTCAGAAGACCCCATGGAACTGGACCATACACTCTGGAGGCATACAGGGAAGGCGAACGCTGCATGCTCCGGCGCAGGGACGGATATTGGCGTAAAGGACAAGACGGCGAGGCGCTGCCGTACATTGATGCCGTCGAGTTCATCGACATGGGCACGGAGATGGCGCCCCAGATCGCGGCGCTGCAGTCCGGGGAGATCGACATGATCGACTTGAGCGACGCAGCCGGTACGGACGTTCATCAGGTGCTCAAGGACGATCCGGGAGTCAACATCATTCCGGTGACCACCTGTACGGCCCGGGTGCTGCGGATGCGGGTGGATCTCAAGCCATGGGACGACAACAGGGTGCGGCACGCTCTCAGGCTCTGCCAGCATCGGGAAAAAATTCTCGCTTTGGCCTATTTCGGGCAGGGGCTTTTGGCCCATGACACCCACGTCTATCAGAATCATCCTGAATACTGTCCCCAGCAGATACCGGATTATGACCCGCAACAGGCCCGGCAGCTGTTGCAGGAAGCGGGTTACCCTGACGGCCTGAATGTTGATCTTGCCGTGGGCAACGACTGGAGCGATGTGGTGCGCTATGCCGAGATCCTGCAGCAGGATGCGGCGCCGGCCGGCTTCCGGATCAACATCCGGACCATGCCCACCAGCCAGTACTGGGAGAAATGGACTGAGGTGGATCTTGGCATCACGCCCTGGACCCATCGTCCGCTGGGCACCATGAACCTGTCATTGGCCTATACGGCGGATGAAGACGGCAATCCCGGAGCCTGGAATGAAACCAGATGGGTGGATGAGGAGTTCTCCGCACTGCTGGAACAGGCCAATGGAACCCTGGATGTGGATGAACGCCGGAAAATCTTCTGCGAACTGCAACAGATCCAGATGGACAGGGGGTCTATCGGAATCAGCTACTGGCAGAACATGTGGTCGGTGACGCGCAAGCGAGTGCAGAACGTGGTTTCGCATCCCAACCGCTACATATTCTGCGCGGACCTGTGGCTGTCCTGGCCCTGATCAATTTACCAGCAACCTGTCTGGACGGAATCAGAATAATCCGACGCCGAAATTCGGCTGGTCATATCTGAGTTCATGGCCCGATTCATCTTGCGGCGTCTGCTGCTTCTGCTGCTGACCATGCTTCTGGTTTCCGCAGCCGTTTTTCTGATCACTGAATCATCCCCCGGCAACGTGGCTCGGAACGTGCTCGGCAGCTTCGTCACCCAGGAGCAGGAGGAGTCTTTTCTGGCGCAGATGGGCTTGGATAAGCCCGTTTATCTGCGGTACGCCTATTGGCTGCTGGGGAGCGATTGGCATGCTTCACAAAAAGTGGGCCTGCCCCTGCGGCGAATCAGATCCGAAGACGGTTTCCTGGAATGGTGGGCCGAACTCGAGGACGGTCGCCTGGTCCGCTGGAAGCTGCAGGGGGAGGATCTCCTGGCCGTGGTCCGCAACCCGGACGGCCCGGATGAGGTTTTTGTGGACAATGACCGGTGGGAGGTGGATGAGGAGGGCGTGGGAGTGTTCTGGGGCGTCAGCCATGCCAACAGTGCCGTGAAGTGGCGCAAGGGCGTGGATAACCCGGTCTGGAGCTTTGTCATGGGCTCGGGCTGGATGCAGACCAGCGGTGGTCCGGTGGAATACATCCCACTCAAGAAGGGATTTCTGCGCGGCGATCCGGGCGTGTCTCTGCGCACGGGCCGACCGGTGGCGGAAAGCCTAATCGTCCGTCTGCGCAATTCCCTGGTCCTCGCGGGATCGGCATTTGTTGTGGTCATGCCCCTGGCCCTGTGCCTGGGCATGCTGGCCGGACTCAGGGAAGGCAGCCCCGCGGACAGGGTGCTTTCCGTGGGAGGCATGATCTTTTCCGTGATCCCGGAGTTCGTCACGGGAATATTTTTGATCCTGATCATGTCCATGTGGCTGGGATGGCTGCCCGGCGCCGCGGTGTTCGGAGAAGCGGCCCCTTGGCAGCGGCTGGACATGCTCGTGCTCCCTGTTTTGACCCTGACCCTGGTGGAACTGGGTTACATTCTGCGCATCACCCGGGCGAGCATGGTGGAGGTAATGCGCTCCCCATACATTCGCACGGCCTTTCTGAAAGGACTTCCATACCGGCGCATCGTCTTTCGGCATGCGGTCAAGAACGCGCTGATGGCTCCCATTACGGTCATCATGCTCCATGTAAACTGGCTGATGGGCGGAATCGTGATCGTGGAGGTGGTTTTCGGGTATCCGGGCCTGGGCAAGTACCTGTTCGACGCGGCCATGTCCAAGGACGTCAACGCCCTGCAGGCCGGTTCCATGGTGCTGGTCGTTCTTGCCGTGGGCACCCAGCTTGTCGCCGACATCATCTACACTTTCCTGAATCCGCGAATTCGGTACGGGTAGGCATGAAGCAAGCGAATCAAGAATCCATGTCCAAACAACCTCGTGACGAGCAGTCCTCCGTCCTGGTCTCGGACCCGATTTCAGCTCCGGTTGGGGCATCCCGGTTCTCCGCCGCCGGACGCACTTTCGAACTGTTGCGATCTTCCCCTTCGGCCATGATCGGGCTGACAATCGTCATGTTCTGGGTGATCGTAGCGATTTTCGCGCCCGTGTTCACCAGCTACACCCCCTTTGAGCAGAATTGGCAGGCTCCCAACCAAGGGCCTTCCCGGGAGCACATTCTGGGCACGGACGAACTGGGGCGTGATCTCTGGGCCCGCCTGATCTACGGGGCGAGGGTGGTGCTGGTCATTTTGCCGGTGACGGAAAATATCTGGATTCCCGGCGGAACCGCCATTTGGGGCGTTCTGGTCGCCATGATGGCCGGAGTGACGCTGGGACTGGTCAGCGGCTACCATGGGGGCTGGACGGACGAAATCATCATGCGTCTGCTCGACGCCATGCTGGCCATACCGATCATCCTTCTGTTTTTATTGATCATGTCCGCTCTGGGCCAATCCGCGGTGAACATCGTGATCGCCATGACCATTGTCGGAACCCCGGGCATCGCCCGGCTGGTCCGCGGGCTGACCATGGACATCAAGACCAGGGAATACGTTCGCGCGGCCCAGACCAGGGGCGAGAGTCCCTGGTATGTCATGTTCGTGGAGATACTGCCCAACGCCCGGGGACCGATCATCGTGGACGGGATGCTGCGCGTGGGCTACGCCGTCTTCGCCATGGGCACCCTGGGCTTTCTGGGACTGGGGCTTCCTCCGCCGTCGCCGGACTGGGGCAGCATGGTCGCCAAGGGCCGTGAATTCATCATGGCCGGCAGTCCCTGGGCGGCGCTGTGGCCGTCCCTGGCCATCGCCTCCCTGGTGGTCGGGCTCAATCTGCTGGCTGACGGGATCCGGGAAGAATCCACAAAATACCAATAGAGGGAAAGTGGCTACTCAGCTCATCCAAGTAAAAGTGGACTGGATACTCGCTCCCTGTCTCAACGGGGCAAATCCCGGGAGCGCCGCACCCCAGTGCGGCAACGGAGTAACGCATCAGGACCAAGTACCGACTGGAGCTTGGCCCCAGGAGCTGGATCATGAAACATTGCGCAGGTGGGAATCCTTGCACAGGAAATCTCATCACCCGACCTTTTTTAGCTGTTATGGGGAAATGACGAAAAGCCGCCAGAGGCGATTGAGAACGAGGATCGAATATTGAACAAAGATGCCCCACAGGACCGCAATGCAGTGCTTCAGGTCCGTGATCTGAAGATCGCCTACGAAACCCGGCAGGGCGATGTGGAGGCTGTGCGCGGCGTTTCCTTTGCTGTTCGTGCCGGTGAGACATTGGGGCTGGTGGGCGAATCAGGCTGCGGAAAGAGCACCGTGGCTTACGGTTTGGTTAATTTCCTGGGACGCAACGGAAAGATCGTCCACGGCAGCGTGCTCTTCCAGGGCCAGGAATTGGTAGGCCGATCCGAGCGGGAGTTGAAAAGGTTACGGGGCAACCGTATCGCCATGGTCTACCAGGATCCCATGCAGGCGCTCAATCCATCGGTCAGAGTTGGAGAGCAACTGGCCGAGGTGCTCACCTGTCATCAGGCCCTGCCCTGGAGCGAGGCCCGGGATCGATCCGTGGCCATGCTGGGGCGGGTGAACATGCCGGACCCCGGCGAGATGATGCTGCGTTATCCGCACCAGCTTTCCGGGGGCCAACAGCAGCGGGTGGTCATTGCCATGGCCCTGCTCAACAACCCGGCGCTGCTGATCATGGACGAGCCCACCACGGCGTTGGACGTGACCGTGGAAGCCGCGGTGCTGGATTTGATCACGGAACTCAAAAGCGAATTCCAGGCCGCCATCCTCTTCATCACCCACAATCTGGGCGTCGTGGCCCGGGTCAGCGACCAGGTATGCGTGATGTACGCCGGGGAACAGGTGGAACAGGGGCCGGTGCAGGACATCTTCCACAGCCCGCGACATCCCTACACCATGGGCCTGCTGGCCAGCATACCCCGGCTTGGAGACAGCAAGAACAATTCCTGGTTGATGCCCATTCGCGGCAGAATTCCGCCACCGGCGCAAAGGCCCGGCAATGTCTGCGTCTTTGCACCGCGCTGCGATCATGCCGCCCCGGAATGCACCTCAGGGAGGCCGGAGTTACGGGAGATTGATCCTGGTCATGTCGTCCGGTGCGTCTTTGCGGAGGATATCGCACAACAGCGGCGCATTTCCCAAAAGCCGGGCATGGAGGGTGACTTTCTGGCGAAGGGCATTCTTCAGGGCGATGTCCTCTCCGCGGACGGAATCAGGATCTATTACCCACAGCAGTCCAATTCCCTGGTCAGTCTTTTCGGTCTGGGGGAGCAAAAGTTCGTCAAGGCCGTGGACGACGTGAGCCTGCGGGTGGCCAAGGGGCGGACCCTGGGCATCGTGGGAGAATCGGGGTGCGGCAAGTCCACCCTGGTCAAGGGGTTGATCGGTCTGGAGCCGATAACCGGAGGCGAAGTTCATTTTCTCGGGCTTGACGCCACGCATCAGGTTTCCCGACGGGATACAAATCTTATTCGGGAAATGCAGATGGTCTTTCAGAACCCCGACTCCACGCTCAACCCGTCCTTCTCGGTGGGATGGCAGATCGCCAGGCCTTTGAAACGATTCAGAACAGTTCCAAGGCATCGAATCAAGGAGGAAGTGATCCGGCTGTTACGCGCCGTGCGTTTGGATCAATCCTATTACCAACGCCTGCCGCGCCAATTGAGCGGCGGCGAGAAGCAACGAGTCGGCATCGCCCGGGCCCTGGCCAGCAGGCCGGATTTGGTCATCTGCGACGAGCCGGTCTCGGCCCTGGACGTTTCGGTGCAGGCCGCGGTAATCAACCTGCTCCTGGAAATCCAGCAGGCTTTCGGCTCGGCCATGATCTTCATCGCCCACGATCTGAGCGTGGTGCGTTTTTTTTCGGACGACATCGCGGTCATGTACCTGGGGCAGATCGTGGAATCCGGAGCCGCGGAAACCATTTATGCCCCCCCTTCGCATCCCTATACCGAGGCCCTGCTCTCCGCCGTTCCCGTCCCGGATCCGGACGCGGAGCCGAACAGCATCCGACTGATCGGAAATGTTCCCAGCGCCCTGGATCCTCCTTCCGGCTGTCGTTTTCATACCCGGTGTCCCAGACGCGTGGTCCTCCCGGAAAATGGCCGGGTCTGCGAACATGAAGTCCCGCCGTGGCGGGAAAACGGGAGTGGCCACCGCATCCTCTGTCACATTCCGCTGGAAGAGTTGGCGGCATTGCAGCGTGGCGAACAGAAAACTGGCGCGTAACGAACAAGATGACCCGACGTGTCGCCTATTGAAGGCGGTATAAGGAGAAGATGTGAGCACCGAGTCCAAGAATGAAATGGCCCATGACAGAACGGAATGGGCACAACAGAGGACCCTGCTTGCGAAGGAACGCACCTTCATGGCCTGGGGACGAACCGGAATATCGGCCATGGCCGCCGGACTGGCCATCGCCCGGTTTCTCGGCTCCGTGGATTCGCCATGGATCGCCCGCTCCCTGGGTGCGGTGCTGATCGTGACCGGCGGCATCATCTTTGGGGTGGGATTTTTCAGCTACCGCAAGGCGCTCCAAAGATTGGCCAGAGTAGGCATACGCGGCGCTCCTCTATGGATAATCGGCGCAATCACCTTCGGCCTGATGTTCAGCTCCGCGCTGGCGTTGCTGCTGATTTTCGAGGAGTAGCCGGAGGGAAGCATAGCCGCGGAACCGAGGCTTCATGTAAAGCATCCGGGGGCGAGCCCAATATGCCGCAATTCCACCATCCGGCAGCAGACGTGTCGCGTCAGTCCTGGACCAACCTGCTCCGGTACTGGATATAGGCGTCTCTCAAGGCGATGTACGGGTCAATGGCCGTCTCCGTCAAATTCTCATACCTGCCGATATCCAAAGAAAAGGTATTGACCTGATCCACGGCCTTGAGCTCAACCCATGGATAGTTCAGAGGGGCATAGCGCAGAGGGTCCAGAAAATAGTCACCGACAAGACCCACGGAATCGCGCAACGTCGATGGTCCCAGTATTGGCCAGACAATATATGGCCCTTTGCCCACGCCCCAAAATCCGAAGGTTTGCCCAGTGTCCTCCGGAGTAACCGCCAGACTTGGAAACGCGTCGGAAATCTTGACTAGGCCAAGAAAACCGAAGGTCGTATTCAATGCAAAGCTGCCTGTTTCCTTGGCGACCTTGCCCCCCTTGCCCTGGAGCAGGCTGTTCACGGCGCGGATGGGGTAACGAAGGTTGGTGAAGAAGTTTTGCACCCCGATCCGCAAGGGCTTCGGAAGCACCATTGCGTATACCTCTCCAACCGGTTTAAACACATTGAAATATAACTTGTCATTGAGAGTGAACACAGCCCTGTTCCACCTCTCCAGTGGGTCGGAGACACGTGCGGGCGCCTGCGTCTCGCCCAGATCCTCCCACTCCGCATCCCACCAATCATCGTCCTCGAAACCGTCATCCTGTTCCAGCCCGTCCGAGGCGCTGCTGTCAACGCCCGCCATATCGCGAAGTTCCGGGTTGGGATTGTTTTTGGCGGCGCATCCGGCTCCGAAAACGAGCAGGCTTGCCAGCAGGAGGCAGATCAATCCAGAGCGGGACGAGCTTGGAGTCACCTGACCACCTCAACCCTTTCCGCGCCGGGGTCGGCCCGCAACCGTTCAACTCTGTTGCGCAACGCATCCAGCAACCCCTCGACACCCCTGCGGTGAAGAATGTCCTCGAACTGGGCGCGAAAGTTCTGGGACAAGCTGATGCCTTCGCCATGAATGTCGAAGATCCGCCAGACCCCATTTTCTTCGTAGAGTCGATACAGAACCGTGATCGGCCCCGTATCGAGCAATACCCTGGTTTCCACCTCGGCCCGGGGAACGCGCGCTCCCGGCTCCGTAAGCATGGACTCCCGAATATAGACGACCTCTTCATCGGAATAATCGACGATGTGGTTGCGGTACGTACGTTCGATCAATTCCGAATACAACGACACAAATGTTGCCCTTTGCGAATCGTCCAACTGTCTCCACCCGCGACCAAGGGTAACACGCGAGAGGACTTCATAGTCAAATGATTCGTTGACAATATCCCTGATCCGCTCAAATTTGTTGTCGATGATCTTCTGGTCGGAACCGTTGGGCTCACGCAGGATGCTGAGGATTTGATCCACAGCGGTCTGAACCGTGGCCATTGGCGTACCGGCCAGTGCCGGCGCTGCAAAAAGCAGCAGCAAGGCAGCGACAATTATTTTTTTCATCATGGTAAACCTCCTATCGCAGGTCTTTGTCTTCACTTCACAAGACCTGTCCAATTGTATTCCCTTCCACGCATTTTGCGCAATGCGTGCGCTACTCAACTTCCCCAAAGGCGAACCGCCCGATCAGCCTCTCAATATCCAACGGCGGTATGGTGTCCACGATTGTTTCACCGGGACCGAGAACGAAATCCGAACCACCAGGGGCTATGTCGATGTATTTTTCGCCAATCAGTCCGCGGGTCTTGATTGATGCGACGGAATCATCAAAAATCGGAACATTTTTGTCAATCCGCAGGGTTACGATAGCCACCAGGTCCTCTGGATGCAGGCGGATTCCCTCGACCTTGCCGATTTTGACTCCGGCCATTTCCACGGCGCTTCCCTGATTCAATCCCGCGACGGAAGTGAATCGGGCGTTGAGTTCATATGTTCCGGTCCCAAGCAGCTCGAATTCTCCCAAATTGATGGTGAGATAGCCAAGGCAGAGCAGCCCGATGAGCATGAACACGCCGACTCCTGTTTCCATTCCGAATTTTTTCATTTGTTTTCCTTTTTCTCCCGTACCGGACAAACCACTCGTTGCTCATCGTCTCGAGCCGTTGTGATCAGGGCCTGCAAGTCAGGATATTCATCAATCTCCGTTATGCCCAGGTTGATGCAAAAATTCATGTATCCGTCATGCTCTGTGCCATCGGTAAGTTGCTTCATGCTCCCGATGCGGTCCAGCATTTCCGAGCGGAAGGCGTCAATCTGGCTGGAATCGCTCACCTGAAAATAGGCGGCGATTTCATTCTTGCCGATCCGTACGGCACGCCCCCGGTCGTTCAATTGCGCGATCAATCCGTCTGAAATGCTCTGAATAATGCGTTGCGCGGCGATATGCCCCACGTGCTCGCCCACCTCATCCAATCCGTCCAGTTTAAGAAGCATGAAGCCGAAACGCTCTCCAAGCCGGATGCTGTTTCTGAGCTGTTTGAAGCTGGTCATGAACTCTTTGCGATTGTCCAAGCCGGTCAGATCGTCCTTGAGCATTTCAACGCTGTTCAGAAATGCCTGGATGTCTGGATCGGGGGATTGCTCCAGAACAATCGGCGATCCCTCGAAAATAATCCCTTGGGAATCAATGATCGCCACTTTGTCCGCGATGTAAAACACATCAGGAATGTCATGGCTGACGACGACAGCGGTGAACCCGAGTTTCCGCTGATAATGGGCGATCATGTTCAGAACCGCGTTCTTTCTGATCGGATCGAGTCCGGTGGTCGGTTCGTCGAACAATACGATCTCCGGATCAATAATCAAGGCTCGGGCCAGAGCAACACGCTTTTGCATCCCCCCTGATATCTGTGAAGGGTACTTGTCCAACACATCGGATATCTCCAGCTGTGTTGTCCGTTCAAGGATTTTTTCCCGGATTTTTTTGGAGCCCAGGCTGGTTTTCTCACTCAACGGCAAGGCTATGTTCTCGAAGACGGTCATGGAATCGAACAGTGCGTTGTTCTGGAACATGTAACTGAAACGGCTCTTCAATGCGAACATGCTCGCCCGATTCATGCCGGAAAGAGGCTTTTCCTTGAAATATATTTCCCCGCTGTCCGGCTTGAGCAGTCCGATGATGTGCTTCAAAAAAACGGATTTTCCAACCCCGCTTTTTCCGATGATGACCGTTACCTGTCCACTGAAAATTTTCAGGTCCACGTCCTTCAGGACGATATTGCCGTTGAAGCTTTTGGAGACCCTTTCAAAGCGAATGACTGGTTCTTGCATAACGCTCCTAGAGCAAAAACGAGGTCAGGATATAGTCCACGACCAAAACAGCCACGCAGGAAAGGACCACCGCGGAAGTCGTGGACATGCTCACTCCCTTGGCACCGAACCCGTTCGGCCGCATATGTGTGAAAAATCCCTGAAAGCAGCAGATCACCGTCACCAGGAAACCGAAAACCACGGCCTTCAAAAAACCTCCGGTAATGTCATGCATGACGACGCTTGCCTGGATCTGCGTGAAATAGGTGCCGGCGCTGAGGTGAAGCAGCAGAACACCGGTCAGGTACCCTCCAATAATGCCCATGACGTTAAACACGGCGGTTAAAAGGGGAAAGCTGATCAGGGAAGCCACAATGCGGGGACTTACCAGGAACTTGATCGGATTGATGTTCATCGTGTCCAGTGCGTCAATCTGTTCGGAAATGCGCATGATGCCGATTTCCGCGGCCATGGACGAACCCGCCCGGGCAATGACCATGATGGCTGTGAGCACAGGGCCAAGTTCACGGATCAAGGACAGCGCAACTGCCGGCCCCAGCAGGCTCGTGGAGCCGAACTTGGCCAGGGTGTAGTAACCTTGCAGGCCCAAAACCATGCCCGTGAACACGGAAACCAAAAGAATGACGGGCAGGGATCGAAAGCCGATGAAATACAGCTGGTTCAGAATTTTCCGGAACTGGAGAGGTGCAGTGAATATGTTCGCGACGGCAAGAACGGCGAAAATCGCCATTGCGCCCAATTCATTGACCAGGGCGATGCCCTGCCGACCCAAAGCGGCAAAAGGGTTTTCGCGTGCATTTGTAAGTTCAGCCATTACAATAGGCCCCTGGAAATATGTTTGTTCGTTTATCGCGCAAGTCAATCACCACATTACGACTTGCCGCACCAACCGGCCAATCAGGATAATTCTTTGTCGAAAACAGGTTGGGGTGGTACACTAACGTATTGACTGTTTGGAGCCTTGTCCACCGCTTTGGTTAATGATGATATCAGGGTAACTATTCAGCACATACTCTGTGGTCACTCGCCAGAGCTGGGTTCCGGCTTTAGCCGGAATGACGTACGTACCACGCCCTTTCCAAGTTAAGTCATACCGGCGAAGGCCGGCGCTATCGCTATCCAGTCCAATTTTTCTCGGATGAGCTGAGCAGTTACATATCAGGAAACTGATGACCTCATCCTGGTCCGTCCATTCCCGCCGTCATGCGTCAATACAAAAACCGAACAGCCACAGCGGCAGAACGCGACCATATCCGACCTCCTGCCGTCCCTGACCAAGTAACCCGTTTACGTTTCCTCGATCAGGCCAAACCCCATGCCTTTGCCTCCGGCTTCAAACGTATATGTCCAGGGTTGGCCCAATAAACATCCATTCCAGCGTCCAGGACTTTCTCCCGATTCCTGCAATCCCCTGTGCAGCGACACGAGCATGAATAGCGCCGAAGACAGCCCTGCAGGACTGTATTCCACCGAGTAGTGGTCAGTATTCGGTGGTTTGTAGATTTTAAAACAAGAGGTTACAAAGTCTGCAAAGGGAAATATTCCATCTTGGTAACTATTCAGGATGCTTCTGCTATTGCCGAATCCGTCAGTTGTCGATTCGATATCAGGAATCGGGATCGCAAGCGAAGCTACGAAAAGGATCCTCAACGTTTTCGAAACCGATACCTACCCCGACTCCGATTGCCGGAGGCAGATCACATAATATGCTTGGGGTGAGTGTCTACCCATCTTGCAAAGATGAGAATTGAAAAACCATGATCAAGAAAATGTCTCAAAAAAACCTTCGGCGGGCAGTGCTGGTCGTTGTACCGTCTATTGTGGTCCTGGCCGGATTATGGCTTTTTTTCAGCAACGGTGAGGATTTGGTCCCATCCCAAACGGAAGTGCGGCGAACAGCCTTGCCGGAAGGCGCGCAAACGGTTTTGATTTCGCGGGTTCCAATTCCGGCATGGGTGGAGGCCGTGGGCGTGATCCGTCCGGTGGGCGAGATGACCATCAGCGCCCAGATTCAGGCTATGGCCAAGGAGGTGCTGGTCCGTTCCGGCCAAGGGGTTCACCGGGGTGATCTGCTTCTGGCCCTGGACGACCGCGAGCTGCGGGCTCGGCTGGCCCAGGGCCGTCATGAAATCGAAGCCCTGGAGTCCGCCATGGAGCAGGCAGAAATGCGCGTGGATTCAGCCAGGGCAGGACTTGATCTGGCCGGCGCGGAATATGAGCGGATCAGCGCGCTGCATGATCAGGGCGCTTCCGCCACCAGCGAATTGGATCATTCCAGGACACGATTCCTGCAGGCCAAGGCCGAGGCAAGGCAAGCGGAGCAGGCCATATTTGAACTGCGCGCCCAGGTCCGCAGGGCCGGCCAACTTGTGGAAGAACTCGACGTGGCCCTGGGGCACACGCAAATCAGCGCATCCCAGGACGGAACCATTGCCCAGCGGAACGTGGAACCCGGTGACGTGGTCCGTCCCGGACAAACCTTGTTCCGGCTGCTCAGTCGGCAACTCCATTTGGAAGTTCAGGTTCCTGAACGCTTTCACGAGTCGATAGCTCCCGGATCGCTGCTTGCGGCACGGGTGGACGTTATTGACCGGAAATTCGAAGCCGTGGTGGCCGAGGTCGAGCCCTTTGCCGCCGCGGATTCGCGGTCGTTTCTGGTCAAGCTGTCCCTGGATCAGGAGCCGCCGGAAGCAATGGCGCGGATTCAACCCGGCATGTTTGGCCGGGTACGCATCCCTTTGCCGGATACAGAAACGGTCCTGATCCCCCAAGAGGCGATTCTGCGCGTGGGGCAACTGGAAATGGCCGCCGTGGTCCATGGCGACGTCTATTCCCTGCGCCATCTGCGTCTGGGCCGGCCCTGGGGCGACATGATCGAGGTTCTGTCCGGCCTGGAAGGCGGTGAAACCGTCTGGCTGCATCCTGTACAACGCCCATGACCGAGTCCTCATCCCATCGCCCTTCCGGGTTCGCCGCCGCCCTGGTGGCCCCTTTTCTGTCCTCGCATCTGGCCGGGGTCTTTCTGGCTCTGGCCCTGACCCTGGGAGTGGCGGCCCTTTTGATTACCCCCCGGGAAGAGGAACCGCAGATCGTCGTGCCCATGGCCGATGTCATCGTCCAGGCACCGGGAGCCGGACCGGCGGAAGTGGAAAAGCTGGTGGCCACGCCTTTGGAAAAGCTGCTCTGGCAAATCGATGGCGTGGAATATGTCTATTCTATTTCCCACCGTGATCAGGCTGTGATCACGGTGCGCTTTTTTGTGGGCGAGGACCGGGAGCGATCACTGGTCAAGCTGCACAATCAGATCATGATGCACGAGGACCAGGTTCCGCCCCTGGTCACGGGCTGGCTGGTCAAGCCCGTGGAAATCGACGACGTTCCGGTTCTTACCTTGACCCTTTATTCCCCGACACAGTCCGACTTTGCCCTGCGCCGCATCGGCGAGGAATTTCTGGCCCGGCTGTCCGAGGTTCCCGCCGTATCCCGAACCGAGATCTTCGGGGGCCGCCACCGGGAAATCCGGGTGGAGGCAGATCCTCTGCGCATGGCCGGCCGAGGCATCTCCTTTGCGGATCTGGAACGCTCTTTGGCCGCGGCGGATACGGCTCTGAGCGCCGGTAGCCTGCTCCTGGGCAACCAGGAGATCAACCTTTTGGGCAATGCCCATTTCACCTCGGCCGCGGATGTGGCTCAGGTTATTGTGGGCGTGCACCAGGGGCGTCCGGTATATTTGCGGGATGTGGCAACCATTTTGGACGGTCCCTGTGAACCGTCCACGTACACCCGGCTCGCCTTTGGACATGAATATGCCCAGGCCAAAGGATTGCCGGCTCAGTCTGTTGATGGGGCTTATGGCGAAATGGCCGCCGTGACGCTGGCTCTGGCCAAGCAGCGCGGAGCCAATGCCGTCACGGTGACCCGCGATCTGCTGGCCGCGGCCGACGAATACCAGATTCTGCTGCTGCCCGAGGAGGTGTATTTGGAAGTCACTCGGGATTACGGTCAGACAGCCCAGAACAAAGTCGACGAACTGCTCTGGTCGCTGCTTTTCGCCGTAACCACGGTGGTGATCGTGCTGGCCCTGACTCTGGGACCGCGGGCCGCCCTGGTGGTGGCCGTGGCCATTCCGGTAAGTTTTTCCCTTGCTCTGTTCAGCAGTTACCTGCTGGGCTACACCATCAATAGGGTCACGCTTTTTGCCCTGATTCTTTCCCTGGGGCTGGTGGTGGACGATCCCATCACCAACGTGGACAACATCAAGCGGCACATGCGACTTGGCCATCCGAGCCCCTCCTGGGCCACCATGGCCGCGGTGTCCGAGGTTTTTGTCCCGGTGTTGATGTCCACTCTGGCCATCATCGCCTGCTTCCTGCCGCTGTTTTTCATCACCGGCATGATGGGGCCCTACATGGAGCCCATGGCCGCCAACGTGCCCCTGACGGTCATCTTCTCCACGATCTGTGCCCTGACCATCGTGCCTTGGCTGTGCAACATGCTGCTGCGCGGACAAGCCAAAGGGGAATCGGGCCGACTGAGAGAGTCCCGAACCGTGTCTTCCGCAACCGGGATCCCGGACTGGATACCGCGAATTTATCGAAAGGTGGTCGGACCGTTTCTGGATTCCCGTGGCCTGCGCATGGTCTTGCTTTTCCTTGTTCTTGCACTGTTGGCCATGGCTGTCTCCCTGGTTCTGCTGCGTTTGGTGCCGTTAAAAATGCTGCCCTTTGACAATCGCAATGAATTCCAGGTGGTCGTGGACATGCCCGAGGGCACGCCACTGGAAACCACGGATGCGGTGCTGCGGGATATGGCGACGTATCTGACCGGACTGCCCGAGGCCACCAGCATTTTGACGTTTGCCGGCACTGCCTCACCCATGGATTTCAACGGCATGGTCCGCCGGTATTACAGCCGTGAAGGCGGCCATCTGGGCGATATTCGAGTCAACCTGACGCCCAAGAGCGAACGCGACAGGCAAAGCCACGAGATTGTCCTGGCCGTACGCCGCGGCCTGGAAGACATCGCCCGGCAATGGTCCGCCAGCCTGAAGATTGTGGAAATACCGCCCGGCCCGCCGGTCATGGCGACATTGGTGGCGGAAATTTACGGCGGACCGGAACAGTCCTACGAGCAGTTATTTGCCGGCGCGGCCCAGGTTCGGGAGTTGATGGAAGAAATGGAATTCGTGGTGGATGTGGACGACAGCCGGACAGCTCCGCGCCAACGCCTGACCTTTGTTCCGGACCGGGAAAAGGCCGCTCTGCACGGGATCAGCGCCCAGGAATTGCTGCACGCCCTGCGCCTGGCCGTGGGCGGTGCGTCCGTGGCCGCGATCCATTCACCCCATGAGCGCCAGACTCTTCCCGTGCGGGTGATCATGCCCCGCGAACTGCGCTCATCCGTCGCGGATTTGGAAGCTCTCTACGTGCGTGGGGACGGCGGCGTGATGCTGCCGCTGGGCGAACTGGGGACGTTTGTCCGGGAAATGGAAGAGCAACCGATACTGCACAAGAATCTGCGGCAGGTGGTGTACGTGACCGCGGAAACCGTTGGTCTGCCTCCGGCCGAGGCAGTGTTGGCCCTGCAGGCCAAACTGCGCGCCATGCCCCTGCCTCAGGGGTTGAGCGCGGTTTGGACCGGAGAGGGAGAGTGGAAAATCACCGTGGACGTGTTCCGGGATTTGGGACTGGCGTTTGGCGCGGCCATGGTCGGCATCTATCTCCTGCTGATAGTCCAGACCGGTTCCCTGGCCTTGCCGCTTTTGATCATGACCGCCATCCCGCTGACACTGATGGGCATCATGCCCGGTTTCTGGCTGCTGAACCTGCTCACTGGACGTGAGGTGCAGGGATTTGCCGATCCGGTCTTTTTCACGGCCACGGCCATGATTGGAATGATCGCCCTGGGCGGGATCGTGATTCGCAACTCCCTGGTGCTCATCGATTTCATTCGCGCCGCCGTGGCCCGGGGCCAGGAATTCCGCGAGGCAGTTCTGCAGAGCGGGGCCATCCGTCTGCAGCCCATCGTACTCACGGCCCTGACCACAGCCCTGGGCGTCTGGCCCATCACCCTGGACCCGGTTTTCTCCGGCCTGGCCTGGGCCCTGATCTTCGGCCTCATCGCCTCCACGGCTTTTACCTTGATCCTGATTCCTGTGGCCTACTACGTCCTTTTCAAGCCCGCGAATGAAATAACCGAAAGCTGATGACATGGCTGCAACTGTCACTCCGGCGATATTTTTTGATAATCGTAACTACTCAGCTTGAAAGAAAGGAATAAGGGCAGCTTTCAAAAATTGTTGCAAGCATGACCTGGATTCCCGCCTTCGCGGGAATGACTTTGTTTTTTATGCCGTCTTCGAGTCAGTCATACCCGCGAAGGCGGGGATCCAGCACACTTTTATTCGGATGAGCTGAGCAGTTACTGATAATCAAAAAAGCGGCAGAAGATTTGGCCATCTGCGGGATCAATCTTTTGTTTTGTCGGCCGTGTTCTCTTTTTTGAACATTTCCGGATTGATGTTTTGGGAGTTTTGGCCGCCGCATTCCGGAGTGTAGCAGGTCACATCCACGAATGAACACTTTTGCGAGCATGCCGGGCAGGTCTCCGGAGACGTGGCTGCTTCGAGAGTGTTTCCGCAGTTGTCGCACTTGAAATAGGCCATCTCATCGCTCCTTGCGTGGTTTATGGTTTTTGGGTGATTTCAAACGCGGGAACAGGGAAGATGAATCGGCATGGACCTGCATTGCGGATGAAACATGCTCAACCGCAGACCCCCGTGGAACCCTCGGCGCATTCGCGTCCGTCAGTCCAAATGGCCCCGCTGAGCTTGGCACCTGTCAGGTTGGCTCGGGTCAGGGTTGCTTCCGTCAAGTTTGCACCTCTCAGGTCGGACCAGCTCAAGTTGGCACTGCTCAAGTTGGCATTGCTCAGGTCGGTTCCCATCAGCCTGGCGCCGTTGAGATTGGCCCAGCTCAGGTTTGCATTGCGAAGATTCGCTTCGCTGAGGTCGGCCCTGTTCAGCCTTGCTCCACTCAGGTTCGCTCCGCTCAAATCGCATTTCGGGCACTGCCTGCTCCCCAGCAACTGATCCAGATCGGCTTGCTCAAAAGCCTCAAGAGTGCCAACCGGGCTCAAAAGCAACAAGCTGGTGATGATCGTCGCGACAATATGCTTGGTCATTGGTGTATTCTTCTCATGTGTGCAGTTGGCTCCCTTTGTCTGTTGGTTGATAACCCGAAAAGTTTCAGGGAAACGTGCGAAAAGCACCCTGGGAGTATATCAGAATATACTACGCGCCTTGACCTGTCTAATGAGGCTGATCGTTCGCTACCGGTCATGCGCGGTAACAGCATGTCCGTGATTGCAGCGAAACCGGTCGGATGACTTTACGTCATGGAGATGAATTATGCTGTTGGGAGGGTAAAAAATACAGTTGTACCCTGTTCCGGAGCGCTTTCCAGCCAAATCCGCCCCCCATGCCGCTCGATGAACTGCCTGCAAAGGACCATTCCCAGTCCAGTGCCTTTCTCTCCTTCCGTGCCCAAACGCCTCTTTGTGTTCTGAATGGAAAAAATGGTGGCCAGGGTCTGCTCGTCCATGCTTATTCCGTTGTCTTGAATCGCCATGGTGATTGATGGACCATCCTGACGGGCCGTGATGACGATCTCGCCCCCGCGAGGAGTGAACTTGATCGCGTTGGAGATGATATTGCGGAACACGGTCTTGATCATGGGTTGATCGATGAGAACAGTCAGGCCCTGGGCAAGGTCCAGCCGGATGGTGATCTCCTTGCGTCTCGCCTCGTCCTTGGGCGAGGCAAGGCTCATGCTGATAAGTTCATCCAGGCGGCATGGCTTTTGCTCAAAGTCCATGCCTCCCTGACTCATGCGCGCCCATTGCAGCAGGTCTTCCAGAAGCGCGAAGGTATTCTTCACGCTTTTGTGCAGTTCTTTTAAGAGAGCGTGTTGATTCTGTGGAGACAATAATTCAGGTTGCTCAGCAAGAATCTTTGTTGAAGTCAGGAGACCGGACATGGGCGACTTCAGGTCATGCGCAATGATCGCGAAAAGTCTGTCTTTTTCGGCATTAACCTGTTCTAGCTGCTGATTGATTTTTCTGATTTCCCTCTCGGCCCGCTTGCGCTGAAGCAGGCGTAAATTTGCTTCCGTGACGTCTTGAAGCGTGAACATGGCCAGAAAGTTGCCGTTTTTTTGCGGCAGGCGGGTGACGGTGACATGCTGGAGGCGCATGGAATTGTCCGGCAGCTTGGCCGGAATAATGTACTTGTGGATATGCGAGGAAAAAATGACCGGCGGTCCGCCTTGGAATATGGACTGGATGCGCGTGGCAAATCGTTTTTCCGAAAACTGCGGATAGTACTCGCGGACATCTTGTCCTCTGATCTGATGTTCAGGTACGCCTGTCCAATACTCAAGGCATTTGTTCCAGAAAAAGACCCGATATTCGTTGTCCAGGACCATTGCCCCCAGGGGCATGTGGTCGAGTATCCAGAGGTTTTCGCTTGTGACGTCAGCCAGAGCGGTATGCATGGGGTTCCTGTGCAAGAGGGTATTCAACTGTTCAGGTGGTCAATGACGGACCTGATCCGGTCGATATGGCGGAGCAGCACACTGATGCTTTTATCTGCCTCGAGTTGTCCCGTACGGATCTCCGAAAGGGTGTTTTCCATTTCATGGGCCATGGATTCGATGTCCTTCCGACCATACGTCCTGGCATCCCCCTTGAGGGTGTGCGCCAGGCGAAAGATCGCATCAACCAGGTCCATATCGCCGTTGCTGTGTTCCATGTCCAATACGAAGGACTCCATGGCGTCCAGGTGCTCCTGGCTACTGTAGCGAAAAACGTTCAGCAATTCCAAATCATCGCTCACTACGAGGCCTCCGCCTGTACACTGGTTGACGTCATACCCTGCCTGGCCATCAATGCGTCCACGGCATCCAGAAGATGATCAAAGGCTTGCAGCTTGAACAAAACCAGGATGTCGCCCTGGATAAGTCGCTCATCAAGATAGAAGTTGGTCCTGGCCAACAGCAGCATGTAGTTCCGCTCACTGTCGCTGAGCAGCAGGTCGTTGATGCTTGTCTGATAGTAGTCCGGCGGTAGGTATTCGATATGCTCGGACAGCAGGTTGCCGATGGACCCCATTACTCCGTTGAGCACGATGTTGCCCACCTCCTGCAGGACGCCCATGCGCATCATGTCCATGTCTTCGGACACGGGCTCTTCGCCCAGGATGATGGAGATCAGCTTGTTCGCGCTTTCCGGTGGGAACATCAGGGTCGCCATGCCGGAAAATCTGCCGCCGAAGTCCAGCTTGATGGCCATGACCTGGCGTTTCAGGTCGAGAATCGGTTCGGACAACAACTCCTCGACCGTACTGGATCTGACTTCAGGGGTATGCAGATGGACGTGCCGACCACTCATCTGGTTCAGCGTGGAAGCGGCATGTCCCACGCCGATATTGATCAGTTCCTGGAGGACGTCGAGCTGGAGAGGGGAAAGATCATTCATGATGCACCGCCTAGCTGGAAGACGGACCGGTCAGTTCGGCAAGGGTCCGGGCCAGGGTTTGTTCCAAGACCGGCTTACTGAGAACGGCCTTTGCCCCCAGGTCCAGGCACCGCTGCCGGGAACTCTCCTGGATGTCAGCGGAAATGACGAGGATCGGAAAGTCAGCGCCTTGGGACTGGAGGGTTTCCAGGACTTCAAAACCGTTACGAATCGGCATGTTCAGATCCAAAAGCAGGGCGTCCGGCGTTTCCCGGGCGATGGAATCCAGACATTCCTGACCATCTTTGGCCTCGATGACTTCATACTCCAGGTTTTTGAGCATCTTCACCAGAGTGAATCGCTGAAACATAGAATCATCCGCAACCATGACTTTGGGCATTGGGCCTCCATAATGTGTTTTGGTAAAAATTGTATGATCCTCTCCGACTCCGGCAAACTGAAACAACCTGTAACGTATGTCTTTGCGCAATGGAACTCGCGGACCTGTCAGTGAATAAAGCCCTCTCACCGGCGAGCCAGTCTGCATCATTCAGCCAAATCCGGAAGCCTTCATATCAGTCATGCCCGGAAAGCAAAAGAAGCCTGATCATGTTGCAGCGGGTTTGGCTGGTTATTGTTCTTGCTTTGGTGAGTGGGCCGGAACTGTTGCATAGGGGAGGCCATATGCTTCGCATCTGCGCACTGGTTGTCAATACGAAACGACGTAAATTGAACGCTCCATAACTTCAATGTATTTCTTTCTTCCAATCAATCCTCAGCTTGCGCATTCGGTGCTGGAGAGTCGAACGGGGCAGGCCGAGCAGGGCCGCTGCGCCCTTGGGCCCGGAGACAACGCCCCGCGTCCGGCGCAGAGTGTCCAGGATATGTCGGCGTTCCATGTCTTCCAGTCGTGCCGAACCGTTCGCTGCAGCGCCGCCGGGCTCCGGTCTTTGCAAGGGGAGTGCGCCGTTGGCATCGGCTTCGCTGGAACCGGCTGACACACCGACCGGCAAGGGAGCCTCGCCATCCTGATTCAGGATTTCGCAAATATCGCCGGCGGCGAGTTCTCCGGCTATGCAGTTCCTAAGCAGCAT
Organism: Desulfonatronum parangueonense; assembly: GCF_054656975.1. Classification (NCBI taxonomy): domain Bacteria; kingdom Pseudomonadati; phylum Thermodesulfobacteriota; class Desulfovibrionia; order Desulfovibrionales; family Desulfonatronaceae; genus Desulfonatronum; species Desulfonatronum parangueonense. The sequence continues at coordinate 3,254,124 of NZ_BAAHXH010000003.1, forward strand.
CTTGCTCAACACGTTGCGCAGTTCACGGATATTGCCCGGCCAGTGATGGTCGAGCAACTGATCCTTGGCCGCAGACGTCAGGAGCATCCTGGGCAGCCCGTGCTGGGCGCAGATCTGATTGATGAAGTAGTTGGTCAAGACCGGTATGTCCTCGCGCCGTTCCCGGAGCGGAGGGAGTTCCAGCGTGCACGTGGAAAGCCGGTAGTAGAAGTCCTGGCGCAGCTTCCCCTGTTTGATGGCCTGGGCCGTGTCCACGTTGGTCGCCGCCACCAGCCGCGCATTCACGTTCAGCGAGACACTCTCCCCGACCCGCTCGAAACATAGGTTCTCCAGCACATGCAGCAATTTGCTCTGCATCTCCTGGCTCAATTCCGCGATCTCATCCAGAAACAGCGTCCCCTGGTGGGCCAGTTCGATCCTGCCGACCCGTTTTGTGGACGCGCCGGTGAAGGCGCCTTTGGCGTGCCCGAAAAGTTCACTTTCAAAGAGGCTGGAAGCCAGAGCCGGGCAGTTGACCCGGACGAAATTCTGGTTTTTGCGCCGACCGGCCGTATGGATGTACTGGGCCAAGAGGGTTTTTCCCGTCCCGGTCTCGCCCAGAAGCAGGACCGGAATATCCAGGGAAGCCACCTTGCCGGCCATGGCCATGAACCTTCGCATCCTTTTGCTCTCGAAAATGAACGTCTCGCTGGCCTCGGGCAGGGGACAGGACAGGTGCAAGGGGTTTGCGGCTCCGCCTTGTTCCAGATGCTCCAGGGCCAGCAGAGCTCCCAGGCAGACCGCCACATAGGGGCAGAGTTCCAGAAACAGCTCCATGACGGAGTAGAGATTGTCGGGCTTGCGGACGAACGAACAATGAAGGGTGCCGAGGATCTCGTCATTGAGCACCAGAGGAAAGGCCATGGTCGTGGTCAGTCCGGCCTCGGCCATGGGATGGAGCGTGGATTCAGCGAAATGCTGGGCAATGTCCGTGATCACCACCGGCTTGCGCGTGGCAATCACGTGCCCGGCTACGGTGCTCTTCTCGGCCTTGCGCACCGGAGACAGGGAGTTGACCACAGTGCCCTCGGCCGTGGAAAAATAACTGAGCATCTCGCTGTTGGGGTCATAAAGATTGATGCACAGGCGGTCGAAGCTGAACTGCTGCTGGAGCAGTCGCGAGAGAGATTGGAAAAAGGTCGATCGGGACGTGGTCCGGGAAAGTTCCATGACCAGTTCCTTACTCAAGACGTGGGAAACAACGAGACGCTGGGCTTTGCTTTTCTGCATGGAGGCCTCTTTTTTTGCGACATGGCGGATCATTCTGAATCGGTGCCCATGTCTACCCATAATTTGGCGATATTGTCCATATATGGACAGACGGCAGCGAGAGATCATTGGTGTGGCAAGCATTTATGTGTAATAATGTCGATGTGTTGTAGTAAGTGTTACAAAAAGGTTCATCTTGGAATGGTCTTTGCTCTTAATGTTATTTGAATGCAGGTTACGTGGGTGATCGACGTTCAGTACTACGACATAAAAAATAATCATCCTTCAAAAGGAGACTGTCATGCAGATCGGATTCATCGGTGCCGGACTTATGGGAGGGCCCTTGGCCAGGAACCTGATTCGGGCCGGCAAGGACGTCTTGGTGTACGACCTGAGCGCCGAGGCCGTTCAACGGACCCTGGACGCGGGAAACAGCGGCAAGGCCGCCATGGATATTTCAGATTTGAGCGTTTGTGACGTGATTTTCTCCAGCCTGCCCCTGCCCCAACACGTCGCCGGGGCGATGCTTGGAGAGGACGGCTTGTACGCCAAGATGAAAAAAGGGGCCACGCACATCGAATTGTCCACCATTGATCCCGGCACGGCCAATGAACTGAAGGACGCGGCCGAGAAGCAGGGACTGGGCTACATTCAATGTACTCTGGGCAAGACTCCGGCCCATGCCGAAAAGGCCGAAGAACCCATGTTCATCGGCGGGAACAAAGCCCTGGTGGACAAGCTCGGCGACATTTTCAAGATCATCGGCATCCCGAATTATGTCGGGTCCGTTGACGCGGCCTGCGCCGTGAAGCTGATTTCCAACATGATCGGGATGACCAATCTGGCGGTCCTGGCAGAGGGCATCCGCGTTGGAGACAAGGCCGGACTGGATCGCAAGCTGTTGCTGGAACTGCTCACGGATACCGGGGCGCGCAGTTTTCAGATGGACGTCAGAGGTCCCTGGATCGCCAATGACGATTACGCTCCACGATTCGGCCTGGACCTGGCCCTGAAGGACGTCCGTCTTGGACTGGAAATGGCTCGGGCTTGGGATCAGAACCTGAAGGTCATGGAATCGGGCCTGGAGTACTACAAACAGGCCAGTGCCGCCGGATATGGCAAGGAGGACTGCAACGCGGTTATCAAGGCTATTGAGTAGCAAGGTGGGAATGTGCGGGCAGATGATTGAGGGGTGTGAATTCGCGAGCCGGCCCGCATGGTCCGAGGTCATTCCAAATAATGGTCACAAACCGATTCGGCGCGGGCCGTTTCGGGCCGGTGTGATAGCAACCCCAAACAAGGAGCAACGAAATGAAACGAGTTCTGTTGTCCGTTATGTCTCTGGCCCTGCTGTTGAGCGCCATTCCGGCGTTTGCGGCCGAATACCCGAGCATGACCATCCGGGCGGCCACGGCCAATCCGGAAGGCAGCCTGCACGTGACGGCCATCAACAAGTTCAAGGAGATCGTCGAGGCTGAATCCGACGGCAAGATCCGCGTCCAAACCTTCTACGGCGGTTCCATGGGCGACGAGCAGGCCAACGTCCGGCAGCTGCGCACTCAGGAAATCCATCTGGCCGTGCTGGCCGTGGGCAACCTGACGCCTTTCTCGCCCCAGGCCAACATCTACTACCTGCCCTACATGTTTCCGGGCATCGACACGGCCTACACCTTGCTCAGCGACGAGGCCTTCAACGCCAGGATGGCCGACACCATCGCCCAACAGAGCGGCGGCAGGCCTTTGTCCTGGTTGATCGGCGGGTATCGGCACCTGACCAACTCTGTGCGACCCGTGACCAGGATCGAACACCTCCAGGGGTTGAAAATCCGCACTCCCCCGGTGGCCATCCAGATGGAGAGCTTCCGTTCCTGGGGAGTGGAGCCGCATCCCCTGGCCTGGACTGAGACCTTCAACGCCCTGCAGCAGGGGGTCATCGACGGCCAGGAAAACCCCCATGCAGTAAACCGTGACCAGAAGTTCTGGGAAGTTCAGAAGTACATCACCCAACTGCACTATCTGCTCTGGGTCGGCCCGATGCTGGTCAGCGAGCCCTGGTTCCAGCGTCTGGATCAGCCCGTGAAGGATCTGCTGGTCAAGGCTGCCGCGGAAGCCGCTCGGTACGAATGGGAGTGGGCCGCGGAACAGGACCAGCTCGCGTTGCAGGAGTGCCTGGACAACGGCATGGAATTTCATGAGCTGGAGGACGAGGAAGTATGGATGGAGCGCGCCCGCGGCCTGTGGCCCAAGTTCCATGACCAGGTGGGCGGCGAGGCAGTGATCAACGAAGCCCTGGCGATCATGGCCAACTAGCCGGAAAACTGAACAAGGAGGCAGGCGATCATGTTTCTGAAAAGCCTACGGTTTGTCTACGACAATTTCGAGGAAGTGTTCTGCGCCCTGAGCGTTGGGACCATGGTCGCCTGTCTGATGATCCAGGTCGGGGTGCGCTGGGCCACCGGGTCCGGCATGGCCTGGACCGAAGAGCTGAGCCGGTATTCCTTTTTGTGGACGGTGTTCGTGGGCGCGGCCCTGGTGGCCAAGCATGGCACCCATGTGCGCATAACGGCCCAATATCTGCTCATGCCTCTGAAGGTCCGATTGGCTTTTCGAATGTTCACGGACCTGCTCTGGGTCTGCTTCAATCTCTATATTGCCTGGCTGAGCTGGACCGTGATCCAGGGCAACCTCCTCTTTCCGGAACTCTCTCCGGTCCTGGGGATTGTCCGAGCCTACGTGGAAATGATCATTCCCTTCGGTTTCGTCCTGATGAGCTGGCGGATCATCGAGGGATATCTCAACCATTGGCGGCGGGGGACGCTCCTGACGCTGGTAGAACAGGTTCAATAGGATCAGGGAGGAAGCGAGATGGAAATCAGTGTCCTGGCAATGGTGCTTCTGTCCCTGGGGGCCTTGTTCCTGCTGGGCATGCCCGTGTTCATGAGCCTGGCCGTGGCCTCGGCCGTAGCCCTGATTTACGGTGGCTATTTGCCCATGTCCGTAATCCACAACTCCATTTTCGACGGCCTGAACATCTTTCCCCTGCTGGCAATTCCGTGCTTCGTCATCGCCGGAACACTGATGGAGTACGGCAACATCACCAACCAGATCGTGAACGTGGTCAAGCAGCTGGTGGGGCGAATGCACGGCGGCCTAGGCGTGACCACCATCCTGGCCTGTACGTTTTTCGCGGCCATCTCCGGTTCCGGACCGGGCACCGTGGCCGCGGTGGGCACCATCCTGGTTCCGGCCATGATCCGCACCGGCTACAGCAAGGATTACGCCGCATCCGTGGCCTCTTCCGGAGGGACCATCGGCCTGCTGATACCGCCGAGCAACCCGATGATCATCTACGCCATCCTGGGCAACGTCTCGGTCACGGCCATGTTCACCGCCGGATTTCTGCCCGGTTTCATAGTCGGCTTCTCCATGTGCATGACCGCCTGGCTGGTGGCCCGTCAAAAAGGGTTCGGGGCCAGTGAAGAAATCGAGCCTTTCTGCCTGGGCAATTTCCTGCGCTGCTGCCTGAAAAGCTTTTTCTCCCTGATCACGCCGGTAATCATCCTGGGTTCCATCTACACCGGCCTGGCCACGCCCGTGGAAGCATCGGTCCTGGCCATTGCCTGGGCCCTGTTCGTCGGGTTCGTGATCAACCGCGCCCTGACGTTTTCCGCGGTCTACAGATCGCTGTTGGAAGGCTCCCTGATCTGCGGAGCGGTGCTGCTCATCGTGGGCACCTCCACCCTGTTCGGCCGCATCCTGACCTTCGAGGAAGCCCCGCAACGTCTGGCGGCCCTGGTCATGGGCATTTCCGAGGATCCTTACGTGGTCCTGCTGATGATCATCGGCGTGCTGGTCGTTCTGGGCATGTTCATGGAGACCCTGTCCACGATCATCATTCTCGTGCCGGTGTTCATGCCCATGATCCACATGCTGGGCATCGATCCGATCCATTTTGGGGTGGTTCTCGTGCTCACCAACCAGGTGGCTCTGTCCACGCCGCCGCTTGGCGTGAACCTCTTCGTGGCCTCACGAATAGCCAATGTTTCAGTGGAACGGATCGCCATCGGCGTCCTGCCGTACCTGGTGGCCCTGTTCGCCTGTATTCTGTTGATCACTTTTGTTCCAAAGATTTCCACAATCCTGCCAGAAATCTTCCTGGGGTACATTGTCAGGTAGCACTTCACGATGAGCCGGGAAGAAAAACAACACTCAAGGAGTTCCGCACATGCCGTTTGGTTACAATGGAAAAATTCTCGTGGTGGATCTGACCAATCAAACCTGGTCCGTGGATGAGCATGACGAGGCCTGGTACCGCACCTACTGGGGCGGCGGGGCCCTGGCCTCCTGGTACATGCTCAAGCACATTCCGACCAAGGCCGATCCCCTGGGGCCGGACAACGTCCTGGTTTTCGCCGCATCGGTACTCTGCGGCTCGGGGCTGTCGGGTTTCAACCGCTACACCGTGGCGGCCATGAATCCGCTGACTCATGGATTCGGGGAATCCGAGGCCGCGGGATATTTCGGACCAGAGCTGAAGCATGCAGGATTCGACGCCGTGGTCTTCACCGGCAAGGCCCCCAAGCCGGTCTATCTGTGGATCAACAAGGGACAGGTGGAACTGCGCGACGCCGCCGGGATTTGGGGTCTGGAAAATGCCCCGGCCCTGGACGCCATCCGCGAGGAGTTGGGCGACAAAAAGGTCCGCATCGCTTCCATCGGGCCGGCAGGCGAAAAAATGGTCCGTCTGGCCTGCGTGATCAACGAGCTGGCCCATGCCAATGGCCGTTGCGGCATGGGCGCGGTGATGGGTTCCAAGAATCTGAAGGCCATTGTGGCCCGCGGGAATGCGGAAAGCGTTACATATGCAGATCCGGCGGCACTCAAGGAGCTGAACAAGTGGCATCGGGCGCGCATCGGCGAGCACATGCCCTCGGTGAACATGCGCAAGTTCGGTACGGTTCAGCACCTCATGGCCCAGCAGAATTCCGGCATTCTGCCCACCCGCAACTGGAAGGACTGCCAGTTCGAGGACGCGCCGAAACTGGGTTGGGACGGCTACGAAAAGGTCCAGGACGGCACGCATACCTGCTACAAATGTTCCGTGGCCTGCAAGCGCAGGGTGAACAACACCCAGGAAAGGCGCTACGGAGGGCCGGAATATGAAACGCTTGCCGCTCTGGGCTCCATGTGCGGCGTGGGAGACCTGGACGCGGTTTCCAAGGGCCATGAACGCTGCAACGCCCTTGGGCTGGACACCGTCGGCACGGGCGCGGTGGTGGCCTTTGCCATGGAACTTGTGGAAAAGGGCATTCTCTCCTCCGAAGAGATTGGCGGCCGGGCGATCACTTTTGGCGATGGCCAAGGCATGTTGGAGCTGGTGGAGAAAATCGCGGCACGCGACGGCATTGGCGATATTTTGGCCGAAGGCGTGAAGCGCGCGGCCCAGCGCATCGGCAATGGAGCGGAGGAATATGCATTTCACGTCAAGGGGCAGGAACCGGCTTTTCATGACCCACGGGGCAAGACCGGCGTCGGGTTGGGATTTGCCCTTTCCCCCACTGGCGCGGACCATGTCGAGGCTCCTCACGAGGTGCCCTTTCAGGGCGAGGGAGTGAAGCTGATCAACCCGCTGGGCATCTTCGTCGCGCCCCAGGCACTGGACAACGGGCCGGACAAGGTTCGTTACTTCATTGCCGGAGAAAAGACCTGGGCCATGAACAACACGCTTGGTCTGTGCAACTTCGTGGTCGCCCCATTGTTCTCCATGACCTACGACAAGCTCTGCGCGGCAGTGGAGGCGATCACCGGATGGTCGACAAGCCTGCATGAGCTGCTTCTGGCCGGAGAGCGTTCCATTGTCCTGGGCCGGATGTTCAACGTTCGCGAGGGCATGTCCAGCAAGGACGATAAGCTTTTCCGAAGATTGTTCGAACCGCTGCCCGAAGGGGTGCTCAAGGGACAAACCATCGATCCTGAATCCTTTCAGCAGGCCCTGGACATGTACTATGCCATGATGGGCTGGGATGAGAGCGGTGTTCCGGGCAAAGGGGCGTTGTACAGGCTGCATTTGGATTGGCTGGCGGAAGGCAGCAGGCAGAGGACAGAGGCTTGAAGGCAGGTCAGGGAATGACGGGCTATAATGAACAGGGAGCAGGGCAATCTGGGAAGGCGGAGTTGACGGTCAGGGTGCGGCTGGAGTCGATTCTGGCGGAGCATGCCCCGGCGAATCCGGAAGCGTTTCCGATACCTGAGGGCTGCACCCTGGCGGAGCTGATCCGCGGACTGGGGCTGCGCGAGGATCAGGTGATGTTCGCCTTTGTCAATGGTCATATGGCCACACTGCAGACCAGACTTCCGGACAAGGCCTCCATATCGCTTTGTCCATATATTTGCGGCGGATGAGATCATGGACATTCAGCTCAAGTACGGAAAAGGAACCAGAACGCTTCGGCTGCCTGACCAGGCCGAGGTGGTGGTGATGACGCCCCGGAGCCTGCCGGTGGTCGGCGATCTTCCGGTGGCCCTGCATACGGCCCTGGACGCTCCCTTGGACGCCCTGCCCCTGGAACAGCGGCCCATGCCGGCCAAGGTGGCCATCGCCGTTCCGGATGAGACTCGGCCCGCACCGTTGAAGCGGCTGCTTCCGGTCTTGCTCAAGCGCATTTTCCGGTCCTGGCCGAAGCTGAGCCCGGAGAACGTGTCCATAGTGGTAGGCGGAGGGCTGCATCCGGCACCGGACGCGGCCCAGATGGCCCGCATCCTGCCGGAGGAGCTGCACGGCTGCGCCGTGGTGGCCCATGACGCATTGACTTCGCCCATGACCTCCTTCGGAACCACGTCCCGGGGAACGCCGGTGGAGATCAATGCGGCCGTGGGCGAGGCAGACCTGAAGATCGTGGTGGGCATGGTCGATCCGCACCAGTTCCAGGGCATGACCGGCGGCTCCAAGGGCATCACCATCGGTTGCGCCTCCAAGGCCATGATCGAGCGCAACCACTCCCTGATGGCCGATCCCGCGTCCCGGGTCGGGAACATCGCGGACAACCCTACCCGGCTGGACCTGAACGAGGCCGGGCGGATGATCGGGATCGACCTGGCCGTGAACGTCTGCCTGAACCCGGCCAAGCAGGCCGTGGGTCTGTTCGTGGGCGAGCCCGAGGCCGCGCTGCGGGTTGGAGCCGCGGTCACGGAACAGGTTTACGGCCTGCCCCTGGATCGGCCCTTTGAGATCGTCATTGCCTCCTGCGGCGGGGATCCCAAGGATATCTGTCTGTATCAGGCCCAGAAGGGGCTGAACATGGCTTCCCAGTGCGCGGAGGAAGGCGGGAGGATTCTGCTTCTGGCCGCCTGCAGTCAAGGTGTTGGTGATTCGTGTTACGAACAATATGTCTGCCAATTTTCCTGCCCGGAAGACCAGATGCGCGAGTTCGCGGAACAGGGGTTCCGGATGGGCGCGCACAAGGCGTTCTTGTTCAGCCGCACCCTGAGCCGTTTCACCGTGGTGGTGGATTCGGAGATGGACGCCCCGACATTGGCCAAGTGTCACCTGACCAAAGGCGAGGCGCAAGCCACGCTGGACGGCTGGCTGGCAATGTACCCGGAGGGCCGTTTTCCGCGCATTGCCGTGGTGCCCAACGCCAACACCACCTTTTTTTATCGGTCCACGGCAGTGGGGAGTGAAAAACAGTGACGCAGGCCGACAAGCAGAACCAGCTCACGGACAGCGCAATTCTGGAGCGGGCCCGGGCTTCCGGGCGGACGATCCGCCAGGAAGTGCTGCTCGCTCTGGAGCAGGGGGAAATGCCCCAGCGCTACCAGCGCAACGGTCAATGCCTGAGTCCTTCGGATCAGGCCGCCTTGGTCCGGGCGCACGTGGCCTTGGTTGGGTGCGGCGGACTGGGCGGTCATGTTCTGGAATCCCTTGTCAGGAGTGGAGTGGGCCGGATCACGGCCATCGATCCGGACGTCTTTGAACCAAGCAACGCCAATCGTCAGCTTTTGGCCACCACGCGGACCATGGGCCGGTTCAAGGCTCAGGCGGCCCAGGCCCGGGCCGGAGAGGTCAACCCCCTGGTCGAGGTTCAGGCCGTGGCCGAGGAAGTGAGCCTGGACCGGCTGTATGGTGCGCAGGCCGTGGCCGACTGCCTGGGAGGGGCGTTACATCGTTCCGGTCTGCAGGCCATGGCGGCTCAGGCCGGGATTCCCCTGGTATCCGCGGCGGTGTCCGGCTGGAACGTGCTGGTGGGCAGCACGTGGCCCGGGGAGCCGGGACTGGGTGAATTCATGGGCAACGGAACAGTGCCCTCCGCGGAGCAGCTTCAGGGCAATCCCTGCTCCACGGTGGCCCTGGCCGCGTCCCTGCAAGCCACGGAACTGATTCATATCCTGCTTGGGATTCCCTCGGCGTTGCGCGGCAACCTGTTGATGGCCGACCTGGTCGAGATGCGTTTCTCAACGGTCAGTCTGCATACGCGGGACAGTTAAAATTTCCGTAACTATTCAGCACTTTCAGGATAAGACTGGAGTGTTCCGGATTGTCTCGATTTTGCGGCATCGCTTGTTTGACTGAGCCAGGACTCGTTCATCGAACCATTGCCGGACGCCCGAAGCGCCGAGTGATGTTTATTCGAGCAATGGTTCGATGTTAGGAAGCCGGCGAAGGAGTTGCGAGGCCGCAAAATCGAGACAATCCGGAACACAGCTGAGTAGTTACAAATTTCCTTGGTCAAGTCCTGGGCCCGGGCATTGACCAAGGGCGTCGCGAAGCGACGCGGCTTCGCCCTGAAGGTGAAGCGTTGGAACCCTGACTACTCAGCACATTCGGTGCATGGGCATGCACCGGCACCGGATAGCGGCTTTCGCCGGAAAGACGAATCGAAGCAAGCCTTGCCGCGTGGGACATACCGGCGAAGGCCGACTTGTTGACGTGATCCAGGTCTTTCTTTGGCTTTGCCGAGTAGTTGTTTGGAACCTGATGGAGAAGGATTGAGCCGGGTGGCCGGCAAGGGAGCAGGGTGCGGACCCTGCTCGCGGTAATTACGTTTCAACCACTTGAAGGAGGCCAGCATGGCTATCGATTTTCTTGTGCACGAATCCGCGGACGGCGTGGGCGTCGTGGTGGTGGAGGGAGTGAAGGCCGGTCAGGAACTTACCGGCTGGGTGATGAAGGAAGACCAGACCATCAAGACAACGGTCCTCAATGATATTCCCATCGGCCACAAGCTGGCCCTGAAGGATTTCGCCGCGGGCGACACGGTCATCAAGTACAACACGGACATCGGGAAAGTCGTCGCGCCCATCAAGAAAGGCGAGCATCTCCACGTTCACAACGTCAAAACCAAAAGGTGGTAAGTCATGCAGACAAAGTTTCTCGGATATCGTCGTGAAAACGGCCGGGTGGGCGTGCGCAACCATGTGATCATCCTGCCCCTGGACGACCTGTCCAACGCGGCCTGCGAGGCCGTGGGCAACAACGTCAAGGGCGCCTTCGCCCTGCCCCACGCCTACGGCAGATTGCAGTTCGGCGAGGACCTGGATCTGCATTTCCGGACCCTGATCGGCACAGGTTCCAACCCCAACGTGGCCGCGGTGGTGGTTATCGGCATCGAGCCCCAGTGGACGAACCGGGTCGTGGAAGGCATCAAAAAGACCGGCAAGCCCGTGACCGGATTCGCCATCGAGCAGAACGGCGACTTCAACACCATCTGCGCCGCGTCCCGCAAGGCCATGGAATACGTGCAGTGGGCCAGTGAAATTCAGCGCACCGAGTGCGACGTGAAGGAACTGTGGATCTCCACAAAGTGCGGCGAGTCCGACACGACTTCCGGCATTGCCACCAATCCCACCGTGGGCAACGCCTACGACAAGCTCTACGAACAGGGCGCGACCCTGCTCTTCGGCGAAACCACGGAGCTGACCGGCGGCGAGCATCTGGTGCTGGAACGTTGCGTCAACGACGAAGTGCGCAAGCAGTTCCAGTTCTTCTTCGACCGCTACGCCAAGGTGGTGGACGACCACAAGACCAGCGACCTGTCCGACTCCCAGCCCACCAAGGGCAATATCGAGGGCGGCCTGACCACCATCGAGGAAAAGGCCCTGGGCAACATCCAGAAGATCGGGACAAAGGCCCCCGTGGTCGGCTGCCTGGACAAGGCCGAAACGCCCACCGGTCCGGGCCTGTGGTTCATGGACTCCTCCTCCGCCGCCGCGGAAATGGTCACCCTGTGCGCCGCCGCCGGCTTCGTGGTCCATCACTTCCCCACGGGCCAGGGCAACATCATCGGCAACCCCATCCTCCCGGTGATCAAGCTCTGCGCCAACCCCCGGACCCTGCGGACCATGAGCGAGCATTTCGACGTGGACGTGTCCGGCCTGGTGCGCCGGGAGATCAACCTTGATCAGGCCGGAGACATGCTCATGGACATGACCATGCGCACGGCCAACGGCCGCCTGACCGCCGCCGAGGCCCTCGGGCACCGGGAATTCATCTTCACCCGGTTGTACGAGAGCGCATAGCCAGCATCAAACCGGCTCAAAAACAGCACGGGGCGGCGGGTTGAACCGTCGCCCCGTTTTTTTTGTCCTTCACCCCATTGCCAATGGCCCTCTAATGGCAGGATTTTGGCTTGTCTTTGTCTGGTTGTACGGATCGACCGGGGGAGACGTGGAAGCTTGCCGAGCTTTGGGTCCGCGGGTGGAGCGTGAATTTCAGCGCCTGTATGCCGTATTGGATGTGCCCAACTCAATATGAAACACCCCACAGCGCAGCGGAAAGGAGCAATGAAGAAACTTCTCTAGCACCCTGTCCATCGGAGTCGGGGGAGGGGGCAAGGGAGTCGCGTCTACGAATCCCGGGCTTATGGACTAGGCAGCCCCCGTGCTGAACGTGGCCATGATCAGTTTGAAAAGTAAAGATGCGCAGGCCGTGGTTGTCGCATGTACGAAATTAAGTCTGGTCCCTGTTGCTTCCTCCCTGCCAATGTATGATGCTACAGTCATCCTTGCCCGCCGGATCATACGCACCTGCAAGGAGCATTGCTGATGGCGCATCGACGTTGCGGTGACATTCAATCCTCGTCATGGAGGGAAATCTGATGAGCCTTGCAAAGAGAATATTGTCCCGAAATGCCTGCCTTGTGGCGGGTCATTGGATCAGTGCCGATTCCGGACAGACCCTGGATGTGATCAACCCGGCCGCGTCCGAAGTGATTGGTGTTGTACCCAACTGCGGCCGAAGTGAGACGGCTCGGGCCATTGATGCCGCTGCCCGAGCTTGGCCAGCTTGGCGGGCCATGACCGCGTTAGAGCGCGGTGAGCTGCTCCTGCGCCTGCACGATCTGATGCTGGCCGAGCGCGAGGAACTGGCCCGCCTGATGACCCTGGAGCAGGGCAAGCCTCTGGCCGAGGCCAGAGCGGAAATCGGATTCGGCGCGAGCTTTCTGCGCTGGTTTGCCGAGGAAGGGCGGCGGGCCTACGGAAGCATCATTCCCGCCCCCTGGAGGGACAAGCGCATCTTGGTCACCCGGGAGCCGGTGGGCGTGGTCGGGATCATCACTCCCTGGAATTTTCCTACGGCCATGATCTGCCGCAAGGCTGGCCCGGCCTTTGCCGTAGGATGCCCGGTGGTCGTCAAGCCGGCCAGCCAGACCCCATTCTCGGCCCTGGCCCTGGCGGAACTGGCCGATCAGGCGGGCTTCCCCAAGGGCATTTTCAACGTGCTGACCGGTTCATCCCGGGAAATTGGCGCGGAACTGACGCAAAGCCCGGTGGTCCGCAAGCTCAGTTTCACCGGCTCAACAAAAGTGGGCAAGGAACTGCTCAAGCAGTGCGCCGCAACGGTGAAGAAGGTTTCCCTGGAGTTGGGTGGCAATGCGCCGTTCATCGTCTTTGAGGATGCGGATCTGGACCTGGCCGTGGCTGGTGCGGTGGGCAGCAAGTATCGCAACACGGGACAGACCTGCGTCTGCACAAACCGGTTTCTGGTCCAGGACGGCGTGTACGATGCCTTTCTGGAGAAATTCACGGCAGAGGTGGGCCGATTGAAGGTTGGGGACGGACTGGAGGAAGGCGTGAGCCAGGGGCCGCTGATCGATGAGAAGGCCGTGTTGCACATGGAAACCCAGATTGCGGATGCCCAGGCCAAAGGCGGTCGCCTTGTCACGGGAGGCCGACGGCATGCCTTGGGAGGGAATTATTTCGAGCCCACGGTCATCGCGGATGCCACCACCGAAATGCTTGTGAGCACGGAAGAGACCTTCGGTCCCCTCGCCCCGGTGTATCGCTTTCACACCGAACAGGAAGCCATTGCCATGGCCAATGCCACAGAATTCGGGCTTGCTGGATATGTCTACACCCGCGACCTGGGCCGAGCCTGGCGGGTTTCCGAAGCTCTGGAATACGGTCTCGTGGGAGTCAATGAAAGCCTGATGTCCACCTGTGAGGCGCCCTTCGGAGGAATCAAGGAAAGTGGTTTCGGCCGGGAAGGCTCACACTATGGACTCGATGATTACACCACGCTGAAGTACATTTGCATGGCCGGGCTCGCCTAGATGAGATGAAGCCGCCGCTGGTCTTCACTTAAATTTTGGATCAAACGCGGCCACGCCCTAACCAAAAACATCTTCTCACGCAAAGGCGCCCTGCGCTGAACAGCTTTTGGCTTTATTTTGGCAAAAAGGTTAGCACTCTAGCAGCGATTTTGCCTTTATGAGTTTTTTGCTGCTAATATAAGACGGATATTAACCGAATTCTCTTCAAATGAGGTAGAGTAATTAAAAGACCGGTGTCAGTACATGACCTTGTCTTCCTTCAACTCCCAATCCTTGAAAGCTTCCCTGGCTTCTTGAGGCAAAAGCCGGATCATCGGCAATTTTCGTTTTTCAAGAGGGGTATCCAGTTCCTGGTATATGAAGGCATCATCGAATCCGATGTCAGCGGCATCTTCCTTGTTGTTTCCAAAGTAGACACAATCCAGGCGAGCCCAATAAATCGCACCCAGGCACATTGGGCAAGGTTCACAAGTGGTGAATATCATACATCCTGACAGGTCAAACGTGTTCAATTCACGACAGGCCTGCCGGATGGCGTTGACCTCGGCGTGGGCTGTGGGGTCGTTGTCGCGCGTGACGCTGTTTGAAGCTTCGGCAATAACCTTCCCTCCCTTGACAACAATGGCCCCAAAAGGCCCGCCGCCTTGCTTTACACTTGTCAGGGAAAGGGCGATCGCCTTGCGCATGAAGTATTCAGCCGTGTGGTCTTCGATCATGAAAATCCTTGGTGATGTGGAGACCGATCAAGCCATTACTGGATGTATTACGGTCGCTGTATGGAAATTGGTTGATTCAATCGTGCCCACCGGGAAAACGGAAACAATGGCAAACTTCTCCTTTCCACACTATCACTGCTCCGCCCGTGCCTCACATCAACAGCAGCAAACTCAACGCCATGACCATCATGCCGGCGATCAGGGCGTAGACAGGAACGTGACCCTGGTCGTACTCCTTGGCAGCGGGAAAAAGTTCGTCGATGGAGATGAAGACCATGATTCCGGCGACTCCGGCGAAAATTAAGCCGAAAACTGTATCCGAGAAGAAGGGGCGCAGAATCAGGTAGCCGATCACTGCCCCAAGAGGTTCGGCGAGGCCGGAAAGCAGGGAAAGCCAGAAGGCTTTGAGACGGCTGCCCGTGGCATAGTAGATGGGAACGGCCACCGCAATGCCTTCGGGGATGTTGTGCAGGGCCACGGCAATGGCAATGGCCACGCCCAGGGTGGGGTCGTGCAGCGTCGCGAAAAACGTGACCATGCCTTCCGGGAAATTATGGATGGCAATGGCCAAAGCCGCGAAGATGCCCATGCGGTGCAGCTTGCGGTTCGCGATTTTGGGCTCCATTTCGCTGATGGAACGGACCTGGTGGGGGTTTTCATGTTCCGGAACCAGGCGGTCGATAATGCCGATGAAAAAAATCCCGCCAAAAAAGGCCGCGGCCATGAGCCAGGCCGCAGCATGCTCGCCGTGGACCGGTTCAAGCAGCTCCAGGGCCTCCGGAAGCATTTCCACAAAGGAGATGTAGATCATCACTCCGGCGGAAAAACCCAGAGCCGCGGCCAGGAACATCTTGTTTTCCCGACGGACGAAAATGGCCAGAAAGCTGCCGAAACCGGTGGACAGTCCGGCAAAGGTGGTCAGGGCAAAAGCCAGCAACAGGTGATTTTCCATCAACGCACTCCCAGGGTTTGATAGATTCGATCGATATCCAGGTGCTGCCGGACATGGTCCGCCAACCGGTCCAGGGCAGGCTCCAGGTCCCAGACCTGGCCACCGCACAGGGGATCTTCCCCCTTGGCGGTCAGCATGTTGTTCAGGAGCCAGTGGCGGAAGGACGTGTTGTCGAAAATGCCGTGCAAATATGAGCCCCAGACAGGCTTGTCGCGTCGGCAGAAGCCGATGTCCTGACCTTCCAGGCTTCGGAGGACGGGAATCAGATTGTTCTCCTGCTCGGACTGCCGGACCGCGGATTGACCGTGATGGATCTCGTACCCCGCAACTTCAAGTCCGGAGGGGAGGTGCCGCGCAGTTGTCCGGCACAAGGTCTTGTCCGGCTCGAGGCTGGTGGTCATGGCAAGCAGCCCCAGTCCGGGAACGGAATGCATGGTCGAGGACTCAAGCCCCTGGGGATCATGAATCACTTCGCCGAGCATCTGAAAGCCGCCGCAGATACCGACAAGCTGCGCTTGCGCGGTTGCTGCCAAATCCAAGATGGCCGCGACGAGGCCACGTTCACGCAGAAAGTTCATGTCTGCCATGACATTTTTTGTGCCGGGCAGAATGAGCAGGTCCGGCCTTCCCAGTTCGTTCGCTGTGCGGACCAGGCGCAGGGAAACCGTGGGTTCCGCTGCCAAGGGATCAAGATCGGTAAAGTTGGAGATGTGAGGCAGATCCAGACAGGCAACGTCCAGCAACGCACTGCTTGCGGCTCCGTTTTCTTCCCTGCGCGGAAGACCGGAGTTAAAAAAACGGCCCTGCTTGAACCCCACGGAGTCCTCCTCGGGCAGCCCCAGGTCCGCAAGATACGGCACGACCCCGATCATGGGCCGGCCCGTGCGGCGGGCGACCCACTCCAGGGCCGGATCGAGTAGGGAGCGCTGCCCGCGAAACTTGTTGATCACCAGGCCGCGGACCAGTTCCCGCTCCCATCCCTCCAGTGTGTCCATGGTCCCGCTCAGGGCTGCGAAAACGCCGCCCCGGTCGATGTCGCCGACGATATAGACCGCGGCCTCGGTGTGACGGGCCATGGTCATGTTTACAAGATCGTGGCGCTTCAGGTTGATCTCCGCCGGGCTGCCCGCGCCTTCGAGAACCATCACGTCATGCTCCGCGGCCAGGGCGTCATAGGCCTCATGGACGACGCCGCGCAGCTTCTCCTTGGCCCGGATGTAGTCCGACACGCTCATGTTGCCCTGCGGACGGCCAAGAACAATGACCTGGGAGCCGGTCTCGGAGTTGGGCTTGAGCAGTACCGGGTTCATCCGCCGATCCGCCTCCAGGCCGCTGGCCTGGGCCTGGAGCATCTGGGCCCGGCCGATTTCCCCTCCGTCCGGCGTGACGCCGGAATTCAAGGCCATGTTCTGGGCCTTGAAGGGCGCCGGTGAAAAACCGTCCTGGCGCAGAATCCTGCACATGGCCGCGGCAAGCAGGCTTTTTCCTGCGTCCGAGCTGGTGCCCTGGAACATCAGGGCAGGCGTTCGCCGCTTTCTGGAACGGGCGGGGCTGCCTCCGCGCAATGTTTCCGACAATGCCTCGCAAAGCCGCTGATTCTCTTCGGGCAGGCGCACGGCCACCCGGAAAAAGGTCTCGTCCAGACCTGGAAAATTGGCGCACACCCGGATGGACATGCGTCGGGTCAGCAGTTTTTCCGCCAGCCGGCGGGCACTGAGACGAGAGTGGGCGGTGCGGCAGAGCACAAAATTGGCAGCGGATGGATAGACTCGCAGGTTCGGCAGCCGAGCCAGAGCCAGAGCCAGGTTCCCTCGTTCCTCGCTGATCCGCTCACGACTTCGCCGCGCAAAGTCGGCATCGTACAGGCATGCTGCTCCGGCAAGCTGGGCCAGGGTGTTCACGGACCAGGACGGAGCCTGCGCCATGTAACGCCGGCAAAGTTGGGAGTCCATGGCAGCCAGACCGATGCGCAGTCCGGGAATGGAGTAGAATTTGGTCAGGGAGAGCAGGACGATGACGTTGTCCGGACGGTCCCGGGTCAGGCGGTCCAGGTCGGGTATGAAATCTGCAAAGGCTTCGTCGATGATGAACCAGCTTCGGGGATGGGACCGGGCCACGCGGCGCAGGGTTTCGGCGCGGAAGGTGCGGCCCGTGGGGTTGTTGGGCTGGCCCAGGAACACCAGGGCGGGCTGGCGCAACTTGTTCTTCAGCTCTTCCCAGTCCAGGGTAAAGCCATTGTCTGGGTCAAGGAGCATGTGCTCGACACTGATGCCGTGAGCCGCGCAGGCCTTCCGGTAGTCTGCGTAGGCCGGACCGGGAATGACTGCCCGTTTCGGCCCCAGCAACGGAGGCAGGCGGAAAAGGATCTCGGCGGTGCCGTTGTCAGCGATCAGTTCCCGCGCAGGCACGTCGTAACGTTTGGATGCGGCCTGAAGCAGATCGTGGCAGTCCGGATCAGGATAGTGAGCCAATGTCGCAATATTGTCCCGGATGAGAGCGCAAAGCCATTCCGGTGGGCCAAAGGGATTCATGCTGGCCGAGAAATCGAGAATGTCACGTGGGCCGCAGTTCATTTCACGGCTTAGGCGCCAGATGTTGCCGCCATGTTTCTGAAGATCCATCATGGGATTATGAAATTGTGGATAGTGATTCGTCAATGTTTTAGGACTGATGTATGCGGAAGAACATGATGCAATTTTTTCATGGATGAAATCTTGACTGATAATTATTGGTGTTTAACTGGTGGAAACCATGGCACATTATCTAATTAAGGAGGAAAAGGATATGGTAATTGACACGAGTCCTTTTTACGGCGGCATGGACAACTTCGACAGGGTTTTTAACGAACTTTGGGGGCCGTTGAACATCAGTCAACGCAAGGTTGCCTATCCTCCGCTGAACATCAGCGAGGATGCCGATGCCATCTATGTGCGCTGCGAGATTCCCGGCGTGAACATCGAGGACATCGACCTGACTTTTACCGATTCGACCCTGGTGATCAAGGGAGAACGCAAGATCGAGAAAGGAAAGTATTTCCGTCAGGAACGGCCAACCGGGAATTTTCAGCGGGTGGTGAACGTCAATGCGCCCATCAATGTCGACCAGGTCAAGGCCATTGCCAAGGACGGTCTGCTGGAGATCCGGTTGCCCAAGTCCGAGGAAACAAAACCCCGCAAAATTTCCATCGACCTGCAGTAGGCATCAGGAGGAGCAACATGAACAAGGAAATCGTACAAAGCGAGTCCAAAGGGCTGCCCAGGATGAAGCCGGCCACCGACATTCTGGAAACCGGTGAAGGGTTTTTCATTTACGTCGATCTTCCAGGCGTGAGCAAGGAAGAATTGATCATCGATCTTTCCGATGACGAACTCCGCATTGGCGGCAAATCCACCTACCAGGGCGTGACCAACGAGAACCGCATCCATGTCGAGTTCGGCAATGTGGAATACACCAGGGCATTCACGCTTTCGCATATCGTTGATCGGGAAAAGATCAAGGCGACCCTGAAAAACGGCGTGTTGGAGCTGCATCTGCCAAAAGCCGAAAAGGCGCTGCCGCGCAAGATTCAGGTTGAGGCGGAATAGATCAAAAACTCGCAAGAGATAGAGGATACTGATTGCAGGAGGTGTTTCATGTTGGAACGTTACTTTCCCGCTTTGCGCTCAAGGAGGCAGGGTGAGGGTTCACGCCGATCAGACATTTTCAGCATGATGGAACCGTTTTTCATGTCGTCCATGACCCCAGGTTCGTCGTTCGGGAACATCATGCCGGCCATGGATGTTTCCGAAACAGACGAAGCGGTACTGGTCAATGTGGAACTGCCCGGAATAGCGCCGGAAGATGTGGATCTTCAGGTTGAGAACAACTATCTGATCGTACGGGGCGAAAAAAAGTCGGAACATGAGGAAAAAAAGGAGAACTCCGTCCACAAGGAATGCTCCTATGGCTGCTTCAGCCGTTCAATCCCCATACCCACTGATATTGAGGCAGACAAGGTATCGGCAAAATTCAAGAACGGCGTCCTCAAGATCACCTTGCCCAAGGGCGAGAAGGCCAAGACAAAACGCATATCCATAGAAAGCTGAGGAAGCTTTCAGCTTCTCCATTCATTTGGGCGGATCACTTGATCCGCCCTTTTTTTTGGGACTCATAAGTAAAGGGATCTACCCAGAACAGTTTGTGTGATCAGCCTCCGGCTAACGGGGTCGGAGTCGGAATCGGAATCGGGATCGAATCAGTTTTTGAAAAAGTTGTGGATCAATATTCGTATGCTTGATTTCGAGTAACTATTCAGCAAAAAGGTCTGGATACCGGCATTCGCCGGTATGACTGATGTAAATACAGCTTGCTTAGATAAGTCATTCCGGCGAAAGCCGGATTCCAGTGCAGGTGAATGATCATCCGCCGGGTGAACTCAATCGTTATTATTCCGATACCGATATCGACTCCGATACCGATTCAAATCAGGGGGCGGATCATGACTTGGCTTCCAGCGGTCATGCCTTCCTGGTTTTCGGGGATTTCCATGAGTCCGTGGGCCTGGAGCAGGGTTTTCAGCAGCCCGGACTTGCCCAGGACCGGCGTGGCCCTCAGCTGGTTTTGAGCATCCTGTTCCAGGGTCACGCGAATAAAGTCGGTGCGACCCTGGCGGGAAGCGACGTTGCGGGTCAGGGTGGCCGGAATGCGCTCCGTCGGCCCCATGTCGAAGGGATGTTCATGTCCGCCAAGGTGAGCCAGAAAGGGCATGACCAGCACCTGCATGACCACCTGGGCACTGGCGACCTGGCCGGGCAGCCCCAGCACCGCCTTGTGGCCCGCGGCGGCCAGGATCGTTGGCTTGCCTGGGCTCATGGCGATCCCATGCGCCAGGATGCGGCTGTCCGGAATGCTTTGCATCGCCTCAAGGGTATGATCCCGCGTGCCCACGGAGCTGCCGCCGGAGATGATCACCACGTCGCAGTCTTCCAGGCCGCGTTGCAGCGCGACGATGAGAGCCTTCAGATTGTCTTCAACCAGGCCGAGTCGCAGGGCCTTGGCTCCCGCGGCGACCGCCAATGCAGAGAGGGTATGGGAGTTGACGTCGCGCACCAGGCCCGGTCGAACCGGTTCGTCAATCCCCACCACCTCGTCGCCGGTGGAGATGATGCCCAGGGTGACTGGACGGTGGACGCGGACCCGTGAAATACCAAGAGCCGCCAAAAGGCCGATCCTGGCGCCGTCGAGCCGGGTTCCGGGCGCAAGGACGATTTCTCCGGCCTGCACGTCCTCGCCGCGGAGCATGACGTTGTCCCAAGGCGACAAGGACTTGCGGATCTCGATGGTATCGGAGCCGAGTTCCATGGTCTGTTCGACCATGACCACGGCGTTTGCTCCCTGAGGAAGGCATCCGCCCGTGGTGATTTTCGCGCAGTAGCCCGGGACCAGGGGAGTGTCCGTCGGGTTCTGGATCTCCACGGCAAAGGCCAAGTCCAGATACGCCGGATTGGATTCGGAGGCGCCAAAGGTGTCGGCGGCCCGGACCGCATACCCGTCAACGCTGGATCGATTCGCCTGGGGCAGATCGTCCCCGGCCGTGACGGTTTCGGCCAGGGCCATGCCGAATGCCTCGGAAAGTACCCGCTCCTGGACGGCCGCCTTGGGAAACGTTGTCAGCAGTTCGATGAACTCGGCGACGGAGACGACCTGGAAAAATGATTCCTTCACGATTCCTCCAGGTGAATGTCGATGGTTCCTGGGGCGTAGCCCTTCAACTGGCAGAGCATGCCCCTGATGGTTGAAGCCATGATGGTGGCCACAAACGGGTTCATGGCCAGGGGAACATTGTTGACGGTAATGGAAAAGGAATCCTGCACGGCCCGGCATTCCTCCGGATCGGCTCTGCCGGCCACGATGTCCCGGGCAAGCGAGCCGCAGTCCTCCCGTCCGCAGGCCCCGCAATTCAAGACGGGCAGGAGAAATCCGCTCTGGAGGACCAGTTCGGCAACTTCCTCGATCTCTGAAAGCACCGGAAGTCCGGGGATTCCTTCTCGGCCCCAACTGGCGAGAGCCAGTCCGTTATTCAAGGCATCAAGGCTATCTCGAGGGGGGGCCTTGGGCTCCTCGCCCGCATCCGGAATGCGGGGCAACAGGATTCGCGGCAGAAAATCCAGTGATTTTCCGCCCTCCACCAACAGGATGTCCGCTTCCATAAGCGCCCAGATGGACATGATCGGCATGGATTTGGGCAGGACGATCATGGTCTGCTCCGGATTGACTGCCGCCACCGGACACCCCGTGCCTGCAAGTTTGCCGGTATCCGTAGCGCCAAGATCGAATCCGTGCCGGCTGCTCTTGATGATGCCCACGCGGTGCCCCTTGGCGCGTAAATGTTCGGCGACCTTGGCCACCAGCGTTGTTTTGCCTGAATTGTGATAGCCAACAAAGCTCATGGCTCGTCTGGTCATTTGCAGGACGCTCCTTTGAAGATGAAGCCGGTTGGAGTGTAATCGTTAACGATATGTAACGACTCAGCTCATCCGAGAAAACGGACAGGATACCGACCTTTGCCGGTATGACTTAACTTGGAAAGGACGTGGTATGACACGTCATTCCGGCGAAAGCCGGAATCCAGCTCTGGCGAGTGACCACAGAGTATGTGTCGAGTAGTTACACGATGTATGGCGCTCGACACAAATTGTGCGATCTGGTCCGGCAATCGGGGTCGGAGGCGGAATCGGTTTTGAAAACGTTTAGGAGCAATTTACATGGCTTCGCTTCCGATCTCGATACCGATCCCGATCCCGACGGCGATGTCAAACTTCGCATGGCAATAGGGTGCTGAATAGTTACCCCAAATCTTTTCATTTTGCCGACTGTGTGCTCTATCCAGAATACCAAAATCCTGATTGTCGGCAACAGACATGTCAATCCATTTTTTTTGACAGTGCATGTTGATTGCGTTAGATAACTCAATTTCTCTTTAGGCGATATCACATTTTGCGAGCACCTCATGATGCCGATCCCGGCGCATACTTCATATGCGTTGACGGCAGCCCTTCCGTACCGGTATCAAACCCCTTTTCATGAAGGACATTTTTGCATGACGACGATTCAGAGCGGAAAAGGTTTTTACGACCTTTTTCCGCCGAAAAGCGATCAGTTCACTGCCATTGAAAACACCGCCCGCGATGTTTTCTCCCGATACGGCTGCCGGGAGCTGCGCACGCCGCTTATCGAATACACGGAACTTTTCGTGCGCGGGATCGGGGATGAGACCGACGTGGTGCAGAAGGAGATGTATTCCTTTCCGGATCGCAAGGGGCGCTCCCTGACGCTTCGTCCCGAGGCCACCGCCGGGGTGCTCCGGGCCTGCATCGAGCACAAGCTGTTGCGTAAGGACGAGGTGCTTAAGTTTTTCACCCTGGGGTCCATGTTCCGCTATGAACGTCCCCAGATGGGCCGCCAGCGCCAGTTCCACCAGATCAACGTCGAGATTCTCGGCTCCGCCTCCCATCTTGCGGATGTGGACATGCTGTTCATGCTGCACCGCTTTCTTTCGGAAATCGGCCTGACCGGGCTGGAATACGAGCTGAACAGCCTGGGATGCCCCCAGTGCCGTCCGGCTTTTCATATGGCTCTCGATACGTATCTCAAGGACGTCCGACAGGACGACCTGTGCGCGGACTGTCAGCGGCGGATGCACACCAACCCCTTGCGCGTCCTGGACTGCAAGGTCCCAGGTTGCAAGGAAATCGCCAAGAACGCCCCGGTGATCACGCAGAACAACTGCGAACCATGCCGGAAGCACTTTGACGCCGTGGTTTCCCTCCTGGACCGGTCCCTGCTGAAGGTCAACCTCAATCCGTTGCTGGTGCGAGGACTGGACTATTATCAGGGAACCACCTTCGAGGTCGTTTCCAAAGGCATCGGCGCCCAGGCTTCGGTGGCCGGCGGCGGCCGCTACGACGGCCTGATCAAGCAACTGGGCGGGCCGGACATGCCCGGCATCGGGTTCGCCTGCGGTCTGGAACGGCTGGCCATGCTGGCTCCGGATCCGTCGGAACCCGGAATCGACGTCTACATTACCATGCACAGCGACGTCTTTCTGGAACAGGCCCTGGAAATCGCCCAGGTGCTACGCGCCGCGAATTTTTCAGTGGAATTTCCCTATGCATTCCGCAGCCTGAAAAGCCAGATGCGCTCAGCGAACAAGCTGAACGCCCGGTTCTCCGTCATGCTGGACGATGCGTCCGTGGCGCAATGCGCACTGCAGGTCAAGGACATGACCAGCGGCGATCAGTTTTCCATTCCCCAGGCGGAACTGACCCTGGAGCTGCGCAAGCGGTTGTCCTCCTCTCTTCAAAATTAACTCCCTCAAGGATTGACGCACATGAACGTAATGTCGCCGCAACGAGAAAGCGAGCCCCTTGGCGATTGGCAGCGCACCCACCACTGCTCGGAGCTTCGCGCAACGGATACGGACCAGAAGATTTGCCTGATGGGCTGGGTCCAGTTTCGCAGGGATCACGGTGGGCTGATCTTTATTGATCTGCGGGATCGGCACGGCCGGACCCAGATCGTTTTCAATCCGGAAATCAATGCCGACGCCCATGCTCGGGCACATGTCCTGCGGTCCGAGTATGTTCTGGCCATTCAAGGCGTTGTCCGGATGCGTCCGGAAGGCATGCGCAACCCCAATCTGCCCACCGGCGACATCGAGGTGGAGGTGCAGGAGTGGAAACTCCTGAACAGCGCCAAGACGCCTCCCTTCCCCATTGAAGACCGGGTCGAGGTTACCGAGTCCATGCGCCTGGAATACCGCTATCTGGATCTGCGCCGCCCCCAGTGCACCCGGAACCTGATCATCCGGCACAAGGCCTCCCAGTCTTTCCGGGATTTTCTGAACCAGGAAGGCTTTCTGGAGCTGGAAACCCCGATCCTGACCCGCAGCACCCCCGAAGGAGCCCGCGATTTTCTGGTGCCCAGCCGCTTCAGCCCCGGCTCTTTTTTCGCCCTGCCCCAGTCGCCGCAGCTGTTCAAGCAGCTGTTCATGGTCGCGGGCATGGACCGCTACTACCAGGTGGTGCGCTGTTTTCGCGACGAAGACCTGCGCGCGGATCGTCAGCCCGAGTTCACGCAGATCGACCTGGAGCTTTCCTTCGTGGACCAGGAGCAGGTGATGCAGCTGGCCGAGCGCATGATCCGCCATGTCTTCAAGCAGACATTGGATCATGAACTGCCGGATCCTTTTCCCCGGCTGACCCACGAGCAGGCCATCCGCGATTACGGCGTGGACAAGCCGGACATGCGGTTCGAGCTGCTCTTGCATGACGTGACGGGCATTGTCCGAAATTCCAACTTTCGCCTGTTCGCTTCCTCCGAACTGGTGAAGGCCCTGGTTCTGCCCCAGGGCGGCGGCATGTCCCGCAACGACATCGACCAGTTGACGGAATTCGTGAAGATCTACGGCGCCCAGGGTTTGGCCTGGATCAAGATCAAGGCGGACGAGTGGCAGTCGCCCATCGCCAAATTCCTCTCCGAGGAGGAGCGGGCCGGACTGATCCAGGCGCTGGGCCTGCGGGAGGGCGACATCGTCTTTTTCCAGGCCGGTGCTCCGGACATGGTCAATACGGCCCTGGGCAACCTGCGGCTTGAACTGGCGCAGCGATACAAGCTGATCGACGAGACGGTCTTTCAGCCGGTCTGGATCACGGATTTTCCGCTTCTGGAGCACGATCCCGAGGCCAAGCGCTGGGTGGCCCGTCACCATCCCTTCACCTGTCCCCAGGAGGGCCATGAACGGGTGATGGTCGAGGAACCGGGAAAGGCCCTTGCCAAGGCTTATGATCTCTGCTTGAACGGATACGAGATCGGCGGGGGATCCGTGCGGATCCATTCAGCGGAAATCCAGGAACAGATGTTCGCCGCCCTGGGCATTGCTCCTGACGAGGCCCGGCGGCAGTTCGGCTTCCTGCTCAAGGCCCTGGAGTTCGGCGCGCCGCCCCATGCGGGGATTGCGTTCGGGCTGGACCGGCTGATCATGATCATGACCCAGTCCGCATCCATTCGCGACGTCATCGCCTTCCCCAAAACGCAAAAGGCTTCATGCCTGATGACCCAGGCTCCCTCGGGCGTATCCAACGTGCAGTTGCGCGAGCTTGGGCTGAAGGTTCGTGAAGCGGTGAAATAAATGGCCATGATTCGTCCCATTCTGACCTACCCGAATCCGATCCTTGCCCAGACGGCGAAGGAAATCGAAACCGTCACGCCGGAGATCTGCCAACTGGCCGAGGACATGCTGGAAACGATGTACAGCAAAGAAGGGCTCGGGCTGGCCGCGCCGCAGGTCGGAGAATCATGCCGGCTGGTGGTGATCGACATCTCCGGTCCGGATAAGCGGGAAGAGCCGCTTGTTTTCTTGAATCCACGCATTGTGTCCTCGGAAGGCCAGGTCGATTCCAGTGAAGGCTGTTTGAGCGTTCTGAACTATCGAACCAAGGTGCAGCGGGCGGAGCGGGTTCGCCTGCAAGCGTTGAATCTCGAGGGACAGTCCGTGGAGATGGAGATGGATGGCATGCTGGCCATATGCCTGCAACATGAACTCGATCACCTGAACGGCGTGCTGTTCATCGACCGGATCAGCCGTTTGAAACGCTCCCTGTACGAGCAGAAGTTGAAAAAATGGATCAAGAAAGACAAGCTCACCTGAACATCGTTTTTTTCGGCACCCCTCCCTTTGCCGCCCGGATTCTGGACGAACTCGCCGCCGATCCGGACGTGCGCGTCCAGGCCGTGGTCACGCAGCCGGACCGGCCCTGCGGCCGGGGGCGGGTCTGCAAGCCGTCTGCGGTCAAGGAAGCGGCATTGGCCAAGGGATATCCCATTCTGCAGCCGACAACCCTCAAGGACGATACGGTTCGCGCGGAACTGGAAGCCTTTCAGTCCGATTTTTTCATCGTGGCCGCATATGGTCTGATTTTTCCCGAAGCCGTCTTGAGGTTGCCGCGCCATGGCTGCCTGAACGTCCACGCCTCGCTTCTGCCGCGCTACCGGGGGGCATCCCCCATTCAGGCGGCCTTGCTGGCCGGGGATCATGTCACAGGCATCACCATCATGCGCATGGCCAAAGGCATGGATACGGGACCCATTCTGCTGCAGCGGGCCATGGGCATCGACATCAACGACACAGCCCAAACCCTGCACGATCAGCTTGCCGAACTGGGTGGTCGATTGCTGCGCGAAGCTTTGTCCCGTCACCGGAAAGGGACGTTGATCGCCCAGGAACAAAATCATGCCTTGGCCAGCTATGCGTCTCGTCTAACCAAGGACCAGGGGCTTATCGACTGGAACCAGCCGGCTCGCACGGTGCATAATCACATCCGGGCCATGCATCCCTGGCCTGGAGCGTATTTCTATCTGCCCGGAGGCCAGCAACCGCCCCGCAAGGTTGCCGTGCATCCCGGCAAGGTTGGCGAACCGCTTCCCGATGGCACCCATGCGCCGGGTTCATTTATCGGGATCCAGGACGGCATGCTGGCCGTCGCCTGCCAGGATAAGACCTATCTTGTCGAGTACCTGCACCCGTCGGATGCCAAGCGTATGGATGCCTTGGCGTTTCGATGCGGCTATCTGCAGCAGTTGTCGCTGGGCGACAATCTATGTGAAACTCTGCGTGAACCTACGGAGCCTTGATGCCGTTGCATCCATCGCCTCCGCCCCATACATCAGGTCCCGGGGATGACCTGACGCTCGAAAAAGCCTCTGACCCCAGAAAGCGCCTGTTCATTGGGCTGATACTGGGCACTTCAGCCCTTCTGAGTCTGTTCCTGGTCATTCTCTGGGTCATTCCCTACATCGGTCTGAAAAATATCCACGCTTTCGCTCCCATTGTGCTCGCGGTGGTTCTGCTGGCCATGATCTCCATGATCATGTGGTCGTCCATCGGTCTTGTCCTGAACATCCTCATCGGCAGAAGCTTTCCGCTCAGCTCGCGATTTCGAGGCATTACCATCAAGCTGTTTCTGCCCTTGATGACCTTGCTGGGGCGTTTTTTCAACATTCCCAAGGATGATATCCGGCTTTCCTTCATCAAGGTGAACAATGAGTTGGTCGCCTCGGAACGAGGGCGATTTCAGCCCCATGAAGTTCTTCTGCTTCTGCCTCACTGCCTCCAGAATTCCAGATGCCCCAGGCGGTTGACCTACGATATCAAGCACTGCAAACGCTGCGGGGAATGTCCCATTGACGGCCTCCTCGGGCTGTCCGAAAAATACGGGATCAAGATCGCCATTGCCACGGGCGGGACCATTGCCCGGCGCATCGTGGTCCAGAACAAGCCCAAGCTGATCATCGCCGTGGCCTGCGACCGTGATCTGTCCAGCGGCATCCAGGACACCTATCCCATTCCCGTCTACGGAGTCTTGAATCAGCGCCCCTTCGGTCCCTGCCTGGACACGCTGGTGGATCTGCCCAATATCGAATCCGCCCTGGAACGTTTTCTGGCTGATCCTGCCAAATCCTGACCTTAGGTCATAGCTCTTATGGCTGCTCCCCGTACTCCTCCAGCCAGATTTGCCGCCATGCAGGCTCTGCAACAGACGTTGCAGCAGGGCAGCGATCTTCAGTTTGCCTTGGATTTTCAACTCCGCCGTCTGCGCGTCTCACCAAAGGACGCCAACCTGGCCACGGAACTCTGCTACGGCTACCTCAGGCACAAGGGACGCATCTCCTTTTGCCTGGAGCATTTCCTGCAAAAGCCCGGAAAATTGCCGCCGCTATGTCGCACGGCCTTTGAACTGGCCACCTACGAAACCCTGTTTCTGGAGCGGATCCCGGAATTCGCCACCAGGTCATGGCTGACAAATCTGGTTCGTCAACAATGGGGCTCCGGGCTGACCCGCCTAGCCACGGCCTACATGACGAACATCTTCAAAAACAAGCCGACTTTGCACGAGCCGGAATTTTATCACGAAGGCGCCCCTAACGACCGGACCTTTCTCAGCGCATACTATTCCTTGCCGGCCTGGATCATCGATCTGTGGGACAAAGCCTACGGTCCGGAGACCACGCAACGACTCGCCGAGGCCCAGATTCATCCGGCTCCGCTCGGGCTGCGCATCAATCCGCACCATGCCCGAAGAGACGAGCTTGTCTGCCAATATAGCGATCGACAGGCTGAGTTCGATGACCTGGAAGTGCTTGATCCCTTCAGTGTCAGTTGTTCTCGCGAAACAGCCAGAAGTCTATTTCCGGAGCTGTCGGCGGACATCCAGGCTGGTGCTTTGTCCAGACAAAGTCTGGAAGCCCAGAGGATATTGATGGAGTTGGGTGCCGGTTCCTGGGCGGAGCCGATCTGGGACGTGTGTGCGGGACGGGGAGGAAAGACCTGCTACCTCCTTGAGCGTGGACAAAAGCAGGTCCTCGCAAGTGATCCGAATTCGTTCAGGGTGCTTGGCTTGTCCAGGGAGTTGGCGCGTCTGGGACTGCCTCGCATCCCGCTTGCAGTAGCCAGGGGAGATGTTCGGCTGCCGTGGCAGGAAAATCCAGCGACCATTCTCCTGGATGTCCCCTGCTCCGGGCTGGGCGTGCTCTCACGAAAACCCGACATCAAATGGAAACGTACGTCAAAGGACATTCCTCCGCTGATCGCCCTTCAGGACCAGCTTCTCCGCCAATCCGCCGAGGCGTTGCGTCCCGGCGGACGCATCGTCTACATCACCTGCACGCTGAATCCGTCAGAAAATCAGGCCAGGATCGAACATTTTCTGGCCGAACATCCAATGTTCTTCAATACAGGTCATTATGAAACGCCTTTCGATACCACAGTGAGAGAGTTTTTCTGGGGCGTCGTGCTGGAGAAAGGATAGCCGTCCGGCAACTGCTCCTGGCTGGAAGCTATCGACTTTTCGCTTCCTGGTAAGGTTCCGACCAGTAGAACAAGAACATTATGTCTGTTCTTGTCCCTTTGTTCCCCTTCGCACCATTAGCTTTTGTAGGCTTCTTTGCTGACATCCTCCCGGCAAGTTGCATGCTAATCGGCCCGGGTTTCTTTTATTGCGTCCAATGTAATATTAAGGCATATCGCTGCACAACCGACCGCCATTATTTTGTGGTCACGCACAGTTGCATTCTTATGTTGCAAGTTGTTGATATGACGATACACGCATATTCTGAGCTAAACTGAGAGAAGCAGCTATTGGCTCTTACTGAAGGAAACGAAGTCAATTTACGGCAGAGGAATTATTGATCGATCTACCCATTGAAGGAGAAACTGATTGTGAGCAACCAGCCTACCCAAACCAGCAGCCGTGAAATCCGCGTTTTCATCTCTTCGACCTTCCGCGACATGATGCGGGAACGGGATTTGCTGGTGAAGCGGGTTTTTCCGGAACTACGCCGCAAGTGCGCACAGCGGTTCGTCACCTTTACAGAGGTGGATTTGCGATGGGGAATTACCGAGGAACAGGCTGCGGAGGGGCAGGTTCTGCCGTTATGTCTCGCCGAGATCGAACGCAGCCGGCCGTACTTCCTTGGGCTGCTCGGCGAACGGTATGGCTGGATTCCCGATACCGTTCGGTCCGAGGTAATCGAGCGCGAGCCGTGGATCAGGGAGCACGTTGAGGATCGCACGTCGGTCACGGAGTTGGAAATCCTTCACGGGGTACTCCGCAATCCCGAGATGGCGGGTCACGCCTTCTTCTATTTTCGTGACCCAGCCTATGGCCAGGATCCGGAAAGGTATCCTGATTTCACTGACGACGAACGCTGGGCTTTGGTCGAGCAGGACATACCCGACGAGATCGAGAAGTACGGCGAGGCCGAGGCTGCCCGTCGCACCGCGAAGCGCAAGGCCCGGCTCGCCTTGCTCAAGCAGCGCATCCGGGACAGCAAGCTGGATCTGGTCGAACCCTACGCCAACCCCGAGGCCTTGGCGGAGATCGTTTTCCAACAGTTTGACGAGCTGATCGACCAGCTCTACCCGGAAGACCAGACTCCTGACCCGCTGACACAGGAGCGCATGGGGCACGAAGCCCACGCGAAGAACAAGCTCTACGGCTGCATCGATCGTCCGGCGCACATGGCTAAGCTCACGGAAATTGCCCACAGCGTCGACAAGCTCGGGAAGGGCATCGTTCTCACCGGTGAGAGCGGTGGCGGCAAGACCGCGCTGCTCGCTGCCTGGGCACGAGATGTGG
Source organism: Desulfonatronum parangueonense (assembly GCF_054656975.1). Lineage (NCBI taxonomy): Bacteria > Pseudomonadati > Thermodesulfobacteriota > Desulfovibrionia > Desulfovibrionales > Desulfonatronaceae > Desulfonatronum > Desulfonatronum parangueonense. Next base: position 3,284,761 of record NZ_BAAHXH010000003.1, read on the forward strand.
CGAGAGACAACCCCGACGCGTGGCTTTTCCAGCACTACTTCGGTGCCACGCCGGGCAGCGCCGCACCGGAAGGCTTTTTGCGGCGACTGATGGGAGAACTGAAACAGCGCTTTTGCATCGCGGAGGATATCCCTGTCGACCCGGAAAAGCTGCGCGACGCCCTACCGGTCTGGTTGGCGCGGACGCAGCTGGATACGCGGATCGTGCTCGTGCTCGACGGGTTGAACCAAGTCCAGGGCAGCGAGGCGGATCGCCGCCTTCGCTTCGTTCCGTATAAATTCCCCGCGCATGTCACTGTCCTGGCCTCTGCGCTGCCTGGACCAGCCCTCGACAGTCTGCGCGAGCGCGAGTGGATGATGTACGAACTGCCCCTTGCCACGGAGGCGGAAGCGGATGCCATGGTCGCGGAGTACCTCAAGCAGATAGGGCGGTTCGTTGACGCCAAGGGTCGCCCCATCGAGACCCCGCTTCGCCGCCAGATCGCTGCCGCAGCCGGCTCCCGGAACCCGCTCTTCCTGCGCACGGTGCTTGAGGAACTCCGGCAGTTCGGCAGCTTTGAGAAGCTGGATGATCGCGTGAAGCATTACCTTGAGGCCCACGACCCGAATGATCTGTTCCTACGCGTGATTCAGCGCTGGCAGGATGATTTCGACGACAAAGACTCTGAAGGCCGAGACCGCGACCTTGTCCGCCGCGCCCTGACCCATCTCTGGGCCGCCCGCCAGGGACTTTCCGAACCTGAATGGCTCGACCTCCTCGGTACTGCGGATTACCAGCCTCCAACCGATCACCAATCCTCGACCACTGATCGCTTCTCCCCCCTCCCCCGCGCCCTCTGGACACCCCTCTTCCTGGCCCTCGAACCGCACCTGAGCCAGCGCTCCGGCCTCTTCGCCTACGGCCATGACTTTTTGCGCCAGGCGGTCGAACAGAAATGGCTGGCCGAGCCCACAGCTCAGCACGCAGCTCACCTTGCGCTGGCCGACTACTTCGATCAACACCCTAACCAAGCGGACATGACACCGCGCAAAGCCGCCGAATGGCCGTTCCATCTCCACGCCGCGCAATCCTGGGACCGCCTCGAAGCCTGCCTGACCAACATCCCGCTCTTCCTGGCTCTCTATAACGACCAAACAAAGTGGGAACTGACCAGCTACTGGCATCCGCTGCGTGCCAAGCCGCTCGAACGCGACATGGGTGCGTGCTACACAGCGGCATATGAAGTCTGGACACGAGAGCCCGGCAATGCGGCTGACCATTCTGTACCAGCAAACCTTGGGGGGTTTTTGCTCGAAAACGGCCACTACGCCCCCGCCGAGCCGTTGTGTGAGTGGGCGCTGGCGGCCCGCGAGCGTGTTCTGGGTCTGGAGCATCCCGACACGCTGACGAGCATGAATAACTTGGCGGCATTACTGTTCTACAAAGGCGAATACGCGATCGCGCAACAGTCACTTGAACTGGTGCTGGACGTACACGAACGCGTGTTGGGGGCGAAGCATCCCGACACGCTGACGAACATGAATAACTTGGCAGCATTGTTTGAGAGAAAAGGCGACTACGAGGGTGCTCAACTCTTGCTTGAGCGGGCGCTGGCGGCCCTCGAGCGTGTTCTGGGTCCGGAACATCCCGACACGCTATCGAGTGTGAACAATCTGGCGGCATTGCTGCAGATCAAGGGCGACTACGTAGGAGCGCAGCCGTTTTCTGAGCGGGCGCTGACGGCCCGCGAGCGTGTTCTGGGTCTGGAGCATCCCGACACGCTATCGAGTGTGAACAATCTGGCGACATTGCTGAAGAGCAAGGGCGACTACGCAGGTGCGCAGCCGTTGTTTGAGCGGGCGCTGGCGGCCCGCGAACGTGTTCTAGGTCCGGAACATCCCGACACGCTATCGAGTGTGAACAATCTGGCGACATTGCTGAAGAGCAAGGGCGACTACACAGGTGCGCAGCCGTTGTCTGAGCGGGCGCTGGCGTACCGCGAACGTGTTCTGGGTCCGGAACATCCCGACACGCTATCGAGTGTGAACAATCTGGCGACATTGCTGAAGATCAAGGGCGACTACGCAGGAGCGCAGCCGTTGTCTGAACGGGCGCTGGCGGCCCGCGAACGTGTGCTGGGTCCGGAACATCCCGACACGCTATCGAGTGTGAACAACTTGGCAGTATTGCTGAAGAGCAAAGGCGACTCCGCGGGTGCGCAGCCATTGTATGAGAGGGCGCTGGAGGCCAGCGAACGTGTACTGGGGCCGGAGCACCCCAACACGCTGTCATGCCTTAAAAATCTGGCGGATTTAATGGTGAGTAAAGGAGACTACGCGGGTGCGCAGCCGTTGCATGAGCGGGCGCTTGAGGCCCGTGAGCGGGTGCTAGGTCCGGAGCATCCCGACACGATGACGAGCCTAGTCATTCTGGCATCATTGCTGCCACTCAAAGGCGACTACGCGGGTGCGCAGCCGTTGCATGAGCGGGCGCTGAAAGTCTCCGAACGAGTGCTGGGGCAAGAGCATCCTGACACACTGATGATCATGAACAACTTGGCAGCATTGCAGAGAAACAAAGGCGACTACGCGGGTGCGCAGCCGCTGTATGAACATGTTCTGGAGGTCCGTGAACGTGTGCTGGGGCCGGAGCATCCCAATACACTGGAGAGCGTGAACAATTTTGCGGGATTGCTTCAGAGCAAGGGCGACTACGAAGGTGCACAGCTGTTGTATGAGCGGGTGCTGGAGGCCCGCGAGCGAGTAATGGGGCTGGAGCATCCCGATACGCTGACGAGCATGAACGGTCTGGCAAGATTGCTGATGAGCAAAGGCGACTACGTTGGTGCCCAACCGTTGTATGAGAGAGCGCTGGAGGCTCGCGAACGGGTGCTGGGACCGGAGCATCCCGATACGCTGGTGAGCGTGAACAACCTGGCGGGATTGCTTGCGAGCAAAGGCGACTACGAAGGTGCACAGCTGTTTTATGAGCGGGTGCTGGAGGCCCGCGAGCGGGTACTGGGGTTGGAGCATCCAAGCACGCTGACGAGTCTGAACAACCTGACAGTATTGTTGAGAAGGAAAGGCGACTCCGCAGGCGCGCAGCCGTTGCTTGAGCGGACGCTGATCAGGCTGCTGAAGATCTCCGCTGCGACCGGGAAAGTACATCCCAATCTGCAAGAGTGCATCAATAATTACGCCGGTTGCCTCAAGGAGTTGGGACGCGGAGATGCTGAAATCCATGCCACTCTGAATGAGCTGATGCAACCATTCGGCATGAGCGCGGCCGACACCAACGGCACCGACGATGGGCCAACGTGCCGTCTCCTAAACTCCGCAGCGTGATCGATCAAATGACTCATAATCCGTTGCAACAGCGGGAGATTGCGGAAAAGCTTCAACAAGAGAATCCGGGATTGTTCAGGGAGCTGGTGCATTGGATTAAGAGCCAAAGGCGGTAGGCGCCACGGATTCCGTAGGTATTTCCGATAAAAAGACAAGTATGCTCTGTGATTGATCTAGTCCAATTGGCCGAAGAAAGCCAGTTTCGTTCATCTACCTCAATAACGGATACGTGAATCTGTCAATCTGATTCTAATTGTATCATTGAAGGAGAAACTGATTGTGAACAACCAGCTTACCCAAATCAGCAGCCGTGAAATCCGCGTTTTCATCTCCTCGACCTTCCGCGACATGATGCGGGAGCGAGATTTGCTGGTGAAGCGGGTTTTTCCGGAACTGCGCCGCAAGTGCGCGCAACGGTTCGTCACCTTTACCGAGGTGGATCTGCGTTGGGGCATCACCGAGGAACAGTCTGCCGTGGGCCAGGTTCTGCCGTTATGCCTTGCGGAGATTGAACGCAGCCGACCGTACTTCCTTGGGCTGCTCGGCGAACGGTACGGCTGGATACCCGATACCGTCCGGCCCGAGGTACTCGAGCGCGAGCCGTGGATCAGGGAGCACGTTGAGGATCGCACATCGGTCACGGAGTTGGAAATCCTTCACGGGGTACTCCGCAATCCCGAGATGACAGGTCACGCCTTCTTCTATTTTCGTGACCCATCCTATGGCCAGGACCCGGAAAGGTATCCTGATTTCACTGACGACGAACGTTGGGCTCTAGTCGAGCAGGACATACCCGACGAGATCGAGAAGTACGGCATGGCCGAGGCTGCCCGTCGCACCGCGCAGCGCAAGGCCCGGCTCGCCTCGCTCAAGCAGCGCATCCGGGACAGCAAGCTGGATCTGGTCGAACCCTACGCCAACCCCGAGGCGTTGGCGGAGATCGTTTTCCAACAGTTTGACGAGCTGATCGACCAGCTCTACCCGGAAGGCCAGACTCCTGACCCGCTGACACAGGAGCGCATGAGGCACGAAGCCCACGCGAAGAACAAGCTCTACGGCTGCATTGATCGTCCGGCGCACATGGCCAAGCTCACGGAAATAGCCCACAGCGACGACAAGCTCGGGAAGGGCATCGTTCTCACCGGTGAAAGCGGCGGCGGCAAGACCGCGCTGCTCGCTGCCTGGGCACGAGATGTGGCGAGAGACAACCCCGACGTGTGGCTTTTCCAGCACTACTTCGGCGCCACGCCGGACAGCGCCGCGCCAGAAGGCTTTTTGCGGAGGCTGATGGGGGAACTGAAACAGCGCTTTGGCATCGCGGAGGATATTCCCGCTGACCCGGATAAGCTGCGCGACGCCCTACCGGTCTGGCTGGCGCGGACGCCGCCGGAGAGGCGGATCGTGCTCGTGCTCGACGGGTTGAACCAAGTCCAGGGCTGCGAGGCGGATTGCCGCCTGCGCTTCGTGCCGTACACATTTCCCGCGCATGTCACTGTCCTGGCCTCCGCGCTGTCTGGTCCAGCCCTCGACGCTCTGCGCGAGCGCGAGTGGATGATGTACGAGCTGCCCCTTGCCACGGAGGCGGAAGCGGATGCGATGGTCGCGAAGTACCTCAAGCAGATCGGCCGGTTCGTTGACGCCGAGGGCCGCCCCATCGAGACTCCGCTGCGCTGCCAGATCGCTGCCGCGCCCGGCTCCCGGAACCCGCTCTTCCTGCGCACGGTGCTGGAGGAACTCCGGCAGTTCGGTAGCTTTGAGAATCTGAACGATCGCGTGGCGCATTACCTTGAGGCCAACGACCCGAAAGATCTGTTTCTGCGGGTGATCCAACGCTGGCAGGATGATTTCGACGACAAAGACTCTGAAGGCCGAGACCGCGACCTTGTCCGCCGCGCCCTGACCCATCTCTGTGCCGTCCGCCAGGGACTTTCCGAACCTGAATGGCTCGACCTCCTCGGCACCGCGGATTACCAGCCCCCACCCACCGATCGCTTCTCCCCCCTCCCCCGCGCCTTCTGGACCCCCCTCTTCCTGGCCCTCGAGCCGCACCTGAGCCAGCGCTCCGGCCTCTTTGCCTACGGCCACGACTTCCTGCGCCAGGCGGTCGAACAGAAATGGCTGGCCGAGCCCACAGCTCAGCACGCAGCTCACCTTGCGCTGGCCGACTACTTCGAACAACACCCTAACCAGGCGGACATGACACCGCGCAAAGCCGCCGAATGGCCGTACCATCTCCACGCCGCGCAATCCTGGGACCGCCTCGAAGCCTGCCTAACCAACATCCCGCTCTTCCTGGCTCTCGATAACGCCCAAACAAAGGTGGAACTGGTCGGCTATTGGCATCCGCTGCGCGCCATGCCACTCGAACGGGACATGGGTTTGTGCTACACAACGGCATATGATGCCTGGACGCAGGATTACGCTCATTCCGCGGACCATTCTGTAGGCGCAAACCTTGGAGTGTTTCTTTTCGAAAACGGCCTTTACACCGCCGCCGAGCCGTTGCTCTGCCGTGTACTGGAGGCCCGCAAATGTGTGCTGGGTCCGGAGCATCCCGATACGTTGACGTGTATGAACAATCTTGCTGTATTGCTGGGGAAAAAAGGCAACTACGCTGGCGCGCAGCCTTTGTATTGGCGGGCACTTGAGGCCCGCGAGCGTGTGCTGGGACCGGAGCATCCCGATACGCTGATGAGCTTGAAAAATCTGGCGTCATTGCTGGAGAAAAAGGGTGACTACGCTGGCGCGCAGCCGTTGTATGAGCGGGCGCTGGAGGCCAGCGTTCGTGTGCTGGGTCCGGAGCATCCCAATACGCTGATAATCGTGGATAATCTGGCTGGATTGTTAGTGAACAAGGGTGACTACGCGGATGCGCAGTCGTTATATGAAGGGGCGCTGGAAGCCAGCGAGCGTGAGCTGGGTCCGGAGCATCCAGATACGCTGGGAGGCGTGAACAATCTGGCAACATTACTTGAAAAAATGGGTGACTACGCAGATGCACAATCGTTGTATGAGCGGGCGCTGGAGGCCAGCGAACGTATTTTGGGGCCGGAGCATCCCAATACGTTGATGAGTGTGAGCAATATTGGCAACTTGCTGAGAAACATGGGCGACTACGAGGGTGCCCAGCCGTTTTGTGAACGTGCGTTGGAGGTCAACGAGCGTATTCTGGGGCCGGAGCATCCCAATACGCTGACGAGTATTAACTCTTTAGCAGTATTGCTCATGAGTAAGGGCGACTACGCTGGTGCGCAATCGTTGTATGAGCGGACGCTGGAGGCCCGAAAGCGTATTTTGGGTTCGGAGCATCCTGATACGATGGTGAGTGTAAATAATTTAGCGAACTTGCTGGAGAACACGGGCGATTATGCTGCTGCGCAACCGTTGTATGAGCTGTCGTTGGAGGCCCGAGAGCGTGTGCTGGGTCCGGAGCATCCCGATACGCTGACGAGTATGAACAGTTTGGCGGTATTGTTCGTAAATAAGGGCGACTATACTGGTGCGCAGCCGTTGTATGAGCGGGCGCTGGAGGCCCGAGGGCGTGTGCTGGGTCTGGAGCATCCTGATACGCTGGTGAGTGTGAACAACCTTGCGGCATTACTATTACGTAAAGGCGACTACGCAGGTGCACAGCCGTTGTATGAGCGGATGCTGGAGGTCTGCGAGCGTGTGCTGGGGCCAGAGCATCCCGACACGCTGACAAGTGTGATCAATTTTGCGGGATTGCTGTCGAGCAAAGGCGACTACGTTGGTGCACAACCGTTGTATGAGAGGGCATTGATAATTTTTGAGCGTGTGCTGGGGCCGGAGCACCCCAACACGCTGAAGAGCGTCAACAATCTGGCGGCATTGCTCGTGAATAAAGGCGATTGCGCTGGTGCGAAGCCGTTATATGAGCGGACGCTGGAGGTCTTTAATCGTGTGTTGGGGCCAGAGCATCCCGACACGCTGACGAGTGTGATCAATTTTGCAGGATTGCTGTCGAGCAAAGGCGACTTCGCCGGTGCACAACCGTTGTATGAGAGGGCGTTGAACGGGCTGCTGAAGATCTCAGCTGCGATTGGTAACACACATCCAAATCTGCAAGTGTGCATTAATAATTACGCCGGATGTTTTAAAAAGATGGGTCGCGGAGATGCTGAAATCCGTGCCGCCCTGAATGATCTGATGCGACCATTTGGCATGAGCGTGGGCAGTGCCGGCGGCACCGACAATGGGCAAACGAGTCATCCCTGATACTCCGAGCCGAGATCGAGCAAATCGCTCGCGATCCATCGATACAGCAGGAAATAGCTGAAAAGCTTCAACAAGAGAATCCGGAATTGTTCATGGAGCTGGTGCATTGGATTAAGAGCCAAAGGCGGTAGGATCTCGCTCGGACTGCCGTCAGGTGCCGCCGAGTCACCTGTCGGCAGTCTTTTGCATTCCGCGGGCCTTTTCGAGCATGTCAGGAATGGCCATGACAATGGCTTTGTCCTTTATTTTTTCGTCAACTTTCAGTTCGGCACAAACTGGCAGGCAATCAAAAGGAACCAGGTCGATATGTTTTTTTTCTTTTTTTTGCGCAACACGGAGTTGTTTATTATTTTTGTCAAACCAAGCTTTGATTTCATCATCCGTGATCCTGGGCTCTTCAGGTGACGAGCGAAAAGGGCTCCAGCCCAGGAGCAAGCGCTCAGCGCACCAGCGGCGATGCTCGGCCTCCGACAAGTTTCTCAGGTTCTTGGACAGTTTGGCTGTGATGCCTGGGTCAGCGTCCCCAATGTCAATTAGCCATGAATTATCTAGCTGTTTTGGTGAACCATCAGGAGCAGAATAGCTGGTTTTTGCCTTGTCAGGGCGGCATAAAATGTCAATGAGCCATCGCTTTTTTTGGTGACTTAACGAATTGTCAGTGGCAGGGTCGCTGATTTTGGCATTGAAACCAAGGCAGCGTAATTTGACGATAATATGGTCCGCCGCATAGCGGTTGGATTCATGCTTCCAATCCTCTTCCAAATCCCATTTACGTTGCAAACGGCACACAAGATATTTCTCTTTTATTTCTTGATTATTAATTCTTGTGAGTTTTTTTGAAAACTCTTCTTCGGATTCTTTATCGAATAAACTGCTGACCTGCACAGCCAGATCGTCGAGGAAAAAATGTGTAATTGTGTTGATGTCAAAATCTCTGCCCAGTCCCCCAAATGATTCGACAGGAATTTTGCAATCTTTTTTGGTTCCGTAACTCCAATCGAGGTCATCTTTCGTGAGAAAGTCTTCAGGATAGTTGTAGTAGAAAAAAATTTGAATTTCTGTCTTGCATTTCCCGATTTTTTTCAAATCGTTTTCAATTTTAGGACAAAGTCGTTTTGTTAGAACTCGTGAATTCACGCCATTGTCAAGACAGATGTATACAGTGACAAAATATTCAGGGTGGATGCTTTGATAGAGTGGAAATGCTTCACTGAGCAGGTCGGCATCTGAACTTGGCAATTCGTAAAAACAAACTGTCGGGAAGATATGTGTTTGAAAATCTTCGGTGATGTATTCATTTTTTGGTTTCAGACAGGGATAAGAGTTGTAAAATTCTTCACGTGCCGCTGCATGGTCTGGGCAAATGACTGTAATTTCCAAGGTGTGGCCTTTCGTAAAATGCCCAAGTTGCAAGGTGTTGAGCAGGAGGGCCTGGGCCATGGGGGTCCACCCGATAATAACAACTTGGGCATGCTCTGGACCTTTTCCATTCAACACAGGACTAAAGGGCCGCCGAGCTTGCAGGTGGCGGGCTGTCAATTGTTCCAGGTTAAAGGTTTGGACAGTGAGAGCGCCGACTCTGGTGGAGTTTTCGAGGAAGGCCCGAGTGCTTGGGTGACGTACGGCGGCGTAACAGACGACTCTCTTCATGCCAATGTAACACGGGCAAAGGTCTTTTAGTTTAGTCTCTTTTTCCAGACAGGGGCCTTCTGGTTTTCGTTTTTTTGGCAGACACGGCAGATCTGTGGCCTTGCACTTTGCACCGAAAATTCCGACAAGTTGACGAACGATTCTGCAGTTGGTTTCATCATCGCTGCTGACAACAAAAATTCGTTCGGCTCGCAGTATCGAGACATCCTCATGGGACCGCTTGACGGTTGCATCCCGGACAAGCAAAGCGGCCCCAAGACGACTTATGGTATCGGCAAACGGATTTGCCTCATTTTTTTCCAGGATGGCCAAACGATTTCGTTGTTGTCTCCCTTTACGGGCACCACCCAAAATCAACCTAGCAATTTCATGCCCTTGCCAGCCCAGCCCACACAACACATTCAGCCTGCGCCACGGAGAGACCCCCCACCACCAAATCTTCAGACGCAATCCGTCTTCCCGCAAAATGCGAAAAGCCAGCACAAAAAAAGCAATTGGCAGGACCAGCAATCCCATGGCCCTGGCGAGGTGAAGTTTCCAAGGGACGCCGATTCCCGGACCGGGCTCCAGCATTGATTCACCGATAGGCAGTCCACAGGCAAGCAGGAAGGCATCCCACCAACCGACCTCCGGCAAGGGTTTCCACCAATCTGGACGTTCGCTGGAAGCAATGGTCGATTCTTCCGTGGTAATGTCGTCCTTGACAATGCCAGCATCATTGCGGCCCACCAACGTACTGGTTTGAATTTCTTCATAATACTCACGAAATCCTTGTGCACCGAGATAAAGCAGCAATACAATGGCTACAGCCGGCAAAACAACATGAGTAAAAAGGTCTGATTTGTACCAAGGTATTTTAAGAACAGAGCAATAGAAAGGAGAAGAGGATTCAGAAGAAGAACAATTGTCGGATTTTTGTGATTTATTCATTTGTATTGATTTTATATTAGAGAAGAATAAAATTAAACTTGCACATGACACCCGTAAGAATCAATTTAGATTACGCATGTGCTAGTTATTCGAAATGAATTGCAAAAAAATACTACTGGTCTTCAACTCTTTCATATGTCATTTCAAAAATATCAGGTTTACATGGGTACCTTTCACCCTTGACGCCGGTTATGATGTAGTCCCCATCCGTGATTTCATGAAACCCTTCAAGAGTCTTGATGGCGGGTTTGTAGAGCACGTTTTCTGGGAGAGAGGCGAACTTATCGAAATACATCCCATCCACCACAAAGCCATCTTCCATGCCGGGTTCGTATCGAACCGCATCAACCTCAACAGGCTTTTTTCTGTATCGCACGACAACTCCTTGTGAAAGTGAATAAAGGATAAAAACGCTTAGCAGTATAATGTGCTGAAAAAAAGTTTAAGACGCGAATTGGGATAGCTTTTGCGGAGCAATTTCTTGCTCGTCTATATTCTGATTCCATGCTTATAATGGGTCTGGCATTGATTGAGCTAGGTTTGTTCGTCAAGTCGTTGCCATGCTGATTAAGTACAATATGTTGTATTGAAAAGGCAACGGCTTCATGAACGTTACTAGGAAGAATTTCTGATGAGGGCAGAAACAGGAAACCCGCCAGATGGTGCTTGCTTCTTTTTAATAATTATGGCAGGCATTTCAAATCAGTGTATATGCCGTTTGGAAAAGGAGATCTTCACAAATAACATACTGAACAATTTGATTGTTTGTAAAAGGCAAAGTCATTCGAAAGGTGACTACGCAAAGCTACGGGTCTAAATTCGTTAAGGATATGACAGCCGGGTTGCCAATTTAAAAAAAACCTCTGGCAATCCCCAGAGGTTTTTTTATTTCATATATTAAGAGTTGGGAAACCCCAAGGCCATCAGAAGATGGATTGAAATTGTGGTAGAAGCCTCGTCTTCGCAAGTGTTCTCGATCATAAAAATTTCTATTCTTTATATAATAGAGAGTTTTCTTTAAGAAGTCACAGCTGGGCATCTTCTATAATATTATAGTTTTTACTTTTTATAAAGTACGGTATGAAAGTAACGATGGAAGTGATATATTTTGGATAAAAAGAAGTGTTGATATTTTTTTAAATGGATGTGGATATTTATTGTTTCAACACATAACATGTGAGCATAATATGAGAGTCTTGGTATTCTTGATTGTAACATTTTTGTTTCCTGTTGCCGCAATGTCCGAAGAGTTGACTTTGCATGACATTTTGCAAAGACCAGAATTAGGTCCTACGGAGTGTACATTAACACGAAACATATCGTTAACAAGCGGTGTTCAATTCAATGCTGGCCAAAAAATGGTAATTTTGGAGTACAGGGAGGATCAGGTTTTATTGATTAATCTTGATGGTCGCACCGCGTTTACTGTCGATTATGACGATACCGACATTCTTGATATATCCAGATCAATTTTTTCAAAATTGACTCCCAAACAACGTTCTTTAACCATGGAAAAGGTGCTCCAAAGCCCTGAACTGTGGCCTTATAAAGTTAAACAATTAATTAGCACCTATTATTCATCGTCAAAAAATCCAAGAGGACTTGAATTATATTTAACAGATGTAAATGACCATAGTCTTTTATTGACTCAACCTGATCATAGTTTTTCTTCCGAGTATCCTTTTGTATATACTGATTTTTTTGTACGTGCAAGGGAGAATTTGGAATCTGGTGCCCCGGGTCGTCTTTTAGAGGATCTGCAAGGTAAACTCATTGATGCTGTAACTGGTAAACAGTTTCAAATTGATCCTGCAGTGCGTTATATCATTATTTATAGGGGTGCTCAATGGTGTCCTGGCACTCGTAAGCTTACACCTGAAGTCATAAAATTATATAAAGAAATAAAGCAAAACAATCCAGAGTATGAACTCGTCTATGTGCCAGCAGAAAAGTCTAGCTTGGAGCTTCAAAAATATGCTGCGGAAATGAATTTTCCTTGGCCAGTTGTTGCTTTTCATTCGGCTGATGAACTAGCCGTGGTTCCACAAAACAATGTATATATACCAGCAATTGGAATGGCCGATATATATGGAAATACATTAATTGATATGTCGAAGCACAACAACATTACAGCTTTGGAGATACTTAAGACTAAAATTTTTGGCCAGGAATAACTATACCAGTATCAAATGGTCTGAATTTCTTTGAAAGAAACATTGTACAATTGCCGTGTTGATTGAGAAATATCTTGCTTATAACCGCATATACCCTAAGATCGATATTAAATTACGGAGAAAATGTATGGATTGAAATGTATATCTTTCTAATTAAAATAATGTACCCCTGGATCAGGATTATTTAATCGCTAAGAAAGTTTTTATGACGGTAGGTCGACATAGTCATTTATGGCTACAGCATCTGGACATTTGTAATTAAACATTATTTTAAGGATTTTATTATGAAGGCATTCATTTATTATTTTTTCTGTTTTACAATGGTTTCTTTTGTTTTATTTCTAGCTACTGGCTGCAAAACAACACAAGGCGACAGAAGAGTGTCGGATACCTCAATAGTGCAAGAAATTAGGCCAGGAGTTTCAAATATGGATGATGTTCGACTGTTAATTGGTGAACCAAACAACGTTTCTTTTTCAGGTACCAACCAAGTATGGCATTATTCTTATGCTGAAGCTACTATACGTGGTTCCACTTTCATACCTATTGCTGGATTTTTTTTGGGAGGTGTTGATAACAAAGAAGATAATGTAAATATTTTGTTTGATGAAAATGAAATTGTAAAAAATGTTGTTAGAGGACAAAATAGGGGTGGTAATCCTTTGTATCAATAAATGGTATTACTTTGATCATTAAAGCATTTCATTGAAGGATTAAGTGCATTTACGAGCCCTCTTTATGCCGAATGCAAGCTAAAGATTTTTTGCAGATGAACTTGGCGAGTGGTACCGGTTCGTTGGACAGCTTAGCGGCTCTTTTAAGGTGGAGACCTGTTTTGTATATGCCGCTACCCTTACTCCCTCGTCAGCAGTTGATCCCGGCTTCAAGCACAAGCCGGTTTCTCGGGACGGTCGAGAATGGGCCTCACAAAGCTCGTCGGAGAACGTCCCAGAAACCGGCGATCATCCGTGATATTACACTTTACGCCGTCCTCTGGCTCTACCGAATCCGGCAGCATCTCAGCTGCATAGGCCTCGTCCGGCACCATGCCTCCCAAACTCGAGTGCGGCCTGTCCGAGTTGTAACCCTCAAACCAATCGTCAAGAATTGCCCTGGCATTCGGTCGGTTGTGAACCCATATAGGTAGGCGCATTCATACTTCACCGTTCGCCATAGCCGCTCTATGGAAACATTGTCCATCCAGCGGCCTTTGCCGTCCATCAATATCCGCACTTCAGCCGAAATCAACACGCTCGTGAACTCTCGGCTTGTGAATTGGCAACCTTGGTCCGTATTGAATATCTCCGGGCTGCCGTATCATCTCAGGGCTTCTTCCAGAGCATCGACACAGAACGCCGTGTCCACCGTGTTCGATAGACGCCAACTCAATACTTTGCGGTACCAGACCATCACCGCCACCAGATACATGAAACCTTGCTGCATTGGAATGTAGGTGATGTCCGAGCACCAGACCTGATTCGGACGGTCACCGACAGGTCCCGCAAAAGATACGGATAGACTTGATGAGACTTATCAGGAACCGTCGTGCGAGGCTTGAGATAAATCGCTCTCAATCCCATCAACGCCCCATCAAACGGCAAACGAGTCTACGACCCACGCAGTGCCCGTTCTGGCCCAGCCAGAGCGTCATTTGGCGAGTCCCGAAGAAAGGCGACTGGAGATACTTCGCGTCTATAGCCGCATTAATGCAAGGTTCTCAGCCGCTTCCCCCTTGGGCTGGTGATAGTATGTCGAACGGCATATCCCAACAACGCACACTGCCTCACTATGCTGAGCCTCGGGTGGTCTACCAAAACCATACCCCTCCTCGGGGCCTGGCTCAACGCCCGGAGGCCTTGGCCAAAAAAACCCGCTCCACCGTCAACTGACCTATCTTGGCGTGGAGTTCCTTGATCTCCTGCTCGTGGGATTTGGCTTTATTTTCAGACCCTCTTGAGAAAACCTCGGCCATGCCGATCCGAGCCTGTGCTTTTTATTGTGTGATTTGGTTCGGATGAACTCCGTGTCTCGCGTCAAGCTGAGACGTAGTCAGATCGCCCGCCAACGCCTCCAAAGCCAACATTCGCCTTCAACTCAGCTGAATACTTGTCCTATTCATGGTCCCTCCCGTGTCGAGGACTCCACCTTAACAGGCTATCCAATTTTTGGGGACCACTTCAATTCGCTAGGGCCTGTTTCTAAATTATTGCAGCCACATGAGGCATGAAGCGATGGTAACCATGGCGAGAAAAGTGGCAGCTAATTTTTCGTAACGAGTAGCAACTCGTCGGTATTCCTTGAGCTTGCAGAAATAATTCTCGACAAGGTGCCGTTCTTTATAAAGATGTTTGTCATACTCACGTTTTTCGCGTCGGTTTTTCTTCGGAGGAATCACAGGGTTAGAGCCTTGCTTCAAGATGTGATCAAAGATGTATTGGGCGTCGTAGGCCTTATCGGCAATGACGTTTTCGGCCGGCAAGCACCCGATGAGTTCCACGGCTGGTACGCAGTCATTGACGTTGCCGGCGGTGAGGCGGACACGAACCAGATTGCCAAGTCCGTCGACGACGGCATGTATCTTCGTCGTCAACCCGCCCCGGCTACGGCCAATTTCTTGAAGCACTCTTCCTCCCTTGCCTCCAGACGCATGCTGATGGACTCGGACATAGGATGCGTCCAGCATAACAGTCTGTTGAAAAAGTCGTTCAACGAGCAGACCTTTTGAAAGCTAAAAATGATTGCAATATATTAAATTAATTGATATAAATGGCATATCTTGCTTGTGGTTTTATTCTTTCATCGTAGCCAGGGGAGATTGCCATGGGGTTGGGACGACAAAAGGATCGGCAAACAGACTTGTTCATTACGTGGGATCAGATACCGAAGTCCAGGGGACATGCTTTTTTCGATCGTCTTCAGTCTGTCCTTCGCAAGTCCGGCTTTGATCGGTTTGTCGAGAACCTTTGTAAGCCCTACTACGCATCCCGCAAGGGGCGACCTTCCATACCTCCCGGGCGGTATTTCCGCATGCACCTGGTTGGCTATTTTGAAGGCATTGACAGCGAGCGAGGCCTTGAATGGCGTTGCGCGGATTCGTTGTCTTTGCGGGAATTCCTGCAGCTCAAAACCTCCGAGTCCGTGCCGGATCATTCCTCTTTGAGCCGAATTCGGAGTCGGCTTCCGATTGAGGTGCATGCTGATGTTTTCACTTGGGTTCTGCAAAAGATCGCCGATGCTGGTCTGGTTCTGGGCGGCAGAATCGGAGTGGACGCCTCGACCATGGAGGCCAACGCCGCTTTGAGGACGATTGTTCGACGGGACACGGGAGAGAATTATCGGCAGATGTTGACCAGGATGGCCAAGGAAAGCGGCATTGAGACGCCCAAGGCGGAAGACTTGGTCCGTATGGATAAGAACAGGAAAGGCAAGAAGCTTTCCAACCAGGACTGGCAGTCGCCGGTAGATCCGGACTCCAAGATCGCCAAGATGAAGGATGGCCGCACTCATATGGGGTACAAGCCGGAACATGCTGTTGACTTGGACACCGGAGCCATTGTGGCCGTAGATGTTTATCCGGCCGATCAAGGCGACACGACAACCTTGAAGAAAACTCTCGCTACAACCGCTCAGAAGCTTAAGAAAACAACCCCGACTCCACCTTGTCCGGACGACCCGGCGGAGCTTTGCGCCGACAAAGGGTATCATTCTCGAGAAGTTCTGAAGGAATTGGAAGATGGCCCCTGGAAAACACGGATAGCTGAACCCAAGCCCAAAGGTCTTCTGAATTGGAGAGGCGATCATGAGGCCCGACGAGCTGTTTACAACAACCGTGCCCGCATCTCGTCGGAGACTGGAAAATGTGTCGGTAAATTGCGCACGGAGCTTGTGGAACGAAGCTTTGCGCATACTCTGGATCGAGGAGGCATGCGGCGCGTCTGGCTTCGCGGCCTTGAAAACGTCCGAAAACGCTACCTGATTCATGTTGCCGGATTCAACCTTGGCCTGCTCATGCGCAAACTGATAGGATTCGGCACCCCGAAAGGGGCCGCAGATGAGCTTGAATCGGCTTTAATAATGATCAACTGTGACTCTTTTTGCTTTCTGGCGCTCATTTTTGTGATCGGCGACTATAAATTTGTCGTTTTGGTCTTTCACACAGCCAATAATGCCTGAATCAAAATGTCTTTTTCTCAACGGGCTGATAATGGACTCAAGATCCGCATCCTTGGCGAGCACGTTAAGAACATTATGCAAGATCGGGGATTTAGCCCATGCATTGAACCGCTTGTATACGGTTTGCCAAGGGCCAAAATCCTGCAAAAGGTCTCGCCAAGGAGAGCCGGTGCGAAGAATCCACAGGATGCCGTTAAAGATCAAACGTGGATCTTTCGCCGGCCTGCCCTGTAAAGACGTTCTACGTGGACAAACAAGTGCTTCGATGCGTTGCCAATGTTCATCGGAAATGTCGTGTCGGCTCATCAAGGAACTTTTGCCATATTAAGCCGAAATGCCTAGCAATATTTTAGAAACAGGCCCTAGCAATTTTCCAGAGCACCTATTTTGCTTTCCAGCTCTTCCAGTCGCAGCAACAGCTTTTCTCCACGTTGTTCCACCTCGTGATATTCCTTGCTGAGGCGGGTGAATTCTTCCGCGCGGGCGTAGGTTTCCGGGTCAGCCAGGATCTGTTCCAGTTCGCTTTGGCGGGCCAGGGCTTTTTCGAGATCTGATTCAACCTTGGCGTAATCGTTTTTCAAGGGCTTGAGTTGGCGGGAGAGAGCGTTGCGCTGTTCGGCCTCAATCCTGCGACGCTCCTTTTCATCCTGGCGCGAGGCCTTGACGCTCTGAACCGGCTGATCCACCGGGCAGTCCGGTTGGCTCCCCTGTTGCCGATATGCCTCGTATTCTTCATATCCTCGGGTGAAAACCCGCAGTCCTTCCTGCCCCACGGCCAAGATCTCCTGGGCGGCTTCGGCCAGCAGATTACGGTCGTGCGCCACGAAAATCAGTGTGCCCGTATATTCTTCCAGGGCCCGGATCAGGGCTTCGCGGCTTTCCAGGTCCAGGTGGTTGGTGGGTTCGTCCAGAACCAGGAAATTGGCCCGGGCGGCAAAGAGCGAGCCCAGGAGCAGTCGGCTTTTCTCGCCGCCGCTCAGGCTGGACACCGGACGTTCCCAGTATTCCTCCCCCAGCAGGAAAAGCCCGAGGATTGAGCAGGCCTCGAAGTAGGTGGCCTTGGGTCCGGCCAGGCGGCGCATCTCGGACATGACCGAGGTGTCCGGATTGAGGATTTCGGTCTGGTGCTGGCTGAAATAGCCCATCACCGTGTTCGGGCCGATCTTGATCCGCCCGTTCCGGGGCGTCAGGTCGCCGCTGATCAGCTTGAGCAGGGTGGTCTTGCCCGCGCCGTTGGGACCAGCAAGGGCCACCTTCTGGCCCCGGTAGAGCTGAAAGGTCAGCGGCGGCCAGAGGGGACTGCCGTCAAAGGAAAAATCCAGGTCAGCGGCGGCCAGGACGGTCTGGTCGCCGCGGCTGGGCTCGGGAAGCGAAAAGGAGAGGGTTCTGGTGCGGGTTTGCGGACGCTGGTTGCGCATCTCCTCCAGTTCCTTGTGCAGCTTGTCCGTGCTTTTGAGCTTGCTCTGGGCCTGTCTGGCCTTGCTGGCCTTGTACCGGAAGCGGTCGATGAAGGCGGTCTGGTGGCGGATTTTCTCGTCGATGGCCGCGGCCTGGCGCTCCCACTGCTGTTCCATTTCCTCCCGCCAGGCCAAAAATTCGGTGAAGGTTCCAGGCCGCAGGATGGGCTTGGCTTCGCCCAGAAAGAGGGTCTGGGTGGCCACCTTGTCCAGGAAGACCCGGTCATGGGCCACGAAAACCAGAACGCCGTCGAAACCCAGCAGGTACTGCTCGAGCCAGGTCACGGCCTCCAGGTCCAAATGGTTGGTGGGTTCGTCCAGGAGCAGCACGTCCGCGCCCGCGGTGAGCACCCGGGCCAGTTTGGCCCGCTCGCGCCAGCCGCCGCTTAAGGCCTGCAGCGGCTTGTCCAGGTCGTTGTCGCTGAAACCCAAGCCGCAAAGAATCGTCTTGGCCCGATGTTCCGGGCTGTAGCCCAGTTGATGCTCCAGGACGGTCTGTTCCTCGGCCAATTTTTTCAGCCCGGCCTCGTCCCGTTGTCGGACGGCGTCTTCCCAGCGTTGCCAGAATCCAGCCCATGAGGGCAGTGCGTCCATGATCCAGGCCAGAAGCCCCCGTTCCAGGTCCCCTGTCTCCAGTTCCTGGGCAACATAGCCCAGGCGGGCGCCAGTGGAAAAAATGATCCGTCCGCTGTCCGGCGCGGACTCCCCGGCCAGAATGCGCAGGAGGGTCGACTTGCCCGCGCCATTGGCGCCCACGACAGCCAGGCGGGTCCCGCCGGTGATTTCCAGATTGAAATCCTTGAAGATGTCCCGACCGCCATAGGATTTGGTCAGGGCGTGAATGGTGAGTTTTGACATTGTTTTTGCGATTGAAGCTGTTCGTGTTGAAGAGTTATGGGAATGGGGGCGCAGGTTTGAGTGTCCGCATACCGCATGATCAAGGCGGTTACGCCTGTTTTGCGGCAAGATAATTTTTGCGGTACACTTGAAGCAAGTCAGGAAATCCAGTCAGGAATTGATCGTTTGTCAACTTGCAGTTCGCTAAACGCATACATGGAGGAGATCATGGAACTGTCGGGCAGGAAAGTCATGATTCTGGTTGCGGAAATGTATAACGATTACGAGTTCATCTATCCGTACTACCGGCTTCTGGAGACAGGCGCCGAGGTCCAGGTTGTCGGCGCCAAATCCGGTGTCGTTTATTCGGGCAAGGCCGGGACCACGGCCAAAAGCACTGCCGCGGCCAAGGATCTGAATCCAGCCGATTTTGCCGGAGTGGTCATTCCCGGCGGCTATGCTCCGGATTTCATGCGCCGCAATACGGCCATGGTCGATCTGGTCCGGGAACTGGACAAGCAGGGCAAGGTCGTGGCGGCCATTTGTCACGCCGGCTGGATGCTGGCGTCAGCCAAGATTCTCCAGGGCCGGACCGTGACCTCCTTTTTCGCCATCAAGGACGACCTGATCCATGCCGGAGCGAACTGGGTGGACCAGGAGGTGGCGGAAGACGGCAAGCTGATCACCAGCCGCACCCCGGAAGACCTGCCGGCCTTTATGCGTGCCGTGCTCCGGGCGATGTCCCAGGTCTGACCGGGGTTTTCGGTTCAGGCGTAGTTGACCGGAGCGAGTCAGAAGCATTGGAACCGCCCCCGCACTCACTTTGTTCAGGATGGTCGACAGTTGCTACAATCTGTCAGAGCAAAGTGAGGGGGGCGGTTCAATGCCTCGGTCACAGATTCTTCAAAAATATTAATACTCAGCAGAGCCAGAAAAAGACCTGGATACCGGCCTTCGCCGGTATGACTAGCTTGGTTAAGGCTTGCCCAGATAGTCATTCCGGCAAAAGCCGGAATCCAGTGCTAGAGAATGATCATGCACCGTATGTGCTGAGTAGTTATCAAAAAATGAAATTGAACTGCTACAACATGTACTTGATGTCCGATACATGGGTCGGATACGCCCACAACAGGCTTTTCAACTGCTCCCTGGTCAGCCCGAACTTGATGGCCAGGGCAAAAATGTTGATCATTTCCTCAGCATTGTGACCCAGGAGATGCGCTCCCAGAACCGTGCCCTCGGTCTTGTCCAGGATTATTTTATAGCCTGCGTGTTTCTGGCCGATACGCCTGGATGACATCCATTCCGCGGCATCTCCGGCATTGATTTCCAACTCGATTCCTTGCTGCCCGGCATGAGTCCGGGCTTGTTCCTCGCTCATGCCCACGGCTGCCAGCGCGGGGATGCTGAAGACCACGCTGGGTACAGCTGTGTAGTCAGCGTGAACGCTGTTGCCGTGCAGGATGTTCGTGGCGGCGGCCTGGGCCTCCATGTCCGCGGTGGGGGAGAGAAGGTGCGGCGTGTCCGCGACGTCTCCCATGGCATAGACGGATGGGTTGGACGTCTGCAGGAAGGAATTCACGCTGACGCCCCGTGAAGTGTGTTCCACGCCCGCAACGTCCAGTCCAAGGTCCTCGATATCCGGATCGCGTCCTATGGCGACCACGGCTTTCCCCACTCGAAGGGCCTGCTGGTCCGCTCCGGATATGTGCAGCCTCAGCCCGCCTTCGTCTTCTTCAACCCGCTCTACGCTTGTTTCCGGCAGGAACGAAATACCCTGGGCCTGTCCGGCTTCCATCAGCCGGGCAACCAGGTCAGGGTCAAAGCCGCGCAGAAAGGATTTGCTGCGGTGGATCACGGTTGTCCGCACTCCGGCCTGGGCGCAGACATGCGCGAACTCAAAGCTGATGAAACCGCCCCCGATGAAAGCAATGGCGGAGGGCAGGTTGTCCAGCTCAAGAAATCCGTCACTGTCTAGCAGCAGTTCGTTACCCGGAACCGGAAGCTTCCTGGGCACGGCTCCGGCGGCAATGACGATCTTGTCCGCCGAAAAAGACTTCTTCCCAATGCTGATCTGACGCGGTCCGGTAAAAGAAGCCCGGCCATGTTCGGTACGGATGCCGGCGTCCTGGAAGCCCTTTTCGGAGCGCTCGGGAACGCTGTAGGTGAAATCGCGCTTGAAACGCATCAAGTCCGCCCAGTCCATGCGGCTTTCCCCGGCAACACCCTGCCCGTGCAATGCTGAAGCGCCATGGATCGCCTGAGCCGCGGCCACGAGCATTTTCTTGGGCTGGCAGCCGCGCATGGCGCAGGTGCCGCCAAAAGGCTGTTTGTCCACCACCAGAACGTTGCGTCCGGCCTTGCGGCAAGTATGTGCCACTGTATAGCCGGCCGTGCCGGTTCCGATAACGATGACGTCGAAATGTTCCATGGCTCCTCCCGGTTGAGGATTAAACGTCCTTCAAGTCGCTGATCCAGCTCATGGCCGCGGCCACGGCCGGAAATCCGATGGTCGACGTGAGGATGATCAAGGCGTGACGCAGCTCCTCCTGGGTTGCTCCGGCAGCTATGGCCCTTTTGGCGTGGCTGTGGACGGCGCCCTCCAGACGCAATGCCGCCGCGGCCCCGAGCTGCACGAGATTGACGGTCTTTTCATCCAGAGGTCCGGCCTCCCGTACCGCCTTGCCCAGATCCGCAACCGCTGACATGTACCCAGGGTAGTTGTCCATCATTCTCTGAAAATTTGGGGGAAGCTTTTCAGCGGACATGTTCGTCTCTCCTTGCGTTTGAGGTTATGGCAGGGTGCTCCTGTACCATCTGCCATGCGAATCGTCCGTCGACCAATGAAATCGTGCTGGCAGACTTGCAATCTATCAAAGAAGGAATAGGTTATCCAGCAACATAGTACGTGTCGAGAGACGATCAACCCCAGCCATACCAAGACAAAGGCGGGTACGAATGAATACGATGAATTACGCGTTCATGTGCGCGACTCCGGCTCCATCCAACGGACTGAAGGCGGCCGTTGTCGGTTCCGGTCCGGCCGGACTGTCCGCGGCCGGGTGGCTGGCCTGCGCCGGCTACGAGGTCCATGTTTACGACAAGCTGCCCAAGGCCGGAGGACTGCTGGTTTTCGGCATCCCGGGTTTTCGTATTCCTGCCCGGCGTATTGAGGATGCCGCCCTGAAGCTCAGCGAGGATTACGGTGTGCAATTTCACTTTTGCACCAAAATATGCACCCAGGACAAGGTTTGCGAATCTGGAGACGAGTTTGTCCAGGAAATGGTCAGCCTTTCCGAACTGCTCCACGAGTGCGCGGCAGTGCTGATCTGCACGGGCAGCTGGCGTTCCAGGAAGCTGAACATCCCCGGAGAGGACCTGCCCGGCGTCTATACCTCTCTTGAGTTTCTGTTTCCGCTCCGGGCGTGCAGGATGTCCCAGAGTCAGGTGGTCGCTCCCCAGGTGGAGGGACGGCGGGTCGCCGTCATCGGGGCGGGCCTGTCCGCGGTGGACGTTGTGCAGAGCTGTCTGCGGCTGGGTGCGAAAAAGGTGTATCTGCTCTACCGCAAAACCGTGAACGAGGCGCCGGCCGGTCGAATGGAGATCAAGCTGCTGCGCCAGCGCGGCGTGCACTGGGTGGAGCGGGTCACGCCATTGCGCATTGAGGGCGAGGAAAACGTTGAAAGGCTGATCTACCGGCAGGACGGGGAATCCGAGGCTGGTGATTCGGGATCGCAACAGCAGGCGGAACGGGAACTGGCCGTGGATCTGGTGGTGGCGGCCATCGGCGAGGTGCCCACCAATCCTTTTCCCCGCGAGCTGCGGCTGGAAGACATTTCCAAAAAGGGTGAGGGCTGGCTGCAGATGACCAAGTTCGAGGGAGTGTTCGTGGCGGGGGATGTGCTGACGGGCCCCTCGAAGATCGGCCGGGCCATTCTCAGCGGCTTGCGGGCGGCGGAATCATTGGATGGATGGATCAAGGCCCACGCAGGCCAAGCCGAAACAGCCCCCGAGGAGCAAGCCCATGCCTGAATCCAAGAAGACGCTCTACATCGATTACAACCTGTGCATCGGCTGCGAAAGCTGCGAGGCGGTCTGCGGCTATCTATACGGGCAACCGCGGATTCACATGACCCGGACCAGCGACGGGATCACCGTGCCCATCAGTTGCCACCACTGCTCCAATCCGGCCTGCATGAAGGCCTGCAACGTGAACGCCTTTTACCAGGACGAGGAGGGTGCGGTCATCCTGCAGCCCAAGGCCTGCGTCGGCTGCATGGTCTGCCTCTCGGTCTGTCCTTTCGCGGCCATTTCCCATTCCCGCACGGGCCCCAATCCCGTTGCCAAATGCGACCTCTGCGCCGAACGACGGGCCAAAGGCATGATCCCGGCCTGCGTGGAAATCTGTCCCTGCGGCGCCATTCTTTTCGGCAGTCCGGAAGAGATCGAATCCGAACTCCGGCAACGGGTCGCCGAAGGAATCGTCCAGGCCCACATGCACCCGGAACGCTTCGGCACCCAGGTCGGGCTGAGAGCCATGAAAAAGTCCGTGAACGTGGAAGGGTATTCCGCGGGAACGGGTCAGGTTACAGAA
Organism: Desulfonatronum parangueonense; assembly: GCF_054656975.1. Lineage (NCBI taxonomy): Bacteria > Pseudomonadati > Thermodesulfobacteriota > Desulfovibrionia > Desulfovibrionales > Desulfonatronaceae > Desulfonatronum > Desulfonatronum parangueonense. The sequence goes on from NZ_BAAHXH010000003.1 coordinate 3,308,135, forward strand.
GATGAACAATGAAATAAGCAACCTTATGGTCAATACGTTTGGGCGGCAATTCCAGCAACGCAGCCAGGCGCGACTCATCCGCTTTGATGAACAAACCGTGCCGGGCACATCGGTCAACGATCTGAATCCCAAGCTTTGGCGTCGCTTCAGGACGGTGATTTCACCCAAGGACGATGAGGAATTTCTCGAGAAGATGAAACTGGTTGCCAGGGATGATGACGGCATCACTCGGGCAACGGTCAGCGGCATTCTGATGGCCTCGGATGTTCCGGAATCATTCATGTCCAGTGCGTTCATCCAGGCTGTCTTTTATCGGGGCGCCGAGCGCAACGGCGCCTATCAGCTGGACGCCAAGGATGTCGTAGGTCCACTGGACGTACAGATACGGGACGCCTGCAAGTTTATCGAGAAAAACATGCGGGTCTTTGCCGTCAAAGCGCCTTATCGGATTGAGACCCCACAGTTTTCCATGAACGCGGTCTTCGAAGCGGTGGTCAATGCCGTAGCCCATAGGGATTACTCCATCTATGGCTCCAAGATTCGCCTGCACCTCTTTTCGGATCGGCTGGAGATCTTCTCACCTGGTTCGATCCCCAACACCATGACCATCGAGAGTATTTCGGAACGGCAATCGTCACGGAATGAATTGATCAGCTCCCTGCTGGCCCGATGCCCAATGAATGTGGACGCCATCGGCAGCCAGCGAAACTACATCATGGACAAGCGTGGCGAGGGGGTTCCGATCATTATCGCTGAAAGCGAGAAGTTGTCAGGCAGGAAACCGGAATACAGGCTTCTTGATGACTCCGAACTGATGCTGACGATTTATGCCGCGCAGTCGCCGCATGGCGAGGACTGACCGCATGCAACTGTTCGGGCAACTGTTCAGCTGAGGTCCGGGGCACCTGCTTTTGTCGCGAGGACTTCACGCGGCAAGGGCATGGACGTGAACCAAGGCGGCCGAGGTCAGGCCTTCCAGGTCGTACCCGCCCTCCAGGAGGGAGACGATGCGCCCCTTGGCGCTTTCGTCGGCGATTTCCATGGTCAGCTTTGTCAGCTCGTCGAAATCCTCGGGATGCAGCCGGAAAGCGCCCAAGGGATCGACGGAAAGAGCGTCAAATCCCGCAGAAATGAGGACCAGCTCCGGCTTGAACTCCCTAGCCGCCGGAAGAAGCCGGTCGCGGAACGCCTCCAGAATCGGTTCCACACCGGTACCGGCGGGGAAAGGGCAGTTGATGGTATAGCCCTCGCCGGCACCCTCACCGGTTTCTTTGGCCGCACCGGAATAGGGATACCAGTTGCTCTGATGGGTGCTGAAGAAGAGCACGGAGGGGTCATCGTAAAACATTTCCTGGGTGCCGTTGCCATGATGCACGTCCCAGTCCACGATCAGGACGCGTTCAATGCCGTGCGCCAACTGGGCGTGGCGGGCAGCCAGGGCGATGTTGTTGAAAATGCAGAACCCCATGCCCTGCCTTGGGCGGGCGTGGTGTCCCGGAGGCCGCATGACGCAGAAGGCGCTGCGACTTGGGCCATTGATCACGGCATCCACGGCCGTCATGGCGCCTCCGGCCGCATGCAGCGCCGCGTCCCAGGAGCCGGGGCCGACGTTGGTATCCGGGTAGCCCAGGCTGCGGTGACCTTCCGTGATGCGCCTGTAAACCAGCTCGATGTACCTTTCGCCATGGCAGTAGGCCAGTTCCCGAGTCGTCGCCGGCCTGGGGGACAATCGCGGCAGAACAGAGGCCGTCCGATCGTCTTCCAGGCCGCGGACCAAGGCGGTGTAGCGCATCGGGCTTTCCGGATGCCCAGCACCGGCGTCATGAACGGCAAATACGGAATCGTAAAGCAGCGCCGTATGCATTGGATCGTCTCCTTGGCGAAGATGAAACTGATTGCTTTTTGCCCGATGGTCTGGCGGTTTTTTGGATGCTACAAATGATCCTGAAGATAGTTCTCGTAGGCAGCCTCGACTTCCTTGGGACCCCATGTGCCGGCTGGATAGAAGTGTAGATGCTCGGCCCTGTCTCCGCAAGATTCGCACATTTCCAGGATTGGAGTGAGGTAGGCCCAGCAGCGCTTGACCGCGTCCTGGCGCCAGAACAGCATCTGGTCGCCCAGCAGGCAATCCATGAGCACCTTTTCATAGGCATCCTTCAACCTGGAATCCACCGTTTCATGGCTGTAGTCGAAGCGCATGGTCACGGTGCGCAGGATGCTGCTCATCCCCGGCGACTTGGTCTGGAGGGTCAGGTTGATCACCTCATCCGGCTGGATGCCCAGAATCAGGCGATTCGAAGAGATTTTTTCCCCGAGAATATGCCGGAACATGGAATGCGGCACGTCCTTGAACTGGATGACGATCCGGGTCAACTTGCGGGCCAGGCGTTTGCCCGAGCAGATATAGAAGGGCACTCCCTGCCAGCGCCAGTTGTCGATGTAGGAGCGCAAGAAGGCAAATGTGGGAGTCAGGGAGTTTGGAGCGACGCCTTCTTCCTGCCGGTAGCCGGGCACGGCATGGCCGTTGATGCTTCCGGAAGCATACTGTCCGAGGACGAGATCCCTGAACCGGCCCTGGAGTTCAAAAGGACGCAGGGAGTTGAAGACCTTGGTCTTGTCGTCGCGAACCGACTCGTCCTGGAAGCGGGAGGGAGGCTCCATGGCTACCAGGGAGAGAAGTTGCATCATGTGGTTCTGGAACATGTCCCGGATTACCCCGGCCTGTTCGTAGTACCCGGCCCTTTTTTCCACTCCAAGCGTTTCCGCCGCGGTGATGCTGACGTATTCGATAAAGTTGCGGTTCCACAGCGGCTCGAAAATCGTGTTGGCAAACCGGAACATGAGCAGGTTCTGCACGGTTTCCTTGGCTAGGTAGTGGTCGATCCGGAAAATCTGGTGTTCGCTGAAATGCTGGTGCAGCACATCGCTCAGTTCCTGGGCCGAGGGCAGGTCGTGGCCGAAAGGTTTTTCCAGAACGATTCGGGACCATCCATGATGCCGATCCCGCTCACGGGACAGCCCGCTTTGGCCAAGCAGGGTGGAGATCACCGGATACAGTTGCGGAGGCACGGCCAGATAAAAAAGCCTGTTGCCCTGAGTACCGAATGAGGCGTTGACCGATTCCAGCCGAAGGCTCAATCGATCATAGTCCTGGACATTGTCATAAATCAGGGTCTGGTAGCGGATTTTGCCGATGAACTCCTCTCGTCGGTCATGCAGGCCCTCGATGGGGGGAGGCAAGATGGCCTTGATGCGGTCCTGAAAGGCGGAGTCGGTGTACGCGGTTCGGCTGCACCCGATAACGGCAAAATGATCCGGCAGGTGACCTTCAGAAAAGAGGTGGAACAATGCCGGAAACAGCTTGCGTGTCGCCAGATCGCCGGATGCGCCGAACACAACGATGACGCACGGCGCGAGGCGACTCCGGCCTCGCAGCAGCGGATCGCCGGAAAAATCCGTTTGTACGACCGTGTTCATGAACAGGTTTTGGGGTTCGTGTTCTGTCATGGCTCCCATTGGTCGGTGCTACAGCCGACGGTTCTGCCTGTGCCTGGGTATGTGGAGCGACACAGGCGACTTCAGAATTTGTTTCTGCCAGGCGGGTTCAATGACGCATCAACCATATCAACAGCAATGCCGCAGAACCGACCAGGAGAGAGGTGGTCACCGGGAGATAGAGGCGCAGGTTTCCCCGTTGGATCAGGATGTCGCCGGGAAGCCTGCCGAGTCTGAGTTTTTGGATCACCTTTCGGTACAGCCCGGTGAGCACAAGAAAAACGACAATCAAGGTCAAGAGCTTCAACAACATGGGGATATCCCGGTTTTGTTCCGGGCATGCGGCACGACCACTCCTGTGTGACCATCATGAATTCTGCCGGATTCAAGCAAAGAGATCTGACAATGCGTTTTTAATTCCATGCTTGTCCAGGCCGAGCTGTTTGCGCAACAATCGCTGGGGACCGTGTTCCACGAAGGCATCCGGAATGCCCAGCAGCTTGATGCGCTGTCCCTTGAGCATGTTCTCGGCGGCAAACAGTTCCAGTACGGCAGAGCCGAATCCACCGGCGACGACGTTTTCCTCCACCATGAGAATCCGTTCATACCGGGCGGCCAAGTCCAGAAGCTGTTCTATCGGCAGGGGTTTGATGAAGCGGGCGTTGAAAACGGCGACGGACTTGCCCATTTCCATGCTCGTTTCCTCGGCCGCCTCAAGACTTGGATGTACCCTGCTGCCGATGGCCACGATCAGGGCATCTTCACCGCTTCGCAGCAATTCTCCCCGGCCCAGGGGCAGGGGGTGCGGAGTCCCTTGATACTTGGCGCCGATTCCGACCCCGCGCGGATACCGAATGGCAGATGGACCGTCATGGCTCATGGCCGTGGCCAGCATCTGCTGAAGCTCGCTCTCATCCTTTGGCGCCATGAACAACAGGTTCGGGATATGTCGCAGATAGGAAATATCAAAAGTGCCATGATGTGTGGCTCCATCCTCGCCGACGAGGCCGGCGCGGTCCAGGCAGAGGGTTACCGGCAGATTCTGGAGACAGACGTCGTGGACCACCTGATCGTAGGATCGCTGCAAAAAGGTCGAATAGACGGCTACCACGGGATGAAAGCCCTGTGATGCCAAACCGGCGGCCATGGTTACGGCATGCTGCTCGCAAATTCCCACGTCAAAAAATCTGTCGGGGAAAGTGTCCGCAAAAAAATTCAATCCTGTTCCTTCCGGCATGGCCGCTGTGATGGCGACAATCTTCGGGTTCTGTTCGGCCAGATCGACCAGAGTACGGCCGAATATATCCGTATAGGGGGGCAGGCAGCTGGATAATTTCTTTGCTTCGCCGGTTTCGGGAACGAAGCATCCGACACCGTGAAAATAGGTGGGGTTCTTTTCCGCCGGACCATAGCCCTTGCCCTTGGTCGTGAGTACGTGCACCAGAACTGGTCCGTCGAGTTCCTTCACCTGCCGGAAAATATTCACCATGTCCTGCATGTTGTGCCCGTTGATCGGCCCAATGTAGTTGAATTTGAAGGCCTCGAAGATCATCCCCGGCGTAAAGAAGCTTTTCAAGGACGATTCACTGAGCCGGGCATAGTTTGCCAGGTCGTCGCCGAACCGCGGGACTTGGCGCATCCATGTTTCCATCTGCTGTTTGAACCGCTGCACCCAGCGTTTGGACAGCTTACGGCTCAGGAAGGATGAAAGTGCTCCGACATTTCGGGAGATGGACATTTCATTATCGTTCAGCACAACAGTCATATCCACACCCAGATCTCCGGCCTGATTCAAACCCTCGTATGCCAGTCCGGCAGTCATTGATCCGTCGCCGATAATGGCAGCCACGGAATGGTCCTGGCCGGCGAGGTCGCGGGCTATGGCCATGCCCAAGGCGGCGGAAATGGAGGTACTGGAATGGCCTACGCCAAAATGGTCAAAGGAGCTTTCGGCCATTCTGGGGAAACCGCTGATTCCGCCCATGGTGCGCAAGGTGTGAAAGGACTCCCGCCTGCCGGTCAGAATCTTGTAGGCGTAGGCCTGATGACCCACATCCCAGACCAGACGGTCCTTTTCGGGATTGAAGATGTTGAGCAGGGCCAGTGTCAGGTCAACCACTCCCAGGGATGGTGCGAGATGGCCGCCATTTGCCGAAACCGTTGAGATGATCATTCGCCGAACTTCCGAGGCTACGGCCTCGAGTTCAGGAATTGCCAGGGAAGTGACGTCGCGGGGATGATTGATCACGGAGAACAGCGCATGTCCATCCAATCTTCCGGACTTGGGGGCGGCTGTTTTTCCTTTTTCTGGTGCCGCGTTTCCGAAAGCCGGAGTGTTGCCGTCCGCGGACTGTTGCAATTGAGTGGCTTCCCTGGACATGTACGTGGCGGTGGAATTGCTATGCATGATTTTTTGCTGTGGATTCTGTTGGTTTTAGTGGTAATTGTCTGACAAAGAGTCATTGCTCATGCAGCTCGGATCAGGATGTATTCGGCAAGTTCACGTAAAAAAAGCGCATGGTGGTTGTCATACGACTGCAAGGACGCCAAGGCCTGATCGGTATGGTCCCGAGCCAGGCGGCGGCTGGCGTCGAGACCAAGCAGGGCGGGGTAGGTCACTTTGCCCATGCCTTCATCGCTGCCCACGGGTTTGCCCAGCACGCGTTCATCTCCGGTAACATCAAGGATATCGTCAGTGATTTGAAAGGCCTTGCCCACGTGAATTCCATAGGCTTCGGCTCGCTCCACATCGTTCGCCCCTGCCCCGCCAAGCAAAGCCCCGCAAACACAGGACGCCCTGATCATGGCTCCGGTTTTCAACTCCTGCATCCGGGACAGATCCTGTACTTGAACCGCATCACGGCCGGTCCATTCCATGTCCAGAACCTGTCCGCCGACCATGCCGCTCGCGCCGGCAGCCAGGACGAGTTCCCGCCCAGCACCCAGAATCCGATCCGCGGAGACATTGCATGAAAACAACAAGCCGAAAGCTTCCGTCAGCAGGGCGTCCCCGGCCAGGATGGCCATGGCCTCCCCGAACTGCTTGTGGTTTGACGGCTTGCCGCGGCGCAGGTCATCGTCATCCATGGCCGGAAGATCGTCATGCACCAGGGAATATGTATGGATGCATTCCAGGGCCGCGGCGGCAGGCAGGACATTTTTTCTGTTTTCACCGGTCATCTCGGCCCAGACTATGCACAGCGCGGGCCGCAGACGCTTTCCGCCGGCCAGCAGGCTGTATTCCATGGCATGGAGCAGAATGGCCGGAACGCCCGCGCGTTTAAGACAATCGGCCAGGAAGCGATCCACCTCGCTGCCAAGTTCAGAAAGGTATGCCTTCATCTTTGGTCTCCGAAAAAGCGCTCTCCTGATCAACGGTCCCATCCGCCTGTTCAAAGGGTTCGAGCAGGCCCTGGGATAAAACCATCACTTCGTTGCGGGCCGTTTCCAATTGCCGACGACAGCTTTTCGCCAAGACAACGCCGTCCTTGAAAAGGGCCACTCCTTCCTCCAGGGGCAGATCCTCTGCCTCGAGTCGCGCGACTATCCGCTGCAACTCCGACAGCCGGACGTCGAAGCCCGGCTCTTTCTTCTTGCCGCTCATTGTTTTTTACCTCAACGTATCTCTGCAACCGAAGCGGACCATGCCGTAACCCGGACTGAAGGTCTTTGAACCGCATATCGGACGAAACATCCGGTAGTCTTGATTCATTCTGGCATCAACCCACTGCAAGTTTCTCATAATGAAGTGATTGACTGTTGACACCATTAACAGCGGGAGTTGGAACACTCAAGAAGAAAAATGATAAATGGATACAAGTTCGCGGGCTTTATTCGGAACAAAAAGAACAATGTAATGATCGGTACAAATGCCGAGAATGTATCCAGGTTCAATTTATGCGATCCTTCCTGACCATCCAAGCCGGGAGTTCCTGCCATGCAAGGCGCATGGCCTGGCGAATCTGTTTCGACTGGGGTTCATATTTGTGCATGAGGCTCCAGAAGTCAGGGCCATGGTTCATGACTCTGGTGTGGCAGAGTTCATGGACGAGCACATATCTCGCCCACTGCCGAGGAAGAAAAAGCAGCTTGCAGTTCAGGCTGATGTTTTTTCCTCGGGTGCAGCTTCCCCAGCGGGTGTGTTGATTCCTGATCGTCACCTTGGAAAATGGCAGATCCAGCTCATCCGATATCTGCTTCAGCCAGGCAGGCAGGAATCCGGCAGCCCGTTGCCGGACCCACTGCTGCAATGCCGCGGCGCATGTCGCCGGTTGGGCCACGGCACTGGTCAGGTGCAGCGTATTCGGACCTGCTTCACGTATCCGCACCTGACCATTATGCCTTGAACCGTGCGACGCGGCGTAGGTGATGAACCACTGTTCCCGAATGGCCTGGAGATCGAGTGAGTCCGGGAGCTTCAGCGACTCAGGAGAGTCCGATTCGGTCTTCCTGCTCCTGAATCTGTCCAGATGGCGGATGATCCAGGATGACTTGCTCCGAATCAGCATTTCCAGATCGACCTTCGGGGTGAACACGCTCTTGGGAACAATCACCACCATTCCTTCCCTGGAAGAAAGACGAAGCCGAATCCGCGTTGCCCGGATCGATTCCCTGATCCGGTACGTGCATGATCGCCCGTCATCCAGCTGAATGCTGTGCATGTCCTTATCCTTACTCGACTTGCTCTTCGATGTCATTGTCATATGAGTACCAGGAATAGTCCGCTGCCTTGAACCGTTCAGGTTATCGTCATGGAACGTCAATGATTGAAAGCTTGCTTCCCGTTGAATGCTTCCTTATTCTTCGTGAAACCAATGGAAGTATCTTCGTTTTGTTTTTGCCCCGACAGCGAATAGGGCTCATCCACATCGCTTTTTTCCGAGAGGTATCATGCCATCAAAAAATTATTATTTCATACATGTTTTTGTTCTCGCCTTGCTTTTTTTTCCGTCCCTGTCCTGGTCGGAAGACGCTCCCTGGAGACATGGCTTCGCGTTGCATGAAGACTTGAAATACGGACCGGACTTCACCCACTTCGAGTACGTGAACCCCGAGGCCCCGAAAGGCGGCGAGATGCGGTTGGCTGGAATCGGCACCTTTGACAGCTTGAATCCGTTCATTCTGCGCGGAACACCGCCAATTGGGCTGGGCATGACCTTTGATACGCTGACCGTCCAGTCCCAGGATGAACCATTCTCGGAATACGGGCTGATTGCCGAAAGCATTCAGGTTCCTGAAGATCACTCCTGGGTCGCCTTCTCTCTGCGTCCGGAAGCCCGGTTTCACGACGGGTCGCCCATCACCGTGGACGACGTGATCTTCACCCTGCAAACCCTGCAGACCCAGGGACATCCATTTTATCGCGCCTATTACGCCAATGTCGTCTCCGCGGAGGAAATCGGTCCGAGGCAGGTTCGCTTCAACTTCGGCGGGACGATGAACCGCGAACTCCCGCTGATTGTCGGGCAGATGCCTGTATTGTCCAAGGCGTATTGGCAGGATCGGGAGTTTGACCGCACCACGCTGGACATCCCCCTGGGCAGCGGACCGTATCGCATTGCGCGAGTGGATGCCGGGCGATCTATCACCTATGAGCGCGTTGCGGATTACTGGGCCGCGGACCTGCCGGTGAACAAGGGGCGGCACAACTTCGATCGCTTCCGTTACGAATACTACCGTGACGTCAACGTGGCCCTGGAGGCTTTCAAGGCCGGACAATACGACTTCCGGCAGGAAAACGTGGCTCGACTCTGGGCTACGGGCTATGATGGGCCGGCGCTGCGCCAGGGGCGGATCATCATGGAGGAGATACCCCATGAACTGCCGACGGGAATGCAGGGTTTCGTCTTCAATACCCGGCGTCCGGCTTTCCGGGACCCTCTGGTTCGTGAAGCCCTGACGGAAGTTTTCGATTTCGAGTGGTCCAATCAGAATCTCTTCCACGGAGCATATGCCCGGACGAGAAGCTATTTTTCCAATTCAGAGCTGGCCTCCACCGGTCTGCCTTCAGAGTATGAGCTGGAATTGTTGGAGCCCCATCGCGATCAGCTTCCGGAACGGGTGTTCACCATGGAATACCAGCCGCCGGAAACGGACGGCACCGGCAACATTCGGCCCAACATCCGGCGCGCCCTGGCCCTGCTGCAGGAAGCCGGATGGTCCGTCTCGGAGCGGGATCGCCAACTGCGGCACACAGTGACCGGGGAATTAATGGAGTTCGAAATTCTGCTCAACAGCCCCACCTTTGAACGGGTCTGCCTTCCCTATGTGCGCAATCTGGAACGTCTGGGCATCGTCGCCCGGGTGCGCACCGTGGACGCGACCCAATACCAGAATCGGATGAACGACTTCGACTTCGACATGACCGTGGGACTGTTTCCGCAATCGCTTTCTCCAGGCAATGAGCAGCGCGACTTCTGGACCTCCGAATCCGCCGCGACCCCTGGTTCACGCAATATCGCGGGGGTCCGGGACCAGGTGGTGGACAAGCTGGTGGATCTGATCATCGCTGCCCCTGACCGGGACAGCCTGATTGCCCGGACCAGGGCATTGGACAGAATTCTTCTCTGGAACCACTACGTGGTTCCGCACTGGCACTCCAGGGTGTTCCGCGTGGCCTATTGGGACAAGTTCGCCCGGCCGGAAATCACTCCAAAGTATGGGCTGGCTCTTGATGCGTGGTGGGTAAAGCGGGGTGATTGATTCGGAAGGCGGCATGAAAAACAAAGTCATTCCCGCGAAGGCGGGAATCCAGATCATGCTTGCCACAGGTTTTATAAGTAACTTTCTCCTGCTTTAAAGCTGAGTAGTTACGTTTTCACAAGTTTTTAGCGCTGCCCTTACCCCTCTCTCTCAAGCTGAGTCGTTACTCGAATCTTCAATACAGCGTAAACGTTATGTCCGCCTACATCCTGCGCCGCATTCTGCTCATGTTCCCCACGCTTCTGGGGATCATGGTCCTGAACTTCATCATTATCCAGGGCGCCCCAGGCGGCCCGGTTGAACGCGTCATCGCGGAACTGCGCGGACATGACGTCACGGCAACGGCGCGGTTTGCCGGGTCGGAGCGGGGGGAGCATCAGGCCCTGCACATGACCGGTCCGGTTGAATCCAGATACCGGGGCGCCCAGGGCATTGATCCGGAACTGATTGCCGAACTGGAACGGATTTACGGTTTTGATCAGCCGCCCCTGACTCGATTCGTGCAGATGATCGGCAACTATGCACGCTTTGATTTCGGTGAAAGCTTCTACCGGGATCAAAGCGTCATTTCCTTGATTCTTCAGAAGCTGCCGGTTTCCATATCTCTGGGGCTGTGGACCACGCTGCTCGTCTACGTCATTTCCATCCCGCTGGGGATTCGCAAGGCGGTTCGCGACGGTTCCACCTTTGACGTGGCCACAAGCGCCATGGTGATCATCGGATACGCCATTCCGGGTTTTTTGTTCGCGGTCTTGCTGATCGTCCTTTTTGCCGGCGGGAGCTTCCTGGATCTCTTCCCGCTGCGCGGCCTGACATCGGAGCATTGGCATGAACTGAGCTGGCCCATGCGCATCCTGGATTATTTCTGGCACCTGACCTTGCCGGTTACGGCCATGGTCATCGGCGGTTTCGCCGGCCTGACCATGCTCACCAAGAACTCCTTCCTGGAAGAGATCAACAAGCAGTACGTGATCACCGCCCGCTCCAAGGGGCTCAACGAATCCCAGGTGCTCTACGGTCATGTGTTCCGCAACGCCATGCTCATCGTGGTCGCCGGCTTTCCCAGCGCCTTCATCGGCATCCTCTTTACCAGCGCGTTGCTCATCGAGGTCATCTTTTCCCTGGACGGACTCGGACTCCTGGGCTTTGAGGCCGCCATCAACAGGGACTATCCGGTGATGTTCGGCACGCTGTACATCTTCACCCTGCTCGGACTGGTTCTCAATCTGGTCGGGGATTTGATGTACACCCTGATCGATCCACGGATCGATTTCGAATCCAGAGGTTGATCCAGGTCGGATTCAGGTTTTTTCGCTCCTGCTTCTGGCGAACATGCCCAAAGCAATGGCCCCGGCCTGGGCCACGTTCAGGGATTGCATGATACCGGGCATGGGGATGTAAATTTTGTGGTCGCAGCGTTTCAGAACGTTTGGCCGGATTCCTTTGTCCTCGTTGCCCAGGACAAGGATGGCCGGGTAGACTGGAGTCATCCTGAAGATGTTTTCTCCTTCCGTATCAACGGAACACCCGTAAATCGTGAATCCCTGTTCCTGACAATAATCAAGACTGCGGGCCAAGTTGGTCACATGCGTGATGGGCAGTTTATGCAGTGCCCCGGCGCCTGCCTTTGCTGCAATTGTTCCGGGAAAAGCAGACCTGTTTTTGGGAAGAATCATCCCCGCTCCACCCAGTGCGACCAAGGTTCGGGCCAGAGTACCAAGATTTCCCGGGTCCTGGACCTGATCCAGGGCAAGAATCAGAGGCAGTGGCGCTCTCCCAACCTGTTCAATCAAGGCTCCCATATCCGTGAAGCCGGGCTGGAAAATTCGAGCAATGACACCCTGATGATTGCCCGGGTGTATTTTCTGCAGTTCTCCCTCAGAAACCATGCGATATCGCACCTTCCGGCTTTTGCAGATTTCCATGATCCGCTCCAAAGCCCTGGAACGAATGTTTTCCTGAACGTATACGAGATCGACCTGTTCCGGCTTGGCAAGCAGAATTTCCTGTACCGGTTTCCTGCCAATGGTCCAAAAATCCTGGTCATGGTTAGTCTTGTCGAGCATGTTTTCCCAACATCCTGATATTTTTTATCTTGCACTTCATTTTTTTTTCCGCTAATCATTCGCCATAGAAAATACGTCGACAGCCTGCCATTACCCCCATTATTCACATGATGGGAGCGTCGAGAAGTCGTCAATGTCAACCTGATGGAGACTACGCATGCCCCTACGTTCCACCCTTCTTGTCCTGATAATGACTCTACTTCTCTCGGCCTGCGCCAATAATCAAAAGCAGGCGCCCATATCTCCACTTCCGCTACCCTCGCATGCGCAACAAGGCAAGGATGTCAAACAAGTTCCGGATGATCAATCCAGTTCATTGATATTGTTTGATGAAGAAGATCTGACGTATCTGCCTGATCCGCCGCTTGATGCCTTTGGACAACCCATGGTTGATTTGGAGACACCTCTGACGGAAGCGGAACAGCGGGCATTAGACACACCCACGCAGTTTGAATTTGTGCTCGATATCAAGGAAACAAAGGATGTCGAGCGGTTTTTTCGCTATTTCACCCACGAGGGTCGTGACCGATTTGAAATGTGGTTGAAACGTTCCGAGCAGTTTCTGCCCGAGGTCAGTGAAATTTTTGCCAGTTATGGACTGCCTCATGACTTGATCTACTTGCCCTTCCTGGAAAGCGGATACAACCCCATGGCCTATTCCAGAGCCGGCGCCGGCGGAATGTGGCAATTCATGCCCGCAACCGGACAAATGTATGGAATGACGTTTGACTGGTGGATAGACCAGCGCCGCGATCCGCGACTCTCCACCCATGCTGCGGCCGCATATCTCTCTCGGCTCTATGAAATGTTCAACTGCTGGCATTTGGCCCTGGCTGCCTATAATGCCGGAGAAGGGCGCATATCCCGAGCCATGCAGCGCAGCGGAACAGACAACTATTTTGATCTTGCCGCCATCAATAATCTTCTCGCCAACGAAACGCGTCACTATGTTCCCAAATTCATGGCTATCCTCAAAATAATCCAGAATCTTGAAGAGCTAGGATTTGAACCCATCAATTGGTCCAATGGGCCGGCCCTGGTGGAGATGGAGATCAAGGGCGGAACGGATTTGGTCGCGTTGTCCAACTCATGCGGCATGGATTGGGAGACCTTCCGCCGATTCAATCCCACGTTTCGCCGTCAGGTCAGCCCTCCTGAGCGCAAGCTGAAAATTTATGTTCCCGAGGAAAAGCAGCAGCTTGTGGCTGCCTATTTGAAAAAGCCGACATCCACTACGTTAACCGGCTTCCAACGTTATCAGGTCAGGCGTGGCGACTCATGGTGGGTGCTTTCATCGCGATTCAATACGCCCATTGATGTCTTGAAACGCATCAACAACAAAACCTCCAATACGTTGCGCATTGGCGAGTCGCTCATGGTTCCCGGCTCTCCAGCAGCCGTCGCGACGGCGCAGGGTGCCGGCAATACGGCTTCAACGCGAGAGAGGGCCAGCCAGCGAGCCAATTATGTCATTCAATCCGGCGATACACTCTGGCAATTATCGCGAAAGTTCGGAGTAACTGTCCAGACTTTGGCCCAAGCCAATGGGATCTCTGAAAAACAGACTCTCATGGTTGGACAACGCATGTATATACCCCAGGTTGATCGCTCCGGCGCCACTGGTCGTGCTTCCGTTGCGCCCAAAGTCGTCCAATACAGAGTCCGTAACGGTGACAACTTGTGGCGTATAGCCCAGCGCTTCGGCGTTACTACCAACAATCTGGTAGCCTGGAACAAGTTGCCTCGCAACGGCCTAATTCGTCCAGGCGACAACTTGAAGATTTATGTCCCGTAACTGCTTTAGGTTTCTCGAGAAAGTCTGATCTTGATACCCGACCTTCGCTGTATAATGCCGTGATTGTCTAGGATACCTGAAGGCAGTAATCCGGTACGTATTTGCTCAGGTGTGTTGAAGTGTTACATCATCAGTTGGCTCACATGAGGAACTGGCCAACGTGAAGATCCTCTTTGCGTACGATGCTCTGCCGACCACTGCGATTGCCGGCCAACGGAAACCTCGTTAAGCATTTCAGCCAAACTCGTGAAACGGACTGCTAGGCAGGCAAGGCGAATCCTACAAAATCGCGAAATTCTTTAGAATTTGGAGTGATCCCGGTCCAGAGTTGGAACTGGGCGAGGGCTTGGGCGCAAAACATTTCCAAGCCCTCAAAGGCATGTGCGCCTGAGGATTCGCCTTGAAGCAGAAATACGGTCTTGCGAGGGTTGTAGACGAGATCGTAAACAAACGGGATACCCGTTATTTCGTCGGGCCATGGCGATTGCTCAACCAAGTGCCCCATCATTCCCAATGGCGTGGCATTGACCAAAAGATCTCCCCGCCAGTCACCACGCTCACTCCATTCCAGACACTTCACGCCAAATTCCTGAGCCAACTGCGCGACGACCTCGGGTTTTCGACCAGTTATTGCAACCTGTTCCAGTCCTGCCTGTTTCAATCCACGAATTGCCGCTCTCGCCGCTCCTCCTACTCCGAGAATCAGGGCCGATTTCATCAATGCCAAATGGTTTTCAAGAGGCTTCAGGAATCCCAGCACGTCCGTGTTCTCGCCCCATAATTTCCCGTCTTTCCAATACAATGTGTTTACCGCGCCGACCTGCCTGGCATCCTGAGAGCATTCATCCAGGTAGGGCATGACAGTCTGTTTGTGGGGGATGGTCACGCTGATGCCTGAAATGGGAAGGGTCCGCATCGCGACAATGAATTCAGGCAGATCCTTGGGCAGCAGGGGCCAGCGAAAGTAGGCGGCCTTGAGCCCGTATCTTTGAAAGCCCCAATTGTGCAGCAGCGGGCTCAGGGTGTGTCCAAGGGGATGGCCAATGATCCCGTAAAGAGCATTGGGTACGAAGACTTCTTGATCAGTGAATGTCATGGTTGTTTGCCCTGGGGCTGATGCATAAGCCCCAGGGCCATTGATATGAAAGATTCCGGATTGGTGCTTATTTGCTGACCGCATCCGCCCCGGCTTGGATTGCCTGTTCATTGGCCGGGATCATCTTGGCGTAATTCGGCGAGATCACCTTTTTTAGGCTTTCCTTGACAACGCTCAATGGGACTACTCCGGTCAACTGCACATACGCACCAATGGCGACCATATTCGCCATGCGGGTATTGCCGAGGCTGTCGGCAATTTCATTTGCCGGCACGCCGACCGTACGCACGCGCTCGGCATCAGCAAGCTCCATGTCGACCAGGGATGAATTAATGACCACAATGCCACCATCCTGGACCCTGGGCTGGAACTTTACCAGCGAGGGACGGTTCATGGCGATAAGCGAGCGGGCATTGTGAATGATCGGTGAACCGATATCTTCCTTTGACACCACCACGGTGCAGTTTGCCGTTCCTCCCCGCATTTCGGGGCCGTAGACCGGAAGATACGTTACATTCTGACCATCTTCCATGGCGGCATAGGCCAGCAACGTTCCGATCAGCATGACTCCCTGTCCGCCGAAACCGGCCACGATTACATCCTGATAGGAGTTCATTACGCAACCTCCTTATCCGAAAGATCCTTGAACGTACCCAATGGAAAATAGGGAATCAGTTCTTCGGATATTCTTTTGTTCGCCTGGACCGGGGTCATTTTCCAATTTGTCGGACAGGTGGCCAGGATTTCCACGAAACCAAGACCGAGATTGTTCAAGGGCGCCTCAAATGCCTTTCGTACGGCCCTCTTGGCGTCTCTTAACCGTTTCACCGTGTCCACTGCTACACGGGCGGCATAAGCTGTCCCGCCGAGAGAAGCAATGATTTCCGTCATTTTTATGGCTTCGCCTTCGTTGTCGGCGCATCGGCCTCCAGGGCAGGTCGTGGTTTTCTGTCCGACCATGGTTGTCGGAGCCATTTGTCCGCCTGTCATCCCGTACACTGTGTTGTTTACGAAAATGATGCTCACGCGTTCTCCGCGATTGGCGCAGTGCATTGTTTCCGCCAAACCGATGGATGCCAGGTCGCCATCCCCCTGATACGTAAACACGGCTGCCTCGGGTCTTGCCCGTTTGACGCCGGTAGCCACGGCCGGTGCTCTGCCGTGCGGCGCCTCAACAGCGTCTACCTTGATATAGTTATAGATAAAAACAGAGCATCCTATGGATCCGACACAGATTGCCTTTTCCACAAGTCCCAGCTCTTCCAGACATTCCGCTACCAGTCGTTGGGCCACGCCATGTTGACATCCAGGGCAATAGTGGGTGGGGATGTCCGCAAGGACGCTTGGCAAGGTGAAAGCTGCTTTTCCATTTTTCATGATCAGACTCCCAATGCCCGAAGAATAGGCTGTTCAAAATCATCCGGCGTCGGCAGATTTCCAGGCAAATGACCATGGAAGTCCGAATCCGCATGTCTTCGGATGGCCAACCGAACATCATCAACCATTTGTCCCAGGTTATGTTCGATGGTCAAAAAGCGTTTACCGGATTTCGCCAGACGTTCAAGTTCCAGATTTGGGAACGGAAACAAGGTGATCGGCCTGTGCAGGCCCACGTTATGACTGTTGGCCCTGAGCTTGCGGACAGTGCTTTTCACGATCCGTCCGATGGATCCGAAGGCCACGACAACGAGTTCCGCATCGTCGACAAGAAAATTATCGAACAGGACTTCACGCTCCATGTTCAAATACTTTTCACGTAAACGCGAGTTATGCCCCGCCAGGGCACCGTCGACCAGGTGCAGGGATTTCAAAAGCCTCGGATCACGCTGTCCCTTGCCGGTCAGGTTCCAGCCGAGGTCTGTTGATTCCTCGGCAGCTTTTTTGGGTGCTATAGTGACAGGTTCCATCATTTGTCCGATGATGGCGTCGCCCAAAACCATGACCGGATTGCGATAGGCGAAAGCCAAATCAAACGCTTTGAGTACAAGGTCATAGGCTTCCTGAACCGTTCCCGGAGCCAGGACAAGCTGCCGATAATCACCGTGCCCACCGCCTTTGACGGCCTGATAATAATCGCCCTGGGAGGGGCCGATATCGCCAAGTCCGGGACCGCCGCGGCTGATATTCACGATAACGGCCGGCAGTTCGGTTCCGCCCATGTAGGAAATGGCTTCCTGTTTCAAGGAAATTCCCGGGCTTGAAGATGACGTCATTGCGCGGACACCACAGGCCGCTGCGCCGAGCAGCATGTTTGCGGCGGCAACTTCACTTTCAGCCTGCACAAAAGCCCGCCCCAACTGCGGCATGACCTTGGACATGTATTCCGGAATGTCGTTCTGGGGTGTAATAGGATAACCAAAAAAACACTGGCAGCCGGCATCCACGGCGCCTCGACAAATGGCTTCATTGCCCTTGACCAGGATTCGTTCAACCTTCGAGGACATCTGCTTGTACTCCTTTTTTATCCTTGGCAGGATTTCTCCAGACGGATATGGCATAATCCGGACAGATCAAAGCACAGGCGGCACAACTTGTGCAGCTTTCCATGCTGTCGTCAGTAACTTCAACAACCTTGTAACCTGATTTGTTGAAACGCGGCGACACGGTGATGATCTCCTTGGGACAAACCGTGATGCACAAGGAACATCCTTTGCACCGATCTTCCCGAAATGTAACTGGTTTCATTACTCACACTCCTCTGATATGGTCTGATTCATGATTCTTACTCGATCCGACTTTTTTTGAAAAGATGATGAAGACTATTCAGCAAATTCTATCGAATTACGGCTTGATAAACATCGCGTCGCCATATGAAAAAAAATTGTAGCGTGCTTCCACTGCCTTTCGGTAGGCGGCGAGCATTCGCTCTCGACCGGCAAACGCGCTGACAAGAACGAGAAGGCTGGATCTCGGCAAATGGAAATTAGTGATCAAACCCTCAACTATTTTGAACTCGAATCCAGGAAAGATATACGTATTCAGCCATCCCTTAAAGGGTTCAATCTTTCCTTTCATTGCTGCGACCCCTTCGAGTGTTCTCATCGATGTCGTACCCACGGCTATGACGGGATTTTTATCCTTTTTGGCCTTGAGAATCATCTCCGCGCAAGACTCGTCAATTTTCACGTATTCGGAATGCATCTGATGATTGCGGATATCCGCTTCACGAATGGGGCTGAAGGTGCCGTACCCTACATACAAAGTAACCTCGGCCCATGAATGACCCGCATCGAGCAAGTTCTCCCGCATCTCACGGGTGAAATGCAAACCAGCGGTCGGTGCGGCTATGGAACCTTTTTCTGACGCGTCGGCATAGATCGTCTGATAACGATCCGAGTCGCCCGAATTTGGTTTGCGACGAATGTATGGAGGCAGGGGCATTTCGCCGGCTTGATTCAGGAGGCTTTCCAGATTATCTCCAGTCCAATGGAGTACGATTCGGCAATGCCCAAATCTTTGTTTTTCTTTTACTTCAACTGAAAGCTGACCAAAATTTATTTTTTGTCCTACCTTGATTTTCCTACTCGGCCGAAGGAGGGCCGTTGCGTCAACATGGGATGATGACCCTGTTACCGCCAAGTTTTGCTGCAAAAGATCCAAGGGGGTCAGCAAAAGCATTTCCAGTTCGCTGTCCGTTACGGTCTTGGTCCTGAGTCTGGCCGGAACAACCGTGGAATTGTTTACGACAACAAGGCTTTTTTTCGGAAAATGGGTTATGAGGTCATTAAACGTGCTGAATTGAACGGAAGAATCATGTCGCGAGACAACCAGCAATCTGGAATCGCCTCTCCTCGGAGGAGGAGTTTGAGCGATCAATTCCTCAGGTAGGTGATAATCGTAATCATCCAAGTGGAAGTCTTTACTTGAGTCACACACTGTTTCCATGTCCTTCAAATTTTTGTTGAATCTCATTATTAGTTCATCTAACGTAATTACTCAGCACGTTATCCGTATGGCCATAACTCCCGCTGGATTCCGGCTTTCGTCGGAATGAAATATGAGAGCAACTCGTTTTCACGCCTGGTGTTTTGAATTTGTCGAAAAGTTATCATTTTATGTCCATTCAACAGATTAATGACATGCAATCTTTATGGAGAAAGCCATGAAAATGTTTCCTCGTCTTGTTCCAGTAATGCTCACTTTTTTTCTTTTTTCCTGCTCTGGTAAGTTTTTGGCGTCAGAAAATGATGTCTCCGATCCCCAAGTAACATCCAAAGGATTAGCTAACTATTACTATGATTTTGACGATATTCTTGTACCCAGGGACATGGAGCTTCAGCCTAGATCATCCTTTGTCGTTGAGACACCCGGTGTCAAAGCCGGAGTTCTCGTCTTCAGGGGCAGGGTCGACCCTGTTTCGCTAACCACCTTTTTCACCAACAACATGCTCAAAGATGGCTGGCAAATGAGCAGTTCCTTTCGCTACCAAAGGACGATCATGGTTTTTACGAAGCCTGACCGAGACTGCATTATCAACATACAGGATGGGCGATTTACAACAACCATGGAGATCTGGATCGCACCCAAGGGCAATGTCGCGGCTGGCCCGGTCCGACATGAGCGGATATTGACCCAATGAATCTCAGCCATACTGATTTTACCGGCTTCGCGGGAACAAGAGTCCATCTTGGCGTCTGCGGCAGCATTTCTGCGTTTAAGTCCGTGGATATCATGCGCCGATTGCAACGTGCGGACATAACTGTCGGTGTGACGTTGACCGAGGCGGCGCAGGAATTCATTCGCCCGCTTCAGTTTCAAGCCCTGACTTCCGGACCGGTCTATGCAGGACTTTTCGCGACGAATCAAGCTGAATATGCGCATCTCGAACCTGCGCAAAATGCCGACGTCTTGCTCGTCGCCCCATCAACAGCAAACATGCTTGCCAAGCACGCCCATGGTATTGGTGATGATCTCCTCAGTTCACAGTTATTCTCGTTTGCAGGGACCACTATTCATGCTCCGGCGATGAACCCTCGAATCTGGTCCAATCCAGCCGTGCAGGCAAACGTCACCGTGTTGAAAAACCGGAACATTGTCTTCGTTCCCCCTGAAACGGGGCAAATGGCGTGTGGAGAAGTGGGAGAGGGCAGACTCGCGGAAACCGAGGAAATTTTTCTGGAGACTTTAAAAGCACTGTTACCGCAAAAACTCGCCGGAAAGCGCTTCCTTGTCAATCTCGGGCCAACTCAAGAATTTTGGGATCCTGTTCGGGTTTTGACCAATGCTTCATCCGGAACAATGGGTGCTTCCATTGCCCTGGCTGCATGGTTGCAAGGAGCGGAGATCACCGTGGTCGCTGGGCCTGTTCCGTCCTTGTGGCTCCCACGCTTTCTCGACATCAACACAGTTACCAGTGCATTGCAAATGCACGAAGCGTGTCTCGACATTGCTGCGAACATGGATATTATTTGTTGTACCGCCGCGGTCTCTGATTATCGTTTCGCGAACAGGCCGCAGGAAAAGGCAAAAAAGGCTGATCTTGGGTCAACCCTGGTACTTGAATTGCACCAAAACCCTGATATTCTTCTCGATATCAGCAAGGGAAGGAGATCTTCCCAGTTTATTATCGGGTTCGCCGCTGAATCCTGTAATATTCAGACTGAAGCACTTCGAAAATTACGTGCTAAAAATTTGGACATGATTGTTGCCAATCCCATTACCATTCCTGATTGCGGATTCGGTTCCAGCCGGAATTCGGTTTTTATAGCTGATGCTCATGGCAGGCAAGAGAGTTGGCCTGTTCTTCCAAAACCAGAAGTCGGAATGCGGATTGTGGAGTGGATTATTGATTCTTCTAATTAGCATGATATCACATCTTTTTAGATTATTAATCTATGTTCCGGATATTATCGATTTTTTTGGCATCCCAACTCCTTCGACGGCTTCGTAACAATGAATCAATGCTCGTATAAGCCTCATCTTGCGCTCGGTAGTTCAGCAATGGCTTGATGAACGAATCCAAGCCCAGTCAACAGGCAATGTCTAATGGTGAGGCAATCCCGAACACTCCAGTCCCATCTTGAAAATGCCAAGTAGTTACAATTCTTATAACCATACGACCTGAACGCATACTCACCAAAATAATTTTTTTCACGATTGAACAATGTCGAACACTTACTTGGAAGAATATGTCAGGATTTTTCGTGAAATGGGACTGGTGTATATTTACCAGCCTGCTCAGGAAGGATCTTCCACTGAAATTGATTCCAAAAACATACCCATTCAGAATCAAGAACAGGGTAATTCTGAGGGAGGTTTTCCTGAACCCTACAATTTTTACCTGAAAAAGATTTCTGAACCCGTTAAAGTCGTATGGACATACATTGAGCTTGACGAGGATTTTCGAGTCAACCCAAATATGCAACGTTTGAATCTTTGGTTCTCAATCATGAAGGCGAAAGGCTTGCAAAAGCACCAAGTAGCTTTCTGGCCCATTGAGCTACACCCTCTCAACACCAAGCCGACAACGCAAGGTGTGAGTTACTTTTTCAAATTTATTAGCCAGATACATCCAAGATTTATATTTTGTTTCGGCTATGCTGCCCAGAGACTGCTTCAGGAGCAATCAAGCGCACTTTTCTCCAACCCACCCGTACCTATCGTTTTCCTCCCGGGAGCTGATGAAATGTTGCCAGATAATAAAGCCGCAAAAAGAAAAGCCTGGGATTTGTTACGCCCTTTGGAAATTTAGTAATTTGAATATTCATTCAGCATAATTGAGTAGAGGATTTAGCGAACACCGCGGCATTTACCGGAATCAGAGAAGTGAACATGGTTAACTGCGCCAAGTCTTTCATGCAAACCTTTGAATCCATCGCTGTTGACTGACCAAAGATTTGATGTTCAGAGAAGTTGCCGTATTATCATGACCAAAGTTTACCAGAGCCAAAAGCGCTAAGATCCTCCGGCCTGATATGACTGTTTCGAAAGTATATGAAACCATCCATTCCTGTGAAGGCAGGAGTCATCTGGACATGCTTGCCACAAGTTTGAATTTTGCCCTTATCCTGCTCTATAATTAAATTACCATAATCGTTTATCTGTTCTTTGTGATTATCTTTTGAATAGATATCCATAAACACAAGAGTTGAATATGCCACATCTTCCAATTTTGTTTATTTCCTTACTTCTTTTCTGCTGGACTTCCTTCTTTCCAGCAATTGCCCACTCAGGTCAAAAGCTGTCTGTTCATACCTTGGAAATTCGCGGTTCCATTAATCCAGCCCAGGAAGATCTTTTGCAAGAAGCAATTACGCAAGCCTTCAGGGAGCAATCCATGATGCTTGTAGTCCAACTCGACACTCCGGGCGGTCTCGGCGAAACCACTAGAAATATGGTCAGTCAAATCCTGAACGCTCCTCTGCCTGTCGCAATATGGGTAGGTCCTGATGGATCTCGAGCCGCTTCAGCAGGGGTTTTTCTCGTAGCAGCTTCGGCAGTAGCCGGCATGAGTCCAAATTCCAATATTGGTTCCGCACGTCCCGTAGGTGTTGGCGGCGAGGATATCCCCGAAGCCATGGCTGACAAGATCCTTAATGATTTTCTCAGTCTGGTTCGAGCATCAGCGCAAAGCCGCGGTCGAAACGTAGAGTGGTACATCAGCGCTGTCACCGAAAGTGCCAATTTAACCGGTACGGAAGCTGCTATGGAGCGCGTCGTCGAGTATGTCGCCATCAGCATTCCTGATTTTGTAGAGCAAATCGGAATCCGCGGTTTTGAATGGCAAAATGAAAGAGTTTATTTCCATTTCGATGACGTTCAATTTATCGACATTGAACCTGGGCTTTGGTATTCCATTTTATCTTGGATGCTTGACCCGCAAATTGCCTATTTCTTGCTTATGGGTGGACTCGCCGGCATCTTTTTCGAGTTGACCAATCCCGGGGCAATCTTTCCAGGTGTCCTTGGAGGCCTTTGTCTACTGCTAGGACTTTATGCTTTATCCATCCTGCCGACAAACGTGGCCGGCCTTCTTTTAATCCTTTTCGGGCTTATGCTCTTTGGGTTGGAATTGATGGTTACAAGTTTTGGTTTATTGAGTATTGCCGCAACCATTGCCATATTTTTCGGGTCTGTAATACTTTTTCGCTTCGAGTACGGACTTGGTGGCGTGCACATGACTACCATATTGGTCACCACAGCAGGCATTTCCGCTTTTATGGTTTTGTGTGTTTACCTTGTGGCTAGAGCGCATCAACGGAAACCTTTTTCAGGACCGCATCAGCTTGTTGGCAGTAACGCGAAAGTTTTACGCTGGTCAGGGCAGCGAGGCATGGTTCATTTACATGGTGAATCCTGGAGCGCGGAAAGCGACAGGCCTCTGAATCTTGAATCTGATGACATGGTAACAGTGACTGAAGCCGACGGCCTTGTATTGAAAATAGCCCTTAATCAACAACCTAACGATAACGGAGGATGACCATGGCTTCTTTTTTACCATTAATACTCATTGTCGCTTTTTTTCTTTTTTCGGCAATTCGAATCTTGAATGAGTATGAACGTGGCGTTATTTTTCGACTAGGTCGCTATGTAGCGACAAAGGGTCCTGGATTGATCATTTTAATTCCAGTACTAGATAAGATGGTCAAGACAAGTTTGCGTACCGTTGCCATGGATGTTCCGCATCAAGATGTCATTACCCGGGACAATGTCAGCATAAAAGTTAACGCAGTCATTTATTTTCGTGTGGTTGATCCCTCCAAGTCTGTGCTGCAAATTGAAGACTACCTTTTTGCTACATCTCAATTGTCGCAGACCACATTACGGAGCGTGTGTGGATCTGTTGAGCTTGATCAAATTCTGTCACAACGTGAAGAAGTCAACATGCAAATCCAAACCATTCTTGATACGCAAACCGACGCATGGGGAATCAAGGTTTCCGGTGTTGAACTGAAACATGTCGATCTTCCAACGGAAATGCAACGTGCCATGGCAAAGCAGGCTGAGGCTGAACGTGAACGTCGAGCAAAAATCATTAATGCCGAAGGTGAATACCAGGCGGCTGAGAAGTTAACACAAGCTGCTGAGATTATTTCAAGAAATCCAGATGCCCTTTCACTCCGATACCTTCAGACCATGCGTGAAATGGCCTCTTCCAGTCAATCCACGGTTCTTCCTATACCACTCGATTTTCTCAAGTTTGTGAATAAATCTTAAACTGCCAATCCTCTAACCACACCTTAATCCCGATGAATTTTGCAGCTCATAAAAACCAAATGCGTGAGTTGTTTGCTTCCCTTCAGCAAACCGCTGAATCGGGCGAACTGCCAACAGTAAATGACGTCAATTCTTTTCTGCACCTATCTGAAAAGATGGCCATGCATGCTGATGATTCATGGCACTCCGAGGCAGAAGATTTTTTGCATTTAACCCGGCAGTTACTCATGGTTGTCAAGAAACAAAATTTTCAGGAGACAGTCTTGTTGATTGATGCCCTTCATGATGCACAAACCTTTTGCCACAAGTCATTCAGGGTAGAAAGTTAATGTTTCACGTGAAACATTGACTTTCTACCTAACCGCCAGCCAAGGTCCGGCTTGCGCTGCAATTTTTGGCCTCGAATTCATCACCGCTTGAAGTTTTTGAACCATTGCGGCTCTCATCAGCATATGTGCCGTCTGACAAGGGTTCGATGAGCAGGTGAGCAATCTGACTCAGTCGTCATGCGAGGCCATGAATTACGGCAAGCCGGACCATTCTTTCTATTTTGACCAATATCCCCGCATAACAAGCCATCGAAATGTAACCATCCAGCACTCACGATAGAGGCCGCCCTCCAGCATTGGGTTTCGGCTTTCTCTGGAATGACGTGGCGTATCATCGTTTATGTCAACATGCCGGTGAAGGCAGTTATCCAGTGAGGAATATTCTCGGGTAAGTTGATGGTCGCCACTAAGATATAGTTGATCTTCCTGAGACAGTGTATGAGAGCATCTTACTCACCACGTCAATGCTCCCTAGTCGCTTATACTCTGAGCCATTGCGTGAAAAGAGAGTGTATGGCATTTTGTGTTTTTGAACGTGAGACGGAAAGTGGTTCGGCAAATCCCCGCCTCTGGTCAGCAGTTCCAGGCAAGGCAGGAGAATTCTTTCTAATGCAGTGGTTACAGAAGGGGAATAAGGCCTTGGGCGAGTAAGAGGCTCTCTTGGTGCGGATGCGCGTCTATTTGTAACTACTCAGCTTCGTTCCGGCTTGTCGCGATTTTCGGCTTCGCAACTCCTTCGCCGGCTTCGTAACATCGAACCATTGCGTGAATAAACATCATTATGTGCTTCATGCGTCCGGCAATGGTTCGATGAACGAATCCTGGCTCTGTCAGACAGGCGATGCCAAAAAATCACGACAAGCCGGAACAATCCAGGTCTTGTTGCAAGATGTGCTGAGTAGTTACGTCTATTTTTGGGTAATGTTCTGGGGCAGTTTCGCGAACCCCCATGTTCAGCAGCAGTTGGTTGTTTCACATAGTGGCAGTAGGTTATTAATCCATTAATGGAAAGTGAGGGATAGGTGGCCAAAGTTGTTGTTGTTGCCAATCAAAAAGGCGGGGTGGGCAAGACCACCACTGCGGTCAATTTGGCGGCCTGCCTTGCCGTGATGGAAAAGAAAATTCTTTTAGTGGATTGCGATCCGCAAGGGAATGCAACAAGTGGCGTTGGGTGGGACAAGACTTCACGAAAGCAGAACTTGTTTTCAGCATATTTTGAGCCGGCTTGTTTTCAGGATGCCGTTCATGCAACTTCGTTTCCTTACCTTTCAATTCTTCCGGCAACTTCTGATTTGGTGGGAGTTGAGCTCGAGCTTGTGGGTAGGGTAGGTAGGGAATTTTTTTTAAGGGATGGAATCAATCAGGTTGGAGATGATTTTGAATATGTCATAATTGATTGTCCTCCTTCCTTAGGTTTGTTGACCGTGAATGCCTTGTGCGCCGCGCAATATCTCGTCGTCCCCATGCAGTGCGAGTTCTTCGCCTTGGAAGGCATGGCTCAGTTGATGCGTACTTTCAAGTTGATCCGGCAGCGATTGAATCCGAATTTGTCGATGCTGGGGATTGTTTTGACAATGCACGATGCGAGGAGCAATTTGACCAAGGATGTTGAAAGTGAGGTTAAAGGTCACTTTTCCGGGAAGGTTTTCGAAACAACAATTCCAAGAAATGTCAGGTTATCAGAGGCGCCAAGTCATGGTTTGCCGGTCATTAACTACGATATCAAATCCAAAGGCTCCCAAGCCTATCTGAAGCTTGCCGAAGAGTGTATCAGCCGTCTGGGACAAGCCCGGATGCCTGATCCGCCTACCTGAAGCATATCAACCAACCGGAAACGAAAGCCGTGTCTCCATCTTTGGGATGACTGAGATCCGAAAAAAGTCATTCCCGCAGTGACGGTTGTGCGAATCGGAATGATAGCTACCCAAGTTCTGCTGAATAGATCCATCCAGTAGAACTCAAGAAAAGAACTGGATACCTGCTTTTGCCGGTATTGCTGTGGCACACACGACGCGACAAGCCTTTGCGGCAAAAGCAGGAATCAAACACGGGTGGATGATTAGGTGTGGGTGACTATTCAGCATATACTCTGTGGTCACTCGCCGGAACTGGTTTCCGGCTTTCACAGGAATGACGTATCATACCACGTCCTTTCAAAGTTGAGTCATACCTGGGTATTAAAGCCTCCCGGGCTTATGCCTTTTGCAGCAAGGAGAAAGTCCAAGGATTTTACTTGATAGGTGGAGTGCAAGTTACTTCAATGGCATCCTTGAAGTGGTTTTTTCGGATTCGGGTATGACATGCGCAGCATTCAAATGATACGAGACCGCCAAGATTTGCGGCCTTGAGGTGGAACTTGCGCGGCGTGTCGTGTTGCCAATCTTCAGTTGTCATTCCGCAATGCTGGCAAATGACATCTTTGTCCACAGGGTAGGGGAAATCCCAGCATGCCACGAGTGTATCCCAGTCAGCGATGGGTTCTTTGATCTGTTTGGGTTTTATCACTGGATTGGTGAGAGCATTCTTGACTTGATTGTCAAGTTGATCCCAAAGCGATGAAGGAATAAAAACCCCTAAACGTTTTCCAGATGCATCAAATGCATGAATGATTGAGTTTTCAGACATGGGGACTCCTTTGAATATTATGCGTTTGCTTTGAAAAGAAATTATCTTTTTGTGTATAATGTCAAGTCAATGGGAGAAGATAAATGGCTTTACGCGGATTGGGGAGAGGGCTTGGAGCCTTGCTTGGCGAGGATAGCCAAGAGCAGGGACTTCCTGCACGTGATTCTACTTTGATTTCCGTAGATGCTCTGCATCCGAATCGATACCAGCCCCGAAAAACTTTTTCACAGGAATCTTTGGCGGAGTTGGCATCGTCGATCAAGGCCCAAGGGGTCTTGCAGCCGATAATTGTCCGTCCAGGTCAGGATGATGGCAGCTATGAGCTTATTGCCGGTGAACGCCGCTGGCGAGCTTCCAAGATCGCTGGTTTAAAAGAAATACCGGCGATTATCCGCGATTTGAGCGACCGCGAAAGCCTTGCCCTTGCATTGATTGAAAACGTGCAGCGCGAGGATCTGAATGCCATCGAGCAGGCAATGGCATTGCAACAACTGCAGACAGAATTCAAGGCGACTCAAAACGATCTGGCGGAACGAACAGGACTGAGCCGCTCCCATATCACCAATCTGCTGCGGTTGTTGCACTTGCCGGAAAGTATTCAAATGGATATTCAGCAAAATAGTTACACAGCCGGTCATGGCAGGGCGTTGGCAGCCATTACCGATCCTGAATATCAGAACATCCTCCGAAAGAGAATCATGGATTTCGGGCTTTCGGTGCGCGAATGTGAACAGCATGCAGCATACTGGAAAGCCAATGGTTGTTTTACGTTTCAAGCCAGGGAAGCCGGTGTGAAGAGCCGTGAATCACAAAATCTCTTGAAAATGAAGTATGAGTCGCTGCTTCTCAAGGAGATCGGAATTAAAAAAATCACTTTTCGCGGATCAGAAGAAAAAGGTACAATGTCCATGAGTTACGGGTCAAAAGAGGAATTTGAACGACTGCTGGCGAAATTGGGTGTTAACGAAGAAAGCCTGGATTCATGATCAAGAGGAGCGGCTTATGTACCGCAACCGCTTTGGCAGGTGAATTGGGCATTGAGGAATTCTGACGATTCGGCTTCGAATACATTAAACGTAATACACTTGTTGACCGTGATCAGCTTGTTTCTTTTCACCAGAGGCTCGGCTCGAAACGTATGGCTTTGCTGCCTCGCTTCCATCATTTGCCAGAGAGAATCAATTGATAAACTATCAAGATAAAGCAGACTTCAACATCACCCGTGGCGCATTGCTTGCGGCGATTGAAAGCATGATAAAAAACAAGGTCGTGATCGTTGGCGATGTCATGCTGGATGAATATATTTTTGGCTCGGTGGAGAGGATTTCTCCGGAAGCCCCTGTGCCCGTTGTCTGCGTGGAGAATGAGGAATTCCGACTCGGCGGAGCGGGTAATGTGGCCAAAAACATAACCGCTCTTGGCGGACAGGTCCAACTCTTCGGTTTTCTGGGGCAGGATCAGGCAGCAAAACGTATCTCTGACATGTTTTCAGCCCATGCAATAGACGATTGTTGCATTCAGGAATGTGAGCGACCGACAACACGTAAAACGCGGATCATCGCACAGCAGCAGCAGGTGGTACGTGTGGACCGTGAGTCCGCCTGCATTCCGTCGGAGGGAGGGGTTCGGCAACTGTTGCTCGGCGTGGCGGATGCATTGCGCACCAGTTCAATCTTGATCATTTCCGATTATGGCAAAGGTCTTATTACTGATTCAGTGATGAATGAGATTCGATTGATTTGTGAAGCTTTAGAGCATAAGCCTCGAATCATTGTTGATCCCAAACCCAGGAATTTTCCTTTTTATAAAGGGGTCACCATGTTGACTCCGAATACCAAAGAAGCCGGCATTGATTTGCTCCCCGTGGCGGGTAGGCGAGAGGACGGAGTCGCCATGAATGAAGAAATCTTTGCCGTAGGTTACCGACTGATGGAAGAACTGCAAAGTCAGCACTTGCTCATTACCATGGGGGCGAGGGGGATGATGCTGTTCATGTCGCAACACCAAGCCATCCATATACCAACAGCGGCTCGCAAGGTTTATGATGTGACCGGTGCTGGGGATACGGTCATTGCTGTTCTCGGACTGGCTCTGGCATCGGGACTTGATCCTTTGAGTGGATGCTTGTTGGCAAATTACGCAGCGGGCATCGTGGTGGGCCAAGTCGGCGCGACCGCAGTGAGCCCGGAACAACTCAATGAAGCCATTCTTACATGGCCGCTTCCAGAAGTTCGTCAGTTCTCGTCCTGACCAACAAAAAATGTAACTACTCAATAACTCCTGGCAGTGAACCATAGAAAAAACACCTGGACCCCGGCCTGCGCCGGGGTGACGACCGAGAGAACTCGCTTTCGAGGTACTCCACTCCGTCATGCCGGCGCAGGCCGGCGCGTTCCGCTATCCAGGCAGCACGGATCCACGGTGGTTGGTTGCCCTGCCTTATTGAGCAGTTACCAAAAAATTACGATTATTCTGCAAAGACGAAATATGCGCTGGATACCTGCGTTCTCTAGTATGAAGGAAGTGGAAACGGATGGCGACAAGAAGTCATTCCCGCGAAGGCGGGAATCCAGGTCATGCTGGTACAAGTTTTCGAAATAAACATCTTGCCGCTCAGAAGATGAGTAGATTCTAAAAAATAATTGTAACTATTCAGCAAAGTCAGAAAAAAGACCTGGATACCGGCTTTCGCCGGCATGAATGACGTGGAAACGTGCTCTTCAATATGTCATTCCGGCGAAAGCCGGAATCCAGTGGGGAGTTATGACCAAACGGATGATGTGCTGAATGGTTACAAAATTTTAATGGTTTATTAGGGGCGGACTCAACCAGGTCTATGCTGCCACACAATGCCTGGAGTCTCTCCGTGCCGCAAAAAATGCCTGGGACAGATACTCAGGAAAAATTCAGATGTTGACCCGGTACAATTTTACTTGAAGACAAAATGTTTTCGAGCCAGATAGTTCCATGTAAAAACCATTCCAATGGCAACCATTTTTGAGATCATCATTTCCATGTCCAGGAATTCAATGGCGATGAACAGGATAATTTGATTGAAAAGCAAGCCGATAAAACTGATTATGTATACCCAGAAGAACTCCTTTTCTTTGCAGAATCTCGTTCCGCTGACAAAGACGAGGCGAATCGACAACATATAGTTGACTACGGCGGCTACAGTGAACGCTGCTGCACCCACAATCAGATAATTGAACCCCAGGATCTTGGCGAACACAAAGAATAAGCCAATATCAACAACAGCGGCGATCCCGCCGACAAAAAAATAGCGAATAACTCGGAAATCAAAAACCTGCAGGCAAATCTTTTTGGATTCTTGCGGATGTTGCATTGGTGTTTCCAACTAAACAAGGTCGGCAAAATTTCGTTGTGAATGCTGAAATATCCTGAATGCGACAAAAAAGATGAGTACTGGCCAGATGAGCCCAGCCACGGCGCCCCAAGTCCAGATGAAGGCACTATCAGGCAGGATGAGAGCCCTGTATCCGGTGATGATGGATGCCATGGGGTTCAAAAAATAGATGTTCGCAAGCCATGGAGCTCTTTCAAAAAATGGTTGGATAAAGCTGAGGTTGTACATGGCCGGAGACATGAAGAACCATGCCGTCAGGAACAGGTTTACCAGATGCTGAATGTCACGGTAATAGACGTTTGCGGAAGAAACCAGCAAGACCAGGGATAGATTGAACATGGACTGGTACAATATGATCATCGGAACAGCAATGATTCCCATGCTGAGAAAACTGCCCTTCCAGACCAGGATGGCAATCAAGAGAATTGTCTGAACGATCAGCGTAAGAACAAAGTTGATCAGCGTTCCGGCGACGACGGAAATGGGAAGGACAATCCGCGGGAAAAAAACTTTTTTGATCAGAGTCGCATTGCCGGTAATGCAGGTCATTCCGCTGGAGACACTCATAGCGGTGAATTGCCATGCAAACACACCGATGATGATCTCCTCAGTGGGAACCCCTCGCCCAACCAAAAGTCGCAGAAAGACTATATAGATGATCGCAAGGAACAAAGGGTTGAGGATGCTCCACAGGAAGCCGAGGATAGATCCTTTGTACCTGCTTTTCAGTTCCCTTTTTACGAGGTTGAGAAGCAGTTCTCTGAATTGGAATATCGTTTGAAAAATACCCATATAAACCTTGCGATAAACTAAGCTGTTGGTTGACGTCTGATAGGCAAGAAAGGCTAAACCAACTGACATGGCAGTGGTAGCTTTGAATTAAAAAAACACCGTATACGGTTAATACCCCTCCCAGGGTCTGCATTCCGACTTTTTGGATGAAGAACTGGAGCAAGCCGTTCCAAAATAATCGTACCGGCGAAGGCCGGCGCTATAACTGTCCGAATCTTCTTTATGGTTCTGCTAAGTAGTTACAAGGGAAAAGACATCGTAACGACTCAACACACGTTCAGTGATCTATCTCCGGCGATCGGGGTCGGGGTCGGTATCGGAATCGGTTTCGAGAACGTCGAGGCTCCCTCCGCACGGCTTCGCTTTCGATCCCGATCCCGAACCCAATACCGACAGCGATGCCGAACTGGGCAACGGCAGCATATGCTGAATAGTCACAAGACATCTACGTTTTTTTTGCTTGCTAGTTATAGAAGATGGATAGTGATAGCAAGTTTTCATAAAAAAAAAGACAAGCAGAATTAATTGTAATTAATTGGAATTAAATATGATGCGACTTCTTTTTTTAAGCGACCACCTTGGATATTCCTCAGGCGTGACTCATGGGGCAACAACATACTTCATGAATGTATTGCCGGAATTGAAAACAAAAGAACTTGATCTCCATGTATGTTTTCTGCGTGGACGCCATTCAGCGGCTGACCAACTGGAAGAGCATGGTATTCAACCCAAGTTTTTGGAACGTGGGAAATGGGATCCACGGGCTTTGTCAGATTTGATCGCATTGATCAAAAAGCACAACGTTAACCTTGTCCACGCCGCGGGTATGAAAGGCATCCTGCTTGGACGCGCGGCAAGTCGCGCCCGTGGTTGCAAGTTCATCATGCATTTGCACGACACCAACGTACCCGGCCCCCTTTTCCGATATCTTCATCGTGCCATGGCTGGCTGGACTGACCGGTGTCTGGTTATTTCCAATGCTGTCAGTGAGGTGGCCCGTGCGGAATTCCGTCTGCGCCCTGACGGGGTGACGGTACTTTACAATGGCATTGCCCTGGACAAGATTGCCACCCCTGCTGCAGGGGCAAGAGAGCGTATCCGCCGTGAGTTTGATATTTCCTTGGACGTACCGGTGGTGGGAGTTGTCGGCCGCCTGTCTCCGGAAAAAGGTCAGGAAATTCTCCTGAAAGGAATACCACTCATGTTGACGACCCATCCTAAGAGTATCTTCCTGCTGGTCGGCGAGGGACCGACTCGCAGATCGTGCGAGAAGATTGTTGCCGAACTTGACATCGCTCATGCCGTACGATTCTGTGGGCACCGTAACGATATTCCGGATATTCTCGCTGCCATCGACGTGCTGGTGATCCCGTCGCTGATGGAGGGGCTCTCCTTCAGCGCAATAGAAGCCATGGCGGCCGGCCGGCCTGTGGCGGCCTTTCGGGTTGGAGGTCTGCCGGAACTGATCAACCACGAGCAGACCGGACTGTTGGCCCCAGGAGAGGATGTGGCGGGTCTCCTGGATCAGGTCCGCCGTCTTCTTGATGATCAGGCCCTGAGGGCAGAAATCGTCGCCAATGCTCGGTCTTTTGCTAGTAATTTCTCAGTAACCGGACACGTTGATCGCCTGCTCGACATTTATCAGGAAGTCCTCTCACAACCTCGGGAGGGGGCGCGTAATGCTCCGTAAACTCCAGAACAGCTGGGAAAAAAACTGGCCGGAGATTCGCTGCGCTGTTACCGGTTCTTTGCCGGACTTCGTCCTGTCCCGCACCCCGGAACCACTTGGGATCTCGGTGCCTGTGTTTTGCTACCATGTGGTGGACAGCTCAGATTTTGAAGATGATCTGCGCTACCTGGCAAAAAACGGCTACGGCACGATAACCGCGGACGCCCTCCTAACGCACCTGTCCGGACAAGCTTGCGTGGAAAAGCCCTCGGTGGTGCTGACCTTTGACGACTGTTCACGCAACCTGTTTACGACGGCTTTTCCCCTGCTTGAAAAATACGGTTTCCATGCTGTGGCCTTCGTAGCTCCGCACTTCCATGATCATGCCGGACAAGGCGCAAATCATGAACTGCGACCATGTACATGGGAAGAAATGAAGATCATGAGTCTATCCGGGATTGTAAATTTTCAGTCCCACTCTCTGGAACATCGCTATTTCCCTCGTTGGCCGGAGCCCGTACCGCTTTGTGGCGCGGACTCGGTTCTCAACGCCACGGTTTCTCAAAATGCCTCCCGCTCCATGGAACAGGATCTGCGCGAATCGAAGGAAATATTGGAGAAGCGGCTGGGAGGAGAAATCAGGCATCTGGCGTTTCCGAGGTACGATGGAACCGATGAGGCCGTCAGGATCGGACATGCCCTGGGCTATGAAGGATTCTGGTGGGGGGTGCTGCCCGGACGTCCGACCAACCGACCTGGTGATGCACCGGAGCGCATCGTGCGCATCAGCGGTGAATTTCTGCGCAGGTTGCCCGGTACAGAACGCAGGCCACTGGCGGAAATCCTGCGTGCAAGGTACGGACTCGCGCTGCGCCGTATGCGTGGCGAGATGTGATCAGGCTGGGTTTACCGGCTTGACTTCCCCGCCGACAAGACCACCTCGAAGATAGAAGTAAAACCCGGGGAGACTGGCCACCCGTACGATCACATGTTCAAGGATTGAAATGGCCACAGCCGCGGAACCGGCCACGCCGATAGCCCCCAGGAAGGTGAAATAGGCACCCTCCTGCAGCCCCAGTCCGCCGATGGAGATGGGCAGCATCAAGGCCACCCATACAAAGGGCAGAACCAGTGCCAGCAGCAGTGGGTCCACATGAATATTCAAGGCCAAAGCCTGCAGATATACCATGCCGATCCGGACGCAGATCATCAGCCCGAAAATCAGGCTGTTCTGGATCATAGGCCACACTTGGTGGCGGAACATCACAAGACCGGCATAGAACCCCCGCAACTTTTCCGTTATTGGTTCTCCCAATAATTTACGAAGCAGGGGCGCGACCCATTTGTTGAGTGCCGGCTGCATCAATACCGCCCCCACGCCGCAAAACCCAAGAAAAAAAGCTGGGAAGACGAGGGCCACGGACCAGGGTAAATACGTCCCTGCCGCGAAAAGGGCGGCAATTGCCGCAAGCAACAGGGTCACCAGCACCGATACCACCCTGTCCACCGCCGAAGCAGCTACAGCCTGGGCCGGGTTTGTCGAACACCGGGATACGGCCACCATGCGCAGCACATCCATGCCCAAGGCAGAAGGGAGAAACAGCCCAAAGCTCCCGGATGTCATTTGAATCCGGAACAGCTGCCACAAACTCAGGGTACACCCGCCCTGGGCCAGAAGGATCCGCCACTTCCACGTGCTCAGAATCCTCTCGAATACGGACAGGACGATCAATAGGCCGAAGATTTCAAAGCGCAGGCCGGCCAGAAGCCGGCCTGTTTCAGTGAGGTCAATGCTGATGGCCAACAGGGTCAAGAGGCCCAGGGTCATGACAACCCTGATCAGCAGCTTGATGTGGTTTTTTGGTGCGCTTTTCACGCGTCGCTCGGTGCGCCGCAACAAAGCGACAGATGGAAAAGCATGCCCGTGAATCCGTTTTAGCTCTGAAGGTCAAAAAAGAGCGGGATCATGTATTCGTCGCTATCCATGGCCAGTCGCTCTCCTTCCAGCTCGGGACGGTCCTCGTAAGGGGCAAGTACAAGGTGAAATGTCTCCCCCTTGGTCCGCTCCGCCGTATCAAGTTTTTTTCCGTCCCTTATGGCCCAATGAGCGACCATGATTTCAGGATGTGGATACTCACCGGAAATGACTTCCTCCACAACGTATTTGTTCGCCACAAGAGCCTGGTCGTAGGGGGCGATGGCTTCAAGGGACGGAACGACGCTGTTCTCCACAAGGCGGGCCTGAATCTCCAGAATTCGGCCTGGAAGAGTGTCCATGGATTCCTGTGCCTCAGTGGCGGGGATGTTCTCTTTCCGCGCAACCTGCTCCGTGGTTGCATGGGCTAGAGATGCGTTCAGACCGGATTCAAGCCATACATCCGGATAAAAATCCGCCCATTGGTCGCCGGTCAATCGGACCCAACCCTCGATGGACCGGAAGTCATCGCTGAACCGGCCGACATAGATGGACACGTCCTTGCCGCCGCCGCGGATCTTGTTCCCACCGCCGCCAACGGTATAGGGGCCGGTCATGGCCATGAATCTGGAGTGGTTGGACCAGCGGGGATGGTAGACTTCATAACCATCTATGCCGGGGGCCTGGTTGATGGGCAATTGCCATCGCTGGTTTGTGCCGTACTCGAAGATGGTCAGATTGCGATGCGCGCCGTCGAAGACCCAAAGCAAACGTCTGTCATCCGGAGACAAGGAGACCCAGCACCCCCGCCCCAGGACCGTGCGCCCAACGTTGGGCAGGGTCGCAACGCCGGCATCGGGCCAGGGAAAAAGGCCGCTGGCAAACCTGCCGTCCACGGACAAATGAAAATTGTCCTCGCTGACTGGAGTCAGGTCCCAGACCAACTCCCGCACGGCCCAATCGTCCAGGCGCAGGCGTTCGATGCGATGATACGAGGGAGCCCTGTCCTGGGTACGTTCAGTCCCAACGTAGAGCCACTCGTTTCCGCTTTCAGGATCGATCCAGACGGCCAAGGCCACCCCGGGAACAACCTGTGTCTGGTTCGAGCCGTCCCAATCAACAATCATGACTGCTTCCCGACTGCGGTCGGTATAGACGACCCTGTCTCCTCGAGGCGTGATGAAGGGTTTGGAATAGTTCGCGGATGATTCAAGAATTGCTCTTTCTCCGCGTCCGTCTCGGGAATCAAAACCCATCAAGACCAAATCAGTCCCCTGAGCGAATGTATCCGAGCCCTCCTTGATGTCTCGAACCCAGACAACCCGAGTGTGGGAATCGGTCATAACTTCAATTTGAGCGTACGAAGAGCCTTCCGGGTAGACCTGGTGCGCCTCGTCGGCCCGTGAACAGCCAAAAGAAAATAAAACCAGCAGGGCCAAGAAAGCAATCGCGTTCGTCAATCTGAGGAAATATAAATTCATTGCCTAGCCGAATCTCCTGTACTGAGGCGGTCTCCCACATCAGGTTAGTCTGGTTGTCGCGAATGCACGAAAATAACGACGATGCCATTGAATCGTCACAGTACAGGTTTCATTTAAGGTGTCAGCCAGCCTTGTCCAGCATACCAGTCAGCCGTTTCGACAATTCCGTTTCTATTGGTGTGTCGTGGGTGGTATCCAAGAACGTTCTTCATTTTGGCGACATCAAAATGCCGGTCCTTGGAATAGAACGCCACTCTGCGTCGATAGATCGGCGGTTCGATTCCCAAGGGACGGCATATCCGTTCGCAAAGGTCCGCGGCCAGAAAAAAAGGTCCGATGGGAAGGCGCAAGACACGGAACGTCTTGCCGAAATGCTCAGCGACGATCTGAGCAATGTCAACAATGGCAAATGGTTCATCAGCGGCAACGATAAACGCCTCGCCGGAAGCATCGGGATGGGTGGAGGCGACAAGAGCCGCGTTGGTCAGGTCGTCCACATGTACAAGGTGGTACATGCACTTGCCCTTGCCCAGAAGGATGAACACCGGTTTAAGAGCCATTCGGAAAAGTTTCAGCAGTCGTTTGTCGCCAGGGCCGTAGATGGCTGCCGGGCGGATTACCGTATATGGCAGGCCGTGCTTGCCGGAAAAGTCTTTCAACCAGAGTTCGGCGTCCAGCTTTGTTTTTTGATACTCGTCATCAGGGTCAAACGCGGAATCCTCCGTGGCGGGTGGAGATGCAATATGTCCATGCACTCCAATGGTGGAGAAGTGTACCAGCCGTTTGAACCGGGGATTCTTCAAAGCCTCGGTTGCCAGAAGTTGCGTGCTTTTGACATGCACGTTCCAGTAGTCCCGCTCCGAGCTGCGAGCCTGCCGAAACGCGGCGGCCACGTGGAATATGTACTCCTGACCGGAAACCGCTCTGGCAATCAGGTCGTCGTCATGGACATCTCCAGTGAACCATTTGATGTCCAGATCCTTGAGAGGGGCAAGATTTGAACTCGAACGAGCCACGGCGCTGACCTTCGCTCCTGCCTCCACCAGCTTGCGCGTCAGCACCAGACCGGTAAAGCCGGTGGCGCCGGTGACCAGGACCGGGGCGCCCGCGGGGATGTTGCATACGGATTGATTCATGACATTCCTTGCTGCATTACGGTCTTGCATGAAAAAAGCGACAAGACGCGAATAAGGGAGACTCGGCGTGATTTCGCTGTTTTTCCAATCAGACAAAAGCGCAAAATCCGCCTCTTACATCGGAAAGAACCAGGGAAGGTTGCCTGCTTGCTCTAAAACGTTTTGCCCCGCCAGCGCCGAATCTTGTAACCCATGAGATCCCAGAGGTATCCAAGGAAACCGATCTCCCCGCTGCTCATCTTCAGACGGAAGATGTGCGTATACCCCTTGAACGCCCGGTAAATCACGTTGAAGGCGATATTTCCGGGCCAGCGGATCAGCTTGCGGGACAGGTTCATCAGAAAGGGGAATTCAATGATCAGGGCGAAGAACTTGTGCAGATTCTCGAACTCGCGTTTGGTCATCCCCGTGTTGATAGGCGATTCCACCTGATAGGACGCGTGCTGCTGGTGGGCCGGATCGAGATAGCCCTTCTCGATGCAATAGGCGTGCATCTCGGTGCGCGGGTAGGGCTGAAAAATGGAAACCCAGGCGTAGGACGGCTTGACCAGGATGTTCAACTGGATGGTCTCGTAGGCGTTTTCGATGGTCTCGTCCGGAAGGCCGACCATGTTCTGGGTCATGATGGAAATGCCGTACTTGTGGAACAGGCGAGCCGCGTTGAGAATCTGTCCGTCGGTCATGTTCCGTTTGAGCACGTTCTTGCGGATGGTCTCGTTGCCGCTTTCCACGCCCATGGCGATGGTGATGCAGTTGGCCTCGCTCAGGTAGCGGACAACCTCCTCGTTCACAAGATTGGCCCGGACGTAGCAGATCATGGGCAGGCCGACCCTGGCCTTGTAGGCCGCAGAAAACTCCTTGAGCCACTCCTTGTTCATGATGAACAGATCATCATGGAAGTAGACGATCTTCAGCGGGTAGTTGTCCCGGACATGTTCCACTTCACGGATCACGTTCTCCACGCTGCGCAGTCGGCAATACTTGCCCGGCCCGGCCTCGTCCTTGTACAACCGCTTGAGCATGTGGTTGAAGCAGTAGGTGCAGTCGTAAGGGCATCCGCGACTGGAAAGAAAATGCTTCGTGCTGCTGTTGGCGTAGGCGTAGTACTTGAGGAAGGAGTCCCGGTCCGGATAGGGCAGCGAATCCAGATCCTGGACCAGCGGGCGCATCGGGTTCTTGACTACCTGCCCATCCTTTTTGACCCACAAATTACGGATGCCAGAATAGTCTTCGCCCTTCTGGAGGCTGTCCAGCAGTTCCACAATGGCCTCGTCCCCTTCGCCTCGGCAAATGATGTCTACTTCGGGCGCCTCGATGATCTCGGGAAAAAAGGTCGGGTGCGGACCGCCGACAATGGACAGGAAGGAAACGTGCCTGCGCAGCCGACGGATCAGTTCGAGGTAGTAATCCTCGGAACCGCTGGTCAATGAAAAGCCGATCACGTCGGGCTGGTATGCCTTGACGGCCTTGAAGAGGTCCTTTTCCAGATTGGTCAACATAAGATCCGCTTCATGTCCGCCCTGCTTGGCGCTGGCGATCAGGCACATGATGCCCATGGGGTCGGTGATGTCCAAAGATGCAGTGCGGTAGATGAACAAACATTTCATGCAAATTACCTGTTGAGCGGATCAAGGCTTTCCTGGGTTACAAACGCGCAGTGCAGCGTTTCGCCAGTTTGCCCTTGTCCGTGATCTTGAAGTTTGACCAATGGTTGGAGTCCGGTTGAAACCGGTGACCGGAAACAGTTCGTGTTCCTGTTGGGCAGGGCCGTCAATAAGTCTGGGTTGTCGGCCGCTGCTGTTACCTAGTGGGAACCGTGCCGAAAAAGTGCTGCCGAGTCCGTAAGGCAAGGCGTACCAGGAGGAGGAAGCCTCCAATAATCATCAGTTCATTGCCGATGGTTATAAGGTGAGACAGGGAGAACAATCCTTCGGAATGGCGCACGCCGTAAAACAGCGTTACGGGTGCGGAAAAACGCTCATCCGAGAAGGGCCACAGCAGCTTCACACCGGGGCCGAGCGTCATCGCGTCCATGACCAGGTGCAAGCCATAGGAAAACAAAGCCACGAAGGCTATACGCGGATAACTCCGCCAGTCAAGAAAGCGCCTGGAAAACACTCCAAACACGCCTGCCGCAAGCAGACAGAGAGAGAACCCGAAAAAAAAGCTATGGGTGAATTGGTTATGGTACATGGCCATGTTGCCGGTGATGAACCCGGGGATCGCGTCCAGGTCCGGAGCGATAGAGAAGAATAAGGCCGTGCCCCAGATGTACTGACGGTGGAGCGTGGAATCGTCTTTGCGGACGAACAAGGTCGCGACGGCTGCACCTGCGGCAAGGTGGGCGAGCGGTGAAGGCATGGTTCTGTTGGTCCTGAAAGACGGCAGTCGTGAATCTTGTATTCCGATTCGATTTCTGGCAGGTAATTCAGCTTTGCGCTGTTTTAAACATTCTCTGGTGCACAGCACTGATGGCAGTTGTCGGAAGACATGTTCATGGAATTATAAATCCCGCTTCATTACCCGAAGCCGCCATCCCAGGCAACCCGCCCAAAGCAACCGGAGCCGATTCTCAATTCATCTTTTCCGCGTTCCGACCAACATCCGTCGTCTCGCCTCGAGAGTAGCTCAAGAAAAGTCCTCGCCTGCGGCACGCACCTCCTCAGAGAAAAAATGACCGACCCTATTCCCCAAAAACCACCTGTCCATCGCACTCTGGCGGAGCAACTTCATGACGTGTCTTCATCGCCGCTACGCTGCTACGCCAGAAAGGTCGTCGGCGATGTGGGCGTGCTGTCCCTCGTCTACTATGAACTCGTCAACCTGCTTTTTTGCAACATGCCCTCGAGCCTGGGCTTTTTTTTGCGTCGGACATTCTATCGTCGCATGTTTCGTTCCGCCGGCTCCGGCCTGATCATCGGGCGCGGCGTGAGCATTCGTCATCCCGGCAAAATCACCCTCGGCCACAGGGTCGGCGTGGACGACAACGTCTTGTTGGACGCATCCGGGTTGGAAAGCGAAGGAATCTTCATCCACGACGAGGTGATCGTTTCCCGTAATTGCATGGTCCAGGCCAAGATCGGTTCCACCACCATCGGCTCACGTACGGAAGTCGGCGCCAATACGATCATTTCATCCATCTCCAAGGTTGAAATCGGAAAATACGGCTTGATCGGCCCCCATTGTCTCATTGGCGGAGGGCACTACAAAATTGACAGATCTGATATCCCAATGATGGATCTGGGCTGGACGTCCCGTGGGCCTGTCGAGGTGGGAGACGATGTGTGGATGGGCGCGGGAGTCGTCATACCGGACGGCGTGCGGGTTGGGACGGGTTGCGTCATTGGTGCCGGAGCCGTTGTATCCAAGGATCTGCCCGACTATGCCGTGGCCATGGGCGTGCCCGCCAAAATCGTGAGATATCGTCCCCTGCCCGGCAAAAACCAGCCTTCGGAACAAACCGGGTTATGATGCGGGACCTGCGGAAACTCGCCTCAACACACTTTGACCTTTTGGTCATCGGCGCAGGTATCAACGGCGCGTGCGTCGCCTGGGACGCGGCCATGCGCGGGTTGTCCGTGGCCCTGGTGGACAAAGGTGATTTCGGGGCGGCGACGTCCGCGGCCACTGGCAGGATGATCCACGGCGGTATTCGTTATCTCCAACATCTCGCCTTGGGCAGGGTCTGGTCTTCCCTGCACGAAAGAAATTTTTTTCTTCGCTCAGCACCGCACCTGGTTCATCCGGTCCCCTTTCTGATTCCCACATCCGGCCATGGCCTCAAGGGCAAAGAGGCTCTGGGACTGGCCATGACCATCTACGATCTGCTTTCACGGGCCAAAGGCGGCAAGGACTTTCCTGCTGCAATGCCTCGTCACAGGCGGCTTTCCCGCCGCGAAACCCTGGCCGCGGAGCCGCATTTGTCCGCGGACGGGCTCACCGGCGCCATCCGCTTTTACGACTGCCAGATGCCTTTTCCGGAGCGGCTGACTCTGGCCATTGTCCTTGCCGCGCAGCAAGAAGGAGCCGTGGTCATGAATTACCTGCAGGTCAAGGATCTGCGTGTAAGCGACGGCCGGGTCACCGGGGCAGATGCTTTGGACGTGCTTACGGGGCGGCAACTGAATGTTAACGCGGACGTAACGGTCAACGCCGCCGGCCCATGGGTCAGCTCCATGCTGAATTCCGCGGGGCTGGCTGATACCGCCGCAGGCGCCGCCAGGGCTCTTTCCAAAGGGATTCACATCATCACCCGCGCCCTGACCAATGGACATGCGCTTGCCCTGGCTACCCGCCACAAGCACTCCGGTGCGTGGCTGAGCAGAGGCGGCCGGCATTTTTTCATCGTTCCCTGGCAGGACCTTTCCCTGATCGGAACCACCAACAGTCCTTTCAACGGATCTCCCGACGACGGCATCGTCACCGAGGAGGATATTCTTGGTCTGATCGATGACGTGAATTCAGTGTATCCGGCGGCCGGACTTTGCCGTGACGATGTACGATATTTTTACGGCGGCCTCTATCCGGACGATCCGTCCCGTCCTCCCGGTTCGGGCTATCAGGGATCCCGGGAGGACAACATCATCGATCACGGCGACACCCAGAAAATACAAGGCCTCATCTCAGTCATCGGGGTGAAGTACACCACGGCCCGCTTCCTGGCCCAGAAGATCGTGGACCTGGCATGCCGCAAGCTCGCGCAATCGGCCAGACCCTGTCGCACGGAAAACGCGTCCTTGTTTGGCGGCGACATCTCGAACCTCAAGGGCTTTGTCACGCGTGAATCCGGGCGATGGGAGGGCGTTTTCTCTGAATCCCAGGTTGCTGAATTGATAAACTGCTATGGCACGAACTACACGCAAATTATCGAATTATACCATCAAGAACTGGGACT
This sequence comes from Desulfonatronum parangueonense, assembly GCF_054656975.1. Taxonomy (NCBI): domain Bacteria; kingdom Pseudomonadati; phylum Thermodesulfobacteriota; class Desulfovibrionia; order Desulfovibrionales; family Desulfonatronaceae; genus Desulfonatronum; species Desulfonatronum parangueonense. The sequence continues at coordinate 3,350,653 of NZ_BAAHXH010000003.1, forward strand.
TGACGAAAGCACTGACGCGGCAAGCCCTCTTCTCAAAGCCCAAGTCGTGTATGCCGTGCGTCGGGAAATGGCTCAGACCCTTCAGGACGTCGTCTTTCGGCGCACGCCTCTAGGCTGTATGGGCCGGCCTGCTCCCGAAGCCCTACGCGGTTTGGCTCGAATCATGGGCGAGGAACTGGGGTGGGACGACGCCAGGTTGGAAGAGGAAGTCCTCGCGGTTGAAGCACGCTATCTGGTCAAATGAGCCTTGGCTCACGGACGTGACCATGAAAATTTTGCACATCGCGCCCACGCCTTTTTTCTCCGATCGCGGCTGCCACATCCGCATCCACGATCAGATCGCCGCATTGCAGCGCCAAGGCCATGAGGTACTCCTGACGACCTATCATCACGGGCGGGACGTTCCGGGCATTCCGACCCGGCGCAGCTTGCGCGTGCCCTGGTATACCAAGGTTGATGCCGGTTTTTCCTGGCACAAAATGTACCTTGACGTGCTGCTGTTCTTCACGGTTTTGCGCGCCTGCCTGACCTTCAAGCCCGACGTCATTCACGGGCATCTGCATGAGGGCGCCGCCCTCGGCTGGGCGACGAGCCTGCTTGCCTCGGCCCGCAAAATCCCCGTGGTTTTCGACGTGCAGGGCAGCCTGAGCGGGGAAATAAAAGCTTACGGCTCGCTGGGACCGCTCAAAAAACTGGTGTTTCTCTTTGTCTGGCTGGAAAAGCTGGTCTGCAGGCTGCCGGATTTTTTCGTCTGCAGTTCAGAGGCCGCGGCAGATCTCCTGAAGTCCGAATTTGGCGTGGCGGAAGCCAAGATCAGTGTGATTCGCGAAGGTATCGACGCATCCACCTGTTCAGTGGACGACACGGGCTCCGTGCGCAAGCGTTTGGGCATCCCGCGGGAAAAAAAGGTGGTCGGGTACATTGGTTCGCTTGTGCAGGCCAAGGGGATTGACCTCTTGATCCAGGCCATGCCCGTCATCCGACAGCGCGTGGAAAACGTCCATTTTCTTTTGGCAGGATATCCGTTCGAGAAGTGCCGGGAACGCGTAACCGCGATGGGCGCCGGCGACGTGACCACCCTCTGCGGCAAAGTGGATTATTTTCAGCTGTTCTCCCACCTGGCCGTGATCGACGTGGCTGTCGACCCGAAAGAGGAAGGGACGGGAGAAGGAAGCGGAAAAATCCTCAACTATATGGCCGCCGGATTGCCCGTGGTCTGTTTTGACACTCCCGCCAACCACGCCTTGCTCGGCGACGACGGGGTTTACGCAATTCCGGGCGATGCCAGGGATCTTGCGGAAAAAATTGTCGGACTCCTCCAGGATCCCCAGCAAGCACAGCGTATCGGAGCAAACAATCAGGCAAGGGCATTCGCGAACTATTCGGCATCAGATCAGGCAAAGGCACTAGAAGTAATATACCGCCGCCTGACGACGGATCGTGGACCAGATGCGTGAACCGGTGCCGGTACCGGCTTGAAGGCTACTCGAGACGTCTGAACGTTATGGAATCCAGGAGCAAGTCGGCCTGTCCCGTGAAAAAAAGATCCATATTGAACGGAAGATTGTTGTCCACCCTCATCTCAAACCGCCAATCCTGCCCCTGGTAGAGAGGCTTGCCTTCCTTGGCCATGGTTCCTGTGTCCGACGTTACGTGCAGTGAGCCGATCTCAACCCCTGGCGCCGCATCTGAGGAGTAGGCCAGACTCACTTCGTACAGACCAGGCTCCAAGGGCATTCTCGGGCCATAGAACACCACCCTTTCGGCATAGAATTTCTTCAGGAATACAACCTGATGCTGATCGAGATCCGTATAACCCGCCCTGAAAAAGCTCGCGGCCGGGAGGGTCAGCGTCTCGCCCGGCTGGAGCAGTGGCCAATCCCCGGCTGACATCAAGGCCGAATCAAGTTCCACAATTCCGGAAACATGAAGCAGACGCAGGGACAAATCGGAATGCGTCTCGATGTGCACAGGCAACTCCAGCCAGAACCAATCCTGATGATCAACGGCAACGGGCTCCGCCTTGATGAGGTGAGGTCCGGAGCGTGTTTCCGCTTTGAGGTGTCCCTGGCCCCGGCACCTGATCATCCACCGCAATCCAGGGGCAGGCGGAGCCCCTGTATGGGCGAGATGGACCGAGGACCCTTCCCTATCCAAGATGATGTAGTTCTTGTTGCTTGCAGAGGCGTCTTCAATCAGCGTTGCCTTTTCGTGGGCGGACCACTCCATCTCCCAATGCCTGGCGGGAAAAAGTGGTGGCTTGTGCTCTGGAGCCGTCTTGCTCACATATCCGTCCTGCACTTGGGGGCTCTCATGGATTTTGAAAGCCCATACGCTGTCACCCCGGGCTAAAAACTCCAGATGAGGATGCTGGAGATACTGTTTGATAGCATAGCTGACAGGGAAAGGTGCGACTTTTTCAGGATAAAGATCCTCATGCACGACAATATGTCCGACTCCCATGGATCGGAGTAATCCAACCTGCTCCGTGGAAAGATAACCCTGGTTGATGCTCTGGAAAGGCAGAAAGACCTCTTCAAAATAGGTCATGGACACAGCCGGGGTATAGCCGTTGATCATCCGGATTCGGTACATCAGGGCAAAATGTTGGTAGGTGGCTGAATAATGGCTGTCGCCGGGCCATAACGGAATCACCAGAATGTGAGGATTCACGTCGCGACTCCGTGCGTCCTCAGCCACTGCCCTGTATGCCGATTGCTCGTCTTGCAGATACAAGAGATCCGGAGTGCTCAGGGCCGTGTATTCCCAGAACAATGCCACAGCCGCAACGGCGACGCAGAACCCGCGCCACCAGGCTTTCGCGACGCCGACCTTGATAAGAGCCGTCAAAGCCAGAACTCCGGCAACGGCCAGCAATGTCGGCATGATGCTGAAAATTTTACCGGCCTGGCGAATCATGGCGTAGGGAGGCACCAACTCGCGCGCCAACAGGAAAAGTCCGCCGGACCGGAGTCCGTGTGGTCCCAGGGCCAGAACCGCTACAGTGAGTATGCCCAGACAGAGCAAGCTGATAAAAACAATGGATTGGAATTGCTCGCGAGGGCGCCGCAGAAACGACCACGTCATGGCAAGCAAGCCTAGACAGATGATTATCGTGATACTCCACCCGACATAGACTTGACTGGAAATGTTTGAACCTTGCCAGGCAAAGAAGCCTTTTGCCTGGGGGGAAAAGAGCATGACCTCGGAGACGCTTCGCCCCTGAGCCATGGATGTTTCGCTCAAAAACCTGGCTTGAGCTCGTACCGCGAGGACCACGACGCCACCGGTCGCGGCAACGGGGATCAGGGCGCGAATAATGCGCTTGATTCGTTCCATGCCCAGTGCAGGAATCCGTGATTCAGCGGTCATGGCCAGCAAACACCATGCAGGAATGATAAGAACGCTGAAGAAAAAAACATGACTATCGCAAAGATAGGTAAAAATGACGGCAATTCCCGCCAACATCCCGCCTAGTGCCTTTCCATCCCGAATCGCGATATCCAGGCCCAGGATCAAGACTGGAACCCACATCATGGCGTAACCTGTAGGACTGGAGTCGAATAACGTCGACCAGCGATACGGAAAAAAGATCACGAAAAGGCTGAACAGCGCGACCACCCATTCATCCTTGGTGTAGCGCCGCAGCAGCAACCACGTGGCGAAAACCGTAGCCCAAAGGGAAAAGATTCCGGCCACGTTCATTCCTAGGGCTTGCGTGGTGAACGACCTGACAGCGCTGTAAATCACCGAAAAAGGTACATAGTATCCGCCAGGAGAATAACGCTCGGAATCGTCGCCGGTGTTGAATTCGTAAAGGTTGTAAAACCAGGGCGTCCCCCCCGTAATCCATTCATGGACAAGCTCAAAATAGTGCAGCAACTGCAGGGAGTCACCAGGGATCATGTAGACGATACTTTCCGTGCTTTGGTGCGCTGAAAGCGTGATCGCCTTGTTCATGTGCATGGGGAGCGGCCATGAGAGCACTATCCATGCGAATATCGACAACAACAGGGTTACGGGAATCAACTGTCGTGTTTTCATGTCAACTCTTTTTTTAAACGCTTTGCTGGGAATGCAAGATCCACATCCTCAGCCAAATTACTGGATTTCCATAACGCGCACCGCGGCAACTTGAACTTCACCATTGCCGTAAAAAAATACTCGCGGCTCCGCGGTTATGAACTCGTCCACATCGAACTCAAAACGTTCCACTCTCCATTCTTCGCCAAACCCGACCTTTCTTGAGGCAATTGTTTCACGCCCGCTGTCATGAACCACCTCGAGAAGCATCGCTGGTGAGTCGCCATGACCGGAGTTGGCTTTGATGTCAAACTCCACGGCAAATCGTCCTGGATACAAGTGATAATAACTGCCGAAAGCGAGAAAGCCTTGGACATGCTCACCTTCCCGAGCAACCCGCAGCAATCCGCCGCGAATATTCGAGTCGGAGACATCCGTGCCTGTGAAGCGATAAAAACCGCCCATGGGGCTTTCGATGTTCATTCTTTCCGGCATGGGCATGAACGAAAACATCCCATTGCTCATAGCAAATTTCAAGGAAACACGATCTTCGAAACGACGCATCAAGGCTTGGTTGGAATGTTCGTTCCAACGCGCGACGACAATGTCTTCCTTGAGACCACGGGGGTTGAAGACCATGTCGTTGCCGTCCTTGAATGCTTCATGGTGCTCTGCTTTGGAAATGAAGATCAAAGATGGTCGGGGAGCGTGCTCAAGGGCATCGAGAAAGTCTCTGCGCGGTGCGTTTCGCTCATAAAATCCTTTCGCGGCATCCAAGGTGAACACGGCGTTGAAAACAAGCCAGACAGCCATGACCACGACGACGTGTCTTGTTCGGACATGGGTGAGCATCTTTTGAACACCAAACGCAGCGCTCAGAACAAAAAAAGGGAGCAACTCGAAGTAGTAGCTCGGCCCAGCGTCCCGTGGCCCAGCATACCAAAAATAGATATATCCAAGACATACCGAAAGGATGGTGCCGACAAACAAAGGAGTCCATTGCTTTCGCCAACCGAAAACCGTCAGACCAACCCATAGAATAAGAGAGCCTGCGAACCCCCACAGCCAGGTATTCAACAACGTGAGATTGGTAAAAAGAACCTCAACTCCACGTAAAAAAGAATGATCGATCCGGCCAAAATGTCGAATTCCGAAGCCCAGACGTTGGGTGTCGGTGTATTTGAGGTAGGTCATTGTCCAAAGATCGCCGGTGGACAAATAGTTGTAAGCAAGCAGCAATATGACTCCGGTACCTGATGCGAGAGCGAAGCAGCTGGTGGCTTTGAGCATGCGCCAGGTACGTTCGCGATAGAGGTGCCAGAGGGAGTCAACCGCGAAGGGCATTGCCATCAGAAGCGCGGTATAGGTCCTGTTGTTGAACAAAAATGCCCAGCATAATCCAGACAAGAACGCAAAGCGAATATCGCCATGTTTTCGCCAGTAGATGTAGGCGTAAAGCATGCCTGATGCAGCCAGCAATGCGCTGGAGTGACTCAAGAGAGTTCCGCTGTAGAACAGAAAAAATGGGGAAAAAAGAAGTAATATTGCAGCGATAATGCCAGTCGATGGGTCAAGGAGCATTCGCCCGGATAAAAAAATTACAAAGACGGTCAGGCCCGCTGCAAGGGCAACGACAAGGTAAGGATCACCAATCAGAACTCCTGGAGCCAGAAAAAGGGAATGTGCGAAAGGATATCTGGAAAGCCAGCCCACCTCGGGAGAAGTAATGATCATTTCATGATGAAATGCCTCGGGATATGGAGGTGATGGTCTTGCGACGACACCATCCAGAAAATTATAGGCCTGGAAAACATAACTGTTTTCGTCGGCATTAAGGGTTGCCCGTTGAAAAACAAGCGTAGCTATGCCGTATGAAAAAACAGCAGCAAGTACGGCAAGGGCAATGGGAGCGACAAGCGTACGCAACCCGCCATCATGTTTCATTGTTTAATCCAAGGTTGTGAGTATGACTTATGCTGGTGAGAGGGATGATATGCAAACCTGAAGAAACACATCAGGCTGTATTCTTGGTGCAAGGAACAGTTTGAGCCACTCCATATCAAAAAAGAGGTGCACAGTGCAGGCCAAGAATACCATTCCGACAGTCAACATCAGCCTCTTTTCACGAAAAAGGCGTTCCGGATACTGAATAAAGTTGTTTTTGATGAAGCCGAGGCGGAGATAGTATGCCATGGAATACGCTATCAGCGGTGCCGCGAGGAGCAGTTCAAAACGATAACTGGAAATGAAATAACCACTCATCAAGAAGAACAATGTCGTATAATAAAGTATATTTACAATCAACCTTCGTTCATTTCAGTATCCAAAGTGATTTCGCGTGCTTAGCGGCACGAGCAGGATCATAAATTTCTCGATACTCGGCAAATCGTTTTGCCGCCATGAGAAAAGTTCCGAACATCCAGTAAGCTATGATCAGTGCAAGGGGGGGCAGCGACCATGCTTACGAGAACCATCCAGAGCAAACCGGATAGAACTATTGATCGCCAGGCACCACGAAGAAGTTTTGATCCAGTGATCGGGCCGAGCAATATGGATATATGGTGCAAGCTGAATACATACATGATGATCGGTTCCTGCTGTGATTATTTGAATGGAGAGTACAAGCAACGAGTGCTTGTCAGCTCGGTTCAGTTGGAGGGCGATACCACAACAGCAAGGCGCCAGGAAGCATTCCTACGACAATCAGAAGGTACGTCAGTAGAGCCACGGAAAGAGATACCGAGGGAGGTACACCGACCTGGGAGAAAAAGAATATGAAGGCGCCTTCTCGCACACCGAGGCCGAAATAGGTGATTGGAAGCAAGGTCAGCAGCATGATGATAGGGACAAAAGCAAATTCCAGGTACAAGGATACAGGAAAACCTAAAGCAAGAAACAAAAAATGTACCTGAAATATCCGGAATATCTGGTTCAGGGCGTTCCATAAAAAAACATGCCCAAGCACGAGTGGTTTGGAGAGAAAGTCAACGAAGGAGCGATGAATCTCAGTGAGAGAATGAAGCAGTTTTTCGATCGAAGATATTATTCTTGGATATCGATTCAAAAAGGAATTTTTTAAATAGACGCAGCGAGTTAGCAGCCACCGCAAGAAGTCTTGAGGAAAGCGGGAAACTGCCATTGCGAATGCAAGCACCGAAGAAAGGCATGCAAAAACAACAAAATAAAGAGTTCTAGTGTCAGGAAACGTGTTCCAGATAATTGCCACGCCGATGAGTGAAAACAAGGCCATGGACAAAACGGATATGATTCTGTCCATGGCCATTATGCTTGTGCTATGGGTCAGGCAATAGTTCTCTTTTTTCAGCATGATGATTCGCAAAGCATCTGCGCCAACGCTGCTAGGAACAGCCAAACTTAAAAAATTGCTTACAAAAAAAATTCTTAGCAAATGAAGTGGTTTGATTAATATGTTTTTACTTTTAAATAAAATAAGACATCTGATTGCCATCAGAAACGTATCCGCGAACAGAAATAGAAAGGAGGCTATCAAATATGGCTTTGTAATCCCTTGAATTGTAGATGGAACTTCAGAAAGATCAACAGAGTAGGAAATTACCAAAAAACAGACGATAATTATAAAAATTTTGACTAAAGAAGGGAGTTTTGTTTTGGACACGGTGAGTGATTACAAATTCCAATTGAACATGTTGATGCGCGAGGTTTGTTGAAAAAGAAGTGAGTTATAGACCATGCGTTGAAACGCTCTATGGAGTCCATTGCTGATCAGTGAAAGAGACTTAATCCTTTTGGCGAATGCGTATTTCAGCTAACATTGCGTCACCAGTGCCATGATAAAAGACCCTCGGCTCCACAATCGTCGGTTCATCAATATTTAGATTCAACCGTTTTGTCGTCCATCCGGACTGTCCTGAGACATACTCCTTGAGGAGTATTCGTTTTCCTTCATCAGTTGCCACTTCAAGGGTAATTATTGGTTCGTTCACTGATTCCGGTTCTAATTTGAAATCGAATTCGACAAGATATTGTCCTTCCGGAAGGGCCGTGTGGCGCCCGAAAGCCAAGTAGTCAGGTAGATGTTCATCAGTAAGGCCTATGCGAACCATATGCTCATCACGATCTGGATTGGGCGCGTTCTTTCCGGTCAGTTGGTGCGTATTCACAGCCAGTATCTCGATGTATAAACGAGTCGGCTCAAGTACGCGCAGGTTGGGGTTAACGGGTTGTGCGGCGTGTGCGATGACTCCCGTGAGCACAAGCAAGGCGACGCAAGTCAGCCCTTTAGCGCCCCAATAATCCGTTTTCAGACGTAGAAGGACATAACTGCAAAAGAAAAACGTTACGGCGAAAACTGCGGTGGCAATTCTCGCGACCAGCGGAGAGTGTTCATAGTAGGTGGCGAAGGGCATGAAAAAACCGAGCATTTCCGGCTGTTGGGCCAGAAACAAAAGGTGGTGGGCCAGTGTCCGTTTAGGTGCCTCAGAAAGGTTACTGAAGTAGACGAAGGTGGTGGCCAGGGATACCAGCCCCAAGAAAAGAAAAAAAGTTCGTGCCGGCCGAGAGGCAGTTGTCAGGGTGACGGCAAGACCAGGTGCCAGCAATGGAACAACAAAGAAAAGATATCGCCCTGGAGTGCTGTCCCACCAGGAAACGAACATGTAGATATTCGTACAGTTCAAAATTACGCAAACGACAAAAACCGCCATGATACCGTATTGAACCAACCGTTGAGTATTTTCGCGAAGCAGCCAGACCACCTGTGCGGCAAGCAGGGCGTACAAAGCCAAAAAACCTGCGCCAGCGGCGTACCTGTCTAAAAAAATTTGCCATACCCCCGGCAGGTAGTAGAAGAGGTTTTCTGAGACCGGACGGGACGGGGTTTCAAATAGTCGCCATTGCAGATACACCCATCCAGCATACGCAACAGCCACCGCACCGACGTACAGGCCAGTACGAAGCAGTTTGTCGTTACGTTCACCAGGACCTTTGAAAACCGCAAGCAGGTAGAAGAAACCTCCGGTCATGCCCAGTGGGAGCAAACGGAGATGCATAAAAGGACAGTAGGCGGTGGTGAGGATGGCGACGACAAGTGCGGACCATGGACGATCTTTCGTGGCGGAAATCGCCCAAAACAGCCAGATCAACAAGGCAGCGCCGGGTATCTCCGTCAAAACCCGACTCGAAAAACTCAGCCAGTAGACGCTCCCGCAAACGATGGTCAGCGTCAGCAGTGTTGCCTTGTCCGAGGCACCTGCACGTTTGCACAGCAGCCAAAGCCCCAAGACACCCAGCGTGGCTAGCAGCCCCATTCCTATACTTCGCCCGAGCAGGTTGGCCTGGTCTTCAGCAATCAGCCAAAAGGGGGCCAGGAGGAGCGGAAGTCCGACGGGGTGCCAGGAATACCAGTGACCGTCACGAGCTGTTGGGTCCAGATGCATGTGTTCACGAGGTACAAGTTGCTCGACATCCCCCCCATGCAGCAAGCGCGCCCAGGATTGTTTCATATCCAGAGTTCTATCCGTGAATAGACTGTCGGTCTTGATGATGTAGACAACTTCATCCCCGGAACTCGTTCCAACTTGTCGGTCCGTGTAAAAGCAGAGCCAAGCTGAAAAGACCCAGACTGGAAGCAGGAAAATCGCCAACCAGTATCGCGCAGGGTGCGTGGACGGAAGGTCCCCTTTCCAGAAGCGTCCGATGACAATCGCGAGCAAGGCCAAGGGAAAGAAGAAACGAAAGTTGGTGGCAAAAGAAATCGTCAAGAGTTCATAATGGATGGAGACAATGCCCACGATCGGCAAGGCGGCAAGAGGTGCTAGCAGGTTAAGTGGACCGTGCCCGAGTGAATCCTTTTTTTTGAAAAGCCAGACAAAAGTCAGTGGAAAAACGGCCAGGAGAATCGTTGAAATAAAACGTACCTGGAAGGACGTCATGGCCGACGCATCAAGATTAAGCAATTCAAATCCGGCCTCTGGCATCCATGGAGACCATGCAACAGATGCGCCGCCGATTGCCAGAGACATGAACCACAAGGCCCAACAGAGTAATTCTTTTTCTCGCAATTCCCTTGCTCGCACAGTTCACCCGGCTCTAAAAAGATCTGGATAGAAGGCCGCCAACGTTGCCAACATTTGGCTGCGAAAAACCTCCGGCCTGAATCGCAACGCATTTTCACGACAGCTGCGAGGATCAAAATCCCCGGCTTCTCGCTCCATGCGTCCAACGGCTTCGATCAAGGAATCTTCCGTCTGTTCGGTGAAGAATATTCCAGTCGCATTATCAATGACGGTTTCAAGGGCGCCGCCACGCCCCAATGCAATGACCGGACGCCCAGCAGCCTGAGCTTCCAGAGGAGATATACCGAAGTCTTCAATGCCAGGGAAAACAAAAGCTTTGCACCGCTGGTAGTGACTTCGCAAAATCTCAAAGGGTTGCGCTCCGAGAAAGGTGATCCTGCTTGTGGCCAGAGATTCAAGTCTTCGGCGTTCCGGTCCTTCACCGATAATAACCAACCGCAGTCCGAGTCGATTAAAAGCTTTCACGGCAATGTCGATGCGCTTATAGGGCTCCAAAGCTGAAACAATGAGATAAAAGTTTTCCGGCGAGGCACCAGGAGTAAATCCGGACACATCGACGGGTGGATAGACTACGCTGGCTTTTCGGCCGTAGCATCTGCGGATTCGGTCCACGACAAAGGAGGAATTGGCAATAAAATGATCTACGTTGCGGGATGCCCTGCGGTCAAAAGCACGAAGATATCCCGTGCACATTTTAAGAATAGTTCCCAGGCCCCTGGACATGCTCTTCAGGTATTCCTCTTGGAGATCCCAAAGATAACGTGGCGGTGAGTGACAATAACAAACATGCTGAGTTCCCGGAGCTTTGCCAATGGCCTTGATGAGTGAGGCGTCGGAACTGATCAGCAAATCGCCGGAGGCCTTTTTGTTCAGAAGAAACAGCGGGAACAGCGGCAGGCAATAGCGATAGTAACGGTGTGCCTGCGGTAGTTGTCCGAGCAGTGTTTGTCGAATCGAGTGGCGGGAAATGATGTCACTGGAGTTGTTTGGCGACGCGAGAAGGGTCAGGATCTGTGCTCTCGGAAACAACAAGCACAGTTGTTCCAAAACTTTTTCTCCGCCTCGCATGTCCACGAGCCAGTGATGTGCCAGAGTGATATTCATATCTTAACGAAAGGCAGAGCTCAGCAATAAAGCGTGATTCCTGTCATGGCGCTTTCATACAACGCGAAATTTAGGAAATTGGGTACGCCAAGACCTCTCTCCGAAAAACAGGAAAATGATCGAGTGAAGATGCAGGTCTGTTACCGAATGGCTGCATCAGTGCGTTTTCGAACATAGGTGTAAATCAGGGAGCGGAGCAACTCGTTGATGTACGCCCGTCCTTTTCCGATGAAGGCATCGCTGAATGTGACGCCGTTTGCTGGATCGTTTCGAAGACGGTCAATGAAGCGCAGATAATTGCCGCGGCGCGACTTGCCGAGAACAACGCTCCAGTTCGCGTTGGTCAGCCTGAATGTGCACAAAGGTTCGGATATAGCGTAGGCGTCGCCGTGTTCAAGCAGTCGCAACCAGTAGTTCAGGTCGATGATGTAGGGCAGGCCGGCATCGAAAAGGCCGGCCTTTCTGGCTGCTTCAGACCGGAAAAGCACGGCACCCGGTTCCCCGATTACGTTCATGCCATGGCGAACGTTTTTTTTGACCATTTCTCGACGGCCGACTTTTCCGGTCCGGGAAAATCTCGCTTTCATGACAAAAGCCCCGTTCGCATCAACCACGTCGCGGGAACAGTAGGTCAACGCAATCTGCGTGTTGTCCGGATCGTCCAAAACGTTAGCCTGACGCTCCAGACAGGTGGGGTAGAGTGTGTCGTCTCCCGGCAGAATCTTGATATATCTTCCTCTTGCCAACTCAAGGCATTTGTTCCAATTCCCCTCCGCGCCAATATTGCGCAGGTTTCTGTAACGGCGGATTCGCGGGTCGTCATGGGATGTGACAATCTCGTAAGTCTTATCCGTTGAGCAATCGTCAACGATGATCAGCTCGAAATCTTGGCGTGTCTGCGTCAGAACGGACCGGATGGTCTCGGATATGAAGCGTTCAGAATTGTACGCTGGAATGCAAATGGAAAGAGGAACGTCGTGGCTGCTCATAGGAATTATTATTTTGAATAGGGGCTCCCTGGCGGAAGCTGGATGCTCTCCACGGTGAGGATGAGACGACGTTGTCGCAAGCCGTTTAGAACAGAAAAAGTCACGATTCACATGCCTTGTGCCGAACTGAAAAAATGCTGAGGAAAAAACTGCTGAATACCAGATGAATCCCGATAACGATGAACGTCAGTGACGGAATCGTGATGCGCATGACTTGTTGGGGGGCAAGTGGGCCGAAAGAAGTATTTTTCCAAATCGCCAAGGCATACGCCGATCCTGCAAGTCCTGCCAGAATGATGGTCAGCCCGAGAACAAGACCACGCTCCAAGGTAAATAATTTGAGAAAGTTGTCGACCTTTTCGTCTCGGGGCAAGAACTCCATGGAAATACCAATAATTTTTGAAAAAACCGCAAAAGAAATGCTTTGCAGCCCAAGCATGATGAACAATGCTGCATACAGCATTGAGTGGATGTCCAATCCAAGGCCCCCGATCCGGACGGGGCCAAGAGCCAGTCCGAACATGCCGAGTGCGCCCAGCAAGAACATGCCGATCCCGGGATACAGGAACAACCAGCGAGGGCTGTAGATCAGGAGAAACCGAAGGTGCCTCCAGCCATCGCGCCAACTGCGCAAATGCGGGGGACGACTGCGGCCATCCGGAGAGAGCGTGGTGGGAACCTCCGCAATGCGCAGCTTGTTCAGGGTTGCCTTGACCACCATTTCACTGGCGAACTCCATGCCTGTTGTCCGCAGGTTCAGGTTTTGGATGGCTGTCTTGCGAAATCCGCGCAGTCCGCAATGAAAGTCGCCTATCGGACTCTTGAAGAACAGACGGCCAAGGCCGGTCAATACGGGATTTCCGAGGTATCGGTGCAGCAAGGGCATGGCCCTTGGCTTGATTCCACCGCGAAACCGGTTGCCCATGACCAATTCATTTCCTTCGCGGAGTTTCTGCAGAAAAGGCATTAATGCGGAAAAGTCGTAACTGTCATCCGAATCACCCATGATAACGAATTTGCCCCGTGCCGCATTGATCCCGCCCATCAAGGCGCTCCCGTAGCCCTGCTCAGCAATGTCAACAACACGCGCACCGTTGTCGCGGGCGATTTTCTGGGAACCGTCGCTGCTTCCATTGTCCGCGACGATTACCTCTCCGGCAACCGAATGTGCTTTCAGAAATTGCTGAGCTTTTTGAATACAAACAGCAAGCGTTTCCGCTTCATTGAGACATGGCATGATGATGGAAAGCTCGCACACGCCTGATTCCGGACACTTGACTTCGACATTCTCCTTTTGAAGCATCAGCTTGCTCCCCCTCGCTGTCAATCTATAACCTCTTCAATATAAATATCTTTTAAAACAACATCACCACATCCATGATAATAGACTCTTGGCTCGACCACCAGGAAACGATCTGCAAATATATGTAGTTTTTCCGTATTCTTGTTGTTTTGACATGGAATATCGGTTTTTTGCAGAATAGATCGTCCATCGTCACTTGAAACATCCAGCGACGCGACGACACAGCTATCGAAACAGTTTTCTGTCATGAAACCAAAGTTCACTTTGAAACTTCCAGGAAAAATGTAGATATAGTTTCCGAAAGCCATAAAGCCTGCAGGATCTGTATCTTGTGAGGCAACACGTATATTCAGACCATCAAGATGAAAATTTTTCCCAGTGAATGCAGGCATTGCGTGTAACCCGAGGTGCTGCTTCCATGGGGATCTTTCTGATCCATGATTTATATTTATGGTGCTCATTTTATCAATTTCTAATGATCTGATATATTTTTGAAATGAAAATCTACCAAGGGAAATCTTATCATGAATAAAAAGTCCCAATAATAGCATTGATGTTATTAAAAAGTAAGAGATTTGTTGGTACTTATTGCGAATTGCTATAACCATAATAGTTAAAGCAAGAGAAAAAACAACGAATAGATGGGTATATTTTGAATATTCACTGAGTGGATTCAAAAAGGAAGAATGTGGAAAAATAAAATCTTGCAATAACGGGAACATGCTGATTTCATGTCTTGGAAAAATGAATGATCGACCTATCAGGGGAAGATGATTCCACAACAGAAAGAAAATCATCACGGAAAAGAGACTCAGAAAAATAAACCATGAACGAGCCACAACACTAACCCTCTCAAGCATCACGGCACTACCAACAAAGAGTAGAGGCGTAACAGCGACAAGGTAGCGTCCGGGAACGCTGGAACCTCCTGTCCAGCCATAATATGTTGTAGACGTCAGCAGGCAGGCGAGAAACGTCGCACTAATCCCAAAACAAAAAAGACGATTTTTCTTGTCCACCCAAAACCAGACGACCATGGCCCCGAACAGCCAGAAAAAGACGGGTAGTAAAGATATGATGCCACGATCACTGGCAATCGCAGCCCATGCACCGAAGGGATAAGAAAGCAGGACGTCTCTTATCGGGTAGGAGCTTCCTCCTGAAAACATGGAGAGCTGGACGGCAAGATAAATTCCATATCCCGCCAGGCAACAAGCAGTAAAGGTTGACAGGCGGATCAACTTCGGGCGGAGTTTTTCGTTTCCAAGCAGGCCGAACAGCCCGTAAAGCCCAATCGCCATCAAGCTCATGGGAATGAAACGGGTTTGCGCAAAGGGGAGATATATGCAGCAGGCTGCCGCAACGAAGAGCGTCGTCCAAGGCCGATGATTCTGTGCAGCTATTGCCCAAAAAGCCCAAATGATCAGTGTTGCGCCCAGGACTTCTGGTAATGCTCGAAATGAGTACAAGATCCAATAGGTACTGGCTCCCAAAGAAAGAACAGCCAATGAGGAAGCGACTGTTCCGGCGCCCATTCGGCGGCAAAGCAAAAAAAGGCCCGCCAAGCCAGCCCCGGATATGATACCCAAAACAATATGCCTGCCACCAAGTCCCCACTTCCAGGATGGCGCCAATAGCAGTGACAGGCCAAAGGGATGCCAGCTATACCAAGCGTCGTCACGTGATTGCCAGGCGACGTGATAATAGCCTCGATCAATATGAGAAGGGTCCAAACCTAAAGAACTCATTAATTGATTTTTGATATCAAGGTTCCCATCTTCGTAAAGGCTTTGTGCCTGAATCAGATAGTGCCCTTCATCACCGATATGCTCGCCAACGGCTTTGGAAAACTGGTAGCCTCCGTGCGCATAGCCGATCAGGGCAATCAAGAAAATGCTCCATGCCCAAGGCCATGTCTTTTGATTGCTGACTGTCCCCGCATCAAGCAGCGGAGTGAGAAATGTTGCCAGGGAAAGGGAAAACGCTCCAAGCAGAATGAACAGCGGTACATTGGTGCTCAATACTGGTGGGATAAGATCGGCCGTGAAAAGCGGCACGCATGCGATTGGCAGCACACTCAGAGGGGTAAGGGCATCAATGGCCCGTCGAACCCGCGGGTGCTCCCACGATTGCGCTTTTTTCGCGGCCCAAAGGCAAAGGGTCACGGCCGCGCCTGCCAGGAGAAGAGCCAAAAACGCCAAAATCCAACGCAGATTCATAATCTGGTCTGATGGCCAAAGCGCGAAACTCAACCCCTCTGCTTTGAGACGAAAGGCGTACACCGGGGGATGCAGAAGGAAGTAAACGGTATAAAAGATACCGAGGGAGATGCCGACCAGCGCGGCAAAAAAATAACGAAATTCAACCAAAAATTTTTTCATCTCTCAAGCTTTGGCAAATAAATCCAGCGAACCTGCCGCAGACCGAAAAACTACGGCTTGCTTGGGTT
The DNA here is from genome assembly GCF_054656975.1 of Desulfonatronum parangueonense. Lineage (NCBI taxonomy): Bacteria > Pseudomonadati > Thermodesulfobacteriota > Desulfovibrionia > Desulfovibrionales > Desulfonatronaceae > Desulfonatronum > Desulfonatronum parangueonense. Next base: position 3,366,577 of record NZ_BAAHXH010000003.1, read on the forward strand.
ACAGCTTCTCATGACTGAATGAGCCAAGTTTTGGTTGTCGAACCACTGCAGGACCTGAAGCACAAAATGTAGTTCATCACGCAATGATTCGATATTGCGATGCGGCGAAGGATTTTGTGCTTCTGCAGAATCAGGATGATTTCCATACAGTTTTTACTGAAATGACTCAAGCAGTTGCTTGTAGGAACAAAATGTATTCTGATGTCGATGCTGTGGAATCTAAAAGATACGGCACGCCGGATCTTCGTGCGCACTCGCCATCCCGGCCATCCCAGTCGCCGACAAAAGAGATTCCGCCGGATCAACACCGAGGAGTTCAGCGCAGACATTTAATCCTTTAGGATCCGGCTTAAGCGGTTCACTCCGCTCATCTTCGGCTTCCAGAAGCAAGAAAAACTCCAACTCCATGCATTGAACTTTTGCCTGTGACGGATAGTCGGAAAAAACAGTCGTTGCAACACGTTGATCGGCCAAGTGATTGAGAAACGATTCCAAACCGGAGAATTTACAGGATGGCAAATGACGTAAAGACCGTTGAAGCTCGACTTTTAAATGAGTGTAATGAGTGTAGACCTTTTTCAAGAGGGTAGGTAACTATTCAGCAGTTGAAGCAGGGATGGTCCGTGTTGCTTTGATTTTGCGGTCTCGCCTGTTTGACTGAGCCAGGATTCGTTCACCGAAACATTGCCGGACTCCTGGAGCACGAGTGTTGTTTATTCAAGCAATGGTTCGGTGTTACGAAGCCGGCGAAGGAGTTGGCGAGGCCGCAAAATCAAAGTAACACGGACCTCAACTGAGTAGTTGCGAGGATAGTTGATACGTTGCGCGACCATTGCATACTGTGCCTGAGCCAGATTGCTGGACTTCCATTGATGGCAAGTTTTCGCGCAGACGGCGAAAGGTGGCCAGAGTTTTGATGGTTCTCAAGCCGGTTAGTGGAGAATGGATAAAGTGAATTGCAAGCTCACGGCGCATTTTTCGACACATTGAGGCTGATCGTACAATGTGCCGTCCATGTCGAAGATGATGGCCTTCGGAAATACATTGCACAGGCATCATAGGTACAAATCAAAATACAATTCCAGAAAAAAATTATCTATTTCCTGGGCCAGGCGCTCCCCTTCAAGTTCCTTACGCTCGTCAAAGCGTTCAAGAAGCATGACGTGTTCTGATCCAGGAATACGATAGGCCGTATCCAGGATCGTTTCGTCCAGAATCGCCCAGTGCGCAGCCAGAAATTGGTCAGCGTTGAGTTTGCCTTTCAGCACTTCGATCACTTCGTACTCGTTAACCACCAAACCTCGTTGATACGGTGCGATATCCTTGGGGGCGGGCACGGCCGATGCCTGGCTGACACTTGCCCGGACCAGGACCCTGTTCGGAACGTCGCGCTGCGACAGCTTGGTCTCGACAAGCTGGTGATTCACTATGATTTCTTCCTTGCCCAACGATCTGTCATAGAAGGCAAAATTCTCCAGGCTGCCCTGCCAGTCAAAATTGCCGTTGCTGTTCCCCCCGAACAGAAATGCGGCGTCTCCCCAGCTATTGGGATCCAAGGCAACTGTTTCGGAAACCACGAGTTCACTATTTATAAATGCGTGCAATTTTCCAGCTGAATAAGACAGGGCGATGTGGGCAGGCTGTTCCGCATCAGCCGGTCCGAGATTGATCTCCATATCCCGGGATTGCATTTTCCAGGTTCCATGGCTGGAAGCTATGGTCAATTCAGGCCCGGTAGCTGTGATCACTGAAAAAAACCAGCTTTCGTCGAAAGGTTGCACCATTGATTGCGTGGCAACAAATTCCAATGCAAAAGAGTCCATGGGTGCATGCCTTGTCAAATGGCTGCCGGCCGTATCATCGATAAAAAAACCACCATCAAGAAGCATGGCATGATTCCGGTCGTACCGGGCAAGGTGACGTGGTTCGGGGCGAAAAATGAACTGCGACCTGCTTTGGGGGTCGACAACTTCATGCTTGCCTGCGGCGTTTTCCCAAATATACACAAGGCCTTCAGGATTCGCCGGCCATCTTGATGCAAAGGCGACAGGTTCTTTCGTTTGCTGAACTTCCTGGTCAGCCATCTTTTCGACAAGACCTCCTTGGACCCAGACATCTGGATAAAAGTCCGGAAGCTTGTCGTCCGTGACCATGACCCAGGCTTCGACTTCGGTCCGTTCCTGGTTGAGCCGCCCCAGGTAGACTTTAACCTCGTTCCCTCCTCCATGAATCTTGTTTGAACCTTCCCCAACTTTGTAGGGGCCGGTAACAGCGATAATCCGGGGGTGATTTGACCACCGTGGATGATAGACCTCGTATCCGTCCATGCCTGGGGCGCTGTTCACGTTCACGGTCCAATTCTCGTCCGTACCTACCCGAAACATGGACACGTTGCGATGTGGACCGTCAAAAATCCAAAAAAGATGGTCATTGTCCGGCGACATGGCCCCCCAGCACCCTTGGCCGAGGCGGTTCCAAAGTCCGGTCTCTCGATCGAGAATCCCCATATGGGGCCAGGGGAATGCCGTGCTGGCGTAGCGTCCGTCCATGGAAATCTGGAAGCTGTCTTCACTGACCTTGGTTTGGTTCCAAACCAACTCTTCGCGTGATCTGGTCCTCTTGGAATACTGCTGCGGTCTGCTCGCTCTCGCGGATCTGAATAAAGGATACCGCCACAATGATTCATAGGAAGCCAGCGTGCGATGTTTGTCCACCTGCTCCCTGGCCACATAAAGCCACTCGATTCCCGTTTCCGGATCAACCCACGAAGTCAACCCAAACCCTGGGCCCAGGTCTAAAAGCCTGGCCCCATCCCAGCGAAGGGCGTGGACGCGATGGTTGTCACGATCGGAGAAAACAATCCATTCACCGTTTGCCGTGAACATGGGCTTGGCCATGTTGCGCGGACCGTCCAGCAACACACGCTTGCCGCGGCCATCATCTGAGTCAAGGGCCATCATGCGCAACTCCGTGCCTTGCGCCAGGAAATCCGTACCTTGCCCCATGTCCTGAATCCAGACAAGTCGCGTCGGCCCGCCGGTCAATTCACGAACTTCACTTGCAAGGCCAAAGTCGGCTGCTCTTTGCTCTTCGGAACGAGGATCCTTCTCCTGGGAGCATCCGGTTAATACCATGAACAATACACAAAAAAAAGCCAGCCATATTCGAAAAATCATCATAAATAAGAAAACCTTTTTACAGCGTTACGGTTGAATCGGTACCATGCGCCAGCCGTCGCTATGAGTGAATTCTCTCGCCGTAAACACCCAGATGACCAGCTTCTTGCCCTGCCAGTAGTCGGGATCACGTTGAGCCCGTCGGAAAAGATTGATTCGGGCTGGTGTGGCGCCGGAGCCGCGTACGGCGATGAGATCCACGGGCATTCCCAGTTCCAGGGCCAGCTGATCGGCCAGTCCGGCACCCCGGGCATGCATGTCGCCGCCGGCTTGAAAGACCAGGTTGTGGCTGTCGCCAAGCAGGATGATTGGACTGGCCTGATCCGGTTCCATAGGCTCAAGGCTGGAAGCGGATTCATGACCAACGTGTCGCAGGGCCAGGGTTTCACGCTCCAGTCCAGGCTCGTTCAGGGCGCGCCAGAGATCTCCGCTGATCTGGACATCCTGCCACTGATGTTCAAACGACTGCTGGGCAAGCTCAGCAAACCAAGGCATTCCCTGGACAATATTGGAGATCTTTTGGGCTGTTTTGACGCAACCGAGTCCCGACCAATGGGTGTCCTGCCGACAATACAGAGGACCTTGCTCCTGAAAACGCTCAGCGAGAAATGTCTCGGTCAGATCCAGCACCTGAACATTGTTCTCGCGCAGCAGGGCGTAGAACTCCTGGTGAACCTTGTCCAGCCGCGGAGGCGAGGAGTCAAAGGAAATCGCATCGCTGAGCATGTCCGGATATATGATCGCCTTGGGCGGCACAGGGATCAACAGCAAATCCACTCCCTGGGCCTGAAGCTGGGAATGGAAATCCAGAATGGCCGGCAAGGGATCGGCAAAGTCGGGGTTGGTCGCACGACTGACCTGAGCTGCCTGTTCTCCCCAGAACGGGCCGGCGCCGATGTGCGCCAGTTCCTGGTCAAAAAACAGCCATCCATCCTTCCCCTGGATCGTCATGGTTTGTCGCTCTCTTGCCTCCTCAGCCAGACGATTTGCCTCGGAGAAGAAGGAATCAGCTAATTCATCCGCAGCGGCCTGGGTTGCCGGCATGACTGTCAACATGACCCAGATAATAAAACCACAAAGCCAGTTTGAAGAAACCGCGGTGGACCTGAGTTGCTGATCGCTGTTCCTTGACGTTGCGGTCACTTCGTCCTCAACAATCTTGTGGCCATCATTGATTAATTGAACATCATTTCTTTTCATGGCGCCATCTCTCCCCATGCCGGTTCAACCAGCTGTAATTCAAAATCATCCAGTTCGCTGCGATTGATCCCATCATAGATGTCCGCCACATCCATCCAGGACTTGAGCTGCAGGGTAACTTCATCCCCAGGCCTCAACCTTGCGGCGGACGTCAAGGTGTTATCCCGCATACCCCATGTATAGACAACGGCTTGCGGATCTTCAAGGAGCAGGCCGTCCTGCTCCAGATCGACAAGGTGCAGGCTCAAGATGTGGTCGGCGTAGGGCACACTTCCCGGTCTGGGAACCGGGGACGTGGCAGCGACAATGGCCCGGACCTGCACCGTCCGGCCCGGCGGCGGCTGAAAAAAACGATCCGGTAAGGGGTCGCCCAGTTTCAGATCAATCATTTTCCAATCACCTATTGCCAACTCACGGATCGCGAACTGATAAACAACCACCTTCTTTCCGGCTAATCGATCCCGGCCGCGAGCGAGTTCCCGGGAAAGGATCTCCCGGGTGGCGAAGGAACCATTGTCATTACGCGCTATGCGATCCACGGGACGATGCAAGGCCAGGCTGAGATGCTCGGCAAAACCGGAAGCCTCTCCCCAGCCCATGGGTTCCAGGGAAAAGATGTTGGTGAAGCTGTCACCCAGAAGAAGCAATTCCGCATCCGGGTCCGGCCGCCACAAATCACCTCTGGCATCCTGGATCTGCTTCAGCCGAACGGATTCCGGCGGAAACAGACGTTGATCATGGGGCAGATCCAGCATGGCCGCAATGTCGCCAATGTTGGCAAGCTCCATTTCCACAGCCGTGAAAGATGCCTGTTGTCCGCTGGGCGAAGCATCGTCGCCCAGGTTGCCTTGATGCAGAAAGTCAGCCAAATGCTGCGCGACCATCTGCATCGCTTCGGGTCGCCAGTGGGTGTCCGTGGCCAGAAACTGCGGCTGTCCTGTGACTGTTTTTTCTCGAATCAATAGGGGCGTGGGGTCGAAAACAGGAATTCCGGCATCTTTCAGATCACGGATGAAAACATCGAAGGATGAGTTGTTCAGGGGCTTGGTCCCGGCAATGCCGGCAGCAAACATTTCCGGGTGGATCATGGGCTTCACGGGGGTCGGCATGACCACCAGAGCAATGCCCCGGTCCTGCAACTGGCGGTGCAGGTCAACCAGCGCCTTGCGCGGATCGGGCTGAGGAGCGGGCTGCCACTCGTTGCCGACGCCAGATCGTCCCGCCAGTTGTCGTGGTTCCAGAAAACCGGGACCTGTCAGGTACTCAAGTCCCGGGCGATAGAACAGCCAGCCGTCCCGTCCGACATAGGCCTGTTCGTTGCCCACGCCAAGGCGGACCAATGTGCTTTGCATCCCTGGGCGAATTGTTTGACCCAGCAATGATTCATCTTCCAAATCATCCTCAAAGCGGCTCATCTCGCGCAGCAGCAGTCGATTGGCCTCCAGAACGCGAGAGAAAAACATGCCGTCTCCGTGGAGCAGAGTCTGAAAGACCATTGGAAAAACGGTGAATATTTCCAATGCCTGGGGCAGTAAAATAGGGCGCTCACCCAGGACATGGTCGCGCACTTCATGAAACTTTTGACTAAGCGGTACAAGTCCGATCAGCAGGAGCAGGACCCCGGACAGGATCCAGGCTGTGACCCGCGAGATATGGGTTACACCGACTTGCTCGTTTGCTGTCTGTTCGCGGGAGCGCTGAAGATCAAAATCGGCCATGGCTAGAAAATGAAATAGATGAAAGGATTGTAGGCCTGGGTGGCGAGGATTGCCACGGATAGAAGCAACAGTGCCAGGATCAGGGCCGCCTTGATCGGCGTGATGGTTCGCGTCCAGTCCCAGGTCTGGGGGCAGCACCAGGTCACAATAGCCGCCAGGAGAAACGTGCCGAGATAATACGGCTGGTAGATCAAGCCGTTCAAAAGTTCAGCCTCCGGCGGAGCGCCGGCCATGCCGAACATGGCGCCGAGGTAGGCCAGGGCCGCGGGCAGGTCGGCGGCCCGAAAAAAGACCCAGGTGATCAAGATCAGGATAAAGGTGATCCCAATTTGCGCCGCAACCGGGAGGCGGTAATAGAAACTGGTCTTGCCCCTGGTCCGCTCCAGGCCCAGCAGAACGCCGTGCAGACCGCCCCAGATGATGAAGTTCCAGGCGGCGCCGTGCCACAAACCGCCCAGGAGCATGACCAGCCCCAGGTTGATGGCCGTGCGCCGAGGACCTTTGCGGTTTCCGCCCAGGGGAATGTAGAGGTAGTCGCGCAGCCACGTGGACAGGGATATGTGCCAGCGTCGCCAAAACTCAGTGATGGATCTGGAAATGTATGGTGAGTCGAAATTCTTGGGAAAGACAAAGCCGAGCATCAATCCAAGTCCGATGGCCATGTCCGAGTAGGCGCTGAAGTCAAAGTATATTTGGAAGGCATAGGCTGCCGCGCCGTACCAGGCTTGCACGGTTGTGATGGCGGCAGCGTCGAAAATGGTATCCGCCACTTTTCCGCAAGGATTGGCCAGAAGGATTTTCTTGGCCAAACCAAGGCTGATGAAAGCTGTGCCCCGTGCGAATTTGACCAGGGTATGCGAGCGGTGCAGGAGTTGATCCGCCACCTCACGAAAGCGGATGATCGGTCCGGCCACCAATTGCGGGAACATGGAAACATAGCAGGCAAAATCGATAAAGTTGCGCAGGGGCTTGGCTTGACCACGGTAGATGTCAATGGAATAGCTCATGGACTGAAATGTATAGAAGCTGATTCCCAGGGGCAGAGTGATTCGCAGAGCCGTTTCCAGCTGCAGACCGTGCAATCCGAACCAGCCAAGCAGCAGGTCGTAGTTTTCCACGGCGAAATTGAAGTATTTGAAAAAACCCAGAAGGGAGAGGTTGGTGACAATGGAAATCGCCAGTGCGATTTTCTGTCCCCTCGTTCGTTCCCCTTTGGGGTCGAGTTCCTCAATGGGCCGGGAGTCACGGAAGAGGCCTCGTCGGGCAATCAGCAAGCCGCAGAAGTAGTCCACCACTGTCGAGGTCAACAGGATCAGCATGAACAGGGGATTCGCCCAGCCGTAAAACAGGTAGCTGAGCGCGGCCAGACTCAAATGCCTGCCGCGTTGCGGCATCAGATAGTAGACGGCGAGAGCCAGAGGCAGGAAATAAAAAAGGAAAATATGAGAACTGAAAACCATTGAGGAACTATGGGTACCTTGTTTACCGCAAGACTGAACTGAAGAGTAAATTAATACTTGGCAAGAATAAAAAGATCAATTTGAACGCTTGAAAGTGCAAAATCAAAGCGCCACTTGCGATCAAAGAAAAGCAGTGAAGGGGGGTATTCTGAAGGGGCCTGCGAAGCGGAGGCCATCAACAGAAAAAAAGGGGAGGAAATTATTGGAGTATGTCGTGAAGAAATATCTGATAATTCATTTTTGAGGACATTGGGATTTCAGATGTTTCGAGTTCAGCAGGGATATCGTAAACGCAGAGCTTAATGGTGTTGATTATAACGCCGGCTATACTGACCCCATGCGAGCTTGAAAAATATTGCGAGAAACAAGGCGATCCATTCCAGTCCTAAAGATCCCTGAGGGTTAACGGTACATCCCCCGCCTGAGCTTGGCTCATCTTTCAATGCCTCATGGAAGGTTTTGGCCATGAGTTCATGACCCAGGCTGTTTGGATGAAGTCCATCATCAAGCAGATAGCTGGGATCCCAGGCAAAAGCCTCTTCAAGATCAGCCAAGAGAACGCCTTCTTCGGCGGCCAAGGCGCGTATCCTGATGTTCAGGTCGCGGACGTAAGGCTCTTTCCAGGCGCGTCCGTGGAAAACCGGAGTCAAGGTGGCTACGACAGAAGTGGTTTTATTGGCTTTTGCGGCATGGATAATCTGGCGCAGACTTTCGACAATGGCATCATTTCTGCGTTCACCAATATCATTTACTCCATAAAGCGTAAGCAGGTATCCAGGTTTGTTGTTGTCCAGGAGTCGGTTCACTCTGATCGCGCCAAAGCTGCTCCTGGTACCTGATATTCCTTCATTGATGACCGTCTTTCCAAGAAGCGCCTGGAGCTGGGCCGGATAGGATTGCGAAAGGTCGAGCAGGCCGTATCCGTACGTAATGCTGTCGCCAAGGCAGAGATAAACGTCTGGATTGTTGTCGCCGAAGTCATGTTGCAGTCCAGGTAAAAAAGGACTTGTGGGAGCTTGCTCAGAAACCGGTGTGACATTGCTGGTGGGAACCTGGCCTTGATCCGCGGACGCATTGGGTATCAAGGAAAGAAAAAAAACGAAATAGAAGACCAGCACCATGGATTTAAGATGTGGCATGAAAGTACTCCGTAGGGCAAAAGTTGTTGCACGGATGATCTTTATGACCCACAGCTCTTTGTCCTGGTATGAAAGAATTGTCAATATAGAGGAGAAAGTCGCTATGCGCGTCTCAGCGTTTTGAGGAAACTGGAGTAGTACGTGAATTTCGGATTGGTGAATGACCGATGGTTGGAGTTTTCGTGCCGTTTGGAGAAAAACAAAAAAAGGCTCCAACTGTTGCAGTTGAAGCCTTTTGTTGATGATTTTGGTGCCGAAGGGGAGAGTCGAACTCCCACGGAGAAACCCCCACTAGACCCTGAACCTAGCGTGTCTACCAATTCCACCACTTCGGCACGAAGGAAAGCATTTACGCTGATTGATTTCCGTTGGCAAGGGTTTGGGCAAAAGTTTTTTTCAACATGGTTTCAAAGGCAGCAGGTCTGCTGCTCAATTGGGCAAGTTGTAATTACTCAGCGGCGTTCCGGATTGTCTGGATTTTGCGACATCGCAACTCCTGCGCCGGCTTCGGAGCATCGAAGCATTGCTTGTATAAACGTAACTATACTCTGTGGTCACTCGCCAGAGCTGGATTCCGGCTTTCACCGGAATGACGTATCATACCACGTACTTTCAAAGTTAAGTCATACCGGCAAAGGCCGGTATCCAGTCCAATTTTTCTCGAATGAGCTGGGTAGTTACGTATAAAATTCACTTTGCGCTTTGGGCGTCCGGCAATGGTTTGATGAACGATTCCTGGCTCAGTCAGGCAGGCGATGCGCAAAATCCAGACAATCCGGATCACTCCAGTCCTGGGCATGAAAGCGCTGCGTAGTTACCACAAGTTCCCGTACAGAGGCTGGTTTGGCGGTTTCAGGCGATGAGCTGCCATGCTGCGGAGACAGTCATCGTAATGATCGCCCGGTTGAAGGTCCCACCGCTTTCCAGTACACAACAGAGATTCGCCTCCTGCCGACTTGCCTCCCGGTTTTTCCTAGGTCGGCAAAGGCAAGACCTTTCTTTTTAGGAGCATCCCCTTCGCATGCAAGTTTTGCGTAGCCTTCAAGAGGCCTTGAATATCGTTTCGAAGTCCTGCGTCACCATCGGCAATTTTGACGGTGTCCACATGGGACATCAAAAACTGCTTTGCCGAACCAGACAGAAAGCCGCACTGAACGGTCTTTCCAGCGTAGCCGTGACCTTTGAGCCGCACCCGTTGCGGGTCCTTGTCGGGGCGCATACACCCCCGTTCATCACCCTGCCCCACCAAAAGCTGGAAGCCATCGCCACTCTGGGCATGGACTTCACCTTCTGCGTCGAGTTTACAAAAGAACTGGCAAGGCTGGAGCCCGAGGAATTCGTCCGCACCCACCTTATCCATGGACTGGGTATGCGAAATATGGTCATTGGCTACGACTACGCTTTCGGGCGCAACCGCAAGGGCGATTATGTCATGCTTTGCGAACTGGGTGAGCGTTACGGCTTTGACGTGGAACAAATCGGTCCTGTCCTGATTGATGACGCGGTGGTCAGTTCTTCACGGATCCGGGACATGGTCCAGGCCGGTCTGGTGTGGGAAGTGCGTCCTCTGCTGGGCAGATTTTATCGTGTTCAGGGCAAGGTTGTGACGGGACGCAACCGGGGAGGCAAGTTGCTGGGTTTTCCCACGGCCAATCTGCGGCTTCTGGACGAATTGTTCCCCAAGACAGGAGTATATGCGGTCTGGGCCGAATATCTCGGCCGCACCTATCCGGCGGTGGCCAATATCGGCTTCAACCCCACGTTCGGTAACGACGTGCTTTCCGTGGAAGCCCATATTCTGGACTTTGATCAAAACATATACGATCAGGAAGTCTGTATCCATTTCGTGCAACGACTGCGCAGCGAACAAAAATTCGAGAATCTGGAGGCCCTGGTTTCCCGCATCCAGGAAGACATCCTCTTGGCCCGCCGCATTCTCGGCTCTCCGGAAGCGCACCTGGTCGAAGCGCGGCACTGCGTTTAGCAGTCTCAGGCCATGGCGGAAGAAAAAACTTCATCATGCAAGTTTTCGCGTCAACGAGGCGACCAGAGGCAGCGATTCCCCTTGACCGTTGCCCAGCCCAAGGGCAGTCCACGCCAGTAGAGGCCGAACGGCCCGCTCTTTTTGCGTGATGGGATTTGTCCGGCTGAAAGATGCAGGCTCTGGCCTTGCAGTAGTCTGACCAGGTCATCGACATCATCGATGTTTATTCCGCGTTCCGGCGAGTATTCCGGAAGAAGCATGCGCAGCCGGGTGTTCAGACGCAGTGCCCCGCCCTGGAATCGGCCCAGCTCGAAACCTTGCCACCGGAGCGCATGCGGGAAGCCAGTTGTGCGCTGGGGCAAAAACATGATCCGGCCCTTGAAGTCGCGCACTTCGCCGGAGGGCAGATTTGCCCAGGCAATATCCTCCGTGTCGGCATACCTGTTCATATCCAGGGGCTTGCCGGGCAAATCGTCCCGGTCCGAAAGCATATCCGGAGGGTCGTCGCCCTTCTCCCGGATCAGGGCCGACAGAAAGAAGCCCTGCCCTTCTCCGGCCTCGGTACGGACCTGCATGCAGCCGCCGGCCAGATCGGACTTTGTGGAGGAATCGTCAAACCCCGGCAGAAAATGAAGGGGCGCGGGGTTCAGGTCGAGTTCGGCCAAGGCCCACTGGATCTGGTCCTGGTTTTCTTGGGGATTGGTCGTGCAGGTGGAGTACAGCAATCGACCGCCCGGAGCCAGCAGCAGGGAGGCCTTGCGCAGCAGTTCACGTTGCAGGGAGATGAGCGGCTTGAGCTTGTGCGGCGGCCACATTTCCAGAATCCGCGGGTTGCGCTCCACGGTTCCCCAGCCGCTGCAGGGGGGGTCGAGAAGAATATGGCTAAACATCCCTTCCGGCAGAGGCAGGTCCTGTCCTGGATAGCGGCAGGTGGTCACATGCGCCAGGTTCAAGGCCGCCAGATTGTGTCGCAGTGTCGCCAACCGCTGTTCGTTGGGCTCATTGGCCAAAACCAGGCCCTTTCGCCCCACAAGCTGGGCCAGCAAACCCGTTTTGCTGCCCGGACTGGAGCACATGTCCAGAACCATGGCTCCCGCGGGAGGGGCGAGCAGCAGAGGCGGGAGCATGGACGAACGGTCCTGGATGTAGATCAGGCCGAATGCCGCCGCGATGGACGAACCCAGAGGCCTGGGCTGTTTATGCACCTGATAGGCCAAGGCTGAGAACGGTTCGGGGGAAAAAGTATACCCCTGGGATCGGAGCAGATCTTCCACCAGGGAAACCTGTTCAGGCTGGCAGACGATTCGAAAGCTTCTCGGCATTCGCTTCATGCCCTTATACGTGAATTTGATGGGAGATTGTCGTCATTTTCGGACTTGCATCGTGGAGTTTTTGGTTTGCAGGCGGTGGGTTATTTGCTTTGGTGGGGGAAAGAGTTTAGTAAAGGCACTTGTCCCAAACCATGAAACGGTTGCGTGCGCCATTGTTCCATTCTGTTCCTTCCGCAAATTCTCAAAATACGTCCAGTCACACCATTCCGGCCGCCTTGTTCGCTGCCTTGTTTCAGGCGCTTGAGTCCTGTGATCCGCAACAACGGGCGACCATTCTCGATACGCTGGAACCCCGGCTTGGGTCTGTTCATGATGACTTGTCCGGCAAGGTTCGTGCCTTGCTAGCTCCCGAACTGGACAGCCAGGACAAAATTCAGGGCTTGTGGTTGCTGTATCTTTCCTTTGTAGCCTATCCCCAGGGTGATGTGCAAATCTGGATCGGACCGGACCTGTTCAGTGATGATACGGGAAGTCATCTTCGATTGATCCTGCAGGGCAGCGTCTCCGTGACACCCTCGGCAATAGTTGAAGATATGCAGCTATTGGCGCGAACCGTGAACGCGTCGGCCGATGTTGTCGTCAAAGAATCCCAACCTGGTCATCTCGCCGTGATTTTGTGCTGAACTGAAGATGTGATGACTGTCGGCAAGCCCACTGCGTCAGCAGATACAACTCCCGGTTTTTCTGTTTCAGCATTGGCTCAACTTCCTGCAAACGGCTGCCAATTGCTTACAGAGAGGTTCTGAAGAGTCGTTGCCTATGGTGAATAATTCGTTAATCCTCATTTCTTTCTCTCCCCGCCAATGAAAGGAGAATTTATGCGTCATTTGTTTCGCTTCATGATTGTTGCATTCATTTTTTTCAGCAGCGCGACATTTGCCTGGGCCCAGTCCGCCGCAGACACGGACGAAGGGCTCAAACGCTTCGCGGTGCTGCCGTTCGCGGTCCATGGACCGGATCAGTATGCCTATCTCGGTCAGGGCGTCCAAACCATGCTCACTTCGCGTTTGAAGTGGACTGATCGATTCGAGGATCTGGACAGGTCGGCCATTGCCCAGGTCGTGACCTCCATTCCGCGTTCGCAGGAAGAAGCCCTTTCGGCGATCACTGCATTGGAAGTGGACTATTTGATTTTCGGCAGCGTGACCATCCTGGGCGATCAAGCCAGCTTGGACGCTCACGTTGTGGATGCGCAGGGACGGGACGTTCCGCAATCGGCGCAGGTCAAATTGAATGATCTGATTCCGGCCCTGGAAGGCATGGCCAGAGAAATCAATGCCCAGGTATTTGGGAGGCCTCAGGCCCAGACTCCACAGCAGGCCCAGCCAGCCAGACCCGCGGGCCCAGTGCATCCCGACTTGATCTACAACGAATATGGACCGGAGAGGACTCCCTATCATCTCAATCCGGACATCATTTACTCCGGCGCCGCTGATTCCCCGGGGCGCTGGCGCAGCCAGGCCCTCCCGTTTGCTTCCCTCGGCATGGTGGTCGGCGACGCCGACGGCAATGGACGAAATGAGATTTTCATCCTCACGGACAACAAGGTTCTGGCTTATCATGTCGTCGACAACAGGCTGATGCCCCTGGGCGAATTTGCCGCGCCTCTTCGCCTGCAATGCTTGAACATCAACCTGATGGACATGAATGGCGACGGCTTTCAGGAAATTATTGTCTCCGCCATCATGGATGAAACACCCAGATCCTTTATTCTGAATTTCATTGACGGCAGATTTGTTCTGGCCGAAGACCGCATTCCTCTCTATATGAACGTGGTTCGCATTCCCCCGGAATACATGACCACGCTGATCGGGCAGCGCAAGGGGCGCGTACGGTTGTTCGACTCGGGAGTCCATGAGATTTTGCGCATGAACGGCAAGCTCGACCTGGGGCGGGCCCTGAATCTGCCGCAGGGGACCAACGTCTTCAATTTTGCCTTCCTGCCCCAGGACGATGATTTCAAGATCGTCGTTGCCGACAACAGGGACAAATTACGCGTCTTTTCATCCGGCAACACCTTTCAGTCCGTTACCGAGGAATCCTACGCCGGATCTTCCCTGGGGCTGGAAGTGGACGAGTCTTTTCCTGGCATTCGGCAGGATCTGGATGGGGACATGACGAGCTACTACTATATTCCGTCGCGTCTGGTACCGGTCAGACTGGGACAGGGCGCTTCCTGGAACCTGCTCGTGAACCGGAATATTTCCCTTTCGGCCCAATTTTTCGCTCGGTATCGGTATTTCCCGCAGGGCGAAATTCATGCCTTGTTCTGGGACGGCATCAACCTGAACATCAATTGGAAGACCCGTCGCATCCGTGGAACCGTGGTGGATTACGGGCTGGCAGATGTGATGAATGACGGCAGGACGGAACTGTACGTACTTGTGAACACCCACCCCGGAGCCACCGGTTTCACCCAGCGCCGTACAGTGCTGCTTTCCTATACTCTGGATATGGATACGGAAATGGAAGAGGGAGCCACGCTGGACATGGGGTTGAACTAGGGGGAGCCATCATCACGGAAGGGCATTGCAACTCCATGTCCGCGGTTCAATTCTGGAAGGTGAGCAGGGCCGAGGCGGGACAGAAACTGCTCCAGTTCTTGCGCCGACGCCTGGACCAAGCCGTTCCCCCTTCGGCGTTGCAACGTTGGATCCGCACCGGCCAGGTGCGTGTCGACGGGTCCCGGGCCAAGCCCGGGACCCGTCTTGATGAAGGGCAGGCGATTCGCGTTCCCCCCTATTCCGCTGAACAAGCGGTGCGGTCAGATACGCCGGTGGTGAGTGCGCCAGCCAAACTCAAGCCGGATGCCGTCTACGAAGACCATGACCTGCTTGTATTGGCCAAGCCGCGGGGCTTGCCCGTCCATGCCGGCACCGGGCACAAAGACTCCGTTGTTGCCGGATTAGCGGCCAAATTTGCCCACAGTTCATGGAAGCCGACCCTGGTCCATCGTTTGGACCGTGATACTTCCGGCCTGCTGATTGTCGCCAAGACCTACTCCTGCCTGCGCATGCTGCACGATCACTGGCGCGCGGGGCGCGTCAGCAAATCGTATCTGGCATGGGTTCACGGGGCGCCTCACTGGCCGGCGCCGACTCTTCTCGACGATGCGGCAAGAAAAGTTCCAAGCGACGTTGGGGAGCGAATGGTTGTCGGCGACGGCAAACCCTGTCGTTCCCTGGTTCGCACCATCCATCACTCCGATTCCGGCAGCCTGGTGCTGATTGCACCGATTACCGGACGGACCCACCAAATCCGAATCCAACTCTCCAGCCGTGGTCATCCCTTGATCGGCGACCGTAAATACGGTGGTCCATCCTGCCCGTCAGGCATGCTGCTGCACGCCTGGCACATCTGCTGGCCTGGCCGGGAGTTTCAGCTTTTGCCGGACTGGCAGGGACCCTGGGCAATTACGCGGGTTGTTTCCGAGTCCGTGTTGCTGCAACGAACCAGGGAGTTTGTCGCGATGCCGGGTCGGGGGGATTTGGGTTGCGGGACCACTGGGGTCTGACGGGATTTGTAAATATTCAGCTCATCCGGGGGATGGTCATTCAGCTGCACCGGATTCCGGCTTTCGCCGGAATGCCTTATCGAAGCAAGCCGTATTTACACCAGTCATACCGGCGAATGCCGGTATCCAGATCTTTTTCGCGGATTTGCTGAATAAATACCGGGATTTTAAAAAGTCCGAGCCGCGATCCATCCCCCGGAGATGAAGGCTGCCAGGGAACTGCCCAGGTTGACCAGAGCGACCACAAGCAGGATGCGACAGAGGGGGTTGGTCCAAAAGCCCTTCAAGGTCGTGATGGCTTGGGGGAGATCTTCCAGGTCGGCCACGGTGGGGCGGCGGATTACGGCCTGGACGAACCCGGCCACGAATCCGGCGGCGATCATCGGATTGAGGCTGGTGAACGGCGAGGCGACCATGGCCGTGAGAATCGTCAATGGATGAGCCCAGGCCAGTACGGCGCCCAGTCCGGCCAGGACGCTGTTCAGGCCGATCCAGATGAATGCTGATTCCACGGCGTGGCTCTGGCCTTCCTTGAAAAAACCCCACGCGATCAGGGCCAGAATGGCAATGGGAATGCCCCATTTCAGGAATGTGGAGGTGTTGGTCTTGGGCGGTAGAACCGTCAGGGGCTTCAGGTCCATGTCCTGGTGAATGTGGGCCTCAATGCCGCCGACATGGCCGGCACCGACCACGGCGACGATGGTTTTTCCCGGCGCCTGGCGAATTTTCTGGGCCAGATAGATGTCGCGCTCATCGATCAAGCGCCGTTTGACCTGGGGAAACTCATCCGCGAAAGCCTCCATCAGAATTTCCAGCTGGTCTTTCCTTTTCAGCGTTTCAACGACCTGATCGTCGATTTTGGCGGAAAACAACAGTCCCATCAGCAATTGGCCGACCATCTTGAATTTTTCCAAAAATCCCAGATGCCGCCACGTTCGCTTCAAGGTAATTTCCACTTCCCGGTCCGCGAGAACCAGTTGCGCCCCTGTCTCCTTGGCCAGGCGGATCCCCTCGGCCATGTCCGCTCCCGGCTGGATGCCGAGCTGGTCGCCCAGTTTGCGGTAGAATGAGGAAAGTATCAGCTGGGCCAGAAGAAAAGGGGTCTTGCGTTCGCGAATCACGCGCATGATGTCCATCTTGCGCCATCCGTCCCGGTCAACGATGGCCCGGTGGCGGGACGCGCACAGTTCAACGCAGATGGTATCCGGGTGGACGGCTTCGACGGTCAGGCGGACATCCTGCACGCTTTGCTTGGAAACATGGGCCGTCCCCACAAGATACACGTCTCGATCA
Organism: Desulfonatronum parangueonense; assembly: GCF_054656975.1. NCBI lineage: Bacteria > Pseudomonadati > Thermodesulfobacteriota > Desulfovibrionia > Desulfovibrionales > Desulfonatronaceae > Desulfonatronum > Desulfonatronum parangueonense. The sequence continues at coordinate 3,383,392 of NZ_BAAHXH010000003.1, forward strand.
TCAACGCGGACAAGTTTTACGGAGGATGGCAATTCAGGGGTCTCGGTGGGAGGAATTTGTGCTTGGTTCATTGTGCGGAAAATGGAGATGGGATCTGCCGGAAAAAGTTTGGAGAAAAGTGATAGTTCCTTGCAGCGCAACTGCTCGCCAAGGTCTGGCACGGACCACGTGTTACTCTGGAGCTGGATTCCCGCAGAGCACGGAAATGACTTCAGTGAGAACGAATTTGAGTCACGTCATGCCCGCGGAGGCGGGCATCCAGCCATGCTTGCCAGATTTTATTGAACAGTTACTTGCATAAACTTGCATATAATAACTGGTATGGACGCTGAACAGCGATCCAGCGGCCCCGATCGACTGGCTGTAATCCGCCAATCTACACCGGGCGGCAAAGGAGAGCAAGCTGCTGAGGTAGTTGAACGTCATGTGTGACCCGCCGTAACAGGCATGGCTTAAAAATCCGAATATCATCGCCTTGACTTTTTTCCGGAGATTGACCAAACACAAGCGCATGTGAACTTTATCGCAAAGGAGCGCACTCATGGGCATTACTGAAATCATCCCCACCCTGATCAGCAACGCAGCCAAGGAAGCCTCTCTGACCAGCGTCATCGGCGTCGGTTTCATTTTCACCTACCTGACCGTTATCGTCGTCACTGCGCTGGTTCGCATCAAGCAGGGCAAGCACATGGATCATTGATCCATCCCGACAACGTCCTGACTGTGCTGATCAGGACGTGATCTTCATCAAAGCCGGGCATTTCTGTCGTGTCAGCCAGGATGTTCGGCTTTCCAACCGACGGGAGCCGCCATGAACGTGATCCTCCGGTCGTCACGTGACGGGGCGATCGTCCGCGACCAACTCCTCCCCGTTTTCAGTTCCGTTGCTCCGCAAAATTGCACCGAACTCTGCTGCATTCTCGATCATGGGGCGTTGCCCGGCGTAGGCTCCATGCTGAGGAGTCCGGATGGCGCAGGAGGCTTCCAGGTGGTGGGCAAATTCTACTGGCCACGGGATTCCGCGACCCTTCCGAGCGCAGAGTGCTGCTGGGCGAAGGCACTGAATGATTTCAAAGCGGATTCCCTTGCGCAACCCTGGACGGTACAGAAGCCAGGCTACGCTCTGGCCTGGATTACCCTGAGCGACAAGGGCTATGCCGGCAAACGGGAAGATCAGGCCGGCCCCCTGATTGGCGAACTGATCGGCCGGGATCTTCCGGTGGTATTTGTGCAAGGGTATTTGATCCCGGATGATCCAAAGCGACTGCGCTCGCTCCTTGTGGGATTGGCCCTGGAACAGCAGTTCGACCTGATCCTGACCACCGGAGGGACCGGTGTCGGCCCTCGCGACTTCACTCCTGAAACGACCTTGTCGGTGATTGAAAAGCGGCTTCCGGGAATGGAAACCGCCATGCTCCAGGCGGCATTGCGCAAAACAGCTCACGCCGTCATCTCCAGGGCCGTTGTCGGCACACTCGGACAAAGCCTGATTATCAATTTGCCCGGTTCTCCCAAGGCGGTCCGCGAAAATCTCGAAGCGCTCCTGCCGGCTCTTTCTCACACTCTGGCCAAGCTCCAAGGCGATCCATCCGACTGCGCCCAAGTCTGCTGAAGGCGCTCGGACTTCCAAAAACGAGCATTATTCGCAAATCCCGATTGGCATCTACCATGTCCAGTGACCTGTTTCGAGCTGATCTGCACATCCATTCACGCCATTCTCGCGCCACCAGCCGGAACCTCTCGCCCCGCCTGCTCGCGGCCTGGGCTCGGGTCAAGGGGCTGGATGTGGTGGCCACCGGTGATTTCACCCATCCCGGATGGCTGTCGGAACTGGAAAACGATCTGGAAGAAGACGGATCAGGACTGCTGGCTCCCAGGCAGCCCATTGATGTCGCCGCTGAAATTCCCTGGCTGGAGGTCGATCCTCCACAATCTCGAGTCCGCTTCATCCTCTCCGCGGAAATCAGCACCATCTACAAGCGGGGAGACAAGGTTCGCAAGGTCCATCACCTGGTTTTTCTGCCCGGCCTGGAGCAGGTCCGGGCCCTGAACGCCAAGTTGGCCCAGATCGGCAATCTTGGATCGGACGGTCGACCTATTTTGGGACTCGACTCCCGCCATCTGCTGGAGATGGTCCTTGAAATCCATCCGCTGGCCTTTCTTGTTCCAGCTCATATCTGGACGCCCTGGTTTTCCCTGTTCGGCTCCAAATCCGGCTTCGACACCATTGAGGAATGTTACGGCGACCTGGCTTCGGAAATTTTTGCCCTGGAAACCGGACTTTCTTCGGACCCGGCGATGAACTGGCAATGGAGCGCCCTGGACCGATTCCGGATGATCTCCAACTCTGATGCCCACTCCGGGGAGAAGCTGGCCCGCGAAGCCAACCTGTTCAGTGGCGAGATAAGTTTTGAAGGAATCTATCGAGCCTTGCGCGGTGAAGACCATAGTCACAAGTTCTTGGGCACCATGGAATTCTTTCCCGAGGAAGGGAAGTATCACCTGGACGGCCATCGGAACTGCAATGTGGTGCTGGATCCCAAAGAGTCCAAAGCTCATCGGAACATTTGCCCGGTATGCGGGCAGCCGTTGACCCTGGGTGTACTGCACCGCGTACTCGAACTCGCCGATCGGGACTTGCCCCTGCAGCCGGATAATCAACCTGGTTTTCATTCCCTGGTGCCGCTCAACGAGTTGATTGCCGAGATCGTGGGCACGGGGCCGGCAACGAAACGGGTACGCAACGAGTATTCCAGACTGATCGCCTCCCATGGGTCGGAGCTGCACATTCTCAGTGCATTGCCGCTGGACCAGCTCAGTCGCAACAGGCCGGTCCTGGCCGAATCCATCAGCCGCATGCGCCAGGGAAAGGTCCTTCGTCAATCCGGTTTTGACGGAAACTACGGCAAGATCTCCATGTTCACGCCACAGGAACAACGTGAATTTCTTCGCGGCCGGTCCTTCTTCGTCCCTGAGCCGGCAGCGGCTGCATCTCCCGCGGCAGCGGCACAGGGCGCGGAACCATACTCGGTCACGGATACCAGGATTGCGGAACACCCGCTTCAAGACGCCGCGCCCGTCCTTGCGTTCAATCAAGAGCAGGAGCGGGCTCTTCGGGCCGGTCCGCATCCGGTTCTGGTACTTGCCGGACCGGGCACGGGAAAAACCAGAACATTGATGGGCAGAATCGCCCATCTCCTGCGCCAGGGAGTCCATCCCCGACGGATGCTGGTGGTCACGTTCACTCGCCGCGCCGCCCAGGAACTTCGCGAGCGACTGGTGCACATGCAGGGCGAAGCCGAGGCCATACCCCAGGCTGATACGCTGCATGCCATGGCTTATGAAACCTGGACCCGTGTTCAGGGCGAGGCTCCGGTCCTGCTCTCCGAAGACGCGGCCCGGCGCGTCTTTGCCGCGGCCAACCCAGAGTTGACTTCCGCTCAGCTGAAGCAGATGTGGGATGAACTTTCCCAGGCCAGGGAACGGCGAATCTTTTCCGAAAATACGATGGAATCCGCTGGTCGCTATGCGCGCCAAAAACAGGACTGGAACCTGGTTGATTATACCGATCTCCTGGAATTCTGGCTGGCTCATGCCGCGAATGATCAGGCTTCCAGCCCCTATACGCACATTCTGGTGGACGAGGTCCAGGATCTTTCACTCCTGCAATGGGAACTGCTGCAGCATTTGACCCCTGCCGACGGCGCCGGGTTCTGGGCCATCGGGGATCCTCGTCAATCCATATATGGGTTTCGGGGCGCCGTGCCGGATATTTCCGGAGCCATGCGCTCCAAATGGTCAAATCTGGAAATCATCCCCCTGAACGTCAACTACCGTTCCGCCTCCAATCTGACGCAACTCTGCCGCGGATTGTTTCCTGAAGAGCAGGCAATGCAATGCCATGAGCAATCAAGCGGGCGAATTGCGCTGTTTCAAGCATCCACCGAGATGCGGGAAGCGGCCTGGATTGCCGACCAGATCCGGGGACTGCTTGGCGGAACGGGACACTGGGAATCGGATCATGGGCGGCATGGCTGCATCAGCCCCGGCGACATCGCAATTCTGGTTCGGATGAAAACCCTGATTCCACCGATAATGCAAGCCTTGCAGCGGGCTGGGATACCTTGTTCAGCCCCGGAAGCAGAGCCCTTCTGGAAAGAACCCCGAATTGCGATGCTGCTCCAGGCGGCATCGGGAATCCTTGGGCTTGGCGCAGAGGAAGAAGGCGATCTGCAGTGTCCGCAACAGGTTGTCGTTCAAGGTCCTGTGGCTCTGGCGGCGCACCTTCAGGATGTGATGCCGTTTGATCGACTGTTCTGGCAAAGCAAGGAGTTCCTGGCCCTCAAGAAGGCCTATGCACGACATCAAGGCTGGGCGGGGTTGCTGACCTGGATCAATTTTCAATCGGAATTGGAACTTGTGCGAAGTCGCGCGGAAACAGTGCAGGTGATGACCCTGCATGCTTCCAAGGGCCTGGAGTTCGAGGCGATCTTTCTGTCGGGCCTGGAAGACGGTTTGCTGCCCATGATTGGCTTGGAACTGTTTGGAGGGTCAGACGGGAACACGGCCAATATGCTTGCCGGACGCTCGACGGACCTGGAAGAAGAGCGCAGGCTGTTTTACGTGGGATTGAGCAGGGCCAAAAGATGGTTGTTTCTCAGCCATGCCGGAAAACGTAATCTCTTTGGGCGAAGCCTGAGACTCAAGCCCTCCCGTTTTCTCGATAATTTACCGGAGCAAGGAATCCAGCGCAGTAAAACCGTGGAGCGGACAGTACGTCGTCAAAAGCGTATTTCCCTCCTTTCATGAAGAGAAACTACTCCCTTTCCTCATGGGACATGCCTGCAGATTTTCATTGCGAGGCATGAAGTGGTCCGGCTTGTCCGTGTGGTTGTGAGTCGCCACTGCGCACTCATTCTGATCTTCGCTCTTCCCGGGAATCGGGATCGGGATCGGTTGCGACATGAGAATGCCCCGTCAGATGGCTTCGCTTCCGATACCATCCCCAACTCCGACCCCGATTCCGATGCCAAACCCGGCAACAGCATTGTCTGCTGAATGGTTCGTTGTCCAAATGCTCAATATGCAATGCCTGAGAAGGATTGGATTTATCTCAACAACGTGTTGATTCTCTATTGTGAGAAAATCAGGTAAATGTCAGCATAGGGTCGATTGGGCAAAAAAAAGCAACCAAAACCCATGTCCGAACTGAGTGCAACAGGAAAGGAAGCGAAGAGGAAGTTTGATCTGTCAGAAAGATGCAGCTGGAACTAGAAAAAACGCAAGGCACGGTAGATGAGACGTTCGTAGATGGTACAGACCTTTTGAGCCGTGCAGGTGCCGACGCCGATCTCCCGCAACCTGCAGTAGACGTGCAAGGGGTTGAAATAATGTTGAAAAATGATACGAACTTTGCGCATTCCCGAATGGCCTTTCGTTTCAGTGACGAACTACATGTAGATTTTGATCTCTGTATACATCTGCAACGTATGTGCCATTTCTTGCTCATCAAAACTTGCGCAAGGAATCTATTGCTGTAAAATATTCCTTGTGTCAATCAGCCATACGCCATGACAGGTAAACAAACCGGCAGTTTTTGTGTCAGTTCGCTCATTTCTGAAAAGCAGGAACATCCTGCCATAATGCGAGCAATAATTGCCGCTCCGTCCTTTGTCTGGCCGGAGCACATCGCCGGCAACTGCCTTCGTCTCAGGAAAATTGTCGATGAAGTCGGCCTGCTTTTCCTGGAATCGCAAACCTGTCTGGCCTATACCGACCTCGACCTGCCGGAATTTCTTGGAAAGACGGGACTGCGGTTTCATATCCATTTGCCTTTGGACCTGCCATGGCACAACGGGCCGGATCATGTGTGGCACATTATTGGCGGTCTCATAAAGAAAGCGGAGTTTCTCAATCCCTGGGGGGCTGTTCTTCATCCCCCCTCCCTGGAGGGAATACAATCCCTGCAAAAGAATGTGCTCGAACCATTGGAGACTATTGCGAAGTATTGGCTGCAATCAGGGGCACAAGCGCGAAATCTGCTCTTGGAGAATATCAGGGAAAATGATTTGATCGTCTTGTGGCCATTGATTCAATCGTTCAAGCTGGGTATTTGTCTTGATTTGGGCCACCTGCTCGCCTATGGCCAAGAGACGCACAAAATTCCCGGAGTCTGGCCCCATGTGCGGATGCTTCATCTTTGTGCGCCAGGGCCACACGGAGAGCATCATTCGTTGCGAAAACTGGATGAACGTGGATTGACCCTCCTGCGGGAAATCCTGCGTCAGGTCCACCGGGACTGCGTATTGATGGTTGAAGTGTTCAACCCCAAAGACTTTATGGAATCACTCGACATCCTTCTAGCCTTGATAGGTCCCGCAAATGATCACCCTGATTCTTGGCGGTGAAAAATCCGGCAAATCCGGATGGGCACTGCACCATCTGCTGCAAGCCCCAGAGCCGCGCCTGTTTGTCGGTACGGCCAGAGCCCAGGACCTGGAAATGCGACGGCGCATCCGGGAGCATCGCCGTGATCGCCCCGCCCATTTGCCGGCCCGGGAGGCGGACATCGACCTGCCCGCCATCCTGGCGCAGGAAATTCCAAATCATGCGGCGATTCTGGTGGACAGCCTGGACTTCTGGCTTTTCTCCTGCATCCAGGCTGATCAGGAGGAGTCGCTTCGCGAAAGCCTGCTGGAGTGTCTGCGCGTTGCGACGTCCACCACGCATATAATCCTGGTCAGCTCCGAAATCGGTTTCGGACCGATTCAAACATCTCCGCAGACTCGGTCTTTTGTCCGTTCCTTGGGTCTGCTCAACCAGCAGGTGGCCGCTCTTGCGGACGAAGTCACGCTGATTGTGGCCGGGTTGCCGCTCTGGTTGAAGGGGAGGAATTGAAATGGGCTATTTTCGTTCACTGGAAGCCAAGCTGGAGGTGCTGAGCGGATTATGGCGCAAATCGGATCGCTGGCTGATCATGATGAACGCTGACCCCGACGCGCTGGCGTCAGCTCAGGCCCTGCGCCGGATCATGACCAGAAAAGTGGCTGCTGTGGACTGTGCCCAGGTGAACGAGATTTCGCGTCCCGACAATCTGACCATGATCAAGTCCCTGCGCATTCCGACGCAGCGCCTGACGCCGAACCTGGCCGCGCAATACGATCGGTTCGCCCTGGTGGATTCCCAGCCGCACCATCATCCGGCTTTCCGGGAGTATGCATTTTCCGTGGTCATCGATCATCACCCACTGGTTCCGGAAAATCCCGTGGAAGCGGAGTTCAAGGATATCCAGCCGGGTTACGGCGCCACCAGCACCATGCTCACGGAGTATCTTTACAACCTGAAGATCCGGCCCGGTGAACTGCTGGCTACGGCTTTGCTCTACGGCATCAAAACCGATACCCAAAGTTTTGAACGTTCGTTTTCCGATATCGACGTGCGTGCCTTTCGATACTTGAGCAAGTTCGGCAACCACAACCTGCTGCGCAAGATCACGCGCAGCGAGTTCCGGCTGGACTGGCTGAAATATTTTTCGCTGGCCTTTCGCAAGCTCAGGGTGAGCGGTCACTGCCTTCATGTGTTCATGGGCCGCCTGGATTCCCCGGACATTCTGGTCATACTTGGCGATTTTTTCCTGCGTCTCTACGGCATTTCCTGGACCGTGACCTGCGGCATCTGCGACAATACCATGATCCTGATTTTCCGTGGCGACGGACTGCACCGGGACATGGGCAAGCTGGCCGCCAAGCTCTTCGGTGACGTTGGCTCGGCCGGAGGACACGCAACCATGGCCCGGGCGGAAATCCCGCTGGAAAATATCGGGGATCAAGAGCCGGAGGATTTTATTCTGCACCGTTTGTGCCCCTCGAAGGTCCGCCCTGTTGCCGTTCCCGTCCAATCTTAGAGTACTTATGAGCTTGAAATCCAGACTCAACCTGAATGCGGATCCCATCTTCCTGATCGACGGAACGTCGTTTCTTTATCGGGCCTTCTACGCCTTTCCGGACCTGAAACGCTCGGATGGCTTCCCCACCAATGCCCTGTTCATTGTTTTGCGCCTGCTCTTGCGCTTGCAGCGAGAGGAAAACCCGGAGTACGCCGGGTTTTTCCTGGACGGAAGAGGGGCGACCTTTCGCCATGAACTCTTTACCCCCTACAAGGCGCAACGTCAGAGCACGCCGGAGGGGCTGGTGCAGCAGATCGAGCCTTTGGTGCAAGGCGTTCGTCTTTTTGGGTTGACGACACGGATATCCAATGGCGTCGAGGCGGACGATCTCATTGCCAGCCTCTGCTCCCGGTTCAAATCACAGCGCCCGGTGATTATTGTCGGCTCGGACAAGGATCTGCTGCAGTGTCTGGATACCAACGTTTTTCTCTGGGATCCAGGCTTGAAAAACGAGAAGCTGGTCACAAAGGAATCTTTTCGGCAAGAACACGGGCTCGATCCGGAACAGTGGCCGGATTTTCAGGCTCTGGTGGGCGACAGCAGCGACAATATCCCCGGTGTCCCCGGTGTCGGCCCCAAGACAGCCAAGACCCTGATGCAACGTTTTCCCTCGCTGGAAGCCTTGCGGGACAATTTTTCGGCCCTTTTGCCCAAGGAACAGAAGAAAATCGAGCCAAGCCTGGAAAATATCTTCACTTATCGGGAGTTGACCCGCCTGCGTACGGATCTGCAGCCGGAAGCCCGGATTTCCGAATACCTTTGCAAACCACGCAAAGGTGATGCGTTCAGGGATTTTCTGCGCACCTATGAGTTTCGTTCCCTGGAGCGGGAAGTTCTGGCCTTGACGCCTGAGCCGTCCGGCAGTGGCGATGTGCTTCGACCGAGAACGACAAAGCCTCTTCGACCGGCTGGCACTTCCAAGGCGGCGCAGTCCGTGGGATTGGCCATCCCCGAATCCCTTACGCAGCATGATGAGGCGCAAGGTCGTGCCGAGCAGTTGAAGGAACTGCCTGATCTTGCCGGGAAAACCATCAGCATTTTTCGAATTCCCGATGGGTGGGGCCTTGGGATGGATGGCCGCGAACTGCTCTGGACCGGTCCAATGGATGCCTTGATTGCCGCGGCGAAGGGCTCGGATCTGGTTGCGGCGCATTCCTGGAAGGATCTGCTGGCCGCAGAGCCTGCCTGGGCAGGCATTGACATGGACCGCCGGTTTGACGTCAGCCTGGCGGCCTATCTGCTTCAGCCTGAGGAACGGGACTATGGATTGACTGCTCTGGCACGCAGATATCAGCATGAACTTGCCGAGGGAGCCTCGCCGGCCAACCCTGCTCAACTGGTTCTGCAACTGGCCGTCATCCTGCGGCGCAGCACGGCGCAGGCCGGATTCAGTGAGCTTGTCGCCTCGCTGGAAATGCCGCTGATCCCGGTATTGGTGGACATGGAACGCAACGGCGTACTGCTGGATCAAAAAGCTTTGAGCGCTTTTCTTGATGAGGTTCAAGAAACCCTGGCCCGGCTTTCCTGTTCCATTTGCGAGAAGGCCGGAACGAAATTCAATCTGCGCTCCAGCCAGCAACTGGCGGAAGTCCTTTTCCAGCGTCTGGGTCTGAAAACCGGACGCAAGACACCCGGCGGAAGCCGTTCCACCAGCGTTGAGATTCTTGAAAAACTGGCCGGAGAGCATCCCATCGTTCCTGAAATCCTGGAGTATCGGAAACTGGAAAAACTGCGTTCCACCTATCTTGAGCCCCTTCCCAGGTTGATGGATCGCCAAGGCCGGGTGCATACCACCTTCAACCAGTTGGCCGTGGCCACGGGACGGTTGTCCAGCAGCAATCCCAATCTTCAGAACATTCCTATTCGCGGGCCGCTGGGCGTGAGGATGCGTTCCTGTTTCACCGCGCCGGAAGGGCATCAGCTGATCAGCGCGGACTATTCCCAGATTGAACTGCGGGTGCTGGCCCATCTTTCCGAAGACCCTCATCTGCGGGACCTGTTCACCAGGGGAGTTGACGTTCATGCCGGTACGGCGGCCATTCTTTTCGTGAAGGATCCGGAGCAGGTTACAGCGGATGAACGTCGCAAGGCCAAGACCATCAATTTCGGGCTGCTCTACGGCATGGGCCCCCAGAAACTCGGCCGGGACCTGGGTATCGGTCTTCAGAAAGCGAAGGAATTCATTGCGTTGTATTTCATGCGGCTGCAGAAGGTTCGCGACTTCTACGAACATATCGTGGCCCAGGCCAAGGAACAGGGCGCGGTATTCACCCTGGCCGGACGGCGCAGGATGCTCCCGGACATCAATTCCCGCAACGACAACATGGCCCAAACTGCTCGCCGGATGGCCATCAATACCGTGGTCCAGGGCTCGGCGGCGGACATCATCAAAATGGCCATGATCCGCGTGCATCACGATGAAATCCTGCGTGATCTAGGCGCCAGAATGGTTTTGCAGGTCCATGACGAACTTCTTTTGGAGGTTCCCACGGCAAGTTGCCGGGAAGCCGGAGCCCGGATCGCCGACCTGATGGCCACAGTGGTCAATCTGGATGTCCCCCTGATCGTGGACTGGGGATACGGACCCAACTGGGCCACGGGGCATGGCTGAATAGATCCTGGCTGACATAATTGCAGCCGGACCAGCTTCTGTGCTGGCATCAGGATCGGCAGCTCAGATATCAATAATGAAGGAAAAAGAACAACATGCGCAATAAACTTCGTCTCCTCACTCCCGGTCCGACCCCCTTGCCCGAAGAGGTGCGGTTGGCCCTGGCCCAGGATATGGTTCATCATCGCAAGGCGGGTTTCAAGGAAGTCTTGCACCGCGTTCAGGAAGGCTTACAGTGGCTGTTCGGCACGCGTCAGCCGGTCCTGCCGCTGACCTGTTCCGGTAGCGGGGCCATGAACGCGGCATTGTGGAATCTCTTTGCTCCGGGTGAACGGGTGCTGGTGGTCGATGCCGGAAAATTCGGCCAACGCTGGGCGGATATCGCCCAGTCCCGCGGTCTGGAAGTGTCGGTAATCCGTCTGCCATGGGGAGCAGCGGTTTCACCGGAACAAATCCGTGAAGAACTTGAGAATGACGCATCCATTCGAGGCGTGTTGGTCCAGGCTTCGGAAACGTCCACCGGCGTGCTCCACCCGATCCGGGAAATCGCGGAAATCACAAAGGCGCGGGAAACGCTGCTGGTGGTGGACGGTATTTCCGCGGTGGCCATTTCTCCTTGTCCCATGGACGACTGGGGGGTGGACTGCCTGCTGACCGGCTCCCAGAAAGGGTTGATGCTGCCGCCTGGACTGGCCTTCATCGCCTTGAGCCGGCGGGCCTGGGACGTAGTGGAACGCCATCCCAGCGCCGTGAGCTATTTTGATCTGCTCCGGGAGCGGGAGAACTGCAGGAAGAATCAGACCCTGTTCACTCCAGCCATCAATCTGCTCAATGGTCTGGATGTTTCCCTGCAACTGTTCCGGCAACAAGGCCTGGAGGAAGTCTTTCGCAAGCAATGGGCCATGACCTCTATGACCCGTGCCGGCGTTCAGGCCTTGGGGCTGGATCTGCTGGTCAAAGAAAATTATACATGGGGATTGACCAGCATTCTGCTGCCGCAGGGCATGGACGGCCAACGCTTGCTGGAGATTGCCGCCCAGGATTACGGCGTGGTCATGGCAGGCGGACAGGATCATCTCAAAGGGCGAATTGTTCGGCTTGGCCATATGGGGCATGTGGATTACGCGGATATTCTGGCCGGCATCTACGCTTTGCGCCAATCCTTCAAGGCCTGCGGTGGACATTCCGGGAGCAGGGATTATTTGGAAATCAGCCTGGCCGCGTACCAGCAGGCGCTTGATCCACGGAACATGATCGGGTGACCGCTCGTCGCGGTGCAGTTGCGTGACGTATTCGCAATGGCACAAAGCCACTATCTGCGCAAAAAGCCATCTATTGCATTGGGTTTACCTGGAGTGTCAGCATGAACTGGTACGTTCCATGCTTGTTCTCCGGGAGAAGGCAGGCGCAACAGCGCTGAGAATATTCAAGAAGGAAGGTGTGTGATGACCGGAGACGCTAGAATTACTGACCGCCGCATTGATCATGGAACCGTCGGCACGGAACAGGGGCCGTCCGTTATGGAACAAGCCCAGGCGGATCATCAAGCTCAACGGGGGGCATTCCAGGAATGCTTCATGCCCCATGTCTGTTTTTCCACGTTCGTACTCTCCTTGAGTTCCTCCGCCCTGGTTCACCTGGGGGAGGTTCCGGATCCGGACAATGGAAATACAGCGGTCAATATTTCCCTGGCCAAACACACCATCGATATCCTGGCCATGCTTGAGGAAAAGACCAAAGGCAATCTCGATTTTGAAGAATCCAAGCTGCTCAAGGACATGCTTTTCGAATTGCGCATGCATTTCGTTCGCAAGTCGTCCTGACAACCAACACCCTCCAGAAGGAAACCAATGCAACGCATTCCCGTCGGACTTGTAGGCGTGGCCGGTTATACCGGCATGGAACTGTGCCGGTTGCTGGCCGCACATCCGGAGATGGAACTGGTCCGGGCCACCAGTCGGACCGAGGCAGGCAAGAAGTTGGGGCAAATCCTGCCCCATCTGCACGGAACCGGGCTGGCGGAACTTGTGGTTACCGCGCCGGATACGCAGGACCTGGCTCAGACCTGCAAGCTTGTTTTTCTGGCCGTACCCCATGGAACGGCCATGGATCTGGCCGCGGACCTGGTGCAGAGAGATGTTCGGGTCGTGGATCTGAGCGCGGATTTTCGCCTTCGCGATCCAGGGACGTATTCTCAGTGGTACAACCTGGACCACCGCCATGCCGCCTTGCTGGAACATGCCGTGTACGGCTTGCCGGAACTTTACGGCAAGGAGATCGCCGCAGCCAATCTCGTGGCCAATCCCGGTTGCTATCCCACCAGCGTGCTGCTGGCCTTGGCGCCGGCTTTGCGCCACGGGCTGGTGGACCCCGAGGATATCCTCGTGGACAGCAAGTCCGGAGCCACCGGCGCGGGGCGCAAGCCATCCACGGCGACCCTTTTTTGCGAAGTGCAGGATAATTTCCGGGCCTACAGCCTCGGGAAACACCGTCACACTCCCGAAATGGAACAGGAAATCGGCGTGTTGTCAGGCAAGCAGGTTCAGCTTTCCTTCACTCCCCATCTGCTGCCCATCGGCAGGGGAATTCTTTCCACAATCTACGCACGGCTGACAAGCTCTCCTTCCACTGAAGATGTGCATGCACTCTACCAGGATTTTTATGCCCAGACGCCCCTCGATGTCCGCTGGGTGCGCATCCAGACGCCGGGCGTCTGGCCGGAAACGCGATTCGTCCGCGGAACCATGTACTGTGATCTGGGCCTGCTGGTGGATCAACGCACCAAACGCCTGCTCATCGTCAGCACCATCGACAACCTCTGCCGCGGCGCCTCCGGCCAGGCTCTGGCCAATGCCAATCTGATGCTCGGGCTGGCCCCGGATCAGGGGCTGCCTGTCGCGCCCCTGGTGCCGTAGAGGCTTTCCCTCGCCGTCCGGCGTTCCAGATAAATACTTGCCCTCACAAAAGTGACTCCCTTGCTCTCCGTGTTTCCGCTGCTTTCCCTGACCCTGGGGCTGCTGCTGGGAAGTTTTTACAATGTCTGCGTTCACCGGTATCTGACAGGACAGTCCGTGATCCTCCCGGCATCGCACTGTCCCAAGTGCAGGCATGGGCTGTCCTGGTGGGAGAACATCCCTCTGTTCAGCTTTCTTTTGCTACGGGGACGTTGCCGCTCCTGCGGCGAGGGCATTTCCTGGCGCTATCCACTGGTCGAGGCGGTTTCCGGGCTGTGGGCCCTGCTTTTGGCCTTGCAGTTCGGTTTCGGCTGGGCATGGCTCGTGTACATGGCGGCAGGCGGACTGCTGATCATCATGAGCTTTATCGACTTTCAGGAGTACATCCTGCCGGACGTCTTCACCTTCCCCGGAGCGCTGCTCGCGTTTGGTGGCTCGTTTCTCCTGGCGGACGTGTCCTGGCAGGATTCCCTGCTGGGCGCCCTGTTCGGCGCCGGAGCGTTCTGGCTGCTGCAGAAAGGGTATTATCTACTGCGGGGAGTGGAAGGACTGGGCACGGGAGACATCAAGCTGATGCTCATGCTCGGAGCCCTGGTGGGCTGGCAGGGGTTGCCGATGATGATTTTTCTGGCCGCATTCACCGCACTGGCTGCAAGCTTGGGGTATATGGCAAAAAATGCCCATCAAGGCATGCAGACCAGGATTCCCTTTGGCCCGTTTCTCAGCCTGGGCGCAATGCTGCAAATCCTTTACGGTCAACAACTCATGGTGCTTTGGATGCCCCTGGGTTGATCCGGCTTGACCAGCAGCAGTAATATTGGCAATTTAATTGCAAAGCGGATAGCAGCCGGATTTCACCGTCACCAGGAGTATGCCAATGAAAATCAATCCCGAACAAATTTCGGCTCTCAAGGCAGATGCGGAACGGGATGCCCGCAAGGTGAACAAGAATGGCGAACGCTTTGAAGATCTTCTCTTCCGTGCTTCGAGAAGCGGAGCATCGCCTCAGGATTCCCCGTCTTCCGCCGTGTCGCAGCCGTCAGGCCCCATGTCCCCAATGCACCTCACGCCGACGCAAATGCTGTTTCCTGTTGAAAATGCGCCGGCATTCCAGAGCAAAGCCATGGACACCTTCGACAATCTGCTTTCAAGGTGGGAAAATTATGCCCACCAGTTGTCCGCTGATCCTCAAGGGCTGCGGAACGCCAACGGCATTCTTGAAGAGATTTCCGAGGAGATTGGAACCTTGAAAGCCAACTGGCCACAGCAGGGATCAGCACAGCCTCTGGGACCGGAGTTGCGGGGCATGCTTGACGAACTGGAAGTCATGGCGGTCACCGAGAGAATCAAGTTCAATCGCGGGGACTATCTGTAGCGCCGAGTTTACTCCAATTTCCGCTGTTCGTCTCATGGAACCTGATCATTCGCCGGCTGAAGTTCGAATTCGGCCAAAGGCTGATAGCATGGACCGACCGGAGTCAGCCGGCTTTGCCATAGCACGACCCTATCCATCCTGATTTCCGGCCAGGAGACTCCCTGCAACTCCGACAGCAGGCTTGCCCATGGGTCATCCAGGGCTTGCCTGATGCGGGCCACGGTCAGATGGGGCTGAAAGGGGCGGCTTTCAGGGACAAAGCCCTGGGTGGCGCATCTTCGATTGGTTTCAGCAGCCAGATCCTGGACGGCGATCATTCCTTGCCCCACGCCCACCCATACGACACGGGGGCGTCGCCGGTCCGGAAAAAAACCTCCTCCCTGTCCCTGCAAGGTGAAGGACTCGCCCAGGGGAGCCTGAAAAGATCCCAACAGGGATTCCAGCTTTTCAGGGGAAACTTCCCCCAGAAATTTCAACGTCAAATGCCAATTGTCCGGCCTGGTCCAGGATATTTTGGAACGCAGCCCCGGTTTCAAGTTGCGGATGAGCGCCTCCAGGGCTTCCTGGTATGGCGCCGGCAGAGGCAATCCGAAAAAACAGCGCACTATCCTTCCTTGGTCAGCTGATCCAGAATCAGGGCGAAAAACAAGCCATTCGGGCCGGCAAAAAACCATCCCAGATGATTGCGACAACGATTGCAAAGGGCAATTTGCCAAGTACATTCGGAAAACCAGGAAAACTCCGCGCTGCTTGGGCCCAGGGGAGTCGCTCCGGGGGCCTGCCCAAAGCAGCCGACCTCAAAGACATGGCCATGGGGATTGAAAAAGACGTGATCGTGACGCCCGTTCACTGAAATGCGGTTCTCATCCTTCGTGACCACCAATCCGCAGTTGCGACAGCGCAGTGCCCGTTCATCGTCCGTTCTCGATTCATCGATTGCTTTTTCGCCCAGATCCTGATCGGAACCATTGCCCTGATCCAGACGCAACAACATTGCCGGCAGTACGGTATATCCCGTTGCCGGTTTCCAGACGTCGCGTCCGGTAGAGCCATCGAAAGGAGTTGAGAGCGTCATCAAGTTTCCTGCCCATCCTGAGTCAGTCAGGGTCAGCTCACGGTAAGACATTTCGCGCTTTGCCCTTTGTTTTTCAATCGGCCAGAGTAACTTTATTCAGAGCACGATCTGTCTGCGCTCTTCGTAACTGCTCAAAAACTTGTGGCAATTAACGGATAAATCCTGGGAGCGCCGCACCCCAGTGCGGCAACGGTGTAATGCACTAAGGCAAATTTCCGGCTGGAGCATGGCCTCCGTAGACTTGGTCACGAAACTCCGCATCAATGTGAATCCTTGCACAGGAAACCCCGTCGCCCGATCTTTTTGAGCAGTTACCGCTCTTCCTCTCAGGTAATCGGAATCGGAATCGGTTTCGAAAGCATTGGGAATGCCTCACATGGATTCACTTCCGATACCGACCCCGATACCGATTCCGACCCCGATTCTGAAGCCAAACTCTGCAACTGCATTTCACTGAGTAATTACCGTCATCACAATTTAGAATCTCCCAGACATGTTCATTTCGGCAGAGATGGGCTGGGTCGTTATCGGCTAGGGTGTTGAGGCTCCCATTTCAGTCCTCCATGGTCAAAAAATCAACCATGATGATCTTCAGGCCGAAGCCGGGGAAGTTGATGCGGTAGCGGTTGGGGGGGAGGAACTCGACGATTTTGCCGCGACCGAAGATCTTGTGACGGCAATGGCCGAAGGTGTTTTTTCTGTGCGAGGCGGCGACGGGAGGTGAGGGGGGAACCGAGCGAGACGGCGTGCCGGGCCTGTCGCTGGACTGCCGCGGCTTCCGCGACTCCCGCGCCGGGAGCGGTGTGCGCGGCTTGACCTGGCCGAGGTAGTTTTCCCGCAATTCCTCATAGCAGGACAGTTGCAGTTCGCTGACAAAGAGGCTGGGCTGGGCCGGCTCACTGCCGCCCATGAACCGGTTGTAGACCGAGGAAGGGACGAACAGACCAAGGTAGTCCCTGGCCCGGGTACAGGCCACGTAGAGCAGGCGACGCTCTTCTTCCAGATCGTCGCTGTTCTCCATGGCATGGCGGGAGGGGAATCGTCCGTTGACCAAGTCAATGACCAGGACGGCGGACCACTCCAGGCCTTTGGCCGAGTGCACGGTGGACAGGACCACGTGGTCCTCGACGTCGCAATCCTCTTCCCGGCCCTCCTCCGGGCTT
This sequence comes from Desulfonatronum parangueonense, assembly GCF_054656975.1. NCBI lineage: Bacteria > Pseudomonadati > Thermodesulfobacteriota > Desulfovibrionia > Desulfovibrionales > Desulfonatronaceae > Desulfonatronum > Desulfonatronum parangueonense. The sequence goes on from NZ_BAAHXH010000003.1 coordinate 3,400,515, forward strand.
TCCAGGGTCAGTTCGGCCAAAAAGGCGTCCAGGTCATGAAATCCGGAGGCTATCTGGAGCAGTTGATCCAGTCCGGCCTGGCGGCGGGGATAATCGTCCGGATAGCGATCCTGGAAGAGCGGCGCGTAGAACTCCAGAATGCGCTGCAAGGCAGCGGTGGGAGCGGGCTTCTCCTGGCGCAGGGCATTGATCAGACCGAAGGCCGCGGCCACGTCCGGGAATTTCTTGGCGGTCCGGGCGATCTGGTTCTGCTCCCCTTCCAGCAGGGCCTGGCAAAAGCTGTTGCAGGTCTTGGGCCCCATGCCTTTGACGTGGGCCACTGCCCGTTGCCAGGCCGGCAGGTCGGCCGGATTCACGATCAGCCGCAGGTAGGCCAGCACGTCCTTGACATGCGCGGCATCGGTGAACTTCAGGCCGCCGTACTTGCGAAAGCGCAGGCCGATCTTGTTCAGGAGCATTTCCACGGGATAGGACTGGTATCCGGCCCGGAAAAGCACGGCAATGTCCCGCAAGCGGCAATGCTGGGAAAGCTCCAGGATTTTATCCACCACCACCTTGGCCTGGGTCTGGTCGCTGACCGTGTTGATCAGTTGGGGCTTGTGGCCTTCCGTCCGGCGGGAGAAAAGATTCTTGTCGAACTTCGTGGTCGCGTTCCGCAGCAAGGCGTTGGTCAATTCCAGGATGGGCTGGGCGGAGCGGTAGTTTTCTTCCAGCCGGACGATGGTCGTGTTCGGGAAGGTTTCCGGAAAGGCCAGGATGTTGCGAACTTCGGCCCCGCGAAAGGCATAGATGGACTGGGCATCGTCGCCCACGGCCATCACTCCCCGGCCGTCGCCGGCCACCTGCCGGACCAGTCGAGCCTGCACCTTATTCGTGTCCTGGAATTCGTCCACCATCACGTGGTTGTGGCGTATGCGCAAGAATTCCGCCAGGTCTTCTCGCTCCAGAAGCAAACGTTCCAGATTGAACAGCAGGTCGTCGTAATCCATCAATCCGTGCCGCAGCTTGAATTCCGCATAGGTATGGGCGATGCGGATCATGTCCTCGGCGTAATGCAGCATGTGCGGGGATTCGCGCTCCAGAAGCATCGCCAGGTCGATTTCCTTGTTCCGGGATTTGCTGATCAGGCCCAGAATGGTCTTCTTTTTCGGGAACGCCTTGTCTCCCTTGCCCACTCCCAGTTCAGCGCGAACCTGTCCCAGGATTTCGCCCATGTCTGGGCCGTCCATGATCGTGAACCGGTCCGGATACCCCAGCACCGGGGCATAACGTCGCAGGATCGAGCCGGCAAAGGAATGGAATGTGCCGCCGGCCACACCGCCAAGTTCCTGGCCGATCAGATTGGAGGCCCGAAAAAGCATTTCCTGGGCTGCCTTACGGGTGAAGGTGAGCAGCAGGATGTTTTCCGGAGCAACGCCGTTCTGGACAAGATAGGCCAGGCGGTAGGCAATGGTGCGCGTTTTGCCGCTGCCGGCCCCGGCAATGACCAGAAGCGGTCCATGGGGGGCACGAACTGCCTGCCACTGGGCGGGATTGAGTTGTTTTTCAAAATCAATGGACATCAAGTTTATTGAGCAGTTAGAATGACCGAATCCAAGGCGTTGAAATGTTCCAGCACGGTTCGGCCCACATCCCGAACCCTCTGGGGTCGCGTTCCTTTGGAATCATAAAAGAAGGCATCATCCCGGGTATGGCAGCCCTGACGATCGGCCCGGCCGAATATGGCGGTCTGGTCGAACTTGGCCCGCAATGAAAAGCCCTTGCGGGGCACGCAGACCAGGTCCGGGATGGCGGGGTCGTGGGTCGCCAAGGCGGAGGGGAAAGATTTCTCCCGCAGGTCGGGATACAGCTCTTCCGCCCGCAGGACCTCGGCGATGACCGGCTCCCCATGCCATTGCAGGTCAAGAAGGCCGGCGCGGACGGATTCACGCAGTCCCGGCGCTTCAGCAGGGGAAACACGTCCCCGGCTGAAGCGGGGAGTATGCAGATAAATTCGGCTCGGGTCCAGGGCAAAGGCCCGACTCCGGGGACTGATGTTCGAGCAGTCCAGTTCGTGATCCGGCGGTGCGTCCAGGGTGAGGTATCCCTGTTGGCGCAGCCAGGCATTGAGATCAACTTCGACGGTCAGGCTCGTAAAGCCGTGATCGGCCAGGGCAATGAGTCGTTTCGGTTCTGGAAGACGGTCAAACCGATCCAGCACGTGACCGATCAGGTCGTCCCAACGACGCATGAAGGCCAGGCATGCATCCCGCTGGGGATGACCGAGATCTTCCAAGGCCGGAAAGAGGAAATGGCCAAGGCGATCCGTTTCCGTCAGAACGAATACAAACAGATCCCAGGCCAGATCCGGCCAGAGCAGGTCCAGGGCCGCCCTGCGTCCACGAAGGGCAGCGTCCAGCATTGTCAGCAGATATTGCGGGTCTTTGCCCCCGCGGCTTGTGTCGGCCTCCAGCATATAGCCCACCGCGCGGAGCTGGTGGGCCAGAAACGGAGGAAACGCCGCCCGGCTCATTTCATGGGCCACGAATCCTGCCACCAGCATGCCTTTGAGGGGTTTGACCGGATAGGTATTGGGCAGGTTGACCACTCGACTGGTCAGGCCACGGTCGCCCAGCCGGTCGAAAATCGTTCTGACGCGGATCTGGGTGAAGTCGGCAAAGCGCAAGGCGTAACTGTGCGGGTCGAGGCTGGTGAAGCCGTAAATCCCATGCTCCTCCGGTCCGGCAGCGGTGAAAAACGAGGTCCAGTTCACGGGTGACAACTCCGGAAGCTCTGCCTGGAAGGAACGGGCTTCGGTCGTCAAGGCGATCCGCGCCAGATTGGGCAGGCGCCCTTCTCGGCATAACCGGATAGCCGTGCTGAAGGGCAAACCATCCAGTCCGAGCACGAGCAGCCTGGTGCGTTGCGGGAGATGGGACATGATTATTATGGTTGCGGCGATAAAAAAACCGCAACCTATGCGAGTTGCTCATCCCCCGCAAGGCACGAGGGGTCATATCGCGACCCCCATTCTTTGTCGAAATCGCAATCGCAATCGCAATCGAAATCGATCTTAATTTCATCCTGAAAGGTAACTACTCAGCTTGGGCGGGAAAAGGTAGTTTTTCAAGAACTTGTGGCAATCTCTTGGATTCCCGCCTTCGCGGGAATGACTTGTTTTTTTCAATGACATCTCCGATCAGTCATACCCGCGAAGGCGGGTATCCAGTCCGTTTTTACCCGGATAAGCTGAACATTTACAAATGAACAGAATCCAGAACGATCTGTCGAGTGAGGGGGGAAGATATTTTTTCGATTTCGATTTCGATTTCGATTTGGATTTGGATTTGGATTTGGATTAGGTATGGCTTGCTATTTTTTTCTTGCGAACTTGGCGGCGGTTATGATTTTGCTGTGGCTCGTAGCGAAGGAAAATATTTTTTTCCTGTTGCGAAGATTTTATTGACAACATGGTCGGGTTTTGACTATACACCAAATCCTTCAGGGCGGGATGGGCGGATAGCTCAGCTGGGAGAGCATCGGCCTTACAAGCCGAGGGTCACAGGTTCGATCCCTGTTCCGCCCACCATTACCATGCGGGGCCGTAGTTAAGCTGGTTATAACGCCGGCCTGTCACGTCGGAGGGCGCGGGTTCAAGTCCCGTCGGCCCCGCCAGATTTCAAGTTCCTCTTCGAGAGGACTTATTTAAAGGCCGGAAGCTTGCTTCCGGCCTTTTTATGTTTAGATTTTATCTGTCCCAGATTCCGGCAACTCCCGTCGCTACGGGCCGAGCTGCACTTCTGCCACTTGTGCCTTTTTTGATTTTCAAGTAGCCGGAAATGAGGACGGAAGATCATCGTGCGTTTGTTTTCCGATCTTCTTGGCTTTTTGGCATGTTGGAAAGGACATTACCTGAATTGGCCCGAATTCGGGCGACCGGCCTCAGTAGAAAGCGGTCAAACGTTAACTGGAGATTCTCGCATGGAAAACAAACTGTACGTTGGCAACCTTTCCTATTCAGTCACCGAAGATGCCCTGCACTCACTTTTCGCGGAAGCAGGCGCGGTGCAGTCAGTCGCCTTGATCAAAGACCGCGACACAGGCCGCTCCAAAGGTTTTGCGTTTGTCGAGATGAACTCGACGGATGATGCGCAAAAGGCCATTGAGCAATTTCACGGCAAAGATTTCGAGGGCCGTCCACTGACGGTGAACATCGCCCGACCCCGTGAAGATCGTCCTCGCGGTGGCGGTGATCGGTATGAAGGTGGAGGAAGAGGAGGCCGCTCCGGTGGCGGTCGTTCTGGTGGCGGTGGCGGTGGAAGACAGCGCGGCTGGTAGTACTGCCCGAAACGGAATTTGATTCACGAACCGGCCGGACTTGTGACAAGTCCGGCCGGTTTTTTTATGCAACTGGTCCAGGCACTCGACCCGGTCCGGAATATATGTGATAGCAATCCGAAAGGCTACGTCTGTCCGTTCAGGACCACGACGTCCTCGCCGTCCTGTTCTCGCACGAAAACATCCACTTTTTCATGTTGGGATGTATTCACTTTCTTGCCGACATAATCCGCATGAATGGGCAATTCACGGTGGCCGCGGTCCACGAGAACCAGGAGCTCCACCCGTTTCGGTCGACCGTAGTCCAGTATCGCCTCCAAAGCCGCGCGGATGGTCCGCCCAGTGAACAGCACGTCGTCCACCATGATGATTTCGCGATCGTCCACGTTGAAGGGAATCTGCGTTTTGTGGATCTGGGGCTGGCTGTCCATATTGGTCCAGTCGTCCCGGTAGAGATTGATGTCCAGGCTGCCCAAGGGGATCTCGGACCCGAATCGACTTTCCAGAACGCTCTTGAGGCGCTTGGCCAATTCCACCCCGCGGCGCTGGATGCCGATCAAAGCCAAGGGGGCGCCTTCACCATGACGTTCGATGACTTCATAGGCCAGACGTTCCATGGTCCTTCGGACCTCTTCAGCCTGCAACAAAACTTTTCCGCGGGGGTGGGTGGTTGATCTGGTCATGTTTCACCTCCAATCGAGCACGAAATCAGATACCTTATTTCCAAAGAAGCGAGCTGCGGCGATGAGCAGTAATTGATTCATCTCTTCTCGACGAATGAGCTTATAATTCATAACGGCTCAGCTTCAGAGCGGGCAGAGGTTGGTTTTTCACAAATCTGTGGCAAGCATGCCCTGAATTCCCGCCTTCGCGGGAATGACTTGTTTTATTCCGTCTCCGGATCAGTCATACCCGCGAAGGCGGGTATCCAGTTCGTTTTTTTCTGAGTAGTTTATTACAATTCTTTCCAGACATAGCCGCAGGCCTCGGCCACGGCCTTGTAGACGACCTTGCCGCCAACCACGTTCAGGCCTCGCCCCAAGGCCGGATCTTCCCGACAGGCCCTGTTCCAGCCCTTGTCGGCCAACTGCAGCACATACCGCAGCGTGGCGTTGGTCAGGGATTCGGAAGCGGTTCGGGGGTAGGCGCCGGGCATGTTCGAGACGCAATAGAGGTTGACCCCGTTGCCCACCTGAAGGCAAGGACTGTCATGGGTGGTCGGCCGGGAAAGATCCGTGGTGCCGCCCTGATCGATGGCGATGTCCATGATCACCGCTCCGGGCTTCATGGCATCCAGTAGTTGCCTGGTGATCAATTTCGGCGCCGATGCGCCGGGGATGAGCACGCAACTGATGACCACATCCGCCTTGATCACCTGGTCCTCGATGTTCATGGCGTTGGAGAACAGGGTTTTGATCTGCTGGTTGAGATGGTGATACAGGCGATAGAGCTTGGCCATGTCCACATCCAGGACCAGCACGTCCGCTCCCAGACCGACGGCCATCTGGGCCGCGCCGGCTCCGGAAATGCCCGCGCCGATGACAATCACCCGGGCCGGCAGGGTTCCGGTCACCCCGCCCAAAAACACACCGCAGCCTCCATTGTTGTGGCAGAGCATTTCGGTGGCCTTGGTTACGGACATCCGGCCCGCGATTTCGGACATGGGCGCCAGCAGCGGCAGGCTGTTGTCCGGCAGCTGCACGGTTTCATAAGCAATGGCCACGCACCCGGAGCGGACCAGTGCGTCGGTCAGGGGCTTGTCAGCGGCCAGATGCAGGTAGGTGAACAGGCACAGATCTTCCCGCAGATGCCTGTATTCCTGGCCCAGGGGTTCCTTGACCTTGACCACGAGTTCCTGACTCCAGGCTTCCTCGGCTGTTCCGATCCGGGCGCCCTGGGAACGGTAGACGTCGTCCGAGGCGCCGCAACCGTCGCCGGCGCCTGATTCCACCACCACCTGGTGTCCATGTTCCACCAGCGCCTTCACCCCGGAGGGGAACAACCCCACCCTGCGTTCCTGGGCCTTGATCTCCTTGGGCACTCCAACCCGCATGTCGTCTCTCCTTTGCAAAGCATGATTTGGCCGAAACCGGCGGCAAAAGATTCACAATGACGGAGAAAAAACGTACTCAAAAAGGACCTTGACCATGGACGTCGCCGTGATCACAGGCTGGTAGCCTGGGGCTGTCAAACGGAAGCCAAAGCCGACAATATCCAAATCAGGGCAGAAAATCACTACACTTCGAAACCGTTGGGCGCAATCCGTCGCGAAGAAATTGCTCTTGCGGATGGATGCGTCACGCATGGAGGTGAGCTTCGCATGATTCCCGAGCCCGAGGTGCGTCTTGACGCACAGCAAAATCGCAGATCCGAATATGCCGTCCAGGGTATGACCTGCGCCGCCTGCGTACGCAGGGTGGAAAATGCCGTGTCCGAGTTGCCCGGCGTGCGCACCGTTTCGGTGAACCTGGCCACGGAAACCATGTCCGTGGAGTGGGATCCGGAAGCTCTCCAGCCGGAAAAAATCGTCTCCGCGGTGGAAGAGGCCGGGTACGGTCTGCGTTCCAAAACCGATGACGGTCTTATGGGACTGAACATCAGGGACATGACATGCGCTGCATGCGTGCGCCGAGTGGAAAGCGCGATCAGTTCCCTGGATGGTGTGGAAGAGGCCACCGTGAATCTTGCATCTGAAACGGCTCAGGTACGCTTCCGACCGGAAAAGGTCAATCTTCAGGCCATTCTGGAGGCCATCCAGGATGCCGGGTACGAGGCTTTTCCGCTGGAATCCGGTCCGGATTCTCTCGTGGACGCCCAACGCAAAGAAATGACGGAACGCCTTGCCGCCTTGCGCCTGAAACTCCTGCTGGCCACATTCTTTTCCGTACCCTTGTTCATTGTTTCCATGGGGGAAATGGTGGGACTGCCCATGCCGGGTTTTCTCAGTCCACATCATGCTCCACTCTCCTTTGCCTTGACCCAGTTCCTGCTCACCGTGCCCGTGGTCTGGGCCGGACGGGAGTTCTACCTGCGCGGGTTTCCAAATTTATGGAAACGGGTTCCGAACATGGATTCCCTGATTGCCGTGGGCACCGGCGCCGCCGTGATCTACAGCATCTGGAACCTTGTGGAAATCGCTCTTGGCCATGATGCAATGTCTCGGGCCATGGACCTCTATTTTGAGTCCGGAGCCGTGATCATCACCCTGGTCCTGCTCGGCAAATATCTGGAAACCCGTTCCAAGGCCCGCACTTCGGACGCCATTCGGCAGTTGATGGCCTTGACCCCCAACACGGCCACCCGCATTCGGGACGGACGCCCTGAGAGCATTCCCCTGGAACAGATCCGCCCTGGCGACGTGCTTCTGGTCAAGCCCGGGGAACGTATTCCCGCGGACGGTCGGATGACGGAAGGTCAGTCCAGCGTGGATGAATCCATGCTCACCGGCGAGAGTTTTCCCGTGGCCAAAAAGGAGGGCGATCAGTTGATCGGCGGCACCCTCAACGGTCACGGCTCCATCACCATGACCGCGGAGCGCGTCGGCAAGGACACGGTGCTGGCGCGGATCATTCGGCTGGTCCAGGAGGCGCAGGGCTCCAAGGCGCCCATTGCCAGACTTGTGGACCAGCTCAGTCTGTACTTCGTGCCAACAGTGATCGTTATTGCCGTAGTATCAGGATTGGCCTGGTATTTTGTCGGCAACGAACCCTTTACCTTTGCCCTGCGCATTTTCATCACGGTTTTGGTCATCGCCTGTCCCTGCGCCCTGGGGCTGGCCACGCCCACGGCGATCATGGTCGGCACCGGACGCGGCGCGCAACTCGGGGTGTTGATCAAGGGCGGGGAAGCCCTGGAGACGGCCAGAGGTATCCAGGCCGTGATTCTGGACAAGACAGGCACCTTGACTGAAGGCCGGCCGGCGGTGACGGACATCATCCTGCTTCCCGGACAATCCATGCCGGAAGATGAATTGCTGCGTCTGGCAGCCGGGGCGGAAGCCAAATCCGAGCATCCGCTGGCAGCGGCCGTGGTCCGTTCGGCGGAGGAACGCGGGCTCCAGGCGCCGCAAGCTGAAAATTTCGTCTATGTGCCGGGGCAGGGCATTCGGGCCCTGGTGGATGGACGGACGCTGCTATTGGGAAACGACAAGCTGTTTGAAGGCAATGCCGTCGACGGACGTGGTGCGGCCGTGCTCGGGGAGACCCGGGACAGACTGGCCGGTGAGGGCAAAACCCCGTTGCTGGTGGCCGTGGACGGGGTGGCCGCGGGCATTCTGGCTGTGGCGGACCGCATCAAGCCGGAGGCGGGGCAGGTGGTCGCGGATCTGAAAGCCATGGGCCTGCGGGTTGTGATGCTTACCGGAGACAATGCCCGCACGGCAGGAGCCATCGCCCTGCAGGCGGGCATTGACGAGGTCCGGGCGGAAGTGCTGCCGGAAAACAAGGAGGAGATGGTCGATGAGCTGCAGGCGCAGGGTCTCAAGGTGGCCATGGTCGGAGACGGGGTCAACGACGCGCCGGCCCTGGCCAAGGCGGATCTGGGCATTGCCATGGGCACGGGCATTGACGTGGCCATGGAGTCCGGGGACATGGTGCTGATGAGCGGCAATCTCAACGGCCTGATCACGGCCTTGACCCTGAGCCGGGCAGTGGTTCGCAACATCAAGCAGAACCTGTTCTGGGCCTTTGCCTACAATGTCATGGGCATTCCCGTGGCTGCCGGCCTGCTCTATGCTTTCGGCGGGCCGACCCTCAGCCCGATGATCGCCGGCGGGGCCATGGCCATGAGTTCCGTCTCCGTGGTCAGCAATGCGTTGCGGCTGCGATTTTTTCAGCCTTCATAACGGATTGGCGTTACGTTTTGGTTCCGATGTTTGACAAAGCAAAGTGGTGTATTTATCTAAGCTGTTGAACACAATATTTCACTTGGAGGTAAGATTGTATGTTCGAACTGACATTGTCTGCGAAGCAGCAGTTGGATAGTTATTTCCAGGACAAGGACACCTCGCCGATTCGTGTCTATATGGCGCCCGGCTGAGGCGGTCCAAAGCTTGCTCTTGCTCTGGATGAGCAGAAGGATTCCGACAGCGTGCATGAGGTTGATGGGTACAAGTTTGTCATTGAACAGGAACTTCTCAAAAATTCCGGCGGCATCAAGGTGGACATGACCCCCTACGGATTTGCCGTCAGTTCCGCTGTCAATTTGGGTGGCGGCGGTGGCGGCGGTTGCAGCGGATCCTGTTCTTCATGTTAAACTGAATTCAAGCGTTCATACGACGCTGAAAAGGCACGCCCATCGGCGTGCCTTTTTTTTGTTGCATTTGACGCAACGCTCGATGAATATGCTTATGCGTCTTCGTATCTTCGTTCGTCCACCATGGCCGGCGCATTCTCGGAAAGCCCTTCCGATCCAGCCAGTACGCAGATCTCCGGCCTGAGCTTCAATCCATCCTGAAAAGCGGCCTGTACGATCGCAAGGTCGACATTGTCGGCGATTTCCAGGCGGAGTTCCAGACGATCCTTGCCCTTGGGGTTGGTAACCACCACCTGCCAGCGGACAACCTGGGGGAAGCGGCACATTACCTGGGCCACCTGATGGGGGTAGATGAACTGGCCCTTGACCTTGGCCGTGTCGTCTGCCCGTCCCAGGATGCCGGCCAGCTTGGGCGCCGTGCGTCCGCAGGCGCAGGGTTGGGTGACCAACCGGGAGAGATCGCCCGTGGCGAAGCGGATCAGCGGGTACACCGGGTTGAACGGGGTGACCACCACTTCACCGATTTCCCCGGCCGGAAGCGGTTCGCCGGTTTTCGGATCGCAGATTTCCAGCAGGCAGCGGGAAGAAAGGTGCATTCCTCCCAGGTCCGGACATTCGTAGGCGATGCAGCCGAGATCCGCGGTGCCGTAACCCTGGCGGACCAGCATGCCGAAACTTGTTTCCAGATCCTCGCGCACGGCCTCGGTAAGCCGTTCCGCGGCCACGAAGGCGGTACGCAAGTGAAAGTCCGCGCGGGGATTTCTGCCCTGGCTCACTGCCTTGTCCCGGATAATCTTCAGAAAACTGGCCATGCCCACAAATCCGGTCACCGGCCAGGAGGTCATGATCTCCACCTGCTGCATGGTATTACCGGGTCCTGCGGGAATCACGGCGCAACCCAGTTCGCGCAGCGGTTCCTCGAGCATCAGGCCGGCCGGAGTGAGGTGATAGCCGAAGGTCATCTGCACCAGGTCCGACTTTCGGAATCCAGCGGCGTGAAAGGCCTCGGTCCAGCCCCAGAAGTCCTTGCCGCGGCCTTCAGGGTCGGCGATGGGACCGGGAGAAAAGTAGAGCCGCTGCAGATCTCCCAGATCCGTGGTCAGCAGGCCGCCCAGACGTGGTCCGGAGCGCTGCAGGTCGATCAACTGTTTCTTGCGCAGCATCGGAATGCGCGGCCAGTCCTGTGCGGATCGCAGATCCTCCGGATTCATTCCCGCGCTCTCCAGTCTGGATTTGAACGCCGGGGATGAAGTCCAGGCCTGACGGACCAGTTCCACCGCCTCCCGCCACTTGCGCTCCCGGCGCTGCTCTTCGGGTTCCTGTTCCAGATCGTGGTACATGCCGTTTCGTCGCGTTGCGTCGTCCATGCGTCGCTCCCTCTGCTGGTCGGATGATGTTTGGATTTGATTATCCGCAAGTACGTGTGTCGGAGCCTGGCGTCCCCAGCTTCCTCCGGCAATTGTTACCCTGAACTCGAAAAATGTTCAATTGACCGGCATGGATGTCTTGGCCGTCAGATTATGTATGGGCCGCAGTTTGGTTTCTGTCTTGACGTCATTTTCAAAATGCGTAAGTACATCCACGAATTATTGTTGTTTGAAATGAACCTTTCGCAATACCGCCACACTACAATTCATTCCGGCCGTCATTTCCTTACGTGCTCATGTTCCACCAGACCGCTGTCGCCATTGATCGTTTCGGGGCCTTGTTGAATTGGGTCACGGAGCGGGTTTGCGCGTTGCTGGTGGCCGCCATGGTCGTCATCATCTGGTGGGGCGTGGTCACGCGCTATTTTATCGGCTCCGGAGGTATCTGGACCGAGGAGCTTTCGCGGTACGTAATGATCTGGGCCGCTCTGCTGGCAATTCCAGTGGGCGCCTACCGCCGGGAGCATATCGGCCTGGACATCCTGTTTCGCTTTTTTCCGCAAAAGCTCCAGAAATGGTTTCGCGCCCTGCTGGACCTGGTGGGCTTTTCCTTTTTTTTGTTCCTGACCATCTACGGTATCGGCATGACTCAGGCCGGGGCTTCCCAGTTTGCCACGATCTTCGGGATGACCATGTTCTTTCCCTTTGCTTCCGTGCCCGTGAGCGCCGGTCTGGCCTGCGTGCAAATCCTGGTGGCCATGATTCGCGACCTCGCGGAACTTCCGCCCCCGCTCTTTTCCATGTCCGCCCCGAACGTCGCTGTTCAGGAGAAACCGTGATCCTTGCCAGGAAGTTAGCATGATCCTCGTCGCCACGGTGTTTTTCGGCCTGTTGTTCCTGGGTTTGCCCATCGGGTTCACCCTGGGCATCGCCGGAACCGTGGGTCTGCTCCAGATCGGCGGGGAGCAGTTCCTGACCATGGCACCAAAGCGTTTCTTCGAGGGACTGGATCTGTTCACCTTCATGGCCATGCCCTTCTTCATCCTGGCCGGGGAGATCATGAACCGGTCCGGGATCACCGAACGCCTGGCCCATTTCGCCGATGCTCTGGTGGGCTATTTGCGCGGCGGCCTGGCCCATTCGAACATGGTCGCCTCCGTGCTTTTCGCCGGGATGACCGGGGCCGCGGTCTCCGACACCGCTGCCTTCGGCAATACCCTGGTTCCGGCCATGGTCAAAAAGGGCTATAACCGGCCTTTTGCCTGCGCCGTGACCGTGGCCGGTTCTATCATCGGGCCCACCATTCCCCCCTCCAACCTGATGGTCATCTACGGCTCCCTGATGGGCGTCTCCATTGCCGGTTTGTTTGCCGCGGGCATCCTGCCGGGACTGCTGATCTGCCTGCTGTGCATGGCCTTGATCGCGGCCATGGGCAAGCGCTGGAAACTGCCCAAGGGCGAAGGAGGGCCGAGTCTGTGGAAAATCCTGCAAGCCTTCAAGGACAGCATCCTGGCCTTGCTGATGCCGGCGATCATCCTCGGCGGCATTCTCGGCGGCATTGTCACGCCCACCGAGGCCGCGGCCATTGCCGTATTCTATGCCCTCTTCATCGCCATTGTGATCTACCGATCCCTGTCTCTGCAGGACATTCTGGAAATGCTCATCCGCACGGCGCGGATCACCGGCGTGGTCTTTCTGATCATCGCCTCGGCCTCGATCCTGAGCTGGTGGATGACCTTCATGCAGATCCCCCAGTCCATTGCGGCTTTTTTTCTGACCATCAGCCAGGACCCGCACATGATCATCGCCATGATTCTGGGATTGCTTCTGATCATCGGGATGTTCATGGACATCAACGCGGCATTGATCATTCTGGCTCCTGTCCTGGTTCCCCTGACCCAGGCCATCGGCATGCATCCGGTCCATGCCGGAATCATGATCGTTCTGGCCCTGAACATCTCCCTGATGACCCCGCCCGTGGGAGCTTGTCTGTTTGTATTGTCCTCGGTCACCGGCGAACGCATCGAGCGGATCGCCGTAGCCCTGTGGCCTTTTTTGCTGCTGCAGGTGGGGATTTTGTTTTGCGTGGCGTATTTTGAAAAGCTGACCATGTTCCTGCCGCGTCTGTTGTTGGGGATAGGGTAGGTTTGGCGATGAAGGGGATATGTCGTTGTTCCTTGTAACTACTCAGCACACGCTCATCCTTGGTAATCGGTATCGGTATCGGTATCGGTATCGGTATCGGTATCGGTATCGGTATCGGGGCCGGGGCCGGGGTCGGGGTCGATTTGTTTGCTGAACAGTTACTGAATTTTTTCGATTTCGATTTCGATTTCGATTTGGATTTGGATGAGATGAGTGATAAATTTTGCTGCACAATCAACCGAGTGGAGGATGAGGATGAAACTTTCGACCAAGTTTTTCGTGCTGGCTCTGGCGCCTGTTCTGGCTTTGGCCCTGGTACTGGGAACGGCTCCCCAGGCCGCGGCCCAGAAGTCCATCAAGCTGCATCACCTGAACAATGACGATCCCTTCGACAATGCCACCGGAGCCATGGCCACGGTGTTCAAGAGTCTGGTGGAAGCCGGCACCAACGGCCAGATCAGGGTGCAGACCTTTCCCAACGGGCAGCTCGGCAAGGACAACGAAGTGCTCCAGCAGGTCCGGGCCGGCGTGATCGAAATGGGCATTCACACCGTTGGTGGATTTGCCAGCATCTATCCCATGATGGGCATCATCGACGTGCCTTTCGCCTTTCCGGACATTGCCGCCACCTACGAAGTTTTCGACGGCCCCTTCGGTCAGAAGTTCGCGGCGGACATGGAAGCCAAGACTGGTTTGAAAATCCTGGGCTTCGGCGACTCCGGGGGATTCTTTCACTTTACGAACTCCCGGCGGGCCATCACCACGCCGGATGACATGAAAGGCCTGAAGATCCGGACCATGACCCTGGACACCCACCAGGCCATGATCAATGCCCTGGGCGCCCAGCCTGCTCCCATTGCCTGGGCCGAATTGTACACCGCCCTGCAGACCGGCGTGGCCGACGGCCAGATGAACCCGGTGCCGATCATCGCCTTTGCCAAGTTCAACGAGGTCCAGAGGTACCTCAGCCTGACCGGACATTTGTTCGCCCCGTATGTCTGGGCCGTGAACATGAAATTCTGGGATTCCCTGACTTCTGAAGAGCAGACCATTGTCCAGAACGCCGCCCGCTCCGCCATTGTGGCCGGTCGCGGTATTTCCCGGATCATCGAAGCCTCGGACCGCGGCCTTCCGGCCTTGGCCAAAAACATGGAAGTCAACGCCCTGACCCCGGAACAAAAAGCCGCCTTCCAGGCCCAGGCCATGCCCGCGGTCAAACAGATCATTGCCGACAAGCACGGCGACGAAGGCGTGGCCATGATGAACGCTTTTCTGGAGGCCATCGAGCAGGTCGGCAACTAATCGCAGTATCCACTTTCCACAACGCGCCCGGCTTTCCGGGCGCGTTGTTTTTGCGCAGCCTCACGACCATCATCTCGATAGTTGTTGACAGGAGGCTTTTTGTGTTGGTATCAAATCCAACATGAAGGCTGTTTCGATTTTCCATCATCGTATCGTTCTTGCTCCGGATGCCTTCGCGGAAGTCGTGATATGGCGCGTTCCGGCGTCTGTGTCGCCATCGAATCATGAATTCAAGTACCGCTTGGCGTATGTCGTCGGCGGGGAATGCGTGGTGCGGTTCGACAATGAACGAGGCAAAGGGGATCATCGCCATTTTGGAGAAGTGCAAGAATCATATGTCTTTTCAGGTCCTGAACAGTTGATGAATGATTTTCAGGCCGCCATTGCGAGGTGGAACCATGAGCACGGTCGTTCTTGAGGTGAGCACACTGGAGAAAACCCTGGCTCGGGCAGCGCACTCCATGAAAACCGGTCAGGCTGATGAGGATGTGCATATAGCCTTTGCATCACCTGAGTTGCTCTGGCAGGTGCTGACAGCAAAGCGTTGGGAAATATTAAAGGCGTTGTGCGGTATCGGACCGGTTTCCATTCGAGAAGCCGCCCGTCGGGTCGATCGCGACGTCAAGGCCGTTCATGGAGATGTCACTGCCCTCCTGCAAGCCGGCCTGCTGAGTCGTGCCGAAACCGGGGGTATAGAGTTTCCATTCGATGCCGTGAAGGTGGAGTTTTATCTGAAGGCCGCATGATGAATGCGGCTAAACGCGGTGTTGCACTAACTTATAATGCTACAATGAGGCGGGCATGACTGTAGATCCAAAGCGTATTCTTGAACGAGCGGAGCATTACAAGCCGGAGATCAGTCGGTTCCTGCGGGAAATGATCGCCATTCCCAGCGAATCCGGGCAGGAAAAGGAAGTCTGCGCACTGATCAAGCGCGAGATGGAAAAGGTCGGGTTCGACCGGGTGGAAATCGATCCCATGGGCAATGTCCTGGGGTTCATCGGCAACGGACCGAGGCTGATTGCCCTGGATGCCCATGTGGACACCGTGGGCGTTGGCGACAGGACCCAATGGAACGTTGACCCTTTTCTCGGCGATGAAGACGAGGAAACCATTACCGGACGCGGGGCCAGCGATCAGGAAGGAGGCATGGCCTCCATGGTTTATGCAGGCAAGATCATCAAGGAACTGGATCTGTTGCCCCCGGACGTGACCTTGATGATGGCCGGTACGGTCCAGGAAGAGGATTGCGACGGGCTTTGCTGGCTGTACATCATCAACGAGGGCAAGTTGCGGCCCGAATTCGTGGTCTCCACCGAGCCCACCTCCTGCAACATCTCTCGCGGTCAGCGCGGACGAATGGAAATCCGGGTGGGTACCAGGGGCGTGAGCTGCCATGGTTCGGCCCCGGAACGCGGGGATAACGCCATCTTCAAGATGGGGCCGATCCTGAGCGAACTCCAGACCCTGCACGGCAACCTGCGCACTGATCCCTTTCTGGGCAAGGGCAGCCTGACTGTCTCCGAAATTGGTCACTGCTCCCCGTCACGCTGCGCCGTGGCGGACGGATGCTGGATTTCCGTGGATCGTCGCCTGACCTGGGGCGAGACCTGGGAGGAAGCGCTGCAGCAGATCCGCGACCTGCCCGCGGTGCAGGCGGCCGGAGCCGAAGTGAGCATGTACAACTACGACAAGCAGTCCTACACCGGCCTGGTCTATCCCACGGAATGCTACTTTCCCGCCTGGGTCCTGGAAGAAAGCCACCCGGTCTGCGAAACACTTGTCCAGAGTTATGAACGACTTTTTGGAAAAAAGCCCCTGGTGGACAAGTGGACCTTTTCCACCAATGGCGTGTCAATCATGGGCCGCCTTGGCATCCCCTGCGTCGGCTTCGGTCCTGGACACGAAGATCAGGCCCATGCGCCCAACGAAAAAACATGGAAGAACGAACTGGTTCAGGCCGCGGCCATGTACGCCATGATCCCTGTGGTATATGTTGAGCGAACCAAAGAATAGAAAAAGAGGGGGTAACTTTTCAGTTCATCCGGAGGGTGGTCATTCACCTGCACTGGATTTCGGCTTTCGCCGGAATGACGTATCATAACACGGCCTTTCCAGTTAAGTCATACCGGCGAAGGCCGGTATCCAGTCCGATTTTTCTCGGATGAGCTGAGTAGTTACAAAGAGGGAAGGCAAGGTCCAATCGCCTCGTCCCTTTTTCAACTGTTTCCTGAATCTGACTTCTAAAAAGGATCCAATCATGGCTAAAATCGGTATCGAGCAGGCCATCCGTCGGCTGGCCGACCGTCGCATCGACGGCATGCATCATCAGGATTTTTTGCTGACCTGGGAAAAGTCAATGGAGGAATTGGCCGCGATTTTTGATACGGCCGAGATTTTGCGGGCCATGCGCGGCCAGGACCTTTCGCCGCGCCTGTTTGATTCCGGCCTGGCCATTTCCATCTTTCGGGACAACTCCACCCGGACCCGGTTCAGCTTTGCCGCGGCGGCGAATCTATTGGGTTTGACCGTTCAGGACCTGGACGAGGAAAAATCCCAGATCGCCCACGGGGAGACCGTGCGCGAGACCGCGAACATGGTCTCGTTCATGGCCGAGGCCATTGGCATTCGCGACGACATCTTCCTGGGCCAGGGCAACGCCTACATGCGGGAAGTGGCCGCCTCCCTGCAGGACGGGTACCAGCAGGGCGTGCTGCCCACCAGGCCCACCGTGGTCAACCTGCAATGCGATCTGGACCATCCTACCCAGACCATGGCCGACGCCCTGCACCTGATCCATCATTTCGGCGGCCTGGACAAGCTTCGGGGCAAGAAGATCGCCATGACCTGGGCCTATTCGCCGTCCTACGGCAAGCCCCTTTCCGTTGCCCAGGGAGTTATCGGCCTGATGACCCGGCTGGGCATGGACGTGGTTCTGGGCCATCCGGAAGGGTACAACGTGCTGCCGGAAGTGGAGGACATGGCCGGGAAACAGGCTGCTGAATCCGGTGGTTCCTTCCAGGTTGTCAATTCCATGGCCGAGGCCTTTGCCGACGCGGACATCGTCTATCCCAAAAGCTGGGCGCCCTTTGCGGTGATGCAGGAACGAACAGAGTTGCTGACAAACAATGATACCGCCGGCCTGAAGGAACTGGAAAAACGCTGCTTGGAGAACAACAAGCGCTTCGTGGACTGGGAATGCACCGAAGAGCTGATGCAAAAAACCAGAAACGGCGACGCCCTGTACATGCACTGCCTGCCCGCGGATATTTCCGGCGTCAGTTGTCAACAGGGCGAGGTTCAGGCGTCGGTCTTCGAACGCCACCGGATCAACACTTACAAAGAGGCCGGCTATAAGCCCTATGTCGTTGCCGCCATGATCCTCCTCGCCCGTCTGAAGCATCCGGCGGATGCCTTGCAGGGAATCCTGGAAAGGAGTCGGACGCGCCGCGTTGCGTAAAACAAACGGTATCAATGACAGCGGTCAGTACCGGTTCGGCTGGGTAGTGATTGCCATATAAAAAAGCGGGCTCAAAGAGCCCGCTTTTTTTTGTAACGATTCAGCACATACGGTGCATGACCATTCCCCGGCACTGGATTCCGGCTTTTGCCGGAATGACGAATCGGAGCAAGACGTTTCCATGGTGGTCATACCGGCGAAAGCCGGTATCCAGATCTTTTTCCGACTCTGCTGAAAGTTACGCTTTTTATAACTATTCAGAAAAACTAATGCTGTTGCCGAGTTTGGCATCGGTATCGGTATCGGAGTAGGGGTCGGTATCGAAGCGAAGCCATGTGTAGGCAATCCAATGTTTTCGATACCGATACCGACCCCGATACCGATATCGGAGGAAAAACGTATGCTGAGTATTTACCGCTTTATTTATTATATTGTTGGTGATCGCAATGCTGTTATTGGCTGTCCAGGATCACCAAAGACGGCTCATATCCTTCGGGCGGTTCGTAGCCCAGCAGGGTGCAGAGGGTCGCGGCCACATTGGCCAGCCCTGGCTGGTTCACGCCGGTCAGTCGGAAATTGTTGGCACCGCAATAGTCCTTGATGATCAAGGGCACCGGGTTGAGAGTGTGGGCAACCATGGGAGCGACCTGGCCTTTCTTCTCCGACCACATGCTGTCCGCGTTGCCGTGGTCCGAAGTGACCACTGCAACGCCCCCGGCCTGGCGCACTGAATCCAGGATGCGGCCCAGGCAGAAATCAACCGTGGCCACGGCAATACGGATTGCCGGTTCCACGCCGGTGTGGCCGACCATATCGCCGTTGGCCAGGTTCAGCCGGATGAAACGGTGCTTTCCTTCGGCAATGATCTCCAGGACGCGGTCCGTGATTTCCGCGGCCTTCATCCAGGGCCGCAGATCAAAGGCGATCCGGTCTGATGGAATCTCCTCGTAGGATTCGAGGTTTTTATCGATGTATCCGGAACGGTTGCCGTTCCAGAAATAGGTGACATGCCCGAACTTCTGGGTTTCGGAAATGGCAAAGGAGGTGACGCCGGAGCCGCAGAGATATTCGCCCAGGGTCCTGTCCACAGTGGGCGGCTCCACCAGGAAGTTCTTCGGGATCATGGCGTCTCCGTCATACTGCATCATGCCCGCGTAAAAGACCTTGGGAACGCGGATCCGGTCGAATTCCGTAAAATCATGCTCCTCAAAGGCCCTGGAAATCTCAATGGCCCGGTCTCCGCGAAAGTTGAAGAAGATCACGGCGTCGCCGTCCTCGATGGGACCCACCGGACCGTCCTTGTCGGCGACCACGAAGGAATCCATGTACTGGTCAGTGATTTTGGGGTCTTCCCGGTAATAGGTGCTGATGGCTTCCGAAGCCGACGGGAATTCCCGGGCCTGCCCAAGAACGTGGGCCTGCCAGCCTTTTTCCACTACCGGCCAGTTGGCATTGTACCGATCCATGGTCGTGACCATGCGTCCTCCTCCCGAGGCGATCCGGTAATCGCGGCCGTCGGTGGAGAGCTCGGCAAGCCGTGCCTCCAGTGGTTCGACATAGCGCAGCGCGCTCTTCTGGTCCACGTCCCGGCCGTCCAGCAGGGCGTGCACCCGAACCCGGCGCACTCCTGCCCGGACGCATCCGTCCAGCAGGGCATGGAGCTGGTCGATATGGCTGTGTACGTTGCCATCGGACACTAGGCCGATGAAGTGGACCGTGTTGCCGTCCAGCCCGGCCTGGATCACCCGCTGCCAGGCGTCACCCTGGAAAACACGGCCCGTGGCAATGGCCTCGTTGATCAATTTCGCGCCCTGAGAGATAACCCGGCCAGCCCCAAGGGCGTTGTGGCCGACCTCGGAATTGCCCATGTCATCGTCCGAGGGCAATCCAACAGCTGTGCCGTGGGCTTTCAGCGAAACCGTCAGCGGCTCCTCCAGCAGGGCGTCCAGCACAGGGGTATGGGAAACAAACACGCCGTCGCGTTCATCCCGTGATCCGAGTCCGATGCCATCCAGGATGACGAGGACCAGCGGGCCGGGACAGGGGCGGGCTCCGGGCAATGGAGTAAGCTGGTGCGTAGACATGAAGAGTCTCCTTATTTTTCAAGCCAAGCAAAGCGTTGCTGCCGGTTCTCCGGCAGCGCACAGCCTTGTTCGGTAGTTTTTTTGATTAAGCGAACTATCCGATTCAGCTCAGCCGAGTAAAAGCGGGGTGGATGCTTGCTTCGTGGACATGATGACTCGAAGACGGCATTTAAAAAGTCATTCCCGCGAAGGCGGGAATCCAGGTCATGCTTGTCACTAATTTATTGAAGCTGCCTTTTACGTAACTGCTCAATAACTCCGGGCCACTGACCCACACAAAAACACCTGGACCCCGGCCTGCGCCGGGGTGACAACCGAGAGAACTCGCTATCGAGGCACTCCATTCCGTCATACCGGCGCAGGCCGGTATCCAGGCAGCACGGATCCGCGGTGGTTGGTGCCCTGCCTAATTGAGCAGTTGCCCTTTTACCGCTTCAAGTTGTCGTCACAATTGGACTTGATTGAGACATCAGCGGGCGTCCGGCCAGGGCGAACTGGTTCTGGCCGGAGCATAGCCTTCCCGGAAGGCCTGTTCCAGGGAAAAGAGGACTACGCGATTCGCGGAGCTGATGCGCGCGGCATAATGGCTGTCCGGGTGGTGAAAGCGTTTGCTGCGGCGGTTGCCCACCCAGCCGGTCAGCGGTTGGGGCAGGGAGAGGATGCGCGGCCAGAACCCTTTCTGAGCCGAGATGGCCCGGTTCTGGGCTTCGAGCATCTGCCTTTGGAAGTCCCGGCTCTGGTGGGCATGGGGATAGAAAAAGGCCAGTCCTTCTTCCACGAGAACCTGATTGGCCATTCGTCCGTCGGGCAGAAAAACGTACGCCAGAACCCTGCCGTACCGATCCGGACCCTGATCGTCGGTCTCCAGGCGAACCGGCCTGGAGCCAACCAGTCGGCGCAGATAATCACGGGATTCCCGGGCATAATATTGATCCGGAGCATTGTCCCGGCCGAATTCCGGTGCATCGATGCCCAGCAGCCGGACCCGGCGACCGTCCTCCAGATGAATCGTGTCGCCGTCCGGAACCCATTTCACCCGCGCTTCATCGGCTTGAGACGGCAGGGGCCAGAGCAGCCACAAGACCAGAAACAGCGAAATGATTCGCAGGCTGATCCGTCCGGCCGCGATGGCGTGAGCATGATTCATGGCGTGACGGCGCGTCATGGAGATCACCCGTCGTAGAACGAGCGCAGGATCTGACTGCGACCGGGGTGGCGGAGTTTGCGCAAGGCCTTGGCCTCGATCTGTCGGATTCGTTCTCTGGTCACGTTGAACAGCTTGCCCACTTCCTCCAGGGTATGATCCGATGGTTCGCCGATGCCGAACCGCTTGCGCAGCACCTGTTCCTCCCGGGGAGTCAATTCGGACAGGATCTCCGCAATCTGTTCGGAAAGCTTTGCATTGACAACCTCTTCAGCAGGAGCCAGAGCCTTCTTGTCCTCAATGAAATCGCCCAAACTGCTGTCCTCTTCCTCGCCGATGGGCGTTTCCAGGGAAATGGGTTCCTTGGCGATTTTGAGAACCTTCTTGACCTTGTCCAGGGGATAATCCATCCGTTCGGCGATTTCCTCGGGAGACGGGTCGCGGCCCAGTTCCTGGACCAGGTAGCGGGAGGTGCGGATCAGCTTGTTGATGGTCTCGATCATGTGCACGGGAATGCGGATGGTCCGGGCCTGATCGGCAATGGCCCGGGTGATGGCTTGGCGGATCCACCAGGTGGCGTATGTGGAAAACTTGTACCCGCGTTGGTACTCGAACTTGTCCACGGCTTTCATCAGGCCGATGTTGCCCTCCTGGATCAGGTCCAGGAACTGGAGGCCGCGGTTGGTGTATTTTTTGGCGATGCTGACCACAAGACGTAGGTTGGAGCGGATCAGCTCCTGCTTCGCGGCCATGGCCGCGATGTTGCCGCGTTTGGCTCGCCAGAGCACCTCTTCCAGGTCATGAACGTTATGGTGACACTGGTCCCGGAGCCGTTCCAGAATTTCCATCTTTCCGGCCAGCATTTCCTTGAAGGAAAAGAGTTCGTCCATGGTCATGTTCAGGGAGTCCGCCGCGGCCACGGGACTGATCTCCCGTTTGTCCAACAAGGAGAAGATCTCCTTGATCTCGTTCTGGTTCTTGCCCACGGACAGAATGTACGCGCTGATGTCGCGCTGGCAGTTGTGCATCTGTCGCACAAAATCTTCCACGGTTTCAATCAGCCGGTCGATCAGGGTTTTCTCCAGCTTGATGTCCCGCAGGGAGGTCACGATTTCTTCCTTGAAGACCATAACTTCCATTTGCAGGCCATAGACCCGGCGGTCCAGCCGGGCGCACTGGTCCAGCTTCATGTATACCTTGCGTTTTTTGCGGTAGACGCCGCGGATTTCATCCAGCAGGAACAGCACGCGCTGGCGCTGGTTCATCTGATCCTCGGACGGGTCGTCTTCCTCAATGGTTTTGACCACGTCCTTGAGTTTGATCCGACCCTGTTTCAGGTCTTCTCCGATCTTGATCAACTCGTCGATGACCACGGGAACTTCCACCAGTGCGTAGAGCACTTCCATTTCGCCGACCTCGATCTTCTTGGCGATATGCACCTCGCCCTCCCGGTCCAGGAGAGGCACGGCGCCCATCTCACGCAAATACATCCGGACCGGATCGGATCCGCGGGGGGCGTACTCCGCATCATCGCCTTCGGCAAATTGGACCCCGACACTCTCGGTTGCCGGCGCTTCGTCAATCTCTTCGGTCAGGATGCCCTTGGTCACCTTCCCCGCATCGATGATTGTGATATCCAACTGATCAAAAATATTGATGACTTCTTCGATCTGCTCGGGATTGCTGATTTCCGAAGGCAGAGCCTTGTTCAGCTCCTCAAATGTCAGGAAGCCCTTTTTCGTGCCTTCGGCAATCAACGTTTTGATCTGTTGGATTTCCTTGATATTGCTCATTATGCCTCCATGGCGAGATCTTGATAGGCTTGAAGCAGTTCGGCCACACGTTGCTGGTTGCCCTGGTTCTGGGCTTCACGCATGGCCCGCAACATGTCTTGTTGTTTTTTCTTGAGAAGATTCCTGTTCAGGCAAGTTTGGATTTCCGTCCAGAGTACGCTTCGATCCGGCTCTCCACGCTGTTGCACATCCGCGAGCAACTGATAGCAGACGCGGCGTTCGTCCTCATCCAAACTTGAAAAATCAAAGGCTTGCACGGAACTCCCGGACGAGCCGTCTTCTGTTCCGGCGGGGAGATCCGCATCCAGAGCGCGCAATTTAGCCCAGAGCCGTTTGGCCCATGGATCTTCCAGGACCGCGTCCAGGTCGCCGGCGGCGAGTTGAGGACGGTATTCCGGACAACTCACGGCAAAGGCGAGCAACTGCCGGTCGCGGCCCGTGAGCCGCGGTTTTCCGGAAGTGCTCTGGCCGGCAGCCGGGGTTGCGACAGCCGCTTCGGAAACTGGTTGCGATGTGGACGCGAATCTGCTGCGGCGCAGTTCCGTTTCGGACATGCCGAGTCCGGTGGCGAGGCGCGGCAGATAATAGGCCCGCAGGTCATCGCCGGGTATGGAGTCCAGAAAATGACGCACCCAGTTCATGATATCCCTGGGAGCATAGGACCTGGAAATGGTCTGCATACAGAACTCAAGGCCGGCCCGTGAGGAATCGAGAATTTTCCCCAGCGCATCCGGCCCCTGGTCATGAAGGACGTCATCCACGTCCCGGCCTTCGGGCATGGTCGCCACATAGCAGGCAATTCCCTGCGCCAAAAACATTTCCGCGGCACGCACCGCGGCCTTTATCCCGGCCTGATCGCCGTCGAAAAGCAGGTCGACCCGGGAACACAAACCGCCCAGGCGTTTGACCTGGTCCTGGGTCAATGCCGTTCCCAGGACTCCCACCGCGCCGGTGAATCCGAATTGATGCAGAGCCATCACGTCCAGATAGCCCTCGGTCAGAAGCGCCCGCTTGTCGCGGACAATGGTCCGTCTGGCCTGGTACAACCCATAGAGATGCTTGCCTTTGGTGTAGATCGGCGTTTCACTGCTGTTGATATATTTTGGTTCGGAACTGTCAATGGCCCGGCCGCCGAAAGCAATGATTCCACCGGAAAGATCGTGGATGGGAAACATGATCCGGTTCCGGAAACGGTCGTAGACCTTGCCCTTGTCATTGCGCACCAGCAGCCCGCAGGCCACGGCCTTATCCAGACCATATCCCTCGGAGAGCAGAAACTTTTCCAGCCCGTGCCAATCCTCATGGCTGCAACCGATCTGGAAGGCATCAATCATTTCCGGGCTGACACCGCGATCCAGCAGATACTTGTGGTGCGTCCCCCCCCTGGAAGAAGCGAGATTTTCCCGGAAATGGACCGCGCTTCGGGCATACATGCGCAGGTACACATCCCGGTCCTCCAGGTTCTTTTTTTCCTGGGGATTCATGGGCCCGCCTTCCATCTCCACGCCGGTCTCCCGGGCCAGCTGGTTCAGGGCCTGCCGGAAGTCCAGCCCGTTGATGCGGGCATAGAAATCAATGACGTCCCCGGAAGCCTGACACCCAAAGCAGTAGTAGAAACCCTGGCCCGGATTGACGTGAAAGGAGGGGTGGGTTTCGTGATGAAAGGGGCAGGGACCGCTCCACCGTTCGCCATTGGGCCGCAATTCCAGATAGCGCCCGGCCAGCTCCACGAAATCGAGCCGTGATTTGATCTGCTGGATGGCGGTTTTGCTCATAATGCCGGAATAAGGGTATAATGGGAGTCCGAGGTTCGGATGGGTGACGCCGCCGAAGGCATCGATCACATCCGGATCGTGAATCTAGCGCAGCGTGACCATGGTCATCCCGTCGCCGCCCTCGTCCTCGTTGGCCAAGGCATACGAGGCAATTACGGGATGATTCTTCAGGAATTGGTGCACTTCCCGGCGCAGGGCGCCGGTACCCCGACCGTGAATGATCTCCACCTGATGCGAACCGCGCAACAGGGCGCGGTCCAGAAAACCCGCCAGCAGGCTGAGGGCTTCGTCAGCGCGTTGACCACGCAGATCCAGGCGCAGGGGCATGGCTTGATCCGGCGATTTTTTGACCAGAACCGCTCCGGAAGAAGGCTGCTGGGCCTGCCTCCCTGGGCCGAGCGAGGCGACATCCTGGTACGGAAGCCACAAGGAAACGCCGCCCAGTTCGACCTTCAACGCCTTGCGCCGCTCATCCTTTTCCTGGATGGTTCCGGATTTGTTCCAAGCGGGGTAGGAAATGGATTCACCAATCTGGAAATCTTCCCACGCCTTTTCCATTCCCCGGGGCGGCAATTTGGACTCGGCCTCCAGCTCTTTACGGGTTTGGGCGAGTTCACGCAGGGCCTGGCGACGGGAAATTTTCTCTTCCCGCAGACGGACCAGCACGTCCTGGGCCTGCTTCTTGATTTCCTGAAGCAGAGCCGCCTTCTCCCGCTCGAAACCAGCCCGCAGCTTGGCCTTCTGGTCGTCCAGGGCGCGGCGCAGCTCCCGGGCCTTGTCCAGTTCCTCCTCGCGTTCCACGGTCAGGGCGTTGAGTCGTTCGATCAATCGGCTCGTATCCGCGCCGTCCACCAGGAGGTACTGCTCCGCCTTGGCCAGAATGGTTTCCGGCAGTCCATATTCCTTGGCCACTTCCATGGCCTGACTGGCTCCCACCTGATCATAGGCCAGACTGTAGAGCGGCTTGTTGGTTTTTGGATCAAAAAGCACGGATGCGGAGCGCACGCCTTCCCTGGTCAAGGCATAGGCCTTCAGGGACGGAAAATGGGTGGCCACGGCGGCCCAGGCCCCTTTTTCCAGCAACCCGTCCACCACGGCCTGGGCCAGGGCGGCGCCCTGGCTGGGGTCGGTGCCGGCGCCAAACTCGTCCAGCAGGACGAGGCTTCGCGAATCGATGCGTTCCCATACCGCGGCCACATGGCTGATCTGGGCGGAAAAGGTGCTCAGCTGACCTTCCAGGCTTTGCTCGTCGCCCATGAAGACATGGATGTCGTGCAAAAAAGGCAGGCTGCTGCCTTCGCCCACGGGCACCGGAAGCCCGGACAGAGCCATCAGGGCCAGCAGCCCGGCCGATTTCAGAGCCACGGTCTTGCCGCCGGCATTGCCGCCGCTGATGATCAAAACGCGGTGTTCACCCTTGAGTTGGACATCCACCGGCTTGGCTGCATGCCCGGCCAGGATCAGCAGGGGGTGCCGGGCCGTTTTCAGGTTCAACTCGCCGTCGGAAACGACATCGATGGGACGAGCCTGCATTTGGTCCGCGAGCCGGACCTTGGCCAGGAGCAGATCCATGGACGCCAGCCAACTGAAAAGGGCTTGCAACTGGTCAAGTTCCTGGCGGATCAGGCTGGTGAGATGGGCCATGACCCGAGCTTCGGCTTCGCGTTCTTCCTGTTTCAATTCCTGAAGTTTGTTGTTTACCTCCACCAGGAACAGCGGCTCAATATAGCAGGTTTCCCCGGTCTGGGAATAATCATGGATGATTCCGGGGACCTTGCCCTTGAAGTTGCTTTTGAGCGGCAGCACATAGCGATCCGAGGAGATGGTCATGAAGTCGTCCTGCAGATAGGCGCCGATCCCCTGCTCGGTGACGTAGTCCTTGACCCGCCGTGTACACTGCTGGTGGATTGCCCGGATTTCCTGGCGCACGGACCACAGTTCCGGGGAGCTTTCGTCCTTGAGGTTTCCGTCGTCGCTGAGGCAACGCTTCAGCGAGGCCGCGGTCATCTCCGGCCAGGTCAGGCTTGCGGCCTCTTCATGCAGATCAGGCCAGCGGGAGCCCTCCGTTGCAAGCAGAGCTTGCCGCACATGCCTGGCTGCGGTAATGAATTGTCCAACTGCCCAGAGCGCGTCCAGATCAAGTATGCGCGATGGGGATAGGACATATGTCCAAACCCCGGCCAGATCCGGAAAAGAGGGACAATCCACGCGGCTTTCCCCGGCCCAGGCCATGCCCTGGCGCAGACGACTCTGCCGGCGGGCAACGTCTGCGACATCGCCGGCCGGAGTCAGCGTATGGCTCGCCTGCCGTCCGGAATCGGAACGGCAACAGGCGGCAAGGGCCTCAAGGATTTTGGGAAATTCTAAAAGAAGATATGTTCGTGATTCCATCGGAAATGGAACCGGGCGTGTTTTTCAGGAAGACAGGCGGTTCCGCACCAGTTCGCTGACGGTCTTGCCGTCTACCCGCCCTTTGTGGGTGTTCATGATCGCCTGGATGACCCGGCCCATATCCTTGATGGATGTGGCGCCTTGCTCGGCTGTCACCGCCTCGACAAGCGCACACAGTTCATCGGAGGACAAAGGCTGTGGCTGGTAGGCCCGCAAGAGTTCCAGCTCCAGGGCCTCCTTGGCAGCCAGCTCGGTCCGGCCGGCCTTGGAGTACATGTCGATGGACTCCTGGCGTTGCTTGATCTGCTTGAGTAGGAGGTCGAGAACTTCGTCGTCCGTCAAGGGACGTCGCAGCTCAACCTGACGATTTTTGACGGCTGCCTTGAGCATTCTCAAGACAGCCGTCAAATCGTGATCTCTTTTTTTGTAGGCGACGATGTAGTCGCCCTCAATCCGCTCGAGTAGGCTCATCGGAAAGATGTTGTCTTTCTGCTTTTCTTGATTGCACGTTTGCGGGCCGCGGCTTCCTTTTTCTTTTTCTGGACGCTGGGCTTTTCATAGTGCTGCCGCTTTTTCAGCTCGGAAAGAATGCCGGCTTTTTCCACCTGTTTTTTGAACTTTCGCAATGCAAAATCAAAGTGATCGTTCTCACTTAAAACAATTCCTGGCAAGTTGTATTCACCTCCCGGCCTCACGCCGGGGGGACGCGAGGGGAACTTTCAAAAGATTTCGACTGTAGCTTAATTGTCGGCAAGAGGCAAGTGGTTGCGCGATAAAAATTTACTTGCATCGCGGGGACGACGCAAAGGTTGCTGTTCCAAGCAAAGTATTTCATATGGGGGGTTTACAGGTCGAGTGAAGGATGATAGAAGGCCTCCGTCATATGTGTAATTCTTACCTGTTTGGTCGGGTATTAATGGCCAATATGCGGCATAACTTCGGTTCTTGGGAAAGAAGGATTTTTGGGCTTGACGGTTCAGCATGCAGTGGGTTTGGCATTCAAGGCTTCCGGGAAACATGCACAGCCGAAACAATCATCCAAAGGGAGCAGTCAATGAGAGTATCGATTTTCGGCAAGCTGATCGGGATTATCGTCCTGGCGGTGCTGCTGACGAGCAGCGTCTTGTTTTTCACAACCAACCATTATGTTTCCCGAGGTTTTGATGAAAAAGCTCTGGAGGAACTGAGCGGTTTCAAGGGTGCTGTGGAGGCGCAGATTGAAGATTGGGAAGTACTGCTTGGAAGCGTAGGGTTTTTGATGGCTTCCAACTTCGATGTTCAGCATGCCTTACAGGATAACAACGCCCAGTTCCTGCAACGCTTTGCCAGAGACGTCATGCAGCAAACCGGTGTCGATTTTCTCACCATATCCGATCGCAACGGAGTGGTCTTGGCCAGGGGCCATTCGCAACGAACCGGAGACAGCGTCGCCGATCAGGTCAACGTGCAGCGAGCGCTCAAAGGGGAATCCAGCGTCGGGATCGAGCACGGGACGGAAGTCAAATTTTCCATCCGCGCCGGTTTTCCAGTCAAGATGGGCGACCGGATTTTGGGGGTCGTCACGCCCGGCTTTAATCTTGGCTCCTTCGCTTTCGTGGACGACCTCAAGCGCCGTTTCGGGGTCGAGGCCACGATTTTCGAGGGAGATACCCGTCTGGCCACCACGATCATGCGCGACGGCCAGCGCGTGGTGGGCACCCGGATGGACAATCCCCGTGTTCTTTCCACGGTTCTGCAGCAGCGCCAAACCTATTTCGACAGGAACATGATCCTCGGTCAGAATTACGACACGGCCTACTGGCCGATCATCAACAGCAGGGGCGAAGTGGGCGGGATGTTCTTTATCGGCGTTCCGAGAACCGTGGTGGAGCAAGCCCAGAACAACATCCTCACGTCAATTTTGCTGGTCAGTCTGGTGGTCGGATTGATCATGATCGCCGCGGGAATCCTGTTCGCCCGCAGTCTTGCCCTGCCCATCCGCAAAGCTACCAATTTCGCCACTCATGTTGCGGAGGGAAACCTGGACGAGCAGCTTGAGATCAGGAACAAGGATGAGGTCGGTGTCCTGGCTGGGGCGTTGAATACCATGGTCGGCAATCTGAAAGTCAAAATCCGGGAGGCGGATGAAAAGGCTCGAGAGGCGGATATTGCTGCCAAGCAGGCCCGTGAAGCAACCGAGGAGGCCATGCAGGCGAAGGATCAGGCTGAAAGGGCCAAGCGTGAGGGGATGCTGCAGGCCGCCGGGCAACTTGAAGGCGTGATCGAGCAGATGACTTCGGCCTCGGAACAGCTTGCCGCCCAGGTGGAGCAGGCCAGCCGCGGTTCGGAGGAACAGCGGGCCAGAACCGGCGAAACCGCCACGGCCATGGAGGAAATGAACGCAACGGTGCTTGAGGTGGCCAAGAATGCTTCCCAGGCAGCCGAAGCCTCGGATCAGTCCCGAACCAAGGCCGAGGACGGGGCAAAGGTGGTCACCGCTTCCGTTGCGGCCATCAACAAGGTCCAGCAACAGGCCACGGAGATGAAAAACAATTTGAATCAACTCGGGCAGCAGGCCGAGCAGATCGGCCGGATCATGAACGTGATCGAGGACATTGCCGACCAAACCAATCTGCTGGCGCTGAACGCGGCCATTGAAGCGGCCCGGGCCGGAGATGCCGGTCGCGGATTTGCCGTAGTGGCCGACGAGGTGCGCAAGCTGGCGGAGAAGACCATGAATGCCACCAAGGAAGTCGGCCAGGCCATTTCGGCAATTCAACAGGGAACCCAGGTCAATATCCAGGGCATGGATCAATCCGTGCAAGCCATCGAGCAGGCCACGGATCTGGCAAACCAATCCGGCCAGGCTCTGAAGGAGATTCTCGCTTTGGCGGAGCAGGCGGCGGATCAGGTCCGCTCCATTGCCACGGCCGCGGAGGAACAGTCCGCCACCAGCGAAGAAATCAATCGCGGCGTGGAGGACATCAACAGGATTGCCTCGGAAACCAACGAAGTCATGAGCCAGTCAGCCCAGGCCGTTTCCGATCTGGCCAGGCAATCCCAGGATCTGCAGAATCTCGTGCGGCAGATGAAAGATTCCTGATCATTGTCCATCCGGCGCACATGGCCCGACATTCGTTGATGATGTTCGTCATGTGCGCCGGAGTTGCCGACATTTAGCGCAACTGATATGGACCCTGCATCATTCATCGTTTCCGGAGAAATCACATGCAAGAGCAATACACGCGACAGGACAAGGACAGCGCACTGCTTCAACTGGTCACCTTCAACATTGGCGATGAAGAGTTCGGCGTGGAAATTCTCAAGGTTCAGGAGATCATCCGGATGATGGGCATCACGCGGGTGCCCAAGGCGCCGGATTTCGTGGAGGGCGTGATCAACCTGCGGGGCAAGGTCATTCCGATCATTGATCTGCGAAAACGATTTGGCATGGCCGCCCAGGAGCACAACAAGCACACCCGGATTATCGTCATCGAAATCAACAAGGTCATTGTCGGCTTTGTCGTGGATTCCGTCTCCGAGGTTCTGCGCATTCCGGCGAGTACGGTTGAACCGCCGCCGCCCATCATTTCCGGGATCGAGTCAGAGTACATCAGCGGAGTGGGCAAGCTGGCCGATCGCCTGCTGATCCTGCTGGATCTGGACAGACTGCTGAGCAAGGGCGAGCAGAGCATGCTGGCCGGAGTCTAGCGACGTCAGTTGCCTGTGTGACAATTTTCTCTTCCTCCTCCTTAACCCCGGGGCGTCCTCGCGCCTCGGGGTTTCAACGTATTTAAAAGCCATTCAGTATTTAATGGCGCTTCTTTACTTTTCATGGGTTTGCAACGTTATCGACTACTCGTCACCGGCCAGGTTCAGGGCGTGGGGTTTCGGCCCACGGTGTTCAAGCTGGCTCTGGAGTCGGGGCTGACCGGATTCGTGCTCAATTCCTCAGAAGGGGTGGCCATCGAGATCCAGGGGACGGATTCGCTGGCTGCGACCTTCGCGGATCGTTTGCGAAATTCCCTTCCTCCTTTGGCCCGGATCACATCCCTTTCAACGAATTCCATTCCGGCTCAACCTGGGGAGGAGGGGTTCCGGATTCTGCAAAGCGTCTCCGCAACGGGTCACCAGGTACTGATCAGTCCTGACACCGCCACCTGCGCGGACTGTCGACGCGAACTCTTTGACCCGCAAAACCGGCGCTACCGTTACCCATTCATCAACTGCACCAACTGCGGCCCCCGGCTGACCATTACGCAAGGCATTCCCTACGACCGTCCGCTGACGTCCATGGCCTGTTTTCCGCAGTGTCCAGATTGCCTGCAAGAGTATGAAAATCCTCTGGATCGCCGTTTTCATGCCCAGCCCAACTGCTGCCCTGTCTGCGGCCCCCAGGTCTGGCTTTCCTCGCCCCAGGGCGACCGTCTGGCCGAGGCGCAAAGCGCCCTGGAAGGGGCTGCCCTGGCTCTGGCCGGCGGCAAGATCCTCGCCGTCAAGGGACTTGGCGGCTTTCACCTGGTCTGCGCGGCGGGAAGTGATCAGGCCGTGGCTGAACTGCGGCGGCGCAAGCAGCGCTGGGAAAAACCACTGGCCGTTATGGCGCCGGATGTGGCGACCGCACGTTGTATAGCCGGGGTGTCTCCCGCGGCGCAGGAGCAACTGGACTCTATTCAGCGCCCCATCGTGCTGCTGCCCGCGGCTCACAACGGTACCTTGTCCGAACATCTGGCTCCGGACACGAACCAGTTGGGCCTGATGCTGCCCTATACGCCGCTGCACCATGTTCTTCTGGATATGTTCCGCCGTGCCGTCGGATCGAAATGGCCGCCGGTTCTGGTAATGACATCGGGCAACCTGAGCAGTGAGCCCATTGCCCTGGGCAACCGGGAGGCCTTGCACCGCCTTGCGCCGCTTGCGGATCTCTTTCTCCTGCACAACCGGGACATCCTGATTCGTTGCGATGATTCCGTCTTGCGCGTGAACGCCGGCAGCGGGCAAACCGAGTTTTTTCGACGGGCCAGAGGATACACGCCGTCTCCAATTTTCCTGAATCAGCCTGGTCCCTGCGTGCTCGGCCTGGGACCGGAATTGAAGGCCACGATCTGCCTGACCAAGGACGACCAGGCCTTCGTCAGTCAGCATATCGGCGACCTGAAGAACCTGGAGACCTTTGCCTTTTACAGGGAAACCATCAGCCACATGCAGCACATTCTGCAGGTTCGCCCTGAAGCCCAGGTCAGCGATCTGCATCCGGACTACATGAGCACCGGGCATGGCCGGGAACTGGAAGGTCCGCTGTTTCAACTCCAGCACCATGTGGCTCATATCCATTCGGTCCTGGCCGAGAACCGGCATGATCGGCCGGCGCTGGGTCTGGCTCTGGACGGGGCAGGACTGGGTGATGATCGCACCATCTGGGGCGGCGAGGCCTTGCTGGTTGATCCATGTGGCCCCGAATATGGCCGGCTGGGACATCTCACGCCGGTGATGCAGCCCGGCGGGGAAGTTGCGGCCCGGGAGCCATGGCGCATGGCTCGCAGTTATCTGTGGGGCATCGGGATCAACGCTTCGTCGGGTCGGCCCTGGCCCTGGCTTGAAAACCATGCCCAGGCCGACGTCATGGTGGAGACCATGCTTCGCAAGCGGATCAATTCCCCGCAAACCACGAGCTGTGGCAGACTTTTTGATGCGGTGGCCGGCCTGTTGGGACTCAAGAACGTCATGGCCTATGAGGGCCAGGCCGCGATCATTCTGGAACGGATCCAGCATCCCGGCGATCTGGAACCCTATTCCTGTCCGCTGCGTGCTGACCTCGAACCGGTGCAGCTGGACACCCTGTCACTTTTTTCCCAGGTTCATGCCGACTGGGAGAAAGGCGTGCCCGCGGGAGAGATCAGTCGCCGGTTCCACCTGGGCCTGATTCAGGGATTGGTCGAGTTGGCGCTTGCCTTGGCCCAGCGAACCGGCGTGAAGGACGTGGGTCTCAGCGGCGGAGTGATGCAGAACGCCACACTGGCGTCTCTCCTTCCGGCTGCCCTGGCGAAAAAAGGACTTTCCCCTCTGGTCCATGTCCATCTGCCGCCCAATGATGCCTGCATCGCCCTGGGTCAGGCGGTTCATGGGCGGATCATGCTGCAACGGGGTTAGAATCGCTGCGGCAAGTTTAAGATCCGGTCAGCCGTTTTCAGCGGCCGTAGTTCGACCACCAACTTCGACGCCTTCATCGCAAGCTATTCGCTTGCTTTTTCGATCCTTGTTCCTATTACCTTGATGGCCGCCTGGCAAAGTCTCCGGGCAAGGATTCGTAGGACATTTCTCGGGCTTTATCTGTCCGGGCTTCATTTGCGCAATCGAAATCGAAATCGCAATCGAAATCGGAAAAAAGCTTTCCCGCCTTTGCGCGTGATCCTTATGTATAAGGCCTTCGATTTCGATTTCGATTTCGATTGCGAATATGTGGACCATCGCGTTCGGATGTGTCTTCATCATCCCGGTTTTTCATGATTAAATCGGGATTGCCTTTAAGTCCCAGACTATCACCTTGTGTTTCCCATCAGTCTTAACTAACATCCACTCCTTTTCGCAATTTTCAGGTTGGTATTTCATGACATCACGTGGACCGCATCTTTCCATTCCGCATATTCGTCTTTTGCCCCGGGTATTCAACTTAACGCAGGAACAAGTCGAGTCCTGGCCGGAAAGCGTTCGTACTCTGGCCGTGGAAATGGCCGCGGAACTTTTCCTGTTGCGTTACAATCCGTTCATTGCTCCGGACATGGTTCGGCGCAGCGTGAACGCGCAACTGTCCGCCAACGCTCCCTCACTGGACTCGGAATACGCCACGGCTCTGGAACAGGCCGTGGATCATTTCTGGCAGGATTACGAGGCTGAACAGAATTTCAAATCCGATCTGATCAAGCGCCTCCAGGAATGTCTGCCCATGGAGTGCATCAATAATAATCCCAATGCCCTGGTCGAATGTTCCACGGATGCCACGGACCTGCGCCTGGAACTGCCGCTGCTGGTGGTGGCTCCGGAAAATACCGAACAGGTTCAGTGCATCATCCGTCTGGCCAATGAAATTGGCTTCAGCATCGTGCCTCGCGGCGGCGGCTCCGGCCTGACCGGAGGGGCCATCCCGGCCGGGAAGCGCACCGTGATGCTCAGTCTGAGCCGGATGAAGAACATCATCAATGTCGACAAGCAGGAGAAAATCCTGTGCGCCCAGAGCGGCGTGATCACGTTGAACGCGATTCAGGCCGCTGCCGCTCAGGGAATGCTGTTCACCGTTGATCCGGCGTCCAAGGCAGCCTCATCCCTGGGCGGGAACATCTCCGAGAACGCCGGCGGTCCCTTTGCCTTTGAATACGGGACCACCCTGGACAACATTCTCAGCTACGTCATGGTCCTGCCCAGCGGCGACTGCATCGAGGTGCGGCGGCAAAATCACCCCCAGCACAAGATACTGCCCAACGAAGTCGCCGTATTCGAGGTGCTGGACGAAAAGGGACAGCCGCGGGAGACCATTTCCCTGCACGGAAGCGACATTCGCGGCGAGAACCTGGGCAAGGACGTTTCCAACAAGTTTCTCGGCGGCCTGCCCGGCATCCAGAAGGAGGGCGTGGACGGGATCATCACGGAAGCCTGCTTCATTCTGTATCAAAAGCCCGTGCATTCCCGCACGCTGTGTCTGGAGTTCTACGGACGGAGCATGCACCCGGCCATGCTGGTGATCAACGACCTGGTGGCCATGCGCGACACCATTCGGGAGCAGGGGGACCTGGTCAAGATGTCCGCCCTGGAAGAGTTCGGTACGAAATATGTCCAGGCCATCGAGTACCAGAAGAAATCCACCCGCTATGAAGGCGATCCGATCTCGGTGCTCCTGATCCAGATGGATTCGGACGACGAAGCCGCGCTGGACGGAGCCGTGGGGACGGTGGTGGATATTGTCGGTCCGTATGAGAACGTGGACGTCTTCGTGGCCACGGACGCCAAGCAGGCCGAAATATTCTGGGAGGACCGCCACCGCCTCAGCGCCATCACCCGCCGGACCAGCGGTTTCAAGATCAACGAGGACATCGTCATCCCGCTGAAGGTGATTCCCGAGTTTTCAGACTTTCTGGAGCATCTGAATCTGCGGTATCTGGCCAAGGCCTATCGGAAGGCCCTGCAGGAAGTCGCCAGTTTGCAGGGCGTTGCGGATCAGGATGAGTTCGTGGAAATGGAGCTGGACTATTGCGCTCGGATTCTGAAAGACGAAATCACGGCCAAGGAACTCTCGGACCAGGAGTTCGAGATCCAGACCCAGTTTTTCTTTCAGGACCTGCGCAACCGCTATCCCCGCCTGCAGCCGGAACTGGACGAGATCCTGACCCGGATGCGGAACACGCGGATCATCGTGGCCAACCACATGCACGCCGGGGACGGCAACTGCCACGTCAACATCCCCGTCAACTCCAATGACGCTCAGATGCTGCACCTGGCGGAGGAAGCAGCGGGCGAAGTCTTCAAGAAGGTCCTGGAACTCAAGGGCGCGGTGTCCGGCGAACACGGCATCGGAATCACCAAGATCGCCTTTCTGCCCGAGGAAAAGATCCAGGCCCTGAAAGTTTACAAGAACAAGGTGGACCCCAACAATATCATCAATCCCGGAAAGCTGACCCTGCGCGAGCAGCCCCAGCCTCCGTTCACCTTTTCCTTCAATCGTCTGATCCAGGATTTGAGCCGCAGCGGTTTGCCGGAACGGGAGCGGTTGATCAGACTGCTGACCAATATTCAGACCTGTTCGCGTTGCGGCAAATGCAAGCAGGTCTGCCCGATGTATCATCCGGCTCAGGGGCTGTTGTTCCATCCCCGCAACAAGAACATCAGCCTGGGAGCGATGATCGAGGCGATCTACTATAGCCAGACGCATACCGGTCAGCCCGAGCCGCGTCTGCTCAAGGAACTGGGCAGACTGATGCAGCACTGCACCGGATGCGGAAAATGCACATCCGCATGTCCGGTCAAGATCAACACCCCGGACGTGGTCCTGGAACTGCGGGGCTATTTGCAGGGCAAGGGCGCGGATGGCCATCCCTTCAAGAACCGGATCCTGGAATATCTGGCCAAGGATCCGCCCTGCCGCCTGCCGCGGGCCGCAAAGTTCATGGCCGTGGCCCAGAATATCCAGAACAAGGCCATTGGTCTTGTTCCGACCAAGTGGCGGCAGCGGGCCGAAAGCCCGTTGCTGCGCGGCAAGGGACCGCAGCTGGAATTCAAGAATCTGTCCGAAAGCTTGAACCTGTCCAAGGGCAGCATCTTTATTCCCTCCGGCAACGGAAAATCCGTCCAGAACAAGGAGGCGGTGCTCTATTTTCCGGGCTGCGGAGCCGGCCTGTTTTTCCGCTCCATCGGCCTGGCCACCATCAGCCTGCTCTTGAAGGCCGATTGTCAGGTCATTCTCCCGGAAAACCACCTGTGCTGCGGCTATCCCCTGCTGGCCGGCGGCAGCGAGAAGGCGTTCCAGGCCAACAAGGAACGAAACGTCACGGCCCTGACCCGCCTGTTGAACAAGGCCAAGGGACAGGGGTTCACCGTGTCGCACATCATCACGGCCTGCGGATCCTGCCGGGAAGGCGTGAAGGATTACCATTTGGCGACAAAAGCCGGACTGGCCCTGAAGCATCAGGATTCCCTGCAGTTTCTTTTGCAGCGTCTTGGTCACAAGCTGCCGGAATCGCTTCAGGCTCCGTCGCCGTTGCTTTATCATGCCGCCTGCCATAACGAATGGTCCGGCGTGGAGGGCGTCAAATCCGGGAAGATCTATGCCGAAGCCTTGGCCAAGCTGCTGAAAACAGACGTGCGGATCAGCCCTCACTGCTGCGGCGAAAGCGGCCTGGGCGCCATGACGTCTCCGGCCGTCTACAACAAGTTGCGGTTGCGAAAAAAGGACCAGTTGCGGTCGGACATGGAGCAGATGGATACACCGGAACCGATCCTGGTGGGATGTCCATCCTGCAGGATCGGCCTGACCAGGTGCCTGCAGGAATTGGGGCAGCAGAAAAAGGTTTTGCATACCATGGAATACATGGCTGGCCTTCTTGTCGGAAAGGACTGGGAAAAGCACGCCGCCAAGGAGATCGCTCTGTCCCGGTTTGCCCAGCGTGAAACCAGAACTTGATGAAGTTTCTTTCAGGCAGAGACTTTTCGCGGATTTTTTGAGCAGAACGAAAGGCATTCTTTCAGAGCGGCATTGAACCAGAAACCACTGAGGAGCGATCATCGATGAGCACGCATTTTTCGGCAAGTTACAGCTTTACCATGGACATCCGACTGGAAAAAACGCAGGAGAACCGCATTCGACTGCTGGAGGTCCTGGGCCGGGAGGGCGCCCGACTGATCCAGTTTTTCCGCATGGGCGACAACATGGAGACCGAAGAAATCACCCTGGAGTTCTATGCTACCTCCGTGGAGCATGGGGAAAAGGTGGTTGCCGCCCTGCAGGACCTGCCAGGCGTGCTGGAATCCTGGGCCACGGACACGACCATGGCCATCCATGACGGAGGCAAGCTGGAAATCGCTCCCACATCCTCCGTGGATAATGCCGACGAACTGGCCATGGCCTATACTCCTGGCGTGGCCAGAGTATGCCAGGAGATTCACAAGAATCCGGAGCGGGCCTTTGATTTGACCATCCGCCAGAACTGCGTGGCCGTTGTTTCCGACGGCACCGCCGTACTCGGTCTCGGCAACATCGGACCCCTGGCGGCCATGCCCGTGATGGAGGGCAAGGCCGTTCTCTTCAAGGCCTTCGGCAGGGTGGACGCGTTCCCGCTATGCGTAAAAACGAAGACGCCGGAGGAGTTGATCGACTTCGTGGAAAAAGTCGCTCCTTCCTTTGGCGGCATCAATCTGGAAGACATTGCCGCGCCGGCCTGCTTCCAGGTGGAACAGGAGTTGAAAAAGCGTCTGGACATTCCGGTGTTTCACGACGATCAGCACGGCACGGCCGTGGTCGCCTTGGCCGCGCTGCTCAACTCGTTGAAGTTGACCGGGAAGAAAATCGAGGACCTGAAGATGGTGATCAACGGTTTTGGAGCAGCGGGCGTGGCCTGCGCCAAGATTTTTGCCCAAGCCGGGATCAGGAACATCGTGCCCTGCGACCGCGCCGGCGCGATCTACCGCGGGCGCACCCAGGGCATGAATTCCGTCAAGGAAGAATGCTCCCAGCTCTTCAACCCGAATAATGAACAAGGTTCCTTGAGCGAGGTGATCCAGGGGGCGGACATTTTTATCGGCCTTTCCGGGCCCGGCACCCTGAAGCGGGAGGATGTCCTGAAGATGGCGCCCAAGTCGATCATTTTCGCCATGGCCAACCCCATTCCCGAGATCCTGCCCGAGGAAATCGCCGACCTGGACTGCCTGATCGCCACCGGACGTTCCGACTATCCGAACCAGATCAACAACGTGCTCTGCTTCCCCGGCATTTTCCGCGGGGCGCTGGACTGCCGCGCTTCGGACATCAACGAGGCCATGAAGCTCGCCGCGGCCCAGGCCATTGCGGACTGCGTGGACGATGAAGAACTGGCTCAGGGCATCATCATCCCCAGCGCATTCCATCCCGGCGTGGCCGACGCCGTGGCCGAGCGCGTCGAGCAGGCCGCACGGGACAGCGGAGTCGCCAGGATTTAAGGATTTCAAGGGAAAATGAATGCGCCTGTTGGGCATCGACTACGGCACGAAACGGGTGGGCCTGGCATTGAGCGACGGCCTGGGGCTTCTGGCCCACCCGTATGCAACCCTGGAAAAAACCACCCGGGATCGGCTTTTTTCCGATCTGCTGGCGATCATCACCAAGGAGGACGTTGGGGCAGTGGTGCTTGGCTTGCCCCAATCCCTGAGCGGAGAAGATACCGAGACGACACGCCAGGTTCGCAATTTCGCCCAGAGCCTGCAACGGCGCACCACGGTCCCGGTATATTTTCAAAACGAAGCGTTCAGTTCGCGGGAAGCTGAATCCCAATTGCGGCAATGTGGACGCCGCGGCCGAAAGCTGCGTCCGGTGCTGGACCGGCAATCCGCCGTGATTATACTCAATGACTATCTGGAGTACGCCAGAGAATCCCGAACCGACGTCTCTCAGGAGGGTCCATGGAATCAATCCTATCTCCGATAATCATCATCCTTGTAGTGTTCATTTTTGCGTACATCATGCGCCGCGGCGGCGGTTTTTCCGGCTGAGGCCCGGCCAAGGGTTGCGGTCCGCAACCTGGAGAGCAGAAAGAGAAGAAGCCGCAAGGCAAGGGGAAAAGCAAAAACGGTTAGGCGACTAACTCAGGTACTTTGAGCCTACCT
Source organism: Desulfonatronum parangueonense (assembly GCF_054656975.1). Classification (NCBI taxonomy): domain Bacteria; kingdom Pseudomonadati; phylum Thermodesulfobacteriota; class Desulfovibrionia; order Desulfovibrionales; family Desulfonatronaceae; genus Desulfonatronum; species Desulfonatronum parangueonense. Next base: position 3,439,867 of record NZ_BAAHXH010000003.1, read on the forward strand.
TATCTGAAGGAAAATCCTTGGAGTATAATAAGCGCTTTCGCTGAGAGTTTCTGTATACCGAGAAGCTATGCTTTCTATCCCCCACATCGGTAAAATATCCCAGTGAAAATTTGCTTGCAAATTCAAAAATATTACCTTAAGTATCAGCGTTTCGCGTGGAGAGGTGTCCGAGCGGCCGAAGGAGCACGATTGGAAATCGTGTGTACGCTAACCCCGTACCGTGGGTTCAAATCCCACCCTCTCCGCCATTATCAGGCATTTAAGCCGCCCATCAGGGCGGCTTTTTTTGTGCCCTGGGACCACCGCACCACAGTGTATGGTTCACTGGGGTGGAGCGGAACCAGGGCAAGGGTGTGCGGCGAACCGCGCGGGGTCAGCGCATGGCTTCGGGGAACAGCTTGGCGGCCATTTCGCGCAGCTTGTATTTCTGGATCTTGCCGCTGGCGGTCATGGGGTAGGAATCCACGAGGGCCACGTAGCGCGGCGTCTTGTAGCGGGCGATCTTGCCGCGGCAGAAGTCGCGGACCTCTTCCGGGGTCAAGGTGACGCCGGGTTTGGGAATGATGAAGGCGCCCACCTCCTCGCCGTACTTGCGACTGGCCACGCCCACCACCTGGACGTCCGAGACGCCCTCCATGGTGTACAGGAACTCTTCGATCTCCCGCGGATAAATGTTTTCCCCGCCCCGGATGATCATGTCCTTGATGCGTCCGGTGATGGCCAGATAGCCATCCTCGTCCATCACGCCCAGGTCTCCCGAGTGCAGCCATCCGTCCGCGTCAATGGTCTGGGCCGTGGCTTCGGGCATGTTGTAGTAGCCCTTCATCACATTGTAGCCCCGGCAGCAGACTTCGCCCTGGACGCCGCTCGGCACGGGCTCATTGGTATCCGGATCCACCACGCGGACTTCAATGGCCGGCATGGCCCGGCCCACGCTGGCCACCCGGCGGTTGATATCGTCGTCCACCCTGGTCTGGGTCATCACCGGCGATGTTTCGGTCAGGCCGTAGCAGATGGTGATGTCGTTCATGTACATCTTTTCCATGACCTGGCGCATCACGCGGACCGGACAGGGCGATCCGGCCATGATTCCGGTGCGCAGGGAGCTGAAATCGAACTTGGGAAACAGGCGGTGCTCCAGCACGGCGATGAACATGGTCGGCACGCCGTAGAGGGCGGTGCAGCGCTCCTGCTCCACCGAGGCCATGACGTGCACCGGGTTGAATCCCTCCAGAATGACCAGGGTGCTGCCGTGGCTGACCGCTGCCAGCACGCCGAGCACGCATCCGAAACAGTGGAACAGGGGCACGGGCAGGCAGATCCGGTCCTTGTGGGTGAAAAGCTGGTTCTCGCCGATCCAGTAGCCGTTGTTGGCGATATTGTAGTGCGTCAGCATCACCCCTTTGGGAAAACCCGTGGTGCCGGAAGTGTACTGCATGTTCACAACGTCGTGGGGGCTCAAGGAGTCCTGCCGGGCCTGGTAATCGGATTGCGGCGTCATGTGCCCCAGGGCGAGCAGCTCCGGAATGGAGTACATGCCGCGATGCTTTTCCGGGCCCAGGAAAAGAACGCGCTTCAGGTTTGGAAAGCGCGCGCTTTTCAGGTGACCGCGGGGCATGGTGCGCAGTTCCGGGACCAGTTCATTAATGGTAGCTACGTAATCCGTATCCCGGAAACCGTCGATCAGGAAAATGTTCTCGGCCTCGGACTGTTCAAGAATGTAAGCCAGTTCATTGGTTTTGTAGTTGGTGTTCACGGTCAGCAGCACCGCGCCGATCTTGGCCGTGGCGAACTGCAGCGCCACCCAGTAGGGCACGTTGGTGGCCCAGACGGCTACCTTTTCGCCGCGACGAACGCCAAGGTGCATCAGTCCCTTGGCCAGCTGGTCGACCACCTCGCCGAATTCTTGATAGGTCAGGCGAAAGCCGCGGTCCACATAGACCACGGCGTCATTATCCGGATGGTTCCTGACGGCCTCGTCCAGGAGTTGGCCCAGAGTTATTTCTCGAAGAATGGAATCGTCCACAAGAGCTCCTTCGCATTGATCCGACTATTGACAACCGGTCGGTGGGTGAACCGACCAAACCCTTCAGCAGACCGCTACTCCGGGATATAGAGCACGGCGTAGATTTCAGCGGGGTCCGGACCTGCCGTTCCCAGGTGATGCGGCACCGCGGAATTGTAGTATACCGAGTCTCCAGCCTTCAAGCGATAGGTTTCCTGGCCGTAAAGGATCTCGATTTCACCTGAGGCCACGATGATGAATTCCTCGCCCTCGTGAAAGGACAGCTTTTTTTCCGTGGAGGACTCGGGAAGAACCTGAATGAAGAACGGTTCCATGTGTCGGTCGGTCTTGCCCTGGCCAAGGGGAAAGAAGCGCAGGGCCACGGGGCCGCCGTGATCGTGATGCATGTTCAGGCCGGCCTGGCGCTCTTCAAGACGGACAATCAGGGGGTCATGACTGACGTGATCATCCAGAAATGTCCCCAGGCGCACGCCCAGGCTCCGGGCGATTTTCAAAAGCGGCCCGAGGGACGGAGGGTTTCCCGAATCTTCCATCCTGGCAATAAAATCCGCGGCCAGGCCACTGCGTTCGGCCAGGTCTTCCAGGCTCAGCTCACGTTCTTCGCGCAATATCCGAATTCTGACACCGACGTTTTCTTTGCTCATGTTTGTTACCTTTGGTATGCATGACCGCGGCAGCGATCTGATTGAACGGACGCCGGCCGGTTACTCTTCTTCGAGAATCCGGCCGGACCAATGATGTACGTGTCGTTAAAAAAAGGTTGTCATATTCAGCATCCCGCCCTCGTGCAACCCCAAGTTCACCCGATGTGCCTCAACAATACTTATCAGGATTTACTCTCAGCTGAAAACGGCCTTGTCCATGTGATTGGACTGGGGCAGTCGGTTCGAGAGATTTCCACATCATGCATGGAGCTGATCAGCTCCGCGGAGTTGCTTGTGGCCGGGAAACGGCTGCATGAGGCATTTCCCGACTACCAGGGTCGGCGAATCAACTTGAAGGCCCCCTTGGTCCAGGTGTTGGATGAACTGGAACGGATCGTGGTCAATCATGGTCCTCGGGTCGTGGTGCTGGTTGGCGGAGATCCTTGTTTCTTCGGCATAGGTCCGCTTTTGGTGCAACGGCTGGGCCCTGAGCGGGTGCGGCTTTATCCCGGAACCACCACGCTCCAGGCCGCGGCTTCCCTGTTGGGCCTGGCATGGCAGAATATCGCCGCGGTCTCCCTGCATGGCCGAAATGGAGCAACGTTGCTTTTTGCCGCTCTGGCCCGTCATCCACATGTTGCCGTGTACACCGACGACCGCAATACACCGGCAGCCGTCGCGACAATGGTCCTGGAGCGCGACGGTGATAATTTTCGAATGTGGGTTTTTGAAGACCTGGGTACGCCTGAACAATGCTGGGGGCAATACTCTCTGGAGCAGGCCCGGGAACTTGAGTTTTCACCCTTGAATCTGGTTCTTCTGGAACGTACCGCGGAGCCGGAGTTGCGAATTTGCCTGGGCATGGATGAAGAAGCCTACATCCATCAGCAGGGGCTGATCACCAAGCGGACGGTTCGCGCCGCGGTGATCGCGGCCTTGGCGTTGCAGCCGGACAATCTGCTTTGGGATCTCGGAGCCGGATGCGGCTCCGTGGGGATTGAGGCCGGGTTGCTGCTGCCCCAAGGCGGCGTTGTGGCCGTGGAGAAGGATCCGGAAAGAGCGGCCATGATTCGGGAGAACATCCGCCTGACCTATGCCTTCTGGGTGCAGGTGGTTCAGGACCGGATGCCGGCTTGCCTGGACGGGTTGCCGGTTCCGGATCGCATCTTTATCGGCGGAGGCCTGTCCGGCGGCACGTCCATCCTGGAGGTGGCTTGTTCACGCCTGAGACCCGGTGGGCGTCTCGTGGCCGCGGCAGTTCTCCTGCACAGCCTTGATCGGATCAGAAACCATCTGGAGCACCTGGGCTGGCCTTTGGAAATACTGCAGGTCCAGGCCAGCCTTGCCGTGCCGCTGGCCGGCGGGCATCGCCTGCAGGCTCAGAATCCGGTCTTCCTTGTTCGCGGCCGCAAACCGGGAAACGAAGCACCATGAACGATCATCACCACCCCCTCATCCATTTCGTCGGCGCCGGCCCTGGCGACCCGGAACTGCTGACCGTCAAGGCTCAGCGCCTCATCCGCGAGGCGGATCTGATCATCTATGCCGGCTCGCTGGTGCCCCGGACCATGCTGTGGCAGGCCAAGCCTGGAGCAGAAATTCACGACTCCGCCGGACTGACCCTGGAACAGACCCACAACCTGATTCGGAGCGCGGTCCGTTCCGGCAGGCGCGTGGTCCGGCTGCACACCGGCGACCCCGGTCTTTACGGGGCTGTTCGCGAACAGGCCCGCTTGCTGGAGGCGGAGGGGATCAGCTACGCCGTGGTTCCGGGCGTCACCGCGGCCATGGCCGCGGCGGCCGCGGCAAAGGTTTCGTTCAGCATTCCGCAGACCTGCCAGACGCTGATTCTGACGCGAATGGGCGGGCGCACGACCGTGCCGGAACGCGAACGTTTGCGTGGTCTGGCCGTGCACCGGGCGGCCCTGGCTGTCTATCTCAGCGGCCCCAGCCACTTGGACATGGCCAATGAATTGCTGCAGGGCGGCTATCCGCCGGACACGATGGTCATTGCGGCGCATCGGGTCGGCTGGCCTGAAGAGCGGATTGAGCGCCTGACTCTGGACAAACTGGCCGCAACCGAGGCAAAGAACCACTGGAAGCGGCAGACGGTTTTTCTTGTTCTGCCGGGACAGGAGCAATCCGTATCCTCGCGTCTTTATGCACCGGAATTTGAACACGGGTTTCGCGATGCCGTCGATCCTGCTACGGGAGAGTGACCCATTTTTTGTCTTGCACCGTCACCCGGATCTGGAACAACTACCATGAACAAAAATGCACCCATCTACGTTGCCGGCCACCGTGGGCTGGTGGGATCGGCCCTGGTACGGGCCCTGGAAGGCGAGGGTTACTCCCGGATTCTCAAGCGGACCAGTGCTGAGCTGGATCTGACGGATCAGGCTGCGGTGCGGGAATTCTTCCAGCGCGAACGTCCGGAATACGTCTTTCTGGCCGCGGCCAAAGTTGGCGGCATTATGGCCAACAATACCTATCCGGCCCAGTTCATCCACATCAATCTGGCCATCCAGACCAACGTGATCCACGCGGCCTGGCAACACGGCGTGCAACGCCTGCTGTTTCTGGGATCATCGTGCATCTATCCACGGGAATGCCCCCAGCCCATGAAGGAGGAGTATCTGCTCACCGGACCGCTGGAGCCCACCAACAGGCCCTATGCCGTTGCCAAGATCGCGGGCATTGAGATGTGCTGGGCCTACAACCGGGAATACGGCACCCGCTATTTGGCGGTGATGCCCACGAATCTGTACGGACCCAACGACAATTACGATCTGACCGGCAGCCACGTGATTCCGGCCATGATCCGCAAGTTTCACGAAGCCAAGGCTGCCGGCTCCGGGCAGGTAGTGCTCTGGGGCACCGGCAGCCCCCGGCGCGAATTCCTGCACGTTGACGACCTGGCTCGGGGCTGCATGCACCTGATGCGCCTGGAGGAGTCAGGCGAGGACGCCTTGCTGGATCCGGCAAATGTGCCGTTAATCAATGTAGGCTCCGGCATTGACCAGACCATCCGTGAACTGGCGGAGCTGGTGCGTGAGGTCGTGGGCTACACAGGCGAGATTGTCTGGGATACCGACAAACCTGACGGCACGCCGCGCAAACTGCTGGACGTGGCCAAGATGAATGCCATGGGCTGGCAGCCGAGTCTCAGCCTGCGCGAAGGTCTGGTCATGACATACCAGGACTTTCTCGCTCGCCCGGTCAACTGAACCGGCATCCCGGTTCTACCGACGCCCAGTCCACGTTCCCTTTCCGATTGACTTCCCCCTCCTGAGAAATACTTAATTCAGAACTGCAATCGAGGCGGCGCCAGCACGGCCGCCTCGCATCCCATTCCTGGTTTTTTCATTCCTGCGCGACAAGCGCTTGGCATCAGCCGTTGATCCCGATCGGTTCCAAGCAGCCTGCCATGCTCTCCGAACGATCAAGCCGGGACAATTCGAAAGCCCGTCATGTGCAACTTTCAACCTTGCGACTGTTTTCCGTGATGGCGGCATTTCTGGAGGTAGCAGCCATGAAGCCTGCTTCATCTTTCATTGCCCTGCTCCTGATCTCTTCTCTCCTCATGCTTTCCGGTTGCGCCCCCACCTTCACCAGGGAAGGACTACGCGCCGTGGATGCGGATATCAACATTCAGCAACTGCGAGCAAATCCGCAGATGCATGTGGGACGCACCGTCCTGTTGGGAGGTGCCATCATTGCCGTGGAGAACTTCGCCGACCATACGGAACTTGTGGTTTTGCACCATGAACTCGGCTTCACAAACAGGCCCAACCATCGCCGCCCCTCCGGTGAACGATTTCTGGCGCGAATGCCGCAATTTCTCGATCCGGCGATTTACTCTCCCGGGAGATGGATCACCGTGCTGGGGGCCGTGATCGGCGGAGAACAACGTCCCCTGCAACAGACCTCCTATCTTTACCCGGTTATTTCCGGCGAGGAACTGCATCTATGGCCTCTGGACCAGAATGTTCCAGGCAGGAGCCGGCTCCATTTCGGCCTGGGAATCGGCATTGGCCTATAACTGTGGACTGCAAAGACACTTTCATCCTCAGGGAAGGATGAGGAGGTGAGTCATGCGGATAGTGGTTGTGCTGTCGATATTGGCTTTCGCTTTTTTGGGAGGGTGTACGCATGCCGTTTCCCCCGCCTTGCTGAACATGGCGGACCGGAATCTGACGTTTGCTGAACTGCGACAACACCCGCAAGCTCATCAAGGGAAAGTTGTCGTTCTCGGCGGCGTCATCGTCCAGGTTCTGCACTCCGACGAGGGCTCCTTGCTGGAAGTCTACCAGACCAGGACCAATCACCTGGGCGAGCCTGTGGATTTGGACATTTCGGGCGGTCGCTTCATGGTCTATCACCCCACGGTGCTGGAGCCGGAAATCTATCGCAAAGGGCGCAGGGTGACCGTGGCAGGGCGAGTTATCGGCCAAATGGTCGGTGATATGGGTAATCTGGAATACCGGTATCCCTATATCGAGGCCCTGGAAATCCAACTCTGGTCAGAGAGACCGCAGCCTCGCCATGATCCATATTATGATCCGTTCTACGGTCCTTTCTGGGACCCCTGGTACGGAAGGCATCGCGGACATCCCGCTTTTTTCCCCTACCGGCGGCACCCGTTTTATTCGCCCTGGTGGTGGTGAGCGCATCCCATTCATCCCTGGGAGCACCGCACCTAAGTGCGGCAAGTTTTGGTATTTCGCGCTCGCTGGAATTACGGTCTTAGCGTTGGGCGCAGGACGTAAAAAAGCCGTCCAGGCGCGGGATTGCTCCGCACCTGGACGGCTTTGCTGCTTGGTTATGCTGACTGCTACCAGATGCCGTTGCCTTCCTGGTATTCAGGCATGGCTTCCAGTTCCTGCTCGGTCATGGGAACATAGACGCGCAAATCATCCCCTTCACCCCTGTGGATTTCCACCTCGTCTATGTCAATGGCCACGCTGTGCGCACCGATGCCGAGAAAGCCGCCGACATCCACGACCACTTGTTCGATGTCGCCTTGAGGCGTGATCAGGACCTGATCCACATTGCCCACGTTTTCGTGATTGCTGTCATAAACATCGGCATTCTGCAAATCGTCCACGCTGATCAGGTCAGGCGAAACCCGCGCGTAGCCCTCTTGCGGCTCCACGTCCTGTCTGGTCCGATGCGGACGAGTCGGATCCGTGGTGGGTTGTTCTTGTTCATGAGCGTCGCGCGGTCGGACTTGCTGATCATTGTTCATGCCTTCGTCCGGAGCAGTACGACGATTTGTTTCGTTCATCCGCTGCTCTTGCTGATCGCCGTAGGTCTGCCGACCGTCCTGGTCAGTTTGTCGCTGCTCCCTGTTCATTTCTGGCTGAGCTGCTTCCCCGGTGTGATCCTCGGCATCCCTGCCCAGGTCTGGAGTTGCACGGTTCCGATCAATTTCCCTCTGTTCACCCGGAGTCCACATCCCGTCATCCTGGCCAGCGGGACCGGTACGGTCGCTCTGAATGCCCCTGTCTTCTTGGGTTTGACGGGTCGTGCGATCGGTGTCCTGGGTTTGAGCAAATGCTGGATTCAAATACAACAAGCCGGCGATAATGCTGATGGCTAAAGCTTTCATGAGAACCCTCCCTGGGTTGATAATGGTGACAAAAAAAGTTTAACAATCTTTACGTTCAGCACCCGAACTACAGATGTGGCTGAGCACAACGGCTAATTGTCTCTTTCTTCCTGCTGAGTCCGCAATTCTTCGATCATGGGAATGTAGACGCGCAATTCATCCTTTTCCTCATCCTTGTGGATATCCACGTCTGCTATGTCGAAGGCCACGCTGTGCGCATCGATTCCAAGAAATCCACCGACATCCACAACCACGCGCTCGACTTCGCCATCGGGGTTGACCAGAACCTGATCAATCCGGCCCACGTTTTCATGGTTGTCATCATAAACAACAGCGTTTCGGAGTTCGTCCTGGTTGATCTTGTCGGGCGTTACCCGATCGAACCCCTCTTGGGGCTCAATTTCGGTTATCTGGTGCGGACGAGTCGCATCCGTTGCGTGCTCTTGTTGCTCATGTGCGTCACGCGGCTGGGGCTGCTGGTTATAGTTCATTCCTTCCCCCGGAGCAGGGCTCATTTGGTCCCTGGTGTCTCTCTCCAAATCAGGTTTTGATCGGTTTCGATCAATTTCTCTTTGTTCTCCGGGAGTCCAAATCCCATCATTCGAGCCGGCGGGTCCGGTACGATCGCTATGGATACCCGTGTCTTGCCCGGGCTGACCGGGCATGGGGCCAGTGTCCTGGGTCTGTGCAAATGCAGGATTGAGATACAACAAGCCGGCGATCATGCTGATGATCAAAGTTTTCATAAAAAAACCTCCTCAGTTTGATATTGATGAGTGGGTACAAGATACCCGAAAAGCCTTTCGCCCATCCATCGTTGATGCACGATCGACCCCCTCTTTCGTTTTTACCATCATCAATCTTCACGCTCATGAAAATGAGGGCGTTCCTGTATCCGGCTTTATGGAAGCACGTAATTGATGAAAGGACCGGGATTATGCGCAACATCTGTTTATATTGTTGAGCAGAATACACTGGGGACAGCAGGTTTTGGCTGGAAGGGGTTGACTCTGAGCCTGCTGACAGCAACTCTTCCATTATCAACTCAGCATAAATTATCGGCGACCAAGTGATATTGAGCCAAAAAACCGGCTCGATAATTAAGCTCAAAGTGCATGGAGGTGCGTATGTCCGGAATAATGAATCGCAGAAAATTTTTGCGGAGCACAGTGGGAGCGGCTGCCGGACTGGGGCTTTCCAGTCTCATCTCAACTGATCGTTCAGGAATATCCGCGGCAAAGATGCCTTCGGCCACAATGCCCAGGCGGAAGCTGGGAACAACCGGGTTTGAAGTTTCAGTGTTCAGTCTGGGTGGGGAGTCGGCTCTGGAGCGAAGGGGGAATCAATACGAAGCCGTTGCCCTGATTGATCGCGCCCTGGACCTTGGGGTCAACTACATTGACACCGCACCGACTTACGGTGCGGGAGGCAGCGAAGCCAATATCGGCAAGGTCATGGCGCGCAGGCGCAGCGAGGTGTTTCTGGCCTCCAAAACCCATGACCGTGGCTACGACGGAACCATGCGGCTTGTGGAGCAAAGTCTCGAGAGACTGCAGACGGACTATCTGGATTTGTATCAAATCCATAACGTGCGGATCATGGATGATGTCGACATGGCCCTGGGCAAGCAGGGCGCCCTCCGAGCCATGGAGCGGCTGCGCTCCGAAAAGGTGATCCGCCATATCGGCATCACCGGCCACCGGGATCCGGAGGTGCTGCTGCATGCCCTGGGATTATACGATTTTGACGCCGTTCTCCTGAGCCTCAACGCCGGGGATATTCATTTCAAGCCTTTTCAGAAGGATCTCTTGCGAAAGGCCGAAGAAAAACAGATGGGCATCATAGCCATGAAGGTAACCGCGGTGAATCGAATTTTCCGGTCAGACGGACTGAATTCCATGCGCGAAGCATTGGGGTATGTCCTCAGTTTTCCCGTGAGTACCGCCATCGTGGGAATCTCCAACCTTGAGCAGCTTGAGGAAAACGTTCGAATAGCCAAGGAATTCGAACCGTTTTCCAGGCAGGAAATGGCCTCCATAGAGTCCAAGGTGCAACCGTATCACGACGATGCAAATTTCTTCAAACATTATTGGTAGGGAGAGCGTGATCCCTCAGCACACGCTCAGTTCCAAACTCTCCCCCCTGCTTGGTGCAAAAAGTCTTTTTGCACCAAGCAGGGACAGTGATCAGTTGTTTGTGGTCAGCAAAATCATCATGATGTCGGAAGTTTACAATGAGTGGTTTCAACCCACGTACTTTTTACAGTACCCTCTTCATTCGGTGAAGATTTTCCGAGTCAAGAGAAATCCATTTGCTTTTTCTCGCGGTTCAAGCGAAAAGACAAACGCACTTGCGCTACCGTTGTCGTCCCCGCTGAATGAGCGACTGCGATACAATTCCTTGAATTAAATGCCTTTTCTGGAAGTCTTCCATCAGCTTCATGAAGAATCAGACTCCCAAAACATCGAATTTGCAATCCGAAGATGCCTTTCTGGCTCTCATCAATCGCTGTTTTCCAAGGCAGGAAGGGCTGCTTTTGGGCCGTGGCGACGACTGTGCTGTTTTTTTCTGCACCGATTCCCTGTGCGTTTCCTCCGACCTGTTCCTGCAGGACGTGCACTTTCGCGGTGAATATTTCAGCGCCGGGGATTTTGGGTACAAGGCCCTGGCCGTGAACATCAGCGACATTGCCGCCATGGGCGCCAGGCCGACTGCTTTCGTTCTGAATCTCATGATTCCGGGGGGAGTTGACGACGCGTACTGGAGCGAATTCTTTCAGGGCATGGCAGAGTTGGCCGAGGAGCACGACCTTGTGCTTGCCGGAGGCGATCTGTCCCGAGCCTCTTGTCTGGGAGCGGCCATCACCATCTGGGGAGAACGGGTTTCCGGCGGTCGGTACCTGCAACGGGCCCAGGCACTGCCCGGAGACGTGCTTTTCATTGTCGGAGATGTTGGTTTGGCCCGTCTGGGCTTGACTCAGTTGGAAGGAAGTCTGGATCAAAGCGGAAAAGGCCAAGCTCAGCACAATGAATTCGGAAAAGAGAACCCACGCTCACAGGCCCTGTACCCACAAGCAATTCAAGCCCATCTCCGACCCGCCATGCATGTGGCGGAGGCCTGCACCCTGGGAGCCATGCGATCAATCCGCGGCCTGATGGACGTTTCCGACGGCCTGGCCCGGGATCTGCCGCGGTTTCTCGGCCCGCGGCTGGGCTGCCGCATCATACTGACTGAACATGACTTGCATCCTGAATTACGCGGTTTCGCCGTCGATAAAGAAATCGACGCTATGGAGTGGGCGCTGCTGGGAGGCGAGGACTATGCGCTTCTCGGCGCCGTTGCCGCGGATGATTGGAAAGCTTTGCAAACCGTTGTACCCAATGCCCGGCGACTTGGCGATGTGACCTCGACCCCGGGAATCATGCTCAGGGACGAAAGGCTTCAGTTTCTGGGTTTTGATCATTTCGGCCAGTAGCCCCGTTGCCTTTCCATCTCTCGCAGCCACTCGATCGGGCCGACTCCTGCAAGACATGGTCATGTTGAAGGGTTAATCCATCTCAAGCAGTTTTCCCTGTTGGACATGTGGCCCGGGTGCGACTTGTTTCGGTGTGACTTACATTTAGCTGGAGGAACTGAAGTATGAAAAAACAACTGGTTGCCTTTCTGCTCGTGGCCCTGATCGCTCTTCCGGGTTCCGCCCTCAGTGCCGAGCCCATCAAGATCGGGGCGTTTTTCGCGTTGTCCGGGCCGGCCGCATTTATCGGCACGCCCACCAAGCTGGTGGCTGAAATGGTGGTTGAGCAGATCAACAAGGACGGCGGCATCAATGGCAGCCCGCTGGAGTTGGTGGTGGCGGACACGGAGAGCGATCCTCAGAAAGCCCTGCTGGCGGCTCGGAGACTGGTGGAGCGGGAAAAGGTCACGGCCCTGGTGGGACCCACCCGCACGGACACCGGCATGGCCGTGAAGGCATATCTGCATCAGAGACGGGTACCGACTGTGATGACCGTGGGCGGCGATCCGGTGATCATGGGCGACCGTTTCGGTCCTTTTGATTGGATCTTCAAGAGCCCGCAACGATCTTCCGTGGCCGTGAGCCGAGTCTATGAATACCTGCAAAGCCGCGGCGTGACCCGGGTCGGGCTGCTCACGGCCAGCGACGGCTTCGGCAGGGACGGCCTGTCCTGGCTGATCAGCCTGGCTGAAGATTACGGCATCACCATTACGGCCAATGAACAATTCGCCCCCACGGATACGGACATGACCACCCAGTTGGTCAAAATCCGGGCTACCAATCCGGAGTTCATCATCTGCTGGACCATCGGTCCGGCTGCCGCTCTGGTCAGCAAGAATGTCCAGCAGCTGGGACTGACCATTCCCCTGATGCACTGCCACGGCATTCCCGATCCCAAGTATCTGGAGCTGGCTGGAGATGCGGCAGAGGGAACCTACATGCCTTCAACCAAGCTCATGGCCGCGGACCAACTGCCCGACGACGATCCCCAGAAGGCCGTGGTCATGGAGTTCATCCGCCTGTACAAGGACGTCTACCAGATCGAACGTCAGTACCCCATGAACACCCATTCCGGATACGCCTGGGACGCGATCATGCTTCTGGCCGAAGCCCTGCGCAAGGTTGGCCCCAGCGACCCCACCGCGATCCGCGACGCCCTGCGCCAAACTTCAGAATTTGTCGGGGTCAGCGGAATTTTCACCCTGTCCGAGGAAGATCATAACGGCCTGGACACTGATTCACTGATCATCGTCAAGGTAGAACAGGGCGCTTGGGTCATGCAGTAAGGTGCAAATCTTGCGTTTGCCCTTGGTTTTTGCACATGAGCCGGCTACCCCACAGACGGCGTTCACCCACATGGGGCGCCCCTTCAAATGATGAGAGATGGTGGAATGCACGGCAGGCTTATGGCTACCCTGATCGCCTGTTGCCAGTTCTCCGGACTCATGACAGGATGCCCGGCCAAGTGAACCTGCTGGGATCGCCAGGAACCATGACCAGATTAACATATTGTTTTTTTTAGAGGAGCTTTTCGTGACGTCGTCCATTGAATTGTCCACTTTGCCTGATATGCCCGCAAACCTTCCGGATCCAGTTCTGCCGCCCAATGCAGAAGTGGTTTTGACCAAGCGCTATCTGCGCAAGGGCCCTCAGGGTGAAGTTCTGGAAACGCCGCGGCAGCTCTATTGGCGCGTGGCCGCGGCCATTGCTTCCGAAGAGGCCAAATATGCCGATTCATCCTACTCCGTGGAAGAGCTGGCCCGCCATTTTTATGATCTGATGATCACCTACCGCTTTCTGCCCAATTCACCCACCCTGATGAACGCGGGCACGGATCTCGGCCAGTTGGCTGCCTGCTTCGTGCTGCCCGTGGGCGATTCCATGGAGGATATTTTCGACGCCATCAAGTACGCCGCCCTGATCCACAAGTCCGGCGGCGGAACCGGGTTTTCCTTCTCCCGCCTCCGGCCCCAGAAAAGCCGCGTCGGCTCCACCGGCGGCATCGCTTCCGGCCCGATTTCCTTCTTGCGGATTTTCAATACGGCCACGGAACAGGTGAAACAAGGCGGGACGCGGCGCGGCGCGAACATGGGCATCCTCCGGGTGGACCACCCGGACATCCTGGAATTCATCCGGGCCAAGGAGCGGGAAGGCGACCTGAACAATTTCAACCTTTCCGTAGGACTGACTGAAGTTTTCATGCAGGCCGTTGAAAAGGACGAGGAATATGATCTGATCGCGCCCCATACAGGGCAGGTCAAGGAACGACTCAAGGCCAGAGAGGTCTTCGGCCTCCTGGTCCAAAAAGCCTGGGAAAGCGGCGATCCCGGGATCATCTTCCTGGACCGCATCAACCGCGACAATCCCACCCCCAGCCAGGGTGAAATTGAGAGTACGAACCCTTGCGTTACAGGAGACACCTTTGTCCTCACGGACGCCGGACCTCGCCAGGTCCGGGATCTGCTGCATCAACCCGTGAACCTGATTGTGAACGGACAGGTTTACCCCAGCACGGGTCAAGGATTTTTTTCCACGGGAGTGAAACCGGTTTACCGCCTGCAGACCAAAGAGGGATACAGTCTGCTGCTGACGGAGGACCATCCTGTTCTTCTGGCTGCATCGCCGACCAGATACGCATTGAACCCGCAGTGGACCCCCGCCAAAAACCTTGTTTCCGGCGACAAGATCGTGCTGCACGACCATCGTCGGCTGGCGGGCTGGCCGGGGGCATACGGCCAAGCCGAGGGCTACCTCCTGGGCCTGCTGGTCGGCGACGGCACGTTGAAATCGGACAAGGTCGTGTTGTCCGTCTGGACCCAGCCCCAGGCGGTGAACGGTTCCTGCGAACCATGCGGGATCACCGGCGTGATGACCGCGGCCCTCGATTGTGCTCGAACACTGCCCCATCGCAGTGATTTTCAGGGCTGGCATCCTGTTGCCGGCCGGAGCGAATATCGCCTCAGCCTCAGTTCCATCCGAGACACTGCCTTTGCGCTCGGAATGTCCCCAGGCTGCAAGCCGCTGACGGAAAAACTGGAACAAACGTCTTCTGAATTCTACAAGGGTTTTCTGGGCGGGGTGTTCGATGCGGACGGATCGATTCAGGGCAATCAGGTCAAAGGGGTCAGTATTCGGCTCTCCCAGAGCGACATGCAGCGTTTGCGGGTCGTGCAGCGCATGCTGCTGCGGCTGGGAATCGCAAGCACCATTTATGAAAACCGACGCCCGGCGGGGCATAAAATATTGCCCGACGGCAAGGGAGGGCAGATATCATATCCGATTCTGCCGCAGCATGAACTAGTCATCAGTGCCGAGAACCTGGAACGGTTCGCCGACATCATCGGGTTTCGCGACACCCGAAAACAGAGCCGTTTGAAAACCCTGCTCGGGAGTTACCGGCGCAACATGAATCGCGAACGCTTTCTGGCCACGGTTGATTCGCTTTCTCTGATAGGCGAGCAGCCGGTGTTCGATGTGACGGTGCCCCAGGTGCATGCATTTGATGCCAATGGATTCATGGTTCACAACTGCGGCGAACAGCCGCTGCTTCCGTACGAAGCTTGCAATCTGGGTTCCATCAATCTTTCCAGGTACATCCAGAATTCCGGAAAGGACGACATTCTCTGGGATGAGTTGAAGCGGGACATTCATCTGGCGGTTCGTTTCCTGGACAACGTGATCGACGCCTCTCGCTATCCTCTGGAAAAGATCACGGAAACGGTGCAGAAAAACCGCAAGATCGGCCTGGGCGTGATGGGCTGGGCCGACATGTTGTTCCGCCTGAACATTCCGTACAACAGTCAGGAAGCCTTGAACCTTGCGGAAAAGGTGATGCACTTCATCCAGTTCGAGGCCCAGAGCGCATCCAAGACCCTGGCCGAGGAGCGCGGTCCGTTTCCCGGATTCGAGGAATCGACGTTCGCCGAACACAAGCAGGGCCCGTTCCGCAACGCCACGACCACGACCATTGCTCCAACAGGCACGCTGTCCATCCTGGCCGGCTGCTCCTCCGGAGTCGAGCCGCTCTTCGCCCTGAGTTTCGTGCGTCAGGTCATGGACGGCGAACGGCTGCTGGAAGCCAATCCCTGGTTCGAGAAGGCGCTGCATGCGGCCCAGTGTTACAGCCCGAAACTGATGGAAGAAGTCGCGGCCAAGGGGACCATCCATCACCTGGATTATCTTCCCGAAGCGGTCCGCAAGGTCTTTGTCACGGCCCACGACATCCAGCCCACATGGCATCTGAAGATGCAGGCCGCATTTCAGAAATTCACGGACAATGCGGTTTCCAAGACCGTGAACCTGCCCCACGAGGCCAGCCGGGAAGACATCTGGCAGATCTACTGGATGGCCTATGAAATGGGCTGCAAGGGCGTCACGGTCTACCGGGACGGCTGCAAGAGCACCCAGGTGCTGTGCACCGGGGACGGCGGCAAGCCCAAGGAGACTGAAAAGGCGCAGCGGGTGGTCCGGGAACGTCCGGACGTGGTCTACGGCTTTACCCAGAAGGTCAAGACCGGGTACGGATTTCTTTACCTCACGGTCAACGAGGTCGACGGGCGGCCCTTCGAGGTTTTCACCACCATCGGCAAGTCCGGACGATCCATCACGGCCAAGGCCGAGGCCATTGGCCGCCTGGTATCACTGGCTCTGCGCTCCGGGATCGGCGTCGAGGATATCGTCAGCCAGCTCAAGGGCATCGGCGGCGAGCATCCGGTCTTTCAGAAAAAGGACATTCTGCTTTCCATTCCGGACGCGGTGTCCTGGGTTCTGGAAACCCGCTATCTTCAGGGCCGCAAGGCGGAAATGACCGACACCCTGTCCTCACCGGAGTGCCCGGAATGTAAAAAGCCCTTGATCTTTCAGGAAGGCTGCTTTGTATGCCCGGGATGCGGATATACCAAATGCGGTTGATTCTCCGGCGGATATGATCACCCTGCGTCATGTGTCTCACAATTTCGGGACCCACTGGGCCCTGAAAAACATCTCCCTGGATGTGTGCAAGGGTGACTTCCTCTTCCTGGTCGGCCCCAGCGGCGCGGGCAAGACGACCCTGCTCCGCCTGCTGCATGGCGCCATTCCCCTCCAACGCGGACAGGCCACGGTGGCGGGCTTCGACCTCCAGAAGCTCACCTCGCGCAATGTGCATCGGCTGCGGCGCGAGGTGAGCGTTGTCTTTCAGGACTTCAAGATTCTCCCCGAGCGGACGGTTTTCGCCAATGTGGCTCTGGCCCTGGAAGTGCGCAACATGCCCCGGACGCATACCGAGCGCCGGGTCCGGGCGGTTTTGCGGGGACTGGACCTGGAAGCCAAGGCCCAGAATTCATGTGCCGAACTGTCCGGAGGCGAGCAGCAGCGCGTGGCCGTGGCCCGGGCCGTGGTGGTGGGGCCGCAGCTGCTGCTGGCGGATGAACCCACCGGCAATCTGGACCGGGAGCTGGCCATGCGCCTGATGAGCATCTTCCTCCAGTTTCACGCCCATGGCAGCACCATCGTCTTGGCGACCCATAACCAGGAAATCCTCTCCTGCCTCCCCTCGGCCAAGATCCTGCATCTCGAGGACGGTTCCGTTACCTGGGCCAACTGGGCTCTGTCCGATACGGAGTAGCCTGACGTGTTCCAGATCATCGGCAAGCTCTTTTTGCAGGGACTGACGGATATCCGCCATCATCCCTGGATTCAGGTCCTGACCCTGGCGGCCGTGACACTGGTGGCCTTTCTGGCCGGCCTGTTCCTTCTGGTCCTGCACAATCTTGATCAGGAATTGAAACGGTCCCAGGGCGAAATCCAGTTCCAGGTCTACTGGCATCCCGGAACGGATCAGCAGATCATCCAGGCCCAGTGGGAGACCGCCCTGGGCACCATGGACCATCTCGTGGAAATGAAAACCTACTCCGCAGACCAGGGACTGGATCTGCTCATGCAGCGCCTGGGTGCTTCCGGCGATTTCTCCTGGCTGCAGGGCCAGAGCCCGCTACCGGCCACCGCGCTGTTGACTTTTGCAGTCAGGGACGACGATCAGCAGACCTGGGCCAAGTCCACCTATGCCTATCTGGAGGCCCTGCAAGGGGTAGAGAAGGTCAGCTTCAATCCGCTGCAACTGGATCTGGCCAGGGGGTGGGCCCGCTTCAGCAGCCAGGTCATCTGGCCGTTGATCCTGTTTCTCGGACTTGTCCTGGCCTTGGTGGTGGGCAACACCATCAAGCTTTCCCAACTGCACCGCCGCAATGAAGTGGAAATTCTGCGCCTGGTGGGGGCCTCCCGCTGGTACATTCAACTGCCCATGCTGGTTTCCGGGGGGCTGCTCGGTTTCGCGGGCGGTGTGCTGGCCCTGCTCATGCTCAAGGGGGTCCAGCTCAGCCTGAAGGATCTGCTCCATTTCCCGCCCCTGTGGCTGCAACTGGACTATCTGCCGGCCGATCAGACGCTGCTTTTTCTGATGGTCCTCGTATTCGTGGGCATTCTCAGCAGCTGGGTGGCCCTGCGTGAAAAATAACCTTTCACAATCACTCCGATCCCTCCCGGGTCCTTTTTTCGTAACTATTCAGCATACGCTGCCAGATGTTCAGTTCCGGCATCGCTGTCGGTATCGATATCGGGATCGGAAGCGATGCCGTGCGGAGGGAGCGTCAACGCTCTTGAAACCGATTCCGATACCGACCCCGATCCTCGATTGCCGGAGGTAGATCACATAACGTGTGCTGAGTAATTACCGTTTTTCGTAACTACTCAGCGATACTAATACTGTTGCCGGGTTTGGCTCGGTATCGGTATCGGGATCGGTATCGAAGCGAAGACATGTGGAAGGGCATTCAATTTTTTTTCGATACCGATTACGACCCCGACCCCGATTCCGATTACCGGAGAAAGAACGTGTGCTGAGTAATTACCGTTTTTCAACCAAAAGATATTTTGTTACCGTCAATTCGTCACAGTACAACAGACAAGGAGTTCCCATGCGCAGTGAGATCATGACCAAGGGCCTGGAAAAGGCACCCCATCGTTCCCTTTTGCACGCTCTGGGCATGACCAGGGAGGAAATGCGACGGCCGCTGGTGGGCGTGGTCAATTCCGCCAACGAGGTTGTTCCCGGCCATATCCACCTCCATACCATCTCCCGGGCGGTCAAGGACGGCATCCGCTCCGCCGGAGGCACGCCCATGGAATTTCCGGTTATTGGTATTTGCGACGGCTTGGCCATGAACCACGAAGGCATGCGCTACAGCCTGCCCAGCCGGGAAATCATCGCCGACAGCATCGAGGCCATGGCCATGGCGCATCCCTTCGACGCCCTGGTCTGCGTGCCCAACTGCGACAAGGTCGTGCCGGCCATGCTCATGGCCATGCTCCGGTTGAACATTCCGGCCGTTCTCGTCAGCGGCGGCCCCATGCTCGCGGGAGCATGGCAGGGCAAGGCCGTGGATTTGATCTCGGTTTTCGAAGGCGTGGGCCGGGTGCGCCAGGGTCAGATGAGCAACGAGGAACTGGAGGAGCTGGAAGCCTGCGCCTGCCCTGGCTGCGGATCCTGCTCGGGCATGTTCACGGCCAACTCCATGAATTGCCTGTCCGAGGCCATCGGTCTGGCCCTGCCGGGCAACGGAACCATTCCCGCAGTCACCGCGGCCCGGGTCCGGCTGGCCAAGCAGGCCGGTTCACGGGTGATGGACCTCCTGGACAGAAATATTCGGCCCCGGGACATCGTCACTCCTGCGTCCGTGGGCAATGCCGTGGCAGCGGACATGGCCTTGGGCTGCTCCACGAACACGGTGCTGCACCTGCCGGCCATCTTTGCCGAGGCAGGTCTGGATCTGAGCCTGGACATCTTCGACCAGCTCAGCCGGCGGACGCCCAATCTGTGCCGTCTTTCTCCCGCCGGCAGCCATCACATGGAAGACTTGCAGCGTGCCGGGGGCATCCCGGCGGTGATGACCGAACTGGCCAAAGCCGGCCTACTGGATCTCTCCGTCCAGACAGTCACCGGGAAAACCCTCGGTGAGAACCTGGAATCCATCGGGGCCAAAATATTGGATAACGATGTGATCCGCTCCATTGATGCGCCGTACAGTCCGGAAGGGGGCATCGCGATTCTTAAAGGCTCCCTTGCCCCGGACGGCGCCGTGGTCAAGCAGTCAGCCGTTGCCGCGGAAATGCTGGTTCGGACATCCCTTGCCCGGGTTTTTGAGGGCGAAGAGGAGGCGGTAACCGCGATTCTGGGTGGCGCAATCAATCCCGGAGATGCGTTGATCATCCGCAACGAGGGCCCCAAGGGCGGTCCGGGAATGCGCGAAATGCTGACTCCCACTTCGGCCATTGCCGGAATGGGATTGGATAAGGACGTGGCTCTGATCACCGACGGCCGGTTCAGCGGCGGCACCCGGGGCGCGGCCATCGGCCATGTCTCGCCGGAAGCGGTGGAGGGCGGCCCCATCGGCCTGGTTCAGGAAGGAGACAGGATTGAAATCGACATTCCGGGGCGAAAGCTCAACCTGCTGGTGGACGAAGAAGAGCTGGCCGCACGACGCGCACGGTGGCAGCCGCGGGACCGCGACATCACGTCGCCTTTTCTGAGGCGCTACGCCCGGCTGGCTTCATCCGCGGCCAAGGGCGCGGTGTTCAAGACGTCGTAGGAAGGGGGCTGTTCGTGAGAGAGCATTGAGGGATCACCAGAGTGTCTCGATCTTCATCCTTCATGCAGGAGCGCCCCTAGCGGGCGGCCGACATGCATGCAACACGCAAATCCGCCGGAGAACCTCCATCACTGAGCGCATCAACCGTGAACAGGCCGTGGTTTATGACCGCTGGCACGAGACCGAAGTCGGGACCTTTGCCCTGGCCCAGGAAAAACGCCTGCTGCAGCATTTCATGGCCCCCTGGACCCGCAGGCAGCAAAAACTGCTGGAAGTAGGTTGCGGGCCAGGTCGTTTTTTGCAGTTTTTCTGGGAAAGCGGATTCGACATCACTGGCCTGGATGCGTCTCCGGCCATGCTTGAACTGGCCAGAGAGCGAATGGAAAATCGTGCCGATCTGCACTTGGGACAGGCCGAGCACCTGCCGTTCAGAGACAAGGAATTCGATGTGGTGGCCTTGTTGACGCTCCTGGAATTCTGCTCCGATCCGGATAAGGTCATCAGCGAAGCCTTGCGTGTGGCCAGAAAAGCCATCCTGGTCACTTTCCTCAACAGGCATTCCCTTTACGCCATGGCCCGCCGCAATTCCCTGCGACGCGACAAAAAAGGATTCCTGGACAAGGCCCGCTGGTTCTCCTGGTGGCAGATCAACTCGCTGCTCTGGAAACAGGCCGGGCCGCGGCCCATGCACTCCCGCTCCGTGCTCATCGGCCCGCAACGGACCTGGTCGGCCAAGTCCAGATGGCGCAGGCTCAACTGCAGTTTGTGGCCGCCGTACCTGGGGGCCTATGCCGGCGTGCGCTGCGACCTTGTCGGCGACACTCCGCTCACGCCGATCATGGCCTGGAAAGAAAAGGCCAAACTCCGCCCCATTGAACAACCCGCGTCATCCGGGGCCAACAGGAGCAAACCTGATAATCATCAATTGCTGTAGTACAGAAGACGTTAATGATTTATCCACCATCATGTCGCCTCATTTTTTTTGCAGCCCGTTACGCATCATCTCAAGGTAATGAGCGAAATCCGCATACAGGGACGTGCTGATCATCTGAAATTGAGCCAGCTTTTCCTTGTCCGTGACATGAATCAGCTTGCCGGTGTGGATGACCTGGACTCGGAGGAGGTAGGATGCGTCATTGAGAATGGAAATATGGATGTCATGTCGCACAGCGCGGCTCAAAAGTGGAATGAACCGGTCCAGCAGTCGTTTCCGATCCAATCTCTGTTCGTTTTCATCAAGCAGCAGGGCAACGTCTATGTCGCTTCCGGGCCGCATCTGTCCCTTGGCGGCTGAGCCGAAGAGATAGGAGGCAATGATCGTGTCCTCCCGCGCCAGCACAGGCTGAAGCGTCGCCCGGATCTCATCGGCGGCAAGGTTGCTGTTTGGCTTGGAGTGCCCCTGCTTCGCGTGGTCGGCATACATTTCTGGATGTAAGCCGGACTGAGACCTGTGCTGGTTCATCTTCAAGCCTCCTGCAATTCCGCGCTTCCCGGACCAGGCATATGCTTGGTACGAAAGATCAGTTCCCCATGCTCTGCAGCGGCGCTGGAATCCGTCCTCCCAGATTGATGAACCGGTTGGAGCCGCCGGCTCCGGACACGGGAATGATCACGGCCTCGCCCAGCAGTCCTCCGAAAAAGGCTTTTTCGCCGGCTTTTTTGCCGGGAACGGGGATTAGTCGCGCCGCCGTGGTCTTGCGATTGATCATTCCGATGGCCATTTCATCGGCAATGATCGCGGCCAGGGTTTCGGCGGAGGTGTCGCCGGGCAGGGCGACCATGTCCAGGCCCACGGAACAGACGCTGGTCAGGGCTTCCAGCTTGTGCAGGGTCAGGTGGCCCTGAGCCGCGGCTTCGGCAATGTTCAGGTCTTCACTCACCGGAATGAAGGCTCCGCTGAACCCGCCCACGGACGAGCTGGCGAAAGCGCCGCCCTTCTTGACCGCGTCGTTGAGCATTGCCAGGGCGGCCGTGGAACCGGGCGCGCCGATGTGCGCGAGCCCGAGAACCTGAAATATCTCGCCCACGGAATCGCCGACGTTGGGCGTCGGCGCCAGTGAGAGGTCCACGACGCCGAAGGGGACGTTCAGTCTCCTGGCCACTTCCCGGCCGATCAACTCTCCCACCCTGGTCACCTTGAAGGCGGTTCGCTTGATGACGTGGGAAATCTCGTCCAGGGCCAGATGGTCGTCCTCCTGCATGGCCCGCTCCAGGGCCCGCTTGACCACTCCCGGCCCGCTGACGCCCACGTTGATCACCGCATTGGGCTCGCCCACGCCCAAATAGGCCCCGGCCATGAACGGCACGTCCTGCGGAATGTTGGCGAACACGCCCAGCTTGGCGCAGGCCAGGCCGTCCTTGTCCGCGGTCATGGCCGCCGCGGCCTTGATGGTCTTGGCCATCAAGAAGACGGCGTCCATGTTGATTCCGGCGGCGGTGGTGGCCACATTGAAGGACGCGCACAACCGTGAAGTGGCGGTCAAGGCGTCGGGTACCGCCTCGATCAGGCTCAGATCACCCCGGGCCAGCCCCTTTTCCACCAGGGCGCTGAACCCGCCGATGAAATCCACACCCACTTCCTGGGCGGCTCGGTCCAGGGTCATGGCCACCTGAACCAGTTCACGGGAGGAAAACGGCGCGCCCACCACGGCCATGGGACTCACGGAAATCCGCTTGTTGACCACGGGGATGCCGTAGACGTCGCCCACCTCGTCGCAGACGTCCACAAGCGTGGCCGCCATCCCCGTGATCCTGGACATCAATCGATCCTGAAAGCGTCCGATGTCATGGGTCGCCAGGTCAAACAGGCTCAGCCCCAAGGTCACGGTGCGCACGTCCAGGTGCTCGTTGCGCAGCATTTCCAGCGTGCCCAACACTTCCTTTTCTGTAAGCATTTATGATTTCTCCAAATGAAAGAAACTATTCAGCACATACTTTGTGGTCACTCGCAGAGCTGGATTCCGGCTTTCGCCGGAATGACGTATAATACCATTCATTTCCAAGTTAAGTCATACCGGCGAAGGCCGGTATCCAGTCCGATTATTCTCGGATGAGCTGAGAAGTTACAAATAAAATATCTCGTCATATTCGATGCACGGCCTCGAAAATGTTCCGGTGCTGCAGGCTCAGGACTTGTTGCAGTTCCTGAGCCTTGCCGTACAACGCTTCTCGAAAATGTTTTCGGTCTACCTGCCGCGGCACGTCGACCTCGTAGATCATCACCCACTGGGAGGCATCCTCGGTTTTGACGTTGGCCCGCAAAGCCGTGATGTTCACGCCAAAGCGGAACAGGATTTCGGTGATCCCGGCCACCAGCCCCACCTGGTCCGGGCCGATGGTGGTGATCACGAAGGGATCCGTTGTTTCGGAGGAGCCCGTTTGCCCGGCCTCGGCCGAACCTGGCGGCATGGCCTCATCCAGGGGCGAGACCCAGAAGGTGAGTTCCTCTCCCGCGAAGCCCTTTTCGAGGGCGCGCAGCACATCGCTCGGGGAGAGGCTGTCTGCCTTGGGCTGGAACACGAACATTCCGGCAAAGCGGGAATGGAGGATGGTCTGGGTGGCATCCTCGATGTTGCAGCCCATGGCGGCCAGCAACCCGGACACCCGGGCCACGATCCCGGGCCGATCCCGGCCGAAAACCGCGATCATCATTTTTTGAACATTGTCTTGCATTGTATTTCCTAACAGTTGTGTAACTACTCAACTCATCCGAGTAGAACCGGGCAGGATACCGGCCTTCGCGGATATGACTGGTCGGGAGACGGCATAAAAAAGTCATTCCCGCGAAGGCGGGAATCCAGGTCATGCTTGCCACAAGTTTGTGATGACCACCCTCTTTCCCGCTCTAAAGCTGCAGTAGTTATAAAGTTATTTATATCCGTCGTATCAACCCACCCATTCGTCGTCGCTGGCGATGGGTGCAAAGCCGCGGCGCATGGTGTTTTCCGTAATCACTCGCGGATCCATGAACTGCAGCAGGTAGTCCGGGCCGCCGGCCTTGGAGCCCACGCCGGACATTTTGAAGCCGCCGAAGGGCTGGCGATAGACCAGCGCGCCGGTGTTGTTGCGGTTCAGGTAGAGATTGCCGACGCGAAAATCCTTTTTGGCCTGCTCCAGGCGTTTCGGGCTGCGCGAGAACACCCCGCCGGTCAGGGCGAACCGGGAATTGTTGGCCATTTCCAGAGCCTCGTTGAAATCCTTGGCTCGCATCACGGCCAGCACCGGGCCGAAGATTTCCTCCTGGGCCGTGCGGTGTTCAGGGCGGATGCCCTCGACAATGGTCATGGGCGCGTAGCAGCCATTTTCCGGGACTTCCCGCTGCACCGCGATCCGGCCTTCCTCCTTGGCCGTCTCGATGGCCGCGAGCACGTTTTTCTGCTGGTTGCGGTCCACCACCGGCCCCATGAAGTTGCCGGGATGTTCGCTGGGGCCGATCTTCACGGACAGGGCCGCCTCCCGCAGCCGGTCCATGAACCGGTCGTAGATCGCGTCCAGAACAATCACCCGGGAGCAGGCCGAGCACTTCTGGCCCTGGAAGCCGAAGGCCGAGTACATCACCTGGGGCACGGCCTCGTCCAGATCCGCGTCGTCGTCGATGATGATGGCGTTCTTGCCGCCCATCTCGGCGATCACCCGCTTGCATTGATCCTGGCCCGGGTGGACCTTGGCCGCCTTGTCCATGATCCGCAATCCCACGTCCACTGATCCGGTGAACGCGACCAGGCTGACCTGGGGATGCTCCACGAGATAGTCGCCCATCACCGAACTGCGGCCCGGGCAGTAGTTGAACACTCCGGCCGGCAGTCCGGCTTCCTGGAAGACCTCCACGAGACCGTAGCCCACGATGGAGGACAGGGAGGAAGGCTTGTAGATGACCGGGTTGCCCGTGACAATGGCCGCGGAAACCATGCCCACGGATATGGCCAGGGGAAAATTCCACGGCGCGATCACCGCGGCAATTCCCTTGGGCTGATAGAACAGCTCGTTGATCTCGCCGGGAGCGTTGCCCATCCGGCGGGGCGTTCCCAGACGGATCATTTCCCGACCGTAGTATTCCAGAAAATCCACGGCCTCGGCCACGTCGTTGTAGGCCTGATCCCACTGCTTGCCCACCTCCAGAACCTGCCATGCCGAGAGTTCATACACCCGGCGGCGGCAGATGTCCGCGGCCTTGAACAGGTAGGCGGCCCGCTCGTCAGGCGGCGTGTCCCGCCAGGCCGGCAAGGCCTGCTGCGCGGCCAGCAGGGCCTGATCCACCTCGTCGCGGCCGGCCTGGCAGACATTGCCCAGAATTTCATCCGGATTCGCGGGATTGTAGGAGGCTATGGCATCCTGGGTAACCACTTCCCGGCCGTTGATGAACAGCGGCCAGGTTCTGCCGCGTTGATTCCGGATGTGGGCAATGGCATCCGGAAAAGCCTTGCGTGCTTCCGGCACGGTGAAGTCCACCAGGGGCATGTTCTTGAAAGCGCCACCCGGAGCAAACTCCCGAGCCGCGGCCTGGGGCGAAGCGGCCGCGCTCTTTTCCCGCTCCAGGGTTGTCAGGGGATTTTCCAGCAGCCGATCCATGTCCGCCTGGTCCGCGAAGCTTTGCTTGAGGAAGGATTCGTTGGCCGTATTCTCCAGAAGGCGGCGCACCAGATAGGCCATGCCCGGCAGGAGTTCGCCGTAGGGGCAGTACAGCCGGACCCGGTCGGCCACGTTCTTCAGGCCCTTGCGCACCGGTTCGGCCATTCCGTAGAGCACCTGGAATTCGTAGCGTTCCGGAGGGACGCCCAGGTCCCGCGCCGTTTCCATGATCATGGCGATGGACCGGATGTTGTGCGAGCCGCACTGGAAGTAGACCCGTTCATGGTCCTGCAGAATCATTCTGGCATGGCGCTCAAAGGCCGCGTCCGTTTCCGGTTTCCTGGTCCAGACAGGAACCGGCCAGCCGTTCTGTACAGCGACGATGGTTTCCTGGTCCCAGTACGCGCCCTTGACCAGGCGGATGCCGATGGGCAGACCGCGCTCCCGAGCCCAGGCCAGCAGGTCGGACAGATCGTCGTCCGTACAGCGCAGATAGGACTGGAGCACGATGCTCAGGTGTGGGTAGTCCCGGAATTCCGGTTCCGTGCGCAGGCGTTTGAAGAGTTCCAGCGTGGCTTCCTTGAACTTGAGCGACTCCATGTCGATGCACAAGGCGCCGCCCAGCTCCCGTACCTTTCGGTATATCGGCCTGAGCCGGGCCAGAATGCCCAGGACCGTATCCTCCACGTCCACGGCCTTGGCCTGGGAGTAGAGCGCTGATGGTTTGATGGAAACATTCAGCTTGGGCGTGTGCCCCCAGTCCAGTTCGGACAGGGGAGCGACCCCGTTAAGCTTGAGCGGCTGCCAGGTGGATTGGGTCTTGGCCAGGGCGTCCAGCAGTTCCATGTAGCCCTGCATGTACGCCTGGGCTTCCTCCTCGCTGACCGTTGCCTCGCCGAGCAGGTCCACGGTAAAGGCGAACCCGTCCTTGCGGAGCTTCTGCAGGCTGGACACGGCTTCCTTGGTGTTCTGGCCGATGATGAATTGCCGGGCCATGCCTTCGATGTTGGCCCGGATCAGCTTGCCCATGGCCTTGGCCGCAAACGAACCAAAAAGCCCGCCGGATTTTTCCGCGCCCCACTTCAAAACCGGAGGGATGTCCCCGCTGCCCTGACCGGAAAAATATTCTTCGATGTGGCGTTGCAAGGATTCCGAAGTGTTCAGGTACGGCAAGACGTCCACAAAACGGAACAGCTGGATCTTGAAATCCTCGTTTTGCATGGCCCAATCCATGACCTTGCCGGTCCAGAATCCCTTGTTGAAAACGCTGGGCGCCTCCCCCTTGATTGAACCAAAAAATTGCCGCCCCCGGGCAACGACTCGGCCTTCGAAATCCTTGTCATGCATCGATTTCACCTCCAAGAAGGTTGAATTTGTTGTCTGCAATCCATTATCAATATAATGCGGCGTCTGGAAACGTTCTTCTCTAAGCCGGGAGTGTTTTCGGGTCAATTGCGGCTACATCGATGATGGACAGAGACAGCGCCATTTGTTAATAGATTTTTTTGGAGCAATGGTTGCAAGAAAAGTGAAGGAAGCCGGGTGGCATGAGTGCTGCCAACCCCGTCAGGCCCGAAAGGGAGCAGCGGTAACAGTGGCTTGTGGGTGCCTGGCTTCCTTGAAAGCACGGACGAATTGTCCGTGCTTTTTTTATGACTCGGACATCGGCTCTGGGTAACCTGAAGCTGTTCACATGAGAAACGTAACCATACAAGCAAGGACCTGGATCTCGGTGTTCGCCGGCAAGCTGATGTGGAACCGGCATACTGCGACAAGTCATTCCGGCGAACGCCGGACTCCAGTGCAGGTGAATGGCAAAATGCCGAAAGTGCTGGTATGGTTACATATTTACAAACAAAGTAACTATTCATCACATACTCTGTGGTCACTCGCCAGAACTGGATTCCGGCTTTCGCCGGAATGACGTAACACCACGTCCTTTCCAAGGTAAGTCATACCGGCGAAGGCCGGTATCAAGTCCGATTTTTCTCGGATGAGCTGAGTAGTTACCAAACAAAAAGGATTGGACAAAGCAAATGAACGAAGCGCTATGGATCGGATTCGCCCTGGTGGACCTGATCATGGTTTTGGTGGTTTTTCGATTTTTCGGCAAACCGGGTTTGTTTGCCTTGATCGTGTTCAACCTGATCCTGTGCAATGTCCAGGTGCTGAAAACCATCGAACTGTTCGGCTTGACCACCACTCTCGGCAACATCCTTTACGCCAGCGTCTTTTTCGCCACGGACCTGCTGAACGAGCACTACGGAAAAGAAGAGGCCAAGAAAGCCGTCATACTGGGGTTTCTCAGCCTGATTTTGGCCATGGCCTATATGCAGATCGCATTGATTTTTATCCCTTCTCCGACGGACTTTGCCCAGCCGCACCTGGAAGCCATCTTCGGCGTTCTGCCCCGCATCGTTCTGGCGAGCATGGTTGCCTATCTGGTCTCGCAATGGCACGACATCTGGGCTTTTCAATTCTGGAAAAACCGCACCGCCGGCAAACATCTCTGGTTGCGCAACAATGCCAGCACCCTGGTCAGCCAGCTGCTGGACACGGTGATTTTCTGCTCCATCGCCTTTATCGGGATCTTCCCCATGGACGTCTGGATACAGATCGTTGTCAGCACCTATGTGATCAAGCTGCTGGTCGCTTTCCTGGACACGCCCTTCATTTACCTGGCTGCGCGTTTCAAGCCGCGGGACGTAATTTCGGCCCGCGCAAACAAGCCTGGCCCGGCAGCTTGAGTCTTCCCCGCGCAAGCTACGAGATTTCGGAATGCTTCGTTTTGCCCAGTTCAGCCAGCACGCTCCGGAAAATCTCCTCAGGGCAAACTTTCTCATCAAATTCGCAGCATGACGGCGCATCCGCATCCGCAATGGAGTTCAACGCCTCGTAGATGCAAACCAGCACATTTTCATTGCCAGATTCAATACGGGAAACCAGCTTCGACAAAGGCCGGGGGGCATCCTCGGCCAGTCGGATCTGCATTTCGTCCCTGCAGAACTCCAGGGTGAAGTATTCCAGATATTGCTTTGCTTTTTCGCGCATCAGCCACCTTCATTACGTCGCTGGACGTTTGTAACTACTCAACTCATCCGAGTAAAACCGTGCTGGATACCCGCCTTAGCGGGTAAGACTGGTCTGGAGACTGTTCAAACAAAAGTCATTCCGGCGAAGGCGGGAACGAAGCTGAGTAGTTATGGACATTTTCGTTTGCCGCACCACATGTGATCAGTCGGCCTCTAAAGGACTTGTCGCATCTTTGTCCAGCAGCTTTGCACCCGATCCGGGCACTGTTCCCAGCCGATTATTATAGGATAATGGGGCCGGTTCCTGTAGCGAGACCGAGAGGAAGTTTCGATCCGGCAAAAACAGGATAAACCAGCCTGGAGAGCAAATTTGGCCTGTGAAGGGGCAGCTTCCACTTGCCCGAATGCTGTCAGGTGGTTATATGAAGTCGGGGCGAATGGGTGTTGCCCATGTCCGCCACCGGCCCGGCAATATGCTATTTCGGTTGTCACGCAGGTTTTTCCGTTTTTGAAGGAGTCCTTTCACATGGCCTATCATATCGGCGTCGACGTCGGATCCGTCAGCGTCAATTGCGTTGTTGTCGACGAATCTGAAAATCTTGTTCACGAAGCCCCCTACCGCCGCCATTTCGGTTTGGTCCTTGAAGAGACCGCCAGAGTTCTGGAAGAAGTTTTCGCCCAGTTTCCGCAAGAACAAGTCCGCTCCATTTCCTTTACCGGCAATCAGGGCCAGGCCATCAGCGAACTGTTCGACGCACCCTTTGAAGTCGAGACCATTGCCCAGGTTCTTGGCGTAACCACGGTTGTTCCCGACGTACGCAGCATCATCAGCATTGGAGGCCAGGACGCAGCACTTTTCGAACTGGACTATGACCAGGGCCAATGGCGGCTGTCGGCCTTCAATGTCAACGGCCCATGCGCTTCGGGAACCGGTTCCTTCATCGATCAGCAGGCCGAACGCCTCACCTTTGCCATGTACGGCGAAAATTTCGACATGGATCAGGAAAAGCTGCAGAAGGTTCTCGATGATTTCATCGAGCTGGGCGCCGCCAGCACCTATCCGGCTCCCGTGGCCTGCCGCTGCACCGTGTTCACCAAATCGGACATGATCCACCTGCAGAACAAGGGCGAAAGCCTGCCGAACATCATCGCGGGACTGCATCACGGTACGGCGGCCAACTACATGAGCACCATCGTAGCTAATCGGGAACTGGCCGAACCCGTGGTTTTCGTCGGCGGCATGGCGTCCAATCGGCTGCAGGTGGAGGCTTTCCGCAAATATTATCCCAATTTGACCGTTCCCCAGCACCATGCCTCGCTGGGCGCTTTGGGTACGGCCCTGAAATCTCTGCGCAATGATGTTCGCAATTCTTTTGATCCGGCCTCGCTGCGTTCACCCGCGGCTTCCAAGGTGGACGCCATCGGCAGGGCCGAACCGCTCTCCCTGCAATTTACAAACTTTGACCCGGACAATACCTTGGACCCGCTCCCGGATACGGACGAGTTCATTGACGCCTACCTGGGAGTTGATATCGGCTCCACATCCACCAAGTACGCCCTGATCGACGACCAGGGGCGAATCATCCACAAACGCTACGTTCCCACCCAGGGCAAACCCATTGAGGTTGCGCAGAATCTGTTGCGGCACCTCAAGGACGAGGTGGGCTCCAAAGTCCGCATCAAGGCCGTGGCCACTACCGGTTCGGGTCGCAACGTGGTCGGGGATTTTGTCAGCGCGGACCTGATCATCGACGAGATCACTGCCCATGCCCGCGGCGCGGTGGCTGTGGACCCGAAGATCGACACCATTTTTGAGATCGGTGGACAGGATTCCAAGTACATCGCCATCAACCGGACCCATCCCACTGACTTCATGATGAACAAGGTCTGCGCCGCGGGTACCGGAAGCTTTCTGCACGAACTGGCCAACAAGATGAAGATCAACATCTTCGGCGAGTTTCAGGAGGTGGCTCTCTCCGCAAAAAAGCCGGTCAACCTTGCTGAACGCTGCACTGTGTTCATGGAATCGGATTTGACCGCCTTTGCCCAGAAAGGGGCGGAGCGGGACGATCTGATCGCCGGCCTCTGCTATGCCATTGTGCGCAACTACCTCCACCGGGTTGTGGAAAACAGGCACATCGGGCAACGGATCATGTTCCTGGGCGGACCATCCCTGAACAAAGGCATCGTTGCCGCCTTTGAGAAGGTGCTCGGCAAGCCCATCCTGGTGCCCAAGCACCGGGAGGTGATGGGTGCCTTCGGAGCGGCCCTGGCGGTCCGGGAACAGGCAAAAGCCGGGAAGATGGAAGAAAAACCCCGCAACCTGGAAGATCTCGCCGGCCTGGAGGTCGCTTTCAAGGAAAAGGTTTGCCAGGTCGACAGGAATTGCCACAACGAATGCAAGCTGAAGATCTACAACTTCGGCGGGCGCAAAAGCGTCTGGGGCGGCGACTGCGGCCGTTATGAAACGACCCAGCACAGCGATCGTAAGGAAACCGATTATTTTCAGTTGCGCTGGAAGCTGTTTCATGAAGCCGTGACCAGCACCGGCGCGCAGTTGGGCAACGGCATTCCGGAACGTGACAACCGTCCCTTGGTCGGAGTGCCCCTCAGCCTGCACTCAATGGATTGGGGAGTATTCTGGTCTCACCTGCTTTCAGGTCTGGGATTTGCCGTCTATTTCAGCCCACCCACCACACAGGCCATGGCCATGGCCGGCGTGGAGAGCATGACCGCGGAAATGTGTTTTCCGGTAAAAGTTTTTCACGGTCATGTCGATCATCTCCTGAAGAACACGGACTACCTTTTCCTGCCCAACGTGATCAACATGGCCACGGCGGATCCCAAGGAAAAAGGCCAGTTGTGCCCGCTCGTCGAAAGTTCGCAATATTTGGTTCGGTCGGCTTTGCGTATTGATGACCATCGCATCATCAAGCCGACGTTTTTCCTCAAGGACGGTCCTGAGATGCAGGTGGACGCCATGTACCACAGCCTGCCCGTGAACTTGCGGCCCTCGAAAAAAACAATCGCCACCGCCCTGCAACAAGCCTGGGATCGCCAGTATGCCTTCCGGGAGGATCTGCGCAGCCGCGGTCGGGAGATCCTGAACAGTACCACTGAAGATGAAACCGTTTGGATCATCACCGGCCGGCCCTACAACCTCTACGACGAACGACTCAATCTGCAGATGGGCCGCCAGATGGCCAAGCTGGGTATCAAGGCTTTGCCACTGGACTTTCTGGATGTTGACGAAGAGTCGCTGGAAGATTTTCCCCGGATGTACTGGGGACTGGGAGCGCGGATTTTGCGGGCCACGAAGAAAATCGCCCGCATGCCCAACTGGTACGGTCTTCATTTGACCAATTTTTCCTGCGGTCCGGATTCGTTCATCGAGCATTTCTACAGCCACGTGCTCAACGACAAGCCTTTCCTGATCCTGGAACTCGACGAACACAGCGCCGTGGCCGGCATGCTCACCCGGATCGAGGCGTTTCAAAACGTGGTCAAGAATGTCCAGAATGCAGCGAGCCAGAACTGATATTTGTCCTTGTCTGCGAAGAATTGCCGTTCGCTCAAAAACATGTGGCAAGCATGCCCTGGATGCCCGCCTTCGCGGGCATGACGCGCTATGGTGAAACACCACATTCCAAAGTCATTCCCGCGAAGGCGGGAATCCAGTTTCAAGGGAGCTTTCCGATAGTGCCCGGCCTTTTTGAGCAGTTACGAATTGCCCGGATAACGCGAACAAGCTTTCAGTCGGCCACCCCTCAAGATCCGGAGGCCTTCACAAACCTGCTCCGTCATATTCCGCCTTTCGCTGAACCCACCTGAACCAACGGATACGTTCATGGAAATGTCACCCCACAAGCCTAAGCCCTCAACGTCTTTTGCGGATCGCATGGTCAACAAGGTCGGCAGGTTCGATGTTGCCGGCAGAACCCTGCTCATACCGGACATGTCGCCCACGGGCTCTAGACTCCTGGCCGCCAGTTTTCGGGCTTTCGGCGTTCCCGCCGTGGTCATGCCCACCTATACCCATCTCCATCTCGGCAAGGAGTTCACCTCCGGCAAGGAGTGTTTTCCCTGTCAGGTCACCCTGGGCGACATTCTCGGCTTTTTGGAGGAGGAGAAAAAGCGTCAGGGCGACAGCTTCAACGTCTCCGACTACGTCTACTTCATGCCCGAAGCCGACGGCCCCTGCCGTTTCGGGATGTACAACAAGATGCACCGGCTGGTTCTGGACCGTTTTCCGGATTTCAAGGACATTCCCATTCTCTACATGTCAACGTCGGACGGCTATGCCTCCACCGGCATTTTGCCCGGGGAAAAGTCCAAGTACTTTCGAAGGCTGGCCTATGTGACCATGATCGTGGCGGATGTTCTGGATCGAATCACCTGGCGGGTCCGGCCCTACGAGCGGGAGCCCGGGCAGGCCGACGCCTATATGGCCACGGCTCTGCGGGAAATGATGGATCTGGTAGAAAAACGCGGCGCAGCCAGAGATTTTGACGCCATCTACGCACTGCTCGGCCGGATCGCAGCCCATGCCAAGACCATCATCGATCCGGCCAAGCCTCGAAAGCCGCGG
Organism: Desulfonatronum parangueonense; assembly: GCF_054656975.1. Lineage (NCBI taxonomy): Bacteria > Pseudomonadati > Thermodesulfobacteriota > Desulfovibrionia > Desulfovibrionales > Desulfonatronaceae > Desulfonatronum > Desulfonatronum parangueonense. The sequence continues at coordinate 3,473,474 of NZ_BAAHXH010000003.1, forward strand.
ATCGGAATCATCGGAGAAATCTACCTGCGCACCCACCCGGAATCGAACCAGAACATCATTGCCGAACTGGAACGTTTCGACGCGGAAGTTGTCGACGCCTCCCTTGGCGAGTGGGTCAACTACGTGGCCTTTGAGCAGTACCGCGAAATCTGCAAGGACTGGAAGCAGGCCTGGCAGCGCAAGGACATGTCTACCCTGGCCGATGCCACACGCAAGTGGGCGGAAAGCAAAATCGAAATGGCCTGGCAGGGATGGCGACAGAACCAGGTCTACGAACAGGCCATGAAGCATCTGGACATCCAGGGCGACCACCCAATCCCAGATGTGGAGAAAAAACTGGACAACGACCGTCTCTTCACCTTCGATATCGGAACCGAAGCAGCGCTGAGCATCGGCGGAGCGCTGGGATTCGTGCATGACAACTTCGACGGCGTAGTCAACGTCTATCCTTTCACCTGCATGCCCAGCACCATTGCCTCGGCCGTGCTCAAACCCTTGCTCCTCAAGAAAAACGTGCCCTACATCGACGCCTCCTACGACGGCGCCATCCAACCCAACCGCGAAGTCGCCCTCCGCACGTTCATGTACCAGGCCGCCCAGCACAAGGCAGCGCGGGAGGGGGCATGATCTTCAAGTAACTGCTCAAAAACTTGTGGTAATCAACGGGATAAATCCTGGGAGCGCCGCACCCCAGTGCGGCAACGGTGTAACGCCCTCAGGGCAAAGTTCCGGCTGGAGTATGGCCTCCGCAGCTTGGTCACGAAAGTCCGCGTCGATGGGAATCCTTGCACAGGAAACTTCATCTCCCGATCTTTTTGAGCAGTTGAATTTTCAAGATGAATTCACAGCGGGAGATGACGTTGGCATAGCATCCCGGACATGGCGAGTCAGCGTCTTGCATTTGCGACCAGAGTCAACTTTTCCAGCCGGACATGGCTGGCCACGAAAGCCACGTGCCTGATTGATCCTTACCGTGCCACTCAAATAGAGGCTGCCCCTACAAAATGTAGGACACTGAACGACCACAAGGCAGAGCATGTCAATGTTCACCAAATGCTGAACTATTTTTAATTGATTCGTGAGCAACCCTGAGCGACAAGAAAAGAAGATGGACAATCTCAAGCAGATCCGCTGGGAGCAGCGGTTTGCAAATTATCAGCATGCATTGCGTCTTTTGACCGAGGCCGTGGAGCGGATTGACGGTCTGGACGATCTGAGCAAGGAAGGGCTGGTGCAACGGTTCGAGTACACCTTTGAACTGGCTTGGAAGACTCTCAAGGACTTTCTCAACGCCAAGGGCGTGGACGTGCGGTTTCCGCGAGATGTCATCAAGAGGGCGTTCAGCGAAGGGGTCATCGACAACGGCGAAGCATGGCTGGACATGCTGGACCAGCGGAACCGCCTAGCCCACACGTACAACGAGGCCGACTTCAGACACTCGGTGGAGGCCATCGTTGCCGTGTACTTTGATCAACTTGTTGAACTGCAACGGTATTTCGAGCGTGAACACCTTCGGAGTGTATGAGCGTTCCTGGAGGCTCCTCTTGGAGACTCTTGCCGGGTGTCCGGAGGTGGAGCGGGCCATTTTGTTCGGCTCCCGGGCAATGGGGAATTATCGGAAGGGGTCGGATATCGATATCGCCCTCATGGGAGACCGCGTATCTCCGCGAACCATCGCCCATCTGTCGGTCCTCCTCAACGAGCGTCAGCCTCTTCCCTATCACTTTGATCTTGTTGATTACTCACATGTTGAGTCTTTGGCTCTGAAACAGCACATCGACGAGCATGGCGTGGAAATTTGGAGAAGTGAAGATTTCTCCTCTTGAAGACTGTTTTACTCACCGATATCATGACCTTGTTTTTTGCAGCTTGAACGAGGCAGACGTGATGAGCCCTCTGTGTGCCTATTTCATTCCTACGACTGGCTAGGTGGCAGCGAACTGCCTTACTGCGTGCTCGGTCCGGGATGAGCCGGGAGAGCGCGGCACGCAAAAATCCACGCAACGACACAATAGCGAGGAACATCATGCCTACAACGGATCAGCTTCAATTTGATATTCAGCAAGGCATTCAATCCTTGCCTGGAGACGCCTTGCAAGAGGTCAAGCTGTTTATTGAATTTCTGCGAATGCGCGAGGCCGCCGCGAGGCAGTCTTGCTCCACGGACATCGATTTGGAGTTGCGGCAACTGGACATGTCCGAAGCCAGGCATTTGGAACAGGAGTTTGCCGCCTACCAAGAGATATATCCTCGTGAAGACTGATTATGTCGCCGACACCATGGCCGTGATTTTACGGCTTGAAAAACGCAGACTTCCCGGAAGCGTCAAGGAAATTTTCGAGCAGGCTGAGAATGGTCTGATATCGCTTGCTGTTCCAGCCATGACCGTCGCGGAATTGGCCTATCTCTCCGAACGGCGTCGGATTGACGCAACCCTGCCCGAGCTATTCAAGTATGTTCGGCAGCATGAACGATGCTCCATCTCTGCAATGACTGGCCATGTCGTCGAGCAGGCTTTCCTCATTCCCGATATCCCTGAACTTCATGACAGGCTGATAGCCGCCACGGCACTGTGCCTGAACGCCGTATTGATCACCAATGATCCGGTTATCACCAGTTCCCGGCATGTCCAAAGTATCTGGTGAGCAATTTCGACAGGGGGCATGACTCCATGCTTCCGAGTGATTACGAGGAAACTGGCCACGCCGTGTTTCGAGCCTGCGCAATGAGACGTTTTCATGAGCATACTGGCTGGAGATATGGGCAGAAAGGCTGTGGACGAGGCGGCACGCAAAGTAGCTAGGGACGCGGCGGATTCGACGTGCCGGGAGAGCGGCAGAGCTTTGACGCGAAGCATATCGGCCGATGCGAAGCAGGGCGGCCAGGGGCCGGATTTGACGGGCCGTGGGATTGCCAGGACAAGCCTGGGGTAACGGACAAGCGGCAATTTGCGGGCCACGAAACCGCGGCGAACGAGACCACGCCGTTGGACTCTAACTTTCATCGCCAACTGGCCAATGCCTTTATTCATTTCATGAGCGAAGAAACCGAGCAGGTGATGATCCGTTTACGTCCCCAGGCTGCGGAATATGTGGCCGAGGGACTCTGGCACCACAGTCAGAAACCGAGTTTCGAGCCGAACGGCTGCCCGCTGTTCACTGTCCGATTGCCGCACCCGGTGAAGTGTTGCGGGAAGGGACACTCGAATGAACTGGTAGCGGCCCGTCTGGAAAACATGCATCGCCTGGTTTCTGTACGAGCGTTACTGGAGGCTCCTCTTGGAGACTCTTGCCGGGTTTCCGGAAGTGGAGCGGGCCATTTTGTTCGGCTTCCGGGCAATGGGTAGTTACCGGAAAGGGTCGGATATCGCCATCAAGGGAGATCGCGTGTCTCCGCAAACCATCGTCTATCTGTCAGCTTGCCTCAACGAGCACCTGCCTCTTCCCTATCAGTTTGATCTTGTTGACTACGCTCAAATTGAGTCCCCTGCTCTGAAACAACATATCGACGAGCATGGGGTGGAAATATGAGAAACGATGCAACGCTCACTCGCAGCCTGGGTTAGAGTCCCGGGAACGGCCCCATAATAACCTTGAAGCTGAATTTACGCCTGCACGGGGATGAAGGGACGCCCTCGACGGCGTATTGCCAAGGTGGTGTAAGGATCGCCTTTCAGGGGTATCCTTTTATCTGAAGGGACTCTTCCCAAACTCGTAGTATTCCCCCCAGCAGACGCCTTACCTGAAACCACACGTCACCGTTCACGCCCGCCGCATTCATCGCCTCTTGCTGATCATCCGGGAAATCCGGGACAATCCACGGCAGAAGCTTTCCGGGTTGCTGCAGCGTCTGGGCGTTTCCCGGACTTGATTCTACAAGGTTTGCAAGGTGTGTTCGGCGAAAACCAATGTCGAATTCCAAGCCCCTGCCTGTCATCGAACCGAGTAAGTTTTTTGGTGAAAGCGCCTACCTCCTGGACCAACCTCGCCTCTCCACGGCCCGAGCCGAAACCGACTCCGAACTCTTGCTCCTTTCCGCCAACACGTCCGAAGGCCTCCTGTCCCACAGCTGCTCTCCGTGTCCCGCAATTCATCAGTTCTTTGGGCCTGCGTCTAAAGCAGGCGATGAATGCGGCGAAAGCGTCCGGTTTGGGAAAGCGGGCGTCAATCGGCAAAGACTGCAGAATCCGGTCAATGATTCCAGGGGCGGTTCGAGAGTCGTTTCTGCAATGAAAAAATACCCAGTCCACACCTGGGAGGACTGGAGGGGATTGCCCGACGATTTATTCCTGCTATGCTTCCTTGGCCTCACATTGTTAAAATAGGTTGATCCCATAAGGTTCCAAGGTTATGACTCCAGCCAGGAAAGGTTCAAGAGCAGCCATTGAACCTTCGAAAAAATGACTTTTTTGATATTATGTTGATGCTTTGCCTTCCAATAATTCATCGTTATACAACTTCAGGAACAAAACCATCATGTGGACCATCACTCGGTTCAGCAACACAGCAGTCGCACTAACCATAGCATTTCTATTCTTGTCAAACCTCCCTGCTATCGCTCAGGACAGTTTCACGGAGCCAATTACTGGCATGGAGTTCGTTCGGGTGCCTGATGGATGTTTTTATTTGGGTTGCGGTTCTTGGGCTAATAATTGCTATGACAATGAAAAACCAGCTACAAATGTCTGCATTGATGAATTCTGGATGGGCAAATACGAGGTCACACAAGGCCAATGGAAAGCCATTATGGGCCATAACCCCGCACACTTCCAGAGAGGTGACAATTATCCAGTGGAAAACGTTTCATGGAATGATGCTCAAGAATATATCCATAAACTCAACACCAAAAACCATCTTTATGAGTTCCGCCTGCCTACGGAAGCTGAATGGGAGTATGCCTGTCGAAGTGGGGGAAAAAATCAAAAATTTTGTGGAGGAGAAAATATTCATGAACTTTCGTGGTTTGTCCTGAACAGCTACTGGTCAACACATCCTGTTGGAAGAAAAAAAAGCAATGATCTTGGCATATTCGACATGAGTGGAAACGTTAGAGAATGGACCTCGGACAGTTACAATCAGCAGGCATATAGAAGGTTTAATAAGAGAAACCCTTCAAATATTGATAGCCATGTTATTAAAATATCCAGAGGTGGTTCTTTCATGAGCCAGTCGTTTGGAAATAGATCTTTATTTAGATTTTATAATGGTATTAATGAAAGAAGTAGCGCGATAGGATTTAGGCTTGTTTCAGTAATTACAACAGATAATCTTGAACAAGCATTAACAAAATATTATAATAATGATTATATTGGCGCAATGAATATATTTCATTTTTATGAAAAACAGAATAATGATATAGCTTTTTTTTATCTCGGCAGAATGAAAATTGAAGGCCAAGGCACTGATAAAGATATCCCGACAGGAATCAAATTTCTCCAAAAGGCTGCTGCACTCGGCCATCTCGAAGCCCAGCAAAAACTACGAGAATTTATACCGATGTTCCTGCTGCAGGCCGAAATGAAGTTCAAAGCTGGGGATACGGACGGTGCTCGTGCGGTTCTTGCTACGGTATTGGACTTGGAGGCCGAATCCTTATCCGCCCTTGTCTTGCTTGGTCGGATTCACCTTGAGAATGGCCGATATGCCGAGGCGGAAACAGCTCTTTCCTCATCCTTGAAACTGTTTCAAGGTTCATGCAATCAAGAGCAGCTGTGCGGGGAGATCATGACTCAATTGGCCTTGGCCCAGATGGGCTTGGGCGAGAGAGCAAAAGCTTTGGGGACACTCCGGAGCTTGCGTGATGAGTTGCCGAGCGTAGCGCAAGAGGTTCACTCGTTGGAGTGCTGGCTGTTGCTCAGCAATCGGGAGTACTCGGATGCCTTGGCATGTTTCACTCAAGCGCATGACGAGGGGTCGGGAAAGTCTCTGACCAGTCTTGGCATGGCCCATGCCCATTTCATGCTGAAGGATTATTCGAGGGCTGAAGAGGCCATGCAAAATGTGACTCAGGAAGGATTGAGAGCAGAGACCGACAGTCAGATTGTGACCCACTGCCCGCAATGCCTGGTTCCGGTCATGGAAACAGCGGCCTTGCTAGGCGTCCCCCTGGAAGTCGGCCCTGTGAACAATCAAGAACAGATAGCCCACGCCCAAACCTATACTGTGGGCTATCTGAAAAGCCCCACGTTTCTCATCATTGATGGTGAACAACAGATGGTTTTCAGCGATGAGGGGCTGCTCTTTGATCCACGGAGCGGCGAGGTACGGTATCCGTATCCGGGGATATCATTAGCCCCGGGCAGCCTGGCTGCCGGAAACTCGGTGGAAGCGCTGGGGAAACACGAAGTTGTCGGCAATACGGTCGTCTTTACGCTACGCCTGCTCTCCGACTTTACACCGGAGCGAATCCTGCTGGATGGTGCGGAACTGTCCCTGGCGACGATGACCGTGGGACGTGTCGTGTTTCAGCCGCAGTTACGTCGGGAATACACCCTCGCTTTCCGCATCCCCAAAGCCAGATCCCAACGTCCCATGCGTCTGAACATCCTGGCCGAGGACGGCAGAACGCATGACTTCACGTTTGCCTTTGACGGCAGCCAAGTGCGAGTCGAGCGGCGTGGTTCGGAACTTGTTCCGTAAGAACAGGAGGCTTTGCCATGTTTTCCTCCACCATCTTGGCCAAACTCCCGACTCTTGATCAGGAAATGCGGTTATTTCAGCGCACCGTTTCGCTGTTTGCTCTGTTGCTCATCCTCCTCGCGTCCCAGCCTTCCTGGGCCTTTGACACGCGGCATGTTCTCGGCGATTCGGCCGAGGGCCTGATGCAGGACTACTTCAAGGCCGGGGGGTGGCAGTCCAAGCAGGGGCAGGTCGGGAGGCAGGGCATCGATGGACTGTTCGTCAAAGTCGAGAACGGCGTGGTCAGGGATGTCATGATGGTCGAGAGCAAGTATGGAAAAAGCCGACTCGGCGGCAACCTGATTTGTGGCGGGCAACAAATGTCTCAATCCTGGTTGAACTGCAAGCTGGACGATTTGATAAAGCAAGCGCAAAGACGCGGGAACAGCCCGGAGCAGATTCGTCAGTACGAGCAGATCAAAAGGCATGTGGGAAACAATAATTACCGTGGCCGCTTGTGGAACGCGAACGTGGTAAACGGCAAACTCAGCGTGGACGTTCAGGACGTCAAAAGCAAAGGGGAGTCGGTGGATTTGCGTCGTTTGTCCGGAGGGGAACGATATCGTATCCAATCTCAAGGAAACACGCTTATCGATTTGAAGACCCCGCAAAATTCCTTTCAGCAGCGAATTGCCGACAGCTACTTTACAAACCTGGATAACAGCCTGAAGACACAGGGCGTTCCTGATGCTGACCGTGCCCGCATGATGCGAGATTTCAGAAATGATCCGTCCAGAATCACCACAGGTCTGCGTCAGTACAGTTTGCGGACGCCTCCCGGATCCTTGCCAAGCACGGGACGCCAACAGCTTGCTAATCCATCCACTTCTACAGTGAAATCGACGCCGGCAACCAAACGGGCCTCAAAAGGTTTTATAAAAAGCTTGGGGCGCAACCTCAAAACCGGTGCTGCCGGCGCCACATCCCTTTCCTTGGGAGGCCCTGTCGCCATAGCTGCCGGATTCGTGGGCGGCGTTGCCGTGAGCATGGCCGCGGACTACCTGATGGATGCAACCGTTGATACGGCATACGCGGCGGTCGCGCCCGATGAACAGGCCGTTGAAACCGAAAAAACCGCTGGTGCATCGTCCTTGAGCCCTGATGAAGTGCGTCGGGTCGTGCAGAAAACGGCCCGTGAGACGCAGGAGCGGATCAGTCAGGTCGAAAACCGGATGGTCCAGGAGTTTGCCATTTTGGGGCAGGACATCCAGTACAGGCATGAAGCCCAGATGGCGGCCATTGGCCTGAATCTGGCCGAGATCGTGAAGAACCAGGAAATAGCCCTGCGCGTGGAAGGCAAGGTGGATGCGCTGCATGCGGACTTGCATGGCCTGGGAATGGACATTCTCGGCGGCGTGCAGGCCATGGGGCTGCAACTGGAAAGCATGGTCCAGACCTTGGACTCCATTTCGGCGCGGGTGGATCAGATACTGGAGCGGCTGGACGCTTCTCTCAAGTCCGCCTTCGACAGTGGTCTCGAATTCTTGAACCTGTACGACCAGACCGGAGAGCGACGGCATCTTGGGCGATCCCTGGGCTACTTTACCGAATTCATCAACACGTTCGAACGAATCGGCACCAAGACCATGGAAGAAGATGAGTTGTTGCTGTTGGCCAGATATTACCGTGGCGCGGTTCATGCCGACTATTTCACGGAAACCGGCAATACCGGGTACGCTCAGAGCGCCGTGGCCGAGTTTGTCACTCTCAGTGAGCGTAGCGTCAACCTCGATTTTCTGATCATGGCTTACCTGACGATTCTGGACGCGGACACCGAGGACCAGGCAGCGGGCATCATCCAATCCCGTGCCGAGGAATCTATTCGTCACCAGTTGGAAGTGGGGGAGATGGATATGGCCCTCGCTCAGGCCCTTTACCTGGAATCCCTCCTGGGTACGGATCAAGCGCGTCAATTTCGAAAAGCCGTGGCCGAATTCGTTACCAGCGGCAGGGATCAGGTCGGCCTTTTGGGCTTAGAGGATGATGATTTTCGGCTGCTGATGGCGGTGCTGGCTGAAGGTGGGCCAATGGCTCCAGCTGAAGCGGATACGGATGCCGTTCGCAACATCCTCGCCGACAGGCCGTCACCCATGGATTTTTTCCAGATTCTGAACCGCTACCGGCACACGGAACTGCTCAAATTCGCCGTTCGCCGATTGATCCATGACGGTTATTACAACGACGCCCTTTACGTCCTCAGCGAACACCCCGTCCAGGACGACACGTTTCGCATCAGAGCCTATCTCCTGCTTCTGAACAAGCTGGACATTTCTCGTTATCGTCAACTTCGGGACCTTGTCCTGACCGATCCCACCTACTCACGGGAAGCCAAAGACTTTGTGCTGAAAATTGATGCCCAGACGTGAATCGATATTTCGTTTTCGACATCTGGCTCTGGTTCGAAGAGAGGGTAAGAGAACGCAGGTAGAGACCGCGAAGACAACAACTTTCTATTCCAACCCAGTCATGGACTGCTGTAAGTCCTAATATAGTTGATGAAATGCCTTCCAATGGTAAGCCCTTCAATAGTTATCCATTACTGATAAGATTTTGAAAGGGGTTGTGACCGTCTTTTTCTGCCCGGTCCACCCCTGAGTGAACCGCAAGGGCTTGTGTTGGCTGGGGACGGTGGTATGTGGGGGCCGTCGGCAAATGCCGCAAGGAGGACGTCGTGCCCGAAACGACACGCAATGATACCGTTCATGCCCGCCGCATTCATCGCCTTTTGCTGATCATCCGGGAAATCCGGGACAATCCACGCCAGGAACTTTCCGGACTTTTGGAGCGGCTGGGCGTTTCCCGGACCCAGTTCTACAAGGATCGCAAGGTTCTGGCGAACATGGGGTTCAGCTTTACCTACAGCACGGAGCACGGCTTCTCCATTACGGCCGACGCCCTGGCTCCGACCCTGGATCTGACCCTTTCGGACCGTCTGCTGCTGATGTTTGCCCTGGGGCATCTCTGGTCCTCGGGGGAGGGGCATCTGGTGGCTCGGGCATTGCGGGTGGGGCGGAAGCTGGCCGCCGGGCTGGATGAGCCTTTCCGCAGCCAGGTGCTGGACGAGTTCGACCGGGTGGTAATGCACGAGGGGTACGGCTGCCGCCCGGAAGTGCTGGACGCCCTGGAACAAAGCGTGCTCGAACGCCGAAGGGTGCGCATTCTCTATGAATCCCGCCATTCCGGGGAGTACTCCTGGAGGGAGATCGACCCCTTGCGGATCTACTTTTTGCAACGCAGCCTCTACCTCTATGCCCGCTGTCCGGACAAGAATCCCAGTTTCCGGACTTTCCGTCTGAACCGGGTGCGCGAAGTCCGCTTCACCCCGGTCCGCTCCCCCCAAATCCCCTACGAGAAATGCTTCCATCGTCAGCAGGCAAACGCCTTCATCCACATCATGGGCGACGAAACCGAGCAGGTGGTGATCCGCTTCCGTCCCCAGGCCTCGGAGTATGTGGCTGAAGGGCTCTGGCACCACAGCCAGAAACTGCGTTTCGAACCCGACGGCTGTCTGCTGTTCACTGTTCAGGTTGCCGCGCCCGGTGAAGTGTTGCGCTGGGCCACGGGCTTCGGCCTGGACGCGGTCGAGGTCCTGGAGCCGGAGTGGCTGCGCCGGGAAGCGACCGCGCAGGCCCGGACCCTGATGACGCAATACGAAGCACCTCCTCGGATTTGAGCTGCTTTGCCGGCCAGTCGTCCAATTCATTCCCGGTCCACACCTGTGTGAACCGGGCGGCCTTGCCCGGCCAACGGTTCATGATATGAACAGCTTCCTTTTCATGTACAGCACAAGGAGGCTCATCATGGATCAGGACGGCACTTCGCATCGCGTGGAACGTGTTCAGGCGGAGCTGGGGATTCGATTGCCAACCGATTACGCCAAATTTATCGACCGGCACGGCCAGGCCGTGACAGCCGGAGTAACGATCTACGGCTACAGCCAGGAAATGACCGATCCCGAAGCCGTTCCCTGCGTCATCGGAGCCACCAAAAGATTGCGTCCCATCCATGGACTGCGCCGCGACGAATTGGTTCTGGCCCAGGAAAATGGTTCGCTGTACGTCCTGGATTGCGCCAACGGAGCAGTGCTGGAGGTGGATTGTCTGGAACACCGGCATGTCGTGGCCCGGTCCTTCGATCTCTGGGTGGCCGGGCTGGAGCAGTGGAAAGGAATCGCGAGAGGCTGGACGTCACGGAAGGATTGTGGGTCACATGGCCGGGCACCTGGAGATGATCATGACTGAAGTTCGTATCCGACAACAAGGTAGTTCCACACGGCCGACGTGCGACCACCACGGCGAATCCGCCGGCCCGGAAGCCGGAACTGTTGGGCTGTTCGCCTTTGTACTCAAGGCCCTGGCCTGGGGGGTGGTCGTTTATCTGCTGGGCAATGCGGCCCGGGGGCATGAATACTGGGTGTACGTGCTGGGCGTCCTGTTGCTCGGCCTGCCCATTGCCTTGAGCGGGTTCTACGCCGCGACCATCAACCAAATCCAGCGACTGGCGTTTTTCACGCGCCGGGGCTGGCTGTACATGCTCCTGTCCCGCAGGCTGCTCAAGGGAGTGCTCTGGGTCTGCTGGGCCCTGGTCAGCTCATTTTTCATGCTTGTTCAGTTCCACGGCTACGGCCAATGGGAATGGGCGGCCTTTTTCCTGGTTGTGCCCGTATTCTGGCTGGTATTTCTGGTCTGTCGCCGGATGATCGTCCGGGAGTTGAAGCCGTATCTGGTCACCAGCATGGCTCTGGCCGGGGCCCGGCGAATCGCGCCGCTGCTCATGGCCGGACTATACGTGGCAGCCTTGTTTTTCCTGTCCGACCAGCCCCGGTTCGACTCCCTGCAGGCCGCCATCGACGCCGAGAAAGCCAGGAGCGTTCACATAACCGGCAGCGCCCTGGTCTTCGAGGCGGCCCAATATGCCGCGGTGTTCAACGGCGCCAAGGTCTATGCCCTGGGGCATCTGGGTCGGGAAGACGCCCTGCCGGCCGCGGCCATGCTGGGGGTGGGCAGCATGGTGATCTTCTTCAACGCCTGTGCCATGCTGTCCTGTTTCCTGATCCCAATCGCGGAGTACCGCAGGGTGTTCGGGCCATTGACCGAACAGGAAATCCCTCCTCCGCTGCGCCCTATGCGAATGGCGGTGGTCTCGGCCGTGTTCACCTTTGGCGTCCTGTTCCTGTACCTGCCCCTGATGACCTCCCTGGAAGCCTGGGTCCGCCAGACGCCGGAGGTGACGCAGGCCCGGGCCTGGACCGAGGTCCAGGTGGTCCGGGTGGAGCAGATCGGCGAGGATTTTTTCCGGGAAGGGACCCTCGATGAACTGGAATCGGCTCGCTTGGAAACCCTGCGCCGTCTGGACTTCTCCCTGGCCAGGGTGGAGGTCGAGGCCGAACGGGCCTTTGACCGGATGGAGAACAATGTAGACCATTATCTGGACTGGTACTACAGCCTGCCCGGCGAGTATGCCCGGATCATGAACCTGCTGCTCGGCGAACTGGAAGACTACATGGCCCGTCAACTGGAAGATTCGCTGCTCCAGGGCGACCCGTTCGCCCCGGTGGAGGTGGCGCTGCGCGAAATGCTGGCGGAGCACGAGGCCGCGGTGCAGGCGTACCAGGAGCATGCCCGGCGAATCATGTCCGACAACCGGATCGATCCGGGCCAGACCACAGGCATGCATGTGGTCCGGCGGATCGCCTTGGGGGATGTCTTGCAGCACGATGACCTGATCGGCTTCAAAACCCGGCTTGCGGGCAGCGGACTTGGCGGCGCGGGGGCCGCCGCGGGCATGGCTTCCGCCGTGGTGGCCAAGAAAGTTTCGGGAAAGGTGGCCGGCAAGGGGGCGCTGAAATACGGCGCCAAAGCCCTGGCCAAGGTCACGGCCGGCAAAGCCGCGGGCAGCGCAACCGGGGCAGCGGCCGGCGCAGCGGTGGGGGCCGCCGCGGGTTCCGTGATTCCCGTCCTGGGGACGGCAGCCGGGGCGGTTGCCGGCGGGATTATCGGCGGCATTGCCGCGGGTGTAACCATGGACAAGATGCTGCTGATGCTGGAATCAGCTTTCAGCCGTGAAAAATTCAAGGCCGAAATCATGGAGGCCATAGCCGAGTCACGGGCAGAGTTCATGGAAAAGCTGCGTGGATGTGCGTGATCCGGAGATTCGTCCGGGATGGGCACTCTCTTTCACCCAAACTGGCGTGAGCAGCTTGCCGGGTAGCCAGGGATGAGTTCGAAGCAGGTGGGTTCGGGGGGCTGGTCGAAATCCGTGGATTCAGGTATTCAGGAACGTTCGAGCTTGGCCCGTCATCGCCTGAACAAAAAAAAACGTTTCCAGCCGGACATCCATCCGGCGATTTAACCGGGGTCCTCAAAAGCCCCAGGCCGTGCAGACGACGTTCGCCATCATGCAAACGGAGTTTATCCGTTTGCCGCTGCTTGTGGCAAATCGTTAGAAGACCGACCAGGGCCGTTTGCGGCCTTTGACCGGTTATTCTTGGCCCGCTGTTCACGCCGGGCATATTCTTCAGCAATCAATTCAGCCGTCCGCTTTTTGATTCGTTCCCGCCGTTCAAGGGAAAGACCGACCATCATTTCTTCAAGAGTTTTTGTCATGGCTTGCACCCGCTATTTTATCCAAGTGTCTCTGGTATCGTTCATCAGCATGCCGAACAAGATTGCGATAGAACTTTTTTGGGTCAGTCCCTCGCTTGTCGCCGCTCATAAGCAAGATCGCCTTGCGTTGTGGATCGAAGGCGAAAGCGATGCGCCATATGCCGTTCATCCAATCGAACCGCAATTCCTTCATGTTCGGGAAGGCCGATCCCCTGAGCGTATCCACCTTGGGCCGCCCGAGGGCTGGACCGAACTCTTCCAGGAGGCCCGCGTTGGCTCTCACTTCGTCCTGCCATTCTTCCGGCATGGCCATGAAGTCCTCAACGAACTCTTCACAGAATATGACGGACCAGGGCATGAGCAAGCCATCTATCAGAAAGCCGGAAGCGTCAACCGCGGATCGATTTCGTGAAAATCACTTTCGGATTGTCTCAAATGGGTAGGCCTCACCGGGCATTTGCAGGAATTTATACGACAGGCTTGGCGGCCATGGGGTTTTCCTGGAGGACCAGGGATTTTTCGCCGTCGCGGAGCACGCAGATCATTCTGGCCAGGGAATGATCGTGGAGTTCGTGGATGTAGTCCTGGGTCACGCAGGTTTTCTTGCGGCGGAAGTTGAGCAGGGAGAGGAAGACGAAGCTCTTGTAGATTCTGCGGTTGGTCTTGAAGGAAAAAATGTAGCTGTCCAGCGAGTTTTCCAGGAAGCGGTCGTTGCGGCGCTGCACGGCCCGGCTGAAGCTCACGGATTGGAGCCAGTAGGCCTTGTGGATCATGGCGTCCGCCTGCATTTCCAGCCAGGCGTGGGAGACGTCCTGCTGTTCCTCCAGCAAGACCCTGTGAGCCACGGTGTCCGCGGCGAGGTGGCAGAGATACCCGTAGGCAAAGGCCTGTTCCGACTCGTTTTGGGCATGTTCCAGAAAGCGCATCCCGGTCGCCCAGCTGTGGGGACTTTTGTCCTCCGGCAGATGGCTTTTGCCCAAAATCATGTCCGCCATCAGGTTTCCGTACAGAAAGTCTTGACGATAGCGCGACAACAACCCAAATATGGCGGGCGGGATTATGGAGGCGTAGGCAAAGAGTTCACTGGCCACGTAAATATGCGTCAACGGCCCCCAGGCCCAGGCCGAGGAGGGGATGACGAGCAGGCAGATGAGGACAAACAGGCACTTGATGATCATTCTATTCAGCTTCCTCCGATAATACGTTTCAAGTTCAATATCCGATCAAGCATGACTTCACAAGACCTGAACCTACCCATTCTCACCAGCAGGTAGTAGCTGAAAATAGGGAATTCTTCGAATTTGTCCAGGGCAACAGAGTATGGACTTTTATGTCAAAAGCTTGACCTGAAAAAAATCATTCATATCTCACCACACGTAACCATCTTGCCTTCCAAGACTTTGGCGCAAGGAGAACAAGCACAATGAGCGTTTCTTTCAAGGATTACTATCAGCTTTTGGACGTGCCCAAGACCGCGTCCCAGGATGAGCTATCCAAGGCCTTCAAGAAGATGGCCCGGAAGTATCATCCGGATCTGAATCCGGACAATGCGGAGGCGGAAAAGAAGTTCAAGGAGATCAATGAAGCGTACGAAGTGCTCAAGGATCCTGAAAAGCGGAAACTGTACGATTCTCTGGGACCGAACTGGCAGCACGGCCAGAATTTCCAGCCGCCGCCGGGGTTTGATCAGCGCGGTTTCCGCTCCCGCTCGGCCGGAGGCCCGCAGTTTGAAGCCGGCGGGTTCGGCGGGTTCAGTGATTTTTTTGAAACCATCTTCGGCGGTCAGTTCCGCCAGCAGGGTTACGAGGGTGATCCCTTCGGTTCGGGTGGTTTCGGGCCCAGGCAGACCAAGGGTCGGGACGTGGAGGTGGGCATGGAGTTGCCGCTGGAGGATGCCTATTCAGGCGGTTCCAAGACCATTTCGTTCCAGGAGCAGGTGGTGGGGCCGGACGGCATGCCGCGCATGGAGACCAAGTCGCTCCAGGTGAACATTCCCGCCGGGATCAAGAACGGTTCACGAATCCGTCTTGCCGGGCAGGGTTCGCCGGGGTTGCGCGGCGGTCCTTCCGGCGACCTGTACCTGAAAATACAGATCGCGCAGCATCCCCTGTTCAAGCTGGAAGGCAATTCCATTGTCTATGATCTGAGGCTGGCGCCGTGGGAAGCGGCTCTCGGAGCCAAAGTGCGTATTCCCACCCTGTCCGGCGCCGTGGATATGAACATTCCGGCCGGTTCCAGCAGTGGCAAAAAGTTGCGTCTGCGCGGCAAGGGACTGGGCAAGGACGCGGATCAGGGCGATCAGCTGATTCGGATCATGATCACGGTACCGCCCGTGCCTTCGGACGAGGAGCGGGCCCTGTGGGAACAGCTTGCCCAGGTCTCCGGGTTTCAACCCAGGGAACATTCCTCATCGTAATTCAAGGGAGCATGATCTATGGCGCTACATATCAAAGTTGACGACGGAGAGCTTCCCGTTCGTTCGGAACTGGTCGTTTGGAGGGAGTTCGTAGAGTTGACCGGTATCCATCCCACCCGTCTCGGAGAACTTGTGGAACTGGGGTGGATTTGCCCGGATATGCCGGACAAGCAGGATGGTGAATGCTATCTCTTTCATCCCAGGGACGTCTACAGGGTCAGCAAACTGGAGCGATTGTGCCGGGATTTCGAACTGCCGGCCCTGGCCGGGACCATCATCGTCGACCTGCTGGAACGCATCGACGATCTGGACCGTCAGGTCCGGGATCTGCGTCGGCTGCTGTGACGCTGGCTCTCGGCTCACTGTTTTCGCAAGCAATTGAAATGACATGGACGGCGGCCCTGATATCCGGGCTACCAAGCAGTGGTCAGTGATCAGTGGTTAGTGGTCAGTAAAATCAAAATGTTGCCGGAAGCTCGCAATGTTGTGGGTTCAGCCCACGGACTTTTTGCAGTGGCCTCATAGCATCATACAATTCATGTAACTTCTCAGCTTCAGAACGGGATGAGGTTAGCTTTGCACAAACTTGTGACACAAGCATGACCTGGATTCCCGCCTTCGCGGGAATGACTTGTTTTATGCCGTCTCCGAATCAGTCATACCCGCGAAAGCGGGTATCCAGCCCGGTTTTACTCGGATGAGCTGAGTAGTTACCAATTCATCATCCTCAGGAGGAATCCGCATGGAAATGAGCAAGTTCACGCAAAAATCGCAGCAAGCCGTGGCCGAAGCCCAGGGAGTCGCGATCCGGTTCGGCCATCAGCAGGCGGATGTGGAGCATCTCCTGCTGGCCCTGGTGGGGCAGGAGAATGGACTTGTCCCGCGGCTGTTGGATCGGGCCGGCATCTCTCCACAGAATTATCTCCAGGCCCTGGAGGCCGAGGTCGGCAAGCTGCCCAAGGTCAGCGGACCCGGGGTACAGCCGGGACAGATCACCATCACCCAGCGATTGAGCGCCGTTCTGCTCAAGGCCATGGAAAAAGCCAAGAAAATGCAGGACGAGTACGTCAGCGTGGAGCACCTCCTGCTGGTCACGTTGGATGAGCCGTCGTCCACGGCCGCGGGGCGGGTCAACCGCCAGTTCAACCTGACCGCGGACCGCATCCTGGCAGCCTTGACCGAAGTGCGCGGCAATCAGCGCGTCACCTCGGCCAATCCCGAGGACACCTACGAAGCGCTGCAGAAATATGGGCGTGATCTTGTCGAGGAAGCCCGCAAGGGCAAGCTGGACCCGGTCATAGGGCGGGACCAGGAGATCCGCCGCTGCATCCGCGTCCTTTCCCGGCGAACCAAAAACAATCCCGTGCTTGTGGGTGAGGCCGGCGTGGGCAAAACGGCCATCGTCGAGGGGCTGGCCCAGCGCATCCTGAAGCAGGACGTACCCGAGGGGTTGAAGAACAAGACCGTCTTTTCACTGGACATGGGGGCGCTCATTGCCGGCGCCAAGTACCGGGGAGAATTCGAGGAGCGGCTCAAGGCCGTGCTCAAGGAAGTCCAACAGTCCGAGGGCAGGATTCTCCTGTTCATCGACGAAATTCACACCATTGTCGGCGCGGGCAAGGCCGAAGGAGCCATGGACGCGGGCAACCTGCTCAAGCCCATGTTGGCCCGGGGCGAACTGCACTGCATTGGCGCCACCACCCTGGACGAATACCGCAAGCATATCGAGAAGGATCCAGCCCTGGAACGACGCTTCCAGCCCGTGCTGGTGGAAGAGCCCAGCGTGGAGGACACCATCTCCATCCTGCGCGGATTGCGTGAGCGGTTCGAGGTGCATCACGGCGTGCGCATCAACGACAGCGCCATTGTCGAGGCTGCCGTGCTTTCGCATCGCTACATCACGGACCGCCAGCTCCCGGACAAGGCCATCGACCTGATCGACGAGGCCGGGGCCATGCTGCGTACGGAAATCGACTCCCTCCCCTCGGAGCTGGACGAGATCAACCGCAAGGTCCTGCAGTTGGAAATCGAGCGCGAGGCCCTGAAGCGCGAGACTGATGAAAGTTCCAAGGACAGGCTGGGCAAGCTGGAGAAAGAGCTGGCCGATCTCAAGGACTCCCAAAACGAGCTTTTGGCCCAGTGGGAAAAGGAAAAAAAGACCATCGACGAACTGCGAAGCGTCAAGGAGGAAATCGAAAAGGTCCGGCTGGAAATCGAGGAGGCCGAACGGGCCTATGACCTCAACCGCGTGGCCGAGCTGCGCTATGGCAAGCTGTCCCAACTGGAGCAGACCCTTGCCCGACAGGACGACCAGATGACCACCGAAGCCGGCGGAGCGCGGATGGTCAAGGAGGAGGTGGGTCCGGACGACGTGGCCGAGATCATTTCGCGCTGGACCGGCATCCCGGTGTCTCGCCTTCTGGAGGGGGAGCGGGAGAAGCTGCTTCGCCTGGGCGACACCTTGCATGAACGCGTCATCGGTCAGGACGAGGCGGTTCAGGCCGTGGCCGACGCCGTGCTCCGTGCCCGGGCCGGATTGAAGGACCCCAACCGGCCCATCGGCTCGTTCATCTTTCTCGGCCCAACCGGAGTGGGCAAGACAGAGCTTTGCAAGACCCTGGCCCAGGCGCTCTTCGACACCGAGGAGAACATGGTTCGCCTGGACATGTCGGAATACATGGAAAAGCACACCGTGGCCCGGTTGATCGGCGCGCCTCCGGGATACATCGGCTACGATGAAGGCGGCCAGCTCACCGAGGCGGTGCGCCGCAAGCCTTACAGCGTGGTCCTCTTTGACGAGGTGGAGAAGGCGCACCAGGACGTGTTCAACGCCCTGCTCCAGATCCTGGACGACGGCCGACTGACCGATAGTCAGGGTCGAACCGTGGATTTCAAGAACACAATCATCATCATGACCTCCAACCTGGGCTCCCAGTACCTGCTGGAGGGCATCACGCCGGAAGGCGAACTGCGTCCCGGAACGCGGGATGAGGTTATGGGCACCCTGCGGGCGCATTTCCGACCGGAGTTCCTGAACCGGGTGGACGAGGTGGTGCTCTTCAAGCCGCTGCTGCTCGAGCAGATCAAGGAGATCATCGATCTGCTGCTCCAGGGGCTCCGCGGACGCTTGGCGGATCGCAAGATCGAGGTCGAGCTGACCGATCAGGCCCGGGACTTCATCGCCCGCGAGGCCTATGATCCCATTTACGGCGCCAGGCCCCTGCGCCGCTATCTCCAGGCCCGACTGGAAACGCCCTTGGCCAAGGAGATCATTGCCGGACGGATTATGGGCGGCCAGTCGATCCGGATTGATGTCGACGACGAAGGGCTTGTTTTGGGGAACTGAGATTCAAGCAGTCGTGGAATGCAGCAAGCTGGAAGCTCGAGTCATGGCAGTGTAATGAGTTGAATGCGTCATGGACGCAAGGAAATTGCGATTAAGTGGAAGCATGGGAAGCATGAGGTGGAGATTGTGGTAAAGGACGGGGTTACATGATGGTTGGAGAGAAAAACGTGAAGTCCGGTGGGATGGATGTGAATCCTCGTTCCGTGCTGTGCCTGGACATCGGCAGCGGGACCCAGGACGTCCTGCTTCACCTTCCTGGCGAGCAGCCGGAAAATTGTCCCAAGTTCGTCCTTCCCTCTCCGGCCAGGATGGTTTCCAAACGCCTGGGTGCCCTGACCGAAGCTCGCCGAGCGGTCTGGCTTTACGGAGACAACATGGGCGGTGGATTCTACCGGGATGTAAAGCGCCACCTGGAGCAGGGTCTGCCCCTGGCCGCTCACCCTGAGGCGGCAATGTCCTTGGGAGACAATCCGGACCGGGTGCGGGCTCTGGGAGTGACTTTGGCGACGCAGTGCCCGTCCGGCTACTCACCGCTGCACCTGTGCGATTTTGATCCGGGATTCTGGCGGACATTCCTGGCCGCCGCGGGCCTGGACTATCCTGACCTGATCCTGGCCGCGGCCCAGGATCACGGCTATCATCCGGATTCCAGCAACCGCATCGGCCGTTTTCGGCTCTGGCGGAACTTCCTGCTCCAGGCACGGGGCCAACCTGAGGCTTTGGTCTTTGCCGAGCCCCCGGAGGAACTGACCCGACTGCGAACTCTCAAAAGCCGCATCGGCGCCGGGCTGGTTGCGGATACCGGCGCGGCGGCGGTCCTGGGAGCGCTTCACGAGACCGATGTCCGGGAACGCAACCGCCGGGAAGGCATTTGCGTGGTCAATGTAGGCAACAGTCACGTCTTGGGCTTCCTGCTCTACCAGGATCAGGTTTTGGGGGTCTATGAACAACATTCCAACCGAAGCCGGGAGGACGTTTTGTCCGACCTGGATCTTTTCCGTCGCGGTGAACTTCCCCACGAGCAGGTCATGGACCATTTCGGTCACGGCTGCCTGACGCTGAATCTGCCCCCCGAAGCCGGAAATTTCACCCCCACCTATGTCCTCGGCCCGCGCCGGGAGCTGCTGCAAAATACAGGCGCGACATTTCTCGCTCCCGGCGGGGACATGATGCTTGCCGGATGCTTCGGCCTGCTCCAGGGCTGGCGGTTCGCCGCTGGGCGGAATGAATACCATGAAGAAGCATTATGAAGTGATGCCGGGGCAGGCCGCTTGGCTCGAGGTGCTGGAAGGACGCCAAGAGGAATTTTTGTCTTCCGCTGAAAATGCTGCAGGCAAAAGGCTTCACGCCTGACGGCGAAGTGACATCACCCCTGCGCCTTGAGCATAACGGCCTGCCCCGCCCTCACTTTGTTCAGGAAAGTCGTCATTTGCCACGGACAGCCGGACAAAGTGAGTGCGGGGGCGGTTCAAAACTTTTTTTTGCGGGCTATTAGGAATAAGTCACTAACCGAGCATTCGGCGATGGATTTCCAGGTTGGCCAGGGAACGGACGTCCAGGTTGGTCAACCCGGCGGCCTTGGCCCATTCCATGGCCTCCACGTACTCCCGGGAGGTGATGGCCCGTGAGATGGGTTCATAGTCAAAGGCCATGTGCTCCACCCGGTACTGGGACATGATGTTCACGTAGGTGTCCAGGGGCAGCTCGGCGGCCACCCAATTGACGAATTCCCTGGTGCCGGCAACCCCGTTGGGCATCACCAGATGGCGAATCATTAGGCCGCGCCGGGCTACAGACTCGCCATCCACCTTCGTATCACCCACCTGACGGTGCATTTCCAGAATGGCCGCCTTGGCCGACTCCGGATAGTCTCCCCGTCCCTTGATCACGAACATGGATGACTCCTCCCGGCCCATGAACTTCAAGTCCGGCAGATAGATGTCCACCACCCCGTCCAGAAGTCGGACGCTCTCCACGCTGTCATAGCCACCGGTGTTGTAGCACAAGGGCAAGCGCAGACCTTGACCGTGTGCGATGCGTACCGCGCCCAGGATGTTGGGCAGGAAGTGCGTGGGGGTGACCAGATTGATGTTGTGACAGCCCCGGCGCTGCAGATCCAGCATCATCTCGGCCAGCTGGGCATCCTCCACCGTCCGTCCCCGGCCCAGGTGAGCGATGGGCCAGTTCTGGCAGAAGACGCATCGCAGGTTACAGTGGGAAAAGAAGATGGTTCCCGAGCCTCCCCTGCCGACCAGGGGCAGTTCCTCGCCGTAATGCGGGCCATGGCTGTGGACCACGGCCTGCCCCAGGGCCTCGCAAAAGCCCTTTTCTCCCTGAAGCCGGTTTACACCGCACTCATGGGGACAGAGATCGCATTTTTCAAGCTTGGCGTACGCTTCTTCAACCCGTCCGGACAGCAGGCCGGCATCCTCCAGATTTGAGTAGGCCGGAAGCCATGCATCGTCGCCCAAACCATTGTCCAGTGCAGAAGCACACCCCGAGCCGATATATGATGATCCGGCTGCCAGAGCCATCATTTGCAAAAAGCGTCTGCGTGTCGTCGACATATGTTCCCTCCCAAACTTGAGAAAAAAAGAAGTCACTACTCAGCTCGTCCGAATGAAGCCGGGCTAAATATCCGTATTCGCGAGTAAGACTGGTGAGGAGACGGCATAAAAGCCCGCTTAGACCCAGATGCCCGGGATCTCTCGCTGGCAATGAGGGCAGCGGCCTTCACTGACCTCCATTTGATCCACAATGAACCCCACTCGGGTGATGATCGCCCGGTCGCAGTCCGGACAGAACGTATTCTCGCCTTCATGGCCCGGTACCTTGGCCAGATAGACGAACCGCAGCCCGGCTTCCCGGGCCGTATCCCTGGCCCTGTCCAGGATGGAAACCGGGGTGCGGGGCAAAGCCGAGAGCCGATAGAGGGGATAGAATCTGGCCAGGTGCAACGGAGTGTCCGGTCCCAGCTCCCCGGCAATCCAGCGGCACATTTCACCCAGCACTTTCATGTCGTCATTGAGCGTGGGAATCACGACGCTGGTGATTTCCAGATGAACCCCGGACTTTCTGATGATTCGCAGCGCGTCCAGCACGGACTGCAGCTCCCCCCCGACCACGTTCCGGTAGAATTCCGGATCAAATCCCTTCAGATCCACGTTGGCGGCATCCACCAGCTCGCACAGTTCCCGCAGCGGCTCAGGACGGATGTAGGCCGCCGTATGCAGCAGGTTGAGCATGCCTGCTTCCCGTGCGAGCCGGGCCACATCCAGCATGTATTCGTAGAAGATCACAGGTTCGCCGAAAGCAAAGCTCACCGAGCGCAGACCCGCTGCCCGGGCATGGGCCACCACCGCCTCCGGCGGCATGTCGTAGGCATGAACGTCCTCCGGTCGGACCAGGGCCATGTCCCAGACTTCGCAGAACTTGCAATGCAGGTTGCAGCCGGCCGTGGACACGGACAGGGCCCTGCTGCCTGGGACCACGTGAAAAAAAGGTTTGCGCTCCACAGGGTCTTCCTGGATCAGGGCCGGGTTGGCGTACGTCAGGGTGACGCCCTGTCCGTTCTGGTTTTCCCGGGCTCGGCAAGCGGATCGCTGCCCCACGGCCAAGGTGCATTGGTGGGGGCAGAGTCGACACTGCAAGTCGCCGTCCGCAACTGGACTGAACCAAGGCGAGGGATGCGGCCGGACCAGACCTCTCTGAGCTGCCTGGGAGGAAGCAATCTCTCCGGCGTGCCCGTGATCCGTCCGTCCCATGAGTGGAAACGCGGCCAGTGCACAGGCTCCGCAGGCCGCCAGCTTCAGGAATTGATTTCTGGTCATGGTCGAGTCGGAAGAAGATTTGTTTGTCATGCGAAAAACCTCGTATTGTGCTATTCATTGGCCATGGCGGCGAAAGGGCCGCTCCCCCGGGTCGAATCGAGGAGGAGCGCTCCAAGGAGCGTGAACCCGGCCATGGCGTTCAGTGCCCCGGCGAGCAGGAAGCAGGCTGGAATGCCCAGGACCGGAGCGATTACCGCGCCGGCCAGGGCTGCGCCGGCACAAGCTCCGGTCAGTTCCAGGCCATAAATCCGCCCAGCGGAGTGTTCGGGCCTTCCGGTCAAGGCCGTGGAACAGGCCGCGGCCAGAGGAAAGTCAATTCCGCCCGCCAACCCGGCGGTGAAGGTCAGGGTCGCGAACAGGGTCAACACTGCCAAGGGAGCGGCAAGCTCCGTGATTTGGGGCAGCAGCAGAGCAACGGTCAAGGCAAGTCCGGCAATGCCGAACTGGATGAGCGCAAGAGCGCGGGGTTTGAATGGGTTTTCGTCTGATGCCTTAAGCACATACCGCTGTCCCAGGAACGTCCCCATGGCCAGACCTGACATGAACACGGCCACAATCAGGCCCACGGTCTCATATACGAAGCCATATATGCTCTGAAAGGCGAAGAGCAAGCCTACCTGCATCAGCATGGTAGACATGCCGGTTGTCAGGGCGGCAAGGTGCACGGCGCTCTTCAGGCCGGCCTGATTCGCAGCTCGCGAAAAAGTCAGCGCCAGTACCGCCAAGGCCGGAAGCAGCAGCATCGGCAGGATCCACCAGGGGCGAACATGGAGTGCGGGTTCCAGGGTGTTCCTGGTTCCGGTCCGGGTCAGTTCGTTCCAGAACATCAACGTGTAGAAATAGGCTATGGGCCGGAAATCGGAGTTGATGAAGAAACGCTCACTTACCGGGGGCAGAGCGTCCTGGGCCTGGATCTGCGTCTCCAGGGGGCCAGGAAGCAGGGGCGGAGCCGGCGGTCCGTCCAAGTGGGCGCCCGGGCTGCGTCCGTGGTGGCGCAAGATCCAGTTGATCCGGCGCAGGGTCGGGTCGTGCAGCAGAAGATGGTAGTGCAGGCCCGAAAAACCTTCAGCGGTGATTTCACGTTGCTCAAAGCGCTCCTGCAGCAGCCGGGGATCCGTGGATACGTTGTCCCGTTCATCAGTGGCGAAAAACAGGAGCTGGCGTTCACCCACGGCGACTACATGGCTGAATACGTCGCTCAGGGTATGATGGATCGCAGCATTGCGGTTTGATATGGCTCGCCCCCTCAAATCCGGCGTGGAGGCGACGCCAATGGCCAGCACGCCGTCCGGGGCGAGCAGATTCCTGACCTGCAGGAAGAATTCCCGTGTGTAGGTGCGGTTCAGAACCGCGGTGGCCGGGTCCGGAGCATCCACGATGATCATGTCGTAGCCGTCCGCGGAACCTGACCTGACGAAGAGCCGGGCGTCCATGTGGATCATGCGCACTGTGGGGTGTTCCAGGGCCTCGAAAGTCCTGGCCGGTGCATAGCGCCGGGCCGTATCGGTGAGCACCTGGTCCAGTTCGATATAGTCCAGCTCCCGAACCGGATGCCGGAGGATTTCCGCGAGCATGCCGCGAAGTCCGCCGCCGATGAGCAGGACGCGTTCGGGGGCGGGGTGCTGGACCATGGCCAGATGAGCCGCGGTCACGGCGTCCTGTTCCTCCAGTCCCGGCAGGGCCGTCTCCAGACCGGCGGTGCTGAAAATCAGATGACCGCTCTGGAAGAAACTGAACTGATCGTCGCGGCGAAGGACTGCAATAGCGCCGTGTGGTGAAGGGCGGGTTTCCACCAGCTCATGATCCGGGGCAAACTGCCGCCACTGCATCTCAGCGGTCCAGCGGTCCACATGGGTCAGAGCGGAAACCAAGCCGCTGAGCAGTAAAGCAGCCAACATGAGGCCGAACAAGCCGATACCGCGACTCTTGCTGGAGATGACCGAGTCGTGTCGGTGGAGGAACACGGCTGCCGCGGTCATGAGCAGGGCTGCCAGGGTGATGATCTGAAACGGGTTCAGCAGCCGGACCAGAACGAAGGTGAACAAGATGCCCGCGGTCATGTTGCCCACGGCTTCGACCATGTAGGTCTTGCTTGCCCCGGAAGCGCCCAAGGTCTTGTCCCGTTCCCGCCAGATCCTGGCGAGAAAGACAAATTGCGCCCCGAGGAGCAAACAGGCCGGCGCCATGACCAGGAAACAGGAAAGGGCAATCTCGCTCAGCCCAAGGTAGGCGCCTGGCAGAACGTCGTAGAACCCGCGCAGATTTCTGATCAGGGCAATAGTTGCCGGCAGGACGGGAACCAGACAGCCGGCGCTGATGGTCAGCGGCCACTGGGAATGTTTGATCCGTTCCGCGATTTTGGCGCCAAGCCAGCTGCCCGCTCCAGTCCAGGCCAGCCAGGAGGACAGGATGATCCCGATGGACAGCTCGTTGCCCTGAAAGACCATGAGCAGTTCCCGCAACAGAACTACCTGGGCCAGCTGTGAAACGAGGCCCAGCATGAGAACCGTAGCAAGCAGCCGGTGCGCAGGGAACGGCAGGTTTGTTACCTGCCCTGGTGGGCTCATTGGAGGGCTGGAGCGTTCGACATGAGGCATGAAATGACAGTGAACCGCAAGGGGCGCGAAAAGTCCAGCCAGAAAATGAATGTCAGGTTGTCTTGGTTTTCGTAGGGTGGCACGCCTCCCCGATGTGAGAGCATCGGCACGACGTTGATTTTGATTCGTGCGAAGCCGGCGCGTCAGGAGTTTGCTCGTTGGCCGGGGCAAGGCTTTGGGACAGGCTCAGATTTCATTTTCCAGAGCCGGGGGACATCTGGTCAGGAACTTCCCGGTAAAGGCCGGTTCCAACTTGATGAAATGCTACGATTTCTTCAGGACAAACGGTTCATCGCCTGAAAAAAAGGTTGATCAGCACCGATATCACTATGCTGACAAGAATCATGGACGTTATGGGGATGAAAACCCTGCTGCGCCCGGACTCGTAGCGGATGTCGCCGGGGAGCTTTCCAAACCAGTTCAAAAGCCAGGGCGCATATTGCCAGACGAGTCCCAGGGCGATGAGCAGGCAACCTGCGATGATCAGAAGTCGAGCCATGGGATGCCTCCGGAATTATGATGTCGGCCGCCTGCCGCACTTTTCCAATGATATGCAAGCCGGCTCAAACATCCAAGACGACAGAAGTGGTTGCGGCAAGATTGATCCGCTTTCTCTTGCCTTTGCCTGATCCCGCCGTATTTTTCTACTGTCGCTCAAAAAGATCAGTAGCCACTCAGCAGTGCCGGAGAAAAGACCTGGATAACGTCAGCGCCGACCTTCGCCGGTATGGCTAACAAGAAAAAGGTTTGCTGCGATTCGTCATTCCGGCGAAAGCCGGAATCCAGGTTTGGAGAATGGTCATGCGACGTAAGTGCTGAATAGTTGCAAAGATTCTTGTACGGCAGATTGTTCAAAAATCAAGTACAAAAGGGCAGTCAGATGGTATCCAGCGGCATAGCCAACGAGAAAGGGAGGTTAACCATGCAAATTCAAAGATTTATCTCTTCTCAGGAATTATTGACCTTACGGAACGCGTTGAATGGGCTCTTGTCTTTCGTGTTGCCGGCCTTGCTCCTGTTCGTCATTGCGATCTTCATGGCTGTTCCAGCCTGGGGAGACGCGCAGAGGATTCAATGGGACGATCCCATTGAAGTGGCCGAAGGCGAGGCCTTTCGTGGGCCCTGGAAGATGAACGAGTCGGACTGGCGCTTCGTGGACGACCCGTCCGTGGCGCTCACGGAGGACGGTCAGGCCGGTGTGGTCTGGATCGATCAGGCCCGGCAGGATCTTTTTTTTCAGGTATACGGCCCTGACGGAGAACCGCGCTTCAACGAGCCGGTGAACGTATCCCAAAGTCCGGACATTTTTTCCTGGCTGCCCCGGGTGATCATGACCGGCGGCGAACCGGAAACTGTGCATGTTCTTTGGCAGGAGATTATTTTCTCCGGCGGTTCCCATGGAGGGGACATCCTCTTCGCCCGGTCCGAAGACGGCGGACGCACCTTTTCCGAACCGCTGAATCTTTCCAATACCATTGCCGGAGCCGGCAAGGGGCGTCTTTCCCGGGATATCTGGTTCAATGGCAGTCTGGACCTGGCTGTAGGCCTCGAGGGACATGTTTATGTCGTCTGGACCGAGTTTGAGGGCTCTCTGCGCTTCAGCCATTCAACGGATCAGGGTAGAAATTTTTCCGAATCATTGCTGATCGCGGGTGGTCGCAGCGACCCGCCGGCCCGGGGCCCCAGCCTGAGTGTCGGTCCGGACGGCGTGATCCATCTGGCGTGGTCCGTGGGGGAGGAAGGTGCAGCAGATATTCGATACACCAGATCCACGGATCATGGCCGATCATTTTTCGCTGAGCACCGGTTTATCGTCCCGAGTGACGGATTCTCCGATGCACCGAAAATTGTTGCGGACGACCAAGGAACCGTGCACATCGCCTACACCGAGGGCCCCTTTGGACCGTTACAGGGCCTGCACATTCGATACTCGCAATCCGTAAACGACGGCCTGTTTCCCGAACCCATGGAAATTTCCCAGGCCCACACGGAAACCTTCGCCGGCGCCGGTTTTCCTTCCCTGGCGCTGGACGGCCAGGACAACATTTACGTTCTCTGGGAAATCTTTCCGGAAAAAGGATTCACGCATCCCAGCGGATTGGGCTTTACCTTTTCCGAAGACAATGGCCGGACTTTTGTCGAGCCGGTGATCGTTCCCGGAACGGATGATCCGGAGTTGGGCTTCAACGGAAGTCAGCAGGGCATGTTCATGAACAAGCTGGCCGTGAACCATAATGGTGAGCTGGCCATCGTCAACAGCACCTTCAAAGACGGCGAATCCAGTCGTATCCGTTTGATTCGCGGCAGGATCGCCACGCAGGAGTAGTTCAAACAACTTCGTTCACCAGCTTCCAGCCGGGGACCGTTGCCTGTTTCACATTCACTGAACCGTTTTCGGACCAATCAACGGGCTGGGCGCAATCAAATGCGTCCAGCCCGTTTCAATTTCATCTCCCAAATTCCGCGGTGTCCATAGATTCGTCAGACGGACAAATCACGGACCATCTCTCCTTCGTCCTCAGCGCATGCCTCCCAACTGAGCGCACCTATTTCGGCATCAGTCTTTCATGAAACGGATGTTCTTCATCTAAAGGTTTTGAAGGAAAAAAATAGGTAGTTCCCCTTATTGTTCCAATTCGTACCGAACAGTATCAATAAAATCATAATATGTGTTCTTAAAAATTCCATTTGTGTCCTGTTGTTGCCTGTTGTTGGTTCTCATCCGCCCGTTGAACTCAGGTACAATAATGCGATCATATCAACGCACCTCCTTTGTTTGGATGTTGCTTGACGCATTGATGCAAAATGGGTTGGGTCGAATCGAATACAAGGATTTCAGTAACTACTCAGCTCATCCGAGAAAATCGGACTGGATACCGGCCTTCGTCGGCATGACTTAACTTGGAAAGGACGTGGTATGATACCTCATTCCGGCGAAAGCCGGAATCCAACTCTGGCGAGTGATCACAGAGTATGTGCTGAATAGTTACGGATTTCAAACTATAAAATCAGGTAAAGAGAACAATATGAGCTCCTCATCTCAAACAACACGATCCGTATGGATGGACGCGCCTGAGGTTCAGGAAGATCGCCCTCTCGCGGAACAGCCCCAAAAGGGGGTTCACGTCGCTCGGTTTCCCAAGGCTGAACATCAGGGCGAGGATATCAAGGCGAGTTGCGAAACATCGTTCAGGATCGGCCGGCAATCCTCGAAAGCACAGGATGCAAAATCTCTGACCGCGGATACGCAAACGGACGTCTGCGTCGTGGGTGCGGGCATAGCCGGCATGACCACAGCCTATCTCCTGGCCCGGGAGGGCAAGTCCGTTATCGTTCTCGATGCGGGACAAATCGGCGGCGGCATGACCCAGCGGACCACGGCTCATCTCTCCAATGCCATCGACGGCGGGTACCATCAGATCGAGCGACTCCACGGAGAGGAAGGCGCCAAAATCGCAGCGCAAAGCCATACCGCGGCCATTGAGCGCATCGGGCAGGTCAGCTCCGAGGAAGCCATCGACTGTGATTTCGAGCGCGTGGATGGCTACCTTTTCACTTCTCCCGGCGAATCCAAACAGGAACTTGAGTTGGAATTGAAGGCAGCGCATCGGGCGGGTTTGACCGGCGTGGAATTGCTGCAAGATTCGCCACCACAAGGCTTGCGAACCGGCCCATGCCTGCGGTTTCCCGATCAGGGCCAGTTTCATCCCCTGAAATATCTTGCCGGATTGGCCAAAGCCATTGAGCGGTTTGGCGGTCGAATCTTTCTCCAAACAAGAGTGACGGACATGAAGGGCGGCTCCTCGGCATATGTTCGCACGGATGCAGGGCAGACGGTTTCCGCTGCGTCCATCGTCATTGCCACCAACTCCCCGATCAACGACATCGTAACGATCCACACCAAACAGGCCCCGTACACAACCTATGTGGTCGCCGCCCGCATCCCCCGCGGATCGGTCCAGCGGGCGTTGTATTGGGACACTGAGGATCCGTATCATTATGTGCGTATCCATGGCGTTACTGGTGAAAACGGCGAACACGACCTGCTGATCGTGGGCGGCGAAGACCACAAGACCGGGCAGTTCGACGACGGCACGCAGCGCCATGCCCGTCTCGAGACCTGGGCGCGGGAACGATTTCCCATGCTGGAGAGCGTGGAGTTCCGGTGGTCGGGACAGGTCATGGAGTCGGTTGACGGCATTGCCTTCATTGGCCGCAACCCTTCAGGTTTTCAGAATATCTACATTGCCACGGGAGATACGGGCATGGGCATGACCCACGGCACCATTGCCGGCATGCTGATCACGGATCTGGTCATGGAACGACAGAATCCGTGGGCCAAACTGTATGATCCCTCTCGCAGGACACTGCGCGCGCTCAACAAATGGACCGAGGAGAATCTGAACGTCGCATCCCGCTTCGTAAAGGATCTGTCCGCGGGTGAGAGCATGGATGTTCTGGAAAAAATCCCGGTCAACGAAGGGGCGGTCCTGCGGCAGGGCCTGAAGAAGATGGCGGTTTACCGCGACGAGCAGGGAACGGCGCATAAGCTCTCGGCCCGGTGCACGCATCTGGGATGCGTCGTGAGCTGGAACAGCCTGGAGAAGTCCTGGGACTGCCCGTGCCATGGGTCGCGCTATGACAGCCGCGGCAAGGTAATCAACGGACCGGCGAACAAGGATCTCACGAAGATGGAAGATTGAGATGCGTGAATCGGATTCCAACGACCGACGGACCGCGGTCGTCACCGGCGGAAGCTCGGGAATTGGGAACAGCCTGGTCCGGAAATTCCGTGACGAAGGAATTGTGACGGCGTTCGCGGACATTGCCGTGCCGCGGGAAGAAATCCAAGGAGCGGCGTTTTATCAGGTGGACATCGCCGATCCGGTGCAGGTGTGCGGCTTCATCAATGATGTCGGCGATTCTCTGGGTATTCCGGACATTATTGTCTGCAACGCCGGCCGCGGGATTCACGAACTGCTCAAGGAAGGTGATCCGGAAAACTGGGAAATGATTTTCCGGATCAATGTGTTCGGGGCGCTGCGGATCGTCCGGGGATTTCTGGAGGGAATGCTCCAAAAGGGTCACGGAGACATCGTGTTCATTTCTTCGGTTTCTTCACGACGCCCGTACATAGGCGGCGGCGTCTACGCCGCGACCAAGGCCGCCATCGACATGATCGCCGAAACCTTGCGGCTTGAAGTCCAGCCGGTGATTCGGGTCACGAATGTTGCTCCGGGTGTGGTGGATACCCCCTTTTTTGTGAACATCATCCATGGCGATCAAACTCCCGAAAGCATCGGTTGGGGTGCATTGGAACCGGATGATGTCGCGGAAGCCGTGTGCTTCGCCATCAGTCGTCCCCCTGGCGTGGCCGTGAACAATCTGGTGATCAGGCCCGTGGCGCAACCCATGTGAGGCGAAAATGAGCAAGAACATTTTGATAACAGGCGGAGCCGGTTTTATCGGTTCGCATCTGTGCGACGAACTGCTTCGGCACGGCTACAAGGTTCGTGTGCTGGATAACCTT
This sequence comes from Desulfonatronum parangueonense, assembly GCF_054656975.1. NCBI lineage: Bacteria > Pseudomonadati > Thermodesulfobacteriota > Desulfovibrionia > Desulfovibrionales > Desulfonatronaceae > Desulfonatronum > Desulfonatronum parangueonense. The sequence continues at coordinate 3,504,475 of NZ_BAAHXH010000003.1, forward strand.
GTGGAGCAGGTTCACGGCAACAATGGAGCACGGCAGGTTCATCTCCATGATGTGGAATTCATGCATGGCGATGTCCGAAACCCGAAAATTGTGGATCAAGCCCTGAAGGACATGGATGCTGTCTTCCACTTCGCGGCCTGCGTCGGTGTCGGACAGAGCATGTATCAGATCCGGAAATACACGGACGTGAACAACATGGGCACCGCCGTGCTGCTGGAATGCCTGATGCGCCGTCCTGTGGCCAGGCTGGTGGTGGCCTCGAGCATGAGCATCTACGGAGAAGGGCTGTACGCTGGCGAGGACAAAACGCTGCATGAAGATGCGGAAAGAACACTTCGCCAGCTCCGGGCGGGCGATTGGGAACTGAAGAATCGTGCCGGCGAAACGCTGCGCCCTCTGCCGACCCCGGAATCGAAAAAACCGTCTCTTGCCTCCATTTACGCGCTGTCGAAATACGATCAGGAAACCATGTGCTTCCTGTGCGGGAAAGCATACGGCATTCCAACTGTGGCCTTGAGATTCTTCAACGTCTACGGAACCCGGCAGTCCCTGTCCAATCCCTACACCGGCGTACTGGCGATCTTTGCCTCACGGTTGCTGAACGACAACCCGCCGCTGATCTTTGAGGACGGCCTGCAGCGAAGAGATTTCGTGAACGTTCTCGATGTGGCGCGGGCATGCCGGCTGGCTTTGGAAACGGCCGCGGCGGAACACGAGGTCTTCAACATCGGCAGCGGCCAAAGCTATACGATTCTCGAAATAGCCCAACGGATGTGCGACCTGTTGGACAAGCCCGGCATCGAGCCGGTCACCAACGGCAAGTACCGCGTCGGAGACATCAGGAACTGTTTCGCGGACATCTCCAAGGCCCAAAAGATCCTGAAGTACCAGCCCGAGGTTTCGCTGGAAGAGGGCCTGGAAGAGTTGTCGGCCTGGCTCGATCCGCAATTGGCCGTGGACAGGGTGGACTATGCGGGAACCGAACTCGCTGCCCGAGGCCTGACCATCTAGCACTGCGTGGAACATCATGAAGACATCTCCATTCCCGAACAGGACGTCCCAAGGCCATGTAACGCCTCAAGCCGTGGGAATCGTCGAATGGTTCCGGGTCGGCGAGCACGAGCAGGTGGAAAAAGCACTGGAAGAGCTGTCGGCGCTCTCCTTTGAGCACATCAGGACGGGGATCTCCTGGGCCGACTACCATGCTGAAGGTGGCCGGCAATGGTTCGACTGGCTGGTCCCCACCATTTGTCGGAAGATGAACATGTTGCCCTGTTTCCTGTATACGCCGCCTTCCCTCGGGATAGAGCCGAAGGCTTCTTCTCCTCCGAAAAACCCGAAAGACTACGCGGACTTTCTTGACGTCATGATCACCAGATTCGACGGGTACTTCGAATGGGTGGAACTATGGAACGAACCGAACAATCGTGCTGAATACGACTTCACCTTTGACCAGAATTGGAGCATTTTTTCCGAGATGATCGGCAAGGCCGCCTACTGGATGCGGCGGCTGGAAAAGAAAACCCTGTTGGGCGGGATGAGTCCGGTGGATCCGAACTGGCTGGAAATGATGTACCAGAACGGGGTGATGCAGTATGTGGATGCCGTTGGCTTTCACGGATTTCCCAATGTCTTCGACCCGGTGTGGGAAGGATGGGCAAAGAACGCGGAGCGAATCCGCAAGGTTGTTGACCGTTACGGAGGGAATCAGGAAATCTGGGTGACGGAAGCCGGATTTTCCACGTGGCAGCACGACGAGCAACAGCAGCTGCGGACCTTTCTCGATGCTCTCGAAGCCCCGGTCCAACGTGTCTACTGGTACAGCCTGAACGATTTGGATCCGGGGCTGCCGACGGTCAACGGGTTTCATCTCGATGAGCGGGAATACCATTTTGGTCTGATCGGGAAGCATGGTCACAAGAAGTTGCTTTGCAGGCTGCTGGCGGCGCAGGGAATCAAGAACATCAGGAACAGCCGGCAACTGGCCGAACCGTACCGGGCATCGGTCGAGACCACCTCCGGAAAACATGCACTGGTGATCGGAGGCGCCGGATTCATCGGAACCAATCTTGTTCAAAAACTGCTGCGGGAGGGCGCGCAGGTCACCATCCTCGACAATCTGTCGCGTCCCGGCGTTGAAGACAACGTGCTGTGGCTACGCCGAATGAATACGGGCCGGCTTGGCGTTGAAGTCGCGGACATCCGAAATGAATACGCCATACAACAATTGGTGAACGTGGCTTCCGAGGTTTACCATCTTGCCGCCCAGGTTGCTGTCACCACAAGTTGCGAAAATCCGGCGGGCGATTTTGACGTCAATGCCCGGGGAACCCTCAACATTCTTGAATCCGTGCGCAAGGCGGACCACCCGCCGCCATTGATTTTTACCTCAACGAACAAGGTCTACGGCGCCCTCGAAGACATTCCCATGCAGACCGCCGCGTCCCGCTACATGCCCCGGGACAAGAAGTATGCGGCCCACGGCATTGATGAAGACAGGCCGCTGGACTTCCATAGCCCTTATGGGTGCTCCAAAGGCGCCGCCGATTCGTACGTTCTGGATTATGCGCGGACATACGGCATCAAGGCCGTGGTGTTCCGGATGAGTTGCATCTACGGCCGACACCAATGCGGCACCGAGGATCAAGGCTGGGTTGCCCATTTTCTGCTGAGCGCCTTGAAGGTCGAACCCATCGTCATCTACGGAGATGGTCTGCAGGTCCGGGACATCCTGTTCGTGGACGACCTGCTGAGGGCCTTCGACTTGGCAGTCAAGAACATGAGTCGGCTGGCAGGGCAGGCATTCAACATCGGCGGCGGGACGGAAAACAGCATCAGCCTTCGGGAGCTGATCCAGGTCGTCGAAAAGCTTCAGGGGACCAATGTGGACGTGGAATATGGCGACTGGCGAAAAGGCGATCAGAAGTATTTTGTCGCGGACTGCCGCAAATTCCAGGCTTTAACCGGCTGGAAACCGCGAATACCAGCAGGTCAGGGCGTGCCCATGCTCCATCGGTGGCTGAAGGAGGCGCAGCCGGTACGCAATCTGGTCCATCCCGCGAAATGGCCACCTGCATGGGACCGGATCCGTCAACCGTATCAAAAGCTGGCCAATTGACGATGAGCATGAAGACGGCGGTCATCTCGGCGCCAGGGAGCATCGTTCTCGAGTCCAGGCCCATTCCAAAGCCGGGCCCGAATGAAGTCTTGATCCGCATGGAAGGGTGCGGCGTCTGCGCTTCGGATCTTCCCGTATGGCAGGGCAGGGACTGGTTTACGTATCCGCGAGAGGCCGGATCTCCTGGGCATGAGGGTTGGGGCGAGATTGCCGCAGTTGGCGATGCAGTCCGGGTGCCGCGGGTCGGAGACAAAGTCGCGGTGGTGTCCTACCGCGCCTATGCCGAATATGACGTTGCGGATGCCCAAAACGTGACCGTACTTTCAAAGCAGCTTCACAACCGCCCTTTTCCCGGCGAACCGCTGGGTTGTGCCTGGAACATCTTTGAACGCAGCGAAATCCGGGCTGGGGATTGCGTCGCCGTGATCGGAATCGGCTTTCTCGGATCGCTGCTGACCCAATTGATCAAAAATGCCGGAGCCGAAGTGATCGCCATTTCCCGTCGCGCCTCCTCCCTGGACATGGCCAGAAGTTTCGGAGCGCAAAAAACCATCAGCCTGGACGACGAGAGGATCGTGGAAAAGGTGGAATCTCTGACCCGGGGCAGATTCTGCGACAAGGTGATCGAGGCCACGGGCAAGGAAGGCCCCCTGAATCTCGCCGGAGAACTGGCCGCGATCAGGGGGAAGATCATCATCGCCGGCTATCACCAGGACGGCCTGCGCCAGGTCAATGTTCAGCTTTGGAACTGGAAGGGGTTGGATATCATCAACGCCCATGAACGGGACCCTCGCAAATACGTGACCGGGATCCAAAAGGCCATGAATGCGGTGGTCAGCGGCCGGATGAATCCGTTCCCTCTTTTCACGCACCAGTTCGACTTCGATGACATTCAGAAAGCGTTTCAGGTTCACGCCGCCGCGCCTCCGGGTTTTGTCAAGGCAATCGTGAAGTATCGCTGATATGACATTGGCTATGAAGAAAAAAATCAGGCTGGGCTTTGCGGGGGTCGGATGGATCGGCCGGAACAGGATGGAGGCCGTGGTCCGGAGCGATCTCGCGGAAATCGTCTGGATCCAGGATATCAACCCGCAGTTGTGCGCTAAAGCGCGGGAAATGGTTTCCACGGCTCGTATTCTCGACAACGAAGAAGAATGGACCAGCCGAAACATTGACGGCGTGATCATCGCCACACCCAGCGCCCTGCATGCGCGGCAGTGCATCCAGGCCCTGGATGCGGGCGTGGCTGTCTTCTGTCAGAAACCCCTGGGCAGGAATGCCCGGGAAACCAAGGAAGTTGTCGATGCAGCCAAAAGAAACAACAAGTTGCTGGGAGTCGACTTTTCCTACCGCCATACCCGCACCATCCAAGCCGTGAAACAGGTTCTTGATTCCGGAGAGCTCGGGGAAATTTACGCCGTGGATCTCGTCTTCCACAATGGATACGGGCCGGACAAACCCTGGTATTATGACCCGGAACTTTCCGGCGGCGGCTGCCTGATCGACCTGGGCATTCATCTGGTTGATCTTGTCCTGTGGCTGTTCGATTCGCCGCGATTGACCGCCGTCCAGAGCCATGTTTTCTCGCGAGGCAGGGTGCTGGCGCCCGGAGAGAGCGCCGTGGAGGATTACGTCTCCGCTCAACTGCTGTTCGAGAGTGCCCTTTCGGTTCGTCTTGCCTGCTCCTGGAACCTGCCGGCCGGACGCGATGCCGTGATCAAGGCGAAATTCTACGGCCAAAATGGCGGCGTTTCTTTCGTCAACATCGACGGCTCCTTCTACGATTTCGTCGCCCATCAATTTCACGGAACATCCACACAAATGATCAGCAATGGTCCTGATGACTGGGGAGGCAGAACCACGGTGGACTGGCTCGTAAAATTGTCACGAAACAGTGATTTCAGTGAGGAAGCCTTTCATTATGTGGATGTGGCACGAGTTATTGATGCAGTCTATGGCAGGGGTTGATCATGGTGCAGGCTGATTTGTCCGGTTCTTTTCTTCATCCTTACCCCTCGGCCTGATGCGGATTCTGATGACCACGGACACCATCGGCGGGGTGTGGACCTATGCCTGCGAACTGAGCAGGGCGCTTGCCCCATACGGCGTGGAGGTCCACCTGGCATGCATGGGCAAGCCGTTGTCTCCTGACCAGGCGCTGTTTGCGGCGAAAATCCGGAACCTGCACATCCATTCAAGCAGCTACAAGCTGGAGTGGATGGCCGATCCCTGGGAGGACGTTGCAAAGGCCGGAAACTGGCTCAAGGAACTGGAGGCCCGCCTTGAGCCGGACCTCGTCCACCTGAACAACTATGTCCACGGAGAACTGGAACGGCACGTTCCCGTGTTCATGGTGGCCCATTCCTGCGTCTTCACCTGGTGGAGGTCGGTCAAGGGCGAAGAACCGCCTGATGAATGGAAAACATATTACGACCAGGTCGGAGCGGGTCTGCGCAACGCGGACATGGTCGTGAGCGTCAGCCGCGCTTTTCTGGATGACATGGTCGCACTGTACGGCCCGTTCAAGCAGACCCGAATAATCCATAACGGACTTGATCCAACCGATTATCAGATCAAGGAAAAGCAGGACTTGGTGTTCGGAATGGGTCGGATCTGGGACGAGGGCAAGAATCTGCAGGCCCTGGCGTTAATGCACGGCAGAATAGCGTGGCCGGTGCGGATTGCGGGAAGCGTGGACCAGGATGGCGCCGAGGATGGCGCCGAGGATGGCCAGGATGGCGCCGGAGTTTTCATTGGGCGTTTGGACCGGGACAAGATACGGGAAGTTCTGAGCAGGACGCCCATCTACGTGCTTCCGGCAAAGTACGAGCCTTTCGGGCTCTCAGCCCTGGAAGCCGCATTTTCAGGTTGCGCGCTGGTCCTGGCCGACATTCCCACCCTGCGGGAGATCTGGGGCGATGCGGCGATCTATTTCCGTCCCGATGATGCGGATGAACTGGAATGCCATCTCAAGACCCTGATCGCGGACCCGGAACTGCTGGCGCAGCGTCGAAAGCTGGCGGTCAAAAAGGCGCGACATTACTCCTCGGACCGGATGGCCGAGCGCTATATCAGGCTGTATCATGAGCTTATTGCCTAAACATTGTGTATCTACTCAGCACACCTTGTGCGATCTGCCTCCGACAATCGGAATCGGGGTCGGAATCGGGGTCGGAATCGGGGTCGGAATCGATTCTAAAACGTTGAGGAGCCTCCACATGGCTTCGCTTTCGATAGCGATTCCGATACCGATACCGACTCCGATATTCAACTCGGCAACAGCAGTAGCATACTGAAACAGTTACTTGCAAAGCATGCTGGGAAATCCATGAAAATATCCATGTTTTACCACTCCCTGATCTCGGACTGGAATCACGGCAATGCGCACTTCCTGCGGGGAGTTGCATCGGAGCTGGTCAGGCGCGGACATGATGTCTCGATCTATGAGCCGGAAAACAACTGGAGCCTGCGCAATCTGCTGCAAACCGCGGGCGAGAAGGCTGTTGCGGAGTTCAACGATTCTTTTCCTTCCTTGCGCAGCATTTTTTATGATCCCGGCAGCCTGGAGCCGGAAAAGATTCTTGAGGACCAGGACCTGGTCATTGTCCATGAATGGAACGAGTTGTCCGTGGTCAACGCCATCGGACGCCACAAGGCCTCCGGCGGAAAGTACGTTCTGTTGTTCCACGACACGCATCACAGATCCATGACGGATCAGGAGGGAATCAGCGGGTATGATCTTTTGGCCTATGACGGCGTGCTCGCGTTCGGCGAGGTGATCCGGAACAAATATCTCGCCAACAGATGGGCCAAACACGCCTGGACCTGGCATGAAGCGGCGGATGCCGCTGTTTTTTATCCCCGCGAGAATGGAACGCCTGCCGGAGATCTGGTCTGGATCGGCAACTGGGGCGACGAGGAGAGAACGCGGGAGCTGTTCGAGTTCCTCATCGTTCCGGTTCGGGAGCTGAACCTCAAGGCCAGGGTCTACGGTGTCAGGTACCCGGAGCACGCCTTGCAAGCGCTGTCGGACGCGGGAATCGAGTACGGCGGTTGGCTGCCCAACTACAGGGTTCCTGAAGTTTTCGCCCAGTACAAAGTGACGGTGCATGTACCCCGCAAGCCCTATGTCGAAACCCTGCCCGGCATCCCCACCATCCGGCCCTTCGAGGCCCTGGCCTGCGGCATCCCGTTGGTCTGCTCGCCCTGGCAGGACACGGAGGATCTGTTCGCTCCGGGAAAGGATTATCTTGTAGCCAGGGACAAGGAGGAAATGAAAATGCATCTTTCGAGAATCCTGGATGACGGCAAATTGTCAGGCGCCCTGGCTGAAAACGGCCTGCAAACCATTCGGAGTCGGCATTCTTGCGCCCACAGGGTTGATGAACTGCTGGTGATTCTGGACCAGCTCAGGTCCTGAAGAAAAGTGGGTAAGTATTTCAGCTCAGCCGAGATGATTTGGACTGGATGCCGGCGTTCCCCGGCATGACTAACGTGGAAACAGCTTACCGCAACAAGTCATTCCGGCGAAGGCCGGAATCCAGTGCAGGTGAACGACCAAATAAGTGATATGCTGAATAGTTACGAAAAGCGCGATTAAGCCGCCGCGAGGTACGACCACTCATGAATCAACTCTCCCTGAACATCGCCTTCTTCGGCTCCAGCCTGGTGTCCGCATACTGGAACGGCGCGGCGACCTATTACCGGGGGATCATCAAGGAGCTCCACAGGAAGGGGCACCGGGTAAGTTTTTATGAACCTGACGCCTACGAGCGGCAGAAACACCGGGATCTGCCCGATCCGGATTGGGCGGAAGTAGTGGTTTACGAGCCAGAGGAACAGACGGTTCTGGCAATGGTGCGCAGGGCCATGGATGCCGACATTCTGATCAAGGCCAGCGGGGTGGGCGTGTTCGATGAATTACTGGAGTCTGAGATTCTGCATGGTCGGGGCAGGGAACAGGCGTGCGTCTTCTGGGATGTGGACGCTCCGGCCACACTCCAGCGGATGGAGGAAAATCCGCATGATCCTTTCCGTGACCTTGTGCCGCGCTACGATGCTATACTCACCTACGGAGGAGGACAGCCGGTGGTCGATGCCTATACGGCTTTCGGAGCCCAGGAGTGCATTCCCATTTACAATGCATTGGATCCGGAAACCCATCACCGCGTCTCGGCTGAAGCCAGATTTCAGGCCGATCTTGCCTTTCTCGGCAACCGGCTTCCGGACCGGGAGGCGCGGGTGGAGGAGTTTTTCCTGAAGCCGGCTGCACGGCTTCCTGACAGTGATTTCATCCTGGGGGGCAACGGATGGGCGGACAAGCAGCTGCCCCGCAACGTCCGGTACATGAACCATGTCTATACCAGGGATCACAACGCCTTCAATGCGTCACCCAAGGCGGTCCTGAACATCAGCCGGGACAGCATGGCCCGCACGGGATTCTCCCCGGCCACCAGGGTCTTCGAGGCCGCGGGTGCCGGGGCATGTCTGATCACCGATCACTGGGAGGGCATCGAGCTGTTTCTGGAGCCGGACACGGAAGTGCTCATCGCCCGCAACGGCGAAGATGTCGTGGACATCCTCAAGGATCTGTCGCCGAAACGGGCCAAGTCCATCGGCGACGCGGCACTGCGGCGCATGCTCTCCGAACATACCTATGCCCACCGAACCGATCATCTGGAGGGCATTCTCGCCAGAATGGCCGGGGCACGCAAGCAGCATTCGATGACCCTGACAGGGAGCAACAAATCGTGACGCCGCCCTTTGTCATTGAAGAGGTTGGTTGACTATACAGCGACATTCCATCAGGTCAAAGCAGGGGATATCCCCACGAACTCATGCAGCCCGGAATTCATAGAAGGGCGAAGGCAGAGTCGGATAGACGCGATAGACGTGACGATAGACCTCCTCGGCCCTGGCAAGCACGTCGTCCTCGGAATAGTGGTCGGCTGGCAGGCCGGTTGTGTCGCTCCACAGAAAATCCCGGATCGTCAGACGGATACTGTCCCTGGTCGCTTCCCGGCTTTCCCAGTCTTCGATCATGCTGATCCTGTTCTTGACGGTTTGCAAGAGGTCCACTGCCACGGACTTGATCCGTTTGATCTCCTGGGCCGAAAGCTCCGGTTTGCGCAACAGGTCGAACAGGGCCAGCGACTCTTCATCCAGGCCTTCACGAACGGCCCGGCTCCCTTCATCGTCAATATCCCGAATAATCCGCATCAGTTCTTCGAACGTCTGCTCAATGGTTACCCGGTCCTTTTCCCGGTTGTAGTCGGCAACGATTTCTTCGTAGCGTTTCTGGAAATCCGTGCGCAGCGGATTTTGCCGGAGCAAACGTTGGAGGCGGAGTTCGATGACGGCTTTCAGGTTCTGAACAGTGGTTCGCTTGGCCCGGATACGTTTAAATTCCCTGCGCAGCCTGTCAAAGTCGATCTTGCTGATATCATAGGGTTCCGTGTTTTCTGTCGCGGGAGTCGGCCGCACCTTGATGGCCTTGTCCACCACCTCGTACAATTTCCGGATGATGTCCGTGATATCCGCTTCCTCACGGTCCTGCTGGAGGCTTTTGTAGATCACATTGATCGCATCGCGGTCCGCCCGATGGGCGTTTACGCCTTTTTCATTGATGCAGGCCTTGAATTTCACGAAAACGGCCCGGCAGGTGACCTCGAACCGCTTGCGGGTCTCGTCGTTTTCGTTGACCGCCTCCTTGGCCGCCAAAATGGCCGCGTTGCGGTCAAAACCTCCCTGCCTGATGATATCGTCCAGAGAGGCTCCCCGTTCAGCGAGAAATGTCCGCACAAAGCCAATGGCCTCGGCCAACTCAGCCAGCAACTCCTCGCCCGGCCTGGTCGGGTTGATCTCCCCGCCCGTATCGCCTGCGCCGTCGCTTTTCCCGGCAAATGTGGCCAGCGCCTTACGCAGACTCTTCAGAATGCCGCAGTAGTCCACGACCATACCGTTGTTCTTGCCTTCGTGAACGCGGTTGGCCCTGGCGATGGCCTGCATCAGGGTGTGCGCCTTGAGCGGTTTGTCCATGTACAGGGTGGAGAGGCAGGGCACGTCGAAGCCGGTCAGCCACATGGCGCAGACAATGGCGATCCGGAAAGGATGTTCCGGCTCCTTGAAGGCGTCGTCCAGGGCCAGCCGTTGCATATTCCTGTACTGGGGCAGGCCGCGCATGGACTCGGGCAGGTCCATGCCTTCCTTGATCAGTCGGCGGTGCGGCTTTATGTCCAAATCCCACTTTCTGAATTTCTCCACTTCGCCCTGTTCCTCACTGATCACAACGGCCCTGCGCGTCTGGCGCATCCACTCGATCTGACGGAGCCGGTACTGTTCGTCCTGCTCGTCCGCTGCGCAAGACAGCTCTTTTTCCAGCTCACGAATGCGCTGATCCCAGTAGAATTCGATCAGTTTATGCATTCTGACGCAGGTGATCTTGTCGATGCAGACGAACATGGCCTTCCCGGACTCCCAGGCCGAGGAATAATGGAGAACGAAATCCCGGGCCACCTGGTTGAGCCGATCTCCATGCGTGATGATGTGGTAGTCCCGCTTCAGTTCCCGCTCCAGGCGCTGCTCCACATCAATGGCGTCGATTTCCAGTTCTTCCAGTTTCGCGGCGATTCGTTCGTTCAGGTCATTGACCGCCACGCCCAGCTTGTCTCCCCGGGCGTCGTAGTACAGCGGAACCGTGGCATGATCCTCCACGGCCCGTTGAAAGTCGTAGGTCGAGACATAATCGCCGAACACACGCCGCGTGATCTCGTCGTCCGTGAACAGCGGCGTGCCGGTGAACCCGATGTAGCCGGCATTGGGCAGGGCATTGCGCATGTTCAGGGCCAATGTGCCGTATTGGGTCCGGTGGGCCTCGTCCGTGATCACGATAAGATCGTCCCGCAAGGTGTACCCCTCTTCCGGGGTGACATCCTTGTGGAATTTTTGGATCAACGAAAAAATATGGGACTTGTGCTGGCCCAGCAATTGCCTGAGATCATCACCGCTGGATGCCCGGCATGGATCACGGTCGCTATCCACCACGCCGCAGCCGGCAAAGGTCTTGTAGATTTGCGTGTCCAGATCCTCTCGGTCGGTCAAAACCAGGAAGGTGAAGTTGCCGCCCAGCTTGCGGTGCACCTTGCGGGTGAAAAAGACGATGGAGTAGCTCTTGCCCGCGCCCTGGGTGTGCCAGAATACCCCCAGCTTTCCATCCCTGGCCTCCCTGTCGCGAACAGCCGCCACCGCCCGGTTGACGCCCAGGAACTGATGGTTGCGGGCCAGAATTTTCCTGGCCTGCCCGACGGATTCATCGAAAAGAATATAGTTTTCCACCAGGTCCATGAAATTGGCCTTGGCGCAAACGCCAATGAGCAGGGTAGCCATATCCACGACGCCCGGCTCGCCCTCGTCCAAACGCTTCCAGTCGTGGAAAAATTTGTACGGGCTGCCCAGGGAGCCCAATTTGGCCTCGATGCCGTTGCCCAGCACGATCAGGGCACTGTGGTGGAACAGGTGGGGGATGGTGTCCAGGTAGTCCTTGTAATTGCGCTCATAGGCGGTTTGCAGGTCCTTGTAGACGTTCTTGCACTCCATGAAGAGCAGCGGCAGGCCGTTCACAAAGCCCACGATATCGGCCCGGCGACGGTACAGATCCCCGCGCACCCACAGCTCGCGCACGCAAAGGAAGTCGTTGTTCAAGGGCTCGTTGAAGTCGAACAGGCGCAACCGTTGGCGTTCCAATTCGCCCTTGGCATTCCGAAAGCCCACCTGCACCCCGTCCCGGAACAGGTTGTATTTCTCCCGGTTCGTCGCCAGGAGCGATTGGGTCGCACTGGTGGTCGTGATCTGGCGCACGGCCTCGTCATAGGCAACATCCGGCAAACGTGGATTCAGTTCCACCAGCTTGACCCGCAACGTGCGGACCAGCACCACCTCCCGATCCGAGGCACGCCCCAAAAGACTATTTGGTCCGAAGTCCTCGTTGTTGTATGCATAAACGGACTTCCACCCGAGTTCCTGCTCCATGAACTCGGCAGTGGTTTGTTGGACAAGGGTGTCTTCGGTGTAAGGGGTCGAGGTCATTCCTCGTCCCCCCCTAACACCTGCTTGCCTTTGGCCGTCAACCGGAATCTCTGTTTACTGCTGGTGGGCTTTTTGGGCATGGTTAATTCGATCAGGCCGTTTTCAAGGGCCGGGTGTAGGTAATTGCTGCGAAACGTGGGCCGATGGCGAAGATTCAATGCCTCTCGCAGTTCGCTTGATGATTTCTCCCCGTGCTAAAGTTCGCGCAGCAACCGAACGACTGGGTCGGCAACTGGGTCGATGACTGGGTCGCATTGCTTTCTCTTCCTTTTTGACTTGGTCCCGACTTGGGCCCAACTTGGTCCGCTTGGGCTTTCACCTGGTCTCGACCTCCTTCCGCCCAAGTTCCAGCCTGCTCACCGCCCTCCGGCAAATCCGGACGTGGGAAAACCATGGTGAACCAATGCTCCGACACCTCAATCTTCGGTTCGGCAACCCCGTACTCACGGCAGAGGTTGCGGATGCGCTTGATGCCGGAGCCGATGTGTTCCACCGCCTCCATGCGGTGCAGCATGGCAAAGAGCGAGGGATTACGCGGGATGCTCTTCGTGCCGAGATCGGCCTCGGTCATTCCGGCGGGCAGGCCGCCGGGTCTGACGATTTCAAGCCGGTCCTTGAACAGATAAACGTGCACGCTGGCCGTGGAAAAGTATCTTCGCTGTAGCCCATCAATCAATCCTCTCAACAAAAGCCTTGGAAGATATCGACGCTTATCAACGTTTATCGACGTTGTAGACCTTGATTTGGGGAGGTTTAACTGTTTGTTATTCATGAGGAATGGATGTCTGGCGTCGATTCGGGCGATTGTATTATGCATTATTTGAGAGGATCCATGTTGATTTCTTTACCCGACTGCCCAATACCTTCTGCCACGGTTATCACCTTTATGTTCAACATTCCCCTTGATCCGCAGTCGATCCAGTGCTGATTTCACCTGTCGCCGTATAATTTCTTTTCCGATTCGATGATGGATTTCCCCGATCGCTGATCCTGGATAGCGGTGTAGATCCTCCAAGATCAAGGCTTCCAGACGGTGCGGCTCAATCCGGGCAAGGCTGGTTTGAGAGGGAAACTCAAGCCGCCGTAAAAGGCCAGGTGCGACGAAATATCGAGTGCCTTTGGTCCTGCCTGTTTGATTCACAATCTCAAACCGTTGCAAACGTCCAAGCCAAGGCTTCAACGCATCAGTGCTGCCAAGTTCCAAACCTGCAGCCAGTTCGTTTGCCGTCATGCCTTCGCTGAGCGCCAGGATTCCCAAAGTAATGCGCTCGCGCTGGGTCAGACGATATCGTGCATCCACGACGGTCAACATTTTCATCACTTCCGGTTTCAAAATACGCCTTTGAATGGTCACCTTGACCCAGTCTGCCCCTTCTTCAAGGTGAGGCATGGCCCGGCCTTGAGAAAGAAGACGGTCGTAGATTAGATCGAATCCGCTACCTTCTCGCTCCATCAAACCAAGATCATGAAAAACCCTAGCCAATTCGTCGTTGCGGCGGCGACTTGCATGAAGAATGTTGCGTGGCGTCACCCCCAATGGCAAGCGCCCTGGATTGATTACCTCCAAATGTTCCGGATAGAGGTTGATAAAGACATCGCCTCGTTGCGTATATGGCCGGTGGACCAAGGCGTTTACCAACAACTCGCGCACCACTTTTTCATCGTAAGCGGGTACGTTACGTCGAAAGAATCCTTCCGCGACTTCGTAGGATTCACGGAAATCCGGGATTTCGCGCCAGATGGCATCAATCTGCTCAAAGGCGACAGTGCGTGATCGTCCCACACCCATTTGTTAATCTTGTTGTTCAGTTCGTCATACTTGATAGCCTGTACCACCGGAGCGGTCCCAAGATTGCGACGCTGTACGGCCGTTCCCAGCAGAGGACCCCGAGGTTGGTCAGGTTGGTCTCCATAGAAAGGCCATAATGGTACAGCAATTCATCGGCGCTTTTTTCCTTGACCGACTCTTTAACGCGATCCGAAGTCAGAATGGCCGAGGCAAAATACGTCATTTTTTCGGCATCCAGCGCTTTGCGGGAAACGAAGCTGTCCATTGTCTCCCATGGGCGTCCTGGTCGTTCGTTGGCCAACCGCAAGACATCATCACCCAGTACTGGTTGGCAGGAATCACCAATCCGCAGGAAATAGCGGCCATCGCTGGTGGAGGCGACGCCAGGAGCACGATGAATGATGAGTTCAAGGAACGTTCACGGTTAATTCACCAACCCGTTTTTGCACTTTTTCCGGCAAGGCGGGGGCAATACGCTGACCTTGCGGAGGCTCGCTCTCACCTTCTTCGATGCCGATCAGTAGTCGGCCGCCGCTGCCGTTGGCAAAGCACACACAATCCTTGGCGATCTCCTGCCAAGCTGGATTCTTGCCGGTAACGACCCTGATCGATTTGCGGTCTGTATGCTGGTCCTCATGGCTCATACGGCTATCTCTCCGTTCATCAATTTGGGCAGGAGGAGGTCGCGGGCTTTTCTTAGGCTTCGAACTTGTCCAGAAAGGTTATCAACCTGAGCAAGCATTGGGGATACGTGCCCCATAAAAGCTGAAATCAGCTTTTCTTCCGGCACAACGAAAGGAATCAACTTGAATGTATCCCGGACGATCGCATCGAATACCGCGCCGACAGCACGGCTACGAAACTGTTCTACTCCATCTACCAAGGCGAAAAAGAGAAACTGCTGGTTAAGTGGTGGATGAGCAACAAGCGCGTAGCAGGACTGGTTCATTGCCATGGGGCGTTGGGCGAGATTGATTTTGCCAACCGTCCCTCTGGCAGTAATGAAAACGGTACCCTTCGGATAAAGTTTGCTATTACAGTTCTTTAATCCGGCTTCGGTGATGGACTTCTCTGTGTCGTGCGCATAAGCAAAATCGGTCGCGTCTTTAGGAGTAAAAAAAGGGATATC
Source organism: Desulfonatronum parangueonense (assembly GCF_054656975.1). Lineage (NCBI taxonomy): Bacteria > Pseudomonadati > Thermodesulfobacteriota > Desulfovibrionia > Desulfovibrionales > Desulfonatronaceae > Desulfonatronum > Desulfonatronum parangueonense. The sequence goes on from NZ_BAAHXH010000003.1 coordinate 3,519,595, forward strand.
CCCATTCCAAAAAGACGGATTCGTTGTCTTGGGTGTTCCGCCACTGAGTACATCTATTACATCAAAGGCGTTTTTCTTCTCCCACCCCTCCGGCACCCCATCCACAATCTTGACGTGCTCGTGGCCAGGAAAACGAAGGTGAACGAACCATTCCTTGTAGAGCAGCCGCGCCGCCTGCTCCATCAACTGAATCCGACGGCGGTTATTTTCGATGAGGTTGTCGTAGGTGGAGAGGACGGAAGCGATGAACCGTTGAGTCTGGATATCGAGTAATGGAAGAGGCCACTGCTCAAGCACACGGGTTTCCAGTTTCTTGGTGCCGTGCGAAGCATCCGTGGCAGAATCTCGGATGGAATGCCGTTGAGATTTCAGATAATAAAACAAAAACCAAGGGTCGATTCTTTCAGACGGTCGTAGAGCCTTGATGTCTTGGTTGAACGTGACATCTCGTTCTGTAATCGAAATGCGAAACTCTTTGGCCAGCGACATTCCACGAACAACCACCAACACTGTATTCGCAGGCACTCGCTTTGTACCGTTTTGCGCTCCTTCCTCTGTGACGCGGCGCTCAGTAAGCGAAATGCGGCTTTCGGTCATTTCTCCTGAAGATACCCACGGTATGTCGCCTCCCCAAAATCGAGAATCACTCATCCGAGGTGTGCCGCCCGAAAGGAAAGAAACTTCAGAGGCAAGCGGGACTGTTTGAACCTTGGTTCTCATACCCCAAGCTCCTCGAAATTCTTCTTGATCGTCGCGGCGAGGCGCATGGATCCGGCGTTCAGGTCTTCCATTACGGAGAATGTGTAAGCCTCTCTTGCACAAAAAGCGAAACAGGCTGTTTCACAATTTTTCATATCCCATCCTCCAGCACCTGTTTCCCTTTTTCGGTCAACCGGTATTTCTGTGTCGGACTTGTGGGGGAATCAGGCTGGGTCATTTCGATGAAAGCTCCTGCGAGGGCCGGGTCCAGGTAGTTTTTGGAAAACGTTACGCGATCTTTCAGGCCAGTGGCTTTCATCAGTTCGGCCCTGCTTACTTCTCCAATACAAACGGCCAGCAGTCTTTTTACTTGCTGGGTTGCTTGCTGGGTTACTTGCTGGGTTACTTGCTGTGTGGTTGCCTCTGCCTGTTCTTCAGGCCCCGCCTTACGTATGTCTGTCGAAATGCGGTGCGGTTCCGCCAGATAGACGGTGAAGCGCAGGCGCATGGCGACTTCTTCGATCTTGGGTTCCGGTAGTCCCATTTCCCGGGCTTCCGCGAATATGCGGCGCACGCCGGTGCCCCATTGTTCGATCAGGTGGAGTTCCTTGAAAACGCGGGCGATGACCGGGTTGCGAATCCGGGAGGTGCCTTCCTTCATTTCTTCGATGGTCAGGCCGGGCAGGAGAATACCCATGCTTTCCACCTCGATGCGGTCATCCAGAAAGACCACCCGGATGGGAGCGCCCCGTTGCGAGTAGTCGCTGTGGACAAGGGCGTTGATGATCACTTCGCGCAAAATCCCCAGGGGAATGCTCCAGACGTCCTTGCGGCGCACCTCGGAGAGATCGGCTCCGCGGTAGGCGTGTTTTTTGAGAAACAGCAGGACCTCGTCAACGGCCCTGGGCAGGGGGAGGTCGATCTCAATGTGGTCGTAAATATCAATTTTCTCGGTTCCATAGAAACGGCCACACTGAATCCAGGCATCGAAAAAATGCTGCGTCCGTTGTCGGCCGAAAAGCAGAATCCCACCTTTCGTGGGCACCAGCCTGTTTTGATGGCGGGTCAGCAGTTTCAGCGTCAGCAAGGCCTGGTCATCCAGCTTCCGGCTCGTACCAAAGGCTGCTTGCAGTGCTTCGTGGTCCAGATCGGCAAGGCTCAACTCCGGCATGGGCAGGGCGTCGAAGGAAACGCCTTCCACCGAACGGCGCAGCTCGGCGATCAGCTCGCGGTCGGCCTGGCGGTTGCTGGAGCCAAGCCGGACGTAGACCCCGGTTTCCGGTCCAGCGGAGCGAAGATAGTGCGGGCGGGAGTTGCTGAGAAAAACTTCGATCACGAGCAGGGTCTTGCTCTCAACCGTGGTCATCTCGACATTGGGCACCAGGTGGGGGCTGATGGAGTCCGCGATCAGATTGCAGAGCCGCTCCTCCTCATCCAGTGGATTGTCCACTCCCACCACCTCGCGACTCGTGTCCGTCACGCCGATGACGATCTTGCCGCCCGAGGTATTGGCAAAGGCCACCAGGGTCTTGAGCAGGTTTTTGGGAGAAGAAAGATCCTGCTTAAACTCCAGGGTCTTGCCCTCGTCGGCCTTAAGCAGCTCGGCAATACTCATATCCCCAATTCCTCGAAATTCTTCTTGATCGTCGCGGCGAGACGCACGGCTTCGGTGTTCAGGTCCTCCAGCTCGACATGGATTTCCCGCAGGGCTTCCTCGAAGTCAAAGCCATCCTCCTCCATTTCCGGGGCTACGCCTACGTAGCGGCCGGGGGTCAGGCTCCAGTCATTGGCCGCGATCTCGGCCCGGCCCACCAGCTTGGCCAGCCCTTCCACATCGCGCAGTTCCGCATCCGGGAAACGTTCGGTCAGCCATTTGGCCTGCTTCCAGAAATAGCGGACCTGCTTGAGTTGTTCCACGGCCAGGGCGCGGGCTTCATCAAGCGCCTTGATCCGTTTGCGGAGGTCGTTGGGGCGTATGCATGCGGGCGCACCCTCACCCCCGGCCCCTCTCCCAGGGGGAGAGGGGGGATGGTCTTGCCCGTTTGAGGGTTCGGATTGTGTCAGCCTGGAGGCCAGCTTGAACAGCATGTCGCTCTGCTTGACCAGATTTCGGCTTGTTTCCACCAGCGGGGAAAGCCGATCAACGGCTGCTTTCAGTTCGCCATTGGTTGGATTTTGCTCGTCCCATTGCGCCTGCTGCTGGGTGATGGATTTCCGGAAGGCGTCTGCGTCCGCCGTGAACAAAGACATGGCCTCGTCGAATTCTTCGTGTAGGGACGACCGGCCGGTCGCCTCAATATCAACGACATCACGTAGCGTGGCCATTGCGTCCGTGAAATCCGGCAGGGGCGACCGGCCGGTCGCCCCGGTATCGCCCTTGTCGGCCATTGTCGCAAAACAGTTCGCGCCCTCGGCCAGCACACGTTGGCAATAACCAGCCACGAGACTGAGATATCGCTCTGTATCGCCACGGTAGAGCCAGGCGAGGGCCAGGATGTTCTTTTCCTGCTCCGGCGAAAAATCGTAAATCTTGCGCGTGACTTTCCGATAGATGTTCCTGGCGTCGACCATCAGCACCTTGTCGCGGTGTGCTTCGGGCTTGGCCCGGTTGAGGAACCAGAGTTCACAAGGGACGGTCCGGGTGTAGAAGAAGTTGGAGCGGATGGCGATCATGATGTCCACGTCGCCGGTCTCCACCAGCTTCTGACGAACCTTGGCTTCGTCGCGCCCGGCACTGGAGGCCTGGGAGGACATGACAAATCCTGCCCGTCCATGCTCATTCAAGTAACTGTAGAAGTAGCTGATCCAGATGTAGTTGCCGTTGGAGACCTTGCCCTTCTTGTTCACACCGGGCAGGCCGAAGGGCAGACGGGGATCGGTCTTGACCTTGTCCGCATCAATTTCATCCACGTTGAATGGCGGGTTGGCCATAACATAATCGGCCTTGCCCAGCAGTTCGTGCGGATCCTCGTAGTAGGTGATGGCTCGCTTGATGTCGCCTTCAAGGCCGTGCACCGCCAGGTTCATCTTGGCCAGACGGATGGTGGTGGCGTTCTTTTCCAGGCCGTAAAAGGTCAGCCTGTCCACCGGATTCCGCCCCTGCTCCTCCACGATGCGGGCACTCTGCACGAACATGCCGCCGCTGCCGCTGGCCGGATCGAGCAAACTGCCGCCCTGCGGGTCGATGACATGGGCAATGAGCGAGACCAAGGACACCGGGGTGAAGAATTCGCCGCCGTCGTGGGCCTTCTGGTCCGCGAACTGGGTCAGGAAGTATTCGTAAATCCGCCCGAACACGTCGCCGGAGACCTGTTTCAGTTCATCCGGATTCAGGGTGCGCAGCAGCTGGCCGAGGACGGGATTGCTCAACTCCTGGTATTCGCTCTTGGGCAGGACGCCGCGCAGGCTTTCATAGTCTGCCTCGATGGACTCCATGGCCTCGATGATGGCTTTGGCCCGGTCGTCTCCGTCGGACAGGGCGACAAGAGAGTCGAACTGGGCTTCGGGACGCAGGAAAATGGCGCTCTTTTGGGAGAAATCCTCTTTGGTCAGCGCACGGGTCTTTCCGCCGCGCGTGGGCAGGTCGGCCTCGATGGCGTCCTTGACCGCCAGAAACCGGCTGTAGGCATGCCGCAGAAAGATCAGGCCCATTACGGGCAGAAAATACTCGTTGCTGGCGTAGTTGGAGTTCGCCCGCAGCGTGTCCGCCGCGCTCCAGAGTCGTTTTTCAATGGCTTCGATATGTTCCAGTTGGGCCAAGGTGGTGCTCCGGTTTTGGGTGTCTTGGCAAGGGATGGTTCAGAGCAGGTTGGCATTTGGCGGTCGAAAGCTGTCTTGGGCAACCCCATGCGGATGCACGGCCTGCCGGAGGGGCGGTACGCAAAGCGCCCCTGCCTATCCCTTGACAAGAATGTGGGTGATGTGTGTCCGCTTAGCATTCTTTCCGCTAACGCCGCAATGGCAACGAGTCGGCCCTGTCAGAAGGGGCCAAGGGCGAATGGGTCGGCGGAATGGGTATGGCGGGTCGACAACCATGGTCCGAAGCTTGCATTCTGCGTTTTCGGGCAAATTTTTCGCCGAGGAGGAAGAAAGCCGATGACGCCTCTGAAAATCACCATCCTGGGCCTGTCCATCACCTCGTCCTGGGGCAACGGGCATGCCACCACGTTCCGGGGGCTGGTGAAGGAACTGGACAAAGCCGGGCACGCGGTGACGTTTTTGGAACGCAACGTGCCCTGGTACTCCGGCAACCGGGATCTACCCAATCCGGAGTATTGCCGCCTGGTACTCTATGAGGACCTTGCCGAACTGCAGGGTGCGCATGCTGAAACAATCCGGACCGCGGACCTGGTGATCGTGGGCTCCTACGTGCCGGAAGGAGTGGAGGTCTGCGCATTCGTGATCCGGCAAGCCAGGGGAGTGAAAGCCTTCTACGACATCGACACGCCCGTTACTCTGGCAAGACTGGAAAACAACGACTGTCCTTACCTGGCCACTGACCAGATCGCCCGGTTTGATCTGTACCTGTCCTTCACCGGCGGACCAACCCTGGAACTGCTGGAACGCAAGTACGGTTCACCGGCGGCCAGGGCTTTGTATTGCAGCGTGGACCCGGACTTCTACTATCCGACGCCCGCCCCGATGCGCTGGGATCTCGGCTACCTGGGCACCTACAGCGACGACCGTCAGCCGCCCCTGGAAAGATTGATGCTCGATGCAGCCCGGAGCTGGCCGGAAGGCCGGTTCACGGCCGCCGGAGCCCAGTATCCGCAAAGCGTGCAGTGGCCGGAGAACCTGCGGTACCTGCCCCATGTCCCCCCCGACGAACACCGGGATTTCTACTGCTCCCAGCGCTACACCATGAACATTACCCGATCTGACATGATCAGGTCTGGATATTCGCCCAGCGTGCGCCTGTTCGAGGCGGGCGCCTGCGGCGTGCCCATCATCAGCGACTACTGGCAGGGACTGGACGAGCTGCTCGCGCCCGGCAAGGAAATCCTGATCTCCCACTCCGCCGCGGACACCCTAGCCTTTCTGAAGGAGATCCCCGAAGAGGAACGAACCCGGATCGGCCACAACGCCAGAGAAAAAATCCTGGCCAAACACACCGCCCGCCAGCGGGCTCGGGAATTGGTGGGGTATTTCGAGGAAATCATTGGGTGAGAGGTTAGGCGCTTAATCGCCTAACCTCTCACCTTATCGTTCATTTGCCCTCTTTTTGACCACAGGGTATGAAAAAAATCAGTTTACCGATTGCCCTTTCGTCCGTTCTGCTCCCCAGGAGACCCGCCATGCCCTATGTCCACTGCAATGCCTACTGAAAAAGATATATTCATAAACAAGGCAAAAATGTTTCTCGACTTCTTGCGCCAGGACGGCATTGATGTCGCGGTTACTTACCTGTTCGGTTCCGTGGTGGAGGGCAGGGCCAGCGACGAGAGCGATATTGATGTCGCTGTGGTTTCCAAGGATTTTCAAGGTGTTCCATATTTTGACATGCTAAGAATCGGCAAGCATCGCAGACGGGTTGATCTGCGTTTGGAAATCCATCCATTCGCCTTGCATGACGTACAGACTGACCCTTCACATTTCTATCTGAATATAAAGCAGGTTGGAATTCGAATATCCTAGTTGCCCTCCAGGAAGGAGCGGATGGTCTCGAATCGGTAGTGGCTGATGGCGAAGCGTACCAGATGCGGGACCACGATCTTCTCGTTGTGCCAGAACTTCTCAAGTTCGCCCATCAACTCCGGGACGCTGTCCTGGTGTGGTGGAATGAAGGGGCATCGAATCGATTTCTACATGGAACGGACTTGGTACCCCATCGTCCGGTAGCCACGCTGACGCTTTTCCCACATGCGGGCAAGCTGGGAGTTATCCGTCTCGACATAATCGTAGATCCGCACATCTTTTTTGGCGGCATGTTCCCTGTGCAGACGTCCTGCGTATTGCTGCAAGGTTCCCTTCCAGGAGATCGGCATGGCCAGGGTCAAGGTATCGAGCGGCGGGTGGTCGAATCCTTCTCCAATCAGGCGACCGGTGGCGAAAAGAACTCTGGGGGACGATTCCGCCAGTGCATTCAATTCAGTGAGCACTTCCGTTCTATGTTTTTTTGACAAACGGCCATGCAGAACAAAACAGTGGTCCACCTCGTCCCCCATAGAGTCTCGCAACAGCTGCAGATGGTCCGTTCGTTCAGAGAGAACCAGCACTTTTCGTCCTTCCCGATAAGCGGCCAACACGTCCTCGGCAATCCGTCGATTGCGTTCGGGATCATTTGCGAGGATACGGAATATATCCTGGATAGTTGAATCCGGCGGAATCTCAGGAGTGGGCAGCATCTTCGGCCAGACCTCCAGTTGAGCAGGGGCGGTTTCAGGGCGGACGGCGTTATGGCGAATCGGTCCGCACTGCATGAAGATAATCGGCTGATGCCCGTCCCGTCGCATCGGCGTGGCAGTCAGACCGACAACGTATCTGGACTTGGCCTGCTTGAGGATCGACTCAAAGGAAAAGGCCGACAGATGATGACATTCGTCCACGATGATCTGCCCGTATTCGTCCAGGAGTAGTCCTAAATTTTTACAGCGAGACAACGACTGCATGACAGCGATGTCGATCTTGCCGGAAGGTTTCTTCCTGCCGCCGCCGATAATGCCCAGTTCGTCTTTCGGAAGCTCCAGAAAACCGGCTAATCTCGCCTCCCACTGGCGCAGCAGGTCGGTGCGATGCACCAGCACTAGCGTGCTGACCTTGCGGCGGGCGATCAGAGCGGCGGCGGTGACGGTTTTGCCGAATGCCGTAGGGGCGCAAAGTACGCCGACCTCGTGTTTGAGCATCTCCCGCACCGCCGCTTTTTGATCCTTCCGTAACGAGCCGGAAAACGTTGCACTTACCTTCCGCCCCAGCAGACGTTCGTCTTGCAGTTCAGGGCGGACGCCGTTCTCCTGCAACAAACTCATCACCTGATCGATACAGCCACGCGGCAAGCCGATATGTTGGGGGTAGTTTTCGGCGCAACCGATAACGCGGGGCTTGTTCCAAACCGGAAAGCGCATGGCCTGGGCCTTGTAGAACTCCGGATTCTGGAAAGCTGCAAGCCGGATCAGGCGATTGGCCAGCGATTGGTGCAAATCGGCCTTGGAGATGAAAATCTGGTTGGCCAGCACCAAGTGCAGAGAGTCCGGCAACGGGCCAGGTATCTTGTTGGAATCGGGCGTTGGGCGTTGCCAAGGCTTGCTGTCCTCATCCTCGGTCGCGAAAGCCACATCCATAGGATGACGACCACCGCTGGCCCGAAGCATGGCATCCTCCACATCTCTCCGCGACAAGGGGCGGATCGATGACAAAAAGACCCATTGATCTGAATAAGGTTCTTGCTGTTCGTCAACGAATACGCTGCGCCCCAAAGTCCTCGGCTGTTTTTGCAAGGGAAGCGCGATCAGGTTGCCGAAGCCGCCCTTGGGAAGTGTATCCTGGTTGGGAAACAAGCGATCATAACTGGTCAAGGACAGTTGCCGGGTGCGGTCGCAAGTGTAGCTGATCAACGCTGACCCGAGCTGCCGAGCTTCGTAGGCTGGAATCGGGCTAGCGAAGAATATCCAAGCATGCGCGCCATTGCCGGAACGGGAGATCTCCAGTGCCGCTGGAATTCCCAACTTTCGGCAAGTCTGCATGAAGGCCCCGGCATCCTCGCGCCAGCCGACCTCATCAAAATCAGCCGCCAGAAAATAACAGTTTTCGTCGGTCAACAGCGGGTAGACCCCGATGGTCTGTTTTCCGGCAAGATGATCGTAAAACACCTGATCGGTCACCGGTTGCAGCAAACGCTGATTACAGTCGCCGCATTTGACTTTGGGTTTGTGACAGACCCCAGGCTTCCACTCGTTGCCGCAGGCCGGAGAATAACCGGAAGTGCCTTTCTTGGCCGACTCCCAACGCTTTGGGTAGACATCCTCACGTCCCCTGAACAGGCGGCGGAAAAGGGAAATTTTGTCGGCAATGGTGAAGTGAGCGGCAGGGGATAGAGATTTCTGAGATGTCGTGACGGGTTCTGGGGCGGGAGGCGCTTCCCATTCAATGCCGTGCTGGGTCAGCAAAGCCTTGAGGTGGGCGTTTTCTTTGCGCAGTCGCAACAATTCATCTTCCATCTCTGCCACCGCTTGACCTGATAAAAATATCGACCAGCGACATAATCCGCATTGATGTGGCAAAGATAGGCAATTCGGTAATGACCATAGAGCAGCACACGTATTTCCCCTTCATCCACGATTCGGTAACGGTAGCTAATTTCAGAAAAAACGGTCAGATTTGGGCCTTGTCGTATATGCCGTGGACCACACAAGCCGCGGCGTTTTGGTTGCCCTGCGCGATATAGTAAAAACGTCGTGCAGCCAGTGCTCGGCCTCCTGCGTCCATTTCAGTCTTGCCATTGCCTGATCCGTCTTTGCAGATCTTCGTTGTCGATCATCCGACCGGCCCGGGCATCCTCCAGTCCCCTGGCCACCATTCGATCAAAGGCCAGTTCCTGCATGATCTTCGGATAAGTAGCGTCATCCGGCTGGATTTCCAGCACCTCGCGAACAGGTTCTTTTGCCGTGGACATGGCGTTCCTCCAGAGCACTTGTACAAAATTTCAGTTTTTTTCTCCCTGGTGATCCGTCGTATCACCGCCTTCATTTTGATGCGCACTCATTGTAATTGTGATAAAAATAGTTCAGATGTTTTATCCGCTCCTCCTTGCTTGCCACTTTCTTGATTAATTTTGCAAATATTGGGCGGTAAGCAATGTCGGCATGACTAATATGTGGAGGAACTTTTTTGGCCTCAACCGCCTCCTGGCCAATTCTCTTGTACTCCGCTTCTGGCGTAAAGAATTCCTCTCCCGTATCCTCAAACGCTTCGCGTTCATTATTAGGCATCTCGTTCCAATGTTCCACTTCTGATTGGTGAAGTTCTTCGTACGACATGCCATCCAGAAAGCACCTTTCAATCATTTCAGTTTGCCAAATTGAATAGCCCAAGTCGTCGGAAAGCCAAAATACGGCGCTTGCGATTCCTTCTTTGGCCTCAAATTCCGCCAAGTCTTGCAGTTGGTTTTCCGGAACTGGAATCTCAGCGTGGTAAAGGTAATCAGCGAGCCATTCGATATATTTGAGGTAGGTCGCCGTGTCTTGGCACACGCCGATTTCGTTTCCAAATTCGTCAAGAGGGACCGTCCAGTCAATATATGCTCTCGGGCGAGGGAGGATCATGTCTTAACCGCCTTTTAAAAAATACTTATGTATTCGACTCTTGCCATCAAGGGTGAATAGTTTCACGAATGGCGCTTTTCAATCGCCTACATCGCGGCATCAAACTCGTCCCGATACCGCACTGTGCCGCCCTCTTCAGGCAAAGCGTCGCGATCCAGCACGGCAACCATGAAGGCCTCATCCGGCACCCCCTCCCATTGGCTACGAAGCCGATATCTGGATGCCGGCTCGAAGCCGAAGCGCGGGTAGTATTCCGGGTGGCCCAGGACGATGACGAAAGGGCAGCCGGATTGGCGCAGATGGTCCAGCCCGTGTCGGACCAACCGAGACCCGATGCCCTTGCGCTGATGGGAGGGCAGCACCGCCATGGGCGCTAAGCCCATTCCCGCAACGTCCGAGCCGTCCACGGTGGCCGGGGTGAACAGGATGTGGCCGACCACATCACCGTCTTCCTCAGCGACAAAGGCAAGATACTCGTTGCAGGAACTACGGAGCTTGTCCACCAGGGCCGCTTCCGGGCCGTACTCGAAGGCGGCCAGGTTCAGGTGATGGACTGCCTCCTGATCTTGAGGGTTTTCTGGTCTGATTTTGATCATTGGGGTCCTTATTCCTGGGTGATTGCATAACGCGGATGAGTACTCCTCATTGGCCATTCACGTCACCACGCTTTCATTTCAGCCGGGACCTCTCCACGATCATTTCCGCATCATGAGCGGCAAGACGTGCGATGCGGTGAAGCGATGTCCATGAAATTTCTCTCACAACCTCATACTCATCAACTCATCGAAAGACTCGGGCGACACATATATCGCTTCATTGGCGTGGGGGAATTGGCCGTAGAACTCTGCCAGGGCATCGTCGTGACGCTGTTGTGGTTCACTGTAGGTCACCTGAATCGGAGTAATGCCATTCGTGGTGTTGACCACAAAGTCCACTTCCCCTTTGCCTTTCCAGTAGCTGATATCCGTGGTTTTGCGGCGTAGTGTCAGATAAACGAGATTTTCAAAGTCCTTGCCCAGGTCCTGCCCGACCCGGGTGCTGATTGCCCGGCGTAGTCCAGTGTCGATGGCGTAGTATTTGCGGTTGTGCCGCACCCGTTTCGCCTCGGAATAGGCAAAGTAGGAGCAGCTGAAAGTCAGGTAGGCATCTTCGCAGGCTTGCAGATAATGGCTGACGGTTTCCGGGCTCAATTGCAATGCGCCGGCAATGCGCCGCAGGCTCAACGTCGAGCCCGCTGATTCCATGACCATCTTGGCCACTGCCTGCAGTGGGCGGCTGGATCGGGCCGAAACCCGTTCGCGAATGTCTTTTTCAATGATATCCGAGAAATACTGCTGCAACAGTTTTTTCGGCTGAGGAAAACCCAATGCCGCCGGAAAGCCGCCCAAATGGATAAATTGTTCCAGTTCGGCAGCTTGGCCCCAGAGCTGAAACTCCGCAAAATCAAAGGGAAACAGTTCATGACGCAGATGGCGTCCGGTGAGAGAGCTGGCCAGTTCACCGCCCATCAATTGGCTGTTGGAGCCGGTCACTACGAAGCAGTGCCCGCTTTTCTTTTCGAGTTGGGTGTTCAGCCACTTTTGCCAGTTGGCCACATTCTGAATTTCATCAAGAAAGAATGTCAGTCGCTCACCACCGCGGGCCGTTGCCAGCTGTAAAAGCTGTTCCAGCAAGGCAGAATCCAGGTCATTCACCAGGCGCGGATCTTCGAAATTGATAAAAAACGCCTGGTCTTCCGGAATGCGTTTGGCCGTCACCAACTGGCGCAAAAGCGTGGACTTGCCGCAACGGCGTACGCCCTGGATCACCGTCACGACTTCCGGCGTCAGCACACATTGTTCAATCATGGCGCGCGGCACGGTGTCAGTGGGCCGCTGTGACCAATCTGACCAGTCATCTATTATGCGTTGCAGAATTTCGTCGTCGAGCATCGTTCTGTCCAGTCGTTTTTTTGTCCATTCTAGTGGACAAAAATATCTTTGTCCATCAAGGTGGACAAAAAAACGTCGGGTGAAAAATGTGGTGCCATACCTCCTATTATCTCTGCTTCCGCGTCCGTAACTGCTCTATACTCCAACAGCTGAGGACTGGTTTGCCTTGATTCTCCAGCCTCACAAATTTTTCGCAATGGTTCATTGCGGCTCTGGCTCTTCAGGCTTCTCATAATTGCCATCAAATTCACCCTTTGACATGTATTGCTGGTCCAGTGCAACATCCATGCACGTTCTTTCGAGGCCATGATCCACCAGGAAGCCGCCGCCGACTTCCAGGACAACTCTTCCGGCCAAGGAGCTCCAGCATATCCGGCTGGATAAGCTGATTATCATCAAGGACAGTTTCGTGGACGAGAAACTTGCCGAGTGGTACTTGGATCTGCTCCTCTGGACCCGCTCCATCACGTTAAATTGCGCCGGCAACTGCTTGGCCTTATCTATCTGCTTGAGTCTAAAATTTGGATCCCCTTAGGGGCTTGAGTGACTACAAGAGATGAAAGCGGTTCAGTATCCGTATCGGTTTTTGAATACATACGCTTGAGCCAAAAAGGACTATTGCGACAACCATGATTCTTCAGACTGGACAGACGAAGTGCTATGACGAGCGAGGCAGGGAGCTGGATTGCGGAGAAACCATCCAGGATGGGCGGTTCCGCCATGGCCTGATATGGCCGGAACCGCGGTTTCAAGTTGACGCGGACCTGGTGTTGGACCGCCTGACCGGACTGGTCTGGCCGCGCAACGCCAACCTGGGCGAGTTCCCCATGACTTGGTCCGAGGCCTTGGACTTCGTGGCGCAATTGAACCGGGAACAGGCCCTGGGGCATGATGATTGGCGGTTGCCCAACCGGCGAGAACTGCGGAGCTTGATGAGTTACCAGACGAAGAGACCATCCTTGCCGGAGGGTCATCCCTTCACGGATGTCGTATTGGGCTGGTACTGGACCTCCACTTCCGCTGCGATCAATCCTGCCTACGCGTGGTATGTGCATCTGGAAGGAGCGCGGATGTTCTATGGGCGCAAGAATCAATACTATATGTTGTGGCCGGTGCGCGGGGGCAACCCGGAAATAATGCCCCGGACAGGCCAGCGGCATTGTTACGATCCCGACGGACAAGCCATTGCCTGTGAAGGGACAGGGCACGACGGCGAATTTGGCTTTGGCGCGCACTGGCCGCAACCTCGTCTTGAAACCCGGAGCGAGGTTGTCCTGGACCGCCTGACCGGTCTGACCTGGTTGCGCCGCGCGGATTTAACCCGGGGGCCTGTCTCCTGGAAGCATTGCCTGGAGGCCGTTGAAGCGTTGCGTCTGGAGCGCTTTGCGGGGATCAGCGACTGGCGTCTTCCCAACATCAACGAGCTTGAATCCCTGGTGGACTGTTCACGGCACAACCCGGCGCTTCCGCCGGATCATCCCTTTTCGGATGTCGGAGAAGGATACTGGTCGTCCACCACCAGCTATTTCGAGACGGACTGGGCCTGGGTGCTCTATCTGCACAAAGGGGCGCTGGGTGTCGGCTTCAAGGTAAACCCCGATTTTCTGGTCTGGCCGGTGGCCGGTGATCATGTTCGGGGACCGGATAATGGTTGAGAAATACCTGTGGGACAGGTAAGAGCTTGCGAAAAGACATCAAAATGATCATGCCGCGCTCAGAGCCGGGTTGACGGAGACTGTATGACAACAATGCCGACTTCGGAAGACGACAGAATAATTCTTGCCGAAGTTCTTCAAAAATACGATCGGGGCCGCGAAAATCTCATTCCCATGCTCCAGGAAATCCAGGACCGCATGTCCTATCTGTCTCCGGAGGCCGTGGCCATGGCGGCCGCGCACCTCAACCTTTCGGAGAACGACGTCTACGGAGTGGCCACGTTTTACGCCCAGTTCCGGTTTCATCCGCCGGGACGGCACCGGATCAAGGTTTGCCAGGGCACGGCTTGCCACGTTCGCGGCGGCGGCTTGGTCCTGGACGCCATCGTGCGCAAGATCGGCATTTCGCCGGGAGAAACCAGCGAGGACAAGAATTTCAGCCTGGAGCGGGTGGCCTGTTTCGGATCCTGCGCCCTGCCTCCTGTGGTCGTGGTGGACGACAAGGTGTACGGAAAGATGACCGCCCGAAAAACGGAAAAATTGCTCGAGGATCTGGAATGAGCTTTGCCAATATCCAGGAACAGGCCCGGCAGGTCTGGGATCGCTTCAATCGTCCGCAAGGGATGCGCGTGCTCATCGGCGCGGCCACCTGCGGCCGGGCCGCCGGGGCCGTGGAAGTGGTGCGGGCTTTTCGTGAGGAGTGCGCCAAGGTTCCTGAACTGCGCGACGTGGAAATCTGCGAGGTGGGCTGCCTGGGCATGTGCCATGCCGAGCCGCTGGTGGAAATCCAGGGACCGGACGGGGCACAAATCCTGTACCAGGGCGTGCCGGCTCACATGGTCCCGGACCTGGTCCGTGGTCACCTCCTTGAAGGTCGGCCCGTGGACAAGCATGCCCTTTGCCGAATGGAAGGCAAGGCCGCCAAGAACAACGATTCCAAGAACAACGCTGAGAACGACGTTGAGAACGAGGAACTGCCCGGATTTGTCGATCTGCCCATGATCCGGCATCAGTTGCGCGTCGTGACGCGCAACTGCGGTTTCATCGATCCCACGAACATCGACCACTACATTGCCCGGGGCGGCTATTCCGGCTTTGCCCGAGCCGTGGACATGGGCTCGGACGCCGTGATCGAGGAGATCAAGCTGTCGGGCATTCGCGGCCGGGGCGGGGCAGGCTTTCCCACCGGCCTGAAGTGGAGTTTCGCCCGCAAGGCCCAAGGGGACGTGAAGTACGTGATCTGCAACGCCGACGAGGGCGATCCCGGAGCATTCATGGACCGCTCGGTGCTGGAAGGCGATCCCCATGCCGTGCTGGAGGGGCTGCTTATCGCGGGGTATGCCATTGGCGCCGGCCATGGATACGTCTACTGCCGGGCCGAGTATCCCTTGGCCCTGGAGCATTTGCGAACCGCCATCGAGCAGATGCGCGGCAAAGGATTTCTCGGCAGAAACATTCTCGGTTCCGGCTTCGACTTCGACATCACCATCAAGATGGGAGCCGGCGCCTTTGTCTGCGGCGAGGAGACCTCCCTGATGCAGAGCATCGAGGGCAAGCGGGGCATGCCGCGTTCGCGACCGCCCTTTCCAGCCATATCCGGCCTCTTCGGCAAACCCACGAACATCAACAACGTCGAAACCCTGGCCGCCGTGTCTGCGATCATGGAAAAAGGCGGCGCCTGGTATGCCGGAATCGGCACGGAAAAAAGCAAGGGCACCAAGACCTTTTCCCTGGCCGGCAAGATCACCCGCACCGGCTTGATCGAAGTGCCCATGGGCATCAGCCTGCGTACGATCATCGAGGACATCGGCGGCGGCGTGCTGGACGGCAAGGCCTTCAAGGCCGTGCAGACCGGCGGGCCTTCCGGCGGCTGCGTGCCGGCCAAACACTACGATCTGCCCGTGGACTACGAACACCTGGCCCAGGTCGGCTCGATCATGGGATCCGGAGGCATGATCGTGATCGACGAGGAATCCTGCATGGTGGATGTGGCCAAGTACTTCCTGGGCTTCACCGAAAACGAGTCCTGCGGCAAATGCGTGCCCTGTCGCATGGGCACCCAGCATCTGCTGCGCCTGCTCACGAGCATTACCGAGGGCCGTGGCAGCGCCGAAGATCTGGAAACGATCCGCGGGATCGGGGACACCATGAAAAAGGCTTCGCTCTGCGGCCTGGGCCAGACTGCTCCGAACCCGGCCCTGACCACACTGGACTCCTTCATGGACGAGTACCTGGCGCACATTCGGGATCACAAATGCCCGGCCGGGGTCTGCAAGGCTCTGATCAGCTTTTCCATTGATTCCCAGGCTTGCACCGGATGCATGGCCTGCGTCAAAGTCTGTCCGGTGGAGGCGATTTCCGGAACGAAAAAGCAGCCGCATCACATCGATCAACAGATCTGCATCCGGTGCGGTGCTTGCCGCCAATCCTGCAAGTTCGGTGCGGTGGTGGTGGAATAGCATATGAATGCAATACATTTGACCATTGACGGCCGGACTGTGGCCGTGCGGGAGGGGGCCAGCGTGCTGGACGCGGCCCGGGAGGCGGGCATCACCATCCCCACCGTTTGCGATCACAAGGACTTGAGCCCCTACGGCGCGTGCCGGATGTGCATCGTGGAGATCGAGGGCGTGCGGGGGTATCCCACGTCCTGCACCACTCCGGCGGCCGAGGGCATGCAGGTGCGCACACAGTCGCCGGAACTGGAAACGCTGCGCAAGCGGACCCTGGAATTGATGCTTTCCGGGCACCCCAACAGCTGCCTGGTCTGTGCGCATCGGGAAGCCTGCGAGTCCTTCCGACCCAAGGCGACCAAGGCCGGCCGGAGCACGCGCTGCGGATTCTGCAGCAACAGGGAGGAGTGCGATCTGCGGACCATGGCCCTGGAAGCCGGCGAGCGGGATCTGAACCTGCCGACTCTCTACGGCGCGCATAACCTTGAACGCGGCGATCCGTTCATGGACCGGGACTACAATCTGTGCATCCTTTGCGCCCGGTGCTGGCGGATCTGCGAAAAGATTCACGGCAAACCGGCCATCAGCATCATCAACCGGGGCAAGGAAGCCCGCGTGGGCACGTCGTTTCACAAGAGCCACGTCCATTCGGGGTGCACCTTCTGCGGATCGTGCATCGACATCTGCCCCACCGGGACCCTCACGGACCGCTTCGCCCGCTGGCACGGCAAGCCGGACACCAAGATCGTCTCCACCTGTCAGCTGTGCCCGGAGGGGTGCTCCATGATCGCGAAGGCGCGGTCCGGGCAACTGGTGGCTGCGACCATGACCGCCTTCCAACCTGAGGCCAGCCTGTGCGCACTGGGACGGTTCGGCTACGCCCAGCTAGTGAACGCGCCCACGCGGCTGCTGCGTCCCACGATCCGAGAAAACGGCGATGCCTTCACGGTGGACTGGACCTCGGCTCTGGATGCCGCCGCCAGCGGACTTCGCGGGCATGTCGGAAAGATCGGCATTGTGGTCAGCGCCGCCATATCCCGCGAGGAGCGGTATCTTTACGAACAGCTTGCCCGGGCGCTGGACGCCAGGTTCGCGGTTGTACCCTCCGTACCCGCCGGTCAGGAATCACCCTTGCCGGAATGGCTCGCTGAAATCGGAACCGACACGCTCACGGCGATGCTTCTCGGCGGTGATTTTCTGAAAGAGCAACAGCTCAACGCCTTGGATTTTCTTGTGGTTCTCGACGGGCTGCCGGGCCGATTCTTGGAAGTAGCCAACGTGCTGCTGCCCGTGGCCCTGCTTTCCGAAACTTCAGGCACATTTCGCAACGCTGCGGGCGAGGTCAAGCCCCTGGTCCAGGTCAGCTCCGCGCCGGGACAGGCCAGACCGGAGTGGGAAATCCTGCGCGACCTTGGGCAGCGACTGGATTCCAAGGCCATGCACTTCGATTCCCTGGAGGAAGTCAACCGCGCCATAGGCGATGAACCGGCTCCCGAACCATTTCCCGGCGCGCCGCGCCATGATGTTTTTGCCCTGCCGGCCTTCTACCGGGGACATCGTGTGGCGGACATCGTTCCTGCTCTGGAGGCTTTTGGGCTTCCAATCACGTCCGTTCCGGAGGTGGCTCCTGGCGTCGCGCCGGTGGACGGCTTCGAATTGCTGGAGAAACGGGAACTTGTCCCGAACATGCACCTGCTCCGGATCAGGGCGCCGCAGATCGCCGCCCATGCCAAGCCCGGCCAATTCGTGATCCTGATGGCCAGGGAAACTTCGGAACGCACGCCCTTCACCCTTGCCGACTGGAATGCCGACCAGGGCGAGATTACCCTGATCATCGAGGAAGTGGGCCGCTCCAGTCGGGAATTGATCTCCCTGCCCGTCGGAGCGCATTTGGCCCACGTCAGCGGGCCGCTGGGACAGCCCTTTGACATCCAAAAGAAGGGCACCGTGGTCCTGGGCGGCGGATGCTACGGCATCGGCGGCATTCTGCCTCTGGCCAGGGCATTGAAAGAGGCGGGGAACAAGGTGATCAGCGTCATCGAGGCATCCAGCTCCTATCTGCTCTTCTGGGAAGAGGAACTGCGGGCCGTGAGCGATGAGACGCGCATCGCCACCAAGGATGGCAGCAAAGGAACCCGGGGAGGGGTGCAGGAAGTCTTTGAACAGCTGTACCGCAACGAAGGGCCGGTGGACATGATCATTGCCATGGGCTGTACCTTCATGATGCGCATGACCACGGAGCTGACCAGACCCTGGAAGGTACCCACCTTCGTGGCCCTGAATCCGATCATGGTCGACGGCACCGGGATGTGTGGAGCCTGCCGGGTTTCCATTCACGAGGAGACGAAGTTCGCCTGCATTGACGGTCCGTTCTTCGACGCTCACGGCGTGGATTGGGACGAACTGGACTGCCGGCGCAGCGCCTATGCCCGGGAAGAAGTGGAAGCCTTGCCCCAGGTCGTGGACCTGAATGCGCTGCTGTTCCCCGAGGCCGCGCATCAGGGCTGCGGGTGCGGACGTTAGGATCAGGATTGAGAACACACTGGATTCAGGCCTTCGCAGGTATGACTCAATTTGAAAAGGCTTTGCAACGAGACTTCATTCCAGAGAAAGCCGGAATCCAGTGCAGGTGAATAATCGAAACTGCTCAATGAATTGTGGCAAGCATGGTCTGGATGCCCGCCTTCGCGGGCATGACGTGTGCTTTTCCTTGAAGTCATTCCCGCGAAGGCGGGCATCCAGTTCAAGGCAACAAGCAGTCTGTGCCCGACCTTTTTGAACAGTTACGAATGATCACGCTACATCTGCTGAACAGGATATCAGTTTGTAGATACTCAGCACACATTGTGTTTTACCTATGCCAATCGGGGTCGGGGTCGGTATCGGAATCGGTTTCAAAGTGTTGGGGAGCCTTCACATAGCTTCGCTTTCGATACCGATACCGATAGCGACCCGGATACCGACTCCGATATCAACTCGGCAACAGCAGTAGCATACTGAACAGTTATATCAGTTTTTTATAGAGCGAGGCTACATGCAGGCTGAAGAAGCAATATCATCTCCGGATAACCCGTCCAAGCCGAAAAAAGCCAAGCGGCCGATGGTTCCCCGTCAGCCCATGCCGGAGCAGGATCCCCGGCGGCGACGGTACAATTTCGAGGAGGTTCCCCGGGGATATCCCGAGGAAATCGCCAAAGCCGAGGCCGGCCGTTGTCTGCAATGCAAGAAGGCCGGCTGCGTCAAGGGCTGTCCGGTGAGCATCGACATTCCGGCCTTCATCGATCTGATTGCCAAGGGCCAATTTGTCGAGGCCGCGGACAAGCTCAAGGAGCAGAACGCCCTGCCGGCTGTATGCGGCAGAGTCTGCCCCCAGGAGAGCCAGTGCGAGGCCGGATGCATCCTGGGCAAAAAAGGCGACCCTGTGGCCATCGGCCGTCTGGAACGCTTTGCCGCGGATTACGCCCGGATTCATGGCCATGAACCCTTGGCTTGCGCCGCTGAGCCCAGCGGCAAACGGGTGGCCGTGGTCGGCGCCGGTCCGGCGGGCATCACCGTAGCCGGGGATCTGGTTCGGTGGGGGCATCATGTGGTTGTCTTCGAGGCCCTGCACCTGGCCGGAGGCGTGCTGATGTACGGCATTCCGCAGTTCCGGCTGCCCAAGGAAATCGTGCAGTACGAGATCAACAACCTGAAAAAGCATGGCGTGGAGATCCGCACGGACATGGCCATCGGCATGACCCAAACCGTGGATCAGCTCCTGGAAGGCGGCTTCGACGCCGTATTTGTCGGAACCGGGGCCGGGTTGCCCATGTTTTTGAACATTCCTGGGGAAAACGCCATCGGAGTCTTTTCGGCCAATGAATTCCTGACCAGGATCAACCTGATGAAGGCCTACGACTTTCCGCGATACGCCACGGCTCCGATCCGTCCGAAACGAGCCATAACGGTCGGGGGCGGGAACGTGGCCATGGATTCGGCCAGAACGGCGCTACGCCTGGGTGCAAAGTCCGTGATCGTCTATCGCCGCGGACTGGCGGAAATGCCGGCCCGGGTCGAGGAAGTGCATCACGCCCAGGAGGAAGGCGTGGAGTTCAATCTGTTGACCGCACCCAAACGGGTGGTCACGGATGACCGAAACCGGGTCACGGGCATGGAATGTCTGCGCATGGAACTGGGGGAACCCGGCCCCCGCGGCCGCCGGCGCCCCGTCCCGGTGGAAGGCAGCGAATTCATCATTCCGGCGGACACCATCATCGTTGCCATCGGCAACCGCCCCAACCCCCTGGTGCCGAGAACGTCCTCGGGCATGGAAGTGAGCAGCTGGGGAACCGTGATCGCGGATGAAAATACCATGATGACCTCCAAGCCCGGTGTCTTTGCCGGCGGGGACATTGTTTCCGGCGCAGCCACCGTGATCAGCGCCATGGGCCAAGGCAAACAGGCCGCCCGGGCCATGCACAAATACATGACCGGCGAAGAGCCTCCGTGCGCCTGATTTTCAGACCCGAACAGACTTACCTTTCCAAACCTTCGGATGCTCTCGTCGGGCTGTCCTATACGCCGGGAAGCTTCAACCCTGAAAGGAGATGGAAATATGCATGAACTATCCGTCCAGACTCCGCAACGTGAGTTCATGGTCGATATCACGGCCCAGGTTCAGGATTTTGTGCGCAATCGAGACCTCAAGAACGGCATGGTGGTTCTGTTCTGTCCCCATACGACTGCCGGGCTGACCATCAATGAAAATGCCGATCCGACTGTGACTCGGGATATTCTGACGACACTGAGGCGGCTTGTCCCGCATCGGGGCGATTACCAGCATACCGAAGGCAACAGCGACGCCCATGTCAAGACCGGTCTCCTGGGCTCGGATCTCCGGATTTTGGTGGAGGAAGGTCGACTGGTGCTGGGGATGTGGCAGGGAATCTTTCTGGCGGAATTCGACGGACCGCGATCCCGCAAGGTATGGGTCACGTGGTTCTCCTCTTCGGCAGCCGGCTGACAATGGTCTGACTCCATGCCCAAGCCAACTGACGACCTGCTGCAGAGCATGCCGGAATATTGCGTCACGGATCGAAGATTGTTGATCTGTGTGGGGGAGGACCCAGCGTTGCTTCATGGCGTCCGATTCGTGAGCAGTTTCTTCCAGCCGGCCCCTGATCTGCGCATCTATCTGGCCTTCACGCCCGGAACCGGACTCCGCAATGGCGATCCGAACCGCCTCTCGGCGAATGAGGCGCGGAAATGGGCCACATCCATGCTCATGGATAAAGGTTTCATCGTGGACGCGCCACGCAGCGACGACGTCTGGGAGCCTGTTCTGAGCATCCGCGAAATTGCCCGGATCGCTGAAAAAAAACGATACGATGCCGTTATTCTTGGCCGCAGGGCGATTCATCACCTGGAAGAGCACCTGGATACGGAATTCAACGAGACTGTTTTTGACCGGCACCTGGACTTTCCATTTTGGATCTGCAGGGAGCCGGATACGACCCGCGTCAACGTGTTGCTCTGCGTGGACGGTTCCAAGCCTGGGTTGTGCGCCGCGGACCACGTCGGCTGGATTTGTGCTTCCGAGAGCCGGCACCAGGTCTGCGTCGCCTACATTGCCGATCCGGCTAAGCGGGACTATCGGGATGAAATCCTGATTCTGGATAATGCGGTCAAGATGCTCCAGGTGAACGGTATTCCCGAATCCCGGATCAGGACCAAGGTTCTTGTGGACAAGGATTATTCCCGAGGCATTCTTGAAGAGGCGCAACGAGGCGAATACGCCGTTGTGGCCGTGGGACGCGCCGGATCCGGCCGGGGCATGATGGCCGAACAGCAATTTGGGGCTATCAGCCTGTTGCTGGCCCGCAAGCTGGCTGGAGCGAGTTTGTGGGTTTGCGGCTACCCTTGCAAGCTCTAACCTCCGGCTGGTGGTACCGGGACCCGTGGTTTTACGCTCTCCTGGCTCTGGGCCCCTTGGCCTGGCTGCTTCCGGAGCCCGTGTTCGGCATCGCGATTTGGCGTCTGGCGGTCATGGCCCTGGCCGAGGAACTGCTCTTTCGCGCGTTGATCCAAGAGTTCTTATTGCGCCGGCCTTGGTTTCAACACCGCCTTGGACCGCTGACCATGGCCAACGTGGGCGCTTCCATCCTCTTCGTGCTGGCGCATCTGGTCGCGCAACCCCCTGCATGGGCCGCGGCTGTTTTTGTTCCGTCGTTGATTTTCGGGTGGATATGGGACCGGCATGGTCGGATTCTTCCCTGCACCGTGATTCATTTCTTTTACAATCTCTGTTTCTTTTACCGATTTTAACCACTTCAATGCAACCAGCATGCAACGCCGTCAATTCCTGATCATGGCCGCTGGATTGGCCGCCGGAGCCATCACGGTGAGTGCCCTCGGCGTTCCTTTTTTTGCTCCCCAGGCTCTTCGCGCGGAACAGGTTTTCCCCATACCTCGTCAGAAAACGTTTCGGGTGATCAACACCTTTCCTCATGACCCCAAGGCATTCACCCAGGGTTTGCTGTTTCACGACGGCCTGCTCTACGAGAGCACCGGGGGGTGGGGCAGCTCCTCGTTACGTGAAGTCGAACTGGAGACAGGCCGGGTTCTCAGAATACATCATCTGCCCGCGCAATACTTCGGAGAGGGGTTGGCGTTGTGGCAAAATCGTCTGATCCAGGTCACGTGGAAATCCGGTACCGGCTTTGTCTATGACCTGAATACCTTCGCCCAGTTGAAGACCTTTTCCTATTCCGGAGAAGGCTGGGGGCTGACCCAGGACGAGCAGGGGTTGATTCTCAGCGACGGCTCCAACACCCTGCGACGGATCGATCCGGATACTTTTCAGGAGACGGGTCGGATCGCGGTGCATTTTGAGGGTCGACCCATGCGTGGCCTGAATGAACTGGAATATATCGAGGGCGAGATATGGGCCAAGGTATTCCCCACGGACGATATGGTCCGCATTGATCCACAAACCGGACATGTCCTGTCCCGGGTGGACCTTGCCGGCATTCTCGGCCCGCGGCGGCGGTCCTCGGAAGCCGTGCCCAACGGTATTGCCTACGATGCCGCAACGCAACGCATTTTCGTCACGGGCAAACTATGGCCGCTTCTGTTTGAAATTCAGGTCATTCCCGGGTAAGCACACCTCTTTCCTGGCAATTACAACAACCAGCGGGTGCGCGCACAAAGGCATGTACATGAATCAACTCATCGGCGTGATTTCGGATACTCATGGGCTGCTGCGTCCCAGCGCCGTGAACATACTCAAAAACTGCGACCTGATCCTCCATGCCGGCGACATCTGCGGCCAGGAGATCATCGACGCGTTGCAGGCCCTGCAACGGACCGTCTTTGTGCGCGGCAACATGGACCGGTTCCCTCCCGGCGGTCCGATTCACGGCACCGCATCCGTGGAATTCGCCGGAAAGCATTTCTTCATGCTCCATGACGTGTCCGAATTGGACCTGGATCCAATAGCCGCGGGAATCGACGTGGTAATTTACGGCCATTCCCACAGCCCGGACATCGCCTACCGGGACGGAGTCCTTTTTCTCAATCCCGGCAGCATAGGTCCGAAACGATTTACACTGCCCATTTCCATGGCGGTGATCCGAATCGAGAACCAGACTCTGCATCCCGAAATTATTACTCTGAACGAGCAACGGTAATTATCGGGTAACTCTTCAGCCAGCCGAGATGATTGAGCTGGATGCCGGCGTTCGCCGGCATGACCAACGTGGAAACAGGTTGCTGCAACAAGTCATTCCGGCGAAAGCCGGAATCCAGTACATGTGTATGAGTTAACACGTGATGTACTGAATAGTTACATTATCCGAAGCAAATGGAGGCAAACTCATAATGCCGATCATCATGGGCACGGCGGGCCATATCGACCACGGCAAGACCAGCCTGGTCAAAGCCTTGACCGGAACGGACTGCGACCGCCTGCAGGAAGAGAAGAAGCGGGGCATCACCATCGAACTCGGCTTTGCCTTTTTGGATCTGCCCGGCGACATTCGGCTTGGGGTGGTGGACGTGCCCGGCCATGAGCGATTCGTAAAAAACATGGTGGCCGGCGCCGCGGGAATCGATTTCGTGGTTCTGGTGATTGCTGCGGACGAAGGCGTCATGCCCCAGACCCGGGAGCACCTGGAAATCTGCACCCTTCTGGGCATCCCGCGCGGGCTGGTGGCCTTGACCAAGGTGGACATGGTCGATGAGGAGTGGCTGGAGCTGGTTCAGGAAGATGTGCGCGCCTTTCTTGCGCCGACGTTTCTCGGTGAAGCCCCGGTGATTCCCGTTTCCGCGCACAAGGGGCTGGGACTGGAGGAACTCCGGCAACAGATCGCCGTGCTGGCGGGAGAGTTTCAGCGGGATTCCCGCTCAGATGTTTTTCGCCTGCCCATTGATCGGATTTTCACCATGCGCGGTCATGGTACCGTGGCCACCGGCACCTTGATCTCCGGCACGCTCAAGGTGGGCGACGATCTTGAGATCGCGCCGTGGGCCCTGAAAAGCAAGGTCCGCGGCCTTCAGGTGCACGGCGATTCCCAGGAACGGGCCGAGGTCGGGCAGAGAACGGCCGTGAATCTGCACGGACTGGAGGTGGAAGACCTGGAACGGGGCATGGTGCTGACCCATCCGGGCAGTCTGTTCCCCGGCACCACCTGGGATGTGGAACTGACCTGCCTGCCCTCCACGCCCAAGGCCCTGAAACACCGCACCCAGATCCACTTTCACCACGGCACCAGGGAGACATTGGCCCGTATCTATTTCCTGGACCGCGACAAACTGGAACCCGGGGATACGGCCATGACCCAGATACGCTTCGAAGAACCCATGGTCGGCATGTACGGCGACCGGTGCGTACTACGGTCCTTTTCCCCACTGCGCACCGTGGCCGGCGGGAAGGTGGTCAATCCTCTGGGCCGCAAGGTAAAGCGTTTTTCCACCGTCGTGGACAAGCTGGCTCTACTGGGCGAGGCTTCAGGAGACCAGCGCATTCTGCTCCAGCTCGAGCTTGCCGGCCTGTCCGGACTGACTTTCGCCCAACTGCGCGCCCTGACTTGCCTGGACACCAGGGAACTGGAAAAAAGCCTCCAGACCCTGGGCGGCAGACAGGAGGCTTTTTTGTTTGAACGGGAGAACCGGACTTATGTCCATGGCCGACTGGTGCAGGATCTGTGCGCGGGCATCGTGGAGTTCACGGCTGATTTTCACCGCAAGGAACCCATGAAGCAGGGTATTTCCCGGAGCGCCCTGGCTTCCGGATGGGGCAGGAAGCTGCACCCGAAGCTGTTTCATTTCGTTTTGGAACGCACCCAGAAGCAGGACGAACTGACCGCGGACGGCGACCTGTTTCGTCTTCCTACCCACAAGGTTTCCCTGGCTTCGGACCAAGCCAAGCTGCGCGGAATAATTCTGGAAGCGTATCAAAAAGGCGGTGTGACTCCGCCCAACGTCAAGGATGTTCTGGGGCCGTTGAATTTGGAAATGAAGGACGCCGCGCCCGTCTTTCGCCTGCTTCAGGAGCAGGGCGAGCTGGTCAAGGTCAAGGAGGACATGTTCTTCGCTACCGGGGCCATGAACCAGCTCAAGGAAATGATCCGGAGCTTCTTCCGCGACAAGGAAGAAATGGAGCCTTCGGATTTCAAGACCGTCACCGGACTGACCCGCAAATATTCAATTCCCGTGCTGGAATACCTGGACAAGGAGAAGATGACCGTGCGCGTCGGCGACAAGCGCCGGTTGCGCGTCGGAGGATGAGGTTCACTGCACGGTGACGTTGCAGGAACCCTCGTCTTCGCCCACGGCCTTGACCAGGTATTCGCGGACGCTGCTCAAGGTGTTCGCGAAGAGCTTTGCCCCTGCCAGAGAGGTGAACGGATTGTCCCGGTCTCCGCAGCAATAGGCGAAGGCCGGTCCGATGGCCTGGGTGGGATCGCTGTCCTGCTCCAGGGCGGCCATGGCCTGGACGTATGTTTCCAGGCGCGACTTCAGGATCTTGAAGTACTCGATGTCCTTGCCGATAAGCAGGGACGTGGTCTGGGAAATGTTCTCGGAAAAATCCCGCATCGCCTGCCAATACGGTTCCTGGATCTGGTCCTTGAGCGGATCCTCCTGGAGATAGAAGGAAATAGCCCATCCCGTGCTCACGATTTTGAGCAGCTGTAGTTCATACTCCACGGTGTTCAGATCCACCTGCCCATCCTGGGGCAGGCCCTGGAGCAGCCACTTGATGTCTTCGCGTTCCAGAGCAAAATTATACAGATTTTCCGCATAGGGGTTGATGATGGCATCTTGGGTGACTGTATCGTCCATTATTCAGAGCTCCATGGAATATTCTTGTTGATAAAGAAAGCGCTTCGCATCGACATACCCTCAGCGACAATGGCAATTTGACGGCAGATGGGGATGTTCTGGACAATGCATTACAGAGGGTAACCTCTCGGCGTGAGCATTTGGTTGCCGAGAAAGCGGGTCTGACTGTTGCCGATGAACAGAATGCTGAGCATGTCAACGCGCTCGACGGGCATCTTGTGCAGAGGGAAGACGGATACTTCCTGACCCGGACGATAAGCATTACGCACCAGGCCCACCGGGGTCTCAGGATGCTTGAAGCGCAATGCGATGTCCACTGCCTGGGCAAGCTGTCGGTCTCGGCCCCTGGAGCGGGGATTATAGAGGACAAGAACGAAATCAGCCCGACTGGCGTGCTCGATGCGCTGGACGATTCGTTCCCAGGGCGTAAGCAGATCGCTGAGGCTGATCACCGCGAAATCATGCATCAATGGGGCGCCCAGGAGTGCTGCCGCCGCGGCAAGAGCCGGAATGCCGGGAATGACTTCACATTCCACCCGGTCCAAGGCGCCAAGCTGTTCCAGGACTTCCAGGCATGGTCCGGCCATGCCGTAGATCCCGGCATCTCCGCTGCTGACCAATGCGGTATCCACTCCCTGCAGGGCCAGTTCAACAGCCTGTTGGCAACGCTCAATCTCCCGACGCATGCCCGAGGCCAGCACCTCTTTTCCGGCCAGAATCTCCATGGGGATCAGGTCGATATACACGCTGTAGCCCACAATGGCCCGAGACTGCTCAAGAGCCTGGAAAGCCTGGGGCGTCAGCAGATCCGTACTTCCCGGTCCGAGACCGACGATCTTCAACCAGCCAAGCCAGGGAGCATTTGCGGGGGATTTTTCAGTTCCAGTCATTTTTCATTCAATTGTCACAATTCTTACGCGCCACGGCCACAGTCAGGCCATGGCCCTTGACCTTGGGGACCAGCAAGGATGTTGTCTTTCCGAGAAGCAGCGCCGCGGCTTCACAGACGCTGGCCGTGCCGGCCAACCGGTGTGCGACGGCCGATGGGTGCGGAGTGGACACCCCGGCGAGTTCCTCAGCTGAAAAAAAGGCGGCATCGACCTGCAATACGTCCAGAGCCTCCCGCACTCCAGCCTCGTCAGCCCTGGACCGGATCGTGCCCAGAACGGCCAAGCTCTGCAGAGCCAGCCCATTCAGAGCAAAGACCTGTTCGATGAATCGAAGGATGACCTCACCCTTGATGTCGCGGTGACAGCCCAATCCGGCCACCAGACACCGGGGATGCAAGCACAAGGTCTGCAAAGCGCCCTCCGGAGTATCCGTTCGCCAGGAAATCCAGATGCCGGGTTGCTCATCCTCCCATTGCGCGGGGTTGTCCACTGGCGTGAAATGCGCCGTATGGCCGGACACGCGGAGCGAAGGCCAGAGGTGATTCTCTGGATCCCAGATCTGGACGGCCACCCGGTCCAGCATGGCCGCGACAACGGTTTTGAGCAGTTGTGGTGGATGCGGCACCAGGTTGAGGTCCCTGGCCAGAAGATCCAGAGCCGGCAGGTCTTCGGTATCCGTGGCTGTGGTGATCACTGCCTCTCCGTTTGTCATCCGCGCGATCTTTTCGGCCAGGGCATTGGCTCCGCCCAGATGCCCGCCCAGGAGACTGATCGCGTAGCGCCCGTTCTGGTCCAGGACCACCACGGCCGGGTCCGTGATCTTGCTGTTCAGGACAGGAGCCACGCAGCGGACCACAATGCCGGTTGCGGCAATGCAGACATGGCGCCGGAAGCAGTGAAACTGCGTAGCAAAAGCCTGGGCGAAACCCTGGAACGACCGTTCCGAATCCCGACGGAGGTGCTTTTGCGGAACAAAAAGGGCAGCTCCCAATCGCTGAGCCAGCGCCCGCCCGAGATCGCAACCCTTTGCGCTCAGGGCCCAGACCGCGGTGGATGCTTCCGAGCCCTCAGCGGACAGGCGCTCGCTAGAAGTGCACGGTGCGGCAGGCGTCCAGGGTTTGCTCAAAATCCTCGTCCGTATGGGCAAAGGAAGTAAAGGCGCATTCAAAGCCGGACGGAGCCAAGGCCACGCCTGCTTCGCGCATCTGGCGGAAAAAAGAGGCATAGGTTGTTGCGTCCGCCTTGGAGGCCGATGCGAAATCAGTTACCGGGTTGGTTGCGAAGAACAGCGTGAACAGGGAAGCCATGCAGTTCAGTTGCACCTGCACACCGCGCTCTTCCAGAATGCTCTTCAACTCGCCGGCAAGGGCCTTGGTTTTCCTGGTCAACTCCATGTAATCGGCCTTGGCCAGTTCCCGCAGAGTCGCCACGCCCGCGGCCATGGCCACGGGGTTTCCGGAGAGCGTTCCGGCCTGATAGACGTCGCCGCAGGGCGCGATGCGGGACATGATCTCGCGGCGTCCGCCATAGGCGCCCACGGGAAAACCGCCGCCGATGATCTTGCCCAGGCAGGTCAGATCCGGAACAATGCCGAAGACATTTTGTGCTCCGCCGTAAGTCAGGCGGAAGCCGGTGATGACCTCATCAAAGATAAGCAGGGCGCCATGGCGCTGAGTCAGCACGCGCAGGGTGGGCAGAAAACCGGGTTGCGGCAGGACCATGCCCATGTTCCCGGCCACCGGCTCGACAATGACCGCGGCAATGTCGTCGCCGTGGGTTCGGAAAAGCGCCTCCACGGCATCCAGATCGTTGTACGGGGCCAGGAGCGTATCCGCGACAACGGCTTCCGGCACTCCCGGAGTGCCGGGGATGGACAGGGTGGCCACACCCGAGCCGGCGCTGGCCAGAAATGCATCGCTGTGGCCGTGGTAGCAGCCCTCGAACTTGAGCACCTTGTTCCTGCCGGTGAAACCCCGCGCAAGACGCAATGCGCTCATGGTGGCCTCGGTGCCGGAGTTGACCATCCGCACCATGTCTACCCCGGGCAGCGCGGCCACCAGCATTTCAGCCAGCTCGATTTCGGCCGGACAGGGAGCGCCGAAGCTTGCTCCCCGATCCACGGCTTGATGCACGGCGTCCACCACGGCGGGATGCGAATGTCCCAAAAGCATCGGTCCCCAGGACATGACGTAGTCAATGAGTTCCTGGCCCTCCACGGTCCACATCCGTGAACCACTGGCGCGGTTGATGAACAGGGGTTCGCTTTGCACGCTCAGGCAGGCGCGCACCGGGCTGTTCACGCCGCCGGGAATCAGTTCCTGGGCCTTGGAAAACAATGTTCTGGAGTCCGTCATGATTTTACCTCTCGATATGTTTAATTATCTTGATGGCAGGGTTTAACCGCAGATTTCGCAGATTTTCGCAGATAAATGTTCCGCGGAAATAAGGATCACAGTGCAGCCGGGATTCCGACGTTACACGAAACGCCATACCGAATCATGCTGCCCTATGTTCCGCGAACATCTGCGTAATCTGCGGATAGATCTCTTCCGTTGCAGGCGATGATCAAAAATACGCCATGGACGTCTTTTTCAGTTCCTTGCGGCTGAGCAGGATATCGTATTGCGGCACCTGGGCGATTTTGGATAGGGTCTCCACCACGTTCAGGCATTCCTCACGACTACGGGCATGAACCATGGTGTAGAGGTTGTAAGGCCAATCGTAACAGTTCACCCGCTCGTAGCAATGGGTGATTTCCGGACGCTGGGCCATGATTGCCCCCACTTCGTCCAGGTTCCTGTCCTGTTCTACGTACCAGGCCACCATGGCATTGGCGCCGTACCCGGCCTGCTGGTGACGCAGAGTCGCCCCGAATCGGCGGATGATGCCCTCTTCCTTGAGTCCTTGGAGAAGCTCCATCACGGCTTCCTCGGTCATGCCGGCCTGATCGGCGATGTCTTTGTACGGTTGAACCGAATCCGGAATATCCGCCTGGAGCAGTCGCAGAGCGACCTGCTCCGCCTCGCTGTGGGCTGAAGATGGGTCTGTTTTAGGCATGTGTTGATCCATTGAATTCTTGCGTTGAAGTGGAGGGTGTTCGTGCGATTTGCGGATCGATCCATTTGTGAGGATGATCACCTGGGCACCTCCCCATTTAGAGCTTTCCGCGTCTGATCGCAAGGACGTGCCCTTATTCAAGCGCATTATACTTGATTGAGCTGACGCCTTGGGGTAATAATTGAAAGCTCTTGCCGACAACAAGTGCCGTCGTGAATCATCAAACCGCACTATAAATCACGCGGATTTTAATTTCAGCCAAAATCTGGGCAACGCGGCTCAAAATCCTCTTAACTCCTTTCAATAACGAGACATAAATCATGCAAACGGCGATATTCGGAGGTGGAAGCTGGGGTACGACTCTGGCCAATCTCTTGGCGCGGAAGAACGGCTCGGCACGGCTTTGGGTCAGGGAAAAGGAGCTTGCGTCGCTGATCAGGACCAAAGGATGCAACCCCTGGTACTTGCCGGAACTGGAATTGTCGCCGAATCTTTTCGTGAGCGACGATCTGGCCCAGGTAACGGAGAATGCGGAGTACTTTTTGTTTGTGGTTCCCAGTCAGTTCTACGGTGGCGTCTTGAAGACGGTCCGAGAGTATCTCCCCAAAAAACCTGTTATTATCTCTGGAAGCAAAGGCATCACCCTGGACACGCTGCAGACCATGTCCGAAGTGACCGAAGATGCACTGCTCGGCCTGAAGCCTGTTTTTGCCATGCTCTCCGGTCCGTCCTTTGCCAAGGAGGTCAGCAAGGGCCTGCCCACGGCAGTCACTTTGGGCTGCAAGGATAAAACCGCGGCCCGGGCCATCCAGGATCTGCTTTCCACGGAGACATTCCGGGTCTACACCAACAAGGATGTCCGGGGAGTGGAACTGGGCGGCGCGTTCAAGAATATCATCGCCATTGCCTCGGGCATTTCCGATGGTCTCGGTTTCGGCACGAACGCCCGGGCCGCGCTGATTACTCGGGGCCTGGCGGAAATGTCCCGTCTGGGAATGGCCATGGGGGCGCAGGCGCAGACCTTCATGGGCCTGTCAGGCATGGGCGATCTTGTCTTGACCTGCACCGGAGATCTTTCCCGTAACCGCCAGGTCGGCCTGAAGCTGGCCGAAGGGCACAAGCTCCTGGATATTCTCGGTCAGATGAAAATGGTGGCCGAGGGCGTCAAGACCACGGAATCCGTGCATGCCCTGGGCAGCAAGCATAAGGTGGAACTGCCCATTACGGAACAGGTCTACCAGGTGCTTTATGAAGACAAAGATCCCTTGAAGGCTGTTCATGAGTTGATGCACCGGGAACTGAAGAGTGAACAGCAGTAGAAAAGAGGCAATGAGTTCGGCTCGTCGTAACAGCTCACATTCAATCAATTGTCAGAGAACGCATATCCTGTTTTTTTGGAGGTAAAATCATGCGATCAACAAGAAAGACTTTGGCATTGTTGGCGATCCTTGCGCTTTTGGCCGCCGGATGCGGAGGCGTACAGGGAGGAGGCCAGGTTCACCAGATCGGCGGCGGACTGTTGGGAGGCATCGGCGGCGGTATTGCCGGCGCCCAGATCGGCGGCGGCAGCGGTCGTGTGGCCGCGATTATCGGCGGCACCATCCTGGGAGCCGCGCTTGGCAGTTATGTCGGCGGGTACATGGATCGGATGGACCAGCAACAGGTCAGCCGCACCCTGGAAACCCAGCCCACGGGACAAACGTCCCAATGGAGAAACCCTGATACGGGCCATCAGTTTCATGTCACTCCGGTGAGTACGTTTCAACGTCCTGATGGGCAGTACTGCCGTGAATTCAGAACCCAGGTCGAAGTGGGCGGCAAGATAGAAGAAGCCTTTGGAACCGCCTGCCGCATGCCGGACGGGTCCTGGAAAGTTCAAGGATAAACCTGATACGGGTGGCTTTGCCCGGATCTGCAGACAGGAGGACAAAGACGATGACCAGGGTCACGCTATTGATGTTAGCTATATTGTTGGCAGCTGCTCCACTTTTCGCGCAACAGACCATCGACAACTGCCCCATCCAGCCCTACACCCATTGCCCTGGAGTCAATCTTCAGGGAGCGAATCTGGCGGGCGTTAATCTGCAAGGAGCATATCTCAAAGGCGCCAAGCTTCAAAACGCCGATCTCAGAGGCGCTGTTCTCATCGATGCCTACCTGTATGACGCCGACTTGAGCGGCGCCCAAATGGACGGCGCCAATTTCAGCAAGGCCATCTGGCCGGATGGCCGAACCTGCGGGTTCGACTCCATCGGGTTCTGCAGATAGCAGACTGCTGCAATATATTCATGAACCTTCAGTATTTTCCAACTTTTTCCCCTTCTGTTCAGGCCGCCGCTCAGGCGGCCTGAACCGTTACATGCACTTTTTTCAATTCCTGAATGTCAGCTCCTCCCCTGACCATCATCCACACCGAAGCCTCCGATGCCTGGGGGGGACAGGATATTCGGGTCTTCAACGAAGCGCTCTGGCTTCGAGACCAGGGGCATAGGGTGCACCTGTTCACTCCGGCCCGTGGCGAACTGTTCCGGCGGGCATGTGCAGCGGGACTGGATTGCGAGGCGATCCCCTTTGCCAAGCGGACCCAGGCGGTCGATTTTTTGCGCTTGGCGCGGCGGTTCAAGGCCCTTCGACCTGACGTGGTCTGCACCCACAGCAGCGTGGACAGCTGGGTGGGCTTGACCGCGGCCAGAGCTTGCAAGGTTCCGGCGACGATACGCTACCGCCACGTGAGCACACCGGTGGGTGGCAATTTCATGAACCGCTGGCAGTATCGCCGGCTGTGCGACCATGTCGTGACAACGGCCGTCGCGATCCAGAAGGACATCCAACAGGCGTTTGATCTGCCTTCCACGCGGATCAGCTCGATCCCCACCGGCATCGCCCATCCGGATCTGCCCTCGCGAAAGCTGGCTCGGACCTCTCTACTGGAGCGGTTCAACCTCCCGGACAAGGCCCTGCTCATCGGCCAAGTGGCTGTTCTGCGCAGCTGGAAAGGGCAATATGTGCTCATCGACGCTTTCGAGCGTCTGGCAAACGAACTGCCCGAGGCCCGTCTGCTTCTGGTGGGCGGCGGGCCGGTCATGGGGGATTATTCCAAGCGCAGCCGGGAAAGCCCTTTTGCCTCGCGCATCCTTCTGCCCGGACATCAGGATGACGTCTGGCAGTTTTTCCGGGGCCTCGACGTAGCCGTGCTGGCCAGCACGAAAAACGAAGGCATTCCCCAAGCCGGATTGCAAGCCATGTTCGCCGAATGTCCATTCGTAGGCGCCGCTGTCGGTGGAATCCCGGAAATCATCGATCACGAGCGCACCGGACTTCTTGTCCCGCCCAGCGATTCGAAAGCCTTGGCCGCGGCGATTGCACGGGTTCTGCATCAACCGGACCTGGTACGCAACATGACGCGCAGTGCCCTGGCACTGGTCCGGGAACATTTTTCCCTGGAGCGAATGGGACAGGAGGTAGCGAAGTTGATGCAGAGAGTCATGCGAGAAGCCGACGCCGGGCGGAACACCAAGAACGGTCCTCGTGACAAGCCGCACGGCCTTGGGACATGGCGCTCCTGAAACAATCGACGATTCAGACGTCAAAAATTGTTGCTTTTAGAAGAGCACTTTGATCAGGATGAAAATTATTCACGTGATCTTCAGATATGACGATTTTTCTTCCGTCAGTCCAACCGGGATGGAGCAGAAGATCATCGCCCTGTTTAAAAAGCATGCTGCTTCATTGACCATCGGCGCCATCCCGTTCATTGCATCCCGAAATGTGCTCGACCCGTCCCCGCAAGCCCTTGTTCCGCTGCAGGAAGACAAGGCCGGCATTCTCAGGCGCGGCCATCAGGACGGCACGCTCGAAATTGCACTGCATGGATATGCGCACCAATCATCTTGCCCTGACCGGAGGAGCGAGTTTGCCGGGCTCGAGCGGGCGGTCCAGCTTGAAAAGTTGGCCAGTGCAAGGTCACACCTTGAACAGGTTGTCGGAGTTCGCACCCAGGTGTTCGTTCCCCCATGGAACGCATATGATTTCCAGACGCTGACAGCCCTCGAGGAACTTGGTTTCTCTGCCATGTCAGCCGACTGCCGCGGCGTGGCCCCGAAGAATTCGGCGTTGGCCTTTGTTCCGGCCACATGTTCACTGCATCAGCTTCGGGATGCGATCCATATCGCTCGAGAATCCAGTGATCCCCAGCCAATCATTGTCGTTCTTTTCCACGTCTACGACTTCCTTGAGCACGATGCCTCGCGGGGACATCTGTCCCTTGGGGAGCTTGACGGGCTGCTTGCCTGGCTCATGGCGCTCGATGACGTTCGGGTCCTTTCGATTACGCAGGCCGTTGCTGGACGTCTCGATCTGAGCAGTCGCCGATTGCGGAGAGCCGGAATGATGCAAAAACTGAAAAGGTTTTACCCGCCATTTTCCAGAGAGGGTTGCCTGTACCACGGCGGCTCGGCGATTCATGGCCTGGTATTCAAGGTAGTCTTTTTTTTCGTGTTCGTGATTGCATCCGCGGCATCCATTGTCTATCTCGCGTTGAGACTGTTGGCAGCGCCTACCGCCAATATCGTCATGTGACTGGGTACTCACCATGAACGACATTTCCACCAGCCAGTCCAGACAGGTGGTCGACAAATCACATATCGGCCTGAGCTACGTTACGCACTTCTACCTGGACCAGAAAAAGCCGGACACGGTCCTGGACCTTTTCCGTCGGTACCAGGAGTACGCACCGGAGCTGCTGGACCGGATTCAGTTCGTGGTCGTGGACGATTGTTCCCCCTTGCGCTTTCCGCTGCCGAACCTGGATCTGAACCTGACCTGGCTGCGCATCACGGACGACATTCCCTGGAACCAGGGCGGCGCGCGGAATCTGGGAGTGGTCTACGCGGCCTCGGACAAGGTGCTGCTCACGGACATCGACCATGAATTTCCCGAACCCACCCTGGAGTATATGGTGCGGAAGCGGGAGTGCGGGCGCGATTTTTTCAAAATTTACAGGACGGATCCGACCACGGGCAAAATGCGCCACGGCCATTCCAACACGTTTCTGCTTTCGCGAGCCAGGTTCCTGCGCCTGTACGGATACGACGAGGAATTCTGCGGCCACTACGGCGCCGAGGATTACCGGTTCGTGAAGTTCCAGAAATATCATGGGTCACGGCAGCGCTATCTTCCAAAGAAATATCGCTGCATTCCACGCATCGACGTGAACCGCGAAGAGGCCTATCACGGTCTGGAGCGTGACCTGTCCCACAATACGCCCATTGATGCCCGCAAAGAGTACGAGATGAAGCAGTATGGCGGCGACGCCGGACATAGCCGGATGTTTTTGCGATTCCGCTGGGAGATCCTGCTGGACAGATCCAGAGCAGTCAGAATTATGCGCAGGAAAAATCCGCTCTGGCAGAAATCCTGGTACTGGCGCTGGCTGGTGGGAGAGCGCTGAGCAGATGAAAATTCTGTTCGTCAAGCTCAAACATATCGGCGATTCCCTGCTGATGACCTCGGTAATCCGCAAGGTCCGGCAAACCTATCCCCAATCCGTGATCTGGGTGGTGGTGCGTCAAGGCTGCGAGGGCATCCTGGCCGGATGCCCGGATATTGACCGGATTCTGACGGCCGCTGCCCCGGAAAAAGCAAAACGCCGCCCATGGAACTGGGTTTCCGACCTTGCCCTGGCCGCGGCAGTGCGTCGGGAGAAGTTCGACTACGCCTTTGAACTTGGTGATGGAGATCGAGGCCGTTGGCTGACCCTTGTCAGCGGCGCGCGTCATCGTTGCGCCAATGCCGCCGGTCGGCCCCTGCATTGGTGGTGGCGGCGAACTTTCACTGATTTTTCCACCTATTGGTGGTACAAGAGCCATCAGGTGGACAAGGAATTTCATACGGTCAGCGACTGTCTGCCTGCACCACTGACCCCTCCACTGCCTCCGCTGCAGTTCGTCAGGAAAAAAACTCAAGACTGGCCGCCTGCCCGCGAGTTAGTTGACTTTGTCCTGCTGCACCCCGGAACACGCTGGTCCATCAAGCGCTGGCCCGAGGAACGCTGGCGGGAATTGTGCGTCCAGTTGCTGCGCCGTGTTCCGGCCATCGTGCTCAGTTGCGGTCCGGATGTCCGGGAAGTGGATTTATGTGCGCGACTCAGTCAGGTGGAGCCCAGGCGCATCATGAGCACTTCCGGGCGCGCATCCTGGGCCCAGCTGGCCGGACTGCTGTACCGGGCCAGACTGTTCGTCGGCGTTGATACCGCGGCCATGCATTTGGCCGCGGCCTGCTCCTCTCCCGTCGTGGCCCTGTTCATCGGCTCCAGCCCGGTGGAGTGGGCGCCCTGGCAGACCCGGAACATCGTGGTACAGCCCGGACAAGCGGACCCGGATCGGCAGCAATCGCCCGCGGAGCGGATTTCCCTGGAACAGGTTCTCCATGCCTGCGATACGTTGCTCCAGGGTGAACCGGGGCCATGAGCACTGTTTTTTTCGTCATCAACCAGGACCCCGGCGACGGTTCGGCCCACGGCCTGTACTGTCTGCGCCATTGCTGGTGGCTGGCCGCGATGGAGCCGCGGGAGACGGTTCTTTTGGCGTATCCACGTCCACGTTCTCGTGGTCTCGCCGCCGAGAGCACTACCGAAACAATGCTCCACCGAGCCGGACTTGCCCCGCTGCCCAACCTTCGCCTGCACGCCCTGCCTGCCCTGCGCAAGCCCAGAGGCGGGCGCGGGATAACCGTCAATGCCGTCTACTACTGGTCGCTGACATTTTTTCTGCGAAAATGGAAACAGCCTCGAGATATCCTGGCCGGGGCCGGTTTTCCGAAATTAATGCGTTTTCTTTATCGCCGTAAAAAGGCGACAGACGGTCTGCGCCGGGTCTACGAAGCGCATCAGCTGCTGTGCCTGGAGCGCGGAGCACGGTCCGCGGATGCTGGGATCGAGCGCGATGTGCTTGCCGCCAGCGATATACTGGTGACCACCACTTCGGAGTTGCGCCGGCAGCTGGAAAAGACGGTTCCGGGTAGACATGTCGTGAATATCGGCCTGGCCTGCGGCTTTGAACCCGGCCTGATTTCTGAGCGGGTTCTAGACATGACGCGTCCGTTCACCTTGGGCTACATTGGCTCATTGTATCCGGAACAAGGCGTGCAGTGGCTGGTTCTGTCCTGGGACGAAATATCCCGTCATGTCGGTGTGCCCCTGGAATTGATCATTGCCGGCGGCAAGCCGGCAGAGGTGGAGGAAATACGGTTGCTGGCAAACAAGCGGCAGGGATCGATCCAGGTGCGCGGCCCGGTTCAGCCTCGAGATCTGCCGGACATGCTCAAGCACGTGGATGCCCTGGTCATCCCGGCACTGTATCGGGGACGCATGCCTTACGTGGCCCTGACCAAGGCCTACGACTATCTTGGCTTGAACCGGCCCATCCTGGCTTCCGATCTGCCCTCCGTGGCTGAAGTCCTGCGTCCGGAAAAAGAGGCCCTGCTATTTGCGCCGGAAGATGCCGCAGGCCTGGCCGCCACCATCAGCCGACTGGTTCAGGACCATTCTCTCGCGCACACGCTGGTGTCCAACTGCCACGATCGGCGACATGATTTTTCCTGGGAATCGCGGTCCAGGCAATGGTGGAAGGCGGTTGCGACATGAAAATTTCCATTATCACGCCGACATGGAACCGGATGGCGCAATTGCGTTCATCCCTGGAAAGCGTTGCCCGCCAAAAGACCTTGCCCTGGGAACACGTCATCGTCGACAACCTGTCCACGGACGGCACGCAGGAACTTGTTCTGGAGTACGCCGAAACAGCGCCCTATCCGGTGCGCCATGTCCGGGAGGCGGACGGCGGCATATATCAGGCCATGAATAAGGGTCTTGCGCTTGCTACGGGGGAGGCTCTGCACTTTCTGAACGACGACGACATGCTGCACGACCCCCAGGTGCTGTCCATGATGGGACGGTGTCTGGCATTCACGGATGCGGACATCATTTTTGGGGATGTGGTTCTCCTTGATGAAGGTCTCACGGGGGGACGCAACTATCGCCGTCACCGACAGGTCAACAGGTTGACCCTGGTGGAGCGGACGATCACCCAGCAGGCCATTCTCTACCGTCGAGAGGCCTTCGAACGATGCGGCAATTTTGACCAGGAACTGCGCATTGCCGCAGACCATGAATGGCTGCTCCGGGCTTTCCTGCACCACGACATTCAAGGCGCCTATCTGAAACGACCCGTCGCCGTCTTTCGAATCGGCGGTGTATCCAACGACGGCGAGTCCGCTCAGGCCCATCGCCGGGAGCGCAAGCTCGTGACGCAGAGATATTTTTCCCGGCGGGAAATCAAGGCTGCCCGGCTGTATCGCAACCTGCTGCGCAAGGTTCCCTTCGGCGCGACCCTCCTGAACTGCTTCGTGCCATTGCGACTGAAGATTCAAACACTGCGCGAAAAAAACGGCGCATTGCATCCCGATCCCATGGCATGGATTGATCTCTAGTTCTGGCGTTCATTCAGGAGAAAATCCAATAATGAAGCCGCCCATTTCAATTTGGCAAGCAGAGGGCGACTCTTTTCATTGGTGGAACGACCTGAAAGTGCTGAGTAGTTACGCGACGGTGTTTTGCGTGATTTAAGTTTTCTTTGGGGATGTATATGGACATTCGACCTATATTGCTCTTCACTTGAGACCACCGCATGAACAACGACCAGTTCGCCTTGCTGCTTTCCCGTCTCGGCCGTGAACATGTCGGTCGGCGGATGATGCTGCAGGCCCGGCATTCGGCAAACGTCTATGGCGGCCGGGGGCGCTTGCGCTTGCATCCGGAAAACAGCGAACTGCTGCCCATGGTGGTCGGTTTCGCCCTGCGCTTGACCGGCCTGGCCGGCCTGACGCGGCGCAACTGCCTGGAGTATCGGGTGGAACGGCAGACGTTCCCGATCCGGAACCTGCCCGAGCCGTTTCATGGGCTGCGCATCCTGCATCTGTCGGACATTCATGCCGACGTCATCCCGGATCAGGGCGCCGGATTGGCCGGCCTGCTCGAGAAATTGCATGGGACGTACGATCTTTGCGTCCTGACCGGCGACTACCGGTTCCAGACCAGCCGGGAGTACGATACCAGCCTGAAACGCCTCGTCCCCCTGCTCGAGCCGATATCCTGCCCCTTGGGCGTGATCGGCATTCTGGGCAATCATGATTTTCTGGAAATGGTTCCTGGGCTGGAAGCCCTGGGTGTACGGATGCTGATCAATGAAGCTCTGTTCCTGGAACGCGGCGGCCGGCGGATCTGGATCGCCGGAACGGATGATCCGCATTTCTATGCGGCCCAGGACATTGCCAAGGCCCTGTCCGAGGTACCGGCAAGCGCCGCGACCATTCTCCTCTGTCACTCCCCGGAGGCGCAACAGGAGGCGGCCCTGTCCGGGATCGACCTCTACCTCTGCGGGCACACCCACGGCGGCCAGCTCTGCCTGCCCGGCGGCCTGCCGGTCATCACCAATGCCGCGGTTCCCCGGCGCTATGTCAGCGGCCCCTGGAAGTACGACCGCATGCTGGGCTACACCTCCCGCGGAGCCGGGGCGTCCGGTCTGCCGGCCCGGCTGAACTGCCCCCCGGAAGTCGCCATCCATGTCCTGGCCAGGCAGGCTTAACCCCTCTTTGCGCCCCCCAGCAGCGCTTCCAGCCGGGCCAGTCTGACGGTCCGGCCGGCAGCGCCCTGGAAGCCGTGGCAGCGAAACGCCAGCCCGGCGTGATCAGCCTGTTTTTTCAACCCCACTAGGTATCCCAGGGCCGCGCTGTCCAGGAATTCCAGCCCTTCGGCGTTGATGTCCATCTCGAAGAACCGGCCCGTCCGGGTCATTTTTTTCCACTCCCGTTCAATGCGTTCCCGGAAGGCGTCCAGGTTGGTCACCGTCAATTCCAGGGGCAGGCGGATCGTCATGACCCCGCTGCCCAGGCCCAGGACGGTGCCGTCGCGGATGAGCACGTTCAGCTTGGCCAGATGGCTCTCCAGATCCTCCCGGGAGGAGACCACGCCGAGATAGTCGGCCAGCCCACTGGCCTTGAGAAACTGTTCAACTCTGGGCCGCGGATTCCACAGCAGCAACCGTCGCTGCCGGGCCCGGCAGGCCTTGTCCAGATGGATCATGGTTCCCAGTTCGATGCTGCTCAAGGCCTCGACCCGGGCCAGGTCCAGGACCAGGGTATGGGTGGCGATCAGGGGCATGGCCGTTTCCAAAAACGCTGTTGCCTGCTCCGGGGAAGTCAGCGGCTGGAAGGGGATCATCCGGGCCTGGCCGTGCCGCAGGATGTCGGCGTCAGGGGCGGGCAGTTTCGGGCCGGACCGGGTGTCCGGCCGGGCCAGGCGTTTCAGGCGGATCGATTCCGTTGCCAGAAAGAGCAGGTTCGCGGCATAGCGGCCCAGGAGCCGGCGGGGATCGGTGAGCAGCCGCCAGAACCACTCCATGCCGATCTTTTGCACCAGCTTCGGAGCTCGGCGCTGGACTCCGGCCAGGAAGTCCAGGGTCCCTCCGATGCCTATGGCTACGGGAATCCGCCACTGCCGGAAGTGCATGTTGATCCACTTTTCCTGCTTCGGCGCGCCAAAGGCCACCAGGAGCAGGTCCGGCCCGCCCTGGCGCAACCGGTCCAGGATGCTCTCGTGATCCATGTCCAGGATGTCCGCCTTGGGCGGGGAATGCCAGCCGGCCACCCGCAGGCCGGGATAGCGGCGTTCCAGTTCCTTGAGGGCTTTTTCTGCCACGCCCGGGGCCGCTCCCAGGCCGAAGACGCCGAAGCCGTGATCCCGGCAGGCCTCGGCCAGTAGGGGCGTCAGATCGCTCCCCGTGACCCGTTCCCGCAGCCGGGGCCCGAACAGGCCGGACATCCAGATCAAGGGCGCGCCGTCGGCCACCACCAGGTCCGCTTCCAGCAAAATCCGTTGCAGTTCCGGATCCCGGCGGGACTGCATCACGAAATCCAGGTTGACCGTGGCCACGTAGCCCGGACGGCCGGAACGCATCCGTTCCAGGCACCACTGCACGGCCTCGGCAAAGGTGACGTCGTGAAAGGGAATGCCCAGAATGACCAGCGGGGTCGGGTGGTGAGGCATTTTCTTGTTGCCGGCTTCGTTTACAGCTTCCATGGATTGTCCACCTCCATGCGCAATCCGATTTCCCGCTCCTGACGTTGGAGCATTTCCCGCATCCGGGTCTCGGCTGCCCGCAGCACGCGCAGGGGGGGATTCAGTTCCCGCCGCAGGGCCGCGGCAAAGGCGACGGCCCGTTCCCGGTCCGGTTGGACGGCAAAGACGAAACTGCCCAGGAGCGTGCCCAGCATCAGGCCGTATTTTTTGGTCCACCATCGAGGCCAGGGGGTGCGGACGTTGAGTTCGAAATCCAGGCGGACCGGGCGACCGTTCGGGGTGACCACGAAATTGGGCAGACGGTGGTCCGTGTCCAGCAGACCCAGGCGGACCATGACGGCCGTGGCCCGCACCACCTGCCGGACAAATTCGGCTTCCTGGTCGCCGCTGCCGGACCGGATCAGTTCCTTGAAGTGTTCCACGGCATCGGAACAGCGGCCCAGATCCCCGCTCACCACCCCTTCGGTATGCGCTGCGCCCTGGCCCAGCCTGGCCATGTAGGCCAGAGGCCGAGGAACGAACAGGCCGGACCGGTGCAGTCGGCACAGAGTGCGCCACTCCCGGCGGGCCGAACTGGTCCGGGTCCAGCGCCGCAGGGCGCCCCGCGGCCCGGGACGGTTCCAGAGCTTGACCACCACGCTGTCCCCGTCCGGCCCGGCAACCCGTGCGATGCGCACATCTCCGCCCCGCTCCCGCAAGATTTCCATGCCCTGGTACGTCCCCAGACTGACGGTCCGAGCCAGTTCGATCCATTCAGTGTTTTGCATGGCATGCCACTCCGTAACTATCCGGCTCATCTGTGTAAAAGCGGACTGACTATCCACCTTCAGGGTGTGACTTACCCGGTGGCGGCATGAGTACAAGTCATTCCCGCGAAGGCGGGAATCCAGGTCATGCTTGCCACAAGTCTTGAAAAAATCGTTATGCAGCACATTGCGTTAATCGACCGTAACTGTTCAAAAAGATCGGACGACGAGATTTTCCGTGCAACGACTCCATCTACGCGGAGTTTCGTGATCAAGCTGCAGGGGCCATATTCAGGCCGGAACCTTGCCCTTTGTGCGTTACACCGTTGCCGCACTGGGGTGCGGCGCTCCCAGGACTTTATCGTAACTGCTCAAAAAAGATTGGGCGATGAGGTTTCCTGTATCCATCGACGCGGAGTTTCGTGACCAAGCTGCAGGGGCCATATTCAGGCCGGAACCTTGCCCTTTGTGCGTTACACCGTTGCCGCACTGGGGTGCGGCGCTCCCAGGGTTGAACCCGTTGCTTGCCACAAGTTTTTGAGCAGTTACGCCGTAAGGGGACGTCAGTCTCCGACTTGATGCGCCTTTGTGTCTTGACGGCTCTCGCATGCCGCTTTTTCTCCGAACTACCGTTTCCGGATCGTCCCCCATGCCTTCCAGGCTCCGAGCAGCAGGGGCGGGGCCGCGGCGCAGCAGACGGCCAGGGCGTAGGTCCAGGGAGATGCCGTGACGCGCACGTGATCCAGGAGCAGCACCAGGGGCGCGGTGTAGCAGAGCAGGCCCAGGGAAAACAGGGCGCTTTGTCTGGCCATGTCCCTGTTCCGCATGGGCAGGGCGGAAACAAGAAAGACATGGGCCGCCAGATTGGCCGCGGCCATGCCCAGGATGAAGCCCGGCAGCCCCAGGATCAGGTATCCGGGCAGGGCCAGGATCATGGCGCAGGTGGTCAGCAGGTTGGCCGAGAACAGGACCTTAGGCCTGCCCAGGGCCAGGGGAATGCGGTCCATGCTGGAGACCAGGACATGGGTCCAGGTGAACAAGGCCAGCCACTGGGAAATCACCCCGGCATCCGCGTACCGGCTGTCATAGAGGGTGCCGAAGAACAGGGGCGCGCCCAGGGCGAACCCGGCACAGACCGCGCTGCTCAGCCAGAGGACCGGGGCGCGGGCCTTGAGGCAGGCGTCCACCAGACGCCGGGGTTCGTCCTGCAGCCGGGACAGAAGCGGAAAAATGACCACGGAACTGAGCCGGCTGGAAACATGGATGGCTACCCGGGCAAAGGTCAGGCCGATGCTGTAGACGCCCAGTTCGGCCATGGTCAGCAGCCTGCCCAGCATCAGCTTGTCCAGGTGCGAGGCCAGGAAGGTGACCAGGGTGCTCAGGAAGACCCATTTGCCGAAACTGAACAACTCGGTCCGGGCCGACCTGTCCCAGCCCGGCCTGTCCCCCGGGCCCGGGTTCCAGAGATGGCTGAGCAGGACCCGGACCACGCTGAAAGCCAGGCCGCCGGCCACCAGGGCCCAGACGCTCCGGTCGATCCAGGCCCAGCCGATCATCACGGCAATGGAGCACAACTGGGGGATCAGCTCCAGGGCCGTGACCCGGCCCAGGGCCATCTTCCGGTTGAGCAGAAAGACCCCGGTGGAGGCGAACCCGCTGATCAGGGCGGTCAATCCGGCCACGGGGAGCATCACGGTCAGCATCCCGGCCATGGGATCGTTGGCCGCGAAAAACGCCGCCACGGGCAGGGCCAAGGCGCAGGTGGCCAGCCAGAGAATGATTCCCCGGCCGATCTGAATGGTCCAGGCCGTGCGCAGAAAGGCCGGCTCCTGGCCGCGCTTGTTCTGGATGATGCTCGGCCCGATGCCCACGTCGGAGAACATCTGCAACCCGTGCAGGAACACGTTGACCAGAGCCATCAGGCCGAAGGCTTCGGGAAAGAGCAGCCGGGCCAGAACCAGATTGCTGCCCAGACGCAACACCTGGGACCCGCCATATCCGACCAGGGTCCAGAGGGAGCCGCGCACGGCCTGGTCCTTGCGTGACGAGGTGTCAGGAGCGGTCATGGGGCGGGGAGATCAGCATCTTCGTCGAAATCGAGCACCCATCCCCCACCAACAGAATGTGAAAAGCTTTGCTCTCGCCGGTCATCACTCCAAACGCGGTGACAGATTGAAAGAAGATTTCGCACATGTTGCCCTCTCGAGCTCCAACGCGAACTCATCGTGTCAAAGTGGCCAATTCGATACATTGCGCAGGTTGAGGACAACGATTTAGCGGTGGACTCGGTGGTTTCAAGCAGTGGACTCGGTGGTTCCAAATGGAATGACGGAGTGATTTCTTCCCTCTGACCATGGGTGAGGGGCGGGGAAAAGGGCTTGTGGAAGAGGATGGGCTTTTCTATGGCTACGCTCCCTTCCTCAATGCCGCGACGGCCTCTTCGCTCATACCCGTTTTCGCGGCAATTGTTCGGTCATCCAGTATATCCAGAAGATTCCGAGCCACTGTCAGAATACCTTCTT
This sequence comes from Desulfonatronum parangueonense, assembly GCF_054656975.1. Taxonomy (NCBI): domain Bacteria; kingdom Pseudomonadati; phylum Thermodesulfobacteriota; class Desulfovibrionia; order Desulfovibrionales; family Desulfonatronaceae; genus Desulfonatronum; species Desulfonatronum parangueonense. Next base: position 3,564,259 of record NZ_BAAHXH010000003.1, read on the forward strand.
CCCGGCCTTCTTCCCGGCCTTCTTCTCGGCCTTCTTCTCGGCCTTCTTCTCGGCCTTCTTCTCGGCCTGCTTCACGAGCCGTATCGAAGGAATTCTTCAAATCTCTGTAATATTTGAGACTATCTTCGTATTTGAGTACCTCGTCCCGTGTGAAATTGGCGATCTCGGCCACGGCGAAAAATTTCTCAAAGACCTGTTCACGTAAGGCATCCGGAACTCGGTCGAGACGGTCCAGGTTCTTGATGGCATACAGCCATTTCTCGAAACGGGTTTCCAGTTGATCCAGCGTCTTCGTGAATTTGGGCAGTTCCAGATAGATGAAGGTCAGCTTGTCGTAGAAGACCTTGTGGGTGACGATATCCTGAAGTTTGATGTCGTAGCGGTATTTTTCCGGATCGTTCTTGTCCTCGTCAAAAACGAAGTCCAGAATACCGATGGTGTAGACAGCCTTGAGTTCATAATTCCAGGCGCCTCGCCGGGCCTGCTGCTGGATGGGAAAAGTGGAGTAATAGATGCTGCGGTCCTTGAAATAATTCTGTTTGGCCTTTTGCAGCTCGACAATGAATTTTTCCCCACGCTCGTTTTCGCAGTACAGATCGAAAATGGCCTTGCGATCCAGGCTGGTGCCACCCAGATTTTCATCCTTGAGATATGTCAGGTCGATAATCCGGCCCTGCTCTTCCTTCAAAAGCTCGTTGAGAAAATCCCGCAGCAGATCCTTGTTCGGTTCCTCGCCAAACAGACGTTTGAAGCCGTAATCCGTGAAGAAATTGACATATCTATCCGTCAGGTAGGTCATCGTATTCTCTCCCGAAAGGCTGATGGTTGAGCAGTTAGTTGTCGGGTTTGCTCATCTTCCGAGTTAGCTTGAAAAAAAGCCGTTGTACAGGGGATCTGTGCGTATCATTTCGGGATTATTCTGACATGATGTGTCGAAAAGCCGCCACGGGAGACCGGTGGTAAGAAACTGACAGTCGGCGGATGACGACGACAGTATCAAATCCGCTTAAAACAACCGTGTTCTCGGTTCCACCGGATGAGGAGCAGTGCTTGCCGCGAACGCGGCGTCAGTTTCCGGTCCTTCCAGCCAGAGTCCGGTGAGCCCTCCGGCCAGAATCAGGATCAGGGGGTTGAACATGGCGTTGAACAGGCTGTCGATGGTGAACAGCCCCATCAGCAGGGGCAGGGAGGTCATGGCGGCCACCGGGGGGTCGCGCCAGCGCCGGGGCGGATAGCGGATCAGAAACAGCAGCGGCGGCAGGAGCAGCGTGACCAGCAGGGCGCTCAGCCCGACAATCCCGTTCTGGCCAAAGGCCAGAATCCATAATCCGTCCGGAACAGAGATGGCCCGGCCATCCTCGTCGCGCACAAAGGATCGGCCCCATTCCCCCCAGCCCAGCCAGGCCCGTTCCAGGGCCCTGTCGGAGAGAATGTTCTCGTTCTGCAGGCGGTAGGCCAGGGAGGCGGTGCGATCCTCGCTGGCGATGCGTCCCGCGGCGTCGATCAGGTTCTGGGCGTCCCAGTATCCGCTGCCCCGGGCCAGGACATACAGGATCGGCAGCAGCAGGACGATTTTCATGGGCAGGGCCCAGCGGGTCAACTGGACGAGGTAGAGTACGAACACGCCGAAGACCAGCAGCCCCAGCGCTCCCGTGGACTTGCACAGGACCACCGTGACCAGCAGGCCCAGCACCACCGGTCCCCAGAGCTGTTTCCACCGGGGAAACTTCCTTCCCAGCCATCCGGATTTCCAGAGCTGGTAGCCGCTCAGCCAGGCCGTGACCATCCACATGGCCACCATCAGGCCGTGTTCCATGAACACCACGGGCCGCCAGCCGCCCCCGCGCTTGGTCTGGCCGAAGCTGTGCGGATGAAACCCGTACACGATCCGGTGCAACCGCGGACTCATGACCACTTCCCACAGACAGAACGGAATATAGATCAGGCCGCCCAGGAAAATGCCGAAGGCCAGTTCGGTCAGGGCCTGGCGGTTGTAGAAGTACAGCCTGCCGATGAAGTAGGGCAGGCCCCACATGGTGGACCGGGCCAGGGTCGTGGACAACCCGTCGTAGGCCCCGAGCCCGTTGGACAGGGACGTGAAAAAAGGGATGACGCACCAGATGACCAGGGGCAGGTCCAAAACATGGGGTCGAAATCGCGAAAAGGCCTCGCTGTTGAAGAACAGCGTGCCCAGCAGCACGCCGTAGCTCATGGCGCTGACCTTGGTGTAGTCGGGGATGCCGGAAAAATTGTAAGAGTATTGCGGCAGGAACATCCAGGACAGCAGGAATCCGGCGATGACGGCATGACGGGCCTGCAGCTTGGAGAAGAGCCAGATGGAAAAGGGAAGCCACCCGAACATGGCCACGGGGATCATCGGAGTCATGGGGCGGTTTTTCCCTTGATCGCAGTTCCTTAAGCGTCGAACCTGTAACTGCTCAATAACTTGCGGCAATCAGCGGGGCAAATCCTGGGAGCGCCGCACCCCAGTGCGGCAGCGGTGTAACGCACTCAGGACAAAGTTCCGGCTGGAGCGTGGCCCTCAGTAGCTGAATCACGAAACTCCACCCCTGAGACACTCCTTGCACGGTAAACCTCCTCGCCCGATCTTTTTGAGCAGTTACTCGAACCTCACCCGCGGCTAAGCCCGCGACGGTTCAGGCAGGCACTCCTGATAGATTTCAAGCACCCGCCGAGCTTTGGCATCCCAGGTGAACTCCCGGAATACCCACTCCCGGGCCCGTTGGCCCATGGGCCGAATGGTTTCGGGGTGCGTGACCAGATCCTCGAGAATGCCGCGCAGCGCGGCCACGAGCTTTTCCCGGGAAGCCATGGGCATCTTGAAGCCGGTATCCGTGGTGACCAGCTCGCCGGGGCCGGCGTAATCCACGATCACCGGAACCAGGCCCAGGGCCATGGCTTCCAGGACCACGGCCCCGCCGAACTCCCGAATGCTCGGAAAACCGAAAACATCCGATTCGGCCAGCCGGACTTGCAGGTTTTCATGGGGCACCCAGCCGTCCAGGCGGACTCCGGGACCGACCTCCAATTCCGCGACCATCTGTTGCAGTTGGGGCATCAACGGCCCGTCGCCCAGGATGTCAACCACGACTTTTCCCGCGCGGATCAGGGGAGCCGCGGCTTCGATCAGGATGTCCGGACACTTGTAGGGCACAAGACGGCCGACAAAGGCCACCCGCAGGGGCATCCGCACCGGACCGTTCACTTGCCGGGAAAATCTGGCCGGGTCGATGGCATTTTCCGGCAGATAGCGGCATTTGGCCTGGCACCAGACGGGCATCTGCTCCAGAGTGGCCCGGGATCCGCAGATGATGGCCGCAGCGTGCTTCCTGGTGGCGCGGTAGCCCGGAATCAGTTTGTACGCATCACGGACGTAGGAAAGCCATTCCCGCTCGGAGCGACGGGCCGCGTCGAATTCCCTGGTCCAGGCCACGCCGCCGTTCAGGGGGCCAATCACGAAGGGCACGTTGATTCGGGCCAGACGGGAGGCGATGCTGCTGGGCACAGTCGGCGAAAGCGGCGTGAGCCGGTGGACGATGTCCCACCGCCCGGTCCGCAGATCCGGACCGAAGCGTTGCCAGACCAGTCTTTCAAAGTAGCGGTAAGTCAGAGCCGTGACCGCCATCTTGGTTGTCCAGCCGCCCGGCAGCCAGCGGGTCAGGCGATAGGCCGGACCGGCCACCCGTTCCGAATCGATGGCCGTGAAGTCTTTTCCTTCCCGCCATCCGGCCCGAACAACGGCATCGCGGTTGCGGACCTGGGTCACAAGATGCACGTCGGCAACCCTGGCCAGGGCCTCGGCATGGGACCAGCCCACCAAGGGCACGCTGATCAGCTCCGGATTGGCGGCCTCGGCAATGACGAGAACGCGAAGCCGACGGCCGGCCGTTTCCTGATATGGCGCAGCGATCACCGGTGTCTCCTGTATGACTGTTATTGGTTATCTGTTATCTGGGGATAAGAAGGCAGTTGTTCCGATATCTTACCTGACATCCGATAGCCCAAATAACTGATAACCCGATAACAAATAACTGATAACTGATAACTGACAACTGATAACCAAAGCAGCTCCTAACGCGGCGCCCGGCGCAACGTTCGGCGGACCATGGAGTGCAGCTTGCGGTGGACGCTGGAGATGAACTGCATGTGATGCTGCATTATCGTTCGGATCTGCTCGGACCGTTTGGGGCGGACAAAGTTGAGCACCGCGCTCACGGCCGGAACCTCGGCCTGGACCAGGAGGTCGATGGATTGGCGCAGGTCCCGGAACAGGCTGACGTCTTCGCGGCCCACCAGCAGGACGGCATCCGCATGCATCGCCGCATGGCTGGAAAATTCGTCTTCCAATACCGGAGCCACGTCTAACAAAACCATGTCGTAGTCTTGGCGGACCTGGTTCAGCAAGGTCAGCAGCCTGGCCCGACTGGGCAGGAGCGGCAAAGGCCTGCCCGCGGTGATCACGTCGATCCGCCGTTGCGCATCGTGCTGGACAGCCGTCTTCCAGTCGTCCACTTCCAGATCGGACAACAGTTCCCAGAGTCCTGGAGCCTCTTTGAGTCCCCTCTCCAGCCTGGCCATCCCCGGGCGCAGCAGGTTGCATTCGAGCACCAGGACTCGTTCACAGCCGAAGCGCAGGATATGGGCCAGGTTCAAGGCCAGCGAGCTGACGCCGCACGCCGGGTTGAGTCCGGCCAGGGCGACGACCTTGGCTCCGTGTTTTTCCCGCTCCCGTTCCAGGCGCACGGCCAGGGAGCGCATGGCCTGGACAGCAGGCGCGAGAGGGTTGACCAGACTCGCTTCGGCAATGTTCCCGGATTCGACGTCCTCCAGACCCATGTGCCAGATGGGCGCCGGACCGGAGCCACCCAGCCCTTTCGTCACTTCCTCCGGTTCACGCAGCCGGTTGTCCAGAAAATCAAAGACGAAAATGAAGCCGAAGACCGACCCGAAGCTCAAGGCCAGCGCCATCATGCCCAGGGATTTGGTGTTGGTTCTGGCCGGCTCGACCGGGGACACTGCCCATTTGTCGATATCCAGGCGAACCGGAGCCTTGGCTTCCATTTCCGAGTCGTCGATGCGGTTGTTCAGTGCAGCCAGGCGGCTGCGCAACTGCTCCATGGAAAAAAGGATCTCCGAAGCCAGATAGATGGCTTCGGAAGTCTCGGCCGCTTCGACGGTTGCCTGGTCCAGCAAGATCTTGAGGCGGTTCGCGTTGGACTTGGCGGCTTCATAGGAACTGCGGGCCCTGATCACGTCCAGGTCCAGTTCGTACTCCAGTTTTTCCCGGATGTTGCGAATGGTTTCCTCGTTGACCTGCTGCTTGTAGGACTCCAGGAAGGCGTTCATGGCCCGCATCCGCTCCTCGACGTAAATCCGATCCGGATTGCTTGGGGTCAGGCCGTCAATGCTCGTGCGCAGGCTCTGGAGCTGCTCGTAGGTCCATTGTTCGATCCGGTTGATGCCGAAGTTGTCCGCCACCCGCTCGTCGGCAAAGGGCTGCAGATCGAGTTGGCGGACGGCCTCCCTGTCCGCCAGGGCCTTTTCAAGCAGGGAGAGTTGTTCCGAGTGTTTGGCCTCGGCTTCCCAGAACAGGCGCTGGATCATGTCCTGCTTGTAGACGTGCAGGGAGTAGGTCTCGTGGAGAAAGGCCTTCTGGTCCATGCCTTCGGCAAGGACCAGCAAGGCGTTGCGCTCGTCATCCAGCCGTGCCAGGAGCTTGTCCCGTTCGTCCCTGAGGTAGCTCAGCCGACGTTCGTACTGGCGTTCCTGTTCCGCCTGGATTTTTTCCACGAAGACCAGCATGACCTGGTTCAACACCGGACCCAGGCCCTGGGGCTGATCCGCGGTGATGGTCAGGGAAATCAGATAGGTGCGTAAAACCTCGCGCACCCGGATGCGGCTCATCAGCCGGTGGACATTGCGTTCGAGAGGGTGATCCGGATTCAGGAAGGCCGGATATTCGGCGGGATCGAGGCGGGAAAGCGCCTCGGCCAGGACGTCATGGCTGTTGATCCGGTTGACCAGGGTGCGCATGTAGTCGGCAATAGTGCCCGGAATGGCATCACGCTCGCGTCCGGTCAGGGTCGGCTCCTTGGCCGGATCGAGCAGAAGCAGGGCGTCGGTTTCATAGATGGGGCTGGCCCGTTGCATGAGCAGCGGCAACAGCAGAAGAAACAGCAGTCCGCCCAGCAGGAAAATCAACGGCCCGCGGCGCAGGGCAAAGCCCACCACCTGGAAAGGTTTGCTTTTTTTTCCTTCCAGGACGCTTCCAGGACGGATGGATGGTTGCTGTTGCGTGTCGGCCATGGAATCTGAATCGAAAATGAATATCCGCTCAAAGGCGGCCGGGACTTCCTGTCGCTTCTCAGATCTAGTGCGACGTGTTCACGAAGCCTTCCTGCCCCCAGATCTTGTTGCGCAGTTGCTGCATCAGCCCGAAACGCTCGGCCGTGTCCAAGGTGAAGTCGATGGCCCGCATGGCGGGCAGGAGCTGGGTCATGAAGTAGTTGAACCGGCTGATGCCCCGCTCGCCGACGAAGAGGATGTCCCCCTCGCGCAGGACGAAATTCTTGCGCAGGTCGCCGTGCATGACAAAGGCGGTCAGATCGATCTGCTCCACCACGCCGCCTTCCTGCTGGGTCCTGACCAGGAAGATCTGTTCCGGGTCGGCATTTGCCGTGACCCCTCCGGCGTTCATCAGGGCGTCGAGAACGGTCATCTCGGAACGCAGCAGCAGGACCCCCGGGGTGAACACCTGGCCCATGACATAGGCCACGGAATCCTCGCTCTGGGGAATGTAGATCACGTCGCCGTTCTGCAGCCGGGCGTTGAGAGCCATGTTTCCGTTCTCCAGCAGCTCCCGCAAATCGATCCAGACCACCATCTCGTTGCCGCGCACGATCATGCACCGGCTGAGGAAGGACTTCTGGGTGTCCGCCGGCAGTCCGCCGGCCAGGGCCAGGGCTTCGAGCACCGTTCCGGGGCCGTGAAAGTGCACCGCTCCGGGATTGGCCACCCGCCCCAGGACGTATGCCTTGTTGTTGTTGAACTGCTGCATGATCAGGGTCACGTCCGGATGCTCGTAGAACTGCTCCAGAACCGTCCGCATCTGGTCCGTGGCTTCGGCCAGACTCATGCCCTGGATGTTCACCAGGCCCACGCGGGGGATCGCCACCTGCCCATCCGGAGCGACAATGACCTCGTCCACGCTGATGTCCTCCCGGCCCCGGACGAAAAAGGCAAACCGATCCCCGGGACCGAGACGATAGGTCGTGGAGAGGTCCGCGGAAAAATCGGCCACCTGGTCGGCGGTGGCATAATCCGCGGAGGTCTTGGCCGTACTCGGCGTAAAGAAATCCGGCGGAACCTCCTGGTCCAGACGGACATATGCCGTGGTCTCCGGCAATTGCTCAGGCAGGGCCGCCGCATCCGGACCATAGACGCCTGGCTTGATCGTGGGATGCGTACAGGCTGGAAGCACCAGGACCATCAAAACAAGTAAAATCATGCGCATGATTCACCCGTCCTGCCGCGAAATGCGACAGGTTGCTCAAGGGAGCGAGTCGTTGTTGCTTTCATCACCCACCCCGGGGGCCGATCTTCTTGCGCTGCATGGCCGTTTCATCCAGCTTGCGCGTGGCCCGGTGCTTGCCCTGGAACAGGCAGGCCCACTGGTAGCGGCGCAGGAAGCGGCGGAACTCCAGGTCCTCATAACGGGCCTTGCCGTCCAGCATGCTGCGCACATAGCCCCACCACATGCCCAGGCCGCCGACGATCAGCGGCGGGCGGGTCATCCGGTAGAGGGCGCTGGCGGTCATGTAGGCCAGACCCGTACCCATGAAATACTGGCCGAAGCCGTGGCGCATCCGTCCCACCCAGATGTTCTGCTGGCTGGAGCCCATGGGCCGCAGATGAATGAACCGCGTTTCCGGAGCGTCACGGCTGCATGCCTTCCAGCCGAGCATGCGGCAGCGGTGACAGTCGATTCCGTCCCACATCACCTCGCGTACGAAGCCGCCGATCTCCTGGAAGCACTCCCGGCGGTAGAACTTGGTCATGCCCACGGACATCTCGTCCCCGCACTTTTCGCTGACCAGTTTCCCATTTTGCGGATCGGTGAAATACGGCTTGCCGCTGCACGTCCCCAGCAGAGAGTCCTGGTCCATCCAGGACACCAGGGTCTCGAAGTACCGCGGCGGAATGTCCAGATCCAGGTCGAACTTGCAGAGATAAGCGAAGCCGCTCAGGTCCACGGTGTCCAGCCCGGCATAGAAGGCGTCGATCACTCCCGGACCGACGGCCCGCTTCCCGCGGTCCTCCCGGCGGACAACGCGTATCCAGTCCACCTTGGCCGCATACTCGGCCAGAATGGCAGGGGTTTCATCCCTGGAACCGTCATCCACCACGACCCACAGGGTCGGAGGAACGGTTTGCGCAAGGACGCTGTCCAGGCATTGCCGGGCGTACTCGGCCTCGTCCCGGCAGGGGGTGATCAGGACGTAATTGGAAGAAGGCATGGCAAACTCCAAGCGAGTGAAAGAATCAGGACAGCCCAGTCAACAACCCCAGCCAGGGCTACGGGTGAATGCGCAATCCAACCTCGGCGCAAAAGACGACCAAGGATTTCCAGTGTTCCTGGGCAATGGCCCGGACCACGTCCATGTCCAATCCTTGGTACTCATGAACGGCCACATTGCGAAATCCCGTCATGGCCACCATGGCCAGAGCTGTTTGCTCGCTGATCAGATCGGCGTTACGCAGCAGCCTGAAAGCATCAGCGCTGTTTTGGGGCATGCCCAGATGTTCCCTGGCCACCAGGTGCAGCGCCAGATCAATGGCAGCCTGACAGGCCCGTTCTATATTCAGAATCAGGGCATCGATATGGGTACAGTTTATGAGTTCCGGATCAAAGGCATGTTCCTCGTGTATTCGACGAATCGCCCGCTCCATGATGGCAGCCTTGTTCAGGCAGACATCATCAGGTTCGATAGGCATCCAGGACCTCGCGTCGCTCTTCGTTGAAGCGCACATACATCCCCAGCAGCGTACAAGCGGTTAAATCCGCCTGGAGTGGATCACGGGCAAAAATGCGTTTCCCGGTGAGGATGGCTTCCTTGGCGTAGACCAGATTATCTGAGGAAAGATGCCCGATATCCACGACAATACCCGCTTCCAAGGCCAGTTCCGCGGCAAGGGCAATCCGGTCCAGGGGAGGCAGCGTCTTGCCCGGCATGGTCATCAGGGCCAGATCCAGGTCGCTGTCCGGACGCATCCGCCCGGAAGCCGCGCTGCCCAGCAAGTATGCCGCCAGCACCCGCTGGTCCTGCTGAAGGCGTTGCCGCAGGGCGAGCAGCTTGTGTTGTTCGAGCTGGGAAAAAGCCTGGTGCTCCATCGTCAAGAATCCTCCGGCTCAAAAAACAACGCGGCCCGCTGCGCAAGCAGTTCTTTGCGATCCTCCGGGAGAGTCGTGGACAGGATGCGCGTTTTCAGGACATCGCGATGCAGCAATTTTGCCCGCACAAGGGCCTGGATGAACTGCTCGTCCTTGTTCCGACCGGCCGCGAGCTTGGCTGTCGCAAGGTCATGGAGATCGAGACAGTAGCCGAGAAGACTCTTGTCTTGATCCGTGAACGGCGTCAATCGCTGTTCCCACCCCCTGGGCAAAACCGCGATCTCCATTTCAACGCCTTCGGCATGATACCCGAATCTTTCATAAAAAGGAGAATCCAGTCCGATCGTGTCATCCACCAGCGCCGACAGATCCAGCCTGCCGGGAAAGGCCACATCCACTTCCATGGATTGGAAAAGGGCTTGTTTGGCGGCGTCGTCCAGCAATTGCGCCTGTTCTCTGGCAATGCCGCCCAGCACGGCCTGACTGCCCAGGACAATGGCCTTTTCGCCTTTGGTCAGGGCCATGATCGTGATCAGAACATGGGCCAATTCATCATGTCGCATCGGAAGGGCTCCCATGCAACGCCTGATATTCCCGGCGCCATTGCTTTTGCAGATCCCGGATCACGCGTCTGTCCAGGATGCCGATCAAGGGAGTGCACGACCGCATCCATTCCGAATGCTCGTCGCCAGTTGGACGCTCAATCAGTTCGACAACATGCTCCGGCCCCCGTTCCAAGGCCAGTCGCCACTGACGAGCATACTTGGCATGATATGCCTCATGGCTGGGATCATACCACCCCCATCCCTCCATGATCGCCCTGGCCTGGGCCATGACTGCTTCCGGCCTTTTCCGCAGTTCCTGGGCAATGACGGCGTGATAGCGCAGGGACTTGAACAGGCCGTAGCCGGGGGGACGTTCATTGCGATCCATGGCCCTTTGTTCCTGTTTTTTATTGTCATGTCCAGAAGTAACACCAAAAAGCGGAATAATGGCCTATTGCATTCCTTGCAAGGCCTTGAGTCTCTTTTCGCATTCCCGCAAGGCCTTTTCCGTCCGACGCTGCCCGGTAACGTCCTGGGTCACGCCGGACCAGCGGATGTCGCCATTGTCGTAAATCGTGGGCGTGGACTCCACGCGCAGCCAGCGCAGTTCGCAGCCGATGAGGCATCGTCCTTCCCAGAAGAAGGGTTTGCGCTCCCGAAAAGCCTCGAGATTGCGCGCGTCAAATGCCGCCCGCTCATCAGGATGGACCAGGTTGTGGACCAGCATGGTATCCGCCAGGGCGTCATCGCGTCGGAGCTGGTGGATTTCGCACCACCGGTCGCTGACGAACTCGAATTCAAAGGCGCCGTCCGCCCGGATCCAGAAGGAATAAACGCCCACCGGCACCTTGGCCACCAGATCGTCGTAGCGCGCCAGGCTCTCCCGCAGCGCATCCTCCACCCGCCTGCGCTCTGTAATGTCCTCACCCACGCCCTGGTACGCCACGACGGCGCCAAGATCACCGAACAAGGCCCGGTCAGTCCAGCGCTGCCAACGGAGTTCCCCGCCGGGGGCCAAAACCTGGTATTCGTTGACCATAACCGGGGATATCGGAGTGAGCCGGGTGATGTTCATGATGAATGCGGCCCGATCCGCTTCCTGGATCATTTCCAGCATCGACGTTCCGCGCAACGATTCCGCGGATGCGCCAAAATAGTCGCAATAGGCCTTGTTGACGTAATCTCGGAGAAAATCCGGCGTGTAGCGGCAGATCATCACCGGCGTGTCCTCGGCAACGGCGCGGTGCGTAGCCTCACTGTGGCGCAGAACCGCCTCGGTGGCGGTGCGCAGCTCCAGCTCCTTCCGGGTCTGGACCATGGCCGCGGTCAGGGCGCGGACTTTGTCCTCGATGATCTCCTGCAGCGATTCCTGCCGCTCCAGGATGTGCCGGTGATAGGCCATGCCAGCGGTCACATCCAGGAATACCGCGCAGGCGCGGCCTATTTCTCCCGGAACGTTGCCCGGCAAGAGGTCCGCATGGACATGCAGGGTTCTGTGCCTGCCGTTTTTACGCGGCAACAGGCAGGTCATGGGCCGGGGCAGCTCGCCCTGGAGCAGTTTCTGGTGAAAGGCGGCAAAGGTCTTTGCGTCCTGCTCGCGAAGGCGCTTCAGAAAAAGCTTCAGGGACGGCTTGCGGCTGGGAATAACCCCCAGCAGTCGATACATGGCCCGGGACCAGACCGTCCTGCCGTCGGCAAGATCAATGGACCATGTGGCGGCGGCCGCGACCAGGCGATTGGCCTGGCTCTCCAGCGCACCATCCCCGGCCGGGCGGTCGGACTCCCCATCGCGGACCACGAACAGACTGGCCGGGTCGATGTTCAGCTCCCGGCAGGCCTTGGCCAGCAAATCCAGGGAGGGGTTGCAGCGCCCCCGCTCCACCTCGCCCAGATGCTGCTTGCTGGTCTCCAGCCGGACGGCCAGCCGATCCTGGGTCAGGCCGCGCAGGGAACGATGGAATTTAAGGCGTTGCCCATTGCTGTGCGTCCACATGGTCGGACCTCCTTGCCATCCCTGTATTCAGGATTTGTTTTGTAACTACTCAGCTCATTCGAGAAAAATAGGGACTGGATACCGGCCTTCGCCGGCATGACTTAACTTGGAAAGGACGTGGTATGATACGTCATTCCGGCGAAAGCCGGAATCCAGCTCTGGCGAGTGACCACAGAGTATGTGTTGAATGGTTACAATTTTTCAATCATGTGCAGGGGCGATCGGTCGTTCGCCCTTGCACATATCGAATCGAAAAGTTGCCGGATTCGATATCGATAGCATGCAGAATGCACAAGGTTCGAGAACAAAACAGCCCTAAAGGCAACCCGTACTCCAGCGTCAATGTGTTCCACACCATCCCGGTAATTTCATAAAAGAAGGATTCCACATTGTCGACAGCTTTGCATAAATTATGGCATAGGTTCCAACAGACGGAAAATTGCCACCGGCAAGGCGACGACAAAAAGGAGCATTGCCCAAGAGGAGAGTAACTGCTCAAAAAGATCATGCGATGGATTTCCTGTGCAAGATAAATTTTGCACGGTGATCGATCCAGCTTCCGGAGCCAGGCTCCAGCCGAAACCTGTTTTTGAATGCGATACTCCGTTGCCGCACTGGGGTGCGGCGCTCCCAGGATTTGCTTCGTAAATTGCCGTAAGGTTTGAGCAGTTACAGAGGAGTGTGCCATGACCTTGGTTCTCTTGAGAAAAATTCAATTCTGGATTCCTCCTGTCCTGGTCGGCCTGGCCGTGTTCTGTGGGTGGTATTATTTTGAGCGTTTCTCCACCAATGAGCAGATCGAAGAAGCCCGCCGCTCCGTTCACTATCAGCTGAGCTCGCTGCGGGCGGAGATGGAGAGAAATATTCATGTCAATTCCAGCAGGGTGGAGGGGATGGTCATTGCCATTGGCCTGGAGCCGGAGATGTCCCTGGAGCGGTATGCCGCCCTGGCCGCCCCCTTGATCCAAAATTATCCGCAGCTGCGCAACATCGGCGCGGCTCCGGACTTGGTTGTCACGTACATGTATCCCATTGAGGGCAATGAGGCCATAATCGGCGTCGACTTCCGCGACGTGCCTCAGCAGGCTGCCGCGGCCCTGCACGCCAGGGAGACGGGGAAGCTGGTTCTGGCCGGCCCGGTGAACCTGCTCCAGGGAGGGCAGGGGCTTATCGGCCGCATCCCGGTTTTTCTGGATGACGACTTCCGGACGTTCTGGGGCCTTCTTTCGGTGGTCATTGACCTGGAGGAGTTCTATTCGGCCAGTGGATTGTTTCAGGTTGAACCGGCCTTGCGGATCGCCATTCGTGGAAATGACGCCCAGGGGCCGGATGGAGATCTGTTTTTCGGTTCCCAGGAGGTATTTGACGCTGATCCGGTGCTGGCCCTGGTCAATCTGCCGTATGGTTCATGGCAGGTGGCGGCGGTTCCGGAAGAAGGCTGGCCGCGACAGGCCTCCAATGCCTGGGTGATCAGGCTGTTCTTCCTTGTCGGAGGGCTGACCCTGGTCCTGCCCGTGGCCGTGGCTTGCCGGCTGCTGGTTCTGAGAAGAGAGAGCCTGGAACAGCTCCGGAAAAGCTTCGCTGACCAGCGGCGGGCCGCGGAGGAAGCCGAGCAGGCCAACAAGGCCAAGTCCGAATTTCTGGCCAATATGAGCCACGAAATTCGAACACCCATGAACGGGGTGATCGGAATGACCGGCCTGCTGCTGGATACGAATCTGGACGCTACCCAGCGGCGCTACGCCGAAGTCGTCCGATCCAGCGGCGAGGCACTGCTGGCCTTGATCAACGACATCCTGGATTTCTCCAAGATCGAGTCCGGCAAGCTGGACCTGGAGTCCCTGAACTTTGCCCTGCGACCCATGCTGGACAATTTCACGTCCATGACAGCCTTGAAGGCCGAGGAAAAGGGCCTGGAGTTCATCTGCGCCGCGGACCCGGACGTCCCGGACAATCTCATCGGCGACCCCGGCCGCCTCCGCCAGATCCTGACCAACCTGGCCGGCAACGCGGTCAAGTTCACGGAACGGGGCGAGGTGGTGGTGCGGGTGCAGGTGGCGGAGGGAAATGCTGGAATGCTGGAATGCTGGGATGCTGGGATTGATAAAGCGGAAAGCGGAAAGCGGGAAGGGAAAGGCGAACGGCACGCGGATGGCCACGCTGATGCGGAAGCCGCCAGCCATCAACCACAAACCACACTGCTTTTCAGGATTTCGGACACCGGCATCGGCATTCCAGCGGACAAGCTGGACGGCTTGTTCCAGAGTTTTACCCAGGTGGACGCCTCCATTACCCGGAAGTTCGGCGGCACGGGGTTGGGGTTGGCCATTTCCAGGCAACTTGCCGGAATGATGGGCGGGGAAGTGGGGGTGGAGAGCATCGAAGGCCAGGGCTCCACCTTCTGGTTCACGGTCCGGCTGGGGCTGGGCGAGGCCGTGGAGACGCCCGCGTCCGATCCCGCGGATCTGCACGGGGTCCACACCCTGATCGTGGACGACAACGCCACGAACCGGGAGATCCTGCTGGCCCGCTGCCAGGGCTGGGGCATGCGCCCGGCTGAGGCGCCCGACGGCCCCACGGCCCTGAAGCTGCTATACGCGGCCCTGGCCCAGGGCGACCCCTTCCGGCTGGCAGTTCTGGACATGCAAATGCCAGGCATGGATGGGGAAACTCTGGGACGGGTCATTTCTTCAGAACCCGCGCTGCAACCCCTGCCCACCGTGATGCTGACTTCCCTGGGCCGCGAGGGCGATGCGAAAAGCCTCCAGGAAGCCGGTTTTTCCGCCTACCTGACCAAACCCGTGCTTCACGGAGAACTGTTCGACTGTCTGGCCATGGTTCTGGCCAGGGATGGTCAGAGTTCCTCCAGGGAGATCATGTCTCGACGGCTGGTCCGGGAGCCCGGTTCCCAAAAAACCTTCATCCCGCGCAGATCACGCATCCTCCTGGCCGAGGACAATCCCACAAACCAGCAGGTGGCCCTGGCCATGCTCAAAAACCTGGGCCAGTCCGCGGACGCCGTGGCCAACGGCGCCGAAGCCGTCCAGGCCCTGCGCTCCATCCCCTATGATCTGGTCCTGATGGACGTGCAGATGCCGGTGATGGACGGGCTGGCGGCGACGCGGAAGATCAGGGCGAGAGAAAAAGATAATGCTGGAATGCTGGGATGTTGGGATGCTGGAATTGAAGGCGGGGTGGCGAATGCCATATCCCCTTCCCAGTCAGACCACGACAAGGCAGACCCAACATCATTACCGAAAGCATCCCAGCATTCTAGAATCCCCATCATCGCCCTCACCGCCCACGCCATGCAGGGCTACCGGGAGCAGTGCCTGGAGGCGGGGATGGACGATTACTTGAGCAAACCGCTGGAGCCGAGCCAGTTGGCGGAGATGCTGGAAAAGTGGCTCGGGAAGGAAGAGGCGGAGCCCCGGGACCATGTTCATGGGGATGCCCCTGCTTCCGCCGGGCGGCCTGTAGATACACCAGGCGGAGAAACGGTTGTGGAATGCGGGGAACGGGATGAGGTGCAGGGGATTGATGCCATTCCGGTCTACGACGGGGAGCAACTGTTGCGCCGAATGAGTGGGAACCAGGAGCTTATCCAGTTAATTACTCAGGGATTTGTGGAGCAGAACATGAAACGTCCGGGGCTCCTGCTGCGGCACATCGCGGAGGGGAATTTTGCGGCCGTGCACGAGCATGCCCATGCGATCAGAGGCTCGGCGCTGACGATCAGCGCCAATGCCCTGGCGGAAGTGGCCAGGCGGTTGGAAGCTGCCGGGAAGGATAAAGATCTTGCTGCCTGCAAGGTCCTGGGCCCGCGGCTGGAATGGGAATTTCAGCGTCTGCTCGCGGAACCGGGCATCACGAAGCCCGGATGAGTCAAGGCAACTGCTCAAAAAATGCGACAAGCACGACCTGGATGCCCGCCTTCGCGGGCATGACGACATGAACATTTCGCGTCATTCCCACTCAGGCGGGTATCCAGAGACAAGGCTGCTTTCAGGAAGTGCCCGGCCCTTTTGAGCAGTTGTGAGTCAAATTCGTAACTTCTTGCATTCCTTGGGAGTTTGAAAGTGGAACCAGGACAGACATCTGAAGATTTGGCCCAGACCTCCAAAATTTCCCCTGAAAAAACCTTGGATTCCAACACCCCCAAGAACAGCCCGGTCGTGCTGGCCAATTTCCTGTTTGTCACGCTTCTTGGGCTCTTTGTCCTGATCGGCGTGCTCCTTTCCCATTTTGAATCTGATCGTCACAAGCGGCAGGAGAGGGAAAACGTCCAGCAGGCCCTGGATGTCATGCAGTCGTCCCTCGCGTCGCGACTGTTCGCGAACATCCATAAAGTCTCCGCCGTGAAAGCCCTGGTGGCCATGAACCCCGATCTGACCCAGGATGATTTTGCCCGGGCCATGGAAGTCCAGTTTCGTGGAGAAAAAGATCTGCGGAACATCGGCCTTGCCCGCGACATGGTCATTCAATTTATGTACCCCATCGAAGGCAACGAAGCCGCGGTCGGTTTGGACTATACGACCCTTCCCGCCCAGTTCGAAGCCGTGGATCTGGCTCGAAGAGTCAATGAAATCGTGCTTGCCGGACCTCTTGCACTTGTCCAGGGGGGTGAGGGAATCATCGCCCGGATTCCCATAGCCAGAAGGGACGAGGGCACTGGTCAGGAAGAATTTTGGGGCATGGCTTCGGTGGTCATGAACAGTGACGAAATTTTTGCCGGAGCGGGAATTCGGGAAGAGCGGGATGGTCTGCGCGTCGCCATTCGGGGCAGGGACGCTCTCGGGGACAAGGGGGATGTGTTTTTTGGAGATCCGGTGGTCTTTGAACATTCTCCACTGACCAAGGTGATGGAACTGCCCTACGGAAGCTGGCAGATCGCGGCGATACCTTCCGCGGGGTGGCACGCGTCCCCGATACTCTTCACGCCCCTGCTCTGGGTCTATGTTCTTGGAGCAGTCACCATTCTTGCCTTCACCGCATTCATCGTTTTCCTGCTGCGCAAGAAGGACAGGATGGAGATTGAACAAACCATTTTTGCCCGCAGTCTCGAAGTTTTTTTGAAAGAAACAACTGACTTTGTCTATTACAAGGACATCAACAGCAGGTTCATTTTCTGCAGTCAGACGCTGGCTGATATCACCAATCATGGGCATTGGAAGGAGATGATCGGAAAGCACGATTTTGAGGTGTTTCCGCATGATACTGCGACGATTTACAATGAGGAAGAAAAACCTGTCTTCAAAGAAGGAAAGCCGGTTCTGAACAAGGTCAATCCATACTACAAGGAAAACGGTGAAACAGGATATGTCCAGACCAACAAATGGCCGGTTTTTGACGACAAGCAAAAAGTGATCGGCATTTTCGGCATCAGCAGGGACATTACCGAGCACAAGAAAGCTGTTGAAGACCTGGAGAATGAACGGAATCTTTTTGCCGCCGGTCCCGTGTTCACCATGGAATGGACTTCGCAACGAGATGGAAAATGTCCTGTAAAGTATGCTTCATCCAATGTTGGAAGGATTCTTGGATACAGTCCGGAAGAAATGATGCACCTGGATTTTCTGTATCCAGAAATCATTCATCCTGATGATCAGGACCGTATCATCAACGAACTCAAACACAATATCGCAAATCACATTGATACCTTCGAAACATCCTACAGATTGCGGACCAAAACCGGTCACTTCATCTGGGTTTACGATTTCACCCTGCTGGTTCGTGATGAAAAAGGACGCCTGGCGGGTATCCGCAGCTACATGTACGACCAAAGCGCCCAGAAACACGCGGAGGTCGAGCTGAGCGAAAGTTTGCAACGCTTCAGCGACCTGGTCGCCTACATGTCTGTGGGGGTGTACGTGTTCTGGATCCGGGCCGATGGACGACATGAGTTCGAATATCTCAGCGACGGATGGTGCGATATGACCCGCCTGCGTCGCGAAGAAGTGCTGGCCGATCCCACGGTTGCCTTCAATATGATCCATCCCGAAGAGCTGGAAAATTTCATTTTACTTAACCAGGAAGTTGTCAGAGAACGAAAGCGCTTTCATTGGGAAGGCCGGGTTGTCATCGATGGGGAGGTCCGCTTTGCACTGCTGGAATCGAATCCTGTTTTTTTTGACAACGGCGACAGCCGCTGGTTCGGAATCCAGCAGGACATCACCGAGAGGGTCCAAGACCAGGAGCGCCTGCTCGAGGCCAGAAAACAGGCCGATGCGGCCAGCAGGGCCAAAAGTGAATTCCTGGCCAACATGAGCCACGAAATCCGGACCCCGATGAACGGCGTGATCGGGATGACCGGACTGCTTCTGGAAACGGACCTGAACGACACTCAGCGTCGCTACGCGGAAACCGTGCGCGCCAGCGGCCAGACCCTGCTGGCGCTGCTCAACGACATTCTGGACTTCTCCAAGATCGAGTCCGGCAAGCTGGAACTGGAAGCCCTGGAATTTGACCTCCGGGACATGCTGGACAGCTTCGCGACCATGATGGCCTTCAAGGCCGAGGAAAAGGGTCTGGAATTCATTTGCGCCGCGGACCCGGACGTTCCGGACCGCCTGACCGGCGACTCCGGCCGCCTCCGCCAGATCCTGACCAACCTGGTCGGCAACGCGGTCAAGTTCACCGAGCAGGGCGAGGTGGTGGTGCGGGTGCAGGTGGCGGATGGAAATGCTGGAATGCTGGAATGCTGGAATGCTGAAATTGATAAAGCGGAAAGCGGAAAGCGGGAAGGGGAAAGCGAACGGCACGTGGTTGGCCACGCTGATGCGGAAGCCGCCGGCCACCAGCTACAAACCACACTGCTCTTCACCATCCGCGACACCGGCATCGGCATTCCAGCGGACAAGCTGGACGATTTGTTCCAGAGTTTTTCCCAGGTGGACGCTTCCATCACCCGGAAGTTCGGCGGCACCGGGCTGGGGCTGGCCATTTCCAAACAGTTGGCCGAAATGATGGGCGGCGAAGTGGGGGTGGAAAGCGTCGAAGGCCAAGGCTCCACCTTCTGGTTCACGGTCCGGCTGGGACTGGCCAAGGCCGCTCAGAAGCCGGAACCCGCTGATCTGCGAGACGTCCGCACCCTGATCGTGGACGACAACGCGACAAATCGTGAAATCCTGATGAACCGCTGCCAAGGTTGGGGTATGCGTCCGGACGAGGCCCCGGATGGCGCTCGGGCCCTGAACCTCCTGCACAAGGCCGTGGCCCAGGGTGACCCGTACCGTCTGGCCATCCTGGACATGCAATTGCCCGGCATGGATGGCGAAACCCTGGGGCAAATCATCTCCTCCGAGCCCACGCTGCACTCCCTGCGGACCGTGATGCTGACCTCCACGGGCCGTGAGGGCGATGCGAAGCGTCTGCAGGAAGCCGGTTTTTCCGCCCACCTGACCAAACCCGTACTCCACGGGGAACTCTTCGACTGCCTGACCATGGTTATGGCCAGGGACGGAGCCTCATCCGCGGAACTGATCACCCAACGTCCGGACGGAAAATCCGCCGGAGCCCGCAGAGATTTTTCCCGGTCCAACACCCGCATCCTCCTGGCCGAGGACAACCCCACCAACCAGCAGGTGATCCTGGCCATGCTGGACAACCTCGGCCTGACCGCCGACACCGTGGCCAACGGCGCCGAAGCCGTCCAGGCCCTGCGCACCATCCCCTACGACCTGGTGTTGATGGACATGCAGATGCCGGTCATGGACGGGCTGGCCGCGACGCGGGAGATCAGGGCAAGAGAAAAAGATAATGCTGGGATGCTGGAATGCTGGAATGCTGGATTTGAAGGCGGGGTGACGAATATCATATCCCCTTCCCAGTCAGACCAGCACAAGGCAGAACCAACATCATTACCGAAAGCATCCCAACATTCCACCATTCAAAAATCCCAGCATCCCAGCATTCCAGCATCCCACCATTCCAGAATCCCCATCATCGCCCTCACAGCCCACGCCATGCAGGGCTATCGGGAGCAGTGCCTGGAGGCGGGGATGGACGACTATCTGACCAAGCCGCTGGAACCGGCGCAATTGACGGAAATGTTGGAGAAATGGCTGCCGGTGCGGGACGA
Source organism: Desulfonatronum parangueonense (assembly GCF_054656975.1). Lineage (NCBI taxonomy): Bacteria > Pseudomonadati > Thermodesulfobacteriota > Desulfovibrionia > Desulfovibrionales > Desulfonatronaceae > Desulfonatronum > Desulfonatronum parangueonense. The sequence goes on from NZ_BAAHXH010000003.1 coordinate 3,584,289, forward strand.
GGTGCAGACGGCGCGGGATGAAGCGGGGAGGCTTGGAGAGGATGACGGGAAATCAGAAAGCGGCCTTCAGGAAGCCGAGACCGGAGGACTGGATACAGGTGGCGCGGCACATGAAGACGCCCAACTCGCGGTGTTCAACAGGGCGGCGTTCATGGCTCGTGTTGCCGGAAAGAAAGAGCTGGCCGCCAGGATTCTTCAAGGATTCGTGAAAGAGAATCGGACGCGGGTGGCCAAACTGGCCCAGGTGGCCGACGAAGGCGACATCGCTGCTGTTCGGGAACATGCCCATGCCCTCAAGGGAACGGCCCTGCTCGTCTCGGCCGAAGCCCTGAGTGATGCGGCCAGCCGGATGGAGCAGGCCGGCAGGGCGGACGACCTTGCCGCCTGTCGGGAGTTGATGCCGCAAGTGGAGTTTGAGTTTCAGCGCCTGTGCGCTGTACTGGAATCGGAGTAGCCGGGTGTTGAGGTCATGATGCCCATGGACGGAAAAAATGACGGGCTACTGGTTGTCCGCATCCAGTTTGAGCGCCCTTCGCAACCGGCCGACATTCACGTCCAGGGCAAATTCCTCCTGGATGCGCAGCCGCGCCCGGGCTGCCATGGTCCTGCGCAGGTCCGGATCGGCCAGGAGATCTTTCAGGTAGTTGGCCAGGGCCGGGACGTCGTCCGGGGGGACAAGAAGGCCGTTTTCCCGGTGGTCGATCAGTTCCCGGATGGTCGGCAGGTCGCCGCTGACCGCGCAGACCCCGCAGGCCATGGCCTCCATCAGGACCACGGGAATCCCGTCCTTGTCCCCGGAAGCGTCGGTACGGCAGGGCAGGACGAAAATCGCGGCCTGGCGCAACTGTTTTCGGACCTCGGAATTGGGCCGGGAGCCGAGAAAGGTCACCACGTCCCCCAGGTCCAGGTCAGCGGCCAGCCTGTGCAGGGCCTCCCGCTCCGGACCATCGCCCACGATACGACAGGACAACTGCAAACCCTGGTCACGAACGGCAGCCACGGCGTGCAGCAGCAGGTCAAAACCCTTCTTGGGCACGAGGCGCCCCACGCCCAGGATCAGCGGCGGTTCGGACAAAAACCCGGCCGAGCTGTCAGAGGGCGGTGCAAACTCGGAAACGTCCACCCCGCAGCGGATCACGGGATACTCCTGGTCCGGCCGGTCCACGATGGTCTTGTAGAATTCACGGTGCCAATGGCTGATGCAGCTCACAAACACAGCCCGTTGCAGCTTTTCCGCCAGCAGGGAGCGATCCCGGAAGATGTCCGCTGCATGGCCGGTAAAGCTGAAGCCTACACCAAGCTGCCGGGCAGTGTACATGGCAATGGTCGTGGCCACATGGGCCATGTGGGCATGAATATGGCCCACGCCGCCGCGTCCGCGAATGCGCCGGGCCAGAGCCAGACCGGCCAGCCCCTGCCAGAGCACCTTGACCCGCCTGATGCCGGATATGTCCCCAGCCCTGACCGCGTCACCCAGGGCAATCATTCCCGTCCGTAGCGCGGACACAGGGTGCCCAAGCGTTTCCAGGGCGGCATCCAGGAGCAAACGCAACGGCCCTGGGCCATAGACCGGCACAACCTCCCTGGCCAGGTCTTGCAGCCGGGGTTCGTCCCAGGACTGCTCCGGAGCATGCACCGACGCCCCAAGAACCGACACCCCATAGTCCCGCAGGCCGAACAGCTCCCGGTAGACAAAGGTCTCCGAAAGCTTGGGCAGCCAGGGGGCGATGAAGAGGATCGAGGAAGAATTGGGCATGATCACGTGAAATGTATTGTTGGAGCGTTTGGTCAAATAAGACGTAACTGCTCAAAAGCTTGTGGCAATCAGCGGGTTGAATCCATGGAGCGCCGCACCCCAGTGCGGCAGCGGTGTAATGCACTCAGGACAAAGTTCCGGCTGGAGCGTGGCCCCAGTAGCTGAGTCACGAAACTCCATCCCGGAGACACTCCTTGCACGGTAAACCTCCTCGCCCGACCTTTTTGAGCAGTTACAAAAAGCCGAAGCAAAGGACCAAAAGCTGGTGATTCACGCTGGCAAAGGGCGGATACGGATTCTCCAATCATCCACGATGGCGAAATGACCTTGCCAGTCGTCACGGCTATCAAGAACTTCAAGCATACGTTGATTGTCCGATTGCGGATCGCTTCCAGTCAATCGGAACAACACGATTCCACACCGCGAGGGCAGTCTGAAGCGGAAGGCCAGTTCACCGAAATCCTTGTCATTGGTGATGACAAGACATTGGTCTGACTGGGCATATTGGAGAATTTCCGTATCCTTCGCACCGCGCATGGTTTCTTTAACCGAGATCACGTCATGCCCCGCTGAACGGAGTTTTTGAATCGCGCCCGCCGAGATGTTCTCGTTAGCGATAATGCGCATGAAAAGCTTCACTTCCTGGCGTCAAATAAACTCTTTCAGATTGCAACATTTGCCCGGCATAGGCCAAACACGCAAGAATATCCTCGCGTGACAAATGGTCGTATTCCGCAAGTATTTGTTCAGTGCTCCAGCCGCGTCCCAGCAGATCAACCACAAACTCAACGGATATTCGCGTTCCCTTGATCACGGGTTTTCCGACCAGGATGCCTGGGTCAATGATAATTCTGTCTTGCCAACGCATGGATTCTCTCCATTTTCAATTTTTATAATGGTTCCGCCCCTGCTCAAGAACCTCTCTCCTCAGCGGGCGGAATTATCCGGGCCGGGATGCCCACTGCGGTATGTCCAGGAGGCACGTCCTGAAGAACCACGCTCATGGCCCCGATCTTCGCGCCCTGGCCGATGCGGATGTCGCCCAGGACCTGGGCGTAGGCTCCGAACTCCACGTTGTCCTCGATCACCGGGACCGGCCCGTGCTCGACCTTGTTGCCGATGGTCACGCCCTGGCGCAAGGTGCAGCCCGCGCCCATCCGGACCTGTGAATGGATGAAAATATTGCCGAAATGGTGGATGCGCAAGCCGGGGCCGATGACCGTTTCCTTGGTGAAGCTGACCCCGGTCAGGGTTTCCACGATCCGGAACAGCAGCCAGTACAGACGGTCCAGAAACCAGCGGGACGGGCCGCGCCCGCGGCGGTCGTTCCACTGGCCGAAACGGTACACGGCCAGGGCCCACAGGGACTGCTCCCGGAAAAAGGCATGATGCGGATAGCGGGCCCGGTCCGCGGCCCAGGTTGAAGCCTCGCTCCGGGGAACGCCGCCGGTAGGCGGATCGCTTGCCGGTCCGCCGGCCAGAGCCGCGCCTTTGTACTCGATGAGCCGGGCCTGTCGTCCAGCCCGGTGATCCCGTGCATGGCGCAGATGGCCGACAAGCTGGGCCCACTTGCCCAGCATGGTCAGCAGGCCGAAGAGCAGGGCCTGGCGCCGGTCGTGCCGCCATGCTCCTTCTTTGCGGGCTATGCGCAGCACCTGGGTCGTCCACATCATCAGAGCAATGGCCAGGGCGAGCAGAACGCCCGTCATACCCGCGAAAAATGCGGATATGAGCACCAAAATTACGACAAGAGCCGACCAGCCCATAGTCCAGGTGCGCGTACTGCGGACCATGGCCGCAAAGGGGACATCCGACTTGGCTCCGCCCACTTTCAGGCAGCGCTGATAAACGTCCATGGACCCGTACCCGCCCCTGACCATGCGCCGCCACCACTGGCCGAAGCGCAGAATCTGGGCATCATGCACGGTCATCTCGCCAGGGATGCGCTGGATTTTCCAGCCGGCCCGGCGCAACCGGAAGCACAGCTCGGGTTCTTCGCCGGCGATGAGCGTCTCGTCAAAACCATTCACGCTGGAAAAGGCCGCCACGCGGTACAGGGCATCTCCCCCCACGGAGGCTACGCCACCCAGCGGCGCATCCCATTCCCGGTCGGCCATGGCGTTATAGATGGAGCGTTCCGGATAGCGTTCCCGGCGGCGTCCGCACACGGCCGCGACTTCGGGATGATCCTTCAGAAAGCGCAAGGCCGTTTCCACCCATCCGGAAACCACGCTGCAGTCGCCATCAAAAAAATGCACGTACTTGACGTCCGGCACCAGCTCTCGGACTCGTTGGAACCCGACGTTGCGCGCCCGGGCCATGGAAAAAGGCCTGGCCATGTCCAGATCGACCACGTCCGTACCCAGATTGCGGGCCAACTCCGTGCTGCCGTCCGTGGACCCCGAATCCACATACACCAGCGGCCCCCCCTGCCCCTGCAAGGACTCCAGACACCCCCGCAACCGCTCCCCCTCGTTGCGGCCGATGACTACGAGGCCCACGGGAATCTGCAAGGCGTGATCACTTTCGCTCATATGATCTCCTGGAGGGATGTTTTTGTCGGCATACTTCGCAAGTTCTGAATTTGTGACCTTTTGCCGCAGATCCAGTATGCTGATCTCCAACTCATCTTTCCGTAATATGCGTGAGGCTGTAGACCCGCCACTTTGGTTTCAGAAAAGATAAATGATTGCAGATGATTGCCTTATTCCGCCTTATTCCCGCCTTATTCCGCCTTATTCCCGCCTTATTCCGCCTTATTCCTCTGCTCTTTTCAGACGCCAGGCAGCCCCTTTGCCTCGCCCGAAAGAATCAATCAAACCCAGGCGCTTAAGGTGCTGAAGGTCGTCTCGTAACGTTCTCTCGGGTATGGGGTTTTCAAGGCTTTCCTGGATTTTTCGGAACGCCAACGAGGTTGAGTTGGCGAGGGCGTGGAGGATGATTCGTTGCCGTTTGGTCAGGTTGTGGGCCACCCGGAGTGGAGGGGTGTAGCCGCTGGGGAGGAAGCGAACCCAGACGCTGCCGGCTTGTTCGCCGAATTCCGGTTCGGGGTGACCGGCCTTGACGCAAAGTTCCACGATTTTCTGGGTGCCGCGCCCCCAGCGCTCGATCATTCCGCGAAGATAGAAAACCTGGGCGATAAGTGGGTTGCGTGGTCTGGAGGCGTGCTCGCGTTTGAGATCTTTGGGCTTGAGGCCGAAAGGCAGAAGTCCGTCGCTCCAGATTTCCAGGCGGTCGTCATAGATGGCCAGACTGACCGCGCCGCCGATGATGGTGTAATCCCGGTGACAAAAGGCGTTGACCAGGGCTTCCCGCAGGGCTTCCAGAGGAAAAAGCGGTTCGTCCTCCCGTTCAAACAGCCCGGGAATGATGCGGCCCGCCACGGGCAAATGGCGGCGCAGAAAGAGCATGGCTTCCTCAAGAAGAGCAAAGGCATGGCCTTCAATCTGGCGCTGATCCAGAAACAGGGACTTGTTTACACCCCGAAAACGGGCCATGCGCAACTGACACTGCGGATAATCCGGCATGAAGCGGGTTCCGAAGAGGACGATGGCCGCATTGTTGGGTTTGTCCAATAGAGCGAGGTTCAGGCGGTTCAGGATGTCAGGTACGTCGCTGCCAGTGGATTCCGGCAATCGACCAGCGGCAAGGCCAAGACGAACAGTGCGCAGTATTTCTTCTTGATCCAGGTCAGCGAGTTGAACCGCCACGGCAGGCTGGTTTTCCCAGCGCAGCCGCCCGGTGGCGCGTTCGCTGAGCAGCCGTTGGTACACTTCCCGGGGCATGATGGACGTCGTGGATTCGATGCGCTGATAGGGTCGGCCGTCAAAGATGTACGGTTGGCTTTCGACGTTGGTGAATGCCTCCAGTAGCAGTACCGCAAGGCCGTTTTCAAGGATGACGCGTTGCTGCGCAATGGTCGGGGCAGGCTCGAATTTTTGCAGGATATCCGCCAGCTCCCGCAGGGTCTTGTCCGTGAACTGCTGCCCAACAATCCGGCCTTCAGCGGTCACGCCAACCAGCACCTTGCCGCCGCTGGCGTTGAGCATGCCGCACAGGGTTTCAGCCGCCCGGCGCAATTGGGCCGTGGACTTTTTCAGTTCCAGTGTTGCCGACTCGCCACTGGTGACCAGTTCCTGCAATTCATCGAGCCGCATCATCATTCTCCAGGATCGCCTTCAACTCCGCCAGCAGTTCCAAATTCCGCTCTTTCCTTGACGCGACAGCTCACCGGTGCAGCCAGTCCATCAAATGCCAGCCTTGGACCAGGTCGATGCCCAGGGCGGACTTGAAAACGTAGAGCACGGTGAACACCCCGATGCCAATGAACAGGCCGGCCAGCATCAGCAGGGCCATGCTCAGGATGCCCATGCCGGTCCAGCCCAGCAGCGCATTGAACCGGCGCACGAGCCAGGGAGGCGGATCCGTTTCCTCCTGCTTGGCCGTGAGCAGGCAACCGGTTTTGGACCCGCGACAGAGGGCATGGGCCTTGATGGCCTTGCCCACGGCCTCGCGCATGCAGGGTGGCCCGGCCCGGTGTCCCACCAGAAGCAGCGCCTCGGCCACGGCCTTGCGCAATGCGCCGTGATCGTGGGGATCAGCGATATAGCGAAACGCCCCGGCCTCGTTGACGGCAGCCACGGCCAGATCCTCACGCGACGTATCCGGCGCGAAGATCCGGATTGCCGGAATCTCGCTCCGGCGCCGCAACTGCCCCAGCCAGGCTAGGCCGGACATGTCCGCAAGGGATGTGGAGCAGAGCACGACGCCGACCCCTCCACGAGCCAGTTCCCGCTCTCCTTCGTGGGCCGAGGACACCGGAACGACGGTAAAATCCGCTGCCAGGGCCGAGGCCAATCCCGACCGCACCGACTCGTCAGCGGCGGCTATCAGCACCACGGAATCCCGAACCAGTCCCTCCCTGCTCAACACATGCTCACCCATGCCCACTCACCCATAGCACAACTTCTGCATCGCCAATGACAATTGCATTGTTTCGCTTTAATCGCCGGATCAGGATATTGAACCACGGAGGACACGGAGAGCACGGGGAACATTTAGCAAAATGCCAGCTTGTCCTTCCCCGTGTGCCCCGTGCCCCCTGTGGTTTCATCTTCAGCAGCCTTGCAGGCCAACATAATACCGCCATCGAGCACCAATAACCGATGTAACTACTCGGCACACGTTATGTGATCTACCTCCGGCAATCGGGGTCGGGGTCGGTATCGGAATCGGTTTCGAGAACGTTGAGGCTCCCTCCGCACGGCTTCGCTTCCGATCCCGATCCCGATACCGACAGCGAGCCGAACTGGGCAACTGCGGCTCATGCTGAATAGTAATTAACCGATAACCGATAACCCCTCACCCACCCAACTTCCTGTTCGGCTTGATCTTCGCCGGAACGCCCACGGCAATGCTGTTGTCCGGAACGTCGGTAATGACCACGGCATTGGCACCGATGAACACGTTGTCGCCGATGGTGATTCCGCCCAGGATTTTCGCTCCGGCTCCGATGTTCACATTGTTGCCGATCCGGGGGGCGACCTTTTCATCCATGTTTTTGATGCCGATGGTAACGCCGTTGCGGACCACGCAGTCGTCGCCAAAGGAGGCGTAACCGCTGATGATGATGTTGCCGAAATGATCGATTCGGAAGTTGCGGCCTACGGGAGCTTCGCAGGGCATCTGGATGCCGCAGACGATCTGCACGAGCTTGAACAGGATCTTGTACAGCAGGGAAAAGGGCATCCGGATGATCTTCGGGCGCAGGCCGTAGCGCCAGCGCCCGAAGCGATAAACCACCATGGCCCAGAATCCCTGGGCAGCCCAGTCCCCCTTGTGGGCCTTCAAGTCCGCGCGGATGTTGGGAAAAATCATGATCGTCACCAGGGGGTTGCGGGAGCGGTCTTGCCCCATTGCGTGTCTTTCAGGGCCTGACGGATCAAGTGGATGATTGCCTGGGAATGTGTGGTTTTGGCCTGGGAAAGCGCGTCCCTGGACAAGGACTTCACGGCAATGCGCAACCGGTGCCAGATCAGCTCCAGGCCGGCATTGGCCAGCACCGAGACGAGCCCGCCGTGTTTGCGGTAGTACAAGTATTCGCTGCGGATCCGGAAATTGACCACCTGGGAGGAGGTTTGATCGTAGGCTTTGTCCTCCCTGGTCTTGCTGCTGGCTCCGCCGATGTGCTCCACCTCCGCCTCGGGGGTGAAGCAGACTTGCCATCCGGCCTTTCTGGCACGCAGGCACAGATCCGTTTCCTCGTAGTACATGAAAAACCGTTCGTCGAAAAAACCGATCTCCTCGAGCATTTTCCGGCGCAGCAGCGTGAAGGTGCCCGGAACCCAGTCCACTTCCCGGACCTGGTCATGGGCAAAGCCCCCGAAATCACGCCGGTTGAACAGCGGGGAGTCCGGATATTTGGTGCTCAAGCCGCTCAGCGCGAAAAACTTGGCCATTACGTTGGGAAAGCGCCGGGCCGAGGGACGCACCCCGCCATCCTGGTCCACGATGCGCCCCCCGCAAATTCCGCACCGGGGCATGCGGCGCATGAAATCCAGGACGCCGGCCATGGCGCCCTCCTTGACGAAGGCATCCGGATTGAGCAGCAGGATGAATTCGCCCCTGGCCAGGGCAAAGGCCTGATTGTTGGCCGCGGCAAAGCCCAGGTTCACGGTGTTGGCCAGCAGGGTGACCCCGGGGAACTCCTGGCGCACCATGTCCGGGGAACCGTCCCGGGAGTCGTTGTCCACGACGAACGTCTCCATCTCCAAACCGGATGCGTGAGCGAACAGCGCTTCCAGGCATTGACGCAGAATGTCACGGGTATTGTAGCTGACGATGACGACTGAGATCATGCGGAGTCCTGTGGAATGAGCGATGGATGAAGTGGCAACAGTGGGTTCATTGCTCTCGCATGGAATGCGGATAAGATCATTGCTTCGCAAGACGTTCGTATATCCGCTCCGGCGCGATGTCCGCGCCATTGGGCCAGCAGAGGGTGTTCAAGTCGATAAAAAAGGATCGAAAATACCCCGGATCGGAGAGAGGCGCGAACACTCCTCCCCGTCGAGGATAGTCCCCCAGGTCGACAACGCCTTGACTTCCATCGTCGAACCAGACCTCCACGCGAAAACCTTCCAGGTATCTTGCATCAATAACATGAGGTGATTTTTTCATGGCGACCTCCTTTTATCGCAACGGCGGTATCCAGTTCAGAGGCTCATTGTTTCGTGACCTTTTCCAATTCTCCATAAGGGCCTCGCCGTTTTTCAGCGCCAATTCCTGGATAACCGCACCGTTTTGACGGCATGTAGCCTTGGATCAGATTGCCCTGCAGGTCGAATTGCGCGTCGAGACCTTCATACAGCGCATGAAAATGAGGTGGAGGATGGTCATCGTAGTAGAAGTAGATCACGATTCCAAAAAACATGGATACACGGGGCATCTGATACCTCTTGTTTCCAAGACTGGTTTCCGGAAGCAAAATTGGCCGGCTCAGCTTCTGAACAATCCCGCAAACCGCCTGGCCACGAAGCGTCCCAAAATGCGCAGGTCTTCGAGGATGGAGCGGTGGTGGCTGTAGTAGTGCTCCTCGACCCGGTCCACCACAGGATCGCCGGGGTCGTCCCGCAGGTCGGCATAGCTGAGTACGGCGGGAAACGGAACCGGTTCGGCGTCAGGGGGCCGCTCCGCGAAGGCGGCTACCGGCGCCGGGCTGTCGGCCTTGGGGCGATGGCCGCACAGCCAGAGCCGGCCGGCGGCAGCCAGCAGGAACTGGGGGTAGCGATCCAGGCCCAGGGCCGTGAACAGCTTCAGGGCGGGGCCGACGGCTTCGGCATGGGGCGTGAAGATCGGCAATGTGATCGTGCTGTCCTTCCTGCCCTGGACCGGGCGCACGGCAAAAGACGCGCCTTTGGTCAACAGCCAGCCGAAGAGCAGGGCAAAGGGCACGGTCTGGGTCAGGGCGATCACGGCGGACGCGATCCGACTGAACAGCCGGTGGATCAATTCCGCGGGTCCCGGGAGGCGATGCACCGCGGCGACCATCCAGGGGTCCGGAATGGCCACCGCCGCGCCGCTGCCCGGGTCGATGACCATGTTCCCGGAGACGATCTTGCCCCGGATTTCCATGTTCCTTCCGATGAAGGTCCCGTCCAGGATCACCGCGTCAGCCACCTCGGCCTGGCGGTCCACGATAACATGGTTGCCCAGGACCGCGTTGGGACCGATGGTGGTCAGGGGGCCGATCCGGCAGTCGTTGCCGATCACCAGGGGCGGGAGCAGGTTTGCCGTGGCCGGAGTGATTACGTTGTAGCCGATGCAGGCCTGGTCCCTGGAGGCGTAGCCGGGTCGCAGATACCGCTCCATCTCCCCGGACACCAGGCGCATGTTCAGCTCATGGAACAGGGCCACGGAGTCGACAGTGATCATTTCCCGGCTCAGTTCCGTGAAGGAACGCGAATCCTGGGCCGTGGCCCCGGAATCCTGAACCAGGTGCTCCAAAAAATTCTGATCCGTGGTCAGCATGCAGCCGCCTCCCTGCGCATCCCGGTGCAGGAACGTGGCCTTTTCCGGCGGCTGGGTTGCGGGACCGTCCTGCGTCTTGCGCGGGAAAACAGGGCCATGGACCAGCAGGAGCCCCTGCCCGGTCCATTCCCCGGGGGCGCGGCGCAGGAACGCCGCCAGGTCCTGCCCCTGGCGCAGGAAGCTGTAGGCAATGTTCAGCCCCCAGCGCTCCCCCTCGCCCGCATAGGCCTCGATCCGGTCGGCGCCTTCGTCCAGGACCAGGCGGACATCCCTGATGCCCAGGTCAACGCACCACTCCAGCCAGTATTCCAGCAAGGGCCGGTTGCCGAAGGGAAGCAGGGGCCAGGGCGTCGGCCGCAGTTGCGCTGTCCAGGCCGTCAGGACGCCGGTATGGATGACGGCTTTCATGAAGCGACCCGCAGGGCCTCCTCCACGGAGTCGAAAATGTCGAAAATCTTGTAGGCCCGCGTGATCTCGAAAACCAGCCGGACTTCCTTGCGCAATCCGACCAGCTTGATGTCGCCCCCGGACTCGGTGGTTCTTTTGAGCATGGCGATCAGCGCGCCCAGGCCGGAACTGTCCATGAAGGAAATGCCGCTGAGATCCAGAACGACGGTCTTGACACTGGCCATGCCGGCCAGTGCGCCATGAAACTGCTCCCGAAAGGGATCCACATTGGCCGCGGTCAGCGTTCCTTCCGGCAGTGTCAGGACAATGACGCCTTCGCCGGCTTTGGCTGTTTGCATAATATACTCACTTGTTGAGAGGAATTGTGGTAACTGCTCAATTACTCTGGGCAGCCTCTCCTGGACCCCGGCCTGCGCCGGGGTGACGACCCAGGGTGCTCGCCAACAAGGCATTCCATTCCGTCATACCGGCGCAGGCCGGCGCGTTGCCGCTATCCAGGCAGCACTGACCCGCGATGGTTTGGTTGCCGACCTTTTTGAGCAATTACGGATTATGGGCAAAATGAGCCGAATGAACATGGTCAATACGCACCCTTGCCGGTCAAGACCGCGGGAATGGTCTTGAGCAGGATCCAGATGTCCGTGAGGATGCTCTGGCTCTGGATATATTGCAGATCCAGGCGAACCTGGTCCTTGAAGGGGATCTCGGAGCGGCCCTGGATCTGCCAGAAGCAGGTCAGGCCGGGTTTGACGTGGAGGCGCTTGCGGTCTTCCAGAGTATATTCGGCCACTTCCGAAGGCAGCGGCGGGCGGGGACCGACCAGAGCCAAGTCGCCGGTGATCACGTTGAACAGCTGGGGCAGCTCGTCGATGCTGAATCGGCGGATAAACCGGCCGACCCGGGTCACCCGGGGGTCCTGCTTCATCTTGAAGATCACCCCGTCGCTGGACTCGTTGCTTGCCAGCAGCTCCTGCCGGATGGCCTCGGCGTTTCGGTACATGGAGCGGAATTTGTAGAAGGGGAAGACACGACCGTTCAGACCGACGCGCTGCTGCCGGAACAGGAAGGGGCGGCCGTCCTCGAGAACAATTGCCACGGCAACGAGGATCAGCAACGGGGACAGCAGCAGCAGGCCCAGGCCGGCCCCCAGGATGTCCATGACCCGCTTGACGGCGAACAGGCTGCCCAGACCGATCTCCCAGACCAGGATCTTCACCTGGTGACGAAAGCGGAGCAAGCGCAGACTGGCCCGGGAGGTCGGCAGGTCCAGCTGGGCGAACAGGGCCTGACGGGCCCGGAATCTTTCCTCACTCATGGCGTGCCTCGCTCTCGGAGCTTTGTTGGGAAAAGGTCTTTCAGAAAGCTGGTACTCATGTTTTCGGGACCGGTAAAGATCATTGTTCCTCGGCTCGAACCAAATCCTTATCTACGGCCATCTCCTCGTTCAGGGCCACGATGAACAGTGCGTGGTTGATGGTTCCCCGGCGAAAAAACAGGATCTCCCGGCTCAGGTGAGCCAGCAGCTCCAGGCCGCGTCCGCGTTCCGAATCCAGCGGGCGGTGGGCGAGCATGGCCTTGCGGGCCTGATAATCCCACTCCATTCCGGTGTCACGGAACAGAATTCGGCAGACATTGCCCTGGCAGCGGACATGCAGCTGAAACTGGACTTCCGGGGACATCCTGGCGTGGTCGATGATGTTCATCCCGTATTCATGGACCGCCATCCGCACGGCCCAGGCGCCATGCTCCGCCTCCCCCCGGCCCATCAGCAGCTCCTGGACTTCCCGGGCCACGTCTTCCACGACCCTTCGGTCCTGTTGCAAGCTGCCGGACCAGATTAGAGAGGCCGGGTCCGTCATCTGGACGAAAAGGATGCTGCAGTCATCCTGACTGATGTCGCATCCCTGGGCCTGGACCCGGTCCAGGAGCGCGCGGGCCGGATTCAGAACCGCGGGTGAAAACACCATGGCGGCATGGGACTCTAAGCCGGAACCGTCGCAGAGAATGTCCCTGCCCTTGGGATGGGCTTCGGACAATCCGTCGGTGTACAGCAGGATGCCGATTCCCGGATCTGCCGGGATACCGATCTCGTCTTCCGGGCTGCAGATGTTCCCGGCGGCCACGGACATGCCCACGGGAAACCCGCCCTTGTCCAGAACGATTCCGGCGGGGGCCCCGAGCAGCAGCGGCGGGGGATGGCCGCAGTTCATGCATCTCCAGGTCGAGGCATCCGGGTCGTACATGGCCAGGAACATGGTGGCGTAGGATTCCGGATTCTGGACGTATTGCTGAAATCGCTGGTGGATGGCGTTGCAGATCGTCGCGGGACCCCGATCGAACATACTGCGCACGGTTTCCTCCACCAGCACCTTGAGCAGAACCGAAATCATGGCCGGGGCGACGCCGTGGCCGGCAACATCGCCGATGAACAGGCAGACCCGGTTGCCGGGCAGATCGATGACATCGAAAAAATCCCCGCCCACGGAGATATGGGGCTCGTATGCCGCGGAAATCTCCAGGCGATCGTGGAGGAAGGGATTCAGGTTGAAGATCTTGCGCTGCATGGCCCCGGCCAGGGTCAATTCGTGCTGGATCTTCGTCTGCCATTGCCGCAGCTCCTGGTTGCGCTGCTCCAACTCCCGCATCAGTTCCCAGCGCTGGCTCTTGATCTGGTGGAGCTCCACGGCCTGGAGCAGAATGGTGCGCAGCTCCTTGACGTTGTGCACGGGCTTGGTCACGTAGCGATAGATTTCGCCGGTGTTGATCAGGTTCACGACCTGATCCAGGTTGCCCGTGCCGCTGAGGACCATGCGCACGATATCCGGGCGACGTTTGCGTACCTCCCGCAGAAACGCGAACCCGTCCATTTCCGGCATCTGGATGTCGGAAACCACGACGTGGACCGGCTCGTCATCGAGGATTTGCAACCCCTGCGCGGCGGACAAGGCAAACCGCTTGCGATAGGGTTCCCGGATCAGGTTGCGCCGCAGGGAGTCCAGGATTTCCTGTTCGTCGTCGACGAACAGAACCGTCACGCGGGAAGCGTCCGGGGCGTCGGCCACGGCGGTAGGTTCCGGATTCGGGGGAGCAAGAGGCATGTCATTCATGGCGGGTCTCCAGTTGCCCGTGCACCGGCGTGCCGGGCAGTGACAACCTTTGTCTGGTTTCAGTCTTCAGCCCTCAGGCCCTTCTTTTTCACGGCCTGCTTCATGGGCAGGGAGATCAAAAAGGTCGTTCCATTTTCTGTATCACTCGTCACCGTGAGGCTTCCGTGATGGCTCCGGACCACGATATCGTGGGAAATGCTCAACCCCAGCCCGGTTCCCTGCCCGGGAGGTTTTGTGGTGAAAAACGGATCGAACAGCCTGCCGCGAATCTGGTCGGGAATGACCGGTCCGGTATTGCTGATGGCGCAGAAAACATCGGGCGAGATAAACCAGGTCCGGATCCGGATAATGCCCCTCTGGTCCATTTCGGCATTGGCCATGGCCTGGGCCGCATTGATGATGATGTTCAGAAAAACCTGGTTGATCTGGCCGGGAATGCAATCCACATGCGGAATTTCTCCCAGATCCAGTTCAACTTCGGCAACGTTCTTGTAACTGTTCCGCGCGATGACCAGGGTGTCGCGCAACCCCTTGTTCAGATCGGCCTGAACGAACTCCTCGCGGGGATCGGTCCGGGAAAAGTCCCGCATGCTGTTCACGATGGTCGTGATCCGCCGGAAGCCTTCCCGCGACTGATCGAAGAGCGCGTGGATGTCGTCCATGATCACGTCCATCGAGGACTCCTCCTCCAGCGCACGGGCCTTTTCCAGGAGTTCGCGCTGTTTTTCCGAACCCGGCGGTTCATGGAGAGCCTGCTTGTAGTCCCGCAAGACCTCCACGATCAAGGGGATGTACTCCTCCAGGGTCTGGAAGTTCATGGAAACAAAGCCCACGGGATTGTTCAATTCATGCGCGATGCCCGCGGCCAACTGGCCGATGGCGGCCATTTTTTCGCCCAGTATCAACTGCCGCTGCGCGTCGCCCAGCTGTCTGGTCCGGACTTCGACCTGCGCTTCCAGGGACGTGTTCAGCTCCTGAAGTTGCATCTGACTTAGCATCAGGCGCTGTTCGGTCTCCTTGCGCTTCAGGGCGTTGATCAGAATACTGGCCAGCATTTCCAGCGGGACGGCGTCGGAAGGCTGCCAATCGATGGGTCGGCGCACCGAGTCAAAGCCGATGAACCCTTCCAGGGCGCTGTCCCAGATCATGGGCACCGCCAGCAAAGACAGGATTTCCTGGTTTTCCAGGAATTGCCTCTCGACTTCGGCCTCGGGCGGCAATGCGGTCATGTCCGGGATGACAATGCTTTCCAGACGCGACATCCTGTCATGCCACCAGGGCAGAATGTCCAGGGGAATGTCCTGGAGCTTGCCGATCTGCGGCGGGATGCCCTCGGCGCACCATTCAAACGTGTTGCTCCAGAACCGATGGTCCGGGGCGCATTGAAACACATAGACCCGGTCCACTCGCAGCAGTTCCCCGATCTCTCCCAGGCAGGACTGGACTGCCTGGTCCATGTCCTCGGCGCCCAGGTTGATGAATCGGGTGGAAATCCGGGCAAGCAAGGCTTCCAGGTCGGCCTGGAACCGAAGCCGGATCTCGGCCTCCTTGAGCGCGGTGATGTCCCTGCCCACGCCCTGGATTTCAACGATGGTTCCGGTTTCATCCTTGATGGCAAAGTCTTCCCAGGCCAGCCAGCGCCAACCGTCCACGGACATGGCCCGCTGTTCCAGGGAGGTCCGGTGAGGAGGTTTTTCCAGGGCCTGCATGGCCTTCAGAGTGGCCGGCAGATCGTCTTCGTGAACCAGGGGCATGAAGGTCCGGCCGATGAGTTCTTCCCGGGTTTTGCCGAACGTCCGGCAATAGGCCTCGTTGACGAAGGTGAACCGGCCCTGGCTGTCCACCCGGACCACAAGGTCAGCCTGGGACTCCACAATGCCTCTGTAGCGTTCCTCGCTCTGGCGCAGATCCTCTTCCATGCGTCGTTTGTCCGTGATGTCCAGCCCCAGTCCCAGAACGGCCATGGTCTTGCCGTCGGGCATCCGCAGCTTGGACTTCATGGTTTGCAGGATATGCCGGTTTCCGTCGCGAAAGGTGATGTGTTCCTCGAACTGTTGGGGTTCGTCGGCCTCCAGGGTCAGGAAGTCAGTCTGATCACATCCGGCCAGTTCCTCTTTTGTGATGCTCAGGTTGTCCGTGCCAAGGCCGGTTTGGCTCTGAAAATGCTTGTTGACCAGGAGCAGGCCGCCATGGGCGT
Source organism: Desulfonatronum parangueonense (assembly GCF_054656975.1). Taxonomy (NCBI): domain Bacteria; kingdom Pseudomonadati; phylum Thermodesulfobacteriota; class Desulfovibrionia; order Desulfovibrionales; family Desulfonatronaceae; genus Desulfonatronum; species Desulfonatronum parangueonense. The sequence goes on from NZ_BAAHXH010000003.1 coordinate 3,600,286, forward strand.
CGCGCAGCCAGATGCTGATGGGCGCGTTGTCCACCAAGGCGTTGACCAGTTTCTTCTGGCTTTCCAGTTCCAGCTCTTTGCGCTTGTTTTCTGTAATGTCGCGCCGAAAGCCGGCCAAGCCGGCAATCTTGCCATCCGGGCCGAAGACCGGCGCCTTGTAGTATTCCATCCACTTGTCCGGATCCTTTGCTCCGCCTTTCTGCTCCCATCTCAGCTGCTCGCCGGAGGTCAGCACGTGCTTGTCCTGTTCGTGGTAGCGCGCGCCAAGAAGCCCGGGCCAAACCTCCACGGTGGTCCGGCCGATGATCTCTTCCATGGAGCGTCCGCATTCGGCGATGAAAATCTGGTTCACCGCCAGATACCGTCCCTGATCGTCCTTCAGCCAGGCCATGAACGGCAGGTTGTCCAGGAGCGCCTTTTGCTGAGCCTGGGTGAACAGCAACCGTTCTTCGGCTTCCCGTCTTCGCTGGGCCTCCAGGCAGGACCGACAGGCCCTGGCCAGCTGGTCCACGACAGGAAGCAGTTCTTTTTGGAAATCCGTGCTGAATTCGGTGGACCGGCCCAAAATCAGGAGACCAAAGTCATTGAGGCAGAATCCATAAATCTTTCTGTTCTCGGACGCCAATTCCGAACAGGTTTCGTGACTGCTTATGAATTTTGTGGAAAAATCAGCAGCGACCTGCTGCCATTGCGGCATGCGGATCATGATGGTGGGCAGAACCTTGACCGTTGCCCAAGCCTGGTCTTCAACTTGAATGACGCCCGCCATGGTGCAGTTGAGCTTGCGCAGGAAAATTGGCAGACATCTGTCGAGAAGAATGTCCAGATCGAATTCTCCTCCGATGGACATGGCCAACTCGAGCAGAATGCTGCGTCGTATGGTGTCAGAATGCATGGGCCAACCGCGGGATTGTCGTTCTTGTCTTCATCCAGGCATACCCTGTTACAGCAATGGCGGGGCTTAAAAGTGGTGCTGTGGAAAGTTTGACCTTCTGCTGGTATGAGTGCAGTGCGAAAAGTCTTTCGCACCAAGCTCAGGTATTGAAAAACTGGATGCTTCTGTCGTAACGAAACGGCTGAAAATCACACATGCCAATGGATATGACTGCATTGCTAATACAGCGGAGGTGAGAATCGTGGGCGCACCAACCACTATCGATGAGTTTCGCGATAATTCAGCCTTGCTGCAAAATGCCCCAATTGCACCTGCCCTGCAAGAGATGCTTCGGGAAAACGTTCTGGAAAGCATGCCCTCAGGGTTGATGATTGTCGGGGAACATGGCCGGGTTTTGCAGGTCAACTCGATATTGGCATCCATCCTCGGTTTTTCGAAAGAAATCCTGATCGAACAGGGCTGGAGCGTCTTGTTCATCGAACACCCAGACAACGAGGATTTCAACAATACCCTCCTGGACGTCATTCAAAAGAAACAGGTCCGGCACAGCCGCCAGGTCTGGTACAGTCGATCGGATGGCCAACGCCTTTTCCTGGAGATCATCTCATCCTTTCTCCAGGTCGATCAGGATAATTGGGTCCTGGTGGTGCTGGTCCAGGACCTGACAGACCTCCACTTGATGCATGAACGGGAGAAGTCGGCCTTGGAGCAGAAACGACTGGCCGAGCAGCAGCGGGCGGACAGCCTGAACAACCTGGCCCTGTCCATTGCCCACCAGATCCGCAATCCCATCATGGCCATTGCCGGGTTTGCCAATCTGGCCGTGAAGAACCGGGACGATCCGGCCAAGGTGGCAACCTATCTGGAAACCGTGCTGCAATCAGCAGCCCGCATGGAACGCATGGCCCGATCCGTACGGGAATATGTTTCTATTGCCTCTGGCGACATCCGACACATTTCCCTGTCCGACATTCTCCTTCCGGCGCTGCGACGAGTGCAGGCGAAAGCCTTGCAGATGAACGTTTCCCTGAAGGTCAGCCACGACCTTTCACCGCAATGGGGCATCAAGGCCGATCCTGAACAAATCGGTCGGGTTTTGGATGCTGTCCTGGAAAATGCGCTTGAAGCGTATGACAACCTGCCGGGACAGGAGTGTTCCATCACCATCTCAGTCCAGAGCCAGGACGAAAAGGTTGCCCTTATCATCACCGACAAGGGCCGCGGCATTCCGGCAAAAGACCTGCCCTATGTCTGCGATCCCTTTTTCACCACCAAGGCTGTTGGCGCAGGCATGGGGCTGGCCATGGTTCATCGCATCTTGGCTGATCATGGCGGATCATTGAGCATTGAGAGCAGCAGCGGGGAGGGGACCAGGGTCAGGATGTCATTACCCAGGGCGGAATCCAGGCCGTTCTGAAAATGTAAGCTCCAGAACCCGGAACTGCAGAGGCGGGCCTGGCAAAGAGACATTCATCTGAGTTAAAGACGATACGCTCCAGCCATCTTGCCTACCTCTTCCGCCACCATCTTCCGCAGTTCCTCCGGCGCAAGCACCTCGGCGTCGCCGCCCCAGGAGAGTGTCCAGCGGGCAATTTCCCTGGGACGGAAGCTGTTCGTAGGGTCGGGTGCCAATCCAGATGGGAACGGCGAACTGCATGGTTTTAAAGTCCAGAAAGTGCAAGGAATAGGACCTTGTTCACCTTCAGCCTGGACTGAATCCGGCGCAGGATGCTGTGACCATGCTGCAGGTCCGTATTCCAGATGTCACGCCACGAAACTGGTTACTTCAGCGATAAACATCTTTTCCATGGCCAATCGTGACAACCCATACAGTAAGTTCACCATCCTGGATGGAGTAAACGATGCGATAATTTTCCTGGCGCAGGCGGTACCGCTCCTGCCCGGTCAACTTTTCGCAGCCCGGCGGAGGGGGGTCTTTTTCCAGGTCTTTTATGCGGTCAAGGATTTTCGGGACATCCTTTTTGGGGATTTTGGACAGGTCCTTTTCCACGGATTTTCTGAAGAATATGCTATAACATACCATCTTTCTTGAGCCTCTTCACCATTTCGTCGTAACTGAGCAGAGGCTCGTTTGCCCGGTTTTCAAACGCCGCAAGATCTTCGGCATCTTCGGCAAGTGAATTTTTCACAGCGGAATTGACAAGATCCGAAACGGATCGTGATGTCGCCAATGCTTTCATTTTCAGCGCCTTATGAACAATCTCGTCCAGATATATCGTGGTGCGCTTCACCGTTGAATCCATATTTTCGCCTCCTCCATTTTTGAATGCATTATGGCGCCATGACGTTTTAGCATCAGGACGTTTGCACCTTGAGCAATTGTGAAGTCCTCGGCATTCAGGGCCGGCTGAACCAGGTTGCAATGGAGCGATTAAAAAAAGTTTCCCGGTGAGTTCAGTTCGATTGCCCCGGTGTGCGCTCAAATCACGGTGCCCATTTGAAGCGAAATAATGGGTGGCTGCGGTGGTTACCAGGACGTGATGAACTCGGCGTAGGCTTTGAGACCCTGCTGCCAGAGCTGGTAGCCGTGTTCGTGGTCGGATCGGGCAGTTCTGCCCAGAGCTTCCGGATTGATCCCGGCGAGGTTTCCAACCTGGCCGGCGCTGACCATGTGGTAATGGTATGCCTGGTGCCGGTGCACCAGGTGATGCCAGCGCTTGCCCAGGGATTTGCGCCATTTGTGCATGGTTTTTGAGTAGGCTCGGAACAGGTGGCCGTTGCGGCCATGGATGACGTACTCATTGGTGGCCGGACCGTCATAGGCCAAAACGCAGGCTCCGCGAGCCATGGATTGCAGGACCGCAAGGCCCACTCCCTCGAAGGGTCTGGGGCCGAGGCAGAGCGTGCTTTGATCCAGCAACCGGGCATGTTCGGCATCCGGCAGGAATGAACGGATGGTGACGACTTCGGTGCTGGCGAGGGTATCGGGCAGGTTCAGGGCAGGATGATCGTATCCCGGATCGGGGCGATGGATGTGGATCAGGCGCTGTATGTCCAGGGCTTGACAGATGCGCAGAAGGGCCCGCGGACTGTAGAGCCCGACCCGGTTCCAGTAGAGCATGGTCCGCTGCCCGTCATGGGGGACGGGCTGGTATCGATCAGGATCGAGAAAAAAATGCACCGGCAGCACCGGCAGCGCAAATTGTTCGGCAAGTCGTCGTACCGGAGCGGAGTAGGCCACGATGCGTAGTTGCTTGGGCAGGCCTGCCCAGAAAGAATGGGGCCATTTGGCGATGTTGTCCCACATCGGCAGCCAGACGATTCGTGCACTGTTTTCGCGCAGCAGTTCGGGCGGAGGGGGAAGCTGACAGAAGATCAGGGGGCTTTGGGGATCGTCGTGGTAATATCGTAGCGGCAGCCGCGGATCCTGGTCCCACGGGACGAGGTTGATCGGCAGGAATTCCCGCAACGGATCGACGAGGATTTCCTGGAAGGCATTGCTGACCGAAGTATGCCAGGGCATGCAGAAAGCGGGCAGCGGAGTCATTTATTTGTTCCGCTCCGTGCACTGATTGCGGACGGTTTCGTGGCGATCCGTAGGCTGTCTTCGGGAAGCAGACTTGCGGGCGGCTTGACGCGGTACATGCGTTTGCGCAGGGAATTCAACAATCGTTTCAAGAACCGCTCCAGAAGGCGAACCACGCCCCGGGGGCGTCCCAGTGGGTTGAGCGAGAAATCCCGTCTGGTCAGGAGATGCAGGGCTGTTCCGTCCGAGTGCAGCTGCGAGTTGGTCTTTTCGGCGAGTATCTGCAGGGCCGACAACGTGTAGAAGGTGATATGCTGCCCGGTTTGCGGCCAGAAGTACCACCAGTCCTCCGCGGATTTCGGAGTTTGGTCCGGTTGGAGGCGGGTGGAGAAGAGCAGGGAATCCGCGTGTTCCAGCAGGCGATGGACTTCCCGGACCGGCTCCTGGAGGTGCTCGAGCAGCTCAAAGGTCGTGATCAGCTCGAACCGCTTCCCGGCCAGTTCCGGGATCTCGAAGCCCTGGGCAAAGATATTGGCGCACAGGGGATCATGACGATGAAAATCGAATCCCGCGTCCCGCATCATGCGGACCATCAAGCCGTAGCCGCCGGCATAATCCAGGAAACGACCCCTGGAATCAAAGTGTGACAGAATGATGTCCTGAAGCCGCGCGGACAATTCCATGTTCCGGCGCACCAGTCCGACATCCTGCGCACTCACGGCCTGATCGTAGGCCTCGGGCAGCCAGTATGGCGTCTCTGTCTGGATCAGGCCGCAGCCGGGGCAGCGTCCGTAGTCGACATGGTATTTGCCCAGAATCAGGGCCTGAAAGATGGATTCCATGCCTTGGCCGCAAATCCGGCACGGCTCCGAAAGAGTGACTTCAGGGCTCTGGCCGGTTTCTTGGCTCATGTGGTTGCCGAATTTGGTTCCGGCGCGGGCCGGCTGTCATGACCGCCAGTCCGCGCACTCTTTTGCCGTTGGCGAATCTCGGAGCCGATGATCAGGCCGATGGGCAGCCAGAATTGAATCCACATCGGGGAAATTTTGGACAGGGTGAGGTAACCGGCGGACAAGCCGAATATCAAGGGATAGATGAAGATCGCCGGCAACAGAAAGCTGCCGGTGCGGCGGTATTCCCGCCAGGCGCCCCGGCCAGCCAGGACGATCAGGGCGAAAAGTAGCACCGTTCCGGCCACTCCCCCAAAATGGAGATTCTCCAGGTACAGGTTGTGGGCCACGCCGTGGTAATCGCCGGCGGAGAGAAACAACTGCTGGTGTTGATTGAGCCCGAAACCAAACCAGGGCTGCTCCCAGGCCCGCTCCAAGGCCAGAATCCAGATTTCACCACGCACGCCCAGCCGCCGTTCGAATCCGATCATGCCCTCGGGATGGTGAAAGGAGAGCAGCACCACGCCAAGGATCACGGCGGTCAAGGCCCCGAGGACCAGCCAAAGCCGCTTGCCGCCCTGGAACAGAAGTCCCAGAGCCAGAACCAGGACGATTCCCACGATGGCCCCGCGGGTTTGGGTCAACCCCACGAAGGTCAGGATGCTCAGCAAGGATATGCCCGAGATCCAGGTCCAGATGCCCTTCTTTTCCGCCTGCACGAACAGGGAGAAGATCAGGAAAATGGCCACGGCCCCATACAAGCCGGCGGAATCAATGGGATGGGCCGCCAAACCGATGTCCACAGCCCGGCTCTCCAGGCCGCCCATCATGGGAATGTCTTTCCCGGAATAGAAAACGTATATCGAGATCATGGACGCCGCGCCGGCTACGCAGGCCAGGGTACGGGCCAGCATCCTGGTGAAATTTTCGATGCTCAGGAAACAATAGGCGCTGATGGCCAGAAAGATGAGCAGCAGGGCCAGGGTCCGGGCCTCGTTATAGAACGTGTATAGCGAGGTATCCGGAACCCAGAGCAGGCTGATCCAGAGGTAGCCCAGAAAGGCCAGGCTACCGAGAAACACCGGTGATCTGGACATCGCTGACCAGAAGGACCACGGCGCCAGAAAAAGAAACGGCACGACCACCAGAACATAGTAGATGTTCCGGTGCAGGCGGGGATTGGCGGTCAGAAAAATGGAGCCCAGAAAAAGACAAAAAACCACCGCCCAGAAAAAATTGACCTTTTCCAGGTCCGAGTGGTGGCGCAGTTCGTTCAGACGGGCCAGAAGGTATCTTGGGTGCATGCGGCGCGTAGAATTTCCGTTTTCTGTCAAGGCGTCAACAAGGAGGGACGCATCTACTCAAAAACTTGTGGCAAGCATGGCCTGGATGCCTGTCGACGTGGGCATCACGAGCTTGAATGCACGCCCATTGGAGTCATTCCCGCGAAGGCGGTAATCCTGATACAAGGGTACTTCAGACTGCGTCCGACCTGATAAATATCGAAGGGCATCCACTGACTGGCTCAAGGTGGCGCGCATGCCGCAAGCTCAGTCGACCGGAACAGGCCTGTGGTCCCGGTGTGGATTGTGGTTCACGATATAGCGGGTGGACTCGTACAGCCCCCGGGTCAGTTCCCGCATCCGGAGCGCCTGGTCCGGATACCGGTGGGAAAGATCCGGCCGGGAATCATCCGCATGGATCCGGTACAGTCCTTGTCCGGAATCGTCCAGGTTCATTCGGAAATAAAACTCGTCGTTGATCACCCCGATATTGGGCACGGCGCCGTGGGTCATGACAAAGGCATGGCGATCCGGATCGAATTGCGGGTCGAACAGGTTCCGCCCCAGCGTGGTATTCAGATGGGCATGGCCGGTGATGGCGGCCACGGTGGTCAGCACGTCCATTTCCGAGGCCACGGTGTCCAGTATTTGGCTCTGGGGGAACAGGGCGGGCGCATGGATGACCAGGGGGACGCGGAACTGGGCCAGGCCGAGCTGGATTTCCGAGGGGTACGTGTGGACCGCGGCCTCGGTGAGATGGCCATGGTCACCGAAAAAGACAAAGACGGTATCTTCGTAATATGCCGATCCCTTGACCAGATCCATGAAATGTCCCAGGGCATGATCCATGAACCGGAAGGAATTATATTCCTCCAGGGAGTGGAAACCGTAGCGGGTCAGAGCGTCCTGGGGGACGTCCCCGACGATCTCAAAACCCTCGTTGTCCGCCGGAATGGTGTAGGGACGATGATTGCCAGAGGTCAGCAAAATCGCCAGGAAAGGCCCGGTCTCTTTCTCGAGTACTGCGTGGGCCTCCTTGAACAGGGCCAGATCGGAGATGCCCCAGACGTCGTTGCGAGGGGAGGCGTAATCGCCTTCCTCGTAGAGGCGAAGGCCGGCAATGTTCCCCTGCAGCAGACCGCGGATGTTCCCCCAACTGGCGCTGCCGCCCAGAAAGAAGAACTTCTCGTATCCTTCAAAGGCATTGATGATCGTGTGCTGGTTGATGATCGTCGGATTGCGCGAGGCTGTGCTGCGCAACTGCACGTCGGGCAGTCCCGTGACCGCGGTGAATACGGAGCGGGCCGTGCCGGCCGTGGGAGTGAAGAAATTTTGGAAGACCAGGCTTTCCGAGACCAGGCGGTCGAAATGGGGCGAAGGGTTGAGGGGATTGCGGGTCAAACCGGTCTTGTAGGTGGTGAAGGATTCCAGGAGCACGATGATCACGTTCTGGGGACGTTCCGGCTGAAGCACGGGCAATACAAAACGGGCGAAATCGAGATCTTCCGGGTCAGGCTGGTCCACTCCCAGGTGTTCAGCAATCAGCGGATAGGAATCGCGGACAGCGGCGATATCGTACTCCAATGCCCCGGTCTTGAACGTGTCGAAAAAGTACAACACCGGATTGGAAGCCACGGCGGGCGCGAAGGCGTGGGTGGAGAAAAAGGCGTCGCTCCAGCGCAGCGGATACCAGGACAGCTTGCCGTAAATGCCGCCCGCAATCATCAATAGGAGAATCAACACCATGGCGGCGCGATCCCGGAGGCGCAGGGGCGTATAGGCTGCCCCCGCACAGCGGCGCAGCAGGCGCGTGTATAAGATGGCGAACAGACAAAGCAATGCGGCCAGTCCCAGCAGCCAGGGCAGGACCGGATAGCTCTCCCAGACCATTTGCGCGGAAATCATGGGATTGGAGAGGAATCGCAGGGCCGTGGAATCCACCCGGGTCATCAGGTAGGCGTAATGGCCGAAATCCGTGACGTAGAAGGCTACGGCGCCCAGGCTGATCAGCCCCAGGTAGACGCCCCAGAGCAGGCGACCGAACCGCGTCGTCAGGGGATTGATCCATTTGATCCAGGCCAGCAGATACATCGGCGCCAGGATAAGCAGGGTCAGCCGCAGATCGAATTTCAGGCCGATGTACATCGCCGTGAGCAGTTGGTCGAGGCCAAGGGGATCGTGCGGATTGTCGAAGGTCAGCCAGAAGGCCAACCGGGCCAGGGTGAAAACCGTCAGGAAGCAAATGGTGATGGTCAACAGAAAGCGTATCAGGGGCGGAATGCGATGCATCATGGTTGAACCTGAATCATGATTGGGGGGATTTACTGAAAGGTTGATTGCTCGGAGCGGGGCGATGCCATGCTTCGGGGGGCGCTCGCTCGTCGTTGATAGAGGAAAACGGGGGCGGCGACGATGGCTGCGATGACGACAACAGGATCCATCAGGTAGTCCCAGATGTTCGACGACGGCAGCAATTCCAGACTCGCGGCGAGCAGGGCCGTGCCGAGGATGAAGACGATCCAGTACAGCCGCAGAGCCAGGGCGATGCCGCCCGCCAGGCCGAGTCCAAGAAGAAGCGGGGTCGTAAAGTACCCCCAGACATAGGGATCGAACCGCGTCAGGCCCAGGGCCGGCGGATAGAACAACAGACCTGTTGCCGAAAGACCGAACAGGATGATCAGGCACTGCGCCGGATCGATCAATGCCTGGCCGCGCAGGCGGGAAATGAACAGAACCATGGCCAGGATCAGCGTGGTCATGCTGAATTCCCCCACGAGTCCGCGCAGGTGGTACAGGGCGGAAGTTCCCGAGGTGGGAACGAAAAGTCCTGTCAGTGCAGCAAAAAACAGGAGCGACAGCCTGCCTGGCGTCCAAAAGGCAGCGGGAAAGCGGAAGACGGAGGACAATGCGGGAACAGCCACTGCCAGGCAACAGGCGGCGACCACGGCACTGATCAGGAGACCAAAATGGACTGGGGACGGAATCATCACCGATATTCTTGATACGCGAGTTTGGTCAGAGACTGGTCGGATTGTTCAGCCAGCCATGCCTGGTTGAAGGTCACATGGCGGATGAAGGATCGGTTCCAGGTGTAGAAAAGATGGAAACGCCCAATATTGTCCTTCATCAGCCACGGGTAATCAAAGCGGAAGTGGCAATGCGGCCGACCGTATTCGCATTGGGTGTCGGCGGCCGCGGCAGCCACCGTGCCGGGCGAGAGGTCGGCAGGCAACTGGTCGGCAAGAATGCGCACCACTTCGTTGGGAAAATGTTCTGGTGTCAGTGAAGCCTGAGGAGGCTCCACGTCATGCACGAAGGACCAGGATCGACCCTGATCACGTGAACGCAGCAAACTCAAGGCGGAGCGGCGGTGTTCCGAAACATTGGCCACGCTCAGCAGCGTCCTCGGTCCGGCTGCAAGGCCGCCGAGGGCGGAGTCCTGGTTTGCGATTTCAGTACGTTCAGGTTGAGACCAGGTTCGCCCCGCGTCTGTAGTGGCGCTGATCCAGGCTCTACGTGGCCAATCGGAATCAACGTTGCGCATCAGGACCACGGCGTTGTGCTCATCTTTGGGAAAAACCACAGGCTGAATAGCCGACCTGCCCCAGGTAATGCGGGTCTTGCTTACGACGCGACCCTGATGATCCAGGCGCAGAAATTCAGAAAATTTACGAAGGAATTCATGGTAAACGGGCAACCCCAGAGTTCCGTCCGTGAAAAAGACGGGCGGCCCCTTGACCAGGGTGCTGATGTTCAGAAACGGGGAGGTGATCAACTGCCGCGGTTCGGTCCAGGTCCGGCCGTTGTCCTCGGACATGATCAAATTGATGGAACTGCCGCTCCAGCCGCCGAAGGAAACGCTGACGTAGAACAGCCAGATCCGGCCGTCCGGATCAATCCCGGCCACCGGATTGCCGAGCTTCCTGATATATCGGCCTTCACCGGCCTGGGTGCATGCTCTGGTCACCAGGACCGTTTCATCATGCCAGTGCTGTTCATCGGGATCAAACTCAGCCGTGTATATCTTGACGTCCTTGTGCCCCTCTCGCGTGCCGCCGAACCAGAAGGCCTGCAGCATTCCGTCGCGGCGATGCACGGAGGTGGCCGCATGGACCAGCCGAGTGTCTCCATCTGTGACAAAATGGGTTCTGTAGAACGGCTCTTCCGGATCAACGGCGGGTTCTTTCGGAGCGAGGAAGGAACTTGAAAGCGGTTGCATCTGTCCCTGGTGGTGAAATGCGACAACCAGGCCAAGAGCGAGGAACAATGCTCCTATCCAGAATTTGAATCGCGGTTTGAGGATGAATCGTAACATGTTCCAAAGATTTTTGTAGTAATCAGTATATACTCTGTGGACACTCAATAGTGCTGGATTCCGGCTTTCGCCGGAATGACGTATCGTACTATGTTCTTACCAAGTCAGTCATACAGGCGAAGGCCGGTATCCAGTCGATTTTACCGGATGATCTGGGTAGTTACGATTTTTTACTTCAGAATGAGCTTTATAAGGCGGTGCTATAATGTCGTTTTGTCATTTATGGAATTGCTCGATCATGAAGAAGGCCCACATTACCGCATAATCAATTCCACAGCGCATTCGATATGCGATGTATGGGGGAACATGTCAACAGGCTGGATGCGTCCGGGAACATAATGTGGTGAGAGGTTTTTGACGTCCCGGGCCAAGGTGGCGGGGTTGCAGGAGACCAGGATCAGTCTTGGTGCGCCGATCTCCAGAAGCTTTGCGATGATGGCGGGCTGCATGCCTGCACGAGGCGGGTCGGCCACGATCACATCGGGTTTGGTGGTCAGGTTGGCATTCATGGCCCGGGGGATGGTCTTCGCCACATCGCCGGCCAGGAACCGGCACCTGGTCTGACCCAGACCTCGGGCGTTGCGGGCTGCGTTGGCTTCGGCGTTTCGCACAGCCGCGGGCTCCACCTCGAACCCCAGAACGTCCGAGGCTCCGATTGCCAGATACAATGCCAATGCGCCGACTCCGGAGTACAGATCCCAAAGGGTTTCCCCGCCGGTCAACCCGGCGAATTCGCGGACTACTTCGTAGAGGCGTAGGGCGGAACGGGTGTTGGTCTGAAAAAATGACCGGCTGGAGATGGCCAGGGTCATGCCGCCCAGTTCGTAGAGCAGTTCGTCCGGGCCGGTAACCGAGACGACACGTTCTCCCTGGGCTACTGGGCTGCGTCCCCTGCGCACTTCATGCACCACGGTCTTCACCCGCGGGGCATGGCCGGCGAGGTGTTCGGCCAAACGGGGGCCCATGTCTTTTCCACGGAGATCGTCGCTGGTGATCAGGCAGGCCATGAGATGATTCGAGTCGTCGCCTTGACGCAGCACAAGATGTCGCCAAAACCCTTTTCCGGAGTCCGGATCATAGGCGTCCAGGCCGGACTTTGCGGCCCATTGGCCGACAATCTTCTGAACGTCCACCATCTCTTGCGGACAGAGCATGCAGGTCCGGATGGGAGTCGTCAGGTTGGCTATGCCCCGGGGCCGCAGGCCGATGGCCGGGCCGGCTGACAGGATCCGGGGGCTTTTGCTGAAATCGTCAGGCCGGCTCATTGTCACGGCCCGGGGCGAAAAGGCGAACTCCATCTTGTTGCGGTACTCGCGGATGGATGGCGAGGCAATGGTCGATGCGACCTCGACGTCTATTCCGCCGATATGGCGCAGGGTTTCGCGGACCAGCTCGCGCTTCCAGTGCAGCTGTCGGCCGTACTCCATGTGCAGCCAGTCGCATCCGCCGCAAATTCCGAAATGCGGACATTCCGGAGGAACATGCTCCGGGGACTGCTCCACCACCTCCAGCAGCTCCGCCCTGGCATGACGGGTCTTGACCGAGGCAACTCGAGCCAGAACCCGTTGCCCCGGCAGCACACCCGGCACGAACACGGCCATGCCTTCATGACGGGCCAGACCATCGCCGCCGAGGGTCGGCTTGTGCACGCTCAGCAGCAGTTCTTGGCCGGTTTCAATCCGCAAGTCCAGGTTTCCTTTTCAGATCAAAACTCGTAGCTGACGGAAACGATTTCGTAGCGGATCTTGCCCCGGGGAGCGTCGACAACCACCTCGTCTCCCTCCTCCTTGCCGATCAGCGCCCTGGCCACGGGAGAGGCGAGAGAGATGCTGCCTTCGTTGGGATCGGCCTCATCCGGACCGAGAAGGGTGTATTTTTTTTGTTCTTCGGTATCCAGGTCCTCCAGCTCCACGGTAGCCCCGAAAGCAATACGCGATCCGCCGAGGGTCTTGCGATCGATGACATTGAAGCGGGACATCCGCGATTCAATGAATTTGATCTTGGCCTCAAGCATGCCCTGGCGTTCCCGTGCCGCGTCATAACCGGCATTTTCCCGGAGATCGCCTTCCTCGCGGGCCACCTTGATCGCCTCGATGATCTCCGGACGCTCTCTCTTCAGCCGGTCAAGCTCTTTCTCCAGTTTCCGGAATCCTTCGACGGAAATGGGGATGGAATCCATCACGTTTTCCTTTGGTTGACGGTTGTGAGCGCTGCGCTCAATTCGTTTTCCCAATGACGAAAAGCCAGGACGCCCATTGGATTGGTTTGGGCAGCCCTGGCCATGAAATTCCCCCTTCGGGGAAGTCGTATATTTTTTTCAGACTGGTATCCCATGGGAGGGACGTGGTCAACCCGTGTTTCAATGACAAATTCTCGCGATTCCTCGCATCCGGGCGGCTTCCGGCTTGCTTCCGCAACCAGCGGCAAACAATTGACCTTGGCCTCCGCATTGTGCAAAAAATGCAGGGCGACATCATCGAGAGTTTCGGATACAGTCGGACGTTGTTGCGGGACGAGGAATGGGCGGTTCACTTCATGTGAGGCGGGGCCTGACTTTCCCTACCCAATCAATCACAGGAGGCAAGGAGAATATGCGTCTGCACGTGCTGGGTTGTTCCGGTTCAGATCTTCCGGGATACAATCTGACTTCTTTCCTTGTGAACAAGACCATACTCCTGGACGCCGGCTCCGTGACCTCCAGCCTGTCCTCGACGGATCAGGCTAAAATACAGGATATCCTGGTCACCCACGCCCACCTGGACCACATCAAGGACATTCTTTTCCTGGCCGACAACCTGATCGAGTTGGTGGTCCGCAACGAGCATGGTCCTGTCCGCATCCAGGGCCTGGCTCCGGTGCTGGAGAGCATCCGCACCCACCTGCTCAATGATACGATCTGGCCGGACTTTACCGTTCTGCCCGCCATCGGCAATCCCGTGCTGGCGTATAATCCGCTGGATCCGGGTGCATGGGTTGACGTCAACGGCCTTCAGGTGGCGACATTCCCGGTCAACCATGCCAAAGCGGCCTCGGGTTACGTTTTGCGTGAACAGGCAAGCGGCGCGAATTTCGCCTTTACCGGAGACACCGGTCCAACCGAGGACTGGTGGCATTTTTTGAACGACCTGCCTTTTGACTTGGAGCATCTGATCATTGAAGCCTCTTTTCCCAATTCCATGGAGGAGCTGGCGTTGCTGTCCAAGCATTTGACCCCGGCCCTGCTGCGTACCGAACTGGAAAAGCTGCATGCACGACCTAAGATCTGCATTTCGCACATGAAGTCGACGTTTTCCAGCGAGATCCAGGAACAGCTCAACCATGCCCTTGAGGGGTATACCTACCACCTGTTGCGCGATGGCGAAGACATCAATTTCTGAATTTCCCGACTACACAGCCTTCCAGCGGCACATGGACCAACTGGGCATGTTTCACATGCGTCTGGGCTTTGACCGGATGCGTCAAGCCGTGCAGCGGCTGGATATTGCCCGTCCGTTCATGACCCTGGTCCAGGTGGTGGGCACCAACGGCAAAGGGTCTACAAGCTTTTACTTTGCCCGGATTGCCCAGGAACACGGACTGACCACAGGCTTGTTCACCTCGCCGCATTTTCTGACGCTCAGGGAGCGGATCCGCATCAACGGCCGGCCTGCTTCGGAAGAAAAGGTTTTGGAGTGGGCGAATATCGTGCAGGCGAAGTGTTCCGACCTGGGCTTGACCTATTTCGAAACCATTACGCTGATCGCCATGGTGGGCTTTCTCAGGGAGAAGGTTGACCTGGCTGTGCTGGAAGCCGGCCTGGGCGGGCTCAATGACGCCACCACCACCTGGGACCCGGATCTGCTGCTGATTACTCCAATAGGTTTGGATCACGAGCAGATCATTGGTCCCGGGATGGTGAACATCGCCCTGGACAAGGCCGGCGCCATCAAGCCTGGGATTATGGTCGTCTCCGCACGTCAGGAGCCCTCGGTACTGGTCACCCTGGCAACAGCGGCCGCCCTGGACGGCGCAAATCTGTTCCTGACCCAAGAACAGCGGGATGTTTCCGGCATTTCAGACACGTGTCCCCAAGAGCAATGGAAACCGTTCCCCGGGTTGCCGGGCGCGCATCAAAAAGCCAATGCCGGATTGGCCCTGAAAGGCTGGGAAAAACTCTGCAACCATCGAGGCTGGACCATGGGGCCCGAGGCATGTTGCCAGGCTCTGGCCGACGCGAGCTGGCCCGGGCGTCTGCAGCGCATTCCCGGAACTCCGGAATTTATCCTGGACGGCGCTCACAACCCCCCGGCCCTGAAAGCCCTTGTCGCGGCTCTGGCAGAGCTGAAAATTCGTCCCGCGGCCGCGATCTTCACCTGTCTTCAGGACAAGAATCTGAAAGCCATGGCTCCGCTTGTCCGCGCATTGACACGTGGGCCGATCCTCGTTCCTGAGCTGCCCTCGTATCAACGTACCCGCCAGGCTGCCGAGATTTGCCAAAAAATCGGCCATCAAGCCAAGGCCGTCCCGGATACGGCGACGGCGCTGCTGCAGGCCCGGCAGCTGACCGGTTCAATCCTGATTTGTGGGTCGCTGTACCTGCTGGCCGAGACGTATGCTCTGCATCCGGAATGGCTTGAGTAGCTGCTCAATTACTCCGGGCAAGTGGATGACACAGAAACACCTGGACCCCGGCCTGCGCCGGGGTGACGACCGAGAGAACTCGCTATCGAGGTACTCCATTCCGTCATACCGGCGCATGCCGGTATCCAGGCAGCACGAGTCCCGACGATAGGCTGCCCGATCTTATTGAGCAATTACTGACTTGATTGTTAAGTTGTTTTAATTCCTGCATCATCTCCAATGGAGCCCCCATGTCTGA
The DNA here is from genome assembly GCF_054656975.1 of Desulfonatronum parangueonense. Taxonomy (NCBI): domain Bacteria; kingdom Pseudomonadati; phylum Thermodesulfobacteriota; class Desulfovibrionia; order Desulfovibrionales; family Desulfonatronaceae; genus Desulfonatronum; species Desulfonatronum parangueonense. Next base: position 3,616,014 of record NZ_BAAHXH010000003.1, read on the forward strand.
ACTTTTCCGCCTCTTGCCCTCGGTTGATCTGATTTTGCATCGTATCGACGAGGCGGAACATTACGCCCATCTGCCCCGACCCTTGCTCAAGGACCTAGTGAACGTGTTTCTTGACCGGTTGCGTGCGGATATTCGTTCCGGGCGCATCGCCGACCCCGGGCAGCTTGACTGGGCGGCGTTGCAGGCGCCGTTGCTCGCGTTTCTGGAACGTTCTTCCCGGCCGCACTTCCGGAGGGTGATCAACGCCACCGGCGTGGTGGTTCATACCAATTTGGGGCGCTCTTTGCTGGCCCAGCAGGCAGTGGAGGCCGTGACCGAGGCCTGCGCCTTTTACTCAAACCTGGAATTTTCTCTGGACACGGGGCAGCGGGGCAGCCGATACGCGCATGTGGAAGAGCTGTTGTGCAAATTGACCGGGGCCGAGGCCGGATTGGTGGTGAACAACAATGCCGCCGCGGTGCTGCTCATGCTGGATACTCTGGCCAAGGGCAGGGAGGTGGTGGTTTCCCGGGGACAGCTCGTGGAAATCGGCGGGTCGTTTCGCATCCCGGACGTGATGGCCAAAAGCGGAGCCGTGCTGCGGGAAGTGGGCGCCACCAACCGGACGCACCTGCATGACTACGAACGGGCCATAGGACCGGAAACCGCTGCCCTGCTCAAGGTGCACACCTCCAATTTCCGGATCATCGGCTTCCAGAAGGAGGTCAGCCTGCGGGACATGGTCGCTTTGGGAGCCAGACACGGGCTGCCCGTGCTGGAGGATTTGGGCAGCGGCAACCTGTTCGACTTCACGCCCTACGGCCTGGATCACGAACCCACGGTGCAGGAAACCGTGGCCTCCGGCGCGGATGTGGTCACCTTCAGCGGAGACAAGGTCCTGGGCGGCCCCCAGGCCGGCATCATTGTCGGACGCAAGGAATATATCGACCCCATCAAAAAGAACCCCATGAACCGGGCTCTGCGCATCGACAAGATGACCCTGGCCGCTCTGGAGGCCACGTTGCGCCTTTATCTTGACCCGGAGTCGGCCCGTAAAGAAATCCCGACGCTGCGGATGATCACCGCTTCGGCCGAGGAATTGAAACGCCAGGCCGACAAGCTGGCCCGAGTCCTGCGCCGGGTTCTGGGAGGGGAGGCCGAGGTTCGGCTGTTGCCCGGCGCGTCCAGGGTGGGCGGCGGGGCCTATCCGGAACGGGATCTGCCCACGACCCTGGTGGCCATCCGCCCAAGCAATCCGAATCTGGGCGTGGAAATGCTGCGGGACAGGCTCCTGGAAACCGACCCTCCACTGGTGGGACGGATCGAACAGGATGCCCTTTGCCTGGATCCCCGGACTCTGGCCGCCAAGGAACACGCCCTGGTAGCCAGGGCCCTGGCGGCTGCCCTGGAAATCCGGGAATAGCTACCCGATTCCCTCAAAGAGCACACTGGAAAGATACCGTTCGCCGGCATCGGGCAGAATCACGACCATTGTCTTGCCCTCGAATTCCTCGGTGGAGGACAGCCGGGCCGCCGCCGCAACCGCCGCGCCGCAGGAGATGCCGCAGAGCAGGCCTTCTTCCAGGGCCAGACGGCGGCCGTATTCCACGGCTTCGGCGCTCTCCACCTTTTCCACCCGATCCACCAACGACAAATCCAATGTTTGCGGGATGAAGCCCGCGCCGATCCCCTGGATCTTATGCGCTCCGGGTTGCGGCTCCTGTCCGGCCAGCGTCTGGGAAATCACCGGACTTTCCGCCGGCTCAACCGCCACGGACAGGATTTTCTTGCCTTTCTGGAGCTTGATGAAGCGGGAAACGCCGCTGATGGTCCCCCCGGTGCCGACACCGGAGACCAGCACGTCCACCTCACCGTCGGTGTCGTTCCAGATTTCCGGTCCGGTTGTGGCTTCATGGATCGCCGGATTGGCCGGATTCATGAACTGCTGGGGCATGAACCAGCGCTCAGGATCTTCAGCGGCCATTTGCTCGGCACGGCTGATGGCGCCTTTCATTCCTTCCGTGCCCGGCGTGAGGATCAGCTTGGCGCCGAAAGCCGCCAGTACCCGACGTCGCTCCATGCTCATGGTGTCCGGCATGGTCAGGGTCAAACCATAGCCCCTCGCCGCGCAGACATAGGCCAGGGCAATGCCGGTATTGCCGCTGGTGGGCTCGACGATTTCCACCCCCGGCTTCAGCATGCCGCGCTTTTCCGCATCCCAGATCATGGCCGCGCCGATGCGGCATTTGACGGAATAGGCCGGATTGCGCCCTTCCACTTTGCCCAGCACTCGAACCTTCCTGTTCCCAATGATGCGGTTCAGCCGCACCAGGGGAGTGTTGCCTATGGAAAGGGAATTATCATCATATACGCGACCCATTATGAAACCTCCGTGGTTAGTGACTTACTGCTTCAAGGATGTCACAAAAAACGAGAAATTGTTATCAGTTGTTTGTTATCGGTTATCAGGAAATCCAAATAACTGATAACAGGGTTGCGGGCAAAGCCCGCTTTGGAGGAAGGACGGCACAGGTTGAGGCACGTGGCGATGATCCAAGCATCATGTGTCATTTCAGAAAGCTGATTAACCTGTACCTTGCAACCATGCCAGGCTTCAAGCATCCCAGACCGCCAGCGGAAAAAATTGATGAAATAATCGTGTCTTGTCGTATTTTTCGGCCCGCCATTGCCTGTTTCCCTGGAAACGGATAGAATGACCATTCCGTACTTGCCACAAGGGTGCTGCTCCTTGTGGCTTTTTTTACTCACCAAGTCCGGCCGCGCCGGGCAGAGCCGAAAGGATTGTTATGATCATGGAACAAATACAGGCGGGCAGCTCGGTGGAGTCCGCTTGCCGGAAATGCAAAACCGTAACCGACCACCATGTTGTGGTCATGATTGATGATAAAATTGGAAAAGTGCAATGCAAGGTTTGTAATGGAAAGCATGCGTATCGTCCTCCCAAGGAAGAACCCCAGCCTAAGGCCCCTCGCGTCAAAAAAGCGGCCACGGGCAAGAAAGCCGTCGCACCCAAAAAATTGTCTCCCGAAGTGACGGCCCACTGGGAAAAAATGGTTCAGACCATTCCCCAGGAAAACATGCTGCCCTATTCCATGTCCGGAGCCTTCCAGCCCGGTGACGTCATCAATCACGCCACCTTTGGCCCGGGTTACGTCCAGCAGTTCATCAAGCCGAACATGATCGAAGTGCTTTTTCAGGACAGCGTGAAGATGCTGCGCTGCTGCGCTTGAGGTCCGACAGATCCCAAAAAATGGATCACAGCGATGAACCAGGGGGATCATGGCTCAGGGCCGGGACAAGGGCATTGACGGTCGCCATGCCTCCTGCAGCCTGATCCCGCCATGTCCCCCATTAAATCATCGGCTTCCGTTTCCGCCGCGTCACCTCCCCTAGAATCCTCACCGGGTCCTTCGCCCGGAGCTCCAATACAGTTCAATCCAGCTTCCTTCCGGGCGGTTCTGCTGGTTTTATGGGTGCTCCTTTTTGTCACATGGAGCCAGTTCATGCTCATTGCGCCGCTGCTGCCGCGCATCAGCATCCGGCTGGACGTGCCGGAGATGCACCTGGGATGGTTGATTTCCGGATACGGCATCTCCATGGGCGTCTGCACGCTGCTCTGGGGACCGATTTCCGACCGCTTGGGGCGCCGCCGACTTCTGACCCTGGCCGGCATGCTGTTGGCCCTTGTACTTTTCGCGCACTGGTGGGCCACCAGCTTTACGGCCATGCTGGTCATGCGGGTGCTTTCCGGCGCCATTGCCGGCGCATTGACCACGGGAACCCTGGCCGCCGTGGGCGATTATATTCCGCCTTCCCATCGCGGATGGGCCACAGGGTGGATCATCAGCGGCTTTGCCGCCGGACAGATTGTGGGCATCCCGGCCGGCGTCTTCTTGTCCGGCTTCATGGACGACCGTCTGCCCTTTGTCCTGCTCGGCCTGGTCATGGTCGGAGCGACGTGGCTGACCTGGCGCCTGTTGCCCCGGCTTGATCCCGCTCCGTCCATTGCCTGGGCGACAATGATTCTGGATTATCGGCGCTACCTGTCGTCGCCCCGCCTCCTGGCCGCATGCGGTGTGGGAGTTTGCCTCTTCGGTGGGATGGGGCTGTTCATCCCGTTTTTCCCGTTATGGATGGAGCGCTCCCTGATGTTCTCCAGTCAGGATGTGGCCTGGGTCTTCTCTGTTGGCGGGGTTGCCGTGGTTATCAGCAGCGTTGTCCTGGGGCGACTTTCTGACCGGATCGGGCGACAGGGTTTGATTATCTTCGGATCCCTCGGTGTCGGGATGTTCATGCTGGTCACGCCGTTGCTGGCCTACTGGCCTCTGGGCGCCTACCCTCTTTTCGCCTTGATCATGGGTTGCGCGGCTGCCCGAGGCAGCGCTTTTCGAGCCCTGCAGACCGAACTGGTTCCGCCGAGTGATCTTGGCCGTTACCTCAGTCTGTCCGCGGCCTTCGAAAACATGGGGTATGCCGCGGGCGGCGCCCTGTCCGGCTGGCTCTACGTTGCCTACGGCTTCAGCGCCGTGGCCGCGTCCGCGGCCGTGACCGGCCTTGTCGTTCTAATACTGGTACGCGGCTTCCTGCACCCTCGGTAAAAGCCGCAGGCTGATACAAACAGCATCCCTTTCAATTCTAGCGAATACGTTTAATTTAAAATCGAAATCGAAATCGAAATCGCAATCGCAATCGCAATCGAATCTAACTTCAAAACCATTCCACCCACCCCCGCACCAATAATCATCCCTCACTCCCGCTCCGGTTTTCAGTAGATGATCTCACATTGAAGAGACTTTCGTCTGGCCTTTTCCAGGAAAATTCGATAAAGACCGCAACATAACCATATCCAACCAACTCGGTCCAATTTAACCTAAAATCTCCATCAAGGAGGTCCATTGATGTTGTTCTCTTTTGGTCCCCAAGGGCCGCATGGTCCTCAGGACCCGTTTTCACAGTTCAAGATCGAAGAGATCGACTTTTCCAAGTTCCATCGCATGCTCCGCCTGGGTCTGTTTGTTCTGGCATTGATCGTGCTTTGGTCCGGACTGAACTGGGCCATGTCCTTCTACACGGACTGGCTCTGGTTCAGCGAGGTCGGCCATGAGGCGGTGCTCTTTAAGATCGTCTCCACGCGTGCGGCCTTGTATCTCGGCGCGGCATTGCTGTTTTTGGCCCTTGCCGTACCCAACATTGTAGCAGCCATACGGGTTACGGGGCGAATGTTCCCCCTCGGCGGCCATAAATTACCGCCACACATCTACAACGCAGCCAGAAACGTGCTGATCTGGCTTACGGGCGGCGTCGCCGCGGTGGCAGCCCTGCTTCTGGCAGCGGGTCCCGCCGCGGAATGGAACACGGTTCTGCGCTATTTGAACCAGGTACCCTTCGACACCACGGATCCCATCTTCAACAATGACTTTTCCTTCTACATCTTCACCTTGCCGGCCCTGGAATTCTTTCGTTCCTGGCTGGTTGGCCTGACCGTCCTGATAATGGTCATCGTGGCTGCGTTCTACTATCTGAACAGCATGCTGCGCGGCGAGTTCTTCGCCCTGAAGGGGGCGATCCTGTCCCACCTGGCCATCCTGGGCGCGTTCCTGTTCGTGCTGGTGGCCGCCGGGCACTGGCTGAGCCGCTACGACCTGCTCTATTCGACCATGGGCGCGGTCTACGGAGTTGGTTATACGGACAATCTGGTCAATCTTCCCTCCAGGGCGTTCATGGCCGTCGTGGCCCTGCTGGTCGCCGCGGCGCTGCTCGTTGCCGCCCGTTCCCACCGCAAGGAGCTGGTGATCTGGTCCGTGGGCGCATGGTTCGGCTTGAACATCGTTCTCGGCAGTCTGGTTCCGGCCGTGGTCCAGCGCCTGCTTGTCGAGCCCAGCGAACTGGCCCGGGAAACCGAGTTTCTGGCCAACAACATCTCTCATACGCGCCAGGCTTTCGGCCTGGACCGGCTCCGATCCATGAGCCACCCGGCAATAGGCGAGGTTGATCACGCCACGCTGGAGGCCAACCAGGGCACGATTCAGAATATCCGCCTCTGGGACGAAGGGCCGCTGCTCCAAAGCTACAACCAGATTCAATTCTTCCGGCTCTACTACGACTTCCTGGCCGTGCATACGGACCGCTATCAGGTGGGCGACGAACTGCGCCAGGTCATGCTGGCTTCGCGAGAGCTCTCCGCGGAAAAACTGCCGGCAGAGGCCCAGCGCTGGGTCAATCGCCATCTCCAGTTCACCCACGGATATGGCGTGGCCATGAGTCCGGTGACTGAAATCCAGCCCGGCGGCCGACCGGACTTCTTCATCCGCGATCTGCCTCCGGCAGGGGAAATCCCCCTGGAGCGTCCCGAGATATATTACGGCCTGAAAAGCCTGGAATACCTCATCGTGAACAGCCGGATGCAGGAATTCAACTTTCCCGGCCCGGACGGTCCTGTGTACACGCATTATCAAGGCGACGGAGGAATTCAGCTCAGTTCCTTCTTCCGTCGTCTGATGTACGCTTGGCAGTTCAAAGACGTGAACATTCTCATTTCCGGCGAGGTAACCCCCGAAAGCCGAATCCAGTACCGCCGCACCGTGCCGGAACGCTTCGCCACGGTGACTCCGTTCCTGATGCGTGATCGTGAAGCCTATTCCGTGGTGGCTGACGGCCGGCTGTTCTGGATCCAGGACGCCTACACCACCACGAACCGCTACCCCTATTCCACTCCCTGGGACCGTCGCTTCAATTATATACGCAACAGCGTCAAGGCCGTGGTCGACGCGTATCACGGGACCATCACCTACTACGTCTACGACGAAAACGATCCTTTGATTCGCACCTATCAGGACATGTTTCCCGACCTGTTCAAGTCGCAAGATGAGTTGCCGGAATATCTCCGGCGTCATGTGCGCTTTCCCCAGGATCTGTTCACGGTGCAGACCCAGATGCTTCTGCAGTACCATATGGAAGATCCGGTGGTCTTCTACAACAAGGAAGACCAGTGGTCCGTGCCCATGCAGCACTCCTTCGGCCAGACGGAAATCCTGCGGCCCTACTACATCGTGGCCCGTCTGCCCGGCGCCGAGCGGGAGGAGTTTCTGCTGATCCAGCCCTTCACGCCCATCAACCGGCACAATCTCGTGGGCTGGATGGCGGCGCGCAGCGACGGGGAGCACTACGGCGACCTTGTCTTGTACCGCTTCCCCACGGGAAGACACGTGGACGGTCCCAGCCAGGTGGAGGCACGCATCGACAACGACGCGGTCATCTCCGAGCAGTTCACCTTGTGGGGCCAGGTCGGATCGGAGGTCTTCCGGGGCATTCTCCTGGTCATCCCCATCGGCGATTCCATCCTCTACGCCGAACCGGTCTTCCTGCGTCCGGAAACCATCGACTTTCCGGAACTGCGCCGGATCATTCTGGCGGACTCAAGGCAAGTGGTCATGCACCAGACCCTGGACGCGTCCATCAGCGCCCTGGTCGGCGATCTGCCTCCGGTTGCGCCGGTGGTGGAGCTTCCGGAAGACGAACCCGAGCCTTTCCTGAGACTCCCTGATTTCAACCAGGGATTGCGCGACGCGGTGGACAAGCTCCAAGAGGTTGTGGACCAGTTGCGCAGATTGATGCAGTAGATCCCATTCCAAACAACAAAAAAACGAGCCGGCAACCTCAAAGGTTGCCGGCTCGTTTTTTATTGAGGCGCAACTACTCAGCTAATCCATGTTCAGGATGATTAACCACGAAGGGCACGAAGGATACGAAGGCGGGGTCTGTGTGATACTTGCGAATGCGCAGCACGGCGACAGGTGTATCCTTTTCGTCTTTCTTCGTGCTCTTCGTGGTGTTTAATTGGAGGCCTCGAGCCTAAGCAACGGTTTTTTCCTGGTCAAAAAATCTTTTTCGACATTGATCGCCCCCCCTCGCACAGGAGTCCCAGGCCATGAGTGTCTGCCCTGGCTAATGAAGATTATTCTCGAGTCTCACGCGCTGTCGGATCGATATCTAATTCGAAATCGAAACGTAACTGTTCAGCATGCTACTGCCCTGCGGACTTTGGCATCGCAGTCGGGGTCGGTATCGGAATCGGGATCGCAGGCGGAGCCATGCATAGGTCTTCTCAACATTTTTCGAAACCGATTCCGACCCCGACACCGACCCCGATGTCAGAGGCAGGTCGCACATCATGTACTGAATAGTTACATCGAAACAAAGTGCCATAATCTGTTCAAGAAGATTGTGAACTCAAGCAGTGGCGCTCAGTTTCCGGACCTGCAGCGTTGAATGCGAAAGAATGACTAGACGCGGAAGTGACACAATAGTATCATTACAACATGAAAACTGAACTCGTTACCACGCTTAAACGCCAAGCCACTCGGGTGCTGGCCGAGCTTCGCGAGACGGGCGAGCCGGTACTCATTACAGAACACGGAAAGCCCTCTGCTTACCTTGTCGACGTGGATTCCTACGAATACATGCTGGCCCGAATGCAAATTTTGGAGGGAATCGCGCGTGGGGAGCGCGCAGTGATGGAGAACCGCACCTTCTCGAATGCTGAGGCCAAGCAGAAAATGAGGAAATGGCTCGGCTGATCTGGACTGAGCCCGCATTGCTCGATCTTGATGAGATCGCCGAGTACATCGCGCTCGACAATCCCCATGCCGCATCTCGGTATGTCCAGAGGGTCTTCGATTGCGTCGAGCGACTCGAATTCTACCCGAATTCGGGGAAGATACCTCGGGAACTCCCTCGCTCATCGTATCGCGAAGTCGTTGTTCCTCCATGTCGCGTATTCTACCGTGTCGATGGAGAAACTGTCTACATTCTGCATATAATACGGTCAGAACGACTACTCCAAGCGTACTTGCTCGACCAAAGAAAACACCAGAAGTGATGCTTCCAACAAACTAGGTTTACCGTGCCAGTGAAACAGCGCCGAGCTGTCTTTTCTCTGTCAGGCGACTTGCGCCGGTGAGCTGATAAGAAATGATTCCGAGCAGAAAACAATGGAAAGACTGGAGCCTCCCAAGCAAATACACGACGGTAGGCTTGGTAATCAGCATCGTTTCCATGTTGTTCGCTATTGTTTCTTGGATTTCAGGCGGGAATGACACAGAGCGACAGGCTGGTGTAAGAGAAGAAATACTCAGGGCGTTCAATGATGTACGGGAGGCCGAAGAAAAGAAGGACCAATATGATGAAAGATATCTAAAAAAACACATCGCCACAATCGAACGGGTGGAGTTCCTAGAAATCGGTGGCAGGGTAGTGGTGCGAATCTATTACTACTCTTTTTGGGGAAAGCTGACATCACACTTCAATGCGTCGGTTGAAATTAGGCCTATTGTGAACTTGAACAAGACGTATGACGAAAAAGGCTGGGTACCCGCTGCATTGGTGGAGCATGTTATTGGATATGAACATGTAATCTATCTGGGACAGTCAGACTTTTTGAGATTCGGGGGCTTGAGAAGGGTGGCGTTTACGATGTAAGGATGGTTGATTTCAACTATGACTCAGACGAACCGCCATCAGAATCTTATAGATTTCAGATTTCATGAATGAAGAGCCCCACGACGGGCAATGAATTTCACCGACCTCGCACCGCTACACCGGCCCAGCGCTGAATGAGCTGTGGCATTTGTCCCGAAATCCCTACACAAGGTATCGCTAAAATTGGTCAAGCCAAGAAAGGTGTCGTTGGCCATGAGGAGATATTCCCACCCTTGCGAAAGTACGAGCGAATCTTGATCTTGTCGGGGCAGAGACTGAGCGTTTCGACTCCCGTTTCCTGGACCGGGCTGAGAGAGGAAACTCCTTTGGCCAGTTACTGCAACTCTGCTCGCCGCCGCCGAACTCATGTGGACCGGTCGTAGACATCCATTTTCGATAAGACAACTTTTATAGCAATTAGCCGCAACTGAGTTGAACACCCGGTTTTTTTCCTGACAATTTACCACTTGGGCGCCAGGTAATGAATGGTCTGTTTCTCCTGTAATGCAGCCACACGACTGATTACTTGACAACAAGATTCACGAATCTATGAAAAGGAAAACAATCAGACGCCCAACGGCCCAACGCCAACAGGAGGTGGAACCATGATCGATTACAGTCCGGTATTCCGGCACATCAAACTCCCCGCCAAGAATCAAGAAATTCTCGACGCAGCGGAAAAGGTTCGCAAGCACTGGGAGGAACTGGCTCTGGATCAAGGCTTGGATCCTGCCAAGAACGTTTTTCTCCAGGAGGGGGAGAAAGAGGTACGGGTGGTGATCAGCGAGGAACTGTCCACGGTCTACAGGGAAGGCCCTGGATCATGGCGATAGTTTTCAGACTGGGCATGTACAGCTTGAGTTGAGTCATTATCTTTCAGCGTTTTTCACGAAGCGAACTCATCTGCGTATCATACGTTTGTCAACCGCAACCTATTCCGGAGGTCGTTATGCAAAAACTCACTACCATCAGCGCTGCGCTTCTTGTACTGGCCTTGTTGTCCGCTCCTGTTTTCGCTCAGCACCAGCATGGAGTTCAAGATCAGGAAACACAGGGTATGGCAGCGCATCCGGTTCTTGGAGATCTGTCCGAAGAACAGCGTGAGGCTCTCACGAACATGATCGAATCCCACCGCAAGGAAGTCATGCATTACAACTTGCGCATGCGCGCCAAGCAGGCGGAACTGGACGTCCTTCTGGCTTCTCCCGAAGCAAATCAGGATGCCGCCAATGAGGTAATCCAGGAAATTACCCAGTTGTACGGCGACATCTTGAGGGTGAATACGGACTTGCGGCGTGGTGTTTTCGAGGAAAAGGTCATTTGATCCGAGCCGGTGCCCTTGGCAAAGGCCAGGGTGTACACGGAATGGGCCGCATGATGCATTGTCCAATGATGCAGGGACATGGATATACTGACGATTAACTTGCCACTTTTTCACAAAAAAAGCCGCTCCTTTTGAGCGGCTTTTTTTTTATCTATTCAGCAAATTCAAGAAAAAGGTAACGGCTCAGCTCATCCGAGCACAAGTGGACCGAATACCCGATCCCCGTCCGCACGAGGACAGGCTTCGCGGGTATGACGGACTCGGTGACGCATTGAAAAACAAGTCATTCCCGCGAAGGCGGAAATCCAGATCATGCTTGCCACAAGATGTAAAAGCAACCTTTTCCTGCTTTGATGCTGAGCAGTTACAAAATTTTAATGTAACTGCTCAAAGATCGGCCGACACGGAATCCGGTGCAATGATTCCCATTTTAGCGAAGTTTCGTGACCAAGCTGCGAGGGGGGCCATGCTTCAGCCGAAACTTTGCCCTGCGTGCATTACATGGCTGCCGCACTGGGGTGCGGCGCTCCCAGGAATTTATCCTTTGATTGCCACAAGTTTTCTTGGTCTGTATGTGCTGAACATTTAGGCCATTTTTTCTGTCAGAGCGAATTATTCGACTGTCACGGTAGGCGTCAAAAAATAGCGATCAGTTTATCCTCTTTTTTGTCCTGTCGTGGTAACTCTTCAATAACACCGGGCAATTTGATGCCGAAGGAAAACATCTGGATTCCGACTTTCGTCGGAATGACTTGAGTTGGCTAGTCATTGCATGATGACGTCATACCGGCGAAAGCCGGCGCGTTCCGCTATCCAGGTCATGCTTGCCACAAGTTATTGAGCAGTTACCTGCCGTGCCTGTTCCGAAGCGCCAGTGGCACAGCCGACCCGAACCGCGGCGGCCTTTTGTTTTGTGGTGATAATTGTTACTTGGTTTGCACTTGGCACATGGCAAGTTTATGGTCCAGGACCTGCTGGCCTGCTCGAGCCCGCACGGTCCTTCTTTTTTACCTCTAGTTGAGGAGCATACGACGGCATGACGCGACGAGAATTACAGCGATCCGGTTTCTGTACCATGGCTTTGGTTTTAATGATCATGACCGCCTTTTTATTCAATCCTCAAGCTCTTCGGGCTTCCCATTCAATGGAGAAAGAGCTTCCGGAAACAGTTTCCACGAGTCTTGCCGCCCTTGTCCAACGGGTCCAGGATCGTGGAGAAATCATGCTCGGTGAAGTGGCGCCACTTCTTGATTTCGCGAAGAATACCGCCTTGTCCAACGACAACTGGAAAGTGGAGAATTTTCATGAAGCCACAGGCGCCTACTTCGGCTACACTATTGCATCACCTGTGGATCGGATCGTGAAATATCTCTATCACCCCGAATTGCCGCCTTCAATTTTTCATCCATCTGTGGTTCGTGTCGGCAAATGGAATGAACAACCCTCCGAAGACATCCCCGCGCTCTGGCATGATTTGCCCGAAAATGCCGTGGTCCCTGTTTACGGTCAGGAAACGGAAGAGAATACGCCGGACGTGACTACCGGCGGATATTATACCTATCAGACCAACAGGCTGATCTTGCTGGTCAACCATGGCGGCGAAAAATATCTGCTTTCCATCAGCAAACAGAAAGATCAGTCCAGTGTGGGCAGAAAGGGCGTGGTCATCGGCGATGATGCGGACTGGAATTATTTCTATACGGATGAAGAGGGACTGACAAAAGGCGGACTCGGCTGGGTCAACTCCTATATGTTCGATTCATTTTCCGTGACCGTCCTTTCCGCTGACAAATCCGACCCGGAACGCTCACAGCATGTCATGTTCAAGTGGGTCAGAGCCGGTTGGTCCGGGATGAACATGGTGCGTAGCGGGCATGTCCGCGAGGGCTGTCAGCGATATGCTCAAAGCCTGATCAAGTTGATGGAGTCCGACAGGTTGCCGGACATCGAAACATTCCAAGCCATGACCAGGCATGTTCAAGACATGGACCGCCTGGAGTTGTCGCGAACATTGGGCCCATATATTGAAAATCTACGCAATATCAGCGTAGAGGACCCCGTTCTCTCCAGACGCTCATTCCAGCGGCTTTTGGCCGAGGAAGATCCGTTGGAGCATTACTCCGACTATGCCCTGCAAAGCCTGGTCATGAAAGAATTCCTGAAAACAACTCTCGGCATGCCGGCATTGCTGACCTTGACGCATGACAAGATCCTGGCTTCGCTGATACCGTGAACATGAGCCGGGGTAACTACTCGGCTCATCCGAATTAACCGGGATACTTGCCTTCGCGGGTGTGACTGGTCTGACGTTGGCATAAAGCAAGGCCATTCATTCCCGCGAGGTAGGGAATCCAGGTCCTGCCTGCCACAAGTTTGCGCTCAGCTTAACCTCTTCTCGCACTGAAGCTGAGCGGTTTACGAGCAGAGATGGTTATTTGGGCTGGGGAGCGACGGGGCGGGTGGCGAACTTCTTGGGATCGATGCCGTATTTCTTGATCTTGTAGTTCACGATGCGGTAGCTGATGCGCAGATCGCGGGCGGTTTGCAGCATGTTGCCGCGAGCCTTTTTCAGCGCATCAACGATGATCTCCTGCTCGAACTTGGCCACGGCCTCTCCGAAGGACAGATCCGTGTCCGTGGCCGAGCTTTCCGCAGTCTGCAGGGTCGGCGGGAGATGATACGTCCTGATGACCTCCTCGGTGCACAGCAACACTGCCCGTTCCAGGCAGTTTCGCAGTTCCCGGGCATTGCCGGGCCAGTGGTACTGGGTCAGCAGGTCCAGGGCCGGAGTGGAGATGCGCCGGATCTGCCGGCCGTATTCCTTGGAAAAGGTATCCAGGAAATGTTCCGCCAAGGGCAGGATGTCCTCCCGGCGCTCCCGCAGGGGTTGAACGTAGATCGGGAAGACGTTGATTCTGTAGAACAGGTCTTCGCGGAACTGTCCGGCGGCAATCAAGTCCTCGAGCTGACGGTTTGTGGCGCACACCAGCCGCGTATCCACGATGATGGTCTGCTCGCTGCCCAGGCGCTGAATCTCTTTTTCCTGGATCGCCCGCAACACCTTGGCTTGCGCATCCAGACTCAATTCCCCTATCTCGTCAAGAAACAGGGTGCCCTGGTGCGCCAGCTCAAAGCGACCTTTCTTGTTCTGCACCGCTCCGGTGAAGGCGCCTTTTTCATGCCCAAACAGTTCGCTCTCCACCAGTTCCGCGGGCAGGGCGGCGCAGTTCAGCCTGACCAGCGGCTTTCCGGCGCGCGGACTGGCCATATGAATGGCCTCGGCCAGCAGTTCCTTGCCCGTGCCGGATTCTCCCCGCAGCAGCACAGTGGCTCTGCTTGGGGCGACCTGACTGATCTGCTGGAGCACCAGCCGCATGCTTTTTGAGGCATGAACAATGTTTTTCGGCGAAAAACCCGCGTCGTAAATGGCTAGACCCTGGGCCATCAAGTGCTGCTGTCTGGCCATGTCCTCCTGCAGGCGGGCCACGCGGTGGGCGATAATCCTGGCCACCACTTCCAGAAATCGACAATGGGTCTGCAGGACCTGCATTGGCGCGATGGGCAGATCCACGCTGAGCACGCCAAGAATTTCCCGCCCCTGCCCATCTCGTTCTTCATGCACCACCGGAACGCTGACAAAGGCCAGGCTGGCCATTTCCTCCTTGCTTCGCCCGAACGCCCAGTTCAGAAATTCAGGATGCTCTCCGATAACCGGGACGATGATCGGCTCGCCGGTGGAGAGCACCTGCCCCGTCACCCCTTGTCCTTCGCCATAGGATACCTGGGTCGGTTTTTGCGGTCCGTGGGTCAGGCTCAGCTTCAGACTGTGGGTTTCGGAATCGTAGATGGCCAGGAAATTGCGTACATATCCCAGATTGTGGGACAAGACTTGGAGCACCGATTTCAGACTGGTTTCCAGATGCACATCCGGCTGCATCTGGTCCAGAATCTGTTTCAAGGTGTCCAGGCAAAGGGAAAGATTGTCCAGTGTTACTGCACGGGATGGCATGGCGTCCTTTGACGGTTCGGATGGAGAAGGCGTTCGTGTTGGTGGGCTCGGCAACAGGACCGGCGGTCTTCATCAGGAATTGCTTCCATGGGTGAAGACCGCCGGTTGTCGAGCAGCGAGAGTTCAGTAGCCGGCAGTCGGCTGTTTGGGATTTATATTTTCGACTGACTTCCAGCATGTTTCGGCCGGGAAATCAGCGCATCGCGTTCAGCTACGTACGGCTTGCGCGCCGAGATGCAGGGCCTTGATGTTTGCTTCCACCAGTTTCGGGGCTATGGATGAGGAGACGGTTTTCTCCATTCTCTCCAGGCCGAAAGGCAGGCGGTCCAGGGCGCACAACGCGCCCAGCAGGGCGAGATTCCCCGCTGGCAATGATCCGGCCTCGGAGCCCAGGCGCTGGCAGGGCAGGAAGTGCACATTGCTTGTGCATTCCCTGACCATGCGCTCCATGTCCTCAAACGACGGAGCCTTTTCGCGGCCGCAGGTCACGCTGATGGGCGGCAACTGGTCGCTGCTGCTCAGGATCAGGCCGCCAGGGGCGAGGTAGGCCAGTGCGCGCAGTGTTTCCAAGGGTTCGAAGCCGAGCAGGACATCCGCTTCACCGGGGCTGATGCGCGGACTGACATAGCCGCCGATCAGCACGGTGGACTCGACGATACCACCACGCTGGGCCATGCCGTGCACTTCGCCCGATACGACCTGGATGCCTTCATCCAGAGCGGCCTGGGCCAGGAGCCGGGTTGCCGTGACCGTGCCCTGTCCGCCCACGCCGGTAAAAAAAATTCTCATGCGGGACATGGTCAGCTCCTTTTCCGGGGTTTGATGTGATCGCAGATCTGAACGCAGAACATGCATCCGTTGCATTGGCTCTCGCTGATGGCCATTTTCCCGTCCTGAACGTAGAAAGCGGGGCAGGCCAGATGGTCCATGCATTCGTTGCACTCATCGCAACCTTCCTCCACCACGGCCACGGCGGCGCGTTTCCGGCCCAGCGCTCTGCGGGCAAAGAGCGGGCAGGGCTCTTCGGTGATCAGCACCCGGACGCCGGAGAGCGCTTTCAGCTCTTCCAGGGCCTGCTTGGTGGCCTTCAGGTTGAGAGGGTTCTGCACCAGGACGTGTTCAACGCCGCAGGCCTTGACCAGGGCCAGGATGTCCACTCTTGCGGGATTGGGCCCCAGCAAGCTGTGTTCCACGCCGGGATGCGGCTGCTGGCCGGTCATGGCCGTGGTCTTGTTGTCCAGGATGATCACCAGCATGTCGCGCTGATTGTAGACGGCATTGGCCAACCCCGTGATTCCGGAATGGAAAAAGGTGGAGTCGCCGATATAGGCGACCACGGTGCGTCCGCTGACCTTGGCCAGACCCGAGCCTGTGGAGATGGAGGCACCCATGCAGACGCAGGTGTCCGCGGCCCGTAGCGGCGGGAGAACACCCAGGGTGTAACAGCCGATATCCGAGGAATAGAGCGCATCATCGCCAAAGACCTGGCGCACGCTGTAGAACACGGAACGATGCGGACAGCCCGGGCACATGTTCGGCGGCCGCATGGGCAGTTGCTGGGGCGTGGGACAGGAGGCGGCCATCCCGCCCGGCAGATCCAGGATCGCTGTCAGGGCCTGCTTGAGAATCAGGGAGGAGTATTCATCGAACAGGGGCAGATGCTCTCCCTTGCCATGGATTTCCAGGGACAGGCCAAGTCGTTGCGCCATGGCCCGGATTTCGGTTTCCAGAACAGGCTCGCCCTCTTCAACGATGATTACCTTGGAGAGCTTCCGGAGATGGTCCTCGATCATCCGCTCGGGCAGTGGGTACGAAAAACCCAGCTCCAGGACCCGGATCTTGTCCTTCAGGTCAAGGTCCATCAGTGCGTCCTGCAGATAGGCCCGGCTGATCCCCGAGGCAATGCAGCCGACCTCGCCCTGACCGGAGACGGTGTTGTAAGGCGAATTCTCGGCTTCCTCCCGGTATTGCTTCAGCTTTTCCAGCAGAATCTTGTGCCGGGCCCGGGCTACCGCGGGGATGATGACGAAGCGCCGCGGGTCCGTGACAAACTCACTGACCTGAAGAGGTTCACGCATGTCGCCGAAAACCACTTCCCCGCGCTGATGGTTCACCCGGGTGCTGGTGCGCAGCATGACCGGCTGCTCGTGCTTTCTGGACAGTTCCAGGGCCGTTTTCGTCATGTCCTTCATCTCCTGGGCGCAGGAGGGCTCCAGGCAGGGCAGGCCGGCCAGGCGGGCATAGTAGCGGTTGTCCTGTTCGTTCTGGCTGGAATGGCAACCGGGATCGTCGGCGCTGAGCAGCACAAGGCCGCCGGGCGAACCGAAATAGGCCACGCTCATCAATGCGTCGGCCGCGACGTTCACGCCGACATGCTTCATGGTGACCAGAGTCAATGCGCCGGCCACCGTGGCGCCGATGCCGACCTCCAGGGCCACCTTTTCATTGGCGGAGTATTCAAAAGTGTAAGAACCCTTCTCGCTCAAGCGAAAGAAAGTGTCCGGCACTTCGGAAGACGGCGTTCCCGGATAGCATGCAATGAAGTTGATGCCTGCCTCCAAAGCGCCGCGGACAATGGCCTCATTGCCCAATAGGAGATGTTTTTCTCCCGCTTGTCCTGTAAGTAGTAAGTCCATGGCAATTCCTGTTCAGTAACAGTTAGGGTTTACTTTTTATGATGCTTCATGGGCCATTTGTTGACGAATTCTGGTCTTCCGGAACTCAAGGAATTCCGCATGTTGAGTGGCGCCGCGAGCCTTGAGTTCGTCATAGGTGTTCAGGGCTGTTTCCCAGTTCCCGGCTGCTTCCGCCGCTTCGGCCAGCTGCCAGAGGACAATGGGCAAGAACTCTTCCGAAACGCTGTTGCGCAATGACTGCAATTCCGTCACGGCCTCGCCGGCCTGACCAAGGTGCAGCAGAGCCGTGGCCTGACCGAGTCGAGCCGTGGTCATCCAGTTGATCGGGGTCAGCGCCGCTAGTTGATTCCAGTACTCCAGTGCCGTGGCCCAGTTCTGAACCTCCTGGGCCGTCCTGGCCGTCTCCAGATGATGGCGGGGCAACAGGGGCTTGACCATTCGTCCTTCGATTTCCATAAGGGCATTGAGTCGCTGCGTGCCCTGAGTTGACAGCAACACCTGATCAAGAGCCTGTTCGCTGTTGGCCAGCCGCCTTTCCTGATAGGCGCCCCAGCCCGCGGCTCCGGAAATCAGCAGCACCAGCGCCGCAACAGCAACGGCAAACTTTTGCCAGTGCTCCACAAGCTTGTCATAAAATTGTCTGGACTGGGCGCCGATTTCCGCTTCAATTTTATCGGTCAGACCCTTATCCGGAATCGGCCCCTGCTCCGGAGCGGACTTGTGATCTTTTGCAGATTTTTGCGACATCATTTCTCCCTCATGAAAGCATTAGAATACTGTGACTGAGTGCTCAGGTACACAGAAATGTAATAAAGGTAAAGCATGTCCGACATACAGACATCTTATTTCGATGAAAAACGTGGAGATAATGTGGATAACGGATGAGGAATTTCGCTTCAATCTAGTTTATGGAGATCAAGGCGACTCCAGCCACCATCAAGGCGGCGCAGGCGACTCGTCGCCCCAAGTCTTTCTCGCCGAAAACGAAGTGGCCGAAAAAAACGCCAAAGACGACGCTCATGCGCTTGATGGAAACCACATAGGCTGCCAAGGTCAGGGTAATGGCCCACATCTGCAGGACCAGAGCCAAGGCCCCAAACAGACCCACCAGAGAGAGGGCTTTGAAATTACGGCGCAGTTGCTGCCGCGGACGGTGCGATTTCAGCAGCACCACCGGCAGGAGGCCCAGGCTCATGGCGATAAAAAAACAAAAGAGCCAGAAGGCGGGGGAGGAGTTGGTCACGCCAACCTTGTCCAGATTGGCCGTAAAGCTCCACAAAAAGGCCACCAGCAGCATGATCCTGGGGCCCGGTTCGTCCCATAAGGCCCGAAATGGAGCCAGGAGACCCGGCGCCTGGCGCCCCAGATGCATCACGTAGGCCCCGGTGATGATCAGGAGCATGCCCATCGCCCCGCGCAGCTCAGGGAATTCTCCCAGGATCAGCGGCGAGGTGCCCAGCATGAACAGCGGAGTGAACGTAAGCATGGGCAGTGTCAACGAAAGATCCGAAGATTTGATCGCCCTCATATAAAGAGTCACGGCCACCATGTTCAGGCCGACTCCGAGGAACAGCGCCCAGAGAAAGTCGTCCCCGATAGGCGGGATGCCGTCCCACATGAGATAGAGACCGGTGAGGGGCAATCCAAAGACGCAGTACGACCACGCCAACAGATATTCATCGCCCAGCACCAACTGGCGTTTGCTGAGCGTGTCCTTGACGGCCTCGAAAAAAGCCGTGCCCAGGGCGAGCAGAGCCCAAAGCATGCGTTAGCGGAAAAATCCGAGCAGGCCGAGAAAGCCGAGAAAGCCGAAGTATCCGAGCCAGCGCCACCGTCCTGGAGCCCCCCAGGCGCCAAAGGCGGCAAAGGCGGAAAAGGCACTGAACATGGGCTTGAAAAAACCGAGCAGCCCAAGAACTCCCAATACGCCGGCAAGCTGGATCATCCGTCCGAACTCCATGTCGTCCTCCGTGGTTATGAATAGTTCTTGGCTGGTTTTGCCTCCTGATCCGATCCGTCATTGGCTACGCCGCCGATGCAGTGCCCGTCCCAGGAAGAAACGTCTTCCACCGGCTCCACGTGAATGGTCAAAAAGGCATTGTCCAGCTGCGATTCAACACGTTTTTCAATGCGGTCGCACAGATCATGTGCCTCCTTCACCGTGCATTTTCCTGGAATCAGCAAATGGACGTCGATGAAGCGCTTTGAGCCGGATTTACGGGAACGCAATCCGTGAAAGGGAGCGTCCGGCGCTTGCTGTTGCAGGGCATCCTTGATGATCTGGATCTCGGCCGCGGGAAGGGTGTGGTCCATCAGGCCACACCAGGAACGGCGCAGCAGGTCGACTCCGGAACGCAAAATATTCACGGCCACGGCCATGGCGATCAGCGGATCAAGGTAAACCCATTCTTCCGGAGCCACCATGATCACCGCAACGCCCAGGATAACGGCAAAAGACGTCCAGACGTCGGTCATCAAATGCCTGGCGTCCGCTTCCAGAGCGATGCTGTCGAACTTGCGGCCGCCGTGCAACAAAAGCCGGGCCGCACCCAGATTGATCAAGGCGGCGACAGTCAGCACCACGGCGCCAAGCCCCAGGCTCATCAGGGGTTCCGGCGCGAACAGCCGTTGCAGGGCCGTGTAGAAAATCGCCACGGCTGCAATCAGGATCAGGGTGCCCTCTACGCCGCTGGCAAAGTACTCTGCCTTGTCATGCCCATAGGTATGCCGCTTGTCCGCGGGACGCGCCGCGAGGATCAGCGCTGTAAACGTGACCAGCCCTGCCGCGAGGTTGATCACGGATTCGGCGGCATCGGAAAAGATGCCCACGGAGCCGGTCATCCAGAAAGCCCAAAATTTCAGGGCCATGGTCACCAACGAGGCGGCCACGGAAACCAGGGCGTAGCGCGCGGGTGTCTTCAGTATGGTCATGGATGATTTGTAAGACACAAGGGGCTGGCTGTCTAATGGATCAGGAAATCTTCGATGCGTATCTGGCGGCGATTCTATTCGGCGTGTTCCGGCTCCAGCTTCCAGGTCGTGTTCAGGTGCACCAGGCCCGGAGACTCGCTGGCATCGCGAATGATGAAGGGGTACCAGTCCTCGCGGCGGTGGAATTGGACGGTATGGTCCCAGGAGTGGATGGCCAGAGAGAGAAAGAAATTGCCGCGTTTGAGGGTCAGCGGGGCAATGCGCAGGCGCATCACGCCGCGGCCCTCGATGAACTCCAAAGATGTTTTGGCGATCTGGGTGTTGGAGCCGAAAACGTAGATTCCGTTGCCCGTCTTGATGTTGAAGCCGAAAACCGGCATCTCGATCCGTTTCCTGGCATGGTAATGAACTTCCACGATCATTTCCTGCCCTGCCTCGAAAATGTTCGTCTCCTTGCCGGATTCATCCAGGAGCAGGGTTTCCTCGATCTCCACGTCCTTGGTGCCGTGTTCCTCCACGTTGAGCATGCCGATGCGCACCATGTACGACTTCAGATAACTCAAAATCACCGTTGATGGATCGCCCTGGTCCAGCAAGCGGCCGTCATGGATCAGCATGACCTCGTCGCAGAACTCGCCCACGGTTTCCAGGGCGTGGGAAACCAGAAACAGGGTCTTGCCCTTTTTCTGGAACTGCCGGACCCGGTCCAGGCATTTCATCTGGAACGCCGCGTCACCCACGGCCAGAACCTCGTCGATGAGCAGGATGTCCGGATCCATCTCCACGGCTACGGCAAATCCCAGCCGCACGTACATGCCGCTGGAGTAATGCTTCACCGGCGTATCGATGAAGTCCCTCAGGCCCGCGAAATCCACGATGTGGTCGAAGCGTTTCAGGACATAGTCCCGGGGAATGCCCAGAATGGATGCGTTCAGGAACACGTTTTCCCGCCCGGAAAGATCAGGGTGAAAACCCGCGCCCAGTTCCAGCAGGGACGAGATTCGGCCATGGGTGCGTATTTCGCCCTCGGTGGGCGTAATGGTCCCGGCCACGAGGCCGAGCAGCGTGCTTTTTCCTGAGCCGTTGGGGCCGACCACGCCCACGGTCATGCCCTTGCGCACCTTGAAGTTCAGGCCCCGCAGAGCCCAGAATTCCTGCCTCGAACCGCCCTTGAAGGCTCCGGCAAGGGTGCTGAACAACGTCTGTTGCCCGATGCTCTGGACATAGTAGCGCTTCCCCACGTTTTCCGCTTCGATGGCATACATGTTTTCAGTTCACACCTTTGCTGTTGCAATTGCCTGGTGCCGCAGGAGGCTTACTGGGGCCGCGCCCGCCGCGCCCGTCGTGCCCTGGGGGCGGCAATCATCGAGGCTCCACGACTTCCTTCCCGTCCATGAAGGGCCGCAACACCTTTGGGATGACCAGACTGCCGTCCTTTTGCTGACAATTTTCCAGAATGGCCACCACGGTTCGTCCCACGGCCAGTCCCGAGCCGTTCAACGTGTGCACGAAGAGATTCTTTCCGCCGCCGGCGGGCTTGAACCGGATGTTCGCGCGCCGGGCCTGGAAGTCTTCAAAGTTGGAACAGGAGGAGATTTCCCGAAAGGCATTCTGGCCGGGCAGCCAGACTTCGATGTCGTAGGTCTTGGCCGCCGCAAAACCCATATCACCGGTGCACAGGGTGATCACCCTGTACGGCAGCTCCAGGAGCTGGAGGATGGCCTCGGCGTGTCCGAGGAGCAGTTCCAACTGGTCGTAGGAGGAATCGGGATGGGTGAACCGGACCAGCTCGACCTTGTTGAACTGATGCTGCCGGATCAGCCCTTTGGTGTCCTTGCCGTAGGAACCGGCCTCGGAGCGGAAGCAGGGCGTGTAGGCGGCATAGGCCAGGGGCAGGTCGTGCTCGCCGAGGATTTCGCTCCGGTGGATATTGGTCAGGGGAACCTCGGCCGTGGGAATCAGGAAGTAGTCGGTCTCCTCCAGCTTGAAGAGATCGTCGGCGAATTTGGGCAGCTGGCCGGTACCGGTCATGCTGTCCCTGTTCACGATGAACGGCGGCAGGACTTCCAGGTAGTCATGGCGCCGGGTATGCTGATCCAGCATGAAGTTGATCAGTGCCCGCTCCAACCTGGCGGCCCAGCCGGTCATCAGGGCAAACCTGGCTCCGGTGACTTTCGCGGCCCGCTCAAAATCCAGCCCCTGCAGGCGTGTGCCCAGTTCCCAGTGCTCCAGGGGGGCAAAATCCGGCGTAGCCGGCTCGCCCCAGGTGCGCAGAACGGGATTATCGGCTTCGCTGCGTCCGAAAGGAACGGTTTCGTGCGGCAGGTTGGGCACGCTGAGCAGCCAGTCCTGGACTTGCTGCTCCAGGGATTTCAGTTCGGTATCCAGAGACTTGATCCTCTGAGACAGCTCGGAAAGTTCGTCCATCAGAGCGGACGCGTCTTCCTTGGCCCGCTTGCGCTTGGCCACCTCGGCGGAAGCCTGGTTGCGCCGCGCCTTGCCTGTTTCCACTTCCTGCAGCAATGAGCGGTGCCGCTCCTCCATGGCCAGAAAAGCATCCAGGTCGATATCGGCCCCGCGATCCTCCAGGGCCTTGCGTACGCGTTCCGAAGACTGACGAATAAATTTCGCGTCAAGCATGGCAATCCTCTGTCCTTGAATTTGTCGTAAAGTTGTGCGTCTACCACCCCGTCCCCCATGCCGCAACTCCGGAACAAGCTCGACTTTCTGCGGTAATGGCGTTAGGCGAAAAACACATGCAGGCTGCCCGCTGCATCAAGACCCTGAGGCGGGCACTCAACAGGCAGGCTCTCGACCAAACACGATTCATCATGAACAGATATCTGGTCATTCAACTGGCCCGGTTCGGGGACATCGTTCAGACGAAGCGGCTGATCCGGGGGTTGTGCGCGGACCAGGAGAATGAGGTGCATTTGGCCGTGGATGCAGGTCTGGCCGATTTGGCCGGGCTGCTTTATCCCGATGTCCGGATTCACGGTCTGCCGGTGCATGGTTCCCGGTTCGATCCGCACGTTCTGCTCCGCACCTGCAGGACGATCTTCGCGGATTGGAAAGGTGCTGATTTTCACCGTGTCTTCAATTGCAACCATGGCGGATGCAACCATGTCCTGGCCGGGCTTTTCGCTCCGGAGCAGGTCATCGGCTATCACTGGCACCATGGGCAGACCCTTCGTGGGCCTTGGCCGGAGACGGTTTTCCGGTTGAGTGCCAACCGGCTCGCCAATCCCTTGAATCTGATGGACTACTGGGGCCACTTTCTTCAGCCTGCCCTGGCGCCGGAACTGGTGAATCCTCCTGCCCGGCCCAGGGGCGGCGGTCTGGGCGTGGTCATGGCCGGGCGGCATGCCCGGCGCAGTCTGCCCATTCCCGTGCTTGGCCGTCTTGTGCAGGCGGCCGCGGCCGGATCGGACGGACCGATCCATCTGCTGGGAACACAGGTCGAGCATTCAGCCGCCAGACAGCTTCGGAACCATCTCTCCACGACGACCCAAAGCCGGCTGAAGGATCTCACAGGCAAGACGAACTGGGCGGCCTTGTGCGATGTTGTCCAGGGGCTGGACCTCCTGCTGACTCCGGATACGGGAACGATGCACCTTGCGGCGCACCTGGGAATCCCGGTCACGGCCTTTTTTCTTTCTTCGGCCTGGTGTTTCGAAACAGGCCCCTACGGCGAGGGTCACCATGTCTGGCAGGCCGTGGAATCCTGTGCCCCCTGCCTGGAGTCGGAGAACTGTCCGCGTGCCACGGCCTGTATCCAGCCGTTCGCGGACAAAGCGGTATTGGCCCGTCTCAGCGGAGATGATCGTCGGCCGCTTCCCGAGGCGCTCTGCCTGCTGCGGACAGGGCTGGACGACTTCGGGGTTGAATTCAATATCCTCGCGGGTGAGCTGCCTGAACAGGGGCCGCGTCTGGGCAGGCGGGAACTGCTCCGGTCCCACTGTTTGCGGATGCCGCCGCGCAACCCGGCCCTGGAACAGGAATCCGCCTTCGCCTTGTATCACGAAACCGACTGGATGATCGACAAGACATGAGCCATTCCCTGCGTATTCTCACGGTTCTCCCCATGTACGGCGGCTCCCTGCCCATTGGCCGCTACTGCGCCCAGGCCCTGAAGGAGCTTGGCCATATCGTGGAAATCTTCGACGCGCCGGCCTTTCACGGCGCCTTTGTGGCCTTGAAGGATCAGCGCATTGCCACGGAACGACTGATATCCCTGGAAAACAGCTTTCTGCAGGTCGTGGCCCAGACCATCCTGGCCAAGGTGGAATCGTTCCAGCCGGACCTGGTCCTGGCCCTGGCCCAGGCGCCGTTGAGCCGCCAGGCTTTGCAGCGCCTGCGCCGGGACAAGGTGCCCACGGCCATGTGGTTCGTGGAGGACTTTCAGGTGTTTCCCTACTGGAAGGCCTTTGCCCGGCATTACGACTTTTTCGCGGTCATTCAAAAGGCGTCGTTTCTGGATATGCTCGCGGAGCTGGGGCAGGAAAATGCGCTGTATTTGCCCTTGGCCGCGGATCCGAATTTCCATCGACCTCTGGAACTCTCCGCCGTGGAGCAGCGTCGTTACGGCGCGGACATTTCCTTTCTGGGCGCCGGATATCCGAACCGTTTGGCCGCTTTCCGGCAGTTCCTGTCCCTGGATTTCAAGATCTGGGGCAACGACTGGCCTGCTCACGGCGCGCTGACCCCGCTCCTGCAGCGCCCGGGAGAGCGCATCAGCGCCGAGGAAGCGGTCAAAATATTCAATGCCTCCAGGATCAATCTCAATCTGCACTCCAGCGTGAAGGTGGAGCCCATGGTCTCCGGTGGCGACTTCGTCAATCCCCGGACCTTTGAGCTGGCCTCCTGCCAGGCTTTTCAGCTGGTGGACCGCCGTTCCCTGCTGGGCGAGCTGTTCACGGACGGGGAGGTGGCCGTGTTCGAGGACATGGAGGGGCTGCACGCCGCGGTGCATCATTATCTTGCCCGCCCGGAGGAGCGGCTGGAAATGAGCCGCAGAGCCAGGGAACGGGTGCTGCGGGAACATACCTATCAGCACCGGATGGAGACCTTGCTGGCCTTCATCCGCGAACGCGGGGCGCTCGAGGAAGCGGCAGCCGAGACGGACCTGAATGATTCCGCCTTGTCGGAGCTTTCCCCGGACCTAAGCCAGGATATTCTGCAACTGCTCCAGTCTCTCGAGCTGCGGTCATCGGTCAGCTTTCCCGACCTGATCTGGGCCATTCGCCAACGCAGCGGCACCCTCAGCGAACTGGAAACCGCCCTGCTGTTTCTGGACGAGTGGCGCAAGCAATATGTTGGGAAGGGATAGTCTCAGCCAGAACGACTGGATGCAAGGCGCCGTCCGCAATGCTTCGATGAACGAATCCTGGCTCAGTCAGACAGGCGATGCCGAAAAATCGAGACAATCCGGAACAATCCAAATCTTGTTGCGAGATATGCTGAGTTGTTACCCTCGGACAATAATTTGCAAAACACCGTCAGGAGCAATGGTATGCATCTGGAGGAGCTAGGTCGAGAACCTGTTTCCAACGAATCTCCCGCTGGGCAGGATGCCCGTTACGATCCGGACTATGCCCAGCTTCAGGGTGAGATTGATAAATTGAATTCCGTGACAAATATCGCGGATGTGAATTGGAAACGGGTTGTGGATTTGGGGTCAGGCATCCTGGCTGCCAAGTCCAAGGATTTGCTGGTTGCCGTATATACGTGCGTGGGGCTGACGCACGACGCCGGGCTGGAGGGGTTGGCCTCCGGGACACAGTTCTTGCGGAACATGGTCGACACCTTTTGGGAAGATGCATTTCCTCCCAAAAACCGCCTGCGGGGCAGGATGAACGCATTTTCCTGGTGGCAGGAAAAAACCGTTGTCTGGGTAAAGAAGCTGCCCTCCGACCAGGCCGTGCCCCGTGAGCTGCACCAGCGGATCATTGAGAACGTGCAGGCTCTTGACCAGGTTCTTGGTCAGGTCATGCCGGACCTGCCGCCCATGCGGGATCTGCTGAACGCCCTGAACCGTTTACCTGTGGAACGTTCGCCCCGGAGCGACCCGCAGGAAATGGAACAACAGGGCAACTTGTCCGAGAAAACGGATCAGTCGGATGATCACAATACCGTGCAGAAGAAGCAGCCGACGGAACAGGGCCGGTCTGAAACTGCGCCGGCAGGATCTGAACGCGGAATCTTGCCGGAGAATGTCAATGCCGCCCGCAAGGTTTTGATCGAAGCAGCAGTCAATTTCGCCATCCTGGGGCGGGCTGAAAATCTTGCTGATCCTTGGGTCTGGAAAGCAACCCGTATGGCAGCCTGGATCAATTTGAAGGCCCTGCCCCCGGCCCAGGGCGGGCTGACCATGATCCCCGCACCGGACACGATCATCAAGACTGCGCTCCACAAACAGCTCAGCGACGGCAAACTGCGTGAAGCCGCCATGCAGGCGGAAAGCCATTTTCCCGGCTCCATTTTTTGGCTGGATTTGCAGTGCATTATTGCCAAGGCCCTGGCCGGTCTTGGCGATGAATTCGCAGCGGCCGCGGATGTCGTCCGCGGTGAGACGCAGGCGTTGGTGCAGCGCTTCCGGGGGCTGGAGCAGTTCTGTTTTGCCGACGGAACGCCGTTTGCCGACCCGGAGACCCGAGCCTGGATTAATTCACTTGCGACGCAAGGTCATCATGGCCCTGAGCAGGCCGGCGAGACCTCAAGACAGGACGGGCTTGTGCAAACGGCTCGTGAGCAGGCTGAATCCCGATTTGTCAAAAAAGATGAAGCCGGAGCGCTGGATGTGCTCTCCAAAGCCAGGGAAACTACGCGCAACGGTCCTGTCGCAATGCGTTTGCGCATGCTTCAGGTAGCATTCATGTGCCGAGCCGGCAGGTTTGCCTTGGCCACTGCCCTGGCGGAGGAACTGCTGGGGGAAATCGAGATTCGGGGGCTGGAAACCTGGGATCCGGTTCTGGCAGTCCAGGCGCTCCAGGGCTGTCAGGAGGCCTTTGTCGGACTCGGTGGGGAAAAAAATCTGACCATATCCCGGGAATTGACCGCCCGCATCGCCCGTTTGCATCCTTCCGCGGCTTTGAATCTTCCCGCATGACATGTTTTGAGATGTTCAAGGCAGTAAACCAAAAAGATCGGGCGACGAGGTTTCTTGCGCAAGGATTCCCGTCGACGCGGAGTTTCGTGGCCAAGCTGCGGGGGCCATGCTCCAGGCGGAATTTGCCCTGAGTGCGTTAGACCGTTGCCGCACTGGGGTGCGGCGCTCCCGGGTTTTATCCCATAGACTGCCACAAGTTTTTGAGCAGTTACTCAAGGCATCCTCAACTACTCGAACATTCATGCAAGGGTAAAATCCAGGAATATCTGGATATCCGGCATCGCCTTCGCTGTGTGAAATCATCGACTCGTTTCATGATCCAACTCGGATATGTGCTGCCTATGTGCATCTAAAGCATTGATGAGCCGCGACAATGCAGAATTGCGCCACCCGGCATGCAAAAGCCGTCCCGGACGGCACGGCAACCGGCCTCTTTCGGTCAAACCTTTCTGCCTTATAAGCCGGTACCTTGCAGCCATATCCCTCTCAATCTCCCCAATCAAAAGATCATTCTTTCAGCCAAAACTTGTGTGACTGATTGCTGGTATGGCAATTATTTTCAGCTGACCTCCTGAAACACTGAGGTTTGGGTCTCACTATTTGTATCGACATCTAACCGAGCCTTGGATCTTCATCAAGCCTTTGCCAAAGCAAGGGGCAAAGTTTGTTGTTTATTTTGCTCATGGTTTTGATGTAGCGAGGCAGGCGAGGGCGTTTCGATCCGGCCAGAAGAGCGTATCCCATCGTCAGAACATATCAACCCTATGAATATTGGCGGTTTTGTTGACTTCTCGTTTTGCGAAGCGTAATGGTTTATGAAGATTTGCCAATGTATATTCGCATCAAATTCGTGTGCCGCAATGAAGAAAGTTGTCGCTGCATCTATAACGAGGCAGGCAGGCGGGCATTGCTGACCCGCTGACGTTGCAGGGCATGAAATGGTCCGTCTTGTTCTGATTTGACATCCCTTGCCTGACAAAAATTGTTCATCGAATTTGCATAAATCTGAAGCACCAAATGCTGCACTTTTTCACGCAAGAGACCGGTGACTCGAAATCCGTAGATACAGCAAATTCAAAAATCAGGGCAAACCGCAATCGCGGATGAGGAGTAGCACGGCATAAACTGTTTGAAGATATCGCTCATTCTCAGCGACGAGGAGGTCTGAAATGCCAAAGGAAGGATCCATAGCTCCGAAGGAGCGGGTGAACATCGTCTATCGCCCAGCCACGGGAGATGCCAAGGAAGAGGTGGAATTGCCTCTCAAGATGGTCATTCTGGGCGATTTTACCCAAAAAGCCGACGATCGGATGCTGGAGGATCGCAACCCGATATCCATCGACAAGGACAATTTCAATGATGTCCTCAAGGGCCAGGGGTTGGAACTGACCTTGAACGTGCCCAACAAGCTTTCCGGCCAGGACGATGACCAGATGGCCGTGAACCTGAAGTTCGACAGCATGAAGGATTTCGAACCGGACGCCATCGTCCGGAAGATTCCTGAACTGGCCAGGCTCATGGAATTGCGCGAGGCCTTGAAGGCGCTCAAGGGCCCGCTGGCCAACGTCCCGGATTTCCGCAAAAAGGTCCAGGAGATGGTCAAGGATGAAGGGGCGCGTGCCAGATTGCTCAAGGAACTGGGAATCGAGGAGTAAGGAGAAAAGTCATGGCTGAAGAACAGGTTCAAGCGCAGCAGGCCGAAGCCGCGCAGACCCCCGGGGAGGTCAACCTCCTGGATGAAATTGTCGAAGCTTCCAAGGTCAAACCCACGGACGAGGGCTACTCCCTGACCAAGACCGGACTGCAGGCTTTTTTGCGCCAAATAGTTGAGCGCAATACCGATGCCAAGATTTCCGGGGCGCTGGTGGATAACATGATCTCCGAGATCGACCAGAAGCTCTCGGCCCAGGTCAACGCGGTGATGCACGACGGGCAGTTTCAGCAACTGGAAAGTTCCTGGCGTTCCCTGAAATTTTTGGTGGACCGCACGGATTTCCGCCAGAACATCAAGCTGGAATTCATCAACGTGTCCAAGGAGGACTTGTTGTCGGATTTCGAGGATGCTCCTGAAGTGGTCAAATCCGGATTGTACAAGCAGGTCTACACCGCGGAATACGGGCAATTCGGAGGGCAGCCCATCGGGGCCATGGTGGCCAATTACGAATTCGGTCCAGGCCCGCAGGACGTATCCCTGCTCCAGTATGTCGCCTCGGTTTCGGCCATGGCCCACGCCCCGTTCATTGCCGCGGCGGGCAAGGATTTTTTCGGCATCGACACCTGGGAGCAACTTCCCAACCTCAAGGATCTGCACTCCATTTTCGAGATGCCCCAATACACCAAGTGGCGTTCCTTCCGGGAATCCGAGGATGCGCGCTACGTGGGGCTGACCCTGCCCAAGTTCCTGCTGCGCCTGCCCTACTCGCCGACCACGGTTCCGGCCAAATCCTTCACATTCAAGGAACAGGCCGAGGAGAACGAGCATTTCTGCTGGGGGAACACGGCTTTTGCCTTTGCCTCCCGGCTCACGGACAGCTTTGCCAAGTACCGCTGGTGCGCGAACATCATCGGCCCCCAGGGCGGCGGCGAGGTGGACAACCTGCCTCTGTACCAGTTCGAGGCCATGGGTCAGACCCAGACCAAGATCCCGACCCAGGTCCTGATTTCCGAACGCCGGGAATACGAACTGGCCGAAGAGGGCTTTATCGCCCTGACCATGCGCAAGGGTTCGGACAATGCCTCATTTTTTTCCGCCAATTCAGCCCAGGCCGCCAAGACTTTTCCGGACACCCCGGAGGGCAAGGCCGCGGAACTGAACTTCAAGCTCTCCACCCAGCTGCCCTACATGATGGTCATGAACCGTCTGGCCCACTACATCAAGGTGATCCAACGCGAGAACATCGGCACCTGGAAGGAGCGCGTGGATCTGGAGCGGGAGCTGAACAAATGGATCAGCCAATATGTCACGGAAATGGACAACCCCGATCCCACCACCCGCAGCAAGCGGCCCTTGCGCATGGCCCAGGTCGAGGTCCTGGACGTGGCCGGTGACCCCGGCTGGTATTCGGTCAGCCTGAAAGCCAGACCCCACTTCAAATATATGGGCGCCAGCTTCACTCTTTCCCTGGTCGGCAAATTGGATAAGGAATAATAATCCTGATTAACTCGTTCAACCGGAGGTCGGAACCATGGCAATGACGGCTTACATGGCGGTAAAGGGCAATTCCCAAGGGGAAATCAAGGGCGACTGCGCCCAGGGCGGGGACAAAAAGGACAAGATTCTGGTGTACGGCTCGGATCACCTGGTGGAGATCCCCAAGGACACCCATACCGGCCTGCCCACGGGACAGCGCATCCATCACCCCTTCACCATCACCAAGCACAAGGACCAGGCTTCCCCCAAGCTGTTCATGGCCTGCTGCACCGGCGAACAGTGCGAGGTGACCCTGGACTACTACCGGATCAAGGACGACGGAACCGAGGAAAAATTCTACACCATCAAGATGGAGTCGGCGATCATCGTCAGCATGAGAGAGCACACCCCGCTGACCTTTCTCCCGGAAAACAAGCCCTATCACGACATGGAGGAGGTCTCCATGACCTATTCCAAGATCACCTGGACATACAACGACGGCAACATCGAGTACGCGGACGACTGGAAGAAGTAGTCTGACTGCCGACGCAGTCCCCTGTTCCTGGCCGTGGAGGGCACGAAGAGCGGAGACATGACTCTTCGTGCCCGTTCAAGTTTCGATGGGTTGAGGATCATGGGGCAAAGTTGAGTAACTATTCAGTACATGTTGTGCGATCTGCCTCCGACATCGGGGTCGGTGTCGGGGTCGGAATCGGTTCGAAAAATGTTGAGAAGATCTACACATGGCTCTGCCTGCGATACCGACCCCGACTCTGATACCATTCGCAGGGCGGCAGCATGCTGACCAGTTACCATAGGTCTTACTGAACCCATTGAGGAGCGATGCGCGAGAAACGACTTCTGGAACGCTTGCGGGCCATTGAACAGGACCCGGACTGGCGCGGCGAGACGGATCCGAAAATCGCCATCTCTTCGGTTCTGGATCACATGGCCAAGATCCTGAATACGCGGCAGGGCAGCGCACTTATTGCCGCGGACTACGGCGTGCCAGACTTCTCCAGCATTGCCAGCTCCTTTGGCACGGACTCCCTGCCCGAAATCGAGGACGCCATCGGCAAGGTCATCGGCAAATATGAACCACGCCTGGTGAATGTGAAAGTGAATTTCGAGCCGCGACCGGACAGGCCGTTCATGATCGCCTTCAAGCTGACGGCCAGGGTTCGGGTGGAAGACAAGGAAATGCCCGTGGTTTTCGAGACCGTGCTCAATCCGGACGGTCATATCACGGTTCAGGAGTAGCCTGAATTGATCGAGAAATACTACCAGAGGGAGCTGTCCAATCTGCGCGACCTGGCATCGGAGTTCGCCAAGGCTCATCCGGCCCTGGCCCCCATGCTTTCCGGCCAGTCCGCCGATCCGGACGCCGAGCGCCTCCTGGAAGGGACTGCCTTTCTCTCGGGTCTGATTTATGAAAAACTGGACGATGATTTTCCGGAAATCGTCCACGGCCTGATCCAGCTCATTTTTCCGCATTATTTGCGGCCTATTCCCTCGGCCACCCTGATCCGCTTCACACCCAAACGCAGCTTGCGCGAAGGCATCGTGGTTCCCAAGGGAACCGCCGTGGATTCCGTGGAATCCGAAGGCACGCGCTGCACCTTCACCACCAGTTACGATGTGCGGCTTTATCCGCTGTCCGTGGCTTCGGTCAATTTTTCAGCTCCCGGCGGCGGCCAGGGCAGACTGCGGATCGACCTGACCCTGAGCGGCATGGACCTTGGTTCCTTCAAGACCGATACCCTGCGCTTTCATCTGGCCGGCGTTTATGCCGAAGCCTCCCGGCGCAATTGGCTGCTTTTCACCCGCCTGCGGGACGTCCGTCTGGTTGCCGCGGACGGAAGGGTTGTCCAGCTGGGACGCCGTTGCGTGACCCCGGTGGGCTTCGGCGAAAGCGAATCCCTGATCCCCTTTCCGGCCCGTTCTTTTCCGGGATATCGCATCCTGCAGGAATATTTCCTTTTGCCCGAAAAATTCCTGTTTTTTGACGTCAACGGCCTGGACCAGTGGCGCAATCGCGGGACGGACTCCGGGTTTGCCCTGGAATTCGATTTCGCCGACCTGCCCCAGGACATTCCGCCCATGCGCGGGGAGCATTTTCAGCTTTTCGTCACCCCGGCCCTGAACCTCTTCCCGCATCATGCCGACCCGATTCTCCTGGACCACAAGCGGGCCGACTACCCCATTCGCGCCAGCGGCGAGAACCCCCGGCACTATCAGATTTACGGCGTGAACAAAGTCACTGGGTTCGTGCAGGGCACGGTCCAGGAACGCGAGTACCTGCCCTTTGAGCTGTTCAACCCGCAAGTGGAGGCGACTCCCGTCTATGCCGTGCACCATCGCCTCTCTCCCCTGGACGGCAAGGCCGAACTGCACCTTTCCGTGGCCTATCCCGGCAGCGACAAGAAACTGAGCCTGGAGACCCTGTCCCTGGACATTCTCTGCACCAATGCCTCGCTCCCGGAAACCCTACGCGTGGGCGACGTGCGCATGCCCACCGAATCCTCCACGGAACTGGCGGAATTCGCCAATATCCGTTCACCCACCGCACCTGTCCAGCCGCCCCTGGGCAAGAACCTGCTCTGGCGGCTTCTTTCGCACCTGTTTCTGAATTATCTCTCCGTGGCCACGGCGGAGAATCTGCGTTCGGTTCTAAAACTCTACATTTTCACGGAAACCCGGGACCGGGCCAGCGTGCTGGCCAACGCCCAGCGGGTGGAGGGCATCGTGGGCATGGACCTGCGGGCTTCGGACCGCTTCGTTCAGGGGTATCTGCTGCGCGGGCAGGATATCCGGGTCCAGCTGGACAGGCAGGGCTTTACCGGGGAGGGCGACATGTACCTGTTCGGCTCGGTTCTGGATGTTTTTCTGGGCAATTACGCGGCCATCAACGCCTATACCCGGCTGACCGTGGACGATTCGTTGCGCAAGGAGCAGTTTTCATGGCCGATTCGCCTGGGCGACAGAATCCTCCTGTAGGCAAAACAACCCGGTCGCATCGGGAACAGCTTTCCGTACTGGAGGAGCTGTTCCGGAATCCGCGGAGTTTTTCCTTTCTGCAGGCCGTGCGCCTGCTGCGCCAGGCCCATGGGAATCGCGGCGCCGCGGGTGCGCGCACCTTCATGCGCGAACAGCTCCGGGTCCGGCCCTATCTCTCCCTGGGTTTCCCGCCCACGGATCTGGTGGAGATCAAGGAGTTGGCGTCGCAAACGGATCAGCATGGCAACCCGCTGCACCGGTTCCAGGTCACGGCCACCTTTCTGGGATTGTACGGCCCGTCCTCGCCATTGCCCACGTTCTACACCGAAGAGCTGCTGGATGAACAAGGCGAGGACAAAAGCGTCAGCCGGGACTTTCTGGACATCCTGAACCATGGCTTTTTCGCCCTTTTTGCCCTGGCTGACGCCCACTACAATCTCTGCCATCAGGCCTGCGAGGAAGGCGACGAGGATATCCTGCTGCGTCTCTATGCCCTGGTGGGGCTTGGCCATCAGGAGATGCTGGACGCCTCGTTCCGCCAGCCCGGATCATTGCTGCGGGCCACAGGGCTGCTGACCCAGTTTCCCCGTTCCGCCGCGGGATTGCGCGGCGTACTGGCGGACCGGATCGGTGCACCGGTCCGGGTTCTGTCCTGTCAACCCCGCGTGGCCGGAGTTCCCGCCGATCAGCAGTGCCGACTCGGCCGGGAAGCCAACGCCCTGGGTCTCAATGCCTGGCTGGGCAGCCAGGTCGGGGACGCCATGGGCAAGATTCGGATCATCATCGGTCCCGTGGACGGAGCAACCTTCGCCCGCTTCATTCCAGGCAGGACAGACCATGACGAACTGCTCAAGCTGGTCCGTTTCTACTGCACCCAGCCCCTGGAATTCGACCTGGAATTCGTTCTGGCCCCGGAGGAGGCCCTGCCCGGACGCCTGGGCGAGGAGCAGTGGTCCCGGCTGGGGTGCGACGTATGGCTGACCTCGCGGCCGCTGTCTCAGGGCCGGGCTGTTTTTCCCGAGCGCAGACGCATCTGGGATGACCATCAACAAAGGAGCATCGTGCTATGATCGGCGTGGACATGAAAGCTCTTCTGGGAAAGTGCAACAGCTTCTGCACGCAGGCTCTGCACACGGCCGCCGGCTTGACCGTGAACCGCACCCACTATGAAGTCACCGTGGAGCACCTGCTGCTGTCCTGCATGGAAGATCAGGGCGCGGACATTCCCTTGGCCCTGGCCCGCTACAATGTGGACATGGGTCGGCTGAAGGCGGCCATCAACGATGCCATGGAAGACTTTCGGGCCGGCAACTCCTCCCGGCCGGTATTTTCTCCGTTGCTGATGGAACTGCTGGAGGCGGCCTGGCTCGTGGCCTCGGTGGATCTGGGCCTGACCCGGATACGCTCGGGCGCCGTGCTGCTGGCCTTTCTGGGCAAGCCCGCCCTGTATGCCCAGGGTGGATACACGGACCAGATCGGGCAGATCAACCGGGAGGAGATGCGCAGGAGTTTCTGGGATCTGGCCAAAATTTCCACGGAAAGCGATGGTCCCGGCGAATCCGCGAAAACCTCTGGGGACGCCGTGCGCGGTCCCGGCGGCACCGGGGAAAGCTTTATCGCCAAGTTCTGTGAAGATTTCACGGCCAAGGCCGTTTCGGGCAAAATCGACGCGGTTTTCGGCAGGGATGCGGAAATCCGACAGATCGTGGACATTCTGGCCAGGCGGCGCAAGAACAACCCGATTCTGGTGGGCGAACCCGGGGTGGGCAAGACCGCGGTCATCGAGGGGCTGGCGCTGCGCATTACCCAGGGGGACGTGCCCGAGGTCCTGGAGGGCGTCACCCTGCTGGGCCTGGACATAGGACTGCTCGAAGCCGGCGCCGGGATGAAGGGCGAATTCGAACGTCGCCTGAAAGGGGTGCTGGACGAGATCAAGTCCAGCGAAAAGCCCATTGTCCTGTTCATCGACGAAGCCCATACCCTGGTTGGCGCCGGCGGCACGGCCGGAGGCTCGGACGCGGCCAACCTGCTCAAGCCGGCCCTGGCCCGGGGGGAGATCAAGACCTGCGCCGCCACAACCTGGAAGGAATACAAGAAGTATTTCGAGAAGGATCCGGCCCTGGCCCGTCGGTTTCAACTGGTCAAACTGGACGAGCCCAGCGTGACCACCACGGCCCTGATTCTGCGGGGGATCCGTGATTCCTACGAAGCGGCCCATCGCGTGGTCATCCGGGATGACGCCATGGAATGCGCGGCGGAATTCTCCAACCGCTACATCACCGGGCGCTTCTTGCCGGATAAGGCCATTGACCTGATGGACACCGCCTGTGCCCGGGTCAAGGTCAGCCTGTCCTCCAAACCCGGCGAGCTGGAGGACAAGGAGCGGTCCATCCAGGCCGCCCAGCGCGAAAAAAAGGCCCTGGAGCGGGACCTGACCAACGGCGCTCCGGTGGACATGGACCGGATTCAGGAGCTGGAACAAACAATTGACGCATTGAGCGCCCAGGCCGAAGAACTGCGTGCCGCCTGGCAGGTGGAACTGACGGCGGCCAGAGCCCTGATCGACGCCCGCACGGCTTTGAATGAAGGCGCGTCAGTGCAGGGCGACAAAGCCGGAGCACCGGATAGGACGGATACGACTCATGGGACGGATTCGTCCCATGAGTCCCATTCCTCCCATGTGACACCCCCACAAGAAACCGCGAACCAGGATACCTTGCGCACGGCCCTGGTCGAAGCCCAGGCCGAATATGACGCGGCCCGGGTGGGCGATGGTCTGGTGTCCATCGAGGTGACTCCGGACGTGGTGGCCAAGGTGGTCAGCGACTGGACCGGCATTCCCGTGGGCAAGGTGGCCCGGGAGCAGGCGGCTGTTGTCGCGGATTTGGAGCAGCGCATGGGCCGGCGGATCAAGGGCCAGGACGCGGCCCTGCAGGCCGTGGCTGAGTCCATCAAGGCCGCCAAGGCCGGTCTGCGCAGCCCGGACCAGCCCGCGGGCGTTTTTTTGCTGGTCGGACCCTCCGGCGTGGGCAAGACCGAGACCGGTCTGGCTCTGGCCGATGTCCTCTTTGGGGACGAAAAGAGTGTGGTCACCATCAACATGAGCGAATTCCAGGAAAAACACACGGTCTCCAGGTTGATCGGCTCCCCGCCGGGCTACGTGGGCTTTGGCGAAGGCGGCATGCTCAGCGAGGCAGTGCGCCAGCGCCCCTATTCCGTGGTCCTGCTGGACGAGGTGGAAAAGGCCCACCTGGACGTGATGAACCTGTTCTACCAGGTCTTCGACAAGGGGCTGCTCACGGACGGGGAGGGCAAGGAGATCAGCTTCCGGAACACGGTGATCATGCTCACCTCGAACCTGGGCTCGGACGTGATCCAGGAAATGACCAGGGACGATACGGCACTGGAACTGGACACCCTGCTTTCCGCGATACGGCCCATCCTTTCGGAGCACTTCAAGCCGGCACTGCTGGCCAGGATGTCCATTGTGCCCTACCGGAGCCTGTCCGGCGAAGCCATGCAGCGCATCGCCAAACTCAAGCTGGACGCCCTGGTCCGGCGGCTGCAGGTCAACAACAAGATGACCATGACCTACACGGACCTCGTGCCGGAGCAGATCGCGGCCCGCTGCATCGAGGTGGAAACCGGGGCCAGGAACATCGAGTACATCCTTTCCGGAACCATCCTGCCGCGGATGTCCCAGGAAATACTTGGACATATGACCGATGGGGGCATGCCCCGGTCCATGGCCCTGGACGTGGCCCAGGACGGCACATTCGCCATGACCTTCGCGGATTGACGCAATGCGTTCAAATCGCATCCATGCGCCCAAGTGGTCTTTTGGCCGCGGGACCTCCGGCCTTGACCGCGGCGCGGCCGGCAATCAATGCCTCGGCGCATCATCAGGACCAACCGCTGGCCGGACCGGTTTCCAGGCTTCATTGAATTGTAACTACTCAGCTCATCCGAGAATAATCGAACTGGATACCGGCCTTCGCCGGTATGACTTAAATTGGAAAGGACTTGGTGTGATACGTCATTCCGGCGAAAGCCGGAATCCAGCTCTGGCGAGTGACCACTGAGTTGTGTTGAATAGTTACATTGAATTTTGAATAGTCACCAGGAGAATGCATGAAAAAAAGCGTCTGGATCACCATTCTGGAAAAGAACGAGGGGCTGGGACGGATGATTTTCGAGGAGACGGCCAGGTACGGCCTGAATCCGGGCGGCCATTTCTGGGAGGACGACCTGGCCAGGCAGGCCTGGGCCGGGGCCGTGCCGGAGCTGGCCAAGGACGAATGCAGGGTCTGGCTGATCGTGGGCCAGGCCGCCAGTTTTGCCGAGCCCACGATCCGGCGGGGCCTGGCCCTGCTGGCCCTGGCGGCCCAGACCGCCCACGGGCACGGTTTTCCGATCCTGCTTTCACCCTCCGGGGGCAAGGTTGAGGCAGGGGACCTGCCCACCCCGCTGCGCGGGGCCGAGGTGGTTCAGAGCGGCCTGGGCGTAAAGGCCGTGGCCCGGGCCAACGCCAAACCCGCGGAGCCGGCTCTGGACTACCGCCTGACCGTCCATCCGTTGCCTGGCCTGGGCCTCTGGTTCGAGGTCGGCCCGGGACGTGATCCCTGGAAGGGAGCTTTTCTGGGATGCATGGGCGACCAGGACGCCGTACCGGACGCCCATGGCGTGGGTCTGGCCGGAGCCATCCCCCGGAATTCCACCCTGAACTACCCGGTGCAAGGCATGAAAATGGCCCTGGCCGACAGGGAGGCCACGGCCTGGGGCGTTCACAACGAACTCTCCCCGGCCGAATCCTACTATGTCCGCGTCGCCGGCACTCCTGACGGCCTGGTCTTCGGTCCGTTCCCGGACCAGGACGCCGCCGACGTCTTTACTGTGTCTCTGGTTTGAGGCAGGGTGCCGGATATGCGTACAGACGTGAAAAGGACGTGGTGTAATGAAGTTCACGGTTCACGGTTCAAGGTTGTTCAGATGGGACAGCGAGAAACATTGGCCGCACCTCGCGATGCTTCCTCTTCAGCTTCCAGCCTTCAGCTTTCAGCCCTTATTCTCCTGCTGCTGTTCGCCCTCACCGCCTGTCACGGATATCCCCCTCCGGGGGCGAAACAGCCCCCCAAGCCCTGGGAAACGCCGCAGAACGCGGCCAGTCCGGACCAGGTCAAATGGACCTACCTGCCCGGCGGGTTGACCATGAACCTCAAGGCGGACAGGAATCTGAACCTCTTTGAGGGTTTTTCCCACAACATCCTGCTGTGCACCTACCAGATGAGCGCTCCGGCCGCGTTCCAGGAACTGGCGGCCAATGTCGGCGGAATCCGTAAACTGCTGGAGTGCGCCCGTTTCGACCAGACCGTGGTCCACGTGGAGCGGCGGTTCATCAGCCCCGGCCAGGAATCCAGCTTTGTCCTGGATCGGGCCGAGGGGGCGCGGCATGTGGGGCTGGTCGCCGGCTACTTCGACCTTCAGCCCGGTCTTGTCACGACCATGTACACGTTTCCGGTCACCACCGCCCGGGCCGGGATCTGGCCATGGTCCTCCAATGTGTACAATCCGGGAACATTGACCATGGACATTCTGCTGGGCCCTAATTCCATCCAGCGCATGGGGGTCGAATAATGGGCAATGGTCCCATCTACTGGCATCAGGGCCTCTTTTTGCAGCCCCAGCATTTCCAGATCCTGAATCGCCAGTTCGGGGACACGCTGGCCCCCCTGCTCGACAGTTTGACCCCGTACTTCTGGGGGTTGGCCGAGGGCAGCGTGAACGAGGCCGCACTGGTCGGAGGACGTCTGGAATTGAACCAGGTCAAGGCCCTGTTTCCTTCCACGGCGGAAATGATCGTTTATCCCGGCAATGCCGTGTGCGCGGGCCGCCAGCTCCCGCTGGAAGCCATCCCGGTGGACGGCGCCCTGACCGTCTATCTGGGCATCCGGGCCCTGAAGCCGGGCGAGCCCAATGTCACCGTGGCCGAAACCCAGGCTCAGATGGCCGCGGCGCCGACCCGCCTGGCCGTGCCCGTGGAACCGGAAAATGTTCCGGACAGCTACAGCGACGGGCCATCGGCCCAGGTCCGTCGAATGGCCTATGTCGTGAACCTGGTCTATGAGCACGAACTGTCCCAGGCCGGTGATCTGGACTTGCTGCCCGTGGCCCGTCTGGTCCGTGACGGCGACATGGCCGTGCTGGATCGATCCTTTGTTCCGCCCTGCCTCACGCTTTCCGGCTCCCCGGCCCTGTCCGCCCTGCTCAAGGAGCTGCGGGACAGGGTGCTGGGCAAGGCTCGCCAGTTGGAAGGGTACAAGAATCTTTCCGCCGGAAGCGGAGCCTCCCCGGATTTCACCCTGCTGCTGATGGCCCTGCGCTCCCTGTCCCGTTTCACCGCCAGACTGGACCATGCCGTGGAAACCACCTGTCTCTCGCCCTGGATCGCCTACGGCATTTTGCGTGAACTGGTGGCCGAACTTTCGGTGTTTTCCCTGGACATCAGCGCCCTGGGCGAAAACTGGCACGACGAGAAGCTGGTCCCCGACTATGCGCACACTGATCTGGGTTTTTGTTTTCGCGGAATCCGGGATCTGATCGTCAACCTGCTGGAAGGCATTTCAGCGGGGCCGCGTTTCGTGACCCATTTCAATTTCCGCGATCCCTACTGGACCGCGGATATTCCGAACCAGATCCTGGCCGAAACCCGGACCTCCGGCGGCGAATTCTGGCTGGTGCTCCATTCCAGCTCCGCCAGTGCGCAAGCCATGCGCGATTCCGCCTCCAGGATGCTCAAGCTTTCCGCCACCAGCGGCATGAGTTCGCTGCTGGTCCGGGCCCTGCCGGGCATCCCTCTGGCTGCATCGGATAGCCCGCCGGCTGGAATGCCCAGGCGGCAGGGGGCGATCTATTTCCGCATCGGCCGGGAAAGCCCGCTGTGGGGGGAAGTCGAAAAGAACGGCAGCATGGCTTTGCACTGGCCGGAGGCCCCGGAAGATCTGGACGCCCAACTGGCCGTGCTGACAAGGTAGGCGCTTCGTGGCCCTGATCGACGACTTTCTCCCTGCCCTGGCCTTCGCGGCCATGCTCGGTTCGGAGACCAATCTGGCGGAAACGCCCTACGCCACGGCCCGAGCCGATATGGATCGCTTGTTGCGCCAAGGCATGGACCGGGCCGGTCGTCGTGATCCGGTCCTGGCGGAGCAGGCCCTGTTCGCGGTCTGCGCGTTTGCCGACGAGGCTGTCCTGTCCTCGGCCTGGCCTGGACGCACGGAGTGGATGCGCGACAAGCTGCAACAGCGTCACTTCCACACGGTCAATGCCGGGGAGGAGTTCTATCAAAGGCTGGCCGGCCTGTGCGGCAAGCCGACTCGGGAGCCGCTGGACATGTCGTTGTTTGAAAACATCGAACAGAACCCGAAATCAGCGGGGAGAGACGTCCTGGAGGTCTATGTGGCCTGCCTGACTCTGGGCTTCACCGGTCGGTATTACGGGCCGGAAGGCCAAGCCAAACTCGAAGAACTGACCCGGACCAACCTGGATCAGCTTCAGGGCGAGCGGCATTCCCCGGCGGAGAGGCTTTTTCCGGAAGCCTACGCCAAAGGCGCACCCAGGGACCGCTCCTCCCGGCTTTCCTCCGGCCTGCAAACCGTCATCCTGTTCCTGGCTCCCGGAGTTCTGGCCCTGGGAATATACATCGCCTATGCGTCCATGCTCTCCAACTTTGTCACCGACTGGCTGAGGCTGCTGGGGTGAGAGAGATCTTACCCCATGCCCCTGAACACTCCTGAGCGCTCGACATGACCAGACTGTTGTTCACCGCGTTGAAGATTTTTCTGCTTCTGGCCCTGGCCGCGGCCGTGGGCTTCGGGGCGTTGCTGCTCGCGGACCATATGCAATGGCCGCGGTGGATCGTGGGCGTGGCCGTGAGCGGGGTGTTTTTCGCGGTGGTGCTGGTCCTGTTTTTGCGCCGCTACTACTACCGCAGGAGGGAGGAAAAGTTCGTCAAGCGGGTGGTGGATCAGGATCAGGCTTCCATTCAGGCCGCTCCGGCCCATGAACGCCGCCGGCTCCAGGAGCTTCAGGATCGCTGGACCGCGGCCGTGCAGACACTGCGCTCATCCCGGCTGCGCCACCGGGGCGACCCGCTGTACACCCTGCCCTGGTTCATGGTCTTCGGCGAGACCGGTTCCGGGAAATCCACGGCCGTCTCCCATGCCCGACTGACCTCGATCCTCACGGACGTCGGCCCCACCAGGGGCATTGCCAGCACCAGGAACTGCGACTGGTGGTTCTTCGAGAACGCCGTGGTCCTGGACACGGCCGGTCGCTATGCCGTGCCCCTGGAGGAAGAAGACCGGGAGGAGTGGGAACGGTTTCTGACCTTGATGGCCAAGTACCGGCGCAAGGAACCGCTCAACGGGCTGATCGTCACCCTGCCGGCGGACCGGCTTCTGGCCGATGACGAGGACGCCCTGGTCGCCTACGGGCGGTCCATCCGGATGCGCCTGGACCAGTTGATGCGGGTGCTGGGGGCCAAGTTTCCGGTGTACGTGCTGGTGACCAAGCTGGACCTGGTCATGGGCATGACCGCCTTGGCCGAGCTGCTTCCGGAGAGTCAGCGCGGCCAGGCCATGGGGCTGCTCAATGACATTGAAAAGCGGGCTCCCGAAGAATTCCTGGATGAGGCCACGGCGCATATTGCCCGCAGGCTCAAGGATCTGCGGCTGCTGCTGGCCGGCGGCGCCGGGGCTTCCGGAGGCCGGGCCGCGCTGTTCCCGGATGAATTCGAACGGCTGACGCCTCAGATTCGGGCATTCATCCAGGGCGCGTTCCATGAAAATCCCTATCAGGAGACCCCGTTTTTCCGCGGGCTGTTCATCTCCAGCGGCCGGCAGTCCGGCCTGACCCGCTCCGGCGTGCTGGGAGCCCTGGAAAGCTTCAAGGATCGCCAGTGGCGGCTGCCGGACACGGGCCTGGGTCTTTTTCTGCACGATTTTTTCTCGGCCATCCTGCCCAAGGACCGCTTCGGCTTCCGGATGCTGGGGGAGTACATGTCCTGGCGCACGGCCACCACCAACCTGGCCCTGGGGGCGTGGATGCTCCTGCTGCTCACGTTCATCGGCCTGTCCAGCCTGTCCTACGTCCAGATCCGCCAAGCCATGCAGCCCGTGCACGAGGCCTTTCCCCAGGCTCCGCCCATGGGCGCTGACCTGGCTCAGGACATGGTCTCCGTTGGGTTGATGCGGGATCGGATTGCCGGGATGCAGCATGACCTGCACACCGGAATTTGGCCGAAAATGGGCTTTTACCAGGGGCAGTCGGCCCTGACGAGGCTGAAAAATACCTACAACGCCTGGTTTCGCGACTACATCCTCACGCCCACGGACGAGGCCATGGGCCAGAAATTCGTCAACCTGGGCATCCACGATCAGGAAGAGATCCTTGCCCCGTACCTGGAGTACCTGGTCTGGCGGATCGACACCCTCAAGGCACGGGAGGCCGGCCGCCCCCGCACGGACCAGCCTGGACAGGACGGCCCGATCCAGGCCCTGGCCCTGGCCTTTGGCGGTCGACTGCCCTATGTGGCCGCCTTTTTCCCGGACATGTACCGTTCCTACGCCGTCTGGGAGGGAGACGTGGGCATCCTGAGCCGGGAGCGCCGGGAAATGCAGATGTGGGCCAACCGGATCATCGAGATCGAGGGCCAGGATCTGCATTGGCTGGTGGACTGGGCCGCCTCCCGGCCCAACCTGCATGACGTGACCCTGAACGATTTCTGGGCCGGCCTGGGGCAGGTCCCTGGAGAACCGTGGGTCTCCAGGGCGTTCACCCGCAGGGGCGTACAGGAAATCCAGAAGCTCCTGGAACAGGTCGCCCTGACGTCCGCGGATCCGGAGGCCTTCAGC
The DNA here is from genome assembly GCF_054656975.1 of Desulfonatronum parangueonense. Lineage (NCBI taxonomy): Bacteria > Pseudomonadati > Thermodesulfobacteriota > Desulfovibrionia > Desulfovibrionales > Desulfonatronaceae > Desulfonatronum > Desulfonatronum parangueonense. The sequence continues at coordinate 3,659,534 of NZ_BAAHXH010000003.1, forward strand.
AAGCGCAAGCAGGCTTTCTGGAAGTGGTACGCCAAACAGTTCGACCTCCAGTGGGATGAGATCGTGAATCATTTCGACCTGGGCATGGATAAGCTGGTGACCCGGGACGACTGGCTGAAAACCAGCGCCGGCATGGCCACCCTGGACAATCCGTATTTCAACCTGATCTGGCGGTTGCGGGACGAATACTCGGCCATCAGAAACGTGCTCTACGAACCCGAGGTCGTCGAAATGACTGAACGGAACTACCGGGAAATCGAGTTCCTGGTGGAGAACTACCGGGCCAAACAGATGGGAACCAGCCTGGACGCGCGCATTTCCGAGAAAATCAGGCAGCTTGAAGCCCGGGTGTTCAACCTGGAGGACAGCCTAGCCGCGGTGGAGCATTTCCAGACGTACATGGAGCAACTCAAGGCCCTGCAGCAGATCAGCACCTCCACGGAGGTGGCCTTCCGTTTCGCCTCCCAGGAATTCGGCATGGACGGCAACGTGCAATCTCCGGTGGATCTCGCCCTGGCCGCGGCGGACACCATCTCCCACTTGCTGGTCAAAGGCAGGTCCGCGGAAAACGTTGAATTCTGGAACATAGTGAAGGGACCGCTGTATTTTCTGGTTACCATGATCATCTACGAAACGGCCTGCGCCGTGAACGAGCTTTGGGAATCCCAGGTGCTGGCCGAGACCGTGAACATCCCCGCGCGGGAACTCTGGCCCACTTTGTTCGGGGATAAAGGCGTGGTTCCGGCATTTCTGGCCGGAACGGCCAGGCCCTATCTGCGGCGGACCCAGGACGGCTGGGGCCCTTCGACCTGGCTGAACATCCCCTTCCCGTTTCGACACGATTTCCTGACGTTTTTGGACCAGGGCTCGGTTCGGCGCCAACAGCTCCAGCCCAAATACATCGTGCCCGTCACCACCCTGCCCACCAATGTGAACGTTGAAGCCAAGAGCGAACCCTACCAGACCACTTTGACCCTGCAATGCGCGGCCCAGCCCCAGACCCTGGACAACTTCAACTTCCCGAACTCGCTGGATTTCGTATGGGAACCGGCCACCTGCGACGACGTGAACCTGCGGATCTATTTCCGCGAGGCCACGCTGTCCCGGACCTGGCCCGGGGAATGGGGATTCCGCGATTTTCTGCGCGACTTCCGGGCCGGGCGCAAGGTGTACACCCCGGATGATTTCCCGCAACAGAAAAGTATCCTGGAGGGGCTCGGCGTGCAGCGGATCCAGGTCAACTACTCCATGCAGAACGTGGATCCGGTCCTGGCCATTACGGACTATCCGCCGCTGACGGTTCCAAGGCAGGCCGCCCATTGCTGGGCCGGTCTGGGCATGGGCGATTTGCGGCAGGCAACCGCTGTCCAGGCTGCACCTGGAGGAGAACAGTGAGCATCCTGCACTCCACCCGCACTTCCTGGGCGATGCTGGCGATTTTCACCGTCAGCGCCTCGATGCTGTTCCTTCTTGCCGTGGAGCAGGACATGGGGCTGATCCCCTCGGTGTTCAGGTCCGGGGGCGCCGGCACCGTGAGCCACGAAATCCGGCGGGTCATCAATCGGGGGGAAGAGCGGATCGTGGAGATGGAACACGAATTCGCGCATCGAGCGGGTGAAGCATTGGAACATGCCGGTCAACAATTACAGGAAAGGTCTGGGGTCGATACCCAGGCGGCAGAACCGCCACCGCCCGCGGCCGTCCCCGCTTCCGTGGCGCAGAAGCCGGCCGCGGACATCCCGGGCAGGGTCCTGACGCACGACTTCTCGCTGATGGACCAGGGCCTTCAGGCAACCTTCGTCACGGACCGTCCCGTTCCTGAACCCAGAATATTTTTCATCGCGGAGCCGGCCCGGTGGGTGGTGGACGTGCCCGGTTCCTGGGTGAATACGGCCCGTTACAACAACGCCATTGCCGAAGGTTTCATCAGCAGGGTCGTCCTTGGCGAGCATGAAAACTATTTGCGCGTGGTGTTCCACTTCCGGGACACGGGCCGCGCCAGGACCGCCAAGGCCCCGCAGGTCACTCGACAGGACAATGGATTTGCGATCCTTGTCGCGGCTCCGGAACGGTAATATCGGCCGCAATCGCCCGAAGCTTCGCTTATTCGAGGGTACCTACTCAGCACTTTCAGGATATAACTGGAGTGTTCCGGATTGTCTCTATTTCGGCATCGCCTGTCTGACTGAGCCAGGATTCGTTCATTGAACCATTGCCGAACGCCGGAAGCGCCAGATGAGGTTTATTCGAGCAATGGTTCGATGTTACGAAGACGGCGAAGGAGTTGCGATGCCGAAAAATCGAGACAATCCGGAACGCAGCTGAATAGTTACATTCGAGGAAACAACATGCCCCAGCTCATTGAGAACGCGTTCACCTTCGAAAGCATGGCCCTGCCCAAGGAAACCTTCACCGTGGTTCGCTTTACCGGGGAAGAAGGGCTGTCCACCCTCTACCGCTTCGAAATCCTGCTTGTATCCGAGAAGGAAGACCTGGACCTGACCGCAGTGCTGCAGAATCCGGTCACCTTCACCATCAAGGGCAGGTTTTCCGGCGGCGAGGATCTGCCCTTTCACGGTATTCTCTCGGGCTTCGAGCAGATGCACCAGGCCGACACCTATTTTTTCTACCGGGCCGAACTGCGCCCAAAGCTATGGTGGCTGACCCTGACCCATCACAACCAGGTTTTTCTGGATAAAAAGGTGGATCAGTTCCTGGGGGACGTGCTCAAAGACGGGGGCCTGGCTCCAGGTCTTGATTTCGCCTTCCAGTTCCAGGGCAGATACCAGCCCTGGGAGTATGTCTGCCAGTACGGGGAATCCCACTTCCATTTTGTTTCCCGATGGATGGAGCGGGAAGGCGCTTATTACTGGTTCGAGCAGGGTGAACAATCCGAAAAGATGATCGCTTCGGACACGCTGATCGCCCATGCCCCCCTGCCCGGCCATGAAACCTTCCTCTATTCGCCGCCGTCCGGCCTGGACGCCGCGGGCGCCGGAAAGGTGATCAAGCGCTTCACCCTGAAGCAGAGCCCTTTGCCCAGAAACGTTCTGCTCAAGGACTACAACTACATGAAGCCCAGCCTGGACCTGGAGGGCAAGGCCGCTGTTCAGGACAAGGGTCGTGGCGAGATATTCCTGTACGGTGAAAATTTTGCCAGCAAGAGCGAAGGAGACCGTCTGGCCGGAGTGCGGGCCGAAGAGTATCGGTGTCGGGAAAAAGTCTTTCACGGCCTGTCCGCCATCCCGGCCATCCGTCCGGGATACCTGTTCACCCTGAACCGCCATTTCCGTGAGGAATTCAATCAGGAATATCTGACCATTGCCGTTCGTCATGAGGGCAGTCAGGAACGGTACCTGCTCAGCGGGCTGAGCATTCGGGATCTGGAGGATCGGGATGCGTTGTTCTACCGGAACACCTTTGAGTGCATCCCCAGCAGCACCCAGTTCCGCCCCCGCCGCGGCACCCCCAAATCGCGCATTGCCGGAACCATTTCGGCCAAGGTGGATGCCGCCGGGTCAGGAAAGTACGCTGAACTGGACGATTACGGCCGCTACAAGGTCATCCTGCCCTTTGATTTGTCCGGCCGAGGCGGAGGCAAGGCCTCCTGCTGGCTGCGCATGGCCACGCCCTATGCCGGGGAGGGCCACGGCATGCACTTTCCCCTGCACAAGGGGACAGAAGTTCTCCTGACCTTCATCGACGGAGACCCGGACCGGCCCGTGATCCAGTCCGCCGTGCCCAATTTCGAAACCCCCAGCGTGGTCACCTCGACCGGACAGACCTCCAGCAGGATAGAGTCCGGCTCAGGCCACAAGGTCGTGCTCCAGGATCAGGAGGGCAAGGAAGGCGTCGGCATCTTCGCCTCGAACGGAGCGGACGACGGGAGCTGGATGTGGATGGGCAAGCGCAGCCCGGAAAGTTTTCAGATCAAAACCAAAGGCGACAAGCGGGAGATGGTCTGCGGTCAGGACGACTCCTTTGTCCTGGGTTCGGAGAACTCCGTCGTCATCGGATCGAGTGCGGATTTCAAGATGGGGTTGGCATCCGAGTATACCCTGGCAGAGAAATTTGCCTTTTCCATTTCTGAATCGCTGGAACTCAAGTTCGGCAAACATTTGGAATTCGGCAAGTCTACCGAAACTATCAAGGATTCCTCGGACTTGCTTGGAGTCGATAAGGTGGAAATCAGGGCCGGACTCACCCCCGCGCAGAAGCTGAAGTTATCCGCTACCAGGAAATGCCTGAGCAGCACGCTTGCAGGCACTGGAGCGGTTTTGGCAGCGGTTGGCGGCGATCTTGTGACCATTGGTTTTCCTGAAGAAAAAGAGGGGTGGGATGCGGCAAAGGCAGGATTGTGGAGCATGCTTCCTGTTGGAGTGGGAATCCTTGCCCAGTTCATTGCCATGCGTATCCTTTTGGCAAAAATGAACGACGCACTCGATCAAGCCTACTCGGAAATCAAGCTGGACAACAACGGAATCAGCTTGAAAACCTTGCCGAGTGCTGCTCAGGGCATCACCATTGAAGCCGATACGACTTCCTCCATCAAGGTCAAACCGAGTCCCCAGGATTCCATTGTCCTGGAAAGAGCGAACGGCGGCAAGATTGTCGTGGAGAGTGGAGGAGTGGGGTTGGAAAAAACCGGCGGAGGCTCGATTCACGTTGAAAATGGCACGGGTCCGGATGCCGGGAAGGTCGTGTTGACCAAGGGAAGCGGAAAAATCAGTGTGAATGATGGTGGTGTAGAGGTCCAGGCGGGCGGTGGCACCGAGGGCAAGGTTGCCCTGACGCGAACTTCGGTCAAGATGGAGCAGGGAACAAGCGCCATATTCATAAATAATAGCGGGATCAAGATGAAATTTCAAAATAATGAGTTTTCGCTCAGCCCCGCGGGAATTCGGGGAGGCGCAACCATCATCCGCCTTGGCTGACCCCTGTCTCTTACGGTGTCCTAACATAAGCCCTTTGCCGAGATGGTTCAGAACTTCAATTGTTTCCAAGCTGGAGCGTGGGCACGTTCGGATAATCGAACTTGCGTGAACCAAAATCTCACATTCAGCCCGTTCAAAGCATATGAAAATTTCCACGTCGGATGACATGAATGTCATGCATCGATCTTTTACCTTGGGCGAAGGATGGTCTGCCGTCATTTCGGTTTCAGCCTGCTTTGCATTGCAACAGCGGGACCAGCGGATACTTGACTTCCAGACCCTGTGGCCGACCATCGAGGCCGCCGTGGCCAGGGACGAGCTTTTCGATTTCGGCATGCCCAAGCCCAGGGGAGAGTTTCTGGTTTACGGCTCAGCCTGGTCGCCAAACCCCGCCAGGGCGTTGCAGGTGCAGGTCCGGGTGGGCAGGTACGCCAAGTCCCTGGATGTCTTCGGCAATCGCCACTGGTCGGCCGGCGGCTCTCCCACTCAGCCGGAACCATTCAAGTCCATGCGTATTTGCAGCGAAAACGCCTTCGGAGGCCCGGGCGTTCCGGAAAATCCTCAGGGAAAAGGCTCGGTTGCCGATGCTTCGGGCTTCCAACCCCTGCCGAACATCCAGACCCCCGGCAATCTTGTGGGCGCACCCGGGGATCGGCCCTTCCCGGCCGGTCTGACGGCCTGGTCCATGACCCTGCCCCAGAGAATGCGCTACATGGGGACGGTGGATGAAAGGTATCTTCTGGAGAACTGGCCGGCCATGCCTCGGGGCACGAATCCCGAGTATTTCAACACTGCCCCGGAAGACCAGCGCATCCAGGGTTTTTTCCAGGGCGATGAAGTCGTTGAGATCCTGAACATGCATCCCGAACGGCCCCGAATCACCACCAGTCTACCCGGGGTCAGGGTTCGCTTGTTCATCCACCGCATTGATGACGGGCGTGAAGTTTTTACGGAAGTCCCCTGCCGGGCCGAGACGGTTTGGCTTTTTCCGGAGCAGGAACGGGGCATCCTTCTTTTTCGGGGCGAGGCTGAAACGGAAAGTGAAGAACTCGACGACATGTTGCACCTTTTTGCCCGCTGGGAAACCCTGAGCGAACCGCCAAAGCCCCTGGAGCACTATTTCAGCCTTTTCCAGGAGGAACTGCAGTCCGCGCAGGATCCGCAAACGCCCCCGGACCAGCAGACCCAGGAGGAAGAGCCGGTTCAGGCCTCCAGGGAACAAGCCGTGTCCGACCCGGCGGCCACTGCCTCCGCCTCCGCTGTTGCCGGTGCGGGAACCCTGGCCGCAGCCGACGCCATGCTGGAGCAACTGGTGCGGGAGGCCGAGACCCTGCAGGCCCAGACCGCGGATATGTTGACCAAGGCAGGGTTGAACCCAGACGAGGTTTTCAAGACGGCCCTTGCCGGAGAGTCAGCGCCGGAATCCGTCGAAATGGAGGATATCAACGTCTTGATGACGGATTTGGAAAAACAGTCCAAAGATCTTCTGGCCAGATTCAATGTGGACGAACAGGAGGCGCTCAAGCTCCTGGAACCCAGGCCTGAAACGCATCAACCTTCCGTGGACGAAATCATTAAAGAATTGCGGGCTTCAGGGATCAACAATCCGGAAATCGAGGCCAGGTTCCTGGAGGCTGACGGGTATTTGAAAGAGGCTGCCGGGATCGTCGCCGGCCTTGCTGCCCAGCGGGCACAGGCCGCCTCCGCGGCTGACGATCCCCGGTCTGAACGGCAATCGACTCCCGAGGCGCCGGATGAAGACTCTTCCGCGGAGTCGGAAGCATTCGTGGCCGGCTCGCCCCTGAACGTCGAACAGGTCATGGCCATGCACGCCGCGGGACAAAGCCTGGCCCGCCTGGACCTGACCGGTCTGGATTTTTCCGGATTAGATCTCTCCCGCGCCGACTTCACGGAAGCCGTTCTGGACCGGTGCATTTTCCGTGGGGCGAACCTGGCCGGGGCTGTTTTCAGCGCCGCAATCCTCACCGCGGCGGACATGACGGGGGCGGATCTTCACCAGGCCAACCTGCGCGATGTTCATGCCTCCCGGACCAGCGTCTCCAAGGCCGACCTGAAAGGGGCCGACCTGACTCAGGGTGATTTCGCGGAGGCGGATTTGGCCGGCGCCGACCTGACAGGAGCCGTTCTGCATGACGCAATCTTCGAGCAGGCCGGCATGACAGGGGTTCAGGCCCGCGGAGTCCAGGCGGCCAGGGCCGGTTTTATGGCCGCGGATCTGGCCGAAGCGGACCTGACCGAGGCCAACCTGGAAGAGGCGGATTTTTCCGCGGCCAATCTGACAAGGGCGGATCTCACGGGCATCATCGCTCCAGAACTGCGCCTGCATGGCGCCCAATGCACCGAGACCAATTTCAGAAACGCAAGACTCGAGGCCTCCCGGTCAGACCAGGGAGCGTCCTTTGCGGACGCAAACCTGAGCGGAGCAGACCTGCGCCAGGCCTGCTGGGACGGAGTGGATCTCTCCGGCTCGAATCTGACCGGGGCCGTGCTGGACAACGCGGACTTCACCCGGACCAATCTGGCCAAAGCGAACTTGCGCCGGGCTTCAGCCCGGGAAACGAATTTCATGAAGGCAATCCTGGACGATGCCGACCTGACGTCCATCAATCTGTTCAAGGGCAACCTGCGCAAGGCCAGTCTGGTCAACACCAAATTGCGATTCTCGAACCTCTACGGGGTGGATTTCTACAAGTCCTCCCTCGGAAATGCCGACCTCGGGGGCGCGAACCTCAAAAGAACCCTGCTGAGCATGGGATTTTTGTCATGAATGCGCAAGACGTGCTGGACATGGTCAAGGTCGAGGGACTTCTTCAGGATGTCGACCTGGCCGGGATTGACCTGACCGGGGCCGACCTGAAGGAAGCATCCTTTCTCCGGGTCAACCTTTCCGGCGCGATCCTGGACAACGCCGACCTGGCCCGGGCCCACCTGAGCGAATGCGATCTCTCCGGAGCCCGATGCGTCGGCGCTGTAATGGAGATGACCATTTTTCACCAGTGCCGCCTTGCCCAGGCCAATTTCACCAATGCGGACCTGACCAGGATCAGCGCGATGGAAACGGACTTCAGCGGCGTCGTTTTCTCCGCCACCAACCTGACCAAGGCATGGCTTGTCGGGTCCAATCTGGCAGGCCAATCCTTTACCGGCTGTACATTGACCATGGCCATGCTGGACCGGTGCAATCTGGAGCGGGCCGACTTCAGCGGTCTGGACGTGACCCAGACAAGTTTTTCCGGCGCTCGCATCGCTTATGCCAACTTTGCCATGAGCACCGGGGAATACACGAATTTTCAGGAAGCCGCGGGGCCATCGGCCAACTTCACCAGGACCGCGTTGCTCATGGCCGCATTCCAGAAAGCCGTGCTGGAAGGGTCCGTTTTTCACGAGGCCAGGGTTGAACAATCCCTTTTCAACGGGGCCAACCTAAACAGGACCGATTTCAGGAAAGCCTCCCTGCCCTACACGGATTTTTCCCACGCCAAGATGCAGGGAGCGATGTTTTCCCAGGCGAACCTCGCCTACGCCAACATGCACGGGGTGGATACCGGACAGGCCCTATGGGACGGAGCCGACCTGACCGGAGTCATGGGCACGGACCTGGACCTTCTCCAGGCGGAAGGCTGGCAACCAAAACCAGATGGATGACTCTTCATGGAAGTTCGGATTACATGAAGGGAACGATGCAACCACTCTGGAAATGCACAGGAGATCAAATGCACAATGCAGTCGCGGTGGAAATCAACCGGGAGGTCCGCCCCCTGGCCTTGTCCCACGGACGGATCAGCGGACGCGTGGAAGAGCGCTTTCGTGTTGAAACGGACACGGGATATTCGCTCTGGGCCAGAAGGGCGGACGGATGTCTGCTTGAGCCGGCAATGGACGACCTTGTGCTCGTGGCCGCGGGCGGTGGGACCGAGGCTTTCATTCTCAGCGTCCTGATCAAGCGGGGAAAACAGTCAACGATGGTCCTCCCCGGGGAGGCCACGATTCAGGCCGACGGAATCAGTCTGACGGCACGGGAGTCCCTGTCCATGCAAGCGCCGAGCGTCGAATTGGCCGGAGTCAACGGCAGGGTCGGCTTCTTGGATCTGCGCCTCCAGGCCGGATCGTGCCGGGCTGAAATCCAGAAGGCCTCGGTGGTTGTTCGCTTTTTGGATTCGGTCATGGAGCGGGTCACGCAACGGGTCAAAAACTGTTTCCGTACGGTCGAGGACACGGAAAGCCTCGATGCCGGGAGAATCCGCACCAGGGTCAGCCAGCGCTGCTCATTGAAGGCGAAGCACGTCTCCCTCCAGGCGGAGGAAGAGGTCGTCATGGATGGCAAGCGAATCCATATCGGATGACAAGGGACAAATCATGTTCGCCACCACCAAGGAAAAGGGCCAGGCCTTCGCCATGCCCGACGTCTGCAAGACCCCGACCCCTGGGGGGCCCGTACCGATTCCCTACCCGAACATGGGCATGCCCCAGACCGGCAACCCCGCCACCACCAAGGTCCTGATCAACGGCATGCCGGCCCTGACCAAGGCTTCCAAGATGCAGCCCACCAACGGCGATCAGGCCGGGACAGCCGGCGGGGGCGTGGTGTCCGGAAAAATCATGGGCCCGGCGGAATTCATCATGGGCAGCACCAAGGTCAAGCTGCAGGGCAATCCGGCCGTTTTCATGGGCAACCCGACCAAGCACAACGACGGCAATGCCGTAGGCAGCAACATCGCCCCCAGCCAGAACAAGGTGATGATCATGTCCTGAGTGAAGGGGACCAGATGCCGAACTGCGGCTCAAAGGCTGTTGGCTGGCCCTGACCCATCACAGCCAGATTTTTCTGAGCAAGAAGCTGCAGGAGTATCTGTCCGAAGTGCTGGAAGGTGGCGGCCTGGGCTCGGGCATCAAACGGGCGTTGGAAAAGTGGCCGGCCATCGACTTTTCCGACGACCACGACGGCTGCCTGTTCACCGTCACGGTTCACCGGAAAGAGAGGGAAGAGCTGGATTTGGTGAACATCGCGCCGGATGTTTCATTGAAAGCCCAGATAGAGACGGAAGAGCGCCGGGAAAGTGTCGGGAAAAACGTCGGGAAAGACGTCGGGAAAGACGTCGGGAAAGTGTCGGGAAAGTGTCGGGAAAGCGTAAAAAAAACGTCGGGAAAGATTCTGGATGCCTGTCGGGAAAAACCGTCTATTACCATTTTCGAGCTGGCGGAATTGATCGGGATTACCGAGCGGTCGGTGCAACGGAATATTCAAAACCTGCAAAAAGATGGTTTGTTGCGCCGGATCGGAGGAAGAAAGGAAGGTCGCTGGGAGGTGTTGTAGTGACTCGCCCTTCCTTTCTCTGGAAGCAGATGAGACCATCTCGCTTGAGGACATGAGATCCGGTTCGCCCTATAGGATCATAAGCCAAAAGCCCGTTGATGGGATAAAATGATGAAGACCGTCACAATCGGCACATATCGAAAAGACAAGCTGTACCCAAGAGTGGTGCGGGCTGTTGCTTCCTTGTTGCGGGATTCGGACGAGATATCGCCGGTCGCCGAATTCATGCAAACCGGCAATCTTGCCCCCAAGGACTACGAGGCTTGGCGTCGTGGTCAGGTGCCGTGTCTTGAACGTGTCTTCCAGGGCAATCTATCCAAAGCCAACCGGTATCTCCGGATACTGCGTTTTCACGTCCACGACCTGAACATGGTCCCCAGCCGGCACACCTACAGGCAATACGGCACAAAACGCACCCTGCGCTTTTCACTCAGTGGCGATCCAGGGGTTGAGCAGGCCTGTGCCAGACATTTCCGATGGAACCAATCCAAAGAGAAGAAGCAAGCCTACATAGAGCAGGCACTGTCCGAGAGTAACGTGGCGGAGCCGACTTCCGAAAACGGCACATTTCACGACGCGGTTTCCAAAGCGCCGGAGCGAACATGACCGTCTCCATCGACAAGGCGCGAGCCTTCCTCAAGCGCAAGCAGCAGGCCCGCCAGGATCATTTGAGCCGGCTCCATGCCAGGGCCGTGGCCGACGCTTCCGCCATTGTGCGCATGATCGTCCAGCGCTACAATCCCATTCGTATTTATCAGTGGGGCTCCTTGTTGCGTCCGGAGTTGTTTCGGGAGTACTCGGATATCGACCTGGCCGTGGAGGGCGTGCGTGAACCGGAACAATTTTTTCGAATGTTCGGAGATGCGGAGCGCATGACGGACTTCTCACTGGATTTGTTGGACATCGAAAAGATCGCTCCGGAATTCGCGGAAATCATCAAAATGAAAGGTATCGTGGTGTATGAACGGGAAAATCAGCCTGCTGATCGGTGAAATTGAAAAAACACTCGACCAGTTGGCACGGCTGGAAGATTTATACAAGCGGTCCACGAACCAGCTTGCCGACGACCAGCGGACACTGGAAAAGGCCGTTTTTCTCTCGGAAGTTTTCGTCAATACCTACACGTGCCTGGAAACTCTCTTTTTTCGCATCTCGCAGTTTTTTGAGAATTCACTGACCCAGGAACAGTGGCATCGTGAACTGCTGGATAAGATGCGGTTGCGCATCCCGGACATCAGAGAACCCGTGATATCCGATGAAACCTTCGCCCTCTTGGATGAGTTTCGCAGGTTCCGGCATTTCAAGCGCTATTACTTCAGCATGGACTATGACTGGGACCGTATCGACTATCTCGCCAAGAAATTCGATCAGTTATCCCAGCGGTACCCCAAAGAACTCAAAAATTTTACGGCATTTCTCGAACGTCTCAAGGAATAGAACAGCGTATGCAAGATCCAACAATCCCCGTCCTGGAGCAGCTGGGAATCATGAGTCCCCATGCCACGTAAAACAGACAGCGCGTTCGTCTTCATCAGCCAGGGCTTTCCCGAGGAAACCTTCACGGTGGTCAGCTTTACCGGGGAGGAAGAGCTGGGGCTGGCCTACCGATTCGAGGTGCTGCTCAAGTCCAACGTGGTGGATCTGGACATGGACATGGTGATGCGTGAGCCGGTCAGGCTGGTGCTCAAGAGCCAGGTTACCCAGGGGCCGGACATGGCCTACCATGGCATTCTCTCCAGCTTTGAACAGTTGCACCAGGCCGGGAAGATGGTCTTTTACCGGGCGGAAATCCGGCCCAGGTTGTGGTGGCTGAGTCTGATCCGGCACAACCAGGTCTTTCTGGACAAGCGTGTGGATCAATTCCTGGCCGATGTGCTCGGGGATGCCGGTCTGGCCCTGAACCAGGATTTCGAATTCCGACTCAAGGAACGCTACCTGCCCTGGGAATACGTCTGTCAGTACGCGGAATCCCACCTGGACTTCTTTTCCCGCCGGCTGGAACGGGAAGGGGCCTACTACTGGTTCGAACAGGGAGAACGGCTGGAAAAACTCCTGGTGACGGACACGTACATCGCCCATGTGCCCTTGCCGGAATACGAAATGCTGAACTATCTGCCCCAGGTCGAGCAGACCGATGTTCCTTCGGGCAAGAACGTGCTCGCCTTCAGTCTGCGGCAGACTTGCCAGCCCAGAAACGTCCTGATCAGGGATTACGACTATCGCAAGCCCAGCCTGGAAATGTCCGGGCAGGCCCAGGTGCAGGAGCACGGACTGGGCGAGGTGTACCTGTACGGCGAGCAGATCCGGAACAAGGCCGAGGCCGAACGCCTGGCCCGGGTCCGGGCCGGGGAATACAGCTCGCGGCAGAAGATCTTCCACGGCCGGAGCGCCTTGCCGGCCATCCGTCCCGGATATGTTTTCGCCCTCCAGCGTCATTTCCGCGCCGACTTCAACCAGCAGTACCTGACCACCTTCGTGCGGCACGAAGGCCGGGAAGGCGGCCTTGAGGCCGAAGAGAGCCACAGTCCTTCCTATCGGAACACCTTCAGATGCATTCCGGCCGCCAGTCAGTTTCGTCCGGCCCGGACATCGCCGAAGCCGCGCATCGCCGGAACGATTTCCGCGACCATCGATGCCGCCGGTTCCGGCCAGTACGCGGAACTGGACGAGCATGGCCGATACAAGGTCCGTCTGCCCTTTGACCGTTCCGAACGGGGCGGAGGCAAGGCCTCCGCCTGGCTGCGCATGGCCACGCCCTATGCCGGGGAGAACTGCGGCATGCACTTTCCGCTGATCAAGGGCACGGAAGTCCTGCTGACCTTTCTGGACGGCGATCCGGATCAACCGGTGATCGCCCACGCGGTGCCCAATTTCGAAAAGCGCAGCGTGATCCAGGATGCCAACAGCCCGGCCAATGCCATCCGCAGCGCCGGCGGCAACCAGATCGTCATGGGCGACAAGAAGGGCCAGGAATTCATCGGCCTGTACTCGCCTTTTCACGAGAGCGGGATTGTCCTGGGTTCCCATGTCCCGGGCGGCGGGGGCAGCATCGGCGTGAGCACCGGGGGCGGCTACGAGCTGTTCGTGATGGGGGCGGCCAATCAGGCCGTGCTGGGAGCCAAAAACAACCTGACCGGCGGGGTGGTCAACGACATCTGCGCGGGGCTGAAAAGCGACCTGGTGGCGGCCATGCGTTTTGAAACCACCCTGGCCACCCGGATCGAATACGACAAGGGGCCGGAGTTCTATCTGGGCGAGAGCGAGAGCCGGGTCAAGCAGGAAATCAACACCATCGGCATGAAATCCTTTACCATCTCCGGCGGCTACGACCCGGAGATGAACAAGCAGTTCAAGGCAGCCCAGAAGGCGCTGGCCATGGGCATCGGCGGCACCGCGGCGGCCGGACTGGGCATCATGGGCGTGTCCGCGCCCTTTGACCAGCACTTTCTGAAGGACGCTTCCATGCTCTGGAAAAGCTCGGCCTTTTTCGGCGGCCTGGCCGCGCTTCTGGCCGGTGGATGGCTGACCATGCAGGCGGCCAAGGAAGTGGAAAAGCTGGTGGCCACGGTAGCCGAGAAAACCGGCGCCTTGAGCACCGCGGAAATGACCTTTGACCCCACGGGCGCGCATGTCGTGGTCAACTGCAATGTCAGTCCGGACGCCATCTTTTCCACCCGTGTGGCCATTACCGACAAGTTCGGCCGGATCCAGGAGTCCACTTTGTCCATCTCCCTGGACGAGGAAAAGGCCATTGTACTCCAGAATACCACCAAGACTGATGCGGACGACGACGGGGAAGCCGCTGCCGTGCGGATCATTCTCGGCGCCAAGGGCATCACCCTGGTCAAGCCCGGCGGGGCGCGGATCGTGCTGGACAAGGCCGGGGCCGTGATGGAGCGGCTGGAGCCGGACGACGAGGACGCCCAGCAGCTCGTGGCGGATCTGGGACTGCAGGACGTGGCCCTGGTGCCCGGCATTGTCAGCGCGAAACGCAACAGCGCCAGACTGGAGTGCGGCGACCACTATGTACAGGTCAGCCCCACGGGCGTGACCATTTCCGCTCCTGCCCCACCTGCGCCGGACTCTGACGCCGGCACATCGGATAACGCTGCCGCGCCAGGCAGCGTGCAGATCGACGCGGACGGGTTCATCAGGCTGGGATGAGCAGCTGCATGAAAGTCGTCAAACCCGACAATCTCTCCCTGCGCTACAGCGTTTTTCCCGATCTTCCCGGCGTGGCCGACAAGCCGGGCGACCATTGTCTGGTCGTGGCGGTCATGGCTGGTTTTCCCCTTGCCACGGGGCAACCGGAACTGCTGCCGGAAAACATCCTTTGGCAGCGCATCCAGGAAGCCCTGCCCGAGGGCGAGATCCTGGACCAGGGCCTGCCCAAGCCTCGGGCCGAATATCTGGTCTACGGGGCCTGCTGTTCCCGTCACCCGGTGACCGGCAAGGAGATCCGGGTCCGGGTCGGCAATCTGGGCAAGCGGCTGCATGTGACCGGGCCGCGGTTCCGGCGCATGCGCGGCCCGGGCCGGCCCCGTGAGTTCACCCGGATTCCCGTGGTCTGGCAGCATGCATATGGCGGCCAGGGGTATCCGGATAATCCCCTGGGGCTTGGCCATGCGCGTCTGCCAGGCGGCCTCCAGCCCCTGCCCCTGGTGACGGCCCCGGGCCATTCGGCGGACGTGGCTTCCTGGAAAGACAATCCCGTCGGCCTGACGGCCATTCCGTCCCACTGGCCCCAGCGCCGGCAATATCTGGGCACGGTGGATGCGCGCTGGCTGGAGCGAAGCTGGCCCGGACTGCCCCGGGACTATCAGGCCGAACACGCCTGTACCGCTCCGCCGGATCAGCGTTTTTCCGGATTCCTGCTAGGCGGCGAGCCGGTTGCCGTGAGCGGGATGCATCCGGACAAGGAACATGTGCGGGGTGCGCTGCCGCGGCTGCGGGCGCGGCTGTTCGTGCAGCGCAAGGGCGATGCCGCGGGAGGGCCCGGTGCCGCATTCGAGGAAGTCGCCTGTCGCCTGGAAACCTTCTGGCTGTTTCCGGAATCCGAGACCGGCGTGCTGCTCTTTCGGGGCGTGACCAGAGCCAGGGACGAGGAATGCGCGGATGTGGGCGCATTGCTGTGCGATTTGGAAAGCCTGGACCATCCTCCCCTCCCCGCGGCCTGCTACCAGGAACGCTGCGTCGCGGCCCTGGGGCGCGGCCGGACACAGCGAGTGGACCTGGACGGCAAGGCCGGCCCGTCAGAAGCCTCCGGCTCCGGAATGCCCGAAACCGCGGCCGGCCCGACCAAGGCATCCTGGCCCGGAGCAAACTTGGCCGGAGCAACTTTGGCCGGAGCAACTTTGGCCGGAGCAACTTTGGGCATGGCGGCATCCTCAACGGTCCGGGCCGACCAGGTCAGTGGACCGGATATCCCGGAAGTACAGTCCCTGGCGGCCCGGCTGGAAACGGAAATCCGGCAACACCTGGAGGCCATCGGCGTCAGCGAGGAACAGGCCGCAACTTTCCTGACCCGGTCCGCCGCGGAGGAGCCTCCATTGCCCGAGCCCGTGGAATCCCCGCGGGAAATGCTGGACCAGCTCCAGCTAACAGCGCGGAATCTGGAATCCGAGACCGAAGCCCTGTTCCGGCGACATGGTTTGAATCCGGAAATGGTGCAGGAAGTGCTGCGCACGAACGGCGAGTCGGGCCAGGTCGCGGAAGAAGAGGTGTTGCAGGGGCTCAACGACCTGCTGGAACGGGAAGACCTGCCCGAGGATGTACGCGGGGCAATTCGTTCCACCCTGGCCGGATTTCAGGAAGTTCAGGCCGCCCTGGCTCTGCTGGCCGCCCGGATCCTGCCCGCGCCGCTGCGCGCAAATCCATCGTCCCGCGAAGAATCCTCCAGGCCCGCGACCGAATTATCCGGCCCCCTGACTACCGAACAGGCCCTGGAGCGTCACAGCCAGGGGATGGGCCTGGCCGGCTGTGATTTGAGTCAATGTGACTTCGCCGGGCTGGACTTGTCCGGAGCCGATATGCGGCGGGCCATTCTGGACGGGGTTGCCTGGCCGAACGTGCTTCTTGCCGGGGCCGACCTGCGCGGAGCCATGGCCCAGCGGGCCGATCTGCGCGGCGCGATTCTGACCGGCGCCGATCTGAGCGGGGCCGTGCTGGAACAGGCCTGCCTGCGCGGCATCGCGGCCCAGGGCTGCACGGCCCGTCGGACGCGGTTCATGGGGGCGGACTTGCGTCGGGCGGATCTGGACCAGGCGGACCTGCAGTCCGCGGACTGCACCCGTGCCGATCTGGGCAAGGCCAGACTGACCGGAATCAGGGGCCGGGATCTCCGGCTGAACAGCGCCATGCTCCACTTTGCGGACTGCAGCGGGGCCGACCTGCAGGGCATCAGGGCCGACACGGGCACAAACGCTGCCGAAGCCCGTTTTCAGGGCGCGAATCTTCAGGGCGCCCGCCTTGCCGGAGCCACGTTCAGCCGGGCGGATTTTAGCCATGCGGTCCTGGACGGCGCGGATCTGTGCAAGGCGGATCTGGACTGGGCCAGCCTGTTTCACGCCACGGCCAGGGAAGCGCGCTTTATCAAGGCCCGGTTGCGGCATGCCGGACTCGTGGGCCTGAATCTTTTCCAGGGCTCCTTGCGCCATGCTGACTGCACCGCGGCCCGGATCGAAAACGCCAACCTGTTCGGCGTGGATCTCTACCGGTGCATTCTCGATCCCGCGCAACTCAAGGATGTGGAACTGGGCCGGACCTTGCTGCAACCGGGGCTCCTGGAGCAGAGGGGATGAGCCTGTCTGGAATCATCAAGAGCATTCAGGAAAACCGTTGCCTGGAGGGAGCGGACTGCACGGGCCTGGACTTTTCCGGACAGGACTTGCGGGATGTCGTTTTCGAGCGTGTTCGACTGGACGGGGCCCTGTTCCGGGGAGCCTTGCTCCAGGGTGCGCATTTCAGCGAATGTTCGGCCAGGGGCGCGACCTTTGCCCAGGCCAGGCTGGACCGGGCCAGTCTGACGGCCACGGATCTTTCCGGCGCGGATCTGACCGCCGGCATCGCGCCCATGGCCTGCCTGCGGCAGACGGCCTGCAGCCGGACCGATTTTTCCGGTGCTGATCTGCGCCGGGCCGTGTTTCAAGGCTGCGAGCTGAACGGGGCGATTTTTCGTGACGCGCGCATGCAGCGGGCCAGTCTGATGTCCATGGATTGCAGGACATTGATTCTTGAAAGGACTGATCTGACCATGGCTCAGCTGGGAGGGAGCGATTTCTCCGGCCGTGCCTTTTCCGGCTGCAATCTGCAAAAGGCCATGTTTTCCGGGAGCAGGCTGAACAAGGCCGATCTGGCCGGGCACGATCTCACCCAGTGCGATTTCAGCGAGGCCTCGTTGCGAGAAGCCAAATTGAACGGGGTTCATGGCCAATATGCCCTGTTCATCCAGAGTGATCTGCAACAGGCCCGATTGGAGGGCACAAGCCTGGATACGGCGAATTTTTCCAGAGCCGCCCTGGTCAAGGCCAATTTGCGCGGGGCCAGGCTGGAAGCGGCCCTGTTTCGGGAAGCCGATTGCACGCGGGCCGATTTTCGGCGGGCAGGCCTAGACTTTGCCGACTTTTCCCTGGCCGAGCTCCAAAAGACCAACTTTTGCGCCGCCCGGTTGCACATGACCAACATGCACCGCGCCGACGTCTCCACGGCCCTGTTTCGCGGCACGGATCTGTCCACCATCTGCCGGACCGACCCGCAACTGGCCGCGGCGGAAACGTGGCAGCCCGGATAGCCGCACTCGACATTCTTGGGGTTTAACCACGGGGAACACGGGGGGCACGGGGAAAGAAGTCACTATTTCAGGCATGTCACCCCCCCTGTGCTCCCCGTGTGCCCCGTGGTTAAAAAAATCCTTTTCGGACAATGGAATCAGCTCACAAAATCGTAACTATTCAGCATAAGCTGCCGTTGCCCAATTCGGCTCGCTATCGGTATCGATATCGGGATCGGAAGCGAAGCCGAACGGAGGGAGCTTCAACATTCTCGAAAGCGATTCCGATACCGACCCCGATTGCCGGAGGTCGATTCACATAAAGTGTGCTGAGTAGTTACACACAATCTTGCACTTTCAGATCAATCATCCACAGGAGTATTCTTGAAATGTCCAGTTCAGCAGTGATTCAGCGGAGCATCCCGGAGCGCCAACCTCTGCGGGTGGTGCATTGCCGGCGGCAAAACGCCGCGCCTGTTCAGGCGCCGGAGCTGTGCACGGCCCTGGTCCGGGAGGGCCGGGCTGATGGGGATGGCAGGATGGAGTGGCACGTGACGCCGCTGGATGGCGCTGCCGGTGAGGACGTAATGGTCGCTGCGCGGGCGGCGGGCTGTCTGCTGGAACCTGCGCCAGGGGATCTGGTGCTGGTGATGCGGCAACCCGGGAGAGTGCATTACCTGCTCCATGTGCTTGAAAAAAAAGAAACCGCCTCCTTGCTTCGTTTTCCCGGGGATCTGTCCATTGTCGCTTCCCGAGGCAAATGTTCGCTGGAGGCGGAAGAGTTGGCCCTGACAGCCAACAAGTCAGGCATGATGTCTGCGCGGGAGTTGACCCTGGCCGGACAGGAAGGGCGGATGCGCTTTTTCCGCCTGGACGTCATGGCCAAGACCATGGAAGCCCGGATCCAGAGCGTGCGGGCATTCTGCGAAAAAATCCGCCTGGCCGCATCGCATCTCACGGCTCGCCTGGGACGTGTTGTCCGCCTGACCGGCTTTGAACTGCACCGCGCCAGGTCCGTATCCACGGAGGTGGAAGAACGTTTCGCCGTCCAAGCCGGACAAGTCAGCATCCTGGCCAAGGACGAGGTCACGGTAGATGCCGAAAAAATTCACCTTGGGTGACATCGTCGCGGGATGTTGCGACAGCATTCCAGGAGGAGCTTGACCATGGAGTTGTCATGTTTGCAGTAACCACCGATGCCGGCCAGATCGGCACAAGTCTGGATGTCTGCCAAACGCCCTCGCCGGCGGGGTCAGCCCCGACAGTCTACCCCAACACCGTCTCTCCGGCCCAGGGACAGCCGCGAGCCAGGAAACTGCTCGTTGTCGGCATGCCCGCGCTGCATCAAAATTCCAAGTGCGAGCCCAGCTCGGGCAACGAGCAGGGAACCGGGGGAGGGGTGGTCTCCGGTGCGGTCAAGGGAGCGGCATCCTTCACCACGGGCAGCGCCAAGGTGATGATCGAAGGCAGTCCGGCTGTCCGCCTGAATGACGTCACGGCCCACAACGGCGGCAATGCCGTGGGTCAGGTCCTCCAGCCCAGTCAGGGCAAGGTCATGATTTTGTCCTGATATTTTATTTTTCGGGTAACTACTAGCTCGTTTCAATAATATATTTACATTTTGAAGTTTTTCGGCTATCTCTGAATCGAAATCAAAAAGGAGGTAGTCATGGCCAGAAAAACCTGCCTTCCAAAAGTCAACATGACTGAGGAGCATCGCAAAAAACTTGAATCCATCAGCAAATCCAGAACTGCTCCTTTTCGAGAAGTACAAAGAGCTTCAATAATATTGCTGCATAACGACGGGCACTCAATTACGAAGATTCAGGATTTGGCTAAGGCAAGCAGACCAACCATTTACAAGTGTATTGAGAAGGCCTTGGCTGCCGGACCTGAAGCCGGTTTAAAGGATTACTACCATAGACCTTTTGAACCTATAATTGACGATGCTGCCAAGGCCTGGGTTGTCAATCTTGCATGTACCAAACCGAAAGACCACGGTCTTGCAGCTGAACTTTGGACATATAGTGAACTTGCCAAGTTTACAAGGAATCAGGCCCCGACAGATGGCCACCATTGCCTGTCTAATGCGGCCAAGGCCACTATCTGGCGCATTCTTTCTGAGCATGATATTCGTCCACACAAAATCAAGTATTATCTTGAAAGAAGAGACCCTGATTTTGAGCAAAAAATGCAAGAAGTGCTCGTTGTCTATCAAGAGGTTAATCTTCAAAACAGAAACGTCGAAGCATCCAGATCGACAGAACCTCTGAAAATAATAACTGTATCAGTTGATGAAAAGCCTGGTGTGCAAGCGCTGGGGCTTGTTGCTCCAGACCTTCCTCCATCACCTGGGAAACATTGCTGTACAAGCCGTGATTATGAATACAAACGTTATGGGACGGTTTCCATACTGGCGGCACTTGATCTTCATGATGGAAAAATGACAGCGCAAGTACACGACCGACATCGTAGCCGAGAATTTATTGAACTGTTGAAAGAGCTTGATAAAAAGTATCCCGAAGAAAGCACTATCCGTCTTGTCCTCGACAACCATTCATCTCATGTTTCAAAGGAAACCATGAGCTACCTCGCCACAAGGCCAAACCGCTTTGTATATGTTCACACTCCCAAGCACGGCTCCTGGCTCAACCTGGTTGAAATGGCATTCTCGAAGATGGCTCGTTCTTTCTTAAGGCATATCCGTGTGGCTTCCAAAGAGGAACTAAAAGAACGCATCATGAAAGGAATACAGGAGATGAATGAGTCACCAGTGGTGTTCCGATGGAAGAAGTTCGACCTGGGCATCGCTTAATTATAAATATTTTAATGAAACGATCTACTACTCAGCACATCTTGCAACAAAACCTGGATTGTTCCGGCTTGTCTCGATTTTTCGGCATCGCCTGTCTGACTGAGCCAGGATTCGTTCATCGAACCATTTACGGACGCATGAAGCACATAATGTGTTTATTCACGCAATGGTTCGATGTTACGAAGCCGGCGAAGGAGTTGCGATGCCGAAAAATTGAGACAAGCCGGAACGAAGCTGAGTAGTTACTTTTTCAGTAACTACTCATCATGCTACTGCCGGGCGGAGTTTGGCATCGCCGTCGGTATCGGTATCGGTATCGAAAACAATACCTTGCAAGCCGGATCAATTTTCAATCGTGATGAATGTAGTCTCCCCAAAGGACTTGAGCTAACGAAACTGTGGCGATGAAGGAGAATCTCGAAGACCTATTCTGATAATTATCAGAGTAGAGCAGACGTGTGGTCGTTTTTTGGCAGAGTAACCGTTACATGGGTTCCTTCCGCCTCGGTGGAGGTGAAGGAGATCTTGCCGCCGTGGGTGCGGGCGATGAGCATGGCGCTGTAGGTTCCAAGTCCCGTGCCGCGAGACTTGCCCGCGGTGGCGTAGCGTTCAAAGAAGCGTTCCCGGACTTCTTCGGGGATGACGCCCAGGTTGTGGATGTCCATGACCCAGTTCTCTTCCGATGGCCGGATGTTCAGGCTGACCTGGCTCCCGGCCGGGGCGGCCTCCAGGGCGTTGTTCAGCAGATTTGTAAGCATGGAATGGATGTTGCGCCGCTCGCCGAGCATCTCCAGCGGCGTGTTCCAGTCCAGGGGATGATCGTTCAGCAGATAGACGACACTGAGGTTGCTCTGGTTGCGCAGGGACTCGGTTTCCTGGTCCAGCGCCCGGATCACCGCCGTCAGATTGAACGGAGCAGGCTGCAGGATGTATCGGCCCTCTTCCATGTTGAACAGGTCCATGGAGTTGGTGATCATTTCCATCATCCGCCTGGCGGAATCGAGAATGTGGCTGATGAAGACCTTCTGCCGCTCCGGAGTTTCCCCTTCCAGCAGGCCTGCGAGCCCGATAATGCCGACCAGTGGGGTTTTCAGGTCATGCTGGACAATGCGTTCGACGTCCTTGCGCAGGTTGGCCACTCGGCGCTGTTCGGTAATATCGCGTTGAACGCAGACCATTTGCCGAATTTCATTCTGATCGTTGAACACGGGCCAGGCAGAGACTTCCAGGAACAGGACTTCCCCCTCGGCGTCTTGATGCTCTTTTTGCAGCACGCAGGGTGAGCGGGTTTCCAGAAATTTTTGAATGGGACAGGCGTTTTCGGAACCGTCACTCAAGCCGGCGCGCTTTGCGACATTTTGAAAATCCGTTCCGACCAGCTCAGAGCGACTCATCCGGTAAAATTTCGTAAAGGCGTGATTCACGTCGAGGATGGACATGCTGTCCATATCCACCAGGGCAATGGCTTCCGGTATGCTGCCCAGGATCGTCCGGCTCAGCAATTCAGATTGGCGCAACTGAGCTGTCCGCTGTTCGACCATTTCCTCAAGTTGCGTTTTGTATTGTTCCAGGGCCCGGATATTTGATGCCAGGGCCTGATCCCGGCGGCGCAAGGCGGACGCAAGAACCCCGATTTCATCGCGTCTTGTTTCACCTGGGTAGTCCGGCAAATCCTCCTGGAAATCCGCTGAAATCTGGGTGGTCAGTCGGGACAGGTCCAGGAGGTAGTGGCCGCTGATGCGCCAGACCAGATAGATGAAAATGGGGACAAAACAAAGAAACAAGAGCACGCCGACCATCAGGATATACAGGATGCCCGTCTGGAGCGGCGATCTGGAAAACCCGACCTCGATCCATCCCACGGATTGGCTGTTCACGAAAATGGGTTCAATAAGCACATGCGCGGTCATCACCCCGCGTTCCATGATCTGATGCCCGTTCTGGTCCTGGATGCGAATCCCTTCAATACCCTCATATTCCATCACCAGTTCAAGCTGACGCCGCAAGCCGAGGTAGTCCACGGCCTCAATGGCGGGAGCCAGGGAAACCGCTGCCAGGCGCATGTGCGAGCGGATGCTCTGCTCATGGCTGCGGGCCAGATAATTGTAGCCGGATAAGAAACCCACGCTGACGCCGATGAAGGTCATGCCCGCGGCAATCAGGGCAATCCAGATTGCAAGTCGTGTCCGCAGGGATGAACTGGAAATGCGATGCGTCACGAGATGCCTAAACCTTCTCCAGAAGATCGTTGAAAAGATTGCGATGCAGGATTTCTGAATCTCGGATGGCCGTAATCCTGGTTCGCAAGGGCTGAGGCAGGTCATGCTCAAGGATTTCCGTATACAGGTCCACGGCGCCTTGTTCCGCGGCAATATCCAACAGCACAAGTTTGCGGGGATCGTCCCCGGAACGAGGCGGCCAGACCGCGAGGGTGGGCGTCACCCCCGAGGCGATCAGCGCATTGGCCAGGGTGACGGCGTGGTCGACTTCGTCGGCGATTATCTCCTGGATGGTCTTGGCAAAAGCCGGGTTTACCCAGTGGGACAGCAACCCGGCATGGTTGGCGTATTGGACCATGGCCCCGTGTTCATGCTGCAAGGCCATGGTTATCAGTTCTTCGACCTTGCTCAGTCCCGTGCTAGTTCCTCGCGCCTGCACAAACGATTCGTCACGGGTCCAGGCCAGGCCCGGGGATGCCAGAAGCAATCCAGCCGCGCCCAATCCAGCCTGCAGCAGCTTTCTGCGGCTGCCGCAAATGCCCCTTGTATGGCAGAGCGCGGATTCGTGGTCGTTGGGTTCGAATATGCAAACTGTTTCATGGCTCATAAAGAATTCCTTGATGCTTTCGGACGGAGCCGTTCCCGCAACGACGGGAGGATCCGCAAGGGGGGAAGGGGCTGAAGCCTATAGTGCCGCAACGTAATTTCACGAAAAAATCAATTTTCCGCAATGGTGTGCCGTTGTCAAACATCGTTTGCAATTTTGTCCCATGTTTGTTCGGAACACACCTTTTGTGCATGATGAGGGATGACTGTTCAAACCTGAGTTTTTCTCATTGTGATAATGCAGCCAGGGCAAACTCTATCAATGTAGCGCGAAACTTTTTCCGACCAACTCGGGAGGTTAATACATTTATACGCAAAGGCATCCCGACTCAACATCTCGAGCCCTGCTTAATTTTTGCAAGACTGATCGAACTCGTCCCGATATCTCGCCGCGCCGTCTTCATCAGGCAAGGCGTAAGCGTTCGGAACCACGACCGTGAAGGCCTCATCCGGCACCTCCTCCCGTTGGATGATAAGCCGGTATCGCGTTCGATTCGAAGCCGGCATGACTCCGTTCAGTAAACTAGGTATTCAGCGCGGTGCTCGACGCAGAAGAGGTAGACGCCTCCGGCTTCAACTGCGTCAATTCGCGGCGGTCTTCCAGTACATGGCCAGCGGTGCGGCCGGATCAATCGACTTCAATGGAGTCCATGCGCATGCCCGTCATACTTCCGCAGCGCCCGCCTCCCGCGAAACATCCCACAATTCGTCGATCACGGTCAGGGAACGCACGGAATCAATCACGTATTTTCTTCGGGCCGGGTGGTTGTCGAACGCTTCTTGTTGTCGGCCCTCCATCGTGGCATTGTATTTTGCCTCGATGAGCGTCTGGTCCTGGGTGATGAAGTCGATTTCCACGTCCTGGTCCTTATAGTAGAATACGGGCTGGTGCTTGCGAATCCGCAGGTAGATGTAGTTCTCGAAATAGCTGCCCAGGTCACGTGGGCCGATAAATAGATGCTTCACCCCGAGGTCGCAGGCGTAGACCTTTTTTGGCGAGAGGATACGCTCATTGGTCGTGCCCCAGCGCGGCACGAGATGCACAAGGAAGGTCTCCTCGAAAAAGCCCAGGTATCGACGGGCAGTGTCCGGAGAGATTTTCAGGATTTTGGAAATCTTGTTCACGCTGATCTGCTTTCCGCCGCGCTCCATCAGGAGCGTGAAGAAATCACGAAGAACCTGTTGGTCCTTGAGGCCGTGAAAGGCGACGATGTCCTTCTGGATGATATCATCCACCAAGCCCATTAAATATTCCCGGCCGCCGCCCAGCACATGCTCCGGCAGCCCCCCGTCGCGCATGTAGTCCAGAAAATACCGATCGAGCAGCCGGCTGTCCCGGCGGGGAAGTTCAATGCCCTTGAAGGCGAGGTACTCCGGAAAGCTCAGTGGCTGGACCTCGAACGTCACAGAACGCCCGGTGAGCAAGGCCTTCTGATCCCGCAGCAGCGAGGCCGAGGATGCGCCGGCGATGATGGTGACCCGCTCCCGGTCCAGGAGATTCTTGAGTTGTTGCTGAAAGTCCTCCTGGGAGGTTATTTCATCGAGCAAAAGCATGATCGGACGGTCCACGCTGAGTTTGTGCAGGCCCCTGTACATGGAAACGACGTCAAGCAGGGAGTGGCTGCGAAGCATGTAATCATCGAGGCTGACGTAGAAGATGTCCCTGGGCTCGGTGCTCGCGGCGATCAGGCGCTCGACGACGAGATGCATCAGCGTGGTCTTGCCGACTCGCCGTAAGCCCGAGAGAAAGACGATGCGTTTCTCCGAAATCCTGGCAAGGATAGCCTCCACCTGGGCATCCCTGGGGCGAACCATGGACAGGTCATGGGCCTGCTCCCACCAGGGATTGTATTGATACAGCAGATCGTCCATGTATGAATCCATACGATGGCATCGTATAAAATGCAACAATTTTATATGATGACATCGTATGGATTTCTTGAGCCATCCATGGCGATTTAAAAATCGACGTGCCGGTCCAGTCATTGCTCAAAAAGACCGGTCGAAACCCTGAAGAGTTTTTTGCCACATGATTCCCGCCTGCGAAGGAATGACTAATGGCACGCGGACGTGCCGCTGTTTCATGTGATCTGTTTTGAGACTGAAATAGTATTTTGTACCGACAGGCCTGGTCATTGGCATGATGAATCTTCGGACAAGTGTCAGTCAGGCTTGACATATATCAATTTAGTTGCTTAATCCAACAGTTGGATTGTGCAACATCAGGGAGCAGGTATGGACCAGGAAATTGTGCGAGGGTTTCGCAAGCACCTCAGGATTCTGGAACGGCTAGTGGACGGCTGGATCAACCAGGACTGCTGCGAGCTGGGAATAACCATGCCCAAATGTCACGCGCTGCTGGCCTTGGAGGAAATGGAGCAATGCTCTCTTGGGGATTTGGCCGCGTTCCTGGACCTGGACAAGAGCACGCTCAGCCGGACCGTTGAAGCCTTGGTCCGAGAAGGATTGCTTTCCCGGAATCCGTCTCCTGGGGATCGACGTATGGTCCTGCTCAGCTTGACCGGGAAAGGGCGAAATACATGCCGGGCGATCAACGAGCGCAACGACGCGCTCTTTGAGGCGACCCTGAAAAGATTGGGGGATGAGGGTGAAGGGGTGGTCGTGGGATTCAGCAAGCTGGTTTCGGCCATGGCGGCCGAGCACCAGAGCCGTGCAAGAAACCAGGCATGTTACCGTGAGCAAGGTAACTGCTCAAAATGACCGGGCGATGAGGTTTCCTGAGCAAGGATTCCCATCGACGCGGAGTTTCGTGATCAGGCTATGAGGGGCCATGCTCCAGCAGGAACTTTGCCTGAGTGCGTTACACCGTTGCCGCACTGGGGTGCGGCGCTCCCAGCAGCGCTCCCAGGATTTACCTCGTTGATTGCCACAAGTTTTTGAGCAGTTACTGAACAAGGAGCCAAACATTCATGAGCAAGGACTATTTCGACAGCGTGGCTGACCAATGGGAAGACATGCGCCAGGAATTTTTCAGCGAGGACGTGCGCGAAGCCGCCATTAACGCGGCGATGCGACTCTGTCCGATAACGAGTCAGGCCACGGCCACGGCCCTGGACGTGGGAGCGGGATCAGGGTTCGTCAGTCGGGGGTTGGCGAAGCGGAACCTGCGGATCATTGCCGTGGATCAATCCCAAGCCATGCTTGACGCATTGCAACGAAAACTGCCTGCGGTGGACTGCCGCCTGACCCACGATGACCGTCTTCCCGTGGAGGATCAAAGCGTGGACTATGTGTTCGCGAACATGTTCCTGCACCATGTTTCGGATCCGGAAGCGGTGATTCTGGAGATGGCCCGCGTGCTCAAGCCCGGCGGGGTGATGGCGCTCACCGATCTGGACGCACATGAACACGATTTTTTAAGCACGGAACACCACGATCGCTGGATGGGGTTCAAGCGGAAGAAGGTGCTCCAATGGCTGCAAGCCGCTGGATTGGAGGAGGCACGGGTGGAATCAGTCGGCCAAAATTGCTGCGCCGCTTCGTGCCGCACGGACCAGGCGGCGAAGGTGTCCATTTTTCTGGCGATTGGGAAAAAACCTCATCCCATGCACCGGAGACCGGAAGAAGTGGCCGAACTGGCCGAAGAATATTTTGCCGACGGTTTGTATTGCGCCGAGAGCGTGCTTTTGGCCATGGCTAGGTCCCACGGCGTGCAAAGTGAACTGCTTCCGGCTCTGGCTACCGGATTCGGCAGCGGCTTGGCCCGGACCTGCGGCCCCTGCGGGGCGCTCTTGGGCGGGGTCATGGCCTTGGGCATGCTACGAGGGCGGTCCAGCGCCCAGGAATCCGTTCTGGATTGTTATGATCCGGTTCAATTATTGGTTCAGGAATTCAAGAACCGCTTCGGCTCGATCAACTGCCGGGACATCACGGGGTGTGACCTGTCCTCGGACGAAGGGCGACGGATGTTCCAGGAGCAAGGACTGGGAGGCAGACGCTGCATCCTGGTGACCCGCGAAACGGCGGGGATGGTGCAGCGGATCGTTCTTGGGGCAGCTTGTCCACAAGAGCATTGAGGTGGTTCGGGTAAGGGGCAAAAGTTTTTATTCCCGCCTTGGCGAGAGGAGAAAGAGTGATTCTCTCGCAGAGGCGCAGTGGACGCAGAGGAGGAAGCAATAGGCCTTTGCCAGGAAAAACATCGTATCCCGCCAGGGATGAGCGGTTTCATGAAAGCGCTCATCCCTGGCGTCCCTCGTGGTTATAAGAAGAGGATCTCTCAGTTCAGAATGCCGACCACGGCCCCGGTCATCAAGGTCGCCAGCGTTCCGGACAGGATGGAGCGCGGTGCCAGGGCGGTGATTTCGCGGCTGCGTTCCGGGGCAATGCGGGTCAACCCGCCGATCAGGATGCCCAGGCTGCCGATGTTCGCGAACCCGCACATGGCATAGGTCATGATCAGGGCGCTGCGCGGGGAAAGCGTCCCCTCGGGCAGGGCGGACATCTCCAGGTAGGCCAGGAGTTCGTTGAGCACCACCTTCACGCCCATCAGGCCCCCTGCGGCATGGGCTTCGCTCCAGGGAACGCCGGCCAGCCAGACCAGAGGCATCATCACGTATCCCAGAAGGCCCTGCAGGGTCAGCGGTTCTCCACCCAGACCGGGCAACAGCCCCAAAGCAGCGTTGGCCATGCTGACCAGAGCCACCAGGACCACCAGCAGGGCAACGATTTGCAGGTAGATCTGCAGGCCGAAGCTCGTTCCCTTGACCACGGCGTCCATGGAAGAAACCGTCTCCACCGGAGGGACGATCTCGCCCAAGGTCGGTGATTCGGTTTCCGGAATCATGATGCCCGAGATCAAGATCGCGGCCGGGGCGCTGATCAGGGACGCCGCCATGATGTGTCCCAGCGCTCCCGGCACCAGGGGACCGATGATCCCGGCGTAGAGCACGAGCACGGTTCCGGCGATGGTGGCCATGCCGCAGGTCATCAGCGCGAACAGTTCACTGCGGGTCAGCGAAGCGACATAGGGGCGAATGAAAAGCGGAGTCTCCACCATTCCGGCGAACACATTGGCCGCGGCGCCCACCCCCAAGGCCCCGCCAATGCCCAAGCTCCGCCGCAGCATGGCGGAAAAAGCCTGGACCAGGACGGGGATGATCTTCCAGTGAAAGAGCAAGGCGGTCAGGGCTCCGGTGACGATGATCACGGGCAGGGCCCGAAACGCAAATACATAGGCCGCTCCGGGATACGGCTCCGCAAAAGGCAAAGGCCCGCCTCCGAGATAGCCGAAGACAAAGGTGGTCCCGGCACGGGTGCCGCTTTCCAGCGCTTCCACGGCCCTGTTCAAAAGCAGAAAGACGTCGGTGAACAGCGGAACCTTGAGCAGGACCAGGGCCATGACCAGCTGCAAGCCGATCCCGGCAAGGATCAATCGAGGCCGGACTGCCCCCCTGTTCTCTGACAAGGCCCAGGCAATGAGTACAAAGACCATCAGACCCAAGGCGCTTTGCAAGGTGAGAAGCGTCATCTGCTCTCCTTTGTCTGTGTCGTTGCCATCCTCCCCGACTTCAAGGCCGAGGTTCCGGAAAGGTTATGCAGGCTTCCGAGCAGTGGTGAGTGATTGGTTGTTCGTGGTCAGAAAAACAACATGTTGTCGGAAGCTCTCAAGGTTGTGGATTCAGTCCACGGACTTTTTGCAGTAGCATCAAGATGTATCTGTTTACGGAATCAAGGAGTGCTGCATTTCCAGAACCTGAATCCCAAGCTGATCTTCCTTGGACACCGGGAGGGTATGGCTCTTTCAGAACGCAAAGTTAACTATTTAATTCAGCGTGCTACGTTTTTATTGTTTCCATTTTGGACTCTTTTTGCCAACTTATAAAATGGCTCGCGATCTATAACTTTTTTCCCCAACCGCTGGACAAGGCAACACCTCTTTGTTAGGATAAAATCGTCCCGCAAGGAGGAAGCCATGACCATCGCGACCGCGCAACGTTTTTGTGGCAGAAATTTCAGTGAGAAGGAGATTGGCCTGATCCAGGAGGTAGTTCGAAACTGTCCGGGTATCAGTCGGACCGAGCTTGCTCACACCGTAAGCGAACTGCTTGATTGGAAGCGGCCAGGAGGAAGACTTAAGGATAGAGAGTGCATCGAATTCCTGGACAAGTTGGCTGGTCAGGGACTGTTTGATCTTCCGGCAAGCCGCACCGCTGGCTGGAAAGGCCCCAAGCGGTGCGTTGCCGAAGTTCCAGAAGATTCCAGCAGCGTTTTGACCGGAAGCGTTGATCACATTTCTCCCCTGGATGTCGAACTGGTCGAGAGTCGGGAGCAGCGGGAACAATTCCGGGAACTTCTCGCCCGGCACCACTATCTGGGCTATGCCACGCCCTTTGGGGCTCGTTTGCAGTATCTGATTTTTGCAACCCGGCCGCACAGAGAGGTGGTGGCCTGTGTGCAGTTTTCCAGTCCTGCCTGGCGGATGAAAGCCCGTGATGAGTGGATCGGCTGGAACGATAGCGTGCGAGCGCAACGGTTGCAGCACGTGGTGAACAACAGCCGTCTGCTGATCTTGCCCAGGGTCCGCAACTTGGCGAGTATGGCGCTTTCCCTGGTTATGCGAAGATTGCGCGCCGATTGGCTTGAGCGCTATTTCGTTGAGCCTTTGCTTGTAGAAACCCTTGTGGATCGTTCTCGCTTTCACGGCGGGTGCTATGTGGCGGCCAACTGGATACTGCTTGGGGAGACCAGTGGCCGGGGCCGTATGGATCGAAAGCATGAACTCCACGGTTCGCAGACGAAGACGATCTTCGTCCGTCCCCTGGTTAAAAATGCGGTCAGCCGCCTCAGGCAGGAGGGGTGAACGATGCAGGCCGTAGCTGAAGCGTACAATAATCCCCCAGTCCCCCCGCAGTCGAGGTATGCGGACTCGGTTGCGTATTTTGAAAGACACTTGGTAGGATTTGCCGAATCGGAGCAAGCACATACGATGTCCCACAGCGACATGGAGCGAGAACTCGCCCAACGAGCAAAAGAACTGATGCGCAAGTTGTTTCAGGAGCATATCGACAGCCGCGGCCCAGGAGAAGCAGCCATTCCCGTGAGGGACCAAGACGGCGAACAGCGCACCCGGTTGCGTCTGCACAAGAGAAACCTGGAGAGCGTTTTCGGGACGGTCAACGTAAGTCGTATCGGGTATAGGCAGGAAGGACTGACAAGTCTGCATCTCTTGGATGCGGACCTCAATCTTCCCGAAGAACTCTATTCTCTGGAGATGAGACGACGAGTTGCTCTTGAGGCTGCGCGCAACTCGTTTGATGATACAGTTGAAATTATAAAACAATTCACGGGCGGACACGTGCCAAAGCGCCAGTCTGAGGAACTGGTGCAACGTGCGGCGGTGGATTTCGATGCTTTTTACGACCAACGGCGATGGGACCCTGCCTCTACTGAAAAAACGGGAGATATCCTGGTACTGACCGTGGACGGCAAGGGCGTGGTTATGCGCAAGCAAGACCTGCGAGAGCCAACACGCAAGGCTGCTGAGGCAGCTGATTCGGAGAAATCGCCTCTTTCCGATGGTGAACAGAAAAAAAACAACAAGCGAATGTCCACGGTGGCCGCAGTCTACACCGTCGAACCGTTCGTCCGCAAAGCTGAAGACATCATCCTGAAGAGGAAAAACGCTGACGCAAGAAAAAAGATCGAATCCCAACGCCCCAAGCCTGAATGCAAACGCGTCTGGGCAAGCCTCGAAAAGGAGCCGGAGGAGGTGATCAGGGTGGTCTTCCAGGAAGCCTTTGCCCGAGACCCTGATCAGAGAAAGAAATGGGTGGCCCTTGTTGACGGCAATGAAACACAGATCAAGGTGCTGCGAAAAATTGCTAAAGACAAGGATGTCGAGCTGACGATTGTCCTGGATATATACCATGTCCTCGTATACCTTTGGAAGGCGGCACGCGTTTTTCACCCGGAATCAAAAGCTAAACAGGAGGTCTGGGTTGAAGATCGCCTCCTGAGCATCCTCCTGGGAAAATCCGGACATGTTGCCGCCGGAATCCGCCGAAGCATCACAATGCGCAACCTGGATGCAAATACTAGAAAAAATGCGGAATCATGTGCCAGGTATTTGAAAAATCATAAAGATTTCCTCAAGTACGATATATATCTCGCATCGGGTTTCCCTATCGCCACAGGAGTCATCGAGGGCGCCTGTCGGCACTTGGTCAAAAAACGCATGGAAAACAGCGGAGCCCGATGGAGTCTGGTCGGTGCCGAGGCCGTGCTTAAATTGCGGGCTTTGCAATATAGCAAGGACTTCGATGAGTACTGGGTCTTCCATGAAACCAGGGAACAGGAGCGGAACCACCAGTCTCGTTATAAAGACGGCATTATCCCAACAACCCTCTCAGCAAGACACCCGAGGAAAGACTCCAGGTTAAAATTGATCAAAAATTAAAAAAAACGGATGTTGCTTGGGCAGGGTTGTGCGTTAATATGCGTCCGAAAAGAGCCGTACCCCACCGGGATATCCTGAATTGGATAAGGTCATACACAATTAAGCTGATTAGCTGCAAGCAGATGCGGCGTCTTTTATTCCACCACCTCCTCCGCCCTGTACTGCTATGTCAGTTCTGGATATGATGCTTTTGTTGTTCAACGCGCAACACCAGGACAACCAGATGATCTTTCCGCCGATGCATGAAGAACGTGAGCGGATATCTGATCTCTTTCATCTCAGTCTCATCCACATTCACATTCATGGTCCATTTTGACTTCCCTGCTGCATTCCATGTCTGAAATCATCCTGAAACCCACCGGCCGTCTGGTCCTGCATGACTCTGAAACACATCCCGCACCCGCCGGCCTGGGCGAGGCCTTTGCCCAGGACTGGTGGCACGGGCTGTTCCTGCTGGCAGCTCGCGGCGATATGCCGCCCACGCCCACGGTGCGTTTCTGGTCGCGATTGGCCGCGGCCTTCCTGACCCGGCTTTGCCACCTGCCTGAGGGCGAGGACCCGGAGCAGCTCGCTAAGCCTTCTCCGGAGCAGCTTTCCGACTGGGTGGAGACGGCCCCGCCCATGGTCGGCGGCGAGTATCTCAGCGTGGACCTGCTGGCCGGAACCTGGTCCGAACTGGCGGAGTGGGCCGGTCAGAGGATGCGCGAGGACGGCGGGGTTGCCGCGTTCCTGCACAAGCGCGCCCCGCGCTGGCGACAGGTGGGCCGGGTCACCTTTCATCTCGCCGAGAACAAGAACGATCAGGAACGTCCTTTCGCCTTCATGGCCAGCTTCAGCACCAGCGTGGACGCTGCCGGTCAGGTCCGGCATCTGCCCCTGGGCAAGGCCCTGGAGGTGTATGCCGGGGCAGGCAACAAGGCCGCCCTGCTCAAGCTGCTGACGCCGGTCCACGAGGCCGCGTCACGCTGCGAATGGGTCAGGACGCTGGTGGAAAGCCGGGACATCTACCGGCCCATGGCCTGGAGTCCCTCCCAGGCCTATGAAATGCTGCGTTCCTCTCCGCTGCTGGAAGAGAGCGGACTGTCCGTGCGCCTGCCCAACTGGTGGCAGAAACGGCCCAAGCCTCAGGTCAGCGTGGTCATCGGCACCCAAAGCAAGGCCAACCTGGGCGCGGACGCCCTGCTGGACTTTCAGGTTCAGACCGCCCTGGGCGACATGCCTTTGACCGAGGATGAATTGCGCGCTCTGCTGTCCGGAACCGAGAACCTGGTGCTGTTCAAGGGCCAGTGGGTGGAGGTGGACCGGGAAAAGCTCCAGGCGGCTCTGGAGCAATGGAAGCGGCTGGAAAAGGAAGCCCGGGACGGCGAGATATCCTTCATTGAAGGCATGCGCCTGCTGGCCGGAACCTCGGCGGACCTGCGCGAGGACGGTCGGGACCAGGCGGTTCAGGAATGGACCCGGATCAGTGCCGGTCCGGCCTTGCGCGACATCCTGGAAAATCTCCGGGATCCGGCACGATTGGCCGCCCAGACGGAAACGTCCGGTTTGCGGGCCACGCTGCGGCCCTATCAGCAGGCCGGTGTGGTCTGGCTGCATTTTCTGGCCAGCCTGGGCCTGGGCGCCTGCCTGGCCGACGACATGGGCCTGGGCAAGACCCTCCAGGTGCTGGGCCTGCTGCACCGGCTGAAAATGGAGACTCCGGATCAGTCGTCTCGCCTGCCGTCATTGCTGGTGGTTCCGGCCTCCCTGCTGGGCAATTGGCGGGCCGAAGCCGCCCGCTTCGCGCCGGACCTGCGGTTGTTGTTCATCCATCCCTCGGAGACTCCTCGCCGGGATCTGGACGTCCTGGCCGGAAATCATCAACAGATTCTGGCCGACATCGACCTGGCCGTGACCACCTATTCCCTGGTGGGGCGGTTGGCCTGGCTGAAGGAGCAGCCCTGGCGCCTGGTGATTCTGGACGAGGCCCAGGCCATCAAGAATCCATCCACGGCCCAGACCAAGGCGGTCAAGCAGCTGGCCGGCCGGACGCGGATCGCCCTGACCGGAACCCCGGTGGAAAACCGTCTCGGCGAACTCTGGAGCCTGTTCGATTTTCTGAACCCCGGCCTGCTGGGCACGGCCAAGCAGTTCAAGAGCTTCGTGAAATCCCTGGAGGAGCGCGAAAGTGATCCTTTTGGTCCCCTGCGCCGCCTGGCCGGACCGTACATCCTGCGCCGGCTGAAGACCGACCGTCGGATCATCGCCGATCTGCCGGACAAGACCGAGACGGTGCGGTACTGCTTTCTGACCAAGACCCAGGCCAAACTCTACCAGCAGGTGGTGCAGGGCATGGCCAGGTCGTTGGGTCAGGTGGAAGCCATGGCCCGGCGCGGGTTGGTGCTGCAAACCCTGATCCGCCTGAAACAGATCTGCAATCATCCGGCCCAGTTTTCCGGGGACGGCGATTTTTCCGCCGGTTTGAGCGGTAAGTTTGCCCGGCTTACTGAAATCTGCGAAGAATTGCAGGCCCGCCAGGAACGGACCCTGGTCTTCACCCAGTTCCGGGAAATCATTCCGGCTCTGGAGGACCACCTGGAAGGAATTTTCGGTCGGCCCGGCCTGGTGCTTCACGGCGCGGTCAACGTCAAGAAACGCAAGGACATTGTGGACCGCTTTCAGCACGAGGACGGCCCGCCTTTCTTCATCCTGTCCCTGAAAGCCGGCGGTGCGGGGCTGAACTTGACAGCCGCCTCCCATGTCATTCATTTCGATCGCTGGTGGAATCCCGCGGTGGAGAACCAGGCCACGGACCGGGCTTTTCGGATCGGCCAGAAGCGCAACGTCCTGGTGCACAAGTTCGTGACCCGAGGAACCATCGAGGAACGCATTGACGCCATGATCACGGAAAAGAAGCAGTTGGTGGAACAGGTGCTCTCCCTGGACGCCGAATTCAATTTGACCGAACTCTCCGATGCCGAACTGCTGCATCTGGTCAGCCTGGATGTCAACAGCGCGGTGCAGGGGTGATTTTGTCATCTGATCGCAAACCATAATCGGAGAACCGACCATGTCCAGATGGGGATGGAACCCCTATGTGCCAGTGGCGACACGCCAAGCACGGGCCAAGAAGAAAATCGAGAAGTTGCGGAAGCAGGGGGCCTGCATCGAGCCGGTGGTCATCGCCGGCCGGACCATTTCCAAGAGCTTCTGGGGCAAGGGCTGGTGCGACCACCTGGAGTCTTTTTCCGACTACGACAACCGCCTGCCCCGAGGGCGGACCTATGTGCGCAACGGGTCCGTCTGTCATCTGGCCGTGTCGGCGGGGAAGATCGAGGCCATGGTCAGCGGTTCGGACATGTACACGGTGACCATCACCATCAAGGAGCTGGAGAAATCCAAATGGGAGCGGATCAAGCAGGGCTGCGCCGGCAAGGTCGGTTCGCTCATCGAACTGCTGCAGGGCAAGCTGTCTTCCGAGGTCATGAGCGTGGTCACCGAGCGACAGCAGGGTCTGTTTCCCCTGCCCGGCGAGATCGAACTGGACTGCTCCTGCCCGGACTGGGCGACCATGTGCAAGCACGTGGCCGCGGTGCTCTACGGCGTGGGCAGCCGGCTGGACAGCGATCCGGGCCTGCTCTTCGTCCTGCGCGGAGTGGATGCCCAGGAACTCATCGCCCAGGGCGTGCTGCTGCCCGAAGCCGCCGAAAGCCGACCTGACGTCCTGCACGAGGACTCCCTGGCCGACATATTCGGGATCGACCTGGAAGACCCGGTTCAGCCCGTGAAACGGGGTTCTGACCACCTGCCGGCGGCAGAGGCCCAGGCTCCGACCAAGAAGACCACTGTCAAACCCAGGACCATAACCGCCACCGCGGCTGGAGCCGCATCCGAAAAGCAATCCCGATCTCGGACCACGGCAACCAGGAGAGCGGCATCCACGGCAGTAGAGCAATCCCCGCCCTCAATTTCAAGCAGGGCCACTGCTGAACCCACGACAAGATCTCGGAAAACGAGCAAGGACAGGGCGAGCAACGGCAGAGATTCC
This sequence comes from Desulfonatronum parangueonense, assembly GCF_054656975.1. Lineage (NCBI taxonomy): Bacteria > Pseudomonadati > Thermodesulfobacteriota > Desulfovibrionia > Desulfovibrionales > Desulfonatronaceae > Desulfonatronum > Desulfonatronum parangueonense. The sequence continues at coordinate 3,695,654 of NZ_BAAHXH010000003.1, forward strand.
AAAGCCACCGGCCCCGATAAACCCAGCAAAGTGAAATCCAATCCGGTTCTTGAAGCGTCCGCCCAGGCGGATGCCGGAATCGAAACGCCGGCCAGGGCGGCAAAGTCAAAAGCCAAGACCAAATCCGCACAGCCATCCATTCAGCCGCCGAAACCGAAACCCTTCGTGCCCAGCGGATCGAGCATCGCCAGGCTGCGCCGCCAGTCCGGGCTCTCAGTCCCGGATTTCGCCGCCCGGCTGAACGTCAGCGCGGGCAGCGTCTACCGCTGGGAAAACTCCCGCGGCCGGTTATCCATTCACGAACGCTGCGTGGAGGCCCTGCAGCGCCTGCACGCCGAGCTGGAAACCGCCTGATCGATGTTGTCGGTTACGTGGAAATAGGTCCTGTTCAAGTTGACGCTCTTCGTTTCCATGGAGCACGCTGGAACGCACAAGCTGGCTTGCTGACTGTAACAACAGGGGTATATATTCTGAATGGGCTGAATTTGAAAAACAGTCTCTTTTCCTGTCAGTAATACCACACCGCAACAACCGTCTCTGCCGTCTTCAGGCTGGTCCGTTGATTATTCAGGGGCAAACGCTGACCGCATGAACTCGATCTCGTGCCTGCTCGCTCCCCAGCGCAGTCCTTCTTCTTCCCAACTCTGAACGGCAGTAGCAATGACTTTGGCCAATGTTTTGGCTTCCTTGGCCTCCAAGCCGAATTCGGCGGCCACGTCAAAAGCCAGTTCCAGGCTGGCAGTTCCGTCGTGAAAGTCGATCCTGGTGTGCAGGATGCGCGGTTTGACATGCTCCGGCGTTGGTTCCAGGTCGTAAACGGGAGAAAGTCGCCAGCCTTCCGGCCCGAAATAGAGAAAAGCATGGTTGCGTAAATGGTCATCCACGTTGGCGATCAGAATATTGAACGCCAATCGAAAATAGGGCCTTTGCGTGAATCGAAGTGAACGTAAATTTCCCTGGACAAGACGATTTATTCCCCCAGTATTTTCAAGCCTCGAGCTCGTTTGGGCAACCGTTCGGCCTCAAGGGCCTGGCCCACCGGATCGTTGCCGATATCGGCCAGCCTCATCCATTTCGTGCCCATGCCCAAAGCGAAAATCACCGCGGCATAGGCCCCCATGCTCACCCCGGGATCCCCTTTCTGGATTTTTGCCAAGGTCTCCCGACTGATGCCGGCCCGTTCCGCCACCAGGGCCATTTTCAACCCTCGACGCAATCTGGCCCTACGGAGATCTTCTCCGAGATGGACGAGACCTTGGCGGACGCTGAATGGAGGTTTGAGTTTCGTCATGATATGCTGATTAAGATTGGCATTAAATTGTATAATGCCAAAGATTAACATCATTAAGCGAAAAAGGTCAATAAGCTTGACGTGCTTTAAGGACAATTTTGTCCTCAGCTTACGACCCTGGTTTGCCCTGATTTTGTTGGAGCGACTGCCTGATCGGGCTGGGCATTGTTCATCAAGCTGTTGCCAAACGCAGAGAGTACAGGTTTCTTGTTGTTACAGCACGGCGACTTGGTATTACGAAGCCGGTGATGGGAGTTTGCGAGGCTAGAGAAATAAAGTTAGGAAGACATCAACGCAAATTACCCGGTATACACTATCTTCCAGCACGTTTTGGCACATTCTGGACGCTACTTTGGTCCGACCACTGGCTTGAACCATCCGCCAACCTTTGTTGCAATAGGAATCGGCGACGAATTGAATATGGAGTGCCTGTTGCCAGGCAGATGAGCCGTCCTCAGACACGGATGCAAGTCCGGCCGAGAGCGGATGATCATCTTCGACAAACAGGAGTTTTACATGCGGTTTCTCTTGCCTGTCCTCACGATATTGGCCCTTGGGAACGCCTATCATATTCTGAAGCCTGTTGATGGAAACGGCAGGGAGTACGGTCACGTCAAGGAATACCGGTACAGCATGGAGAAGGATCTGGAATTGATGAAAGCCAGGGATGAAGTCCAGATTCTCGAGATGATTCTCGCAGGATATCGTATAGTCAACAATCATCAAGCAGAGCTGATGCAGATCCGGGAAGAGAATGAACTGCTCAGGAAGATTCTGGCCGGATACAAGGAGGCGAATACGCTTCGGTTGCGATTGACCGCCTACACGGCCAGAAAAGAGGAGTGCAACGAGGACGTGGACAACACGGCGATCATGCAGAAGCCGACTCCGGGATGGACAGTGGCCGTTTCCCATGATTTGCGCGGTTGGCTGGGCAAAAGAGTCTACATTGAAGGATTCGGAGTGCGCCTGGTCAGCGACCTGATGCATGCCCGCCATAAGCAGTCCATCGACATCCTGGTGCCGGACGTGCCCATGGCGAAATCCATCGGAGTCAGGAAGAATGTGCTGGTCACGCTCATCGAGCCTCTGGCCGCGGATGACACCGGCCTGGATCACGATCTGCATGCATCAATGGAATCAAAACCCGCCGTCATCGTTATGGAAGAGAATTGACCCGACCTCTCGGCTTGGATTCCAGCACTGCGCCCGCTGAGTCAGTCCTCCATCTCCAGATAGGCCTTCATGACAATCATTGACTTCTTCAAGCAGACCTTCAGGAATTTCCCACTCGTTTCCTGATGCAAGCCGTTTCCTCTTGGTTCCAGTCACTGGGTGCGATGGCAACGACCTGACCTGAAAACGACCATGGCAGGTAATTGTACAATAATGTCGGGCGATGAAATATCCGGTGCAAGGATTCCCACTTGCGCGGCGTTTCGTGATCCAGCTTCTGGAGCCAAGCTCCTGCCGAAATCCAGCTCTGAATGCGTTGCTTCGTTGCCGCACCGGGATGCGGCGCTCCCAGGGTTTGCCACCTATGTTTCCGCAAGTTTTTGAGCAGTTACCATGGCAGCAAGAAGATTCGCATCGGAGTCATTTCCCTACGGAGTCACTGTGATTGTTGCCATATCGCCCAATATGGACCCATCAAAAATCCCGGTGTTCGGATAACTGACACCGAAGAACAAGGTGTACGCTCCGGGAGGCAGAATTGTCACGTCGTTCAACAGCTCAATGGGATCCAGATTGAAGAGCGGCCCGGTGTGGATGTCACCGCCGGTCTGCACCGGACCCTTGCCTGCCGGTTTCCAATCGAACCCACCTTCCAGCATTCTGCTACATATCTTTTTTTATTTTGTGCTTGGTTAATATTCGATTTTATGGATATGATTCACAGGAATTTGCAACAATTTTCTTGCATTGATGATATTTCACCTGAATTGCGCTTTCGCAGTGATTTTTGATGCACTATGAAGGTCAACATCCAGGCCCGGTGTTGTCTGTAGCCAGGTACAGCGAGATCGCAATCTGGCCACGTCTTGTTCGACCTGTGCATTGCAGGGATAAGGTTGAATGCGGGTGGATAACGTAAAAAAAGGGTCAGGCTTTCGATGGAAAGCCTGACCCTTTTTCGAAGACGGATGAGAGTATTGCTTACTCGATTCTAGTCGGGATTTTAGGGGCGTGTGGGCCGTGAGTGCGATAGCTTACGGCTGGGTGGATGTGCAGGATTTCGGCGCGGTGGAAGAGTCTATCGACCACGGCGTTGATCACGGAGGGGTTTCCCAGGGCCGTGCCCCAGTCTTCGATGCTGAGGTAGGAGGTCACGACCAGGCAGGCCTTGTCCTGGCATGCGTTGACCAAGTCCAGGAACAGGCTGGGATATTCGTGCTTGGTGCGGATATAACTGACGTCGTCGAGGATTAGAAGGTCCAGTTTGGACAATCCGACCAGGAGTTCGTCGGTGGAGTCGTCGGCCAGACTGGCATAAAGCTGGGCCAGGATTTCCTGCAACCTGGCGAACCTGACCTTGATGCCGAGTTCACAAGCCTTGATGCCGAGAGCCGCAGCGATATGGGTTTTGCCGCACCCGGAAGCGCCGAGGATCAGCAAGGGGCTTTTGTCGCGCACAAAGGCGAGCTGGCGCAAGTTTTTGAGGTGCTCGACATTGAGCCCAGGCTGGAAGTTCCAGTCGAAGTTTTCAAAGGTCATGTGCCTGGGAAAGCAGGCCTTGTCGATGCGGCGCTGCACGGCACGTTGCCGCCTTCCGGTGATCTGAGCGTCCAGCAGGTGGCTGATGAACTCCAAATGGCCTTGCCTTTCCTGCACGGCGTGGTGCAGGCTGGCCACCAGGGACTCAGCCATATCCTTGAGCAGGAGGGTTTTCAGATCCTTTTGGACTTTCTCAAGCAGGATTTGGTCCATCCTGTACCTCCTGGCCTTGAATCAGTTTGTCGTAACGCCCCAGGTCATGCTGTTGTACGGCCTGGGCCTTGAGCCATTGGCGGACGTTGTCGGGCATGGCCGCGGCTTGCCCAGACCGCAACTTTTGGCCACTAATGACGCGTAACACGGTTTGCGCGTCGTAGGCGCCGTACTTGGCAGCGTAGTTGAGGGCGCCGAGTACGACCTCTTGGCCGTGGCGGTCGGCGAGCTTGAGGATGCGCTGCATGTGATAGCCGGCAGCTCCTTTTTTTTCGTTGAGCAGCCCCTGGTAGTACATCCTGGCCGTTTCTCCCAGGCGCAGGAAAGCCTGCTCCAGGAGATGCTTTTGCCCGGACATGCTCTTGTAGCGCTGTTGATGCTCGGGCAGGATCTGTCTTTGATCCTGGCCCGTTGCATAGACATGCCGGCATTGCATTTGGTTGTGCAGCCAGATTTCCAGATGCTCCTTGTAGAGGCGGACCTGGACATGCTCGCCGATGAGGCTTGGGTCCGTGCTGTAGCGGTTGCGGTCCACTGCGATGCAGAAATCGGCGTGGACCAGGCGCTGGACTTCCTTGTAGACTTGGTCGGACAGGTTGCGGGACAGGGGCTTGAGAAACGACCGTTCCCGTTCCAGGCGGGCCATGGGTTTTTCCCTGAGCGTACCGTGGATGCGGACGTTGGCTTTGCTCGTCCTCCAGTGATCCATGCGCTGGTTGAGGTCTTCCAAATCCCTGAACTCCCTGCCTTTGAGGAAGTTGTTCTCGATGTAGTGGAAGGGGCGTTCCACCATGCCGTGGCGCTCTTTTTTGCCCGGTGGCAGGATGACGATCTTGAACCCGTACTCCTGGGCAAAGCGTTCGAAGCTCAGATTGATCTCAACCTTTCCCGGCCCGACATGCCTTCCCACCGTGGTCATGTTGTCGTAGGTCATGATTTCAGGCACGGCCCCCAGTTCCTGGAAAGCCTGCTCGTGCAGGGCGATGACGCTCTCCAGGGTCTGGTCCAGAAAGATGCGGGTGAAGATCCACCGGCTGAAGCACAAAACGATGGAGCCCGTCTGTACGCTCAGAACGCGACCGCCCATGGCGACCTTATGCTCGCTCCAGTCCATCTGGCCCTCGTGTCCCGGCGGATGGTCGATGGGCGCTGTGGCTCTTTTGCGGGGCTTGGGCCGGACCTTGCGCAGATACTCCTTGAGGATGGAGTATCCGCCTTTGTAGCCGAGTTCCTGAATCTCCTCCAGGATGCGCACCCCGGAAAGATCTTTCTCCCGGGCCAGATACTCGATCTTGCTTTTGAACGGAGTCAGCTTGCCGTTCCTGAACGAGGCCTTTTTGACGGCGTGTGCCGGCGAGCTGCTTCTTTTGAGCTCGCGCCGCACGGCATTGCGGCTGACCCCGGTCTGTTTTGCCGTGGCGCGTAACGAGCCCGTTTCCTGAAAGACTCGGCGCACCATGGTTCTTTGTTCTTCACTGATGCGGCTCATGTTTCCTCCAGTATCGTGTTGAGGGTTTGTAGGGATTTTTTGACCAGTTCCAGGGCAGACCGGCAGTGTTCCTGGTGAGCAAGGTTTTTTTCCAAGGATGCGAACATCTTCCAGAGACGGTTCAAGACTTTTTGCACGCTCTGCTGTTCTTGATGCACAGCAAGGGCCTGCCTGGGATCGTGGAGCAGGTATTTTTTGAGTTCCTGGTCTTTGGCCTTGGACCACAGATCAACCAGAGTCCGGACCTCGCCGACGTTGAGCCGATGGCCCTGAATGGCCGCGGAGAAGTCCGGCTGGTTGCAGGTGTGCAACCGCGCCAGATGCACACCGGACCCTGGGGGCAGCAGTTCCAGCTGGATGTCCTTGATGATCTCCGGCCCCAGGGAATTGATGAACAGCAGCCGCCGACTGACCCAGCTCTTGTGTCTGTCCAGGAGTGAGGCGGCCTCGGTCTGGCTCAATCCGTCGACCTCCACCAGTTCCTTGACCAGCAGGGCCTCCTGGACAAGGCTTGGGGATCTTCCGAGATTCAAGAGCAAGGTCATGGCCTTGGCCCGCACTAGGTCCGCATCAATGGTCATGGCCTCGATGCGGTCACGTCCCAGAGCCTGGGACGCGGCATACCGCTTGAAGCCGTCCACCAGCACCTTGTCCGCGACAATGGCCGGAGTCAGTTGCCCTTGCTTCCTAAGGGCGTCGGTCATGCGCCCAACCGCGACCTGAGGCGGCCTGCGCAAGGGAAGCAGGCGCATGTCGATCTGGTCCAGAGACAGGGAAAAGCTTTTCATCTGCCCTGAACCGCCTGCCGGATGCGCCGAGCCCCGGCTAGGTTCTTCGCGTACTGTTCTTCCTGAATGGACACATGACGAGACTCTCGACCCACCGGTTTCACCGGCAAGGAGAGGATCTGGAACAGGCGTCCGTCAAAGGCCAGCAGATCCTTGTCGATTAGCCCGTCCCTGGCTTGAATGTACTCATCCAGGTTCAGCCCCGTGATGGCGAGGATTTTCTCGTAGCTGTAGTACGACAGGCCTTTGTCGTTCGCGACGAGGATCAGAAAAAAATACAAAACCAGCTCCTGCACGGACAGCTTCTGCCAGAAGCCGTCGCGCAGGAAACGATGCTGGATGAAGGCAAAGCTGCCTTGAATGCTCCGCTGACGCTGCGCATTGATCACTCTCTTTTCCACCATGGTCCCCTCCTGTGGTTTTCAGGACGCATCCTGCCGCCCCTGACCCAAAACCCCTTCACTATCTCTCCGGCAGCACCGCAAAATCGGCAACGATGCGGGAGATAGCCCGCCCTCGGTCCGCTGTTTTCGGTTCCCGGACCAAGGTTGCAAGGGAGATTAACGCAACCGCCCAAAGGTGGTGAACCTTGATCATCCATGCCTTTTGATTTTTTTTTCAACCGGCGACGTCTCTCGCCAAGACAGTGCTGCGCCTTACCCTTGCGCGTCTTGCGGTATCGCCTCTGATAACGATTGAGCGATTCGCGCCTGGCCTCGGATCGGCAACGTGCGCAGCAAAAGGCCTGCCCTCGCCAGCAAGACCGGCAAACGCAAAATTTCACCCGACAACGTCGGCATGGTACAGTGATGAGCGGGACGATGGTGACGACCTCCGGCCTTGCAAGGAAACGACAGCCGGAGTATCAAAGGAAGTGGAAAGTGTGGGCTGCCGTCATTAGCGGTTGACCACGACGAAGGCTCGGAGGGTTCAGACTCCGAGCCTTTTTTATGCCTCACCATGTGTGCGGCGAAGTCAGATGGTCAGGGGCAAGCAACCCGAACCGTCATATCAACCGGAAGAAAAACAGGAAGTAAATCGAGTGTGTTTGCACACACAAGAGAAAAAAGAAGATACGGAAGAAAAAAAAGGAAGGAAATACACAAGCACCACTTCCGCCACACCAGGATTTCATCCAAACTGACTCACATGGGTCCGGTCTGGGGTGGCAGTGTCAATATGGCCAAGGCTGGCTTCCCTCCGGTAAAGTCACGTGCCCAAGAGAAATGCTCGAGTCGCGTTCTGACACAAGGCTTTGCTGGCCGTAAGCTGGTGTCGTATTCCTGGCTGAACGGCCTGCATCACAGCTACGCCTGGGCGTAGGACAAAAGCCTGAAAGTGTTCGAAGTCTTCGGATCGGCGTACGGCAGTCGAGGGATTGATGCGTCCTACGGCTGGCTTGGATAGCTTGAATGTTGGTTTTTGAACTGATCGCGAACTTGGATTTGTAAAAAATCTGTGACCGAGCAGGGAAAATGAGCGCGATATACTGGCTCTGGGTGGCACGATTCTTAAAAAATTATGTGACTTGGTCACTGGAAAGAGTGCAGCTTTTTATTGGACATTACACCCGCGCGTTTACTCTGGACATAATTCAGAGCTTGGTGCTTGGTAGTAATAAGACAGGAGTATTGCGTCCAAAAAACGTTAAAATGCTAAAAAAATATTAAAATTGCCAAAAACTTAAAAAATTAAGTCTACCTGCTCACTGAGCGGGAATTGTTCTGGCATAAAGTCAAAAATCTAACCTCAGATTGGCCTGAATGGCTTACTTGGATTCTCAATCGATCAATTCAGGTTGTGGTTTCTTTGGACGATATGGTCATGTCAGGCTGTCGGACTGATTTTTGATCCGTCGAGGAATTTCACAGGCCGCATCATACATTGGTAACGTAGAAACTCCATCAAGCTGATCACTAATACCTTCACCATTGGGACGCCAGTAACAGAATCAGGCGTCCCAATGGTCCGCAGAGGAGCAATACAGGATCGGTTTATTGAGCCATCTCGAGAAGAAGTTCCTTGGCAGGATCGTAGGTCGGGTCGATTTCCAGGCACCGCTCAAGCTGTTCCTTGGCCTGAGTGACTTTGCCGAGCTTGATCAGAACGCCTGCAAGGGTGAAGCGTATTTCGGCCTTGTCCGGGTTGAGTTCCAGGAAATTTTCCAGGGGTGCGGTGAGCTTGTCCAGGCAGTTCAGGCTGTGGGCAACCTGGACCAGCCCGTAGAGGGCCACTAGGTTTTCGGGGTTGAGTTCCAGGGCCTGGGAAAAATGTTCATATGCATCATTCATGGCGCCGGTCTCCATCTCCACCAAAGCCATGCCCGCAAGTGATTTATCAGTTGATTGAATTTCAGTCGCCCGCCTGTAGAGGCTGAGTGCATTCTCAAGGTGACCACGTTGGACAGCAACCGTTGCCAGTCCCAGGTATGGATCGGGATGCGTACCGTTGGAGTTGGCGGCTTTTTCATAGTACTGCTCCGCCTTGTCCAGCTCGCCCATAAACAGATAACATTCTCCAAGTTCTTTGTTGATTTCATAATCAAGATGGCTGGTCATGATGGTATCTCCTCTGTATAGATAATGGGTTCTTCAACAATTGCTCCTGTCTTAATTCTGACTGTTTTTCTTGGCATAAGCATCTTTCATGCCAATTATGGACTGCAATGATTGCCTCCTGGAGAGACAAGACGCCGATAGCGGTCGCTAATTGTTGGTTCGGCAGTCGGCGCATGGGGCGGCAGATTGCACTGGGAACGCCAAATGGCTGCGAGCGTTTTTTTGGAACGGGAGTTGCTAATTCCGGACGAAAACCACGTTTGGATCGTCACGCAACCCAAGTGTCACAGTCATGGCACAGTGGAAGAAAATGGAGGAAATACAACGTGAAAAGCCTGTTCGGTTCACATATTCATCTTCAGGCGAAGGTTCTTGATATGCGTCTTGAACGTCAAAATGTCGTCGCAGGGAATTTGGCGAACATCAAGACGCCTGGCTACAAGGCCCGCAGGCTGGAATTCGAGGAAGATCTGCAGCGTGCTTTGGGATTGGATGCCCGGGGAAAGATGACCCGAACCAACGCAGGACACATGCCGGCGGAATTCGATGCCAAAAATTTTTCCGCTGATTTCATAAAGGATCTCAAGCCGCGCGTAACGCAGGGGGAAGATGCCGTGGATCTGGACAAGGAGATGACAACCATGGCCAAGAACACGTTGCTCTACAATACGCTGATTACAACGTTGCAGAAGAATTTTGAAGGATTGAAGACAGTGATAATGGAAGGAGGCAAATAATGGATTTCATGACCGCACTGGATATCGGTGCTTCCGGATTGAGTGCCGAACGGACGCATTTGAACGTCATATCCATGAATCTGGCCAACGTGAATACCACTCGGACCCCTGAAGGCGGACCATACCGCAGAAAAAGCGTTGTCTTTCAGTCCACCCCCCTGGATTCACCATTTACCAAGGCCATGCGTTCCGAGCTTGAGCGGGAGGTGCAGGGCGTGAAAGTCAGCGGAATCGTCACGGACCAACGGCCCTTGAAAAGGGTTTATGATCCGGGCCATCCTGATGCGGATGGGCAGGGCTACGTCAGCCTGCCGGACATCAACGTGGTTGAGGAAATGGCGAACATGATGACGGCCTTGCGCACGTACGAGGCCAACGCCGCCACGGTTTCCTCAGCCAAGGCCATGTTCAACAAGGCTCTGGAACTGGGCAGGTAACCTGCGTTACGACTGTCCATCACAGCAACGATGAGCATCCCTGCATTTGGAGGAATAAATGGCCATTTCACCCATCGCCCTGAAGGCGTACGCTCAAGCGGCAAAAATGCCGCGCCCCGAAACCGTTCAGCCCCATACCGAGACAAAGTCATTCACCTCCACGCTTCAGGATTCATTGCGCAACGTGAACAATCTGCGTCAGGAATCCATTGGAATGATCGAATCCTTTGCCGCAGGTGAAAACCAGAATGTGCACGAGTTGATGATTGCCATGCAGAAGGCAAGTTTATCCATGAGCATGACCTCCGCGGTACGCAACAAGCTCATGGAAGCCTACAAGGAAGTGATGCGCATGCCCTTCTGAGACAAGGTATATGCAGCCTGAAGAGCGTCGGGTGCTGTTTTTCGTACCCTGTAATTCCTGACGGACCGCTGATTGCCTTGATTGTCGATTTCAAACCATAATCCCCTGATCCGGAGAAAAGACCATGCCTCCCTTTCTGGAAAATCTGAAAGCCAAAGCTCTCCTCATCTGGAATGATTCCAGCGTTTCTCAGCGCATCATGGTCGGAGGACTGGCCTTTTCCATGGTCCTTGTTTTTTTTCTTTTGTTGTACTGGATGGGAAGACCGGACTACGCCGTGCTTTATGATCGCTTGGCTCCGGAGGATGCCAACCGGGTGGTGAGTACGTTGCAAGCCGCCAACGAGCCCTTTCGATTGACGGACAACGGCCAAACAATCCTTGTTCCGATGGATCGGGTGCATGAACTTCGCTTGCGGATCGCCGGAGAAGGGGCATTGCGCGGATCAGGGCTTGGTTTTGAAATCTTTGACGACGTCAAGCTGGGGCAGACGGATTTCATCCAGCGCATCAATTACCAGCGGGCGCTGCAAGGTGAATTGTCCAGAACCATCAGTGAGTTTCCGGAAGTCGACAGCGCCAGAATCCATCTGGTCATTCCGCATCGCAGCCTGTTCATTGAAGAACAAAGTCCGCCCTCAGCCGCGGTGATATTGACCATGCGCCAGGGCGCCCGCCTTGAATCCCGACAGATTCAGAGCGTCGTCAATCTGGTAACCTCCGCGGTGGAAGGATTGACGGCGGAACACATCACCGTGTCGGACACCAGCGGCCGGGTGCTCTATCAGCCAAGGGCATCGGATACCTTCGAAGGACTGTCCAGCACGCAGCTGGAGTACAAGCTGCAGCTGGAACAGACGTTGGAGCGCCGTATCGATCAGATGCTTATTCCGCTGTTCGGACACGGCCAGGTCATAGCCAAGGTGAATACGGATCTGGATTTCAGTCAGCGCACCATTCGCAGGGAAATGTTTGATCCGGACAGCGCCGTGGTCCGCAGCGAACAAAAAAGCGATGAAACAAGTTCAGGGCAGTCCAACCTGGACGGCGGAGTGCCGGAACCGCAGTTTCGCGGCGAGGGCTTCGCGGGACAGGGAACGATCCAAGAGAGCATGCGCTCGTCTTCCACGATCAATTTCGAGATCGATCGCGAGGAGCAGCAGATCATCATGCCCATGGGGCAATTGCAGCGGCTTAGTGTTGCGGTTATCGTCGACGGCACCTATGAAGCGTCACCTGACGGCTCGGGCCATATTTTCATCCCCCGGAGCGCTGAGGAGCTGCAGCGCATCGAGCAGCTGGTGCGCAACGCCATCGGCTATGACGGAGCGCGGGGGGACAGCGTGGAGGTCTCCAGCATTTCCTTCGGCGGCCCGGAAGTTCTTCCTGCGCCGGGACTGGCGGACATCATCCTGGATTACGGCCGGCAGTTCGGCAAGCCGATACTCAATTTTCTGCTGGTTCTGCTTTTCCTGCTCCTGGTGCTCCGACCGGTGGTTCTGGCCATGATTCGGCCCCGTGTCGCCGAGCAGGACGATTCGGCGGTGGAAGGTCTGCCCAGCGGCGATATGGAACAAATGGCCCTGGAAGAGGCCGAGGCGATGGAGAGCGAAACAGTTCTGGCCCAGCGGCGCATGGAGCAGCTGAAGCAGCAGACCGAAGAATTGTTGCAGAAGAACATGGAGCAAAGCATCAACGTGCTCAAGATCTGGTTGAAAGAGGAGAATGCCTGACGTGGCTGAAAAAATTTCCGGCACCCAAAAGACAGCCATCCTGCTTCTGGCCATGGGCGACAAGTATGCCGTGGACGTGTTCAAGCACCTGGACCGGCGGGAAATTTCCCGGGTAAGCAAGGCCATGGTCGAAATGGACACGGTTCCCAAGGAAATGGTTGAGAACGTGCTCCGGGAATTCAACCAGATCCTGTCGCTGGGCGAGAACATGCTTGTCAGCAGTCCGGACCGGGTGCGACGGATGTTGCAGGGGCTGGACAGTGATACGGCCAAATACGTCCTGGATTCACTGGATCTGGACGCCGGTCCGGCGCCGTTCAAGTCCCTGGAGAACGTGAGTCCGAAGATGCTGGCCCAGATCCTGCGCAATGAACATCCCCAGACCCTGGCCTTGATTCTCGGGCATCTGGATTCGGAACAGGCGGCGGGTCTGCTCCAGAGCATGCCCACGGCCGTGCGTGCGGAGGTCCTGATCCGTCTGGCCAAGCTGGAGGCTGTTCCCGAAGACATGCTGGTGGAAGTGGGCAGAATCCTGGAGCGGCAATTGATTGCCATGGGAGGTCGCGAGGGCAAGAAGGTCGGGGGCATCCCCGCGGTTGCGGAGATCCTCAATGCCGTGGATCGCAGCACGGAAGAAGAGGTCCTTTCGGACATCGAGGAAGAGTCCACTCAGTTGGCCGAAGATATCCGTCAGCTGATGTTCGTGTTCGAGGACATCAAGCAGCTGGACGATCGCAGCATTCGCGAATTGCTCAAGGAAGTCAGCAATGACGAACTCACCTTGGCCTTGAAGGGAGCCAGCGAGGACCTTCGGGACAAGTTCTATTCCAATCTTTCGGAACGTGCCGCGACCATGATCAAGGAAGATCTGGAAATCATGGGACCGGTCAAGCTTTCGGAAGTGGAAGCGGCGCAGATGAACGTGGTCAAGGTCGTCCGCAGACTGGAAGCGGAAGGCCGGATCATCATCACGGGCAAGGGAGGGGGAGATGTCCTTCTCTAGCAGGCCGGGCGCCGATGGGAAACCGGAAGGCAGGATCATTATCGGTCCTCGTTCCGTGGGTCTGGGTGAGCTGACCTTGAACAGCAGGCGTCAGGATGCCTGGAGCATGGAAACCGAGGAGGAGTATCTGACGCGTGTGCGAAGTCGAGCCCAGGACATGGCCAGGGAAATTCTGGCCCAGGCAATGGCCGAGGCGGAGCAGATCCGCGCCCAGGCTCACGAGGAAGGGTATCGTGCCGGCCAGGCCCAAGCGGATGCCGAACTGATGGTGGTCCGGGAACAGGCTGCAAGCCAGTGCTCCGCCATTTTGAACGCTATTCAGGAGCAAGGCGAAAAGGTGTGGCGGGCGCACCGGGCAGATCTGATTTCGCTGCTGCACATCATGGTGGAAAAGATCATTGCCGTGGAGTTGGAAGCGCATCGCCGGGAGAGTCTGGCCATGCTCCTGGATCAGGCCGTGGACATGATCGACTCGAAGCGCAAGATGGTCTTTTCCGTGCATCCCAGGGATCGCGAACTGATGGAGGAGATGCTGCGTCAAAACCGCAACGGGGAGGATCAGCTGGAAAACTGGAAGGTCAAGGAGGATCCGCGGATCGAACAAGGCGGGCTGATTCTGGAATGCGACCACGGCATGGTAGACAACACCATTGCATCGCGCAGAGCCGGTCTGGAGGACATCGTGGCGCAACTCACTCTTGAGGAAGGCACCTGATGGGCCTGTCGCCACGGAATTGCATCAATGTGCTCCGGGAGACGGACCCGATCCAAACCTACGGCAAGGTGTCCAAGGTGGTCGGGCTGCTGGTCGAAGGTCGGGGCATGAAGGCTTCCCTGGGATCTTTTTGCCGCCTCCTGTCTGATGACGGAAAGGAGGACATCCCGGCGGAAGTGGTGGGTTTTCGGAATGGGTCCGTGCTGTTCATGCCGTACGGCGAGATGCGGGGCATCCGCCCGGGGAGTTTGATCCAGAACTCCAACACGCCGCCGTTGTTTCCCGTGGGCGACCAGATGCTCGGCCGCGTGGTGGATGCCTTTGGACGACCCATGGACGCCGGCCCTCCTTTGCGGGCATCCCAGTATTATCCGCTGCATGCCAATCCCTTGAATCCCCTGAAGCGGCCCCGGATTATGGCGCCCCTGGATACCGGCATTCGGGCCATCAACGGCTTGCTGACCCTAGGCAAGGGGCAGCGGGTGGGAATCATGGCCGGTTCCGGCGTGGGCAAGAGCACTCTGATGGGCATGCTGGCCCGGTATACAAAGGCGGACATCAACGTGATCGCCCTGGTGGGCGAACGTGGGCGGGAGGTGCTGGACTTCATGGAAAAGGATCTGGGACCGGAAGGTCTGGCTAGATCCATTCTCATCGTCGCTACTTCGGAACAGGGCCCCCTGGTCCGGATGCGCGCCGCCTTTGCCGCCACGGCCGTGGCTGAATATTTCCGGGACAAGGGCAAGGACGTGATCCTGATGATGGATTCCGTGACCCGTTTCGCCATGGCCGCCCGGGAAGTGGGGCTGGCTGCCGGCGAACCGCCCACCACCCGGGGATATACGCCCACGGTTTTCGCCATGCTGCCGCGGCTGCTGGAGCGGGCTGGAAACAGCGAAAAAGGCAGCATCACTGGAATTTACACTGTCCTTGTGGAGGGTGACGATTTTTCCGAGCCCGTGGCGGACTCGGTCCGCTCCATTCTGGACGGGCACATTGTCCTGACGCGGGAACTGGCCGATCAGGGCCATTATCCGGCTGTCGACGTGCTCAAGAGCGTCAGCCGGCTGCGCGCCGACGTCTCTCCGCCGGACATCGTCCGCTGCGGCCAGGAATTCGTCCGCACCCTGGCCACCTTCAAAAAGGTCGAGGACATGGTGAACATCGGGGCATACGCCAAGGGCAGCAGTCAGGAAATTGACTTGGCGTTGCAGCGCATTGGTCCGATCCAGACCTATTTGCGCCAACAGGTTGATGAATGCCAAACCCTTGAGGAAAGCTACACAGCCCTGCACGCTCTGCTGGAGAAAACTGCCGCAAAGTGACGGTGCGTGCCGAGAAGGCGCTGGCGATCAAGAGACCTGCGGAGCGACCGCATCGAGCCGCTCGGGTTCCAGGCCCTGCCCGTCATAAACGTCGCCTTGCAGAGCTTTCAATGCCTTTTTGTCCACTTGGCGGCCAAGGCGCTCCGCCATCTCGACAAGAAATTTCCGTTGGCCCTTGCGCGGGGGGCCGCGCAGGATGGTGGCGGCAACCAGGATGCGCAACAAGGCCTTTGTGCCGGCCTTGCCAAGTTCGGTTTCGTTCAATGCGCCTTCCCGCCACTCGCCTTTGATCTTTTCTTCGTCAATTTTCCATCTCTCCAGGAGCTGCCCCAGCAGCAGAACATGGTTCGGGTGCGCGTCCTGGCTGCGGATCACGCTTTCCCCCACGGCCTTGTACAGGAGTTCTTTCCGGGACTGGTCCAGGGAATCGCAATCATCCTTGGTGATGGCTTCCAGATCGCGGATGGCCACGGGACCGGCGGTCCGGATGCGCGCTTGGCGCAGGATCCAATAGGTGATCAAGGCATTCCAGAAGGCGAAGACTCCAATTGCGGCGAAGGGAATCAGCGATCTCAAAGCGGCCCGGGCGAGAACACGACGCATGATCACCCGCAGGGCCATGCTGGTTGCACCAACCTTGAGCCGGTAGAAAACCGTGTACATGAGCAGTTTCCATCGCGGCAGCCTGGAGTAGGGATCGACGCCGTGGAATTCGGCACGGGGATTCGGCATATCCAACGCGGCTCGAGACAAGCCCAGGACCATCATCCTTTCCACGTCGTCACGGTCGATGTCCAGACCGGCCTGGGTGGCGGCACGCCCGACGGTTCGAAAAATCCGCCAATAGAGAATGATGATCTCCGCTCCGCTGATCACCAGCCCCAGGACGGAGAAGATCACCCAGTACCGCCATCCCTGATCGTCCCCGAACCATTCTTCGAGACCCATTTCAGTCAGCCCGAAGAGAGCTCCGGAAACAGCTCCAAGGATGGATGCCTGGATGATCGTGCTCCGCTCCATCCTCTGGATTTTGCGGAGAACCTCTTTGGGCCAGTGGCTTAATGCAGGCTGATCCGAACGTGAATGCCTGCGCATCCAGTGCAGTCCCCATCTTTCAAAGATGTTCAGGGTGTCCGTATGCGGTGCCGCTGGACGCATTTATCGTTCAACTCCTTGCCGACATGTTCTCATGACCATGAAAGGTAAGCACACCTTCATCCATCAGCAACCCGCGGAAGATACAGTCAGGCCAAAAATGTGCTGAGCCGTTACCCCTTTCTCTCCATGGCAATCCGCTCGGTTTCTTCCTGCTCCAGCGCATTTTTTTCCTGTTCCCGGACCACTTCCTTGGAAGCCTGGGTTTCTGAAGTGTACTGGATTTCCTGCTTTTGACGCGGCCTTTCGGAGGATGTGATGGGCGCGGGAGATGATTGGTAATCCTTGGACTCCCTGATGACGCGCATCGGAGGTGCAAAGCCCTTCTTATCCTCACCGAACCAGATGGTTTGATGCGGGAATGGGATTTCAATGCCGCGTTCATCAAAAATTCGCTTCATCTTTTCCAGAAACGCCCGGCGGATGGAAAACTGGCGGCTGGGCAGTGTTTTTAGCCTCACCCGGATCTCCACGGCGGAATCACTGAGGTTGTTGAGTCCGAATACTTCCAGATCATCCAGAATTTCAGGTCCCCAGAGGGGATCCTGGCGCAATTCCGCGGCTACGTCCTGCAAGGCCTGGACAACTTCTCCGTAGTCTTCCCGGTAGGCCACCCCGGCATCGATCAGCGCGTAACCATAGCCCCGGTTGAAATTGCGGATTGCGGTGACCTCCCCAAAAGGAATGATCTGTACAGTGCCGGCCAAATCACGCAGGGTCATCGTCCGGATGGTGAGGTGCTCGACCGTGCCGGAGTGGCCGCCTGCCTCGACCCAGTCTCCCACGGCAATGGAGTCCTCCAGCAGGATAAAGGCCCCGGAGATCACGTCCCGGACCAGGGTTTGGGCGCCAAAACCGACTGCCAGGCCGATCACTCCGGCGCCGGCCAGCAGGGGCGCAATATTGAAACCCAGGTGGGCCAGCACGCTCATGCCGGCAATAATTACCAGAACGATCCAAAAAACATTGCTGAGCATGGGCAGCAGGGTCAAAGCGCGGGTACTGCTTTTTCTGTCCGCTGCATTGCGACGCTCCTTGTCCAAGGAAATTTCAATCCTGGCGCTGATGAGTTCCCAGACCAGGAATGTCCCGGCAATGATCAAGCAAATGACCAACAGACTGGAAATGATCGCCGAACCCTGGGGCGACAGCAGCCAGTTGAAGGCTCCGAGTCCCCAGACCTGCATGATGGAGAAAAAAGCAACAAGATAGAGCAGGGTGTGGATTGTATGTCTGAACAGCGGTAGGTATCGGTTGGCCCTGGCTTCCAGAAGGGGATGATCCTCCTTGAGTTCATCGCTGATCTTGAACAGCCGATAAATGCTTCGTCGGCTCATGCGGTCGAGCAACGCCGTCAAGCCAACAATGAGCAAGGTCAGGATCACAGCCCTGACGACAAAATATGCACCACCTTCAACCTCCAGAACCCATGTTCCGTAAATGCCGACGACAATCATCACCGCCAGGATATGCCAAAATGAAGCGAGACGTCGGCGCAGGGCATCCGCCACCTGGTGCTGCCGGACGGCAGGGTCGCTTGCATCTGGTTCAGAGGGGATGTGATCTGGAGCGGGTTGACCACGGCGTAGCCATGACGCAACGTCAGCTCTGTTTTGGAGGATAAAAATGATTACCATAAGCGTAATGATCAGGCCGAGCATTTTCAACAGAAAAAGATGCAAGTTGGCGGGAATGCCGAGAATGAACGCTGCTTCCAGGAGGAAATATCCATAGACGCCTATTCTGACGACGCGACGCATCCAAATGTACAAGTAACGCTGCGATTCACTGCGCATGGGCAAAATGCTCAGCGAGGGCACTTTCGGCGCCAGCACCAGCCGGGTGAACGTCAGGATGACACGCACAAGTACGCTGGAATTGACCAGGGTCAGGGCAACCAGCCTGGTGACGACCCGTGGATCCAGAAGCAACAGCATGCCGTAGGCAGCAAGACCAAAAGCAATGATCGGTATCAGATCCAGCAAGGTTCTCCCGAACAGCAGCAGGATTCTGAACCATTTCCTGTCCGCCTCGCGGTCTTCAAGAGTTTTATGGATTCCGCCAAAAAGTCGCGAAACCAGCATCTGGGCCAACAAGCCCACCACCAGTACCAGGACGATCTTCCCAAGCATTTCTCCCCATGTCCGCAGTACGGCAGGATCCTGTGCCTGTACGGCCAAATCGCCGAGAAGCGCAGGTATCTCCAGCAACTTGTCCATGCTTTCGGCAAAAAGCCGATTCACCTCCTGCATGGATCCGGACACGGAGGAAAGCAGATCCACGACAAGTCCTTCAGGGTCGGATACCGGGGAGTCCGGATCAGCCGCCTGGGCAGCGAGAAGAAGACGAAGATTTTCTTTCAATCGTTCCAACTGTTCAGGGTCTTCCAGATCTCTCAAAAGCCGTTCAACGCCAGCCTGGGTGATGCCGGGCTGTGCCGAGCCGCCTAGTGCAACTCCGAACTGTTCAAGGATTGACGTCTGCTGCGCGTAAGAAGAAGCAGGAGGAATGACGATCATCAATAAACTCAGAAAGGACAGTATCGTGAATCCTGCGAGGATGACTTGGCGGAACATGAAATCTCCTTGAATATTTTGAATCGCAATGCGATATCACACTGCGGGAGTCTGGAATTTTGCCTTTTGCTTGATAATGTTGTCAAAGTCCTTCATTCGAAACTTGGAAGGCGCAGCGCCCTGTTCAGCTTGAAGGTTTCTCCGTCGAATGGTTCGGAATAATGGAAATGTGATGTTCAGGATTCGTAACTACTCAGCTTTGGACCGGGAAGAGGTTGGCTTGGCTCAAACTCATGGCAAGCATGCCCTGGATTCGCGCCTTCGCGGGAAGGTCTTTGTTTTTACTCCGTTTCGGACCAGTCATGCCCGCGAAAGAGGGTATTCGGTCCGGCTACGCCGGATGAGTTGAATAGTCATCAGGGTTCTTCCTGTGGGAGAATCAGTTCTTGCGGATGGACGCGCTTGAAGATAGCACAAGAAATCGCAACATGATGCGCAAAGGGACAGCTAATGAAGCACGAGGACGTCAAGAAACTGGAGGACATCCCGAATGTCGGGCGGATTATTGCCGAAAAGTTTCGTTGTATCGGCATTGACCAGCCCGGTGATCTCCTCGGCCGGGATCCGTATGTCCTTTTCGAGCAGTTGCAGGATCTGACGGAAAAGAAGCACGACCCCTGCCTGCTCGACGTTTTCATTTCCGCCGTCCGTTATATGGAAGGAGCGCCGGGCATGCCATGGTGGAGTTACACCCGTGAACGTAAGGAAATGCTTCATGAAAGAGCATCTTTCGGATCAGGAGGCGGTTGTGGGTGAAAAACCGCGCCTGTATGCGGATCTGGCGTGGCTTTGGCCCATGTGGGGGGATTACAGGGATGAGTATGCGCGGTACTGTGCTCATGTGACCCGGCTTATCCAAAGACATGCGCGACGTCCCGCGGCAACACTGCTGGACATCAGTTGCGGCGGCGGCAAGAATGTTTTCAATCTGAAGCACGCATTTCAGGTCACCGGATTGGATTTGAGTCCGGCAATGCTCGATCTCGCCTCCTCGCTCAACCCGGAATGCGAATTCGTCATCGGAGACATGCGCACCTTTTCGCTGGATCGCAAATTTGACGCCGTCGTCATGGATGACGGAATTTCCTACATGCTGAACCGGACTGATCTGGCCGAAGCTCTGCGCAATGCATTTGACCATCTGAAACCCGGGGGCGTCCTGATCGCCACCCCGGACGTCACCACCGAGACCTTCCGGCAAAACCTGACGACCTGCACCCCGGGCGTACGCGAGTATCAACCGGAAGGAATCGAGGTGGTTTTTGTCCAGAATGTCTATGACCCTGACCCACTTGATGAACAGTATGAATCGACGATGATCTACCTGATCCGGGAGCAGGGCCGGTTGCGGGTGGAGACGGATCGGCACGAACTCGGGATTTTTTCCCTGGATGCCTGGATGGATATCCTGTCCGACATCGGTTTTGAGGTTCACCGGGCTGCCTATGCCGACGGGGAGAGCGAGTACCTTACATTCGCCTGCATCAAGAAAACCGATACTTCCAACTGAACAATGAACGCAAAGGGTTGGTTTGAATTTGGTGAATTTGCGTTTCCGCCCGGTGGAGAAGCGGGATATTCCTGTCATCTGCAGCTTTCCGCAAACCGCAAAGGAATTGTTCTTTATGTTCCCCAGGGCCGCATTCCCGCTAACGCCTTCACAGCTGACCGCGGCCATTGAAGTCCGCTCGGATTCCACTGTGGCGGAGCTTGACGGCAAGGCAGCGGCCTTTGCCAATTTTTATCGCTGGGAAACCGGAGGCAGTTGCGCCATCGGCAATGTGGCGGTTGCACCGGAGGTCCGCTGCCGCGGCGTGGGGCGATCCTTGGTTCTGGAAATGATTGATATTGCCGTATCCCGACACCGGACCACAGAGGTGCATATCTCGTGCTTCAATGCCAACGTCATCGGCATGCTGCTTTACACGAAGCTGGGATTTCAGCCGTTTGCCGTTGAAGAACGCCGCGACGACGCAGGCCGCAGAGCGGCACTGATCCATTTCCGCCTGCCGCTCCGGATAGAATCATGATCCGGCCGGACAGTTTTCGGCGGATAATCCCCGAGACCAGGAGGGACCATGACAAATGCTCGACAGATTTCCAAAAACGATTCGGAAGAACCCTCGCTTCGCCTGGCGGTACTTATTGACGCAGACAACGCGCAGGCTGCCGTGATCGAGGAACTGCTCGCGGAAATCGCCCGGTTCGGCGAAGCGACCGTAAAACGCATTTATGGGGATTTTACCGCGCCGACAAGTTCGTCCTGGAAGAAGGTTTTGCAGCGCTACGCCATCAAGCCGGTTCAGCAATTCGCCTATTCCACCGGGAAGAACGCCACGGACAGCACGCTGATCATCGATGCCATGGATTTGCTGTATACGCGAAAATTTGACGGTTTTTGCCTGATTACCAGCGACAGTGATTTTACCGGTTTGGCCATGCGCATTCGTGAAGAGGGTCTGACAGTGCTGGGCTTTGGTGGAAAAAAAACACCGGACGCCTTTCGCAACGCCTGCCATAAATTCATTTTTACGGAAGTCCTGCGTCCGTCCGGAGAACAGAGCAAGACAAAATCAAAAACAGAAAATGGTCCCAGCCACACCCAGCAACAGCCTCCTGAGCAAACGGAGCAAACGGAGCAAAAACATGCTTTTCCGCAAAAGTTTCTGCTGACAGCCCTCGATCAGTCGACCGACGATTCAGGCTGGGCGCACTTGGCAACCTTCGGCAATTACCTCACCAAGCTGCAGCCGGATTTCGATCCCAGGCTTTTCGGGTACAAGAAACTTTCCGAACTCGTGAAAGCCAAGACGGATCTCTTCGTAACCGAGGAAAGGGAGTCGCCGGGATCAGGGCAGAAGGTTCTGTATCTGCGTGCGAAATAATTCTGCAGCGACACTGCTTGGAACATGTCGCAACGCTGAAGATTAAACCACTGGGTGCACAGGGTGAATATTTATCGTAACTATCTAGCTTCATTACGGGAAGAAGTTAGTTTAGCACAAACTTGGGGCAAGCATGACCTGGATTCCCGCCTTCGCGGGAATGACTTTGTTTATGCCGTCTCAAGACCAGTCATACCCGCGAAGGCGGGTATCCAGCTCGTATTTATTCGGATGAGCTGAGTAGTTATTATTCAACTTTCCGAACCTGACGCCTTGAGCGTTAGCGGACGTTTCCGCTTTCTGAATTTGCCGATGTGAACATGAATCGAACCCATGCAGATAAACAAATCTCCTCCGGTGTTGTGATCGCCGGAACCCGGAGCGGGTGCGGCAAGACCATGGTCGCGCTGGGTCTGGCCGCTGCGTTGCGGGAACGGGGGGTGCGTGTTCAAGGATACAAGGTTGGACCGGATTTCATCGACCCCACTCACATGTCCGCGCTCTGTGGCCGTCCGGCGCACAATCTGGACGGATGGATGCTGAGCCGGGAGAGGGTGTTGGAGATCTTTCACCGTCATGCAGCGGGAGTGGAATTTTGCCTGGTAGAGGGGGTGATGGGGCTGTACGACGGAGCTTCCGGTGCGGATGAAACCGGCTCCACAGCCCAGATGGCCAAATGGCTGAAGTTGCCGGTGCTCCTGGTCGTGGACGCCCGTTCTCAAGGTCGTTCGGCCGTGGCCCTGGTTCAAGGTTTTCGGGACTTCGACCCGGAATTGGATCTGGCCGGGGTGATCTTCACCCAGGTCGGAGGGCCGAGGCATGAAGCCATGCTGCGCGAAGCCGTGACAATCCATCTCCCGAAACTGCCCTGCCTGGGTTTTTTACCTCGGCGTTCCGAACTGGAACTTGCCTCCCGACACCTGGGCCTGCACATGGCCGATGACTTGGGCTGGGATGCGGCGCAACGGCAAGTTCTGGCCGACTGGGGCGAACAGGGTTTGGACATGGATCAGCTGCAGCGGATTTCCCGGCAATCCGCTTCGACATTGCATACCGTTCCGTGTCTGGACACGGCCAATGAACAAGGCGGAAGAGTTCGACTGGGGATAGCTCGGGACAGGGCCTTTTGTTTCTATTATCAGGAAAATCTTCGCCTTCTGGAGGAAGCCGGGGCGGAACTCGTCTTTTTTTCGCCGCTCATGGATGGGGCCTTGCCCGATAATGTTCATGGCCTTTTTTTGGGTGGCGGGTATCCGGAGTTGCATGCCGCTCAATTGACGGGAAACCATGCCATGCGAGCTGCCGTGGCCGCGGCAGCCGAGGCCGGAATGCCCATTTATGCCGAGTGCGGCGGGATGCAGTATTTGCTGGCCGAACTGGAGGATGTGGAGGGTGCTGTTTTTCCCATGGTCGGCCTTTTCCCGGCCCGCTCAAAAATGCATCCCCGATTCCAGGCGTTGGGCTACCGAAAGGTTGAACTTCGTTCCGCGGGCCTCTTCGGTCCGTCCGGTACGCTCCTGCGGGGCCACGAGTTTCACTATTCCGCTCTCGACGTTTCCCAGGCAGACGAAGCATCTGCGGTGTACAAGGTCACGGACAGCCGGGGCCGGGAGTCCCTGGAGGGTTTTCAGCGCGCCAACGTGCTGGCCTCATACATTCACCTGCATTTCGGTTCCCATCCCCCAGCCGCGGCCTCCTTTGTCCGCGCCTGCGAAAACTGGGCTGGAGCCGTTTCATAAGGATCCTGAACATGCCGGATCATACAGCGATTCCTCTGAACGCCGCCGGGCTGGACATTGAAAATGAGTCCATGCGGATCATCGATGCCGAGGCGCCTGCCCCCGGTCCATTTGACGAAACCCAGTGGCCCGTGGTCCGCCGGATGATCCATGCCAGCGCGGATTTTGAACTCCTGGATCTGGTTTGGTTTCATCCCCAGGCCGTGGTCGCGGCGGTGTACGCGCTTCGACGTGGGTGCGCGGTGATTACGGATACGCGCATGGCTTTGGCCGGACTTTCAGCCCGGCTTTACGATCCCCTCGGATGCGAGAGGTATTGCCTGATCAACGACCCCCGAACCCTGGAGCGAGCCAAAGCCACGGGTAGCACCCGGGCCGCGGCAGCCGTGGACGTGGCTGCGGCGGAGCACCGCGATGCGATCTGGGTGGTGGGCAACGCACCCACGGCGTTGCTGCGGCTGTTGGAGTTGGTGGACGTCGGCCGGGTCGTCCCGGCTCTGGTCATTGGCATGCCCGTGGGTTTTGTCCAGGCCGCGGAATCCAAACAGGCGCTGCAGGAGCATAATCACATTGCCTCCATCCTGATTCGAGGCCGCAAGGGAGGGTCCGCCCTGGCCGCCGCCGCTCTGAATGCACTGGCCGGGATGGCTCTGCAGGCGGCTCATTTGCCGGATCAGGCGGATTTGTGATGCTCCTGATCCAGCTCGTACCGGAAGTGCCTTGACATGCACCGACGGGGCAAGGTCCGCATCGGTTTCACCACCGGTTCCGCCGCGGTTGCCGCGGCCAAGGCCGGGCTATTGTTTCTGGCTGCCGGACAAAGGGCTGCACGGGTCTGCATTCCCTGTCCGGATGGGCATGAGCGTCTGATCATCCCGGTTAGTCATCTGGAGCCGGAAACGGAGGACCCGGCGGGGCCGGCGGTGCGCGTCACTGTTCACAAACAGGCCGGCGACGATCCCGACGCCACGCACAAGGCCGCCATCGTGGTTCGCATCCGATTGGAGGCGGCGGCGTGTCCAGAGATAGTCGTCCAGGGAGGAAAGGGCGTGGGCACGGTCACTCGTCCCGGGCTGCCCGTGCCGGTGGGCGAGGCGGCCATCAATCCCGGACCGCGACGGCAAATGCAACGCGCCCTGCTGGAGACGTTGGAACGACTTGGCCTGTCCTCCCGGGTCCATGTTCTGGTGGAGGTTCCGGAGGGACATGTCCTGGCGGAGAAAACTCTCAATCCCAGGTTGGGCATTATCGGCGGCATTTCCATTCTGGGCACCCGGGGCACGGTAAAGGCGTTCAGCCATGCGGCGTGGAAGGATACGATTCGCCAGTGCCTGGACGTGGCCCTGGCGGAACAGCTGGACACTGTTGCCTTGAGTACCGGCGGCAGGGGGCAGCGTTTTCTGGAAACCGTCCTGCCGGAGCTTCCTGGGTCAGCTTTCATCCAGGCCGGAGATCATCCGGGTTTCGCCCTGCGTCAGGCTGCCCAGCGGGGCATGCGCCGGCTGGTCTGGGGAGGATTCTGGGGCAAGCTGGTCAAGATGGCCCAGGGCCGCCCCCAGACCCATGCCCGCCTGTTCCCGGTGGATCTGGACAAGCTTGCCGAATTGGCCCTGCGCTCAGGCGTGGAACAGGAGCTGGCCGCGGCCGTCGCCGGGGCGAACACGGCGCGGCACGCCCTGGAGCTGTTGCGAACCTCCTGCTGCTGTGAGCAGGCTGTCCGCGCGGTTCTGGAGGCGGCCTGCCGCCATTGTCGTTGCTGGGCACGGGGGGCAATGGACCTGGAATTGGTTTTGCTGGATTATGACGGATGCGTGATGCAACGTATGCAGTGCCCGAAGGGCAGTGGCAAGTGAAGAAGTTACTATTCAGCACACGTTCTTTCTCCGGTAATCGGAATCGGGGTCGGAATCGGTATCGAAAAAAAACGAATGCCCTTCCACATGGGTTCGCTTCGATACCGATCCCGATACCGATACCGACCCCGATTCCAAGCCAAACCCGGCAACAACATTAGTATCGCTGAGTAGTTACATGAAGAAAATTTTTAACTTTTGAGGATGGATCGCATGGGAAAGATTATCGCGGTTTGCACCAGTCCTAAAAAGGGACAACGCAAGAAGAATATTGATCAGGGCATGCTGGTGGCGGAACATGGGCTGCAGGACGATGCCCATGCCGGGCCGTGGCATCGCCAGGTCAGCCTGTTGGCCATGGAAAGCATCAAGAAAATGCAGGATGCCGGGTTGAAGGTCGGACCGGGAGACTTTGCCGAGAACCTGACCACAGAGGGCATCGACCTGCCTGTTCTGCCGCTGGGCACGAAGTTGCGCATCGGGGAAAAGGCCTTGGGAGAGGTGACCCAGATCGGCAAGGAGTGCCATACCCGGTGCGCCATCTTTCATCAGGCCGGGGACTGTGTGATGCCCAAGGAGGGCATTTTCATCCGCGTGCTCGAGGGCGGTCCTATTCAGGTCGGGGACTCGGTGGAGGTGATCCCATAGCAGTCCGTTGAAAAATTCCCAATTGCGGCGTCGCCGCAAAAAGTTTCAAACTCTCACGTATGAGTAACTACCCTTCGACCTTGAGCTTTTTTCTGCCCTTGCACTTGGGTTTTTGTGTGAACTGCCGGAAAAGGATTTTTCAACATTCAGATAGGGGCGATCCGTGGATGTCTTTGTCCACATCCATCGGATTCGCCCCCCGTGCAAAAGTTCATGCCGCCTGCGACGTTTGGCCGTGAAACTTGATGCAGAGCATGGTGATGTCGTCGGACTGGTCCGCTTCTGCCACGTGCAGGGCCAGGTCTGTCTGCACGTGCCGGATTGCAGCGGTCGCATCGCGCTCCGGCAACGTCTCCATTGTGGCCAGCAGTCTTTCGTCGGAGTATAAATCCTTGTTGGTGTTCATGGCCTCGGTGATGCCGTCGGTGTAGAGAAATAGCAGTTCATCGGGTGCCAGATTCGTTTCCAGGGGACGATAGGGAAGATCCTCCATGGCGCCGACCATGGGGCCGCTTCGGCCTTCCAGGAAGCGGGCCTTGCCGTCCCTGTCCACAATGACCGGCTGATTGTGCCCGCCGTTGGAATATCGCAGATGGCCCGTGCGAACGTCGAGGACTCCGATGAATAAGGTCACGAACATGGAGTTGGGATTGTTGGGCGCGAGGTTGTTGTTCATGGTTTCCATGATCCGGGCCGGATTCAATTCTTCCACCGCGGCGATCCGGAACAGGGTACGGCTGACGGCCATGAACAGCGCCGCGGGAACGCCCTTGTCCGAGACGTCGCCCACGGCAAAACAAAAGTGATGTTCGTCGATGAAGAAGTCGTAAAGATCCCCCCCGACTTCCCGGGCCGGTTCCAGCACGGCGAAAAGGTCGAATTCGG
This sequence comes from Desulfonatronum parangueonense, assembly GCF_054656975.1. NCBI lineage: Bacteria > Pseudomonadati > Thermodesulfobacteriota > Desulfovibrionia > Desulfovibrionales > Desulfonatronaceae > Desulfonatronum > Desulfonatronum parangueonense. Next base: position 3,722,762 of record NZ_BAAHXH010000003.1, read on the forward strand.
GACGGTCGGGATAGGGCGGAAAAGTTTTGGGGATCAGGCCGAGCTGGATTTCCCGGGCCACGCTGAGTTCTGTTTCCATGCGCTCGTTGAGGGCCGTGGTTTCGAGCAAGGAGCGGACGTTGTCCCGCAGGGAGTGGTCCATGAAGATCAGGGCTTCTGCGAGCCTGCCCACCTCGTCCTTGTTCTGACGCGGCAGGTGATCAATGGCCGTGCTGCGCGGATCGGCAGAGGTGAAGTCCGTCTCGGGCATGGATTTGGCGTATTCCGTCAAGGCGTTCAGAGGCCTGGTCAATCGAATGGACAGCACCAAACCCAGGGCCAGACTGGCCAGCAGCACGCCGGCGATGATCAGACTCAGGCGCGAAACCAGATCCCGGGCCGGGGCGTTGATTTCATCCACATAACCCATGGCGGCCACATACCAGCCCAGGGTTCTGAAGTAGCCGCTGAACGCTTCTATTTCACGGACCTGGGTGCCCTCCTCGGTCCGGGGCACGATGCGGATCGAAGTCCGTTCCCTGCTTTGAGCCGCGGCCTTGAGTTCTTCCAGAATGAGGCCGCCTGTCAGTTCATTGACCGCATTTTCAAGATCCAGCAGCTCATATGCCGGCGGAATGAGCATCTCGCCCTGGGCGTTGAACAGGAATATTGAGCCGGATTTGGCGATGCGGATCTTGCTGAAGTTGACCCGCAGATTGTTTATCAGCTCCTCCAGCTTGCGTTCACCCTCCCGTTCCAGTTCTTCGATGTCCACGGCCGCTCCGATAATCCAGTCCGTGAGCGGATAGTGAACGAACCAACCGAACTTTTTGACCGGACGGTCGTGATCGGTCCAGGGCCAGAAAAAGGTGGCCGAAGCCTGGCCTTGCCGACGAATATCCTCCTCCACGGATTTGGCCAGGGGCAGGCCCTTGATGTCCCGAATCCGGTTCAGATTGAAGCCCCGGGTTTCCTCGTGAGGATGGGCCAAAAGCACGCCTTGCAGGTCAAAGACCAGAAACTCGGTTCCTTCCACAAAGGTGGGAACGCTCAACCAGTTCAGGGCACGTTGCATGGCCTCTTGCCCGACTTCCTCGGCTTGCGGGTCGGCGGCAAATATCTCGTCCAAGCCGGTATGGACCATCATGGTCATGCCCTGCAGCGTGCGGCGATGTGCGTTCACCGCATCCATCCGACTGTGCAACAGGTCCCGGTATCCGCTCTGGATGTTCAGCTCCACCAGCTCCAAAACGTTACGGGCGCTGCGTTGTTCCGCGTCGAACATGGCTTCTTCCACATCCCGGTGAGTGAAGTAGAGAACGAGAACAGCCACCAGGGCGAGAATCATGCAGATCAGCAAAAAAATCTTGGACTTCAACGAATGGAACAATTCTTCCTCCCGTGGCGGCTTCGGAACAAAAAGCCGGAAAAAACATGCGCAGTTCTATTTCGGGTCTTTCTGCTGGGCATCATGCAGCTCTTCGACAATTTGAGCATCCTTTGAGCGTCCTTTGAGCTTACGGCGAGAGTGCTCCCGCCGGATACTGAGGCGTGTCCGCAAAGGGAGCCAGGTCATCGCCGATAAAGTCCATGACCCTGGGGGGATGCAGGAGTTCCAGATCAACAGGTAAGTTTTGCAGGAGAACTGGTGAGACGTACAGGAGCTGCAGGCTTTTGGAGTTTTGGATGCGGACCATGCGCAACTCTTCCGGGGGGATTGCGCCCAGGGTGTGGATAGCGGCAGCCAGGGCCAGCCGGTCTGTGGGCAGATGCAGGGGCAGAGCGGCTTTTTCCGGGCTGAGGCCGGTCAGGGCGTTGATTATCGTCTTGGAGTAGTCCAGGCTGTGGATCACCCTGTCGGTGGTCACGTCGGCAAAACCGATGCCCAGGGCGTTGCCCTGGGTTCCCGGGCTGAGATCACGTACAAATATTCGTTTGACCCGTGTGTCCGTTGCAAAATCGCCGAGGATGTCCCGGTTGCGTCCGGTGACATTGGTGTCCATGCCCGTGCCGCTGATGTCCTTGCCGATCTGGTCCACGATCAGCAAATCCAGTTCGGGGAAGGGCAGCTTCGGGGCGAGTTGTTTGGCCAGGTTCAGCAGGATCGGCTCCTGACAGGGGATCTCCCGGCCAGGCAGGATGCGCAGCGAATGCAGCCGTCCTGCCCCGTTTTCCACCAGCCCCACGCCGCACAGCACATTGCCTTTTTTCAGGATGACCTGGGTCGCGGATTCGATCAGCGCGAACATCCCATGCACCGGCGCCAGGCCGTGCAGCAGACGGGCGCCTTGGTCATTGCCCAAACCCACGGCCAGCATTTTCATCAGCCCGCTTTCCACCGGACCCTTGAACTTGGTGTGGGCCTTGATGCGGTTGACGACCACCAGGTGATCGGCCTGTGCTGCCAGGGCGTCCACCAGCACGGGCATCCCCTGGGCGGTGGTTCCAAGGTCCACCGTCTCCATGCCTGATCGGACAGGCATGCCCATGGTCCGCGCCGTGATGCCCAAGGTTGCCAGGACCTGCTCCTGGCCCTGGGCCGTGGCGCCGCCGTGACTGCCCATGGCAGTGACGATGAACGGCAGGGCGCCCAGGCTTCGGAACAGATCGCCCAAAGCGCACACCACCTGGTCAAGACGGTGGATGCCCCGGCTGCCCACGGCAATGGCCACGGTCTGACCGGGTTTGACCTTTTCCCGGAAATTCAACGCATTGGCCTGGACGGCCAGGACTGCGGCGACACTGCCAAGTTCCGTGCTGTCCAGCTTTTGTCGAACGAGAGCCATGTCCGGGAACCGGATCGAAGCAAGCAGGTTGCTCAGCGCAGCGAATTTCAAGGAGTCTTCCATGCCGCTGCTACCGATTCATGCCTCTTGCTCCTGTCCGACCATGTTCTTGATCCTGCATACCCCGCATGTTTCCGCGGAGGTGGGATAGCCGCAGCTGGAACAGGCCAACAACTCACTCTCCTGCCGGTCAGCCCAGGCCGCGAAGACAGGGCGGCCGTCGCGCAGGAAGTTTTCGTAAAACTGGACCTTGGCCCCGGGCATGCGCGTTTCGAGATCGGACCAAAGCCCCTTGTAAACGGGAAAGCTGGCCTTGGCGCTGTAGGGGCAGGGCGCCGTGACGTGTTCGATGCCGCGCAGGAAGCAGAAATTGGCGATCTCGAATTCGGTCAGGCGATACAAGGGCTTGATTCTGGAGGCGAATCCGGCTGTGGCGGGGAGAAGCGGCCCCTGGTCGCTCAAATAGGCTGAGTCCCAGCGAATGGTATTCGCAAAGAGCCGGCTGACTTCATCGTCCAGGTTGTGCCCCGTGGCCAGAACGGTAAAGTTGTTCTCCATGGCGAACTTGTTGAAGTAGTAGCGCTTCAGCTTGCCGCATACCGAGCAGATCGGGCGCGTGAGCCGGGACTTGACCAGAGGGATGGACAGCCCCTCCCGGCGCAGCTCGACAACCGTCAACGGCACCTTCAAGGCTTCACAAAACGTTTCGCAAACACGCCTTGCTTCCGGAGATGAGTCCGGAATGTCCAAGTCCACGTGCAGGCCGTGCACGTCATGGCCAAGCTCCTGAAGTTGCATGATCAGCGCCAGCGAGTCCTTGCCTCCGCTTACGGCGACCAGGACTCTCTCCTGTGGCGCGATCATCTTGTGGCGATGAATGGACCGTTCCACCTGGGAACGGAAAAAATCAGGATAACACTCGGCGCAAAAGGCGGTGTTGTGGCTGGGAAGGGCAACCGCGGCCAGGGCTTTGCATTTGCGGCATTTCATGATTACCCTCGAGAAGAGACGCCGCGCACGATGATGTCGTCTCCCGGGTTGAGTTTGCGATCCGGAGTGAGCAACTCCTGGTTGCGGATTACAAGTGCCGCATTCGGTCCAAGCCCGAGTTGTCGGAGCAGTTGCAGGACCGTCGACGCCTTGGTGACCTGAATTTCCTGGCCTTTGGGTTCCAAACGAACAGATATCATAATGTTACCTCGACAAAAAGTTGTTCTTTGTCTATCCATGTGGCCGGTCAAACTCAACTGTTTCTTTGGAGTTGAGGCCCACGAACGTTCTGTGTACCATGAAAGCCGCCGTGTCCATTACAGCGCATGAACGGCGCTGCAACATACAATCCGCTCTAACCGTCGCATCATCCTGCGAAGCTATGGAAATGAATGCGTCCCACCAAGGAGGTCACTATGGCCAAGGGAAAAATACTCGTAGTCGACGATGAACATCATATTCGCCTGCTGTATCAGGAAGAACTTCAGGTGGAAGATTATGACGTTGTCACTTCTGATGGTTCGGAGAATATCCTGGAGGTGTTGGCCCGGGAAAAACCGCAGGTGGTGGTCTTGGACATCAAGCTGGAAGGTAACCGCTCCGGCCTGGATCTGTTGCAGGAAATCCGCAGCCAGGATCAATCCATTCCCGTGATCCTGTGCACGGCCTACGACAGTTTCCAGCATGACCTGAAATCCATCGCCGCTGATTTTTATGTCGTCAAATCCGTGGATCTGACTGAATTGAAAAGCAAGGTGGAACAAGCCCTCAAAAAAGCCGAGAAACAGTCCGGTTCCACTTCCGGCGAGGCACAGCCCTCGTACTTTTGACCTCCGTTTCTCTCTCGAATTATAAAAAAGTAACTTTCAGCAGATCCAGAAAAAGATCTGGATACCGGCCTTCGCCGGTATGACCAATATGGAAACGGCTTGCTCCGATTCGTCATTCCGGCGAAAGCCGGAATCCAGTGCTGGGAAATGGTCATGCTCCGCATGTGCTGATTAGCTAATAAAAAACCGGATTCTCATCCGGTTTTTTTTTGGGCCTTCCGGGGAGGCGTCCCTGCGGGACGCAGTGTCGGATGACTTGTGATGCAAGCATCTGCATGAGCTTGGTGAAAAAAGTCATTTGCACCAAGCAGTGGTCAGAGATCAGTGGTTAGCGGTCAGTAAATTCAACATGTTGACGGAATCTTGCAAGGTTGTGGGGGCAGCCACGGACTTTTGCAATGGCCTCCTGCATGGTTGACCGCAACTAATTGTTGCGCAGCATCCGGAACTGCCGGACGGCTCGATTATGTTCTTCCAATGTTCGGCTGAAGTTGTGGGACCCGTCTCCGGCGGCAACGAAATAGAACAGATTGTGCTCTTCCGGCTCCAGAACGGCCCTCATTGACGCCAGCCCGGGGGAGGCGATGGGGCCGGGAGGCAGACCCGGGTGGGCATAGGTGTTGTAGGGATTATCGGCGTCCTGCAGATGGACCCGCAGCAATGGTCCGGAAAAATCCGGTCCCAGACCGTAAATGACCGTGGGATCGCATTGCAGTCGCATGCCGATCCGCAACCTGTTGGCAAAAACGCCCGCAATTCGTTCTCGCTCTTCGGCCAGGCCGGTTTCCTTTTCCACCAGGGAGGCCAGGACCACCGTCTCCCAAACCTCATCCCAGGATGGTCTGCCTTCGGGCCACAACTGCGCATCCGCGACACGCCAGAAAGAGGCGAGCATCATTTCCACGATGGGCCGGGCGTCATTGTTGCGGGGCCGCGGCAGGAAGTAGGTTTCCGGAAAGAGAAACCCCTCGGCATTCTCGGCCTGAATATGATGCTTGCGCAAGATGTCCGGATCGGCCACGGCCTGGGCAAAGCTTTCGAAATCGGTCAGTCCGGATTGTTCCACGATCTGTCCGACCTGCCACCAGGTCAGTCCTTCCGGCACCTGCAACCGATGCAGATAGACCCGTCCGGAGGTCAGCATGTCCAGGACTCTTTCGGGCAGCCACGAGGTGTGCAAGGCGAACTCCCCGGCCTGAACCGAAGCTGCCTGTCCCATGACCTGGGCGTAGAGGCGAAAACGCAGCCCGCTGGAAATCACGCCTTCCTCTTCAAGAAGGTTGCTGATTCGGACCATGGACATGCCCGGCGTGATGGTCACGATCCGGCTCTCTCCCGGTTCCTGGGGCGGAACGTGCAGAAAACGGTAGACGTCCCATGCCGCAACTCCGCCCACAACGATCACGAGCGCCAGCAGAAAAAGCAGGACCTTGCCCAGCCGTCGGCTTCCCCGACCTCGAGGTGAGAGTGAGGGCTTGTACGATCCGTTTTGCTCGGGTTGAGAAAAGGTATTGGAATGCTCAGTCATCACGTCCCAACATTTCCAAGGCCTGATCCACGCTCATGTCGTCATGCACGATGCCGTGCAGCGCCTTGATCAGTGTTTGCGGGTCATCGTCCTGAAAAATGTTTCGACCCATGGAAAGTCCCGCGCCGCCGGCCTTGACGGAGTCGGATACCATGCGCAGCACGTCACGGACGCTGTTCATCTTCGGTCCGCCGGCAATGACCACGGGTACGCAGCAGGACTCGATCACCCGTTGGAAGCTGTCCATGTCGCCGGTGTAGGGCACCTTGACCAGATCCGCGCCCAGTTCCACGCCCACTCTGGCGCAGTGGGACACAATGGCCGGGTCGAATTCATTGACGATTTTCGGGCCGCGGGCGTACATCATGGCCAGCATCGGGATTCCCCAGGAGGCGGCCGTTGCGCTGACCTTGCCCATGTCCTCGAGCATGATCCGCTCGTTTTCATCCCCCAGGTTGACGTGCACGGAAACGCCGTCCGCGCCCAATCGAATGGCCTCTTCCACCGTGGCGACAAGCGTCTTGGCATTGGGAAAGGGAGACAGGGACGTGCTGGCCGAAAGATGGATGATCAGGCCGATGTCGGGTCCGCTGCCCCGGTGCCCGCAGCGCACCAGTCCCTTGTGCATGACCACGGCATTGGCCCCGCCCCCTGCTATCCGGCTCAGGGTCTGGCGCATGTCGATCAAGCCCGACAACGGCCCCACTGTCACGCCATGATCCAGGGGAACAATGATGGCCCGCCGGGTGTTGCGATTCAGTATCCGTTCCAATCTGATCTGTTTTCCAAGATGCATGGCGCTGCTCCTGTGAGGCGGTTGAGGTGGCATACTGCGGAAATGTTGAATCTGGTGAAGAGATTTACTCAAGAGTGGTTGCAAAAATCAAGTTCGAGCGGCTCCCATTCGCCGAAGGGGCAGACCGTTGAATCCGGTCGGCAATAGCGGGCGGATGGGATAAGTTATTATCGACTGGTTGTATTCTCGCTCGTTTCCTTTGACGGAGTCAGGTGCAAAAAATGATGATTTGCTCCCGACAGGTTAAAGAAGCGGATGACAGCAAAAACAATCGATTGTAAACCCATGCCTTCAGGCAGACAACCGCTTTTGAATTTTTCGCAGACGTTATTGACTTGGAAATTGAGGATGATAATGCTTTAGAGTCCGTGTTTATGTGTTTCTCTACCTGATCCAGCTGAAAGGAAGATATCAATTGACGTCACAATCTCAAACCTCGCAACGCTCCCGTTGGAACCCTGCCCATGATCGTTATATATGTCCGCCCCTGCGACTAGGAATCATCGGAGGCGGGCAACTGGCGAAAATGATGACGATGGAAGCCAAGAAAATCGGCTTTGAAGTGCGGGTTCTCGATCCAACCGGCGCATCTCCGGCCGGGCAGATTTGCGACCAGCAGATCGTCGGCGGTTTTTTTGATCGCGAAAAGCTTCGAGAACTGGCTGAAGCATCCGACGTGCTCACTTACGACTTGGAGCATATCGATGCACAGTCTCTGCATGACCTGGAAGCCGAAGGCGCCGTCATCCATCCCTCGCCGCGCCTGCTGGGAATCCTGCAGGATAAACTCCTTCAGAAAGAACTTCTGGCCGCGAACGGTTTGCCTCAGCCTGCCTTCACCCGCCTGGACGCCTGGGATGAAAATGCCGCGCGCGCCTTTGGTTTTCCCTTGGTGCAGAAAAGCCGTCGTGGCGGCTATGACGGCCGAGGTGTCGTAATTCTGCAAGATGAATCCGACCTGGGAAACGCTCTGCAGGGCTCTACCATGTTGGAGCGCCATGTGGCGGTGGAAAAGGAGCTGGCGGTCATGACGGCCCGTGGGGCTGACGGGGAAATTCAAACCTATCCAGTGGTTGAAATGATCTTCGATCCGCGCAGCAACGCTCTGGACCTGCTGCTCGCGCCGGCGCGTCTCAGCGACGAACTGGCCCGACAAGCCCGCGATCTGGCGGTGCAAACCGCCAGGGCACTGGATGACGTGGGCATTTTCGGCGTGGAAATGTTTCTCTCCACCGATGGGGAATTGTTGGTCAATGAAGTCGCTCCCCGGCCGCATAATTCCGGCCATTACACCATCGAAGCCTGTCGAACCAGTCAGTATGAGCAGCATCTGCGGGCCATTGCCGGGCTGCCTCTGGGACTTACCGAACAGCATACCCCGGCGGCGATGATCAACCTGGTCGGCGAGCCCGACGCCGAGGGTCGTCCCGTGATCCAGGGACTGGCTGAAGCGCTCGCCCTTCCAGGCGTCAGCGTGCATCTTTACGGCAAGCACGAAGTCCGCCCTTTCCGCAAAATGGGACATGCCGTGGCGGTGGATGACGATCCCGAGCAGGCGCTGGCCACGGCGCGCCGCCTGAGAAATATCCTTAAAATTCATGGAGAAAAACAGTGAAGAGCAAGCCGGAAATCGGCATCATCATGGGCAGCGATTCGGACCTGCCGGTTATGGAGCCGGCGGCGGAGGTTCTCGCGCAGCTTGGGGTGCACTACGAAATGACCATTGTTTCGGCCCATCGCACTCCGGAGCGGCTCTTTGAGTACGCAAAAACCGCTGCTGAGCGCGGTCTCGAGGTCATCATCGCCGGAGCAGGCGGCGCTGCGCACCTTCCGGGCATGGTGGCCGCCTGCACAGCGCTCCCGGTGATCGGCGTGCCGGTCAATGCCACATCGTTGCAGGGTCTCGATGCCCTGCTCTCCATCGTCCAGATGCCGCGGGGCGTCCCCGTGGCCACCGTGGCCATCAACAACGCGCAAAACGCGGGGCTTCTCGCCGCGCAAATCCTCGGCGTGAAGCACCGGGCCGTGCGCGAGGCGGTCGAGGCATTCAAGCACCGCCAGACCCAAGCCACGCTGGAAAAGGCCGCCGCCATGGAACAACAGCAGAATCAAGTATGACACGATAATGGCTCAAAAAAATGAGGCGACTCCTTCCCGCGAAGGCGCGTATCCAGGCAGTTTTTCTCGAATGACTCAATAGTTCGCGTGCTGAGTAGTTACGTCGCTGGGCGATCTTTTTTCAGCAGGATAATCGCCGGTAGAAGAATCAGGTCTCCGATCAGGGCCGTGATCATCACCATTGCGCTGAGCAGACCGAAGTAGATTGTCGGCACAAAATTGCTGAAGACCAGTACGCCGAATCCGATGCTCAGGATGACGGATGTCGTGACAATGGCCAGCCCCTTGTTCACCACGGCCTGTTCCAAAGACGCCGCAATGGGCAAACCTGCCTTACGTTGCGTGTCGTACTCCATCAGAAAATGAATCGTGTCGTCCACGGCAATTCCCAGGGCAACCACTGCAATCAATGCCGTGGATGTATCCAGTGGAATGCCCAACAGACCCATGATGCCGAAATTGACCAGCAGGGGAAAAATGTTAGGCACGAAACTGAGCAAACCCATCTTTATGGAACGCAGCACCAGGAACATGATCAGGGCGATAACGCCCACCGCCAAGGCCAGACTGGCCATCAGGCTGTCCAGCAAGGCCTGGATCACGTTGACCTGCTGCACCACGTTTCCGGTGATCCGAATGGTGATGCCTTCGGTTTCCAGTCCTGCCAAAAATATTTGCGTCGCCTCAATCAACTCCGCCTGCCTGGCCGAGCTGGTTTCGGACAGGCGCAGCACGATCCGGGCATGATCAAAGCTTCTGTTGATGTAGTCGTCGATGTCTCGTGAGTCATACAACAGCAGGTACTGGGCGATCAGCTCCCTGTTCTCTGGCACGACGTAATAGAGCGGGTCTTCATCGTGAAAGGACTTGTTCATGTCCTTGATGTAGTCGGCAAACGAAAGCGAGGTATCCACGCCGGGCAAATCGTGCATGAACGACTGGATGGCGTCCAGAAGCAGCAGGTTTTCCGGCTCGCTGAACGCGAAATCCGAGGCGGCGCGAAGCGAAATGTCCATGGTTGCCACACCGCTCAGGTGTTGCTGCACGAAATCCAGATCCTGGCGCAACGGACTTTCTTTCTTGAAATATTCCAGCAGATTCGTCTCCATCTGGATTTTGCCGGCAAACCATCCGGAGCCAATGGCTACAAACAGAATTACGAAACAGATTCGGACATGCTGTTTTCGCACAAATCGGCTTGTCGCATGCAAGATTCCGGAAAGCCCGTGATCAGTACGTCTGTCTCTGTAAAGCTTCGATGGGTTGCAAAACAGAATCAGCGGAGGAAGCAGAAAAAAGGAAAAAAAGAATTCCAGGAGCATCCCCATGGAGGCCACATAGGCGAACTCGCGGATCGGAAGCAGGGAGCTCACAGACAGCGAGAAAAACCCCACTGCTGTGGTCAGCGATGTCAAAAAGCAGGGCAGGATCACCTTGTCCAGAACCCGTTTCAGGGCCGCGTGCTTGTCCGGTTCAGCCTCCAAAATATTCCTGTCGAGATAAGAAAAAATATGGACCGTGTCGGCCAGGGCAAGGGCCATGACCAATGAGGGCACCACCGACGTCACATTGTGCATTGCCGTGCCGGTGAGGGCCATGAAGCCCATTGTGGCTCCAAGACAGAACATGATGTTGACCATGGCCAGAATTGTCAGCCGAAGATTTCTGAAAACCGCCAGGATGACCAATGCCACGAGGGTGATGGTCAGGGGAATGAACGTGGCCAGATCCTGCTGGACATAACGGCTCAGAAAGACATTACTGACCGTGTTTCCGGCAAGGTGAAACCGTACGCCTTCGACTTCATGTTCTGCCAACATGGTGGCGACGTCATCCAGGAACCGTTTCCGGAATTCATGGTCTTCCGGATATTCATGAGGATAGACGATGATCGCGAGGGTTTGACCATCCCTGGAAATCAGGTTGTCCAGATACAGCGGCGTGGACATTGCCTGTTCCCTGAGTCGCTCCAATCCTTCCCTGGTATCTGGAATGGTCTCCAGAAACGGCCGCACATCAAAAAATTCCTGGGCTCCGTCGACATAGTCCACATTGGCCAGGCTCTTGACGTTTCTTGTGCCGGAATGGCTTTCCAGCTTCCGGGTCAGATCACGCAACCGGTGCAGATTCTGCACGGTAAAGACGTCCGGCTGCCGAAAGGCGATGACAAAGAACTCATCCTCCCCGAAAATTGAACGAATTTCCTGGTAGTAGGCAAAATCAGGGTCATCATCGACCACAAAATAATCCACGTTGTCGATGGTGGTCAGCGAAGGTATTTGGAGAAAGAAAAACAGCCCCACCAGGACACTGATCACAAGGGAGGCCACGGGGTGTCCCACGACGAATCCACTGATCCGCTTCATGGCAACGCCTCGCTGACAGCGGCTGATGGAGATGTCTGGAAAAAAATCAGGTCGAGGGTCCGCATTTCAGGCTTGCCTCACGATGGAGCAGGACTTTGGGATGTAACGACCAAACGCCGAACCAGACGCCGAACCAAGCCAAATCAGACGCCGAATGGATCGTAGCGCCCCCTGGCGATGGTCATGTCCGGGTCCAGAGCTTTCTTCAGGTCGTGCACAACCTCCCAGAAGACATCTGATTCCCGGGCCAGATGGGGCATGGAGGCGATGGATGTCCGGTAGGGAATGTAGCCGGCGCGCATCACTGTATCGAACAGGGTTTCGTAACAGGCCAGCGCCCGGGTGGTTTCTTCCGGATCGTCGCGGTTGTAGGCGATGGTGGATACGGCCACCATGGCGCGTTCCGTAATCAGGGACACGGTGATCAGGGGCTCGAAGCCGTATTCCAGAAAAATCGGCGACAATTTGCGCACCAGGTCCGCGGCGGCAGTCCCGGTCATGGGCATGATCGGTGAAATCCACAACAGACCGGCGTTGTTTTCCAGTGGATCAAGGGAAGTCGGCTCCTCCCGACCGCTGATGCGCCACAATGTTCCGTACAAAAACGCATCCGTGGGCTGTCCCTGGAGCAGACCTCCAACCTTGATCAGGGCGCCGAGCTTCACCTGCCACTCCTTCAACCATCCCCGCCGTTGCAGCATTCCGAGCAGATTGCGGGCCAACGAAAGGGACGTCGTCCCGATAAACCGCACTCGGCCCAATGGGCGCAAAGCCTTGCGGATCTCCTGGCGAGTCACCCGCACTTCGCTTTTGCTGCCGTAGGTGGCGCCGCTGACATTCCAGGCTCCGAAGCCGCCCTTCTCTCGCATGGATCGACGTAGTTCCTCGGGAAGCGGCGTTTTCCCTTCGGCTTGATTCCAGGGATAGCGTTGGAAGGATGAGATGATCCGCAGGTCGTTTCCGATATGCACGAGACTTTTGACCTGTCCGCGCAGCTTCAGGGGCCGCAGGGCCTCAACCATCCGGGGCAGATCGTCGTCCTTGGGCATGGACAAAAAGAACATATTGAAGCATTCCGGCCTGGGCATCAGCCAGATTCCCATTTGGGTGACAATGCCCAGGTTGGACTGGGTGAACAAACCATCCAGATACGGGCCGATCGCCCATTTGAAGACATGGGTGGCCTTGGCTTCCCGATAATGGCCGTAGCCTGTCCTGAGCACCCGCCCGTCCCCCAGAACCACCTCCATGCCGCAGGAGTGATAGAAATGATCCCCATACGGTGTGTGGCCAAAGCCTCGCTCCAGAGTATTGCCGACTATGCTAGCCTCGGGGCCGGAACCGGTGCAGTCGAACCAGAGCGGCAAGTTCCTGCTTTGCAGATAATCGTAGAGCTGTTTCTGGGTCACGCCCGGTTCGATCACGGCATAGGCCAGCTCACGGTTGACCTCCAGAATGCGGTTCATCCCGGCGAGATCCATGATCACCTGCCCGCTGGTCACGGCGCAGGCATCCCCGTAGCCCCAGTTTTTCCCGCGGCTGATGGGATAAAGACTGATCCCGGTCCGGCGGGCAATGGCAACGATTTCCTGCACCTCCCGCGTGGTATGGGGATAAACAACACCCAGGGGCGTGGTGCCTGCCGGCAAGGTGCAGCGGGAGTACAAACTGATGACGTCCTGATCCCGGCGGGCCCGTTCCGGACCGAGCAATGCCTGCCATCCCTGGAAAGCTTGATCAATATCCGGCTTCACGACAAATCCTTTGATGAGATCTTATGGATAATGACGGTTTCCGTGGGTGAGCGCATCTCATAGGTCACCCCGCGCCAGGTGATGCGATTGGTGAACAGGGAATGGATTGTGTTCACCAGGGCCAGCATGGATGCCGGAGGCGCCAGCAGCAGGTATTTCCAGGCCGCGCCACGGATTCGTTCCCTGAATCTGGGCAGCATTTGCTCCACGGCCGGAAGCAGGAGATACCCGCCGATCATTTCCATGGGCGCCATGGCCAGCATCAGCAGTGCGCCAGCCACGATCAACGGATCACGCACAATTCCCAACAAAAAGGCGACCACCAGAATCGCACCGAGGCAAAGAATGGCGTTGCCCAACCCGTGCGCCAGGGCAATGGTCCGCCACAGCGCCGGGTGATAGATCCGGGTAATCAGGGTCTGGCGATTGGTCCATTCCAGCATTTCGGAAAAGCTGCAGTCTTCATGGATGGCCACCAGGCACTGGGGCACGAACCGGATCTTCAAGCCATTTTCCCGTACGGCCAGGGTGATGGTCATATCGTCGGAAAGGGCCGTGCGCCAGATCCCGGCAATGCCGCATTCATCAAAGACGGCTTTGCGAATCGCCATGGCCCCTCCCCAGGCGTAATTTGCCCGGGGATCAGTGAGAAAGACCACGCCGCCTCCGTTCCAGGCCGAACGCAGATAGGACCAGAGCCCGCCCTTGACCGGAAGATACCAGCGAAATCCCGTGGAAAGTCCCACGCCGGTCTCATTCAGGGGCTGGACGAGACGTTGCAGGAAATCCGGATCAGGCCGGGCATCCGAATCCAGAAAAACCAAAATTTCGGAATCAGGAGCCACAACCTCCAGGCCCCGCAATTGGTTGTTCACCTTTTGACTGCGGCCCTGGGCCACCCCGGCGACTTCCAACCGCGCGGACACTTCTGGGTGTTCGTGAATCAGTTGTCGAAGCACCGGATAGGCCGGATCATCGTCCTGAGCCGTGACGAATATGAGCTGAAAACTCTGATAATCCTGCTTGAACAGCGCAGAGATGTTGGCCTTGAAATCAGGATCGAGTCCCTTGCATGGGACAATCACGGAAGCCCTGGGGCCGTGGTGACCAAGTGGCTTGCCGAGATCCTCGGAAATGTCTCGCCTGAACCGGTGGGCCAGAACAATGGGCATGGTTGAGGCCGCCAAGGCCAGGATGCCGATGATCAAGATCAGAATGTTCATGTGTGGATGTGGTAATTCAGCTAATTAAAGCAGACTTGATTTGATTTGACGTTGAGTCATACAATTCAGAGTACGCAAAATGCACAAAGGACGGCAAAGCAAGCAACAAAACTCTTGAAGCCGCACTGGGCATTCCCCAGTTCGTAACTGTTCAACTCATCCGAGAAAAATCGGACTGGATACCGGCCTTCGCCGGCATGACTGAACTGGTAAAGAACATGGTAAAATACGTCATTCCGGAGAAAGCCGGAATCCAGCGCTGGCGAGCGAGCACAGAGCACGAGCTGAATAGCTACCCCAATTCAAGCTATCCGTAGATGTTTCATAGATGTTCCATCCTTCGTGTCCTTCCTGCTCTTCGTGGTACCCCACATGTTGTCCAATCTGTTTGTTACGTCTGAGTTGATCTCTCAGGCTGCATATCTCGCTGTCCGATCTTTTTGGCTGGAACACCGCCCCATATTTCTCCTGGCCCGACCCTGCTCCCCTTCGTGACAACCGCGCCAGGTGCCACAATGGCTCCGTCTCCGATCCGGACATCCGGCAATATGACGGAGGTCCCGCCAATTGTGACCTCGTCGCCGACAATGATTCGCCCCAAAGTCACCTCATTGCCGACAACAGTGTGCGCTGTGAGGATGCAATCCTCTCCAAGCATGGAATAGTTGCCGACTTCCACCAATGTCGGCTCCAGAATTTTACCTCCGACCATGACGGATTTTCCGACTTTGGCACCGATCATGGAATAGGCCATGCCGCGCATGTTCACGGGGACGAGACTGGCATTGATCAATGGCCAGAGATGAACCACATAAAGAAAACCAAGCAACTTCCAGACCAGCGATCGACTATCGGTTCCCAGGACGAAGACGCCTTCTTCAAGAGGCCAGAATACACGGAGAAAATACAAGATGCCAATGGTTGACAAGACGAAGACAATACAAAAAATTACGATCAGGAAAACAGCCTGAAATCCATGAGGCAACATCACCGGACCATGTGTCAGCCAGGCGGCGCCCACCCCCAAGCCCACACATGCAGCGCTGCAACAGGTGCTCAGCAGGATATCCGAAAACGTTATCTTCATGACCTTCTCCAATGGTTCATGAAAAAATCACCTACTCATGCGTCTCGAAGTTATTTGAGATGTAGATGTACTGTAACTACGCAGCTAAAACCCAGTTGCCTTGATTTAGCGGCCTCGCAAACTTCTCGCCGGCTTGGTAAACATTGAATCCATTGCTCTCACAATCAACGTTTGTGCATTAAGTGTCCGGAAATGATACGTGAACGAATCCTGACTCAATCAAACATTCGAGAGCGCAAAGACCAGACTCGGGCCAATCCAATTTTTAATGTGAACTTTGGTTGTACTCTGTGCTCCAAAGCAAGAAAGCCGCCTTGCATAGCAAGGCGGCTTTCGCTTGGCAATTGGCGCCATCAAAAACTAGCCTTCACGCCGCCTGATTCTTGCAACGCCGGCCAACCCCAGGAGGCCGATGCCCAGCAAGAGGATCGTTCCGGGTTCAGGAATCACGTACGCCTGGGCGGAAGCACTCTGGGTATTGAAGTTCCAGGTACCAGTGGAAGGCGAATTAAAGCTTTCCAGGAAGACATCATAAAGGCCGAAGAAGAGGTTGGAGTCAAATAACTTCTCGAACTCTCCGCCAATTACGTTCAAATATGATATGGTTTGGTTGGTTGTGCTACCATCAAAAAGATTGATCTGCATCGTGACATTTTCATCAGCAGGTACAGCACCTGTAGGTACACCTAAAACGCTCTGTCTTGTTTCGATTGAGCCAGGAGCGAATTCGAGATCCAGAATGAGGTCTCCTGCGGTAAGAGCGTTTCCGAACTGGAATGGGCCCTGTGAATTGGCTGTCTGATACACACTCGGATCGTTCAGCCACATCTGTGCCCATCCGCCTGTGAGGTATCCGACGTTAGCTACCGGTTCTTGGTAAAGTGTCAGGCCACCGAAGCGAACATTTAGGTGCTGGGTTTCCTCACCTCTGATCCAGATTTCGTTTGAAGCTTCATTAGTATCTGGATCCCACTCCTGGATCGTTTGAACAGCTAAAATTCCCCAAAGCGCACCTGTATCCACATCCGTGTGTGAGTAGCCATTCATGAGAAACTGCTTTCCACCCAGTGTGAAGGTAAGGGCCTTGGCATTTCCGACCAAGAACATTCCACTTAACAATACCGCTGCCATAAAAATCGTAAGAATCCGTTTCATGACTTTCACTCCTTTTGAAAAATTTTGAAGTTATGACTGCCGCCTTTTGTCCTATTGCCAGTGAGAGCAAAGGGCATGCCATAAAATAATTACTTGAAATTATGGAACAATAATGCCTCTGGATGAACACAAAAAATGAACTGTAAAATTTATCGACACAATATATCCTGGAGGATGAACGAGTCGAAGCTCTTGGTCCGCAACCATCCGACAGAACAAAACTGTTCAATATTTCAAGATCCTGTGAGAAGCCCGCCCCCGACATTCAATTTTAATGACTACATTTCCATCGCCGTTTCATATCTACCTATTCATCCCTTTCCCTGGCGATCTGCCTGAATATTTCATAATACTTCGGGATATCATTGAAAAATAAGTGTAAAGAATCCTGACAAGCCTGAGTGTAAAAAAACTCGACAAGAAATAATTACGCCTTCAGATCATTCACGGAAGGATCTGGTTGTTGGTTTTTCCGCTCTCTGATGGCTGGTTGATTCGAAAATCGTTCATCCCACACCCGTTTCTCCAGGTAGCCAGTTTGTTTTTGAACAGATCGGAAGAGGCATCTGGTGGAACGAAGGCGTCGAGGAATTTTTGCGAGGCGTAAACACGCCGGCCGGCCTCAGCTACAAATTGCATCGCTATAAATCTTGGTTGTTGCCTACCATCCCTCTCTCCTCAGCGACTCTCTCTTTGGCAAACCATCACGCACCCTGACCATGAGGCGAATCATGAGGTCTCTATCCTGCTTGCACAGGGCCGAATTGCAGACTGTGAGAGAGATTCGCCTAGTTGGCTCATGGGGTTGCTGAGCCTGGCGGTATGGAAGGGATTGTGACTTGTTCTTGGGTAGGGTTGATGAGGAGTAAAGCTTAAACCTGACAACATCTATGATGTTCAAAAACAAGGCCGATACGAATAAATACCGGTTGTCCGGCAAATATGAGCATCTCTTGCAATCCTCTCCGACAAACACATGAAACGTGCGACAGGTGTTCGCCGCGCCTCATTGGGATGAGGACCGAGATGGCGTTGCCAATAGCCGTCCATTGCTTGGCTGATCAGGAGCAAAAGCTTTACCCGCAGGGTAAATGTTCAAGAGCAGGATTGAGAGTTTTACGCCAACGAGAGAAAAAAGTGTTCAACACCTGTCCAGGAAGGTTTTTGAAAGCCTGACAATCCATAGCCTTGTACATCGAACCCGGATTTGAAATCACCGCGCGCCTGGTGTCCGGCAACCGCATCATCCGTTTCCTTGCATCCCATGTTTTCAGCAACCCTCTGGAAGTTGCAGTTTACGACGGAAATGAAATTTTTAGTGATCAGGTTTCTGCTTGCAACCCGCTGGGTTTCAATTCACCGCTTTTTTTGTCCGAACAGCTCCCGCTGAACGTATTACGCGATTATCCACGTACCTTGAACAGTTTATTTTTGTTGTGTTCAAACACCACACTTGCAACACTTTTGTTGCATGCAACGCATGTGTCTGGTGCATGATTGACCCTTTTCATGTACCTGCCACACCTTAACAACATAGTAGAAATACAACACATTGGCGCATCGAACAAAGACTTGAAGCAGATGGGCATGGAAGTTGCTAAGTAGGACGTCAATATGGATAACGGTTTTGGCCGATCAAATGTGGACACCCCATATAGGGCAGCAGATAACAAGGAATGGATGTGCAAGGCCGCTGACTCAATCCCGATATACGCTTCGAATCAAGTCGGACTGCGGCACCTTTCTCAGGAACCTTGAGTTGGACTTTCGGCTCGTAAGTTCTGCCGAAGGCAGTGAGTCGCCGGCAAGCGAAATTTCTTTTCAATCAGTGAACGGAGATGCAGCGCGAAAGACTCATGTTTAAAATGCCTCGCGTTGTGGACAAATACTTCCCTTTTAACATGAATCAACATTCAACACAGGAGTAAACCATGGACGAATTCGTGAAACAATCGCTGGAAATCGTGAAAGCACAGGCTGGAATCCGACCGATGACGGAAGAAGAAATGACTTCCATGGTCATGAAGATGTCGTCCAGCTTAAAGATTGCTTCGGATATCGGATCAGGCATTGCCAGCATGGATGAATCCAGTCCCGAGCTGCAGAGTGATCCCAGGAAAGTGATCAAGGAAAAATCCATAACTTGCCTAGAATGTGGCAAGAACTTCAAAGTGCTGACAAAAAAGCACCTTGCCTCTCACGAAATGACTCCGGATGAGTATCGAGAAAAATACGGCTACAAGAAGGGAACTTCCTTGATCGCCAAAGGTCTTTCCAAGGCGCGGCGAAAGAAAATGCAGGAGATGGAGCTTTGGAAGAAACGCGGAACCAAGCCCGGGAAATAATGTTTTTCGACATTTCTCCGTTATCATCTCGTTTTGAACGCAGCTGTATGCAGAGATGAGGGAAGGGTTCGGTTGCGACGATACTCAGGCAATTGCCATCGACAGGAAGAGTGACAAGGAATTCCGGCAGGATCTTCCAGCGGAACAGGATCAAAAAAAAGGCTCTCTTAACAGAGAGCCTTTTTTTGGGCCACGGTATCGACAACCGTGACGACACCAATGCCGTTCCGGTTTCTGGGACTTCAAATCTCACCAGGTTGAAGGACCAGCTGGGTGTGGGGACATCAAGTCGACGTCAGATGCGCCTGAACCGATCGCACTTTTGCCTGCATGGCATCAACACGGTCGCGGCGGCAATCCAGACGGAGATAGACCAGAATCCGGTCACAGTCCTTGGCCAGATCGCTTTGACAACGGCTGACTACATCCAGAACCTGATGCCATTCACCTTCAATGACTGTGGACATTGGGCCCAATCGATACTCCAAGCCGCTTTGCTCAATGATGGCCACGGCCCTAGCCACGTACGGCGCCAGGCTGTCGCCTTTGTCCATGGGAAAAATGGAAAGTTCCGCCAGTACATTCATGATGTTCCTCTCTCTCCGGGACGTGCCGGAACAATAAGTTGCACGGATAACGAATCGCCCTCCAAAGCTGCCTTCCAGTCCCAACCCAGGCTTGACGTCAAAGCCAGCACATCGGATTCATGCCGGATGGGCAAAGTTGACTCTTGCACCGCCTTGGATTCAGGAGCGATATGGTACTGAAACTCGACTCCTTCTGGCATGGGGCGGATTTGCAAGCGCAATCGATACGTGATCTGAGCATGCGTCTTTTGACAGAGATCGAGGAGGGCAATCAACGGTTCCTCCAGACACCATGTAATGGCCAGAGGCACTGCCCGAATGTGCGGCGGTGCCGGGTTCAGGACAATGGTCGACGTGAAATTATGCTTGAAAAAAAGATGACACCGCCAGAATTCGAGAAACCAGTTTCCGTAGTGTACGGGGTCGATCAACTGGTTATCTCGGCTTGTGTAGACATCGCGCCAGGAAAGCACATCAAGCTGTGACTTCAAGTCCTCCCCGATGTGTTGCAGCCGGGTACACTTGTCGCGCAGGGTGGAACGACTGGCTTCCAGGTCATTTTTGGCTAGAGCGTTCAAAAAAAGTTCGGTCTGCATGGTCAGGACGTGCAGGGGGTTGTTCAGGTTGTGCACTATGCCGCTGAGCATGCTTCCGGCAGCACTCTGAGAGCGTTCGGCAGCGAAATCCAAAGCGGAATCGCTCAGGACCATTGTTTGCTCTCCCTGATCCGTTCACGCTGTTGTTGAAAGACAAAGCGAACGATGGCTTCGCGGTCCGCCTCACGAATGGACGTGAAATCAACGGCCCAGGCCGCCGACCCATTGCGTTCGTCCCGGCGATGAATGCGGCCCATGGCTCCGGCAATCTGTAACGGGAACTGACTCAGGAACAGGACCATCTCCAGTCGCTCGTCCAAAATGAATTCCCGATCGGCAAGGAAAATCAGGCCGGCTCCGCTGATTTCGATGATATTCATGGGTACCGGAAAGGTATTCTGGATAAGTTCCTGGTTGGCAAGACTCAGCAGCATGTCCAGTTTGGAATTGATGGTTTCCAGGAAGTCCAACAGTGCTTCCGGCAGATTTCCTGCCTTGGGACGGGTAGCCATGCTTTGCGTCTGTTCGCAGCCGTGACAGCCTCGATATAGGGGTAGCGCATCTCCAGGCGGAAGAATGCGCAATCTGCCTTGAAAAAATGTGTCAACCCTGGAGTAGTTCCTCTTTTGCTCGCTCATGCCTCCTCCGTAAGCGCCTCCCAGATTCCGTTTTCCGTTTCCAGCACCATGGCCTTCACCGGACACAGACTCGTGCACAAGCCGCAAACAGAACATTTTTCACGCAAAAACAGGACTTCACGAGTAGCAACATCCATGCGCAACGATTTGGTGGGACAAAGGGCTGTACACAGCCCGCAATGAACGCAGGATTTTTCCACCCGACGGATCTTGTGCGCAACCGGCGTGATGCTGACACCATGATCACGCAGGTAACGGAGGCCCTGGCGACACTGTTCCTTTTCGCCGATGATCTCGATGGTCATCTGGCCTTCCTGCTTTGGAGAAATGCGCGCCTTGAGTATGTTGAACGTCAACCCGTATACCCGGGCCAAATTGCAAACCACAGGCTGGTTGGAGACGTCGGGGGGAAAGGACAGGCAGATGGTTTCCTTGGTTTCTGACATTGATGGGTCCTTGAGTTGGGGCAAAGGGCAAGGGGTTATGGGTTATGGGCTATGGGATGAACGTTGGTTCTGGACTATCGCCTATCGCCCCTTGCCCCTCGCCCTTATTAATTCCTCTGCTCAGCCAGTAAATTTTTCGCTCTGGCGGCTTCGGGCTGATCCGGGAAGCGGTTGATCAGGTCTTCCAGAACGAGGGTGCCGGCCCGATCTTTGCCCAGCCGGAAAAAGGAGACGCCCTGCTTGAGCATCGAGGCAGCATACTTGTTGCTTTGTGGATGCTTGCTGATTACGTCCTGGTAGGCAAGCACGGCCTGCCCATAGTCCTCCATCTGAAAAAAGCTTTCGCCTTGCCAGAACAGGGCATTGGAAACCAGGGGGTGATCAGTGAAGGTGCGGGCGAATTCATCCCACATTCTTTGGGCCTGCGCATAATCGCGGCTGTGGAAAGCATCCAGGGCCCGGTCGTATAAAGCCTGAGCCGTGTCGTCGGTTATGGGCGGTTGAGGCCGTCCCGGCGCGGACAGATCAGGCTCCAGCATGGCGCGCTGATCAGGTCGGCCCGCTGTGCCCGGCTCCGCGCCTGGGGCATCGGTCGGTCGCGGTCCCAGATCCAGAGCCAGCTGGCTGGCGATCATGGTCACGGATCGGTCCAGAAAGGCAACCTGGCGCCCAAGATCGGCGACCTGCCCCTCGCCTTGTCCCCGGCGATCATTCTGGAGCATGAGCTGGAGTTCCTCTATCTGACCCTGCATGGTGGCTGTCTGTATCCGCAAACTTTCGATTTCAGCCCATAAGTTGGCCTGGGTGGCGCGCAAAGGAGTGCTCACGCCCTCCATTTCCGCCAGCAGGCTCGTTAACTCCTGATCCAGCGCTGTCAACTGCCCCTGCAGCCGACGCTGCTGCTGATCCTGATCCCAAACACGAGCCGACAGGGTGTCGACTTCGGTTCTGGAAACCGTGCAGGCAGATACGAGCAGGCTGAGAAATATGAGTATGATCAAAGATAGTTTCATTGCTTCCTCCGAGCTCTTTTACGTCCCCAGAACAAATATGCCAGACCGCCCAGTACAGGTACGAATACACTGACCGCGATCCAGACCATCTTTTCCTGATGCGTGGCGAAATCGGCATGAAAAGAGTGCCAGATGGCCCACAAATTTGGTAAAATCGGCAAGGCAAGCAAGGCCAGAATCAATATCAGTTGCGACGGCGGCAGGTCGAACATGGTCTTCCTTTGTTCATGAAGTGATTGAAGAGCGCCCCATGCGTGCGCAAGCAGCATGGAACATGGTTACGATTAGCTGTCCTTATCCTCGGTCAGGCCGTATCGCCGCGTGCGGTATACCGACACCAGAAGCAGGATGGACCCGATACTGATGGCCACGTCCGCGACATTGAACGCCGGCCAGTGATACTGGCCGATATAGAAATCCAGGAAGTCAATCACTTCCCCTAACCGGATTCTGTCCACCAGATTGCCCATTGCGCCGCCCAGAATCAATCCCAGGGCAGTAAACAGGACGTTGTCTTCCCGGGGTACCGTGCGCAGCAGATGCAGAATCAGGACAACAGCCAGGGCGGTGACGGCCATGAAAAAATACGGGCGCCACGCGGCATCCAGGTCGTGCAGAAAACCGAAGGCCGCCCCCTTGTTCAACACATGTACCAGATTGAAGAAACCTGGGATGACGGTCTTGGAAGACCAAAGGGGCAATGCGGAGGCCACCCAGAGCTTGGTGATCTGGTCCAGCACCAGCACGACCAGGCCTAGAGATAAAACGATTCGGTACCGAGGCTGCATCTTATCGGTCCTCCAAGGCTGCCTGACAGCGGGGACAGACCTCGCTGGGACCGATAAAGGGCTTCGCCGCATCCTCGCCATTTTCAATCCCCGGCGCAAGTTCCTCGCTGAACACCCAGCAACGGGGACACTTCTCTCCGGGCGCTGGGGCCACGCCGATGCGCAATCCGCTGACCTCCTGACTGGTGAAGGCGTCCTCGGGAGCATCACTCTCCGGTTTTACCGTCACCTTGGAAACGATGAACACTTCCCGCAGCATCGAAGACATGGACCGCAGCACCTCCAGCAGATCCTCATGGGCGTAGAGGGTCACTTCTGTGGCCAGGGAATGCCCGACAACGCCTGATTTGCGAACCGGTTCAATGGCCTTGGTCACTTCCGAGCGAACCTGGACCACCGTCTCCCAGGCCTGACGCTCCTCGGCGGGCATTTTCCCTGCTGCATCAGCCTGAAAACGCAAGCCGAACACGCTGGACGAGCCCGCACGGTATTCTTCCGGCAGGTGCTGATAGATTTCTTCAGCGGTGAAACTCAAAACTGGAGCCATGTCCGCCAGCAACCCCTCCAGCAGGCGCCAGAGCACGGTCTGGGCGGAACGCCGGTCCAGGCTGTCCGTGCCGGAGACATAGAGCCGGTCCTTGACGATATCCAGGTAAAACGCGCTCAGATCCGTGACGCACATATTGTGCAGGGTGTGGAAGACCTTGTGGAATTCGTACTGGTTGTAGGCCTCGACAATCCTGGCGTGCCGCCTGGCGAAAAGGTCCAGGGCAAAGCGGTCCAGGGGCGGCATCTGTTCCAAGGCCACGGTATGTTCCGCGGGACGAAAGTCAAACAGGTTGCCCAACAGAAAGCGGCAGGTGTTCCGAATCCGGCGATAGGCGTCCACGAGCCGGTTCAGGGTTTCCGTGGAAATACGCACATCGTCCTGGTAATCTTCCGAAGCCACCCACAACCGCAAAATTTCCGCGCCGAACTGCTTGATGATTTCCTGGGGCGCGATAACGTTGCCCACGGATTTGGACATCTTGCGGCCATTGGCATCCACCACGTAGCCATGCGTCAGGACCGCTTTGTACGGGGCAATGTCCCGGGTGCCCACCGAGGCCAGCAGGGAGCTGTGGAACCAGCCCCGGTGCTGGTCCGAGCCCTCAAGATACAGGTCCGCAGGAAAGCGGCACTCCGGGCGCTGTTCCAGAACCGCGGCGAAACTTGTGCCGGAATCAAACCAGACATCCAGGATATCGTCCTCTTTCTCCCAGTTTGCCGCACCACAGTCCGGACAGGCCAAACCTTGAGGCGCGACATCCTCCAGGGGCGCCTCGAACCAGTAGTCGGCTCCGCGTTCGTGATCGGCAAACCGGTCCACCACAGAGAAGACCCAATCCGAATCGGTATAAGTATGCCCGCAGTCCTTGCAGATCAGAGCAACGATGGGCACGCCCCAGTTGCGCTGGCGGGAGATGCACCAGTCCGGGCGGTTGGCGATCATGTTGTGGATGCGCTCCCGACCCCAGGAAGGAATCCAGCGCACGTTCTCGTCGATCTCATGCAGGGCCTTTTGGCGCAAATCATCGACCTGCATGGAGATGAACCACTGCATGGTGGCCCGGAAAATGACGGGCTTGTTGCAACGCCAGCAATGGGGATAGGAGTGGGCGATGCGCTCCTGGGCCAGCAGGCGGCCGGATTGGGTGAGAATCTCGATGACTTTGGGGTTGGCGTCAAAGACGTTCAAGCCGCCCACGATCTCGGTCTGAGCGTAGAAGCAGCCGCGGTCGTCCAGCGGGGACAGGGTTTCCAGGTCGTAGCGCAGGCCGGTTTCATAGTCGTCGCGTCCATGGCCGGGGGCCGTGTGCACGCAGCCTGTGCCGGCTTCCAGAGTAACATAACTGGCCAGAACTATTGGGGAGGGCCGATCATAAAAGGGGTGGCTCGCCTGCAGGCCTTCCAGCTGCTGTCCCGGGGCCTTGCCCACCACTTCGGCTTCCTGCCAGGCGAAGGTTTCCCGCAGTTTGGCAACCAGGTCCTCGGCCACGATGAAGCACTGATCCGCAACGCGAACAAGGACGTAGGAAAAGTCCGGATGCACGGCCACGGCCATGTTGTCCGGGATGGTCCAGGGCGTGGTGGTCCAGATCACAATGGAGGCGTTGGCGCAGTCCGTATCTGAAAAAACTTCACCCAGTTTGGGGTCGTTCAGCGGGAAGGCGACATAGATGGACGGTGAGCTGTGTTCGGCATATTCCACCTCGGCTTCGGCCAGTGCGGTTTCACAGGAGCAGCACCAATGCACCGGCTTCTTGTTGCGCACCACCGCGCCCTTGGCCATGAAACGGCCCAGTTCCCGGGCCGTGGCTGCCTCGTAAGCCGGCTTCATGGTCATGTAGGGATCGCCCCATGCTCCAAACACTCCCAGACGCTTGAATTCCTCACGTTGAATGTCAAGGTATTTCCAGGCGTATTCTCGACAGCGCCGCCGGATTTCCAGGGTGGAGACGGACTTCTGCTTCAACTTGAATTCCTGCTCCACCTTCAATTCGATGGGCAGGCCGTGACAGTCCCAGCCGGGAACATATTCCGCGCGCAAGCCCTGCATGTTGCGGGATTTGACGATAATGTCCTTGAGGACTTTATTCAAAGCCGTTCCCAGGTGAATATGACCGTTGGCATAGGGAGGTCCGTCGTGCAAAACATATTCCTGTGCTCCGGCATTGGCCTCGATCATGGATTGATATGCATTGATTTCTTCCCAGAAAGCCAGCATCTTCGGCTCGTTCTGATTCAGGTTGGCACGCATCGGAAAAGTTGTCTGCGGCAGATTCAATGTTTTTTTGTATTCGGTCATGGCATGCCTTTCATATTAAGGTATCGTGTGAAAAGAGCAGTCTTAAAAAACACCGCAAATATTTGAATTATGCAGCCCCGGAAGTCAAGGTGATCAGCTTTGCCGGCACCGAAACTCGGACTTCGAACAGCAACCTCTAGATATACCATCTTTCTTCAAAGAAATACACCTCCAACACATCAGCCATTGGAATGATCTGATGATATTCCCATATGCCATTGTCTTTTTCGCGGCCTTGGTGCTGACGATGATCGGACTGGGCGGCGGTTTGATCTTTGCTCCATCCTTCCTGCTTCTGGGCATGCCCCAGACCGAGGCCGTGAGCGCCTCGTTGCTCCTCAATGGCCTGGCCGCCCTTTCCGCCACCTTCGTTTACATGCGCAACGGCCTCGTGGACATTCCCGTTTCCGTGCCCCTGATCGGCGGCTCCGTGCTGGCTGCTCCGTTGGGCGCACTTTTGACCCATCATCTATCCGCTCATTTTATTTTCGCGGCCATGGCGGTGATTCTTTTCCTGGCGGCCTTGCGCATGCTTTTTGTCGGCAAGGTTACGCCGCAACGAAACGAAATGAGCGTTTTGCGGAAAGTTTTCCTGGGGGTGTTGATCGGCATCCTGATCGGGTTTCTGGCTGGGTTGCTGGGGATCGGCGGCGGAATTTTCGTGGTGCCCCTGCTGATTTACGTACTCAAGATCGACACGAAAATTGCCGCTGCATCCTCGGCCTTCATCGTCTGTTTTTCGTCCTTCGCTGGTTTCCTGGCTCATTCAAGTCTGGCCTCTCCCGACTGGACGTTCATCCTCACTGCATCCCTGCTCGCCATTGCCGGAGGCCAGATCGGCTCCAGGATCATGATCCAAAAACTCCAAAGCCGTTCGATCCGCATCCTGTTCGGCTTGGTTCTTCTTGTCCTGAGTGCCAACTTGCTTCACCAGGTCATCATGGGATAAACGCGGACCCGTTATTCCGGCATTTATCCCGGCAACGCCGACGCAAGATGAAATGGACAAGTTGCGCCTCTTTTCTGTTCAATCCTCCCCCATGCGAGTAAGAACCGGCTTGAGCTTGCGGGATCATGGGCAGATTGAACCGACACGATAACGAAATTTCAAGATCCAACGTAACCATTCAGCACATACTCTGTGCTCACTCGCCAGCTCTGGATTCCGGCTTTCGCCGGAATGACGTATCGTACCACGTCCTTGCCAAGTTTAGTCATGCCGGCGAAGGCCGGAATCCAGCCCGTTTTCGGATACGCTGGGTGGTTACGATCAAACAACAAGGAGCATAAATGGGTTTCTGGAGCACATCGACGCAGGTGGCCCGGTTCATAGTGGGCAAGCTGGAGCTTTCCGACCTCAAGGAACAGCTTACGGCCTTTTCATTTCAGGATATCGAAGATACGGCCGAGGAGCTTTCCTTTGGCTGGACATCCATCGATGACATGGACGACACTGCCTTTGAGCGTTCGCCCGTTGAGCGTGGGGCGCTGCATGGCTGGTCCTTGCGCATCGACACCCGCAAGATCAAACCCGCGGTCTTGAGCCGGCTGGTCAAGAAACGGATCGCCGAGGAATCGGAGAGGGAAGGCAAGGCCTTATCCAAGGATCGGCGTCAGGAAATCAAGGACCAGACCAAGCTGCACCTGCTGACCAAGACCCCGCCCGAGCCCAGGGTGGTGGATCTGGTGCACGCGCCTCAGGACGGTCTGCTGTACGTGTTTTCCAACAACAAGTTCGCCCTGGAGACGGTCAGCGAGCTGTTCGAAAAAACCTTCGGGACGGAACTGGAGCGTCTGACCCCGGCCTGGCTGGCGCGACGACTGGCAGGGCAAAAGAGGGCCGAGGAAGTCTTTGAGGCCGGAATCGACGCGTATGACGTGCCCTTGCCGAATACCGTCCCGGCGCTCTTCCTGGCCCATTTGTTGAAAACAGCGGTGGCGGGCGAATCCATCAACGGCGTGCATCTGGACAGCGGCGGCAAGGTGGCCTTGGAAAAGCTCGTTGGCGAGAGTATGGAAAAATGCAGCGTTTCCGGCTGGCAGGGCGATCCCATGGGTGAGCTGCTCATCGCCATGGCCGATGCCAAACGCATATCAGCGGCCACCCTGATCCTGAACGATGAATCCACCCAGGAATCCTGGAACGCCGGGGTGACTGCGGGCTTTGAAACCACGGTCAAAACGCCCAAGGTGGACATCCAGGACAAGGAAGACGTCGACGGTCTGTTTCTGGAAAAGTTCTTCCTGATTGAACGCTTCTTCCAGATGTGGGACGATCTCTACCGGGATTTTTTGACATCCTGGACACCGGCTCTGGAAAACGAAATCATAGCCTGGGCCCAAGGCCTTGCTCCAAGCAGAGACGACGTTCCTCGTTCAGATCGTCAAAATCCATGACATTTCCATAGCTGCGTCCGCAATGGCCTGGACCTACCACTTGCAGGTTTCATCCGGGCCATTATCTATAAATTTTTGGCCAGCAACAGATCCGGCCAGCAGAGTCTTTTCCGGCTCCCGACAAACATAACCTCATCCGTCACCGCCTCAACCGCCCGTTGAATAGTTCCTGATCGCAACAACTCAATACACGTTCTGTTCTGCGCTCTTCCTCGGGTAATCGGCATCGGAATCTGGGTCGGGTCGGGGTCGAAATCCGTATTGGTCTCGGAAACATTGGGATGCTCCCCCCCGCATCCCGATACCGATCCAGATACGACATCGTTTCCGATGCCCCTCACTGAGTCGTTACCCATGATCTTATAATGGAAAGAAATCATGCGTTTCACGGTGCCAATAATACTTTTATTAACTCTGATGAACCTCTACCTTGTTCTCAAGGTCGTCATCAGTGACGGCACCCAGTTCGACAGCGACACAACCATGGTTTGCACGGAGTCGAACAACCTGGAGCTGCTCAAGGCACGGGATGAAATCGTGATCCTGCGGATGATCCTGGACGGGTATCGGGAAGGGAAAAGTCATCCCGCCCAGTTGCAGCAGGCCCTGGAAGAGATAGAGGAACTCAAGACGGTGCTGGCTGGATACAAGGCGGCCAACACTCACCGGCTGAGGTTGTCCGCGTATACGGCTCGCCCCGAGGAGACCAACGATGACGTGGAAAACACCGCAATCATGCAGACGCCCAGACCTGGCTGGACAGTGGCCGTCTCTCACGATCTCCGCGGATGGTTGGGCAAACGGGTCTACATTGAGGGTTTCGGAGTGCGTATAGTCAGCGACCTGATGAATGCCCGTTTCTCCAAATCAATAGATATCCTCGTACCCGACGTGGACACGGCGATTTCCATCGGGGTCAAGCGCAATGTGCTGGTCACCCTTATCGAACCACTTATTCAGGACGATAATGCTGTGGAGAGCAGTCTTATTGAGTTTCTGCAAGATGACAGCAAATGATTCGAAGGCTTCGCACTGCCTGGAGGCCCGGAAACAATGTAAGTTACTTTTTTGGGAGACAGGCGACCGCCGCTGGTGACCAGGCCGAAGCGGGGGATGCCCGATGCAAAGGCCGTCTCCCCTCGCCGGACCAGTTCATCCTCGGGAAGCAGAGGAAGCGGGGACAGATTTGTAGGATAATGGACGGACTGGGCGCAGAATGCGCAATCTTCACCACAACGTCCGGTCTTGGCGCTGGCAGTGGCGCAGACATGGATTTGTCCCGGAAACGAGGCCTCTTTCAACGCATGAGCCGCCTTGAGGAATCTCCCATCCAGACCTGTCCGCCTGTAGCCCGCTTCAGTCAGTTCATGCAGTTCCGCTCGGGAAAGCCCTCGCCGTGAAGCCTGTTCGGCCGCATGTTCAAAGAAAATATTTGTGCTCATGGAATATGGTATGTGAGGCTCCTTTCCGAAGAACATGTCGTAAAATGATTGTCAGTTCGGAATACTGAGTTATATTTTTGTCCTCTCAATCATCCAGTCGTATGTCCTTGCCTTCTTTGAGCCGTTTCATGGTTCGCACTGCGCACATCTTGCCGCACATGGTGCAGGAATCTTCGTGGGCCGGTCGGGAGGACTCCCGGTAGGCGCGGGCTTTCTCCGGATCCAGGGCGAGGCTGAACATGGCCTCCCAGTCCAGGTCGGCTCGGGCCTTGGACATCTTGTCGTCCCAGTCCCGCGCGCCGGGAATGCCTTTGGCGATGTCCGCGGCGTGGGCCGCGATGCGGGCGGCCATGATCCCTTCCTTCATGTCGTCCAGCGTGGGCAGGCGCAGGTGCTCGGCCGGGGTGACGTAGCACAGGAAGTCCGCGCCGGCGGCGCCGGCCACGGCCCCGCCGATGGCGCTGGTGATGTGGTCGTAGCCAGGGGCCACGTCCGTGACCAGGGGGCCGAGTACGTAGAAGGGCGCGCCGTGGCAGAGCCGTTTTTCCAGGACCATGTTCGCGGCGATCTCGTTCAGAGCCATGTGGCCCGGACCTTCGATCATCACCTGCACGTTGCGCTCCCAGGCCCGCTTGGTCAGCTCGCCCAAAACGATCATCTCCTGGACCTGGACCGCATCCGTGGCATCGTGCAACGATCCGGGCCGGCAGCCGTCGCCCAGGCTCAAGGTGACGTCGTGCTGGGCGCAGATCTCCAGCAGCCGGTCGTAGTGTTCGTAAAACGGATTTTCAGCGTCGTTCTCCTTCATCCAGGCGTAGAGCAGAGAGCCGCCCCGGGAGACGAGGGAGGTCAGGCGCTGCGTTTTTTCAATCCGCTCGGCGGTCAGCCTGTTCAATCCGCAATGGATGGTCAGAAAATCCACGCCGTCGTCCACATGGGCCTGGACCACGTCAAAGAACTCATCCGCGCTGATGTCGGACAGGTTCTTGTCGTAAAACCCCACGGCGTCGTAAATGGGCACCGTGCCGATCATGGCCCGGGACTCGGCGATCAATGTCTGGCGAAACTCCCGGGTCTTGCCGAAGCAGCTCAAATCCATGATTGCCTCGGCTCCCAGGCGCAGAGCATGACGGACCTTTTCCATCTCCAGGTCCATATCGCAGGCGTCCTTGGAAATGCCCAGGTTGACGTTGATCTTGGTGCGCAGTCCCAGCCCGACGCCCTCAGGATCGAGATGGGCGTGGTTGCGGTTGGCCGGAATGATTACCGTGCCCTGAGCCATGCGCTGGACCAAGGTTTCCAACGCCATGTTCTCCTTGTCCGCCACGATGCGCATCTGCGGGGTGATGATGCCCTTGCGGGCCGCGTCCATCTGAGTGGTCCAGCTCATGATCCGATCTCCTTTGAGGCTGAGTGCATGCGGTTGCGTAGAATCCGAACCTGCGCGGCGATGTCGTTGTGGCCGACGATTTCCGTGATCATGGCCACGCAGGCTGCTCCGCGCCGGACCACTTCCGCGATGTTGTGCTCCTTGATTCCTCCGATAGCCACAAAAGGAATCGTGAGGTTACCCACGACCCATTCCAGGTACTCCAATCCCACAGGCGCGCAAACGTCCTTTTTGGTTTTGGTGGCGAATATCGGGCCCACGCCGATGTAGTCCGCCCCGGCTTCCACCGCGGCCCGGGCCTGTTCCGGGCAGTGGGTGGACAGGCCGATGATCTTGCCTGGCCCGAGCAGGCGACGGACCACGGGAACGGGCAGGTCGTCCTGTCCGACATGCACGCCGTCCGCGTCCACGGCCTGGGCCACGGCCACGTCGTCATTGATCAGAAACAGCGCACCGGCCTTGCGGGTCATCTCCCGAATGACCTCGCATTCCCGG
Source organism: Desulfonatronum parangueonense (assembly GCF_054656975.1). Lineage (NCBI taxonomy): Bacteria > Pseudomonadati > Thermodesulfobacteriota > Desulfovibrionia > Desulfovibrionales > Desulfonatronaceae > Desulfonatronum > Desulfonatronum parangueonense. Next base: position 3,754,359 of record NZ_BAAHXH010000003.1, read on the forward strand.
AGCTTCTCCCCGGCATGTTTGTATTTCTCCCGGTACTGGACCAGCTTCACGCCGGCGTCCAGCATGGCCTGAACCACGGCCACGTTGGACCGTCCCAGGGAGTGCTCCTCGCTGGTCAGGCAGTAGAGATCAACGTTGTGCAGCGGATTGTTCATGGATGGTCCTCTCATTATATCGCAATCAGCGGTTGAAATTGATGCGGATTTTGCTTGGCCTCAAGAGTCAGTCAAAATCCATGGGCGAAAAATTTGAAATGTCATGCAGGGGAAGGCGAAATCGGCGAAAACCGGAGGCCAAAAAAAAACGCCTTTTCGGGACCTGGAAATGCGGCATGGCGGTCCGAAAAGGCAGTATGTGGCTGCTTCCCTACGACGGCATGGTCCGTATCAGGTTCCAAGGGTCGGGGCAGACGCCCCCTCTCAGCCTCACGGCTCCCCCAGCAATGAAAGACACGTACTGCATCCTTCAGGACCTGTAAAGAGAAGCCGCGGCATGGCCCGGGCAGTTTCGCTCCCAATCCTCAGGCGCTATCCGGATCGAAATCGAAATCGAAATCGTAATCGAAGTCGAATCTGAAACTTTCCGATTACGATTGCGATTTCGATAGCGATTTCGATTGATGTCCACCCTGGAGACACGCCTTGCACCCTTCATGCACCTACCGTTCTGCGAGTATAATATTTCAGAGAACAAATCCGTCCTGGCGGTTGATCAAATGCATTGACACGCTCTGAGCGACTTCCTTATAGGTGTTATTTAATTGATTGGAGTGGTTGCGGTGTGTGGCGAACAGTTAGGCTTTGGGGTTTTCAACCTTTACTAACTTGGAGGGTGCGATGCTTCGTGTTTTGGTATTGATGTTTACCGTGTTTCTTTTCTGTTCACCTCTTTCCGTCATGGCCGATGATGTTCTGGATACCATTGAACAGGCGCTCACTTTGTACAAACAGGGAGACTATACCGCAGCAGCGGGGAATCTGGATTATGCGGCCCAATTGGTTCGCCAGAAAAAAGGCGGAAGGTTGGAAAGCTTTCTTCCCGATGCTCAGCCGGGATGGACGGCCGACGACGCACAATCCTCGGCCATGGCGGCAATGTTCATGGGCGGAGGCGTCACTGCCGAACGAGCCTATCACAGGGACGACGGCGAAGGCGAGATCAACATTTCAATAATGGCCGATTCGCCGATGCTTCAGGGTATCATGATGATGTTCAGCAATCCGATGATCGCCGCCTCCGCGGGTGCGAAGATGGAAACCATTGCCGGCCAGCGGGCCGTGGTCAACTACACTCCCGGCGATCGGCGCGGGGAGATCAGCATTGTGGTGGCCAACCGCATCCTGGTCGTGGTCAAAGGCTATAATGTCGAAAAGGATGATCTGACGAAGTACGTCAGCGCAATGGATTTTCAGGAACTGGCCAAGGTGGAGTAGCATCCGCATCGAGATCCCGCTAGCAAGCTTGCGATATTTTTTTGATAGTACCGTATTGCGGCTATCAGCAAAGCTCGGACAGGTCGAACCTGTTCCGGGCTTTTTTTTGCGGTCTGAGCTGAAGGCACGTCTGGAATCGCACGGCGAAGCACAATATTTCCAAAGAGTTTAGCTTGGTCAGAAAACCGAATCGGCCTCCGCTACGATGAAGAATGCCGCTATACATTATCCCTTCACCATAATTACGGCTTTTCCCTAGTGACGATTTTGTCGAGGGAAAGGTAAAAACTTGCATAACCGGCTCTGGAACCTTCCCGATGCGTCAGTTCGATGTTGCAGCTATCATCTGTAATTCGATCTGAGTTTCATGATTCTCATGAGTCAGGTACAATCTTCAACCTTCAAGGAGAACAGAAATGAACAGGTTATTTCAGATGATTAAGAAAGATCATCAAGAGGTAAAGGGTATCCTCGGGAAACTGAAGGAGAGCAAGCAAAGCGATCACAAGAAACGTGAAGAATTGTTTCATACACTCAAGCAGGAACTGGTGCCGCATATGAAGGCCGAGGAGGCCATCTTCTACTCGCCGTTGATGGCCAAGAAAGAGGCCCGTGAAGAGGCCATGGAAGGCATGGAAGAACACCACGTGAGTGAGCTGGTCCTGAAAGAACTTGATAAGATGGCGAAGGACGATGACATGTGGGGGGCCAAGGTGAAGGTGTTCAAGGAACTTGTGGAGCATCATATCAAGGAAGAAGAATCGGAATTGTTCAAGGCCGCGGAAAAGGCGATGAGCAAAGATGAGCTCGATATGATGGCGGAGAAGGTTGAAGAGGAAAAGCAGAAAATCAAGAAAAAACTGAAGTAAGCGCAATGGAGGGAAGAGGTTGAAGGTTTCTTCTCCCTCCATGTCGATGTTGAAGGCAAACTGACAGGCAGCAATGTTATAAAATGGAGAACGATCATGGCTTCAAAAAACATCGCCGTTTACGGCATCTACCCAAGTCGTCCAATGGTTGAAAGGGCGGTGGACGAGTTGAAAAATGAAGGCTTCCGCAACACGGATATCTCCGTCCTTTTTCCTGAAAATATCGGCAACAAGGAATTCGCCATCGACAAATCCACGAAAGCTCCCGAAGGGGCAGCCACAGGGGCCGGAACCGGCGCGGTAATCGGGGGAGGCCTGGGATGGCTGGCGGGGATAGGGTTGTTTGCGATTCCTGGAGTTGGTCCCTTCGTTGCCGCGGGTCCAATTATCGCGGCACTGGCCGGCGTCGGCGCCGGAGGGCTGGTGGGGGGAATCGCCGGAGCCCTGGTGGGCATGGGGATCCCTGAATACGAAGCCAATCGCTACGAAGGCCGGATCAAGCAGGGCGGGATCCTGCTCTCCGTGCATGCCGACGACAGGGATTGGAAGAAAAAGGCCATGGACATCCTGGAGCGGACGGAAGCGGAAGATATTGGTTCCAAGGCAGAATCAAGAGCGGATCTGGATGCAACGGACAAACCCTATCCCGAGGGCGAGAAGGCTGTATCGCATACCACGACCGCCCACGGCGACCCGCAGGAAACGAGTTCGGGAGACCCAGTGGCCAAGTGGAGCAATGATCCGCGCACCCCAAACGTTTAGATGAACCGTCTGGCACGCTGGCATGTTTTTTCTGTCAGGGGAGATGCCTACTGGTTGAATTGTCTTGATTTTGAATCCTATTTAGCCATCATGTGGAACATTCCGGCATTCCTGCTGATCCCGACATGGAATATGTGCAACAAGTCGATGAAGGTGACGGCAATGCTTGCGCCTATTGTTTATGGAATTATATCATTGGTAAACAATTCTTTATGAATCATGACCGGACACCCTGGTCATGCAACCAATTGGAGGCCTTGGATGGCTTTTAAAATCAATGACAATGTCACATGGGTCGGAAAGGTCGATTGGGAACTGCGGACGTTTCATGGGCAGGAATACTCTACTCATCGTGGGTCCAGCTACAATTCCTACCTGGTCCGGGATGAAAAAGTCGCTCTCATCGATACGGTATGGGGCAACTTTTCCCATGAATTCCTAGCGGAACTGCAACAGCAAATACCCTTGGAAAAGATCGACTTCGTGATCGCCAATCACGCGGAAACGGATCACAGCGGCGCTTTGCCCGAACTGATGCGTCATATCCCGGATGTGCCCATTTATTGTACCGCAAACGGGGTGAACTCGCTGAAGGGACATTATCACCAGGACTGGAATTTCCAGGTCGTCAAAACCGGCGACAAAGTCAGCCTTGGATCGAAGGAGCTGGTGTTTGTCGAGGCGAGACTGTTGCACTGGCCGGACAACATGATGTGCTACCTGACCGGGGACAACATTCTTTTCAGCAATGACGCCTTCGGGCAGCATCTGGCATCCGAGCGGATGTACAATGATCTGGTGGACCAGGCGGAGTTGTATCAGGAAGCAATCAAGTATTATGCCAACATTCTGACTCCGTTCAGTACGCTGGTAGATAAGAAAATCAAGGAAATCCTGGAGCTGGGGCTTCCTGTAGACATGATCTGCCCCAGCCATGGAGTGATCTGGCGGAAGGATCCCCTGCAGATCGTGCACCAATATCTGAAGTGGGCGAATGCCTATGCAGAGAATCAGGTCACGATAATTTACGATACCATGTGGGACGGAACCCGGAGAATGGCGGAGGCCATAGCCAAGGGAATAGCCGAAGAAAACAGCGATATTGATGTGAAACTCTATAACGTCGGCAAGTCGGACAAGAACGACGTGGTGACGGAAGTTTTCAAATCAAAGGCAATTCTTGTGGGCTCGCCCACCATCAACCAGGGCATCCTTTCGGCCACCGCTGCAATTCTGGAGGAAATCAGAGGGTTGCAGTTCAAGAACAAGAAGGCGGCGGCTTTCGGATGCTTCGGATGGAGCGGGGAATCCCTGAAGATCATATCCGACAGGTTGCGGGAAGGCGGCTTTCATTTGGTCAATGAGGGAATTCGTGCAAAGTGGAATCCCAACAATGAAGCCGTGGAGAATTGCATTCGGTTCGGCAGAGAGTTCGCGTCGAGTCTAACATAACCCAGAGAGAGGTCTGAATGAACAACACATTGGAAAAAGATTACGCCGCTGGTTTGTTTGACAACTGTGAACCACCTTGCCTTTCCCTGTACCAGCCGACATACCGGAATTTTCCGGAGAACAAGCAGGATCCCATCCGGTTCAAGAATCTGGTGAAGAAGCTTGAGGAGTCACTGTTGCGGCAATACCCAAAGGAGGACGTTGGGCCGTTGCTCAAGCAGTTTCGGGAATTGAGCGAGGACCGGGAATTTTGGAATCACACCCTGGACGGATTGGCAGTGCTTGGTTCAAAAGGGTTCTTTCAGGTTTACACCTTCCAGCGTTCGGTTCCCGAATTGGCCGTCGCGGCGGACAACTTCCACACCAAGCCCCTGTGGCGCATTCTGCAATCCGCCGATCGCTATCAGATTCTCGCGGTAAACCGGAAGGAGATGAAGCTGTTCGAAGGCAATCGGGACGCCCTGGATGAGATCATGCCGGCTCCGGGTGTTCCCAAAACGCTGGTGGAGGCATTGGGAGAAGAGTTGACCGATCCTCGGTTGACCGTCTCCTCCTACGGCGGTGTGGGCGTGGGCAAAAATGCCATGCATCACGGTCATGGCGGAAAAAAAGATCAGGTGGACCTTGACGCGGAACGGTTCTTTCGGACCGTGGATCGCGCCGTCATGGAGCACCATTCCCAGCCGTCCGGATTGCCGCTGATTCTGGCCGCGCTTCCGGAGCACCACCACCTGTTTCACGATATCAGCCGCAACCCCTCTCTCCTGCCGGAAGGCATCACCATTCACCCGGATTCCCTTTCATCCCTGGACGAACTGCGCCAACTCGCCTGGGGGCTGGTTGAGCCGAGATACCTGAAAATTTTGGCGGGGTACGTGGATAAATTCGGCTCGGCAAGGGCAGAAGGATTGGGTGAGGACGACCTGTCACAGGTTGCCAAGGCGATTATTGATGGAAGGGTCGGCACGCTGCTGGTGGAGGCTGACCGTGAAATTCCCGGCAGAGTGGATCCGGCCACAGGAGAGGTCGAGCAAGGCGAAATGATGGATCCCAAGGTGGATGATCTGCTCGACGACCTGGGGCAACTTGCTCTGAAAAAAGGCGGAACAGTCGTGGTCGTCCCTGCTGAACGGATGCCGACAAAGACGGGAATAGCAGCGATTTATCGATTTTAGTGAAGAAATTCTGAAGCTGGAGGGACACGGAATGATCAGGTTCCGTGTCCTGTTCCGTTTGATTCCAAAAAATCTGGTGAAGGGTGGGAAATCATGCAAATGAACATTGCGGCCGAACCGATCGTGTCCATCATTGCGGGAATCTTGATTCTTATATTTCCCAGGTTGCTGAATTACATTGTCGCCATTTATTTGATTGTCTTCGGTATTCTCCGGTTGATAGACTGATCTGGATGACGTTGAAGACCATTTGGTGGCTTTGACTTCGTGCTTTTCATGGCCTCTGTGGTGAAAAAGATTTGAAGCGTCAAGAAGTTTTTACCACGAAGAGCACGAAGGACACGAAGGTTAATACTTGCTTGCGCACTGATGTCGTCACAAAAATCTGACCTCAGTTGCGGAGCCATGTCTTGTATTCTCTTGCCCCTTCGTGCTCTTCGTGGCCTATGTGGTGAAAAAAATTTGAAGCGTCAAGAAGTTTTCACCACGAAGAGCACGAAGGACACGAAGGTTAATATTTGCTTGCGCACTGTGTCGTCACAAAAACCTGACCCTCAGTTGCGGAGCCATGTCTTGTATTCTTTTGCCCCTTCGTGCTCTTCGTGGCCTCTGTGGTGAAAAAGATTTGAAGCGTCAAGAAGTTTTCACCACGAAGAGCACGAAGGACACGAAGGTTAATACTTGCTCGCGCACTGATGTCGTCACAAAAATCTGACCTCAGTTGCGGAGCCATGTCTTGTATTCTTTTGCCCCTTCGTGCTCTTCGTGGCCTCTGTGGTGAAAAAAAAAGATTCAATCAGAGTCAGCAGCAGAATCCATCCAGATCAACCCGGCTTGTCGTCCGGTGGTCTTGTCGCGGCGATAGGAGAAAAAGGTTTCCGGCAGACTGGAGGTGCAGAGGTCGATGCTGAATATGCGTTCTTCGAGCAGGCCGGCTTGTAGCAGTTGCTCCTTGGTCAGACGCCACAGGTCGACATTTCGGCTTTGTGGATCATAAAACTTTCTGTAGGTCTCTCCCCACTCCAAATCGAAGTTTACGAATTCGCTGGCGCCTGGGCCAAGGCTCGGGCCCCTCACGGCCAGCACCTCGTGCGGCGGAAAGCCGTAGGTGTCGCAGAAGGTCCGAACGCCTATCTGGGGAAAGTCCTGACGGTTGCCCCGCCAGCCGCAATGCAGGGCCGCTATATGACGTCCGCCGTTATGGGCCAGGAGAATGGGCTGACAATCCGCCGTCTTGATGACCAGGGCCAGATCCGGACGGGAAGTTGCCAGTCCGTCGGCCTGGATCTCGGCACATTGGTCAGAGGACATGGGGTTCGGCTCAACCAGCACCTCTACCCCGTGGACCTGTCGCGCTTCGGCCCAGTGCCGGAAGCCCGCGAGTTCTTGCAAGGCATTGCGGTTATCCAGCACATCATTCCTTGCATCTCCCACCTCCCAGGACAGATTGGCGCCGGAATAGGGGCCTCGGCTCAAGCCACCTCGGCGGGTGGTGAAGACAGCGCGAATTTTCGGCAATCCGGGAAAGGAAAAGGGGATGCAGTCTATGTGCAGGCCCATATCGTTTCTTTGTCCGTGCAAAGGACCTGCACGGATTGATCGTGGGGTTCCCGGGGCAAGTCGTCCAGGACCTGGAAATCATAGGCCATCCCGATGGTCAGCACTTCGACTCCAGTGAGGGCCAAGAGCCGATCATAGTAGCCCCCGCCGAAGCCAAGACGAAATCCTTGGCGGTCAAAAGCCACGCCGGGGGTCAGGATGCAATCGCATATTAACGGATCGACCATGGAGCAACGTCCGGGGTCTGGTTCGGGAATCGAGTAGCTGCCGGGAAGCAGGTCTTCAGGAGAGCGGAACCGGTAAAAATCCATCTCCCCCGGGCAGTCCGGACGGCAACAAGGGGCCAGGGTCTGTACGCCCCGGCCCCAAAGTTCATGAATCAATTCCCAGGTGTCCACTTCGTTTTGAAACGGAAGATAGACCAGGACCGTGCGCATGGCTTCCCAGTTGGGAAGCTCGCGCACGCGTTCCTGAACGGCATGGCTTCGTCGCAGGGCGTCCTCGGCCTGCATGCTGCGTCGCCGCGCCGTCAGCCGGGAGCGGAGAATTCTTTTTGACATCAATACCTGTAGTAATCCGGCTTGTAGGGCCCTTCCAGCGGAACGCCGAGATAATCGGCCTGGGCCTCGGTCAGGGAGGACAGACCGACATTGAGCTTCTTCAGGTGCAAACGGGCCACCTTTTCATCCAGCAGTTTGGGCAACACATAGACCTTGTTCTCGTACTTGCCGGGATTGGTCCATAATTCGATCTGGGCGATGACCTGATTGGTGAACGAGGCGGACATGACGAAGGAGGGATGGCCGGTGGCGCAGCCCAGATTCACCAAGCGGCCCTCGGCCAGCAGAATGATCCGCTTGCCGTCCGGGAAAACGATGTGATCCACCTGGGGCTTGATGTTGACCCAGGCCAGTTCACGAATGCCGGCAACATCGATCTCCAGATCGAAGTGGCCGATGTTGCAGACAATGGCCTGATCCTTCATCGCGTCCATGTGGGCGCGGGTGATGACGTCGCGGCATCCCGTGGCGGTGACGAAGATGTCTCCCATGGGCGCGGCCTCTTCCATGGTGATCACCTGATATCCTTCCATGGCCGCCTGCAGAGCGATGATCGGATCGATCTCCGTGATCACGACTCTGGCTCCGAGGCCACGCATGGCCTGGGCGCAGCCCTTGCCCACGTCCCCGTAACCGGCCACTACCACGACCTTGCCGGCCATCATCACGTCCGTGGCCCGCTTGATGCCGTCAGCCAGAGATTCCCGGCAGCCGTAGAGATTGTCGAACTTGCTCTTGGTCACGGAGTCGTTCACGTTGAAGGCGGGGCATTTCAGAGTACCCGCTTTTTCCATCTGATACAGACGATGCACGCCCGTCGTGGTCTCCTCGGACAACCCTCGCAAGGAAGCCATGGCGTCGGGGTGCTTCTCGTGCATGACCTGGGTCAGGTCCCCGCCGTCGTCCAGCAGCATGTTCGGAACCCAGCCATCCGGTCCCTGGATTGTCTGATCCACGCACCACCAATACTCTTCTTCCGTCTCGCCCTTCCAGGCAAAGACCGGAATCCCGGCCGCGGCAATGGCGGCCGCGGCGTGATCCTGGGTGGAGAAAATGTTGCACGAACTCCAGCGGACTTCCGCCCCAAGATGGATCAGGGTTTCAATCAGCACGGCCGTCTGGATGGTCATGTGCAAGCAGCCGGCAATACGCGCGCCTTTCAGGGGCTGATCAGCGCCGAATTCCTCACGCAGGGCCATCAGGCCAGGCATTTCCGTCTCCGCGATCTCGATTTCCTGACGACCCCATTGGGCCAGGGAAAGATCGCGGACTTTGAAGTCCGTTTTGGTATCGGGAATTCTCGTCATGGGTTGTACTCCTTTTGCTTGGTAATTTTTTTTGGTTCTAGGCGATGGGTGATGGGTAATGGGCTAGAGGCTGTGGGCTATGGGCGATGGGCGATGGGCGATGGGCGATGGACTCGGACTTTTGATGTCAGGTTTGAAAAAAACGGAGGAAAACCTATATCATCCCATGGGTCAAGAGCGAATAAAGCAAAAAAGGGGTCAACCCGTGTTTGGATTGACCCCTGGAAATACATGGGGTGGATGACGCGACTTGAACGCGCGGCCGCCTGGGCCACAACCAGGTGCTCTACCTACTGAGCTACACCCACCGTGTAAAGGAAGTATCATTAAACCATACGCCATGTTCTCGTCAAGATGCAGGCCGAATTAAAATGTCCGTCATAATGACGTGACAATTCTCCCTTCTGCTCATACCATCCCCCTCCTCAATTGAATCGAAATCGAAATCGAAATCGAAATCGAAATCGAAATCGAAATCGAAATCGAAATCGAAATCGAAATCGAAATCGAAATCATGTGGAGCTTTATCTCGCGGCAACCTTGGGCACCCGAAATGGGAGCCTCTACAGGTCCCATTTCGGGCAAGGGGATGTAACCTCCACCACTTCCCACGATCCCTTGCATCTGTAGGGGCGTACTCTTGAGGCCGCCCTGAGGTGGACGCAAGGGCTTAGACTTTTCGTGTTTGAAATCCGGGATTGCATTATTACGAGGAGAAGCAATTGTCCGGAGTATTGAGCAGGAAGACAGAATATTCGATTGCGATTGCGATTGCGATTGCGATTGCGAACAGGAGAACAGTAAAACCCTTGAGTACGATTATTTTGCGCAGAGTATGATGAGATTCGAAATTTTGGAGGAAGTTAATGGATAAGCTGGTAATAGAGGGCAATGTTCCTCTTCGGGGGCGGTTGCGGGTGAGTGGGTCGAAGAATGCGGCTTTGCCCATTCTGTTGGCCTGCATTTTGGCCGAGGGGCCGGTGCGTTTGCGGAACGTGCCGAAACTGCGAGACATATCCACCACTCTTGAACTGTTGCGGCTGCTGGGTTGCGAGGCAGAACAGGACGGCAATGCGGTGGAAACCTGTGTCGGCGCGAACCTGACACCTGAAGCGCCCTATGATCTGGTCCGCACCATGCGCGCATCCGTATTGTGCCTGGGGCCGCTCCTGGCCCGGCTGGGCAAGGCGGTGGTGGCCCTGCCCGGGGGATGCGCCATCGGCTCGCGGCCGGTGGATCTGCATCTGCGGGGCCTGGAGCGGATGGGGGCGCAGTTTGATCTGGAGGCCGGAAACATCATCGGACGATGTGATCGTCTTAAAGGCGCTCATATTCATTTCGATTTCCCCACCGTGGGCGGGACCGAGAATCTGCTCATGGCGGCCAGCCTAGCGGAAGGAGAAACGATCCTGGAAAATGCGGCCCGGGAACCGGAAGTGGTCAATCTGGCCGATTTCCTGAACGCCTGCGGAGCCCGGATCCAGGGTCAGGGCACGAGCATCATCCGCATTCAGGGCGTTGAACGCCTGACAGGCGCCGAATTTCAAATCATGCCCGACCGGATCGAAGCCGGCACCTATCTGGTCGCCGCGGTGATCACCGATGGAGAGCTGTACCTGGAAAATTGCTCCATGAACGACCTGGATGCCGTGGTCTACAAGTTGCGGGAAATGGGGGTCTGGATTCAGGAAGGCAAGAGCGGGGTGCTGGCCAAACGCGGCGCAAAGCTGGTGGGAGTGGATTTGATGACCCAGCCGTTTCCAGGATTCCCCACGGACATGCAGGCCCAGGTCATGGCCTTGATGGGGCTGGCCGCCGGTTCCGGCGTGATCAAGGAAACCATCTTCGAGAACCGGTTCATGCACGTCCAAGAGCTGGTGCGCATGGGAGCGCAGATCAAGGTCTCCGGCCAGAACGCCATGATTCGCGGCGTAGATCATTATAACGGCGCGCCCGTGATGGCCTCGGATCTGCGGGCCAGTGCCTCCCTGGTCCTGGCCGGGTTGGCGGCCAGGGGAACCACCGAAGTGCGACGTATCTATCATCTGGACCGGGGATATGAAGAACTGGAGTCCAAATTGTCCCAGGTGGGTGCCCGAATCCGTCGCGAGGCCCAGTAGGGGCAGAAGTCAGGGGTCAGTTGTCAGAAGTCGGATGTCATAGATCATGAGATAAGAACGTTCGAGCTTTACTTGGGAGCGCCGCACCCCAGTGCGGCCCGCGGTGAAGCGCGGAACATCCTGAATGACGCGAAAATCCGCAACTTGCCGCACTGGAGTGCGGCGCTCCCAATGGCAACCTGTATTCCGTGGCATGAAACTTTTGAACATGACTCGACCCAGTCTGGAAAGGATCCGGAAAACATCGACTTGACGCGAACGTACTTCGGGGTTTAGGAATTCAGATTCCGCTCCCGTAGCTCAGGTGGATAGAGCGATCGCCTCCTAAGCGATAGGCCGCAGGTTCGAATCCTACCGGGAGCACCAGATATAAATAAAAAAACCACTGCCTTTGGCAGTGGTTTTTTTATTTATCGGTTTTGTTCTCACCAATTCAAAATGTTCCCTGATGAGTTTTAGCGCCTTGAGTAACCAAAGGGAAGTGGCGGTTCATTACTTCTCGATCCGGGCAAGCACTGTGTCCCGGACTTGCCGGATCCGGGGCGTGTCCGGGAGGTTGGATAGAAGTTCGTCCAGATAGCCGCGCTGAACAACGGCTTTTTTCGTTGCGGAGAAATTAAGGTCGTAAACCCAACTGCAGAGCAGCAGCCTGAAGTCGTTGAAGGTCCGCATTCGGGAATACTCTCCCAGTTCCCCAGCCAGGATCTGCCGGACAATCTCCTCGCTGTACGTGTCCGGCTCATCGCGCAATTCCAGGGTGACGACAGGGTTTTTGGCGGCATCCGGGCGCAGATGCTGAAGCATGACCTTGTAGATGTCCAACTTGTCCGCGTCCCGGACAACCCTGGCCGGAACGGCTGCCCATTCTGGCAATCCGGTCGGCAGGAACCGCTTGTTGTGCAAAATGATCGCGGTACGTACGGCCTTTTGTTTCTGATCGCTTAGGCCGTTCAGAAAGCCATGTCTTTTCAAGACACATACACCCAGGCGCCCATGATCCACGGATTTGCGATCGTCAAAGGTCTTGTGGGCGTGATACTGCGGAAATCTGCCGACATCGTGAAAAAGCGCCGCCCACATTGTGGACTGGAGGACATCCGGTTCCAGCTTTTCTTCTGTTGCGATGGATTCCGCTTCCTGAAAAACCCGCAGGCAATGGTCCAGCTTCAGGGCCATGTTCGCTCGTTCCGACGGTTTTTCGGGAAAATGTCCGCGGGCAAAGCGCTCCAGTTCCAGGACTCCGCGTTCCAGCTCTGTTGTGGTCATGGCCGCAACAACTGCTTGATCCGCTCGAACTCCACTGTATCGATACGTCCCTCCTCCATCCGTTTGCGCAGCAGTTCCATTGCCAGGTCGGCCTTCTGTTCCTCGGACATTTCAGGCTCCTCACGCATCGGCCCTCCCGGACCGAACAGGTAGCGCAACATATACATCATCAAGGCCAGAATCAGGCCGATGAAGATAAACTTCGTCAACATATTCAGCCAGCTGCCGACGATCGTTGGTCCAAAAGGCCAGTGCGTCCATTCCGACGGCCCCTGTGCCGTGAACATCAATTCAAAGACGGACAATAATTCCATTGTTATCTCTCCTGATTTTTCCTGATTATCGGTTTAAAAATGATTCCCCCGGCTCAACCTGGCGTTCAACATGTTAGACCCAGCCTGGGACCCTGTGTTGCCGCGCCCATCAGGGCGTGCCACAAGGGGCAACTATTTACCTCTTAGTGATTTACTGCTTCAAGCCCTTTCGCAAAAAACAAGAAATTGTTATCAACATCCGTTCCATTATCCGTTATCAGGAAAATCCAGATAACAAATAACTGGTAACCGGGTTGCGGGCAAAGCCCGCTGAGAGGTTGAAGTTTTTTTCTGTCATCAGTGTGATCTGTGGGCAAAAAATCATGAATTGTCATGATTTCGGGTCTTCAGTATCGTCCTCCCGGTGTATCTGCCTCGTGCTAACGCAAATTAGCCATTACCCATCATGAGGAGTTGCCATGGCTTTCTGGAACAAAAAATCCTCCGACCACGATGCTCGCGAAAGCACAGAATCCCCACAGAAATGGCTCCTTCCAGAGAAAAGCCGTATATACCTTGAAGACCTCTTTCGGGTAATGACTCGGGATGTAAGTCTTTTTGTCTTCACCAAAGAGGGGGAGAACGAGCCCTATAACCGGTTCTGCATGGATTTTGTGAAGGACTTGACCCGGATCAGCCCGAAAATCAAGGCGACGTTCGCTTCCATGGACTCCAAAGAGGCCGAGAATTACTCCGTACACCGCTCGCCGACCATCCTCATACAGCCGGAGAGCTATCGCATCCGCTTTACCGGAGCGCCCGCCGGGGAAGAAGGCAAGTCATTAATCGAATGCATCCTGCTGGTTTCACGCCAGGAAAGCGGACTCTCGAAGACATCCATAAACGTGTTGGCGCAGATTGACGAGCCCCGAGATATCCAGGTTTTCGTCAATCCCGTCTGCCCCTACTGTCCGCAGCAGGTGATGCATGCCTTTCGCGCGGCCATCGAGCGCCCGGATCTGATCTCCGCGGAATGTGTGGAAACCGGCGAGAACCAGGATTTGGCCCAGAGATACAACATCGGCGCCGTTCCCCACACGTTGATCAATGCCGTACACAACATCATCGGCCTGGTTCCGGAAGAGCATTTCACGGCCGAGGTGTTGACGCTCCAGCCGGTGGCCCAGTCCTCCGCGCCCCCGGCTTCGGGTCTCTCCGGTCAGGAAGCCGTGGAGGTGGACCTGCTGATCGTGGGCGGCGGTCCGGCTGGGCTCAGCGCGGCGGTTTACGCGGCGCGCAGCGGACTGAATACGCTGATCCTGGAGGGCAAGACCGTGGGCGGACAGATCGTGATTACGCCGGTGGTGGAAAATTATCCCGCGTTCACCTCCATTTCCGGTATTAAGCTGGTGGAAATGATGTCCGAGCAGGCCCGGCAGTATGTCCAGATCCTCCAGGGCGTGCCTGTTCGCGAGGCCAAGATCGGCAGGCGCGTGGAAGCCCTGACGGATCGGGGGCTGTTCCGGGCCAGGGCCATGCTTCTGGCCACCGGGGCTACGTGGCGCAAACTGGGTGTGCCGGGAGAGGACAGGTTTTTCGGTCATGGCGTGAACTACTGTGCCACCTGTGACGGCTATCTGTACAGGGACCGGAACGTCCTTGTGGTCGGGGGTGGCAACACGGCCCTTACCGATGCCCTGTACCTGAAGAACCTTGGCGCTTCCGTGGCGGTAATCCATCGCCGCGACGCCTTTCGGGGCGAGCAGCATCTGGTGGACGCATTGGACCGCGAGCACATCCCGATCTACTGGAACACCGTGGTGGAGGAGATCCTGGGCGAAGAGGCGGTGCGGGCGGTGCGGATTCGCGACGTGCGCAGCGGGGAGCAGCGAGAAGTTCCGACGGACGGCGTGTTCGTGGCCATTAGCGAGACGGCCAATGCGGATCTGGCCAGGGATCTCGGCCTCCAACTGAACGAGGACGGCAGCATTTTCGTGGACCACCGGATGCGCACCAGCCACCCCCGCATCTATGCAGCAGGAGACGTCACGGGCGGCGTTCGCCAGATCGTCACGGCCGTGGGCCAGGGCTCCGTGGCAGCCTTGAGCATATTTGAAGATTTGTCGAGGGAGTGAGGTTGTTGTCTGTTATCAGTTATCGGTTAATAGTTAATGGTGCTGGTTGTAATGGTTGTAATGGTTGTAATGGTTGTAATGGTTGTAATGGTTGTAATGGTTGTAATGGTTGTAATGGTTGTAATGGTTGTAATGGTTGTAATGGTTGTAATGGTTGTAATGGTTGTAATGGTTGTAATGGTTGTAATGGTTGTAATGGTTGTAATGGTTGTAATGGTTGTAATGGTTGTAATGGTTGTCTGTTTTATTGTCAGTGTAGTTTGTTGATGCTGCCATGATCCCTCGGCATGCTATGAGTTCAGCTGCCCAACCTTGCCCTCTCCTGTCGATGATAAAAAAACCAGATAACCAATAACAAATAACAAATAACAGCCAATCGTCACCACCCACTCACCGAACGGACCTGGGACATGTCGGTCACGCCCTGCAGCACTTTGAGCAGGGCGTCCTGTTTCAGGGACAGCATGCCGTCGGCCACGGCCTGATCCCGGATTTCCTCAGTATGGCCGCGGCGCTTGATCAGGTTCTTGATCCGCGTCGAACTGGCCATCAGTTCATGAACGCCAATCCGGCCGCGGTACCCATGGTTGCACTGGCCGCATCCCTTGGGCCGGTACAGGGAAATTTCCCTGGACATGGGAATGTACTGGTCAAATCCCGGCCCGAATTCCTTTTGCAGATCGTCCACTTCCTGCCTGGCGGGCCGATAGGCTTCCTTGCAGTGGGTGCACAGGGTTTTGATCAGCCGCTGGGCCACGACGCAGAGCAGGGAGTCCGCGAAGTTGAACGGATCCAGGTCCATGTCCAGCAGGCGGGTGATGGTTTCGGGCGCGGAATTGGTGTGCAGGGTGGAGAAAACCAGGTGACCCGTCAGGGAGGCCTGGACTCCGATATGCGCGGTTTCCGCGTCTCGCATCTCACCGATCATGATCACATCCGGGTCAGCCCGTAGAAAGGATCGCAAGGTGGTCGCGAAATCCAGGCCGATCTTGGGATTGATCTGGACCTGACGCAGGCCTTCCTGAGTGATTTCCACCGGATCCTCGGCAGTCCAGATCTTGCGCTCCGGGGTGTTGATGTAGCTGATGGCCGAATGCAGCGAGGTGGTCTTGCCGGAACCCGTGGGGCCGACCACGACGATCAGCCCGTAGGGCCGATAGACGGCGTTCTTGAACTTGGCGAGGTTGTCGTCGGACATGCCCAGCTTTTCCAGGGGCAGAGGCTTGCCCGAGGCCAGCAGGCGCAGGACCACGTCCTCATGGTTTTCAATGGTCGGCAGGATGGCCACCCGGAATTCGACGATCTTGCCCAATTCGGGCAGGCGCATCTTGATCTTGCCGTCCTGAGGCAGACGGCGCTCCGCGATGTTCAGGTGGGCCATGATCTTGATCCGGGAAATGAGCGGCTTGGCCATGCCGGCGCGAATTTTGCGAAACTCATGGCAAGTGCCGTCGATCCGAAACCGTACCGAGCAGAACCGGTTGCGCGGGTCGGGTTCGATATGGATGTCCGAGGCATTGCGCCGCCAAGCCTCCACCAGCAGGGCGTTCACGAGCCGCACGACCTCGGAATCCGTGACTCCGGTCTCCAGGTCAAGGTCCGATTCTACCTCCTCATCGACCCGGGCTTCCACCGAATCTCCGAGTTCCATCAGTTCCTCGGAGCCCAGGCGGCGGTAGAACAGCTCGATGAACCCATGGATGTCCGAAATCAGGGCAACCTTCGGCTCGATCCGGCTGGTTCCGAATATGAAGCGGATTTCATCCAGTCGGGCATGATCGAAGGGGTTGGCCATCAGCACCGTAATGGTGTTCCCGTCCACAGCCAGGGGTGTCCATCCGGAGCGTTTCAGATACTCCGGGTCCAGCTTGCGCTTTTCCAGGAGTTCAAACGGGGCATCCATATTCGGATCGAAATCCACAAAGGGCACTTCATAGAACATGGCCAGGGATTCGCCCAAGTCCTGCTTGCTGATCTTGGCTTCACGCAGGAGCAACTGGTCCAGGTCTTCGTTGTTCTGTTTGGCGGACTGTGTCAGCTCGGCAAGCTGCTGCTCGGCCAGGGCCCCGGACGAGATCAGCAGGCTGTAGCGATGCTGGGGGCGGGTTTCCTTGTGACCTATGGCCTTGAGTCTCTCAGCCAAACCCGGGTGGTTCGGGTTCAGGCGGTGGGCCTGCCAAAAGGCCTGCTTGGCCTGGACCAGATCCTTGGCCTGGAACAGGGACTGGCCGAGCTGATAGTACAATGCCGCCTGTTCGTTCACGCTCAGGGATGATTCCATCAAGGCCTTGGCCAGGAAGTCGGCCATTTCCCGGTGCTGGCCCAGCGCCCGCAGGGACTGAATCAGCAGGGTGATCACGGCAAAGGTTCTCTTGCCGCTGCGATAGTCGTCGAGAAGTGAATGGGCGGCTTCCTGAAATCTTCCCTGCCGGAAGAGCGCTTCCCCTTGAAGGTTGGTTGATGGCGCAGTCGTCATTGGTTCATTGAGGTAAAGATTGCGTCAAGCCTGGTTCCTTGACCGCGAGACGGGTTTGAGCCGAGTCGTCCTGTCCGGCGACAAGGACATCCGCGATAATTTCCGAAGTCATCACGATGCTCGAATAATCGGCGGCAGCGACAGGAACCTGGCCGTCGAGCCGGATAATCCAGTCCCACAACACGTTGGCGGCCTGGGTCAAATGGTTCGGTTCAAACTCGGGGACGACAGTCAGTGGGCGAACTCGCGGTTCCAGTGGAATCCGGATGTGGGAATTGCGGCAGACGGATTCGTTCCATTCGGTGATCTGCCGGCTGAAGCGGGTCAGCAGCAACCGAAGGTGCTCCTGATCGATCTCCGGAGCGATCAGGCAGTAGCGACCCCAGTCCAGCCTGCCCAGCCGGTCATAGCTGCGCAGCCTGTTGCGGATCTGGGCGGAAAGATCCCGCTCCATCCATTGGGCCATCATCAATCCGTGGTTGAGATGAACGCTTTCCAGGCCGTGCAACTCAAATACGGCCAGGGAAAAGCAGCTGCGCTTGCGGAAAGCCTTGTTCAATTCTTCATGGAGTGCCCGCTTCAGGCCCGAAGAGGTTAAAATGCCGGCGAAAATGTTCATCTGGTGCACGGTGGTGTTCTGTTTTTGATGAAGCAGATGTTTCTGGGCCTTCCGGACCCGCCAGCAAAGTTCTCCGGGAAAATACGGCCGCAGCAGGTAATCGTCGATGGAATTGTCATCAGCAGGAAATCTGGCGAAATCTTCCCCCGAGCCGATCATTATGATCTGAAGATGCTGATTCTGAAAGCGGTTGCGGTGCCGCAGGAGGTGCACAAAATCGAAGCCGCCGATATCCGTGGCCTCCACCTGGACAAGAACAATTCTTAAGTTCCTGTGATCCTCCAACAGGCTCAACGCCCTCAGGTGGCTCGTCGCGGTGAAGATCTTGAAACCGCTCCTTCGCAGTTCCAGTTCCATTGATCTCCCCAGATCAATATCCGATTCAATCAGGAGGATGGAGACGTTCAGATCTTCCGGCTCTTCCTCGTTGCACCACGTTTCCATAACCGACCTCAGTTTATTGAGCCTTTGAAGATAATCGACATTCGCTGAAGCTTCCATTGCATCCATTGCAATTATCGCCGGAAATGAGGAAATGCAACCAAATTGACTTGCACCATTCTTGCAATTATTGCGACTCATCCGGCGGGAGCATGGTTAAAAAAGGAAACGACTCAGCACTTTCAGGGTAAGGCTGGAGGTTCCGGATTGTCTCGATTTTGCGGCATTGCCTGTCTGACTGAGCCAGGATTGTTCACTCGAACCATTGCCGAACGCCCGAAGCTCCGGATAAAGGTTAATTTGAGCAATGGTTCGATGTCACGAAGCCGGAGAAGGAGTTGGGATGTAGCAATTCGAGATAATCCGGAACGCAGCTGAATGGTTACAAAAAAATGTGACTACTCAGCAGAACCAGAAAATGACCTGGATATCGGCCTTCGCCGGCATGACTAACGAAGAAACGGCTTGC
Organism: Desulfonatronum parangueonense; assembly: GCF_054656975.1. Lineage (NCBI taxonomy): Bacteria > Pseudomonadati > Thermodesulfobacteriota > Desulfovibrionia > Desulfovibrionales > Desulfonatronaceae > Desulfonatronum > Desulfonatronum parangueonense. The sequence goes on from NZ_BAAHXH010000003.1 coordinate 3,773,257, forward strand.
TCCGATTCGTCATTCCGGCGAAAGCCGGAATCCAGTGCTGAAGAATGGTTATGCACAGTATGTGCTGAGTAGTTATAAAAAAACAATGAACCGCCCGCTTCCCTCAAGCCACCCAAGCGGATGGTTCAAAGGATTACTTTGGTAACTTTCAGCTGTGTCGGCGCAATGGCCGATAACGAAGAAAAAATCTAAAGAGGAGAGTAAACATGTCGTGGGTAGCTGTCAGGCGTTTCAAGGTTGGAGATCCGGATATTGCCCGGACGAAAAAGCACTGGGAAGATGTGGCCGAGGATCTGGGCCTGCTCGCCGAATCCAATGTTTTGCTGGAGGAAGGAGAGGAAGAGGTCAAGCTGTATGTCAGCGAAACAGTGAACGAGTTTTTCAAGGGCCAACCGGGATCTCAGTACTCCTGAGTATTTGGGCAGCTTTGTCCGATCAATCTGCCGCCGCGCAACCGATTTGCATTGGCGCGACCCGGAACGTCTTGTCGGGTCGCGTCAATGCATCAGCAACTCTGGTGTTGATGGAAAACCAGGAATTCCAGGCCCTCCCGACAAAGCAGGGAGGTTTCCTCAGGAAATGATCTTGGTTGATCACAAAAAAATGCTATGATTACAATATACGGTTGGATCGTTAAATTTCAGTATGTTAGGCGGCAAGCTGTGCTATACTTTCTCATCTTATTGTTTAGTGATTCACCAAAGCGCGAGCGGCGACCTTTTTAATAATTTGCAAACAATTATTTAAAATCAATGATGATTTAATTGGTTTTTGAGGTGGGGGCAATTCGATCGTGATCCAGCTTGTTGGCTTGAAATTTGACAAAGTATTGCATGATGCTATCCCTCTCGCTACGATATGCAATACTTTACCAGGAGGCCAACATGTCTTCTTGTCTATCGCCAGATCAAAAGCTTGCCCCTCCCTTCTCGGAACAACCATGCTGGCAAATCGAACCCCTTGCAACTCGACTCAACTACTCAGTTCCCTCTACACGGCGTTTTTTGAGCGTGGTTGGATACCACAGAAGCTTTTCCCACAATGGCAAATGGTACACTCTGAAAAGCATTCCCAAGTTCGGCCACGACGGGTTATGGTTTTCGGACGACATCGGCTTTTCCAGGGTAGGCAATCTCAACAAAACCCTTGTCAGGCTGGTCAATCGCAGCCCCAAGGGAATTACTGCCGAGGCCTTGGGAGAAATACTGCGTTGTCGATGTCATTCGGTGCTTGTCCAGTTGTGCAGGCAGGGGCGGTTGCAGCGGGACAAAATTGGACGTTCTTTCGTCTATTTTTCCCAGGATATGACCACTGCCGACAAGCAACGCCAATCCGCGGCAAATCGGGCCATGCCATCGGAATTGCTTCCTGCCGAGATCGCGGTTTTCGTCTTGGCGGAATTCATCCGGTCCCCCAATCTCAGCTTCGAGGAACTGGCAATGCATATAAAGCGCACAAGGCATGTGAGCATCAAAGCAGCCCAGATCGAAAAGCTGTTTGCGCAGCACGGGTTAAAAAAAACTCCAGAAACTACGGCCCGCAAGCAATCGAGGCGTTGAAACGATGTCAGGCGCTTCTGCAACGGGAAATATCCCCGGCGGCATTATTCCCAAAACCGCCAGTGGTGTCTTTTGTTCCGGAGCAGGAAAACTGCACATGCACCCATCCGCGACTTGTCCAGAAAACGCGCAGAAAAGTTGTTTACAGCATGGCCGGACCATTCATCGCACATGAAACCGTACTTAACTGCCCTCAATGCTCACGAGCCATGGGCTCCGAAACGCTGCTCCGAATGGTGCCGACTCGATGCAACGTGGCCTATGACGTCTTGGTCTTTGTCGGCCAGGCTCTGTTCAGAAACTTCCGCACACTCGACGAAGTGCAAACTGAACTGAAAATGCGCAACACGCACATCAGCCTCTCAGAGATCGACTACCTGGGCCGCAAGTTCATCAAGTATCTGGCCCTTGCTCATGCCCAAGCCGCGCCCTGCATCCGCCAGAAAATGCGGATGGCCGGCGGATATGTCCTCCACCTGGACGCCGCCCATGAAGGAGATGCGCCAACCTTGTTCAGCGGCCTGGACAGTCTGAGTCAATTTGTTCTGGGCAACATCAAAGCACCCAGCGAAAACGCCGTCCACATCAAACCGTTCCTGAAGAACATTCAAGACACGTATGGTACGCCGGTTGCCTGCGTCCATGACATGGGCACCGGCATTTGCAAGGCGGTCAACGAAACCTTCCCCGGCATTGCCGACTTCATCTGCCATTTCCACTTTCTGCGTGATGCCGGCAAAGACTTCCTGGAACCGGCATACTCGCGATTGAGAAACCGCCTGAAATCATTTGCAGCGACTACCAACCTGCGAGCACTCATTCGGCAAATACGGCAATCGCTGGGGCAAAGCCCTGATTTACCCTTGCTGGTTGATGCAGTGAATACAAAAACTCCGCCCCATAATGTCGAAATGCTGCCGTCTTTGTCCGCGTATTCTCTGGCGCTATGGGCCTTGCAGGGCAAAAACAACGGCAACGGATATGGCTTTCCCTTTGATCGTCCGTTGCTGGAGTTTACTGAGCGAATGCTTGAATTAGACCGGTATTTGCCCAGGCTCCTTGAACACCCCTGCGGCCTTGAAGATAACCACAAACCTCTGCGCGTCTTGGCAAAAAAGATATCCAACATCGCCAATGATCCCGAATTGGTCCAGGCAACGACAGAACTGCGATGGCGCGTCGAAGTGTTTGACGATCTGCGCAACGCCATGCGCATTGCCACGCCGGACGAAAATAACGGCCTCAACGATGACGGTTCGTCTGAAGCCATGTCAACCATCCGCCAGGGTGTTGAAAAGTTCCGACATAGGCTCCAAAAGGAAAGCCGTTTGGCTGATGACCAGCTTTGCCTCAAAATGGAGCAACAAATTGATAAATACGGTAAAAAGCTCTTTGCCGACCCCATTATGGTAGCCAGTCCGCAAGGCTTTGTCACAATCTACCCTCAGCGGACCAATAACATTCTCGAACGCTTATTCCGCGGCCTGAGAAGAGGCCATCGCCGCAAAACCGGCAACAATTCCATGCGAAGAACACTACAGGCGATGATCGCCGATACTCCGCTTGTCAAAAACCTGGACAATCCCGCATACATGGAAGTGCTTCTCAACGGAAAAGACAGCCTGGAGGAACTCTTTGCCAGTATCAGGTACGAGGACGAAAAGGACAGCAACAGTTCAAACGGAGACACCGACCGGATACTCCCTGGTGGGCGTGCAATCATCAAAAAGCAAGGGTTACCACAACAGATCCTCGAGTTGTTCATGAAAACGAAATCAGCTCAAGACAGTCAATCCAACTGAATTTTGTAACCATAGAAAAAATGCTACAGCAACGGCGGGCTATGGTGGATGAACAGCCGTAACGGTTCATTGCCCGTATTGCGCACCCCATGTTCCACACCGGTCGGAGCAAAAAGGTGATCCCCCGTCCCAAAGACCCGCCATTCCCCATTGAAATACGCCTCGCCCATGCCGGAGAGCACGAAGATGGAATCCAGTTGCGGATCATGGATGTGTATCGGGATTTCCACTCCCGGATCAATTTCCAATTGCGAAACACTTACCCTGTCTGAATCCGCCCCCCGGACCAAAACGGCGATCTTTACCCCGGAAAACTTTGGATGATCAACAAATTCCCTGGTCCGTCCAACCGAAAACAATCCCTGGCTCGCTTCCTGATGATGGTCTTGTGTCTGTGCGCTCATCCTGCATCCTCCCTTAATGTTTCCGTAATCACCAACGTCTGCCGCAACTATAGGCACATCCCGAGTTTGGTCATTCACCTGCACTGGATTCCGGTTTGCCGGAATGACTTGTCACAGCAAGGCGTTTCCACATCAGCCATCCCGGGGAACGCCGTGGCTATGCTACCCAGGCCCATTTTTCTCGAATTTTGCTGATGGATGCCGTCAGCCTAACTTCATTTTTTTGATTCATGCCTGGGCGATCGAATAGCAAAAAGCGGCGTCGGACATGATGGAGTCGGTAAATGGTCAAGAAGCGGAAGTATCGTACAGCAATCCCTTGAGATGGCATGTCAGGTATTTTCGCCGATGCCCCCTTTTATCGTCATGTTCATAAGCGCAGCGGCAATGATCGTCCAGGAATTTTCGGTTCCGAAATCTGTCACGTTGATTCAAGACGAATATGCTTTGGCTTGAGGATCAGCGTCCGGTTTTCATCGTCAAGTGCGAACCGGCCTGCTCAGAGATAGATCAAGATGGTCCCGGCCATTGCCAGCAGGACGTTGGCGAAAGTGTAGGTTCCGGCGTAGCCCAGGGCGGGGATGGGACTTTTGGCGGCCTGGGTGACTACGTTCAGTGCCGGGGTGCTGGTCATTGCCCCGGTGATGGCTCCAAACAACAGGACGGGTTGAATCTTCAGCACGTATCGTCCGAAGAGGAAACCGAGGGCCACGGGCGTGAGGGTGATCACTATGCCGCACAAGAACAATATCAGGCCGACGGAGAGCAGGGCGTCCACGATTCCCGCGCCTGCCGTGACACCGATACCGGCCATGAAGAAAAGCAGGCCCAGTTCCCGCAGTATCCAGCGGGCGGCTGGCGGAACGCGTCCGAACGTAGGATGCATGGAGCGCAGAAAGCCGACGCAGATGCCGGCAAAGAGCAGGCCGCCGGCCGTGCCGAGACCAAGGGCGACATCGCCGATCTGGACGCTGATCTGCCCCAGGAGCATCCCGCCGACAATGCCGAAGGCAAATGTCAAAAGATCGGTCTGCACAAACCGGCGCTCCACGTAGCCGAAAGCGTTCACCAGCCGTTCCAGTCGATTTTTCAGGCCGGTGACGATCAGGACGTCGCCCTTCTCGATACGGAAATCCAAATCCATCGGTAGCTCGATCTGGGTACGAATGACTCTGGTGATGAAGCAGCCGTAGGCTGCCGGAATGTGCAGTTCGCTGATGCGCTTGCCCACGACCCCGGATTTGCTGATGACCACGGCCACCGTGTCAATGGGTGTTTCCAGGAGCTGAGCGTCGAAGATTCCTGGACCCAGATAATCGGACAGGGTTTGCAATTTGGGCAGAGGCCCGGCAACGGAGACAGTGTCCCCCTGTTGCAGTTTTGTCTGGGCATCCGGCAGGAAGATTTCCTCGCCTCTGTGCACCTGCTGGATCACGCATCCGGTGGTACGCACGAATTGAAGATCCCGAAGCGGGCGGTCCATGATTTCCGGGTTGGTGATTTCAAAGGCCCTCACCCGCAGACTGCGGGTTTCTTCCAGGTCCTGTTCCTCACCTTCGTCCGGGCTGAATCCCGGCCGACTATCCTGGGCCAGTTTGGCGGCTTCCGATGGCAGGTCAATGCGCAGCAGCAGGGGCAGGAAGCGGATGCAGGCGATCAATCCAGCTAGGCCGAAGAGATAGGTTATGGCGTAGCTGGCCGTGAGGTCTCCGAGCAGGATTTCCACCTGCTCGGCGGACAAGACCTGGGCCAGCCCTTCCCGGATGCCGGCTTCGGCCGCAGCCAGCGTCGGCGTGCTGGTCAGGGCTCCGGCAAGCATTCCGGCGATCATGCCCGGCCCAAAGCCCAGCAATCTACCCAGCAACAGAACCGCTCCCATGGCCCCGGCGGCCACGACCAGGGACAGGGCCAGATATTTCAGGCCATCCCGGGCAAAAACGCTGAAAAAGCGTGGACCGGCCTGCAGCCCCACGGAATAAATGAACAGGACGAACCCGATTTCCTGGACGGCATGGGGAACCTGAAAACCGAAATGCCCGAAAAACAGGCCCGCCAGCAAAACCCCGGACGTGGCGCCAAGTTCCAAGCCACGCCAATTCAGGTTGCCGATCAGGTAACCAAGGCCTAGAACAAGAAAAAAGACCAACAGATAATTCGCGTGCAACAGGGCGCCAATATCGATAACCATGTATCAAAGCGTAAATCTATTCAGTTTTGATTGCAAATCCGGAGATGTTGACGATTTCGGCAGGAATTATCAGAGTATTTGGCTGTTCAGGGAATGTTTGGGCTGAAAAACAGATAGAAACATGCAAAATGTGCCTTTTCAGTTCGAAATGGCAGGTAATTCCGCAGTGACGGAGTAATAACGGCAATCTTGAAGCTGATGCGGAGATGAATAATGAAAGAAGAAGGCAGTGCAAAAGAGTCAGTATTGCTCAGGGCGTGGTGCTCTTTGCTTGACCCGCGAACAATTCCCGGCCCCGTGCTTGATCTGGCCTGTGGCGACGGGCGAAACGGCATTTTCGCGGCGCGCCGGGGCTTGACCGTCATTTGTTGCGATCGTTCACGGCAGGCTCTGCGTCAGGCACGGGCTGGAGCGAGAGACGCCGAAGTCGAGATCAGGCTGTGGTGGAAGGACCTGGAGGTTGAAGGCGAAACCCATTTACCCGAGAACGCTTTCGGAGCGATTCTTGTTTTCCGCTACCTGCACAGGCCGTTGATGCCGGAAATTCTTCGAGCCGTTCGGCCCGGAGGGTACGTCTTCTATGAGACGTTCACGGTGGAACAGACCAAATACGGTCCGCCGCGCAATCCGGCGCATCTGCTGAAACCGGGAGAACTGGCCGTATTCTTCGCGGATTGGGACAGGCTGGAGTATTTCGAGGGTGAGTTGACGGATCCCGACCGGGCGATGGCGCGGATCGTGGCGCGGAAGCCGGGGTGAGGATGCTTTTTTTATGTTATTGGTTATTAGTTATCAGTTATCAGGGGCAGAAATAAATATTGATAAAATGATACAGATAACAGATAACAGATAACCATAACCAAGACTACTCCGTCTTCATGCCGAGTCTGGAGGAAAGTAGCGGCATGATCCTGGCGAAAACCTGGTCCGGGGAGCCGTCCGCCGGGATTACGGCATATCTGGTCTTCAGGGCTGCGGACAGGGCCAGATACCCATCCCGGATGCGCTGGTGAAAGGCCAGGCTCTCGGCCTCGAAACGTCCTTCGCTTTCACTTTGACCCTGTTCCGTGTTGCGGCTGCGTGCCCGGGCAAGCCCTGTTTCCACGGGCAGATCCAGGATGAGGGTCAGATCCGGCAGGCATCCTTCTATGGCCGCCGTGTTCATGGCGTGCAGCATTGCCAGATCCAGGCCGCGGCCATAGCCCTGATAGGCCACTGTGGAATCCGTGAACCGGTCGCAGAGCACGACATGGCCTGCCGCAAGAGCCGGTCGGATGACCTCAGCCACATGCTGAGCACGATCCGCCAGATACAGGAACAATTCGGCATGGGCCGTCAGGTCGGCTCCTTCCCGCCCCAGCAGCATGGCCCGCAACCGCACTCCCAACTCGCACCCGCCGGGTTCGCGCGTCCAGATCACCGGTATTCCACGGTCCTGAAGATTGTCGCGGACCATCCGACTCTGCGTGCTCTTCCCGCAGCCCTCGATGCCTTCAAAGGTGATGAACATTCACTGTCCCTGATAGATTGTGATTGGATATGCTTTGCCGTTCCAAGATGGGCGATAGAAACATCGCAGTTCGGTGTGAAACCTTTTTGACTTCCGCCTCTTTCCTGCGGAAGTCAAAATCTTTTCGTAACTGCTCAATAAAGCAGGGCAACCAACCACCGCGGATCCGTGCTGCCTGGATACCGGCCTGCGCCGGTATGACGGAGTGGAGTACCTCGAAAGCGAGTTCTCTCGGTCGTCACCCCGGCGCAGGCCGGGGTCCAGGTGTTTTTTCTATGGTTCACTGCCCGGAGTTATTGAGTAGTTACATCTTTTCTTGGCGCCCTTTGTGTCTCGAGCGGAGCGGGCGGTTCATTTGTCATATTTGATCCAGGAAATTCAGGACGCCGGGACGTTCTGTGCGGTTTGGCGCCGAAGGTTGCTTGATTTCCGGCCGCGGAGTCCGGTCCGGGCGGAACATTTGTCGTTCCAGGCTGCGTTGGTAGGGAGTCCAGGAAGTGTCTTCGGGCAGGGCGTCAACGAGCAGGGCGGTCATGTTCACCTTGGCGTCCAGATTGTCCGCATAGTGCAGGATGAGCGCCTCCATGGTCTTGGGCCTCCTGGGCGAGCCGTAGGCGTACTCCCCGTGATGACTGATCAGCAGATGCTTGAAATGCATCTTCAGCCCAGGAGAGAGGTCCGTCCTGGCCAGGAACGGCTCCAGGACCTCTATTCCCAGCATGATATGCCCCAGGAGTCGCCCCGGATCAGTATAGTCGCGCTGGATGCCGGCGTTCAATTCCCAGGCCTTGCCCAGATCGTGGAATATCGCGGCCACCAGCAAAATTTCCCTGTCCACCTGGGGATACAGTTCACTGATGGACAAGCAGAGACGGCAGACAGCCAGGGTGTGCTCGATAAGTCCGCCGATATAGGCATGGTGCATGCTTTTGGCCCCGGGAGCGAGGAGCAGCCGGGAACGGATCTCCGGCTCCCGCAGAACCTTGCGGCAAAGTTTGCGCCATGGCCCATGGAGCAGTTCCCGCTTGCACAATTCTTCGATCTCCAACAGCATTTCTTCCGGTTCCCGGACGCTGCGCGGCAGAAAGAGCGACCAGTCGATCTCCTCAGCAGCGATGATCAGGGGCTCCAGGCAGTCGATGCGCAGTTGCATCTGTTCCCGGAAAAGATCCACCGCGCCGCAAACCCGAACCAGTTCGCCCACCGGAAGCTCAGGGTAATTCTGGCTGGCTGGACTCCAGATCTTTCCATCCAGCACCCCTCGGGCATCCTGCAGACGGACCTGCCAGTAGGGGCCGTTTCGCGCCTGCCCCTGCCTGGCTTCCACCAGGACGAAAATCTCGTCTATCTTTGAGCCGGTTTGGAAATCCGGGATGAATAATTTTTTTTGCGCAACCATGTTGAAATCCTTGAAGGGTTGAGCTAAGGGCTAAACTCCGTCTTTTGCAATAGACGGAGTGGGTAATTTGTCCAATGCAGGCCGCGGCTTGCATTCCAAGTCGCTGGGTTCATGGCGACGGACCTGTTCAACGCATGTAGCGCGGTTATGACCAAAAAGAAAGAATCAGCTGAAGTCTCCATCTATCCGGACTGGTGCAAGGGTTGCGGAATTTGTGTCGCCTTCTGCCCCGGTCATGTCCTGGAACTGGGGCCGGACGGCAAAGCCAGGGCAATCCAGGGAATGGAATGCCGGAACTGCGGTTTTTGCGAACATCACTGTCCGGATTTCGCCATTGTGGTGAAAATGAAACGCAACACAGCCAATAAAGAAGTCGACCATGCCCATGAAGGTTAAAAAAAGTCAGCGCAAGGAAGAGCGAGCCCTATTCGCGCTGGGGAACGAGGCAGTGGTGGAGGGCGCCCTTCTGGCCGGATGTTCCTTCTTCGCCGGGTATCCCATCACCCCTTCCACGGAAATCGCCGAGATCATGGCCGACCGTCTGCCAAGAATTCCTGATGGCGTATTCATTCAGATGGAAGATGAAATCGCCAGCGTGGGAGCGATCATCGGAGCATCCCTGGCCGGCCGCAAATCCATGACCGCCACGTCGGGCCCAGGTTTTTCCCTGATGCAGGAGCACATCGGGTACGCATGCATGACCGAGGCGCCCCTGGTCATAGTGAACGTCATGCGCGGCGGGCCGAGTACGGGGTTGCCCACCAGTCCGGCCCAGGGCGACGTGCAGCAGGCCAGATGGGGCACCCACGGCGACCACTCGATCATCGTGCTCTCGGCCAGCGACGTGCAGGAATGCCTGGACATGACGGTCACGGCCTTCAATTTGTCCGAGAAATATCGCAGCCCGGTCATCCTGCTGCTGGATGAGATCACGGCGCACACCCGGGAGAAGATCCACATCCCGAACAAGGACACCTTTGAGATATTTTCCCGGATCAAACCCTCCATGCCGCCGGAATGGTTCGTGCCCTACGAGGAGTCCATGCGCGGGGTTCCGCCCATGCCCGCGCTGGGGGACGGATACCGCTTCCATGTCACGGGCCTGACCCACGACGTCAACGGATACCCCACTTCGCGGCCCGAGGAAGTGCAGAAGTTGATGCAGCGGCTGTTCCGAAAAATCGATCAGTTCTTCTACGACATCCAGATCGTCGAGGAAACCGCCTGTGATGATGCCGAAGTTCTGGTCATCGCCTACGGCTGCGTGGCCCGGTCCGCGCATCTGGCCGTGCTGCAGGCGCGGGAACTGGGCATCAAGGCCGGGCTGCTCAAGCTGAAAACGCTGTTCCCCTTCCCGCGGCCGGCCGTGGAAAAGCTGATCCGGCAGTGCCGGACCGTGATCGTGCCGGAAATGAACATGGGGCAGATGTCCCGGGAAGTGAAGCGCGTGAACAATGGTCAAAGCCAGATTCGCACCCTGAACCGCATCGACGGGCAAATCATCACTCCGGCTGAAATTCTCAAACAGCTCCAAAAGGCGTAGACGACCATGGCAGAAGTCACTCAATTGATTCATCATTACTTGCGGCACAACAAGCGTTTTCCGCATGTGCTCTGCCCGGGCTGCGGCCACGGCATTGTCCTGGGCTCCCTGGTGCGCAGCGTTCACCAACTCGGGCTGACCAAGGACGAGGTGGTCATCGTGGCCGGGATCGGCTGTTCCGGCCGGATCGCGGTCTACGTCGACTTCAACACCGTGCATACGACCCACGGCCGGGCCCTGACCTTTGCCACCGGTATCAAGATGGCCAACCCCAGACTGAAGGTCATCGTGGTCATGGGCGACGGCGACGCATTGTCCATCGGCGGCAATCATTTTCTGCACGCGGCCCGGCGCAATATCGGCCTCACCGCCTTGATCCTGAACAACAATATCTACGGGATGACCGGCGGGCAGACGTCCTCCACCACGCCGGAGAGCAGTTACTCCACCACCAGTCCTTTCGGGCAGCAGGAGCAGTCCTTCGATATCGTCAAGCTTGCCAAGGCCGCGGGCGCGCCCTATGTGGCCCGCAGCACGGTGCTGCACGTCAAACTGCTGGACCGGGTCATCACCACGGCTCTGGAGCGCCCCGGCTTCAATCTCGTGGAGGCCCTCACTCCGTGCCATACCCAGTATGGCCGCAAGAACAAGTTCAAGACCACCGTGGACATGTACAAGTGGTACAAGAAAAACGCCATTCCCATTGATGCGTACCAAAAACTTCCGGAAGCCGAGCAGGCATTGCGCACGCCCATCGGCATCATCTCCGAGGAAACCAGGCCATCGCTTGAAGAGCGGTATGCCATGATGAAATCCCGCCTGGAGGGTGCCAAATCATGAAATCCCCTCAAGAGATTCAACGCTTTGAACTGCGGCTTTCCGGCCTGGGCGGGCAGGGCATACTGACCCTGGGCAAGGTGCTTGGCGCCGGTTTGGCCCTGGAAGAGGGCTATTACGTGGCCCAGACCCAAAGTTACGGACCGGAGGCCCGGGGCGGCGCCAGCCGCTCTGATCTGGTGATCAGTTCCCATCCCATCAGCTATCCCAAGCCGGAACAGCTCGACCTGCTGGTGGCCTTGAGCCAGGAAGCCTGCAACCAATACTACCGGAACCTGAAAAACGGCGGATTCCTGCTGGTGGACGACTCCCTGGTCAAGCAGACACCGACCAACATCTACTGGGGACTGCCTTTCACCACCCTGGCCAAGGATAAACTGGGCATGGCCCAGGCGGCCAACATGGTTCTCTTGGGCGCTCTGGCCCACCTGGTGCCCTTCATACTTCCCCGGGCCATGAAAAAAGGGCTGGAAACCAGCCTTTCGCCACGCTTTTTGGAATCCAACCTCAAGGCCTTTCAGCTCGGGCTGACCCAGGCCAAGAAAAAATACCCGGATGTAGGATCACAATGGACATCCTCCTGACCAACGACGACGGCATATACGCCCTGGGACTGCGCGCCATGTACCGGGCCCTGCGCAAGGCCGGCCATACGGTGCATGTCGTGGCGCCGCTGACCGAACAATCCGCAGTAGGGCACGCCATCACCTTGAGCATGCCGCTCAAGATCAAGAAAATTCAGGAACCTGAATTCGAAGGCATCGGGGTTTTCGGCACTCCGGTGGACTGCGCCAAATTGGCCCTGAGCACCCTGTTGACATCACCGCCGGATGTGATCATTTCCGGGATCAACAACGGAGCCAACGTGGGCGTGGACATCCTGTATTCCGGTACCGTTTCCGCGGCCACGGAAGGCGCCCTGGCCGGGTTGCCGTCCCTGGCCGTATCCATGGACGACTTCCACCCGGTGAACCTGGACCCCCAGGCGGAATACACGGCCCGGTTGCTTGAGGAGTTGGACTGGACATCGCTGCCCAAGCGCTGCCTGTTGAACCTGAATTTTCCCAAGTGCGACCTCGCGTCCGTTCAGGGCTTGCGGTTCTGCCCCCAGACCCAGGCCGTCTATCACGACAAGCACGACCACCGCATCGACCCCCGTGGAGGCGGGTATTATTGGCTGCACGGAGAAATTCCCCCCATCGACGTTGGCCAGGACACAGACCGCGGCCTGCTCAGCCAGGGCTTCATCACCCTGACCCCCCTGCGCTTCGACTTCACGGATTACGCCACCATGGAGCACCTCCAGCGCACCATGGAAAAAACAATGTAAATCCAGTAAATCGAAATCGAAATCGGAAGTCGACCCTCCCTGGGACCGCCGCACCCCAGTGCGGCAAGTAACACGAAACAGTCCGTCGCATCGGGTCGATTCGATTGAGTTTCGATTACGGGATATGGCGTGCTCTGAACTTCAAAACCTGGAGCCGGTAGTGGCATCCAAATGTCATAATTCATGAGTGAACAGAAAAAAGTCAGAAAAACCGTCCGAGAGATCAACGATCGGATTCAAAAAGGACAGGCCGTGGTGCTCACGGCCAAGGAAATGATCGAGGCCGTGAAATCCATGGGCAAGGTCAAGGCGGCCCAGGAGGTGGACGTGGTCACCACGGGCACCTTCTCGCCCATGTGTTCCTCGGGCATTTTTTTCAATATCGGCCAGCCGGAACCGCCCCTGATCAAGGCGAGCAAGATCTGGCTCAACGATGTTCCAGCTTACGGCGGGCTGGCTGCCGCGGACGGGTATCTTGGGGTGACCGAGCCGGTTGAAGACGATCCCCTGAACAAGGTTTTTCCCGGCCGTTTCAAGTACGGCGGCGGTCATGTGATCGAAGACCTGCTCAATGGCCAGAAGGTCCGCGTCAAGGCCGCAGGTTACGGCACCGACTGCTATCCCCGCAAACTGCTGGAACGGGAAATGGCCCTGGAGGATTTCCGCAGCGTGGATCTGCTGAACCCTCGCAACGGCTACCAGAACTACAACTGCGCCGTGAATTTTGGCGATAAGCTCGTCTATACCTACATGGGGCCTGTCAAACCCCGCTGCGCCAATGCCAATTACGCGACTTCCGGTGCATTGAGCCCGCTCTTCAACGATCCCTACTTCCGGACCATCGGCCTGGGGACGAAGATTTTTCTGGGTGGGGGCGTCGGCTGGGTCATCGGCGCGGGAACCCAGCACAATCCCAAGCCCAAACGGACTCCGCGGGGCATTCCTCTCACTCCCTCGGGAACGTTGATGGTCAAGGGCGATCTTAAGGGCATGCAGGCCCGCTACCTGCGCGGCGTGAGTTTTCTGGGCTATGGCTGTTCGCTGAGCGTGGGCCTGGGCATCCCCATCCCCATTTTGGATGAGGAAATGGCCTGGTTCACCGGCGTGGCGGACGAGGACATCATGATTCCCATTGTGGATTACGGCCATGACTATCCCAATGGCGTCCCCAAGAATCATGGTCATGTAAGCTATGCCGAACTGCGCTCCGGGACCATTCGCGTGGGCGACAGGGATACCGCCACTGTTCCTTTGACCAGCTATACGTATTCCCTGGAGATCGCCCAGACCCTCAAGCAATGGATCGAACAGGGAACATTCACCCTTGGCGAGCCCCAGGAGATGATTCATTCCGAGTGAGCATGGCCGGTTCATCGACGATCAGCTTGACGGATCGGCGGGGTAATCATGATCATCCGGGAGCATCATAATTGAGTAAAGCCGACATGACCAGCGAAGTCGTTTTCTGGAACATGCGTACGACCCGCAAGGCGACGTATGAGGTGAAATTGCGTCGTCTGCTCAAGGCCGCGGGGGTGTCCGACGCGGTGCGATCCGGCGACCTGACCGCGGTCAAGCTGCACTTCGGGGAATCTGGGACCACTGGTTTTGTCTCGCCCTTATGGCTTCGCCCGATCATTGCCTTTTTGCGGAAACTTGGGGCCAAACCTTTTTTGACGGATACCAATACCTTGTACGTGGGCAACCGTGGAGAGGCGGTTTCCCATTGCCTGCAGGCCGCCATGCACGGCTTTGATCCGCTTCTGCTCGGAGCGCCGGTGATCATCGCGGACGGACTGAACAGCCGCAACCAGGTCACGGTGCCCTTTTCCGGACGGCAGATTCGGGAAGCCCACCTAGCCGGGGATATTCTTGCAGCCGACTCCCTGCTGACCATATCGCACTTCAAGGGCCACGAGCTGGCGGGTATCGGCGGCAGCCTGAAAAATCTGGCCATGGGGTGCGCCACCCGCCAGGGCAAGATGCACCAGCATGGTTGTCTGGCTCCCATGGTTCACGCCCAGGAGTGTCGAGGGTGCGCCTCGTGCGTGGGGGTCTGCGCTGCCAAAGCTCTTCATCTTGATAAAGACAAGAAGATTCGTTTGAATCCGGAATTGTGCGTCGGCTGCGGCGCCTGCCTGCACACCTGCCGGGAAAATTGCTTTGCCATTGACTGGAAGACCGACATCACCGCGTTCATGGAACGGATGATGGAGTATGCCGCGGCCGTGGCGCGGTCCATGACGAAATTGCGAGCCGGCGCGCATATCAGCTTCGTCACCCAGGTCACCCCGCAGTGCGATTGCGCCGGATACAGCGACAAACCCATCTGCCCGGACATCGGCATCCTGGCTTCGCGTGATCCGGTTGCCTTGGATCAAGCCTGCCTGGACATGGTGAACAAGGCCGAAGCCCTGCATCCCAGCCACCTCCCCTCTGGTCTGGCGGCCGGTGAGGACAAGTTCCGGGCCATGCACCCTCATGTTCCTGAGGATTACGGCCTGGACTACGCGCAGCACCTCGGACTCGGCTCCAGAAAGTACATCATCCGCGAGATCTGACAGCCGCAACTCTTCATCTCGAATCAATAGATTTGATGAGGACTGCCCCGTAATCGCAATGACAATCAGGCAATTGGTAACTGCTCAAAAACTTGTGGCAATCAACGAGGTAAATCCTGGGAGCGCCGCACCCCAGTGCGGCAACGATGTAACGCACTCGGACAAAGTTTCGGCTGGAGCATGGCCCCCCTAGCTTGGTCACGAAACTCTGCGTCGACCGGAAATCCTTGCTCAGGAAACCTCATCGCCCGATCTTTTTGAGCAGTTACGGCAATTACAGCCAATGTAACGGAATTGCCTGTTTTCTCGAAATCGCAATCGAAATCGTAATCGAAATCGAATCATGATGGTAACCATTCAGCACATACAGCGGAGTCATACACCTTGCTTGCCCCTAAATTCCGACTTTCGCTGGAATGATATATCGAGGCAAGCTTTTTCCAAATCTCCAAATCAGTCATGCCCGCGAAGGCCGGTATACAGTCAGCTCTGTCGTAATCCAAATGTTGTCTCCGCCTTGACGACCTGCCATTCAATGCCCATTGGGAGTTTCTTCGATTTCGATTTCGATTGCGATTGCGATTGAGGGGTGACAAGATTCGCTTGTCTTGTTTGGGGAGGTAGACATCATGAGTCGAAGGGAATATATACAACGGTCTTTATTATACATTCGTTCATGCCAATGGTTTGGCATTTTTAACTATTTATAATCATCTGGAGGACAAAATGGGCAGCCACAAGAAAATTGAGCGCAAAAAAGAACTGGATCGTCGCCGTCAACGCCGAGAAAAAAGGCTTAAACAGCGGATCAAGGAAGCAAAGGCCGCCAAATAATTTGAAACCCTTGTCAACATTACTTTTCAAGGAGAGCCGAGAATATGCCCATTTATGAGTATCGCTGTCAGGAATGTCAGCAGGTATTTGAGCAATGGCAAAAGGATTACAGTGAACAGGACAAGATCTGTCCTGTCTGCGGAAGCCACGCACAGCGTCTGATTTCGAATACTTCCTTCGTCCTGAAGGGATCCGGCTGGTATGTTACGGACTACTGTAACAAGGAGAACCCATCTAAAGGGAACGGCAAGAAGACCGAAGGCGCCGAGGCGACAAAAGATGCGCCCGCCGCATCTTCGACCAAGCCTGCTGAATCCTCGACTCCCGCCAGCACTGGTTCGAGTTCGACTTCAACGGAATAAATTATCGGCAGTCTTGCGGGACTGCCTTTTTGTTTTCCTGCAAATTGCGGATCAAGAGCCGGCAAACGGAAGAAAACCTTAAGCTTTGGATCCTTGTTTTTTAAGCCATGAAGGACACGAAGGGGCAGAGCGCGAAAGAGTTGATGTTGCGTTGCCTCTTATCAGATAAAATCATTCCCGCGAAGGCGGACCTCCAGGATTGAAGATGATTGATCGTTACACGCTTCCGGAGATGGGTCGTTTATGGACCATCGAGTCCCGCTTTCAGGCTTGGCTTGAGGTTGAACTTGCCATTTGTGAAGGGTGGCATGTGCTGGGCGCCATCCCGGACGAGGACATTCAGGCCATCCGCAACAAGGCCGGATTCGATCTGGAGCGGATTCTCGAAATTGAAAAGCGTACAAAGCACGACGTCATTGCCTTTCTCACCGCCGTCGAAGAAAAGACCGGACCTTCAGCAAGATACATCCACCTGGGATGCACTTCATCGGACATTGTGGATACGGCCAACGCCCTGCTCCTGGTCAGAGCCGGGAAGGCCATCGCTTCAGGCCTGGATAGATTGTTGGATGCGCTGCATACCTTGGCCTGGAAGTACAAGACGCTCCCGGCAATGGGCCGTACGCACGGAATTCATGCCGAGCCGATCACCCTGGGATTAAAATTCGCCGGTTTCTACGCCGAATTTGACCGCCATCGCCATCGCTGGCATGAAGCCGTTGAGAACATTCGTTATGGCAAGATTTCCGGGGCTGTCGGCACCTATGCGCACCTGGAGCCCGAACTTGAAACCCTGGCTTGCGAACGACTGGGGCTGAAAGTGGATCCCATTTCCACCCAGATCATCCAGCGGGACCGCTATGCTCAGTATTTCACCACTCTGGCCGTCATGGCCGGAGGAGTGGAGCGGCTTTGCGTGGAACTGCGCCATTTGCAGCGAACCGAGGTCCGTGAACTCGAGGAAGGATTCGGCAAGGGGCAGAAAGGTTCCTCGGCCATGCCGCACAAGAAGAATCCGATCTCCGCGGAAAACCTGAGCGGACTGTCACGCTTGCTGCGAAGCAATGCCCTGGCTGCCCTGGAGAACATGGCCCTGTGGCATGAGCGCGACATCAGCCATTCCTCGGTGGAACGGGTAATCATGCCGGATTCCACGATCCTGATGGATTACATGCTGCACCGTCTGACCGGCCTTGTTTCCGGGATTCGAGTCCACGAGGAGAACATTGCCCGGAACCTGAACGCGTCCCAGGGCCTTTTCTTTTCCCAGCGAGTTCTTTTGGCATTGATCGAAAAGGGGCTGCAGCGTCAGGAGGCCTACGAACTGGTCCAGGCCTTGGCCATGCAGGCCTGGGAAGATAAAACGCAGTTCGCCGATCTGGTGCGCCAAAATGCGCGGGTCGGTGAATACCTATCATCCGCGGAACTGGACGACCTTTTTGACCTGTCCTACTTTTTCCGTCATGTTGAATTGATTTTCCATCGGGTGTTCACCCAGGACGCCAAGCAATAAGAGTTGGCTTTCCGGTTTGACTTGCGGCTTAAGTGCTCGATAACAGTACAAGTCGCCACTTTCCGGACTTCTACAATCCAAGACATATACTGTCTGCTGCCAGGAGGCGATGTGAACGATTGGCGCAAGAAATTGGCTGCCCTGCTTCTTGAAAAATCCTATCTGGAAAAGGATGTGGTGCTGACTTCCGGCAAGCGCAGCAATTACTATTTTGACTGCAAGCAGACCGCACTGCATCCCGAAGGCGCTTTTCTCATCGGCAGCCTCTTCGTGGAAATGTTACGGAACGAACAAATCCATGGCGTTGCCGGAATGACTCTCGGTGCCGATCCGCTGGTCACGGCAACATCGCTGATGGGCAGGATGCAGGGTTTTATCTGGCCGGCCATGATTGTTCGCAAGGAATCCAAGGGGCACGGGACAAACAGCTACCTGGAAGGCGTGGCGAATTTTCAACCCGGCGACCGGGTGGCAGTGCTTGAAGATGTCGCCACCACCGGCGGCAGCGCCCTTCGAGCCTGCCAAAGACTGGCGGACGCCGGATACAAGGTGGTTCGGGTTTGCTGCATTCTGGATCGCGAAGAAGGGGCCGCGGATGCTCTTTCGGCAGCCGGTCTTCCTTTCAACGCCCTTTACACGCGGAGCCGGTTATTCCATGAGGCTGACTCGTAGCCTGATCTTGTTGCTGCTGATCTGTGCTGTTTCGCAAGCCGGTTGCCAACTCCGTTCCCTGCCCGAAACGCTTTGGCCGGATCAACATGATCCCTATTTTCAGCTCACTGATATATGGAGCCGCTCTGGGGTCGTCCGGCACGGACTGGAATCGGAAACCCGGGTCGTTGCCCTGTTGAAGTCTGAAGAGTGGAGAAGAGGATATGTCCGGCGCTATGCCGAAATCTTTGCTTTGACGGATGCAGAGACGGAGAAGATGCTTGCGGATCAACTCCGCGCCGCCCAGGAATATACGGAACTCATTCTGGCCGTTGCCAGCACCTACCCTGAAGATGCCCGCCTGACCCATCGCTTGACGCAATGGCGGATCCTGCTTCTGGAGAACTCTGACCAGACCGTTTCTCCTCTGGAAATTCGCCCCATGGAAGTCCATCGGTCAAAGCTTGAGGCCTTTTACCCGGAATATCATCCCTGGCAACGCTACTACACAGTTCGGTTTCCCAAAAAAGATCGCCCCCTGGTGATGGTGTTTACCGGACCGAAAGGCCAAATCCAGCTCACATGGGGAGAGCGGATCTGAGCTTTCTCGTTTTTTTCTGAAATCGCAGCGTGAACCCATGAAACGTTTCATGCTTCCATCTGACGTCAATTCATTCCACTCCCGACCCCGAAGAGGTTGTTGTGAACAAGGACGATAAACTTAGCCTGCTCATCATGCGCGATGACAGCCCGGTTCGTCGATACAGGTTCAGGACAGCATGGTTCAGGCTTTTTCTCTATATCCAGGTATTTCTGCTCCTCGCGGCTTTTGGCGGTGCTTATGCCGGTATCACCTTTTGGGGGCAGCACCTCGAACTTGTAAATGAAAATAAAGCCTTGCAGGACAACATTGCCGACAAGGCCATTCGTTTGGAACGTCTGGAAAACATCCAGGAGATCCTGAACACCAGCGACCCAGGGGAAATTCAAGCCTTGTTCAGTGCTGTAAGCAAGGAGCGGCAGGTAAACGCCCCGGTGGTCAATCTTCAGGAAGTCTTCCACTCCCGGGATCTGCAGATGGCGGGAGTCTCAAACCTGCAACTCAGCCAAGCCGGCGACGATCTGCGCATTCAATTCGAACTGAACAACCTGTCCGACGACACGCTTTCCGGTTCAATCAGAATCTATTTCGTCACCCAGCAGGCAAATGTTATTGAAGCCAAGGGAGATGAAAACGAGTTGTCCTTTGAAATCCAACGTTTTCGTAGAGTCAACTCGCTGTTGGAACTCCCTTCAGGAATGGAACTGGAGTCAATTTTCGCCTTGAGAGTGATCATCGGCAACGAAAAGGACGACGTGTTTTTCATCCAGACCTATCCGGTGCACAGCATCCTTACAACGTGACCAACTCCACAGCATATTTCCTAGGATGCCTCCTCTCTTAAACTGGTTCATTCTCCTCATCACAACGTAAACAGGCTCCGTGTACATGACTTGTCGAGTTCATGGCTACTCCAGTCCAATCATGCCCGCGAGACCAACTCCATGACTTTTCACGTAATATCCGACCAACTGCTTCAAAATCGAAACCTTGTCCAACGACAACTTGACATGACTCCCCGTAGGACGTAAAGATTCCCTTTTTAGGGCCGTTAACTCAGTCGGTAGAGTATCTGCCTTTTAAGCAGAGAGTCGAAGGTTCGAGTCCTTCACGGCCCACCATACCAGTCCCCATCGTCTAGTGGCCTAGGACGCTGGCCTCTCACGCCGGTAACAGGGGTTCAAATCCCCTTGGGGACGCCAAAGAATATCAAAGGGTTGCAAGCAAATATGCTTGGAACCCTTTTTCTTTTCCAACCCTATTTCCAACCTCCAGGGCCAGTTTCCAACTTTGTAACTACTCAGCAGTTGAAGCAGGGATGGTCCGGGTTGCTTTGATTTTGCGGTCTCGCCTGTTTGACTGAGCCGGGATTCGTTCACCGAACGATTGCCGGACTCCTGGAGCACGAGTGTTGTTTATTCACGCAATGGTTCGGTGTTACGAAGCCGGCGAAGGATTTGGCGAGGCCGCAAAATCAAAGCAACCCGGACCTCAGCTGAGTAGTTACCCAGCTTTTCGCCTTCAGATTTTCCTTGGCATGTAATTCCATCTGAGGCGATTCTGGACCTCTCTCATTCGGTCGCTCCATGTCCTCCGCCCGCCGCACCGATCCCTCGCCCAGACACTTCCAGACTCCCCAGCTTCTGTGCACCCCAGCCGACCACCCATGTCACCCAGCCGCTCCTTGCCCCCCAAGCCCGCCCACGCCAGGGCCGAGGGGGATCCGGGCGTTGTGACTGAGGCTCGGCCAGATGCTCATACCGCAATCGCCTTCATCCCCTCCCTGACCGCTTCCGATCTCAGACGCCGCTGATCACCTCCCCCGGCCCTGGAGCATATTGAGAGCCCTGTCAGCCGTATGCAGGAGCCCGCACAGGGCATCCTCGAGCCTCGGAGGATTGTCCACGCCAGAAAGAGAAAGGCCTCTCATCCCGAAGGACAGGCGGCCTGAAGCGGGGGCCGAATCAGTGACATCCTCATCCCGCCCAAGGACCAAATAACTCAAATGTTCAAAGCTTCGAAGCACCTCACTGTCCGGCGCGGACGGGCCACACGTGGAAGGAGTAGGACTTGATGTCGGTGTACACGGAGCCGTAGCTCATGCTCACGTTCCATGCGTTGTCCGTGCTGCCCGCGTGGGTCGTACTCGACCAGTAGTAGGACGACTGGACCCCGGAGAACGGATGTCCTCCTTGCATTGGATGGTACAATGCCACAAGTTCATCCCTGCTCGGCAGACGCCAACCGCCAATTCCAGAGATGCTGAAAGAGCTGCATCTCGACATGGCGTCATGCCAGTTCAACTGTCCAATCGGGTTGGCGTCCTTTGTCCACATCAGCCACGTCACTGTATCCGTCACCGTACCGTTCCCATTGTCCACGAACCTTTGGGCCTGGGCTTCGCCGGACAGGACCAGCCCGGTCAGGCAGAGCATGAAGGCCAGGGCTGCTGTTCCAAAAATCCTTCTCCACATTTCCCGCATGGCGATATTCCTTGGTTGGGAATGGTATTCACAAGTTGAATGTTTTCAGCCTTCTGCTTTGGTAAGATGATGCTGTCTTTAGCGACAACCCTATCCAACTGAATGGTCAAATAACCGCAGAATGAAATCAATGATCACGGTAGGTAACGCACAGCACGAACATGCCTTCTATTCGACTTATTGGCATAGTACACGCGTCCGGTGTCGTAGGGGACGACCTTCATATTTTCCGGCATGCTGGCGGGAGTAGACGACCAGTAATAAGATTGTGCCAAATGAGTTAAATATCTACATGGCGAATACCAATACAGTACCACTAATTCATCCTTTGTCGGCAGGCGCCAGTCCGAATGTCCGCCTAAAAAAAGACTGGATGTGTAACTCATGGCTGAATCCCAGGTCATTATGCCATGTCTCGGATGTCCCTGCTGCCACATCAGACCGGTGCCATTGTCCGTCACGGTCCCGTCCCCGTTATCCACGCATCTTTCGGCAAAAGCCGTGCCGGACATGACCAGCCCGGCCAGACAAAACGTAACCGCCAGAATTGCAACTGCGAAAAGCTTCTTCATGATCATTTCTCCTGTTGTGGTTGGGCCGGTATTGTCTTGCATCTCATTTAGCACGTTCCATGCCATAAAATAAATTCCACTATTCCAAAGTGTTGACGAAATGTGTCAACCATTCGAGGCCGTACTGCTTGCGCCCATTTTGTTGGCACTGCCGACACTTCTGGCAATCATCTAAGCGCCCATGGTGTTTATTGGCCGCGCTGGTGTGGTGTGACTTTGGGATGGATGTGAATATCAGGGTGCAGTTGGTGGTGCAATGAGATGGGATGATCCAGCGTAGGGATTGTTTCTGGACCACTTGGCCTGGAACCCGCCCAGCCTCTTCATGCTTTGACCCCGGAGCAACCCCCATGTGGACCCCCAGAACGCCTGAAGACCGCCTCCTTTCCCACTACCTTGCCGCCAACCCCGGCCTGCTGTTCCTGGAAGTCGAGGTCGGCCAGGGCGACGACTATTGCGGCCCGAGGCGACTAGGATGGCCTGCTGATTCCTGGCGGTGAGACTCATGTCCGCGTCCAGGGCTCATATAGCCGTGCGGACATTGCCGCCACCGTGCAGGGGCAGGATGTTCATGTCCTTGAAGCCAAGCGGAAACTCAACAGGACGGTTATCGATCAGGTCCAGGTGGGCTTGGCTTTGTTCAGGCGCGACTTCAGCCCTGCCTCAGTCCAAGGCGTGGCGGTCTGTGCTTTCGGTAATCCTGATCTGGAGTGGTATTGTCTCGAGCAGGGTATCCATACGGCCCTGTATCCGATGGATTTGCCCAGGGGCGCTCCCAGGATCTTGCGAGATGGCCGGTCGGACCGGCGCAAGCCACCGGACCCAGGCCGTCGTCAGGCGTTTATGCGGGGCTGGGACGGAAAGCCTGGCCAAGGCGATCGATGCGGCCAATACGCTGCTCCACCTTCATGGGGTTCCAGGGCATGTCGTAGTTGACCAGCGCCCCGCAGAATTGAAAGTTCAAGCCTTCGGCCGTTCTCGAAAGACCTGGAAGCTGGTCCCATGACACAAAAGCTGCCTTGTGGAAAAGAGATCACGCCATTTGTTCATGCCGTAGCGGATGGGTTCAGCAGTTTTCTGGCCTTCCGGAATTTGTTCATTGGGCACCATGTCCAGCGCTTCCCACTCCGGCAGCCTCTCCTCTAGAGTAGTCTTGATCCGATCACTGACATCATCCGCAGGCCGAGGGGCACGATAGCCGCGTTCCCATTTTTCACGCTTCTTCCTGGTCTTTGTCGTGGTTACGACCCGCTTCTTGAATACCACAGCATAAAGCTGCTCGCCCATGTTTCCGGCCTGGGCCTGTACCTTGATGGCGTCCCCGTCCACAACTCGGCCACAGTCCGGGAAGGAACAAGTAGCCGTGCCTCGGGCTACCGTGCCTTCGGACTGCTCCTTGTTCGTGGACACGATCTGAAACTCACAGACCCGCCCGGCGTGTTCGGGCCGTCCGCGGTTTGCGGATCAAGGCGGACTCCCGTGCCGTCCGGAGCCAGTCGCCAGTTGGGGGACAAGGGAAGCAGGCCGTCGCAGTAGGGGCAGATGATGGTGCGTGCCCATATCCAGTTCGTTGGAATGGAGCTGGGGTCGGGCTTTGAAGGGAAGAACTCGGTAAGCTTTTCTTCGCGAGCCTTCAGAAATTTTTCCCGAAGTTGAAGAAAGGCGTTATGTACCTTTGTGTGAAACACAAGAGGCGATTCAATAGTGCTCTTCAATATCAGCGTTGCAACCGGGTTAATATCATTGCATAAGTTTCCAGTCCAAGACGAGTACTTTCAAAAGGAATGCTTCCTTCACCGGCAGTCGGGTCTAAAAATACAGCATTATCTAACCCAATCCTCCGAGTTTCATAGGAAATCCAGTCCAAATCCGGATAGTTTGGCCTGTATGAAAACGCCCGTGGATATTCATAAGCCTGCCCCTCGAAGCGTTCACCTTTTTGCCTTGCAGCATCAATCCTCCGTCGTGAAGCAACCGGGTCCCCATGAATCCCCAACGCATGCAGAAACTTGTCCTGATCCGCATCCGCCGGGAGCAGGGAGGCCAAGATGGCGGCGCGGGATGCCACCAGGGGGCGTCTGGCCCACCAGACGTGCAGCCTATTCGGAGCCGGGAAGGGCGTCATTGGTGTTCGCTCGCGCAGGCTCTCGATTCCGATTTCGGCTATGGGCAGCCAGTGTTCGATGAGGCGTTTGGACATAATGATCCTTATGCGATGCCTGGAGACCTGTGCTTCCAGTAGCCAGGTTCACGATGGAGATGCATGATGGCGAGGATGAAGATTTCATCCTGTTCTATGCTGTAAAGCACCCCGAACGGAAAGCGATGCGTCAAGCATCGTCGGACATGGGGTTCGATTTCGGACCACAGGGGGGGTAATTGAGGGCGTTTTGAATTGCGGCGTGGACTTCACGGGCAAAGTCGAGGCCAAGTCCCGGATCGCATTCATCGTAATACGCAATGGTGGCTTCAAATTCTTCTTCCGCCTCGGGGTTGAAGGTGAATTTCACCTTGCGTACCGCGCGTAAATCCTGGCAAAGACTTCATCACCCGGAACAGGCTGAACCTTCCCGGAACGAAGTTCCTCCAGCCTGTGCTTGGCGACCTGGCCCCATTTCTTGTCGATCTCGCTGTCTGGTTGATTGAGGGAACGGAGCAGAGAGTCCACCGCGAGAGTCCGCTCCTCGACGGGCAATGATTTTGCTTCCTCAATGATTCGTGCCGTGCTTTGCATAAGCGCCTCAGTATGCGAAAAGTGTTGTGTGGTATGTCTACCGTCTGGAAACCATTTTGGAACGATCCATTCGCAGTCAAGGATAGTCTTACTCGCTACGGGGATCAATCAGCAGAAAACGCAGGGCCATGAGCACCCGGCGGGGGTATTTGCGGTGCATGGCCATGCCCAGCCAGTAGGCGGCCTCTTCCTTGCCCATGGCCTCGATGCCTTCCGTAACCTGGCGGATATTGGTCCGGCTGCGCATGCGGGCCAGGTCCTCGTCCAGCTCGTGACGGGTTGCCGCGCCGTTCGCGGGGCTGATCAGAATCCCCGCCTTGGCCAGACGGCGCAGCACACGATGCTCCACCAAGGAAAGATTGCGGCCGGCAAGACGCAGAGAGGACTTGATATGTGGCGTAGCAGAAGAGGGAAGCTGCCAGACCTCCAGTTCCAGATTATCCGGTCCGTGGTTGCGAGCCCGCAGCTCGTAACGCGGCATGCCGCCACTCTTCCTGTCAGGAAGTGCGTCAGGTTTTGATAGCGTAATAATGCTTGGCAAGGCCGCGCTCATTGATCACCCTCCGCAACAGCCGTGACGTAGGCAGCCCCGGCCCCGAACCTGGTCAGCCGCTCGGTCAGTTTTTCCGGCTCGTCGCCTTTCATGGTCAGCCCTTCAGGAAAAAGCACGTTAAAGACAATCTTGCCCTGCTTATCCGATGCGGCCCGAATCTGCTGCTCCAGAAAATCCTTGACCGGCAGGGCGTCCTGGATTTGACCGGAAAACTCAAATCCCATTTCGCTTCCCTCACGGGTGGCGTAGTCGCCACTGATTTCAACCTTCTTTTTACTCTTGGGGATGGTGTTGATCAGCCCCAGGAGTTTGAAGCCGTCTGCAAATCAAAAAAAGAGAGATGCAGGGAGAAAATAGCGGCATATTTCCTGGTCCGGGCAGAATCCCAAATCCTGGTCAACGCCCCCTTGAGCACGCCCTCGGCGGAGATGTTTCTGTCCGACGGCAAGACCGGGGGCGGCAGGATGGGGGGATCAATGGGATCAATGGGATCAGGTGGATCAGTTGGCGTAACCGGTGGAATCGGTTCAGGTTTCGTTTTCGGCCTGGGCCAGATGTTGTGTTCCTTAGCAAACGAGGCCGTTAGCACGAAGGACTGCTCGTTGATCTTGATCTCGGCCCAGGGATCGCACTGGCCCCAGATCAACTCCCCGCTGCGATAGACGAACTCGCCCTGCTCGATGCCCTGGCGGATGCCTTTGACGAAGACATCGTCGCCCACCAGAATCGGCAGGGATGCGTCACGGCGGAATTCGTCTCGCAGGGCCGCGGTGCTGATCTGCCCCTTTTTCAGGGGCGTTCTGTCGCGAATGAACTGCGGTGAGTCCGGGTTGTCCTCGGACAAGCGGAGCTTCTGGATGTCCCGCAACACACGCAGAACCTGACGTTGTCCATCGCCGGGATTGGCCGAGGCGCTCTGGACCTCGATGGATGAGTGCCCAAGGTCCACATCCGCCCCGTCAACCCGATTCCTGGTCGGGTAGAACACATGCCGATAGGCCTGCTGGATGGCCACGGCCAGTTCCTGCTCGGACTTGTGATACAACTCCAGGAGCCGATCCTGCTGGTGCTTGGCCAGATCGCTCAGACGCTCGGGCCGACGCAGGTCCTCCAGGGCCAGACGGCGGATCATTTTGCGTTTCATGTCCTCCTTTCGCCGGGCGTCCACAACGACGAAGACAAGGTTGTTCCGGTTCATGCGCACATCGCCGCTTGATCCCTTTTCTCGATACAACCTGCGAACCAGATCAGGCAAGGCAACGCGTTCCCCGTCCACCTCGTCGGCATCATAGCTGATCACGCCCAGGGTGGGTTTGCCGTCACCGGCATCGTCAGTGATGTCGTTGGGCAGGCTGGGAAAAGGCGCGAGCTGAAAGTTGTTTCCGCTGAAGATGCTCCTGATCCGGTCGTTGAGTTGGGCACGGACCTCGCCGTGATCCACCTGGCGTTCCTGGCGGCGGATCATCTGGGTCAGATTGGCCTCGGTGAGGAAGCGCAAGGGGACGTTGGGCCGGTCGTCCAGATAGGCCGAGGCCTGCACGAAGCGGCGCAGAGCGTCATCCACGAAACTGACGTCCGTGCCTGGCGAGAGGATGGCGTAACGCAACTCCTCCCGAGAGAGCCCTTTGAGGTTTTCATTGAAGGCCAGGGTGTGGAAAAAGATGGTCCTGGTCACATACGAGCCGTAAGGCGCAAGGCCCTTGTACTGGGCCGAGTCCATTTCCTGGGCTATGGAGGGAGCATCGCCTTCCACTGCAGCCACGTCTGCCTTGAGCGCCGGGACAAAGCTCTTTTGCCCGAGCTTGGTCACGATTTCTTGGCGGATGGGGCTGGAACAGAGGTTGATGTGGTGCAGGTGAACTGCCCGTCCACGGACAGTTCCAGAACCGTCGTGAACTCGTACTCAAGGCCGTCTCTTTGAGGTGATGTAAAAAAATCACAAAAAGCAACCTCTTAGGTTGTTTACAGTATTTCCAGAATAATGGTACGGAAAAGCAAAAAATTTATCCTTGAATAATTATGGGATAACGTTGGCAGCACATTCAAACAATCCCAGGTAGGTCTATACATCTCCGCGCTGCATGCTCTTGGTTTCTTATACACTAACTCCCAGCAAGACTTCGGAGGCCAGTATGGTCAAGAAGCAAATCCCAGAACCATCACTCCCCTCAGATATGCTTTGCAACGCCCACGACATTCTGACAAACGCCCCCATCGGCATTTTCACGTCAACGCCAGAGGGGAGGTTTCTTTACACTAATCCTGCCATGGCAGACATGTACGGATACGCGTCTGCACAGGAAATGATCGAATCTGTCACGGATATCACTACAAAGATATACGTCAACCCGGAGGATCGACGCCGATTGTTCGAATGCTTCGATGCCAGTGAGACAGCGAAGGATTTCGAAACCCTTCATCAGCGCAAAGACGGTTCAACGTTCTGGATCTCGGAATCGGTCCACCTGGTTCGAGATAAGAAAGGGAACATCACGCGCCTTCATGGATTTGTCACGGACATTTCCGCGCGAAAAATCGTCGAGCAGAGAGAAAAAGAGAGTGAAGAACGGTTCAGGCTGATGTTTATGAATGCCCCCATGCCCTACCAATCCTTGGACGAGCAGGGCAATTTCCTGGACATCAACCAGACATTTCTGGATGTACTCGGCTACAGCCGGGAGGAACTTGTCGGCAAAAATTTTGGAGACATTCTGCATCCTGACTGGAGTGAGCATTTCAAGGAGAATTTTCCCAAATTCAAGGCAGTGTGTGAAATCATGGGCGTTGAATTCGAGATGGTCAAAAAGGATGGCTCGACAATTCTCGTCTTCTTCAATGGTAAGATTCAACACGACGACCAAGGACGGTTTCTGCGAACGCATTGCATTTTTCAGGACGTCACCGATCAGAAAAAAACCGAGGAGGCGCTACGGGAGAGTGAGAAACGCTACCGCACCTTGTTTGAGAGAACGGTCAACCCTATCGCGGTTATTGATGTCACGGGCAACTACATAGACACCAATGAGGCTGCCCTGCAATTTCTGGAGTGTTCACGCGAGGAATTGCTGAAAAAGAATGTGATCGACTTTATACCCCCCGACAATGACAAAATGTTGGAAAAGATAATGCCATTATGGGAAACAGGCGGTGTCCTGGAGAGAGAATATTTTGTCAATGGCAAGATCAAGACCCTGGTCCTGACACTCACTCCTGGAACATGGCATGGCCAGTCTGTGGTCTTTTGTACTGGCACGGACATTACCGAGCGCAAGCAGGCCGAGAAGGCGCTACGAGTAAGCGAAGAAAGGTTTAGGTTGAGCATGGAGGCCACCAGTGATGGCGTTTGGGATTGGAATATCCAGACCAATCATGTCTACTACAGCACAGGCTATACAAGGATGTTGGGCTACGAGCCGAATGAAGTACCTCAGCATGTGAAAACATGGCTTGATCTGATACATCCTGAAGATATGGAAAAAGCTTTCAAGGCGAACAAGGAATGCATTGAGAACCGCCAGGAATCTTTTGCGGTCGAATTTCGCATGCAAGCCAAAAATGGAGACTGGATATGGATTTTAGGTCGTGGTCGAGCTGTTTCCAGGGATCCATCAGGGCAGGCAACTCGCATGATAGGCACCCATCAAGATATCACCGAGCGTAAGCGAGCCGGAGAAGCGCTACGGAAAGAGCGATTACGCTTGGACAACATCATCAGGGGCACCAATGTCGCAACCTGGGAATGGAACGTGCAAAGCGGCGAACATGTCATTGATGAGCGCTGGGCGGAGATAATCGGCTACACGCTGAAGGAGTTAGAACCCATTACCATTCAGACCTGGGAAAAAAATGTACACCCTGATGATCAGAAAGAGGTGGGCAAACAACTTGATCTCCATTTTACCGGCAAAATACCCTTTCTTGATGCTGAATATCGTATGCGACACAAGAGTGGCCACTGGGTATGGGTCCTGGATAGGGGGCAAGTCGTAACACGTACAAAAGATGGTAAGCCGTTGATGATGTATGGGACTTTATGTGACATCACCGACCGAATCAGGGACAAGGAGGCCCTGTTCCAGAACAATCAGCAGTTGCAAAGGGCTCTGGATGAAAAGGACAAGTTCTTCTCCATCATTGCCCACGACCTGAAAAGTCCATTGGCCGGCTTCATGGTCCTGACCAGAATGCTGGCTGACGAATTCAACACTCTGCTTATCAAGGATCTGCGGCAGATGATTTCTGAACTGGCCCAGGCCACGGAGACCTTGCACAGTCTGCTGAAGAACCTGCTGGAATGGTCACTGCTACAGCGAGGAATGCTGACGTACGACCCGGTGATCAGTCTGTTGGCGGATTCCATTGAGAATACCATCGAACTGTTCCAGACCACGGCCGGGAACAAGAACGTATTCCTGCAAAGCGAACTTGATCAGAATCTCCTGGTTTTCGCGGACAAGCAGATGCTGGACACCATTTTGCGCAATCTGGTTTCCAATGCCATCAAGTTCAGCATGGGTGGCGGAATCGTGATCATTTCCGCGTTCAAGGATCAGGACATGGCTGTTGTCACCGTCCAGGACACGGGAACCGGTATTGATGAGGAACATCTGTCTAACCTGTTCATTTTGACCCGCAAAAAATCTTTAAAGGGTACGCAAGGTGAGCTGGGTACCGGCCTGGGGCTCCTGCTGTGCAAGGATTTCATCGTAAAGCACGGCGGCCGGATCTGGGCGGAAAGCCGACTCGGAAAGGGAAGCACGTTCTTATTCGCGCTCCCACTTGCGGACAAGTAGAGCTACGTTCCGTAAATATCAGCACTAGCACGCGTGGGGCTTTAGGCTGAAGGACATCTTGAAAATATATGAATATCCCTTCTTTCGCATAGCTCATCTCCGGCTCCCATTCGCCTTTCCGACCTGCCGTATTGAGTGCTGCTCATAATGAATACAAGATCAGCACAGGAATATAGTCTGTTCCACTATCTGGAATGGCACTAAATCATATCGGCCATAGCAACTGGCTACATGATTTTTCGATAAAGTATCGTCCAAACTCGAATTCCATGTGCCACTCGAATTATCTCTAAACCCTTCAGAATTAACTTGACGCACAAACTGAAATGGAACTACCTGAAGAAATTCGTGCCATGATATGAATATTTTGAAAAAATACAACATCAGATGTTGTATTTTGAACGTTTTAAAATTCACGACAGATGTGCTCTATACGTCCAAGGATGGCATGGTTGAGGCCATTTTGTATCAGTCCGTTGAGCTCCCTTTTTTCTTGAAGAAGTTTTGAAGCTGGCCCCGAGAGCCAAGTTTTTGAAGGTCCAGGGTTAATTAATATGTACAGATTACGGCTGAAGATATTAGAAAGGTAAGCCTGGCTTGGCTCCCTCTTTAACCAACTCTTGCCTCAAAGCTCAGCCACGAGGAACACAGCATGACCGAGATGCAACACACTGCCCAAGTAGTCTTTGAGGCTCCCCACGACATCTTGATGGATGCTCCCATCGGAATTTCCACGTCCACGCCGGAGGGGAGATACATTGCGGCCAATCATGCTCTGGCTGGGATGCTCGGCTACGCGAGTCCGGAAGAGTTGATAGCGTCTATTACTGACATCGCCAGGCAGGTATATGTCGATCCGGCGGACCGCGTGGAATTCATGGGCTTGATGGAAGAGCACGGGAAGATGGTTGAGCACGAATGTCGGTTCAAGCGTAAAGATGGGACAATCATCTGGGTGTCCAGAAATGTTCGCGCACTACAGGATGGGAATGGGCAGATAGTGGTTTATCATGGGTTCACCTCGAATATTACCGACCGCAAGCAGACCGAAGAACTATACCAGGATCTCTTAAAAAACATCAACGATGTCATTTTTTCCATAGACATGGAAAACCTGATAACCTACCTCAGCCCCTCAGCAAAGACTATCTTCGGAGACAGCACCACAAAATTACTTGGCCGGAATTTTTTCGAACTTATTGATCCCAGGGACATCACTCTGGTCAAAAACGCTTGGATAAATGTTCTGCAGAGCCGGTTGCAGCCCGATGAATTTAGGCTCTGTCTGAAACCGGACGAGACCATGTGGGTGAGGACATCAAGTCGTCCCCTTATAAAGACGGTGCTGTCGTCGGCGTTGTCGGCGTGCTCACGGACATCACTCAGCAGAAACTGGCCGAGGAGGCGCTGTGCGAGAGTGAAGCTCGTTTCCAAAGTTTGTTTGAACATGTCCCCACAGTTGCTGTTCAAGGTTATGGAATGAACGGCGAGACGCTCTTTTGGAACAAGGCATCAGAGAAATTTTATGGATATTCACCGGATGAAGCCATAGGAAAAAACCTTATCGATCTGATCATACCAGACGAAATGAGAGCCGGTGTTGTACAGGAAATCAAATCCATGTCCGAAGCCGGAATACCTATTCCAGCTGCGGAGCTCTATCTGAAACGGAAAGACGGGTCGCGTATCCATGTCTATTCCAGCCATGCCATTATTCAAAGACCTGGTCAAAAGCCTGAATTGTTTTGCATTGATATCGACCTGACTGGTCTCAAGCAGACCGAAAAAGACCTGCTTCAGGCCAAACAACAGGCCGAAGCCGCTAATCAAGCTAAGTCCGGATTTCTAGCCAACATGTCTCATGAAATCCGCACCCCCCTCAACGGGATCATGGGCATGCTGCAACTTCTTGAGCCGACAACCCTGGATGACGATCAAATACAGTACGTCCAGCTATGCAGATCCTCGGCAGAGCGGTTGACCAAGCTGCTCTCGGACATTTTGGACCTTTCCAAAGTCGAGGCGGGCAAGATGACGATCCACGAGGGTGAGTTTGAAATTCAGGAAATTGCTAATTCCGTGTCCGGTTTGTTTACCTTCAATGCCAGAGCCAAGGGCGTGACCTTGGAATGCATCGTCGATCCCGCCATCCCTGACAGACTTATCGGCGATGAAGCGCGGGTTCGCCAGATTCTTTTCAACTTGGTGGGCAACTCCCTGAAGTTCACTGATAAGGGAAGTGTCCGTATTGAAATAAATTTGTTGGCATCTGGAAAGGATGACAGTGCCAATGTGCTATTCACTTTTGTGGATACAGGAATTGGGATTTCTGAAGACAAGCTGGAGCATCTCTTTGATCCGTTCTTTCAGGTGGATGGTTCTTATACCCGAACTTTCCAGGGAGCAGGTCTCGGGCTGGCGATTGTCAAACGGCTTGTGGATTTGATGGGCGGGAAAATTTCCATGGCCAGCACTTTCGGCGAGGGTACCACCTTCCATGTGCTTCTGCGCTTTAAGCTACCTGAGGGAGCAAGCATTGCCGATGCACGAGGACCGAGACACTTTACCAAAGCCACACAGAGCCTGAGAATCCTCTTGGCCGAGGATGAACCGTCCAACTCTTTGCTCGCAGGCAAACTCCTGGAAAAAGTTGGACATGTCGTGACCATAGCCGAAAATGGCCGGCAGGTCCTGGATCTGCTCGAGGCTCACGATTTTGACGCTATCCTCATGGATATTCAGATGCCGGTGATGAACGGGGTTGAGGCGACCAAGGCCATACGCGAGTCAACAACTCTTGGTGATAAGAAGGGCATTCCGATCATCGCCCTGACTGCATACGCCATGCTCGGAGACCGGGAGAAGTTTCTGGAAGCCGGAATGGATGACTATCTGGCCAAACCGGTGAAGATGGAAGACTTGGTGAAGGCGCTGGAGCGGGCTGTTTCCTCGAAAATTAAGCATAATCGGGACCTGATTATGGCCAGAGAAGATGAACCCATAACCACAGCCCATGCCCAACATTAAATCCAAGCTCAGCGCCGAAAAGCCTTGGGCCATCCTCGGCCTCACCCGCAAGCAGTACGCCTCCGCCAGGGCATGGAAGAAAGCCGGGATGACGAAAGAGAAGTATGAGGAAATGCTGAACCTTATCCCGCATGAGGCGATGGAGATTCTGAAGGATGAGGCGGATGCGGAGAGATTGGTCGAGGGACAATGAATAATTTGGTGGCTGTTTGAATGCACACAGGAAAAATCATCAAGAACGACTAAATATTAAAGCAAATTTTAAAAGAACCCTGTGTACTTGAGTTCCAGGGTGACTTCCATCCTGCCGACCAGGATGACCTTGTTCAGCGTTCCGGCCATGTGTCCTCCTGGAAAATGTATACAGTCATGAGATACGGGCATATGCCGATTCATGTTTTTTTCTATGCCGATGACATCGTGAAAAAATGAATAGATTTTTGTATAGTCGATGCAGGTGGTGTAAGTGTTTGGGATTGCTGATAAAATAAAACCGGCGCTCCGAAGTGTGAATATGTTAATCCCGGAATTTCAGCGTCACCGTGCATTTGCCGTTCTTGTGCCCCACCTGGACTTCATCCGCCAGATGATTCACCAGAAAGCCCGCCATGGCCTGTCCGCCCTCGGCGCCATTCAGTAATTCTTCAGGATCGGGCCGCTTCCGCGGTATTGTCAGCGGGCGTCCTGTATAAACAACGCCTATCTGGCAAAGATACTCATCAAATACGGCCCTGAATTCCACAACAGGCTTTTCGCTCCCCGAGTCCATGAGATCGTAGGCGTAAATTGCTTCCAGGAGCTCATGCGCGGCATGATTGAGACGGCGGACTACCTCTGTCCTGGCCCCCCATTGGTGCCCAAGACTCCAAAGGAGCTGGTTCAGTTTTTCCTGCCAGGTCGCATCCAAGACAATATATTTGGTTATTGTTGTGTGGATGTTCAGGCGAAAAAGCGCATTGAGTCCAATCGCCACCAGCAAGGCAGCCGCCACTGTGGTCGACAGGGGGGAAAACAGCAGACTTTGGTGTCCTTCATGTCCCATGTGCAGCAGGTCGTGGCCGATGCCGACTATGAGCGCAAGGCCTATTGTGATGATCTTGCGCGAGTCAAGAAGGCGTGACGTGATGATCTTGATTCCGCCCACAATGATGAATGAAGCCACAAACATCAGTACAGCGCCGATTACAGGCATTGCCAGGGAAATCCAGAACGCCGCGAAGGGAGGGAAAAAAGCCAGGGCGATGAACAGCCCTCCCAGCACGTAGGCCACGATGCGGCTGGTAACGCCGCTGGCCTGCGCAAGACCGACGGCCCCGCCGCTGGCGGTCTGGGCCATGCCGTTGAGCATGGAACAGAGGGCATTTGTCATGCCTTCGGCCAGAAGCCCTCTTTTGATCCCCTCCATGTCCGGCCGCTTCCACGAAGAGTCGTTGGCCCTCTGGGCAACGGTCAGAACCCCGAAGCAGTTGAATGAAAGAGCCAGCCCGAGCAGTGCGAAATGCGGCACCATTTCCCATGCAAACGACCAGCCGAACTGGCCCACCGGAGGCAATGCGAAAAGGGGAACCTGACGGATATCCTTGATGAGCGATGCATCGACAACGCCCTGCCAAACGGCGAACATCTGCCCGATGAGCAGGCCGCTAAAAACCGCGAAGGCTCTGATCTTCCCACGGCCCCATACGTTGATCGTCACGATGACCGCAAGGGTAAGGATCCCGGTTGCCAGTGCGCAGGGTTCGCCATGAAAAGGAGTGTCAATGGCCAGGAAGGCTCTCATGCCGATGAGGCCGAGGCCAAGACCGAGCATCAGAACGATGAGCCCGGCAATCTCAACGGGAAACAGGGGACGTAGCTGGGTGATGAGCCGCGAGGCGGCAATCTGGACCAGGGCGGCAATGGTCATCATGCCGAAAGCCAAACCAAGCCCCCCCATCTTGACGGCGGCAAGGGATGCCGGAAAGGCGATGGCGGATGTATGCATGGGACTGAACAGTCCGATTCCGATTCCACCCCGGTTCAGGGCCTGCAAAATAACGCCGCAACCGGCGGCAACCATGGTGAGGGCAACCAGCCCGGCGGCACCGGCGGCATCAAGTCCGGCCTGTCGGGCCAGGAGCACCGGCAAGGTCATTATGGAACCCAGAAACGCCAACTGTTGGAGCGCAACCATAATGGTCATGCCCAAAGGCGGGCGCTCATCAACCCAGTAAGTAATGCCATCAGGCCTGAACGGACCCTGCTTTTGGCTCATGGGAATCTTTTATTCCTTGCTATCGAGTAGATATGAGAGATTCGAGCAGCTTCCAGATTTTGCCGAATGGCTGTTGCGTTCATGACACTGACACAACTGCGCGTGGCTAAACGCCTGGGTAAAGCGGAGCGCGGTCTGCTGGGAGATGTAAAGCCGTTGGGCGATGGCGTTTATGAGATGCGCGAGGACTTTGGACATGTCTGGCGCATGTACTATGTCCAGAGGGGCTCGACGTTGATCGTGATGCTCGGCGGAGGTGACAAATCCACGCAGGGAGCCGACATCGCCAAGTCCATCGAATTTGCTGCCAACCTGGAGGATTGAACCATGTCCCAAAAAATCAAAAGAGCTGACCTGCCGAAATTCGACATCACTGAACATCTGGGCAGTGCGGAAGCAATCGCTGCCTACCTGACCATGGTGATTGAAGAAAATGACTCTTCGGAACTGGCCCACGCGCTCGGCGTAGTGGCGCGGGATGCTGGACTAGGCCGAGTGGCGCTTTGCCGTGTTTGAACACCCTTCAGCTGACAATTGGGGGGAATCCGCTTTCAGTAACAGGGATTGCAGGGGGCGTAGAACGGCACCACTGGACTCACAAAACGGGTCCTTGTGACATGGGGCAGATGGTATGGCGTGCAGTAGCCTACATATCCGGGATTG
Organism: Desulfonatronum parangueonense; assembly: GCF_054656975.1. NCBI lineage: Bacteria > Pseudomonadati > Thermodesulfobacteriota > Desulfovibrionia > Desulfovibrionales > Desulfonatronaceae > Desulfonatronum > Desulfonatronum parangueonense. The sequence continues at coordinate 3,809,430 of NZ_BAAHXH010000003.1, forward strand.
CAACGGTGAGGTCCGTAGGTGGGGAGGACGGGTACGGCGGCCGGCATGGGCTGGGCAACCACCGTAGGTCCGCACGAGATGCGCGCGGGGCAACAGGAGGACGCGGCAAGGGCCATGCCGGCCAGAATGAGGATGATCGTCAGGTGGTATTTCATGGGGCTCTCCATGCAGTCGGATGAGGAAATCCGGATGTTATTGGCCTGTTCCCTTGAACAGCTCCCGTTGCGCCGAAAGGTCCCACGTCGTGGGAGAGGCGAGTTGGCGGTTTGACTTGAAACGGTTCAACGCGGCCCGTGAATTTTTCCCCCAGATTCCGTCGATCCGGTCAGTATAGTAGTTCAGTTCCGCAAGTCGGGCCTGGATCAGGCGGGCGGCCAGGGAGTTCTTCGGGTCCAGGAGGATTGTTCCGCGGGAAAGAGGCCCCTCGCGTTCCGGTTGCACTGCGGAAGGTTGGGAGCGCGTGGGCTGAAAGGTTGTTGCGTTCTTGGATACGAGTTCTTGAATTTCGCGTGTTTTGCGCAGGGTTGCGTCCCGGGTTGCCAGAATAGTCCCGTCCAGGGTGCTGAGCAGCTTGGCGGAAACGAGCACGGCGTTTTCAGTCACCACATAGGTCCCCACCAGTACGGCTTGGGTGTCGTGGTTGGTTCGCACTTCCCGCAGGTCCCGGGAAAGGATCATCTCCCCGGTTCGTTGACTGACCACAAGGGATCCTTGACGCATCTTGAGTTCAATGACCCGGTAACCGAGTTGGGAAATCCGCGAGGCGACCTGTTCACCCAGCAAGCGTCCAAAAGTGCTGGACGTGTTCAGGTCGTCCAGGTCCACGAAGCTGGTGAACAGGATGGGCCGGGTCCGGTCCACGTATTGGACCAGGTTGTGCTCCAGGCCGTCAGCCAGTGCATATGTCAGCCCTTGGAATCCGTGGACATAGGCGTAGGGGCCGGAGCCGAAATACGGATGGACTGCCGCGGCGGGTTGGGCAAAGGCCAGTATCGCGCTGACAAGAAGAGCGGTGATGAGGTTTTTGAGCATGATTGCTTCCCCCTAGCGGTCCACGAGCTGATAGTTGACCGTTGCCGGCTGGCTGGGCAGGGCGTGCTGCTTGTAATGCCACCATTCGGAATCGTTGATGTAGTAGATGGAAGAATCCCGCATCAGAAAATGTTCCTCAAAGACCAGGGACGAGGTGATCAGGACCTCCATCCGGGGCAGCTCGTGGGTATAGGCTCCGGACTCCACGTTGACTTCGGCCGCATGCAACATGGCCTGGTTGGCCAGCTCCCCTTGCCCGCCAGGTGTGAGTAAAGAGGATCGTTGAACGAAAACGTCCGGAGCAAGGGCCTTGTAGACCCCCTGGCCCGTACGCAACATCCGGTGGCCGTGGCGGACCATCTCGATGTCGAAACTCAGAACCATGGCGTTGATAAAGCCGCTGGACACGGCGATGTTTCGCTCCACCAGCTTGGTGATCAACAGGGCATGAAAGGATTTGGCGAAGGGAGTCGTGCCGGACGGGGCCACATGGACGGGAAACTGACGTTCCAGAACCCGGCGTTCCAGGGCTTCATGGACCCGGCGGGCCACGTCCTCGGCCAGGACTTCCCAGTGATGCACGGCCTGCATCTTGGGTTGAGTATTCAGTGGATAGGCCGTGGGAACCGGAACCTGGGACAAGACAGGCAGCGGAGTATAGACCATTTGCACCGGTTGCGGATGTGCGCATCCCGATCCTGACAGGAGGACGCAGCCGAGGAGAATACCAAGCAACATTGTCCGCATATGACGTGATTCCTTTGGTTGCGGTCAGGGCTCGCAACGTTGAAGGCCCGGACTCGTCGACATGGGGTTGGATCGAAACTTGCTAACAATCGGAGATGAACGGCAAAATCTGCATTCCAGACGGCAACTGGAGTACGGAGCAGGAAGCCGGGGAATGGGCGATTGTTTTGATTGAACATCTTATCGGCGATCGTCCGATTATCTTTAGGGCCAGGAGTATAGTACTCAATTGCGCAATGGAGGAGATGGAGTCATAGCATGTCCAGGAACATAATCCATGAACCCAGATCATTGAGTGTGACGTCGGATCACCGGGCCTCTCCCGGTCGGAACGGAAATTTGTCTCAACGCGGCTTTGCCTTGGCCGTGTTCTGGTTGTCCCTGATTTGGCTTGTCGGGTTCTGGTCGGCGGGTTGTTCGCGGCCGTCCTACATCGTGCATCAGCCTCCAGTGGAACTGATCACCGTGAACTACACTGTGGCGGACACCCTGATCGAGGCTTTGTGCAAGCCGGAAACGTGTGAGATGCCCCTGCTGATGTCCTCCTTCGTCATGCTGGACAACCTGGACCGGACCAGCCCGCTGGGGCGAATCATCCCCCAACAGATCGGCTCCCGCTTCGCTCAGCACGGTTTGCACATGGTGGACGTGCGCCTGCGCACCCAATCTCTGCTGATACGCAAGGGTCAAGGCGAGTTCGCGCTATCCCGCGAACTGGACAAGATCAACCGGGACGTCAACGCCTTCGCCGTGCTCACCGGAACCTACTCCGTGGTTTACGGCCGGGTTTACGTCACGGCCATGATCCTGCGCAGCACCGACGGCGCTCTGCTGGCTTCCTTGGACTACTATCTTCCCGTGGATCGCAGATCGCTGCGCACAGGGACTCTGGAAGGCATCCCGCTCACATTGCCTGAAGAACTGCCGGACCCATTTGACGGTACGATTCAGCCCTCGGTAATTACACGACTGTCCCCACAGAGAATACTGTAACAGCCCGTTTGAACGTCTCACCGCATGGCAGGCGGCTCCTTCAAATGCTCATGCATAACCGCTGAACACTTGAAAAACCAGGTGGAACTCATTGATGAGCAAAGGGTGCAAGCTTTGGTTGCAACCCTTTGCTTCTTTCAGCCTCAGCCAACCTCTATGGAAGCTCTCAACTCTTGTTCGCGGATATTCTGAGGCAGGAATTCGCAGGTCAATCGACACAAGCCGAACGTTTGGCATCCGTGGGAGATGCCCCTGTTTTTGATTGATCGTGTCGAATATTCTTGCACAGCGTGTTTGATTCCCGGTAATACTCAGTCTCCAGTTCGAATTTTGGTCAGCCGGACGTGCTCGAAGGAAAGTTCCGGAGTCACGGCGCGGATGGCGATCCAGGGGTTGAGATAGTCTTCCCGGAAGTCGAATGTCAGGCGGAGCCTATTGTCGCCCAGAAAGCGGATTTCCTGGAACAGCGGGCGGAGGTTGATCCGGCGGGTGCCGCGTTTGGTCTTTTTCTCGAAATCGAAGTGCTCAAGATCCCGGTATGATCGCCATGTGGCCATTGTCGCGGCAATTTCATCCATGCGGGACGAATCCTTTTTGGTGCAGTGGAGCAGATATTCCTCGAAAGGGGGTTGGATGGCCCGGGCCTTGAGCGGTGCTTCTTCCACGGCCCGCAGCTCCAGGCCCTTGGGCATCGCCGGAGCGAGATGCAGTTGCACCTGGGTCGCGGTCATGGGGCTGCGCAGGACGATGATCATTTCTTCGTGCACGCTGCCCACGCCCACCGGCAAGGCCCGGGCGAAGGACATTCGGGGCATGGGGTGGAAACCCTGGGAAAAGCTCATGGGAATGCCGGCCCGGCGCATGCAGCGTTCGAAAAGCCGGGTCAGCTCCAGCTGGCTGAAATGCACTGCCGGCCCCAGCTTGCAATAGGTGATGCGGAAAGCCGCGGCCTTGGATCCCAGATCGTCCTGATCCTGTTCGCCGGGCAGTTCGCGGTTTTGCGGCAGGGTGACTGAGGTGCTGGTGACGGCCTCTTCAGGGTCCTGATCGACTCGAGGCCGGATATCCAGATTTGTCTGGCGCTGGAGCGCGGTCTTGACCCTGGTTGTGGTGCACACGCCGCACCCCAGGCACTTGCCTTGTCGACAGTCGGGCGTGGTCCTGGACGCCAGAGCGAGACGTCGTTCCCGCAGCAGGAAGGAGCGGCGAATTCCGCTGGAAACGTGGTCCCAGGGCAACGGTTCCTCCGGGCTTCTGGCGCGCAGATACCAGGCAGGATCAAGTCCGCACTCCTGCATGGCCTCCAGCCACGACTGCAGTTCCAAAGAGTCCGACCAGCTCGAAAAAAGAGCTCCCTTATGATAGGCGCGTTCCACGACATCGGCCAGGGCGCGGTCGCCCCGGGAAAAGATCCCTTCCAGAAAACTCATCTCCGGCATGTGCCAGCGCATGGTCAAGCGCTTGTGCGGCCGGAACAGGTCCTTGAGCCGGTTCAGACGATACCTGGTTTCTTCGAAGGAAATCTGCTCCTCCCATTGGAATGGGGTCTGGGGCTTGGGAACAAAGGGCGAGATGGCCGCGGTGATCTGCAGCCGTTTGTACCGTTCGCCACCCGTGGCCGCCACCTTGAGGCAGAGATCGACGATGGCCCGCAGATCCGCGTCGGTTTCCGTGGGCAGCCCGATCATGAAATAGAGCTTGACTGAAGACCAGCCCCGGGAAAACAACTCCCGGGTATGGGTGAGCAGGGCTTCCTCGGTCACGTTCTTGTTGATCACGTCCCGCAGGCGCTGGCTTCCGGCTTCCGGGGCCAGGGTGATGCCGGTGCGTCGAATGTCGGCGATCATGTCCAGGACCTCGCCGCTGACCGAGCCGACGCGCAACGAGGGCAGGGACACCGAGACCTGTCGTTGACGGCACAGGCTGAAACTTTGCTTGAACAGACTGTCCAGATGGGAAAAATCCCCGGCGCTCAGGGAGAGAAAGGAGAGTTCGTCAAACCCGGTGCGGTTCAGGGCCTGATCCAGGATTTGACCCAGATTGTCCAGACGTCGCTCCCGGACCGGCCGATAGATCATGCCGGCCTGACAAAACCGGCAGCCCCGGGTGCAGCCGCGGGAAATTTCAATGCTCAGCCGGTCGTGAACCACCGGGCCGAAGGGAACGACCTGGGCCGCTGGAAAATCCACCGTGTTCAGGTCGGGCAGAATGCGCTTTTCCACCTGGGTGTAGTCCGCATGCACGGCCTGCAGAACCGACGTTTTTCCTGGTGAATCGGCGGGCGCTACCTCCTGGAAAAATTCCGGGATGTAGCAGCCGGTTATGTTACGCGCGGCATGCAGAAGCTGCTTGCGGGAAAGTCCCTGGACCTTTGCTTCGGCAACCAGAGCCAGGACTTCGGGCAGCGCTTCCTCGCCGTCGCCGGCCACGAACAGATCAAAAAACGGAGCCACCGGCTCGGCATTGAAGACCACTCCACCCCCTCCGAGAATCAAGGGATGGCCTGCATCCCGGTCCGCGGCCCGAAAGGGAATGCCGGCCAGATCCAGCATGTACAGGATGTTGGTATAGCACAGCTCATGGGTCAGGCTGAAAGCCAGGACGTCCATCTTCCGCAAGGGAGTGTCGGATTCCAGCGTGCATAACGGCGTGGCCGTATCGCGAAGCATCTGGGCGGCCTCGCGCGGCGGAGCAAAGACGCGTTCAGCCCAAAATCTGGGGTGCGCATTGACCAGATGATAGAGAATGCGGCCTCCGAGATAGGACATGCCCACCTCGTACAGATCGGGAAACGCCATGGCGATCCGGACATCCACGTCCGCCGGATTCTTGTGCACGGCATTGGGTTCGGTGCCCAGATACTGGCTGGGGCGCGGAAGCAGGGGGAGAAGGTGTTGCATGTCTGGTCTCAGAACAAGCAAAGGGCGGCGGTGTTGTTTCCGCCGCCCTTTGGATGTCAAGGAAATATGATGTGAATATGAATGAACAGATGTTATTTGATCAGCGACATTCCTGGTCCGCCGGGTTTTCCGCCGGGGCCGCCCATGTTCTTCAGACGCTGCAGATCGCCGGGGGAGGACAAGGTCAGGTTGCTGCTGGCTTCCAGATACTTGGTTTTCAACTCATCCGGGAACGTCTTGTACACGTACATGACATGGTCCAGGGAAATTTCTCCGGTGATTTCATTTTCAAAGGGGTAGCCGAAGGGCAGAAGCATCATCTGCACCCCGCCGCTTTGGGTGGGAACCGTCTGAATGACGGCGATGTCCTTCAGTTTACGCTCTTCTTCTTCCCACTTGCCGAGGGCCAGGTCACCGGTGATCAGTTTTACCAAGCGAATATCGTACGCCATGGATCGTTCTCCTTTTCAAAAAAGTGACAAACAAAGCAGAGTATGGGCTGTAAACGCTGCTGTCAAGGAATGATGCGGCTGAATTGCGGCTGATTTTTGCACTACAGCGACACGTTCATTTTTCATCGTCTGACCAGGTATTATTTACCACGGGGCACACGGGGAACACAGGAAACGGAGTTATGGTTGAACGCAAAAGATTCCCGTGCCCCCCGTGATCCCCGTGGTTAAACCATAAACTGTGACGATTGGTGCATCAAAATGTCGTTGCCGTGTTAGGTCAGCTTTGTTCTCCAGGCTGGTTTACCCTGATTGGGCCGAATCAGGCTGCTGCTCTCCGGGGCCGGCAGCTTTCAACGCCCATGTCAGGGCGGCGCAGCCGAAGATGACGCCTCCCAGGATCACGAATCCGAGGGAAAAGAGGTCGTGGTCGCCGAAGATGCCGAGGCCGGCCGGGATCAGCCCGCCTCCCGCGAGGACGGCCATGGGGACGATCAGTGAGATGGCCAGGGGCCGCGTCTGGGCGGGAAAAATCATGGACAGCACGGCAAAACCGGCCGGGAAAAAGCACCCGGCCATGGTCGGCTGGATCAGAACGGACAGTGTGACCCAGCTGCCCGGCAAAAGACCGAAGGTGATCGTCGCGACTCCGGTCAAAGCGACAAAGATGCGCAATGCCGGAATGGGTCCGAGCCTATCCACGATCATTCCGGCCCAGAAGACCAAAAACAGGCCGGAAAACCGGGAGGCCGCCAGCAGGTAGTTCACCCAGTCCGGGGGCATGTCCCTGGAGCTGACGAGATAGAGAGGGGTTTGGGAGTAGACGCCCTGGGTGGCCCCGATGGCCAAGGCGAAAAAAACGGCCAGGATCCAGAATTCCTTTTGGCCCAGGGTCCGCAGGTAGGCGGCGGGTCGCGGGGGGATGCTTTTTTCGTGGCCGCTGGAACAAAATTTGAGGAAAAAAAGCATGGCAACAAGGGAGAAAACAGCATTGCCGGCCAGGGCTGCTCGCCAGTTCAAGCCGAGGCTGGTCAGCAGCTCCGCAATCAGTGGAGCGAGAACAAAGCTGAGATTGGGAGCCAGTTCATGGATGGCGATGGCCTTGCCCCAGTTGGTGGGCGGCACCATGGAGGTGAGCACGGCAAATCCCGAGGGAAAGTACAGGCCTCCGAACAGGCCGACCAGCAGCAGGTAAGTGCGCAGCCAGAACAGGTTCGGACTCATTGCCGCCAAGGCCAGGGATATGGTAATGCCCACCGCGGAAACGACAATCACCTTGCGATGTTCCAGACGGGAGGACAAAAAGCCGGATCCCAGCAAGGCGATGCTGTAGCCCAGGGAGACGATGAAGAAGAGTTCTCCCGCTTCCGCCTTGGTCAGGTCGAAATCTTCGCGGATCTGGAGCAGAAACGGGGCCAGGATGACCCGGGTCAGAAAATTGATGAAAAAAATGCCGGTCAGGCTGAGCAGCCCGGGAACCACGGATCGAAATGGCGGAAGTGTTGAGTTGTTTGGAGCAATGGGAATGGCTGGAGTCGGCATGGTTCATCCGGGTTCGACAAGGATGCCTGTTCGGAATCAACTTCGTGAGCAAATTGAACAAGTGTAGAATCTGGACTTGTTTTAAGACTGCCTGACGATCTTACACCACGAAGGACACGAAGAGCACGAAGGAGGAAAGGTTCGCGATAAAGTCTTGCAGCTACGTTTTGGGCTTCAACTCAGGGTCGTTCTTCAGAGCTTCGGCATAGAGGATTGCGGGGACGGCGAACAGGCCGTAGATGATGACGGCCATGCCGAGATCGATGGGCCAGAAGGGCGAGGTGGTTTTATCCAGCCGGAAGAGCGTCGCCATGACGTGGATCCCCCCCATGACCAAAGTCAGTCGCCCCGGCCAGGCCCAGAACGTCAGGGAAAGATAACGCCGCTTGAAGGCCAGTCCATGGCAGGCAACCAGACATACGGCGAAAAGAGCGATGTCCACGAGAACTTTCAGAGAAAGCAGGGGGTCGCTTTCCACTGCCAGGGACAGCAATCTGGTGATCGTTGCGGATACAAAGAGCACGGACAGCAGAAAAAAATAGATTTTCATGGGCCTACTCCAAAATATGGGAACTTGTGACCGGCGGGTTCATGGGAATACTATTTTGATGAATCATCCCGGGGCACCCGTCGTCTATGTGGCGCGGGATGAAAAGTCAAAAGCCGCGCAACCATGCATGCCTTGCATCATGCAAAAAGAGCTTACAAAAAATCGCCTTGATGATGCGTTCTTTTTTCGACAATATCAATCTTGTCGGCTGCTGAGCCAGGGCAGATTTGTTTTCAATCCTTGGGGGATATTCAGATCGGTATCGCAATCACCTGACCTTTTGGAGCAGATACCGAAATCGCAATCGCAATCGCAATCGCAATCGCAATCGCAATCGAAATCGAAATCGCAATCGAAATCGAAATCGGTTGTATCTGTTCCAAGATTCGATAAAAGATCTGGATACCGGCTTTCGCCGGTATGAGTGTGCCCGTGGAGTACGACTTGCCACGACAAGTCATCCCGGCGAAAGCCGGAATCCAGTGCAGATGGACGGCCCAGCACTGGATGTGTTGAATGTTATTGATAATTTCAGGTTTGGGTTTCGATTGCGATTTCGATTGCGATTGCGATCGCGATTGATGATGGTCCTCGGTAAAGGGGCACATGACAGATCCTGGAGTATTGCTCCTGTCCGAATGGATCGGTTTCCGGGTGCTGAAGGACGAATTTCCTATGTCGAACAAGCTGGACCGAAAGTGACAAACAATCACAACCTGAAAGGAACAATCATGAACGACATTCATGCATATCTGGATTCATGGCGGGAAGATTCCAGGGGCGTCCGCCCCGTGGTTGCGAGCTTGCTGGAGCAACTGCAGAAGTTCGAGCCGAAATTGGAATTTGTGGTGCGTGAAGGAGTCAGCGCCAGCCTGCGTGCCGGCGTTACGACCACTGAAGCGACAAGACCGCTGTTCTGTCTTGTGGACATTGTCGAGGATGCGGACGGCCGCTGGCTTTCGGTCTGTTTTTATGCCGACACGGTCGATGATCCGAACGAGTTGGGCAATCTTGTTCCCGAAGGCCTGCTGGGCGAAGACGGCTATTGTTTCGACGTGGACGGTGCAGATGCCGAATACGAGAAGTATCTGTTCGACAGGATCGCCCAAGCCCACGCCATTGTCCTCGCCCGGAATTCTGACCATTCCGGGCCGGCATCGGAAATATTGGGTCAAACCTGAACCGGGGCGGAAAACTATGTCTGATCATCCCATTACGAAATTTGCCATTCCCGAGATCATCTTCGGACAGGGCAGTATCCGTTATCTGGCGCAATGCGCCAGGCGACTGGGAGCAAAACGGGCGCTGCTGGTCACGGACCAGGGACTCATCGGTTCCGGATGGGCCGGTCACGTCATGGACATCCTGCGGTGTGAAGATCTGGATTACCTGCTGTTCGACAAGGTCAACTCCAACCCGCGGGACTACCAGGTCCATGAGGGTGCGGACCTTTACCTCCGGGAAAAGGCCGACGTGATCATCGCTTTGGGGGGCGGAAGCCCCATGGACACCGCCAAGGGCATCGGCACCATTGCCGGCAATGGAGGGAGAATCCGCGACTATGAAGGGGCGAACAAGGTGATGCGCCCTCTGCCTCCGATGATCTTCATTCCGAGCAACGCCGGCAGCGGATCGGACATTTCCCAGTTCTGCATCATCACCGACGTGGAACGGCAGGTGAAAATGTCCATCATCAGCCGGTCCCTGGTACCCAACGTTTCGATCATCGATCCTGCCTTGCTGATGACCAAGGACAACAATCTGGTCGTTTCTTCGGCCATCGACGCCCTGGCGCATGCCATTGAGTCCTTTGTCTCGCCTCTTGCCTCGCCGTTTACCGAGATCCAGGCTCTGAAAGCCATTGAACTGATTGCCCGCAATCTGCAGCCGGCCATTCAAAACCGCACTCCGGAGATCATGGAGCAGCTTTCCATCGCCAGCACCGCGGCGGGCATGTCCTTCAGCAATGCCGGGCTGGGCATCGGCCATGCCCTGGCCCATTCCCTGGGCGGCATTTTCGACACCCTCCACGGGCTGGTCCATCCCATCGTGCTGCCCGTGGTGATGCGCTACAATCTGCCGGCCTGTCCGGAGAAAATGTGCGTCATCGGGCGGATTATCCAGGGATCGCCCCAGAGTTGCTCCCGAAGTCAGGGAGAAGAGGGCATTGCCAAACTGGAAGAATTGTTCGCCGAGCTCAATGTTCCGCATCGCATGCGGGACATCGTTCCGGACGATTCCAAACTGGAAGCAATCTGCAAGATGGCGGTGCATGACGCCTGCATGCTCACTAACCCGCGCAAGGCGGACTGGGAAGATCTGCTGGCCATCTGCCGGGAGGCGTGGTGATGCCGCGGCCCACGGACCTGAATGACCTGATCGGCATCGAGCACAGCAAGCTCGGGTTCTTTCAGGAACTGCGCCAGAAGATCGAGGAACTGAAGGATTCCCATAAGCGTTCCGAGGAGCAGCGCCGGGAAATTGCCGCAATTCTGGATGGCATCACGGATGTGATGATGGTCCTGTCGGAAAATCTGCGCATCATTTCAGTGAATCATGTTTTCCGGAAATTGTTCGACGATCCCCGTCCCGAGGGCAAGTTCTGCTACGAACTGTTCCGTCACCAGGACCATCCCTGCCCGGAATGTCCGGCTTTTCGGTCCCTGGCCACGAATTCCGTCTGCCGGAACACGGCGATTTTCAAGCTCAAGGGGCGTAACCAGCAATTCGAGATGGTCGCCTCGCCGCTCAAGAATCCGGAATGGCCCGAACATCGGGTGCTGATATTCAAACGGGACGTGACCCTGGAAAAGGAATATCAGGCCAAGTATTATCAGGTGGAAAAGATGGCTACCATGGGCATGCTGGCCGCGGGCGTGGCCCATGAGGTGAACAATCCCATGGCCGCCATTCACGGCTTTGCCGAAGGACTGCAGCGCCGTCTGCCGAAAATCGAGGCCTCTGTGGAGCCCGAACTGGCCCAGGATTTCCGGGAATACACGGACATCATTCTCAAGGAATGCCGCCGCTGCCAGCAGATCATCCAGACCCTGCTCACCTTCAGCCGTCCCTTTTCCTCCGCGTTCTCTCCTTTGGCCCTGAACCAGGTGGTCACGGACACCTTGCGTCTGGTGGATCATCATCTTCGCAAGCGTGACGGCTTGAAAATCCATCTCAATCTGGCGGATGAACTGCCTTTAGTTTACGGCGACGAATCCCAGCTCAAGCAGGTCATTCTCAATCTGCTGGTCAATGCGCTGGATGCCATCCAGGGCACGGGAACCATTCTGATTCAAACTTTTGCCGCGGATGCGCAACGGATCTGCCTTTGCGTCGAAGACTCCGGCTGCGGTATTCCACCGGAAACCCTGGACAAGATGTTCGAGCCCTTTTTCACCACCAAACCCGTGGGCAAGGGGATCGGAATCGGGTTGGCCTCCTGCTACAATATCGTCCAGGAACACGGAGGCGAAATTACGGTAACCAGCGAGGTGGGCAAGGGCTCCCGCTTTTCGGTCTGCCTCCCCCTAAATTCCGAAGAAGGTGCACGTGAGTGAGAACTATTCGGTTCTCGTCGTCGACGACGAAGAATCGATCCGCAAACTTTTCGAGAAAGAATTCATCGGGCCCGGGCGAACGATTCACAGCGCGGCTTCCGCGGCCCAGGCCCGGCAGTTGACCCGGCGCAATCTCTATGACGTTGTGATCCTGGACATCCGCCTTCCAGACGCGGACGGCCTGGACCTGTTTGCTGAATTCAAGGAACGGCTCCAGGACGTGGAGATCATCCTGATCACCGGCCATGGAAACATCGACAGCGCCGTGCAAGCCATGAAGTTGGGTGCGTATGACTACATCACCAAGCCCTTCAATCTGGACAAGCTGGAACTGGTCATCGAACGAGCCTGGCAGCGGGCCTGCATGCAGCGAGAGAACCGCAGTTTTCGCCTTTCAAGCGAAAGCCGCCAAGCACATCGCATGGTGGGCAATTCAGAGAGCATCAAACAGATACGCTACCTAGTGGGAAGGGTGGCGCCTACGGAGGTCCCCGTTCTGTTGACCGGGGAGAGCGGCGTGGGCAAGGACGTGGCGGCCCAGGCCATTCATTCCGGCAGCCGACGGGCCGACAAACCAATCATCATCAAGAACTGCGCCGCCCTGGTCAAGGAACTGGCCCGGAGCGAACTGTTCGGCCACATCAAGGGGTCCTTCACCGGCGCTACGGAATCCCGGGAAGGATTGATGGCCTTCGCCCACAAGGGCACGCTGTTCCTGGATGAAATCGGCGAACTGCCTCTCGAGGTCCAGGCCTCTTTGTTGCGGGTCCTGGAAAACAAGACCTACCGCCGGGTGGGGGAAAAGGACGAGCGGACCATCGACATCCGCTTCATTTTCGCCACAAGTCGCAACCTGCATGTCGAGGTGGAGGAAGGCCGGTTTCAGGAAGCTCTGCTGCACCGGATCAACGTCTTCAACATCGAGACGCCGCCGCTGCGGGAACGCAAGGAAGACATCCCCTTGCTGGTGGAGCACTTTCTGGCCAGCCTTTCCAGCACCACGACGCGTTACCGGATCACGGACAAGGCCATGCATTGTCTGTTGAGCTATTCCTGGCCGGGCAATGTCCGGGAACTGCGCAACGTTCTGGAGCGAAGCATGATTCTGAGCGACGAGGGAATCATTACGGAACGAGCCCTGCCCCGCGAACTCGTGGAGAAATCCCTGGCCGGAGGCGATATTCTCGCCGGCGATACAGGTGTCTTTTCCCTGCGGACCATGGAACGCGACCATATTTCCCGAGTTTTGAGCTACTTCGAGGGAAACCGGCATCAAGCCTCCAAGGCCATGGGCATCGGACGCAAGACCTTGTACCGGAAACTTAAGGAATACGAGCTGGACTGATGCCGAATTGTTCCTCTTGGTATCTGCGCAGTTTGTGCCGAATCAATACCCAGCCTGGAGCAACATGCACGGTGTATCCTTTTGACTCATTTGTCGCATTTTTCAGGGTCAAAGTGACACTGGAATCTAAACTGCTGAAAATAAAGGCTTTTGTTTTTCTTTCCGTGTGTTCGTGGGGACCTGTCCGGCAGATGGAGACAAAGAGCACCTTTCTGAAAGCCTCCAGAGACAAATCTGTATCAAATACTATTGAAATAATTGATCTTTATTTGTGGCACTGAACTTGCTTTTGGAATGGGAAATTGTTGCTGCAGCGTGATCATCAAGAGTATGGATCCCCTGTTTTTCCCCTTCTAACCGGAAAGGATGGTGTTGTTATGGCCGTACGTGAGCAAGTTTATGGTTTTTTTATTCCCAGTGTTACCCTGATCGGTATTGGCGCCCACAAGGAAATCCCTGGTAAAATCAAGGCCCTGGGCGGCAAAAAGCCTCTGCTGGTAACTGACAAGGGCATCACCGGCATCGGCATGACCGACCAGATCGTCAAGCTTCTGAAGTCGGAAAAGATGGACTGCGTCGTTTATGATGAAACCATTCCGAACCCCACGGACAACAATGTTCATGACGGTGTGGAAGTCTACAAGAAAAACAAGTGCGACAGCCTGATCACTCTGGGCGGCGGCAGCTCCCACGACTGCGGCAAGGGCATCGGTCTGGTCATTGCCAACGGCGGCAAGATTCATGACTTCGAAGGCGTTGACAAGTCCACCAAGCCCATGCCTCCCTATGTCGCCGTGAACACCACCGCGGGCACCGCTTCCGAAATGACCCGCTTCTGCATCATCACGGACACCTCCCGCAAGGTAAAGATGGCCATCGTGGACTGGCGCGTCACCCCCGGCGTCGCTGTTGACGATCCGCTGCTGATGATGGGCATGCCTCCGGCGCTGACCGCGGCCACCGGCATGGACGCCTTGACCCACGCCGTGGAAGCCTATGTTTCCACTATCGCCACCCCGATGACCGACGCTTGCGCCGAGAAGGCCATCGAGCTGATCTTCAAGTATCTGCGTCCCGCCGTGGCCAACGGCCAGGACATCGACGCCCGCGAAGGCATGTGCTACGCCCAGTACCTGGCCGGCATGGCCTTCAACAATGCCAGCCTGGGACACGTCCACGCCATGGCGCACCAGTTGGGCGGCTTCTACGACCTGCCCCACGGTGAGTGCAACGCCATCCTGTTGCCCCACGTGGAAAAGTTCAACCTGATTGCCAAGGTGGAACGTTTTGCCAAGATGGCTCAGCTGATGGGCGAAAACATCGAGGGCCTGAGCCCCCGCGCCGCGGCCGAAAAAGCGCTGGACGCCATCAAGGAACTCTCCGCCGACGTTGGTATCCCCAGCGGCTTGATCGAACTCGGCAAGCGCTACGGCAAGGACGTGAAGAAGGAAGACATTGCCGTGATGACCGGCAACGCCCAGAAGGACGCCTGCGGGTTCACCAATCCTCGCTGCCCCAAGGATGCCGATGTCACCGCCATCTACGAGGCCGCCCTGTAACGTATTCAATGCATGGTTTGTTCGGGAAGGCCGGGTCGCATGTCCGGCCTTCCTGTTTTGGAGCCGCTCATGGCCGCGGTGTGAGGGGGCATGATCCGTGGTTGTGTTTTCCATCATTTATTCCTAATACTCAACGTGGAAATCATATCTGCTGAATCCTGCACATCCAATCGATCCAGAAAATTTTGTGAAAACATTGTCATGCTGGATTTCGGCATTATCTGGCGGACTGCCGTGCGTACCTGACCCGGCAATCTTTTGTCCCTTGCGCCAACCCCCTCCCTTCAAGGAGCTATATACACATGGAAGTTGTTGATATTCACGCCTCTTGCGACCGCGAATTCATTGCCATGGTTGAAGAAGAGAGCGAACAGAAGGTTCGTCTCTGCTACCAGTGCGGCAATTGCACCGCGGGATGTCCGTACACCTTTGCCTATGATATTCCGGTCAGCCAGGTCATGCGCCTGCTCCAGGCCGGACAAAAGGAACGCCTGCTGTCCTGCAAGTCCATCTGGCTCTGCGCGACCTGCGAATCCTGCACCACACGCTGTCCCAACGAAATCGACGTGGCCCGAATCATGGACGTGCTGCGGCACATGGCCCGACGCGAAGGGTACGCAGCCGAGAAGAACGTCAAAGCCTTCTGGGACACCTTTCTGGATTCCGTTGAAAAACATGGACGGGTTTTCGAAATGGGTCTGCTGGCTACCTATGTCGCCAAAACCGGACGGTTCTGGACGGACATCGAACTCGGACCCAAAATTCTGCCCAAAGGCAAGCTCTCCTTCAAGCCGCATCAAATTGAGGGCCGGGACAAGGTCGCCGAGATCTTCAGACGCTTCAGGGAGAAGGAGGCGCGCCGATGAGCCGACAAACGATGAATTATGCCTATTACCCGGGCTGTTCCGGCCAGGGGACTTCCGTTGAGTACGATGTTTCGACCCGGGCGGTGTGCCGTGCCCTGGGCATCAATCTGCTGGACATACCTGATTGGAGCTGTTGCGGCTCCACGCCGGCGCATACCGTGGATCACCTGCTCTCTTCAGCCCTGGCGGCGCGCAATCTGGCGCTGGCCGAGGATATGGACGTGGCCGCGGTGATCACCCCCTGCCCGAGCTGCCTGACCAATCTCAAGGTGGCCGTGCACCGGATGAGCGACCGGGAGTTCCGGGTCCAGGTCAATGAGCTGCTGGACAAGCCTACGCAGCGCACCGTGCCGGTCAAATCCGTGCTGCAGGTCCTGGCCGAGGACATCGGCCCCGAAGCCGTGGCCGAAATGTTGCCGGACAAGCCGTTGGCCGGCTTGAAGCTGGCGCCCTATTACGGGTGCATCATGAACCGGCCGCCCGAGGTGATGCAGTTCGACGACCACGAAAACCCCACGTCCATGGATAAGCTGATGCAGGCTTTGGGGGCCGAGGTGGTGCCGTTTCCGCTCAAGGTCGAATGCTGCGGCGCATCCTACGGCATCGCCCGAAAGGATATCGTGGCCAGATTGTCCGGCAAGCTTCTGGAAGCGGCCGAGGGCCTCGGGGCGCATGCCGTGGTCACGGCCTGCCCGCTGTGCCAGATGAATCTGGACATGCGCCAGGGTCAGGCTTCCGCGGCCGCGGGACACAAATTTCAATTACCTGTTTTCTACTACACCCAACTGATCGGCCTAGCCTTGCGGCTGCCCCAGGACGAACTGGGTCTGTCCAAGCTGTGCGTCTCGCCGAGACTGGCCCTGGACGCCATGCAAAAGGCCCGCGACGAGGAGCAGGAAAAGGCGGCGGCCAAGGCCCAAGCACAGGCTCAGGCGCAGGCCGCAAAGCAAACCAGCAAGGTGAAGGCCGCCTGATCCGCAAGGCACAGCCGGAGGAACATTCATGAAGATCGGAGTTTTTGTCTGTCACTGCGGCAGCAATATCGGCGGGACGGTGGATGCGGCCAAGGTGGCCGAAGTTTCCCGCGCCTTTCCCGACGTAATTTTTGCCTCGGACACCATGTATGCCTGTTCGGAGCCCGGACAGGAAGGAATCATCCAGGCCATCAAGGAAAACGAACTGGACGGCGTGGTCGTGGCGTCCTGCACGCCGCGGATGCACGAGCCCACTTTTCGCCGCACCGTGGAACGGGCCGGATTGAACCGGTTCATGTTCGAGATGGCCAACATCCGGGAGCATGTTTCCTGGATCGGCAAGGACAAGGAAGCGAACACCAACAAGGCCATCGAGCTGACCCGCATCGCCGTGGAAAAGCTGCGCCAGGACAAACCGCTGTTCGCCAAACAGTTCGACATCAACAAGCGGGTGATGGTTATCGGCGGCGGAGTGGCCGGAATCCAGGCTGCCCTGGACTGCGCGGACGGAGACCGCGAAGTCGTGCTGGTGGAGCGCGAATCCACCATCGGCGGCAAGATGGCCAAGCTGGACAAGACGTTTCCCACCGTGGACTGCAGCAGCTGCATTCTCGGTCCGAAAATGGTGGACGTGGCCCAGCATTCCAAGATCAAGCTCTACGCCATGTCCGAGGTCGAGGACATCAGCGGCTATGTGGGCAATTTCGAGGTCAAGATCCGGCGCAAGGCCGCCTACGTGAACTGGGATCTGTGCACGGGCTGCGGGCTGTGCATGGAAAAGTGTCCGAGCAAGAAGTCCCTGGACCGGTTCAACGAACAGGTGGGCATGACCACGGCCATCAACATTCCCTTTCCCCAGGCCATTCCCAAGAAGGCCGTAATCGATCCCGAGTTCTGCCTTAAGTTCACCAAGGGCAAATGCGGGATCTGCGCCAAAGTCTGTCCTACCAAGGCCATTGTCTACGAACAGCAGGAAGAGGTGGTCACGGAAAAAGTGGGCGCCATCGTCGCGGCCACGGGGTATGACCTCTTCGACATCAGCAAATACGGCGAATACGGCGGCGGACGATTGCCGGACGTGATCACCGGCCTGCAGTACGAGCGTCTGCTCTCCGCCTCCGGCCCCACCGGCGGCCATGTCAAGCGACCCTCGGACGGCAAGGAACCCAAGACCATCGTTTTCGTGCAGTGCGTCGGCTCCCGGGACAAGAGCGTGGACCGGCCGTACTGTTCCGGATTCTGCTGCATGTACACGGCCAAGCAGGCCATTTTGACCAAGGACCACATCCC
Organism: Desulfonatronum parangueonense; assembly: GCF_054656975.1. Lineage (NCBI taxonomy): Bacteria > Pseudomonadati > Thermodesulfobacteriota > Desulfovibrionia > Desulfovibrionales > Desulfonatronaceae > Desulfonatronum > Desulfonatronum parangueonense. The sequence continues at coordinate 3,827,237 of NZ_BAAHXH010000003.1, forward strand.
GGATTCCACCTCCTACGTCTTTTACATGGACATCCGGGCGCCCGGAAAGATGTACGACGAGTTCACCCGGCGGGCCATGGAAGAATACGACACCAACTATGTCCGGGGACGGGTCTCCATGATCTACCCCAAGGGCGACAAGCTGCTGGTCCGGGGCGTGGATACGTTGTTGGGCGCCCAGGTGGAAGTGGAGGCGGATCTCGTGGTTCTGGCGGCCGGGGCCGAGGCTGCTGTCGGAGCACCGCAACTGGCCGAGAAACTGCGCATTTCCTACGACAAATACGGCTTCTTCATGGAGAGCCATCCCAAGCTGCGTCCCGTGGAGACGAACACGGCCGGCGTGTATCTGGCCGGATCGTGCCAGGGTCCCAAGGACATTCCGGCTTCCGTGGCCCAGGGCAGCGCGGCCGCGGCCAAGGTCCTGTCCCTGTTTGCCAAGGACAAGCTGGAAAACGATCCCATGATCTCCATGGTGGACATCAAGCGTTGCGTGGGCTGCGCCAAGTGCATCCAGGTCTGCCCCTTCGGCGCGATCAAGGAAGTGGATTTTCGCGGCGAGCCCAAGGCCGAAGTCATTGAGACCGTCTGCCAGGGCTGCGGCCTGTGCACCGCGACCTGTCCGCAAGGCGCCATCCAGCTCTCGCACTTTACAGACAACCAGATTCTCGCCGAGGTCAATGCATTATGTCAGCTCTAGCCGGAAAGGAACTACGTATCGTCGGTTTTCTCTGCAACTGGTGCTCCTATGGCGGGGCGGACACGGCCGGAGTGGGCCGGTTTTCCCAGCCCACGGACCTGCGGATCATCCGCGTGCCCTGCTCCGGACGGATCAACCCCTTGTTCGTGGCCAAGACCCTGCTGTCCGGCGCGGACGGGGTCCTGGTCTCCGGCTGCCATCCCCGGGATTGCCATTATGCCGAAGGCAATTTCTACGCCCGCCGCAGGCTGGAAATCTTCAAACGGTTCCTGCCCACCATGGGCATCGATCCGGACCGCTTCGAGTACACCTGGGTTTCCGCGTCCGAAGGTCAGCGCTGGCAGAAAGTGGTGACCACCTTCACCGAGCAGATTCACAAGCTTGGGCCCGCGCCGCGTATCGGAACGGTCCACGAACAGAACAAGGCTGCCGCAGCCGCGTGTTAAGGAGCTGATACCGTGACGATTCTCACGCAACTCAAGGAACAGATCACGGCGCAACTGCCGAAACTGGACATGGTCATCGGCTGGGAGCAGGGTTTTGATCCGCTGCACGCCACGCCCTTGTTCATGCGCAGCGCCGAGGACGTGGAGCGCCTCCAGATCGGTCCGTTGGCCGTGCACAATACCGCGACATATCTTACCGGATTGAAGAACAAGAAGGTCGGCCTGGTGGTCAAGGGCTGCGACAGCCGGGCCGTGGTCCAGCTGGTGCAGGAAGGGCTGATCAACCAGGAAAACATCGTGGTCTTCGGCTTCCCCTGCGAAGGTGTGGCCGATTTGACAAAGGTCCGCCGCAAGCTCGGCGACATCGGCCGGGTCAGCCAGGTGGACCTCTCCCCCGACAGCCTGCGGCTGCATCACGACGGCCGGGAAACCGACATCCCATTGGCGGACGTCCTGGCGGACAAGTGTCTGCGCTGTCGGTTCCCCAATGCCCTGGTTCACGATCATTTCGCCGGCAAACCGCGGGAGCCTCATGCCGCGGTGGACGACTACAGCGATGTTCAGGACTTCGAATCCCAGTCCCTGGAATCCCGGTTCGAACACTGGAAGGAAGAGATGGACCGCTGCATCCGCTGCTACGCCTGCCGCAACGCCTGTCCGATGTGCGTATGCCGGGATCATTGCGTGGCCCAGTCCCGGGAACCCCATTGGGTGACCCAGGAAGACGAGGTGCGGGAAAAATGGATGTTCCAGGTGATCCACGCCATGCACCTGGCCGGACGCTGCGTGGAGTGCGGCGAGTGCCAACGGGCCTGCCCGGTGGATATTCCCGTCCTGGCCTTGAAGCGCAAGCTGAACAAGGAAATCAAGGAACTGTTCGACTACGACGCCGGTGTCGATCCCAAGGCGATACCGCCGTTGCTCTCCTTCCAGGTGGAGGAAGAGAACATCAACGAGAGAGGTTGGTAATGGCCGAGGCCAAATTCATAGCAAACGACAAGCTGACGGCATGGTTGGACGATCTGTCGGGCCAAATGCGCGTTCTGGCTCCCACACGACAGGGCGATGCCGTGGTCTTCGCGCCCTACGCCCCTGGACAGCCTGTGGAACTGGACGCCGAAGCCACGACCCCGCCGAAAAGCGCGGTTTTTCCGGCCAGCGAGGAACTTCTGCGTTACGACTATCGCAAGGATCCCGAGAATCTGGGTCAGGTGGAGGTGGAGCTGCTGCCCACTATTTCCCCGGAACCGACCCTGGTTTTCGGCTCCCGTCCCTGCGGGGCCAGAGGATTTCTGATTTTCGACCGGGTCTACGACGGAGCGAAATACAAGGATCCCTACTACCTGGCCCGTCGCGAGGCCACTCTTTTCGCCACCATCGCCTGCAGCCGGGCCGAGAACTCCTGTTTTTGCCACAGCGTGGGATCCGCTCCCGGCGATGCAACCGGCTCGGATCTGCTGCTCACGCCGGTGGAGGGCGGATATGTGGTTGAGGCGGTCAGCGACAAGGCCGCGCCGCTACTGGAGAGTTCGCTGCTCGAAGCTGCTGGGGACAAGGCCGATCAGGCCAAGTCGGTGCGCGAGAAGGCGCTCCAGGAGATGGGCGAACCGCAGGATTTCGGGCCTGCCCGGGAGAAACTGCTGGCCCTGTTCGACGACCTGGGGTTCTGGGAAGAGATGTCCGCGAAGTGCATCAGTTGCGGGGCCTGCACCTACCTGTGCCCGACCTGCTACTGTTTCAACATCACGGACGAGAACGCCGGCCTGACCGGGCGCCGCGTCCGGTCCTGGGACAACTGCATGTCCTTCCAGTTCACCATGGAAGCCAGCGGGCACAACCCGCGCCCGACCAAGGCCCATCGTCTCCGGAACCGGGTCGGGCACAAGTTCAGCTACTATCCGGATCTGCACGACAAGGTCATCGCCTGTTGCGGGTGCGGGCGCTGCATCAAGAGTTGTCCGGTATGCGTGGACATCCGGGAAATCGTGACCAGGGCCATGGATTACCAACCCAAGGCTGTTGAGGAGGCCGCAAAATGACCGAGAATCCGCAACGATCCCCACTGGCGGCCAACCCGTATCTCCCGGAAATCGGGACGATTGTTGAAACCATCCAGGAAACCCACAACATCAAGACGTTTCGGGTTGTTCTGGGCAATGAAGAACGGATGCGGGACTTCCATTACGAGCCCGGTCAGGTGGGCCAGTTGTCCGTGTTCGGCATCGGCGAGGCCACCTTCGTGATCAATTCCCCGCCCACGCGCAAGGAGTATCTCCAGTTCAGCGTGATGCGGGCCGGGGAAGTGACCACCAAGCTGCATACCCTTTCCAAGGGAGACCGGGTCGGCGTGCGCGCCCCCCTGGGCAACTTTTTCCCCTACGAATCCATGAAGGGCAAGGACATCGTGTTCATCGGCGGCGGGATCGGCATGGCCCCCTTGCGTACGCTGCTGCTGTTCATGCTGGACAACCGGGCGGACTACGGCAAGATCCGGGTGCTCTACGGAGCGCGCAGCCCCCAGGACATGGCTTTCAGCTATGAACTGCCGGAGTGGCTGGAGCGCAAGGACATGGAAACCGTGCTGACCATCGACCGGGAAGCCGAGGGCTGGGAGCACAGGGTGGGCTTGATTCCCAACGTGCTGCTGGAAATGGCGCCCAAGCCGCGCAAGGCCGTGGCCGTGACCTGCGGCCCCCCCATCATGATCAAGTTCACCCTGCAGGCCCTGAAGAAGCTGGGCTTCAAGGACAAGCAGATCGTTACGACCCTGGAGAAACGCATGAAATGCGGCGTGGGCATCTGTGGTCGATGCAATATCGGAACAAAATACGTGTGCGTGGACGGTCCGGTATTCACCAACGAACAATTGCTCGAACTGCCCAACGAGTTGTAGAGTTCGTTTGCTTGCGATTCATTTCGCAACGGACCGGAATCAAGGAGAAGACAATGGCCGTTTTTTTTCAAGCAGCCGAGATTGCCGAGGCTGCGGTAAAGATCGAGCGACAGGGACAGGTTTTTTACTCCAACGCGGCCAATGCGGCCAACAATCCGGACGCCAAGGATTTTTTTCTCTTTTTTGCCAAGGAAGAAGCCCGACACGAGGACATATTTCAACAACTCAAGGATCGCCTCGGCAAGATCGAGCTGCCGGCCTGGAGCACCAACGAAGAATACGGGATGTATCTTGAGGCGTTGATCGACTCGCACTCGATTTTCTCCCCTGATCTGCAAAAGCGTCTGGCCGAGGCCGGTGACGAAAACGAGGCCATCCGTCTGGCCATGGGCTTTGAAAAGGACACCATCCTGTTTTTCATGGAAATGCGTGAACTGGTGCCGGATTCAGAGAAGAAATTTGTTCAGCAATGTATTGACGAAGAGCGCTCACATTTGCGACAGCTGTCTTCGATGTTGAAGTGATTGCGGGTGTTGAAAGGCCCGTAAAGCGCCAATAGAGTGCGCGGTAAAACACGAAAGACAGAGGGTGTTGCATCTTTTTTCCGGAATGGCTCACGAAAGAAGATTATTGCATGTTGTGGTGTTACCGGCTAGGTACTACGCTTTGTTGCAAACCCTCAGAAGATGCTTCCCGGAGTTGAGAAGTACAGTTTTCAGATGATTTCAGGTGGCATGCCGGAGCATCAGCAGTGATTGCGTTGAAGTGCCGCAGATGTTTTGGCGATTTTATACGTTATTATTCCTGTCAGGATAACCCGTTAAGGAGGTAGATTCATGGACAAGATTTTGCGGATTGACGTTGGCGCGCAAGGCGGCCCCAAGGCTACTGTTGAGCCGGTGGGCGACTATGCGGGCATGGGGGGGCGCGGCATGACCACCATGGTCGTGTTCAAGGAAGTTCCCGCGGATTGTCATCCCCTCGGACCGGAAAACAAGCTGGTCATCTCCCCCGGATTGATGAGCGGATCAGCTGCTTCCTCCTCCGGCCGCATTTCCGTGGGCTGCAAGAGCCCGCTGACCGGCACCATCAAGGAATCCAACGCCGGCGGCACGGCTGCCCAGGCACTCGGCCGACTGGGTTATGCCGCGGTGATTCTGGAAGGCGAACGCCAGGGCGACGACATGTACAAGGTCGTCATTGACGACAAGGACGTGAAGATCGAGAAGGCCAATGATCTCAAGATGTTGCCCAACTATGATCTGATCGAAAAACTCAAACCCGTGCACGGCGAGAAGGTTTCGGTCATTTCCATCGGCACGGCCGGTGAAATGCGTTTTTCCAACTCCTCCATCGCGGTCACCGATCCGGAATTCCGGCCCACCCGGCATTGCGGCCGCGGCGGCGTTGGCGCGGTGATGGGCTCCAAGGGCATCAAGTGCATCGTGGTCGATGCCTCGAACACCAAGATGCGCCAGCCCGCGAACCCGGACGGCTTCAAGGAAGCCAATCGCAAATTCGTGGAAGGGCTGAAGCAGCACGCGGTCACCGGGCAGGGCCTGCCCACTTACGGGACCAATGTCTTGACCAACGTGCTCAACGAGGCCGGCGGCTATCCGACCTACAACTTCCGCGAAGGCCGCTACAAGCACGCCCAGAATCTGTCCGGCGAGCTGCAGGCCGAGACCATGAAGACCCGTCCCGGCGGCGTGGCCACCCACGGCTGCCATCGCGGCTGCGCCATCCAGTGTTCCGGAATCTGGACGGACAAGGACGGCAACTACATGACCAAGCAGCCGGAGTACGAAACCGTCTGGTCCCACGGCGGCAACTGCGGCATCGACGATCTGGACGCAGTGGCCAAGCTGGATTTCCTGGACGACAACTACGGGCTGGACACAATTGAGATGGGCGTGACCATCGGCGTGGCCATGCAGGCCGGAGTGATCGAATTCGGCGATGCCGAAGGCGCCATCAACCTGGTCCACGAAGTTGGCAAGGGAACGCCGCTGGGTCGCATTCTGGGCGCCGGCGCGGCCACCACGGCCCGCTGCTACGGTCTTGAACACGCTCCGGTGGTCAAGGGCCAGGCCATGCCCGCCTACGACCCCCGCGCGGTCAAGGGCATCGGCGTGACCTACGCCACCTCCACCCAGGGCGCGGACCATACCGCCGGGTATGCCGTGGCCACCAACATCCTCAAGGTCGGCGGGGACGTGGATCCGCTGAAAAGCGAAGGCCAGGCCGCGCTGTCCCGCAATCTGCAGGTGGCCACCGCCGCCCTGGACGCCACCGGCTACTGCCTGTTCATCGCCTTTGCCATTCTGGATCAGCCCGAGACCTTCGGCGCCATGGTCGATTCCATCAACCACATGTACGGCCTGAACATGACCGCCGACGACGTGGTCGCCCTGGGCCAGAAGATCCTGAAGATGGAGCAGGAGTTCAACAAGAAAGCCGGCTTCGGTCCTGAACATGACCGTCTGCCCCGCTACTTCTCTCGCGAGCCGCTGACGCCTCATAACGTGGTCTTCGACGTCTCCCCCGAGGAACTGGACAGCGTCTACAACTTCTAACTGTCATGATTTCTTCCCGGGCCGGGGGCCAAGGCATCCGGCCCGGGAATTTCCTTGATGCGGCGACCAAAGCCGTGCAAAGCAGACAAACCTGAATTCAGGAATCACCGTGCCGTACACAGCTCCCTATCCCGAACCCTATGATCAAATTCTGGGCAATTTGCCGCTGGTCCTGATGGAGCATGACGCCCCGGAATATTTCGGCATTCTTCTTCAGGGCGGCTTCGACATGCCCGTTCCGGAACCCTGCACCTTGCGGGAGTTTTTGTGCGAGCTGGTCGGCGTCTGCGGGGTGTACACGGAAAAAAGTCTGCAGACCATTTTTCTGGACGGGAAAGCCATTGACGATCTGGACCGGGCCCTGCTCGGACCGACCTCACGACTGGCCCTGTCCGCAGCCATGCCCGGACTGGTGGGTGCGACCATGCGTCGCGGCGGGTATTACAGCCGAATGCGGGAAGGCATTTCCCAGGGAAAAGACGCCGGTTTCGACGCAGCGGATAAAAAGCCGTTCCGTTTGCACGTTCGGCTCTACAATGCCGTGGGCCGCGAACTGGCCGGACTATTTCTGCATCACGGACTGTTCGTATCCTCGGAAAGCCTGCTCAGATTCCTGAAGCTCCAGCCCCCCAAGTTCTTCGACCACCTGCGAAACGCCTCCCTGAACGGCAGGCCGTTGCCCGTGGACTCATCCGCCCCGGATACTTGGCAACTTCCCCAAGGCGACATCGCCCTGCGAATTCCCGGCGTCTCCCACGCGTAATACCCAACGACTGCTCCAAAAGTTCAAAAAAGCCCCTGTCGCACGCCAGGCCGGAGTTGCGGCGCGTTGTGGCCTACGTTCCGCACTTGGGCAGGACTTCCTTGAGTTTGGCAACATGGTCCAGCACGTCGACCATAACATTTTGCACTATCACCTCGGTCAGGCCCAACCGTTCGACAACAGCCTCTGAGATGGGATAGCGCATCCCGTCCACCCCCTGACCGATTCCGACCATTCCCGCGACAATAGAGCCCACGTGTACCAGATCCAGGGTTGTATCCTGATCCGGGGAGGCGTCCGGATTGCGAAAATGGCGGACCACGCGAACGATTTCCTCGGGCAGGTTCCAGGACTCCAGAAGCCGTGCCCCGACTTCCGGATGATCCGCCTCCAGGACTCGGAGTTCCGCCTGTTCAAAGGAGATGTCCTCGGTATCCATAAGGACGAGGACCTCGTCACATTCGTTGTCCAGGAACTGGTTCAGGATGAGCTTGCCGATACAGGCCAAAAGACCGGATGTAAACGTGTTGGGCGGGGGTTCCAGGCCGAGTTCCGCGGCGGTCAGTTCAGCGGCCACGGCAATAGCCAGGGATTGTTCCAGAAGGGCGCAGGGCGGCTGATCATAGCCGGCCAGTTCGCCGCTGATGCGCGGGGTGACGGCCACGGTCAACAGCAATTGGGAAACCCGTTTCGCGCCGAGGCGGACCACGGCGTCCCGCAGATTGTTTACGCGGTTCACGGAGCCGAAATATGCCGTGTTGGCCAACCGGAGAATGTTTGCCGTAATTCCGGGATCGTGCTGCAATGTCCGGGACAGGTCGCCCATGTCCACCTGGGGATCGCGCAGAAGCCGCAAGCCTTCCTGGACTGCCGTGGAGAGAACCGGCACCCGGTCGATCTGGGACAGAATAATCTTCCGTTTGATCATATTTCCCGTTCCTCTCTTTTTGACCGGATCAAGACCCGCCCGCTGTCCACCTCCAGGTACATGGTGCGGGGAATGCTCCCGCCCAGATCGCTTCCCGCGAGCTCCAGCCCGTTATACTCCAGAAGAGCCAGCAAGGTCTCCTGATTGCGCTTGCCGGTGTTGAACTGGTTGAGCACATTCATCATTCTACCGCATCCGGCGGCCTTGAGAATCAGGTTCGGGCGCCGGGCGCCCAGGGAATACATTTCCCGAATCATGGCCGGAACTCCGGTACTCACGCACATGGCCGGATTGTCCATGGCTTTCTTGTTCAGCATTGGCTTGGGCAGGAGGCAGTGAATCAAACCCGCCACTCCGGCCACCGGGTCGTAGGCGGCAAGCCCCATGCAGGACCCGAGCGAATGCGTTACAAGGACCACGCCGGGTTGCTTCGTCACCCGCAATTCGGAAATGGAAACATTGATTTTCATGTCGGGATCGATCCATTTGCCGTCAATATACAGGCCTGTTCAATGTGTATCGGAATCCGCATGGGTGATCTCAAAAGGCATCGCATCGGATGCAAGCCATGTTGTTGCGCGCGGCGAGGCGGGCCTTGAGCCGCATGATCCGTGCATATGACTCCTGAATGCGAGCCTCCGTGATGCGTCCATCCCGAACCAGCCCCAGGATGATCTCCTGGGCCTTTTGCGCAATCCCATCTTCATAGACCAGGTTGTTCCCGAAAATGATGATGTCCGTTCCGGCCAGGATGGTTTGTTCCAGGGCGATTTCCAGGCTGTAGTGGTCCGTGATGGCCTGCATCTGCATGTCGTCGGAGATGATCACGCCCTGATAGTTCATCTGATCGCGCAACAGCCCCTGCATGATGGCCGGGGAGAGGGTCGCCGGCCAGGTGGGATCCAGCGCGGAATTGAACACGTGGGCGGTCATGATCATGTCCGTGCCGACGGAGTTCAGGATTTCCCGGTAGGGTTCCAGCTCGATTTCGGTCCAGGTCTGGGTGATATCGGTGAATCCGAGATGGGAATCCGTGGTGGAGCTGCCGTGGCCGGGAAAATGTTTCAGCGCGGTTAAAATGCCTTCGGCTTGATGCGAGAGGATTTCCGCGATGGCCTGCTGGGCGACAATTTGCGGGTTGTCGGAGAAGCTGCGTTCCAGCATGCCGATGACCGGATTGGTCGGGTTGACGTTCACATCCACAACGGGGGAAAGGTTGATGTTGATGCCCAGTTCGGACAACAGCCGAGCGGTCTGGCGGGAATACTCACCCGTAAGGGCCAGGTCGTTCTGCATGCCGAGCCAGCCCTTGGAAACCGTTGCCGGAAAACCGAAGATTTCCTTGAGGCGGTTGACCCGTCCGCCCTCCTGATCAATGGCCACGAACAGCGGGACGTCCGGAGACGCGGCGTGGAGCCTGGCCACTAGGTTCTTGAGCTGTTCCGGCGAGGCCACGTTGCGGACGCGACTTTTCAACGCGACGTCATAGTCGAAAATGATCACTCCTCCTACCCGACCGGCACGGATGTCCTGAATGACGGAGCAGGTTTCCTCCACATCCAGGCCCCGAAATCCGATCATCAGCATCTGGCCCACCTTGGCTTCCAGATGGTCGTCCAAAGCTGCCGCGGCGGGGGCCGGCAGCCACGACAGAACCAGGGCCAGGAGCATGCACGCAAGGAAGGACGACTGAGAAAGGGCGGGGTGGCGAATGTTCATGACAAACCTCATGTGATCAAGTTTTCGTCATTGATGGACATAGAAAATGATGTCCAGGAATTTACAGGAACTCACAGAATCCGGCATCCGTCTTCCGTGACCAGAATCATGTATTCCCAGCGGATGCCGCCCCATTCGGGATAATAGAGACCTGGTTCCACGGTGACGATCATCCCCGGAGCCAGGATGGTCTTGTCATGGGGTCCCAGACTCGGCGCTTCGTGGGTTTCCAGGCCGATACCGTGTCCCAGGCCGTGGTTGAACCGCTCATCCACAAGATGGTCTCGAAAGAATCCCTTGACCAAATGATATGCGTCGGCAACCGGCTTTCCCGGACGAATAACCTCGATGGCCGCGTCCTGGGCCTTGCGGACCAGGTCCATGGTGCGCTTGAAGCCATCCGAAGGGGCTGCGCCGACCCAAAAGGTCCTGGTTTGATCCGAACAGTAGGCGCTGAGCCGGGCGCCGGCGTCCACCAGAACCAGGCAGTCCTCCCGGACAGGGGTGTCGTCCGGAACGGCATGCGGCTGGGCCGCATTGGCGTTCACGCCCACGATGGTGGGGAAGGCCAGTTCCTGGGCGCCGCGTTCCCGGAACAGCTTTTCCATCTCCCAGGCGATCTCCCGTTCCGTGCGCCCCGGCTGCAACAGATCCGGCACCATGGCGAAAACCTCGTGGTTCAGCTTGCTGGACGCTTCCATCAGGGCGATCTCGTATTCATCCTTGATCCTTCGCAAAATTTCAACCATGCTTTGCGTCGGCGCAAGGACAATGTGGTCCTTCAATTCGGAATGAAAATCATAACTCATGGCCCGGGATTCAAATCCCAGGGCGTTGTAGTTCAATCCGGCCAGAAAATTTCGGATCTGCTGTACCTTGGGGCTGGTATAGATGAACAGCCGCTCCCTGGGCCAAACCTTGGCAGCGGCGATTTCGTAACGCGGATCCGTGAGCAGCCAGTCCTTTCCAGCGGCGTCGACAACCAGCATGCCCGCACTTTCGTTGCATTGGGGATCGTGCAGTTCGAATCCGCTCAGGTAGAATCTGTTGGCCGGGTTGGAGACCAGCAATGCCGGAAGTCCGGCTTCGTGCAGCCGTTCCCGCAGCCTTTCCCGGCGCTGGGCGTGTCTGTCGGTCATGGTTTTGCGTTCCTGTGTTTTTATCTTATTGGTGCCTGGCCCGGACGGGATGCTTCCCGAAAGAATATGTTCTGTAACTGCTCAATGGCAGGCAGCCGAAATAACGATCGAAAGAGCTGGATTCCGACTTTCGACAGAATGACTTCAAAATGCTGCGCAGTTTCCAATCCAGTCGTACCGGTGAAAGCCGGTATCCAGCACGGTTGCGCGGAGTTATGAGCAGATCGTTTTTTTCGCCACATCTGAATGAAGATGATTCCAAACTGACGATGCTTGATGACGGATAGCCAGAGAATGCCTCGCCGTCGTGTTTTTCTAAACTATCCAAAGTTGCCCTGCAATCGGCAATCCGTTATGAACGTGTGCGTTTGTCCGTACGCGGACAGCGAGTATCAATCAAGGAGAAATTGCTCATGAAAAAAGCGTTGATAACCGGAATAACCGGTCAGGATGGGGCGTATCTGGCGGAATTCCTGTTGGAGAAGGGCTACGAAGTCCATGGCATCAAGCGCCGTTCTTCCCTGTTCAACACCCAACGGGTGGACCATCTATACCGTGACCCGCACGAAGAGAACGTGCGTTTCCTGATGCACTACGGGGACCTGACCGACGCGACCAACCTGACCCGGATCATCCAGGAGGTGCAGCCGGACGAAGTGTATAATCTGGCCGCCCAAAGCCACGTCAAGGTATCGTTTGAAAGCCCTGAGTACACGGCCAACACCGATGCTCTCGGCACCCTGCGCATGCTCGAAGCCATCCGCCTCCTTGGATTGACGGATAAAACACGATTTTATCAAGCTTCCACCTCGGAACTCTACGGCAAGGTCCAGGAAGTGCCCCAGAGCGAAACCACACCGTTCTATCCGCGTTCTCCATATGCCGTGGCCAAGCTGTATGCGTTCTGGATCACGGTGAACTATCGTGAGGCGTACAACATTTTCGGTTGCAACGGAATCCTCTTCAACCACGAATCCCCGATTCGCGGCGAAACCTTTGTCACCCGCAAGATCACCCGGGCCGCTGCGCGCATCGCCCTGGGACTGGAGAAGGATCTTTTTCTCGGCAATCTTGGCGCCTTGCGCGACTGGGGTCATGCCAAGGATTTCGTGCGTGCCCAGTGGCTGATCCTGCAGCAGGACCAGCCCGAAGATTTTGTCATTGCCACCGGGGTACAGCATTCCGTCCGGGAATTCTGCGAACTGGCTTTCCGGGAAGTGGGCATTGAGTTGCGCTGGGAAGGCGAGGGGCTTGAGGAAAAGGGCATTGTCGCAAAATATCAGCCGTCTCCGATCATCCAGTCCTGCCTGCAACGCATCGGGAAGGACGTTTCACTGACGGAGGGCGATGTCCTGGTTTCCGTGGATCCTCGCTACTTCCGGCCAACGGAAGTGGAAAGCCTTCTCGGCGATCCGACCAAGTCCCGGGAAAAACTGGGCTGGACCCCCGAGATCAGCTTTCCGGAAATGGTTACGGAAATGGTTGCTTTCGATGTCCGGGAAGCCTCCCGCGAATCCATCTGCGTTCACAACGGTTTCGGCCTGCCCGGAAGCTGCGAGGCATTCATGTAGCGTTCACTGTTGTGTAACTATTCTGCTCGTCCGGGTAAAATCGGGCTGGATATTCACTTCACGGGATGTTGGACCGGAGGTGTTATAAACAGCCATTCCGGCGAAGATGGGAATCCAGGTCATGCTTGCCACAAGTTTGTGTTAAGCCAACCTCTTCCCCGTTCGAAAGTTGAGTAGTTACACGGCTGATTTTTTTCAAATAAACAAGGCCCGATTTCCGCGCTTGCGCGGAAATCGGGCCTTGAAATTTTGTGAGAAAGCCGGGTCATGTGCCGCAGAAGGTCTGATAGACCCGCTCCGATGGTTCGGGAGGCAGGCAGTATTCGGCGTGTTCCGGACGGCTCTCGTAGGGCCGGGAGAGGATATCAACGAGGCGCTGCATCACGCTCAAGTCGTTACGCTCCACCGCTGCTTCCAGAGCCTCTTCAACCTTGTGGTTGCGGGGGATGACCGCCGGGTTGCGGGCCTGCATCAATTGGCGGGATTCTTCCCTGGATTCTGCCTGTTCCGACAGTCGCGCCAACCAGCGCTCGCGCCATGTCTGGAAGGTTGGATCCTGGAACAGAGGTGCATCCGGAAGCTGTTCAGAGGCCAGGTCCCGGAAGGTGTTGGCATAGTCGGCCCGATTCTTGTGCATACAGGAGAGCAGTTCCTGGACCAGGTTTTGATCCTCGTCCTTTGCATGGAAAAGACCGATCTTGCTCCGCATCCCCGAAAGCCAGGCCTGCTCGAAAATTTCTGAAAAGGAAGAAATCTCTTTTTGGGCAAGATCGATGGCTTTTGTCTGATCCGGAGCAATCAGAGGCAGCAATGTCTCCGCGAAGCGGGAGAGATTCCATTGGGCGATCTGGGGCTGGTTGCCATAGGCATAGCGTCTGTCCCTGTCGATGGAACTGAAGACCGTCTCCGGGTCGTAGGCGTCCATGAAGGCACAGGGACCGTAGTCGATGGTCTCGCCGGACAGGGTCATGTTGTCCGTGTTCATTACGCCATGGACGAAACCGACATGCAGCCATTTCGCCACCAGGGACGCCTGGCGCTCCAGGACGGCCCGCAGCAGTGCAAGGTAAGGATTTTCGGTCTTGATCCGATCCGGATAATGGCGGTGCAATGTGTAGTCGGCAAGGATTCGGATCGTATTCCGGTCTCCCTGCGCAGCGAGATACTCAAACGTGCCGAAGCGAATGTGGCTGGACGCGACCCTGGTCAGGATGGCTCCTGTCTGCGGGGTTTCGCGGAACACGGGCTCTCCGGTGGTCACCACGGCAAGGCTGCGTGTCGTGGGAATGCCCAGGCCGTCCATGGCCTCACTGATGATGTACTCCCGCAACATCGGCCCCAAGGCGGCGCGTCCGTCTCCCCGCCGGGAAAAGGGCGTGCGTCCGGAACCCTTGAACTGGATGTCGAACCGTTCTCCTCGCGGAGTGATCTGCTCTCCGAGCAGGATCGCCCGACCATCGCCAAGGATGGAGAAGTACCCGAACTGGTGCCCCGCATAGGCCTGGGCCAAAGGCTCCGCGCCCTCCGGAATGCTGTTGCCGGCAAAGATCTCCGCCCCTTTTGCTCCAGATAGTGTGTCCGCATCCAGTCCCAGAAACTCCGCCAAGGGACGATTGAAGATGATCAGTCGGGAATCACGCACCGGGACCGGGTTCAGTCGGACGAACAATGTCTCCGGCAGCCGGGCATAGCTGTTGTCGAACTTCCATCCGGAGCGGTCGGCCGCGGGATCTTTTGGCGTGGTGGTTGTATCCATTACGTTGTCTCCTGTTGAATATCTGTAACTACTTCAGCCGGACCAGTTCCCGGTTTTCGATGAGCATTTACTGAATAGTTACGAAGATCGTAACTATTCAGCAGAGCCAGAATAAAGATCTGGATAACGGCCTTCGCCGGTATGACCAACATGGAAACGGCTTGCTCCGATCCGTCATTCCGGCGAAAGCCGGAATCCAGTGCTGGGGACTGGTCAAGCACCGTATGTGCTGAATAGGTAACTGCTCAAAAACTCCGGGCGATGAAGTTCCCTTGTGTAGGTATACCCGTCGACGCGGAGTTTCGTGACCAAGCTACTGGGACCATGCTCCAGCCGGAACTTTGCCTTGAGTGCGTTACACCGTTGCCGCACTGGAGTGCGGCGCTCCCAGGATTTATCCCGTTGAATGCCACAAGTTTTTGAGCAGTTACCTGAATAGTTACGAAGATCTTTTCATGCCACACTGTCCTGGCCGTCGGCAAATGAACATGCAAGATCAAGAACCCGCCGTAGCTGGTTCCCTGCACAGCCGAACGACGCCTTGATACTTTTCTTCCACGGTCCAGCGGTCCGATTCTTCCGGCAAACCTTCGCGGGCGCCTCGGACAATCAATTCCGCGTGTCGCAAAAGCGTAGCTCGATCTTCCGGGCGACGCGCGAAACTGGCCACGGTGGCGATTGTTTCCAGAAGGCGGTTGGTCACCGCAACATTGGAGCGGGCATTTTGCCGGATCTGGTTGAATGCCGCGTCCGTGATTTCCGAAAACCGCAAAGGGGGGGCAATGACTCGCAATTTACGCCGATCGTCGTAAAGATAGGGTGACGGTTTGTCCCGCTGGGCCAGTCGGCAGAGAGCGGAGCTCAGTTGATCGATGCAGGCGATGGCCGTGAATGGGTCGTTCAAACTGGGCGACAGGGCGCGCAAGGCAATCTCGACAAGTTCAAGGACCGCAAACTCAATATCCTGGCTCGGTGTTCTTTCCCGATCCAGGGCGAAGGCTCGATTGACCCGTTTCGCAACCTGGTCGGTAACTTTGTTTTCCGGCCAAATACGTGCCAACGGGCGTCCCGCGACAATATACTGTCCCGGCTGCTGCTCCAGCCGAATGATCGCGTCTTTCTCTCCAGCCCATTCCAGCAGATCATTCTTGTCGATGAACTGGACATAGCCGTCGCCGGCAGCAAGTACGGGCTGAGACTTCCTGGAGATCGCATCCAGAAAATCCGGGGTGGGCGGCTCTATGGTTCGAGAAGCATCCCCGTTACGCTTTTCCGGGTAAAGCTGGTCGAGGGTTTTCAGCAATTCCTTGCCGACCCGGGTCACGACGTTGTTGGCCTGGATGGAAACAGAGACATGGTGAATGAAGTAGATCAAGACCCCTACGCTCAGGACAGCGAACAGCACGGCCAGAGTGACTGACAAGTGCGGAACGAAAACCGTATCACCGGGAGATTCCACGCGGCGCACCGTGCGCAGTACGACAAGACAATACAAAAATGTCGCGACGAATGTGCCGAGCACGACCTGGGTCGGCGTGTCGCGCATGAAATTGCGGAGCAGTCTGGGACCGAGCTGGGAAGAGACAAGCGACAGGGCTACCAGCGTCATGGAGAAGACGACGCCGGCAATAGTGATCATTGAACCGGCTATGGTTTTGAGCACAGCGCTGGCGCCCTCGGCTCCGCCGGAAAAAGTCCAGCCCATGGTCAACTCAAAAAACTCCGCCAAGGGATCCTTCAGGACGATGGTTATGAGGGCCAGAGCCACTGCCCCGGAGGACATGACAACAGGGATGAACCACAAGCTGGACCGGATCCGAACGAATAGTTTCAAGAACTGCGCTTTCACGACGATGCCTCACGCACCGGCAATATTTCAGATGTATCAGCGCGGGTGTGGGATGCCGGAACGTTCGGCGCTTTTTTTTATCACACCCTCAATTTTTGCCGGAATATGCAAAAGATATCTTGTCGGCGTGTAGATGCACAATACGCAGAATTGCTTATTCCTTTGATAAAAATTCTTAAATGCGGAAATGAGGAAAAGAGAAAGACATGGACATATTGCTCGCACTTTTAGCCGCCGTCGCATTTGGAGCGGCGGATTTCAGCGCTGGTCTGGCATCGCGGAGGTCGCCCGCGCTGACGGTGACCTTTCTTTCCCAATTGACGGGATTGGTGATGTTCGGGGTCGTCCTGGGCCTGATCAGGGAACAGCCAACGGTCTTGGCTGTCGGGTGGGGATCCGTTGCAGGTGCTGTCGTCGCGTTGTCGATTTTTGCGTATTATCGGGCTCTGGCCATGGGGAACATGGGGATTGTGGCCACGATCACGGCGATCTGGTCGGCGGTGGTGCCGTTTGCACTTGGCCTCGCCCTTGGAGAACGCCCCACATGGATGGCTGTCTGGGGCATATTCTGCGTCATCATCGCCGTGGGCATCATGTCGCATGTCCCCAAACGGGCGTTGGCCCCAGCGGGAACAAATCCGGGGGGAAGGAGTCAAGTCACTGCTTTGGTCATTGCGGGACGTCTGGGCGAGATTCTAAAAACCCCGGGCTTGTTGGGGGCAACTCTGGCCGGCATCGGGTTCGGCCTGCTCGGCATCTTCATGAAGCAGGCAAGCATGCACGGCAATATCATGTGGCCGGTTTTCGCAGCGAGCATTGCCGCGGTTGCGACTACCGGGGTCGTGCTCGCTGCGACAAGATCACTCCTGATTTTTCAACGGCAAAACCTGCCCCATATTGTCTCGGCGGGAGTGCTGCAGTCCCTCGGAGTCCTGTTTTTTTTACTGGCGATTCAGGACAGTCTGGTCTCCATCATTGCCGTGGTCGTCGCCCTTTCTCCCGCGCCGACCATGTTTCTGGCGCGGGTTTTTTTCAAGGAAAACATGACCAGAGCCCAGGTGGTTGGTGTGGTCATCGCCCTGTGGGGCATTGTGCTGATTACCGTGCATCAGCCCTGACCCAGTCGGATAGTACCTGGGCAAACGCCACGCAATGGGCAAGCCCAACCCCAGGCGAATTACGCGATAATGGAATCAGTTTTGTAACTACTCAGCAGAGTCAGAAAAAAGATCTGGATACCGGCTTTCGCCGGTATGACTAACATGGAAACGGCTTGCTCCGATACGTCATTCCGGCGAAAGCCGGAATCCAGTGCTGGGGAATGGTCATGCACCGTATGTGCTGAATAGTTACTCCGTTTATTTGTTATACCGCAAACATTGAATACAGGATTCCCAAAAATCCAACGGCGGCCAGGATGAAGACCGGCGTTCTCGGCATTTCACCTTCGTTTTCCATGGCCCGCCCGAACATGAAAAAAACGACGGGGTGGACGAGGAACGGCATGGAGAAAATGAAGGGAATCAAGAGGGCTGCTTCCTCGCCGAACATGCCGCCCTGGGTGGCGGCGAACAGACCAAAGTGGGAAATGCCTGAAGATACGGCCATGGCCGTAAACCCCAGAGGCATGCCGACGATGCTGAGCAGGACGAATCCGCCGAATACGGCGCAGAGCTGCCAGCCAAAGGAAAATTGCATCAATCCCTTGACCTCGCTGGCGTCCTTCCCGCCGGCTCTGCCCATGGTCCGCATGGAGTAGACGGTCAGCAGGATGCCGACCAGAACTATGAGCAGGGACGGCCACATGATCAGTCTGTCAACTTGTGCGCTCATGGCCAGCACTGAAAAAACGAAAATATGGCCGAAAAAAGGGATGTTGATCATGATCGGCGCCCGGTAGGCAGCCGTTTTGCCAAGGTCTCCAGCCGTACAGGCGCCGGTCAATCCGGAGTGGGACAAGGCGCCGGCCATGCCCGGAGCAAGGTTGCGGGCCTGATTGGTTTTACCGAACAGCATCAGCAAGGCGATTCCGCCGAACATCCAGAACATTTGCCCGAAAAAACCATACGCCAGGACGGCGTTCATGCCGGTGATGGCAAAGGCTTCGGTGATTCGGGATCCGCCGATCATGAAATTGGCGGCCAGAACAACGGGAATTCCGGCAAACAGCAGGGCCCGGATAGTCGGCCCGAAACGCCAGCGATACATCAACGCTCCAAGACCGGCGGCAATGATCATGGCAAAAAAGATCTGGGGCAGGGCAATGACGGGCCTGATCCACATCGCAATGGTATACGACACCAGAAGAATGCCGAGAATGGCAGCCACTTCCACCAGCCCCATCTTGATATACAGGCGCTTGTTGGCCACTTTGGCCTTGTGATCGATGAGGATCACGGCGCCCACCAGCCCGAGATAGGCAATCAGCGGATAGAACCGGCTGAGATCGCTGAAACTCAGACCCACGATCAGGCGGTACAAGGCCTCGATTCCAATCAACAGGAAAAAAGAACGGATGATGAAGACAAGCTGGGTGCGCCCCGTACCCAAAACGGTTTCTTCCGTGGAGGGAACCACCATGTCGTCCGGATCAAGTTCAACACCGCCCAGGATCTTCCGCAGTTCCTGCCCTCCCACGAAAAAGGAGACCGTCAAGGCGACAATGGTCGTTCGGCTGACAAGGTCGATCAGTGAAAACTGAGGCAAGCCGGGAGTGGATACGCCGCTGGCCACCAGCACGTAACCCATGGTCAGCCCGAAAATGACGATGATCAGGATAGGCGAATAGCGGGTCCCGGCCACGGCCGTCCTGGCCACCAGGACCATGGGAATGAGGAGAAACAACGAAAGCAGGAACTGGTTCAGGATCTGCAAATTGGCTATTTGATCGACCACAACGGCGACATCCATGAGACGACCTCCTAAAGCATTGCATTACGGACTATGACAGGCATGCAGCGGCTTTTACCGATACTGTACCCAACTCCTCTACCAGGACCCGTGGTGTTTATCAACGAGAACGCCATTCCTGGGCGACAATCCCTGAGCCCCTCCCTGAAAGCTTGTACTATTCAGCTTCGTTCCGGCTTGTCTCGATTTTTCGGCCTCGCAACTCCTTTGCCGGCTTCGTACATCGAACCATTGCTCGAATAAACATCCATTGGCGCTTCAGGCGATTGGCAAAGGTTCGATGAACGAATCCTGGCTCAGTCAGACTGAGCGATGCCAAAAATCGAGACAAGCCGGAACAATCCAAGTTTGTCATGAAAAGTGCTGAGAAATTACGAAAGCTTTTACAAATCCTGAAAGAAAAACCTTGCCATGAAGAGAAGCATTCGTTAGAGATGTTTCAAAAATGGCAACTGTCATCATAAGTCTGCATTTTTGTACGTTTTCCTGAAAAAAATGGATATGGCGTATCATTATTTATGCTCCTGTTTTTGGTGATATCCGGCATGGGGCGGATGTTTTTTTGTCTGTCTCACACATTTATGTGGCTTCTTGCTGAAAGCCCTGACTCCTGTTAATACATTTTTGTATCTTTGTGGGAATTTCAGGTGCCATTTCATGCTCCATATTGCGGGTATTTGTTATGCTGCTTTTCAACTTTCAGTCGGCAATCGTCTTGCGTCATCAAGTTGATGTACTGTTCTCACCTCAATGAACGAGTTTACCCATGTGCCGCTTATTCTCTCTGACCAGTTCCCAGCCCGTATCGCCAATGCGGGCCATTGAGGCGCTGGATGTGATGAAGGAAGGTCACGACGGTTCGGGAATCGGTCTTTTTCTGACTGATCTTTCCGGTCCTTTCCAGGAATTCAAAGACCTGCCCATCCTTTCCGGCATTTTCACCCAGAATGGCCTGCGCCGTCTGGACACCGTCATGGCCGAGAAAGGGTTTGTTCCCAAATTTCAACTGACCTTGAACATGAAAGAGACTCCTCCGGGCACTCCCCGCAGGGAAATCTATCTGAGCCAGGTCTACGAACCTCCGGCGCACTGGAAGGACCTGGAGCCGACGGTTCGCGAACAGGAATTGACCAAGACCCGGCTGGCGTTGCGCCACATGGGCCAGGCCGAGGAGGACATGGTCGTCTTCAGTTTCTGGCCGGACGTGATCATGATCAAGGAAGTCGGCGATCCCATGGAAATTGGCCAATATCTTGGCCTGGACCGGGAGGAACTGTTCGCGGGGCGGATACTTGCTCAGGGCAGGCAGAACACCAACTACGGCATCAATCTGTACGCGTGTCATCCCTTTTTCATCCAGGGCGTGTCCACCATGACCAATGGCGAGAACACAGCCTTTGTGCCCATCAAGGAATATTTGAGCACCCAGGGCGTTCCCGGCTATGAAGGATACCAATCCGACTCCGAGGTGTTCACCCATATCCTCCATTTTACCCTCAAGGGACTCGGGCTCGGCCTGGAAGCCTACAAGCACGTGATCACCCCGCTTCAGGCTGAAGATCTGGAAGCTCATCCGGACCGGGATTTTCTGCATACACTGAAGCAGGCTTGCCGGCGGCTGATCATTGACGGCCCGAACTGCGTCATCGGCTGTCTGCCGGACAAGACCATGTTCATGGTCCAGGACCGCAAGAAACTGCGTCCCGGCATTGTCGGCGGCAGGCCAGGCCTGTACGCCTTCTCGTCCGAGTCCTGCGGACTGGACGCGGCCATTCCGGAACGCGACAAATCCAAGGATTTTCAACCCATGCACCTTGACACGGCCATTGTGTCACCCGATTGTCAGGAGATTCGAATATGCCGGCAAACGCAGCCGTTACCCCATCTACATTAAGTCAACGCGACCTTCCCTGGCAGATCAACTGGGATATCCATACCTGCACCCTGTGCGGGAGATGCACGGCGGTATGCCCGGTCAACTCCATCGAGTTGGGTACCTTCCGCAAGCGGACCATCGTCACGCCGCCCCTGGGCCTGCGGGAAAAGCCCACCTCCAGTTCCAACGTCTATTACGGCATCCGGCAGCGCACGGATCCGGCCTATGCGTGCATCGGCTGCGCCACCTGCAACATGGTCTGCCCGAACAACGCCATCCGGCCGCTGAAGTCAGAAAGCATGGACACGTTGCGCTATCATCGCGACAGGGGCGGTCAGCCGAGAACCCGCGGCGGCCGGCGCAATGCCGGGGAAAGCGTTCTGGATCAGATCAAGTTCATGCGCATCTCCATGCTCACGGACCCGGCCCTGGACGCCGGACGCCATGAGTTCGAGCTGCGCACGCTGGTTGGACGCATTCTGCCTCCGGCGGAAGCGCTCAAGGCCCGCCGGGAGCAGGGCTGGATGCCGCCGGTCCGGGAAATCTATCCATTGATGATCGGTTCCATGAGCTTCGGAGCCTTGTCCCCGAACATGTGGGAAGGATTGCAGATGGGGGTGGCCTATCTCAACGAGGAGCTGGGCATGCCCGTGCGCATGTGCACCGGCGAGGGGGGATGTCCGCCCCGGCTGCTGCGCTCGCGCTTCATGAAGTACGTCATTCTCCAGATCGCCAGCGGCTATTTCGGCTGGGATGAGATCATTCACGCCATTCCGCACATGAAGGAAGACCCCTGCGCCGTGGAAATCAAGTACGGTCAGGGCGCCAAACCCGGCGACGGCGGACTGCTCCAGTGGCACAAGGTCAACCAGCTCATTGCCGCGATCCGCGGCGTGCCGCCCGGCGTCAGCCTGCCCAGCCCGCCCACGCACCAGACCAAGTACTCCATCGAGGAAGCCGTGGCCAAGATGATCCAGTCCATGAGCATGGCCTGGGGTTTCCGGGTGCCGGTATATCCGAAGATCTCCGCCTCCAGCACGTCGCTTTCCGTGCTGAACAATCTGACCCGCAATCCCTATGCCGCGGGGCTGGCCATCGACGGCGAGGACGGCGGCACCGGCGCGGCCTACAACGTGTCCATGAACCACATGGGCCATCCCATCGCCTCCAATCTGCGGGACTGCTATCTGAACCTGGTCAAGCTGGGCAAACAGAACGAGCTGCCCATCATTGCCGGCGGCGGAGCGGGCAAGAACGGCAACCTGGCGGCCAACTCCGCGGCCCTGATCATGCTCGGGGCCAGCGCGGTCCAGATCGGCAAGTACATCATGCAGGCCGCGGCCGGTTGTCTCGGATCCGAGGGCGATCGCTGCAACATCTGCAACATCGGCCGCTGTCCCAAGGGCATCACGTCCCAGGATCCGCGGCTGTATCGCCGCCTGGACCCGGAACAGGTGGCCGAGCGGGTGGTGGACGTGTTCGTCGGGTTCGACACGGAACTCAAGAAAATCGTCGCTCCCCTGGGCCGCTCCACCTCCCTGCCCATCGGGATGTCCGATGCTTTGGGCATTGCCGACAAGGCCGCGGCGGAAAGGCTGCAAATCAAGTACGTGGTGTAGGGATTGATTTTGCGGTTCAGTCGGCCTTCGTTGCACGAGCAACGAGGGCCAGCGACGATCCGCGACAGTTGCGCTTGATGTAACAACTCAGCTGATCCGTGTTCATGATGATCGACCACGAAGAGCACGAAGGACACGAAGGCTGAGTTTCCATTGTGGTAATTGTGAATGAATGCGAGGTGCAACATCAGATGTTTGTTTCCTGTATCCTCCGTGTTCTTCGTGCTCTTCGTGGTGAAAAACAACATTAAATCAAATACAAGTCTTTATTTTAATTGCTGAATACTTACGCAATTTTTTTTCGATACTCTACCCAGGAAAACGTGAACCGTTCATCCATAACGTCCGTGAACGGAAATATCTCTTGACGAGGCATATATGAGCAACGCAGAAGCAGTACGCATCGCCGGTAAAGACGAGACAGGGCGGGTTTCTTCCCGGATTCTGGAAGAGCGCATTCAGGAGGCCGTGCGCAACGGCGCCTGTGACCTGGAAGTTGAGGCCCGAGGTCAGCATGGTATTGGCGGGCGGCTTTTTCAGCCGGAAGGCAAGCCGATCAACGTGCGGATTACCGGTTCATCCGGCCAGCGCACCGGATCCATGGGTTCGCCGGGAACAACCATTGAAATTCACGGCCCGGCGTCCGACGACATCGGCTGGCTCAATGCCGGGGCGGAAATCATCGTCCATGGCTATGCCACCAACGGCGCCTGCAACGCCATGGCCCAGGGCAAGGTTTTTGTCGCCGGTCCCATTGGTTCCCGGGGCATGACCATGACCAAGTTCAACCCGCGATTTTCCCATCCGGAATTGTGGGTTCTGGGGTCGACGGGGGATTACTTCGCCGAGTTCATGGCCGGGGGGATTGCCGTTGTTTGCGGTCACGAGGCGCAGGATCCCTCCAACGTGCTGGGCTATCGTCCCTGCGTGGGCATGGTCGGCGGGAAAATTTTCTTTCGCGGTCCCATTCATGGCTACAGCCAGGCGGACGCCAAGCTGACGCCCATATCCGACGAGGAATGGCAGTGGCTGACCACGAACATGGAGATTTTCCTCGACAAGGTGCATCGCAAGGAGCTTCTTGCTGGGCTCACGATCCGTGAAGAGTGGCAGTGTCTGAGCGCACGCACGCCAATGGAAAAGATCGGGGCAAAGCGCCGCTCAATCACTGAGTTTCGCCGCGATATCTGGGACAGAGAATTGGGCCGCGGCGGCATGATCGGTGATCTGACCAACCTGGATCGCAGCCCGATCCCCCTGATCACCACCGGAGACTTGCGCCGCTATGTGCCGGTCTGGGAGCATCGCAAGTATCTCGCCCCATGTCAGGCCGCCTGTCCCACGGGCATGCCGGTTCAGGAGCGCTGGCGTTTGATTCGCGAAGGCAAGGTGGACGAGGCAGTGGACGTGGCCCTGGCCTTCACTCCGTTTCCGGCCACCATCTGCGGATACCTCTGCCCGCATTTGTGCATGCAGGGCTGCACCAAGGGCGTGGCCGGAGGGCTGCAGCCCGTGGACATCACGGATTTGGGCAGGAAAGGCGTCGGATCGAAGCCGCCCAAACTCCCGGAGTTGAGCGGCACTCGCGTGGCGGTGATCGGCGGCGGACCGGCAGGCATTTCCGTGGCCTGGCAACTCCGGCTCAAGGGACACGATACCTGGATTTACGACATGGAAAAGGTGCTCGGCGGCAAGATGGCCACGGCCATTCCCGAACAGCGCATTCCCAAGGAGGTGTTGGAGGCGGAAGTCGAGCGTGCCCGTCAAATCCTGCCCCATGTTCATCTGCAGCAAAACCTTTCCCACAAGGAATTTGATCAACTGAAGGCGGATTTCGACTTTGTGGTCATTGCCACGGGCGCCCAGAAACCCAGGACCATCCCCATCCCCGGCGCGGAACGGATCGTGCCGGCCCTGACCTTCCTGAAGAACGCCAAGCTGGACAATCAACCCGTGGGTCGACGGCTGGTGATCATCGGAGCGGGCAATGTGGGCTGCGACGTGGCCACCGAGGGGCACCGCCTGGGCGCGGACGAAATCACCCTGATCGACATCCAGGAACCGGCATCCTTCGGCGAAGAGCGCAAGGCCGCGGAACGCGCCGGCGCGGTTTTCCGGTATCCATGCTTCACCAAGGAAATCACTCCCGAAGGCGTGATGCTGACCACCGGGGAGGTGATCCCGGCGGACACCGTGGTCATCTCCATCGGCGACCTGCCCGATCTGGGATTTTTGCCCGAAGCCATCGCCACGGACCGGGGTTTTGTCCTGGTCAATGAGAATAATCAGACTTCCGACCCGCAGGTTTTTGCCATTGGGGACATCGTCAAGCCAGGCCTGCTCACCGACGCCATCGGCGCAGGCCGCAAGGCGGCCGGGATCATCGATGAAATCGCCACGGGCAAGCGTCCGTCGATGGATTCTTCCTGGCTGAAGGACTACTCCATCGAGTACAGCGAATCCTCCGAACGCATCGACTATTCGCGGATGACCCTGGAATATTATGATCCCCGGATCACGGAATACAACGACCTGAACCAGTGCGCCTCACAGTGCTCGTCTTGCGGTTCTTGCATGGACTGCAGCCTGTGCGACGTGGTCTGCCCTGCGGCGGCCATCGAGCGCAAGGATCTGGGCGACGGCAGATACGAACGTTTGGCCAATCCGGAGAAATGCATCGGCTGCGGTTTTTGCGGCAAATGCTGCCCCTGCGGGGTCTGGGATCTGGTGGAGAACACGCCCCTGGGATAGCAAAGAATTGAATCCTGCATGTATCTATTCAGCAAAATCCGCGAAAAAGATCTGGATACCGGCGTTCGCCGGTATGACTGTATAGATACAGCTTGTCACGATAAGTCATTCCGGCGAACGCCGGAATCCAGTGCAGGTAAATGACCACCCTCCGGATGAACTGAATAGTTACTCCTGCATAAACAAACAGGCCGTTGGCAATGAAAAATGCCAACGGCCTGTTGTTTGATCGCCTCCGCGGGCGAACATGTCCCCGGTATCTACAAAGGGTACCTACAAAGAAATGATCCCCTCGATGTCCGCTACAGCTTCATAGACCGCGATCACACTGGCACTGGAGGGCATGACTACATTGGCAGTCACGCTGATGTAATTGCCTTTGCCGGATTCGCGCACGCTCACTCCCTCCCGGGACTCGAACACGGCCAGCAGTTTTTCGGAACTCGCCCTGGGTACGATGAATTTGAAAGGATACACCGCGGGCCAGCAATACTGTTCGTCCAGAAGTTTCTGGAAACTGTCGTAGTCTTTCATTGATTGATCAGCTTTCCTTGAATCGTTTGACCAGTTCGCTCAATTGATCCGACATGCGGGCAATCTCCTGGATATCGAGGTTCGCGGTCTGGATTTCCTGGCTGTTGGCCATGGAGAGCTGACTGACCTGGCTGATGTTCTCGTTGATTTCATCGCTGGTGACGGATTGCTGCTCCGCGGCGGTGGCAATGGTGGTCACCATGTCGGCGATGGACTCGGATTGGGAGACGATGGACTGCAAGGCCTCGCCGGTGAGCAGGGCCTTCTTGGCCGTATCGTCCACCACCTGGCGGGTTTGTTCCATCTTGCGCACCGCGTCCCGGGTGCTGTTCTGGATGGTGGTGATCACTTCCTCCACCTGTTTCGTCGCCTGCATGGTCCGTTCGGCCAGTTTGCGCACTTCATCGGCCACTACGGCGAATCCGCGACCTGCGTCTCCGGCGCGAGCCGCCTCGATGGCGGCGTTGAGGGCCAGGAGATTGGTCTGGTCGGCGATGTCGTTGATGACGCCGAGCACCTGGCCGATGTCCTCGGCCCGGTGAGCCAAGTCATTCAGGGAACGGGAAAGAATATCCGTGTCCTGGGCCACTTTCTTGACGTCCTCCACGGTTCCTCGGACACCTTCGCCGCCTTCCTTGGCGCTTTGGGTCGCCCGGGCCGCGGCATCGGCGGTGCTGGCGGAATTACGGGCCACTTCGATGACCGTGGTGGTCATCTCGTTCATGGCCGTGGCCGCCTGGGTGGTTTGCTGCTCGGTATGCCCGATCCGTTCATTGACCGTGCTGATCTGACCGGACAATTTATGAGCCACGGAAGAGAGATTGAGGGCCACCTCGGTGACATCCCGGGCAACGGTCAAAAGATTGTCCTGCTGATTCTGGATTCGTGTTTTGGCTTCCTCTTCCTGGCTCAGGTCGATCAGCACGCCGATGGCCCCCACCACCTGCCCCTGGGCATCCTTGAGCGGTGAAACTTCCCGGTAGATGGGCACCAGTCGGCCATTGGGGTGCTGGTATTCGCGTTTGCCCTTGATCAGCTTGCCCTCGCGCAGAACCTCCGAAGCCGCACCGACGCCGGCTTGACCACGCATGATTTCGCCGGCCGTTCGTCCTTCCACGTCTTCCCTGGATTTGCCGAGCAGTTGCAGGGCCTGGTCGTTCATGAACTGGATCCGTTCGTCCTTGTCCGTGACGTACATGGCCACGGCAATCCCTTCCAGAACCCCCTTGTTGTATTCCAACTGATTCTGAATGCCGCGAACCATGAATTGCAGGTTGCCGGCGAGTTGCGACAGTTCATCGGCCCCCGTGACCTCGAACTCGACGGAATAGTCGCCCTGGCTGATTTTCTGACTGGCGGAGCTGAGTGTGGCGATTTTTCCCACCACCGCCCTGCGCATGAAGACCAGCAGACCGATCAGCAGAATGGCGAAACCGCCGGCGGACAAGGCCGCTCCCTTGACCTGATGGTCCCTAAGGATCGCGATATCCTCGCTGACGTCCTGAAACACGAGCATGGCGCCCAATATCGGCTGGGATGATCCATGGCAGTGATAACAACTTGGCTCGTTGGGGATGGAGCGCAGACGGACGTATTTGGTGGCTTCCGCCTGTTCGATAAGCACTTCCCGATCGGTTTCCCGAAGCAAACCGTCTTGCAGCAGCTCGCGAATCTGATCATGGTCAACCACTGTAAGCATGTCTCGGCGAATGACCTCATGCTGCGTGGAGTAGGTGATGTTGCCGCGAAAGTCGGTCAGATAAATATCCACGTCCGAATATAAACCCGCGACTTTCGCAAACTGGGCTCGCGTGCCGGCATCGTCGCCGATGAGCATCGGCTCCTCGATGGCCAGTTGCAGGAGGTCGGTGACGCGCAGGCCCATGCGGTCGATCTGACTCATGGCGTCGCTGCGTTGCCAGTAGGAGTTGACGAGAAATAAGGCAGTGAAGACCGTTGCCGTGAGGATGCTGACCAGGACGAGGATTTTGGTTCCCAGGGAGGCGCGGAGTATTTGCATGATCACATCCTCTCTTAGTGGGCGCCGGCATGAAGGAGGGGTTTGTAATTGATTACCCGAACGCGCTCATCTTCGTGGCAGGGCCGACAAATCTCAATGGTCAGGCTGCCTCGGATATCGGCTCGATCACCGGTAAGCACATGCACGGAGCCAGGTCCATGACAGCCTTCGCAGCCGACATGCCCGAGATCAGGGGTCTCCTCGAAACTGCGAAACCCGCCGGGACGGGTATATCCCGTGGTATGGCAGCCGTAACATTCCCGCAGTTCCTCGGGGGTCAGCTTCGGCGCCATCAGACGCACGCTATGATCGGATTTGGATTTATTGGAATGTTCGATGAAGTTTGCATACTGATCATAGTGACAGTCCGCGCATTGCTTGCTGCCGACGTAACTCGCGTTGACAGGCGCCTGGGCGCCGGTGATCAATGGCAGAAAACAAACCAGCAGAAAACCGAGAATAACGGCAAGTCCAGTCATAGCCTTTTTCATCATTTCCTCCAGGTAGCGTCGTAATGGATTCTGATTGTGCTATGGTATCCCATGCGGCGTAGTTTCGGCGACATGTACGAGGTCTATGTGAAAAAAGCAACGAGTGCTACAAAATTGTTGGAAAGCATCTGTTTCATGCTTGGCTGGCTTTGCCATGCGGCCGTCAGCAAACCAAAGCGCGGGTTGGCACCTTGAGAGTGAGCATCCGGCAATGACTCGACGGCTTATTCCAGGTAACTATTCAGCGCTTTCATGATAAACTCGGAGTGTTCCGGCTTGTCTTGATTTTTGGCATCGCCTCTCTGACTGAGCCAGGATTCGTTCATCGAACCATTGCCCAACGCCTGAAGCGCCCATGGATGTTTATCCGAGCAATGGTCCGATGCTACGAAGCCGGTGAAGGTGTTGCGAGGCCGAAAAATCGAGACAAGCCGGAACATGGCTGAACAGTAACTATTTCAGATCATCAAACAAGCTGATTTTCATGTCTCTCACAAGAGACAGTGTCAATTCATCCAGGGGCTTAAAAAACTTCCCACTCGCCCTGTTTCCGCGATGTGCCGAATCAGCGAGCTGCCCATGACAACTCCGTCCACCGACTCTTCCACGCCCTGGAGCTGGTTGGGTGAATGCAGGCCGAAGCCCAGGGCCAGGGGGATGGAAAATATTGATCTGGCCTGGATCAGGGCGGACTGCAGTTCCGGAGGCAGGGAGGCTCGCTCGCCGGTGGTGCCCATGACCGAGACGAAGTAGACGAAACCCGTTGCCTTGTCGGCGTGCATGCGCAACCGTTCCGGCGAGCTGTTCAGGCCGACCAGGGGGATCAGGTCGATGGCGTGCGCCAGCAGGTCCTCCCGGATTTCCGCGCTTTCCTCAAAGGGCAGGTCCGCGATGATCAGGCCGTTCACGCCGGCTTCCGAGGCTTCCCTGGCCAGCTTGGGGATGCCGTATTGCAGAAAGGGATTCATGTAACCCATCAGGACGATTCCGGCGTTGACGGAAGCACGTCGTAGACGCAACTCATCCAGAATCCAATCCAGGGATATGCCCTGTTCCAGGCAGCGCAAGGTCGCCTGTTCGACAATGGGTCCATCGGCCACGGGATCGGAGAAGGGCACGCCGATCTCGATGATGTCCGCTCCGGCGGCGTCCAGGTCCTGGATGTGCGCCCAGAAATCCTGCTTGTTCGGATACCCGGCGGGGAGGTAGGGCATCACGGCCTTGCGGCCCTGGGATTTTGCCTGTTCGATTTTTTGGGTCAGAAGATTGTGGGACATTGTTGATGCTCCAGGATGTTGAGAGTGTCGTGATGGATTTCGCGATTATTTATTTGCTTTTGGACAAGGCGGCGCGGACGATTTCCAGATCCTTGTCGCCGCGGCCCGAGAGGCAGATGACCACGTTCTCGGTGGCAGGCAGGGTGCCGGAAAGACCGACCGCATAGGCCAGGGCGTGGGAGCTTTCCAGGGCCGCGAGGATGCCTTCGGTCCGGGCAAGGCGCATGAAGGCGGCCAGGGCCTGATCGTCAGTGACGCTGACATACTCGGCGCGACCCAGGGCCTGCAGGTGAGCATGCTCCGGTCCGACGCCGGGGTAGTCCAGGCCGGGAGCCAGGGAATGGGACGGCAGGATCTGACCCTCCGGGGTCTGCAGGAGCCTGGTCATGGTTCCGTGCAGCACGCCGGTGGTTCCGGTGCTCAGGGTGGCGGAATGACAGCAGCCCGGTGATCCGTCACCCGCGGCCTCCACCCCGATCAGCGCGACTTCCGGGTGGGGAACAAAGGCATGGAACATGCCGATGGCGTTGGATCCCCCGCCCACGCAGGCCACGACCCGGTTGGGAAGACCGCCGGTCCGTCGCCGGAACTGCTCCAGGGCTTCGCGGCCGATGACGGCCTGCAGTTCGCGCACCAGGAGCGGGAACGGATGCGGTCCCACGGCGGAGCCGAGACAGTAATGGGTCTGCTCCTGCTCGGCGATCCAGTGGCGCATGGCTGCATTGATGGCGTCCTTCAGGGTCCGGCTGCCGGACTCCACGGGCTGAACGCGAGCGCCCAGCAGTTCCATGCGCTGAACGTTGTGGGCCTGGCGGACAACATCCTCGGCTCCCATGTACACCAGGCATTCCAGGCCAAGCAGCGCCGCGGCCGTGGCCGTGGCCACGCCGTGCTGCCCAGCGCCGGTTTCGGCCACCAGCCTGGTCTTGCCCATGTGCTTGGCCAGCAGGGCCTGGCCTACGGTGTTGTTGATCTTGTGCGCCCCGGTATGGGCCAGATCCTCGCGTTTGAGCCAGACGCCGAAGCCAAGCTCTTTCGAGAGGCGCGCACAATGGTACAAGGCCGTGGGGCGACCGACATAGTGTTCCAGCAGATCACCAAGTTCCCGTGCAAAGGCTTCGGTGGGCATGATCCGTTCCATGGCCTCTTCCAACTCCAACAACGGCGGCATGAGCAGCTCCGGCGCGAATCGCCCGCCGAAATCGCCAAAATATCCTTTTTTCATCGGTTCTCCTTAATTGTCCACGTGATACGGTTGTTAAGATTTTTGTTTGCGGATTGACACAGATTGACACAGATTGAAGAACATTCTCGATAATAATATCCGAAACTGTATAAAATTCGGGTACAGCCTGATAGCTACCATGCACCTGGATTCCCGCCTTAGCAATAATGACATTAAAAAGGTACGCACTACCCAGCACATACGGTGCATGATCATTCTCCAGCACTGGATACCGGCTTTCGCCGGAATGACGTATCTGGGCAAGCCTTTCCCACGCTAGTCATACCGGCGAAAGCCGGTATCCAGGTCTTTTTCTGGCTCTGCTGAGTAGTTGCAAAGATGCTGTCATTAAGCTCGTCATGCCCGCGAAGGCGGGCATCCAGGCCATGCTCGCCTCAATTCTTGTGCAGTTACCACTATCCTGTGTAAATCCTCATGAGGTGCTCCATCAGCTGCTTCACTGGTCTGTTACCGGTTTGGCTGCATTGATCTTCCACATTGCCATTTCCAGTTTCAGCCTGGACTTCATTCCCGGAGCGACTTCAACTCCCGAATTCAAATCCAGTCCGTCGGGTGTACACTGGTCCAGGGCCTGGCGGATATTTTCCGGACCCAGCCCCCCGGCCAGCAGCCAGGGGCTGGGGGAGTTCAGGCCGTGCAGGCCGGCGAAGTCCAGACTTGCTCCATGCCCGCCGCCGCTGGTTCCGGCATCCAGGAGAAACCAGCGGCAGACCGAAGCGTAAGCGTCCAGATCCTGTTCCAGAAGCTCTCGCCTCGCGTAGCGTTGCGGCCAGAAGACTCGGATGACCCGATTAGCGCCCACGGCGGCGCAGAATTTCCGGTCCTGCCCGCCATGCAATTGGGCCAGATCCAGCCCGGCCATTTCCATGATCCTGAGTACTTCCTCCGCGCTTTGGTCGACGAAAACACCGACCCGTGCCGCCTGGCCTTTGGGCAAGCCGGCCACGAGCTTCGGGTCGACAGAGCGGGGGCTGGGCGGATGGAAGATGAAGCCGGTCCAGTCCACGCCCATTTCGTCGCAAAGCAGGACATCTTCGGGCCGACGTAATCCACAGATCTTGATCAACGGCCGTCGCCGTCCTGATGAATGATGGACGACTCGGAATTCAGGCAGCATGCAGTTCCTCCAGCAGCTGAGCGAGGGCAAGGCCCGGATCCGGTTCCTGCATCAATCGCGTGCCGATGAGCAGCCCGTCGAAGCCGGCATTGCGCATCCGGCGCATGTCCCGAGCCGAGTTCATGCCGCTGGCGCTGATCCAGGCTTCATCGGAAGATTTGTGCCTGATCAGTTCCTCGGAAATGCGCAATTCCGTGGTCAACTTGTCCAGGTCCCGGTTGTTGACCTGAATGATGTTCGAGGCGGCGGCCTTGGCTTTCTCCAGATCGGCGGCGTCGAAGACCTCCACCACGGCTTCCAGGCCATGCTCCCGGCACGCGCCGAGCATGGCTTCCAGCTCCGCCAGGGTGAGCATCCGGGCGATCAGCAGCAAGGCCGAGGCCGGGGTGGCGGCGGTTTGCAGGACCTGCAGCGGGTGCAGCAGAAAATCCTTGCGCAGGACGGGCAGGCCGGTATCGGCCATGATGGGCAAAAAATCCAGACTGCCCTGGAAGTGGATTTCCTCGGTGAGCACGGAGAGGGCCGCGGCTCCGGCCCGGGCATAGCCCTCGGCTGCCTGAACCGGGGTCCATGTCGCATTGATCAAGCCTTTGCTGGGCGAGGCGCGCTTGTATTCGGCGATCACGGCTCCTGGGCCGTGGTCCAGCAGGGCCTGGCGCAGGGATGGTCTTGCAATGGAGAGCGGTTCCGGAGGCGTCCCGGCTGCGACCATCCGTTGCAGCTTTTGGATTTCGGCTTCCTTGGCGCGGCGGAATTTTTCAAGCATGGAGCACCCGGCTGCCGACACCCTTTTTGACCGCGTCCCGGGCCAGCTCCGCGCACTCGATCAGGGTTTTGCCCTCTTCCAGGAGGTAGAGGCAGGCGGCCAGGTTCAGGGCCGCCATTTCGGCCATGGCCTTGGGGCCGTTGCCGGCCAGGATTTCGCGCATCACGCCCACGGCATGGTCCTTGTCCTTCACGGTGACGTCTTCCGGAGCATGGCGCGCAAACCCCAGCTTCTGCGGGTTGATGGCCGTCTTTTCCATGATGCCGTCCTTGATGATGTAGCACCGGGCCGGACCAAAGGTGGTCAGCTCATCGTAGCCTCCGGCTCCATGGACCACCAGGGCCCGCTCCACGCCGGTGAGCAGCAGGGCTTCGCCCATGATGAACAGGAAAGCCGGGTCGCCCACGCCGATGAGCTGGTGGGTGGGGCGGGCCGGATTGAGCAGGGGGCCCATGAGATTGAACAGGGTCCGGATGCCCAGTTCCCGGCGCACGGGCATGATGTGCCGGAACGCCGGATGATAGGCCGGAGCAAAAAGAAAGACGAACTTGCGGGCCGCCAGGTGGTCGGCCACCTGCTCCGGTTCGGTGTCCAGGGGCAGGCCCAGAGCCTCGAGCACGTCGGCGCTGCCGCAGGAGGAGGACACGGCCCGGTTGCCGTGCTTGACCACCTGATAGCCCATCTCGGCCAGGAACAGAGCCACGGCCGTGGAGCAGTTGAAGCTGCAGGCGTTGTCCCCTCCGGTACCGCAGGTGTCGATGCGCACGCCGGACAGACCGGGGATCGGGAGGGCATGATCCAACCCGGCCCGCACGCCGGCGGCCAGGTCCGTGGAGTCCTCGCCCTTGGCCCGCAGACCCATGAGAAAGGCGCCGGCCTGGGCTGGACCCAGTTCGCCCTGGAGCAGGGCGTTGAAGATCCGGTCGGCCTGGGTGTCCGTCAGGGGCTGTCGCCGGGCCAGTTGTTCAAGAATATCGTTCACGCTGTCGGTCATAACTTGTCCTCCTCGGTTAGGCCGCAATGGGCTGCATCTTGAGAAAATTGTCCAGAAGCCTGGGGCCGTCAGGGGTCAGGATGGATTCGGGATGGAACTGCACGCCGCACCACGGCCTGTCCTTGTAGCGCAGGCCCATGACTTCGCCCTCTTCGGTCCAGGCGGTGCGTTCCAGAAGATCCGGAGCTTCCTCCACCCGGACCAGCAGGGAATGGTAGCGTCCGCATTCCAGGGGCTGGGGCAGTCCGGCGAAGAGTCCTTCATCGGTATGGAGCACCGCGGAGGTCTTGCCGTGCATGATCCGGTCGGCAACCACCACGGAAGCCCCGGCATGATGTCCCAGGATCTGGTGGCCGAGACAGATGCCCAGGACAGGGATTGTGGTCGGCAGGAGCTTGAGAAAATCCAGGCATTGTCCGGCGTTTTCCGGGCGGCTGGGTCCGGGAGATATGATCACGGCTTGCAAATCCGGGTTTTGGGCCAGATCCATCAACCCGGGCTGGTCGTTGCGCACCACGTGGGGAAAATGCCCCAGAACCTGGAACGCCTGGACCAGGTTGAATGTGAATGAATCATAGTTATCGATAAGTAAAAACATCGCTTCCTCCCTGACGTTTGAAGGCTTCCAACAGCACTCGGGCCTTGTTGTGGCATTCCTGCCATTCCTTGACGGGGTCGGAGTCGTATACGATCCCGGCTCCGGCCTGAAAATGGACCTGCCCGTCCCGGACCCAGAGGCTGCGGATGGTGATGCCCGTGTCCAGGTTGACCTCGTTTTGCCGCGTTCCGCTTGCCGGATTCAAGCCCAGCCAGCCCACTGCCCCGGCATAGGGTCCCCGGGGAAGTTGTTCCTGTTCGGCAATGATTTCCATGGCCCGGATCTTGGGCGCGCCGCTGACCGTGCCCGCGGGGAAGGTGGCCTGGAGCACGTCCAGGGCATCCTTGCCTTCGGCCAGTTGGGCCTGAACGTAGGAGGTCATGTGCATGACATGGGAGAACCGCTCCACCTGCATGTATTTGCCCACCTCCACAGAGCCCGGCGCAGCGATACGGCCCAGGTCGTTGCGCCCCAGGTCCACGAGCATGACGTGCTCGGCCCGCTCCTTGGGATCGGCCAGCAGTTCCACGGCCAGTTGTCGGTCCAAGGCCTCGGTTTCCCCGCGGGGCCGTGTTCCGGCAATGGGGCGGGATTGGAGCAGGCCTCCCTCGCAGCGCACCAGCAGTTCCGGGGAGGAGCCCAGCAGGGTCAGCCGGGGCAGGCGCATGAAAAACATGTAGGGGGAGGGATTGATCTGGCGCAGCCGCCGGTAGAGCACGAAGGGCTCGCCGGAAAAGGGCGCTTCGAACCGGGTGGAGATGACGGTCTGGATCACTTCGCCGGTGCGGATCAGTTCCTTGGTTCGGCGAACCCGTTCCATGAATTCATCGCCCTCGGGGATGTGCCGGACCTGGCCCACCACCGGCGGCTCGTCCGGAACAGCCTGTTGCAGTTCTTCCACGGAGTTGCGGTCCGGGTCGAGGCTCAGCACGCAGCAGCGATGGTGCAGGTGGTCGAACAGGGCCACCCGGCCGGGGAGAACGAGGCAGCAGTCGGCCTGGGACGGAGGCAGCAGCGAGGCAAGCTTGGGTTCGAACAATCCGGCCATTCCGTATCCGAAGTAGCCGTAGAGACCTCTGACCAGTGGTGGAAGGTCCGCGAACTCGTCCTGCGGGGTAATGCGCAGCGAGGCCATGATCTCGCGCAGGGCGGGGATGAATTCCTCACCATCCAGCTTTTCCAAGTCCTTGAGACTGGAGTCATGGGTCTGAACGTCCATGCGGCCTTCCCGGCAGCTCAGGCGCAGCCGAAAATCCCAGGCAATCAGGCTGTATCGTCCGAGGCGACCGTCCACTTCAGCGCTTTCCAGGAGGATCCCCGGGCGCTTGCCCACCAGGCCGAGAAACAGACTGATGGGCGTCTGAACATCCGCGGCCAGCCATTGGCCCGTCTGGGGCAGATCGATATGCATTTGCGTTCTCCTTGGTTTGGGTTCGCGTTTTGTTTTTTTACCACGAAGGACACGAAGAGCACGAAGTGAGACAGATGACAAAATAAATAATACTGCGCTGTTCATTCGCGAATTCAAATCATCCAGAGAGAAATCATTTCTTCATGACCTTCGTGTCCTTCGTGCTCTTCGTGGTAAAATCTGCTTGCTGCTGATCGCATAATGACAGTGCGTGCTGATAACTTCTCAAAGCTGACAGTTGATTGCCCAACAAAAAAAAGCCGCCTTCCCTGGGGAAGGCGGCTTTTGAAGTCAAATGTCGTGATGATGCACAAGCTTTTGGGCCGGTCTTCCCCTGGACTATGAGCTTCGCCACCACCAGCCGGCCCGCTGGGCAAGGACGTCCACGTCCCCGCCGGCGGCGATGTTCAGGTGGGAGCGAAATTGGCGGACCGCGTCCTGGCTGTAGGGGTTGGCCTCAAACAGGTCCGCGAAAAGGGCTGCGTCCTCGGTGAGCATCTTACGGGCCGCCTCCAGTCTGCGCTCAAAGGAAGGTGTCAGGAAGTCCCGCAGTGCGTCATCCCCGGCCAACGCAGCCAGATAGGCGGCGGTGGTCACGAAGTTCAGCCCCTGAATCGCGGCCATGGCCCGGTCATGCGTCTCCGCCGTGGTGGGAAAGGTCTGAAAGCCCAGGCCCTGAAGCAGTTGAGCGACCATTTGCATGGCCTGTTCGTCGCGGCCCGGGATCACGGCAACGCGCGGTTCCTCGCCGGGATCCTGGCCGAACAGGGGGTGCGTGCCCACCACCGGTCCCGGGTGATGGTCCAACATCAGGCGCAGGGGCTGGATCTTCACGGAGCAGATGTCCATCAGGATGGAATCCAGCCTGCAATGCGGGGCGCATTTAGCCAGGACTTCCTCCATGGCCGGTGCGGGAACGGCCAGGAGCACGAGATCCTGGACGGGCAAAACCTCGGCCAGAAGCGGGGCTTCCAGGGGCTGGTCCAGCCCGGTCGTCTCGAATCCGGCCTCCTTGAAGCGGGAAACGAACAGGCCGCCCATGCGCCCGCCGGCGCCGATCACGCAGCAGCGGGAAATCCGGCCGGGAGCGGAGTGATCCCAGCTGGACGGTTGAGCCGTCGTCAGCGTCATGCCGTCTCCTGTCCGGCCGCGTGCAGGCCTGTTTTCATCTCCGCCCAGCGGGTCCAGAAGTCCGGAAAGGATTTGGCAACGCAGCCCGGCTGGTCCAGCTCCACGCCGATTCCGGCCAGTTCCAGAAGCGAGAGGCTCATGGCCAGGCGGTGGTCGCCGTAGGTCTTGAAGGCGAAGCGTCGGCCTACGGGAAGGGGCGCGGGTTCGATACGCATGCCGTCCTCCAGGGGGGTGGCCCTGGTTTCGATACGGGTCAGTTCCGTGACCACGGCATCCAGACGGTCGCTTTCCTTGATCCGCAGGTGGGCCACGTTGCGGATGGTGGTGGTTCCTTCGGCCTGGGCCGCCACGGCCGCCACCGTGGGTACCAGGTCCGGGCAGTGGCCCATGTCCAGGTCCACGCCGTGCAACCGACTGCCTGCAACCACGACCTCGTCCTCTTTCCAGGTCACCCTGGCGCCCATTCTGGCCAGGATGTCCGCTATTGCCCGGTCGCCCTGGAGAGAGTCCATGTTCAGCCCCCGCAGCCCCACCGGAACACGGCTCAGCGCGCCGGCGGCCAAGAAGTACGAGGCGTTGCTCCAGTCGCCTTCCACGGCCATGTCCCGAGGTTGATACGCTCCAGGGTGGACGATGATGCGCAGGCGTCCGGGTACCACGTCCCCTGGGTTCTGCCAGGGCACGTCGGTCCAACCTTCCTGTTGCAGGCTTTGGACCTGGAAACTTGCCCCGAATTGTTCCATGATCTGCAACGTCAGACCGACGTAGGGCCAGGAGACTACTTTGTTTCCGCCTATTTGAATCGTCATTGCGGATCGGGCCAAAGGCGCGGCCAGAAGCAGGCCGGAGAGGTACTGACTGGATTCGTCCAGATCGATGGAGACTTCACCGCCGGGCAGACCCGCGGCCCGCAGGAGCAGGGGAGGGCAATCCTGCTGTTCCAGGTAGTCGATTTCCGTTCCCTGCGTGCGCAGAGCCCGGACCAGGCTGGCAATGGGGCGGGAGTGCATCTTGCCCCGGCCCTGGATCCGGAACATTCCCTGACCCGCGGCCAGGACCGCGGTCAGGAGGCGACAGGTGGTGCCCGACTCCCCCACGTCCATGATCAGCGGTTCCTGGTCCTCCTGGCCCTGGCGGCCCAGCGGGCCGCGAGGCATTCCGGAGACCGTATGCCGGCCCGGTTCATCACGCTGGATCAGTGCCGAAGCCAGGGCCAGAATGTCCCGGGTGCGTTCCAGGTCCTCGCTTTCCAGGACATTGGACAGGTGGGATTTGCCCGGAGCCAGGGCTGCGGCGATGAGGGCGCGGTGGGACAGGGATTTGGAGGCCGGGGCCTGGAGAATGACGGGAGATGGCTGTGTGGTCATGGAAAATCCTTGGATTCAGGAAAAAAGATCATGTGTCGGCGGTGACGTCCAGGTAGGGACCAGAGGGGTAACTGCCGAGTATGCGCAGGGTATGGCAGTTGTTGCGCAGGTCCACCAGGACCTGCTGGTATTCCTCGCGACTGATGTCGCACTCCAGGTCCACGAAAAAGACGTATTTCCATTTCTCGCCGCGAAACGGCCGCGATTCCAGTTTTTTCATGTTGATGCCTTCCCGGGCCAGCAGGTTCAGGACCGCGGCCAAGGCCCCGGGCTTGTCCGGCAGGGTGAACAGGATGGACGTCTTGTCCTGGTTGCCCGCTCCGGCCGGAACGGAACCGATGACCAGGAAGCGGGTCCAGTTGTCCGGCTGATCCTCGATACGCTGGGCCAGGGTGGTCAGGCCGAGCATCTGCCCGAGGCGGACATGGCCGATGGCGGCGCTGTCAGGTTCCTCCAGGACCCGGCGGCCCGCTGCGGCCGTGCTTTCCGCGGGCACGATGCCGGCCGTGGGCAGATGGGCCCGCAGCCAGGCCGAACATTGCTCCAAAGCCTGGGGATGGGAATAGACCCGTTTCACGTCGGCCATTTGCCGAGCCGTGGAGAGCAGGGCGTGGCTGATCTTGCAGTAGATTTCCGCCTGGACATGAACCTCGAACTGCAGAAACAGATCCAGGCTTTGCCCAACGGTGCCCTGCAGGGAGTTTTCCAGCGGGATCACGCCCAGTTCGGCTTCCTGGCGCACAATGGCCGTGAAGACTTCATGCAATGTCGGCTTGGGCCGGAATTCACCGCTGTGGCCGAGGTATTCCACCCCGGCAAAGTAGGAAAACGTCCCTTCGGGCCCGAGGTAGACGATGGTCTGCGGGCGTTGCAAACGGCGGGAGGAGGAGAGGATTTCCCGGTAGATGGTGCGCAGATGCTCTTCCGGAAGGGGGCCGGGATTGGTTGCGATCAGTCCGGCCAGGAGTTCCTTTTCGCGGAAGGGCTTGAAGATGATGTCCTTCTGGTCCCGCTTCAGTCGTCCGACCTCCAGGCTGAACCCCGCCCGGCGGTTCAGGAGGGTCAGAAGTTCGCGGTCCACGGCGTCGATCCCCTGCCGCAGTTCGGCCATGCGGGACCTGGTCTCCTCCGACAGAGGTATTTCGCTGCTGTTCTGGCTCATGCTTCGCTGATCTCCTCGGTAATGGCCATGCCGAAATGGCGTCCTGCCGTGTCCAGGCGGCACAGCACCTCGTCGCCGGGGGCCAGGGCCACCACGCTGACCGGTGTTCCGTCAGGACGCGTCAGGCGGATGGTTTCCGCGTTCTGCAGGAAGAGCGTGCCCCGGCGGCCTCCGCTGGAGGCGGTGATCAGGATCAGGGGACGAATTTCGATTTTAGACCGCCCGACTACGGCCAAGGATGTCCGGCCCTGGGCGTCCACGACCAGCACTTCGCGACCGGCGGATATTTCCCCGAGATAGGCGGTCCGGTCGCGAGGCAGCAGGGTATAGGCGTGCACGGCGCCGGCATTGATCCGGAACGGTCTGGCCGCGACATAGGGATTGTCTTCGGTTTCGGCATGGACCAGAAAGGTGAAGGCGCTGGAATTGCCCACCAGCATGCCCTGGCCGGTGCGCAGCAGTGAGCAGGTATCCACGCAGACCCTGTGGCCCAGGCCCACGGGCGCGATTTCCTCGATCCGGGCCGTGTCCAGCTCAAGAATGCCTTCGGAGAGCTTCAATGCGGCCACGATGGCTTTCAATTCCTGCACCGCTTCGGGCAGAACAACCACGAAATCCACGCCGCGTTCCAAAATCCCCGCGGCCAGCCGGGCCTGGTCCAGGGACATCACCTCGACGCCGAGGCCGTCGCCCTGGGCCAGAATGTTTTCCACGGGAATGATCTCCCAGCCGAGACGCAACAGAACCTTGCCCTGGGTGCGCAGGCAGTGCACGGCCTGTTCTTCGTCGGCCTTCTGTTCCAGACAGATGGTTTCAATTTCATTCTCAGCCAGGACCTGAACGCGGCCCAGAGCCTTGATCTCGTCGACGCGGTCCGGGGGAGCGATCAGAACGTCCACACCGGATTCCAGGGCCAGGGTCACTGAGTTCTTGTCGAAGGGAACGGCTTTAAACCAGACTTGGGGCATGTTGGTGTCCTCTTGTTGTCGCGTCTTTTTCAGCAGAGCAGATGCATAGCCGCAGTCCGAATTAACTTGATTTACTGCAACAATTCCATGGCCTGGGCCACTTCCCAGTCGTCGTGAACAATGCCGTGCAGGGCCTGGACCAGACGGGAAGGCTGCTCGGCCTGAAAGATGTTCCGCCCGATGGACAAACCCGCGCCGCCGGCCTGGAGGCTGTCGTAGACCATGCGCACCAGGTCCCCGCTGCTGTCCAGTTTCGGTCCTCCTGCAATGACCACGGGCACGCAGCACCCTTCCACCACGGGCCGGAAGGTTTCGATGCTGCCGGTGTACGGCACCTTGACCACGTCCGCGCCCAGTTCCACTCCGACCCGGGCACACTGGGCCACCACGTCCGGATCGAACTCATTGGGAATCTTCGGGCCGCGAGCATAGACCATGGCCAACACGGGCATGCCCCAGTCCATGGCCGAGGTGGTCACCCGCCCCATCTGCTCCAGCATGTGCCTCTCGGTCTCGTCGCCGAGATTGATGTGCAGGCTGACGGCGTCCGCACCCAGCTTGATGGCGTCCTCCACCGTGCCGACCAGGGTCTTGGCATTGGGGAAGGGGGACAGGGACGTGCTGGCGGAAAGGTGGACGATCAGTCCAATGTCCGCGCCGCGGCCGCGATGGGAGCAGCGCACCAGTCCCTTGTGGAGGATGATGGCGTTGGCGCCGCCCTCGGCCACATTGTTGATGGACTCGCGCATATCCACCAGCCCGGAAATGGGGCCCACGCTGACGCCATGATCCATGGGCACGACAATGGTGCGCCCCGTGTTGCGGTTGAAAATGCGTTCCAGTCGGACTGCTTTTCCCAAGTGCATGTTTTGCATGATCTCATCTCCCCGGCATTGTCTCCAGGAGTCCGTCTCGTCGCCGCCTGAGCCAAAAAAAAAGGGCCGCAGGCGGTTTGCCTGCGGCCCTTTGAGAGCGGTTTATTCTGGTTTCCTATTGTATTGGATACACCGCTTCCCTCTGACCACAGGCCAATCCACGCCAAAAATAAAAAAAACCAAAATAAAAATTGGTGGAGAGGAGGGTGGTTGAGGAAGGCATGGAGATATAAATAGTCAAAACAGTTTTTAGGTGTCAAGCATTTTATTTCAGAAAAATTCCTACCTGCGATAATGTCGGCTTGTGCCGGTCCTGATCAAGGATAAGCAAATCATCCCGGATGTTATGACGAGGAGAGGAGGCATCAGGGATTCAAAGGACAGGAGAACGCTGGAATTTGCATCCTTCCTGAAGCAGGAGCGGCTTGCATCTTGCGGTGTTTTTTGGAAACATGCCGACGCACCTTAACACTAACCGGAGAGAATATATATGGACAAAAAAAGCTGGTTGCAGAAGTTGGAATCCATGGAGCAGGAACCGAGAGAGGTTGAGGCTCCAGAGCCGGAACCGAACACTTTGCGAGACGCTTTGGAGGGCCGGGGAAAGCAGTTGATCCTTGGCGGCGTGGGCTTGTTTGTCCTGGTTATCATGGTAATCATCATCTCTTCCGGGCGGGGCGGCA
The DNA here is from genome assembly GCF_054656975.1 of Desulfonatronum parangueonense. Lineage (NCBI taxonomy): Bacteria > Pseudomonadati > Thermodesulfobacteriota > Desulfovibrionia > Desulfovibrionales > Desulfonatronaceae > Desulfonatronum > Desulfonatronum parangueonense. The sequence continues at coordinate 3,869,370 of NZ_BAAHXH010000003.1, forward strand.
ATGCGGATCGGGACTTCAGCGACATCCTGGCCCGGCTTGAAAGCATCGAGACACGGCTGATGGGTCTGGAGAACCAGGAAAGCGGACGTCAGCAGGCTTTGGTCCGGATGCAGGGCGATTTCAGTATTCTAACCATGCGCGTTGACAAGCTTTCCCGGGAAATGAAGGAACAGGTCGCTGAACTCTCCAATCAGCCCGCAACACGGCAAGCCGCGACTCCGGCACCGCGCCCTGCACAGCAACAAGCAGCCGCCCAGGCACCCGCTCCCGCCCCGGCACCCGCACCGGCGCCCGCGCCCGCACCCGCACCCGTCGCTTCATCAGCCCCGGCCCAGCAGCGTCCTGCAGCCTCCAGGGGAATCACCCATGAGGTGCAGCCCGGTGACACCCTGTTCCGCATCAGCCGGACCTACAATGTGAGCGTGGATGAAATTCGTCGCCAGAACAACCTCAGCGGAGACCGGATCAATCCGGGCCAGGTGCTCAAGATCAGGCCTTGAGGCTTTTATAAGGGGCGATGGGCAATGGGCGATGGGCAATGGGCGATGGGCGATGGGTAAGGGGCGATGGGCTATCGGTAACTGCGTATCCTTGAGATTAATTTGTAGGGGCGACCTTTGCGGGTGCGCAAAATTCACATGGGATAAATAATGTCACGTCAAGCGCATAATAACGCCATAAAAAAAAACGAAAACGAGGCTGTTCCCTTGCCAGCAAATGAACGTTCCGGCTCGCGCTTCCGTTGCGATAATCAACCGAGGCCTGAGCCGGATTTTCTTCCTTTTTTGTAACTACTCAGTTCATCCGAGAAAAATCGGGCTGGATACCGGCCTTCGCCGGTATGACTCAACTTGGAAAAGACTTGATATGATACGTCATTCCGGCGAAAGCCGGAATCCAGCTCTGGCGAGTGACCAGAGTATGTGCTGAATAGTTACTCCTTCCTTTAGACTTCAGAGCAACCGCAAATTCCAATTGAATGGGGATGTCCGGGGGCGTTGATTCATCCCTGGGGGGAGTTTTTCCTCGAGCTGGATGAAGAGGCGATAGCCCGCGGATTCCAGTTTTTCTCTGTGGGAGTGCAAGTCCAGGGTCCAGTCCGGATAGACCCAAAGATTTTGTTGGTATTTGCGCGCCCAGGCGATTTCACCTTTGGGGCTGGCCAGAGGCTTTTCCGGGACCAGTTCCTCGGCCTGCAGGCGTGAGACGCAGAAAGGCCACAATCCTTCGGTAATAATTCCCAGAGGCAGACCGGCCTGTTCGGGCAAGATCAGGAAAGATTCCTCGTCCAATTCCGGACTGACGACGGCGCCGTTAAAGCCCAGTTCCCGCAACTGGGCAATGGCCAGGGCATTAGCCGTGTTGCAGAAAGGACCGGCCCAGATTTCCCTATTGGTCATGGAGGCTGAGGAATTGAACAGGGAAATCTGCCAGGGCGCGTTGCAGACGAAAAATCTTGCGCCAGCCGACTGGACCTGCTCCAGGGCGCTACGCCATAAATGTTCCTCATCCTGCCAGATCACCGGCGGCAGCCACCAACACAAACGGCGGGATGTCTCCCGGCCCATGTGCTCCAGAAATTTCGGGTCCAACCACATGGCCTGGACAACTTTTTCCTGGCTTCGCCTTGGCCTGCGGGAGACAATCATGGTTCGTCCGCGACCTTCAAAACGCGCGGATCGGGGCATAACCGGAGTAAAGGACGAAGCCTGAACTTCATCCGGGGCAGATTGGTTCAGCTCGACTTCAAGTTGCTGGATCAGTTGTTTCAATTCCGGTTCACGACGATCGATGAGCCAGACAGCGGCTCCCGGCGGCGGGGCCGTACTTCTGGGCGTTGCGCCTCCCGGTCTGCCGTGGAAGGAGCGTTTTGTTCTCTCCGAAGCCTTTTTTCCTTGTTCCGCGGCAAGGTCAAATCGTCCGCCTTTGGGGACAAACCGTGTGACCCGCAAAACCCTGTGCCACGGTTGATCCTCGGAACCGAGCCGCAACAGATCACCAGGGTGCAGGGGAAGTCGGGGACGGATGAACGCGGTTTTTGCATCCTTGGGGATATGTCCGGCCAGAAGCCCGGAAGCGAGATGCGTGTTCGGAGCCAGGGGCGTGTATTTGCGCTGGGGCAGGAAGCCGGCATGGGATCCGGGGCGGCCGAGAGCCATCTCCAGCAAGGCCGCGGCCTCTTTCCGGGCGCGGACGGAATTGCCTTCGTCCCGGAGAAGGCGGTATGCGGTGACGGTGTAGAAAACATAGTGGGCGCTTTTTTTGCGGCCCTCGATTTTCCAGGTGCGGACTTCCGGGATGTCCAGCAGGGTTTTGACCAGCACGTCCAGGCTGAGATCCTGGCAAGAGAAGTAGCTTCCCAGCCGGCCTTCATGATTGTAAACCCGGCGGCACGGCTGAACACAGCGCCCTCGCAGGCCGCTTTTTCCGCCCATGTAGCTGCTCCAGTAGCAGCGCCCGGAGACGGCGTAGCACAGCGCGCCGTGGACGAAGACTTCCAGGTTCATGCCGGATGGGCAGGCCTGGGCCATCTGCTTGATTTCATCGAGATGCAGTTCCCGGGGCAGCACCACCTGCCGCACGCCGAGTTGGGCCGCCGTTTCCAGGCCGGAGGCCGTGCTGACGCAGGCCAGGGTGGACAAATGCACTTCGCCGGAGAAGCCCGCTTGCCGTGTGAGTTCCAGCAATCCCAGATCCTGAAGAATGAGGCCATCCGGATGGACATGGCGCTGCAGCTGGTCCACCAGGTGGCCGGCGGCAGTGAGATCCCGGGGCTTGAGCAGTGTGTTCATGGCCACCAGGACCTTGCGTCCCTTGGAGTGGGCCAGTCGCGTCAGGTCGGCCAGTTCGCGCAGGGAAAAATTCTCCGCCTCCATCCGGGCCGAGAAGTGCTTCAGGCCGCAGTAGACGGCGTCGGCACCGGCCGCCAGGGCCGCCAAAAAGGCCTGCCGGTCTCCGGCGGGAGCAAGTATCTCCGGACGGAAGGTTGTAGAGCTTGTTTCATTGAGTTGCATGGTGTTCCTGGGAAATCAATGACGAGGATCGGTCTGAGGCGAGGCCAAGGATGGTCGCGAACTGGTCCGCGGTCACGGGCTGAACGGAAAGCCTGCTGCCCTTGCGCAGCAGTTCCATGCCGGCCAGCGCTGTGATGGTACGCAGCATGGGCAAAGGCAGAGGACGGGAGAATTTTTTCACCAGGCGGATGTCCACCATGTCCCAGACCGGTTTGTCCGGCGTGGATTTCGGATCAAAGTGATCGTTGTGGGGATCCCAGGCGGTATGGTCGGGGTATGCTTCACGGACGATTTCGGCCAGGCCGACCACGGAAGGGTTAACCTGACTGTGATAATACAAGGCCTGATCCCCGATGCGCATTTCGCGCATCAGATTGCGGGCCTGATAATTGCGTACTCCGTCCCAGAATGTGGTCTGGTCCGGGGCCGCGGCAAGGTCGTCGATGGAAAAGCAGGTGGGTTCGCTTTTGAGCAGCCAATAGTTGGGCACGGTTCAGGCTCCCTGGGCAATGGGAAAGAGGGTATTGCGGGCACATCCTCCCGGAGGTGACATGCCCGAAGGCGATCTTGCGGTTGTTGAAATCAGAATCGTGCTTCCACCGTATAGGTCAGCACGAGCTGATCCTGCTCGCTGGAAGGCGGAACGTCGACCTCGAAACGGATCATTCGGGCATCAATGGTTTCATGGGGATGGCTGGACTGGGTGAGCCGCCAGTCGCCGTGTACATACTCCTCCAGGATCACCCGCTGGGGTTCGTTCTTGCTGTTGCGGACCCGGATCTCCCAGGTGTAGCGGGCCATGTTCTTGCCGATCTGCTCATGGGAAAGCATGCGCCGCTCCACGTTCACGTCAAAGGCCTGCCCCATTTTCAATTCCACGTCCGCATCCCGGGGAGTGTGATCGATGCGATCCTCGCCGATGAACAAGGTGCTGCCGTCCCGGCTTTCCTGATAGGCCCGGACGATCCCCCTGGGCAGGGGCATGCCCAGTCCGTTGGCCTCGGTGTTCTTGAAGATCAGGAAGACCTCGACGCCCTGCTTGATTATTCCCTGTCCGGGTCCGGGATATCCGCTGTAGCGGGAGACAAGCTTTTTTCCCAACAGCATCTCGGGAGCCTGCAGCAGGCTGACCTGTTTGGTCTGGCGGTTGGCCATGTTCACCGGGCGAGGCAGGCTGTACAGGTGGTACTCGAAAAAATCTTCCTGCTGCATCTGCTCCGCGATCATGGGGGCGGCCATGGCCATGTCGCGGCGCATCCTGGTGGGTTCGGGGCGCACCACATGCACGTCGCCGGCCACAAGTTTCAGGGCGGCATCCGCAAAGGCCATGCCGGACTGGTTGTCCAGGGTCACCCATCCAGACAAGGATGCCCGGTCATTGTCGCGGTCCACCTTGAGCACGTAATCGGCGCGCCAGTTCATGCCACCGGCCAGGTAGGAGACGTCGATGTCCTGGCGGACCGGGCCCTGGTTTTGCACCAGCCAGACCAGGGTCGGCCTGGGCCGCAATCCTTCCGGCATTTCGGCCAGATAAATCGAGTCGTAGTCGCCGACGTAGATCTGATCCTCAACCTGGAAAATCGGACGATCATTATTGGCCAGCAACGTCGCTTCGCGAAGAATGGTGGCCTTGCGATCGTGTGGGTCGGGCAGGACAACCTGCAGGGTTCGACCGACGTAACGGTCCAGCAGGTTCTGCACGCTGATCAGGTCATACTCGTAGTTCATGTCCAGCACGGCAAAGTCTTCCGGTGCGGTTCGGGATCGAACCTGCAGCGTTGGAGCCTGAACGGTTTCGGCGACTCCGCTGAACTCGACCATTCCGGTCCCGGAGGGGAGTTCAAGTTCGCGGATCTCGTTGATCAAGGCCTGTCCGTGATTGTACACGGTGACGGTCAGGGATTTCGTGGTCCCGGCCCAGGATATCTGTGCCGAAAAGACCAGAAGAACGAAAAGAAGAATAAGAATTGAAAATTTCATGTGTTCCTCCTTGAAGCTGCATGAATGCGTTGAGTAAGCGCCGGAGCGGAGATGTTGCAAGGCCAGCGGGATTCCTGGCGGCCTGGAAACGGAAATGCGCCGCTGAGGAGATTGCCGGAAGAACGTGGATTTTGTACATCAGACGGACAATGGTTCCGCAGCGGGCTTCGCTGGAAATGACCAGAAAAATATGAACAGAACCGGCTATCGGCGAGATCCGTTCACCGGCAATCCTGAATCTACAGCCATGCGAAGCAAGAGGTCAATGACAGGTTACCTGCACTCCCTGCAAGCAATGGCTGCCATATGAAACCGTTGTCACTCTTTGCGCGAGCCTTCAGTCGGTGAATTGCCGTATTCAACCTAATCCGAGGAGTTCTCATGCCCAAGCGGATCGCTTTTTGCGGTTGCCTCGTTGTCATGATTGTCTTTGCCGGGGCGGAACGAAATTTTTCCGCGGGATCCGCTCATGATCTGGGCTTTGTCCAGCAGCAGGCCCTGGCGGGGGATGCCATGTTTCAGCATCAGCTGGGATTGATCTACGCCGAAGGGCGCGGCGTGCCGCGTGATCCGGCATCGGCATTCTACTGGTTTGAACAAGCCGCCGAACAGGGGCATCTGGAATCCCAGGTCAACCTGGGAGCCATGTACGCCATGGGTGTCGGGGTGCAACAGAATTATCTGCATGCCGCCCACTGGTATCGGATCGCGGCAGAGCGAGGGCATCCGGAAGCCCAGAACAATCTGGCCATTCTCTTCGAGGAGGGGTTGGGATTCGCCCCGGACAAGAATCAGGCGCTGCACTGGTATACCGAGGCCGCGAATCAGGGGCATCCTGAGGCCCTGTACAATCTGGCCCAGCTGTATCTGGAGCAGGAGGACACGGAAGGGAACATCCAAAAAGCCCTGGATCTGCTCGTTGCTTCCGCTGAAAAAGGCTATGCGCCGGCGCAGTATCACGCCGGATACCTGCTGGAACGGGGCGAAGGCGTGGAAAAAAATCTCCACAGAGCCGCCGCCCTTTACAAAAAGGCCGCAGAACAGGGGCTTCCCGAGGCGCAGCTCAATCTGGGATTGATGTATTTGACCGGCGAGGGCGTGTCTCAGGAAAACGTGCTGGCCTACAAGTGGTTCATTCTGGCTGTGTTTCATGGGCTGGAGCAGGCGGCCGAGGCCATGAATCTGGCTGAAATGCGCATGACGCCGGGACAGATCAGCGATGCCCGCGGACGAGCCGAGCAGTGGGTTCTGCAGCGGCGTGCCGAGCAATGATTTTTCAGATCGTAATTATTCAGCACATGGTGTGCGATCTGCCTCCGACATCGGGGTCGGTGTCGGGATCGGAATCAATTTCGTAAAATGTTGAGAAGACCTACGCATGGCTCCGCCTGCGATCCGGGTATCGATACCGAGGCCGCCTGCGATGCCAAAGTCCACAGGGCAGTAGCATGCTGAACAGTTCCTCCAGTTCTTCGTTTTATTGAGGCTCTCAATGCCGTTGCCGATTTTTTTTAATTTTGAGTCACTTGGATGCTTCGCGGAGTTGTGAGTGCAGATAGTTCTTTACCAACCAGAAATTCCGCCGAATACCGGCAATATTGCACGGCTCTGCGCGGCGACCCGGACGCCGTTGCACCTGATCGAACCTCTGGGTTTTCGGCTCGAGGATAAGTACCTTCGCCGGGCAGGATTGGATTATTGGGAACACGTCCAGGTTCGGGTCTGGGCGGACTGGGCGGCGTTCCTTGAAGGTTTCGGGGCTGGTCGTTTGGTGTACAGCAGTGCGAGGAAGGGAATCGAGATTCATCAGTTCCTTTTTCAGGAGCAGGATTTGCTCGTGTTCGGGCCGGAAACCAGGGGGTTGCCTCCGGAATTGCTCGGAAATGATGCGCCTTGCATCCGCGTTCCGATCTGGGGAGAAGTGCGCAGTCTGAATCTGTCTACTTGTGCCGGGATCGTGCTCTACGAAGCATTACGCCAGACCGGAGGCATTCCACAAAATCTTCCGGAAAGATGAGTACGTCAACTGCTGCCATCGCTTCACAAGCAAGGGCCCTGGAGAAAGAAACTTCCAGGGCCCTTGCTTGTGGAACTCTTTTTTCAGACAGGTCGGATCCCCCATGCTCTGACGACTTTCTCCCCCAGCATCGATATAAAGGGTCATGGCCGGTTCATAGGCGAAAAGGAAGGGCATGAGTAACTATTCAGTTCATCCGGAGGGTGGTCATTCACCTGCACTGGATTCCGGCTTTCGCCGGAATGACTTATCGTGGCAAGCTGCATCTATACAGTCATACCGGCGAACGCCGGCGCTATCGCTATCCAGATCTTTTTCGCGGATTTGCTGAATAGATACGGGCATGGCATAGGTCACTATGTTGGCGATGGCCGATCGGAGGAATTCCATCGGCAAACGATTATGGGGCTTCATTGTTGCGCTGCAAAATTTAATGTCTGCCGTGATATCGACCTTTGTGAAGAATCCGGGTAGAAAATGGCTTATTGTTTATTTTGGTATGCAACGACCTGTTCAAGGCATAATCAGGCAGGTCGGACCAATCATGTCTTCTGGCGTTTCTGTATGCCGAGAAGTTACGAGAACCTGAATCCTCCGGAGGGAAGACCCCATGACCAAAGAGAAGGACTATTATCATTCCCTGTACGAAGTGGCCAAAGTGATCAATTCCAGCCTGGATCCCTCACTGGTGTTGGACGCCATCACCCAGCAGGTGACGAAGGCCCTGGATCTCAAGGCCTGCTCCATCCGCCTCCTGGGAGACGACGGCAAGCATCTGTTGATGGGCGCTTCCCATGGTCTCAGCAAAGGCTACCTGCGAAAAGGCGCCGTGGAAGTGGCCAAGAGCGGACTGGATCAGGAGGCCCTCTCCGGAAAGCAGGTCACCATTCGCGAGGCCTGTTCCGATCCTCGTTTTCAGTATCCGGAAAAAGCCAAGGAAGAGGGAATTTCCTCTGTCGTGGTGCTGCCGCTGCTGGCCGAGGAAAAAGCCATCGGCGTGCTACGGGGTTATTCGGAGCAGTGCCGGGATTTTTCAGAGGAGGAAATCGAATTTTTGACCATCATCGCCAACCTGAGCGCCATTGCCATTGAAAATGCCCGCCTGCACCACCGTCTCAAGCTGGATAGCGAGTTGCAGACGGCCTACGACTATCGGCTGTTCGATGATTGATGGATGGGGAGCGGCAAGCGTTTTTCCATGTGCAGCGGTAATATTTTCGTGACAGAAAGGATGAGACATGCAAAAAATTAATATTGGAATCAACGGATTCGGCAGAATCGGCCGCCAGGTGCTCAAGGCGATTCATGAAAAGCACGCCGACAGGCTGCAGGTGGTGGCGGTCAACGATCTGTTCGATGTGGCCACCAACGTGCACCTCTTCAAGTTCGACACAAGTTACGGCCGGTTCCGTTTCGAGGCCGGAGCCAGCGAGAACCGGATGACCATCGGGGACTGGACCGTGAGCAGCTTTGCCCAGCGCGATCCTTCCCAGATTCCATGGCAGGACGTTGGGGTGGACATTGTTCTGGAGTGCACGGGAATTTTTCGGAACAGGGCCACTGCCGGTCAGCATCTGCAGGCCGGTGCAAAGAAGGTGATCATTTCCGCTCCGGCCAAGGAGGAGGATGTGACCCTGGTCCTGGGGGTGAATCAGGACCGGTACGATCCGCAAAATCACCATATCCTTTCCAACGCCTCCTGCACCACCAATTGCCTGGCGCCCCCGGTCAAGGTGCTGCACGACGCCTTCGGCATCGTCAAGGGCACCATGACCACGGTCCACTCCTACACCAACGACCAGCGTATCCTGGATTTGCCGCACAAGGATCTGCGACGGGCTCGGGCCGCTGCCTGCAACATCATCCCCACAAGCACCGGCGCGGCCAGAGCCTTGGCCCTGGTCATGCCGGAGATGAAGGGCCGCTTCGACGGGTACTCCCTGCGGGTGCCCACGCCCACGGTTTCGGTGGTGGATTGCTCCATCCTCCTGGAGCGTGAGACCACCACCGAGGAACTTCGCGCCACGCTGAAATCCGCGGCGGACGGACCGCTGCACGGTATTCTGGGCTATGCCGACCTGCCCCTGGTTTCCTCGGACTTCATCGGCGACGATCGTTCCAGTATCGTGGATGAGGAATTTACTCTGGTCATGGGCGGCAAGGGCAACCTGATCAAGCTGGTAGCCTGGTACGACAACGAATGGGGGTACTCCTGCCGTCTTGCGGACCTGGCGGCGTTTCTGGCCGAAAAGGGATTATAAAGAGGTTCCGGTCGATTCGCGGGTTGCCGAATGGACGGGTATTGTCAGGGGCGCACGAAAGTGCGCCCCTTGTTCATGGTGCGTCGTGAAGGTGATCCGGAAGTAGGGCAGAGAGGTTCAGTACGAAGCACTGTAGTGATTTACTGCTTCAAGCCTGTCACCAAAAAAAAGAGATTGTTATCAGTTATCAGTTATCAGTTATCAGGAAAAAATCCGGACAAAAAATAACTGATAACTGATAACTTGAAACTGGGTCGGGCAAAGCCCGCGTTAGCTGCTTTCATCCCAGATAGGGATCTTCCGTCATCAGATAGGAGTGGATATAATCGGCCACGCCGGCTTCCAGAGTGCCGAAGATGACGGGACATCCCAGGTCGTACAGGCGGCCCATGCTCGCTTCCGTGTAATACTGGTACTTTTCGCGGATGGATTCCGGCATGTCGATGTATTCAATATTGAGTGGCTGTTCCATGGCTGAAAAAACGGCTGTGGCCAGGTCATTCCAGCTTCTGGCTTCGCCCCTGCCCAGATTGAAGATGCCGTTGACCTCCCGATTCTCGAGCAGCCACCAGACCACGTCCAGACAATCCTTGACGTAGATGAAGTCGCGTTGCTGGGCGCCGTCGGCGTAATCCGCCCGGTGGGACTTGAACAGGCGCAGTCTCCGGGTTTCGAGAATCTGGTGATAGGCCTTGCAGACCACGCTCATCATGTCGCCCTTGTGATATTCGTTGGGACCGAAAACATTGAAGAATTTCAATCCCACCATCTTGTCCGCCACCTTGTTGCGCAGGGCCCAGAGGTCGAAGAGCTGCTTGGAGTAGCCGTACATGTTCAGCGGCTTCAGGCGGGGCATCAACTCCGGATCGTCGTCGAAACCCAGAGTCCCGTCGCCGTAGGTGGCCGCACTGCTGGCATAGATGAACCGGACGTCATGGCGCAGGCAGAACTGGGCCAGGATTTTCGTGTACCGGTAATTGTTTTCCATCAGGTATTCGGCATCGGTCTCCGTGGTGGAGGAACAGGCTCCCATGTGCAGGATCGCCTGCACTTCCGGGCCCAATCTGCCCTGTTCCAGAAGTTGCAGAAACGTGGCTTTGTGCAGATAGTCGGCGTAGCGCAGGTTGACCAGGTTCTTCCACTTTTCTCCCCGCCCCAGATCATCCACGACCAGGATGTCCGTGATGCCCTGCTGATTCAGTTTCCAGACCAGGGCGCTGCCGATGAATCCAGCCCCCCCAGTGACGATGTACATAAGCGTCCCCCGTTCCAATACGTGTTGTTCGTTCGTTCCGGCTGAGGCTCTACCCCGGAGCCGTGTTTGCTGGCAAGGATCGTCAACCGTCGCTTTTCTGGTTCTGTCGACGGAGGGCACAGTTCAGCTGCGTTCCGGATTGTCCCGATTTTTTGGCCTCGCAACTTCTTCGCCGGCCTCGTACATCGAACCATTGCGCGAGTAGACCTCATTTGGCGCTTCGGACCTTCGGCAATGATTCAATGAACGAATCCTGGCTCAGTCAAAATCGGGACAATCCGGAACACTCCTGTCCTCTTCTGAAAGTGCAGAGCAGTTGCGACGGAGGTACAATTTTGCGGGCAGAGCCTGTAAGGTGACAAATACATGGTTTTATGATTGGAACAGTGTCCAGCGCGTCTTGTAAAGATGCAAGGATTATGTTGAGCACTGCTCGCGCAGGTTTCATTTGCCCTGTTGATCAAGGAGAACAGCCATGCTGGCGATTTTGGATTATGAAGCCGGGAACCAGACCAGTGTCCGCCGGGCTCTGGATTTTCTGGGTATCCCTTGTTCAATCACGGCCGATCCGGACGTGCTGCTCGGTTCCGCTGGAGTGATATTTCCCGGCGTCGGCGCAGCCGGACAGGCCATGGATGAATTGCGCACCAAAGGATTGGACAAGGTTCTGGGCGAGGTGGTGCGCACGGAAAAGCCCTTGCTGGGCATCTGCGTGGGATGCCAGATCCTGCTGGACTACAGCGCGGAAAACGACACCGCTACACTGGGCATCCTGAGCGGAGAATGCCGAAGGTTCGATCCTGCCTGGACGGATGAGAGCGGGCGGAATCTGATCATTCCGCACATGGGCTGGAACGGGTTCCAGCGCAAGAAGCAATGCAGCCTGCTGGACAATGTCCCGGACGAGGCGGAATTCTACTTCGTGCACAGCTACTTTCCCGCGCCTGCTCCCGAACTGGTCCTGGCGACCACGTTCTATGGCCGGGAATTCGCGTCCCTGTTCGGCCGCCCCGGACTCTGGGCCACCCAGTTCCATCCGGAAAAGAGCGGCCGACCCGGATTGACCCTGCTTGCCAACTTTCACGCCTATTGCAAGGAGGTGGCCCATGCTCAGTAAACGCATCATCCCCTGCCTGGACGTGCGCGACGGCAGGCTGACCAAAGGCGTGAAGTTCAAGGGCAACGTGGACATCGGCGATCCCGTGGACATGGCCCGGTTCTACTCCGACGAAGGGGCCGACGAACTGGTGTTCTACGACATCACGGCATCCAGCGAAGACCGGGGCATCATGCTGCGGGTGGTGGAGGAGGTCGCGTCCAAGACTTTCATCCCGTTTTCCGTTGGCGGCGGCATCCGCAACGTGGCGGACATGCGGGCCGTGCTTCTGGCGGGTGCGGAAAAGATCTCCGTCAATTCCGCTGCGGTGCGTTCGCCGGAGATCATTTCCCAGGGCGCGGCGGCATTCGGATCCCAATGCATTGTCGTGGGCATGGACGTGCTGAAGGTGGATACGAGCCAATCCATTCCGTCGGGATACGAGGTTGTCATTCATGGCGGCCGTACTCCCACAGGGATCGACGCCCTGGCCTGGGCCAGGAAGGTTCAGGATCTGGGTGCGGGGGAGATCTGTCTGAATTCCATTGATGCCGACGGCACAAAGGAAGGTTACGAGCTGAACCTGACCCGGATGATCTCCGAGGCCGTGTCCATCCCGGTGATCGCCTCGGGCGGCGCGGGCAAGCCGGAACATCTGGCCGATGCCCTGAACCAGGGGTTGGCTTCCGCGGCTCTGGTGGCTTCCATCGTTCACTTCGGGGAGTACTCAATCCGGGAAATCAAGAACATTCTGGCGGAACTAGGCGTCAAGGTCCGTCAGGTGTGGTGACGTCTGCGAAGCCGCAAAGAAGAGCGCCCCGTACATCTCTCAAAAGAACGAGAGACGCACGGGGCGCTTTGAGTTGTAAATTGATCAGCTCGGCCTGAGCCTAATCCGCCGAATCGTCGGTCGGGTGATCTTCGTCAGGAATGGCTTCATACGTTCCGCCGCGTCCACCTGATTTGTGCACCAGGCGGCAGGGGCCGACCACGATGTCCTTCTGCACGGCCTTGCACATGTCGTAGATGGTCAGCGCAGCCACCTGAACCGCCATGAGAGCTTCCATTTCCGCGCCGGTCTGCCCGGTGCAGCGAATTTCGGATTCGATGACGATACGCAGGCGTTGTACGTCCACGGCAAAACGCAGATCGACATAGGACAGGTTCAAGGTGTGGCACAGGGGAATCAGTTCGGCGGTTCTTTTGGCCGCCATGATTCCCGCGACCTTGGCGGTGGCCAGGACGTCCCCCTTGGGCAGGGCCTTTTCCAGGAGCAGGTCCAGGGTTTTCGCGGAGAGTATGATTTCGCCGCGGGCCATGGCCAGGCGCTGGGTCAGTTCCTTGTCGCCAACATCCACCATGGTCAAATCGCCATTTTCCGTCAGATGAGAAAACATTGCGCCCATATGGTCATCCTTTTACGGCATCCTTGGCCTTTTTAAAGAGGCGCTTCACCTTTTTCATGGGCCGGTCATCTTCCAGGCGGGCAAATTCGCGCAGGAGTTCTTCCTGCTTGCCGGTCAACCTGGTTGGGATCATCACCTGGACCTCGACCAGCAGGTCGCCCCGATGGTTGCTGCCAAGGTGCGGCAAGCCCATTCCGGAAATCTGAAAGACATGTCCGCTCTGGGTACCTTTGGGGATATCCATGGGGACAGGGTCGTCCAGGGTGGGCACCTCGATGCGTGAGCCGAGAGCGGCGTCCACGAAGCTGATTTCCTTTTTGACCACCAGGTTCTGTCCCTGGCGGCGAAAAACGTCGTCCTCCTGCACATGAACGACAACAAACAGGTCGCCGGGAGGGCCGCCATAAAGGCCGGGCTCGCCTTCCCCACGCAGGCGCAGGCGGCTTCCATTGTCCACACCGGCCGGAACCCGGACTTTGAGTTCCCGGATCTTCCGCACGATGCCCCGGCCATGGCAGGTCCGGCAGGGCGTGGTGATGATTTCACCCTGGCCTTGGCAAATCGGACAGGTTACAGCGAGACGGAAAAAACCCTGGCTCTGGTGAATCTGGCCTTGCCCTCCACACTGCTGGCAGGTTTCCGGCCTTGTTCCCGCGGCCGCGCCCGATCCGCCGCATTCCTCGCAGGTCTCGTTCTTGGGCAGTTCCAGCTCGATTTCTCGGCCTTTGGCCGCATCCCGAAAGGACAACGTCAGGTTGTAGCGAAGATCCGCCCCGGCCTGGGGCCTGGGACCGCGATTGCCATACCCGAAAAACTCACCGAATATGTCGCTGAAGGTCGAGAAAATGTCGTCCGTGTTGCGAAAGCCCTGGAAGCCCGAATTGTTAAGCCCTTCATGGCCGAAGCGGTCATAGTGGGCGCGTTTTTGTGGATCGCGAAGCACTTCATAAGCTTCCGCGGCTTCCTTGAATCGTACCTCAGCCTGTGGATCATCCGGGTTGCGGTCCGGATGGTACTTCATGGCCATGCGTCGATAAGATTTTTTAATTTCCTCTTCCGACGCATCCCCGGGTACTCCGAGGATTTCATAAAAATCCTTACGTTGCGCCATGTTACTTTGTCACGCCAATGACCGCGGCTTGCTGAATGTCTTCAGAAGGCAGCACCTTGCCCGCGGCAATTTCACGCAGAGCGGTGACGATGTCCTTGTTGTCGCTTTCCAGCAGCGGCTTATATCCTTTACGATATTGCTGGACCCGCTTGATCGCCATCTGAACCACAAGAAATCTATTGTCCACCTGCTGCAAGCAGTCTTCGACTGTTATTCTGGCCATATATCCTCCCCGGCGGTTTCTTCAATTTGCAAAACTTTATTATTTATCAAGGAACGTGTGTCGCGTCAACGTTCTTTGTTCTCGAAAAAATAATGTCCCGATATATGGTTGATGGGAATGTGGAAGTTGTTTAAGCGCATTGCGCCGCCATGCGGCGAAAACATGAGAAAGGAATCACCATGACGCGTATCAGAAAATTGGCCTTTGCCCAAAAAAAATGTCTCGGCCAGACGGGCTTGTTGATGCAGCGCTTGGGCATGATCTGGCCCGGGGCGAGAGTCGGTGTTGCCGTATCCGGCGGAGTCGACAGCTGGGTCTTGCTGCAGGTGCTCCTGTTGCGGCAGCGAATTGTTCCATTTCCCTTTGAAGTCATGGCCATCCACCTCAATCCCGGGTTTGATCCGGTCAGCCATGCACCCTTGTCGCCCTGGCTGCAGGCGCATGGGGTCGCGCTTCATGCGGAACTGACGGATTACGGGCCACTGGCGCACAGCTCCGCCAACAGAAAGAATTCGGCCTGTTTTTTGTGCAGCTGGCATCGGCGGAAACGCCTTTTTGAGATTTGTCGTCAATACAATCTGACGCATCTGGCCCTGGGCCATAATGCCGATGACCTGGTGCTGACATTTTTCTTGAATCTGTTCCGGAATGGACGCGTGGAGGGCCTGACGCCCAGGGAAGATTATTTCGGAGGCGAGCTGACGCTGATCAGGCCGTTGTTGCTCGTGGAGAAGCCGATGATCCGCAAGGCGGCCAAGCAATGGAACTTGCCCATATGGAGCAATCCCTGCCCATCGGCGACGCAAAGTGAACGCGCCACTACCGAAACCTGGTTCCGGAATGTGGTATCCAATGATCCGGCAATGCACGGCAGTGTCTATGGCGCTTTGAAGCGGTGGCAGCTTGACGTGATGAAGTGAAATTCCCAGGGAAGTAGACAAGCTTGACATGTTGGCGTGTATCATGTGAATTGGCCGCAAATTAGCTGCCGAAAAGTGTAGAGTCATTTCAGTTGACGTGCAAAACTTTCGAAGCTGAATGCAGATCACATGACTGGGCAGAAGTAATGGTACTGTGTCCGCGATTGCATTCGATGTGACCGGCCATGATCCGCTAACTTGCAAATCTTCGGCTCTGCTAACGTCTTGCCGGGTCTCAAGGTTCAAAGGGTCCAATGATCAGAAAAAAATACCAGATCCTTGTTTTCAAGGACAATGCCGGCAACTGTAGCACGTTCACTCTTCGGATATGGATATGTTTGCTGATAGCCGGCATTTTTTTTGCGTCATTGGGCTTGAATCTCCACTTTTTCCAGAATCGCCTGAGTGTCGGATCCATGCAGAACAAGCTTCATCAGGCTCAAAGTAATCTGGAAAATCAGGAGACCCAATTTCTCATCCTGACCGAGAAGATTAAGGAACTTGAAACCCAAGTCAATCAGGTTTCACAGTTCAATGCAAAGATCCGGGTCATGGCCAACCTTGAATCTGAATATGTTCCGGCCTCTTTCTCTCTGGGGGGATCGGAAAGAATCGGTTTTACGGATCAGTATGCGACATCCCATCGTCAGGAACTGCTGGTTCGAAAGATGCATAATTTTCTGGAAGAGTTGCGGACGGAAGCCAAACTGGAGCAAATTCGCCAGGAAGAACTGCTGACAACCTTGCGCGACAACCAGGGGTTTTTCGCGTCCACTCCTTCCATCTGGCCCACCGATGGCTGGGTGACGTCCGATTTTGGCTATCGCCGTTCTCCGTTCACGGACAGAAGAGAGTTCCACAAGGGGATCGACATCGCCGGTCCGCCGGGAACGCCGATTTATGCAACGGCCAAGGGACGGGTTCTCTCCGCCGGCAGAGATGGCGCTTACGGTTTGACCGTGACCATTGATCATGGTTCGGGCATCGTCACACTCTATGCGCATATGCAGCGAATCAACGTGAAAACGGGGCAGGATGTCAGTCGCGGCGAATTGATCGGCTACATCGGCAGCACCGGACGCACCACCGGTCCACACCTGCATTACGAAGTCCGCTTGAACGGCATGCCGGTTGACCCCAAACGATACATCTTGAATTGACGTAACTATTCAGCACATATGGTGCATGGCCAGTCCCCAGAACTGGCTACCGGCTTTCGCCGGAATGACGGATCGGAGTAAGCCGTTTCCATGTTCGTCATAACGGCGAAGGCCGGTATCCAGATCTTATTCTGGCTCTGCTGAGTCGTTACGAATTGACGAATCATTGACAACTCAAGATCCGTCCTCCCTCAGACCAGCCACAGGCAGCCTTGGAGACGTTGAGCAGGGACTTCTGCTGAGGCCATTGCAAAAAAGACCGTGGACTGTCCACAACCTTGCAAGCTTCCGGCAACATCCTGATTTTACTTGCCACAAGCCACTGATCAGTGCCCACTGCCCACTGCCCACTGCCCACTGCCTGGTGCAAGATGACATTTTGCATCAAGCTCTTCTGTTGTAAGGTCTTCAATGCCACCCTTCATGGTGATTGTTCTCCTGGTCCCCCCCAGGGTTCAAACTTCCGCGCGCCACTGGTTGCCATGCTTCTGATCGCATCATACCTTTTGTCATCACTACGCAGCTGAGGTTCGGCTTGCCTTGATTTCAAGGCCTCGCAAACTCCCTTGTTCGCATAAAGCCCGCTCAATGGCGGCATCACCATGTTTTCCGGCTCACGCCGAGTGAATTGTCAGGCAGAAAAAATATGTCCAATTTCGATCTCCAGTTGTTGCAGTCGCAAGTGCAACATAATTGTCATATCTCAGATGCCAATTTCAGCGGATCATTTTCCTTGTGCGGACTGCTGCTGCGCATGCGCGACCTGTACAAGTGGGAATCCGGGCTGGCTCCCTGGGAAGAACCTGAGCATGGGTTGATTCTGGAATGGGTGGAGCAGCGGGAAGAATTATGGGCGGAACTGGAGGGGCTGGAGTGCAAGGCGCTTGAAGTGGACGATGATTGCATCGCTCCTTTCGAGGTCGAAGAAGTGAACAGCCGATGCGCCGCCCTGGGCTGTCTCTACGGCGCCGGCTATGTTCTCGGGATGAAGCCCAGTTTTTTTCTGGCGTTGCCGGTGGAAGAGACCGTGATCAATGGTCTCAATGTCTATACCGTGGAACAGGAATTGTGCCGGGATATTTTCGTGACACCGGTGATGCGTCAAGGCGACCGGATAATTGCCCGGCGCCAGGCCATGGCCTCACTCATTTGGGACGTGGTCCAGGAGCAGCGCCCCTCGGTGCGCCCGGCTTTGGATTTCGCCCTGGCCGGCTATGGCCTGGATTCTCGGGAACTTCTGCGGCGTCCCGCTGATTTCCAAAGCAATTATGAGCGGATGGTGCATGAAGAACTTCGGATATGGGTGCATCATGAAATCGGCGAGGCCGCGGAGGACGCCTTTCCCGGCGAAGTCTGGCATCAAATGGTGGCCAACACCTGCCAGACCCTGGCTGAGGTTTTCATTCGAGCGGTCAAGGATCTTCTGGCCGACACCCACCCTCGGGGCCTTCTGGCCTTCATGGCCTCAGGGGACAGCAAATCTTCACTTGGCCTGTATCTGGCCATGATGCGTCCACTTTCCAAATTGCTGTTCATGGATATCTTCCGCATTTTCCCGGAATTCACCCGGTCCGGGGATTGGGGAGAAGTGGAGCGGGTTCGAACCGCTGCGTATGCCAGGGGCAGGGAATTGGCGCAAAAACTGGTCGATGTTCACCGTGCCTCCGATCCCTTTTGTCACGAGCGGACCGTGGAGCGGATCATCGAAGAGATCATCCGCCCATTGGGCATTCTCGGCGATGTGGATGCCGAAGAACTGAGCCGCTGATCAGGGCTTTTCCGCTCTTTTACGAATTTTCGTAACTGCTCAATTACCAGTGGCAAGCATGGTGTGGATGCCCGCCTTCGCGGGCATGACGTGCTTGGAAAAGCGTTCCCATTGAAGTCATTCCCGCGAAGGCGGGAATCCAGCTTCATGGTAACGCGCAGTCGTGCCCGACCTTTTTGAGCAGTTACCGAATTTCGCCCTGATCGGCCTTCAACAATCCCCGCAGTACATTCAGATTTTCAATGTCTTCAGCCAGATCAGGACCCTTGGGCGTTTCCAGGACCATGGGCAGATGCGCCAGCAGCGGATCGTTGAGGATGGTTGAAAATCCTGGAAATCCAATCTTGCCCTGTCCGATATGTTCGTGACGATCCCGGCGGCTGCCCAGTTCAGTCTTGCTGTCGTTGAGGTGCAGCAGTTTGAGCCGTGAAAGGCCGACAGTTGCGTCCAGGCGCGTTGTGACCTCGCCCCAGGAATCCTGATGGCGAGGGTCATGGCCGGCGGCGAAGCCATGACACGTGTCCCAGCAGATCCCCAGATGCTGAGGGTGTTTTGATGCGGAAATGATTTCCGCCAAATCTTCGGGATCCGCACCGAGCGCGGTCCCGGCTCCGGCGGTATTCTCCAAAAGAAGGCCGACTTTTCCTGCCTGGTCTCCTGCCTCTTCAAAAGCCATATCCAGGCATGCTGCCGCGCGAATGCATCCCGCATTCCTCCCCGCGCCCTTATGGGATCCGGGATGGAGCACCACCCAGGGAATGTTCAGCCGGGCGCAGCGGATGAACTCCCGCGCCAGGGCGAAGGCTGATTTGCGCCGTAATGTTTCGTCAGGAGACGCCAAATTGATCAGATAGGAGGCATGGGAGAAGACATGCTTGCGGCCCCATTGCTTCCAGGCCGCGGCAAAGGCCTTGGCCTCGGCATCCGTGATGGAAGGGCCGGCCCATTGGCGCTGGTTGCGGGTGAACAGTTGCAATGCGTCACCTCCAACAGCTGAAATGCGGTCAAAAACAAGATGCAGACCGCCTGAAGCGGGCATATGCGCACCCAGGAAGGGCATTGGTTCCTCCGTGTGTTTTGGCGATGAGCATCATCTCGAATGCAATCATGAACCGTGCGACCACAGGAGACGCGTCTACAAGGCAAGTTTAGGCTGGGATTGTTCGCTGAAATCCATGGATTGAATCAGCATTTCACGTTCGCGTGAGTAATGCAGCAAGGTTGCATCCAGGGGGAGCTTCAAACCGATCTGGTTGCCCATGGTATTGATCTGAAACGTTGCCTCGGCTTCCTGAAGCGGCCAGGGTTCATGATGGATGTCGCCGAAACCGAGCTTTCCCTGGGGGCTGACCGTTGAGAGACGGTATCGCTCCGTGAGCCAGTGCGTCAGTGAGCCGGGCTCGCTTCGGAAAACGTCGCCGACAGGGGTATAGTCGAAGCGCAACCTGGCTTCAGAGGCTCCCCGGTGTGTGCGGGTGCAGTCGAAATGGTGGACCTGGCCCTGTTTTCGGAGTTCGAAATGAGCCTTGTAGTAGGGCAGGCCGTACCATGTTCTAGCCGCCAAAAGGGACAGCCGGCTGTCGATATCCAGGCTGAAGAACCAGACTCCCGGCTTTCCCGAATGACGGACATAGGTGCGCACATTCACCGCGGAATACCTCAGGCCGAGAAAGGACGGCATAAACCGCGGGCGCATGCCGGTGATGCGCATGGCCACAACCCCAAACCAGGCTTGGCCGTCATGGGTATCCAACTGCAGTTCCGTCGGGATGAGCGGGCGTATTTTTTCGGGGGGTAACGGCCAGTGCGCGAACAGCACGTCATGGCAGTGCATTGCTCCGATGATGGGTCTAAAGGGTTCTGATTTATGCTCAGGCTGGTGCTGTGATCGGCTTTGATTCATGCATTGTCCCCCAAGGAATCATGCTGCATTTGAGGCATCCAGATTCAGTTGTGAGTGGATATGTCTCGTTGTCCGGTTTCGGCTCCATGCGACTCGATATCAAGAAAAAGTACGGCATGGTTGTTTCCGGTCAAGGCAGGCCCGTGCCGGGAGATCAGAGGTTTGAACCATGATTGGATGTGTCCACGGGCGCCAATATTCACTGGCTGCGTCCCTTGATGCCCGCGGACATGGCATCTGAAGGCGGATTGACAGGGACTCGCCTCTGGTCAGTTCGGCTGCTTTTTCGTAAGGTTCGACAGGTGCGTATGTGATTCCGAGCATTGTTCAGAAACATTACTGCCGCATTACATTCTCATAGAACATTTTACATCAAATTTTCCTATGTCTGAACTCATCCCTACCGAACACACCGCCACAGAGATTTCACCGGAACCAGGCTGCATCGAAACAGCGGTGGTTGCCCTGACGCGGACCGATTGCTCGCATGACCTGGAGAATTCCCTCTGGCTGCTGGATCTGCAATTGCCCGCGACTTTTCGCGAAGGAACAGGGTGGCAACCCGGTCAGTTCGTGATGATCCGGCCTGTTTCCTGGTCTTTTGAGCCGCTCTGGGCCAGGCCGTTTTCCATATGCATGGCCGGTAACGGCATCTTGCGGATTTTTTTTCAGGTGGTCGGCAAGGGCACGCGGGCCATGACCAAACTCGAACCCGGTGAACAGGTCATTGTCTGGGGACCGCTGGGCAATGCATTTTCATTGGAACCGGATACCCCCACCCTGCTCCTGGCTGGAGGCATCGGGCTGGCGCCGTTTATCGGATATGCCTGGGCTCATCCCCAGCCGGATCTCCTTTTCCTGCTGCTCGGACACCGCCCGTCGGTTTCGGGGTATCCGTTGCATCTGTTGCCGGAAAGCGTTGCCCGGGATACCGCCCGGCAGAGATGCGAGGAGGATATTGCCTGTTTTGTGCGGGATCTGGAGAGCCGAATAGCGGAATATGCACGCAAGAACGGCTTGATCCTCGCCTGCGGCCCACTTCCGTTTTTGCGTGCGGTGCAGGCCATGGCCCTGCATCATCGAGCCAGGACGCAGTTGTCCCTGGAGAACCGCATGGCCTGCGGCATCGGTGCCTGTCTGGGCTGCGTGACCAATGTCGCCGGACAGGAACTGCCCGTGAAGGTATGCACCCAGGGGCCGGTCTTCCGGGCGGAAGACGTGCAACTTGAACAGACCGTCATTGATCGGGTGAAACCATGAATCTCAGTGTGAATTGCGCCGGGCTGGATTTGAAGAATCCGATTCTGACCGCTTCCGGAACCTTTGGTTACGGATTGGAGTTTGCCCCGTATGGCGACCTGACGGCCCTGGGTGGAATCGTGGTCAAAGGGTTGTCCTGGGAGCCCCGAACGGGCAATCCCATGCCGCGTATCGCGGAAACGCCCTGCGGGATGCTCAATGCCATTGGTTTGCAGAATGTCGGAGTGCGACGGTTCGTGGAGGACAAATTGCCCTTGCTGCCCTGGGCCGAAGTACCGGTCATCGCGAACCTGTACGCCTGTGATGCCGACGATTTCGCCCGGCTGGCCGAATACCTGTCCGACCAGGAAGGCATCGCGGCCCTGGAAGTGAACATTTCCTGCCCCAATGTTCAGGCCGGAGGGGTGCTGTTCGGCCAGGACCCCAGCCAGGCCGCCCGGGTCACCGCGGCGGTGAAGGCCAAAGCCGGGGGGAAGCCGGTGATCGTCAAACTGTCGCCAAATGTCACGGACATCACTGCCATTGCCAAGGCCGCGGCCGACGCCGGGGCCGACGCCCTGGCGCTGATCAATACCCTCTCCGGCATGGCCGTGGACATCCGCACCCGCAAGCCGCGTCTGGCCAACATCATCGGCGGACTGTCCGGTCCGGCCATCAAGCCCGTGGGGCTGCGCTGCGTCTACCAGGTCAGCCGGGCTGTCAATTTGCCGATCATCGGACTGGGAGGAATCGCTTCAGCGGAAGACGTCCTGGAATACATCCTGGTCGGCGCCTGGGCCGTGCAAATCGGCACGGCCAATTTCCTGCGTCCGGACATGGCCTTCCGCATAGCATCGCAACTGCCGGGATTGCTGGAAGAACTTGGAGTGAAGTCATGGGAGGAATTTCGGGGGAAGATGATGATCTGATCCGGAACGATTGAAGTTTTGGAACTAGAGTATGAAAAGGCGCTAATTGAAAGATGAGAAATCATGTACATTTATCTTGACGCTTGTTGTTTGCAACGACCATTTGATGATCAGACCCAACCCAGAATTCGTGTGGAGACGGAAGCTGTTTTAGCTGTTCTGAGTGCTGTGGAGGCGGATGAAATTCAACTCGTTCGTTCTGATGCACTGGATTTCGAAACAACACGGATTCCAAATCAAGAACGGCGTGAACAGGCCATGAAGATTCTGGATTTGGCCAGAAAACAAACTTCTTGCTCTGATCAGGTTATCGCTTTTGCTGAAAAAATCGAAACCACAGGTATTCAAGCAATGGATGCTTTACACGTTGCTTTGGCTTCATCAGCGAATGTGAATTTTTTTGTGACATGTGACGATAAGCTTTTACACAAAGGCAAACAGTTGGGAGGCCTATCCTGCCAGGTGGTTTCCATTTTTGAACTCATTCAGGAGCTCATGCCATGACAACAATTCAATCGATAAATCAGATTAATTCTCGTGCCACAAGCGTGCTGATCAAGCATATGGGAGTTGCTGACACGTTGCGTTTTTTAAGCCAATTTCGAACCGGGAGCGGGGATTACACGGCTGAACGAAAACATTTCTTTGAGGGTGTGTCGGTCAGGCAACTCGCCGATGAGATCCGGAAGCATGGCAATCAGCAGAATGAGAGCCAATGACATTGCAGTTCTTCTTTTCTCGTCGGGCTTAGGATCTCATCAGCATTTTGAACGTATGGGTTCATGTGCATCTTGGCTCAGTCAAAGATGTGATACTGCGGCAATCCAAGGACCGGCCGTCACTGCTCAAAAGTATAATTGCCCTTGAAAAACTGCTCAACATACCAGGGGATCTGGGCTTCGTCGGTGAGCACCATGTCCAGCAGGCGGACTGATCCCAGCAGTCGGCCGATGAATTGAAGCTTTTCTACCATCCTTGGACAGTCGTATTTTTTGATCTCGCCGCGAACCATGTCTCCCTTGTGCTCGACCCGCAGTCCCAAGCGTTTCAGGATTGTGGAGATCATCAGAGCCCGCCGGGTGCGGCGGGAGATGTCCGCGGCCCCGCCCTTGAACTGGAACGCGATGTAGTTGTCGTTCACATGTTCGCCGCAATAGGCGTCGATGGTCACGAAATGGTAGCCCAGACGGGCACTATAGTTCAGGTAGTCATCTGAAATGATGGCGTAATTTGGTCCGCCCCTGGAAGTGTCGCGAGCCGGATCATTGGGAATTGTTACACGGCTGCTTGCGGAGGAACCGGTTGGTTCCACATCGATCCGCCTTTCCCAGCGAACCCCGGGATGGGTCATGCCTTTGAGCAGCGCTGCAAACGGTTTGGAGGCAATTCCCTCCTGGTCCGTGACGGCCTCTTTGGGTTGGTGCCTGAAACCACCTCCAAGATCCAGGATAAAGGTATTCAACGGCAATGTGGTTTGCAGCCTGACTGCCAGGCACGCGTCTTCCTGAATATCCTCGCCGATGCAAAACATCTCGGACATGGCCTTTTCATGGGCGAACCGCACAATGTCATGCAGGGTCAGGCATCCTTCCGGGGTGAAGTCGTCTCGCTTGGGGTCGATCAGGTTCAGCGGGACGACTTTCTGCAGCGTCTCCTTGACAAGTCGAAACAGGGGACTCCCCTTCATCAGGTTCACCCGCGGCTTGGTCCGAATCACGGCCATGACTCTCCCTGAATAGACGGCCCTGCGCGTGGCGTCCAACGTGATCTCTTCGCCGTGGGGCAGCACGCTGGTGGCATTATCCGTGCCCACCAGGGTCGGTATGCCGAATTCCCGGGCCACGGAAGCCATATGACCGGCCACGCTGCCGACATCTGTGATGATTCCGTGAACCTTGCTCATCAGGGAAACATACATCGGGGATGTTTGCGTGGTGACGAGAATGGCTCCTTGCGGCACGGCCGAGAGGTTGTGCTCGCTCTTCAGGACAAAGGCCAAGCCGCTTGCCGTTCCGGTGGAGGCGGTGGAGCCGCCCTGCAAGAGCAGTTCATGGCCGGCGTAGCCTTCTTCACCGGAATCAGGAACAGAGTGTTCTTCCTCGGACAGGTGCAGATTCAGGGGGCGGGCCTGGAGGATGAAGATTTTCCCTGCCTGATCCATGGCCCATTCGATGTCCAAGGGGAGCTTGTAATGTTTTTCCAGAAGAATGCCGTATTCGGCAAGCTTGGCAACGGCATCCTCGCCCAGGCAGGGCTGATACTGAAGGTGAAGATCGACCGGAACCTCATGGAGTCCTCCGGCGGGATTCATCACGATGCGTTTCGTCTTGCGCACGGTGACGGTTTCGATGTCTCCAGGTGACGTTACCTGCCACATATCCGTGGGCATGGAACCGTCCACGACGCTCACTCCGAGGCCCCATGCCGCACTGATGATCAGCTTGCGCTCTCCTGGCTTGTTGGGATCCTGGGTGTACATAACCCCGCTGGCCCGGGCGTCGACCATATTCAGACAGAGCACGCACATCTGCATGTCCTGGTCGCGATACCCCACGCTGCGACGGTAGAAAACAGCCCGGGGGGTGTACATGCTGGCCACGACTTCCTTGTAGGCGTCGAGGATGGTGTCGGCGGTCACATTCAACACCGTGGAGTGCTGCCCGGCAAAAGAAGATTCCGAATCTTCCCCCGTGGCGCTGCTGCGGACGGCCATTCGGGTTTCCGGTCCAAGCTCGGAAGCCATCTCCCTGGCTTCGTAGTAGATGCGGGATTCCAGATCCTCGGGCAGAGCCGCGTTCAAAATCGTGTTCTGAATCCTGTGACAGGCGGCTTCCAGATGGTCGGTGTCCTGGATGTCCACTCCCTTGAGCTCACTCCGGATGACGTCGTAAAGATTCGATGAGCGCAGAAAGTGATGACAGGCATAGGCCGTAACCACGAACCCCCGGGGAGTCGGCAGGCCGGCCCGGTTGGAAACCTCGCCCAGATTGGCGGCCTTGCCCCCGACCCGGCTCTGGTTCTCATGGCTCAAGCCGACCAGGGGCAGTACAAGACAGGATCGCTCCAACTTGCGCTGCCTGGACAGGCCGCGCAACACCTGGATGCCGATCTTTTCCGATGAGCTGAACAGGCCGGGATATTTGCCCTGGGAGAGAGCATTGAGGTCTTCAGCCAGTTCATATACCACGCCCACCAGTTCCTCGCACTGGCAAAGGACTTCGTCGAAGGTAAACGGCTGAGGAACGAACAGCAGATTTTCCAAATTGTTGATCAGCTGCAAAGCCTTGTTGTTGTGGCTGAGGAGCTGCTTGAAAAAATGATACTTATGTTGGAAAAGCGACTCGTTGGGCGCGGTGATCGTGGGGATGTTGTTTTTTTCAAACAGTTGGTCGAGATAACGATACATTGTGCTGTAACCTGGATGGGTTGGAAGGGAGAATCGGAATAAGAGCGAGAGCGTCAACATCCGTAAACATGAGTCCGACAGCATAACCTCAGACTGATCTTTTCAAAATACCCCTGAAAAAAGGGAATGACAACAACCAGGCGACGTGGGAAAGGCAAGTGGCCAATTGTTCCCGGCAAGCGTGATCAGGAGTCCGTCGCAGGGTGCGAATTTGCTGAATGGATACGGCTGAATAAATATTACTGGAATACGGCGGCGTTTTCGGCTAAGACTGACTCGCACCTTGACGAATGCTCCGGCACCCATGTCGTCCTTAAGATTTCAACTTTCAAACCATCAACAATTTCATCATACGGTATTCCTATGCTTTGGCCCCACAAGGATCTGCTCTGCATATCGCAACTGTCCAAGGCGGAAATTCTGCATGTTTTCGAGATGGCTCGCCGGTTTGCCGAGATCAATTCCCGACCGGTTAAAAAAGTGCCGACGCTGAAAGGCAAGAGCGTGATCCTTTTTTTTGTCGAGCCAAGCACGCGCACCAAGACATCCTTCGACATCGCCGGAAAACGCCTTTCCGCGGACACCTATTCACTGGCTGCTTCTTCCAGCAGTTTGAAAAAAGGGGAGAATCTCAAGGACTCGGCTCTGACGTTGGAGGCCATGCACCCGGATGCGCTGGTGTTGCGCCACCATCAAAGCGGGGCTTCCGAGTTTCTGGCCAAGCGCCTTTCCTGTTCGGTGATCAACGCGGGGGACGGCTGGCATGCGCATCCCACCCAGGCCCTTCTGGACGGATTTGCCCTGAGCGAGGTCTGGGGAGACGAGATGGCCGGGAAAACAGTCCTCATTGTGGGCGATATCGCCCATAGCCGGGTGGCCCGCTCCGACGTGCTGTTGTTCAACGCGCTGGGCGTCAATGTCCGGATCTGCGCGCCGCGCACTCTGCTTCCGGCTGCCGTACGGGGGTGGCCCGTGGAAATTTTTTCGGATCTCTCCACAGCCTGCCGAGGCGTGGACGCCGTGATCTGCCTGCGTCTGCAGTTGGAGCGGCAAAAGGCCGGCCTGCTGCCGGATCTGCGCGAATATGCCCGCACGTTCGGACTGGGTGCGCGGCATTTGCAACAGGCCAACCCCGGGGTTCTGATCATGCATCCCGGTCCCATGAATCGAGGCCTGGAAATCGAAGCCGCTCTGGCGGACGCAGAAAACAGCCTGATTCTGGATCAGGTTTCGGCCGGCGTTGCCACGCGCATGGCCCTGCTGTTCCTTTTTCTGACCCGCAAGGACCAATATTCCAGGGACGAGCAACAACCCCAACCCCCTCGGCTTCAGGAGGCCTAGCATGCCCGGACCGGATCTTGTCGTACGCAACGTTCTTTTTCGGGATGAACTGGTCAGCCTCTGGATCAGTGAGGGCAAGGTGCAGCGAATCGCCTTGTCCGGCGAGCCGTCTTCCGGCGGCGTGGAGCTGGATGGGAGCGGGACGCTGCTGCTTCCGGGGTTGATCGACGCCCACGTGCATCTGCGTGAGCCGGGATACGAATACAAGGAAGACATCGCCTCCGGTCTGGCGGCCGCGGCCCGGGGAGGATTCAGCGCCGTATTGGCCATGGCCAATACCAGCCCGGTTAACGACACGGCTGCGGTGACCGACTTCATGCGTAACAAGGCCGTCTTGACACATCCCCACGGACCCCGGTTGCACCCAGTCGGCGCCTTGACCAAATCTCTTGCGGGTCTGGAACTGGCGCCCCTGGCTGAACTGGCCGAAGCAGGCTGCGTTGCGTTTTCCAATGACGGCATGCCCGTCGCCAACCCGGACATCTTTCGCCGGGCCGTGGAATATGCTTCCGACCTGGGCCTGGTCGTGATCGATCATTGCGAGGACCCGGCCCTGGCCGAGGGCGCATCCATGAACGAAGGCCGGATCAGCGGCCTGCTCGGACTCAAGGGCCAGCCTGTGGTCGCGGAAAGCCTGCAGGTGGCCAGGGACATCCTGCTGGCGGAATACCTGGATCTTCCGATTCATCTGGCGCACATCAGCTGCCGCCAGTCCGTGGAATTGATTGCCTGGGCCAAGAGTCGGGGCGTCCGGGTAACCGCGGAGACTTGTCCCCATTATCTGCTTTGGACCGAGGAAATGATGCAGGGGTACAACACCCTGGCCAAGGTCAACCCGCCGCTGCGCACCAGCGACGATGTCCAGTCCCTGCGCCAGGCAGTGCGGGAAGGAGTGATCGACATTCTGGTCACGGATCATGCCCCCCATGCCGACCATGAGAAGGAGACGCCCCTGGACGAGGCCCCCAACGGCATCAGCGGCCTGGATACGGCGCTGTCCCTGTGCTGGACCCTGGTCCGCGACGGGGTGCTTTCCGTTCAGGATCTGTGCCGGCTCTGGTCTTATCGGCCCGCGGAAATCTTCTCTTTGCCCGCAAACCGTTTTTCTCCGGGAGACCCGGCGGACTTCATTCTGTTCAATCCGGATCAGAAGTGGACCGTGAGCGCCCAAAGCCTGTATTCCCGGGGCAAGAACACTCCCTGCCTGGGCCAGGTCCTGCCTGGGCGCGTCCGTGCGCATTGCATCTCCGGAAACATTCTCTTTCACGACGCTCTCGAATAAATACAGGAGTATTCATGTCTCAACCTTTGAAAGATGCCGTAAGCATCTGCAAGGCCATCATGCGCAACGGGTTTGACGCGTATGTGATCAATGCCCGCTTGCAGGAAAAAATTTTGCAAGGAAACGGCGAACGTGAAGTGGATATCTGCTCCGAGGCTGATTTCGAGGATCTGAGCAAGATATTCCCTCTTTTCGAACCGGCCACCACGGCGGAGTATACCGGCACGCTGAAGGAAGGCGACGTCCTGATCCGGGTCTATCCCGCGGACTCCGAGGACGGCTCACATCCCGAGGAGGGAGTGGCCAAGTTCACCCCGGGGATGATCAAGGCCCTGGAAAAGACCGAAGGCGGCCTTCCGCTGCAGTTGGCCTGCCCGTACATGCCCAAAGCCAAGGAACTGTATGACGGCTTCGCGGATGTCGGCAGTGGCGAAATCCGTTTTCAGGGCATTCCGGATGAAACCCTGAAGCAGAACTATCTGCGCGGCGTGCGTGCGTTGCGGTTCGCGGCCAATTTTCAGCTGCCCGTGGAGCCCAATTCCTGGATGGCCATTGTGCGGGCGGCCCGGCGTGTCCTGGACTATGTTTCGGTTTCGGACATCATGGATGAATGGCGCAAGGTGGAAGCGGAAAACATGTGGCATTTCGTGAAGCTGCTTCATGAAAGCACCATCCTGGACGGCCTGATCCCTGAAATCGCCGCATTGAGCCGGGTCAAGCAGGTCAAGAATCCGGACGAAGGCGAGGAGATCGTCCTGGATCACACCCTGGAGTTGATGCGCCGCTATCCTGAGGAACTGCCCTATGACTGGTACGGGACCCTGGCCTGTCTGTTCCATGATGTGGGCAAGCTGTTTACCGCGGAGTATGTGGGCAACCAGTGGACTTTCTATCAGCATCACCGGGTGGGCGCCAAGGTGACCCGAAAGATTCTCGGACGACTGCGTTTCTCCCCGGAGGAAATCGACAAGGTCTGCCATCTGGTGCGCCATCACATGCGCTTTCATTTCATGCTCACGGACCGCGGCATCCGCCGGTTCACCGCGCTGCACGATTATCCACGCCTGATTGAAATCGCCCGGGCGGACATCAAGGCCCGCAACGGTGCCTACAAGGAATTCAACCACAACATGAAGATGCTGGAGCGGGCGGCGATTCCGGAAGAAGCCCTGGAGCCCCTGCTCAACGGTCATGAAATCATGGACTTTGCCGAAATCAATCCCGGTCCGGCGGTGGGTCTGATCCGTGAAGCCCTGCTCCAGGCTCAGATTGCCGGGGACGTGACATCGGTGCCTGAGGCCGTGGAGTTTGTCCGCAACTACCGGTCCAAGGAAAAGTTGCAATGACGGTTGCCCCCAACCTTGCCGCAAGCTCTCTTGAAACCTGATCTTCTCGATTTTACCCTCCCTGAACTGGAAAGGTTCTGCGCCGAGATGGGGGAAGCACCCTTCCGGGCGCAGCAGATCTGGCAGTGGCTGTGGCAGAAGCGGGTGCGTGATTTCGCCTTGATGTCCAACGTGTCCAAGGATCTGCGTTCGCGTCTTGCCGAAGACGCGGTGATCGTCTGGCCGGATGTGGATCAGGTTCAGCACAGCCGGGACGGCACGACCAAATTTCTGCTGACTTTGCGGGACGGCCAGCGCATTGAAACCGTCCTCATTCCGGAAAAGACCCACTACACGCTTTGCCTCTCCTCCCAGGTGGGGTGCAGTTTGGGGTGCACGTTCTGCGCCACGGGACGGATGGGTTTGCTTCGCAACCTGACCATGGGCGAGATTTTGGCTCAGGTGCTGGTGGCTCAGGAACATGTGGCAGGCCTGGACACGGAACTGTCGCTACGAAATCTCGTGTTCATGGGCATGGGCGAGCCTTTGCTGAACCGGGTGAATTTGCGCCGTGCCCTGGAGTCGCTGCATCATCCCCTTGGCCTGGACTTCTCCAAGCGCCGGATCACCGTGTCCACTGTCGGTCTTCCGGGCGGTCTGCGCGAACTCGGCTCCTGGGGGCTGGCCTCCCTGGCCGTGTCCCTGCACGCCCCGACCCAGGAACTGCGCTCCCGGATCATGCCCAAGGCCGCCCGCTTTCCCCTGGATGATCTGATCTCCGAGCTTTCGTACTATCCACTGCAGCCACGACAAAAGATCACCATCGAGTACGTGCTGCTGGGTGAGGTGAACGACAGCCTGGGCCACGCCCGTGATCTGGTTCGCCTGCTGAACAAGGTCAAGGCGAAGATCAACCTGATCGCCTTTCATCCCGGGCCGGGCTTGCCGTACACGGCCCCGGACCCGAACCGAGTGCTGGATTTCGAGAATTTTCTGAAATCCAAGGGGCTGCCGGCAACCTTGCGCAAAAGCAAAGGGCAAGATATTTCTGCCGCCTGTGGCCAGTTGCGAGCGGAATGCACAAGCATTGACGCAAGTCAGTGATGCAAGTTTGTGATGCAAGTCAGTGATGTAACCGCTTGTACATTGCGTGCTTCTCGGACAACATGCTGCAAATGTAACTACTCAGCAGAGCCAAAAAAATGATCTGGATATCGGCCTTCGCCGGTATGACTAACGTGGAAAGGCTTTGCTCCGATTCGTCATTCCGGCGAAAGCCGGAATCCTGTGCTGAAGAATGGTTATGCAGCGTATGTGCTGAATAAATTACCTTCAAATCATCCCTTTGGCAGTACGTCAATCATCCCCAACGGAGTTATAGTGTGAAACCTGATTTTGAAAAGTGCGGCGGGTTGGTGCCTGTCGTGGTCCAGGACGTTGCCAGCCTGGAAGTATTGATGCTGGCCTATATGAACAAGGAGGCCTGGGAACGGACCCTGGCCACGGGGGATGCGCATTTTTACAGCCGTTCCCGGAATAAGCTGTGGCACAAGGGCGGTACGTCCGGCCATGTGCAGAAGGTTCGTTCGGTCCGCCTGGACTGTGATGCGGACACGGTTTTGCTGCTTGTGGAACAGATCGGTGGAGCAGCCTGCCACGAGGGGTACCGGACATGTTTTTTCCGGTCCATGGACGAGGGCGAGTGGAAAATCTGCGCGCCGATTATTTTTGATCCCAAGGAGGTTTATAAATAGATGCCGACACCAGACAACCAGCTCAAGCTGGGCATCCCCAAAGGTTCACTGCAGGATGCCACCATCAACCTCTTCGCCCGTTCCGGGTGGAAGATTCACCTGCATTCCCGCAATTACTTTCCGGAGATCAATGACCCGGCCATCAATTGCAGCATTTGCCGGGCCCAGGAAATGGCCCGTTACGTGGAAGCCGGCACGCTGGACGCCGGATTGACCGGCAAGGACTGGGTCATGGAGTACGAGTCCGATGTGCATGTGGTTTCGGACCTGGTCTATTCAAAGGTCAGTTCCCGTCCGGCGCGCTGGATTCTGGCCGTGGCCGGCGATTCGCCCTATCGTCGTCCGGAAGATTTGGCCGGCAAAAAGATTTCCACGGAACTGGTTAACTTCACCAGGAGATATTTTCAGAACGCGGGCATTCCGGTGGATGTAGAATTTTCCTGGGGCGCCACAGAGGCCAAGGTCGTCGAAGGCCTGGCTGACGCCATTGTCGAAGTCACCGAGACCGGCTCGACCATCAAGGCCCATGGCCTGCGCATCATTGCCGAAATGATGCAGACCAACACCCAGCTGATCGCGAACAAGACGGCCTGGGCCAACCCGGTCAAGCGGGCCAAGATCGAACAGATCGACATGCTGCTCAAGGGGGCGCTCAGAGCCGAGAAACTGGTGGGCCTAAAAATGAACGTTCCCCAGAGCAAGGTGGAACAGGTCATGTCCGTTCTGCCCAGCCTGACGTCTCCGACCGTGGCCCATCTCCTGAACAGCGACTGGCTTTCCGTGGAAATCGTGGTCGAGGAGAGTGTGGTCCGGGACCTGATTCCGGATCTGGTCGGCCTGGGTGCCGAGGGCATCATCGAATACTCCCTGAACAAGGTCATCTGAGGTCGGCTATACGACAGTTTGCACGTTTTCTTGCAGGGACTCGCCTTGTCCGGTTCTTTTGCATCCTCAAGGCCTCTTCCGCCGGATGTCCTGGCGAGATGAGCCAAAGCGGATCCGCTCATGGTCCGCGGCCGGCGGATCATTGCGTTGCCCTGACTTCATCACATCCGGCAATGACGCGGAACCGGTCGCGGTCCATCTGGATTGTGGCCGTCACTCTGGTGTTTCTTGTTTGGCTGCAACTGCTCGGTTGCGCCGGGAGTAGTCCGCGGGGAAGCAATGGAGTTGAGCATATCAACCCGCGGGAAGTGATGATCCGTTTGGATTTGGCCGAAGCGTATCTGCGCAATGCGGAGCCAAGACTGAGCCTGCAGGAATTGACAAGAATCCGGGCCGCGGCCGGGGCCATGCCGCGATACCACTTCGTGCTGGGCTATACGTATTTCCTGCTTGGCCACAGGGAGGATGCCGTGACGGCATACCAAACGGCCGTCGCTCTTGATCCCGACCACGCCGAAGCCTGGAACAACCTGGGTCTGGCGTATCTTGCCGTCGACAACTTCAAGGACGCCGAAGCGGCATTCACCCGAGCCCTGAGCGTTCCCACCTACCACACCCCCGAAATTGCCGCATTGAACCTGGCGCTGCTGTCCATGGAACAAAATGATCCGATCAAGGCCAGGCGGTATGTCGATCTGACCCTGGAACTGAACTGGCGGTTCGGGAGAGCTTACCTTCTGGCAGCGGAACTTGAAGCCGGCCAGGGGGATCTCGACAAGGCCGTCGAGATCCTGGAACGCGGGGTTGCAGCGGATTTGAACAATACCCGCCTGATGCTCACCCTGGCCGAATATCTCCTCCTTGTCGGCAAGACCAGAGACGCTCGGCTTTGGCTGGAACGGGTTCTGGTCGCCGTGCCCCAGGACAGTCCGGAAGCGGCCATGGTCTCTGAGTATCTGCGCTCGCTGGATCGGGGAGTGGGGGCGGCCGGAAGCGACGTAACCATGCCAGCTCTTGTCGGGGGGGCTGCCCGCGATTCAGAAGTTTTTGCAGTATTTCGTTCCGCGGTGCCGTCCGCCCCTGGACCAGGAAGCGGTGATGCGCATGCCGGGACAAAAGAAGTTCAGGATGTTGATCAGTCCGCCACTTATATCGCCCAGATCGGAGCGTTTATGGATCAGGGCAAGGCCAAGGTCCTGCGTGAGCGTTATGCCGTCAAGGGCTATCCAGCCGGCATAGCGGAAATTCTGCATCTGGGATCTACGTGGTTTGTTGTTTTCATTGATTCGGCCGCGGACAAGGAACAGGCTCAGCTCCGTGCCGATCAATTTCAGAAACAGGAAAATATCCCGGCCGTGGTGACCAGGATCGGCATGGGCCGCTATCTGGAGCGCGACACCCCCTGAGCTTCCCAATTTCCACACTCGAAAACCTTCCTGATCAACCGTACTTTCTGGGAATCAATCCCTGGATTTACGACTTTGCCGCCCATAACCTCTGGTCACGCCCCGTTGGTCTGCTGGCCTGCCTGGAAATGCTGCGTTTATCCGGTGCCAGGGTCGGGTTGCTGGATTGCATGAATCCCTGGGACCCTGACGGATTCCGGCCCAAACCCGGCCGATTCGGAACAGGCCGCTATCCAAAGGTTCCGTTACCCAAACCCGCCATACTTCGGAACATACCCCGCAACTGGGGGCGATATGGGCTGCCTGTGGAAACCGTGCGGTCACTGCTTGCCCGGTCGAGGCGTCCGGATGGAATCCTCATCTCCACGGTCATGACCTACTGGTATCCGGGCATCACGACCATGGTTCATTTGCTGCGCCAATTCTGGCCCAAGGTTCCGATCATCCTTGGCGGCGTTTATGCAACCCTTTGTCCGGATCATGCCCGGCGCTGTGAGGTGGACCTCGTGCTTCAGGGGCCTTTGGAAGAACCTCGGAACTGGATGCGGTTCTGGGGGCTTTGGGGATTGAGTGCGCCGCCTCTTCCTGAAGGTTCCGGGCTGCACCTGGCCCTGGATCTGTATGATCAACCGGATTTTTCCGTGCTGCTCGGTTCGCGAGGCTGCCCGTTTCGCTGCTCCTATTGCGCATCAGGGCTGCTCTTTCCCGGGTTCCGGCGCCGGTCCCCGGAAAGTCTGTTCTCGGCCCTGGAGCAGGATTTCCAGCGAGGAGTCCGGGATTTCGCCTTTCAGGACGACGCCCTTCTCGTGGATGCCCAATCCTGGCTGATTCCCTTGCTGAACATGATCGCCGGACTGAAGAGTCCCGTACGCCTGCACACGCCAAATGCCGTACATATTCGGTATCTGAATCGGTCGCTTTGTTCCATGATGCGCAAGGCAGGATTTGTGACCATCCGTCTGGGACTGGAAACGTCCTCATTTGCGCATCGCAATGATGAGAAACTCCTTGCCGACCACTGGGAGCAGGGGGTGCGGGCCTTGGTTGAGGCCGGATTTCAGGCTGATCAGGTTGGAGCCTACATCCTGTGCGGTTTACCCGGGCAGGATTTCGATGAGGTGGCCGCAAGCGGGCGATTTGTCCGGTCCTTCGGACTGCGGCCCCATCTGGCGTACTATTCCCCCATTCCCGGAACGCAACTCTTCCAGCAGGCGTGCGCAATCTCTAAACTGCCGCTGGCAGAAGAACCCCTTTTCCAGAATCCTTCCCTCTGGCCGTGCGTACCCGGCGGTTTCTCGCAAGAGCGGCAACGCGCCCTGCAGCGAATTCTTGAATAATTCTCGCAATGGATCATTGGTTTGGTCACTCACCTGCACTGGCTTCCGGCTTTCGCCGGAAGGACTTGTCGTAGCAAGCCGTTTCCACATCAATCATACCGGCCAACGCCGGGGGCAAGGTGTTTTCGTGTGGTTCAATCATCCGAAGTTGTTGAGCAGTGCTGAATAGAGTAATTGCTCAAAAAAATCGGGCGATTAAGTTTCCTATCCAAGGGTGCCCATCAACACGGAGTTTCATGAGCAAGCTACGGGGGCCATGCTTCAGCCGGAACTTTGCCCTGAGTGCGTTACACCGTTGCCGCACTGGGGTGCGGCGTTCCCAGGATTTATCCCGTTGATTGCCACAAGTTTTTGAGCAGTTGCTGAATAAATACCTAAGTACATCAAATAATTAAAAATTATTTGCTCGATGACGTGCCTGGAAATAAGCTTTCTTTTTCGATATGCTTTTTATTACATTCAGCCTGCTCAGAAATTGAATCTGACGTAGCCCTGAGTTTTTTGCTGGATTTCTACCTTCTATCAATTCCATACCTGACTCACCCGCGCATCCCAAATAGCAGGAGCTTTGCATGCCCACTAAACAAGCCCGACTGATCGACGATCCCCTTTGGTACAAGGATGCCATTATTTACGAAGTGCACATCAAGGCCTTTTTCGACAGCAACTCCGATGGGATCGGCGATTTGCCGGGATTGACCCAGAAGCTTGACTATCTGGCGGATCTTGGGATCACCGCGATCTGGCTGCTGCCATTTTATCCTTCGCCGCTGCGCGATGACGGGTATGACATCGCGGACTATTTCAGCGTCCACCCCCAGTACGGGACCATCAAGGATTTCAAGATGTTTCTGCGGGAGGCCCACAAACGCGGGCTGCGGGTGATCACCGAGTTGGTCCTCAACCATACCTCCGACCAGCATCCCTGGTTTCAGCGGGCCAGGAATTCCCCGCCCGGATCATCCTGGCGCAATTTTTACGTCTGGAGCGATACCCAGGAAAAGTACCAGGACGCCCGGATTATTTTCAAGGATTTCGAAACATCCAACTGGACATGGGATCCAGTGGCCAAGGCCTACTACTGGCATCGATTCTATTCCCACCAGCCGGACCTGAACTTCGACAACCCTCAGGTAGGCAAGGCCCTGTTTCGGGTGATCGACTACTGGCTGAAAATGGGCGTAGACGGGATGCGTCTGGACGCCGTGCCCTATCTCTACGAACGAGAGGGCACCAATTGCGAGAATCTGCCCGAAACACACAAGTATCTTCAGGATCTGCGGGCGCACATCGATGCCAAGTACCCCAACCGGATGCTGCTGGCCGAAGCCAACCAGTGGCCCGAGGACGCCTGCGCCTATTTCGGAAATGGCGACTCCTGTCAGATGGCCTTTCATTTTCCCTTGATGCCCCGGCTGTTCATGTCCCTGCACATGGAGGAATCCCATCCGATCATCGATATTTTCGAACAGACGCCGGCCATTCCGGACAATTGCCAATGGGCTTTTTTCCTGCGCAACCATGACGAATTGACCCTGGAAATGGTCACGGACGAAGAGCGGGACTACATGTATCGAATGTACGCCCGCGATCCCCGGGCGCGCATCAACCTGGGCATCCGCCGCCGCCTGGCTCCGCTACTGGAAAATGATCGCAAAAAGATCAACCTGCTCAACGCAATCCTTTTTGCCATGCCCGGTTCCGTGGTCCTCTATTACGGCGACGAACTGGGCATGGGCGACAACTACTACCTGGGCGACCGGGACGGGGTGCGCACGCCCATGCAGTGGAGTTCGGATCGCAATGCCGGTTTCTCGCGGGCCAATCCGCAAAAGCTCTATCTGCCGGTGATCATCGATCCGGAGTATCATTTTGAAGCCATCAACGTGGAAACCCAGTCCCAGAATCAGGCATCGCTGCTCTGGTGGAACAAGCGGTTCATTTCCATGTACAAGCGTTTCCAGGCTCTCGGCCGTGGCGACATCACGTTTTTGCGTCCGGACAACGCCAAGGTCCTGGCATTTATACGCCGCTATGAGGACGAGCATCTGCTGATCGTTGCCAATCTTTCCAGACATTGCCAGCCTGTGGAACTGGAATTGCCGGGATATGCGGGCTGGATTCCCGAAGAAGTGTTCAGCCGCAATCGCTTTCCCGCGGTCCAGGAGGGGCTGTATTCCCTGACCCTGGGATCCTATGGCTACTATTTTTTTCAGATGATCCAGGTCGCGGATACGGAGCAGGTTCGAGGCATCCAGGAATTGCCGCTGCTGACCATCCGCGCCGCGGAACATGACATCTGGACCGGCGAAGTGGGCGAACGGCTGGAGAAGCGCATTCTGCCGAGATTTCTGCCCACCCGGCGCTGGTTCCGGAGCAAGGCCAGGAAAATCCAGCAGGTCACCATCAAGGACGTCCTGGAGTTCAACCATTCCGACCAGGCTTCCCTGATCCTGATTCTCAGCGTGGACTATGTGGAGGGCGCCAAGGAAAGGTACGTCCTGCCCGTGACCATGGCCTGGGGGGAAGACGCCAAGGCGGTTGCCGCCGAGGAGCCCAAGCATGTGATCAGCCGCCTGTCCAGAACTTCCCGCGGCGGCGAGGAGCAGGGCATTCTGTTTGAGGCGGTATATGCAACGGATTTTGCAAAACGCCTGATCAAATTCCTGAGCAAGCGCCAGCACATCAAGGGACGCCGTGGTGAGTTGCATGCCTGGCCCGGCCGGGAACTGCGGCAGCGTGAAATCATGAGGCTGGAGCCGCACCTGTTGCGCACGGAACAGAGCAATTCATCCCTGAATTACGGCAACGAGCTGATTCTCAAAATTTATCGTCAACTGGAGCGCGGCCAGCAGCCGGAACTGGAGTTGTGCCGGTTTCTCACCGAACGGACAAAGTTTCGCAACTTCCCCCTGTATGCCGGTTCCCTGACCTACAACCAACGCGGTGTGGAGGATGCGGTCCTGGGGGTTTTGCAGCAATTTGTTCCCAGTCACGGAGACGCCTGGAAATATAGCCAGGACGCGCTGGAGCGGTACGTGGAATCCGTTTTGTCGTTGGGACCGGAAGCCTCCATTCCCCAATGCCCGTGCGGCTACTGGGAAGCAGCCCATGGCTCCACACCGGAGACGGTGACAGATCTGATCGGACCGTACCTGGAAATGATCGCCCTGCTGGGTCGTCGCACGGCGGAACTGCATATCGCCCTCGCCTCAAGACATGACGATCCGGCTTTCGCGCCGGAGCCGTTCTCCTATCTCTACCAGCGGTCCATATTTCAAGGTCTGCAGAACCAGTTGAAGACCGTCATGAGCCTGCTGCGCAAGAATCTGAAACGGGTACCAGAGGATCTGGCCTCTTTGGCCAAGGAGGTCCTGGAGACGGAAAAAGCTATTCATGAGCGATTCCGGACCATCTACAGCCACAAGATCCTGGCGTCCAAGATCCGGATTCATGGCGACTACCACCTGGCCCAGGCCCTTTACACCGGCAAGGATTTCGTGATTATCGACTTCGAAGGTGAACCCGCCCGCGCCTTGAGCGAGCGGCGGCTGAAACGCTCCGCGTTGCGGGATGTGGCCGGGATGCTGCGCTCCTTTGATTATCTCGCGCAAATGGTCCTGCGCAATCAGGTTCTTGCCCGTGAAACCGACAAGACCGTCCTCACTGCATGGATCAACGCCTGGTCCTCGGCTGTTTCGGGGATGTTCCTGAAAGCCTATCTCGAACTGGCCCGGGGTCACATTTTTCTGCCGGACAAGGATGATGAAATCAAAAACCTGCTGGACATCTTCGTTCTGGACAAGGCCGTCTATGAATTGGGCTATGAATTGAATAATCGCCTGGATTGGGTGGATCTCCCGCTCAAGGGGTTGAAAAATATTATGGAGGTGCAACCATGAAGCGCGTCATTCCAGGAGTAAGCCTGTTCTCCGAAACGGACATATATCTGTTCAAGGAAGGCCGTCATTTCCGACTCTACGACAAGCTCGGCGCGCATCCGATGGAAGTGGATGGAGAGCGCGGCACTCTGTTCGCGGTTTGGGCGCCCAACGCCGAGCAGGTCAGCGTGATCGGCGATTTCAACGACTGGGACAACAGCGCCCATGTTCTGCATTCGCGCTGGGACGGCTCGGGGATCTGGGAGGGATTCGTCCCCGGTGCGCATCCATGGCAGCTTTACAAGTACCACATTCGTTCCCGGCACCACATGTACAGTTCGGACCGGGCCGATCCCTTTGCCCGCCATACGGAGATTCCGCCCAATACCTCCTCAGTGGTCTGGGACCTGGAGTACCAATGGCATGACGGCCAATGGATGCATGAGCGGGCTTTGCGCAACTCCCTGCGCGCTCCCCAATCCGTGTACGAGGTCCACCTCGGCTCCTGGCAACGCATTCCCGGCGAATCCAATCGCTATTTGACCTACCGGGAGCTGGCCTCCAGATTGCCTTCCTATGTCCGGGAAATGGGCTTCACCCATGTCGAACTTCTGCCGGTCATGGAGCATCCGTTCTATGGTTCCTGGGGTTACCAGACCCTGGGATACTTCGCGCCCACGTCCCGATTCGGTCCGCCGCAGGATTTCATGTATCTTGTCGACCAGTTGCACCAGCACGGCATCGGGGTGATTCTGGACTGGGTTCCGTCGCATTTCCCCGGAGACGGGCACGGGCTGGCCTATTTCGACGGCACCCATCTCTACGAGCACTCTGATCCGCGCCAAGGGTATCATCCGGATTGGAACAGCTATATCTTCAATTACGGCCGCAACGAAGTCCGGTGTTTCCTGATCAGCTCCGCCTTGTTCTGGCTGGATAAGTATCATGTGGACGGGTTGCGCGTGGACGCCGTGGCATCCATGCTCTACCTGGACTATTCCCGCAAGGAGGGCGAATGGATTCCCAATCGCTACGGCGGGCGGGAGAACATGGAAGCCATTGAATTCATCCGAGCCGTGAACGAAGCCGTGTATGTGAACTTTCCGGACACGCAGACCGCGGCGGAGGAGTCAACCGCCTGGCCCATGGTTTCGCGACCCACGGATGTGGGTGGTCTGGGTTTCGGCATGAAATGGAACATGGGCTGGATGCACGACACCCTGGCCTACATGGCCAATGATCCGATACATCGTCAGTATCACCACAATCAGCTCACGTTCAGCATCTGGTATTCCTTTGCCGAGAACTTCATCCTGCCCATGTCCCATGATGAAGTTGTGTACGGCAAGGGTTCCCTGTTGAATAAAATGCCGGGTGACTACTGGCAGAAATGCGCGAATCTGCGGCTGCTTTTCGGCTACATGTACGGCCATCCGGGCAAGAAACTGCTGTTCATGGGGGCTGAATTCGGACAGTGGTCGGAGTGGGCTCACGAACAAAGTCTGCAGTGGCACCTGCTTCACCAGCCTGAGCACCATGGTGTGCAGCGCTGGGTTCAGGATTTGAATAAGCTTTACCGAGGCGAACCGGCGTTGTATGAGATGGACTTTGAACAGGACGGCTTTGCCTGGGTGGATTGCAATGATGCTGATCAGAGCGTGATCAGCTTTTTGCGTCGCGGTTCCTGCACCCAGGATCTTATCCTTGTGGTGGCCAACTTTACGCCGGTGCCGCGGGAAAATTATCGGGTCGGCGTTCCTCACGGAGGGTTCTGGAAGGAAATATTGAACAGCGATGCCCGGGAGTACGGGGGCAGCGGTCTGGGAAACATGGGCGGAGTCGAGGCCGCGCCTCTTCCCAGTCACAATCATTTTTCCTCCCTGGCCCTGACCCTGCCTCCGTTGGGCGTGATCTTTTTGAAAAACGACAGTACAGGCAGCACCGACCTGGTCTGCCGCAATGAATTGTTTGCCGACATCCCCGAGACGCCCACGGTGGATTTCTTTTTGAAAAAACTGGATTGAGGTGTTTGTTCGCCGCGAATTTGAAGGTCTATACTGACCTTCGGAGTCAACCACCTCTCACTGGTTTATAGCAATCAGAATTATTGCGCCTCGATGATGCCATCGAGCACCAAAACGAGAACTTTATGAAGACGCAAGACCGCTTCAGCGGCATACTCCTGCACGTCACATCTCTTCCTTCCCGCTTCGGCGTCGGAGACTTGGGACCCGAGGCAAAGCGATTCGTGGATTTTCTGGCCGAATCCGGGCAGCGGTATTGGCAGATGCTGCCCTTGAACCCAACCTCTCCGATTCACGGCAATTCGCCCTACAGCAGCGATTCGGCGTTTGCCGGCAATCCTCTGCTGATCAGCCCGGAAGTCATGCTTGAGGCGGGTTTGCTCCAGGAGGAGGATTTTTACGGTCTGCCGCGCATGCCGGTGGAACGGGTCAAGTACAGACAGGCCGCTGAAATTCGGGAAGAACTGCTCCGCAAGGCGTTTGCCCGGCTGGAAAGCCGGCCTCTCATCCGGAGCAGGTTTGAGGAATTCAGGAAGAAACAGGCTGACTGGCTTGAGGATTACGCCCTGTTCCGGGCCCTGAAAAACCACTTTGACCAATTGCCCTGGACGGCGTGGCCCCAGGCCTTGCAGCGCCGTGAGAGTTCCGCCCTGGCCACATATCGCGACGAACTGCGAGCGGATATCGACCTGGCCTGTTTCCGACAGTTCGTCTTCTTCAGCCAGTGGCAATCCCTGCGGGAGTACTGCCGCCGCAAGGGAGTCCAATTGATCGGAGACATCCCCATCTACGTGAACGAGGACAGCGTGGATGTCTGGGCCAATCCCAGGTTGTTCAAGCTGGACGCTTCCCTGCGCCCGCGGGTTCAAGCCGGAGTGCCGCCGGACTACTTCAGCGAGACAGGCCAGCTCTGGGGCAATCCGGTTTACGACTGGGAGCAGATGCAAAAAGATGATTTCAGCTGGTGGGTGTGGCGCATTCGGCACAACATCACGCTCTTCGACATGGTCCGTCTGGATCATTTTCGCGGCTTCGTGGCCTGCTGGGAAGTGCCCGCCGGCCACAAGACCGCCATGCACGGGAAATGGGTTGATCTGCCGGCCAGGGCCTTTTTTCGGGTCCTTTCCGAAGCATTTGATCCCCTGCCCCTGATTGCCGAGGATCTCGGCACCATTGACGATGCGGTGCGCGACATCATGCGCGAGTTTTCGCTTCCTGGAATGAAGATCCTGCTCTTCGCCTTTGGTCCGGACCTGCCCTCAAACCCGTATGTTCCGCATAACCATATCCAGAAATGTTTTGTCTATACCGGTACCCACGACAACAACACCGTCCGCGGCTGGTTTGAGGAAGAGGCCGATGCGGAGACCCTGGCCCGGGTGAACGAATATCTCGACGCACAGTGCACAGCGGAAAACATTGCACCGCGATTCGTGCGCCTGGCGATGCAATCCGTGGCGGAAACGGCCATTTTTCCGCTCCAGGACATCCTTGGATTGAGCGCAGCCTCCAAAATGAACGTCCCCGGCGTATCCAACGGAAACTGGTCCTGGCGAGTGGCGCCGGATTCCTTGAATGCCGGTGTCCGCAAGCACCTACTGCATCTGACGACACTCTACGGAAGAGGTCCGACTCATCAATGAAGCGCATTATTTTCGCCCCGGCCATTTTGATTTTTTTGCTGTGGGCAGCGGTGCCGGCCGTTGGTTCCTTTTCAGACCTTGACATGGCCCAGGTTCGCATGGCGGAGAACAGACCCGCCGAAGCCCTGCTGGCGATTCAGGAGCATCTCCGAAAGTATCCCGGCGAGCCACAGGGATTGTTCCTGAAAGCCCTGATTCTGGAACGATCGGGGCGGTTTACCGAAGCCATGGACGTGTACCGCTCCCTGATCGACATCCATCCGGACCTGCCCGAACCTTACAACAACCTGGCCGCGCTGCTCGCTGCCGCGGGACGTTTTGACGAGGCCAAGCAGACGTTGCAACAGGCTTTGCAGACCCATCCCAGCTATGCCACGGCGCATCAAAACTTGAGCCGGATTTATTCGGCCATGGCCGGCAGTGCCTACCGGCGGGCCTTGGGCAATGATGACGGCAAGATGCTCGTCCTCCTTGATCCATTGGAAGAACTCGGGCTTCCAGTGGATACGGCATTGATGCAGGCCGCTGTCGATAGTGAACCCCAGGAACGGACCGTGTCAGAAGCTCCTGTGTCCTCACCGGCCATGCCGGCTCCAAGCCCGGACTCCACTTCGGCACCGCGAACTGCTCAAGCACCAGAACAGGCCCCAGGACCCTTGCCTGGCGTATCTTCATGGCTGTTGCCACCAGGTTTCGGGACGCAAGGCGTGCCTTCGGCACAAGCGTCAGCCCAGCTCTGTATTCAGCAGGAGGACGGAAGGGGTAATATCGGACTCGATGATCCGTGCCCTCAGGATGTCGTGGCGGGAATTCTTGCGGAACTGACCAGCGCCGAACCGCCGTCCGTACCTGAACCATCAGCCACGGCACCTGAAGCATCTCAAGGGCCTGAAGCGTCCGAAACGACTGAAGCGCTCGAAGTACCTGGAGCACCCGAAGCATCTGGAGCAATTGAAGCTGAAGCGGCTTCACCCATGCCTGCCGCGGAAACTTCCGATGCTCCCATGCCGGCCCCTGTTCCGGAGCCATTGCCGACTCCGGAAGTTCCCGCGGCCGGTGAGCCGGAAAACGCCTCTCTTTCCGTTCAGGCCGAAACGGCGACAGCCGACGTCCCCGATGTGGATGTTCGAAAGATCGTGACCCAGGTGGTTCAAGACTGGGCCAAGGCCTGGGCCGATCAAAACGTTCAGGCCTACCTTTCCTTTTACAGCGATGAGTTCAAGCCC
This sequence comes from Desulfonatronum parangueonense, assembly GCF_054656975.1. NCBI lineage: Bacteria > Pseudomonadati > Thermodesulfobacteriota > Desulfovibrionia > Desulfovibrionales > Desulfonatronaceae > Desulfonatronum > Desulfonatronum parangueonense. Next base: position 3,913,162 of record NZ_BAAHXH010000003.1, read on the forward strand.
GAAAGAGGTCTCAGTCTGTCCCAGTGGCGAGAACAACGCCGCACCAGGGTTGCGGCGCCTCAATTCATCCAGGTGTCGCTCTCGAACATTGTCGTCACCGTTCTGGACGAGAATTCCGTTCAGGTTCGCTTTGCGCAACGCTACCGTTCCAACGTGATCAACGACCAGGTTCCCAAAGAGTTGCAATTGCGCAAGGAAAACGGCCAGTGGCGTATTGTCAGGGAACGGTTGTTGCCTCGGTAGTCACCTTATGTAATCCCAGCATGCTTTAGTCACAGCACGTTCTCAATGATCAATCATCCTCCTTCCAGCCCATGATCCAGAAAAAACACCCATTGTGGAAACTCGTTTCGGCTTTGGCGATTCTTGTCGTGGTGGTTTTCATCCCATTATCCATCAAGGCCAACCTGGGAGATATTTCGGCCGGTGGATATGATCTGAGCATTACCAGGGCGCCGGAATCCAGTCTGTTGATTGCCTTGGAAAACGTTCAAAAGGAACGTCTGGATCAGGCCCAGGTCCTTCTGGAGAGTCTGGTTCAGGAGAATCCGGATTTTCGCCTGGCTCATCTTGTCTATGCGGATGTGCTTGCGGCAAGAGCTGGAACCATTCAGGGACTTGGAGCGGGTCTGATTTCGGAAACCGAATTGGCCGGTCTGGAAGATGAAGCCCGCCGCAGGTGGCTTTCTCACCAGCGGCAACCCAACAGGAATTTGCTGCCCAGCAGTTTGATCGCTCTTGGGGAGAACGAACCCTATGCCCTGGTTGTGGATCTGGAGTTGTCCAGAATGTATGTGGTTTCCAACAGGGGGGGAGCCGGGCCGCGCATTGTGGACGACTATTACATCTCCGGCGGCAAGAACGGCCCTGAAAAACACCGGGAAGGAGACCAGCGCACCCCTTTGGGAATATATTTTACCCAGCAATTTATTCCCGGCCAGCGGCTGCCCAGGTATTACGGATGGGGCGCCTTCACTCTGGATTACCCCAACCCTCTGGACCGGCGACTGGGCAAGACAGGGCACGGCATCTGGCTGCATGGAAACCCTACAGGCATGTTCAGCCGCCCCCCGTTGGCCAGCGACGGCTGCGTGACCATGCACAACGAGGATCTGGAGGCTCTGGCTCCCTTGCTCAAGCACGGCAATGTGCCCGTGGTGCTTGCCCGAAGCGTCAGTTGGACCGATCCTCGAAAGCTGCTTGAAGTGCGAAAGGAGATGCTGGATCTGCTGGAGACGTGGCGGAAGGATTGGGAAAGTCTGAACTCGGAAGCGTATCTGGCGCACTATTCACCGCAATTTCGCAGCGGGAACCAGGACTACTCGGCCTGGAAGCGCCACAAAACTCGGGTTAACGCGGGAAAAAGCGAAATCCGGGTGGACATGGAAAATATCAACGTATTCGGGGACCCGGAGCATCCGGAAATCATGGTCGTAACCTTCAATCAGGACTACTGGAGCGACAACTTCCAGTCATCGTCGCGCAAACATCAGTTCTGGCAGCAGGAAAGCGACGGGCGATGGAGAATAATTTACGAAGGCACTTATTAACCCGATTTGATTCCGGATGATTCCGAAATCCGGTTCAAGCCGCGCGAAATATTTTTTCCATCATTCTAGATGGTTGAGCCCCTAAAGTTTTTCAGATCCCTGCCGATAAAGGTCATGAGGAGTAATCCGCTGTGACCATCAAGCCATTTCAAGTCCAGAACATGCTTCGCCTTTACGGCCAACATCTCGACCAGGGCCGGAGAATGGCGCGCTATCGCATGCTGCTGCAGCGGGCTTCGCCTGGAGACGTCGTCACCCTGTCCCAGGACGCCCGCCGTAAGCAGTTGGTGGAGAAAATCTCCGCTGAGATCATGGACAGCTTGATGGTTTCAGGAAGCAACAACCCTGTGGTCCTGGAAATCAAAGAGGAATTGGAACGGGAATTCGGTTTCGGCATGGAGTTTCGATATCTTCCGCTGGAGCCGGAACTGCAAATTTTGCGCAAGAATGGCGAAGAACTGATCGAGGTTCTCGGTGAGGAAAAACAAACCATTCTTCAGCATTTCTGGCGCATTACCCTGGCCAAAGTGAATGAAACCATGCTTTAGGCCTTTTCTGGAGGAATCATGGAAATCAAGAAATTAATTGATGCATTTCGACCCGTGGAAAGCCGGGAATCCGGACCCAAGGCTGAAAAGAAAGGGCCGGCCACCGGGACGACCTCGCACCAAGGTGATCGAATCAGCCTTTCTGCGGGAGCCCAGACCTACCGTAGCGTCCAGGCTGTTGCCGAGGCAGATTCCGGAGTCCGTGCCGATCGTGTCGAACAGATCAAGGCGCAGGTGGAATCCAACACCTATCAGATGAACAGCCGCAAGACCGCCGAGAAAATGCTGGAGCAGGAGTATGGGGCTTGGGGAAGACAGGTTTGATCCTGCCGTTCTCGCCTACTCCCTCGGATCCGGACAGCTTAACCAATTTCTCGAGGGATTTGTTCATCTCTTGATTTTGCCGTCCCCGCGGCCAAATGGACTCTGGGCGGATGGCGCATCTGATTCTGGGGAACCTGCATTCCTCTGCGCAGCCGCGTGTTGATCACCAGAGGGCCGACCAGATTCAGGACGGCGTCTTCCGGCTTCCCGGCGGGAATGGTGACAGTCACCAGAACCACGGCTTCACGGATGTTCTTCAGGCGCAGCAACTCCTGTTCCGGCGTGCCGACCTTGATTCGATAATCTGGCACGTACACGTAGGGGTCCGCGACCATCAACCCGAGTGCCGGATCGGTGCAGCTTTGCAGCAGAAAAAAGGCCGAATCCTCGCGCACGCGCACCAGGGCGAATTCCCGCTGCATCTCGAATCCCACCAGCCCTTTCGGGAAATAGATCAGTCGGTCCTGCTCCACTTGCAGCGGACCGACCCGGGAATGAATTATTCTTCCTTTTTTCTGGACCATATCTTCGTCGCCATCAAGAAATCCTGTTCACTGGCCTGTACGGCCATCAAGTTCTCTTCCCTGATCCGCAAATAGACCTCCTCCCGGTACACCGTGAGATCGTCAGGAATGTCAAACCCAAGCTTGACCTGATTGCCCTGGACTTTGAGCACGGTGACCTTGATATTGTCTCCCAGATAGAGGCTTTCGCCCGCTTTGCGTGTCAGGATGAGCATGCTACGTCTAACTGTGAATGATGTTACATGAAGTTGACGAGGCTCATTCTCATGATCGTCGTCGAGGACTTGAGGACAGCCTCATAAGTGATCTGCTGCATGGCCATCTTGGTCATCAGTTCGGCCACGTCCACATCCTCGATTTTGCTTTTTCGGTCAGTGGCGTTGAGTTGCAGTCCGCTCAAGATGTTGTCGGTCAAATCCAGCCGATTTCGCCGCGCCCCGACGCCGGCGAGATAGGTGGTTATATGCTTGTGAGCGTCATTCAACTCTTCCAGGGCTTCGGAAGTGCCCTGTTGGGTATTTGTTTCAAGGTAGCCGATGAGTCTGCCAACGGTTTCGAAAAGATTGGAGCCGGGTTTGCCTAAATCGACAGGACGCAGAACCCCGTTCGCATCAGGATACAATCCGCCGAAAACATCCTTGCCGATATTATTGATCTGAATGGATTCGTTTTGGGATATCTCAACATTCATTAAAGCGCGATTGGGGCGGATGACGAACTGGTCGCCCGTGGAAGGAGGCCCGGCTTCAAGGTTGAGAAAACCACCGGGTACAGGCAGCGATGTCGGCGATGGCGGCAAGCCTTCCGGAGTTGTGTTGCCTTGGTTCCATTTTCGTCCGCCATCCGTGCTGTAGGAAAACGTTATCTCACCACCATCGACGTCATCAATGCGTACTTTGACATTGTTGCGAAAGACTCCGGCGGCCAAGGTGTCATCTGGATCGTACGAGCCGAAGCTTTCAACATGGATTTGGTCTTCGTCGTCACCTTTGTACACAGCTGTGGGGCGAACCCAAAGCCATGTTCCATTCGTGTCGTTGGTGTCGTTCTGATTGGTTGCGGTCACATTCAAGCCTGCGGCGATACTTACTTCCACTCCACCAAGGTTCATCACAACTGGAGAATTCGCCTGATCGGATTCCGGCAATAGTCCCTCAGACCAGGACTTCCCGCCGTTGGTGGAGTAGCGAAAAGCGAGATCATCTTCGCCTGTCTCACCGGAATCAAGAAACTGGACGAGAATTGTTGAGTTGGTTCCACCAGATATCCCCAAAATAGCATCACTTGTTATGCTTCCATCATTGCTCTGGGCGAATAAAGCTTCACGAAATGCGGGAGCATCCACTTTATGCCCGGCATATATATATTTGCCTTCATAAGTGGCATTGGAAAGAGTGATCAACTGTTGGTAGAGTTGTCGTGCCTCAAAGGAAATCTGTTGCCTGTTTTCGGCGGTATATGTGCCGGTCGCTGCCTGCTCGCTCAGCTCTTTGAGGCGGGAAATGATCACGCTGACCTGCATCAGGTTTTCATCCGCAAGCCCGTTCCAGCCTTGGGCCGTGTCGATGTTTTTGCGGTACTGCTCCATGGATCTGAGTGAATCACGATAGGACAGAACGCGAGACATGCCGATGGGGTCGTCCGATGGACGATTGATTTTCTTCTGGCTGGAGGCTTGCAGATTCAATTCAACCAGACCGGTGATCGACTTGTTGAAATAGCCGAGCACGTTGGAATATATATTGCGATGACTAACCCGCATGGGTGCCGCTCCTTTTCGGAAGATGGCTCTTGTGAATTGCAGGCACTACTTGATCATCCTACTTCATGGACAGAATGGTCTGAAACATCTGGTCCGCAGCGGAAATGAGCTTGGCCGCCGCGCTGTAGGAATGCTGAAATCTGATCAGGCTGCTCATTTCTTCGTCCAGGTTTACGCCGGAAACGGCTTCCTGCCGGTTGTACAGATCGTCCGCCAACGCCTTGTGGTAGTTGAAGTTAAATTTGGCGTTGGCCGAAGCCGCACCGGCATCACCGACCAGGGATCCGTAGAAATTTTGCAGTGTCTGGGAGGTTCTGCCCTGAAAGCTCGTCTTGAAGTCGATTTTCTCGTACTGCAAAGCCGCTATGGCCTTGGCCGTTTCATTGTCCCCGGTGTTGATTTCCCCGGCGCCGTTAACGTGGCCGGCATTGATGAATGCAAGATTATTGAAGACTTCCTGGTTCAGACTGAAGCCGCGAGCATCGGTGCCGCTGAAGAACGTGTTTATGCCAAGGGCAGCCAGGAGACCGGTGGAGTCGGAGCCGAAAGCAAAGGATGTATTTGGGTCGCTAGATGAGATTTGCAGACGGTTGTCCACGACAGATGCAGTAATGCCGGTTCCGGTCAAACTTGTGTTTATGGCAGCTACAACATCATCCAAGCTGTGTTCAGCAGCATTGAAATTTGCTTGACTTGGATCAGCGGATGTAAAATCAATGACATAAGGCGTGCCCGCGTTTCCGGAGTTGAATGTCCAGATAGTCAAGCTTCCGTCTTGCAGTTTGTCTCCAAAAAGTAAGCCGGAAGCCAAACTGCTCAGGGGCAAGTTTTGGTCAGCAACCCCATACGTTCCAAGCACCTGTCCGAAATTTTGCTGCCCAGCACCCTGGCTGTGGATTCGATTCACTTCCCAGGCCATGGTCGAAGAGAGAGCATCCAGCTTTTCCCGAAAGTTGCCGATGTAATCGTCGCGGAAGTTGAAGTAGCCGGTCAAGCTGCCGCCGGTGATGCGTTGCCTGTTGTCTTCCCCGTTAAAGTGGATCTGGGGGGTGATGTTCATTTCCGATGAGGTGTTCCGGTGCCAGTACAGGCCACTTTTGGGCACGATGGTAAATTTGTCGCCTGGAGCCAGATTGCCTCCAGCGGTAAAGGAAATATCCAAGCCTTCGATGGTAATGGGCACTTCTGATGTCCTAAAAATTGCATGTTGGCCGGCATCATCCTTGAGCCACGTCTTGCCGCCATCCAGAGAAACCCGGAATTCCGCCGTCCCGACCGCCCCACCTGCATTTACTATCTCCACCAAGTATTCGCGTTCCAAGCTTCCGGCAAATTCGATTTGTCCGGTATAGCTGGAAGCCGGGGTCAGTGATGCATAACTCGTCGCTCCCTCGAACTTCAGCTCAAAAAAATTATTTCCGTCCACCAGGGTATGGCCCGCCTTGGTCATGATGAAGAACTGTCCATTTCCTTTGTCCTGGGTCTGGATGTCCAGGAGGCCGGCGAGTTCGCGGGCCATGGAATCGCGTTTGTCCAGAAGGGCGTTGGCATTGTTTTGGCCTGGTATGTCGTGGACTGCGATTTTACTGTTGATCTCGGCGATGTCTCGGAGCAGTTCATTGGCTCGATTTACGTCCTGGCGGATGAAGTCATCCATTTGACTCTGGAAATGACTCAGGTCGCGATCCACCTGGTTGATGATCTGGGTCATGTTCTGGGCCGTGCTCATAAGCTGACTGCGCGAAGCCATATCGTCCGGGCGCAGGGAGAGGTTTTGCCAGTCCGCCCAGAATTTGGCCATGACATCGTTCAAACCGTCTCCGATGGACTCGTTGAACAGCATCTCCACATTGCGCAGGTTCGTGTTCAGCGAGTCCCACCGATGCATGGTGGAAGATTTTTCCAGGTACTGGCGTTCAATAAAGTAGTCGTAGTGCCTGATGACCTCTGCTGCCGTGACCCCGGTTCCGATCTGGCCCGGCCGAAAGTCGATGCTTGGATTTTCCTGCAGGCGGACAGTGCGGCGGCTGTAACCGGGAGTATTCACGTTCGCGATGTTCTCGCCGGTGACGTGAATGGCGGATTGGAACGCCAAAAGCGCTCCGCGCCCAGTATTCAGAAGGGAATTGACGCCGACGGTCATCGCGACTCTCCTCTACAATCTACCGTGAAGCAACGTGCCGGTGCCTTCGGAATGATGCCATTTCCCGCGCCTGGAATACGTGTGCGCATCCTTGGGGATGATTTGGCTGGCCAGGTAGTCCAGGAGGGCCTGATTCTGGTCCATCAACCCCTGGGCTGTGACGGCATTTTGCGCGGCCTTGCGACCGCAAATCTGTTCCTGATGGTCGATTTCCCGTAACAGGGCCTGCACTTCGTTGCGGCAGGACTCGTCCACCAGCAGAGGGAGATCACGAATCGCCGGCAATGACGGATCAAGGTCCATGACGTGCCGCTTGAGTTCTTGGCGTTCCACGGCAATCTGGCGCAACAGCTCCTGGATCGAAAATTCCACCGTGGCCACGGATTGTGGATCCCCCTTGCCCAGATGTTGAAATTCTTCATCAAGCAAGTGGGACAGCAAGAAAACAGCTTGTTTCTGACGATGCAGGTTCTGCAGTACATATCTGGACATGGTCGACCTCTGGGGATGGAGAAAGAAGGAATCCGTGCGGACGTTGCATTGACTTGGAATCAATGAAACCGGATATTTTTTTCCGCATGCTCCGCGATATGTGGATTTATTCAAAAATCAGGCCGAATCTGTTTTGCCGATGGGCAGGCCGGCCAGCAGTCTGTCGCGGATCTGTTTGGGATCCCAGGCCATGTTCCCTTGGCGGATCTCGAAGTGGAGATGCGGTCCCGTGGAGCGGCCGCTGGAGCCTACGGTCGCGATATTTTGCCCGGCCTCGACCATGTCCCCGACCTTGACCTTGTTTTGTTCATTATGGGCGTAGTACGAACGCCAACCGCCGGCATGTTCCAGGACCACCATATTGCCGTAGCCTCCGCGCTGACCCACGAAGACCACCCGCCCATCCCAGGCGGCATTAATAGGCGTGCCTTTGGGGGCGACCAGATCGGTACCGGCATGCCAGGACTGTTCGCCGGTAAAAGGATCATTGCGCCAGCCGAAGCCCGAACTGACGCGGCCCTGGAGGGGCCATTGCATGGGCGGCAGAGGCGCCGTGGAGCTGATGTTCTGCGTCGGTGCAAGGCCGTGAACAAAACCGGGGTGTTCCGGTACCACGCCGCCACGTTCTTCTATGGATTGCGCCAATGAGCGTACTCGGCTCATGACCTTGCTGTCCGAGACATAAGTGTGCGAGTTTATTGCTCGTGCCTCAGGCGCGGCGTAAGGTCCCTGCGCCGAAACGTGGCTTTGCGCTTCAGGTTGGAGGGAAGCCTTTCGGAGTTCGTCGTGATCCGCTTGTTTCGCTGCGTCTGACGGCTCGGTTTCCATCGGGGGGAGAATGGTCATGCCCATGGGTTTTCCGAGAGGTTCGCTGTCGCGGGTGGCCTGGACCTGGGTCTGGCGAAGTTGTTCGAAGATCATGTCTCCCAGGCCGATGCCTCCGCTACGGGCCATGACCGTGGCCATTTCCATATCGAAGTGCGATTGCCAGAATTCTTCGCCCTTGCCGTGCAGCAACCCTTCCTTGGGCACGGTGGCCCGCATCTGCTTGAGCAGTTGATGCAGGAGCAGGGCCTCAAAATCCTGGCTGGCTTTCCGCAGCTTGCTTTCGCCCTTGGCGTCAGCAGATTCAGCCAGGCGCTGCTGCAGACGGATCGAATCCAGACGCTGACGGACATCATCCTGCCCACTGCCGAGAAGCAGGGTGTTGGCATCCGGCAGACCAAGCATCAGATCACCTCCACATCCGCATGCAGCGCACCGGCGGCCTTGAGCGTGCGTAAAATGGAGATGACGTCGCGCGGAGTGGCGCCGATGGCGTTCAAGCCGTTCACCAGATCCTGCAGGGTTGCGCCTTCCAGCAGGGTCAAGCGCCGGTCCTCTTCGCGAACACCGAGCTCAGTGCGGGGTACGACCGCGGTCTGGCCCATGGAGAAGGGTTGAGGCTGGACCACTTCGGGACGTTCCGCCACGACGATGTGCAGATTGCCGTGGGCCACGGCCACCCTGGACAACCGGACGCTTTGACCGACAACCACAGTGCCGGTTTTTTCGTCCACAACCACCCGGGCGCGATTGTCCGGGGTGATGGGCAAATTCTCCAGTGAGGCGATGAACGGAACCAGGTTCCCCTGATAGATGTCCGGCACGTCCACAACGATGGTGGAAATATCCGAGGCCTTGGCAAGATTAGAACCAAAGTTGGCATTGATCCTGTCCACCACCTGAACCGCCGTGGAGAAATCGCTGGTTTGCAGGTGCAGGGTGACGTTGTCCTGCTGGTTGAACTGGAAGGGGACCGAACGTTCCACCGTGGCTCCATTGGGAATGATGCCCACCGTGGTGATGTTCTTCTGGGCCTGGGCCGCATCGCCGCCGGCGCTGAAACCGCCCAGCAGCAGAGGGCCCTGAGCCAGCGCGTATGTCTGCCCGTCCACGCCGCGCAAGGGAGTCATCAGCAGGACACCGCCCAGGAGGCTGGAGGCATCGCCCACCGAGGAGACGGACACGTCCAGGCTTGATCCCGCCCTGGAGGAAACCGGCATCTGGGTGGTCACCATGACGGCGGCCACATTGCGCACACGCAGTTTGGACTGGTCCACGCGAACACCCATCCGTTCCATCATGTTGGCCATGGATTGAATGGTGAACTCGGCCCCGCGCCGGTCGCCGGTGCCGGAAAGCCCGACCACCAGGCCGTACCCGACCAACTGGTTGGATCGTGTTCCGGAGAATGTGGCGATGTCCTTGATTCGCACGTTGGCCTGGGCGGAGTCGACGACCGCCGCGGCCAGCACCACGCTCAGAACCATGGCCAGAATTATTGTGCGCGTGTAGGAATGTCTGTTTTGCATGGAGGGGCTCCTGATTGGACCGTGAACTGAGAATGATTCAAACGAAGGCGGTGTTGATATTCTGATAACCATTCATAAGGTCAGAGAAAAGAACTGGATACGGCTTGCGTTGATATGACTGCCGTGGAAAGGTTTGCTCCAGTATGTCATTCCGGCAAAAGCCGGAATCCAGTGCGGCTTGTGTTCATTCTGACGATGTGCTGAGGATTTGCGAATCCGTCCAACTCCGGAATTCAGAAATGCCTTAGAACGGCCAAACATTGTCCAGGATTCGGCTCAGCCATCCCGGTCGCTGCTTGTCCGCCAGGATTCCCGCGCCGTAGAACTCAATGGTGGCATCGGCCATCTGGGTCGAGAGGATCGTGTTGTCCGGATTGATGTCCGTGGAGCGGATCAGGCCGTGGACCACGACGATCTGGGTCTCGTTGTTCACCCGGGTTTCCCGGGCGCCCTCCACCTGAAGAAGGCCGTTGGGCAGAACCTGAACCACCCGGGCTCCAACAGTGGCACTGATCTTGGATTCGCGCCGGGTTTCCCCGTCGCCTTTGAAGGAACTGGAGGTATTGGCGCTGATGAGCGGAGTCTCGCCGAACTGGCCGCGGTTGATGCCCAGAACCGGCAGGCCCATATTGACCAGCCGCTGATCCAGGAGGTGCTCGATGCTCAAGCCCGTGCTGGAATCCCGCGAGGTATCCGTGGTGGCTTTATTCTGGGCCTTGGTTTCCTCGACAACCTTGATCTGCACGATGTCGCCGACTCTTCGGGCCCGATTGTCGGCAAAGAGCAGTTCAGCGCTGGCCGGATTGAAGAGCGAACCGGGATTGTGTTCCGCGGGCTGGGGAATGTCCACGGTCTGCGTCATGATTGGGGCGGGCATGCTTTGGGTTCTGGCCGGAGCGCATCCGACGCCGATCATCATGAGCAGCGCCGACAGAAACAGCAGTGCTATGGTATTGCCCTTGAAATTTGCAATGTTCATCTTCGTCATTTGCTTGCTCCTTTGCATTGCTGATACTGATGCAACCCGATTCTTTCAGAATCATCGCACGATCACGGTTTCATAATCCCGAATCCGGGCCAGAACTTCATTGTTGTTTTGCAAGTTTCGCACCGCGATTGTTTCACCGATGGCTCCGTCTTGCAGTGCCTGAACCTGGATCTGGAGCCGGACCAGTTCGCCTTCATAAATAAGATTGATGTGGTCGCCCCGACGGATTGCCGGCAATGGTTCCAGGGCGGAAAGATAGATTACCTGATCCATGCCCACCGGGGTGCGGATCTGCCAGGGGCCGCCGGTTCCGTCCCAGACCTGGTCCCGCAGGTAGGCCAGGTTTTTGCGCTGAAAGGTGATCTCGTCCAGATCCAGCGGAGTGCCCCTGTTCATGGGTCGGGCCGCGCAAGGCACGGTCTGCCAGACGTCCAGAAATACTGTTCCGGTAACTCTGCGGGTAATACGGCCGTCCACTGAGCGGATCAGAAAGCGAAGGCTGTTCCGGCCGGGTCGCAAGTCCGTGGAGGGCTCGATTTCCAGGACATCCTGGACATGGGGCAGAAAAATGTGGTCTGGAAGGCGAAAATCGCGGAAAGATACTTCTTCGCCAAGATTACTGGTCTTCGGGGTCAAAAAAGTGACGACGCGGGAGCGAATTTCCTCTTCCAGGATGACCTGTCCCCCACCCTGCACCACGAGTTGGGAAGGAAGCCGAACCGAAGCCGCCGCGTGACCGATATGTTGCCGGAGCAGACCTGCCAGTCGCTGCTGGGAAAGGGTCATGGTTTTGCCGGGTTCCGGCGCCGGCCACATCGGCTGTTCGGAAAGTTTTGCCCACTGGGAGCGCCCATGATCCGTCAAGGGAGCGGCAATATCGCCGAAACGCACCACGTCGGCATCCACGGCAGCCACAGGGTGCACCAGGTAGTGCCAGTAGCCGCGCTGGGCGTGGACCGTATTCACCGTGAAAAAGAGGATGAGTGCGGTCCAGGCAGCGATGCAATGCAAATGGCAAGAGCAGGATCGCATTGATCGGATTGCAATGAGCATCATTGTCCTATGCATAGGAAAGCCTGGGAGTTACCGCTTGATCTGGTTGGCCGTCTGCAGCATCTGGTCGGAAGTCATGATGGCCTTGGAGTTGACCTCGTAGGCTCGTTGCCCGGTAATCAGCTTGACCATCTCCTCGACCATGTCCACGTTTGAGCCCTCAAGGAAACCTTGGGCGATGGAGCCCACATTTTCCTCTCCGGGCACGCCTTCCACGGCATCGCCGGAGGCTTCCGTCGGCAGATAGAGGTTCCGGCCGATGCTGTTCAGCCCCGGCGGATTGACGAAGGTGAACAGAGGAATATCCGCGCCGGCCAACTCCTCGCCGAACTTGTCCATGGCAACAATGCGCCCGTTTTCCGTGACCACGATATTCTGGGTTTCCATGGGGACGTTGAATTCCGGCTGCAGGGGATATCCGTTGGCGGTGACGACGCGTCCATCATTGTCCAGTTTGAAGGCGCCGGCCCGGGTGTAGGCAAAATCACCGTTTGCCTCGATCTGGAAGAAGCCGTCCCCTTCAATGGCCAGATCCAGCGGGTTGCCGGTGTTCTGGAAAGCACCGACGGAGAATTCCTTGTGTACGGTTACCGGACGTACACCCATCCCTACCTGCAGCCCGGTGGGGATGCGGTCGCCGTCGGCTGTCGCGGCGCCGGCGATTTTCAAGGTCTGGTACATCAGGTCCTCGAACTCGGCCCGGCTCTTCTTGAATCCAGTGGTGCTGATGTTGGCGAGATTGTTGGACGTCACGTCAATATTCATTTGCATGGCCATCATGCCTGAGGCGGCAGTCCATAGTGAGCGCATCATCGGAATGTTCCTCCGTTATGTTCAGTCATTACCTGGGACTTGCAACTTCGCGGATCAGTTTCTGATCCGCTTCCTGGGTGGTGTGCATCACCTTCTGATAGGCTTCGAAAGTGCGATGGGCGTCGATCATGTTGACCATCTCCTTGACCACCTCGACATTGGCGGATTCCAGATATCCCTGCGCCACCGTCACATTGTCCGCGGGCATTTCCGCGGCCTGGACTCCCGGCCGGATCCGAAACATGTTCTGTCCCAGTTTCTCCAGAACCTGCAGGTTTTCAAAGGTCACCAGATCCATGTTGCCGATGGGTTCGCCATTGGCCTGAATGTCTCCTGCCGGACCGATGACCACATTGGCGCCGGGTTCAATGTTGACCGCACCCCCGTCGACAAGAACCGGAAAACCTTGCCCGGTGACCAATTCCCCGTCCGGTGTGAGCCGAAAATTTCCGTTGCGGGTGTAGAAGTCGCCTTCCAGGGTGCGGACCTTGAAGAACCCTTCGCCGCTGAGAGCGGCATCCAGGGGATTGCCGGTCTCCCGGATCGTTCCCTGGGAAAAATCAATATGAGCCAGGGCGATGCGCGCCTGGGCCATCTCGTCGGGTACGGGCAGAAGCGACTTTTCATTGATGGCTGAAAGCGGATCCAGCATATCGTGTCCCAGGCGTGCGAAAACATCCTGGAAGGCCAGAGTTTCCCCCTTGTAGCCCGTGGTATTCACGTTCGCCAAATTATTGGCGGTATTTGCCAAGCGATGTTCCTGGGTCAGCGCGCCGAACAGGGCGTTGTACATGCTGGTTTGCATTGCGGTTCCTCCCGAATTCAGGTTATAAAGCAAATTGCAAGCCAATAATTTTAGGAAGTCTGCTTGACAAACCCCCGCTCATTGACCATATGAGGCGTTGCGAACTGCGGGCGGGTGTAGCTCAGCTGGTAGAGTACAAGCTTCCCAAGCTTGGTGTCGCGGGTTCGACTCCCGTCGCCCGCTCCACTTTCTTGCAGCATCCTGATCGGTTGCGGCCTGGCCGCAAAACAATATTGAACGAACGGGGTGGGCCATCGGGTCCACCTTTTTTTTGGATTTTTGATTACATGCAGATCTCTTCCGATTCCCGGCGCCAGCCGAACCAAATCGTACACCATCTTGAATCCCTGATTTTGCCAGTAGTTCACGGCCTTGGCCTGGAGCTGTGGGGCACGGAATATCTTGCCTCCGGGCGCAAGGGCCTGATTCGCCTCTATATCGATTGCGAGGGCGGGGTGACCATTGACCAATGCGCTCAGGTCAGTCGGCAACTGGGGCCTGCCCTGGAAATGGACGAGACCCTTCCGGGCACATTCACCCTGGAGGTCTCTTCGCCGGGACTGGAGCGCAAATTTTTTCAGCCGGCCCAGTTGGAGGCGTATATCGGGCGAACTGTGCACGCCCTGCTCCACGAGCCCAAGGATGGTTGCAAATCTTTCCGCGGGGAACTCGTTTCGGTGAACGATGCGGTTGTCACGCTGACGCACAATGCGGAGCGGATTGCATTGGCCTGGGATCAAATCAAGAAAATCAACCTGGTTCATATCTTCTAGCAAAGTCCATCCGTAGACGTTCACAAGCGGGGACCCGGTCCGGAAAGTGAGTCACTCCGGCCTCGTCGACAATGACGGCGGCAACGGGTGAGATTCGATCCCGGTCTGAGATGATTTTGACCATAAGAGCAAGTATATCCTGGAGGACGACATGAGTGCCGAACTGCGCAAGGCAATCGAGCAGATAAGCAAGGACAGAGGGATCGACAAGGATCTTCTGATTGACACCCTGGAACGTGCCGTGCGCTCCTCCGTGACGAAGAAGCTGGGCGAGGACGTGGACATTGAAGTGACCTTCAATGAGGACAAGGGCGGTTTTGATGTCTACCAGTTCAAGCGGGTGGTCCGGGAAATCGAGGACCCCGTCAGCGAAATTCTTCTGGAAGACGCCAAGAATCACGATCCGAACGTCCAGGTCGACGATGAACTCGGGTTTGAGCTGAAAGTGGAAGATCTCGGGCGCATTGCCGCCCAGTCCGCCAAGCAGGTCATTATTCAGCGCATGCGCGAGGCGGAGCAGGAAATCATCTACGAGGAGTACAAGGACCGCAAGCGCGAGATCGTCAGCGGCACCATCCAGCGCCGGGATCGTTCCGGCTGGATCATCAATCTTGGACGAACCGAGGCCCTGCTGCCCAAGGAAGAGCAGATTTCCAAGGAGCGCTTTCGGCGCGGGGACCAGATCCAGGCTCTGCTCTACGATGTCCGCAAGGAAGGGCGTGGGCCGCAGATCATTGTCTCCCGTTCCCATCCTGACTATCTGACGGTGCTTTTCAATCGCGAAGTTCCGGAAGTCGCGGACGGGTTCGTCCGGATCATGGGCGTGGCCAGGGATCCCGGCAGCCGGGCAAAAGTGGCCGTCATGTCCACGGACCGCGATGTGGATCCTGTCGGCGCCTGCGTCGGCGTTCGCGGTTCACGGATTCAGAATATCGTTCAGGAATTGCGCGGCGAGCGGATCGACATCATCGTTTGGAGCCCTGAAATCACTACCTACGCCGTGAATGCCCTCTCACCGGCCAGAATTTCCCGCATTACGGTGGACGAGGAAGACGGCGTGCTGGAAGTCGTTGTTCCGGATGATCAGCTGACGCTGGCCATCGGCCGCAAGGGCCAGAACGTCAAGCTGGCGGCCAAACTTCTGGGCTGGAAGATCGATATTTTTACCGAAAGCCGATACGGGGCCATGTACAAGGACCGCCAAAGCCTGGAGCAGCTGGCCAGCGTGGCGGAAATTCCTTTTGAAGCCTTTCTCGCGGCCGGTTTTGACGGCGCCACGGCTGTGGCCGAGGCCGAGGATGAGCAGCTTCTGACCATCCAGGGACTGGATGCGGAAAAGGTCGCCGACATTCGCTCGGCCATCAATTTCCTCGGGTTGGATGGGCGAAATGAAGACACCGACGGCGAAGAGAGCGACCCTCAAAGTGAATCCGATGCGGATGCCTCTGAGGATGATGCGGTCCGGGGTGAATCGGAAGCGGACAAAGAAGAAGATCTTGCCGTTACACGACAGGAGCAGCGTGGTTCCTCCGAGACCGAGGATGCTGAAAAGCCTGTATCGGGTGATCCCGGGCCTGCTTCCCTGAAATAATGGGGTGTCAGGATCGTCCGGAGCCAGGCCTTGCCCATGTTGCCATTCGCATGTGCGTTGTCTGCCGCAACAGGTACCCGAAGACCGAGCTGCTCCGATTCATTTCCGATCCGGAGCGGGGCCTGGTTGCGGATCCACGGCAGTGGATGCCTGGCCGGGGTTGTTATGTATGCAAAACAGAATCATGTCAGGATAAATTGACGTCGACGAGGAAACGTCGGAAGCGGTGCAAGGGAGAAATGCATGGCCAATAAGATACGTATTATGGATTTGTCTTCTGAACTTGGGATCAGCAACAAGGAACTGTTGCTGATCTTACGGGAGCTGGATATTCCGGTAAAAAGCCATGTCAGCAGCATCACCGACGAGGAGGCTGCCCAGGTTCGCGAGAAAATGCAGCGCAAAGACGCCTCCGTCGATGTTCAGCAGCGCGAGATCCAGCCGGGAGTGATCCTGCGTCGGCGCAAAAAGGTCGTTAAAGCGGAGGAAGTCGAACCGGAGGATGTTGCCGCGGATGCCCCTGTTGCCGGGCAGCCGGAGGAAACGCCCGCACCGCCTGTCCAGGAAGATGCCAAAGCCAAACCAGAACGCAAAGTGACCTCGGCTCGAATCGTCAGCCAGCCGCAATCATCGGCGAAGCCTGAAGCGGATGTCCAGGATGATCACGTTACGCCATCTTCCGAGGAGCAACCCACGGGCGCCGCGGCGGAGTTGGTTGAAGATCAGCCGGAGGCGCAATTCGAGGCTCAGCCAGGGGGCCAGCCCGGCGGTGAATCCGAAGAAGGACTCGAGGATCAATCCACGGTCCAGTCCGAGGACCAACCCGCTGACCGCCTCCCGGAAGCGGCTTCAGCCGGCGGTCCCGACGCGACCCAGGCCGATGCCGACGAGTCGACGGGAGCGGAGCCGGGGGAGGCTGCTGTTTCCGAGACGGTTCCCGCCGCGGAAGAGAAACCGAAAAAGCGCAAGCCGAAGCGAAAAGAGCCGCTGATGCAAACCGGGCCTCAGGTGCGGATCATCTCCAAGCCCGAAGCCAAGCCGGATTTTTCCTACAAGCCGGAAAGCAAGCCATATACTCCCACGCCGGTGCAGACCACCGGGGGCGAAGCTCCGGCCAGGGCCGCCGCCGAACCCAGGGCCGGTGCACCCAAGGCCGCGCCATCCGCTGAAACCGCGTCGGAGCGGAAAAAGAAGAAAAAGGGGAAGCGGACTGTTGAAATTGTCCAGACTTCGCCCTTTGCGGAGCAGGATCGATCCGATCCAAGCTGGAAAAAGAAAAAATCATCACCGGTCCAGGATCGTACCGGCGGCAAGTTCCGGACCAAGAGGGCCCGTCCGAAATCCAGGGATTCCCAGGACGACCAGTTGCTTCAGACGGGTACCCAGCCGATCAAGGCCGCCAAGCGCAAGATCCGCATGGAAGAGGCGATCCGGGTTTCCGACATGGCCAAGCAGATGGGCCTCAAGGCGCAGGAAATCATCAAGGCCCTTTTCGGCATGGGCATGATGACCACCATCAACCAATCTATTGATCAGGACACGGCTGCGCTCGTGGCTTCGGAGTTCGGGTACGAAGTGGAGCACGTCGGATTTCTTGAAGAGGGCTTCACCCAGATACTCGAGGAGGACAAGCCGGAAGATCTCGCTCCACGTCCTCCCGTGGTGACCATTATGGGCCACGTGGACCATGGAAAAACCTCGTTGCTGGACGCCATCCGCGAGACCAACGTTACAAAGGGTGAAGCCGGCGGCATTACCCAGCACATCGGCGCGTACCATGTGCAAACCAATCGTGGAATCATTACCTTTCTGGACACGCCAGGCCACGAGGCATTCACCGCGATGCGCGCCCGGGGCGCCCAGGTCACCGACCTGGTCATTCTGGTGGTCGCCGCGGACGACGGGGTCATGGAACAGACCAAGGAAGCCGTGAACCATGCCAAGGCGGCGAACGTGCCCATCGTCGTGGCCGTCAACAAGATCGACAAGGAAGACGCCAATCCCGACCGGGTCATTCGTGAGCTGAGCGAGATGGGGCTGCTGGCCGAAGCCTGGGGCGGCGACACCATTTTCGCCAATGTCTCCGCCAAGCAGCACATCGGGCTGGACGAACTTCTGGAAATGGTCCTGTTGCAGGCCGAGGTGCTGGACCTGAAGGCCAATCCGGAGAAGCGCGCCCGCGGCCGCATCGTCGAGGCCAGACTGGACAAGGGACGTGGTCCGGTGGCCACGGTGCTGATTCAGGAAGGCTCGCTCCACGAAGGCGACGTCTTTGTGTGCGGCCTGTATCAGGGCAAGGTTCGGGCCATGCTGGACGACAAGGGGCAGAAGATCAAGGAAGCCGGGCCATCCTATCCGGTTGAAGTGCAAGGCTTCGACGGGCTGGCCGAATCCGGCGACGAATTCGTGGTCGTGGCCGATGAAAAGATCGCCCGCCGTATCGCTTCCGCCAGGCAGACAAAAGAACGTGAAAAGACCCTGGCCAAGGCAAGCAAGGTCACCCTGGACAGCTTTTTGGCATCCAAGGCGGCCGGTGAGACCAAGGTGTTGAACCTGGTCATCAAGACCGATGTTCAGGGCTCAGCGGAAGCGGTTTCGGAGTCCCTGCTGAAGCTGTCCACGGATGAAGTCCGGGTGCAGATCGTCCATTCCGGAGCCGGCGCCATCACCGAGTCCGACGTCATGCTGGCCGCGGCATCATCGGCCATCGTCATCGGGTTCAACGTGCGGCCCATGGCCAAAGTCAAGGAAGTTTCCGAATCCGAAAGCGTTGAAATCCGTTTCTACGACATTATCTACAACCTGGTGAACGACATCCGCGATGCCATGACCGGCATGCTGTCGCCCATTATTCGGGAGTCCTATCTGGGCCAGGCCGAGGTTCGCCAAACCTTCAGCGTGCCCAAGATCGGCATGGTGGCAGGTTGCGCGGTCATGGACGGCAAGCTGTTGCGCAATGCCAAGATTCGCTTGCTGCGTGAAGGCGTCGTCATCTACACCGGCAAGCTCAGTTCCCTGAGACGCTTCAAGGAAGACGTCAAGGAAGTGGCGAAAGGCTTCGAATGTGGCGTCGGTCTGGCCAATTTCAACGACATCAAGGTCGGCGACGTTATTGAAGCCTTCGAGGAAGTATCCGAAAAGGCCACGTTGTAATCCAGGTTTCACGGTTCAGCATCGTGCTGGGCCGTGAAACCTCCTGCATGCGAAATCGTTCTCGGGAATGTCCGCCCATTGCATCCTCTATCCAAAAGTAGTGTTTTTTCATGATTATCGGTCTGCTCCGACTGGAATTTCGCCTGCACGGGAACGACTCCCTCAAGGGCAAGCGCAAGGTGGCGCAAAGCTTGAAACAGAAGCTGCGCAACAAGTTCAATGTCGCCGTTTCCGAAGTGGAGGCGCTGGACGAACATGAACGCCTGGTGCTGGCCGTGGTTGCGGTTGCCAATGAAGCCGGGCGCGTAGAAAGCCGCCTGCACAAGGCCATGTCGCTGGCCGAGGCTGCAGCGCCGGCGGAGTTCGTTAGCGGAAACACGGAAATTTTTCGATCATCGCAGGATCCCATGGAAACCCGTGCGGACCTGCTGGAGGGCGGCTCATGGTAAAGCACGGAACTCCGTCCCGGCGATCCATTCGTCTCGCGGACATGATCCAGCGGGAACTGGCCCAGATGCTTCAGGAAGAGGTGCAAGATCCCCGTCTGGAACTGGTCACCATCAGCGGGGTGAAGCTCAACTCCGATCTGACCGTGGCCAAGGTTTTTTATACCTGCACCGACGACCCGGTACGGTTGGAGGAAATTGCCGATGGCCTGGCCAAAGCCAAGGGCTATCTGCGTGCCCTTCTGGTCAAGCGACTGGATCTGCGCGCCACCCCGGAATTGCGCTTTGAACGGGACACCTTTCTCGAGGACATGATCTATGACGGCCACAGCCAAAGCTAGATCCGAGCAGAACTGGGCCAGGGTCCTGAAGCTCTTCCTGGAGCAGGATCATTTTCTGGTTGCCGCGCACAATAATCCGGACGGCGACGCCTTGGGATCCACCGTGGCCCTGGGATGGATGCTGGAGAAGCTGGGCAAGACCTATGCGCTGTACAATGAATCTTCCGTGCCGGAGCGGTTTTCCTGGCTGCGCTTCCCCAGTCCACTGCGAAATTCGCTGCCCGAATGGGATCCCAAATGGTATATCCTGTTGGATTGCGGAGATGTCCGGCGGGTTGGATCGGAACTGGCCGGCCGCCTGCCCATGGACAGGACCGTGAACATTGATCACCACATCAGCAACGGCGGCTTCGGGAGCATCAATCTGGTCGAGGCGGATCGTTCTTCCGTCGGCGAAATGATTGGCTATCTCGGTCTGGATCTGGACATCCCCCTCAGCGGTCCCCTCGGCGAGGCGATCTATCTGGCCTTGGTCACGGATACCGGCTCCTTCAGTTTCGAAAATACCGGCCCCAGAGTGCTTGAACTGGCAGCGCGGATTATACGCCACGGCCTCAATCCCGGAACCTTCAACGCCCGGTTGCAGAACCAGTGGCGGATGAACAGGTTGAAGTTGATGGGCGACGTGCTGCGCGGGGCCAAAGTTTACAATGATGGCCGCATCGGCCTGATCGCCATTCCCGAGGCACTGCGCCAAGAACATCAGGCCACCATTGAAGACTGCGACGATTTCGTGGACTACATCCGCCGCGTCAAGGGAGTGCGTATCGCTGTCAGTCTGCGTGAGGACGAGCCCCGCAAGATCAAGTTCAGCCTGCGTTCTTCCGGCGATGTCGATGTGGAGGGGATCGCCTCGGCCGTCGGAGGGGGAGGGCACAAGAACGCCTCCGGAGGCGAGCTGCGCAATACCCTGGAGGATGCTGAAGCCATTTTGGTTCGAATGATCGATCGGTACTTGGCTCTCGAGGACAAGAATCGCTCTTCGGCCTGACCATGCCTGCTTTCCCTCGACCAGCCCAAGCCCACGGAGTGCTTGTCCTGAACAAGCCGTCCGGACCGACGTCCACATACTGCCTGGAGCAGATCAAGCGCACTCTGGGGCAGAAGAAGATCGGCCACGCCGGAACCCTCGACCCTCTGGCCCAGGGCGTGTTGCTGGTTCTTCTGGGACAGGCCACCAAGATCGCCGCCTATCTCACGGAAGGCCGAAAGCAGTATCAGGGCGTGTTGCGCTTGGGTGTGGAAACAGATACTTATGATGTTTTGGGAAAGACGGTGCGGACCGTCGACTGCGGCGCGCTGACCGCAGTGCAAGTCCGGACAGCCGTACAGGAGTGGCTGGAGCATCTTGAGCAGGAGGTGCCGCCGTATTCAGCGGCCAAACATCAGGGCCGCCCCCTGTATGCCTTGAGCCGGGCCGGGCTGGATGTCCCGGTGAAACGAAAACCAATTCAAATTTTTCAGGCGGAGGTCTTGGATGTCGACCTTCCCCTGGTGCGCTTCCGGGTGGAGTGTTCCGCCGGCACCTATATTCGTTCCCTGGTCCACAGCCTGGGGATACGCCTGCGGTGCGGGGCCGTGCTGGAAGAATTGATCCGGGAGCGCAGCCATCCCTTCGACCTTGACCAGGCCCACGGCTTGCAAACCGTGCTGGATACGCCGGAGACATTCGATCGGAACGTGATCGCGGTGCAGGATGCGTTGCCGCACTTTCCACGATATGTTCTCTCTGCCGAACTGGCCCGGAAGGTTCGCCACGGCGCGAAGGTGCCTTGGAATCCGCCGGGTCAGGTGACTCCGTTGGAACCGGGTGCACGCGCCCTGTTCCTGGATGACCAGGAACTCCCTCTGGCTCTGGTCGAGCTCAAAGAAGTGGATGGTCAACGACAATGGACAGTGCTTCGCGGACTTTTCTGATCCGCCGAGCCCGGATTGAACCGGATCCCATTCATTTCCCGAAGTGGATCAACCCCAGGAGGATATCGCTGTGGTCATGAGTTTGGAAGACAAAACCCGAGTTATCGAGGAATACCGGCTGAAGGACGGTGATACGGGTTCGCCCGAAGTGCAGGTGGCCTTGCTTACCCACCGCATCAACGACCTGACCGGACACTTCAAGACCCACAAGAAAGACTTCCACTCCCGGACCGGCTTGCTGAAGCTGGTCGGAAAACGCAGAGGCTTGTTGAACTATCTGAAAAACAAGGATATTCAACGGTATCGCAGCCTCATTGAGCGACTTAATCTGCGCAAGTAGTCACCGCGCGTCAAACAGGGGTCCCGGTCTTGCGGCATACCGGCCCGGTGCCTGCGCCGCACTGTTCGGGCCCCTCCACTCACTCTATTGCAAGGATGCAAAAATATATCATGAATGATCTCAAGAACTGCACACGCCTGACGACGAATCTGAACGGCAAGGAAATCATATTGGAAACCGGCAGAATGGCTAATCAGGCTGACGGAGCCGTTTGGGTTCAATGCGGCGATACCGTGGTTCTGGTCACTGCCGTGGCCCAGACACTGGACAGGGAGGTTTCCTTTCTGCCCCTGACGGTGAATTATCAGGAAATGTCCTATGCCGCGGGCCAGATCCCGGGAAACTACTTCCGCAGGGAAATCGGCCGCCCCAGCGACAGGGAAACCCTGGTCTCCCGCGTCATCGATCGGCCCATCCGGCCCATGTTTCCCAAGAAATTTCCCATGGAAGTCCAGGTCATCGCAACGGTCCTGTCCTCGGATCCGGACAACGATCCGGATGTCCTGGCGCTCACCGGGGCATCGGCAGCGCTGCATATTTCCAGAATCCCCTTTGCGGGTCCCATTGCCGGGATCAGGATCGGCTGCATCAACGGCGAATTCGTGCTCAATCCCAGTTACAAGGAACTTGCCGAAAGCACCCTGAATCTCGTCATGGCCGCATCACGCGATGCCGTGGTCATGGTGGAGGCCGGAGCGACTTTTGTTCCGGAATCCCTGATCACAAAGGCTCTGGAATGGGGGCAGCAGCAGCTCATTCCGTTGCTGGATCTGCAGGACCAACTGCGGGAAAGCGCCGGCAAACCCAAGCTTGTTCCCAAGCCGAACGTCATTGATCCGGAGCTGTCTGCGCTGGTGCGTGGTTTGGCTTTGGACAAGTTGGAAGAGGCCCTGCGGATTCCGGAAAAGGCGGCACGCAAGGAAGCCCAGAAGTGCGTTCATCAGGAAGTTCTGCAAGGTCTGGTGGATCGTTGCGTGGACGTTCAACTCCTGGGTTCCCAGATCAACGATATCCTGGAAGCTCTCGAAAAAGAGGTGATGCGAGCCCGCATTCATCGGGAGAACGTTCGACTGGACGGTCGGGACCTGACCACGGTGCGCCCCATCGACATCCAGGTCGGCCTGCTTCCGCGAACCCATGGCTCGGCCCTGTTCACCCGCGGCGAGACCAAGGCCCTGGCCGTGGCCACCATGGGCAGCATCCGCGACGAGCAGCGACTGGATACCCTGGGCGGCGAAAGCACCAAGCGCTTCATGCTCCATTACAATTTCCCGCCCTACTGCGTGGGTGAGGCCCGGATGCTGCGCGGGCCAAGCCGCCGGGAAATCGGTCACGGGCAATTGGCGGAACGCGCCCTGACGCCGGTCCTGCCCCAGCCCGAGGACTATCCTTTTACGTTGCGCATTGTTTCCGAAGTCATGGAAAGCAATGGTTCGTCCTCCATGGCCACGGTCTGCGGCGCGTCGCTGGCCTTGATGGATGCCGGCGTGCCCATCACCGAAGCCGTGGCCGGGATTGCCATGGGGTTGATCAAGGAAGGCGACGATTATCTTGTCCTGACGGACATTCTCGGCGCCGAGGACCATCTGGGCGACATGGACTTCAAGGTTGCCGGGACTGTTGCCGGCATTACCGCGATCCAGATGGACATCAAGATCGGCGGCATCCCCACCAATGTGCTCAGCAGGGCGCTGGATCAGGCCAGGGACGCCCGGCTGCACATCCTGGAGCAGATGAATGCGGTCATGGATAAGCCGCGTGAAGAGCTGTCGCCGTATGCGCCGCAGCTCAGCGTCGTGCATATTAATCCGGAAAAAATCCGCGAAGTGATCGGACCCGGCGGAAAGACCGTCAAAGCCATCACCGCGGCCACCGGCGCTTCCGTGGACATCGACGATTCCGGCAAGATATCCATCTTTGCGCCCACCAAGGAAGCCTTGAACATGGCCGTGGATATGGTCACCTTCTACAACCAGGTTCCGGAAATCGGAAAGGATTATACCGGGCGGGTCAAGAAGATCATCGAATTCGGCGCCGTGGTGGAAATATTGCCCGGCGTGGAAGGATTGGTGCACGTCTCGCAGCTGGATACTTCACGGGTGGAGCAGGTTGCCGACGTAGTCCAGCTTGGCCAGGAACTGAAGGTCAAGGTGATCGAGGTCGAGCCCTCGGGCCGGGTGCGCTTGTCCCGCAAGGCCGTGATCATGGAAGAGCGGGGCGAGGAATTCGACATGGCCTCGGCGGTCAGACCTTCCGGGCCTCGCCGGGAAGGTGGCCGGGACCGTGATCGCGGTCGCAATGACAGGCAACGGCGATAGTCTTTGCAATCCAGACACTCCTGTCCATCCTGAAACAGGCATGGAGACGATCCACAAAAATACAGGCGCTTCGGCGCCTTTTTTTGTTGAATGCAGTCAAGCAACGCAACAACGGAGAGGGCATGGGTCTTTCTCCGTACGCTAAAATTGGCATTGGGCGTCAACTCCGGCACTGTCCGTCCGTGCATTGTCTGAGAGTTCGCGGCAACCTTTCCGACTATTCCTCAAAAGAGTTGGAGCTGATCCGGAAGGCATCAAAGATCTATTTTCCGACCATCCTGATGGCGGAAGCCTTGAGTGCCATGGACAAGCCCATTTTTCCGAGCATCCAGACCATCCGCTATGCCGGAGATAAAATTCGGCAGACCCAGCTTTTTCAACTGCTTGGACTTTCAATACCGCGGACACGCATTTACTATGGACCTCGACAAAAAAAAGTCATTCTGGATGATTTCACCTTTCCCTTTATAGCCAAAGTGCCGCGCAACTCATCGAAAGGCCAGGGGGTCAGCCTGATCCAAAATCAGGACCAGCTTGAACGGTATACGCACTTGCCCCATCCCGCCTACATCCAGGAGTATCTGCCCATCCGGCGGGATATCCGCATCGTCGTGCTCGGCCGCAAGCCCGTGCATGCCTATTGGCGCGAGGCACGCGCCGGTGAATTTCGGACCAATATTTCCCAGGGCGGTAAAGTCGTTCTGGACCCCGTTCCCGAAAAGGCGCTGAAACTGGCCATGCAAACCGCCGTGGAATGCCGGTTCGATCTGGTGGGCCTTGATGTCTGTCTCTACGGTGGTGAGGCCTATCTGCTGGAGGCGAACATGACGTTTGGCATGGACGGCTTTAAGAAAGCGGGTTTGGATTTTCGCGCGATACTCAGGGACATGGTGGAGAATGGTGAGATCTGATTGCCACGCGGAGGCAGAGTTGGTGAGGATTCATCATAGAAGCACTCTGGATGTGAAAAGTCCGCCGAAAGCTGAAGCGAACATATCGCGTGAGGTCGCAGCATGCGGATTTGCGTAATCAACTGCGTTCTTCAGGACGAATTGTCGCGTCTGGGACATGAAGTCCTGGCCCTGCATCCGACGCCGGGAATATGCGATCTTCCGGCCTTGCTGGATAGTCATGCCTTTGAGCCGGATGTTGTTGTACAGCAGGAGACATTGGGAGCGCGCATTCTTTTGCAAGGGCTGGGAAAAATTTCGTGCCTGAAAATCTATTGGTCCATTGACACGCACTTGAATTCCTTCTGGCAGGAAGAATACTCCCGGCTGTTTGACCTCACATGCTCCACCCAGAAACAATGGGCCAGATATTTACAGGATCAGGGTGCTTGCCGTACTGCATGGCTGCCCTGGTTCGGTCGGCGTCTGCCTTGGCACCCCTGGAGCCGCCGACGGCATGATGTCGGTTTCGTCGGCCGGGTCACCAGGCATCGCCCATCCCGGGAGCGTTTCGTCTCGTTTCTCGGGCAGCGGTACAATCTGCGGTTGACGCAGGAAGTTCCCTTTCAGCAGATGCTGCAAATCTATCAGGACACCAGGCTGGCTCCCAACGAATCCATCTTCGGGGAAATCAATTTCCGGCTCTTTGAGGCCGCGTCATGTGGCTGTCTCGTCTTGAATCCAGCTCCCATTCCCGGTCTGGAGGAGCTTTTCACTCCTGATCGGGAAGTCGGCGTCTTCAGGCATGCCCTGGAACTCGGAAGCATGATCAGCCACTTCCTGAACAACTTGCATGCTGCCGAAAAAACGGCCAAGGCGGCCTGGGCCAGAGTGCAGGAGGAACATCTCCCGGAGCACCGGGCGAAATCCCTGCTGGCCTTGATCGAGGAGAATCTGGTCGGCATTTTGATGAAAAGCAGGGAATCTTCGGAGTTGGACTGGGTGTTGACCCTGTATCGGCTTTGGCAGGCCCGGCGAGCTCCTGTTTCTGACCAGGTGCTGCTGGATCTGCTTCTGGCCCTGCCTGAATCTCCACGCAAGCGTAGCGCCCTTCTGGGCTTTTGGATGGGCGTGGACAGGCGAGACATGGTCGCCCATGATCTGGCTGCGATTCTTCAGGCCAACTTGCATGCCGAGGACAAGACGCTTAACCGCACCGCCTCGCTGTCCGCGCTGCTTCTTGGGGATCTTTCGACGGCAAAGGCGTTCTGGTTGCGATATTTCGCATCATCCCGAGAATATGTTATTCTAACGCCTACGTCACAAAAAATGTATCTCTGTTGGGCAAAGGAGTTTCAACGAGAGGGTCGTTTGACTCGGCGGGGTTTTGTATACGATCATGAGCGACAATTAGCTGAATGCGCACTGGAATGCTATATTTTGGCACATAGAATGGATCCACGTGATATGGAAGTATGTCGGACCATGGATGCATTGCTTGATAAGGAGCAGGGCTTTGAGCCTATCAGACTTTCGCTGCTTTCGCACATGACTTTGCATCACCCCCAAAACTGGCTGGCTGGATTGAAACTGGGGCTGGTCAATCTCCAAGAGTTCAGGCTAGAAGAAGGTTTGGAGGAGTTGCTCCTGGCAGGATCGCGTGCCGCCAAACAGAACCAGGATCAGAAATTTCAAAATGCACTCGCCGCTGCCGATCCGGACGGTTCCATCAGGGCCACTCTGAGCTTTTCAACCTGATTTTTCATGACGCCAAGCCATAACCCGAAATTATCCCATGCTTGAACTGCTGCGAATCCGTAAACTTGCCTTGATTGATGACCTGGAACTGGAATTCGGTTCCGGTCTGAATGTGATCACCGGCGAAACCGGAGCCGGCAAGTCGTTCATTCTCCGAGCCCTGGATTTCCTGCTGGGTGAGAAATTAGCCGTGAATATGGTACGCCCTGGCCATGACAAGGCTCAGGTGGAGGCCATGTTTGTCCTCAATGAGAACGGTTCACCGACAGAGACGCTCATCCGTCGCGAACTTTCCGCGGATACCGGACGTTCCCGAGTCTGGGTCAATGACGATTTGGCATCCCAGGAAAGCCTGAAGCGCCTGCGGGTCAAGCTGGTTCTGCATGCCAGTCAGCACTCCCAGCAGCAGTTGCGACTGCCCTCGTTCCATGTGCGGTTACTGGACCGGTTTCTCAGCCAACCGGATTTGGTGCGTGAAAAAGAGCAGCGGCTTGCGGCAGTGAATGCGCTTGTTGAGCAGAAAAGTCAGCTTGAAGACCGGTTGCGCGGCCTGCGGGAACGGCGGGACCTGCTCGAGTATCAACGTTCCGAAATCGCCAAGGTTCAGCCAGTCCATGGTGAGGAAGAGGAACTGGAAACCCGCAAGCAGACCCTGCGCGACCAGGCTCAGATCCAGCAAAATGCGGGAATGGCCCTTGAACTGCTCTGCGCACCGGACTCCGGATTGCATGACGCACTGGCGAAACTGCACAAGGCGGTTCTTTCGCTGACCGGGACTCATCCGGAACTGGGGGGAGATGCTGCCGTGCTTTTGAATTTTTCAGAGCAGGCTCATGATCTCGAAAAACGGTTGCGTGGCTTGTCCCGAATCCAGAGCGCACAGGGAGAACTGGAATCCATTGAGGCCAGGCTTTGGGAGCTTTCTCAGCTCAAGCGCAAGCTCAAAAGGCCGTTGCACGAAATTCTCCAGCTCAAGGATGAAGTCGAAGCCAACCTTTCCTTCCTGGATTCCTCCGGCCTGGACCTGAAGCAGTTGGAGCGCCGGTATGAGGCAGCCAAGTCGGAATTGTCCGACATCCTGAACGCACTGAACGCGGAACGCCGACAGGCCGCGCTGGAACTGAGCGCCAAGCTGTCCAGTGAATTGCGCGAACTGGGCTTTTCGGAGCACCTGAAAATCGAATTCACATTTCACCCCCACGATATTTCACACGGATTGACCGAAGACCGGCCGCGCCTGCTCTGGGCGCCCAATCCGGGGCAGCCTTTTCAGCCGCTGGAAGACATTGCCTCCGGCGGCGAGTTGTCCAGGGTACTGCTCGCCATTACGGGGCTGATCGCCGATGCGGACAACCCCACACTGATTTTCGACGAAGTGGATGCCGGTATCGGAGGCATGACCCTGAACAAGGTCGGAGAACGCCTGCGAAATCTGTCCGTCCTGCAACAGGTCGTGGTAATCACCCACTGGCCACAACTGGCGGCCCAGGCGGACAAACATTTTCAGGTCCGCAAAGAGGTAGTTGAGGGAGACACCTATACCCGGTGCACTCCTCTGGACGGCACGGCGCGGGATGAGGAGCTGAAGCGGATGACCGGCGGCGGCTGGAGTGTTGAGGAAAGTATTGGCAATTGACGGCATGTTCTTATTTATTCCATGAAGAAACGCAGTGCTGTTTACCGATGTATCTTCAGGTAGCGTCAACTGTTCACCCTCGATCCGACTTTGCCATGCTTCACGCTCACGCTGACCTTCGCAGGCTGCTGCCTCCCATCAAACCCAGCCGGCGATGAACACTTGAACGAAAGGAGTCCCTATGCCCAACCTTCTGGATCAGCTCAAGGAACATTCCACGGTTGTCGCGGATACCGGTGATTTTTCGAGCATTAAGGAATATCACCCTCAGGACGCCACCACCAACCCCAGTTTGATCGTCAAGGCCGTTGCCATGGACGAGTACAAGGATCTCGTGGACAAGGCCATTGACGATGCCCAGGCCGGCGCTCCGTCCACCGAGGCTTTCCTGGTACTGGCCATGGACAAATTGTTCGTCGCCTTTGGGAGGGAGATCCTGAAGATCGTTCCTGGTCGCGTTTCTACCGAAGTGGATGCCCGGCTCAGCTTTGACGTCCAGGGCTCCGTGGACAAGGCCCGGACACTTATCTCACTGTATGAGCAAGCCGGAGTGGACCGGGAGAGGGTGCTGGTCAAGCTGGCCAGCACATGGGAAGGAGTAGCCGCGGCCAGGATTTTGGCCAAGGACGGCATCCGCTGCAACATGACCCTGCTTTTTTCCTTTGCCCAGGCTGTGGCCTGCGCCGAGGCCGGAGTGCAGCTCATATCGCCCTTTGTCGGAAGGATCATGGACTGGTACAAGGCCCACGAAGGCCGAGCCGGATATCCTCCCCATGAAGATCCCGGCGTGCATTCCGTGACCCGGATCTACAATTATTACAAGAAGCACGACTATCCCACCGAGGTCATGGGCGCAAGCTTCCGCAATGCGGGAGAAATTATTGAACTGGCCGGTTGCGACCTGCTGACCATCAGTCCGAACCTGCTCCGGGAACTGCGGGAAGGCGAAGGAACGGTGGAGCGCAAACTCAGCCCGGAAATGGCCCGGGAGTCCGGAGAAGACAAGATCTCCCTGGATGAAAAATCATTTCGCTGGATGCTCAATGAAGATCAGATGGCCACGGAAAAACTTTCCGACGGTATCCGGCTCTTTGCCGCGGATGCCGTCAAGCTGGAAAAATTGATCCTGAAGAAGAGAAAGTAGGCGGAGTCTTTCAGATGTTTGAAGGCGGTACTGTTGCGTCAGTGCCGCCTTCTAGTGTTTTCGGCAGGGTGTCCTATGTACAAGGTTTATGCGGCACGAGACGGCACTAGGCCGTACATGCGGATTTTCCGCGCCGACATTATATTGTGTCACCAATGCAGGAAGGAGCAATCATGAGATATCTGATAGTTGTTACGATTGTCCTCGCGGGCCTTGTCTGGCTGAGCCCGACTATTGCGGCGGAAAAGCTTGATCCTGAGAAGATTTTGGAGCTTGTCAATGAGCATCGCGAGTCCCTGGACCTGGAACCATTGTCCGACAACCAGAACCTGAGCCAGGCCGCGCAACTGCGAGCGGAGGATATGCTGAAGAACGACTATTTCGCCCACATCAATCCCGAAACCGGGGAGGGACCGATGGAAGCGATCATGCAGGTAGATTATGACCCTCAAGCCTTCGCCGAAAATATCGCCATGGGGACTTTTCAAAATGAAAAGGAACTGGTGCAAGGCTGGCTTGACAGTCCCGAACACCGGGAGAATATCGAACGACAGGACATGAAGGACAGCGGACTGGCCATAGTCCGTGACGAAAATTCTGTTCTGGGAATGGATGTGGATATAGCTGTACAACTCTTCGCGTCCCCAATGCAAAATGCATCTGCCTGGTAGGGCCTTACATGAATCCATTATCATCAATCCCCTCGTTCCCGCTTCAGCCGCTTCCTGATGCCGCAGCCGAGTTGCTTCAGTCGTATGCCGCGCCACCGCGCCTGCTTGCTCATCTCAGGCTCGTTCACGACGCCGCGGCTCAAATCTGCACACGGCTCCGGACAGAAGAGTTGCTTGGTTCACTCGACCAGGAAGCGGTCCTGTTTGGTGCTGCAACCCACGACATCGGCAAGGTCAGTGCTAACTCCGAACTCAGCGGCGGCGGTTCCCTGCATGAACAGCTCGGTCCCAAACTTTTGGAGGAGCGCGGCATTGCACCCGCATATGCCCGATTTGCTCTGACACATGGTAGTTGGCGAAATCAGCCGGACCTCCCACTTGAAGACTTGCTGGTCGCACTGGCGGACACGTGCTGGAAAGGAACCCGGGACGAGGAGCTTGAACAACGCATTTCCGCCTCCCTCACGCACGCGCTGGATCGTGATCCCTGGGATGTTTGGATGGCGCTGGACGGCATCATTGAACAAATCGCCGATAATGCCGTAGAGCGATTATACTGGCACGAATCTTTTCCCGCTACGTAGAGGGTGCGGCGATACGGAACGTGGCTACCTTTATGGCTCTTGCCTCGAGGTGGTTTGGTATGTTGACGGATCTCGACAACGATTTGAGGCAACCATGAAATGTTTGCGCTTGAACCATTTCAGGCTGAAGCATGAGGAAGTTGTTCGCAGGATGAGAAAAGGCTTGGTGGAATTTATGGTGGTGCCCGGGGCCGGAATCGAACCGGCACGAGGGGTAAGCCTCGAGGGATTTTAAGTCCCTTGTGTCTACCAGTTCCACCACCCGGGCACTGGAGTTCATTTAGCCTTTCGAGCTTTGTCTCGTCAATCGCCGGGGGTGTTGAGCTTGGCAAACTCTTTCGCCCGGAGGGGGAATTTGTTAAGTTGTTTTGTTGTGTTGCTGATAACTACTCAGTCCATCCGAGTAAAAATGGCGGACTGGATATCCGCCTCCGCAGGTATGATTGATCCGGAGAAGGCATAAATCAAGTCGTTCCCGCGAAGGCGGGAATCCAGGTCATGCTTGCCACGAGTTTGTGGAAACCAACTACCCGCTTATGCTGAAAAATTACTGGTGCTGTATTTCCTTTCCGCTTTTGTGACGAGGAGCGTCTTGATTCCATGAATACCATACCGTCGATCATCACTTCATCCACGATCATCCTCACTCCCGAGGGACAGGAAGAGGCGCTGGAGCGGGTGCTTCGTGAGCAGCCTGTTGAAGTTGCGCTGAATGAGCGGGTGATTGGTTCGGCCATGGTTCTGGCGGAGAACCTGGAGGAATTCGGGGCTGGGTTTCTGTATGGCCAAGGATATGTCACCTCTGCCGAGGAGATCGTGGAAGTGGTGCTTTGCGAGCAGGGCAGGGTCACCGTGTATGCCCGTGTGGACGATAAGGCCGAGCCGGAGACCATTGTTACGTCCGGATGCGGGGGGACGGGCCGGATCAGCCGCAAAATGCTGGAAGAGGATTTTCCGGAGCCATCCGGCAATTGCATTAATTTTTCCCAGGTCGGCGATCTGATCCGGGGAACCCTGAACAACTCGACCCTGTCGCAGGACACCCACTGCGTCCATGCCTGTGGGTACTGGGCTGATGGGCGATATTTGGGATGCTTCGAGGACGTGGGCCGGCACAATGCAGTGGACAAGGTCATTGGCGCCATTCTCCTGGGCCGGTTCCCCACCGGAGGCGCCATCTACACCACAGGACGTCTGACGTCGGACATGGTCCTGAAATGCGCCCGCATCGGCATTCCCATCGTTCTTTCCCGCTCGTCGCTCTCGTCTCTGGGTCTGGAGATCGCCAAGCGGGCCGGTTTGACCCTGGCCGGATACGCCCGGCCGAACCGGCTGAACGTCTTCCATGCCCCCTGGCGCATCACGAACAACTGCCCAAGGGCGTGACGTTGCGCTTCTGGGCTGGATTTGATCTCCCGGCTGTTTTACCTGTTTTGGCCGGATCAAAAATCCCTCGCCAGCCTCATAACATCAAGCTGTTGCGCTGTAATTACAAGAGACCGTGCTCTCTGCGCTCGGCACTGCCTTGATAAACCATGCTTGGCTCAGTCAAACAGTCAATCCTCCAAAACAGGATAACCCGCGTAAAATCTCTCAGGCCGCAACGACCGGTGACAGTTCGCACCTGGGATCAGTTGCGGGTATCTATTCAGCAAATCCGCGAAAAAGATCTGGATACCGGCGTTCGCCGGTATGACTGTATAGATGCAGCTTGCCACGATAAGTCATTCCGGCGAAAGCCGGAATCCAGTGCAGGTGAATGACCACCCTCCGGATGAACTGAATCGTTACAGTTGCGGATCAGTTGCTGGTCGCTCAGGAGATTTGGCTGAGAAAAAGCCATGCGTTGCGCTTCGTCTCATTGCGTAATGTGAGTCAATTACGATCGCAATCCAACGACGCTGATGCCGGCCTTGTCGGCCAGGGTGAGGCTTTCTTCGAGGTGGATGAAAAGGCTGCGGCCTGCTTCCAGGGCCAGACAGGATGCCTTGGCCTGGATCATGGTCTGGATGGTTTTAGGGCCGACGGCCGGAAGATCAAGACGGACATCCTGGATGGGCTTGAAGAGCTTGATCACCACGCAACCCGGTCCGACCAGCTCCCCGGCGCGGAGAATCGTGGCATCCGTGCCTTCCAGGCCTTCCACGGCCACGGTGGTGCGCTTGCGAACCACGATGCATTGCCCGATGTCCAGCGCCCCGATCTGACGGGCCATGGGCCAGCCGAAATCGATGTCCGCCTGCTCCTCGGAAGTGGGGCCGCGCCGGGTCAGAACCCCTTCCGGAGAGCGCAGGTGGGGCAGGAAGTCCACAGCGGATACCACGGCCATGCCTTCACTTTCCAGTTCGCCGGTTATGGCCCGGAGCAGAACGTCGTCCTGGGTGTTCTTGACTTTCCAAAGCAGCTTGGCAGCCCGCCAGTCCGGCCGCAGATCAACGGCCCGGGCCTTGTGGATCTTGCCGGCCATCACGATCCGGCCCACACCCTGTTTCTTGCAAAACGCAATCAGCTTGCCCAACTGGCCGAGATTCTGCCACTGCCAGGCATCCACGCCGTGGGCCAGTGCGGGATCCGTCTCACCGGCAAATCCCACGCCCACGACCCGCAACCCCATGTTTCTGGCGCCTTCCAGCACCAGTTGCGGCAAGTGTCCTCCGCCGGCGATGATGGCCAGTGTCTCGTTGGATATTGCTGTCATGCCCGGGGCAGATCCTGGTGACCGTCAGCCTAGTAGACCGGGATATCCTGACCGTTCACGGCCAATTGATTGTCAGCGGAGACGCCGCGGACCGTGGATTGCAGAAAATCGATAAGAAAACCGACTTCAGAAGATTCGGGGTAGGCGGCCTGGACTTCAGCAATGGCGTCCTGGCGCTTTTTCCCGGAACGCCAGATGATCTTGTAGGCTTTTTCGATCTGGCTCACGGCCTGGCTGGTGAAGCCCTGGCGCTTCAGACCGATGACGTTGGGACCATACAATTTGGCCGGGGTTCCCGTTGCGATCATGTACGGCGGGATGTCCAGGCTGATCCCGGCCTTGCCGCCGATAAAGGCATAAGCGCCGACCCGGGCAAACTGATGCACGGCGCACAAGCCGCCGAGCACAGCCTTTGTTCCGACATGGACATGGCCGCCCAATGTTGCGGCATTGGCCATGATAACCTTGTCATCTATGACGCAGTCGTGGGCAACGTGGGCATACGCCATGAACAGACAGTCAGAGCCGACGCGGGTCACGCCCCCGGCATCCATCGTTCCCCTGTGCATCGTGGTGTATTCGCGAATCAGGTTCCGTTCGCCGACTTCAAGTCGTGTCGGCTCACCCTTGTATTTGACATGCTGGGGATCGCCGCCGAGAAAGGAGAAGGAATGAACATGATTGTCCGCGCCAAGGCTGGTGTGGGCCTGAATCCGGGCATGCGCGTCGATCCGGGTCCTGTCACCGATGGCAACATCAGCCTCAATGATGCAGTACGGTCCAATCTTGACGTCAAGTCCCAACTCGGCTCCTGGATCGACCAGGGCCGTGGAATGAATCTGCGTGGCCATTACGTTCGCTCCCGATCGACAAAGGCGCCGCTCAACGTGGCCTCGGCTACCAGGTTTCCGTTGACGTGGACATCGCCGGTCATTTTCCAGACGTTCATCCTGTTCCGGACATGATTCATGTTCAAAATCAGCTGATCTCCAGGGATGACCTGGCGGCGGAACTTGACCTTTTCCAGGCCGGTAAAGACAAAGAGCTTGTCCTTGAGTTCTCCGGCAGGCAGGCTTTTCAACAAGAGCAGACCTGCCGTCTGGGCCAGGGATTCGATGATCAGCACGCCCGGCATGAGAGGGTAGTCTGGAAAGTGGCCCTGGAAATGCGGCTCGTTGAGGGTCACGTTCTTGATGGCTCGGATGCTCGTGAATGGCACGAATTCCAGGATCCGGTCCACCAGAAGGAACGGGTAGCGATGCGGAAGCAGATCCATGATGCCGCGAATATCAATATGCAAGGGGTCACTGTTGCTCATTTTCTTCCTCTGACAGTTGCTTTTTTAACAATGCCAATTCCTTTTCCAGCGCAGCGAGACGTTTGCCCATTTCCGGGAGGCGATTCCAGGTCGCGGCAATACGCATGAATTTTTTCGCTTCCACGGCTGGTATGCCCAGGTAGTCCTGGCCGCCCTGCAGGGAGCGGTTCACTCCGGACTTGGCTCCTACCCGGCAGTCATCACCCAGCTGCAGGTGATCCGCGATGCCGACCTGCCCTGCCAAGGTGACCCTGTTGCCCAGCCTGGAGCTGCCCGCCACGCCGACCTGGGAAACCAGGATGCAATGCGCCCCGACTTCGACGTTGTGTCCAATCTGGACCAGATTATCAATTTTCGTTCCGCCGCCGATATGCGTGGTGCCAAGGGTCGCCCGGTCGATGGCGCTGTTGGCGCCGATTTCCACATGGTCGTCAATGCGCAGGTTGCCGATCTGCGGAACCTTTTCCAAACCCGATGCACCGGGCGTATATCCGAAACCGTCGCTGCCGAGCACGGTGCCGGGGTGAACGATTACGTCGTTGCCGATGGAGGTTCCGGACATCAGAACGACGTTGGGATACAGGACGACACGTTCGCCGATCCGGCAGTTCTCGCCCACGTAGACGCCGCTGAACAGCGTACTGTCTTTGCCGACTTGAGCGCCATTGCCGACAAAGACAAAGGGATACACTGTCACAGAGTCATCCACCGATGATTCAGCATGGATGTACGCCATGTCGCTTTGTCCGGTCAGACAACCCTGGGGGGTTGCAAACAGGCGCAACACCCGCGTGAAGTCAAGGTAGGGATTGGCGCTGATCAGAGCGGAGCCGACGCCGTCGAGAAACTCCTGTTGCAGGATGACCGCGCCGGCTCGGGAAGTTTTCAGCAAGGGCGCGTATTTTGCCTCGGCAAGAAAACTCAGTTCCTGGGGGCCGGCCTGTTCCAGACCGGCAACCCCTTGAATGACCGTGTCCGTCCCATGCATGGGCAGGCCAAGCCGGCTGGCCAGTTCGGAGAGAGTATGCCCCATGGCCCGGCTACTTCGCCTGCCAGGCTTTGTTCAACTCCTGGATGATGGGCTGGGTGATGATCACGGACTCGTCGGCATAGACGAGTCCTGCCGCGGTGCCGTCAATGATCATGCTGAAGTTGTTCGCCTTGCCGTATTTGTCGACTACGTTCAGCAGCATTTCCAGGATTGGCTCGCTGAGGCGATCTTCCTCGGATTTCATCTTCACCTGAAACGCCTGAAACTGATCCTGGAAATCCCGAACGACCCGGCGATACTCCAGTTCCTTGTCCTGCTTGGCCTCTTGGCTCAGCACCATGCTCTGGCGCTGCAGTTCGTCCCGCAATTTGGTGATGGCTTCGTTCTGTTTGTCCAGCTCGGCTTTCATGGCCTCGAAGCGGGTGCGCAGCTCCTGCATGGCTTCTTGACCGGGAACCGAATCCGAGATGACGGTCTGCATGTCCACAATGCCGATTTTAGCCTGAGCCCAGGACGCACCGGGCAAAAGCAGCGCGATGCAAAGAAGGGCACTCAAAAACAAACGCATAAATACTCCTTACTGTGACTTGTTGAATCTGTTTGGGTTGAGGATAACGAGCAAAACAAATGGTCGGCGTTACAAATTGCCACCCCGTCTTGGACCAACCATTCATTATAATCATGTCGAGACGCGAAGTACATCATGATCCGTCAGGCGAGATGGCAGGCATTGCGGGCTAGAAAATCTGGCCGATGGAGAATTCCACCCCGCTGTGCTTTTCTCCATCGAGGCGATCCAGGCCGTATCCATACTCCAGGCGCAAGGGCCCCAAAGGCGAATACCAGCGGATGCCCGTGCCGACGCTCTTGTAGAGCTTGGAGCCGAAGGAATCTCCGTCGTCCCAGACGTTGCCGGCGTCGAAGAAGAGCAGCCCGACAAGCCCCATGTCCCTGTTCAGGGGGAAGAGATACTCGAAATTGGTGAAAAACTGCTGCGTGCCGCCGATGCGGTCGTTGGTGGCCGGATCCCGCGGCGAGATCTCCCAGCCCGGATAGCCACGGACGCTGTCGATGCCGCCCAGGTAGAACCGCTCGAAAACCGGGGCTTCTTTGCCCTCATTCTCGAACAGGAAGCCGACCTGGCCGCGCCAATGGAAGACGGTGTCCCAGAAGAGCGGGTAATAGAAATGAGAGTCGTAAATGGTCTTGATGAAGTCGTCGTCGCCTTGGAGCAGCCCGCCGGCGTATTGAATGGATGCGGTGTTCACAGTCCCCCGGGACGGGTTGAAAAGGCGGTCCGTGGTGTCTCTGGAAATGGCGGCATAGGTGGAACTTGCCCATTTCGTGCCTTCAGCGTCCCGGATTCGTTGGGCGGCATTATCCGCCACGTCGGAGATGGTGTACCGCTCCAGGCGGTAGTTCCAGAACAGCCTGGTATATTCGCCCACGGGATAGGACAGCCTGAAGCGGCCTCCGACAGCCTTGCGATCGTAGTCCTTGTAATCCCGTGTCCAGTAATAGACGTCCGAGCCGACGCTGAGCAGGCTGTCCCGCCATGCGGGGTTGGTCAGGCTGATGTCGTAGGCCGTGCTCCGGCCGCTGAAGGTTCCCCGGAAGGCCAGGTTGTAGGCCCTGCCGAGAAGGTTGCGTTCCTGCACCGTGGCGGAAAAGAAAAGACGGTCCAGGCTGGAATAGCCCGCGCCGGCGCTGAGCATGCCGGTGGGTTTTTCCTTCACCGTAACCTTCAGATCCAATTCGCTGGGGTTGGGCGTCGCCAGGGTCTCGATGTCCACAAGCTCGAAAAAGTCCAGCCGGACAAGACGTTCATTGGATCTGGCCAACCGCGTTCCACTGAAAAGATCGCCGTCGCCAAGGCGCATTTCCCGGCGGATGACGTTGTCGCGGGTTTTGGTGTTGCCCTCGATCAAAACCCGGCGGATGTAGACCAGGGAGCCCTTGTCCAGGACGTAGACCACGTTGACCAGCAGTTCGTCCCGCTGGATGTCCAGCTGGGCGTCGCTTTGGGCAAAGGCATAGCCATATTCAGTATAATGGTCGGCCAGCCTCTGCAGATCCTGGCGCAGGACCGAACGGTCGAAAAAGGCGTTTCTGGCCTGGAGGTCGTCCAGGTTGATCAGTCGCAGCAAATCCTCTTCCGGTTCCAGCAGGTCTCCACGAAAGGAAATTGTTCCAACGCGGTAGCGCGGACCTTCATCAACCTTGAAGGTGATTCGGATGCCTTCCTCAAGGTATTCCACCTCCGGCTGGCCCACCCGGGCGTCGAGAAAGCCGCGATTGGCGTAGTAGGCTTCCAGGGCCGCGGCGTCGCGCTCCAGAAGTTCTTCGCGAAGAATGCCCCTGCCGGTCAGCCAGGAAAACAGGCCGCGTTCCCCAAGGACCAGCTCGCTTTTGAGTTCCCGCTCGCTCAGGGAGTTCGCGCCTTCAATCCGGATGTCCCGAATGAAAAGCCTGTTGCCTTCGTCGATGGTGATGTTCAGTCTGGCCTGGCGCGGGTCGGTCTGTTCCAGGGAATAGTCCACCTGGGCCAGGTAATATCCTTTCTGGCGGTACAGTTCCCGAATCTTGCCCAGGTCGTCGGCCAGAATGCGGGGATTGATGATGCTGCCCGTTCGGGTGGTGATGGCCTTCAGGATGTCGGCTTCCTTGATCTGCTGTGCTCCGAGAATGCTGATGGCCTGAATCCGCGGGCGTTCGGACACGACGAAGGTAAGAATCTTGCCTTCAGGGCCGTCATCGACCCGGATGGAAATGTCGTCGAAAAAACCCAGGTCAAAAAGCCGGCGGACATCCTCGTTGACAACCTGCGGATCGTAAATGTCACCTCGTTGACTGCGGATGCGCAGCAGGACGACATCGGAGCCGAGAGTCTGGTTGCCCTCAACCTCGATCCGGGCGATGGTTTCAACCTGGCGCAGCTCACGTGTGATTCGCTCGACCAGTTCGTCCACTGCCGGAAGCAGGTTGATCAGCCCCTCCCGGACGACAAAAAAAGATTTGGCGGGACGCAGACCGAAGGCTTCCACCATGCGCACGTCCAGGCTGATGTTCTCGCCGATCTGGTTGAAGCTGCCGTAGATGCTGTGCGCGGATGCGGAGAGCAGAGCCATGTCCCGGGCCGAGGACAAATCGAGCTGGGTCAGTTCCTGGGCCCTGAGCAACTGGAGGGTCTGATCCCCAGGATGGACCTCGAAGCCGTTGTCGCGCAGGCGATCCCGCAACAGTTCCGGCAGGCTTTCCTGAAGATATTCCAGGTCGGGCGCGGCATTGATCTCAAAGGGAAGCACGATCAGCTTGATGGCCTGCCCGGATTGGGCGTGGGCAAAACGTTGCTCGCCTGGGAGCAGGAAGCTGAACAGACATGCGCAGATCAACATCAGCGAAAACGGTCGGAATTTGGATGTCATGACATTCCTCGCACGGTGCGGGGTTACAAGGAAAACAGTTCGCCGCCACGCAGTTCGTACTGATGCCGCATGGCCAGAGCCAGTTCTCGATTATGGGTCACCACGACCAGACTTGTTCCCAAAGTCTGGTTCAGGTGCAGGAGTATTTGCTTGACGATGCTGCCGGCTTCTTCATCAAGGTTGCCCGTGGGCTCGTCCGCAAGAAGAACCCGGGGCTTGAGCAGCAGGGCCCGGGCAATGGCCGCGCGCTGGCGTTCTCCGCCGGAGAGCGTGGTCACCCGGTGCTGTTTTCGGTCCCCGAGGCCGACCATTTCCAGCGCATCCGAGGCTTCCCGGCGGGCCCAGCCGTGGGAGCGGCCGGCGATCAATCCGGGCAGGGCCACGTTTTCCAGTGTGGTAAACTCCGGCAGGAGATGGTGAAACTGGAAGACAAAGCCGATGCTCAGGTTACGCAGGCTGTCCTTTTCCGACTGATTCATCCGGCTGAGATCTTCTCCGAGAAACAACACTTTTCCGGTGGTAGGTTGATCCAGCGTGCCCAGGATGTGCAGCAGGGTGGATTTTCCGGATCCGGAAGCCCCGATGATGGCCGCGGATTCGCCAGGCCGCAGGGTGAAGTCGATCCGTTTCAGGATGGTCAATTGCTCGGCAGCGCTCTGGACCGTCTTGCTCAGCCCCTGCACCTCGTACAACAGCGGATCACTCATAGCGCAGAGCCTCGGCAGGTTGCAACCGGGCCGCCTGGCGCGCCGGGTAGAGCGTGGCCAGGAAGCACATGCCCATGGCCGCCACGGCGATGATCGTCAGATCCGACCATTGCAACTGCACGGGCAGGTGGTCCAGGTAATAGACGTCCATGGGCAGCTGGATAAACTGATACCGTTGCAGCAGATAGGAGAGCAGCAGGCCGATGGCGAAACCCAGGGACGTGCCCAGGGCGCCGATCACCGTGCCCAGGAAAATGAAAATCCGTCCGATCCGCTTCGGCCCCGCGCCCATGGAGGCCAGGATCGCGATGTCCCGCGTTTTTTCCATGACCAGCATGACCAAGGTAGTGATAATGCTGAAAGACCCCACCAGAACAATCATTACCAGAATGACGAACATGGCCGTTTTTTCCAGCTTCAGGGCGGCGAACAGATTCTGGTTCATTTCCATCCAGGTGCGCACTTGCAGCGGAAACCCGCCCAGTGCGGTCTCCAAATCCCTTGCTACGCGCGGTGCGGCGTAGACGTCCTGCAGACGCACTTCCAGCCCGGAGACCAGATCTTCGCGAAAGCCCATCACGGACTGCGCGGCCGGTATGGTCACGTAGGCCAGGGACGAATCGTACTCGTACATTCCGGTGCGGAAGATGCCGCGCACCACGAAATTCTTCACGCTGGGAGCAAAGCCGGCGGCTGTACGCTGTCCGGCCGGAGAGAGAAGATTTACGTTGGAGTCGACACGCAGGCCAAGACGACCGGCCAGTTCAGAGCCGATGAAGATGCCGTAGCCGTCGGCATCGTCCACGAGATCCCGGACGTCGCCCATGATCAGATCGCCGGAGAGAGTAATCACGTCGTGGGAGAGTTCGGGGTCGATACCGCGCAGGACCACGCCCTTCACGCCAAAAGTGGTGCTGAGCATCACTTCCGTATACATGAAGGGCATTGCGCCGGCCACGCCGGGTACCTGGGCTGCCTGCCGGGTCAGGGGCTCGTAGTCGCGGATCGTGCCTTCAAGGCTGGTGACGACGATGTGGGCGTTGACGCCCAGGATCTTGTCCCGAAGTTCATTGCTGAAGCCGTTCATCACGCCCAAAACGACAATCAGGGAAGCGACGCCGAGGGCGACTCCGAGAATGGAGATCCAGGAAATGACGGAAATGAAGGCGTGGTTGCGCTTGGTCAGCAGGTAGCGCAGGGCGATAAAGCGCTCAAATCTCATGGTCCGGGGTTGACCTCAGGGCGCAGCAGCGGGAACAGGATGACTTCACGGATGGAGGGGCTGTCCGTGAGCAGCATGACCAGCCTGTCGATGCCCACGCCCTGGCCCGCGGCCGGGGGCATGCCGTACTCAAGGGCCCGGATGTAATCGTCGTCCATGAAGTGGGCTTCCTCGTCGCCGGCTTCCTTCTCCTTGACCTGTTCCTCGAACCGGGAGCGCTGGTCCATGGGGTCGTTGAGTTCGGAAAAGGCGTTGGCGATTTCCCGCCCGGCGATGAACAGTTCGAAACGGTCCGTAACGTCCGGGTTGGCCTCGTTGCGCCGGGAGAGGGGCGAAATGTCCGTGGGGTAATGGTAGATGAAATGGGGCTGGATCAATTTGGGCTCCACCAGCAGATCAAAGAGTTTGGCCTGGAGTTTGCCCAGCTTTTCACCGACATGAGCTTTTTCGCCCAGCTTGAAGACCAGATTCCTGGCTTGGTCGTAATCCTGATACTGGGCCGGCTCGAGCCCCCCCAAGGTCCGCAATGACTCATGGAATGTCAGCCGTTGCCAGGATCCGCCGAGATTGATGGATTCCTCCTGATAGGTGATCACCTCGCTGCCGGTGATCTCCCGGGCCAGGGCGGCGAACATCTTCTCGGTCAGGTCCATCAGGTCCTGGTAGGTGGCGTAGGCCCAGTAGAACTCCAGCATGGTGAATTCCGGGTTGTGCTGGGTGGAAATGCCTTCGTTGCGAAAGTTGCGGTTGATTTCGTAAACCCGCTCAAATCCGCCCACGAGCAGTCGCTTCAGGTACAGCTCCGGCGCGATTCGCAAGAAGAGCTTCATGTCCAGGGCCTTGTGGTGGGTGGTGAAGGGCCGGGCCGCGGCACCGCCCGGGATGGGCTGCATCATCGGCGTTTCCACTTCCATGAAGCCCTGGGTGTCCAGAAAGGTGCGCAAAAAGCGCACGATCTGGGTTCGGCGCTGGAAGATTTCCCGGGTCCTGGGGTTGACCATCAGATCGACGTAGCGTTGTCGATAGCGGACTTCCACATCCTTCAGGCCGTGATACTTTTCGGGCAGGGGGCGCAGGGACTTGCTCACCAGGTCCACGCTGTCGGCCTTGATGGTCAGTTCGCCGGTCTTGGTGCGGAACAAGACGCCGACAACACCGACGATGTCGCCGATGTCGAACTTCTTGAACAGGGCGTATTTTTCCGCCCCGACAACGTCGCGCTGGACGAAAACCTGCATCTGGTCCGTGGCGTCCTGAACATGGAGAAACGCCGCCTTGCCGAAGGAGCGCTGGCTCATTACCCGCCCGGCCACGGCAAAGGATTGATTCAGACCGGCGAGTTGTTCCTCGTCATGGTCGTGGTAGGCGGTCTTGATGTGCGCCAGATCGGCATTCTTGGCGAAGGAATTGGGATAAAGGTCGACGCCGGCTGCCTGGAGCTGCGTGAATTTTTCGCGGCGCTGTTTTTGGAGCTGGCTGAGGCTGGGAGTTTGCTCGGTATTCAAGATGATTCCTTGGGTCTTCATGGGGATTGACCATGAAAGGTGTAGTCGGGAGATTGCGATCTGTTCCCGCATTTTCTTGCCGTGGTGATTTCGCATGGTGCCGCAATACCCTGAAAATGAGCGGATACTTGTTGCGCAACCTGTGGCGGTTCGACAACGGTTGGGGCACGGCTATGCGATATGGGCAAAATCGCAACGCCTTTGCGTATGCCAACTGCAAGGCTTTCGTCAAGAATGCCGCCGAATGCTCCCGGCGAAATGCATCGGCTACGCTAGACAACTTGACCAGAGAATTCAATGCGGTTTAGAAATTCAAGATTTTTTGCAACCATTCAGGTCACGCAACTGTTCAGTGCTCTTCCTCCGGCAATCGAGGTCGGGGTCGGGGTCGGAATCGGTTTCGGAAAATTGGGATCTCCTCAACATGGCTTCGCTTCCGATACCGACCCCGATTCCGACTCCGTTCCGATGCCAAACTCGGTAACAGCATTAGTTTCTGAATAGTTGTCGATTTTTTGCAACCATTCAGCTCAGGGGGTGTCTGTGTCCGTTCATGTGGTTCGCCATCCACTCGTGCAGCATAAACTCGGGGTCATGCGCCAGCACGACGTGAGTACGAAGGACTTTCGGGAATTGGCTTCGGAACTGGCCAGGTTGTTGACGTATGAGGCTACGAAGGATCTGGAGACCGAGACCGAGACGGTCCAAGGCTGGAGCGGTTCGGTTCAGGTGGAACGGATCAAGGGAAAGAAAGTCACCGTGGTGCCCATCCTGCGGGCGGGGTTGGGCATGCTGGACGGCGTCCTGGACATGATTCCAGGCGCCAAGGTCAGCGTGATCGGCATCTACCGGGATGAGGAAACCCTGGACCCGGTGAGGTATTACGTCAAGATAGCGGGAAACATCGAACAGCGCATGGCCCTGATCCTGGATCCGATGCTGGCCACGGGCGGCACGCTGCTGGAGACCATCAATCTGCTCAAGGAAGCCGGGTGCCGGAAGATCAAGGGCGTTTTTCTCGTGGCGGCGCCGGAAGGACTGGAGCGGGTCGAAAAAGCCCACCCGGACGTGGAGATCTATCTGGCCTCCGTGGACGAGCGCCTCAACGCCCAGGGGTATATTCTTCCCGGTCTTGGGGATGCCGGAGACAAGATTTTCGGCACAAAGTAGTTTCATCCGGAACCGACACGGTCAAGGTCAAGGAACTGCTCCTGTCCGATATCCGTGGAGCAGGCGGACGCCATGGGCAACAACCGCGGGAGGCGTTCCCGTGAGAGGAGAAACAATGTCGACAATTTCCACGCCAGAGTACAATTTTCGTTTCAGGGACAGCCTGCTGGGCATGCAGATGCTGTTCATCGCCTTTGGCGCTTTGGTGCTCGTGCCGCTGCTCACTGGACTCGATCCCAACGTGGCCTTGTTCACCGCCGGCGTCGGAACACTGCTCTTTCAGGTCATCACCAAAGGCAGGGTGCCGGTCTTTCTGGCTTCATCATTTGCCTTCATTCCAGCAATCATGTTTGGCGTGCAGACCTGGGGCATCCCGGCGACCATGTCCGGGCTGGCCGCGGCCGGCGTGGTCTACGTGCTCCTGGGGATGTTCATCCGCTGGCAGGGGCCGGCAATACTGGAACGCGTCCTGCCCCCCGTGGTCTATGCGCCGGTGATCATGGTCATCGGGCTGATCCTGGCCCCGGTGGCCGTGCACATGGCCATGGGCCGCACAGGCGACGGGGCGATCCAGCTGGTCAGTGAAAATCTGGCCATGTTTATCGCCCTGGCGTCCTTGGCCGCGACGGTCGTGGCCACCCTCCTGGGCAAGGGAATTCTGCGGCTGGTGCCGATCATGATCGGCATCTTCGTCGGCTATGTGCTGAGTCTGCTGTTCGGCATTGTGGATTTTACGCCGGTGCGGGAAGCGCCGTGGCTGGCCGTGCCCAGCTTCGTGCTTCCGGAGTGGAACTGGCAGGCCGTCATC
Organism: Desulfonatronum parangueonense; assembly: GCF_054656975.1. Taxonomy (NCBI): domain Bacteria; kingdom Pseudomonadati; phylum Thermodesulfobacteriota; class Desulfovibrionia; order Desulfovibrionales; family Desulfonatronaceae; genus Desulfonatronum; species Desulfonatronum parangueonense. The sequence goes on from NZ_BAAHXH010000003.1 coordinate 3,957,924, forward strand.
TTTATTGTACCCATTGCCATTGCCCCGGCCATCGAGCATTTCGGGGACATTCTCGCCGTGAGCAGTCTGACGGGCAAGAATTACGTCAAGGATCCGGGCATCCACCGCACCATGACGGGGGACGGCCTGGCCACGACCCTGGCCTCGTGCCTGGGTGGCCCGCCGAATACGACGTATTCCGAAGTCACCGGCGGGGTGGCGCTGACCAAGGCCTTCAACCCGGCCATCATGACATGGGCGGCCATTTCCGCGATTGTCCTGGCCTTCGTGGGCAAGCTCGGAGCATTGCTCCAGACCATTCCGGTGCCGGTGATGGGGGGTATCCTGGTGCTGCTGTTCGGTGCGATTTTCGTGGTCGGCCTGAACACCCTGGTCCGCGCCAAGCATGACCTGATGGAGCCCAGAAACATGATCATCATTTCGGTGATCGTGGTCTTTGGCATGGGCGGCATGGCCTTCCAAACCGGGGAATTCATGCTCAAGGGTATCGGTCTGGCCGCTGTCGCCGGGATCGTATTGAACCTGATCCTGCCTGAACGCAAGCAGTAGGATTCATCTTGGGATGAGCCGAAGGTCGCCTGGAAAGCACATGAACAAACAATGACGCGGCTGGGACGGTTGCAGCCTGAGTGCAGAGGGTGCAGAAGGATTACATGAACGTATATATTCAGCTCATTCGAGTTAAAACGACTGGTCACTCGCCTTCACGGGTATGACTGAATCCAGAGACGGCATTGCAAAAAGTCATTCCCGCGAAGGCGGGGATCCAGGTCATGCTTGCCACAAGATTTTGAAAAGTCATCTTTTACCTGCTCAAGCTGAGTTGTGACACATGAACAATATTGAATCGGATCAGGAACGCAAAACGCTGCTCTGGGGGCTGGAAGCGGTGTCCTGGGTTTTCCGGGGAGCGGAGGGCGGCCAATGGCAGAAAGTCGGTCGCGATTGCCTGCCTGGTCTGGCCGGCGCTCTTCTTTTTCTCGAATCGCGCGGACTTGTCGGCGGTGAAGCGCTGGACAAGGCCGAGGCAATTCATGCGGCGGCCGCGGGAGCGGCAGCGGAGCCGGCTATGGCGCCTGAGGAACTGGAGGCCGAGTATGTTCGCCTGTTCGTGAACCGCCTGGGCGGGCTGGGTGTTCCTCTGTGCCAGTCCTGCTACGGAGAGAACAAGCTGCTCATGGGAACGGCGGCGGAAGACATGCGCCGCCGCCTGGATCAGGCCGGACTTCAGGTTGCGGATGCTTTGCCGCCGGACCACGTCAGCATCGAGATCGGCTGCCTGATGTCGCTGCTGACGAACCATTCGACCTCGGATCATTCGCAGATCGCAACCAGCGATTCAGCCTCTTCATTCGCCACTCAGGTCCTTCTGCCGTGGATTGGCGAACTGGAGGCCCGGTTAATGCAAGCCGAGGCCCATGACCTGTTTCTGGTGGCCGCCGTGACATTGACGGCCATGGTTCACCATATTGCTGATCATGAAGGCAGGATCAAGGCTTAAAAAGCTATTTGCTTCGATATGTTAGGCGGATTTGGTAAAAAGAATAAAAAAGTTCTTGACGAGAACAGTAAGATTGAATAGATAGTATTTCTTTCGCCGCACTCCCTGGTAGCTCAATCGGCAGAGCGGGTGGCTGTTAACCACTAGGTTGGCGGTTCAAATCCGTCCCGGGGAGCCAAAGACATCAAAAGCCTCGCTTTCAGCGAGGCTTTTTTTGTGCCTTCTTGCTGGAATTGCCGTAATTGATACAGGGCGTGCCGCGTATTCAATTCTTTGCTTTCGGCCCTCACGACAAGTCTTACGGCTCCTAAATTTCCGTCCAGGAGAGAAGGCCTGCCACATCTCTACATCTCATCAGCCTTCTTCTTGCTTTTCCGTCGCTGTTATTGATATCCAAATCTTCCGCCAATGAAATGAGCGGTCCCAAATCCTGACAATTCACCCTGTCTGTCCCGAACGGAAATAGCGGTGTTTCATTCACTCAAAGCCAGAATCTTTTTTCTGATCTGCCTCGTTCTCGGGCTGCTTGCCATGCTGGTGCTGTATTTCACGCACCGGGACGTTGAAGATGCCATGTTCCGGGCGGAGCAGCGCAGTGCGCGCAATGTGTTGGATTTGGTGGAACTGAACATCCGGAGCGGTCACAACAACCTGGTGCAGTACAGGGTGGATGCGGTGCAAGCGTATCGCAAAACTCTCAGGGAGATGGCCGTGATTGCTTCGCATGGGTTGGACTCCATGCTGGCTCTGACGGATCAGTCCGCCATCGACCAGGACAAGGCGGTTCGGGTCGCCATGACCTGGCTGGATACCGTGCCTTTTGGCGAAGGACTGCGGTTTCTTGTTTTCGATGCACAGGGCAAGGTTGTCGGGCATCCCGGCAATGCCCTGCATGGCTACGATCTGAACCAACTCCGGGATTTCAAGAGCGCACCCCTGGCCGATTCCGTGCGCAGCAGCATCCTGCGTCAAGGAGAGGCCTCTTCGATCTTTTACTGGCCGGGGCACGGTGGTGTGGAGCATAAGCGGTTCGGGTTTTTTCTCATGTACTCGCCCATGGATTGGATCATCGGCATTTCCGTGGACATCGAGGAACTGGAACGCGAGGGCGAGCGCAAGCTTCAGGAGCTTCTGGAGAATCTTCGACACAATTTCGCCAGGATCCGCATTGCCGAAAATGGTTTTGTCCTGCTGTTCAATGCGCATGGAGACATGCTCATCCATCCGGATGGCCTGGAGTGGAATCTGGGTGAAGCGGTGAACCTCCTTACCGGTCGATTCCTTTTGGAAGACTTCCGGGACGCGGCGGACAACAGGAACCGTGAGTCGATCCGGTTTGCCCTTCAGACGCCTGTAGAACATGCAGCATTTGACCAGATCCAGGAGCAGGAAGCCTTTGTCGGCTATTTCCGGGCTCTGGACTGGTATGTGGCCACGGTGGCTGATGTGGAGGAGGTGGGAGCTCCGGCCAAGTCCGTTGTTTCCCGGCTGAGTTTGATCATTGCCGGGATTTTTTTTGCCAGCCTGGGCATGGGGCTGGTGTTGACAACGCGGATCACCAAGCCTTTGAACGCCTTGGCCAATTATGCCAAAGCATTGCCTGGGAGAGATTTCTCCGGCCCGCTTGAGGTCCGGCCGGAGATCGCGCGTCTTCCGGATCGGCACAAATGCGAAGTGGGACGATTGGCCGCCGCATTGATGTACATGGAGGTGGCCCTGAATGAGAACGTTCGCTCCCTGATCGACACCACCGCCGTGAAGGAGCGGGTTCAGGGCGAACTCTCGGAGCGCGTGCGTAGCGAAGAGAAGTTGCTGCTCCAGACCCGACTGCAGGAGTTGTTGATGCAAATCGCTTCGACCTACATCAATCTTCCCCTTGGACGTCTTAATTCAGCCATCGAGACGTCCCTCGGCGAACTGGGTAGACTGGCTGGAGCGGATTGCGCATATCTTTTTGATTATGATTTCGAAAGCAGAATCTGCATCAACACCCATGAATGGTGCGCTGAGGGAATTGCTTCCCGAATCGAGTCGCTGCAGGAGGTTCCCCTGACCATGGTCCCGGAAATGGTGGAGGCGCATCAGGATGGCCGGGTTTTGTTCATTAACGATGTCCGGGCCCTGCCGCCGGATTCGGAATTTCGGAAATTGCTGAAGGATAAGGGCATCAGCAGCCTGTTCACCGTACCGCTGATGGACGGAGAGATATGCCGGGGTTTTGTCGGATTTGATTTTTCCCGGGAGTTCAGCCTGGATGCTCAAGAAATCATTCGATTGCTGCAGATTTTCGCGCTCATGCTGGTGAACGTCCGCAACCGAGGGAAGGTGGAAAAGGCCTTGCAACTCAGCCGGGAAACCGCCGAGGCAGCCAGCCTGGCCAAAAGTCGATTCCTGGCCAACATGAGCCATGAAATCCGCACTCCCATGAACGCCATTCTCGGTTTCGCCAATGTTCTGGAGCGTGATTCCTCCCTGACTCCATCCCAGGCCAAGCACGTGCGGACCATCCTGCGCAGTGGAGAGCACCTGCTGCGGCTGATCAACGACATTCTGGACATGGCCAAGATCGAAGCCGGCCGCACGGTTCTTGTTGCGAAAGATTTCAGCCCGAATGCGCTGATGCGCGAAATGGATAATCTTTTCCGCCCCGCCGCTTCCGCAAAGGGGCTGTTTTTCAGGATGGAATCGGACCGGAACCTGCCGTCCGTCGTGCATGGCGACCAGAACAAGCTTGCCCAGATCCTGATCAACCTTCTGGACAATGCCGTCAAGTTTACCCGGCAGGGAGTGATCATCCTGCGGTGTGCCGTCGAAGCGACCGCACACGGTCAGGAGAGCCCGGTCATCAACCTTGTCTGGGAGGTGGAGGATACGGGCCCGGGAATCGACGAGAGGGAAACAGAACAGTTGTTCGATCCATTTCATCAAACCGCTACCGGGGTCGAGGCCGGCGGCACCGGACTGGGACTTTCCATCAGCCGCGGGTATGCCCGGCTCATGGGCGGCGACCTGACCTTTACAAGCAGAAAGGGGCAGGGAAGCTGCTTTCGCTTCCGGATTCAGGTCCGGGAAGCGGCGGAGCAGTTTCAAGCCAAACCACGGCCGCGGGAAGTGGTCGGCCTGGCTTTCGGACCGAATGCCCAGCCTGCTGCACAAGAGGGCCGGGAAGCTGACGCGTGGCGAATTCTGGCCGTGGACGACAAACCCGAAAATCTGGCCCTGATCGCATCGCTGCTGCAACCCGTGGGATTCGCGGTTCGGGAGGCGGCCAACGGCGCCGAAGCGTTGCGGATATTTGAAACCTGGTCGCCGCACGCCGTATTGATGGACATGCGCATGCCGGTCATGGACGGGTTTGAGGCGGTCCGGCGGATCAAGGCCAGCGCCGCCGGCCAATCCGCATTTGTGGTGGCCGTCACGGCCGGAGCCTTCATGGACTCCCGCCAGGAGATCATGGATGCCGGCGTGGACGCGTATTTGGCCAAGCCATATCAGGCGGAAGAGCTGTTTGCTGTCCTGGAGCAAGGCCTTGGGCTGCAATATGTTTACGCTGAAGAATTCGATTCCGGATCTGGGCAGCGGTCAGGCGATACGTCGTATTCCGAAATACCTTCACCAGGATCCCATCACCTGACGCAAGCCACGGTCCAGGCTGTTCTGAATGTGGCCGACAGGGGCGATATAGTCGGCCTGCAATCCCTGATCAGGGAAGTCTTCCAGGAAGATCCAGCGGCGGCTCGGATACTGGAAGACATGGCGGAACGCTTTGACTATCAGGGGATTAAAAAATTCATGAAGACGCCCAGAGGCGGGGAAGTTCGGGCCGAGCCGGTCGGACAAGGAGATCAATAGTGCACAGACAAAAACAGTCCTCTATCATGATCGTGGACGACAATCCCACCAACCTGAAACTGCTGCTGGAGCTTCTGCTTGCCAAGGGCCATCGTGTGGTGGCCTTTACCAATGGTCCCCAGGCCTTGGCGGCCGCCGTGCGGCATCCTCCGGATCTGGTCCTGCTGGACATTCGGATGCCGGAAATGGATGGGTTCGAGGTGTGTGCCCTGATCAAGGCGGACAAGGCCCTGCGGGACATTCCGGTCCTGTTTATCAGCGGCATGGATGAACACGAGAACAAGATCCGGGCATTCGCCCTGGGCGGTGCGGACTATGTGACCAAACCCTTCCAGCCGGAGGAAGTCCTGGCCAGAGTGGAGACCCATCTCCAACTGCGGCATCTGTTGCGGGAGAGCGAGACCAGGAACTTCGCCATCATCAACGCCATGCCGGACATGATCTTTGTCCTTGACCGGGAGGGGAGATATCTGGAAGTCCATGCACCTGAAGAATCGCCGTTGCCGATTCCCCGGGAACAGCTGCCAGGCAAGTCCTTCCGGGATTTCTTTCCAGCGGAAATGGTTGACCTTTTTCTGGAATCGTTTCGTCGGGCCGCTGAGACGAGGCAGATCCAGGTCGTGGAGTATTTTCTGGATATCGGGGGTATATCCGGTTATTATGAGGCCCGGGTCACCTGCATGGACGAGGATCGGTTTCTGGCCATTGTCCGGGATGTCACGGACAAGAAAAAAGCCGAACGGGCGCTGACTCAGGCCAAGGAAAAGGCCGAGGCCTCCAGCCGGGCCAAGTCCGAATTCCTGAACAATATCGGCCATGAAATCCGAACGCCCTTGAACGGCATCATGGGCATGTTCCAGGTCCTGTTGGAGACCGGATTGGATGGTGAGCAGCAGCACTATGTCCAAAACGGCATCCAGGTCGGCAGGCGATTGACCGGCCTGCTGTCGGACATTCTGGACCTCTCCCGCATCGAGTCCGGGAATGCGGAAATTCAAGCCTACAAATTCCAGATCAGGGAAACCTGTTCCGGCGTATTGGAATTGTTTCAGATTGCGGCCCGGGAAAAGGGTATAGCCATGGAAATCCATTTGGATCCCCTGGTTCCAGCCATGCTCGTCGGCGACAAGGTCCGGGTGCGCCAGATCCTGTTCAACCTGATCGGCAACGCCGTGAAATTTACCGAAACAGGACGGGTCAGTCTGACCATGTCGCTCATGCCGGTCAAAAACAACGGTGATCTGCCGGTCTTGTTCACGGTTTCGGATACCGGCATCGGCATTGAGGATGATGCCCTCAGCAAGCTTTTTCATCCCTTTGTCCAGGCGGATGGCTCCTATACCCGCAAATACGAAGGAGCAGGGCTGGGGCTGGTCCTGGTCCGGCGTCTGGTGGAATTGATGCAGGGGAACATATCCGTGGAAAGCGAACCGGGCCAGGGCAGTTCAGTGCATGTGGTCCTGCCGTTTACCTTGCCGGAACAGGTCGGCGAGGAAGAAGGCAGGTGAAGTCAGGCTCATCGGAAGGCGACTGACGCGGGCTTTGCCCGCAAACCAGGTTATCAGTTATCGGTTATCAGTTATTTGTTATCTGGATTTTTTCTGATAACTGATAACAAATAACCGATAACAATTAACAAAGTCATTCCCGCGAAGGCGGGAATCCAGCTCATGCTTGCCACAATTTTTGAACGAGAACCTAATTCCGGTCTATCAAGCTAAGTCGTTACGGATCAGGAAGATGTTGACGTCAGATGCCAGGCCAGTACGGCATCAGCCTGTCTGGCCGCGGACAGGGCCACGATGGGAGCCTGGGGAGGGGTGGCCGGGCAGCAGATGGAGGTTTCGTCGCCCACAAGCAGGAAGCCGGGGCGGACTTCGCGGGTGCGGATTCTGTCCGGATTACCGTATCCGGCCACTCCTGACGCAGCGACGAAGAGTTTTTTTGTCGGAATCATGGACTCAGCCAGCAGCTTTTTGATGGTTGGATCGTCCACGCACTCCACCACCGTGGTGCAGCTGGCAAACAGTTCTCGAACATTCCGGCTGCTGATCTTCGTCTCGTACGGGTGGATCTCCAGGTCGGGATTGATTCGCAGGAGGTTGGCGGTCAGAGCCGCCACCTTGGGCCGGCCGATCTGGTCCGGAAAGAAGAATTGCCGGTTCAGATTGGAGGCTTCCACCCGGTCGAAGTCCACCAGCACGAAGCGCTTGAACCCGGCACGGACCAGGAAATGCGCGCAGTTGGAGCCCAATCCCCCAGCCCCGGCCAGGCCAATGCGCGCCTGTTGCAGCCGATCCAGGGCTTGGGCGCCGATATGACTGGCGATTCCTTGTTCCGTGATGTTCATGCCGCCCTCATGTCCAGCGGCTGCCAGTCCTTGAACACCGGCTGAAAGCCCTTGCTTCGAAGCATGGCGGTGATTTCCGCCACGCCGCGGGGATCATTGACCTCGAACTGGGGCGTTCCGGCATCTGACGAGCCATGACCGCCCACGGAGGTGGAAACCCCGGCGGACAGTCTTGTCACCCCCAGGGGCAGCAGATTTTCCCGCAGCTTCGCGGATTCTCTTGTGGACAGGGTGATCCCCGCCCTGGGCAGATAGAGGCGCTGGGCCAGGAGAATCTGGGTCAGTTCGCGGTCGGAAACGAGCTGGTCCGGTTGCCAGCCACCGGCATGGGGCCGCATTCGGGGCAGGGAAAGCCCGATTTCCGTGCCGGGATACCGATCCTGGAGCCAGCGGGCATGCATGGCTGTCCAGAAGGCGTCCACGCGCCAGTCGCCAAGCCCGTACAGGGCGCTGATCCCCACCCAGCGCATGCCGGCGCGACAGCCACGTTCCGGGGCGTCCAGGCGAAAGGCGTAATCGCGCTTCGGGCCGCGGAGATGGACCTGTTCATACAGTCCCGGATCGTAGGTTTCCTGATATATGGTCAGGCCTTCGGCCCCGGCCGCGATGAGCCGGGCATATTCCGCCGTGGTCAGGGCATAGACCTCCAAAAGCAGGCTGGGAAAGAACTCCCGCAGCACGCCCAGGGCTTGTTCCAAATATTCCGGAGGCGCTTTCCGGCGGGCATCCCCGGTGAGTACGAGGATCTGCTTCAGGCCCGTGGCCGCGATGGCTTGCGCCTCGGTGCGAATCTCCTCCAGGGACAGCTGCCGACGGGAGTTGACCTGGTCGGCATTGAATCCGCAGTAGACGCAGCGATTGGTGCAGTGGTCGGAAATATACAGCGGGGTGAAGAGCTGCACGGCCCGGCCGAAGTGACGCAACGTGAGTTCGGCGGCTTTTTGGGCCAGGGTCTCCAGCATGGTGTCCGCGGCCGGGGAAAGCAGGGCCAGCAGGTCGTCGGGTCCGAGCCGGTCGCGGCCCAGGGCGCGGTTGACGTCCTGCTCCGTACAGGCCTGCACGGCAGCGGGCACGTTCAGGCCGCGATACTGATCGATCAGGCTCTGGAAGCTCATGGGAGGGGGAGTGCGGCGTCTTCGCCGGGCTGCTGATCCAGGAAGCCCGTCAGTGGAGAGGACGGGGCGGCCTTGAGGCGCTGGGCGCCGGGACCGGCCAGATATCCCATGCGTCCGGCCCGCACTGCGTCGGCAAAGGCCCGGGCCATGGCCGCCGGATCGTTCGCCGTGGCAATGGCGGTGTTCACCAGCACCGCATCTGCGCCCATTTCCATGGCTTCGCAGGCATGGGAAGGACGGCCCAAACCCGCGTCCACGATGATGGGCAGGTCGATCTCCTCGATCAGGATGCGGATCATCTCCTTGGTTTGCAGGCCTCGATTGGTGCCGATGGGCGCGCCCAGGGGCATCACCGCAGCGGCTCCGGCCTGAACCAGGTCCCGGGCCACGTAGAGATCCGCATTGACATAGGGTAGAACCACGAATCCTTCCCGGGCCAGGATTTCCGTGGCTCGGGCCGTGGCGTAGCCGTCCGGAAGCAGATGGTTGTTGTCCGCGATGACCTCGATCTTGATCCAGTTCCCGCAGCCCATGGCCCGGGCCAGCCGAGCGATGCGCACGGCTTCATCCGCTGTGCGCGCGCCGGAGGTGTTGGGCAGAAGCCGCATCCGGGAAGGTATATGGTCCATGACATTGCCCGTGGCGGCGTCCAGATCCACCCGGCGCAGAGCCACGGTGATCACCTCGGATCCCGACGCCTCGCAAACCGCGGGGATCACGGCGTCGTCGCCGTACTTGCCCGTGCCGATGAACAACCGGCTGTGCAGTGTTTCCGTGCCGATGCGCAGATCTTCGTCCAGCATCATCCGCCTCCTACGAATCGCAAAAGCTCCAGATGGTCGCCATCCTGAAGCGTTGTTTCGGCAAATCGTTCCCCAGGAATGATTTCCCGGTTCAATTCGGCGACCACGGCGGCCGGGTCGAGCCCCTTGCTCGTAATCAGTTCCTGGAGCGTCAGGGGAGCTGTCAAATGTTCGTTCTTTCCGTTGATGTGAATATGCATTGGCGAATCCAGGATAGGTTTGCGTTTCGTAACTATTCAGGTAACTGCTCAATAAGGCAGGGCAACCAACCACCGCGTATCCGTGCTGCCTGGATAGCGGAACGCGCCGGTCTGCGCCGGTATGACGGAGTGGCGTATCTCGAAAGCGAGTGCTCTCGGTCGTCACCCCGGCGCAAGCCGGGGTCCAGGTGTTTTTTCTAAGGTTCACTGCCCGGAGTTATTGAGTAGTTACCTATTCAGCACGTTTTTTTCCGGTAATCGGAATCGGAATCGGGGTCGGGGTCGGAATCGGTATCGAAAAAAAATGGAATGCCCTTCCACATGGCTTCGCTTCGATCCCGATCCCGATCCCGATACCGACCCCGATACCGAGCCAAACCCGGCAACAGCATTAGTATCGCTGAGTAGTTACTGCGTTCCAATAAAAAAAGCCTTTCCGGAGCCGGGTGGCAGCTGGTCCGAAAAGGCGGTCTTGTTGCAAAACAAGTGCTTGGCTGCTTTCCTCCGACGGCATGACCCGTGTCAGGTTCCAAGGGTCGGGACAATGCGTCCCCTCTCAGCCTCACGGCTCCCCCAGCTTTCCGATTACGTATCGGAAAAGAATTCGGGTGTAAAGGATCGGTAACGCGAGGACTCGAAGCTGCCCGCCTTCATCTATCAAAATCGAAATCGCAATCGAAATCGCAATCGCAATCGAAATCGGAAAGAAATATTTAAAATTATAACGCCATCCTCAATGAATACACGACGCTCGATTTCGATTCGACTTCCCATCGTTCCCACGCTCCAGCGTGGGAACGAAGCCTTGGGCGCTCCAGCGCCCCGTTTGGGCACAGAGTGATCAGTCAATTCACGTCAGCCAAGGCTGTCCGGAAGAAATTCCGCGTAATGAAACTGCCAATGCTTGTGAATATCCGAAGAGCGGCGTTTCACCGGATTTCAATTCGCGACGCTGGAGCGTCGGGAGCTGCATTCCCACGCTGGAGCGTGGGAACGATCAATCCTCAATTGATACGACGCTCGATTTCGATTTCGATTTGGATTCGGATGGAATGCGCGGGGATAAGGTTTTGCTTGCCAGGGGAGAAATTATGGCCTAATTAAACACGGTTCAAAATTCGCACATCCTCCGAATGGCCTGAGGGTCTCTCGTCCGGGACGGGAGTGAGCGGGCGCTTTGACGGAGGGTGGAGGAAAAACCCGATTCAAGGAGCATTATCATGGCGTATGTGACAATGAAGCAAATGTTGGAGACCGGCGTGCACTTCGGTCACCAGACCCGGCGCTGGAATCCCAAGATGCGGCCCTATATTTTCGGTGCGCGCAACGGAATCCACATCATCGACCTGCAGCAGACCGTGCGCATGTTCCAGAAGGCGCACGACTTCATCGCTGAGACCGCGGCCCAGGGCGGCAAGGTCATGTTTGTCGGCACCAAGCCCCAGGCCCGGGAGATCATCAAGCAGGAAGCGGCGCGGGCCGGCATGTATTCCGTAACCCATCGCTGGATGGGCGGCACCATGACCAACTTCCAGACCATTCGCAGCAGCATTGACCGATTGAAGAAGCTGGAGGGCATGTTCGAGGACGGAACCATCAACCGTTTCGTCAAGAAAGAGATCGTACGCATGCAGCGCGACGTGGAGAAGCTGAATCTGGCTCTGGGCGGCATCAAGGACATGGATGATCTGCCCCAGGCAGCTTTCATCATCGACCCGAACCGGGAACAGATCGCCGTCCAGGAATGCCGCAGGCTGAACATCCCCGTGGTCGGCGTGGTGGACACCAACTGCGATCCGGATCTGATCGACTTCATCATCCCCGGCAACGACGACGCCATCCGCGCCATCAAGTTGTTTGCCGGCAGCATTGCCGATGCCTGCCTCGAGGGAGCCGCCAGGATGCGTGACACGGCCGGCGCGGAGCAGAAAATGGAAGACGAAAAACGCGCTGACGAGGGCGCCGAGCAGCCCGCGGTTGATGCGGCGGTCAGCAAGGACGACGACAGAATACTTGACGCTACGGAGGAGAAGTAAATGGCAATTTCCGCAAGTTTGGTAAAGGAACTGCGCGAGCGAACCGGCGCAGGCATGATGGACTGCAAGAAGGCGCTGGAAGAGTGCGGCTGCGATCAGGAAAAGTCCGTGCTCTGGTTGCGTGAAAAAGGCTTGTCCAAGGCCCAGAAGAAGTCCGGCAGAGCGACTTCTCAGGGCTTCATCGGTTCATATATCCACTCCAACGGCAAGATCGGAGTCATGGTCGAGCTGAAATGCGAAACCGACTTTGTTGCCAAGAACGAGAAGTTTCTGGAGCTGGCCAAGGATCTGGCCATGCAGGTCGCTGCCACGTCTCCGCTGTGCGTCGCGCCCGAGGACATCGATCCCGAGGTTCTGGAACGCGAACGGCAGATCTTCACCCAGCAGACCAGGGACGAAGGCAAGCCGGAGAACATCATCCCCAAGATCGTGGACGGTCGAATGAAGAAGTTCGCGCAGGAAGTCTGCCTTCTGGAACAGGCCTTCATCAAGGATGATTCCCGCAAGGTGAAGGATCTGATCACCGAGACCATCGCCGTGCTCGGCGAAAACATCCAGGTCGGACGGATCGTGCGTCTGGCCCTGGGCGAGGAGGCGGCATAGCTGCCGAAACGTCATGCATCTGAAATACCCCAGGGTACTCCTCAAAATCAGCGGCGAGGCCCTGGCCGGGCCCAAGCCCTTTGGAATCGATCCCGAGACCATTGACACCTTTTGTCAGGAGATCGTGGACGTTGCCGACTTGGGCATCGAATTGTCACTGGTGATCGGCGGAGGGAACATTTTTCGCGGTCTCTCCGCCGCTTCCCAGGGCATGGACCGGGCCGGCGCCGACTATATGGGCATGCTGGCCACGGTGATCAACTCCCTGGCGGTTCAGGACGGACTGGAAAAGCTGGGGTTGTCCACCCGCGTGATGACCGCGTTCTCCATGCAGCAGGTCGCCGAACCCTACATCCGCCGCCGGGCCATCCGGCATCTGGAAAAGAAACGGGTGGTGATCTGCGCCGCGGGAACCGGCAATCCCTTTTTCACCACGGATACCGCGGCCGTGTTGCGGGGCGCCGAACTCAAGGTTCAGGCGATTCTCAAGGCCACCAAGGTGGACGGAGTCTACGACAAGGATCCCAAAAAGCATCAAGACGCCCGGTTGTTCACGCACATCTCCTACATCGACGTATTGAAAAAGCGCCTGCAGGTCATGGATTCCACGGCGATTTCCCTGGCCATGGACAACAATCTGCCCATCATCGTGTTCAACTTGTTCACCGCGGGCAACATCAAGCGGGTCGTACTGGGAGAAGACACGGGAACGCTGGTCACAGGAGGAGAATAACATGGCTTCCGTATTGAAAGACAACAGAGAGCGCATGGAGAAAACCCTGCAGAGCCTGGACAAGGAATTCAAGCGGTTGCGTACCGGTCGGGCCTCCTCGGCCCTGCTGGAGGGCATTCGCGTCGATTACTACGGCACCCCGACCCCTCTGGAGCAGCTGGCCTCCGTATCCATCCCGGACAGCCGGACCATCGCCATCCAGCCCTGGGACCGGGCCGCTTTCAAGGATATCGACAAGGCCATTCTCAAGTCCGATCTCGGCTTGAACCCGGTCAACGACGGCAAGACAATCCGGATCATTATTCCGCCGCTGACCGAAGAACGCCGCAAGGAACTGGTGAAGATCGCCAAGAAGTTCACCGAGGACGCCAAAGTCGGCATTCGCAACATTCGTCGCGATGCCAACGACACCTTGAAGAAGCAGGAAAAAAGCAAAGAAATCACCGAAGACGAACTGCGCAAGATCCAGGATGACGTCCAGAAACTGACGGACGAGTTCATTGCCAAGACTGACGAGGTTTTCGCGGCCAAGGAAAAGGAAATCATGGAGATCTGAGCCGGTTTTATTTTAACCAGTTCGTATCCGACAAAGTTTTTCCGGCGCAAAAATGACGCTGTTATTGAGGATGGCGCTGCATTATCGGGGTTCGAAATCGCAATCGAAATCGTTGGGATGAACTTGGCATGACTTTCGATGCCGATTTCGATTGCGATTTCGATTTCGATTAAGAAAGCAAAATAGTAACTACTCAGCTCATCCGAGAAAAATCGGACTGGATACCGGCCTTCGCCGGTATGACTTAACTTGGAAAGGACGTGGTATGATACGTCATTCCGGCGAAAGCCGAAATCCAGCTCTGGCGAGTGACCACAGAGTGTGTGCTGAATAGTTACGCAAAATATTGATTAGAAATGGAACTTCCGAAACATATCGCCATCATCATGGACGGCAACGGGCGCTGGGCCGAGCAGCACGGGCTGCCCCGCACCGAAGGCCACAAGGCCGGCACCCAGTCGGCTCGCAAGGTCGTCACCTACTGTCGCAAGCTTGGCATTCCGCATCTGACCTTCTACACCTTTTCCAAGGAAAACTGGTCCCGCCCCCGCGAGGAAATTTCGTTTCTTTTCGATATGCTCCAGGCGTATCTCAAGGACGAGATGGACTCCCTGCTTGAGCGCGACATCCGGTTGCAGGTCCTGGGCGAGTGGTCCGACCTGCCTTTTTCCCTGCGCCAGATCCTGCGCCATGTCTGCTCCCGAAGCAGCCATTGCCGTTCCATGGTCGTCAACCTGGCCCTGAACTATTCCGGGCGCGAGGAAATTCTGCGGGCCTGCAAGAAACTTTTTGAACAGGGGCTTGTACCGGACCAGATCACTGAAAGCAGTTTTGCCGCGCAATTGGATACGGCCGGGCAGCCCGACCCGGATCTGATCATCCGCACCAGCGGCGAGCAGCGCCTGAGCAACTTCCTGCTTTACCAGGCCGCCTACAGCGAATTGTACTTCACGCCGGTCCTCTGGCCGGACTTTGATGAATCCCACCTGCAGGCCGCCCTGGATGAGTTTTCCGGGCGATCCCGCCGTTTCGGCGGTCTGGAGCCGCAATCCACCGGAACCAACGCGAGCGAGACATGATCCTGACATCTCACCACAAGCGACTGCTGACCGGGCTGTTGCCCCTGCCCCTGCTGCTGTGGGTGCTATATATCGGAGGATGGCCGTTGCTGCTGCTGGTGATCGCGCTGTCCGCCCTGGGACAGTGGGAATTCTACGCCATGTTCTGGCAAAAGGAACAGATCCTTAAGAAATTCCTCGGGATTGCGGCAGGCTCACTGTTTCTCATCGGTGTGTATTTTTCTCCGGCAGCGGCCCCGATTCTGCTGGCCGTGCTCTTCTGCCTGTCCGGGGTTCTTTTTGTCGCGGAATATGCCAAGAAGCCGGATTCCACACGGTACCAGGATGCCCAGATCCTGTTTCTCGGTGTCTGCTATCTTCCGTTGCTGTTGCATTTCGCCCTGGCCATGCCATGGCCGGCACTGCTTCTGGTGGTGGCCGGGGCCTTTATTTCCGATACCGGCGCCTATTACGCCGGGTCGATGTGGGGCAAACGGCATGTCTGGCCGACCATCAGCCCCAAAAAGACCTGGATGGGCAGTGCCGGCGGAATGACCGCCTGCATCGTGTCCACCGTGATCATCGGCCTGATCTGGGGAACAGCCGGCATAACGGCCCTGGTGGTACTGGGTATTGTCCTGAATGTGGCCTCCCAGTTCGGCGATTTTTTCGAATCCGCGCTGAAACGCTCCAGGGCCATCAAGGATTCCGGAAGCCTGTTGCCCGGTCACGGCGGCATTCTGGACCGCATCGACAGCCTCCTTTTCGCGCTTCCCGCATACGCCGCACTCAGCCACCTCCATCCGTTCTTCGGATAACCGGTGATCCGGATTGGCGCGGCGCCATATTCTTATCTCCGCAACCATTTTTCCTGAAGATCGCTTCATGCCCATGCCCAATGGTTTCAATTACATCAGCACCGTCCCCGAAACCGGGTTTTCAATCGCGACGGATAATCCGCGTCGGCTTGCCATCCTGGGCAGTACCGGTTCCATCGGCCAAAGCGCCCTGGGTGTAATCCGGGAACATCCGGAGCAGTTCCGGATTCTTGGCCTGGCCGGTGGACGCAATATCCGCCTTCTGGCGGAACAGGCCCGGCAGTGGCGACCGAAGATGCTGGCCGTCCTGGACGCTTCCCTGGCCCGGGAACTCGCGGAACTGCTGCCCACGGACTACTCCCCGGAGATCGTTCACGGCAAGGACGGTTACGAAAACCTGGCCACGCTTTCCGAAGCCGAGATGGTGATTTCCGCGCAGGTCGGAGCCGCGGGTCTTCCGGCTACCCTGGCCGCGGCCCGGGCCGGCAAGGTCATCGCTTTGGCCAACAAGGAGTCCCTGGTCCTGGCCGGGAACATGATCCGCGAAGCCTGTCGACGGTCCGGGGCCATGATTCTGCCCGTGGATTCGGAGCACAACGCCGTGTTCCAATCCCTGCGCGGCGAAAAATCATCCAGCCTGAAGCAGATCATCCTGACTGCATCCGGCGGCCCGTTTCGAGATTTGGACGGGTCCGATTTGACCGGGGTCACGGTGCGCCAGGCTTTGGCCCATCCCAACTGGTCCATGGGTGCGAAAATCAGCGTGGACTCTGCTACTTTGATGAACAAAGGACTGGAGGTTATCGAGGCCTGCCTGCTGTTCGGCGTGGAACTGGAGCGGGTTGCGGTACTGATCCATCCGCAAAGCATCGTCCATTCCCTGGTGGAGTTCGAGGACCGTTCCCTGCTGGCGCACATGGGACCTGCGGACATGCGGGTGCCCATCTCCTACTGTCTCGGATTCCCGGATCGTCTGGGTCTGCAAAGCCTCGCTCCCCTGGATCTGCTCCAGACCTCGACACTCACCTTTTCAGCCCCTCGGACTGAATTTTTTCCCTGCCTGGACCTGGCCCGTCAGGCCTTTGCTTCCGGACCGAGCCACCTGGTGGTGCTCAATGCGGCCAATGAAACCGCGGTGGATCTCTTCCTGAAGGAAAAATTGTCCTTCATGAATATTCCCGCGCTGATCCGCCACTGCCTGGACGACCATCCCGGAGAACCTGTGGACTCCCTGGAATCCATCCTGGACCTCAGCGCTCGCACCCAGTCCCACGCCCTCAACTGGTCCATCGGCAGAGAAGTTGCTTAATCCGGATTTGTGCTTATCTTTGTGCGGCTGAATCAAGTTATCTCTTAATCGAAATCGAAATCGCAATCGAAATCGAAAAATGACCCTCGGACACGAAAACCTCGACGTCTACCGCCTCTCAATCAGCTATGTCGCCTGGGTTTTCAAAAAATGCCAACCTCTCGCGGGAATCCACCGTAATGCCCGGGATCAATGGCTTCGAGCCAGCCAGTCGATCCCGCTGAACATTGCCGAAAGCAATGGAAAAACCGCTTCCGCGGATCGCAGAAGATATTTCGAGATTGCCCGTGGCTCGGCTCTGGAGGGTGCTGCTATTCAGGATGTTCTGGTCGTCGGA
Organism: Desulfonatronum parangueonense; assembly: GCF_054656975.1. NCBI lineage: Bacteria > Pseudomonadati > Thermodesulfobacteriota > Desulfovibrionia > Desulfovibrionales > Desulfonatronaceae > Desulfonatronum > Desulfonatronum parangueonense. The sequence goes on from NZ_BAAHXH010000003.1 coordinate 3,975,195, forward strand.
AATGCGCTGGACGAGGTTGAAAGCCGCGAACGTAAAAGCGAGTTGAACCGAATGGCTTTGATGCACAGTCGCTTGGGCGGCAGAGGGTATTGCGCGGAGGAGTGCGGCGAGGAGTATTGTTGATGGGTGTTCTTTTTTTCGCAATCGAAATCGAAATCGCAATCGCAATCGAACAACATAGGTAACTGCTCGATAAGGCAGGGCAACCAACCACCTCGGATCCGTGCTGCCTGGATACAGGCCTGCGCCGGTATGACGGAATGGAGTACATCGATAACGAGCTTTCTCGATCGTCACCCCGGCGAAGGCCGGGGTCCAGGTGTTTGTAACTGCTCAAAAAGGTCGGGCACGGACTGCGCGTTACCCTTGAAGCTGGATTCCCGCCTTCGCGGGAATGACTTCAATGAGAACGCTTTTACAAGCACGTCATGCCCGCGAAGGCGGGCATCCAGACCATGCTTGCCACAGTTTATTGAGCAGTTACAGGTGTTTTTGTGTGGTCCACTTACCCAGATTATTGAGCAGTTACCAGAATAGTGATTTAAAAATCGATTTCGATTGCGATTTCGATGGAGATAGGATTGTGCTGACTTGGTATTATTTGCTGTTTTAATTTGATATACTAACCATCGAGCTACAAATGCAGAGTGTTATTGCCATTGTTCTTGTGCTTGGGGTGCTGATATTTTTTCATGAGCTGGGGCATTTTATCGTGGCCCGGCTGTTCAAGATCGGCGTTCCTGTTTTTTCCCTTGGCTTTGGGCCGAAGCTGTTCAGTTTCGTTTCCGGTGGAACGGAATACCGGCTTTCCGCCATTCCCCTGGGCGGATACGTCAAGCTGGCCGGCGAAAGCTCCCAGGAGGATCTGCCCTCGGAGGTTCCCCCGGAGTCCAGTTTCAGCCTGCGCCCGCCATGGCAGCGGATCCTGGTGGTTGGGGCCGGGCCGTTCTTCAACTTTTTCCTGGCAGTATTCATCTACTGGGGGCTGTTCTGGTACCACGGCCAGCAGGAACTCCTGCCCGTAGTGGGTCAGGTGCAGGAGAACAGCGCCGCCGAAGCCGCTGATATTCAGGCCGGGGACCGGATTGTGGCCATCAACGGCCAGGAAATCCAGTACTGGCGTCATCTGTCCGAGCAGATTCAGGAGTCCGAGGGCCAAGCCATGCACCTCACGATCCTGCGTAACGAGCAGGTCGTGCAGTTGACGGCCGAACCCCAGGTGGCGACCCGTCAGAACATTTTCGGGGAAGACATTCGGGTGGCCATGCTCGGCATTACCGCTGCCGGGGAAACCCAATCCATTGCCCTGGGGCCGGGGACAGCCCTGATCGCCGGCGCGGAACAGACCTGGGAAATCGTCAATCTGACCGTCCAGGGCATCATCAAGCTCATCGGCCGGATCATTCCCGCGGACAATATCGGCGGGCCGATTCTCATCGCCCAGCTGGTCAGCGAACAGGCCGCCGAGGGGATGACCAACCTGCTGGCTCTGACTGCCCTGATCAGCATCAATCTCGGCCTGCTGAACCTGCTTCCCGTCCCCGTGCTGGACGGCGGACACATCCTGTTCTACGTGATCGAAATGATCAAGGGAAAGCCGCTCAACGCCCGGGCTCAGGAGCTCGCCTACAAGTTCGGTATCGCCTTCCTGATCGCGTTGATGACCTTTGCCGTGTTCAATGACATCACACGCTTTTTCCAATGACCTTAGGCCGGAGAACATGACGGGCAAGCTCCTCCTGGTGCTCAACGGCGCCGAGGAGCGGGTCCAGATTGTCCTGGCCCGCGGAGAGAGCCTGATCCTGCATCAGGAATGGGCAGCCCCGGCCCGGGTGATGCGGTTTCTGGTCCCTGCTCTGGAAAACGCCCTGGACATGCTGGAAATGCGGATGCAGGACGTTACCGGTATTGCCTGCGTGCGTGGGCCGGGCAATTTCACGGGGCTGCGGTTGTGTCTGGCCACAACCTATGGGCTGGCCATGGGCGCCGGTTTGCCCATGGCCGGGCTGGATTATCTGCCCACCCTGGCCGCCGGACCCGGGCCGTTGCTCCATGGCCGCTTGGCCGTCCTCACCCATGCCCGCTCCAATCAGATCAATTGCCAGCTGTTCCGGGTTCCGGACATGACCCCGCTCACTCAGCCCGAAACCATGGCTCTGGATAATTCTGCCTCCCTGGAGCCCCTTCTGGGATCCCTCGCGGAGGGCGCTTCGAGCCCGCTGTATATCCTGGGCAGTGGTGTCCGCCGCAATCAGGATGTGCTGCAAAATCTGCTTCCCCAAGCCAGGATTCTGGATTCCTGCTGGGACAATCCCCGTCCTGACGTCCTGATCCGCCAGACTCTCGCGGCCCGTTTTTCCTTCGAACCAGTTGAACCGCTCTATCTGCGGCCTTGCGACGCCGAAGAGAATCTGGAAGTTTTCGCGGCCAAGCGCGGCATCAGCCCCCAGGAGGCCCGGGACCAGCTGCGTTTGGCCATGGAGGGAGACACGTGAGCGCAACACGCAAACTTTGCATTCACGGTCACTTCTATCAGCCTCCGCGCACGGATCCCTGGATGCGGGAACTGCTGCCCGAAGGCAGCGCGGGACCGGGATTGAACTGGAACCGGCGTATTCTTCAGGAATCCTATGCCCCCCTGGCCTGGGCCCGGCGCAGGGACGGTCACGGCCGGATCACGGACATCGTCAACTGCTATGCCTGGGTCAGCTTCAATTTCGGCCCGACCCTGCTTTCCTGGCTCGAACACGACGACCCCCAATGCTACGCCCGGATCCTGGAAGCCGACCGCCTCAGCCTGGAACGCTGGGGCCACGGCAACGCCTTGGCCCAGTGCTATCATCACATGATCATGCCTTTGGCCTCGGAACTGGACAAGGATGTTCAGCTGGCCTGGACCGCGGCTGACTTTCAGGCCCGCTACGGCCGCATGCCCGAGGGTTTGTGGCTGTCCGAGGCCGCCGTGGACACACCGACACTGGAGGCCGTGGCTCGGGCCGGTTTCCGGTTCGTGATCCTGGCGCCGCGCCAGGCTCTGGCCGTGGCGGATCTGAACGGTGCGCACCGCATTCAGGTCGATGAGTCCACCCTGGACATCCGAGAGCCCTATGCCGCACTGCTGCCCTCAGGCCAAAGCCTGGCCGTCTTTTTCTACCATGGCCCGCTTTCCCAGGCCGTGGCTTTCGAGCGGCTCCTGGAGGACGGGGAGCGGTTTTGGCAGCGCGTCAATCAGGCCGCCTCAAGCGGACTGCTCTCCCTGGCCACGGACGGGGAAACCTACGGCCACCACTTTCCCTTTGGTGAAATGGCTCTGGCTTATTTCCTGGAACAGGTCGTGCAGGGGAGAGACGGGCTGGAGCTGACCAATTACGGCGCGTACCTTGCGAGCAATCCACCACAACGACGGGTCTACCTGAAGGAACCTTCCTCATGGAGCTGCATCCACGGCGTGGAGCGATGGCGCTCGGACTGCGGATGCACCGACGGCGGTCATCCCGGCTGGAATCAGCACTGGCGCGAACCGTTGCGCCGGGCATTGACCGAAAACAAGCAGCGCGTGGACAAACTCTTTTTCAACACTGGGCAGCACTGGTTCACTGATCCGCGCCAGGCGCTTCTGGAATATGGCCGAGTTCTGGCCGGCAGCCTGGATCGCCGCGTTTTTCTGGAGCGGTACGGCCTGCCCGGCTCGTCGCCCGAGACGAAGCACACGGCCTTCGACCTGCTGGCCATGCAGGAATGGGCCATGTGCTCCCTGGCCAGTTGCGCTTGGTTTTTCGACGAAATCAGCCGGGTGGAGCCGCTGAACGCCATGGCCTACGCCTTGCGATCCATGGAACTGGCTCGGGCCTGCGGCGGCGAAGACTGGACCGACTCCTTCACCGCCGTGCTGGCGGAAATCCGCTCCAACCTCCCGGATAAGGGCAGCGGAGCGGACCTGTGGTGCAGTCATGTCCTGCCCCGATCCATGAATCCGGCCACCTGGACTTTGCTCGGCCTGTTGCTGAGCCAAGCCCGCGACCGCAAGCCGGAGCAGGGCAGGTTGAGGCTGGAGTTGCGTAGTGCCGATCTGGAACTGCATGTCCGGGAGTCCGCCCCTACGCAGAGCCAGGGTCACGGGCTGCTCACCGGCGCTGAAAATGGTGCGCCCAAGAAATTCACGTGGCACTGGACCTACGGGGAGACGCCGGACGACAATGTGGACGCGGTGCATGTCGTCGTGGACGGGCAGGGGGAATTCTTCTGCACGGTTGCGGATCTGGCCTGGAACAAGCGGCAGCTGATCACCCTGGCCTGGCTGGAGCGTCAGGCCGAGAGCTGGTGGAACAGCCAGCTTGATTTCGCATCCAGGGCCGCGGTTCATTTTCTGGAATGGCAGGAAGACCAGCACCATCCCAACCGGGAGGAGGTCTGGCGGCTGTATCTGCCCGCCTTGGCCTGGACTTTTATCGTATCCGCCGAATCCAGTGTCGCCAAAGAGGAGACGCGGCTTTTTCTCCAGCGCAATTGGCAACCGAACCAGGAGTTTGACGCTCGGCTTGCCGCCCATCTCCTGAGCCTGCTGGCTGATGAAGATCCGGACTGGCTCGCTCTGGAACTGATGGCTGGTCGGATTCGGACCCTGGGCCTGCCGATCAACCTGTGGCCCGTGGAAAATCGGCTCTGGGAAATGCGGCATCTTCCAGAAGTCAAGGCTCTGGCCCCGCTGTTCGGATTCCGGGAATCATGAGGCATTGCCATGTCGGAAAAACTGTTCAAACCTCATCATGCCCTGCCGTGGCTCGCGGTCCTCGCCCTGGCCGTTGTCTGTCTGACCTTCTACGGCAAGCTGCTGCAATCCCGGGAGGACTTGCGTCTGTGCGAAGCGCAGAACCAGGATCTGCGGGAACAGCTCGACGTGGCCAACATGGCGCCGCTCCTTTCCATCCAGCGTGAAGTCCAGCCCAGCCTGAGCGAGTTCGAACTGCGCCGCCTGCAGCGCAAGGGACTGGCCAATCCGGTGTTTGAACTGGTCCAGGACCTGGCCTCCCGCCCCGAACTGATCCCCGCCGAAGCCTTTTTTGGCGGCACCATGTACATCAACACCTCCGAAACCTACGTCCTCACGGATCGCTGGGTCCTGGCCGGTTTCGAGGACGGCCACGTGCGCGGCAATCTGTGGCTGGAGTACAATGTGGACGAGGCGGGGCGGATAACCTGGCGGGTTCTAGGCTGGTACATGAATTAGCGACTTCCTCCTGATGTCCTGTCAGAATTAAAAGAAAGCAACTGCTCAAAAAAAAATGAGGCAATCAAGAGGATAAATCCAGGGAGCGCCGCACCCCAGTGCGGCAGCGGTGTAACGCACTCAGGAAAAGTTTCGGTTGGAGCATGGCCCCAGTAGCTGAATCACGAAACTCCATCCCGGAGACACTCCTTCACGGCAAACCTCACCGCCCGACCTTTTTGAGCAGTTACGTTACCAAAAAAGATCCCTTTCGTCCTCTGCGCCTTCCATGAGAAGGCTAGTCAACGTCCGCCGTGGCGGACCACCTTTCCCAAACTGCCATGCCAACCAATTCTTCCGCTCACGACAGAACACTGCCCCTGACCCCCTTTCCCCTTCTCTCCCTTTTCTTGATCCTCATTCCGGCCATTCTGGCGGCCATGTCTGTTGGTTGTCGACAACCCACGGAGCATGTCTTCACGGGCATGACCATGGGCACGGTCTATACCGTGCGTGTGGTCGGTGTTTCGTCGCGGGCGGTATCCGGACTGGAGACGGAAATCCGCGCCCGCCTGGAGGAGATCAACGCGAGCATGTCCGTGTATCGCCCGGACAGCGAGATCTCCCGGTTCAACTCTCTCGATGCCTCCCATTCCGTGGCTGTTGGTGATGATTTCTGGAATGTACTTCGGACCTCGGTGCTGGTTCATGAGCTGACGGACGGAGCGTTCGATCCCACGGTCAAACCGCTGCTGGATCTTTGGGGCTTTGGTCCCGGATCGTCCGCCGAGAATGACGATCAGCCGCCGGATATGGAAGCGGTTCGCGAGGCTCTGGAGGCTGTCGGGTTGCGCTGGATCGACATTTCCGTGCCGGGTGAACCACGCAAGCTTCATCCCCAGGTGCAATTGGATTTTGGCGGCATCGCCAAGGGCTATGCCGTGGACGCCGTGGCCGAGATGCTGCGAGGGCGAAAACTGGCGGATTTTTTGGTGGACATCGGCGGGGACGTTCTGGTGTCAGGCCGCAACGCGGCAGGCGAGCCGTGGCGGATCGGCCTGAGTCAGCCGGACCGGGGCATGATCGGCAACGAGGCGCTGCTGGTGCTGCGCCCGGACAACAAGGCCGTGCTGACCAGCGGAGACTACCGCCAATACTTTCAACATGACGACCACTACTTCAGCCACGTCCTGGATCCGCGCACCGGCCGGCCAGTGGATAACGGAGTTGCCAGCGTAACGGTCATCGCCCAAAGCGCCGTGTACGCCGATGCCCTGTCCACCGGCCTGATGGTTATGGGAGCGGATGCCGGTCTGGAGTTGGTGGAGTCTTTGCCGGATGTGGAAGCCCTGTTCCTGGTCCGGGAATTCGAGGATCAGGTTGCGGATCGTCGCAGCTCGGGATTTGATTTGGCTGCCGGGCTGTCGCCTGAATATTGAACCGCCCGCTGAGTTTTAAAGATCAAGACGATCATGGATGCAACTGTAAACTTTGCCGCTAAAAAACTTAATATCACAAAAACAAAAGGCGGGGAACGAGTCCCCGCCCTTGGCGTGATTGATGATCTTTTCGTCCATCATTTTGAAAATTTTCTGCGCATTAATGCCAGCCCTGCCAAGCCAAAACCGAGGAGGAGCATGGTGCCCGGTTCCGGGACATCAGGAGTGCCGTTGCCGTCCTGGAATGCTTTTACGTAGGAGATTCCAGGATATGGGTTCCCGCTCATACCAGACTCCAGCCAGCCGGTGTCCCATTTGCCAAAAAGAGCAGAGTCGTATTGGTGTACCGAGAAATAACTTCCTCCTGAGACCACCAAAAAAGTCACGTACTTTTTGTCATCTATAGCTTCGTCTGTTAGTTTCCACGTTCCAGCAATATATTCATCTAATTCGTTCTCTTTAAGCATGTACTTGGTCCATATAACGTCATCTTCTTCGTCCAAAATCTTAACATCTGTGTAAGGGGAACCGTCATATATGAATAAATCTTCTAGTTTGCCAGCGGGCAACTCAGTATGTAGACCTCTGCCCATGTAGTCTCCGAGTTCATAGCCGGTTAAATCGAATTCGGGTTCTGCGTATAAGAACCCACCATAAGGCTCCTGTTTTGTATTTGTTTTGTCTAATGTTTCCAAGGTTAAAGCCATACCCTTGGCCACCAATCCCACCATCAACAAGCACGCCACCATTAGAATAAATATTGTTTTCCTCATGACATTACCTCCTGTTTGAATGACTATGAGAAACATAAGATGGTATGTCTTTAGCAAGAAGTCGGCCAATGCCCGCTGGTTTTTGGGGTGTTGTAGATAGTTGTCCGAATTTCAAGGATTTTTATTTTTAATACTAAGACCATTTTTGCATTAATTTTTCAGTAAGTCCCGTCATTGGATAATAACAAGATGTAAAATTTCCCGGCATGGTAAAGCCGGTGCAGAATAAATAATAGTATTATTTTTGCGGGTTATGTGTCGTCGCCAGATTGGAGAATGTAAAATAAATCGAATGACTGTTAACTTTGTCGACATGAAAACAGCTGTGTCAGCCCTCGATCGGATTGACGCTCTATGCCGTGATATTCCAGCTTACAGGCATGGGGTCTTCAAGGATACGCCCTCACGGGATGGTCCTGCGGAGATTGGGGGAAATTTCAGGTGATTGCAGCGGGGTCTGAATAAGAAGCCGCACTGGGGTGCGGCGGTCCCAGGGGAAGAGGTTTCGCACTGGGTGGATATAATAATGAGTGCAACCGCCAGGATGCACTCATTATATTTGAGGGAGGGGGAATTTCTCGCCCGCTCGAAGACTCGCTCGAGTCGCGGAGGTCGCTGAGAGAGAAAGAATTTGCAAAGCAGGTCCTTCTCCTGCCTTGCAAATGGTTCCCAGGCCTATGGCCATGTCATCTTTCTCTGCTCAGCGCTCTCTGCTTTCTCTAGGCCCGCTTTGGGGCCGGGCGAGAGACCTTCTTATTCTTTATAGACGTGCCTGGACCTAGAATTCCACCGGAAACTGGGTGGACTTGTTGTCGGCTCGGGCGGTGACGGTGACCGGGTGGGTGCTTTTCAGGTTGATGACTGCGATGCCGTGGCGGTTGGACCGTACTTCGGGGATCGGGGCGGGGTTGCCGTGATGGTCCACGAACTGCCCGCCGCTGCTGTGGAACCGCACGGCGACGTTTTCCAGGGGAGTCTCCCGCGGACCGGTGACCAGGACCCGGAGGGTTTTTGTATCCGCCGTGGGACCGGCTTCAATGTTGAACAGGCGGATGTTTTCCACGAGGTAGACCTGGATGGAGGCGGATATGGTTCCGGTACCCACGCTGTCTTGCCAGGGCACATCTTCGCGCTGATGCGATCCGGTGGCCATGGCTGTGACCGTGGCGCTGGGGAAGGAGCCAAGTATCAGATAGATGTCGGCAATACCGTTGGCATTCGTCTCAATGGATGGGCCATTCGGCGTGTTAATGCATTCCATGGTAAATTCTCTGGCATCCACTTCCACCTCTTCGCACAACTGGCCCGCGCTGGTGCTGAAACTGACCAGCACGCCGCCCATCATCTGATTATCCTTGTTCCGAACCGTGGCTCGGACAATTTTGGTAGGTATGGGCAGGAAATCCGTTGAAAACGAATCCATCCGTATTTCACCCGGTCCCGGACCGTCTCCACCACCGCACCCTGGTATCGACAACAAAGCCACCACGATCAACGCAACAAGCCACCATACCCTTTTCATGCAATTCCTCCTTTGAATTGATAATGTGATTGTGTGATTGAATGCCGTTCAGCCCGGGAGCGCCGCACCCCAGTGCGGCAACATATGAGCGCGAATCATCAAATATGACGTGAACATTCCAGACTTGCCGCACTGGGGCGCGGCGCTCCCAGGTCCAAAATGTTCGTCGGTTACCCTTCACGGGCGCACTACGGAATCCGGTCCGCGGCTGATCACCGTTTCCTGGCCGGATGCTGCGAGTTGGGTTGCGTCTTCGTCTTGTCTGCGCCCGAGGACCGCCATCTTGTCGTGATCCAGATCCTTTCCGACAGTAATCCGGATGCGTGCGTCATGCCTGTTCAGGGATGCTTCTTCCTTCAGGAGATATACGCCCGATAACTGGCGGGACAGGAGTTCCGCGGCAGGGAAATAACCGATTTCGTAGTGGATGGTCGTTCGAGGGTGATCGAAATGGTCGGCATTCTTTTTCCGGGTTACCCGGAAGCCGTTGGCTTCCAGATATGATCCGACCTGATGCGCCATGCGGTTGATGCCGTTGCCGTTGAGCACTTCCACGGGAACGGCTTTCAGGAAATCATGATGCCTTGCGGGTTGCTGCCGGCTCAGGGTGGCATCCGAGGGTGAATCGAATGGTGAGGGGTGGGTTGGAGATTGAAGCTCAGCGACCAGCGGGGCCGGGGTTGGAGCGGTGGGTTGGGGCTGATGTGCTGGCTCGTCTGGTCGGGTTGTTTGCTGGTCAGGCTGAAGGCCGGGTTGATGATCCCGCTTCGAGTGCGCCCCGGCGGGCTCGGGCCGGGATGGTTCTGCTGGTGGGGCGGGATTTTGGTTTTGAGAGTCCGCAACAACGACGATCTCTCGGGGTTTTTGAAATTGTTCAGGTCGGTTGGGTATTTCAAATTCATGAGGCCGCTCAGGTTCAAAGGTATTGAACGGTTCTTCCAGCCCCTTGGGGTCGGGAAGCGCCGGGTCAGTTTCCTGGCCAGGATTTTCGGGCATCGGCTTGCGGATCCAGTGTCGCGACTCCGGTTCGGACTGGGCTATATCAACCTGCCGGTCCGGGGTAGGGACCGACTCGTGGAGAGGTGAAAGGGGATTCGCATCCTCAATGGCAACTCCGGCTGGTTTGGATGCCTGGGGTGGGACTGTTTTTTCCGGGGCGAGGGTGATGGACTGCGTCGATTCCATGGGTACGGGTATCTCCACCACATCAGCGGGGGCGGCGTCTCGCTGGAATTCGGCCAGGGCTTTGTCAAAAAGGCCTTTCTGGGCATAAGCCATGCCAAGGTTGTTCAGGAAGATCTTGTTGCTCTCGTCCAGGGCCACGGCTTTCTGGAAGGCCTCGACAGCCGCGGTGTAGTTGCCCTGGAGAAAGTAGGAGTAGCCGAGGTTGTTGTAGATGTAGTCCTGTTCCGGGTCCAGGCTCAGGGCCTGCTTGTACAGGGCCACGGCCTGTTCGTAGTCCTGCAGGTTGTCGCAGGAAACGGCCATGGCGTTGAGGGTCTTGATGTGGTCGGGTTTGAGCAGGAGCACCTTGGCGAATTCATCCACGGCCAGCTTGTGCTGCCCACGGGCCTGGAAATACAGGCCCTGCCGGAAATGCATTTCCGGATTGCGGATGAACGGCCGGGCCGAGGCCACGAGCTGGCGTAGTTCCTGGTCGGTCATGGAGGTGCGGTGATTCGTGCCCCAGGGCCGAGGTTCATGATGTCTGTCCCACAAGGCGCAACCCGACAAGGAGACCAATCCAAAAGCGACACAGACCGGAATGCTGATTTGTTTTAAATGCTTGCCCAAGCCGTTTCCCATGATTTACCTGCCCGTTTTTCAAAATTATTGAACCGCTCGCTACGCTTAAGGCGCAGAGGACGCCAAGGGGAAAACATTTTTTGAAAGCAGGGAAAGAGCTGCTTTCAAAAAGGTTGCCTCACCCCTGCCGGGGTGATGTTTTAAATCGCCGTCAGGCGTGGTGACTTTTTGGCTTCCGCATCTTTCCAGCGGAAGCCAAAACTTCTTCTCTGCGACCCCTGCGTCTTGAGCGAAGCGGGCGGTTCAACATTCCTACTGCTCCTTTTCCAACCCCAACCTCGCCCGTTTCAGATTCTCCCCGGCCATGATGTAGAAGCCCGGTTCGTGTTCGATTGCCTTTTCAAAGGTCCTGATGGCGTCTTCGTAGCGGTTCTTGCTCAGGTAGACGCTGCCCAGGTTGTTGTAGGCCTGAGATTCGGTGCCGCCTTTGCGGAAGGCTTCCAGGGCGGCCTGGTAGTGTCCCAGGTTGGAGAGGGCCAGGCCCAGGTTGTTGTAGACGCGGTGATGCTGGAAATTTAGTTCCAGGGCTCTGTTGAATGCGGCCACGGCTTTTTCGAAATCTCGGGCCATGGTGTAGGATACGCCCAAATTGTTGTACAATGAACCTTCTCCCGGCCGCAGGGCTATAGCCTTTTGGTGCTCGGCCACGGCTAGCGCGGTTTCGCCCCGGCGATCGTGGATCATTCCCAGGTAGGCGCGGGCTCGCCACAGATCCGGGTTCAGGCGCAGGGCCTGGTGCAGGCTGAGCAGGGCCTGATCGAGGTTGCCGGACTGGAACCAGGCCCGCCCCATGCCCTCGTGGGCCAGGGCGAAATCGGGGTCCTTGGCCAGGACCGTCTGGAATTCGGCCATGGCTTCCTGGTTGTGCTCCCCGAGAAGAAAGACCAGCCCCCGTTTGTACCTCGCGCTGAGGTTGCCCGGATCACGTTCCAGGGCGCGGTCGAACTGGAACAGGGCCATCTGCAGGTTGTCGCCTGCCAGCAGATGGTCGCCCAGCCTTTCGTGTTCCCGGCTGGTAATGGTCAACCCGTCATCCCGGACCAGGGATCCCGAATGCTTGGCCGTGCAGGAAACCATTCCCGCGCAGAGGAACAACAATGCCGCGGCCAATCGCGTTGCAACCCCGAACTTTCCAGCCCTGTCATGTCTCATGATTCGATCCTTCACCTGTTGTTAGCACGGTCCCGTGTAACGGTTCCGTGCTGTCGCGGCGGTTTATTTCATTTGGACGCCAAATTCAGCGCGAGACCTCATCCTCGTAGGGCTATCCTTTCGGTAGCCCTGGTGTTGCTGCGTTGGTACTGATCGTCGAGTTGAAATACCGAATTTCCACATATCGTGATCTTTATGCTTGATTTGAACATCCGTGCCATTCGGCGATGCATATTTAATACCGCGTTCACCTTGGCACCCGCGAGGGGAGCCCCTACAAGTCCGTGCTATCGCGGCGATCATATTTTTAGGTAGCCAAATATTCTCAATGCGATAACGTGGCACCCCTATGGGATGTGCTGTTGCGGGATATTTGGGGGCGACGTTGGAGGTGCCTTGTGTGGTCGTGATGGTGTGGTGTGGTGGGAAGGGAAATGCGGTTGCCCGTGCTTTTCAAGCCCTCCTCATGACACCATGTAGGCTGCCCTGAAGAGGATTTTATGTTGGATATATGTTGCGTGTAACGTTGCATGAGGCGTTGCGTTACATCTGGAGAAGGGTCTGGGAAATGCGGATGACCGCTGGACCGAGAATGGCGATGAACATGGATGGAAAAATAAAGAAGAGCATTGGAAAGAGGAGCTTGATGGGGATCTTGGCTGCCTTTTCCTCCGCACGCTGCATACGTTCGGTGCGCATGCTGTCGGAAAAGACTTCCAGGGCTTGGCTGACGCTGGTGCCAAATTTATCGGTTTGTAACAGCAGGGTTACCATGTTCTGCATCTGCTCCAGGTCCGTGCGCATGGCTAGGTTCTTCAGAGCGTCTTGGCGAGGCATGCCGGCACGCATTTCCAAGTTGAAGAGATGCAGTTCGTCGCTCAGTTCCTTGCAGGTGAACTGGATTTCCTTGGCTACCCTGCTGATGGCCGAATCTAAGCCCATGCCCGCTTGGACGCAGACCACCAGCAGATCCAGGGCGTCCGGGAAACCATCCAGAATGGTCTGCCGACGTTTCTGGGTCTTGTTCAGCAGCCAGAGATCCGGAATATAGAACCCGGCCACGGCCAGGGAGGTGATGAACACCAGGGACATTGTGGTGGAGATGACCACTTCGGGCATCAGCAGCCGGAAAAGAAGAAATTCCATGGGCATGATCACGGTCAATGCCAATTTTGCCCCAAAAAAAGCCGTGGGCGCACTTTCGGAGCGGATGCCGGCCTTGAGGAATTTCGGGCGCATGGCGGCATGTTCGGTCAGGCTGTCCTTGCCCATGCTCTTGCCCAACAATCCAAGAACTCCCAGCACCTTGTTTTTCGCGCCGGGCGCAGCCAAGGGAGTCGGCTGAAAGGCGACGGCCGCGCTCCTACCGGATGACTGGATCTTTTGCACCAGCTCAGATTTCTGGGTAGCCGTGCGCACCACTTGGATGATGCCGACCAATAGCAGCATGAAAGTCAGAAAGAATATGGAGGCTATGGCCAGAGGCATATATTCGGGCGGCATGTCGTTTACCCTCCAGGATAAAAGTCACGTTGAATTCTCGTCTTCACAAGTTCACACCTTGATCTTTACCATATTGCGCATGACGAAATAGCCGATAACCATAGTCACCAGGGCGTATCCAATCATGTAATGGCCGATGGTTTCTTCAAAGAGGAGGCTCATGTACTCTGGATTAAGTAACTTCAGAGCACCGACTATCGCGAAAGGCAGAGCAATGAGCACCCACATGGAGAGCACACCTTCAGCAGCCAGGATCTTGATCTTGCCGTAGAAGGTGAACCGCTCCCGGATCAGGGCTGCGGTGTTCTCGATGATCTGGGCTAGATTACCGCCGGTTTCCCGCTGCAGAATTACCGCAACCACGAAGAAGTTCAGGTCCAGGCAGTCCACGCGCTCAGTCATTTTGCGCAGGGCATCGGGAACGGCCACCCCGAAGTTGATTTCGTCCAGGGTGACTTCGAATTCCGGCCCCAAGGGATCCTCGAATTCGTCCGCGGCTAGCTTCAGTCCCGTGCTGAAGGCATGGCCGGCTTTTAGAGATCTGGCCACAAGGCCCAGAGCTTCGGGCAATTGCTTCTGGAATTTGGCCATTCTTCTTTTTTTCATGTTCTTAAGGTATAGGAACGGGCTTGCCACGAAGAGCAGGGCGGCGGGCAGGGCAACAAGCAAACCGTAGTTCAGAAAGCTCAAGACCATATAAGCCGAAAGCCCCAGCAACACGGACAGCATGATGTAGAACCCGACGGAATGCTTGGCGTTGGCCTGGTACAGAAGCTTGTGGAATCGATCCGCGAAAGCGAAGTGTCGGAGCAAGTCGTTCAGGCCCTTGATGTCACTGTATTTGATCCTGCGCTCAATATCCGGCGCGTCTTCTAGGTTTTGCTGGTGAAAGGTAATCTTGCGCAGCTTCTTGCGAATCTTGGCCCGATCGGGATCTTTGAAGGTGCGCAGGCCATAGAGCAGAATTTCGATGGTAATGATCGAAGTGAGAAAGATGAGTATGGCGACCATGTAGATGTTCATAGATTAACCTTCCTGAGCATTTGCATTTAAGAATTTGAACCGCCCCCGCACTCACTTTGTTCTGGCTATCCGAAGCAAATGATCATTCTCCTGAACAAAGTGAGTGCGGGGCATGCCGCTTCGCTCAAGGCGCAGAGGACGCCAAGGAAACATTTTTTGAAAGCAGGGAAAGAGCTGTTTTCAAAAAGCTTGCCTCACCTCTGCCGGGGTGATGTTTAAAATCACCGTCAGGCGTGGAGCCTTTTTGACTTCCGCATCTTTCCAGCGGAAGCCAAAACTTTTTCTCTGCGCCCCCTGCGTCTCGAGCGAAGCGGCATGCCCCGCCCTCACTTTGTTCAGGTGAGTTGTCCCATTTGCTACGGACTGCCAGGACAAAGTGAGTGCGGGGGCGGTTCAATCATTTCTTACATCCTATACTTCATAAACCACATCAGGATTAAAAATCTCCCGGTTCACCTCCAACCCATGCTGGACGAACTTGTCCACGAAGCGGGGCCGGACGCCCTGGAACCGGAAGTGGCCTTTGATTTTGCCGCTTGGCTCCACTCCCGTGGGAATGAAGGAGAAGAGTTCCTGGGTGGTGATCACGTTGCCTTCCATGCCGGTGATCTCCTGCACGCTGGTGATCTTGCGCGTGCCGTCAGAGAGCCGGGAAACCTGGACGATGATATGGATGGCCGAGGCAATGAAGCGGCGCATGAATTCCAGGGGGATGTCCAAATTTGCCATGGAGACCATGCTCTCGATACGCATCAGGGCGTCCCGGGGCGTGTTGGCGTGGACCGTGGTCAGGGAGCCGTCGTGGCCGGTGTTCATGGCCTGAAGCATGTCAAAGGCCTCGGCCCCACGCACCTCACCCACGATGATCCGGTCCGGTCGCATCCGCAGGCAGTTGCGCACCAGATCCCTGGAGGTGACCTCGCCCTTGCCCTCGATGTTCGGGGGCCTGGTTTCCAGGCGGACGATATGATCCTGCTTGAGCTGCAGTTCCGCGGCGTCTTCCACGGTGACGATGCGCTCGTCCGAAGGGATAAACTGGGACAGACAGTTCAGGAGAGTGGTCTTACCGCTGCCCGTGCCGCCGGAAATAATGATGTTAAGGCGGCAGTGAACGACACCCTTGAGGATTTCGCCGATCCCCGGCGTGAGCGCCTTGAGCATGACCAGGTCGTCCAGCATCAGGGGATCACGGCCGAAGCGGCGGATGGAGAGTACCGGGCCGTCGATGGCCAGGGGGGGGATGATCACGTTCACCCGGGAACCGTCGGCCAGACGGGCGTCCACCATGGGAGAGGATTCGTCGATGCGCCGGCCTACGGATGAAACGATCTTGTCCACGATCTTCATCAAGTGGGCGTCGTCCTTGAAGGTGGATTCGGAAAGTTCAAGTTTTCCGAAGCGCTCTACATAGATTTGCTTATGGGTGTTCACCAGGATGTCGGCAATGGTGTCGTCCTTGAGAAACGGCTCCAAAGGGCCCAGACCCATGACTTCGTCCTCAATGTCCGAGATCAGGCGATCACGTTCAGTCATGTTCAGGGGAACCTTGCCGCCGTCTTCCTCCAGAATCCGCTGAACCAGTGATCGGATCTGAGACTTAAGAATATTCTGGTCCAGAGAATCCAGCAGGGTCAGGTCCACCATTTCCAGGAGTCGGGAATGGATTCTGTTCTTGAGCTGGAAAAACTCATCGGACAGCTGCCGAGCTTGCTGGTTGCGGTGCTGCGGAATGGGTTTTTTATCCACCAGCTTGAGCGCCGGCTTGGGCGCTTCTTCGACCTTTTTCTTGCTGCTGAAAAGCATTTCTTCACCTCATGCAGTTTGAAGTGCTACCATAAAATTCTTAAATCTGTGTCAATCTGCGTAATCTGCGGTTAAAAAATCTTTGAAACCATGACCTAGAATATCCACCACTTCCGCTTAATCTGTTCCTTTACATCGGCCTTCACAACCAGAGCGTCGGCCAGCTCTCTGAAATTTTTGGTAATTTGCTCTTTAGGCGCGAAGCGGGAGAGGGGTTTGCCCTTGTTGATGGCCGAAACAGTGGTCTGGTAGTCGTTGGGGATTTTCCAGAAGACTTTTTTGCTCAGGGCTTCCTCAACGTCATCCATGCCGATGCTGCCGTTTTTTAGGTGCCGGTTCAGGATGACCTTGATGTTCTCAGGAGCAGGGTAGCCGATATCCTGGAACGAGCGCAGGAACTTGTTGGTGGTGGCCAGGCAGGGTAGGCTCTGGACCGAGACCAGGAACAGGGTGTCGGATAGTTCGAGGACCTTCAGCGCGTTGTCGTCCATGTGCTGGCCCAGGTCCACCACGATGAAATCGAACATCTTGCGCATGACGTTGAGCAGGCGTTCGATGATTTCCGGCGTGGCCATGTACTGGCTGCCCAGATAGCCGGGGGATGGCAGCACCCGGACTCCGGAAGGGTCCGCGGCCAGGATGTTCCTCAGAAAGGTGGAATCCAACCGGGAAATGTTCTTAGTAATTTCCTTCCAGGTGTAGGAGGGTTCGATTTCTAGAAACAGCGGAATGTCCCCGAAGAGATTCAGGTCCAGCAGGGCCACGGATTCTACGCCGTGCTTTTCAGCCAAGCTCACGGCCAGGTTCACGGCAAAGGTGGTCGTACCCACGCCGCCTTTGCTCCCCATGACGGAAAAAATCCGGCTGTTGCGTTTCGGGTTTTCACCAGCCTTGATCTTGCCGTGTCTAACGGCAAAGCGCTCCAGGGCAGCAGTGATTTCCGCGTCATCCGTATCAGGACCGAAAAACTCCCTGGCCCCGGCTCGGATGGCATTCAGGAGCAGGGTCTGGTCCGTGGAGTTGGATGTAAGGAATATCTCGCCGACCTCACCTTCGTTCAAAAGGTTGTGGATCAGTTCAAAAGTAATATCAGGTTCGTTGCTCAGTTCAATGATCAGCAGGTCAGCTCGTGTAGAGTCGTCATCTTGGATATCAAATTCAGAATGTTTTTTAACTAGGTTTTCAAATCGATTTCGCATTGCAAGATTTTGCATCTGGATACGAATTTGATATGTACCTGCGGGCATTTGACCCTCTCATGTGATGTTAGGTATTGAAAAGGCTAGTTGAACATTGAACTAATATTAACGTATGGGTAGTTAAGTAAGAATGTTGCTTGCAAAATGTGGTACATTAATCATTCTACTAGAACAATACTTTTAACTCCGAAGTCGGTTGCGTCAAAATCTATTGGCCCTGAAACCAAATGAGGATCTTCAGGAAAACGACCTGTTATCCAAAATCCAGAGCCTTGACCACCATAACCTGTTATAATTAAGGGAGCAAAACCTCTAATAGTTATGGTAGCAGATTGTCCAGATGACCATGTATTGCAAATAATAGGTATAAAAAGAACAGTCTCATTGTTTATGTATTCAGTTAACTTGTTGTGAACATCTGTTCTTGCAGGTGTGGTAAGATTGGCACCAGTATCGGTTGTAACCTCATCTCCAATAAAAATCATTTTTGGGTAACCATTTATTATCCACTCAAGTCGATCATTAGTGCTTGCATTCTCATCGTGAGCTTCAGCTAAGTCTACCCAGCCCCAGTTGCCAGGTCCAATACTTCCAAAGTTATCTTGTGTAATAATACGATATTCTGGATCGCTTGGGTCATTTATTGATTCATAATAATTATCTTCTTGTATTCCTATTGGAAGTAGTCTTTCCATTCCGCTAGCTGGACCTACAACTGCTGTGGCAATTGCGCTGACACTCTGTGTAGTTCCTAAAATAGGAGCAAAAAAAGATCCGATATTATAATTTGCAACAGTAACCATTACTGAATTATATGGGGTTGAATTCTCAGTAAATTTAGGATCAGTCCACTCAGACCATCTTCCAAGCTTAACACTTGTAGGAGTCGGCGCATTCTTGTCCACAAAATTTTGTTGTGCTGCTTCAACAGCTTTAATAGTAACATTTGTGTTTCCATTTTTTGCCAACTCTATTACCCCAGCCAATGCCGATGCATCAACTGCGTTTTGGAGCTCATTTTTTGCAGAAGTCTGTCGTCCAATATCGATTGCTAATGCTGCAATTCCAATAAAAATTACTAAGACTGCAGCAGTGATAACAGATACTGCTCCATTTTCATTATTAACTTTTTTTTGTGTAGTTTTAAATTTCATGTTCTATCTCCTTTACCCTATTCGCATCTCATTTTTGTTATAGATGTTATTTCACGTTGAAACGGTAAAAAAAGAAAGTCATAATTATATTTGATCTCAACGGAAATATTGCTTGCTGATGCTACGCAAGGTGTAACGATGACGTCCCATTTTTTTTCACCAAAGGTAATAATATGGTCATTCCAATGAATAATTTTGTTTTTGATAGCAATTTCTGATATTCTATTACCAGTAGTACGATACACCAGGCCTACTCTCGCTCCTTCTCTTCCAGCATTAGTCACAATATGTTGATTATACATCAATAAACCAAATTCAATTATGCCAAAAATTATCGTGATAAATATTAGTATCACAATAGCAAATTCTACCGCTGTGGCACCTATTTGATTTTTTTTACTTGATTTTGGTTTTAATTTTTGATTTGATGTCATAATTTTCGATCCGTATGGCATTTACAGCATTTTCATTGATGTTGAAGCACCAATATTTGTTGTCTGGCCAAAGTTAGCACCAAAGAATCGAAATCCTGAAAGTACAAGATAAGAATGCTCAAAATTAACTTCTACCAGGCAATATTCGTTTCCATTGCAATTACATGATTCATCCCCAGGACAAAATGCAGCATTGTGTCTACCAATTTCTACATTTAAATAATCTTTAATTTCTCCATTTCCAAAATTAATTAGTCTG
Organism: Desulfonatronum parangueonense; assembly: GCF_054656975.1. NCBI lineage: Bacteria > Pseudomonadati > Thermodesulfobacteriota > Desulfovibrionia > Desulfovibrionales > Desulfonatronaceae > Desulfonatronum > Desulfonatronum parangueonense. The sequence goes on from NZ_BAAHXH010000003.1 coordinate 3,994,468, forward strand.
TCTGTATAGTTCTCAACAATATGTTCAATACTGTTTACTTTAATTGCGCTATTCATCCCCGCCCTGGCACCTTCCCGGCTGGCATTGGTCAAAACTTGTTTGTTATAATAGGCTATGCCGAATTCAGTAATGCCCAGGAATAATAGTATAAGCAGCGGCAGGACGATGGCGAACTCGAGTGCTGCGACTCCGCACTGTTTATCGTAATTGGGATCTTCGAACATAAGTTTGCACTCTTGTTAATGTTGAAAACATTAAAAATTCTTTGAAATATGCTAATTTCCCATTATAATTATCGGACTCACCTGCTCTCGTTCTACCCCTTCTTTGAAGGTATTCCGATATCGTTCCACGGCCAGTGCCGCGGCCTGGGGGTCGATGCCTTCCACGGGGGCCTTGGTCAGGCTGGCTGTGGGGTTGAGGGTTTGGTTGTAGTTGGCGGTTTGGACGGATCTTCCCCAGTTGTCCTGGAGATAGTATATTCTTTGGCTTTCCGGGAGGTTTCCGGCGCAGCCCCATATCATGGTACTTACAGCAAGAATCAAACCAACGCAGATTGCCATACTCTTGTTCATTCCCGCCTCTCCTGATTTGGTTGTCTTGAATTATGTTACGAACTTCTTTCGCTGCCGGTTGAACCAGTCTCCACCAGAGAATCATCGGACAATAACGTGCCCGAATTGACCGTCGAATACCGCGGTTCTATGCGGCAGGTTGTGGGTATGGGATTGGCCGAAGATTTCCCAGAGATAGAATTCCGCGTCATCCGGCGGGATGTAGAAGTCCGTGGGCAGGGTCTGTTCAGCGGCTACGATGGGTTTGACCAGGCGCGGGGTGATCAGGATGACCAGTTCGGTTTCTCTGGCCTGGTAGCGTTTGCTGGAAAACAAGGCACCCAGGATGGGCAGATCGCCCAGGACTGGGAACTGGGATGCTGCTTCGCGGGAGAATTCGCTGAGCAGGCCGGCGATGGCGAAGCTTTGTCCGTCCCCGAGTTCGACTGTGGTAGATGCCTGGCGGACAACGAGGCCGGGGATGAACGTTCCACGAATTACTGCACCCGTGGTTGGATCCAGTTCGGAAACCACCGGCACCACCTCGATGGCGATTCTGTCGTTGCTGAGCACAGTGGGCGTGAAGGAGAGTTGGATGCCGTAGTCCTTGAACTCAACACCACCTATCTCGCCTTCGCGCTCCAACGTCGGTATAGGGAACTGGCCACCGGCGAGGAAGCTGGCGGTCTGGCCGCTGAGGGCGATCAGGGATGGTTCGGCCAGGATCTTAGCCAGGCCGCTTTCCTTGAGAATGTCGAAAATGCCCTGCCACTGGATTGAATCCCCCGGAGCGGATCGGAGAGCAAAGGTGCCGGCGGAATCCAACAGGCCGCCGGCTGGTAGCCCGCCCAGAAATCCCAGGGCCAGGCGTCCGCTTTCATTCACCAAGTTGAAATTCACCCCGAGCTGTTTCATTGAATTCCTGGAAACATCAGCCACTTTCACTTCCAGCATCACTTGGTGCACCCCGCCCACTTGGACGAGATTGCGGATTCTGTCTTCCGGGGCATAGGCTCCTGCCATTGCCAGGATCTGGTCCAGGGTTGATGTGTTGGATACCCGGCCGGACAAGGTGACGGAATCGTTGGTGGACAGGATGCGCAGGTCTGTTTCCCTGGGAAAAACTTCATTGATGCGTTGTTTCATCCGGGCGATCTCGTACTGGACTTCCAGCTCGTAGATTGCGGATATTTCATCGTCCTGCCACAGCATCAGATTGGTCGTGCCCGCGGAAACGGGTCGCAGGTAGACCTCCCGGGCGGAGATGGCCCGGACGCTGACGACATCCGGATCGGCCACCAGAGCGCGGTCCACTTCCCTGGGCGTTCTGAGAATGACGGCTCGTCCGTACTCCAGTTGCAAGCGCCGGGGCTGATCCATGTCCACGACGACTTCATCGGGAATCACCTGAATGTTCCGGGCGTGGCTTTCCAGTGGGAGCAACCAGGTCAATGACGCCAAGAGCAAAAGAACTGCTGCTGTTTTCCAGGATCTGATGGTGGCATGCATGGATAACCCTTCTCCTTGCTTGTTGAGATGGTTACTGAATGAACTTGAACTGCTCGACATTATTGCCCTGGATCACTTCCATAGTGAATTCCGATCGTACCGGGGCAGGACGCGGATTGTTGATCCGGGGCGCTGGGGTGGCTGCGAGCTGTACGGGCTGGGGATTGAGATAGTTCATGGCGTGCCTGGTCGTGGCTCCCCTGGTTGCCGCCGGAAGGCCATCTATGGGGCTACGCAGGGCGAACTGGAGCCGGCCCTGATTCCGGACATGGGTCAGGATTTCGGTTTCCTCGGGAGTCAGTTCCAGAGTATAGACATCCACAGGAGCAGTGGTCCCTTTTTCCGTTTCCTGCAATACTGTTCCCGTGGCCAGGACGGTGACGTTTTCCAAAATGATCTTTGTAATGTCTTCGTCATTGTCCGGATCTTTCCAGGTCACGAGCACGTCAATCTTGTTGCCGGGGTGGATGAATCCGGAAATACCGATCACCTTGTCCCCACCCACGGCCACGGCCCGTTTGCCTTCCCCGAGAATGGCCGAGACTCCGCCAGTGCGGATGTCAATGGGCGCAAGACGGTGCTCGATAATCGTCTCCCCGGCTCGCATGGGCACAACCGCCACCCGGCCGACCAGATCCGAAGGTTCCCGGAAGTGTCCCGCCGGCAGGTTCTTTATGATTTGCTCCCTACTGGTAATCATCTCCCCGGACAGTCTGGTGCCGGCGGCAAGATCAAAAGTCGCCACGGCCACATACCCGATCTCCGGTCGTTCCCTCTGGATTTCCTCGACCACTTGCGCGGGTACGCCCGATGTCTGCTGCTGCATCCAGTTGTAGATGAACAGACTACCCCCCACCGCGATGAACATGGCGAGAGTGATAGGTAAAAAAGCTTTCCACCTGCCCATAAAACCTCCTGGATTGGTAATCCAAACTTAAGCTTGAAATGTAAATTTGAAATGAATTTTTCAGGTCATTCCCGTGCAGGCGGGAATCTAGTTCTTGATATTGTCAGAAGCCAAGAAAATTGTATTCGAGATGGTTCAGTACCAGATAGGTAATGGTGCCCATTGCAATAGCCACGCCATAGCAGAGTTTCGGTTTGTTTTCGATGGGCGGGACAGAGGTAACGGGCACATACTGGCGGGTCAGGAGGAAGGTCTTTAGTACGGGCCATGTCCGGGAAATCAGGACTCGTCCGTATTGGGGGTGGATGGCTAGGAGTAGCAGGGCATACACACCGCCGTAGAGGCCAGTATATATGGTGGAAATGATAACGCCTTTGGCACCCACAACCGCTCCCACGGCTCCCATGAGTTTGGCGTCGCCGGCACCCATACCGCCTATAATGTATAAGGGGAGAAATAGGGCTATGCCGAGCAGCAATCCTGCGCCGCTAAAGTGAAATCCGTCCAGCCCGGAAAATAAAGTATGGCAGACAAGGGCAATACCCATTATGGAAAAATTGAGATAATTTGGAATACGTTGGTATTTTAAGTCATAAATCGCTGCAAACAACATGATCAAAACGAACATGGAAATAAAAACTAAATGATTATACATGGAGAGGAATTAGATTGAGTTATGGCAGTCTGGAAAAGATTGGCGACAGCATTCTAAGAATTCCGACACCTACAGCAGTGACAATGCGATCAAGATAATCAGCACCATATCCGGTTAATGTCACACCTTTATCATCATGAAAAAACTATAAGAACGCTAATATCATGATCCCATTCATTTCAATAATTTTCGAGAAGGGGCAACCATGAAAGTTGCCCCTTTTTTTAAGGCATAATTTTTTATTATTATGGAACGACGGGTGGCGTTTCGTCCAGTGAACCTTCTACCCTGCCAAATAGATCTGATATTGATCCTCCAAGTGTACCAGCTGCAACCCCAACAACAACCGCAATCAAGGCAACCATCAAACCATATTCCACCATCGTTGCCCCTTCCTCGTCCTTCAAGAAATTCATCAGCTTGTCCATGTTGTCCTCCTGTATAATGTGGTTGAAAAAGTTAAGAAGTTTTAGGACTCCCCTGCCAAAAATTTGATCTCGTCTCAGATCTGAGATGAACCCTTTCTATCAAGATCCGGGCCAAAGGTTGCACTTTGTGGCTAATAATCTGAAATAATGTTATAAGTTTAAAAGATAGTCTGCTCCTGGTGTTGGCCTGTGTTTATGTGGAGATACCCATTGGGCTTTTTGATCGAGAAAAAGGGTCAATAGTGATTACAATTAGTAGTTTTAGTTCCATTTTTTATGGACAATTTCAGTCTTTTAGCATGATTTTGTCTTGAAAATTTGGAAGGCATGTGAATTGTTTGGTTTGGCATAATGTTGCTTAGAAGTAGTAAGTATTCTCGCCAGTTCTAAGGTAGTAATGGAGAAAAGATGAGAGAATTGAACCGCCCCCGCACTCACTTTGTCCTGGCAATCCGTAGAAACTGACCACCAACTTGAGCAAAGTGAGGGCGGGGCATGCCACTTCGCTCAAGCCGCCAAGGACGCCAAGGGAAAAACATTTTATGAAAGCAGGGAATGAGCTGCTTTCATAAAGGTTGCCTCTTCTTGGCGGGCGATAAACATCGCCGTAGGCGTGAAGCCCTTTTGTCTCCTGCATCTTTCCAGCAGGAGACAAAGATCTTCTTCTTGGCGTCCCCTGCGCCTTAAGCGAAGCGGGCGGTTCAAACTTTCTTAATCCCGCCTCGACTGCCATAACCCACTATATCAACAGCCAGCTACTGAACTAACACAACAGATTGCACAGGTTCGGGTTGCGTAATGTATTGGGGGGCGGTGATGGATTTGGCTTTTGGTGGGTGGATCCAGGTTTTTTCTATTTCCACGGGATCCATGGGTTTGGCGAAGAGGTAGCCCTGGCCGTAGTGGCATTTGTAGGTCTTGATCAGGTCGCACTGGAACTGGGTTTCGATGCCTTCGGCCACCATTTCCAGATTCAACCCATGGGCCATTTCCACGATGGCGTGGATGATCCGGTTCTTGGCGGGGTTGGCGTTGATGGTGTTGATGAAGGCGCGGTCGATTTTCAGTTCGTCCAGGGGGAAGCGCTGGAGGTGGGCCAGGGAGGAATAGCCGGTGCCGAAGTCGTCGATGCTCAGCCGGGCGCCCATGTACTTGAGCCGCTTCAGGGTGCGGATGTTCGCATCCAGGTCGGACATGGCCATGGATTCCGTCACTTCCAGATTCAGGCACCCGGGGTCCAGGCTGTGTTCCTGCAGGATCTGGTAGATCCGGCCTTCCAGTCCGGATTTGGCGAGCTGCTTGCCGGAGATGTTCACGTTCAGAATCAACGATGCATTGCTTTGCCGCCACTTGCCGATCTGGCGGCAGGTCTGCTGGAGCACCCATTCTCCAATGGGCTCGATCAGTCCTGTTTCCTCGGCCAGGGGAATGAACAGAGCCGGAGAGATCAGGCCGTTGTCCGGGTGCTTCCAGCGGATCAGGGCTTCCAGGCCCTTGAGTTCGCTGGTCTCCAGCTTCACGATGGGCTGGTAGTTGATGAACAGCTCGTCGCGATCCATGGCCCGGCGCAGATCCTTTTCCATGATCGTGCGCCGGCTCTTGCGTTGATACATTTCCGACTGGAAGATTGCGCAGCGGTTCTTGCCCTGCTGCTTGGCCTGCTGCATGGCCAGTTCCGCGTCCCGCAGCATGTCGTCCGCGCGGGTGTAGGTCATATTGTAGGCCAGAATGCCGAAGCTGGCGGTAATGAATATCTCCTGGCCGCTTACCTGGAAGGGCTCCTCCAGTTGTTTCCTGATTGTCTCGGCCAGGGCCGCGGTTTCTCCGGGCAGGGCGTCTTCCGTGATCACGCAGAATTCATCCGAACTGAAACGGGCCAGGGTGTCCGTGGGGCGGAGCTGGTCCTGGACCCGCTGGGATATTTCCAGAAACATCCGATCGCCCACAAAGTGTCCGAAGGTGTCGTTGACCGTGCCGAAGCCGTCCAGATCGAACACCAGCAGCCCGAAATGATGGTTGGAGTCTTCGGCCGCCTTTTTGAGGGATTGTTCCAGTTTTTCGAGACAGTAGGAGCGGTTGGGCAGGTTGGTGCGCTGGTCGTAGAGGGCCTGGCGCATCAGGCGTTCGTCGTTGCGCTTGCGGGTCGTGATGTCCGTGATGCTGCCGGCGAACTGGATGATGTTGCCCTGCTCATCCCGCACGGCCCGGGCGTTTTCGGAAATCCAGACCGGGCTGCCGTCCTTGCGCCGGATCAGGGTCTCCATTTGCTGGACCTCGCCCCTGTTCCGCAAGGCAACATGGCGATTTTCCCGGACTTTGGGGATCAGGTAGATCTCTGAAAAACGGACGGTGTGGTTTTCGGTCTCGAATTCCCTGGGCGAGTCGTAACCGAGAATGGTCGCAAAGGAATGATTGACGCAGATCACGGTATCGTCGGCCCTGGTCAGGTACATGCCTTCCGGGGCATGGGCGAACAGGGCCCGGTAGGTGGCCTCGGACTGGCGCAGCCTGGCCTCGGCCTCATGCTCCTCGGTGATGTCGGCCATGGTTCCGGCGAGCATCAGGTTTCCGTTTCCGTTGTAGTTCAGGGCCTTGCCCCGCAGCCGGATCCACCGCCAGTCCATGGAGTCGGATTTCATCCGGAAGCGGTGCTCGAAGTGCGCGCCATTGTTGGCTGCATACTTCCGGACCTGTTCCTGGAGCTGCTTCCAGTCCTCGGGATGGACCAGGCTGTCAAAGGCGGCGTGGTGCTTCAGCTTTGCGGAGGAATGGGAGTCTTCGCGTTCATCGCCGGGCAGATCCACCACCATCCTGTAGGAGGTCATGTCCATCTCGCAGACCAGCTGGCGGGCGCCTTCCAGGGCGGCCCGCAAGCGCTTCTGGTCATGTTCGATGGTCTCCTCGGCCCGCTTGTGCTCCGTGAAATCCTCCAGCTTGACGAAAACCTTTTCCACCAGTCCGTTGGTGTTGCGCACCGGGATAAAGGTCACGCGCAGGTAAACGCTCTTGGAAGCCGGCTCCGGATGCACCCCGGGCAGTTCCCGCCATGTCTCGGGCAGGACCTTAGTTTCACCCAGGCGGACCCTGGAAAAGACATCGGCCAGGTCCCAGTCCGTGGTGCGATGATCGGAGACGACGGCAAAATCCTCGTCCGGCGCGAGCCCCATCAGCTCGGCGAAGGAATCGTTGAAGATCAGTGTTTTGCCGGAGGGGTCGCAGATCAGGGTGGGGTGGGGGTTGGAACGGATGATGTCTTCGAGTTCATTGTTCTTGTTCTCTTTTCGTCTGCCCATGCCGGGGAAGAACAACCCCAGCGCGGATTTGAGATTCAGGCCAAGGAGAATTGAGGCTGTCAGGAACAGGTCGATGAAGTTGTCCGGTTGGGTTTGCGGCCGGTGGCAGGAGGACGCCCAGAACAACACGCAGACCACGATCAACAACACCACCGTCGCCAGGGCCGGAACCCGTTGCGCCGGTTTTGCGTCCGCTTTGGCAGTGGTGAGCGTGGAGTCCATTGTTATCAGACTTGGGTGTGAAGATGTTGTCTTGTTTTTTCGGAGTGTATTATTTTGTGAGCTATTCTTTGAAAACAGGATATGTTTATGTTGCTTAGCAACATGTATGCCTGAGTAGGTTCGATGTTTTGGTTCCTATAGGGCCGCCGAATATCCGTGCGACCAGTATTACAAGCTGAGATAATATATCGCTTGGAAAACGACGAGCCGGGACCGCCGCACCCAGTGCGGCCCCGTAATGGAAGCTTGGAGGAAATGGGATGTATTTGGAATCCCATGTTGCGAGATGCCGACGAAGACTTGGCGGATGCTTGAGACGGGCCGCACTGGGGTGCGGCGATCCCAGGGGCCGCACTGGGGTGCGGCGGTCCTGGGGACCGTACTGGGGCGGCGTTCTCGGGGGGGTACTGGGTGCGCGGTCCCAGCGGTCCCTGGTGCTACGCGACGAACAGGTTTTCCCAGGCCATGGCGATCTTTTCTTCGGTCAGTTCGGGATGGCGGCCGTGGTAGTACGCTTCGTCGATGATGTGGTCGATGATGTCGCGGGGTTGGCACGCGGAGAGGCGGACATCCATGCGTTTGTAGTACTGGTCCATCAGGTACTCGAACACGTCTTCCCGGAACTCGACGTTGTTCGCCTTGCAGACCTTGATGAATATCTGCCGGTATTCGAAGGGCGAGGGATGGTCGATCTTGATCTTGTAGCGCAGCCGGCGCAGGAAGGCCATGTCCACCAGTTGTTTGGGATCGATGTTGGTGGCGAAGACGATCAGCTGGTCAAAGGGCACGGCGAACTTGCGGCCCGTGTGCAGGGTGAGCAGGTCCATGCGCCGGGCCAGGGGGATGATCCAGCGGTTGAGCAGGGTCTGGATGTCCATTTCCTGGCGGCCCAGGTCGTCCACGATGAACAGGCCGTTGTTGGCTTTGACCTGGAGCGGCGCCTCGTAATACTTGGCAATGGGGTTGAAATCCAGGTCCAGGGTGCGCATGGTCAGCTCCCCGCCGACCATGATCGTGGGCCGCTTCACGCGGACCCAGCGCTGGTCCGCCGGAGTGTTCGGTAAAGGCGGCACGGGCAGGTGCACGGCCTTGTCGTAGACCGTGATGATCTCCCCGGCCACGATCACGGCATGGGGCACGTAGACCTCGCCGGGCAGAGCGCGGCCCATGGCTTCGGCAATGGTGGACTTGCCGTTGCCGGGCGGGCCATACAGGAAAATCGCCCGTCCGGAGCAGGCGGCCGGGCCCAAGGTGTTCAGCACGGAATCGCTGACCACAAGATGGGAAAAGGCCTTGTTGAAGTGCTCCGGCCTGATCACGATGTTCATTACGGTCTGCAGCTCGATCTGCTTGCTGTACTCGGCCAGGGGCACCGGCGCGGGACCGGTGTAGCGGCAGACGTTCAACAGCTCATTGGCCCGGTTGCGCCCGATGTCCGTCATCCCGAACTTGTAGGAGGTCTTGGTCAGATGCTCCGCTCCCTTGACCACGATGCACTGCTCCCGGCGCAGAATCTCCATGGCCTCATCCACTATGGGAATGGGCAGCTTGACGCTCTCGGCCACCGAGGGAATCGTGAACTCCCCCATGAAGACCACATGCTTGTTGATCAGATCCACAATGAAGGTCATGGACAGCCCGGTGTCCTCCACGGTGCGCGGCGGCGGGGGCGTCTTGCGGAAGAAATCGGCCAGATCCTTTTCGTCGATGAAGCCCAGGGTCACCAGATTGTACCCCAACCGCCCCCCGGACATCCGCTGCCGCTCCAGAGCCATCTCCAACTGCTCCTCGGTCACCAGATTCTTTTTCATCAGGCGCGAACCCAGAAGAGTTTGATCAAGCATTTGTTTCCTCTCTTTGTTTGCCTTGGAAATTTTGCCCACAGACCACAGAGATTGACACATACGGCAGAGTTTTTTCCCGCGGGAAAACTGGGCAAGCGCTAGATTAACCCTCGGCCGCAATTGGTGATTCAGTTGTAAGTGCAGGCTAATGATGCTACGCGACGAAGAATTTGTATTCGCTATGCCTGATGATTCCGGCATCAGATCTTGTTCGGTATGCAATAATTTTGCCGGAGAGGTGCTGTCTTTGGGGGGGGAAGTGAAGCGGGCTATGCTACCACCCCGCCCTGCGGGCACCCCTCCGGGGGAGGGGAATTATATCTTTGGAGCCCTTGAGTGGGATCAGAGTTCGGAGAGCGAGGCCCGGCGGAATTACGCTTCTTTGGTGAATGACAGGCGAAGCCTGACGGAATTCCCCTCCTCCGGAGGGGTGCCCGAAGGGCGGGGTGGTTCCCCTCCTCCGGAGGGGTGTCAGGCGAAGCCTGACGGGGTGGTGTTTTTGAGAAGTACCTCAAGAGGCATTGACGACCGACAAAAACCACCCCGCCCTTCGGGCACCCCTCCAAAGGAGGGGAATTTTATCCTTGTGCATTTGTGTGGACCAGAGACCGCAGAGCGAGCCCCGGCGGAATTCCGGTCCTTTGGTGGATGACAGGCGTAGCCTGATGGAATTCCCCTCCTCCGGAGGGGTGGCAGGCGAAGCCTGACGGGGTGGTACTTATGAGAAGTACAAAACGCTACATGTCCTTGCCCTTCAACCCAAAGCTGAAAGAGCGCGCCAGGGAATTACGCAAGGCCGGTCTTCTGCATGAAGTCTTGTTATGGAATCAGCTCAAGCGGAAAAACTTCAAAGGATTGGACTTCGACCGACAAAAAATCATCGGCAACTACATCGTAGATTTTTTCTGTGCAGAAAAAGGCGTCGTAATCGAAGCCGATGGCGTCTCGCATCAAGATCGCGGGGGCTACGATGCGCAACGAGACGAGTATCTAAAATCCCTGGGGCTGACAGTGATTCGAATATCGGCCAAGGACATTTTACAGAACATGGAAGGGGTGCTTGGTTTTTTACATCATCATGAGGCATTGATGAACAATCGTAAACCACCCCGCCCTTCGGGCACCCCTCCGAAGGAGGGGAATTAACCACCCCGCCCTGCGGGCACCCCTCCGGGGGAGGGGAATTGACCACCCCGCCCTGCGGGCACCCCTCCGGGGGAGGGGAATTGACCACCCCGCCCTTCGGGCACCCCTCCGGGGGAGGGGAATTAACCACCCCGCCCTGCGGGCACCCCTCCAAAGGAGGGGAATTAACAGTCGCGTGCCCTTGTGTGGAACAGAGTTCGGAGAGTGAAGTCCGGCGGAATTATGTTCCTCTGGTGAATGACAGGCGAAGCCTGACGAATTCCCCTCCACCGGAGGGGTGCCCGAAGGGCGGGGTGGTTCTCCTCCTCCGGAGGGGTGGCAGGCGAAGCCTGACGGGGTGGTACCTATGATATGTGAAAAGTAACCCATGCAGGTGCGAGCAGCACGAGATCACCCATGCAAGGTGGTATACTCCTGAATGGTGGGTAGATTACGCGGAAGTTCGTAGGGGCGTGGCCTGGTGGCTTCCCAGCCTAGGCAGGCCAGCCAGATTGCACGCGGGATGTGTTTGTGGGCGGTGCGATAGTAGCTGACCATGCGCCGGCTGATCCCAAGGGCCTCGGCGGCGGTTGTCAGCGAGAGGCGGTTGCGCTGCATCCAGGTGTCGAACATTTCATGACTGACTTCTCCAGCTTGTTCCTTGCACCAGGCGTAGACGTTGTCCGCCCCGAACTCCGAATCAATCCATTCGATATAACCGCCTCCCTCCCCGAGGCGGACGCCGGCAAAGACTTTGGGATCGAGAATGGGAGCAAGCAGGGGAATTCGACGCAAGATATGCTCGACATCGACATGCAGCACTTCGCCGGTGCTCCACGTTGTGCGTAAAAGATAAGGCGCCTTGGCTTCGACACCTTCTAATTGCGGAAAAAAATATTCGCTCATGGGTTGTTCCTTTGCCACTCATCAAATAGAAAATTCTGGTTGGATCGGATCCAGTCCAATGCCTCACGAATGTCTCGTTCGGCGACCTTTCCCTTGATTTCGAAGGAATGAAGCTCAACCGTGCAATCCCGCCCGTTGCTCAGTTTGACATGCACGTGCGGCGGCGGGTGGTCGCCGTTGAAGATCAGGACACGGCAGGATGAGAATCGCTTCAAGGTCGGCACAGGAGTGAAGGTAGTGCAATCGTTTCACTGTTGCAAGGTTTGTACGGGAGCTGAGTTGCTGGCTTACATTCGGCTTTCGCTCGTCAATATGAAATCAAAATACAATGTAGCTTTGGAAGACCGATCGTTCTTCATGCGAGCGTATATACTTTCCCGCGAATTCTTTCTCGGCTGAAAAATGCAGCTGTCCGATCCACAAACCTTTTTTTCTTTCGATTTCGATTGCGATTTCGATTTGGATTTAGATGGTGGGTGTGGATGATCAGATTGATTTCGTGTACAGGCGGATTTCTTGTGATGCAGGGGAGTTGTACGGAAATAATATGAGGAAAAAGAGGGGTTATAATGCAGGAGGTTTCGTCCAGGACGGGTTTTGGGGTGACTGTTGCCGCCGCGGCCTTGATTGCGGGGAATCTTGTGGGAGCGGGGATTTTGGGTTTGCCCATCAATACCGGGTTGGCGGGATTGGGGCCGTCGCTTTTGGCCATGACGGCCGGCGGGGCCATGATGTATCTCACCGCGGTGATCCTGGGCGATCAGGCGGCCCGGAGCCGCAGCGAGACTTTCGACTATCCTTCACTGTACGAGTCGGTGCTGGGCAAGGTGGGCAAGTGGGCGGCCATTGCGGCGAACATGGTCATTCTCTACGGCCTGCTGACGGCCTATTTCACCGGAGGCGCGAAGATCGTGGCCGGCCTCCTGGGCATGGAGGACCAGCAGGCGATCGTCACGCTTCTTTTCGCTGCGCCCTTGATTTTACTGACGTGCATCAATTTGAGTCTGATCCAGCGCCTGAACACGATGCTGGTCGTGATCCTGGCCGGAACGTTTCTCCTGCTGGTCTTCATGGGCGGCGGCCATGTGCACGTGGAGCGGATGCGCTACGCGGACTGGGCCTTTCTGCCGGCAACGCTGCCGATTATTGTCACCGCCTTCCATTTCCACAACATCATCCCCACAGTAAGCGCGGACCTGAAATGGAACATGGTCACGTTCAGGCGGGCGGTCTTGCTGGGCATGCTTCTGGCTTTCGGGATGAACGCCCTCTGGGTGACGGTGGGCATCGGCGTGATCCCTCTGACCGGCGAGACCAGCATCCTCGCGGCCTGGAAAACCAGCACCCCGGCCACGGTGCCCATGGGCGAGATCATCCGGAGCGCGGCCTTCACCCTGTTCGCTTCGTTCTTCGCCCTGGTGGCCATCTGCACCTCGTTCCTGGCCAACGGCCTGGGCCTGCTCAGCTTCATTCGAGACCTGACGCTGAACACCTTCCGCCTGGACAGCCGCCCCCTGGTCATTGCCCTGACCTTTGTCCCGCCCCTGCTGACCGGGCTGATCTACCCGGACATCTTCCTCAAGGCCCTGGACATCGTGGGCGGAGTGGGGATTGTCGTTCTGTTCGGCATTCTGCCGACCTTAATCGTGATGCTGGACAAAAACCGCCACCCGACCCTCCGGTTGATCTGCGCCGTCGGGTTTTTGTTTGCCCTGAGCATCCTGGGACTGGAGGTCATGAAAGGCACCGGTTATCTGCATATAACGCCTTGGGTGGACGGGGCGATAGTACCTTGATTGAATGATAAATCATTGAACCGCCCGCTTCGCTCAAGGCGTAGAGGACGCCAAGGAAACATTTTTTGGAAAGCAGGAAAGCAGGGAAAGAGCTGCTTTCCAAAAAGATTGCCTCACCCCTGAAGGGTGATGCCAAAAATCGCCGTCAGGCGTGAAGTCCTTTTTGGCGTCCTTGGCGCGTTGAGCGAAGCGGGCGGTTCAAATTCTTGCAAACCCGCTGCATCGCCCGAATACTTGCCACAGCACATTTCCAAGCCCGACCCCCAGCCCCTCACATTGCCCCCAACACAAATTCCGTTTAAAGCCGGTCTTTAGCCGGTGGCGTATACTTAGCTAAGCCAACGTTCCATGGCCGGTGTTTGTCCCATGGCCCATAACCCATAGCCCATAACCCATTACCCATAACCCATTACCCCTTACCCCTTACCCACTACCATAATGCTCCCCTTCCTCAAAAAACACTGGTTTTTCTTCGGCATGGCCGTGGTTTCGGCTTTGGCGTTTGCCGTTCCGCAGCTTGGCGTCATTGTCAAGGAATACAAGATCCTCAATTTCGGCATCTTTTTGACCTTTCTGATCACCGGTCTGAGCCTGGATACGCGCAGTGTTTTGGAGCAGATCAGGAATGTCCGCGTGCTCTCCGCGTCCTTGCTTTCGGCTCTGGTGTTGATTCCGATCATCACCGCGGTATTGGCCACCTTGTTCTTCGGCGACAACACGGATTTCATCATCGGTTCGATCATCATTGCCGCGGCCCCGGTGACCGTGGCCTCGGGCACGGTGATGACCGCCATGGCCTTGGGCAACGTCCCGCTGAGCCTGTTCATCTGCGTGCTCTGCAACCTTTTTTCCCTGATCTCCATCCCGCTGGTTCTGAACTGGCTGCTGGGGTTCATGGAGCACATGCTGCGTTTTGAGCAGGCCATCTCCTTGCCGGTGGGACAGATCCTGATCACCCTCGGTCTGACCGTGCTCGTGCCCACGGTTCTGGGGCAGATCATGCGGCCCTGGCTCAAGGAGCAGGTGGCGGCCTACAAGAAGGCGTTTTCCATTTTTTCGCAGTGCGTGGTTCTGTTGATCATCTTCAATGCCGTTTCCAGTTCCGTGGGGGCGATCGGTTCGCTGGGCCTGGGGCTGGTGGGCCTGTTTGGGTTCATGATTTTTCTGCATGTGGTCATCCTGGCGCTGAATTTCGGCATTTCCAAGGCCATCCGGCTGGATGAGCCTTCCACGGCCGCCTTTACCATCCATACCTCGCAAAAAACCCTGACCATCTCCTATCTCGTCTGGGCAGGCTATTTCGCTCATCTCTTCCCTCTGGCCATGGTTCCAGGCATTATCTATCACGTGGTGCAGATGATCATGGATACGTTCGTGGCCCAGTGGTTCCGTGAACGGGCAGGACAACGGCAGGGTGGTTGACGCATCGCCGGCCCTGCTGCAACTATCGATCAGGATTTGCAATCATGATTTTCAACACCCTTGATGCGACGGAAACATCCATGCGGCTTGAGCGGCAGGATTTGATCACCTTTGAGCCCGAGTTGCGGTCGGGCATGGCCCGCTTTCTGTCTTTTTCCTCCTATGGCCTCTATTTCCCGGCCAGTCTGCCGACGGACATGCTGGTGGCGGATAGCAAAGGGGGGCACCAGATTGTTCCCGTCTACCATGCCCAGGAGAAAAAAGCCCTGCTGCCCCTGCACCGGCACGGCGAGCTGCTGGGTATTTTCGTGGCCCGGGGCGTTGGCGGGCGGGTGACCAAGACCATGCTCCACCTGTGGTCCTGCCTGTGCGGGCAGATCATGGACAATCTGCTGATGCACAAGAGGACCCGGACAGACCCGCTGACCGGTCTGGCCAATCGGACCTGCCTTGAAGAGACCCTGAGCCGGGAGATCCGGCTCGTGCATCGCGGTCTCTGGCCGGACACTCCCATCAGCCTGGAAGACGGTTTTTTCGAATACAGTGCCAGCGTGGGGCTGATCTGCCTGGACGTGGACGGATTCGCCCGGATCAACGAGCTGTGGGGGTACCAGTTCGGGGACTCGGTGCTCCGGGAACTGGCCAGGGTGGTGGCCAGGATTGCACCGGAGCAGGCGCTTTGCGCCCGGCTTCAGGAGGATACTCTGGCGATCTGCTTTTCCGGCGCCACGACCACGAAGTGCCAGGAGCTGGCCTCGGACCTGCTCCGGGAAGTCGGGAAGATGGAGTGTGAAAACAGGATCAACGGTGAGAAGATTCCCTTGTCCATCAGCCAGGGATATGTCACCTACCCCCAGGACTTTCACGGTCGCCAGCTGCGCAAATCCGTGCGGGAGCAGACGGGTTTGATGCTGGAGAAAGCCTCCCGGGCCCTGCACAATGCCCAGGAACAGGGGCCGGGCCGGATACGCGCTTTTTCGGGCATCCTGCGGGAAAGCGGCGTGGTGCTGGAGATCCTGCCCATGAACCGGATTCTGGTCAGTCTGGGCCGGTCCGTGGATGCCCGGGAAGGGCAGCGATTTCTGGTCTGGTCATCGGTTCTCGATCCCGCGAACCGGGCGCTGCCGGAGATTTCCTCGCCGTCGGGCCGCAAGGGAATGCCCAGGGTCTGCAAGGCGGAGGTGCAGCTGGTGGAGGTTCGCGGGGACAGTTCGGTGGCCGAAATCATCCTGCTGCACGATCCGGGCTGCAGCATCCAGCCTGAAGACCAGTTGTCCATTCTGCGCACAGGATCCCGCAACGAGGCCGTCGACGACGTGGAGGACCAGGCGTTTCGGGATGCGGTCCTGGAACTGCAGTTGATGACCTCCCGGGAATTCATCAAGCAATGGGTGGATCTGCGGCAGCAGTATGCGCGGTTCACCCTGATCCTGCTGCACCTGGAGGGCGTTTCCAATGAAACGGAACGCATCGATCACGCAGACGTGGAGCGCAGGATGCTTGCCCTGGCCTCCCTTGCGTCGGACAAGCTCGGACCGCGGCCGATCATGGGGCGGTTCAGCTTCAGCACACTGGCCTGCCTTATTCCGGAGAAAAGCGCCGCTGAGCTGCGACCGGCGGCCAATGATTTGATCCGGGCAGCCGGGGAGGTGCTGCTCTGCCCCGTGTACGCGGGTATGGCCGCCTATCCTTTTCTGGCCTACGCCAAAGCGGATGTTCTGGGCAACTGCCGCAAGGCCCTGGAACATGCCATGATGCTCCCCGAGCCCAGCGCCGTGGAGTTCTGTTCCACGTCCCTGACCGTGAGCGCGGACCGTTTCTTCTCCAGCGGGGACATCTACTCCGCCCTGGAGGAATACAAGACGGCGCTGCTGGCGGATGAAATGAATCACCTGGCCAGGAATTCCCTGGGCGTCTGCTATGCCAGGCTGGGCAAGTATTCCGAGGCCCTGACCCAGTTCACCACCATTGTCCGCCAGAATCCCGAAGACATCATGGCCTCCTACAATCAGGGGCACACCTTTCTGAAACTGGGAGAGCAGGACCAGGCCAGACAGGCGTTCCTGCGCTGCCTGGAGCTTGATCCGAAGCATGTCTTCAGTCTGATCCGGCTGGGACAGCTGGCCGAGCAGGACGAGGATCTGGGCGCGGCCCGGGAATATTTCGACCAGGCCAAAACCATGCCCGGCGGCGAGGGGCTGACCCATCGCCATCTGGCGCGCCTGGACCTGCGCCAGGGCGACCTCGAAGCCGCCCGCGAACACCTGCACCAAGCCCTGGTGCACAATTCAAGAGACGCCCTGGCCATGCACCTGTTGGCCAAGATGTACCTGGAACAGGGCGAAGACCCGGAAATCGCGGAAACCCTGGCCCGGCAAAGCGTTGCCCTGTGGCCGGAACAGCAGTCGTTCTGGGAAGTTCTGGCACGGGCACTGGAAAGCCAGGGCCGGAATGATGAGGCCAAGCTGGCTCGGGAGCGAACGAATTGAACGGGTTATGGTCCAATAATGGCATGGAGATGTTGAGCCGCAGACTCCCGGGACCGCCGCACCCCAGTGCGGCCCGGTTGAACGCGAACATCCCAAGTGGCGCGAAAGCCCGCAACTTGCCGCACTGGGGTGCGGCGGTCCCAGGGGGCAAGAAATGAGAGCAATGAGATACGCCGGATTATTATGAAGCTGTCGACAATGTCCTGACAATATTCCCCGAGCAAGGAGAGAGGTCATGCAAAATGTGTTTGCGGCGTTGTGGAGAGCCGTCAAGGCTGTTGGAAGGTTCCTGGACCATTACATTATTCTGCCGATCATGGGGGTTCTGGGTCGGTGGATGATGGGTCGGGTGAATGCCGCGAAGGCGGAGAAACAGGTGGTCATGAAACCGTGGAAGTCCGAGGCTGTGGAGGATTTCCGGATCTGGGTCGGCGAGCTGCCCGACGAGAAGCCGAGGTTCGAGGACGGCCCCTTCGAGGGCAATGAAATCATGATGGTGCTCAAGGAGTTTGCCACGCTGCGGCAGGAAATCGTGATGCAGAACCAGGAACAGCACAAGACCACGGCCTGTATCAAGGACCTGCTGCAATCATTCCAGGACGCCTCGCGGGTTTACGAGCAGAATACCCAGGGACTGGGACAGCTTGCCGAGAACATTCGACTGACCGTGGAAAAGGACGTGGTGCTGAACTTTGTTTCCCTGCGGGACGTCCTGGTGCGCGGTCAGGCCGCGGCCCAGGCGGCTGCCGAGGAAAAATCCTTCCTGCGCCGGCCTCCGGCAGCCCTGGATGAAGCCGTGGCAGGCTACGACGCGGCCATCCTCCGTCTGGACCGGGCCCTGGACCGGATGGGCATCTACAAGGTGCCCACCGTGGGGCACATGTTTGACCCCAAGACCATGGTCGTCGCCGGCCGTCGCCTGGAGCCGGGCCGGGCCCGAAACATCGTCCTGGAAGAACAGCGCAGCGGGTATGAGCGTCGCGGCGAGGCCATACGGACGGCTGAGGTCGTGGTCAACGGATAGCAGGCTGTTGAAAAATCCCCGCTGGCTGCGTTGCTGCAAAAAGTTCAAGCCCTCACGTATGACCAATACGCTTCGGGCTTGAACTTTTTTTGCGCCTTGCCATCGAGGTTTTTGAACAGCCTGCGCGAAGCGGGCGGTTCATTCCTTCATCTCTTCATCCCCTCTTCCCATCATTTCCGCATCTTCCGAATCCTCATGGCCTGAACCGGCTGGCGCTATCTTCCAGGGTTTGGCCTTGCAGGGCTGAGGCGGCCAGGCGGCCGTAGAGGCCGCGGGGGTCGTTGGCCTGGAGGTCCTTGAGCACGGCCTGCCAATTCTGGTGATCGTGGTTGCGCTGGTAGAGCTGGGCTAGGCGGTAGCGGCTCATGGTCCATTCCGGGTCGGACTGGTCGATGAGTTGATCCAGTTCCAAAGCCCAGGCCAGGGACTCCTGCAGACGGCCCGTGCGTTCGGTGACCTGCGTCAGCCAGAGCACGTTGTCCCGGATCTTTCCCTGATCTTCCCGGTCGACGAGCAACAGACTCAATGATTCCTGGGCATAGAGGTAGACGCGCTCGAAATTCTCGTCCTGCATGGCCTTGCGGGCCAGGAAGTAGAGGGCGTAACCACGCTGGGCATGGCTCAGGTTCAGGTCTTCGGCCAGTCTGCGCCAGAGCGGCTGGGCATCCTCCGAGCGTCCCAGATTTTCCAGGGCCAGGGCCACGGAATAGGACAGCTCCCGTTGCTGCGGCTCGGGCAAATCATCACGCAGCGGCGCCAGTTCCACGATCCGCTCCCACTTCTGCTGTTCCAGATAGATGCCGAGAATCATCTCCAGAGCCGGGATCTGAACCTGGCGCGGCGTCGCGTCGGTCAGATACGGTCTGGCCAGGATGACGGCCTGCTCGAAATCTCCGGTTTTCCAGAACGCCATGGCCAGGCCCAGCCGCGTGGCAGGAGAAAAATCCTCCAGCAATGCATGCAGAAAAGGATTGTTGCGCCACTGCTCGAGGGTTTCCGCATAGCGGCCGTCCGCGGCGTTGCGCTGCACAAGCTGGGTGAACGCCTCCTCGCCCACTTCCAGGGCCTTGGGCCGCAGGGAATGGTGGGGATGATCCGCGAGAAAGTCGCTGACGACCATCAGGCTGTCCTCGAGCCGCTTGTTCCAGATCTGCCAGATGGCCAGCTTGATGGTGGCCACGGCGGCCAGAGGACTGTCCGGATGCTTGGTGATGATTTCCGAATAGACGTCCGCGGCGCGCCGGGTTGTAAACATGTCCTCCAGGCTCGGTTCGTCGTGGATTCCACCTTCCACGAGGCGCATCTTGGCGATCAGCCCACCTTCCTGATCCGGAAACTTGCGGGCCGCTTTTTCAAAAATTCGTCTGGCCGGATCCGGCTGGCCCGTGAGCAGGTAGATGTCGCCGATCCGGGCCAGGACCATGTCCGCGTTCGGGGTGTCGGGAACCAGGTTGTAGTAGGTCAAGAGGCGTTGCTTGGCCGATTCCAGCTCGTTGACGCGCAAGGCGATGATCCCGGCCAGTTCCAGCAGGCTGGGATCGTCGATATAGTAGCGGGGCCAGCGTTTCTCCAGAAAGTCCATGATCTGGAAGGCCTGCTCGTCATGGCCCAGGGCGTTCAAGGCCCTGGCCAGGCCCACCGACGACTGCTGGGAAATGGAATGTTCCGGATGGTTCTGAACCACGCGCTGGAAATGGTCGGCGGCCTGATTGTAGTCGCCGCGATCCAGGAAGTATTGTCCCAGATAATATTCCGTGGTGGGCACCAGAGGATCATGGGGGTAGTCCCGGCGGAGCACGTTGAAGTAGGCCCTGGCTTCGGGCAGGTTGTTTACCCTCAGGTGCAGAACTCCCAGGTTGCGCAGCGCCAGGGCCGCGCGGGTGGAGGTCGGGTTCAGGTGCATGGCCCGTTCATAGGCCTGGGCGACAAGAGCGAAGTTGTTGGCCAGATCGTTTTGGTGCAGGCCGAACAAGGCGTCGCCCAGGTTGTAGAGAATCTCCTCGCGCATGGAATCCGAAAGCCCTTGCACGTTGGAGAGGGTACGCAATGATTCGACGGCCACATCGAATTCCGCATTCATCAAGGCTGCCCTGGCCGTGGCCAAAAGTCCGCGATACTGCTGGTCCGGGGTGCTCTCCTGCTGTATTTCCTCCGGCTGTAGTTCCTCTTGGATTTGTTCCGCCTGACCTTGTTCCACCTGCTGCTGTGTCTGCTCGCTGTCCGCTGCTTCCGGGGATGGCTGATCCGCCTGCACGGGCTGGGGGGCGGGATCATCCTGAACCGGAGCGGTTTGGTTCACGGCCTCCGGCTCCGGCTCCGGATCTGGAGCCGGGGCTTCCGGAAGAACGGGTTGCGTGGGTGTGTCTTCTTGGATTGGCGGCGTGGACGTCGGCGTTGGCGGTGGACCCGGTTCGATGCGTTGCCGAATGACCGGAGTTTGAGCCGGAGAGACGTCCGGTTCCGGTGAGACGACCATGGCAGGCTGAGGTGAGTCGACCGCCTCCTGGGACGCCGTGGCGGCCGGTTGTGGCGTCTGGGGAATTTCCGGTTCCGGCTGCTCCCGGGAAGGGGCAACGGGTTGTGCATTTTCAGGACTGACGCGCCGGATCGGGCTCCGGATCATGCTCTGGGACGGAGTCGAATTGGGTTGGCCGGAAGGTTCCGTAAACTGTTGCGGGGCGGTTTGCGCCGGAATAGGGCCACGGATTTGTTCAGGCTCCACGGCGGGAGAAGGCGGATCAGTGATGCTCCGGCGCAATCCGGCGAAGGTCTGCAGGCCGGCCGGCAGGGGCGGGGGTGAAGACTCCGCGGCGGATGGAGATTGGAGCGGGAGTCGACGATCCGCCTCGTTGGGTTGTTCCGCGGTGGGTTCCGGCACTTGATCCCGAGCTTGATTCTGTTCCTGGTTTTGTTCCGGGAGCGATACAGGCTGCGGGGAAGCGGGGGATGCCGGCGTCACGGGCGACTGGGACACGCGGGCCGGCGGGGGAGGGGACGGTTCGGGTCCTTGAGGGACAACTTTTTGTTGCCAGCGGCTTCCCAGGGGATCGGAAAAAAAGCTGACCAGCAGCAGACCTGTTGAGGCATCGTACTGGCCGACAAAACCAAAGGCATCCGTGGTCGTCCGGACCTGAAGCCCTTCGCGGCCCAGGGCAACCGCATCCAGAAGAGTCGAGCCACTCAGGTACGGAGCGGCGTTGTCCCCGGAAACCGGCATGGGGAGCTGGACAAGAACGTCGCGTGCTGCAATCCGCTGGACCTCCGGCTGAGGACTGTCCGGCGGCAGGCGCAACTGCAGCTGTTCTCGATTGGGGAATCGCTGAAAGGAAATATCCAGGGCGGAAAAGGCCTCGACACAGCAGAACAGCAGGAGAAATACGGTCAAGACCGAAACCGGAAGGAGTTTCGAAGAGGACGCCGGGGAGCGATGAAGTATCCCGGTAAACGATGCGCGGAACGCGCGCCAAAATCGGGGCATGATCAAATGTGCATTGCCTCTATGTATTTGGGATGAACAGAATCGTTCATCTTCCAACGAAATAGTAATCTAAATCGCAATCGCAACCGTGCCAACTCTCACCTGTCAGCAACATGTCCCGGTCCATTCGGCTGAAGTAGAGGTAACTATCAGTACATACTCTGTGGTCACTCACCAGAGTTGGATTCCGGCTTTCGCCGGAATAACGTATCATACCACGTCCTTTCCAAGTTAAGTCATACCGGCGAAGACCGGTATCCAGTCCGATTTTTCTAGGATGAACTGAATAGTTACAAGTAGAGTTTTCTAAAATTGAAGGTAAACTATTCAGTTCATCCGGAGGGTGGTCATTCAACTGCACTGGATTCCGGCGTTCGCCGGAATGACTTATCGTGGCAAGCTGCATCTATACAGTCATACCGGCGAACGCCGGTATCCAGATCTTTTTCGCGGATTTTGCTGAATAGATACAATTGAAGTAACTATTCAGCTGCGTTCCGGCTGTCTCTATTTTCCGGCCTCGCAACTCCTTTGTCGGCTTCGTAACATCGAACTATCGCTCGAATAACCACCCATTGGCGCTTCAGGCGTTGGGCAATGGTTCGATGAACGAATCCTGGCTCAGTCAGACAGGCGATGCCAAAAAAACGAGACAAGCCGGAACAATCCAAGTTTTGTCATAAAAGTGCTGAGCCGTTACAACTTGAACCGCCCCGACTCATTCAAAGCGCCAGGTTCGCCAAGGAAAACATTTTGGAAAGCGGGGAAAGAGTTGCTTCCATAAGGATTGCCGATTCCTTGCGGGGCAGTCCTCTTTGGCGGAGGTGACTGACTCAGATTGCAGGGCGTTGGCTGCCGCGTCTTCGGAACTATTGAAACCCCGAAGCAAGAACCATGCTTGCAAGGACGGACAGGATGGAGTGTGGTGTTATAATGTAAAATTACAAGTTGATATGGCGTTTCTTCAGTTTCTCGATCAGGGTGGTGCGCTTGATTCCCAGCAGTTCCGCCGCCTGATTTTTGACTCCGCTGCTTTCCTGCAATGCCTCAAGGAGCAGCCGCTCCTCAATCTCATCCATGAAATCCTTCAGCCCTTGATCCCGGGCCCGCAGGTCGCTCAGCGTGGGCCATTCAAAGCCGTGGGTGTTCTTCCGTACGATGCGTTCGGGAACGTCGTCCATGCCGACGACCTGGAGGATTTTGGCCGGGAGATCCGCGGGCATGACATCCTCGTTCTCGCAGAGGATGGAGATTCGCTCCATGAAGTTTTCCAG
Organism: Desulfonatronum parangueonense; assembly: GCF_054656975.1. Classification (NCBI taxonomy): domain Bacteria; kingdom Pseudomonadati; phylum Thermodesulfobacteriota; class Desulfovibrionia; order Desulfovibrionales; family Desulfonatronaceae; genus Desulfonatronum; species Desulfonatronum parangueonense. The sequence continues at coordinate 4,017,394 of NZ_BAAHXH010000003.1, forward strand.
TTCACGAACGTTGCCCGGCCAGGGATAGAGGGTCAGCAGGTCCTGGACCTTGTGGGACAAGCGGAGCAAGGGGCGCTGCTTCTGAGTGCAAAAAACATTCAGGAAGTGCTTGCCGAGCAGGATGATGTCGTCTTCGCGTTCGCGCAGCGGAGGGAGGTGGATGGGAATGACGTTCAGGCGGTAGAAGAGGTCTTCGCGGAACCGGCCCTGGGCCACTTCTTCTTCCAGATCCCTGTTGGTGGCGGCCACAATGCGGACATCGACCCTGGTGGTCGAGGTGGCGCCGACACGCTCGAATTCCTTTTCCTGAATCACGCGCAGGATTTTCACCTGCAGGGGCAGATCCAGTTCACCGATTTCATCCAGGAAGATGGTGCCTCCGTCCGCCATTTCAAAGCGGCCTGTCCTGGTGCGGATGGCATGGGTAAATGCGCCTTTTTCATGGCCGAAGAGTTCCGATTCCAGCAGGTCCCTGGGAATGGCGCCGCAGTTCACGGGTACGAAGGGCTTGCCCTTGCGCCTGCTGTTGGCGTGCAGGGCCCGGACCACCAGTTCCTTTCCGGTGCCGGATTCTCCGGTAACCAGCACGGTGCTGTCCGTGGGGGAAACCTTGGCGAGGACGGTGAAAACCTGTTGCAGACACTGGCTCTGGCCGATGATTCCGTTTCGATCGATGTTCGTCATGAAAAACTCCTGATCAGTCCGGGAAGCAGTTTCATGGCGCAAGGAAAGGAATTTATGGTTTTCGGACGGCTGGGGAGAAAAAATCCAGGGTTACAGTCGGTTCCGGTGCGGATTCTCATCTGGTTTGTTCCATCGTTGATATCCATGTTTCGTGGCGATTCCGCGGGAGCCGCAGTATCGAAATGTGCCCTTTGGTGCCGCGTACAAAATATGGAATCTCGTGTCAACAAACTGACGCAAAGTCAAGTACGAATTGGAATTTTATGTCGTGAAGTTTGACTGAGGATGGTAAATGAACCGCCCGCGTAACTATTCAGCACATACGGGACGTGACGATTCTCCAGCACTGGATTCCGGCGTTCGCCGGAATGACATAACATTTCACTGTCGTTTGAAGTCAGTCATACTGGCGAAAGCCGGTATCCAGTCCGAATTATTCTTGGATGAGCTGAGTAGTTACCCGCCCGCTTCGCTTAAGGCGCAGGGGACTCCAAGAAAAATTTTTTCTCCGCGGGAAGAGGCAAACCTTTTGGAAAGCAGTCCTTTCCCTGCTTTCAAAAAGTGTTTACCCCTTTGCGTCCTTGGTGTCTTAAGCCTAGCGGGCGGTTCATTACTTTGCAGGATGTTGGCCGTAAGAGAGGGCTGTCAGCCAGTGGGTGCAGGCGTGGGGTTGGGTGTTGATCAGGTTGCCGAAGGCGTGGGCGGCTTTGTGGGCCTGGGTTGCATAGTCCTGGTTGCCGGTCAACGTGGCCAGCCGCAGCAGGTTGGCGGCGCTGACGGCGTTGCCGGAGGGCAGGGCGCCTTCGGCGGCCTGTTTTGGCCGAAACAGCAGCGGCTCGGCGTCCCGGGCGGTGAGAAAGAAGCCCCCATTGGCCTCGTCACCGAAATCACGCAACTGAGCCCTGGTGATCTCCTCCGCGGCATTGAGCCACCGCGGATTCTGGTCCGCTTCGTACAGTTCCAGCAGGCCCCAGACCACGAAGGCCTGGTCCTCCAGAAAACCCTGCGCGGCCAAATAGCGTGTAGGTTGGCTTGCCGGATGGCGTGTGGGACTACTTGCTGGTGTCGGATGTGACGAATCCGGTGCGCCGGCGGGCTGGTCCGCGGCAACGGTTCGAAGACGGTGCCGGATTCGTCCCTTGTCGTCGCGCATCACGGTCAGCACCAGCTCTGCGCAGCCGCGGGCGGTTTCCAGCCAACCTTGTTGATCGAACACCGCGCCGGCTTTGGCCAGGGCAGCCATGAGCAGCCCGTTCCAATCCGCGAGCACGCCGTCATCCGTGAGAGGATGAGGACGTTCTTCCCGGGCCATCTTCAGGCGGATGCGCAGCACGGCCCAGCGTTCCTGCTCCACAGGATCGGTCATGTCCTGGTCAAGGTGGAGAATGTTCGCGCCGGTGTACTTGCCCGTGGCTTCCTCCTGGAAATTGCCGCCGGGCTGGATCTGGAACTTGCGGCAGACCCATTCGCCGTCCTCGGGGCCGAGAACGGCAAGCAATTCATCCCGCGTCCAGACATAGAACCGGCCTTCCTCCCCTTCGCTGTCCGCATCCTGACCGCTGCCGAAACCGCCTTCTTCCGTAGCCAGTTGATCCACGACATAATCAATGATTTCCGCGACCACACGCCGGCACAGCGGATCGCCGCCGGCTCTCCAGGCCTCGGTATACGCCATCAGCAGCATGGCCTGATCGTAGAGCATCTTCTCAAAGTGAGGCAGCAGCCATTTGACGTCGGTGGAGTAGCGATGGAATCCGAATCCGACATGATCGAACAGCCCGCCCAGGCGCATTCGCTCAAGGGTGGTTTCCACCATTGCCTGGGCCTGGGGGACATTGTGCTCGCGGGCGTACTGGAGAAGGAAGAGCAGGTTGTGCGGGGACGGAAATTTGGGCGCTGTTCCAAAGCCGCCGTGATCGGAATCGAAGCGCTGGGCAAAGAAGTTGTACGCCTGATGCGCCGCCTGTTCCGGATCAGGGTCTCCGGCCATGGACTCCTGCTCCTGGGCGGCTCGCAGGGCCTCTTCAAGCTGAATGCCGGTGGCCAGAACGTCCTTGCGCTGGCTGTTCCAGACTTCCGCGACCCGGGGAATCAGGTCCAGCATGCCCATGCGCCCGAAGCCGGATTCGCGGGGGATATAGGTTGCGATGAAGAAGGGACGGCCATCCGGGCCCATGAACACGGTCAGGGGCCATCCCCCGCGCTGCCCGAGAACATGGCAGGCGCTCATGTAGACCTGGTCGATGTCCGGACGCTCCTCCCGGTCCACCTTGATGCTGATCAGATGCCGGTTCATCAGATCGGCCACGGCCTGATCCTCGAAGCACTCCCGCTCCATGACATGGCACCAGTGGCAGGTGGAATAGCCGATGGACAACAGGATCGGCTTGTCTTCGGACCGGGCGCGTTCAAAGGCCTCCTCGCCCCAGGCAAACCAGTTCACCGGGTTGCGGGCGTGCTGGAGCAGATAGTGGCTGCTTTCTTTTGCAAGCCGATTCGGTTGGTGACCAGGCTGCATAAAACCCCCATTATTTCTGACTATTCAGCACAATAACTACTCAGCACACGTTCTTTCTACGGTAATCGGTACCGGGGTCGGAATCGGAATCGGCTTCGAAAACACGGAATGCCCCTATACATGGCTTCCGATACCGACCCCGATACCGATACCGACTCCGATTCCGAGCCAAACTCGGCAACGGCATTAGGTTGCTGAGTAGTTACTCAGCACATCCGTGTTTGGTCATTAACCTGTACTGGATTCCGGCTTTCGCCGGAATGACATATCGTACCAAGTCCTTTCCAAGTTCAGTCATACCGGCGAAGGCCGGTATCCAGTCCGATTTTGCTCAGATGAGCTGAGTAGTTACGTCTTTCATGTAAAATGCCTGATGAGTTGACGTCACTTGATATAGATCTTGATCTGATTCGTCGAAATGTCCTTTTGTCCCGGTGTTTTCTGGCCGGAGGTGATGATCAGGCAGTCGGCGGGCTTGAAATCTTCGAAGCGCTGGATGAACCCGGCGGCCCGGGCCATGTGGCTTTCCGGCTCCGCGTCCACCAGGCGAGGATGCACTCCCCAGACGAAATTCAGCGCACGCATCACTCTCTCGTTGGTGGTCAGGGCATAGATGGGCCGCGCCGGCCGACGGGAGGAGAGCATTCGGGCGGTGATGCCCGACGTTGAGTGGCAGACCAGGGCCTTGCTCTCGGCGTTTTCCGCCAGCAGACAGGCGGCGTAGGCCAGATACTTGCCGGGATTTTTCTCTTTTTTCGGAAAATAGGGCTCACCCAGACGTTCCAGATAATACTGTTCCGCTTCCCGGGCGATGTCGTTCATGTTGCGCACCGTTTCCACCGGATAGTTGCCGATGGCGGTTTCCTCGGACAGCATGATGCAGTCCGCGCCGTCCATGATGGCGTTGGCCACGTCGGTGCATTCGGCCCGGGTGGGGACGGGGTTCTTGACCATGGATAAAAGCATCTGGGTGGCGACGATGGCCGGTTTCTGGGCGTGCCGACAAGCCCGAATGATCCTTTTCTGGATCACGGGCAGGGCCGAGAGAGGGCACTCCAGGCCCAGATCGCCCCGGGCGACCATCACCCCGTCGGCCAGGGCCAGGATGGCCTCCAGATTCTCCACGGCATTCTGACGCTCCAGCTTGGCGATTACCGGAACCCAGGTTCCCAGATCGCGGATCAGTTCCTGCAGGTCCGCCACGTCCGAGGCGTCCTGAACAAAGGACAGGGCCAGGGCGTCGATGCCGATCTCCAGGGCTTCGCGGACGTCCTTGCGGTCTTTTTCCGTGAGCGCCTTGATGGGGTGGCTTTTGCCGGGAAAGGAGATGCCCTTGTGGGACGAGAGGTATCCGGCGTTCTGGGCTTCCAGTTCATAGAGCTCGTTTTCCACGATGACGCGGGAAACCTTGAATTGCAGCATGCCGTCGCTGAGATTGACCGGCATGCCCACCTGCAGCCCCTGGAGCAGGAGAGGGATTTCCAGGCTGATGAACGGGGTCTTGCCGGACTCCTTGCGCTCCAGCGGTCCCAGAAGCACATGGCCGCCCTTGTTCACCTGCAGCGGTGAGCCTTCCACCTCGCCGATGCGGACCTTGGGTCCGCACAGATCGCCCATGGCCGTCAACGGCATGTCCAACTCCGCCTCCACCCGGCGGATCATTTCCATGGCCGGAACGAAAAACTTGGCATCGGCATGGGAGAAGTTCAATCGAAAAATCCGCACCCCGTACTGCACCATGGCCTTCATCACTTCGTAATCCAATGAGGCCGGGCCCAGGGTAGCGATGATCTTGCAATGCATGACGCTCTCCTTCTTTATCTGATTGGTAAGGGTTGTTTCGAGAATTTTTCGAGGAATTCAACGAGTGATTGTCGAGGAAGGTTCCGTCGTCTTGGTGGGCACCAGCGAGATGGCCATGCCTCTCCGAAGATCACAGTCTAAGTCCAACCTCCTGTCAATGCCCGCCACCAGGATGCGGCGAGGATGGCCAGGGTGAGAAGGAGAAGGTGATTTTGCCGGGTTTCACTGAGGTCACGGGGGCCAAGGACCGTATATCCGATGCCCAGGCAGAAACCGGCCAGGCACCCCATGAGGTGCGCGCCGATGTCGGTCTGCACGTCGCTGCCGAGCATTGCCAGCAGGCCCAGGGCCGCGCCCAGGGGGAGAATCCAGGACCTCGGCCGGTTGTCGTCCGAGCCTTCGGCGGGAAAGACACGAACGCCTCCGAGCAGGCCAACGGCTCCGAAAACCGCCGTGGAGGCACCGATGGACAGGAAGCCGCTCTGGTGCAGCCAGGCATTGACCAGATTGCCCCCGGCCCCGGCCAGTAGGATCAGCAGCCAAGCCGCGCCCACTCCAACCCGGCGGCAGAGGAACGTCCCGAACACGGCAATGCCGAGCATGTTTCCAGCCAGGTGGCGGGAGTCGGCATGCAGGGTCAGGGCGGTGATTGTGCGCCAGTATTCCCCTTCGAGAATGCGTGCGGCATGGGCTCCGGCTTCCAGGATGATGTTCTGGTGCGCGCCGTCCCGGCTGGTGGCGATGTGGCAGGCCAGCAGCAGCAGGGCCGCGGCCAAGCCGGTCATGGTGGGCGGAGCCGGCTGAACAGGAAGAGTGGGAATGGAGAAGGAACCCGTTGCGTCGGGGTTTTCCCGGAGGTACTGCTCGATCTGGGTCATGGCCCGGGCTGCGTCGAATTCCGCGACCTCCAGGGACCAGCCCCAGCGGGATCGGCGAAAACGGTAGTCGATGTCGGCCGAGGAGAGGACCAGGGCAAACTGATCCGCCTGGTCGGAAGTCAGGTTTTCCAGGATGACGCGGGGTTCATCCCGGGAACTGAAATCATTCACGCACGCATGTCCAGTACCGTTCCGGTCAGTTCATCCCAGGTGCGGACCATGGACACGTTGGCCTTGAAGGCCTGCTCATCGCGGATGGAGTTGACCATTTCGGTGATCAGTTGGGTGTTGCTGCCTTCGGCCATTCCCCAGACCGTGGTGAGGTTTCCGTCTTCATCCGGGACGCCTTTCAGGGCCGGAACCAGGGGGCCGGGCGTCGGGTCCTGCTCGATGGCCTGAGGGCGAACGCCCATTCCTTCCGGCCCGGTCTCCAGGGAGAGGCGGGAGGCCTTGAATCCCGGCGTGTTCATATTCGCGACATTGTTCGCCCCGACCTGCCGGGACAAGCCGATGGCGTGCAGAGCCTGGATGTTGTGAGAAATATTCATGATCAACTCCTTGCCACGATTCCAGTTTGCTTTCAGAAAGATAGGATTTGAATCAACTTGGCATTGATATCGGGATCGAAATCGTTACCACAATCGCAATCGCAATAGCAATTGAAAAGCAATCGAAATCGCAATCGCAATCGCAATCGAAATCGTTTTTTTCATCATCTGTTTGTTTTTCCGATTTCGATTTCGATTTCGATTGGGAAAATGAGCATGCGCACTATTTTTTTCGAATTGAACTTATTTCAGGCTATCTCCGGCCAAGGTTCGTTCGATGCAGGCGTAGGCGCTGTGGTTGTGGATGGATTCCTGGCTTTCCACCTCGACTCGGTACCAGAGGAGCTGCGTCAGCTTTTCCAGTTCATGGGAGACGTTGCGCACCACATCCTCCACGAAGCAGGGCCGCTTGAAGGCATTGTCGATGACCAGCTTCTCGTCCTCGCGCTTGAGCAGGGCATACACCGGCGAGGAAGCGGATTCCTGGGCCAGCTCGATCAAGTCTTCCAGCCAGATCAGCCCCTTGTTCCTGGTTTGTACGCGGACCACGGCCCGCTGGCTGTGTGCGCCCTGGTCGCAGATGGCCAGGGAACAGGGGCAGACGGTCATCACCGGCACCTCCACCTCCAGACTGAAAAGCAGACGGCTGCCCTGGAATTCTCCGGCAACGCGGCAGTGATAGTCCATCCTGGCCTTGCTGCCGCTGGCAGGGGCCGCCCGTTCCAGAAAAAAAGGAAAGCTGAAGCTGATCCAGGCCCGCTGGGCATCAAGTCGGGCCTGGACGTCGTTCAGGAGATGTTTCAGATTGGCATAATCCAGAATCCCGGACCAGTCCTGCAGGGCTTCCACGAATCGGCTCATGTGCGTGCCCTTGAAACAGGCCGGCAGATCGACCCCCATCTCCACCTGGGCCGCGGTGTGCTGCCGGCCCTGGGCCCGGTCCAGAACCATCAAGGGAAAATGAACATGCCTGATGCCGACCCGGTCGATGTCCACCGGAACCGAAGCCGGGTCGTTCTGGACGTCTTGCATCCGGTAATTCAAGTTATTCAAGATTCTTGCCGGTGGTGGTCAGGTTCAGGGTGCCGTGCTTGACGCCCTTGGTGGAGGTCATTTTAGCGCCCAGTTCCCGGAGTTTTTCGCCGGTGCCGCGCAGCACCAGGATTTCCATGCAGTTGCTGTGGTCCAGATGAACGTGCATGGAGGCCACGATAATGTCCAGATAATCGTGTTGCAGTTCCGTGAGCTTTTGGGCCAGATCGCTATGATGGTGATCATAGACGATGGTCAGGGTGCCGGCCGTTTCTCCTCCGAGATCTTCCCATTCCTTCTGGATCAGCATGTTTCTGATCAGATCCCGAATGGCCTCCGAGCGCGTTTGATAGGAGCGCTCATCACAAAGAACGTCAAATTTTTCCAGCAGATCCGAATCAAGGGATACGCCGAAACGAATTGTCTTACCCATATTTCACCTCAAAGATTTTTTTGTGCTTCCCAAATGTTGATGTTGACGACGTACCCTTCAGTGGGCACGGCCTTTTGCGCCGCGCGGTGAACATTCCAACCTGATTCCCGCAACATGTGCCACGCTCCGGAAGAGACGCTGCGTTCGGGCTCGGCCAGCCAGATGCGTCCTCCCGGGGTCAGGACATGCTCAAACATGCTGATCAGGGGCTCGGCAAACCGTTTTTCATAGAAGATGTCCCCGCCCCAGATAAAATCAAAACCATGCTTTCTGAAACCGGGAAAGCGCCAGTCCATCTGGACCCAGAGCGGCTCCGGTACCTGGTTCTCGCGAGCGTTCACTCCTGCATAATATAATGCTTCCAACGCATAATCCAAGCCCACTACCCGCGCACCGACGGAAGAAGCCGTGCAGGCGCTCAGTCCCAGGCCGCATCCTACGTCCAGGCAGGTCCTGCCCTGGATCATCGCGGCATTGGAGGCCAGCCATTCCACAAGCAGCAGGCTGGACGGCCACAGCTCGACCCAGTAGGGAATACGTTCATCTGGGCCGAAATCGGCTTCGCCCATTTGTTGCCATAATTCCTCAAGATCGGCGGGACGATAGATGTTCCATTGCCGGTCCGGCGCATCGATGGCCAGGCATTGCGCCGAGGCGAGCAGGGCGGCATGCTCTCCGGGTGGGAAAGGGCACGTCCAGGGGCTCAAGTGGAGATTCCCAGGTTCTTGTTCATGACTCTGAAGTTGTTCTTGCCGATTTTTTCCAAATCCTGCATTGTTCACGGGCTTGAGAATGAAGCAAACCCGATCCGATGCGGTTTTGATTGTTCTAAAACATTAATATATATCTATCGGGGCTGCTTCTGGCAATGCTTGACGCGCGGTTCTCCAGGTCGGATTTGTCCTCCGGCCGGTTAACCCTGTTTTGCCCGGACCGAAACTCCTTCGTCGGCCTCGTAACATGAGAGTCCATGAGCCGGTCGCGGGGCGTCTTCCGTTTCGCAAGATCACCCACCTCTTCCCCCGTCTTTATGTCAGACTTTGTTCATCTTCACTGCCATACCGAGTACAGCCTGCTGGACGGCGCCATTCGGATCAAGGAGCTGTGCGCCCGGGCCAAGGATTTCGGCCTCGGCGCCGCGGCCATCACGGACCACGGCAATCTGTACGGGGCCATCCATTTTTATAAAACGGCCAAATCCTTCGGGCTGAAGCCGATCATCGGCTGCGAGGTCTACGTGGCCCGGGCCAGCCGGCTGGACCGGGACGCCCGTTCGGCTTCCCAGGCCGGGTATCACCTGGTCCTGCTGGCCCAGAACGAAACCGGCTACCGAAACCTGATCCGTCTTGTCTCCCAGGGACACCTGGAGGGGTTTCACTACAAACCGCGGGTGGACCGGGAGCTTCTGGCGCAGTGTTCGGAGGGACTGATCGCGCTGTCAGCCTGTCTCAAGGGCGAAGTTCCGTACAGGCTGATGCAGGAAGGCTTTGACGTGGGCCTTGAAACGGCCCGGTTCTACGCCGAACTCTTTCCAGGCCGGTTTTACCTGGAAATGCAGGCCAACGGCCTGGCAGATCAGCTCGTCCTCAACGAACGGCTGCGGGAACTGGCCGAAGCGACCAGGCTGCCTCTGGTGGCGACCAACGATTGCCACTACCTGGGCGCCGACGACGTGAACGCCCACGACATTCTGCTCTGCATCCAGACCAATGCCTGTGAGACGGATGGGAAGCGAATGCGTTTCGATACCCGGGAACTCTATTACCGCAGCCCCGAGGAAATGGAGGCGGCCTTCGCGGACTGCCCTCAGGCCCTGGCGGCCACGGCGGAGATCGCCGCGGCCTGCAATCTGGAGCTGACCTTCAACAAGCCTCATTTTCCGGCCTACAGCCTGCCTCCGGGGATGACGCTGGAAGAGGAGCTGCGCCGGGCGGCTCACACGGGACTGGAGGAGCGGCTGGCGAAGATCAAGCCCGGCGCGGCGCGGCAGGTCTACGATGAGCGTCTGGCCACGGAGCTGGACGTGATCTGCTCCAAGGGATTTGCCGGCTATTTCCTGATTGTGCAGGACTTCATCAACTGGGCCAAGGCTCAAAACATTCCCGTGGGTCCCGGGCGCGGTTCCGCCGCGGGCAGCCTGGTGGCCTACGCCCTGCGGATCACGGATCTCGATCCCATCCCCTACAACCTGCTGTTCGAGCGGTTCCTGAACGCCGAGCGGGTCAGCCTGCCGGACATCGACGTGGACTTTTGCTTTACCCGGCGCGAGGAAGTGCTGCGCTACGTTGCCGAGAAGTACGGCCAAAACAATGTGGCCCAGATCATCACCTTCGGCCGGATGAAGGCTCGGGCCGCGGTGCGCGACGTGGGGCGGGCTCTGGGGTTGAAGCCGTCCGAGACGGACAAGATCGCCAAAATGGTTCCCGGCTCCCTGGGCATGACCATTGCCAAGGCCCTGGAGCAGGAGCCGGACCTGCGCAAGCTGGCCGATGAGGACCCCACTGTGGGGCGGCTGATCGACACCTCCCTGCGCCTGGAAGGTCTGGCCCGGCACGCCTCCACTCATGCCGCCGGGGTGGTGCTCTCGGACCGGCCCATGGTGGAGCATGTTCCGCTGTGTCTGGGCAAGAAGAAGGAGACGGTCACCCAGTGGGACATGAAGTGCGTGGAGAGCGTCGGTCTGATCAAGTTCGACTTTCTGGGCTTGAAGACCTTGACCGTGATCCAGGATGCCGTGGATCTGGTCCGCGAGGGCGGCAAGCCCGCGCCGGACATGGCCCATCTGCCTCTGGACGACCAGCAAACCTTCGACCTGCTTTGCGAGGGCCGCACCGAAGGCATATTCCAGCTGGAAAGTTCGGGCATGCGCCGGGTGCTCACGGATCTGAAGCCTTCCTGCTTCGAGGACGTCATTGCGCTGTTGGCCCTGTACCGGCCGGGACCGCTGGAAAGCGGGATGGTGGCCACCTTCATCCGCTGCAAGCACGGCCAGACCCCCGTGGAATATCTGCTGCCCGAGCTGGAAACGATCCTCAAGGAAACCTACGGCGTGATCCTCTACCAGGAGCAGGTGATGAAAATCGCCTCGGACCTGGCCGCCTATTCCCTGGGCGAGGCGGACATCCTGCGCCGGGCCATGGGCAAGAAGGATCCCCAGGTCATGGCCCAGCAGCGCTCCCGGTTCATGCAGGGGGTCAAGTCCAACAAGCTGCCCGAAGCCAAGGCCGCCCAGATTTTCGACCTGATGGAGAAGTTCGCCGGGTACGGATTCAACAAGTCCCACAGCGCAGCCTACGCCCTGATCTCCTACCAGACCGCCTATCTCAAGGCTCATTATCCCGTGGAGTTCATGGCCGCGTTGATCAGTTCGGAAGTGGACAACGCGGACAAGATTTTGCGGTACCTGAACGACTGCGGCGATATGGACATTTCCATCCTGCCTCCGGACGTCAATCACAGCCAGGCCCGGTTCAGCGTGCAGGAGGACAAGATCCGCTTCGGCCTGTCCGGGGTGAAGAACGTGGGCGAGGAGGCCATCCGGGAGATCATCCAGGGCCGAAGCCAGGGGCCCTACCGGAGCGTATCCGACCTGTGCCAGCGGGTGAATACCCGCAAGGTAACTAAGCGTGCCCTCGAATACCTGATCAAGAGCGGAGCGTTTGACTCGATCCACCCCAGCCGGGGCCGGTTGCTGGCCGGTCTGGACACGGCCATGGCCGCGGCCCAGAAGAAGGCCAAGGAGAAAAAACGGTCCCAGATGTCTCTTTTCGCCTGTGTGCCCGGCGGTGAGAACGGGTCCGGCATGGCGCCGGATTGCGGGATGGATCTGGGGCCGGATGATCCGGGACTGGAATGGAGCGATGAGGAAAAATCCCGGTATGAAAAGGAAGCCCTGGGCTTTTTCCTGACCAGCAACCCCTTGCGCCCTTTTCGGGAAGAGGCCGCGCGGCTGGGGTTGCGAACCCTCGCGGACTGCCAGGATCTGCCCAAGAAGAGCGAGATCCGCCTGGCGGTGCTGGTGACCGGGGTCAAGGAATTCATGACCCGCAGAGGGGACAAGATGGCCTTCTGCCAGATCGAGGACCTGACCGGCATGGCCGAGGCCACGGCCTTCGGCGACGTGTACGCTCCGGCCAAGGAATTGTTTCACGGCGACCGGCCGCTGCTGATGGAAGCCCGAATCAGCGACTATGAGGGCCGGATGGACGGCAACGGCGCGGAAAACGTTCCCCAGCAACTCAAGCTGGAAGTGGTGCAGGTCAGCCCGCTGAGCGAAGCCTGCTCCCGCAGCGACCAGCCGGTGCACCTGCGGATCGAGCGGGACGATCTGAGCCGGGAGGATGTGTCGGCGTTGAAAAACCTGTTCCAGAAACACCCGGGACAGACTCCGGTCCGCGTGGTCCTGGACCTGCCCGACTGCCGGTGCACATTGCAACTTGGCCCGCAACATCAGGTTCTGCCATGCCCGCAGTTCTGGAAGGACGTCACCGCCTGGCACAGCGCGGGACAATCGTAACCCTCAGCCGGACCATCCTGGTCTGTTAATTTTTGTTCGAATGCTGTCATGATGATGTTTCACTTTCGAAATCGAAATCGAAATCGTAATCGGCCGGTTGAAGATGACATGACTTCGATACCGATTTCGATACCGATTGCGATTTCGATTGCGAAAGATAATTTTAATTACTTCAGGGAGATGCATTGTCATGGGTAACGGGCTCTGGCGGTTGATGGTTGCCGATCATTTCAGTTCCGCCCATCAGTTGCGACATTATCAGGGAAAATGCGAGTGTCTGCACGGGCACAATTTCGCGGTCCAGGTTCAGGTCCAGGGCCGGCGTTTGCAGCCGGAACTGGGCATTGTCATGGATTTCAAGGAACTCAAGACCCTGCTCAAAACCGTCCTGGCCGAGCTGGATCATTGCAATTTGAACGAAATGCCGGAATTCAGCCAAATCAATCCGTCCTCGGAAAATATCGCCAGGTACATATATCAGCGTCTCCAGGCGCTGCTGCCCGGTCCGTCCGGTCCGTCGGATCCAGCAGGGCCGGAGGTGACCATGCACAGCGTTTCCGTTGCCGAAGGCCCCAATTCCGTGGCCATCTACATGGAGGACTGACGTGCGCCTGGTGCTGCAGCGGGTGAAATTCGCGCGGGTGGAAGTCCGCAGCCAAGTGGTGGCCGCCATTGATCAGGGCATCCTGGTCCTGGTCGGTTTCGGGCAGGAGGACGAGGAGACGCCGGCCGCGGGAGCTTTGCTCTCCCGGATGGCCCGCAAGCTGGTGCAGGTCCGCATCTTTCCCAACGAGGCGGACAGGCTGGATCTGAGCGTGGCGGATGTGGGCGGACAGGTTTTGGCGGTTTCGCAGTTCACCCTGCATGCCGACTGCCGCAAGGGACGCCGGCCTTCCCTGCACGATGCCGCCGAACCGCAACGTGCAGCTCGGCTTTTCGACGCCTTTGCCATGGAGCTGGAAAGCCTGATTCCGGGCCGGGTGCAAACCGGGTCCTTCGGCCATGAGATGGACGTCATCCTCCACAACTGGGGTCCGTTGACCCTGTGGTGGGATTCCCAAACATTGTGAACATGAACACCCTTCCAAGGACGTAACTACTCAGCTGTACTCATGCTGTTGCCGTTTGGCTCGGAATCGGGATCGGTATTGAAGCAAAGTCATGTGGAAGAGCATCCGTTGTTGTCGTTCCGACTCCGATTCCGACCCCGATCCCGATTCTGGTTACCGGAGAAGAACGTATGCTGAATAGTTACTCAAGGACATCCATGCCCGCCGTGCATATCGATGCAACCCCGATCAGCGTCATGGTTGTGGACGACTCCATGACGGTTCGCAACTATCTTGAGGAGATCCTTCGTGATCACTACCAGATCCTGACCTGTCGCGACGGGGTGGAGGCCGTGGAGGCGTACCAGGAGGCGCGTCCGGAAATCTGTCTGCTGGACATGAACATGCCCCGCATGGACGGTCTGGAGGTGATCCGGCATGTGCGCCGGGTTCTCGGCGACCAGGATCTGTTCATCCTGGTCCTGACGTCCGATGACACTTCGGAGCAAAAGTCCGAGGCACTGCATCTCGGCGCCAACGACTACCTGGTGAAGCCTTTTGATGCGCTGGAACTCCTGGCCCGGGTCCGGGTGGCGGAGCGCCAGGTCAGGCTGACCCGCAGCCTGCGGGAGGCCAATGCGGCCATGTCCCGGGAAATTGAGGAAATAGCCAGGCTGCAGCGGCGTTTGCTGCCCACTTCCAGTCCGCAACATCCGGGAATCGAAATCCAGAGCCTGTACCTGCCGTCGGCGCAGGCCAGCGGCGACTATTTCGACTACTTTTTCCTGCCCAACGGGGATTTTCGCGTGGTCATGGCTGATGTCAGCGGCCACGGCGCCAAGGCGGCGTTCATCATGTCCATGGTCCGGACCATGGTTCGCTTTTCCGGCAACTACGAGAGCCTGGGCCGACTGTTCGAACTGATCAACGAACAGTTGCGGTTGTACGTCGGCGAGGAAGGTGATTTCGTGACCCTGTTTGCCGCGGATATTCGCGCGGACCTCACTTCCATGGTCTACGTCAATGCCGGTCATGCTCCGGGAATGCTGCTTTGTCGCGGGGAGTCCCCGCTGAGGCTGCGTCCGGCCATGCCTGCATTGGGAGTCATGGCATGTTGTGCGCAAACAGCAGAGGTTTCTCTTGAAGCCGAGAGCGTTCTTTTTCTCTTTACCGATGGTTGTTACGAGTGGGAAGTCGCGCCGGGTGAAGTTCTGGGCCTGGAACGGTTCTGGAACCAGGCGGCCTCCTTCGTGGGGCGTTCGGACCACGTGCTGGACGACATTTTTCGGGATCTTGGCTGTGCGAGTACGCCGGACATCCGCGACGACGTCAGCGCGCTCCGGGTTCAACTGGGGAAAGTCGAGTCCTGAACTCATATTGGAGGATAAATGGCTGAGATGCGGTTCGAATCCTTTGGCGCATGGAGCAAGTTGGTCTTTTCCGGACAGATCACCTACGAAGTTACCCAGAAAATGAAGCGAGCAGTCGAAGACCGCCTTCTGGAAATGGGTGAAGGCTCAATGCTGATCTGCGACCTGAGTCAGGTTACCTTTCTGGACAGTTCGGGCATCGGTTTCCTTGTTTTTATGAACAACAAGATGCACCAGAAAGGCGGAGGCTGCTGCCTTTATCAGCCCAGCGACGTGGTCTTGAAAACACTGGATCTGGTTCAGTTGACCTCCTTTTTTGAAATCATTGTCGATGAATGTGACTTGATCGCCAGGACTTCCGCGTAAGTCTTTGAACATGAGTTATTTTCTGAAGCATCACTTTGATCCGGATTTCGACCATCTGGACATCAAAACCAAGGCGCTGGGCAATGAACCGGTGGATCACCTGAACCGCGACTATGTGCACAATGTCGTGGACGGACAGGTTCTGGCCGAACTGGTGGAAGTTCCCGGGCATGAGGAAGGCAGGTACGACTCCAGATTCATCCTGGAGCAGTCGGTTTTCCCCATGGGACAAAATACCCGGATCGATCCGCGGAACCCCGGTCTGCTGCTGGCCACGGCCAACGGTTACGTCTACTACGATCCAAACGGCAAGATCGCGGTCAAAACCCTGCTCAATGTCCGCCGGGATGTGGATTACGCCACCGGAAACATCACCTTTGTCGGGGATGTGGTGGTTCATGGCTCCGTGCGGTCCGGGTTCAAGGTCAAGGCCAGAAACATTCTGGTCAAGGGGCCCGTGGAGGGCGCCGTGCTGGAAGCCTCCCAGTCCATCCACGTGGAAGCCGGCGTCAAGGGCGACAACAGGGCGGTTCTCAGGGCCAAGGGCAGCATCAAGGTCAAGTTTTGCGAAAACGCCATGATCAGCGCGGGCAAGAATCTGCTGGTGGAGGGCTCGTGCCTGCACTGCAAACTTTTTGTCGGCAACGCCCTGGCGGTGCGAAACAAGTTGATCGGAGGCGAAACGTCCTGTCGACGGATGGTGCATGTTCGTGCGCAACTGGGGGGCGGACTGAGCACCATGACTTCGATCAACCTGGGATATGACCCTTTCCTGATGCAGAGGCTTTCGGAGCTGGAAACCACTATTGATTCCTTGAAGCTTCGCAGGGACGCGCTGGATGTCCAGACCATCGAAACCAGTCACGATGTCCAGCTTCGGCAGGACCTTGAACACCGGCTGTCCGTCCTGGAAAAGAAGCGGATTCTCTGGACCGAGCAGATTGCCGCGGATGATCTGTCCTCATGCGCCGTGATCGTGCCGGGCGAGATTCGCCCGGAGGTGGAAGTGAGCATTGGGCAATTCTATCAGTCCATTTCCGATTACGTCTATAATGTCCGGATCGTACTGCAAAATGATCAAATTCATCTGGCCACGCCGGCGGAATAAAGGATTCTGGCAATCATGGATATCGGCACCCTACTGGGCTTGATCAGCGGCATGCTCTTTGTTTTCATCGCCATCATGCTGGGCGGTGATTTTCTCGGTTTTCTCAATGCTCCCTCGGCCTTGATCGTTATCGGCGGCACTGTTTCCGTAACCTTCATCATGTTCCCCATGGGCGTGGTTCTGGGCTCCTTCAAGGTCGCCCTCAAGGCCTTTTTTTCCAAAAGCCCGAATCCCCGGCTTGTGATCAACGAGGTGGTCGCCCTGGCCAATCAGGCCCGCAAGGAGAGCCTGGTGTCTCTGGAACGGGCCACGGTGACCGATAAATTTCTGCGCAAGGGAATCCTGCTGATTGCCGACGGTTCGGAAGAGCGCCTCGTGCGCAACATCCTGGAGACCGAACTGAATTTCACCCAGCTCCGCCACCGCCAAGGGCAGGGCGTATTCAAGGGCATGGGAACCATGGCCCCGGCATTCGGCATGATCGGTACCCTCATCGGCCTGGTGAACATGCTCCAGGTGCTGGACGATCCCACGGCCATCGGGCCCGGCATGGCCCTGGCCTTGTTGACCACGCTGTACGGGGCGTTGATGGCCAATCTGGCGTTCATCCCCATTGCCAAGAAACTGGAGGCGCGCTCCCAGGAAGAACTGTCCAAGATGGAAATGACCATGGAAGGCGTAATGTCCATTTTGCGCGGAGAAAATCCCAGGCTGATCCAGGAAAAGCTGGAATCGTTCCTGCCGCCTGCGATGCGCCAATAACCGCTTTATTTCTCGCACATGTCCATGAAGTCCAGGAACACTCCCCCACCGGAAGAAGAAGGCGCTCCGACATGGATGGTCACATTCGCGGACCTGATGTCCCTGCTGCTGACCTTTTTCATCCTGGTGCTCTCCTTCGCGAACATGGATATTGTTCGGTTCCGGGATATGCTCGGCTCCATCCAGACGGCTTTCGGCGTGCAGGTGCAGCGCCGGGAGGCGGATTACGTGGCCTTTTCGCCCTCCCAGTTCGAGCGCAAGGATATGGAAATGAGTAAGGAGAACGAGGAGATTCTGAGCATGGTGGTTCAGTTGCGCACCATCATGGAGGATGATGAATCGCTTCAGAGAAGCGCCGGCGTGGAGGCCGACGACAGCGGCATGGTTCTGCGGGTGGACAGCGCATCCATGTTCGACAGAGGCTCGGCTGAGCTCAGACCGGAAGCCAAGCCGGCTCTGGATGCCGTGATCAGGATTCTCCGGAACTACAATATGAATCTGGTCATTCGCGGCCATACCGACGACGTGCCCGTGCGTTCGGCCCAGTTTCCCTCCAACTGGGAACTTTCGGCGGCCCGGGCCACGGCCGCCTTGCGTTACATCATGGAACACGGCGGTATATCGCCCACCCGGTTGCGGGCCGTGGGCTACGCGGACAGTCGGCCGCTGGTTCCCAACACCTCGGAAGAAAACCGGCAGAAAAACCGGAGAGTGGAATTCTACTATCACTCTCCCGATGCCCAGTCCTGGTGAGTTTGCACATGGTCGATGTCCGAAATCCTCGTCCGCCTGGCCCGGCTTCGCCTCAGCAGGCAAAAGGCCGTGCTGCCTACAGGGCCATGGCGCTTGGCCCGGCTCAGGATTCACAATTCGACGCAAAACCCGATCCGGAGGATGTGCGCATCATCCTGGATTCGGGCCGCCAATGGCATCTCTGGGGTCGCAACGGCAGGCAGCGTGAGGAGTCGTTGGCCTCGGAAGCGGAAGCCCAGGGACTGCCCGTGCTGCTGGGCAGCGGTCTGGGAGTGGCGGCCCGGAAGCTTCTCGCCGGCACCGCCGGTCCCATTGCCATCGTGGACAAAGAACTGGAGATCCAGCGGGTTACGGGCTGTCGGGATTTGGCCGCGAATCCGCGCATTCTCTGGGTGGACGGCGATACGCCCCAGGAGGCTTTGGATGCGTTGACCCGGTGGCAGATGGACAACGGGGGCCTGCCGCTTCGACCGCTGGTCATGCCCCTCTACGCCCGCCTGGACCCGGAATACTACAAGGTTGTCCAGGCCCACCTGGAAGCCAGCGCCCGCTTCGACATCTGGGCGCGGACCAGCTATCCCAAATGCCGGCAATGGCCGCCCCGGGTGCTTCTGCTGACCAGCCAGTATTTCCTGCTGGGGGAGGTGGTCAGTGCATTCAAGCGCCTGGACATCCCCCACAGGCTTCTGGAATTCACGCCCCGGGAGACAGGACGGACCGAGTTCGTTCAGGAACTGCTCACGGCCATTCTGGAATTCAAGCCGGACTGCGTGCTGACCATCAATCACCTGGGGGTGGACCGGGAAGGCGTGCTCATGGATCTCCTGGAAAAATGCCGTCTGCCCCTGGCCTCCTGGTTCGTGGACAATCCCCATCTGGTGCTCTACGTCTACAACAATCTGGCCAGTCCCTGGACGACCATTTTCACCTGGGACGCAGACAACGTGGCTTCCCTGCACGGTCTGGGCTTCGAACATGTCCATTACCTGCCCCTGGGCACGGACGTGCACCGGTTTCGTCCGCCTTCCGCCGCTGCTTCGCCCTGTCCGCGGGGCTGGGGGGCCGAGGTGTCCTTCGTGGGCAACTCCATGGCGGCCAAGGTGGCGGCACGGCTCAAGGCCGGCCGGTTCCCCCGGACCATGCTTTTGGCCTACAGGAAAATCGCCCGTTCGTTCGGGGAGTCTTCCAGCGACAGCGTTCGGGAGCATTTGCAAACCGATTTCCCGAATGTTTTCGAAGATTTTCAGTCCCTGCCCAGCATCGAGGACCGTCTGGCCTATGAAACCGCGATCACCTGGGAAGCCACGAGAATCTACCGCAACGGGTGCATTCGCCAAATTCTGCCCTTCAGCCCGCTGATTGCCGGAGACAGGTACTGGAAGCGCGCCCTGCGCGACAGCGCCGAATCCTGGCGCTGGCATCCGGAGTTGAACTACTATGCGGACCTGCCCCGGTTCTACCCCTGTTCGGCGATCAGCTTCAATTGCACCAGCATGCAGATGAAGGGCGCGGTGAACCAGCGGGTTTTCGACGTGCCGGCATGCGGCGGATTCCTGATTACGGATCAGCGCCGTCAGATGGATCATCTGTTCGAACCCGGCCAGGAGGTGGTGGCCTACAGCTCTCCGGAAGAGATTCCCGATCTGGTGCGCCATTACCTGCGCAAGCCCGATGCCCGCAAACGGATCAGTCTGGCGGCCCGGAAGCGAATCATGCGGGAACATACCTACGATCACCGAATGACCAGGCTTTTGAAGACCATGGTCGCGGTCTACGGGTGATGTCCAAAAAGCCGATTCTCGTTTTGCAGATGCAGCGCATGGGGGATTTGATTCTGTCCTTTCCCCTGTTTTTGTGGCTTCAGCGTGAGTATCCGGGCCATCCTCTGTGGGTGGTGGGCGAGCCGCGCTTCTACAACGCACTGCTGCAACTCAGCCCCCCGGCGTCGTATTTTCCCTGGACTGACACGGCGAAATTGCGCAGGCAAGCGTTCACCCTGTGCATCAATTTGAGCCATGATCCCAAGGCCGCAGTGCTGGCCGGAGAGGTGCAGGCGGAGCAGCACGTCGGGGCGGTGCAGTCCGACCAGGGGGTGCGCCATGTCTACGGCAACTGGCAACTGTACCGAACGGGTCTGGTTCATGCCAACCGACACAATCGGTATCACTGGGCGGACCTCAACGCCCTGGACTGCATCCCGTTGACCCGAATCCGGTCCACGCACTGGTCCGAACCGAGATCCTGCCTGGGAGACCGGCGGCGGATCGGACTCTTCCTGGGCGCCAGTGAATCCGCGAAGCATCCGGATGCCGACTTCTGGATCCGGCTGGCCCGGGAACTGCTGCACCGGGATTTGCGCCCGATCCTGCTTGGCGGACCGAGTGAGACGGCGTTGGCCGGGGCCGTCCGGAAGGGTCTTGACCAGCAGGTCCTGGATTTGACCAATCGTCTGAGCCTGGTACAGTTCGTCCATCTTGGACAGGGGCTGGAACTGCTGATCACACCGGATACCGGGCCGATGCATCTGGCTTCCTGGAGCGGGCTGCGGGTGCTGAACCTGTCACTGGGGCCCGTCAATCCATGGGAAACCGGCCCCTATCAGCCGGGTCACTTCATACTGCGGGCCAGGCAAAGCTGCTCGGGGTGCTGGCAATGTTCCCGTGCCGGAAGCCGGCCCATGTGCCATGAACACTTTTCGCCCCGGCGCGTGGCCCAGCTGGCGCACGCCCTGGTCGCGTCCGCCGGGATATCGTCGCAAAAGCTGCGTTGGCCGGGTTTGGAACTGTTTGCCTCTTCCAGAACCGGGGAGGGGTTGTACCGTCTGTGTCCTATCCGACGGGACCAGGCATCTCCAACGGCCAGGGAAAGGCTGGCCGAATTCTGGTCGCTCTTCTGGGGCCAGCTTTTCGGGTTGTGGGGACGGGACAAGACCCTGACATCCTGGATGGACTTGGCCCGGGAGCATCCGGCCCTGGCCGGGGCCTTTGCACGGTTTCTGGTTGGTTTTCACCGCAAATTGCGTCATGCTCGGGAGTCGTCCTTCTGGAGCCAGGGACCGCCGCTCTTGCGGCCTTTGTTCAGCCATGTGCACATCGTGCTCCAAAATGGTGGGTTCTCCCTGGACAGCGAGCGTGAAGCGCTGAAGGTCACGGAAGAATTGCTGCGAATTGTATCCGGAGAAGAATAAGATCATGATCAAACGTTTTCTTGTGATGAGCAGTGGATGGCTGCGCTGCCTGCTTTTGTCCTTGGCGGCTGTTGTTGTGACGGCTGTGGGGGGGCATGCCGAAGCGCAACGCATCTCCCTGCCCATGACCATCGAATATACCCTGCTGAACGCCCTGGTAAGCGACACGTTTCTTGACGGTGGGGCTGCAGCGGGCGTGAACGAGGCCAGGACGCACAAAACACTCTACTATGCCCAGGACGGGTGTCAGGCCGTGGTGGTCACTGCCCCGCAATTTCGACAGGAAGCCGGAGAATTGCTCACGGAGATCCAGGTCCAGCTGCGCTATGGCCGGAGCATGGGCAGCTACTGCGTACTGCCGGTAACCTTCGACGGAACCCTGGTCCTGAATCAGATACCGGTTGTGCGCCCCGAGGACTGGAGCCTGCGCTTCATTCCCACCGGGTCCGAAATCCGGACTCTGGACGGGGAGCCGGCCCGCCTGGCATCACTGGCCTGGGGCCTGATCGAGAGCCATGTCCTGAAGTCCATGGCGGATATCTCCGTCAATCTCGCCATGCCCAGGGAGGAACTGCAGGCCTTTCTGGCCCTGGTGCTTCCGGACGATCATCCCCAGGAGGTTCTGGAAATGCTGAGGGGAATGCAACCGGGCGAAGTTCAGGTGCTGGGCCATGGATTGACGCTGAACAATACCATGGCTGCCTTTGATGCGCTGTACCGGTCCGAACCGGACCCTGGTGGAGTCTTTTTCTCAGTGGAGGAACTGGAAACATTCATTGCCGAATGGGAAGCATGGGATGCGTTTCTGGTGCATATGATCACCATCCTGGCAGGCCAGCCGCTGAGCGAGGAGGAGCAGTGGCTGCTTCTGGACATGCTGCTGCGGACGCGCCATGAATTTACGGCCCGCCTGGATGATCCCGTGATGCATGAGGATCTGGTCCGCGCGCAGTTTGTCGAGGTCTGGACAGCCCTTGGCCCGCTGTTCCGCGGCCATCTGATGAAGACACAGTCGGAGTCCCTGCTGGGGTATTTTGCTTTTTTCTCCGCCTCTGACGCACTGCTGACCCTGAACGACCTCGGCTCGGCGCTGGACCTGGAGATTACTCGGGACGGCCTGCTGCGTCTGGCAAGGCTATTGGACGAGGACTCAGAGGATCTGTTGGGGTATGGACCGGGATTGATTCCGGAGCTGCAACGCCTGCTCGGCCCGCGGGCGCCGGATTCGCCGCCCGCGGAATCCCCCTGGTCCTGGGCCCGCAACATCCTGCAAGCGGCGGCTGACTTTCTCTCCACATCCCAGGCGCGAGCCGATACTCCGCCGGCGGAACTCCGGGACAAGCTGGAGCAGTGGCTCTTTCGCGGCGTCGATCTGGATACGTATATGGCCAGGATGACTCAATTGCTCAATGAACAGTCAGCAAAAGTCATCGGCGAGTCCGGGAACTCGTCAGGGCACCATGAATTTTTCCAGGATCTTGTTTTGGCCACGGCCTGGATTGAAAGCTGTTTCCGGCAGTTCAAGCTCTCCGGTGGAGAGATCGTGTACCTGCGATCCTACAACAACACTTCGGTGGGCGTCATGCAGATCAACGAACGAGTCTGGCGCGGCCTGTACGATCAGACCCGTTTGCGCTGGGATACGGCCTACAACGCCAGGGTGGGAGCGGAAATTCTTGATCTCTACCATACCAAGTACGCCCAGCCCAGAATGCGCAGGGAACAGGACAGAGACTGGAATCCTGATCTGCAGGTGGGCATGCTTTACGCGATGTACAACGGCGGCCCAGGCCAGCTGGAACGCTATTTGACCCGCCACGCTGAAAACAATTTTTCCCGCAGTGACCGCCTGTTTCGTGAAAAGTGGGATTGGGTGCGGCAAGACGAGCTGGACAAGATCAGTATCTGCCTGATCGGGCGCTGAACCTCATCCTGGGAATCCTGGGACATGATCGACAAGAATTCAGCAATACCCTCGCTTCTGGAGCGCCTGGGCAAGCTTCCCGTCGGGGACTGTCTGGAGATCAGGACCTACAAGCGCAATCGGCGGATCCAGTTCCGCAGGGACGGCGAAGACAAGTGGAGCGCGTTCCAGGATGGCTTTGAAAAAAATATCCACGAGAATATCGCCACGGATAAGCTGCGCAAACTGCTGCAGACCCTGCTGCGCAAGGAATTTCCCCGGAGCACGAAGATTCGGGTCTACGTTCTCGGACCGTGCGTCCTGAACGAAGAATCAAAGCTGTCGCGCAAGATGCTGTGATTTCGGGTGGAGAAGGGCGATTAACAGTTCGCGGAAGGCGCGCTCCTACGCCGAAATCGGTGAAAATTCCCCGCCGCTTTCCCTTATTTCGGCGAGTACGGCCTGGCAGATATCCGCCAGTCTGGCCTGGACCGGGGGGGTGAGTTCCGTGCCCCAGGGATCGAATTCCTTCGGTTCCATGCCGATTACGACGGTTTCCGGGCAATTGCCCAGCACCTTGCAGGTTTCCAGGGTTTCCAGCAGATCCGTCTGGTGCATGGAATTCTTGAAGGCCACGCTTTTGCCCATCTCGATGCCGACCAGACGGTACATGGTCCCGGGATCGCCTCCGTTGACCACGGCGTCCACCACGATCAGACGATCGCACTGCATGATCGGATCCATCAGCGCCATGCCCAGGGTGCCGCCGTCCATGAGCTGCACGTTCGGCGAAAACGCATACTCCGCCTGCAGCTTTTCCACGGTACGCACGCCAATGCCTTCGTCCTTGAGCAGAATGTTGCCCACGCCCAGAACCAGAATTTTCTTGTTGTTGTCAGTCATGTTCGCCTTGTAGAATACAAGAAAGCGAAGGACCTTGGAAGATCACTTCGCTTTCTTTTTCGGTTGAGAGGCCGCGGACGATTTTCAAGGACCGCCCGCGGCCCGTCGATGGGGGTTACAGAATCTTGAACTCGTGAACCTGGTTGGTCTTCGAGTCGATGACGTGCACGCCACAGGCAATGCACGGGTCAAACGAGTGCACGGTGCGCAGCAGTTCCACGGGGCGCTTGGGATCGGCGATGGGCGTGTTGATCAACGCCTCTTCCATGGGACCGAGCTTGCCCTGGTCGCAACGCGGCCCCAGGTTCCAGGTGGAGGGCACCACCAGCTGGAAGTTCTCGATCTTGCCGTCCTTGATCTTGATCCAGTGGCTCAGGGCGCCGCGCGGCACGTCGGCATAACCGACGCCTTCGGCTTCCATGGGCATGGGGTGATCGTTGGCAAGCTTGGTGTTGCCGCTTTTGACGTTCTCCACCAGTTCGTCGAGCCACGTCTCGGTCTGCTGGGCCACGGTCAGGGCCCGAATTCCGCGAGCCGCGGTGCGGCCGAGGGTGGAATGCAGGGCTTCCGGTCCAACGCCCAGATGGCCGAGCACCGTATCAACGGCGGCGACGGTTTCCGGATGTCCCTTGGCATAGGCGACCAGTACGGAAGCCAGCGGTCCGGTTTCCATGGGCTGGCCCATGTATCGCGGAGCCTTCATCCAGGAGTAGCGCTGCTGGTCGTCCAGGTTGGTGTACTTGGGCTCGGTCACGCCCTCAAAGGGATGGCGGGCTTCGTTGCCTTCGTACCAGCTGGCGGCCACGTGTTCGTAGATCTCGTTGGGATTGACATCCTGGATGTTGGCCATGTCGCGGTTCATGATCACGCCCTGGGGCAGCCAGCGGGCGTTCAAGTCCCTTTCGTCAAAGGGGAACTCGCCAAAGGCGATATAGTTGGAACAGCCGCCGATGCCGGCCCAGTCCTTGTAGTAGGAGGCCACGGCCAGAAGATCCGGAATGTACATCTGTTCGATGAATTCGCGGGTCTCCCTGTTCAGGGTGCGGTATTCCTCCAGTTTTTCAGGACGCAGGGACTCGTAACAGGTCACGCCGCCGCTGATGGTGAACTGAGTATGCGGAACCTTGCCGCCGAAGACGGCAATCGCCCTGGTGGCCTTGATCTGCAGGCGCAAGGCTTCCAGATAATGGGCCGTGGCGATCAGGTTCATTTCCGGCGGCAGATAGTAGGCCGGATGACCGCCCAGGAAGTCGGCATTGGTGAAAATGCCCAACTGGCCTGAATTGACGAAAGCGGTCAGCCGCTCCTGCACGGCCTTCAGATCGGCGGCGGTAGTGGGCCGCGGGGAGATGTTGTTCGCAAGCTTGGCGGCCTTGACCGGGTCGGCTTTCAGAGCATTGGTGACATCCACCCAGTCCAAGGCGTGCAGGACGTAGAAGTGGATGAAGTGGTCGGCCATGATCTGGGAACCCAGAACCAGGTTGCGAATGATGCGCGCATTGTCGGGGATGTCGACGCCCACGGCGTCGTCCAGGCATCGGGTGGATGCCAGGGCATGTACGTAGTTTCAGACCCCGCAGGCGCGAGCCGTGAAATGCTGCGCATCACGAGGGTCGCGCCCTTTGAGGATGGTCTCCAGGCCGCGGTACAGCTGGGAGCTGGACCGGGCATTGACGACCTTGCCGTTGTCGACTTCGACTTCCAGGCGCAGGTGTCCTTCGATCCGGGTCAACGGATCGACGACGATTGGTCCAGAGTAGTTGCTCTGGGGTGTAGCCGGAGCAGCCGGCACAGTTTCGGGCTTACGGCCAGACATGTTTATGTCCTCCTTCGTTTGTTGCTTGAATTATCGGATACCATGCTGAAAACCGGCTCATAGAACGGAGTCAGCTGATCCCAGAACTTCGGTTCGCTGCAGCCGATGCATGGGTGCCCGGCTTCCACGGGCCAGTTCGTCTCGTTGAACTTGACCTTGGGACAGTTGTTGTACGTGTCCGGCCCCTTGCAGCCCACTTCGAGCAGGCACCAGCCGTTGCGCGCCTCTTCGGAGTCGAACGACATGGCGAACTCGTAGTTGAAGTAGTGGTCCAGACGCTCGCACAGCTCGTGAACGGACTCGCCGAAGAACATTCTCGGACGGCTCAAGTTGTCCAGGGCAGGCATGCCTTCGGTCAGCAGATGAACCACGGTGCCCACGAAATTGTACGGGTTGGGCGGACAGCCGGCCACGTTGATGGCCTGCACCGGCAGGTTGAGGTGTTTCATCAGTTCGTTCACGCCCATGGATTCCGTAGGATTGGGAGCCGCTGCCTGGATGCCGCCGAAATTGGCGCAGGCGCCGATGGCGATCACGGCCTGGGCCTTGGGCAGATACTTTTCGGCCATTTCCAGCATGGTGTGTCCGCCGACCATGCCGTAAACGCCGTTGTCCTTGGTGGGGATGGCTCCCTCGACCACGGCGATGAAGCCATGGGGCGAAGTGACGGCCTGCTCCAGGGCGTCCTCGGCGGCGTCGCCGGCCGCGGCCATCAATGTTTCATGATAATCCATGGATATGGTGTCCAGGAGCAGTTCGTCGATATAGGGATTGGTGGTGCGAACCACTGCCATGGAGCAACCGGTGCATTCCGCGAAGTGAAAATACACCACGGAAGGCCTGCGGGGACTGGTGAGTGCGGCAGCCACCTGTTTGGCGAACGAGGCCTCCATGCCCATCACCGCCGCGACAGCGGCGCAAAACTTCATGAAGTCACGCCGGCTGACGCCGCGTTGTTCGAGCCGTTCTATGGCCCCTTCCTTCGCCAGGCCAACACTAATTTTCATAATCCACCTCCGTCTAGATGGTTAAACAAAAAGACACAGATCCGTGTTCGTGCCGAAAAAAATAAAATCCATAAACCGATATGGGTTTGAATTTAAAGATATTAATTGATGTGGGCCGTCGTTTTGTTCTCTTGATTCCGAGGCTTGAGTCTGTGAAAAAAAAAACATGGTCATGCGATGTTCTTCCAAAGTCTAATGAATTATTAGTCCTGTTGATATCAAGATGTCAACAGGAGGTCAGTTAGTCACAATAATTCTTTTATTTTAAAAATTGCGTATTAATATAAAATTTGTGTCATGGATGTGGTTGATTAGGTTTCTCCTTTGGTAACTACTCAGCATAAGCTGCCGTTGCCCAGTTCGGCTCGCTGTCGGTATCGGGATCGGGATCGGAAGCGAAGCCGAGTGGAGGGAGCTTCAACATTCTCGAAAGCGATTCCGATACCGACTCCGACCCCGATTGCCGGAGGTAGATTCACATAAAGTGTGCTGAATAATTACCTCCATTGTAACTATTCAGCTTTGTTCCGGCTTGTCTCGATTTTTCGGCCTCGCAACTCCTTTGCCGGCTTCGTAACATCGAACCATTGCTCGAATAAACACCCATTGGCGCTTCAGGCGTTGAGCAATGGTTCGATGAACGAATCCTGGCTTAGTCAGACAGGCGATGCCAAATCGAGACAAGCCGGAACAATCCAAGTTTGTCATAAAAGTGCTGAGTAGTTACTCTCCATTGAATGGACATGCGTCACCTTGAATTCATTTCCAGGCAGTGAAAGAGAAACAAAAAGGACGCTCCGGGGAGCGTCCTTTTTGTTTTGATGGCGTGCAGCGTATCGCAGGAATACGATTCAGGCAACCACTATTGATTATGCGTCAACTCGCTGAATGACTTCACGGCCGATCTTGCGTCCAAATTCACGACATGTGGACAGATCCTGTTCGGTGGGGACATTTTTGATGCGCAGCGGGTCGGCCACGATTTCCACCTTGGCGGTCTGCAGAAATTCGGAAATCAGCTTGGGCGCCTCGCCGCTCCAGCCGTAGGAGCCGAAGGCCGCTCCGATTTTGCCCTGGGGCTTGAGACCCTTCATGTAGGTGAGCATGTCCGCGACCAGCGGCATCATGCCGTTGTTGTGAGTGGATGAGCCGGCGATCACGGCCTGGGCTTCCATGACATGCGGCATCACGTCGCTGTGATGGGCGCTTTTGAGCGGCAGAACGCGGACGCTGACCCCCTCCTGGAGCAGGCCTTCGGTAATGGCCTGGGACATGCGTTCCGTGCTTTTCCACATGGTATCGTAGAAAATGACGGCCTTGCGCTGGGGCTTCTGGGCGCTCCACTCGCTGTACTTGGCAAGGATTTCGGGAATGTGGCTGCGCCAGATCAGGCCATGATCCGGTGCGATCATGTCGATGTCCCAGCCAACCTCGCCGACCTGGGCCAACACCTTCTGGACCAGGGGCGAAAACGGCAGGATAATGTTCGCAAAATAATTGGCCGCAAGGCTGAAGAGCATGCTCTGATCCACTTCGTCGTCGAAGCGCTCGCTTGTGGCCCAGTTCTGGCCGAAGGCATCGCTGGAAATGAGCAGCTTGTCCTCCGGGATGTAGGAAAACATGCTGTCCGGCCAATGGAGCATCTTGGTTTCCAGAAAAGTCACATTGCGTTTGCCCAGGCTGACGGTCTGCCCGGTGCCGACAACTTCATAGGGCCAGTCATCGCGGTGGTAATGACTGACCAGGGCCTGCCGGGCTATGGGCGAGCAGAAGACTTTTTTCGGCTTGATGATGTCCATTATCCGAGGAAGTGCACCGGAGTGATCAGGTTCGACATGATTGACGAACAAATAGTCGATCTGTTCCGGATCGATCGTCATTTTCAGGCAGTTCAGAAATTCGTCCACACAACTTGATGGGACAAGGTCAAAAAGAGAAATTTTTTCATCCTTGACAAGGTAGGCATTGTATGTGGTGCCGTGCCGAGCCAGGGAATAACCGTGAAAATCACGAAGTTTCCAATCCACGGAACCAACCCAGAAAATGTCTTTCTTGATTTCTACAGGCAACATATTGTTCTCCCGACAAAAAAAGCCCTCTGCCGACAAAATAGTGGAGAGGGCTTTTGTTGCTGATAAAGTGATTAGCTTTCGGGTTCGAAGTCTGACTTGGCTGCTCCACAGACCGGACAGACCCAGTCAGCGGGGAGATCGTCAAAACTCGTTCCGGCCTCGATACCGCTATCCGGATCGCCTTCGGCCGGATCGTAAACATAGCCGCAGATACTGCAAACGTAACGCATTGTCGCCTCCTTGTTGAGATGGAAAATTTGTTTGGGGGGACTCAGGTCTGTTCGGAAGTCGATCCGGGACCTGCCAATGGCCGAAAAGCCTTGGTCCCGGCACCGCAGACAGGACATTTCCAATCTTCGGGCAAGTCTTTAAACGCCGTTCCGGGCGGGATTTTCTTTCGCTTGTCGCCGCGATCGGGATCATAGACATAACCGCAATTTGTTGTCTGGCATTGCCACATTTCTTCGGGATTCGCCATGGCACCTCCTTTGGATGTGCAGTTGTCGGCAAGAACGACCAGATCGGCGGGGTGGTCGCTGGAAGATCAAGCTTTCCAAAGACCGTGGAGATTGCAGTATTCCCGGGCTGTGACATTTTCCGCCTGAATGCAGAATTCCACGCTGGGCGTCTGGCCGGGTGACAGGAATTGCCGATAGGACTTGCCGTCGGCAATGATTTCAATCCATTCAATGTAATGCTTCTGCTCCATGGGGTGGGGAACGCTGCCCACGATGACCTTGTACCCGTCAGGAGTCTTTTCGACCACCGGCACATGTTTTTCCTTGGCGGCATCCACGGTGTTTTCGGTCATCAGCTTCATTGGTTCGCCGCAACAGACCAGTTCGCCCCCGCCGCCATGCAAAACATCAATTATGTTGCCACACTGATCACATTTGTACACGTCATGCTGTTGCGCCATAAAATCTCCTCGTGGGCTTTGATTGAGAATGTTTTGGAACTTTAGCTATGGGATTCAACGACGTCAATTCATTGCGAAAGGAAACCGGAACTGTTCAAAAAGGTCAGGCACGGACAGCGCATTACCTTGAAGCCGGCTTCCAGCTTCGCGGGAAGGGCTTCAATGCAAACGCTTTTCCAGGCACATCATGCCCGCCAAGGCGGGCATCCGGACCATGCCTGCCACAGTTTGTTGAGCAATTACATGAAATCATGTGCAATTTTCGCAACTTCAGTCAACCCATGATCGTAAGACAGGATTTGGACAACTCGATAAAATCTTGAAAATATGCCTGTCCGAAGCAGACGATCCGACAACAACATGAACCGGAGGCTTCTGAGGCCTCCAGTCCATTCGCGTGCATTTCAGCGGTCGGTTTACCAGTTCGCCTTCAGGATCTCGAAGTGGGCCTGGGGATGGTCGCAGGCGGGACACTTCTGGGGCGCACCGGTTCCATCGCCGACATAACCGCAATTGCGGCAGCGCCAGGTGACTTTGGCGTCCTTGGCAAAGACCTTGTTGGACTTCAGGTTCGCTGCCAATTCTCGATATTGTTTTTCATGCTGGCGCTCCGCGATGGCAATGGCCTTCATGGCCGAGGCGATCTCGGGAAAACCTTCTTCAGTGGCAATTTTGGCGAAATCCGGGTACATTTCAGTCTGCTCGTAATGTTCGCCTTCCGCGGCTTCCAGCAGGTTGTCATACGTGGAACCGATGACACCGGCCGGATAGGAAGCCGTGATTTCCACTTCGCCTCCCTCCATGAACTTGAACAACCGTTTGGCGTGCTCTTTTTCCTGATTGGCCGTTTCTTCAAAAATATAGGAGATCTGTTCATATCCTTCTTTCTTGGCCTGCTTGGAGAAATAGGTGTACCTGTTGCGAGCCTGTGATTCTCCGGAAAATGCGATCAGCAGGTTTTTTTCGGTTTGCGTTCCCTTCAGTCTGCTCATGAAGTCTTCTCCTGTGTCTTTGAGGTTTGGTTCCAAAAATAGGTTTATTTATCCACAGCTACCTTGTTTTCCGCAATCAGTGCACACGCCGTACAACTCCAACCAATGACCCGTCACCTGAAATCCGGCCTCCGAATCGGCCAGACCTTCGGTACGCAGTGTTACCGTGGCGGCATGCGAGGGCAGATCCGCCACCTTGCCGCATTGAAGGCAACTGATGTGCAGGTGCGGTTCGATAGATGCATCGAAACGCATCTGCGTTCCCACCTTGTCCAGCTTGAGAATCAAGCCCTGGGAATGAAGAAAGTCCAGGTTGCGGTAAATGGTTCCCAGGCTCACATGGGGCAGACGTTTTCGTACCAGATCGTAAACCTCGTCCGCCGTGGGGTGGCAGCGTGTATTGCGCAGTTCCTCAAGAATAATTCTGCGCTGAGGCGTTAAACGTAAACGTGAATTCGGCATTGGTGCTCCCGGTGATACAAAGAACGATAATTATTCCTAATAAGGGGAGGGGTGCTTGTCAAGCCTGGCGGAGTTGCTCAACTTCCGGGTCGTCTCGGAAAGATGGTATTGATTCACCTTGACATGGTGTCCGAATCGAAACCGCATCCGCAATCGCAATCGCAATCGAAATCGTTTCATTATCTATTTTTTCGATTGCGATTGCGATTGCGATTGCGATTGGACGAGGAGCATGCACTGGCTATGCTGAATAATTACCAGCTGTGGCGCGAGTGGAAATCACCAGGTGTTCAGCTGCGCCGCCGTCGATCCGACTCTTCCGGTGCGGGGCAATGTCGTGTAGCATCCGCGCCATGTCCGCGACAATTCTTGCATCCATCACGGGTTTGAGCAAAACCTTTACCGCGCAGCCCTTGTTTACGAACATTTCACTCGGTTTTTCCGAAGGTGAGCGCATGGGCCTGATCGGGCCAAACGGCTCCGGAAAATCCACCTTGCTGAAGATCATCGCCGGGGTCGAGGATCCTGATCAGGGCGAGATCCATCAGCGCAAAAACATCCGTATTGTCTACCTCCCTCAGGAGGAACGCTTCGATCCGACCCTGACCGTCGAGAAAATCCTCCTGGCCGCATTGCCGGAAGATGTGCCCGGGGCCGATCGCTTCCAGCGGGTCCAGAAAATGGCCAGTCAGCTGGAATTTGAGGATACCGCGGCAACGGCGGGTACCCTTTCCGGCGGCTGGCGCAAGCGTCTGGCCCTGGCCTGCGCCCTGATTCAGGAGCCGGACCTGCTGCTCCTGGACGAACCAACCAACCACCTGGACCTGGAAGGCATTTTGTGGCTGGAGAAGCTTCTGTCCGGCGTCACGTTCGCCTTTGTCCTCGTCAGCCACGACCGGGTTTTTCTGGAGAACGTCACCAACCGGATCGTGGAGCTGAACCGGGTTTATCCGGAGGGGTATCTTCGGGTCGAGGGAAGCTACAGCACGTTTCTGGACAAGCGCGAGTCCAGCTTCGCGGCCCAGGAGGTCCGGGAACAGGTGCTGTCCAACAAGGTTCGCCGGGAGATCGAATGGTTGCGGCGCGGCCCCAAGGCCAGAACCACCAAGGCCCAGGCCCGGATTGACAGCGCCGGTCAGCTCCAGAGCGAGTTGGCGGAGGTCAAGTCCCGCAATGCCATGAAACAGACGGTGGGCATCAGTTTCGACGCCACCGGGCGGAAAACCAAACGGCTGCTGGAAGGGTTGGGCCTGGGACTGACCCTGGGCGGCAGAAAGCTCTTTTCAGACCTGGACATTTTGCTGTCGCCGGGCACCCGGCTAGGCGTCATGGGCCATAACGGCGCGGGCAAGAGCAGTCTGATGCACGTGCTGCACGGAACGCTGCAACCGGATCAGGGCACGCTGCGCCGGGCTGACGACTTGAAGGTCGTCTTCTTTGATCAGAAACGTGAGCAGCTCAACCCGGACGATACGCTTCGCCAGGCCCTGGCGCCCACCGGGGACACCGTGGTCTTCCAGGACCGGGCATTGCACGTGGTGACCTGGGCCAAGCGCTTTCTGTTCCGTCCCGACCAGCTCGGTCTGCCGGTTTCCATGCTGTCCGGCGGAGAACGGGCCCGCGTGCTTATTGCCCGCCTGATGCGCACGCCCGCGGACGTGCTCCTGCTGGACGAACCCACCAACGACATCGACATCCCGACCCTCGAGGTGCTGGAAGAGGGGCTGCGGGAATTTCCCGGCGCCATTGTCCTGATCACCCACGACAGGTATCTGCTGGATACCTTGTGCGACCGACTGCTGGCCCTGGACGGTTCGGGGGAGGCCCAGTGGTTCGCCGATCATGCCCAGTGGCTGGCGGCGCGCAATGCTGACGGAAAGGCGGACGACAAGCCCGCGGCGAAATCAACCAAGCCCAAACCACGGAAGAACAAGTTGTCCTATGGCGAACAGCGGGAATTGGACGTCATGGAAGAAATGATATTCCGAGCCGAAGAAGATGAGCTGACGGTCCGGAAAGCTCTTGAAGATCCTGAAATTGCATGCAACGCGGAAAAGCTGACGACATTGGCCGATCAGTTGCGGCAGGCAGAGGAGGAAGTGGCGAGATTGTATCGACGCTGGGACGAACTGGAAACCAAACGACAGGAATATGAAAATGCCGCGATATGACTGCTGGACGTTGCGATTAAAGATGGCTGTATTCAGCCTTGTGATTTGGGCCATGCTGCTTTTCAACCTGCCCCTGTCCGTGGTTTGGGCTCAGACGGACCTGGTTCAGGAGCCGGTGGTCGCAAAGCCCAGCGGCGGCGCCGAAGCCTATCTGCTCATGGACGCCCACAGCGGTCGGCTCCTGGTGAGCCACAATATCGATGCGCTGCGTGAACCGGCCAGTCTGACCAAAATGATGACCGTCTACGTTGCCGGCCGCGAACTGAACGCGGGTCGGCTTTTCATGACGGACATGGTCCGGGTGGGCCGCAACGCCTGGCGGATGACCGGCTCGCGCATGTTTCTGGACCTGAATTCCGAGGTCTCCGTGGCCGCGCTGCTGCACGGCATCATCGTCCAGTCCGGCAATGACGCCAGTGTGGCCCTGGCTGAACATATCGCGGGCAGTGAGGGCGAGTTCGTCAAGATGATGAACCAGGCTGCCCAGGACCTGGGCATGACCAGAACCAATTTTGCCAACGCCACCGGCTTGCCCGCACCGGGCGTCCATACCACGGCCCGGGATCTGGCCAGGCTTTCCCTGGCCCTGATGCACGAGCACCCCTACCTGTACAGCCTGCATTCCATCCGCGAATTTGAACACAACAACATCAGGCAGGCCAACCGCAACCGCCTGCTTCACCGCGATCCTTCCGTGGACGGAATCAAGACGGGCTTTACGCGGGCCGCGGGATATTGCCAGGCCACCTCTGCCCAGCGTGGCGAAATGCGTCTGATTGCCGTTGTTCTCGGCTGCGATTCGGTGGCGGCCCGGACCCGGCTCAACCAGCAGTTGCTGGAGTACGGATTCAGCCGCTATGAAACCCACAGGCTGTATGCCCGGGATGAACCCCTCGGGGCCCTCAAACTCTGGAAAACCCGCCAATCGGAACTTTCCTACGGGATCATGGACGATATTTTCATCACCATCCCCAAAGGACAGCTTGGTTACCTGGATCGTCGCATTTCCCTGTACCTGACCGATCCGGTCTTCGGACCTGTGTTCCGCGGCCAGAAGGTGGGCACGCTGCATGTGGCTCTGGGGGAAGAAGTGCTTGCGGAACGGGAT
Source organism: Desulfonatronum parangueonense (assembly GCF_054656975.1). Lineage (NCBI taxonomy): Bacteria > Pseudomonadati > Thermodesulfobacteriota > Desulfovibrionia > Desulfovibrionales > Desulfonatronaceae > Desulfonatronum > Desulfonatronum parangueonense. Next base: position 4,051,754 of record NZ_BAAHXH010000003.1, read on the forward strand.
CTGTTTGCGTTTTCCGAAGCAGAAGAGGCGGGTTTTTGGGGCCAGATGGTCGACACGGTGCGTCTGATGCTGCTTCGCAACAATATTCTGCAGGCGAAGACTCCATAAAATACTTTTTGGTCATGTTATGCCCACTCCACAGGATGAAGTCACCCGTTTGCAGGCTGCACTGGATGCCGCAAATGCCGAGATCGCCCGCCTTGTCTCCCGCCATGGGAAGGATCGCCGCGCCATGGAGGACTTGCGGGGTTCCGTGGCAAATCTACGGGCTTTGTTCGAAGATGCGCCCGAGGCCATCTTCATTATTAATCAGGTAGAGGAGACCATTGACCTGAATCAAACCGCGACGCAGCTGTTTCAGGCGCCCAAGGAACAACTCAAGAAGCTGAATTTATGCCGGGAATTGTTTCGCCCGCGCGGGCCTCTGGAAAAATTCGCTGAAATTCAACTCCGTCTGGACACGGACCAGTCCATTGATTTCCATTGGGTCGCCCAGCGTCTCGACGGCAGCCTCTTTCCGGTGGAAGTCACGTTGAAAAAAACAACCTGGAATGGACAGGAAGCCTTTTTGGTCGTCATCCAGGACATCACCCAGCGCAGGCAGGCCAAGAATCTGCTGCGGCAACGCCGCAAGCAGCTTGCCGTGCTGCTTGACGGAAATCCCATCGCCACCTTTGTCATTGACACCAGTCACCGGGTCATTTTTTGGAACAGGGCTTGTGAAATCCTGACCGGAGTTCCAAAGGCCCAATGCCTGGGCAAGCCGGTGGACTCGCGAATTTTCTACTCCGGTGCTGTCAGGCCCGTACTGGCGGATCTGGTCCTGGACATGGACCAGGACACGATCCAGGCCTTGTACAAGGACAAGAACCTGCGGCCCAGTTCTTTTATTCCCGAGGCATTCGAGGCAACGGACCGGCTGATCATCCAGGACAAGCCCAGATTCATTTATTTTCTGGCGGCCCGATGCCGCGACGAACGGGGCCGGGTGATCGGAGCCATCGAGACCATCCAGGACATCACGGAACGGACCAGCGCCGAGCAGGCGCTCATGGCCAGCAAGAAGCTGCTGACCGAGGTGACGGCGAACATTCCCGGCGTGGTCTACCAGTACAGCGCCGACCCGCACGGCCAGGGGCGGTTCACCTTTATCAGCGACGGACTTCGGAGTTTGTTCGGCCTGCCGCCGGAACGAGCAATCCAGGATCCGGAACCGTTCTTCTCCATGGCCGGCCCGGATGTCCGAAACCAATTCTCCGGATCCCTGACCGCGACCAAACCCTCGGCCAGCCTTGTCGAGTTCGAGTTCGCCCTGGACAGTGGTGATGGGAAGAAATGGTTCAAGAACAGCGCCCTGGCCTCCGTCGGGAAAGATGGACAAATTCTCTGGAACGGCATGCTCACGGACATCACCGAGATCAAGCGCATGGAACTGATGCGCGCCGATGTGGAACGGATGATTCGCCATGACCTGAAATCTCCGCTGACCGGTATCGGCGGTCTTGCCAAGCTCATGCTTCGGGACGACCTTCCGGACCGGCAGCGGGAGATCGTGGCCACGATCTATCAAAGCGCCATGAAACTGCTGCACATGATCGGCCATTCCATGGCCCTGTTCAAGATGGAGGAACAGACGTACAGGTTGCAGCCCGAGCCTTTTGATCTGATCAAGCTGCTGCGTTCCCTGCATGAGGAATTTCAACCTTCCGCCCAAGCCAAGGCATTGCAATTCAAGTATCTGCTGGAGAATAGGCCCCTGACCTGGGAGGATTCCAGACAGATCTCCGGGGAAGCGATTCTGCTGGAATCGTTGTTCGCGAATCTGATCCAGAACGCTGTGGATGCCGCGCCTCATGGATCGACCATTACCATTGCCGTTTGCTCCACAAAGAACCATCATGAAATCGACATCCACAATTTCGGCGCCATTCCGGAACAGATCCGCCATAATTTTTTCGATCGCTACGTAACCTGCGAAAAAAATCACGGCACCGGCATCGGTACCTACAGCGCCATGCTCATTGCCAGGACTCACCAGGGGGATATTCGGTTCACCAGCTCCGAAGAACATGGAACCCACCTGATCGTCTCCCTGCCCAAGACTTTCGATCATTCCATTGCACCTACTCAGCAGAACCGGAAAAATGATCTGGATAGCGATAGCGCCGGCCATCGCCGGCCATCGCCGGTATGACTGACATGAAAACCGCTTGCTCCGATGCGTCATTCCGGCGAAAGCCTGAATCCAGTGCTGGGCAATGGTGATGCACCGCATGTGCTGAATAACGGCGTTCCATTTAACGCGGAAATCTCAAATGACATCGAACACGCTTTTTCAATCCGGAAATCCGCCCCAAACCCGGCAATCTTGCGCAGGGACGGCCATCTACTGCATCAGCCTTGGGTGCCCCAAAAACCGGGTGGATACCGAACGCATGCTGGGCGATCTGGGGAACATTCGGCCGGTGGACGACATCGGACAGGCCCGGATCGTTTTGATCAACACCTGTGGATTCATTGCCCCGGCTGTTGAGGAATCCACCCGGGTCATCCTGGAGACGGCGGATCAAATCAAGGAGCTGTCTCCGCGGCCTTTGCTCGTGGTGGCCGGTTGCCTGGTATCGCGCCATGGATCCGAACTGCGCACGGCCATCCCCGAGGTCGACTTGTGGCTGGCCGTGGAGGAGGAGCGCGAACTGCGGCCCCGGCTTCGCCCCCTGGTCGATTTTGAACTGCCCGCTCAGGACTTGCCCGCCCTGCGTGCCTTGAGCACGAAGCCTGTCTTTGCCTATCTGAAAATCGGCGAAGGGTGCAATCACCGCTGCCATTTCTGCACGATTCCATCCATTCGAGGGCCGCGACGGAGCATGGACCTGGACGCGGTTGTTCGGGAGGCGGAGACGATTCTGGACCAAGGCGTCCGGGAACTGATCCTTGTTGCCCAGGATCTGACCTCCTACGGCCGGGATCTGGACTTGCGCCACGGATTGGAAACCCTGCTTGGCAGATTGGTCAGGCTGTCCGGGTTGCACTGGCTGCGGTTGATGTATCTCTATCCTGCCGGACTGACGCCCCGCCTGCTGCGGTTCATGGCGGAACTTGGGCCGCCGTTGCTGCCCTATTTCGACATTCCGGTCCAGCATGCCCATCCGGACATCCTGCGGGCAATGGGACGGCCCTTTGCCAAGGATCCGCGCCAAACCGTGCAGCGGGTACGCGAGCATTTTCCCGGTGCTGCCCTGCGGACCAGCGTGATTGTCGGCTACCCAGGGGAACGTCCCCATCATTTTCAGCGATTGTTCGACTTCGTGGCCGAGACCCGTTTCCATCATCTGGGCGTGTTTGGGTTCTGCCCCGAACCGGGAACCAGGGCCGCAACCCTGTCCGGCCAGGTGGGGCCGCGGACCAAGGCCAGGCGCCGAGACCGGCTGATGGAACTGCAGGCCGGCATCAGCGCCGAGATTCTCACCCAATACCAGGATCAGGAGATGGAGGTCTTCGTGGAACGCCCCAGCCCGGAGTGGCCGGGGCTCTTTGAAGGGCGGGTCTGGTTTCAGGCACCGGAGGTGGACGGCATGACGTACGTCAGCGGTGCGGACATCCAATCCGGCGACCTGGTCCGGGCCGCCATTGTCGAGTCCAAGACATACGATCTCGTGGCGCTGCGCTGATTGCGGACAGGGCGATTCTCAATCATCCAAAAATTGTCGGATTGCCGGAAGACAGTTGTCATTGTCGCTGCGATCTGCTAGGGAGGTTGCAAAATTATTTGTCGTTAGGACAAGGTTCAGGGGGAACAGAATGAACAACACAACTGAAACGCAGGATCAATTTGCCGAGGAGATGGAACTCGACTTCGAGGCAGAGCTGGAGCAGTATCTCAAAGATGATTTTGGAGATGTCGATGAAGGCTGCATCGTCCAAGGGGAAGTGGTCAAGATTGATGGAGATTACGTCCTTGTGGACGTGAATTTCAAGTCCGAAGGCCAGATTCCCGCCCAGGAGTTCAAGGATCACGAGGGTAATGTGACCGTAGCTCTGGGCGACAAGATCGACGTCTACGTCATCAAGAAGAACGAAGGCGAAGGCTCGATTCTGCTGTCCAGGGAAAAAGCCAAGCGGATGCAACTTTTCGACAAGCTTGAAGCGGTCCTGGATTCCAATGAAGTCATCACCGGCCAGATCACCAAACGCATCAAGGGCGGTTACCACGTGGACGTGGACGGGGTGGAAGCATTCCTTCCCGGCTCCCATGTGGATTTACGGCCGGTCCCGGACATGGACGCCCTGGTAGGGCAGGAATTCGAGTTCCGGGTTCTCAAGGTGAATCGTCGCCGCAGCAACGTTATCGTTTCCCGCCGTGTCCTTCTGGAAGAAGAGCGTGACAGTATGCGTCAAACCTTGCTGCAGAACATCGAGGAAGGTCAGAAGGTCGAGGGCAAGGTCAAAAATATTACGGATTATGGCGTCTTCGTCGATCTGGGCGGGCTTGACGGCCTGCTGCACATCACGGACATGGCCTGGAAGCGCATTCGCCATCCCAAGGAAATGGTTCAGATCGGCGACGAACTGGAGCTGATGGTCCTCAATTTCGACAAGGAGCATCAGAAGGTTTCCCTTGGCTTGAAGCAATTGGTTGCGGATCCGTGGACCAACATTGCCGCGAAATTTCCCGAGGACACACGTTTGACGGGCAAGGTCACCAACCTGGTGGACTATGGCGCCTTCGTGGAACTGGAGCCCGGCGTCGAGGGCCTTGTGCACATCTCTGAAATGTCCTGGACGCGGAAATTGCGCCATCCTTCCCAGATGGTCCGGGTCGGCGATGCCGTGGACGTGATCGTCCTGGGCGTGGATCAGGAGAAAAAGCGCATTTCCCTGGGCATGAAGCAGGTTGCGCCCAATCCCTGGGATGTGGTGGGCGAGAAATATCCCGATGGAACCGTGCTTGAAGGAACCATCAAGAACATCACCGAGTTCGGAATGTTCGTGGGCATCGAGGACGGCATTGACGGCCTGATCCATGTCTCGGACATTTCCTGGACCAAGAAGGTCCGCCACCCCAGTGAGATTTTCAAGGTCGGGGACATTGTCCAGGCCAAGGTGCTCACCGTGGACAAGGACAGCGAGAAATTCACCTTGGGCATTAAGCAGCTCAACGAGGATCCCTGGTCTCTGGTTCCGACCCGCTACCCGGTCGGCTCCACGGTTTCCGGAACAGTGACCAACATCACGGACTTCGGCCTTTTCATCGAGGTTGAAGAGGGTATTGAAGGCCTGGTCCACGTTTCCGAGGTCAGCCGCAAGAAGATCAAGAAGCCCAGCGAACTGTTCCAGGAGAACCAGGTTATTCAGGCCAAGGTCATCCACGTCAGCGCGGATGAGCGACGTCTGGGGCTGTCCATCAAGGCGCTTGAGGAAGATGAACTGAAGAAGGGACGTGAGTTCCATGGAACTGCCGGTGCGACCACCCAGGCCGCCAGCACCAACCTTGGCGACTTGATTCGGCAGAACATTGAGGATGGAACAGAGTAAGCCTCGATTCAGTCAGCGTCATCCGTTCCTCTTTGGATTATTGCTGATGTTTACGGCCGTGGCCCTCTTTTCGGGGGTCATGGCCGTTTGGCGTTCCTATACCGATAAGCACCCTGAGTCTTTCCTGTCTTTCGGCAAGCCGAAGATCGGGCTGGTCCATGTCGAGGGCATGATTGTCGACGCCACGGACACCCTGAACTGGATTCGGCGGCTTCGGGAAGATCCCCGCGTCAAGGCAGTTCTGGTCAGGGTCGATTCGCCCGGCGGCGTGGTGGGGCCCTCCCAGGAGCTGCACGGCGCTCTTGAGCGGTTGCGGGACAAAAAGCCCGTGGTCGTTTCCATGGGGGCGGTCGCCGCATCCGGCGGGTATTACATAGCCGTGGCCGGCGACAAAATCGTGGCCAATCCCGGTACGCTGACCGGCAGCATCGGCGTCAGAATGGAATTGACCAATCTGCAAGGGCTGATGGAAAAACTGGGCATTCGCCGCCATGCCATCGCCAGCGGGCAATTCAAGACAACCGGATCGCCCTTTGAGGAACTTACCGAGAAGGAACGCGCCTACCTGGAGGCCGTGGTCATGGACATGCACGCCCAGTTCGTGCGGGCCATTTCCGCGGGACGAGACCTGACGCTGGAAGACGTGGAAAAGGTGGCCGACGGCCGGATCATGACCGGACTGCAGGCTCTGGACTACGGTTTGGTGGACGTGCTCGGCGGTCGGGAGGAAGCCCTGGACCTGCTTCGTGAACTGGCCGGAATTGACGATCAATTTGAACTGGTCGAGGATCCGACACGGCAACGGCCGATCTGGAAGCGCATTCTCGGGTCGGTCGAGGATGAATTGCGGATTCAGGGACCGGTATGGGTATTCAAGTAACAAATCAGGTAACTACGTAACTCAGGTCCGGGTTGCCTTGATCTTGCAAATCCGCAAGATCAAGGCAACCCGGACCTGTTTCATGCTTGCATGAGAACTGAGTTCACAGTTACAAATCATGTTTGAAAGGACGAACAACGTGTCGGCGCAAATCTTGGACAAGGCCGCGCAAGGGGAACGGCTGACGCTGGACGAGGCCCTGGCTCTGGCCCAGGAGGCCGACATCCATAGCCTGGGACGTGTGGCTCTGACCCGCCGGACTGCTCGCCATGGCCGGAAAGCCTATTTTGTTTACAACCAGCACATCAACTACACCAACATCTGCCAGAACGCCTGCCGTTTCTGCGCATTCAGCCGTCAAAGCGGAGACCGGGACGCCTATACGCTGAGCGTGTCCGAGGCCGTGGAGCGGGTTAGTTCCCGTCACGACGATCCAATCCGGGAAATACATATTGTCGGTGGATTAAATCCCGATCTCCCCTACGAATACTATCCTGAAATCGTGCAGGGCGTGAAAAAAGCCCGTCCCGCCGCCTCGGTCAAGGCCTTCACCGCCGTGGAAGTGGCTTTTCTGGCTGAGCGCGGCAACATTTCCCCGCGCCAGGTTCTGGAAGACCTGCGTCAGGCCGGCCTGGACGCCCTGCCCGGCGGTGGCGCGGAAGTCTTTTCGCCGGCGTTGCGTCAAAAGCTGTGCCCGGAAAAAATATCAGGTCAGCAGTGGCTGGAAATCCATCAACTGGCCCATGAGCTGGGCATTCCTTCCAATGCCACCATGCTTTTTGGGCATGTGGAAACGTGGCGGGACCGCCTGGAACACCTTCTGGCATTGCGGGACCTGCAAGATCGCACCGGAGGTTTTCTGTGCTTCATCCCCTTGCCGTACCAGCCCCATCATAATGAACTTCGGGCCAAGGGACCGGACGGACTCGACATCCTGCGCATGCTCGCGATTTCCCGAATTTTTCTGGACAACTTCGCACATTTGAAAGCGTACTGGGTCATGACCGGCGTCAAGGCGGCCCAAATGGGCTTGTGGTATGGCGCCGACGACCTGGACGGAACCATTGTCGAGGAACGCATCGGGCATGCCGCCGGGGCCACGTCGCCGAAAGGCATGACCCGGGACCAGATTACCCAGGCCATAGTTCAAGCCGGCTTCACGCCCATCGAACGGACCAGCCATTTCGAGGCGGTTCAGTAGCCGAGCGTTTTTGTAACTGCTCGATAAATTGCGGCAAGCATGGCCTGGATGCCCGCCTTCGCGGGTATGACGTGCTTGGAAATTCCTTCTCTATGAAGTCATTCCCGCGAAAGCGGGAATCCAGGTGGAAGGCGACAAGCAGGCCGTGCCCGACATTTTTGAGTAGTTACGGTTTTTTCTCATGGAAACGCATCACCTCTTGCATCAGTCCCTTCAGAGAGCACTCCAACCGTGAAAGTCATTAAAATCGGCGGCGGCTGCCTCAACGGCAAGGAGACCATCGCCGCGATCCTGGACCTGCTGGTCACGCGGGGTCGAGGCAATATTGTCGTGGTCTCGGCGCTGGGCGGCGTGACCGACCTGCTGCTGTCCGCCATGTCCCAGGCCGTGGCCGAGGAGGAGGCCGTGTGCCGGATCGTGGACCGCCTGAAACACAAGCACATGCTCGTGGCCAGGCACCTGATCCATGAAGAGCAGCACATCCGGACCTATGCCCGGGAGCTTGGCAAATCCCTGGCCAGACTGGAGAGGCTGTTCTACGGCCTGCACTATACCGGGGACATCACGCCGAAAATGGAAGACGCCATCAGCAGCTTCGGCGAACGGATCTGCGCCCAGCTGCTTGCCGCGATCCTGAACGCGCGCGGTTGCAAGGCGTCCTGTCGCCTGCCTGAGGAAATCGGCGTGGTCACGGACGGAAAGTTCGGAGATGCCTCGGCCCTGCTGACACCCTCGGAAAAGCATTTCCATGAGCGGCTTCTACCTCATCTCAGCAACGGCCAGGTCACCATCATTCCCGGGTTCTACGGGGTGAATGCCTCCGGGGAGACGACCACTTTCGGCCGGGGGGGCAGTGACTATTCGGCGGCCGTGATGGCGGCGATCTCCGGAGCCGAGGTTCTGGAAATCTGGAAGGACGTGGATGGATTCCTGAGCGCGGATCCCAAGTTCGTGCCCGAGGCCAGGCTGATTTCCGAACTGTCTTATGACGAGGCCGCGGAACTGGCCTACTTCGGCGCCAAGATCCTGCATCCGCGAACCGTGGAGCCGTTGCGCAAAAAAGGCTTGCCCATCGCCATCAAGAACACGCTGCGTCCCGATGAGGTGGGCAGCCGGATCACGGCCCGCGGCAAGGCGGATGCGGGCGTGATCAAGAGCGTGGCCTATACAACGGATATTGCCATCCTCAAGGTTCATGCTTCAGGCGTGGGCGTCCGGCGGGGAATTCTTGGCGAAGTGGCCAACGCCGTGGCCGCACGGGGCGTGAACATCAAGTCCGTGGTCACCTCCCAGACCTGCATCAGCCTGCTCCTTTCCCGCGGGGATCTGGAGCCGGCGGCCCAGGCTCTGGCCACGCTGCAGCCTCGCCCGTACCGCAAGCTGGAAAAAAACGAGAATATTGCCTTGATCGCCGTGGTGGGCAAGGGGTTGTCCACCAAGCCGGGCATTGCCGCGGCCTGCTTCAGCGCGGCCGCCGGCTGCAGGGTGAACATCGAGATGATCGCCTTCGGTCCCTCTCCGGTGGCGCTGTACTTTATTGTGCGGGAGCATACCCTGCACAAGGCCGTCACCGCCATTCACTCCGCCTTTTTCGCTGATCCGGCCTGCGCCCTGGATGCACCTGCTTCGCAACCCGGTTGATCCGGATCGAAAATGGCGCTTTCGGCTTTCGTGATCGCTATTGGGGAGGCCGAGGCGGCAGGTGCAAGCGATCTGAAATCACCAGTAAACTACTCGGCACATTTCGCAACACGATCCGGATTGTTCCGGCTTATCTCGATTTTTCGGCATCGCCTGTCTGCCTGATCCAGGTTTCGTTCATCGAACCATTGCCTGACGCATGGAGCACGTAGTGCTGTTTATCACGCAATGGTTCGATGTTACGAAGCCGGCGAAGGAGTTGCGATGCCGAAAAATCGAGATAAGCCGGAACGCAGCTGAGTAATTACAATCACCGTAACTATTCAGCAGATCCAGAAAAAAATCTGGATAGCGTCAGCGCCGGCCTTCGCCGGTATGACCAATATTGAAATGGCATGCCCCGATGTCATTCCGGCGAAAGCCGGAATCCAGTGCTGGGAAATGGTCATGCACAGCATGTGCTGCATAGATACCAATCACCAAAACAAAGCCCGCGATGGGGATGTTCACATGGAAAAGTCGACACGGACGGAAACAATGGCCGACCTGGAATTGGACCTGGGTCCTTGCTCGGGCTGCCAGGCGTGCGAGGAAATGTGTCCGGAGGTGTTCGGCTGGGACGATGAACTGGACAGACCAGTACTCAAGTCGCCCACCGGACCCCGAGATCAGGTGACCCAGGTCGCGGCGTTCTGCCCCAAGGACTGCATCCGGGTGGCAGGGTGGAAACGGGACTGGTAGCGACGAATTAGTGCGCGCTTGTCCCGCTCACCTCTTTTCCCTCCGCCACCTGGGTTGATCCGTTCAGGGGTCTGACCGGGGCCAGACGTGCGCTGAGGCGGGTGGGGGACTTGCCGAGGCGGTGTTCATAGATTGCGGTGTAGCACAGCACGCGCTCGACATAATTCCGGGTTTCATTGAAGGGGATGGTTTCCACCCAGACATCAGCAGGAAGGTCGGTTTCCCGGGGAAGCCAGCCCTTCACCCGATGCTGTCCGGCATTATAGGCGGCAGTGGCCAAGGCGTAGTGGTTTTGCAGGTCGTCCAACTGCCGACGTAGATAGGTCGTCCCGTATCGAATGTTCCGGTCCGGCTGGAGCAGAAGCCGGGAATTGCTTAACTGTTCTCCATGCCACCCGGCAATCCGCTTGCCGGTCTGAGGCATGATCTGCATCAGGCCCAGCGCGCCCGCCGAAGAACCGACATCTTCCATGAACATGCTTTCCTGGCGCATCACGCCGTAGACCCAGGCCGGATTAAGGTTCCTGGCGCTGCTTTGCGTGGCGATGGCAGCCGTATGCGGCAGGGGAAACCGGATATCCATGTCCGTCCAATGCCCGGCGGAGACCGCTGCCGTGATCGCCCGGTCATGCCAGCCGATCTCTTGTGCCCACCGGGCCGCGGCTTGGGACTGGTTGCCATCGAGTCTGCCCAAAGCCTTCTGCCATTCGCTGCGGCCCGGGCCATACCGTTTCAGCGCGAACAATTCCACTGCACGCTGCAGACCGGCGTCCTGACGAACCACGGCAATTTGCTCCGATGTCACCGCAATGGGTGCGTGGGCGACGTTATAGGGCCGGCCGAGCCGGTCCGCCGCCAACATGCCGAAATAATGAGACGCCGTGGCCAGCGCTTCATATGTCGCCACCGCCTGCTCCGTCCATCCGGTTTGTTCCAGGGCCCGGGCGCGCCAGTATTGCCAGCGCGGCTCCGCTTTCTGAAGCTCGGTCAGGCCATCCACCATATGCAGGACCTGGGGCCAATCCAGATGGCGCAGGGCGGCCCGGACTCCCCATTCCCGAAGACGGTCGCTGCGCAAATCCCCAGGCATCGAGCCCACTCTTTCCAGCGCGCCGTCCTCAAAGCGCAGACTCATGAACAAGGCGATATCTTCTTCAATGGCCGTAAATCGTTCCCCGATCAACCCATGCCGCAACTTCAGCCGGTCCCAGTCCGCGGCGGTTCTGGAAGCGTCAACGCGGGTCAGCTTGCGGATGCCGTGGGTCAGGACCGGAATCACGAAATCATTTTCCACGCCTTTCCAGTTCCGGTCCAACACCAGGCGCGGGGATTCATCAACGCTTTGCCAGTAGGCCACCCAGGCCTTGTCCTCCTCGGCAGGCAGAAAGCGGCTCAGATAGCGGACCAGCGAGATCTGTCCGGCGTTCATGGCAAGTTGGATGCGCTGGATAACCAGTTCCCTGGTCAACCCCTTGCTGTTGATCAGGGCTTCAAACAATGGGTCGCAGCTTTTGGGCCGTGATTTCCCGGACAACCACATCACCCTGGCCTGTTCCATGGCCTGGTCTGTTTTGCCGGCCCCGAGCAGGGCCTGACCGTAGAGGCACTGCAGGTTCTCATTGGATTGCGAAGTGTAATCCTGCAGGAAATCATTCCAACGGCGATGTTTCGCCAGTTCAGCGAGCCATTTTCGACGCAGGGAATCCGCCACCGGAGAGTCACCGTATTTTTCCAGAAAGGAGCGGACCTCATGGGACAATGTTGGGCACAGTCTTCTTTCCAGATCCTGTCCCAGCAGGTAGGGTTTAAGCGGATACCCTTCAAGCCGGGGCAGAAGATTGCGGTACGTCTGCTGCTGCCCCTTGCGCAGGGCTTCCTCGGCTTGCAGGAAAAGCACTCGCTGTTCTGCCTTGGAATCCGCATCGGCTTGCAGAGGCCAAAGATGCACGGCGAACAAGGCGACAAGGCCGCAGATCGTCAAACGCAGTTTGCTCATGGGGGAAACTCCGAACGGTTGTGGTTCTCCGACTCAATCGGTATGCATACTGTCAATTACCGACGAAGCTGGCAACCCCTTGACTCGCACGTAGGGCTGAGGTCATGTTTCGCGGTTGTTTCTGGCAGGCCCGCTGCCTGAAAAACGGCTGCTCAGGCAGGATTGGAAGACTTTCGATGCCGTGAAAATGAGATTTTGAGTGATAAAATGATCGATGCACTGATATTTGACCTCGACAACACTGTGTACCCGGCTTCGGCCTCGCTTTTCCCACTCATCGACGCCCGGATCAACAAGTATATGATGGAACACGCGGGCATTCCCGAGGACCAGGTGGACCATCTGCGTCGGAGCTACTGGCAGGAATATGGCCTGACCATGGTTGGACTGACCCTGCACCATGGCGTCGATCCGGAGGAATACCTGGAATACGTCCATGACGTGAATGTCGTGGATGTCCTGCAGCCTTGTCCGGAATTGGCAATAGCGCTGGCCGCCTTGCCGGGAACGAAGGTCATCCTGACCAACGGTTCCCTGGGGCATGCGCACCGGGTTCTGGAAGCCCTGGGGATTCGCGAAGTGTTTACGGAAATATTTGATGTCCGCCTGGCGTCCTACCGGCCCAAGCCGTATCCGGAACCATACCGGGAGGTCTTGAAGCGACTAGGATTCGCGGGTTCGCGATGCATCATGGTCGAGGACATGGCCCTGAATCTCAAAACCGCCAAGGACTTCGGCATGTCCACCGTGCTCATCGGCCCGGGCAACGGAGAAACGTACGTGGACGTCCGGATTGATGAAGTGGCCATGTTTCCGGGTGCATATGAGCAGATACTGCAACTGCTGGAGTAGCGGAGGGCAGGATCCAGATGTAATTTTAACTACATATACAGAATGGGGCTGATAGGTCATATTCGTCCCATCAGTCCTATTCTGCTCATAAAAAATGGCGAACCTGTGGTTCGCCATTTTTTAGCTTGCGATGGACGGGCCTTACTTCCCGGCTTTTCGCGCGGCGTTGCGGAGCCATTCGTACCAGGCCTCCAGTCCTTCCCCGGTGCGGCAGGACACCGGAAAGACAAGTATTTCCGGATTCAACGCCCGGGCAAATCGTGCGGCCTTGTCGGGATCGAAATCCACATAGGGCAGCAGATCGATCTTGTTGAGCAGCATCACCTTGGACTGGGCGAACATCATCGGATACTTTTCCGGCTTGTCGTCGCCCTCGGTGACGCTGAGCAGGGTTACCTTGGCTTCCTCGCCCAAGTCGAATTCCGCGGGGCAAACCAGGTTGCCCACGTTCTCGATGAACAGGACGTCCAACTCGGCAAGATCCATCTGCTTCAATGCTTCCAGAATCATGGAACTGTCCAGATGGCATCCGCCGTCCGTGTTGATCTGTACGGCCTGGGCGCCGGTGGCGGCCACGCGCTGGGCGTCGTTGTCGGTCTGCAGATCGCCCTCGATCACGGCCATGCGCAATTCTTCCCGCAGGTCGGTCAAGGTTCGTTCCAGCAGGGAAGTCTTGCCTGCTCCCGGAGAACTCATCAGGTTCAGAGCGAGCAGTTTGTTGGCGGCATAGAGGTTTCGGAGCTGGTCAGCCAGACGGTCGTTGGCTTCCAGGATATTGCGGATCACGGGGATGATCTTGGCCATGGCTTACGAATCTCCTTCGATTTGTTCGAGGTTCATTTCCTTGCCGCTGATCACGGTATGGCCAAACTCTTCGCCGCAAGACGGGCAGGGAGCAAAATGCAGACTCTGCACTTCCGGAGAGAATGTGGCGTTGCAGGCATTGCACCGCATTGTCAGCGGCACCTTTTCGTACTCGATGACAACCCCTTCCAGGGCCGTTCCTTTGGTCATGATTTCAAATGCAAGATCCAGAGCGTCCGGCACCATGGTGGAAAGGGCGCCGTGCTTGATCTTGATCCGGTGGACGGTTCGCAGGCCGTGATTGGCCATTTCCGCCTCCACCATACGTATAAGCGATTCGGCGATGGACATTTCATGCATGAAACAGTCATTATCGCAATCCAGGGAACTCGTCCAGAGATGCACGACCGGGACCGAACCGTGATGATGACCATGGGCCCCTCCTCAACTCCTTGGCGCTGCAATCTTTACTGGACTCAAAGACGCTGAGGGATTATCAGTCGCGACACTGACAGACAACGATTCCGCCAGACTTTGTTCCGTTCATGCAGCGATATCGCCGTTCGCGGAGAAAGACATGGACAACGTTCTGCTTGCGACGTCACTTGGTTGACCTTTTTCATACTCACGCCTTCTCAAGCCTCAAGGAGCACTCCGCCATGTATGTCGGACTGAAAATGATCACGGACATGCCCACCATCACCCCCGCGACACTGGTGATGGAAGCGGACAAGATCATGGAAAAAAACCGCCTCTGGATGCTCATGGCGGTTGATCAGCAGAATCGGTTTCTCGGCGCCGTGCGCAAGGAAGACGTCAGGGCGGCCCTGCCTTCGCCCGTGACCACCTTGAGCCGCCATGAACTGAACTATCTGATGTCCAAACTGACCGTAGAGAAATTGATCCTCAAGAACATCCCATCCATTCCTCCGCAGATGGAAATCGAGGAAGCGGCCAAGATCATGTTCGACGAGGACCTGGCGGGGCTGCCCGTGGTGGATTCCAAAAACAACCTGCTGGGCTACATCAACCGCAATGTGATGCTGGACGTGCTGGTGGAGGAGATGGGGCTGGCCCAGGGCGGTTCACGCATCGTCTTCGAGGTCGAGGAACGCACCGGCGTCATCGCCGAGGTCTCCGGCCTCATCGCGGACATGAGCGTGAGCATCATTTCCACGGCCACCTTCTATCACAACGGCAAACGCATGGTGGTCATCCGGGTGCAAATGGACGATCCCGCGCCAATCATCAAGGCATTGCTGGAGCGCAACTACAACATTGTCGGCCCGTGTGATTTCGCCAAGGAATGGTGCTGATCATGCCCTTGCTGGAAGTCCAGGGCGTAACCCTGACCTTTCGGGGTCTGGCCGCCCTGCTGAACGTCGGATTCACCGTTGAAAAAGGGCAGATTGCATCCCTTATCGGTCCCAACGGCGCGGGCAAGACGAGCATGCTCAACTGCATCAGCGGCCGCTACCACCCTGATGCAGGTCGGATCACCCTCATCGAGCGAGACCTGCTTCCCATGGCTGCCCATGACCGGGTCAAGGCCGGCCTATCCCGAACGTTTCAAAACATCGCGCTGTTCAAGGGCTTGAGCGTTTTGGACAACCTGATGGTCGGACGTCATGTTCGCCTGGATTACGGGTTGCTGTCCTCACTTTGCTATTGGGGCAAGGCCCGGCGCAAGGAAGACCTGCATCGGCGGCGAATCGAGGAAATCATCGATTTCCTGGGCCTGTCGCCCTACCGGCATCAGGTTGCCGGCAAGCTGCCCTACGGGGTCCAGAAGCGGGTTGAGCTGGGCCGGGCTTTGGCCGGAGAACCGGAACTGCTGCTGCTGGACGAACCCATGGCCGGAATGAACCTGGAAGAAACCGAGGACATGGCCCGCTACATCCTGGACATCAACGAGGAATGGGGCATCACCATTCTCCTGGTGGAGCACGATATGGGCGTTGTCATGGATATTTCCGACCATGTCGTGGTTCTGGATTTCGGGCAGATCCTGGCCGCCGGAACTCCAGCCCAGGTTCAGTCGGATCCCGACGTCATCGCCGCATATCTCGGCAGCGACAATGCAGCCTTCATCGGAAGATGACCGCCGGTCCATGAACTGAAAATTGCCGAAAGAGGCGCCTTCGACCTCTGAACATGACGCCGGACCCGACCATGGGGTTTTGGTTCGTCGTCGGACAAGACACGCACGAATACGGAAGAATCAATGCAGGAAGATCATCATCGCAACGGGAAAGGGCACGAATCGACCCTGCCCCGATTGCTGCTGGACAATGCGAAACGTTACGGCGCCAAGACCGCTTTGCGGGAGAAGGAGTGGGGCATCTGGCAGCCGTATTCCTGGGACGATTATCTGCGCAAGACCGCGGAATTCGCCGCCGGGCTGAAAAAGCTGGGCATGGGCAAGGGCGACGTGCTGGTGCTGATCGGGGACAACCGCCCGGAGTGGCTCTGGGCCGAACTGGCCGTGCAGTCCATTGGCGGCATGGCTTTGGGATTGTACCAGGACGCTCCGGTGGACGAGATCGAGTACATCTTCTCGTTGACCAAATGCCGGATGGTCGTGGCCGAGGACCAGGAGCAGGTGGACAAGATGCTCTCTCTGAAGGGCCGGGTTTCCCACCTCAAATACATCGTCTACCACGACCCCAAGGGGCTGTCCGGGGCCACCGAGGAAGGGCTGCACCCTTTTGAACGAATCTGCGAGCAGGGCCGCGGGGATATCGACAAATTCGCCTCCTGGGTCGATCAGACCCAGCCCGACGACACGTGTCTCATCGCCACCACTTCCGGGACCACCGGCCGGCCAAAGCTGGCCATGCTGTCCCACCGCAACCTGCTGTCCATGGCCGCGAATCTGGGGCGGGTGGACCCGAAGCGGGACAGCGACGAATTCGTCTCGTTTCTGCCCCTGGCCTGGATGGGCGAGCAGATGATGGCCGTGGCCTCGGCCATGCTGTTCGGCTTTTGCGTTAATTTTCCGGAGGAACCGGACACGGTCCAGGAGAACATTCGCGAAATCGGCCCCCACCTGATATTTTCGCCGCCCCGGGTCTGGGAAAACCTGGCCGCTCGGGTGCGGGTCAAGATCATGGAAACCAGTCCGCTGAAGCGGTTCCTGTACAATCTGCTGCTGCCCATGGGCATGCGCCATGCAGACTGTCTGCTGGCCGGAACCAAGCCTGGAGCTGCGCTGCGACTGGGGCGGGCCGTGGCGGATTTCGGGCTGTTCCGGCCGTTGCGGGACCGGCTGGGCTTCTCGCGAATCCGTTCGGCCACCACCGGCGGCGCGGCTCTTGGCCCGGACACCTTTCGTTTCTTTCACGCCCTGGGCGTGAATCTGAAACAGATCTACGGACAGACGGAAATTGCCGGCATATCCTGCATTCATGCGGACGGCCGGATCGATTTCGACTCCGTGGGCGAACCCATCCCGGAAACCGAGATCATCATCTCCGAGGAAGGGGAAATCCTGTCCCGTTCGTCGGCCGTGTTCCAGGGCTACTACGCCAATCCCGAAGCCACGGCCGAGACCATCCAGGATGGCTGGCTGCGCTCGGGGGATGCCGGTTTTTTCAAGGACAACGGGCAGCTCGTGGTCATCGACCGGCTCAAGGACGTCATGCATCTGGCTGACGGAACCCGCTTTTCCCCGCAGTTCATGGAAAACAAGCTCAAGTTTTCCCCGTATGTCCGGGAAGCCGTTGTTCTGGGCCGGAATCGGGACCATCTTGCGGCCATCATCAGCATTGATCCGGAAATCGTGGGCCGCTGGGCCGAGAGCCGGTTGATCACGTACACAACCTACCAGGATCTGGCATCCAAGGAACAGGTCTACGATCTGATCCGCGGTGAGATCGCGGACATCAACGCATCCTTGCCGAAAACAACGCGCATCAAGCGATTCGCCCTGCTTTTCAAGGAACTGGACGCCGACGACGGGGAATTGACCCGAACCCGCAAGCTGCGCCGCAAGGTCGTCGAGGAGCGCTACGCCAGCCTGATCGAGTCCCTCTACGGGCCGGACGCCTGCATCGATCTGACTGCCGCCATTCAGTACCAGGACGGGCGCATCCGGGAAATGTGCGGAACCATCCAGATCGCCTCGGTGCATGAATAATGTTTCAGCCACTGAACATCAACGACCCCAAAACCACATAGACGCAAATCATGGAATACTACCTTCAACTCATCGTCAACGGTCTCGTTGTCGGCAGCATTTACAGTCTGGTGGCCCTGGGCTTCGTGATCATCTACAAGGCGACCAAGGTCGTCAATTTCGCCCAGGGCGAGATGGTCATGGTGGGGGCGTACATCTGTTTCGCCCTGACCGTGCAGATGGGCCTGCCGTTTCTGGTTTCGTTTTTCATGACCCTGGTTTTTTCCGTGATTCTCGGCTTGTGCATTGAACGGGTCATTTTACGGCCCTTGATCGGGCAGCCCATTATCAGCGTGATCATGGTCACCGTTGGCCTGGCCACGGTTCTCAAGTCCCTGGTGCAGCTCTTCTGGGGCACCCAGATCCGGGTTTATCCGCCCATCCTGCCCACGACGCCGATCTGGATCGCCGGAGTTCCGGTGGCTCCGGTTTACATCGCGGCTTTTGTCCTCTCCGCGCTTTTGTTTGCTGTCTTTGCCCTGTTCTTCAAGTATTCCCGGACCGGCATCGCCATGCGGGCCACGGCGCAGGATCAGCAGGCGGCCCAGTCCATGGGCATCGGCGTGAAGAACATATTCGCCCTGTCCTGGTGCATCGCGGCGGTGGTTTCCAGCATCGGCGGCATCATTCTGGGCAACATCAACGGAATCAACGCCCAGCTCGGACACCTGGGCTTGAAGGTTTTTCCGGCGGTGATCCTCGGAGGCCTGGACAGCCTTCTCGGTGCGGCCCTGGGTGGTTTGATCATTGGGGTTCTGGAGAACGTGGCCGACGGGTTCATGCAGCAGGTCTTCAACCTGCCCGGCTTCAAGGAAGTGGCCGCCTATGTGGTGCTGGTGATCATTCTGATGATCCGTCCCTACGGCCTTTTCGGAACCAAGGAAATTGAAAGGGTCTAGGTCCAATGCACATCATGATTCAATTGATAAAGCAGGTCGCTCATGCGCGGTAAATGCGGACTTTTCCATACCTCCTACGCTTCGGAGTCCCACTTTTTTCAGACGGGATTCCAGAAAATCTGTCTGGGCCTTTTTTTGACGTTGCTGCTCCTTTCCCCGCTTGTCTTGAGCAACTACCAGGTTTCCATGTTGATCATGATCAACATAGCCGTAATCGGCGCGGTGTCCCTGAACCTGCTCACGGGCTGCTGCGGCCAGATTTCCCTGGGGCACGGCGCGTTCATCGGCGTGGGCGCCTATGCCTCCGGTCTGTGCACCCTGTCCGGATGGCCTTTTTTTCCGGCTCTGCTCTTCGGCGGACTGGTCACGGCCGTGGTGGGCATGATCTTCGGCATTCCGTCGCTGCGATTGAAGGGCATCTATCTGGCTATCGCCACCCTGGCCGCCCAGATGATCCTCAGCTATGTGTTTTTGCACTGGGAATCCGTTACCGGGGGAGCCATCGGCATGGGGCTGGATGCTCCGGTAGTTCTGGGCATGGCTTTTGATAGCGACGCCAGGATGTTCTACCTGACCTTCGGAATAGCCGCGGCCTGCGTGCTGCTGGTGGCCAACATCCTGCGCACGCGCCATGGACGGGCTTTCGTGGCCATTCGCGACTTTCACCAATCCGCCGAATCCGTGGGCGTGAATCTGTTTTCCTACAAGCTCCAGGCCTTTGCCGTGAGTTCTTTTCTGGCCGGCATCGCCGGCGGCCTCTGGGCGCACTACACGATGTACATCACCCCGGAACAATTCGATATCATGTTGTCCATTCAATACCTGGCCATGATCATCATCGGCGGGCTGGGCAGCGTTCTGGGAAGCATATTCGGCGCCGTCTTCGTGGTTCTGCTGCCGGAAGGTCTGGGCATCCTCGCCCAGTATGCCGGCTCGTTCTTTCCCAACATCAGCCAGTATTTTCTCGCCCTGCGCGAGGGCATATTCGGCCTGATCCTCGTGCTGTTCCTGATTTTCGAACCCGAAGGCCTGGCCCACCGCTGGCGACTGATCAAGGCGTATTGGAAACTGTATCCCTTTGCGCATTGATGCCACATATCACCTTGCACATGTTTCCAGGAGGATTGAGATGAGACATGGATTGACGAGCGTAATCACGGCCTTGTTGCTGTTCATCGCCGTACCGGCTCTGGCCCAGATCAAGATCGGCGTACTTTCCGATTTGAGCGGCCCGACTTCGGACGTGGGCCGGCCCTATGCCGACGGCATCCGCCACTGCATCGAGTACCTGAACAAGCAGGGAGGGATCGCGGGACAGCGCATCGAGATGCTGCAGGTGGATTATGCCTACAATGTCCAGCAGGCCATTGCCGCGTACAACCGCTTCAAGAGCCAGGGCATCGTGGCCCTGCAGGGTTGGGGCACGGCGGACACCGAAGCCCTGGTCCGCTTCGTGGCCCGGGATCAGATACCGACCTTTTCCGCATCCTATTCCGGGCACCTGGCCGATCCCAAAAACGCCCCCTACAACTTCTTCATTGCCGCGGACTATTCCACCCAGGCCCGGGCGGCCCTGCAGTACCTGAAGGACAACTGGACCGAGGAACGCGCGCCGAGACTCGGCTTGCTCTATCCCAATCATCCTTACGGATTGGCGCCGATTCCGGCCATCAAGAGCTTTGCCGCGGAGTTGGGTTTTGAGCTGGCCGGGGAGGAAAACGTGGGCCTGGGAGACATGGACGCCACGACCCAGCTTCTGCGCATGCAGCGCCAGGCTCCGGACTTCATCTGGGTGGGCGGGACCATTTCCTCCACCGCGGTCATCCTCAAGGACGCTCAGCGCATCGGCATGCAAGGCAAGTTCATCACCAACATCTGGGGCAGCGACGAGCAGTTGCTGAAGCTGGCCGGACCGGCCGTGAACGGCCATCTTGGTCTGCACACGTCCGTGGTTTACGGCGCGGATGTCCCGGGTATGCAGGTCATCAAAGAGATGACCGGCGGCCGACCGCAGATGATCCATTACGTACGCGGTTTCGCTTCCATGTACGTCATGGCCGAGGCCATCCGCATCGCGGCGGAAAAAGGCAGAATCACCGGTCCGTCGATCCAGGAAGCCGCCAGAACCCTGCGCGACTTCGACCCCATGGGTTTGACTCCTCCCATCAGCTTTTATCCGGATGACCACCGGCCGAATATGTCCGTTTACATCTATCAGTTGTTCGAGGACCGCATGGAATTCCTGACCGAGCAGACCCTGGAACGCAAACCGGAGTGGCTTGGGCATTAGGAGCAGGATTAGAATCGTTGTCAGTTATTGGTTATCTGTTATCTGGAGAGCTTGGTGCAAAAAGTAATTTTGCACCAAGCAGTGGTCAGTGATCAGTGGTTTGTGGTCAGTAAAATCAGCATGTTGCCGGAAGTTCACAAGGTTGTGGATTCAGTCCACGGACTTTTTGCAGTGGCCCCATAACAGATAACAAAAACGATACCGGCACGGATAAAGCCCGTGCTTTGGAAAACATTTTCTCAACAGAAAAGTTGCCACCATGGATTTGTTGAAGATTGAAAACCTCGAGGTCGTGTACAACGACGTCATCCTGGTCCTCAAGGGGCTTTCCCTGAAGGCGAGGCAAGGCCGGATCACGGCCCTGCTGGGTCCCAACGGCGCGGGCAAGTCCACTACATTGAAGGCCGTTTCCGGCTTGATTCGCACCGAGGACGGAGAGATTACCGAAGGCTCGGTTCTTTACCAGGACCGACCAATCCACAAGTCCCTGCCGGAACGGATCGTTCGGGACGGCATCTTTCAGGTCATGGAAGGACGCAGGGTTTTCGTGGACCTGAGCGTGGAAGAGAACCTGCGTTGCGGCGGATTCACCCGCCCCTCTTCAGAATTTCCCGAATCCCTGGCCAGGGTGTACGAGTACTTTCCACGCTTG
The DNA here is from genome assembly GCF_054656975.1 of Desulfonatronum parangueonense. NCBI lineage: Bacteria > Pseudomonadati > Thermodesulfobacteriota > Desulfovibrionia > Desulfovibrionales > Desulfonatronaceae > Desulfonatronum > Desulfonatronum parangueonense. The sequence goes on from NZ_BAAHXH010000003.1 coordinate 4,073,422, forward strand.
CAGGAGCGTCGCAAGCAGCTGGCCGGGTTTCTTTCCGGGGGCGAACAGCAAATGCTGGCCATCGGCCGGGCCCTGATGGCCAAGCCCAAGCTGCTGCTTCTGGATGAACCCTCCCTGGGCTTGGCGCCGTTGCTGGTGGAGGAAATCTTCACCATTGTCCAGCGGGTCAACCAGGAGGAAGGGGTGACCATTTTGCTGGTGGAACAAAACGCCCGCGCCGCTTTGAGCATTTCTCAGCATGGCTATATCCTGGAAAACGGCCGGATCGTGATGGACGGCAGCTCGGAGTCCCTGCTGAACAATCCGGATGTCCAGGAATTTTACCTCGGCCTGGGTCATGGCGGGGAAAAACGCAGCTACCGCGACGTGAAGCACTATCGTCGCCGTAAGCGCTGGCTGGGGTAGCAGGTGACTTCTCGCCCCAAGACCGGCCCGTGAAGTTTGCTGGATAGTTACCAAAATGGTAATCTCGCGATTATCAATTCTCTCTTCGCATACTGCTGCATCAGACCCGACCTGACCTGACTGAAAGAGAAGGCATAATGGCTGAGGAACCGAAAGACGCAATTGAACCCCAGTTGCAAGCATTGCGGGACATGTTCCGGCAGCGTTTGGACGTGGACCTTCCCGAACTGCAACGCCTGGCGGACATGCTCCTGATCCGGAGCAGCCCTCTTCTCAAAACGAATCTCATCGAACTGAACCAGATCCTGCATAAGCTGGCTGGTTCCGCCGGAACGTTCGGCTTTTCCGAACTGGGCTCCGCGGCCCGGTTGCTGGAAGTCCGCGTGCAGCAATGGCTGCAGGGTGAAAATCCAAGCCTCCAGGAACTGCATGCCCTGCAGCGGAAGATCCATTCCTTGCGCGTTTATGTCGCCGGACATCAACCACAAAGATCCGCGGCAATTTTCGAGGCCGTTACCGAAAGATTGCGCAAAGGCGACGAAATCAGCATCTGCCTTGCTGAAAACGAAGAGCCTTTTGCTCAGGAGTTGTCACGTGTTTTCGGCCACTTCGGCTACTCGGTCAATCGTCATACCCGACTGGCCGAGGCTGCTGAAGATCTTGCTCGATCCAAGCCGGATGTCCTGATTCTGGACGTGGCGTTTCATCCCGATGGCTTGAACACCATCGAGCATGTCGCTCTTTCGCCGGAATTTCAGGACCTGGACTGTCCCATCATTTTTTTGTCCGATCAGGATACCTTTGAGATCCGGATGCAGGCCGCACGAATCGGGGCCGAAGGTTTTTTTCTCAAACCCGTGGACATTCCCAAGCTTATCGATCGGGTGGAACAGTCGGTGCGCCGCAGGCAGGCCCTGCCGTACCGGGTGCTGATCGTTGACGATGATCAGGAACTGGCTGGGCACTATTCCCTGATCCTGCGCGGTGCCGGCATGGAGTCCAGGACACTGAGCGATCCGGTACACATCTTTGAAGTTCTGGACGAATTTCAGCCGGACCTGATCCTGATGGACCTGAACATGCCGGGATATACCGGCATCGATCTGGCCCGGGTGATCCGGATGCATGACGACTGGCTCAGTCTGCCCATTATCTATTTGTCCGCGGAAACCGATATTGATCAGCAGTTGTCGGCCATGAGCAGTGGCGGAGACGATTTCCTGACCAAGCCCATTTCCGACCGGCATCTCGTGGTCGCCGTCTCGGTGCGGGCCGCCCGGATGCGTCAGCTGAACGAATTGATGGTCAAGGACAGCCTGACCGGACTGCTCAAGCATTCCAGGATCAAGGAGCAGATCGCCTTGGAATATTCCAAGGCCAAACGGCACAGCAGTCCCTTGTGCGTGGCCATGCTGGACATCGATCATTTCAAGCAGGTCAATGACACGTACGGCCATGCCGTCGGAGATCAGGTGATCAAGGCCCTTGCGCATCTCCTGAAGCAACGGCTGCGCAAAAGCGACAGCATCGGTCGCTACGGCGGGGAGGAATTCGCCGTGGCGCTGGTGGATTGCGACGCGGACGCAGCCATCGCGTTATTGGATGATATTCGGATGCGATTCAAGGAAATCCGCTTTTCAGCGGATACGGAAAACTTCACGGTCACCCTGAGTGTCGGCGCCGCCATGGCCGCGGACTCCGCGGACGCTTCCGCGATGCTCGTGGCTGCTGACGAAGCCCTGTACATTGCCAAACGAGGCGGAAGGGACCGGATTTGCCTGGGCAACTGTCTCCAGACACGGCAGGAAGACGCGAACGCTCCCCATGAGATGCACGAGGCGACGGGATAGCAGATTGGAATCGCCTGGTCGTACCCACTTCAGCAAACCAATGCTGTTGCCGAGTTTGGCATGAAATAGACTCGAAATCGCAATCGAAATCGAAATCGAAATCGAAATCGGAATCGAAATTGGAACGAAACCGTGTGGAGCGACATCCATTGTTTTCGAAATTGATTCCGATCCCGACTCCGACCCCGATCCCGATCCCGATCCCGATTTTTCGGAGGAAGAGCGCATACTTGCCTGGGCAGTTACGTCTGGTTTTTTTTATCTTCAATGTCTTTGGGCCAATACTTGAACCGGCTACGGTTGAACGGTGTATGAACCTTGGTCAACTCGAATTTGACCTCGGCCAGCCACAAGGCTAGATACCCACCTCATTTGCGCTTGAGAAGGAGACGTTCATGCAACGCCGTTTGAACAGAATAATGGTGACCGGAGGCTGCGGCTTCATCGCCTCGAACTTTATTCTTGCCCTCTTGGAACAGCGATCCGACCTGCACATCGTCAACCTGGACAAGCTGACGTATGCCGGCAACCGGATGAACCTGCTGGCACTGGAGCAGGACCCAAGTCGCCAGGAGCAGGGCGCCCGCCATGTTTTCGTTCACGGAGATATTGCCGATCCGGTATTGGTGCCGCGCCTGCTGTCCGAACATCGTATACAGGCCATACTCAATTTTGCCGCCGAATCTCATGTGGATCGCTCCATTCATGATTCCTCCCCGTTCATCACCACCAACATCCAGGGCACCCATAATCTGCTGGAAGCTGCCCGCAAGGCGAATATCGAGCTTTTCCTGCAGGTTTCCACGGATGAGGTTTACGGAACTCTCGGCTCCACGGGGCTGTTCAGCGAACAAACCCCCCTGGCGCCCAACAGTCCGTACTCGGCGTCCAAAGCGTCGGCGGATCTGCTGGTGCGCGCCTACCATGAAACCTATGGTCTGCCCACGGTGATCACCCGGTGTTCAAACAACTACGGCCCGTTTCAATTTCCGGAAAAACTGATTCCCCTGATGCTGACCCTGGCCTGGGAGGATAAACCGCTGCCGGTATACGGAGACGGGGCCAATGTTCGCGACTGGATCCATGTCCTGGACCATTGCCGGGGCGTCGAACTGTCCATGGACCATGGTCGACCTGGAGCGGTTTACAACTTCGGCGGCAACGCCGAGCGAACGAACATGCAGGTCGTCACCACCCTGCTTGACCTTTTGGGCAAACCCCACTCCTTGATCCGTCACGTCCAGGACAGGCCCGGGCACGACAGGCGCTACGCCATGGACTACACCCTGGCCGCGCGGGAACTCGGCTTTGCTCCGAAATACACCTTTGAACTGGGACTGCGGGAGACCATCCAGTGGTATCAGGACAATCGGGAATGGCTGGCCAGGGTTCAGGACGGCAGCTACCGGGAATTCATGAATGCATGGTACGAGGAACGGCAATGATTTCCACCGCGTCTCCCAAGGTTGTGGTCCTGGGTGGCAAGACGGGATTGCTGGGACAATCCTTATGCGCCAGCCTGATGAAAAGCGGTTGGCAGGTTGTCCCCGTTGGTCGTGACGACCTGGATCTTTTCGATCAGGACCGGGTTGCTGCCTTCCTGGACGAGCATGAGCCGGACATTGTCTGCAACACCGTGGCCTATACCCAGGTGGACCAGGCCGAGGATGAACCGGAAGAGGCCGCGCGTCTGAACCATCGACTGCCCGCAACCCTGGGCCGGTTGGCCAAACAACGCAATATACGGCTGGCGCATTACAGCACCGACTTCGTCTTTAACGGAAAATCCGATACGCCGTATTGCTCGGAAAGTCAGACCAACCCGCAAAGCGTCTATGGCAAGACCAAGCTGGCCGGAGAGAAGGCGCTCCAGGATCTTGGCCTGGAGCGGTTGACCATCATCCGCACGGCATGGCTTTTCGGGCCGGGCCGGACCAACTTCGTGGCCAAGATTCTTGCTCTTGCAGCCCAGCGACCATCCTTGAACGTCGTCCACGACCAGACCGGCTCGCCCACCTATACCCCGGACCTTGCGGATTATTCCGTGGAACTGTTCAAGGCGGATGGAACCGGGATTTTTCACCTGGTGAACTGCGGCTGCGCCACATGGTGCGAACTGGCCGGGGCCGCGGTGCAAGCCAAGGGGCTGCAGTGCGACGTCTTTCCCATCTCTTCGGACCAGTATCCGCAAAAAGCCAAGCGACCCGCCTATTCCGTGCTGGATACCAGCTCGTTCACCACCCTCACCGGCATCAAACCCCGCCCCTGGCTTCAGGCCCTCAGAGAGTACGTCTTTCAGCACCTGCCTTGAATCTCAATTATTCGTATTTATCAACGAATCGCATTCCATCGAAATCGCAATCGAAATCGAAATACAACCTCGCATTACCTCATATCCCGTGCTGGATTCAGGGCCCTGCTTCCAACACGCCGCCAGCCATAAGTGCATCTCGATGATGCACTTATTCCAACAAAAAAAATGTCGTTCCTTGACAGAACCTATTCACATATTTATTGGGACTAGCACTCTCTCACATCGAGTGCCAGCAAGGTAAGGCAATATGGAACTGCAAGCACGTGAAATAGGCGTTCTGGTCACGCTCATCGAAGACTATATTCAAACAGCCGCACCAGTCGGATCGAGGACGATCGCCAAAAAATCAAACCTGAATCTGAGTCCGGCCAGCATTCGGAACATCATGGCCGACCTGACCGAGAAGGGGTACCTGGAGCAGCCGCATACCTCGGCCGGGCGCATTCCTTCCTCTCAGGGTTTTCGATTCTACGTCGACTCCGTATTGAAGTATTCGCCTCTCTCTCAGGAGGAGCGGAATCAGCTCGCGGCGAGTCTGGGCGACGAAAAATTGGACGTGTCCGAGTTGTTGCGCAACGCTTCACGGCTGCTTTCGGCCTATACGCGACAGGTGAGCATGATCCTGGCCCCCAAGGCCACGAATATCGGTTTCAAGCACATCGACTTCATCCTGCTGAAGGCCGGCCTGGCCATGGCCATACTGGTGGTTGAAGGCGGAATTGTCCGCAACAAGATCGTGACGGTGGATCCCAAACTGGGCACGGATGATCTGACCAAGTACAGCAACTATCTGAATCAGCTTTTTCAGGGACGGACTCTGTCCCAGGTCCGGAGCAAGCTGTTGCAGGAAATGGACGCCGTTCAGCGCGAATATCAGGCGGTCAGCCAGCAGGCGCTGGTTCTGGCCCAGCAGGTTTTCAGCGAAAACAGTCCAAGAGAAATGTTCGTTGAGGGCACGGTGAATTTTTTCACCCATCCCGAGTTCGCCAATCCGGCGAAACTTCAGGAACTCTTACGGATGCTCGAGGAACGGACGCAGCTTTTGGAACTACTGGACAAGGTTTCCAAGCCTGAAGGCATTTCCATCGTCTTTGGACGGGAGGAAGACCAGGAAGGGTTGCGGGAATTCACATTGATCTCGTCTCCCTACCTGGGACAAGAAGACCCTTTGGGCGTTGTCGGCATTATCGGGCCGATCCGGATGGATTACGCCAAGGTCGTTCCGTTGGTTGAGTTCACGGCCCAGATCATCAGCCGACTGTTGAAGAATCGTTTTTGATGGGCATCAAGATTTTGCAAGGAGGAATTTTATGCCGGCAAAAGAGCAGAAAGCATCACCGGACAGCAATGCCAAAAACGCTGCCGGAGACAATATCGACATGAAGGATCTTCTGAGTGGCGAGGATCAGGTCATCACGGACGAAACCGTAACCGCCATGGAAGACGAGGAACTGCTTCGGCTCTGCAAGGAGAAGGTCTGCTCGCAATGCCAGGAGCTGGCCAAGGTGCAGGACGAAAAACTGCGCATGGCGGCGGAAACGGAAAATCTTAAAAAAAGACTGCATCGTGAGAAAGAGGAGTTCTGTAAATTCGCCACGGAATCCGTGCTCGAAGATCTGTTGCCGGTTCTGGACAACCTTGATCTGGCTTTGGAGCATGGCCGCAAGTCCGGACAGGGCCGGGATCTCCTCAGCGGCGTGGAAATGACCCGCAAGCTTTTTCTGGACATTCTCAGCCGCCACAGTCTGGAGCCGCTCGGCGAAGCCGGGGAGGACTTCGACCCTGCATGGCATGAAGCCCTGGCGCAGCAGCCCGACCCGGAACTCGAGCCGGGCAAGATCTGTCAGGTCGTTCAGAAAGGCTATCGCCTGAAAGGCCGTCTGCTGCGGCCCGCCAAGGTGCTGGTCAGTACCGCATGCAACCCATGATGCAACGATTCGGCGGTAGCCGACAAAGGCAAAAGTATCCGTTCAGATTAAGAGCATCGGGTGATACAGTTGCACCATATTTTTCCATTACGACCCTTTACAAGCCGTCATTCAAACTTAACTTGCACAACATACTAAGCTTTCAGGAGGATTTTGCACATGGGAAAAATAATTGGGATTGACTTGGGAACAACCAACAGTTGCGTGTACGTCATGGAAGGCAAGGAGCCGAAGTGCATTTCCAACCCCGAAGGCGGACGCACGACTCCTTCCATCGTCGCCTTCACGGACAAGGAACGTCTGGTCGGTGAAATTGCCAAGCGACAATCCGTAACCAATCCCGAAAAGACGGTTTTTGCGATCAAGCGGCTTATGGGCCGTCGGTTCGACGCCCCGGAAATCAAGGGCTGGAAAAGCAGTTCCCCTTACAAGATCGTGGAAGGGGGCAACGGCGATTGCTACGTGGACATTGACGGCAAGAAGTACAGCGCTCCTGAAATTTCCGCGATGATCCTTCAAAAGCTGAAATCCGACGCCGAAGCCTATTTGGGCGAGACCGTCACCGAAGCCGTGATCACCGTGCCGGCCTATTTCAACGACAGCCAACGCCAGGCCACCAAGGACGCCGGACGCATCGCGGGCCTGGAAGTGAAGCGGATCATCAACGAACCCACCGCGGCTTCACTGGCTTACGGATTCGACAAGAAAAAGAACGAAAAAGTCGCGGTCTTCGATCTGGGCGGCGGCACCTTTGATATTTCCATTCTCGAGGTCGGGGACAATGTGGTTGAAGTTCGGGCCACCAACGGCGATACCTTTCTCGGCGGCGAGGACTTCGACCACCGGGTGATCGACTACCTTGTGAACGAATTCAAGCGTGACAACGGCATCGATCTCTCCAAGGACCGCATGGCGCTGCAGCGTCTCAAGGAAGCCGGGGAAAAGGCCAAGAAGGAACTTTCCACGTCCATGGAAACCGAGATCAACCTGCCTTTCATCACCGCGGACCAGAACGGCCCCAAGCACTTGCTGATCAAGCTTTCCCGAGCCAAGCTGGAAACCCTGGTGGAAGACCTGGTGGCCAAGACCATTGAGCCGTGCAAGAAAGCCTTGGCGGATGCCGGGTTGAAGACCTCGGACATCGATGAAGTCATCCTGGTCGGCGGCATGACCCGTATGCCCCTGGTCCAGAAAAAGGTGCAGGATTTTTTTGGGCGTGAACCGCACAAGGGCGTGAACCCTGACGAAGTGGTCGCCATGGGCGCGGCCATCCAGGGCGGCATCCTTGCCGGCGACGTGAAAGACGTGCTGCTCCTGGATGTTACGCCGCTTTCCCTGGGTATCGAAACCCTGGGCGGAGTCTGCACCCGATTGATCGATCGCAACACCACCATTCCGACACGCAAGAGCCAGGTCTTCACCACGGCCGCGGACAATCAGCCTTCGGTCTCCATCCATGTCCTGCAGGGCGAGCGCCCCATGGCCTCGGACAACAAGACCCTCGGCCGGTTCGAATTGACCGGCATTCCTCCCGCGCCCCGCGGCATGCCCCAGATCGAGGTGGCCTTTGACATCGACGCCAACGGCATCGTCAACGTTTCCGCGAAGGATCTGGGTACGGGCAAGGAGCAGTCCATCCGGATCACCGCATCCAGCGGCCTGTCCGAGAGTGAAATCCAGAACCTGATCAAGGATGCCGAGGCCCATGCCGAAGACGACAAGAAGAAACAGCAGCTCATCGAAGCCCGCAACCATGCCGATTCGTTGATCTATGCCACGCAGAAATCCATCACGGACCTTGGCGACAAGCTGGATTCCGTGCTCCGCGGCGAGATCGAAGCCAAGATTGAAAATCTGAAGAAGCTGATGGAGGGTGATGACGAAGCCGAAATCCGCAAGGCGTCCGAAGAGCTGGCCCAGGCATCGCACAAGCTGGCGGAGCAGCTCTATGCCCAGAAAAGCGGCGCGGAACAAGGCGCGCAGCCGGGCGGCCAGGCTGGATCGTCCCAGGCTTCCGGCTCCAAGAAGGACGACGACGTCGTGGATGCGGACTACACGGAGGTGAAGTAGCCGTCTCCTGCCTGTCGCCTTGACAGGCCGTTCCACGACTCTCTATACCTTGAGCCTGATCCGTGTTCGCGGGTCAGGCTTTTTTTTGCAGTTCACTTACCTGATGTTTCGCGGAGTAATAAATGATTTTGCGGCATTTTGCCTTGATACCGCTGCTGTGCCTGATCAGTCTCATGACTCTCGGCGGGTGCGTTGAAAAGAAACGTCTGCCCCCCGTTGCCCCTCCCACGGCAACAACCACGGAGAGTCTGGTTCTCCAGGCCGACAGAGCCTGGCAGGCCGGGGATTATCAGCGCAGCAAGCAATTGTACGAACTCCTCGTCCAGGAGCCTCTGGACCGGTCCCTTCTGACTCTGGCCTGGGAGCGCCTCGCCGTCAGCTCCCTGCGGACCGGCGACCACGCCCGCGCCCAGGATGCCCTGATACGTGCGGCTTTGCACGACCCGACCCTGCGGCAGCACTGGTTTTGGCATGAGTACAGGGTCACCGCGCTCCTGGGCATGGGCAGGGATGACGCAGCCGAGGAATACCTGCGTCAGTTGATGACGCAACCGGAGACACCGTGGTCCCTGCGCTTCTCAGCCGGCATCCGGCTCTCGGAAATGTATAGACAATTCAGGGAGTATGATGCGCTCAGTTCGCTTTTCTCGACCATGCACGACATGGCCCCCGACGACGCAGCCAGGGTGGAGGTGGAACGTGTTGCCGTCCGGATCGCCAGGGAAATTCCGGACACGGCACTGGAGCACCTTGCGGAGCGGGTGCTGCCCGGAGAGGTCGCTCTTTTTCCGCACTCCGTGTTCTTGTGGGAGCAGCGCCGCCGGGAAGTCAAGGAAAGTCCCGAGGCTTGGCCGCAAGTCAGAATGACGTTGAACCGCCTGCTGCAGCAGGGGGATTGGACGGATGTTGATTCTTTCGTTGCGGATCTGGAGGAACTGGATGAACAGTTCGGTCTTCCGGGAGTCTGTGTCGGATTGATGGTGCCGCTGGACGGCGTGCTGGCCGAAACCGGCTGGAAAATCGTCCGCGGGGCCGAGGCCGGTCGCAATGCCCTGCTGGAAGACGGCATGACCCTGCGTTTGGAGATCATCAATTCCCAGGCCCAGGACATGCTGGACACCCTCGCCACGATGGCGCCGGAATGCGCCATTGTCGGCGGTCCGGTTCAGCGCGAGACCTGGGACCGGATTCATGGCGCGGGGCTGGCCGCGGATCGCAATTTCTTTACCTTTCTGCCGACCATGGGCGAGGAACAGGAGGGCAGCCTTGCCTGGCGGTTCTTCGGCAGTCCGCGGGATCAGGTCCATGCCCTGGCCGGGTTGGCCATGCATGATATGGGCATTTACGACATGGCGGTGCTGTTCCCCCAGGATCGTTTCGGCGAGCACATGGGTGAGGCCTTTAACGCAGAGGTGTCCAATCTGGGAGGACGCGTCCGTGGGTACAGGAGTTATGTGCCCGGAGAGCATGCAACGTGGGGCGAGTCCGTGGCTGGTCTTTTGGGCGTGCCGGCACAGGTCCGTCGAGGACGGAACGAAGAAGCGCGTCTTCCCAATCCACCGTTCCAGGCGGTCTTCATTCCGGACAGCCTGCGTAACGCGGAGATGCTGCTCCCGCAGTTTTTCTATTATGATGAACAGCGATTGCTGATTCTTGGTCCGGAAATATGGAGCCAGGCATGGCTCCAGCGCGCGGAGCAGATGGAACAGCAGTATTTTCGTTTGGCGGTCATGCCCGGCGGCTGGTGGTCGGAAAATCCGTCCACCGCAACCAGGGAACTGATGAGGCTTGCCGAAGAATCCGGCCAGCCCGTCGATTTCTGGGTGGCTCTGGGGTATGACTTTGTCCGCATGAGCTCCCGTCTGGGCCACACCTCCCGGGCCCTGTCGCCCGAAAGGATGAATGCCTTGTTGACGGATGCCGTGGATATCGAATGGAGCATGGCGCCGCTGTCCTGGGACGAACAAGGCAAGGCTCGCCAATCCATGTTCCTCTTCCAACCGACATCCCGGGGCCTGACCATCATGGATCCCACCGCGTTGCGCAACCAGATTGACCGGATTCGGATGCGTTTTTCACGGTGATGGTTGCCTGTCAACCGTCTTTCGCAGCAAGTATTTCTGAACGACATTTGTAACTGCTCAATAACTCTGGGGCATGTGGACCATACAAAAACACCTGGACCCCGGCCTTCGCCGGGGTGACGATCGAGGGAGCTCGTTATCGATGTACTCCATTCCGTCATACCGGCGCAGGCCGGTATCCAGGCAGCACGGATCCGAGGTATTTCGTTGCCCTGCCTCATTGAGCAGTTACCGACATTTCTTCAAAATTTTGCAGGGAGCTGGAAATGAGCATTAGTACAGATGAAGTGGCCAAGGTGGCCGGGTTGGCCCGATTGAACCTGGGACCGGAAAAGGTCGAGCAATTCGCCGGCCAGTTCAACGATATTCTCGGCTACATGGAAAAATTGAACGAACTGGACACCTCCGGCGTGGAGCCGCTGTATTCGCCGGTGACCCATGAAACGGTGTTTCGGGACGACGAGGTCCGGCAGGACTACACTCGGGAAGAAATCCTGGGCAACGCTCCGGACACCGACGGCAGCTATTTTATCGTCCCCCGCATTGTCGGTTGAGCGCATTACAAAAGTTTCGTCATTCACTACTCGACAAAATCTGATGTAGATTTGTTTGTAACTATTCAGCAAATCCGCGAAAAAGATCTGGATACCGGCGTTCGCCGGTATGACTGTATAGATGCAGCTTGCCTTGATAAGTCATTCCGGCGAACGCCGGAATCCAGTGCTGGTGAATGATCATCCTCCGGATGAACTGAATAGTTACATTTGTTTTTCTGATTTCATGTCGATTTTATCACCACGAAGGGCACGAAGAGCACTTAGTGAAGACAGGAAACGAAACACTTGATACCGCACTGAACATCGCAATTATCCGCACGAAATCCTTTCTTCGTGTCCTTCGTGCTCTTCGTGGTTAATCATCCTGACCATTGGATTAGCTGAGTAGTAACGTTCACACTTCCATTCAATTCAAAACAATAACACGTTAAGGTCACTTTGCATGTCTGAACTTCATCTGCACACCATGGCCGCGATTCGTCGGCAACTGGCCGCCGGGGAAGTCCGGGTCGAGGACGTGGTTCGTTCCTGTCTGGACCGGATGGACGCCCTGGAACCGTCCATTCGCGCTTTCGTCACCCGGGCTGATGAGCAGGCCCTGAACCAGGCTCGGGAAATGGACCGCGTCAGCCCAGGGCCGGACATCCTGGCAAGCAAGCCCTTGTGGGGTGTGCCCCTGGCCGTCAAGGACGTGCTGACCACCCGGGGCATGCGGACCACCTGCGGCTCCAAGATGCTGGACAACTTCACGCCCTGCTTCGATGCCGAGGCCGTGACCCGGCTGCGTGAAGCCGGGGCCGTCATTCTGGGCAAGGTGAACATGGACGAATTCGCCATGGGCTCTTCCACGGAAAATTCCGCCTACACCACCACCGCCAATCCCTGGAAGTTGGACACGGTTCCCGGCGGTTCCAGCGGCGGTTCGGCCGCGGCCGTGGCCGCGCGCATGGGCTTCGCCGCCCTGGGCACGGACACCGGCGGTTCCATCCGCCAGCCCGCGGCCTTCTGCGGAGTGGTGGGGCTCAAGCCCAGCTATGGCCGGGTTTCCCGCTACGGCCTGGTGGCCTACGCCTCTTCCCTGGATCAGATCGGGCCCATGACCCTGAGCGTTGAAGACGCCGCATTGCTGCTGCGCGTCATTGCCGGCCACGATCCCAAGGATTCCACCAGCGCCGACCGGCCCGTACCGGATTATCCGGCCCTGTTGGCCGAGCGCACCGATCTTTCCGGCCTGCGCATCGGCATGCCCGAGGAGTTCTGGGGCGAGAACGGCCTGGAGCCGGACGTGGCCGAGGGTTGCCGGCAGGCCATGGCCCTGGCCGAGGAACTGGGCGCGACCTGCGTGCCAATCTCTTTGCCGCACACGCCCTATGCCGTGGCGGCCTACTACATCGTGGCCACGGCCGAGGCCAGCTCGAATCTGGCCCGGTTCGACGGGGTGCGCTACGGCTATCGGGACAAGGATGCTCTTGATTTGATCGAGATGTACCGCAATTCCCGCACCAAGGGCTTCGGCGAGGAGGTTCAGCGGCGAATCATGCTCGGCACCTACGTGCTGTCCTCGGGCTATTACGACGCCTACTACAAGAAGGCCGCCCAGGTCCGCCGCCTGATCCAGCAGGACTTCCTGGCGGCCTTTGAGCAGTGCGACGTGATCTGCGGACCGGTCACGCCGACGACGGCCTTCGGCATGGGCGAGAAGACCGCTGATCCGCTGCAGATGTATTTGACCGACATCTTCACCATCTCCCTGAATTTGGCAGGCCTTCCCGGACTGAGTCTGCCCGTGGGACTGGGCAAACGCAGCGGCCTGCCGGTGGGGATGCAGATCCTCGGTCCGGCCTTTCGGGAGGATCTGTTGCTTCAGGTGGGCCATGTTTTGGAAAGCCGCCTGCCCCGGCTGCCTCTGCCCACCGGAGTGTCCTCCCTGATCCGATGATTGTTGCCGTGGCCGTCAGCGGGGGCCGGGACAGTCTGCTGGCCCTGGCCCTGCTTCGGCAGCGGGAGCGCGACCTCGTCGCGGTCCACGCCCTGCTGGCCTCTGAGACCGATCCCGTGGTCCTGGACGGACTGCGGAAAAACTGCCGCGTCTTGGGCGTTCCATTCCAGGTCCTGGACCTGCGGTCACGGTTCGAGGATCTGGTGGTCGCGCCGTACATCCAGAGCTACCTGCGGGGCCGCACGCCCAACCCTTGCGCTTGGTGCAACGTCCGGATCAAATTCGGCCTGCTTCTGGACGCCGTCCGTGAACAGGGGGCAGGCACTCTGGCCACCGGCCATTACGCCCGCCTGACTCGCACGGACAGTCGCGTCGAACTCTGGCGGGGCGCGGACAAGGCGAAGGACCAGAGCTACTTTTTGTCTCTGCTTTCCCCGGAACAGCTCCAACATGCGGCTTTTCCCTTGGAAGACCATCGCAAGCAGGACGTCCTTCCGGAACTGGATCGCCTCGGACTGACCCCGCCTCTGCCCGGGGAAAGTCAGGAGGTCTGCTTTATTTCCGACGACTACCGGGATTTTCTGGTCCGGCGGCTTGCGGACCTGCCGCCGCCCGGGCCCATTGTTCTTGAGGACGGGCGAACCATCGGTCGACACAAGGGCTTGTGGCGCTACACCGTTGGCCAGCGCAAGGGCCTGGATATCGCCTGGAGCGAACCCCTGTACGTATTGCGCAAGGACATGGCCGCCAACCGCCTGGTCGTGGGTAAACGAACCAGACTGCTCAGCGACGCCTGTCGGCTGGAGTCCGTCAACGTCCTTGTTCCGCTCACGCAATGGTCCGGCAAGGTTCTCCTGCAGACCCGGTACCGCCAACGACCTGATCCAGTCAGCCTGGCTTCGACATCGGCTCCGGCAAACGACCCAGAGTCATCATCCATGCCCGACGCTCTCGCCCTGTCATACTCCGAACCCCGCGAGCCCGCCGTCCCCGGCCAGATCGGCGTGATCTACTCCACCCAGGGCCAAGTCTTGGCTGGGGGAGTGATCAGCTCCTGAACAGACGGCCAACGACCATACTGCAGAACCAGACAATCCATGCAATTCTACCTGACCACCTTCGGCTGCAAGGTCAATCAATATGAATCCCAGGTCATTCTGGAACACTGGACACGACAGGGGCATGTGCAGGTTGCAGATTCCTCACAGGCCGAAGTGATCCTGATCCATTCCTGCGCCGTGACCGCCAAGGCCGTGGCGGATCTGCGCAAAACCGTGGCCGCGTTGCACAGGGCGGCCCCGCATGCCGAGATCGTGATCGCCGGTTGCGCCGCTCAGACCTTTGCGTCGGAGCTGGCCTCTCTGCGCGGCGTATCGAGGGTTATCGGACTGAAGGACCGCGAACAGCTCCTGCTCGGGCCTCGGCCGCTTTCTGAGGGTGATTTGTCACAGGCTGATCATGGCAGCATGCTCGCCGGAATCAGCCGTTTTCAGCGCGCCCGAGCCCAGGTGAAGGTTCAGGACGGTTGCTCCCATGGGTGCACCTACTGCATCGTGCCCCTGGCACGGGGGGCGGCACGGAGCCGGGAATCGAGAGCGGTGGTGGAAGAAGTGGGCAATCTGCTGGCTTCGGGATACCGGGAGATAAGCTTGATCGGCATCAACCTGCGGCTTTACGGGCAGGGGCTGGACGAACGGATTGATTTTTGGGATCTGGTGCGGAAGTTGGAACAAGCTTTTGCCCCGCAATGGACCGGCCGGGCCAGATTCCGGCTCAGCTCTCTGGATCCGGCCATGCTGGGAACAAAGGCGCTGGACGTGATCGCCGGATCGCGCATGGTCTGCCCGCATCTGCACCTTTCGCTGCAAAGCGCCAGCGAAGCCGTTCTGGCCGGCATGGGGCGGGGGCACTATCGACCCGATTCCATTCTTGATTTCTGCAGGGACCTGGGACGACATGTCACGCCGTTTGCCCTGGGAGCGGATTTATTGACAGGATTTCCCGGAGAGGAAGAAGACCATTTTCGGGAAACTTATGATTTCTGCTCGGCGTTGCCCCTGACCTACGCTCACGTTTTTCCCTTCTCGCCACGGCCTGGAACTCCGGCCGCGGCGCGTGTCGACCAGGTGCCGGAAAGCACTCGCCACGAGCGAGCCAAGGCGCTGCGTTCCCTGGCGGACGCGAAACGCAGGCAGTTCTGGACCGATCTTGTGGGACAGCAGGAACTGACCATGGTCGTGGAAGGCGGTGGGCCGGGGCAGGGGATGTGCGAGTACTATGTGCCCTGCCGACTTGAACCGGAATCTTCCGGTGGGAATGTGCGCGAACTGATCCGCGTACGGCCCCTGCGAGCTGGAAAAAAGGCCCTGGTCTGCCTACCGCTCCACGGCCCGGGTCATTCAGGCTGAATCGTGAACTTCAAGGGGATGGCATGCAGATCCTGGCGCCTGGGCTCGGTCTGGCCCAGCTTCCACTGAAAACGGGATCCGGGCAGGTCAAGTGCCTGGGCCACGTCTTCGAGGATTTTGCGGACATTGATCACCGGGTGGCGGGAAAAAACCGTGGGCAGGCCGTAGGTCAGGTTGCAGGCCAGACACTTGCCGGGGCGCTGGACCAGCAAGAATTCAAACTGCAGGTCATCGCCCTGTGCGCCGGCAAAGGCCAGTTTGATGTCAAATGCCGCATCATCGGCATCCCCGTACAGGGCTTCAAAAAAGTCATGGCTGCGTTCAGGCGGGAAAATTTGCTCGAGTACTTCCGGAGTGAACACGGCCTGCATGTTTTGTGATGTCATAAGTGTATCTTTTAAATGATAGAGTAACTACTCAGCTTCAGATCGGGAAAGGTTAGCTTTTCAAAACTTGTAGCAAGCATGACCTGGATTCCCGCCTTCGCGGGAATGACTTGTTTTCAATGCTGTCTCCGGATCAGTCATACCCGCGAAGGCGGGTATCCAGTCCGTTTTTTATTCGGATGAGCTGAGTGCTTGCATAAATGAGAAATACTCGCCGATTGCCATTCGCGGGCCGCTGATACTGCAAGCAATGTCCCTGTCTGTCAACATCTTATAATTTGTGTGGCAACTGCCCGATCGAATGTAACTACTCAACTGTGGTCCGGCTTGCCTTGATTTTGTGGCCTCGCAAACTCCTTCGCAGGCTTCGTAACATCGAACCATTGCGCGAATAAACAACATTTGGTGCTCCAAGCGTCCGGCAATGGTTCGATGAACGAATCCTGGCTCAGTCAGACATGCGAGACCACAAAATCAAGGCAAGCCGGACCAGTTCCCGGTTTTAAATCAGCATTTACTGAATAGTTACGATCGAATTTGAATTTCTCTAATCCTTACTCCCGCTCCACGGTACAGCTTGCCACTGGCCCCGGCCCGGACTAGGTTCTTCAGAGCCGACGTGAAGAGGAGATACAAATGGAAGAAGCAGCAAACCTGACAAGTCTGGCCCCGGTCATGTTGATTTTCATTTCCGCTGCCTTTACGGACAACATCCTGTTGGCCCGCTTTCTGGGGATGTGTTCGGTGCTGGGCGTATCCAAGAAGGTGGACACCAGTCTGGGGCTGGGCGCGGCGGTGATCTTCGTGACCACCTGCACTTCGGGCTTGAATTATCTCGTCTACAAGTACCTGCTTGTACCCCTGGAACTGGAGTATCTGCGGCTGATCGTGTTCATCGTGGTTATTGCCGCCTTTGTTCAGTTCGTGGAAATGCTGGTGGAACGTATCTCCGAGGGGCTGTATAACGCCCTGGGAATTTTTCTGCCGCTGATCACGGTCAACTGCGCCATTCTCGGAGTATCCCTGTTCATGCTCGGCACGCCTTACAACCTTCTGCAAACCTTGGCTTTCGGCGCTGGCGCGGGAACCGGATGGGCCCTGGCTATCGCCATCATCGGAGGCATCCGGGAGAAGATCAACGAGCAGGCCTTGCCCCGCGGGCTGGCCGGCCCCGGCATCACCTTGATCATTATCGGGATCATGTCTTTGGCATTTATCGGTTTTTCCGGTATGATCCAAATCTGACGCAGCGTCTGAATTGATTCATGTAACCACCCCAATGATTGCGCCAATGCTCCTTTCTACTGAACCTGCAACTTCCAAATCCACATGATTTTTTCCATCGGCGTCGCTGTTGGATTTCTTTCCGCCGTCACGCTTTTGCTGGCGTTGCTTCTGCTGTTCGCCGAGCGCAGGATTCTCAACTACGGTCCCTGCACCCTGGACATCAACGAGGGCAGGAAGACCCTGGTGGTGAACGGCGGTTCACCGTTGCTTTCCAGCCTCGGCGAGAACGAGATCTTCATTCCGTCGGCCTGCGGCGGGCGGGGGACCTGCGCGTATTGCAAGGTCAAGGTTCTGGAAGGGGGCGGGGTGATTGGGCCGGTGGAAGAGTCCAATCTTTCATCGGAGGATATCAAAAAAGGTTTGCGGCTTTCCTGCCAGGTCAAGGTGCGACAGGACATCAAGCTGGAGATCCCGGATGAATTGTTCCTCGCGAAACGTTTCCAGGGCAAACTGGTTCGCAAAAGACAATTGACCTACGACATCGTCGAACTCCGAATTGCCCTGATTCAACCGGCAACCATCCAGTTCACGGCGGGACAGTACATTCAGTTGGAGTCTCAGGAGTATCTCGGAAGGGACGCGGTGATGCGTGCCTACTCCATTTCCTCGGTCCCGTCGGATGATCGGCATGTGGAGGTGATCATCCGCAGGATGCCCGAAGGCATCTGCACCACATGGGTTTTCGACCATCTTGAGGAAGGCCGGGAACTCAATCTGAGCGGTCCCTACGGCGAATTCAAGCTCAGCGATACCAAGGCGCCGGCGGTTTTTCTGGCCGGCGGCAGCGGAATGGCGCCCATCTGGAGCATCCTCCGGGACATGAAGGAACAAGGAGACGACCGGGAATCCTACTATTTCTTCAGCGGTCGCAACCAGGACGACCTCTTTTTTACCGAGGAACTTTTCGCCCTGGAAAAGGAACTGCCCAACTTTCGCTACATTCCATGCCTGACCCGGGAAGACAAGGGCTCCAACTGGCAGGGCGAACGCGGCCGCGTTCCCATTGTCCTGCCCAAGTACATTCCCGATGCGACGAAATTTGAAGCCTATCTCTGCGGGTCATCCAATTTCATCGATTCCTGCGCCGCCGCCTTGAAACAGGCGGGCATCGACGCGAACAGCATTTTCTACGACAAATTCGAATAGCCCGGCTTGAACGCAGTCACCTGATCACGTTCCCTGAACGTTGATGATGGAAAAGTCGTTTCCGGTCAGGCAGCGCCCGCCGTCGGCCGTGGCCTCGAAGGTGTTCTCCACGCCGACCATGCCCAGCCCCGGCAGGCCGATCTTGGGTTCCAGGGCCATGACCATGCCCTCTTCAAGCGGATCCTCGAATCCCTTGGCCAGTGCCGGCCATTCGTCGATGGCCAGGCCGATGCCGTGCCCCAGAAAACGAACCTTGTTTCCGCCCAGGGCCATGAATCCCTCTGACCAGCCTTCCCGGTCGGCCCAGCCCCAGCAGTGCTGAAAGAGCCGGCCGGGAATCGCGCCGGGACGCAGGTTTTCCGCCAGCCAGTTCTGAACGGCGATGCAGAAGTCGTGCGCCCGGCGAGCCTGCTCGGGGATCTCCGCTGCCCTGCCGGCCCAGTAGATCTGGGTTTTGTCCGTATGGTAGCCTTCCAGGCCAAAGCCCACGTCCAAGACCAGCGGTTCGTCGCCTTTCCACGCTTTCCCGGCATAGCCCATGTGCGTGATCGCCGGATGCTGGCCGCGCAACCCCACCGGCCCGTCAAAGACGCTGGGATAATTGGCGCTGTCTCCGGCGGAGACGTGGCCCAGAAAAATTTCCTCGCCGGGGTTTTGCATCCGCAACAGACCATGATGGCCCTGGCTGAAAAAGACATTCCAGATCTGGAGGGATATTTCGCGCTCGGTCATGCCCGGCGCAATCCGCTCGGGCAGCAGTTCCCGCAGGCAATGGTCGTGCCGGGCGCCGATCAAACGCATCTTGGCCAGTTCCCAGGGTGTCTTCACGGCCCTGGTCTTGTGGATGATGGTGTCTCCGGCGACCAGTTCATGTGGTTCCAGATGTCTGGCCAACCCCTGCCCCAGGGCCCAGGACAATCCGGACATCTCCACTGCGGCCACGGCCGACAGCTCGGATCCGGCGTCATTGATCAGTCCGGGCAGCTCGCGAAACGAGCGGTAGCTGAACACCTGCTCCACGCTCGATTCCAGCCGGACCCGCTCGATCCCCTTCCGGATCAGCAGCACGGGCGGGCCTTCCAGGGGCAGCCAGAAGACGCCGTTGGCCCAGGTTCCGGTGAAGTAGTAGACATTCATGCGGGAGAAGACGAGCAACCCGCCCGCGCTGGGCAGGGCGGTGCGCATCAGCCCCCGGCACCGTTCCCACCGCAGGGATAATTCCTCTTTGGCAATGCACTCCAAGGCTTCAAACGACATCATCTTTCTCCTTCATTCCTGCTCGATTCCTGCTCGGCCTCAACCAAGGTATAGTCCATTTTCCGGCGCATCGGCGTGAATCCGGCGCCCTGCACAATGGCGCGCAGTTCATCTTCCGGCAGGAGAAAGCGCACGCCCGCGGCGGCGACCACGTTTTCCTCGATCATGGTCGAACCCATGTCGTCCGCGCCCCAGAGCAGGGCCATCTGGCCGACGGACGGGCCCTGGGTCACCCAGGAGGCCTGAATGTGCGGGATGTTGTCCAGAAAAAGGCGGCTCAGGGCCAGGAATTTGAGATACTCCACGGAGGAAGCTTCAGGCACGTCGATATTTGTGTTCCGGGGCTGGAAAGTCCAGGGGATGAACGCCGTGAAGCCCCCGGTCTTATCCTGCAGTGCGCGCAGCTTCTCCAGGTGCTCCAGCCGGTCTTCAATGGTCTCGCCGTGGCCGAACATCATGGTCGCGGTGGTTTTCAATCCCTGCTGATGGGCGCAGGCCATGACCTCCAGCCAGGCTCCGGCGGAGCATTTTTCCGGGGAAATCCTGTCGCGAACATGATCCACCAGGATTTCCGCGCCCCCGCCGGGTATGGAGTTCAGGCCCGCTTCGGCCAGCCGGGTCACCAGATCCACGATGCTCAATCCGGATGACTTTGCCAGATAGACGATTTCCGGAGGGGAAAAACCGTGCACGGCCACCTCGGGAAATTCCCGCTTCAGAAACCGCAGCATCTCGAGATAATAATCCAGCCCCAGTTCCGGGTTCATTCCGCCCTGCAGCAGAATCTGCCTTCCGCCCAGTTCCATGGTTTCCTGGACCTTGGTTCCGAGTTCCTCAGGACTCAGGACGTAGCCCTCGGCGTGGCCAGGGGGACGGTAGAAGGCGCAAAACCGGCATGCCGATACGCAAATATTGGTGTAGTTGATATTCCTGTCCACAATATACGTAACCACCGGTCGGGGGTGCATGGCTAGTCTGCGCGCGTGCGCCAAAGCTCCGAGCTGGATGACGTCCTGCTCGTCCCACAGTTTCAATGCTTCCGCCATACTCATTCGTTGCTTCGCCATTATTCAACTCCTGACCTTGTCATTTCCGTAGCGAGATTTTGATGTGGTTGGGTAATGATTGCACAAGCTGATTGAAGACCGGGAACTGGTCCGGCTGAGTAGTTGCGTGGTTGGACTGCAACACCCGGGGTCTTCCTAACAGGAATCACCGCGGACGAAAACACCGGCAAATAGCAGTTTATCGGGCATGTTTACTTGCCCTGGGCCGTAGGGTAGAAAGTCCTTTTGCCTCTACTCAGCCAGTTCGCTTCTTACTTCTCATTTGATTCGCATCCTGACTCCACTTCCGGAGGCGGTTCACATGTGAGCGGTTGCGATATTGGCTTGTAACTACTCAGATGAGCCGGAAAAAAGGTAACTACTCAATAACTCCGGGCAGTGAATCATAGAAAAAACAACTGGACCCCGGCCTGCGCCGGGGTGACGACCGAGAGAACTCGCTTTCGAGGTACTCCACTCCGTCATACCGGCGCAGGCCGGCGCGTTCCGCCATCCAGGCAGCACGGATCCGCGGTGGTTGGTTGCCCTGCCTTATTGAGGAGTTACGAAAAAAGATCTGGATACCGGCCTTCGCCGGTATGACTAACGAGACACGGCTTACTCCAATTCGTCATTCCGGCGAAAGCCGAAATCCGGTGCAGGAGAATGGTCAGTGGTGCTGAATATTTCCATTGCCTATAATGCCGTGCCGAGGCCCAAGGCTTCCAAGGAGTCCCGCCATGCTCAATCTTGCAGAGCTAGCCCCCCGATTGGCTCAGGTCAAGACGATCGCCGTTCTCGGCGCCAAGGACGTGTCAGGGCGGCCAGTGGATCGTGTCGGCCGCTATCTGATCGGTCGCGGTTTCAAGGTTTTTCCGGTCCATCCCGTGCGTCGGGACGTTTGGGGCTTGCCGACCTACTCCCGGCTCAGCGACATTCCAGACCCCATCGATTTGGTGGATGTCTTCCGGGCGCCGCAGTTTTGCGCGGAACACGCCCGGGAAGTTCTTGAGCTGGATCCGCTGCCGGCGATATTCTGGATGCAGTCCGGCATTTCCAACGCTGAAGCCCGCAACATGTTGCAGGCCGCGGGGGTTTTCGTGGTGGAAAACCTCTGCCTGATGATCGAACATCAACAACTGTAACTACTCAGCTCATCCGAGAAAAATCGGACTGGATAGCGATAGCGCCGGCTTTCGCCGGTATGACTTGACTTGGACGTGGTATGATATGTCATTCAGGCGAAAGCCGGAATCCAACTCTGGCGAGTGACCACAGAGTATGTGCTGAATAGTTACCAACAACTTTCCTTTACATGACGAAACTGACATCTTCTGCTACCGTTTTGACTCCCGAAGCCTTTACCTGCCTGCGCTGCGGCAATTGCTGCCATGGCGAGGGCGGCATCGTGCTCAATGCCTCGGACGTGCATCGGCTTTGCAGCCATTTGGAACTGGACCAGGCCTCTTTTGCCGCGGCCTATATGGAAAGCGTCAACGGCAAGAACCGATTGCGCACCAATGAACAGGGCTGGTGCATTTTTTTCGCGCAGGGGTGCACGGTGCATCCCGCGAAGCCGTCCGTATGCCGGGCCTGGCCGTTTTTTCGCGGCAACATGGTGGATGCGAACAGCTGGCTGATGGCCCAGGATGCCTGCCCCGGCATCAACAGCGAGTCCGGCCATCCGGAGTTCGTCGCCCAGGGCAATGACTATCTTCAGGATCTGGACCTGGAACCCTCCACGGCCACGAGTCCGAATGCCCTGAACAGGTCCATGTAGGATGCCCGTCTAAGGAGGTCCGGCTGATGAACGATGTTCAGGCCGTGCTTCGTAGCCGGCACCGGAAAGCAGCACCTTGCCACTGATTTGGCCATGTCTCTGGATCGCAGCTATAAAATTCTTCAGGTCGCTCCAAACGCCGGCCTCGACGAGGTCAAAAAAGCCTTTCGCAGGTTGGCGTTCGCCTATCATCCGGACCTTCATCCAAACATGCCCGAGGCGTCGCGCCGCTTTCAGGAATTGAACGAGGCCTACATCACGGTGTCCCGGCACCTGGAAAATCGATCCGAGGCAAGGCGGACAACAACGCCCCCTCGCCGCGAACCTCCTGGATCTGCCTCAAAAGACCGAACCTCCACCGACGAAAGTTTCGGCAAGACACAATATGCTGATCGGGAAACAGCCCATTCCAGGTATCGCCGCCAGGCCACATACCAGCGCGAGGATCTGCTCAAGGACCTGCTCAAGGACCCGTTTGCCCGCCAGGTTTATGAAGACATTTACAGCCGTGTCCGAGGAACAGGGCAGGGCAAACCGGGCGAATCGGCTGAGGAGCATGCCAGAAAGGTGCTGCGCGTGGAATGGGGCGCCCGTAAGCTGGAACTCGACTTTTCCAGGTCCATTAGATCCCGCCTGAAGGACTGGTTCAGACACCAGCTTGACGACCACCAGACCGTCTCATTTCCCCGTACCCAGCTTCTGCCCGGCAAAACCGTGCGCATTCAGATCCAGCAGGGTTGGTGCGGTCCCGCCACAACCCTGGAAATCACCCTGCCTGCGGATTTTTCCCCATCCAATCCCATCCGTCTCAAGGGTCGAGGCCGAAAAATCGGCCTTTGGCAAGGCGACTTGTACCTGCGCGTCGTGCCCAGGGATATGTCGGCAAGTTGAGAAACGGCAGAATGACGGACCGTATCCTTGGTGCTTCTTGGCGAAATTCGTTTTGATGGGTAATTGCTCAGCAAATGGTTGTTGCCATGTGTTGCCGCTTGAAATCGGTATCGGAGTCGGTATCGAAAAGCAAAGCCATGGAGAGCATCCCTACGTTGTCGAAATCGACCCCGACCCCGACCCCGATTCCGACCCCGATACCGATTGCCGGAGGAAGAGCGTGTGCTGAGTAGTTGCCATTAAATTTCGGAACATGTTGAAGTCCGGCCGAAGCCGGTATCCATGAAAATCCCCAGAGTTATTGGAATCATATCTACGGAGGTTGTCGACTTGTTTTCTTTTTGGAAAAAAAAGCCCGATCCGCTGGAGCTGATCCGGGACGAATGCCGACAGGGAACGGAAGCTTTGGCTACGTCACTCGAGGCGGCGCTGAGCGGCATGGAGGAAACCCTGCGCAAGACCGCGACCCAGGTTCGGCGTCAGGGAGTGGCTTTGGAAATGCTGCGTGAGGCCCAGGAGCAGAAGCTGGGCGCGGTGCATGCCCTGCTGGCGGAACGCCATGGGCAGGATCGCCGGGAACTGCTGACCTTTGCCGAGGCCTTTGTTCTGTACATCGCCAGCCGGACCGAAGAGGACGAATCCCTCCGGCAGGCCGCGCACAAGTTTTTCGTCTTTCTGAAATCCCAGGGTATTGAAGCCATCTGGGATCTGCATGGACCTTTCGATGATTCCCGCCATCAGGTTTGCGACGCCCGCAATGATCCGTCGCTGCCGGATGCGGTGGTCCTGGAGGTGGTCCGGCCCGGTTTTGTGATCCATGGCCAGGTCAACCCGCCGGCTTTGGTGGTCGTAAATAAACGCAGCAGCAACTTGACCCTCATTCAAGGAGAATAACCATGGCCGCCATCTTCGGCATCGACCTGGGCACGACCAATTCCTGCATCAGCCTGCTTCAGAATGGAAAACCCGAGGTGATTCCCATCGAGGGTGATCACATTGTGCCATCCGTAGTCAGTTATGACGGGGAAGCGATCATCGTGGGCCGGCGAGCCCGGAACCGGGCCCTGCTCTACCCGGAGCAAACCGTTGCCTCGGTCAAGCGGCACATGGGTGAATCCGATCCGTTGGTCATTGCCGGCCAGTCTCTTTCGCCGGAACAGGTTTCCGCCTCCATCCTGACCTACCTCAAGGAACAGGCCGCTCTCCATCTGGGCCAGCCCGTGGAGGAGGTGGTGATCACGGTGCCGGCCTATTTTTCCGATGCCCAGCGCAGAGCCACGCGTACGGCCGGGGAGCTGGCCGGGCTGAACGTGCGGCGGGTGATCAACGAGCCCAGTGCCGCTGCCCTGTTCTACAACCACCTCCAGCTGAACGAGTCCCGGGGCAACGGGGAGCAGCTGGCCCTGGTCTATGACCTGGGCGGCGGCACCTTCGACGTCTCGGTGCTGCGCATCGGCGAGATCACCGAAGTTTTGGCCAGTACGGGCAACACTCGCCTGGGAGGCGACGATTTCGATCATAAAATCCTTGATTACTGCGTCGATCACCTCAAGACACGGCATCAGGTGGATCCGCGCCCGTACCGGACCACCATGGCCCGGCTGCTGGCAGCCGCGGAAAAAGCCAAGATCGCACTGTCCACCGCTCCCTACACCATGATCGAGGAAGCGCTCCTGCCGGTGGGACCGGACATGACCATCGACATCAGCCTGGAGCTGTCCCGGGAGCGATTCGAGGAAATGATCGCGGACTACCTGGAGGCAACCCGGGGCGAGGTGAACAAGGCCTTGGAGGAAGCCGGCCTGAAGGCTTCTGATATCGACAACGTCCTGCTGGTGGGCGGCTGCACGCGGATACCCTCCGTGATTGCGCTCATGGACGAGGTGTTCGGCGAAGCCCGCAAGCCGCCGGTGGATCCGGACTTGTGCGTGGCCAGGGGGGCTGCCATCCAGGGCGGGATCATTACCGGCCAATCCTGCGACCATGTCTTCATCGACGTCACCGCGCACACGCTTGGCACCGGAGCCCTGGAAAGCAGCTACGATCGGCGGCGTACGGTCGTGCCCATCATTCCCAGGAATACCCAGGTTCCTGTCCGTCGCTCTGAAATGTTCTACACCATCCATCCGCAGCAAAAACGTATCGAAGTGACGGTCTATCAAGGCGAATCAAAAGAACCGGACGAGTGCGAACTGATCGGCAAGATCGGGGTGCGCCTGGTTCCGGCTCCGGAAAACAGCCCGCTGCTCATCGAATATGCCTATGATCTGGATGGGATTATCCATGTCAGAGTGGAACAAAAGGGCTATGGAACCCAAAAAGAGGCTGACCTGGATTCCCGCCGCCGAGGGCAATTGCTCGGTGATATCGACTCCGAGGACGACGTCATTGATTTGGACCTGGAAGAACAGGACGATGATCTGTTGGAAGACGACCAGGCTGCGCCCCAACTGCTGAACTACATCCTGCAAAAGGCCCGCAATGCTTTGGAGGAAATTCAGGGGCAAGAGCAGCAGGAAAATAATGTGGAACGACTGCGAACGTTGATTGCCGCCTATGAACAGGCACTGGGATCCGGCGATGATGATGCGGTGGAAGAGACCGAGGAGGAACTTCTGGATTTTCTGGATGAACTGAAAAACGATGAGCTTTCAGGGTAGACCCCATGGCCAAGAAGCAGCGCAAGGACGGCAAGAAAGGGAAGAAGGACAAACATCTCCGGTTTTCACGCGCGGAATCCAAGCTCCTCAAGTATTGGCAGGAGGAACGGTGGGACGCGTTCGTCTCCTTGTTCGCCCGCAAGCAGTCCGAGTTGACCTCGGCCGAGATCAGCGGGCGCTGGAATGACGCCGTCTTCAACCTGCTCGTGCAAACCCTGTTCGTGGACAAGGCTCCACACATGCTCCCGGCTCTGATCGCCACGTTGAAAGAAGGGCCGGCGCTCAGTCCGGACGTGCAGGTCTGCCTTGATCTGGCCGGGTTGTACCACAAGGCTCTGGGCGCAAGGATTCCGAGGGAGGCGGTCCTGACCTTCCCGGTGGATCTTCCACCGCCGTTTGGCTTGCTGCGCGGCGCAATGCTGGAAATGCTTGAAAACAGTGAAGAGCAGGCCCCGATCCTGCCCAAGCGAACCAGGGATCCGGGCGTCAAGCTGTTGAAGAGTTTTATCCAGAGTTATGAAAAATTGCGTCAGGCCAATTTTCTGCCCAGAACCGTCAGCCCATTCGACACCTGGTTCAAGCATGCCGATGCCCTGATCAACCACCTGATCAACTCCGGCGCCGACAAGTCGGTGATGCATGATCTGCATGCCCTGGTTCGGGCCTTCAAGGTGCTCTACAACATCCAACGACAGGGCGAGACGATCATGGACGTATCCTTGCTGTTCATGTTCAAGAGACTCAATATTCATTTCATCGATCACCCCGTGCTGATCAACATGTGGCGAATTTTCTTGTCGCAAGGAAGAATGTTTTCTACCCAGGACAAGGAACGAATGAGCTTGCTCCTGGGAATCCATATTCCATCAATGATGGATGGCTCGCTGCGCAACCATCCGCGGCTTTTGGCAGTCCAGACCGCAATTCGGCTTGCCCTGGAGGCGGGTGATGGCGACCTGTTCCATCATGTCTTTTACAGTACGCTGCTGCGATCCCATG
Organism: Desulfonatronum parangueonense; assembly: GCF_054656975.1. Lineage (NCBI taxonomy): Bacteria > Pseudomonadati > Thermodesulfobacteriota > Desulfovibrionia > Desulfovibrionales > Desulfonatronaceae > Desulfonatronum > Desulfonatronum parangueonense. Next base: position 4,100,429 of record NZ_BAAHXH010000003.1, read on the forward strand.
TCTGGACTTCCCGTGAACGGTATCTGCTGATGATTCTGGGCATGGAAGCGCTTGAGCACAAAGTCAAGCAAACCAGGAAGCTCTTTGCTTTTGAAGACGACGAAGATGTTATTTTGCAGGTGAACACCAATCTCGCGGCATGGCTTCGTGAGATGCATGAAATCCGGCTCCGTCTCGGGCTCCAGGGCCAGAACAGGATTCTGCCCTACAACATTTGGGACAACCTTCTTTTCAGCGCCGACTTCGAATTCGTGAACACACAGATACGGTTCTTGCATGCACTTTCGTGCGCTTTTCCTTTCCCGAAGCAAAATCTGCTCTGTCTTGCCGCCCATGCGGATGCCGTTTTCTACGAGAAAAAGGCCCGGGCTTTTGTGGAGAAATTCCGCGACGAGGATGCTCCCGGCATCCAGCTCAGTGAGAAGGAATGCAGTGAACTTCTTTCCTCGTTTGATTTGACGAAAAATTTCACGAATCTTTTGCAGGCTTGGCGACCTTTGCTGGAGGAGGCCACGTGGCAATGCCTGCTCAGCACCTGCGCCGATAAGCTGGTGCAAATCGGCATGCGAGGGGAAGTTGAGATGTTCTTTTTCGAGTACTCCTACTGGGAGGCGGTCGAAGGAGACCTGATCCGCTATCTGGCTGAACATCTTGCGCCAACCAGCCCGTTGTACGGTTTTTTCCGGATGGTCAGCCGGCTGGAAAAGGAGGTATTGCCCAGGAAGAAGGATGAAGCAGCTCCCTTTCTGGCGAACTTTCCCCCGGACAGTCAGGCCCTGTCTCTGGTCATCTGGTTCCTGAACTGGCACACAAGGAGCCGGTATACCAACACATTTCTGCTGGAGGTCCTGTCCCGGGTCAAGCATGAGGCAACCAGGGCCGGAAAATGGATTGCAGTGGTCAAGACCATGCAGGACGCAAGCAGAACCGAGCTGTTTTCGGGGTTGTTGCAAATCTGGGAGGCGGAAGGTTGGATCAAGAATCCACCGGACCAGGAGTTCATCGAAGCGCTACGCATCGTGAAGACTGCCCTGCACGGTAAACCGACCAAAAAACCACAAAAAAAAGCTGGGCTACGTCGGCAACAGCGAACCCTTTTCTAGCAGGATCAAATCATGCTCGACAAATGCATTCAAACACTGCGCGTTCATCCGGAGGCCACGGCGGACGAGGTCCGGCAGGCTTTCATCAAGCAGGCCAGACGATACCCGCCGGAACACTTTCCCGCCCGATTCGCGGAGATCAAACATTGCCTCGAACTGTTGAACCTGGAAGACAGTGCCCTGGAAGGAATGGCAAACACTATGGACAACGCGGAACTTTCAGAGGTTCTGGCCATGCTCTTTCCGGAAGGGATCAAGCACTCAGGGGCAGCCGACGGCACGACCCTGGAACTGGACATCGCGGCCTACATGAATCTGCTCCAGCCGCAACAACACCGCCAGAACATGCTGGCCTGCCTGGAGCGGGTGGCCCAGCCGGAATCGTATTATCGACGTTAGAATCGGCAGTCATCAAAAGGTCTTGTCCAGGACCAGGTGCGAGCAGTAGCCGGTGACCGAGGCCAGATAGAACGGCACGACGGAAACAAGGGAGCGGTCATAGAAGGCCATCGGCAGGATGATGATCGGCAATGGCACCAGGAACATGGCCCACCAACTGTGGGTCCAGCCGCGGTGGTGGCCGATGGCCGGGAGCAGGGCGCAGAAGCCCAGGATCGCGGCCAGCCTGAACCGGCCCTGGATCATCAGCACCAGGTAGACCGCCAGCAGTGCGCCGTAAAACAGCACGCGGCCCTTGGAATCCGTATCCACGTCCGGGAACAGGGCGCTGAGCAGGGCGATCAGGGCCAACAGCAACAGCGTCTGATGGTCCGGCTGATACACTCCCAGCCAGAGAACCAGCGCCAGAATCAATCCAAAAAAAAGCGCACCCCCGAAAAGGTGCGCCTTGAAACCGGGCATGATTTGTCTCCAAATCGGATTATGAGTCGTTCAGCGACAGCTCCTAGAACATGTCCTTTTCATTTTCCTCAATCGTCTTCTCGATGGTCTGCTGCAGCTTTTCAGGCAGCCCCATGATGTCGACGTTCAGAAAGCCGCGGACAATGGTGGACGTGGCTTCGTCCTCATCCAATCCGCGCGCCATGAGGTACTCGATCTCTTCCTGGGCGATCTTGCCCACCGCCGCCTCGTGGGACAGCTCTACTCCGGAGATGGTGCCTTCCAGCTCGGGGATGGCATGGATGATGCCGTTGCCCAGAATCAGCCCCTTGCATTCCAGGTGACCCTTGGACGGCACATGGCTGCCGATGATGTGTCCCCGGGCGATGATCTTGCCGCCGGTGGTGATGGTGCGGGAGATGATCTCTCCGCGGGTCTCCGGGGCATTCAGGAAAATCCGATTTCCGGTATCCACCAGGGACCCCGTCGGCGCGACAATGATGGAGTTGAAGCGGGCCACGGCGCGGGGGCCGTTGAGATGGATGGAAGGATAGGACTGCACGGATTCCACGGGCTTGAGCAGGACGTAATTGCTCTGGAACTCGCCGTCCTCTTCGACAACGCCCACGGTGCGCGGCCGGACCATGACCTTTTCGCCCCAGTTGTGGATCATGGTGAAGGTCAGCTTGCCACCCTTTTTGACATAGATCTCGGAGATGCCCAAGTGCAGGGCGGACTGCTGGTTGTGGGCCGTGGCGCATCCGGTGATCACGTGCAGCTCTGCGCCTTCCTCCACGACGATGATGTTGTGTACGTTCTGGGCGACGGCCTCGCCCTTGATGAACAGGCAGGACTGAACCGGCTCGGTGATCTTCATTCCCGCCTTGGCCCGGATGAAGTAGCCGCCGTGCAACCCTTCCTTGGCCGCCAGACGAGTGAAGTCGTCCTGCTCCTTGTTCACGGCGCCCCAGAAGTATTCCGGCAGGCCGTCGTACTTTTCCAGAGCCTTGTTGATGTCCAGGATCTCCACGTTGGGATCGCAGGAGTCGCAGTGCACGCTCTTGTGGTCCACCTGCAGGAATGTTCCGCTCCGGCTTGCCTGATCCAGGTCGACTCCGGACATCAACAGGCGTTCCTTGTCTTCCGGACTCAAGGAGCGAAAATCCGCCAAACCCTCGCCTTTTTTCGTGAAGGCAAACCTGGCAACATCCACGCCGGCCGGCTTCCCGGCATTGTTTTGGTCTGGTTTTTTGACTAATTCAGACATCGCACACACTCCTTGTAGCCAAACTTGCCGATATGCTCGAGGATCACTCGTGGACTGGCCTCGCAGCACAAGACGCCGTCATGCAGAACCTGGCCGCGATCGGCGTGAATGTAATCGAGAATGTAGCCCGTATGGGTGATGATCAGGCCGGAAGTGTGGCGCTTGGCCCGCAAATCCTTCAGACTCAGATCCAGCTTCGGTTCCTGGGACCCGTTGAGCAGTTCGCGCACGGTGTTGCCGATCAGGGCCATGTTTTCCAGATCCACTCCGGACTCCGGCTCGTCGAACAGCAGCAACGACGGCTTCTGGGCCATCAGCTGGAGCAACTCGGAGCGCTTGATCTCTCCGCCGGAAAAACCCGCATTGATGTCGCGCTCCAAGAATTGATCAAAATTGACCTTCCGGGCCAAGGCGTCCACATCAACCTCACGGTCGCGATGGTGTGCGCACATGGAAATCAGGTGCCGCGTCTTCAAGCCATGGATTGTCGGGGGCCGCTGGAAAGACATCCCGATCCCCAAGCGAGCCCGTTCATAGATCGGTGCATGAGTAATGTCCTTGCCCTTGAATGTAATTTTGCCTCTGGTCACATTATAATTTGCAAATCCCATCAGCGTCATCAACAGCGAAGTCTTGCCGGAGCCGTTGGGACCGAACAAAATAAACGTCTCTCCCTCCTGTATTTCCAAGCTGACGCCCTTGAGTACCTGTCGGTCGTCGATGGAAACATGGAGGTCCTCGATCAGCAGCATAATCTTTCCCTCTTCTGGAGTGTTGTGAACAGGGTGGCATGGTATGCGCTTCCCCACGCCAAGTCCAGTTATAAGCATCATATTGTGCTGTTTCGTGAATATTTTTCTTGCCAAGCCTGGTGCTTTGCAATAAAGACGAACGTGGGCGGTTAACTCAGTGGTTAGAGTGCCATCTTCACACGGTGGAAGTCCGGGGTTCAAATCCCCGACCGCCCACCACCGGTAAATCAAGGAATCCAGGCCATGCCCGGGTTCCTTTTTTTTTATGCCGGGACGGCTTAGAGTCCGGCATCGCTTGCGACACAATGATCTTTCGGTATGATCTCTCGGTTCAGGCGCAGATGGCCTGATGCTGAACTGGTATTGACGTAACTGGGTCTGATGTCAGGAACCGCGGAACAGTTTTGCGGATACTTTCTCCTTGCCGCGAAGCTTATCTGTCCCGGCTGCATACTCTGTCGATGATCGTCTCCAGATCCTTCATCCGCATCGGTTTGGCCAGATAGTCGTCCATGCCCGCCTGAAGGAACTTTTCCCGGTCGCCAAGCATGGCATAGGCCGTCAGGGCGATGATGGGGGTTCTGGAATGCAGAGTTGCTGGAATACTGGGATTTTCTCCTTCCAATCTTCTCTTTTCATCCTCCAGCCTTCTAATCTCCCTGGTCGCTTCAATCCCGTTCATGACCGGCATCTGGATGTCCATGAGCACGCAGTCAAAGTTCTGGGCCGCGAGCAGTTCCAGAGCCTTTTGGCCGTCCTCGGCCAGGGTCACGGCATGTCCTGCTTTCTCCAGCAGTTTTATTACCGGAAATGAATTGGACGGTTCATCCTCGGCCAGCAGGATGTTGAGGCGCCTTGTTTTTGCCGCTTTCCCGGCAGTCTTTGCCATCCCGGACGCAGGCGTCTGCTGCTCGGCCTTCAACCATAATGCCACCTCAACATTGGTTCCGGTGCCGATATCGCTTTGGACCTCGATGGTCCCGTCCATCAGGTGCACCAGTCGGTGCACGATTGCCAGTCCCAGGCCGGCGCCTTGGTAGTGTCGAGTGTAGTTGCCTTCCACTTGCCTGAATGGTTCGAAAATATCCGCCAGCTTGTCTTCGGGAATGCCGATGCCTGTATCCTGAACCGTGAACCGGATTCGAAGGGCATTTTCTCTCATTGCTTCCATCAAGCCGAAATCCAGGCAGACCTTGCCCTTTTCGGTAAACTTCAAGGCATTGCCGACTAGATTGAACAATATCTGCCGGATACGGGTTTCATCCCCGATCACCGTCGGCGGCAGGGTTGGGTCAACGCTACAAACGAGTTCAATGCCCTTGTTTCTTGCATTGATGGAGAACAGGCCGATAACGGAATCCCGTAATTCTCCGAAATTGATTTCTGATTCCTGGACATCCATCTTTCCGGCTTCGACCCTGGACAGATCCAGAATGTCCGAGAGCAGCCGGTTCAATCGTTTGGCTGAAGAGAGAGCCAGTTGCACGTACTGTTTCTGGTCGTCGTCCAGGGACGTAAATTCCAGAAGCTGCATCATCCCCATGATGCCGTTGATGGGGGTACGGATTTCATGGCTCATGTTGGCTAGAAACTCGGATTTGGACCGGTTCGCGGCTTCCGCGGCGAAACGCGCATCCTTGATGGCCTTTTCCGTCATTTTTCGCTGGGTAATGTCCGAGAGAAATCCCTCGTAGATCGTCCTACCGTCCTGGGTTTGCTTGGTCCTGGTGTTCATGGATACCCAGATCGTCTTTCCGTCCTTCTTTCTCAGCTCTACTTCAAAATTATTGGACTGGCCGTGGGAATTCAGCTGTGCCTTGAAGATTTCCCGTTCTTCCGGATGAACATACAGTTGGGTTGCGACATCCGTGATAGATTCGGTCATCTCTTCCGGGCTCTGGAAACCGAGGATGCTTGCGTACTCAGGGTTGACCGAGAGGTAGCGCCCCTGGGGAGTGGACTGGAAAATGCCCACGGGTGCGTTCTCGAAAATTTCCTGGTACTGCCGTTCCGTTTCCCGGGCGTATTTTTCCAGCTCCCTGTTCAGCTTGCTCATGTGTGCATAAGTCTCGATGCTTTCCAGGGCCGACGCGCTGGACAACAGGACGATGGAAAGCAGTGACAGCTGCACGTCCGGAATGTCAGCGTCCTCCTTGTCGAGAACGCCGATGAACATGCCTCTGATCCTGGAGGGGGTGGTCAGGGCGTGCAGGAGAAGCCTTGATGTCCTGTCCCTGCTCGTAACGACCACTGGCCTGCCGCGTCTGAGAATCCAGGCAAAGCGATGATCCTGAATAAGCTGAACGACCTCGGCATCCAGGTCCGGCCCGAAGTCCTCAGGAGTGCAGTAGAAACGATGGAAACCGTTGTCCTTGGAGTCCACCAGAAAAAATGACAGCACCTTGCACTTGATCAGGTTTCTGATTTTTTTGGCGGTTTCGCGCAGGATAAAGCCCCTGTCGATGCCCGCTTCCGGCCTGGTGTCGAATCGGCCGAGACAGGCTGCCATTTCCAGGGCGTCCACGGACTTTCTCTTTTCCTCGCGCAGGAATCGGTTTTCCTCCTCGAGACGGAGGATACGTTTTTCCAACTCGTTCATGGGATCTTCACTCCCTGCCGGTGAAAATTTGGATGATCTCGTCAAGCTGTCTTTCCGCCTGCACCACCACCGGGGAAAGATCGCTGACATCGATGCCCATGCTTTCCCAGCCGATTGAGCATAAAGGCGGAATCACCCCTTCGCCGCAGGCTCCCGGAGCGGTGACGGATGCCATAAGATTGGCGAGGTTCACGATTCCTGCTTCCATGATGTTTTCGGCTTTCGAAGGAGCATGGTGATACCGGACCATCTGCTCGAGAGATCCCGGCATCTTCCATTCCCGGCACAGCAATCCGCCCACCCGGGCATGGTCGAAACCAATTACCCTGCGCTCGGCCATGAACAGCGGCATTCGCTCTTTCCGAGAAAGACAAATGGCTTCTCGACAGGCGTCCGGCATGCCTTTGAGCATGATCAGCCGTCCCAGGTCGTGGAGCAACCCGGCTACGAAAAATCGCTCTCCGGACAGATTTTGTTTCCGGGAGGAAACAAGGCTGGCATAGATGCCGCATGTGATGCTGTGCTTCCAAAAACTTTTCACATTGAGCATCTTTTTGGGAATGCGGTCAAAAGTATTGACCACGGAAACGCCGAAGGCCAGGGAGGTCAACTCCTTGGTCCCCAAAAGGGCAACGGCTCTGCGGATGGTGTCGATGCGGGAGGGGAAGCCGTAGTAGGCGCTGTTCACCAATTTGAGCAGCTTGGCGGTCAGGCTGCTGTCCTTGGCCACGACATCGGCGATATGGCTCGCGGAGCTGAACGGGGACTCCATCACCTGTATGATCTTATAAAAAATGTCCGGCATGGACACCAGGCCAACCTGTTCCCGGACCAGGCGCAAAACGGCATGTGATCCTTCATTGCAGGGCCTGCTTTTACCTTGCGTCATTTGCCAAAGCAGGTCGTCATCGTCATTGCTCCCAATCGGCGTTCCAGCTGAGATTCCTTGCGCCGTACGTTCTATGGCAATTCTGATGATTTCCGCTATTGCAGGGTGTCGTGGATCGACATGACTCAGGTACGGACGGATGTATTGTTCCGCCAGTGTGATGGATTCCGGAGGAATAGCGGCCATTCTGGCCTCGTTGAGATCCTCCTGCTCGTGTCCGACAATGTCGGCCCGGGTTACACCCCAGGCTTTGCAGGTGAGAATGCTTCTCTCGCTGAGCACCGCCCCTTTGGGCAACAAAAAGCGTCCTTCCCGGGAATGCAGATCCGAGGCCAAGCTCATTCCCGGTGCAATATCGTCAATCTTGATGAACGGCATCCGTATATTACCTTGAACAACCAGTGTTGAAACATCATGTGATCAGCAGAGGGCTTGATAGCTTCGCTAAACCAAAAAACCAGACAGGGCAATAATCATGAAAGTGTAGCTGTTCAAACTCGACGTCACGAAAGACGAATGCATGATGCAATGGATTCCCTGATGAAACTTTCAGCACATCCAGTGTTTGGTCACCATCTGGACTGGATACAAGATTCCCTTAAATCATACTCGTATTTGCCTCACTCAGCCCCCTCTTCATCTTGCCCGTGTAGGCAAAAGGTTATATTCCATCCGTGGACGCTTGAATTTATCAACACCGAGGCCGAGTTTTCGGCCCTTGCCCTGGACACTTGGCCCGGCTGGATCGGAGCATTGCTTTGATCACGAAACACGACCTGGAGCACATCGGAGCACCGTAGCGGACGAGGCCACCCTCCGGCATTGCATATCAGCGAGGGGCAGAAGTGGGACAGCCTTTTGAACGAAAAACAAGGGACAGCCCCTTGAAAATAAAGCGGGACAGGGGTGGGAAAAATGGCCATTTCCAAAAAGCACAAAAAAAGGGTTTACGATTTTCATCGTAAACCCTTGATTTTTTATGGTGGGTCACCAAGGAATCGAACCTTGAACCTCCGGATTAAGAGTCCGCTGCTCTGCCAGTTGAGCTAGTGACCCGCTGCTTGGCGGCTTGCCGTTGCGGCAAGTCGATACCTTTAGACTTCATGCTTGCACTTTGTCAAGGCGGATGACCTCATGTTTCAAGATTTATTGCGACGCGTTCCACTCGGGAGTGGAAAACTCTTTATAAATGCACGGCATTATCTGGCTTTTTTAGTCGCTTTTCTTGTTATTCTGCCGGCAGTGCTGGCGGCGCCCGGTTCGGGCACGGGCAGGGGAGCGGTTTTGGCGGATACCGCTCCTGCTCCGTATTCCTCCCGGTTGGAGTTGCATGTCCTGGAAGAAGATCTTGGACCGTTGCCCAAAGGATCTCTTGTGGGCGTGTATTGGATCACTCCGGCTCCCGGATGGTACGTCTATGCCCACGATCCCGGCCCCACCGGCATGCCCACCACGCTTCAGGCCATGCTCGCCTTTCAGGAGGAATACCTGCAGGTTCTGTATCCGCCGGGAATCATCAAGGAGGACAGCCTGGAGCCGGGGATGATGGTAGAGGCTTTCGTTGACCCGACGCCGTTGTTCATTCTTTTGCCGGATCGGGAAGATCTGGCCGACGAGGAAATGCTGCACGTCCATCTGCGGATGCTGCTCTGTTCGGATCGCAGTTGCTGGCCCATCGACGTTCGCGAAGAGCATTCGCTTGACGAACTTCTCGACCAGATCGCATCCCGTGAGGCAGAACTGCCGGAACAACAGGCCTGGATGGATGTTCTGCCGTCATCGTCTCCCGGCGCGACCAGGACGCCTTTTGTCCGCACCGGCACGCCGGGGGTGGCTCAACCAGTTCAGGTTGCACCTGGAGAATTCGCGCCGGAACTTCTTGAGCCGGTCTCGTTCCAGCCCGGCCTGGAAGTCCGGGGCCTGGGCAAGGCATTGCTGCTGGCCATGCTTGGCGGTCTGATTCTCAATCTGACGCCCTGCGTGCTGCCCGTGGTCAGCCTGAAACTCCGGGGGCTGATTCCTGATACTTCAGCAGGCGACATGGAGATCCAGCGCAAGGCCTTCCGGGACCACAACCAGCTTTTCGCTTTGGGCATCCTGACCTTTTTCATGTTCCTGGCCTTTCTGCTTTCCTTTACCGGAATGGTCTGGGGCCAGCTATTCCAGAACCCGACCACGGTAATTGTCCTGGCAACACTGCTTCTGGCCTTGAGTTTGAGCCTCTTCGGTGTTTTCAATCTGCCGGTGATCGATCTCAAGATGGGCCGCAAGGGCGATTCTTCCTTGTCCAGCGAGGGCCAGGCCTATTTCACGGGCATGCTGGCTACGCTGTTGGCCACGCCCTGCAGCGGGCCGTTTTTGGGCGGCGTATTGGCCTGGACCCTGGTTCAGCCGCCGTTGGTTGTTGCCGGAGTCTTTTTCTGCGTCGGCCTGGGCATGGCTTCGCCATACTTCGTGGTCAGCTTCTTTCCCCGCCTGGTGCGGTTTCTGCCCCGGCCCGGCAACTGGACCCTCTATCTGGAAAAGGCCTTGGGTTTTTTACTGCTGGCCACCTGCATCTATCTGCTCTCCTTCCTGCCCGAGGAATTTCTCTTTCCCGTGTTGATCCTGTTCTGGGTCACGGGCATGGCTGCCTGGATCTGGGGCGGGTGGACCAATCTTTCCCATTCCGCCATGCGGCGCTGGTCCATCCGGGCCGTGGCCTTGATCCTGGTCCTGGCCGCAGGCGGCTGGGCCCTGACGGCCAGACCGACGACCAGTGAATGGGAGTTCTTTACTGCGGATCTTTACGTGGATTCCCTCGGCCGAGACCGCATGCTGGTGGAGTTCACGGCGGACTGGTGTCCGAACTGTAAATTCCTCGAAAAGACCGTACTCACGCCGGCCAACCTGGCTCCTTTTCAGGAACGCTACGGACTGCGGCTGATCAGAGTGGATCTGACCCACGACAACCCGGCAGGCATGGCCCTGTTGCGCGGTCTGGGCAGCCAGAGCATCCCCCTTGTCGCGCTTTTCGACCATGGGGAACGAGCAATGCAACCACTGATCCTGCGCGACATGTTCACCCTCGGCCAACTTGAGCAGGCCATGCAAACCGCATTTTCGGATTAACCAAAACGTATCTTTTATCGCAATCGTAATCGAAATCGAAATCGAAATCGAAATCGAAAAAAATGAACACGCAAACCCATGTCAACAACCAAGCATCATCGATAAAGCGGCAAAAGCACACACTCCGCGAGGGCGCATAAAACGAGTACCGTGCAAAATCTTGAGACGAGTGTGGCCTGGTTTCCCGCCTTCGCGGGAATAACGCGCTTTTGACAGCATCTCCTTGTTGAAGTCATTCCCGCGGAGGCGGGAATCCAGGAGTAAGGCAACTACCAGGCATGCCCGACGTTTTTTGAGTAGTTGCCGGACGTGATTCCGATTTCGATTGCGATTTCGAGAAACTGCTCAATAATCTTGGCGATTGAACTATACGAAAACACCTGGACCCCGGCCTACGCCGGGGTGACGACCGAAGGAACTTGCCAACGTGGCACTCCATTTTGTCATACCGGCGAAGGCCGGTATCCAGGCAGCACGTATCAGTAGTGGTTAGTTGCCCTGCCTTAATTAGCAATTTCGATTTCGAATATGATGTGACGGCTCAGGCGGCGAGGAGGAAATGGCGGCCCTGGGAGTATCCTCTGCTGGTCAGGAAGGCGGTGATGTCCTCCGCGGCGCCGTGGCCGGCGACATAGGAGACGATGAAGCATTCTCCGGGCGGGGGGATGTCGTTGCGATGGATCACGGGGCGGTCGGCCACGCGGCGATTGACTTTGCGCGGATCGATATCCACCCATGCCGAAATTCTCACGCCGTGGGGCAGGAGCATTTCGGCGCGGCGTCTCGTGATTCGTCCGGCACCCATGACCATGATCTCGGGATGGCCGGGGTTGTGCGCGGTCAGCCACTGGGCCAGGTAACGAGCTTTTGTCTTGTAGAACTCCGTTACGTCGTATCGGGGGTGGGTTCGGGAAAGGCGGCCGGGAGGATCGTTCCAGACATAGAGCTTCTCAGGGGTTTTCTCCATGCGAACCCCGCACTCCAGCCAACGCAACCAGAGTTCGTAGTCTTCAGGAAACAGCCCGTCGCGGTAGCCCCCGAACTGTTCCACCAGGCGGCGACGAAACATCACTGTGGGATGAACCAGCGGAGATTCCCGGAATCGTCCCAGGGATATTTGGTCATGGGAGAGCAGGGTGTTGGTCCAGTCCAGGTGGCGTTTATAACCTCCGGCATGAGCCGGGCTGCCGCCGAAATCGGCCGTACAAGCTACAAGTCCGACCTCCGGGTGGAGCCGCAGGAAGTCGGCCTGTATCCGCAGCCGATCCGGATGGCAGACGTCGTCGGCATCCATTCGGGCGATGTACTCGCCTCCGGCAAAGGCCAAACCGTGATTCAGGGCCTGAACGATTCCTTCATGCTCCATGAACAGGGGTAGAATTCTCGAGTCCATGGCTGCATATTCCGACAAAATGGCGCGGGTGCCCGGAACGGCGCCGTGATCGTCATCCGATCCATCATCCACTGCCAGAATTTCGAAATCCATCCATGTCTGCGCCAGCAGGCTGTCCAGGGCCGCCGGCAGCGTCTTGGCGGCATTATGAATCGGGAGGATTACGGAAATCATGAAGAACCTTGGCTGACTGAAAAGCACGCCGGTGCAATGCCGGGGCTTGAAACAAAGGTCAAGCCTGAGTATGTCGATATTATGTACGCAAGTATTCAAGGAGTGTCTCCATGAAGCGTCCGCGTATTTCTCTTGGGTGGAAGATCTTGGGGTTGATCACCCTGGTCAGCTGTATAGTCTTTTTCGGGTTGTTCGCCGCCAATTACTATTGGAAACATGCGATCACCATCCATCAGATCGACCGCCTGGGGATGCGGACATCCGAACTGCTGAGCATGGCCATTGATGGTCCCATGCTCCGCGGCGACAATGAAGGCACTCATGAACAATTCCGTGTCGTCTCGGAAATGTACGACGACATTCGGGTCTACCTGACCGACTTTCGGGGAAACATCACGTATTCCACTGATCCGGAAACCTTGCGGCACGACCTGCTCGACATTTACGACCATCATGAAGTTCGAGAAATGTTGGATCAAAGCCTGCTTCAGGGCAGAGACTCGGGTAAACTGCTTGAGCTCCAGGGCGACCCCTACTATCTGCGCGTTCGGAGCATTTCCAACGACCCGGGTTGCTTTCATTGTCATGGGTCAAGCCAGCCGATACTTGGAGCGCTTTTCGAGTTTCAGAATATGGACCGGGATTTTGTCCAGTTGCGAACCATGCAATTCCACGGAGGGCTCATTGCTCTTGTTGGTCTGGCGGTCCTCCTCGGATGCGTTCTGCTCTTTCTGCGATCACATGTTATTGACAGGATAGGAAAGCTCTCCCGGATCAGCCGGGAAATCCGCCAAGGGAACTATACGGCGGATTTCAATATCCAGGGCGATGATGAACTCAGCGAACTCGGCACCAACCTCTCCACCATGGTCCGCCGCCTCCAGGCAGCGGAAAAATACGCCGCCATCGGTGAATTCTCCACCTACATAGCACATGAGATCCGCAACCCCCTGTTTGCCATTGGCGGGTTTGCAAACACCCTGGTTCGCGCGCCCAACCTGGACGCCACCACCATGCAAAAAATCAAGATCATCCTCAGCGAGTCGAAACGCTTGGATGACATCCTGCGCATATTCATCAACTTTTCCCGCCCGCTGGAACTGACAATGAGCCGCTTCGACGTCAACGACGCCGTGGTCAAAACCTTGAAAGCTCTGGATGCTTCGGCTCAACAGCCAAAGATCCGCGTTCACATGCAGCTGGATGAGAAAATCGGTCAGATCATGACTGATCCGGAAATGGTCAAACAGTGCCTAAAGAACTTGATCAAGAATTCCATTTCCACCATGCCTTCCGGCGGAGAGTTGCGCGTTTCCACACGAGAGGACAAGGACAACATCCTCCTGGAAGTCGCGGACTCCGGCCACGGCCTGCCCAGCGAGGTCCTGGAACAGCCCTTCAATCCGTTCACCAGCCTGGAACTGGCCATGACCCGCAAGATCGTCGTTGATCTTGGCGGCGAACTTCAACTGGAAAGCAGTGAAACATCCGGCACCAGAGCAATACTCAAACTTCCCAAAATCATGACCCTGACCAGAAAAACTGATCAGGGTGCAGAATGATCGGATTATGATTTCCTCCAAATCATAATCCGAGTTCGCAATCGCATGAATCGAAATCGAAATCGTAATCGAAATCGATCCATTGAACATGCTACTCAGTACTTCGTTTGATCGTAAGCCCGTCCTGGATTCCGGCGTTCGCCGGAATGACTTGTCATGATAAGCCGGCTCCACATCAGCCATACCAATGCAAGCCGGCATGACCAACGTGAAAAGGGGTTGCTCCAATATGGCATTCCGGCCAAAGGAGAAACCCTGTGCAGGTGCATGACCAATCACCGGATGTGCTGAATAGCTACACCGTTTGCAACTACTCAGCTCTTCCCAGAAAAATCGGACTGATACCGGACTTCGCTGATATGACTGAACTTGGTAAGGACTTAGGCACAATACGTCACTCCGGCGCAAACCGGAATTCAGTGCTGGCGAGTGAGTACAGAATGTGTGCTGAATAGTAACGCCTTTTTTAAGATTTCGATTGCGATTTCGATTGTGATTTCGATTGCGATTGCGATTGCGATTAGGAAAAGGAGAAGATGTGGAAATTGTTATTGCTTCGCGGAACAGGGGCAAGGCGGCGGAAATTGCGGCTTTGCTCGGACAGTTTGATGTCCAGGTGCGAACCATGGATGCCTTTCCCGACATCGGAGACATTCCGGAGACTGGAACGACCTTCGAGGAGAATGCTCTGATCAAGGCGCGAACTGTGGCGCGGTTGACGGGAATGATCGCCATGGCCGACGATTCCGGATTGGAGGTGGAGGCTTTGGGGGGGGCGCCGGGTGTCTACTCGGCACGCTTCAGTGGACCGGATGCCACTGATGAGAGCAATAATGCCCTCTTGCTGGCGAAACTGAAGGGAGTTTCCCAAGAATTCCGGCAAGCCCGCTTTGTGAGCGTGATTGCCGTTCATGCGCCGGTGCAGGGCGGTAAAGAACTGCTGGCCCGGGGAAGCTGGTCCGGTCGGATCGCCTTGAGCCCGTTGGGTGAGCACGGATTCGGCTATGATCCGCTTTTTATCGACGAGGAGTTGGGGCTGACCTCCGCCCAGCTTTTGCCGGAGCAAAAGAACAAGCGCAGCCACAGGGCTGCCGCCATGCAGGAGCTGGCTCGTTCCTGGCCCGAATTTTTGCGGGGATTGCAAATGTCTGAAGATTTTATCCGATAACCAGCCGACCAGCTCGTTTCAAAAGTGGGTCATGGCAACTGCAACGGCCGCCAAGTCAACATAAAGATGTTGCAAACTCTTGACTTGGCACTGGATCGTAGTCAATCTGCATCTTGTCACGCGTTGAGGGATGAAGATAATCGTGAAGGATTACAGTGGTTCCTTTGCCGCGGCACCCGCAGCTCTTCTTTGATTTTTTTTGGCCCGGAATTCGCAATGCTTATTTGGTAGATGCTCAACACATTGCGACAAGCATGGCCTGGATGCCCACCTAAAGCGGGCATGACGTCCTTGGAAAATCGCTCTCAATCAGTCTTTCCGCTTAGTGGGATCCAGTTGCCAGGAGACACGCAGGTCGTGTCCCCCTTTTAGAGCAGTTACCTTTGTTGGCCTGATCAGCGTCAAAAAATTCCAATCAAGCCGAGGCGACTATGCCGATACGCCACCTCTTTCTGTTTCTTTTTCTCATAGGATTTCTGTGCAGCGGACCATTGGCGAGCGAAAGCCGAGCCAGTGCCGAGCGGGACTATACCAGCGGCTGGAACGAATTCCAGCGGCTACTCAAGGATCCCGTTCAGTCCAAGCAGCGTACCGCCTGGATTGCCGCGCGCAACATGTTCAACAGTGCGTATCAGAAAGCGCCGGAAGGCCCTGAAGCTCCAAAATCGCTTTTCTTTTTGGGCCGCGTGCATGAGGAAATGGGGCAACGCTTCGGACAGGCTGCGGATTTTACGCAGGCGGTGGATTACTATGGGCGGGTGGCTCTGCGGTTTCCCAATCACACATGGGCGGACGACGCCCTGCTGCGCAAGGCCAAGATTCATCTTGAGCACCTGAATGACTCAGCCCAGGCCTATATCGATCTGTTGTCCATCGTGCATAATCATTCCAAAGGCGACATGGCTTCTCAGGCCCAGTCCATGCTCCGCGAACTGGATGCCGCATTCCTGGCCAAAGTCAATTCCTCATCCCCAGGCAATGCCATTGCCGCGCCCGCGCCCACGATAACCGCTCCGGCAACCTCGTCCGTCGCCTCTTCCCAGCCCGACCCCATAGTTACGGCCGCACTGAGCGCTCCGTCAGTTGCACCGCGCGTCGGGAACTCCGGGTCTGAAACAGCCAGGTTGACCCAGGTCCGCCACTGGAGCAGTGACGAATACACGCGGGTGGTTCTGGATGTTGATGCCGAGATTGACTTCAGTCACAGGCTGCTTAATCCGGACCCGGCCCTGGGCACGCCCCATCGGTTGATGATCGACCTGCAGGGAACGGTATTGGGACCGGAGACCTTGCCGCAACTCCAGGTTGCCGACGGCATCCTGCGCCAGATTCGCACCGGCCAGAATCAGCCCCAGGTCAGTCGGGTCGTCCTGGATATCCAGCGTCTTGAGGATTTTCGGGTCTTTACACTGGAAAGCCCGTTCCGGATCGTTGTGGACGTCAGTGGAGCAGCGCAAAGACTGGCCGGATCTTCCGCGTCGCGCCCTTCCGGGCAGACGGCCCAGCAGCGTAACCCGCAGATCACCCCGGGTGCGGGAGGTCTTTCGGCCAGCCTCGTGGAGCAGCTTGGCTTGAAGGTGAATACGATCATGATCGACCCCGGCCATGGCGGCAAGGACCCAGGCGCGGTGGCCCATGGCATCAAGGAAAAAGACGTCAACCTGCGCATGTCCCGGATCCTGGGGAAGATGCTGGAGGAAAAAGGCTTTCGCGTCATCTACACCCGGACCACGGACGTCTTCATTCCCCTGGAAGAGCGCACGGCCATGGCCAACGCCCAGAAGGCGGATCTTTTCATCTCCATTCATGCCAACGCTCATCCAAATCCGAACATGAACGGTTTTGAGATCTACTCCCTGAACCTGGCCAAGAACAAGGACGCGGTGCGGGTGGCGGCCCGGGAAAACGCGGTCTCAACAAAAAAAATCAGCGATCTCCAACTCATCCTCACGGACCTGATGCTCAACTCCAAGATCAGCGAATCCAAGGAACTGGCCACCAAGATCCATGGCCGGACGATCCAAGGCATGCGCCGCACCCATCCCAGACTGGGGGACAACGGCGTCCGGGAAGCTCCGTTCTACGTGCTGATGGGCGCGAAGATGCCGGCGGTTCTGGTGGAAATGGGCTATCTGACCAACCGGGAAGAAGCGCGTTTGCTCAACACCGACGCCTATCTCCGAACCCTGGCCTCCAACCTGGTGCAAGGCGTCCTGGCCTACCGAGATCACATCGAACGGCACGCCAAACTGTAGGAGAAAACCTTAGCTGGAGGGGCTTTCGCCTCGCGATGCTCGTCGTCAGCGATGGATCTTACCAGAGAGTCAAGACGAATTGACTTTCAGCGCAACACCTCCCAAGACTTTCGAAATCGAAATCGAAATCGAAAGGCGTTCTGTTTCTCCTACGGCTGAAACTTTCGGATAAACTTGCGGTCGATGTGGTCCTTGATCCAGAAAGCCAGACGACCGCCGAAGGCGATCCTGTTCTTGTAGAGAATCCCCTGACCGTCTCCGATGTTGAAAATCAACAGGTAATTGCCTCCCGGATCAAAGGTTCGGAGTTCGCGGCCTTCCAGGCGGGCTTGCACATTGTGGTGCAGCACCGGGTTCTGGCGCACGGCGTAGACCCCGACCTTGTCCAGGGGCCGCGGCTGGAACGAGATGCAGTCCCCGCCGCCGAAAATGTCCGGATGGGCCACGCTCTGCAGGAATTGATTGACCAGAAGTCCGCCATCCGGTCCGGTTTCCAATCCGGAATTTTTGAACACGTTGGACGGACGGACGCCAAGAGCCAGGAAAATCACATCCTGGGGGTGGCGCTGCCCGTTTTGCAGATGAACTGCACCTGATTCCACGGCCTGCACATAGCTTCCGCCAATGACCTCGATGCCCCGACGTCGTAGAACCTCCTCGGCCATGCGGCGGACCTTGTCCGGCATGTCCTTGATCAGCCTGCTGCCGGTGAAGATCTGGACCTGGCATCCCTTGCCGCCGCGTTCACGCCCCACGTCCCAGGCATTTCCAGCCACCTCCAGCGCAGCCGGACCGCCGCCACAGACACCGATCCGCACCGTTTGGCTTTTGGCCAGTTCCTGGATCCGCCGACGCGCCGCCAGCAGGCGCTCGATGGGCTTGACCGAAAAAACTGCTTCGCCCGCGGAGTCAGTGTCCGCATTCCCGACGTCCCCGGATATGTCCCGTGGAACATGGCTGCCCAGATTGCAGCTCAGAACATCGTACCCCACTTCCCGTCCCGAGCGCAGCATCACGACATGACGGGCCGCATCGATGGCCGTGACCATGTCCTGGATGAACATTCCCCCGCGGCTTTCAACCATGGTTTTCACTGGAAAGCTGATTTCCTCGGGCTGGTATGTTCCTCCAAGCATTCCCGGACCCATCCCGGAGTAGTAATGCCGCTCTCCAGGGCCGATGGCCGTCACCGCGTGACCTTTGGCCGTCAGTTCGGGAATGGCGGCCATCAGGGCCATGTGGGCATGTCCTGCCCCGGCCAGGAGAAGTCTGCCCATCAGACATCCTCCTGAAGCCGGTCCATCAGATTTCCCAGATGCTGGAGATGCGTTTTTTCGTCTTCAGCCATCTGTTCGAGAAATTCCCGCACTTCGCCCTGGGCCTGCCGAGCAGCCCGGGAATACAGGTCCATGGCCTGGGCCTCGACAGCCATGGCAAAATCAACGATCTCCCGCGGGTTTTTCAGATCCACGCCCATCCGGTGCATGTGGTCCTCGGTGGAAATGCCGCCTTCCGGCACGGCTGCCGACGCGTGTAGGGCGTCCTGTTGCGCATTCTCGCCCGTCAAGCGTTGCGCCACGGCCTGCTGGTGCTTCAACTCGACAGCCGCCAGCAGGGTAAAGATCTTGACGGCTTGGGAATCGGCAACGGTTTCGGCCATGTTTTCATAAAATTCCCGCAGGGCCGACTCCATGCCGTAGGCCATGGACAGAGTCTGCTCCAGGGTCATGGACTCCGTGAAAAGGTGCAATCCCTGCTCGTATTCCCCGAAGCCGGTCCAGCCGTTCCAGCTCTTGAATCCGCCGCTGAGATTCAGGATTTTGTCAAATCCCTTTCCGGCCAGCATTTGCGCCGCGACTCGACTGCGACCGCCGATGGCACAGTAGACCAGCGTCGGCTTGGCGACATCAAGCTCATTCACCAGGTCCCCCAGCTGCCCGATGGGCATCAGCCGCGCCCCGGCGATATGTCCCTGCTCGTATTCGCCGGGTTGCCGAACATCCACGATCTGCAGATCCGGTTCCTCGGTCAAAACCTTTCGAGCCTGCTCCGCGTCAATGGATTTGACGGGTGTTAGAAATTGCAGCCAACGCATAAACTGCCCCTCCTTGCTGTTCAGGATTCTCAGCCTTCAATCGCAATCGCAAAGCTCATTGTTCAGCACATGCTGTGCATGATCATTTCCCCAACACTGGATTCTTGCTTTCTCTGGAACAACGAAACCAATCACAACGCAAAATCGATCACAATCTCCGTAAGATCCCGTTCGTCGTCGGCATGGACCTGGATCTGCGCACCCAGTGAATCCGCAATCAGCCGCGCCGAATAAGCTCCGAGTCCCTTTCTTTGGGCCTTGCCCCAGGTGGCACCTTTTTCCATGAACCGGGTGCGAATTTCCAGTGGCAGAACTCGGGAATTGACAATCCGCAGGCGCACTTTTTCCTGGTCGTGCTCCAGATGAACACTGACAGGATTTCCAGGGACGCTGGCTTCCAGGGCATTCTTGATCAAGCTGAAAAGCATGGAGTAGCAAAGCAGTTCCTCGGCCTGAACAACAAAGGGTTTTTGTCCGGGTGCTGAACTCTCATCAGGGTGGATGTGGATCATCTTGCCGTTGTTGATTTTCATCCGGATCAGGGAGCCGGCCACGGTCCTCGTGATGCGCTCCAAATCCACGGAATGGGGGACGACATGGTAGACTCCGCGCTCCAGCTTCCAGAGATCAATGGACGCCGAGACGGCTTCCAGCAGTTCAAAGCCGGACCGCTCGATGTCGCGGATTTTTTCCAGGTGCTCAGGAGGAATGTCGTTGGTCTTGACCAGTTGGCCGGAGTTTCGAAGGATGTCTATCAAGGGCTCTTTCAGGTCATGGCGAATGATCCTTTCCACGCTATCGCGCATGCTCAAGGCCTCTTCCAAAGCCTTGTTGCGACGGGCCAGATCGAACAGGGTCCGGCGCAGAGCAAGCTGGGTCTTGACCCTGGCCTGGACCACTGAAGGATCGAAGGGCTTGGGAATATAATCCACGGCGCCCATCTTCAGCCCTTTTGCCTCGTCCGCTTCCTTGTTCATCACGGTGATGAACAGAATGGGAATGTCGCGGGTCCGGGGATCCTCCTTCAACTCCTTGCATATGGCATAGCCGTCCATGTCCGGCATCTGGATGTCCAGGAGAATGATGTCCGGCAAAGGCCGCTTTCGCGCCAGTTCCAGGGCCTGGAGTCCGGACGTTGCGCTGAGCGTGACGTAGTTGTCTTGAAAGATGGCTTTCAGAACGTTGATGTTGATCGGCTCGTCATCAACGACCAGGATACGCTGCCGGCCGCTGCTGATCTCCATCTCCGACGGTACGGTGCCGACCTCGTCCACGCCATCCGAAACAGCTATCCTGTTTCGGCCATTGCTTTTTGCCCTGTACAAAGCCTTGTCCGCATCCAACAAAAGATCCTGAGGCGAGATCCCGTCACGTCGAGGGCTCAACCCGGCCACGCCAAGGCTTAAGGTAACCACCGGCGCCAGCGGGCTGAAAGCATGTGGAATCCCCAGTTCCTCGACCGTTTGCCGAATTTTTTGCGCCACGCCCGCGGCACCCTGTAAATCCGTGCCGGTGAGCACGCAAATGAATTCCTCTCCCCCGTAACGAGCCACCAGGTCAGTTTGCCGGGAAACCACGTTCAGCATGGCCGAGGCCACTTCACGCAGACATTCGTCCCCGGCGGCATGGCCGTAGTGATCGTTGTAAAGCTTAAAATGATCAATGTCGGCCATGATCAGGGCAATGGGATCTCCGCTGCGAATGGCGCGCTGCCATTCAAAATGAAAGAATTCCTCGAAACGGCGGCGATTGGCAATGCCGGTCAGGCCGTCCTTGTTGGAGAGGTTCTTGAGGATGTCCCGCTTGCGCTTGAGTTCCAGATGCACCCTGATTCGGGCCAGGACCACCACCGACCTGAAGGGCTTGGTGATGTAGTCCACAGCGCCCGTGGCCAAGCCGTACTCTTCATCTTTTTCTTCGGATTTGGCCGTGATGAAGATCACGGCTATGTCCCGGGTGTCCGGATGTTCCTGCAAACGTCGGCAGACTTCGTACCCGTCCATTTCCGGCATCTGGATGTCCAGCAGGATGATTTCCGGCTTTTTCTCGGCGAAAGCGCGTTTCAGGGCCTGCTCACCGTTCAAGGCCACACTGATCTCGTAATGTTCCTGGAGGATGGAATTCAGAACGTGAATGTTCGTTCGTTCGTCATCGACGATCAGGATGCGCGGCTTTTGTTCGGACATGGGGACTCCGTTCTGTAGTGAATGCGGCGTAACTACTCAGCATACCTTCTTCCTCTAATAATCGGTATTGAGGGCGGTATCGGTATCGAAAAAAAATGGAATGCCCTTCCACATGGCTTCGATCCCGATACCGACCCCGACTCCGACCCCGATTCCGAGCCAAACCCGGCAACAGCATTCGTATCGCCTGAATAGTTACAAAAAAAGGTAACTATTCAGAACATCCGGTGTTGGCCATTCACCTGCACTGGATTCCGGCGTTCGCCGGAATGACTTATCGTGGCAAGCTGCATCTATACAGTCATACCGGCGAACGCCGGTATCCAGATCTTTTTCGCAGATTTTGCTGAATAGATACAAAAAAAGTAGCTATTCAGCACATGCTCTATGATCACTCGCCAGAGCTGGATTCCGGCTTTCGCCGGAATGACGTGTCACATCACGGCCTTTCCAGGTTAAGTCATGCCGGCGAAGGCCGGTATCCAGTCCCGATTTTTCTCGGATGAACTGAGTAGTTATGTTAAATGTTACAATGCGGCGTTAAAAGTGTCGGAACAGCAACATGCATTCCGGCGGCGTCAACCTCCGTCATTCATTGCGAACCTTGATGTTTTGTTCCAACTCAGTCAATTGCGCCGCGGCGGCTTCAAATTCGAAATTCCGGACATTTTGGATCAACGCGGAGGTGAGGTCGTTATGCCGTCCTTGAAGCATTGCCGGCAAGCGTTCGACCAGTTCCTCGGACTTTGGGTTGCCGTCCTCAAGCAGCTCTCGCAGCTTGTGAATGGATTGCAGCAGTTCGCCATGATCCGTCGCTTCTGCCGGCGCTGTCGGGTCCGCCGGTTCCGCCAGGTTCGACGGGTCCTTCGGGTCCGTAGGTGACGCCGGCGATGGCGCAAGAGCCGACTCTCGGGCATCTTCTTCAGGCAAACCGGACAACGTGGTCATCACGGTTGTGAAGGCCGAACGAAACCGCGCAAAATCCGATGCCGGATCTTGCATGCCCGTCGTCTCCGCGGACCGAAGCCTGTCTTCCAGATCCTGGGCCGCGGCGAACAGCTCATTTGCTCCCAGATTGCCGGCCACGCCTTTCAGGGCATGTACGGTGCGTGCCGCCTGCTCCCATTGGCCGGATTCCGCAGCCTGGATGATTTTCTGCAGCCCATTGTTATGGCAGGCATGAAAATCCCGCAGCAGCTGCAGATAGAGCTTCTCGTTGCGGCGGAGTCTGGCCAGCCCGCTTGCCGCATCAAATCCGGCCAAATCGCCAGGCAAAAGTGAAGCTGGTGGAGGCGACTGTGGTGACGCTGCCGGTTGATCGGTCCGCGGCGAGCATGTCAGCTGCCGTTGCAGTGCGGCCTCCAGGACGCCGTCACCTGGTTTCGCGGTCAAATGGCGGGCCAAAGCGGCCAGGAGCAGGTCCGGATCAATGGGTTTCGCTATATGGTCGACCATCCCGGCATTGAGGCTCTTTTCCCGGTCTCCGGTCATGGCGTGGGCGGTCATGGCAATGATGGGAATCCGGGAATCATGTTTCCTGATCAATCTCGCCGCTTCGTACCCGTCCATGACCGGCATCTGGATATCCATCAGCACCAGGTTGAAGGCTTCGGTCTGGGCCATATTCACGGCTTCCTGGCCGTTGTTTGCCAGGTTCACGGTCAGTCCGAAGCTCTCCAGCAGCTCACGGGCTACCTGCTGATTGATGGGATTGTCTTCGGCCACGAGAACGTGGCCTGTCAACGATTCCGGCTTGACCGGCAGCACGTCGGCGGGGGAAGCGGTCAGCACCGGGGATGTGCTGGTGACGTGGCACTTCGTCGCCGAAAAAAAGCTGGTCAGGGTGTCGAAGAGCATGGACGCATTGACCGGCTTGAGCAGCAACCCGTCCAGCTCCTGGTCGCTGACCCGGCTGGTGACTTCTTCGCGGCCGTACCCCGTGACCATGATCATCACGGGCATGGCCGTGTTTCCCGGTGCGCTTCGAATCCGGCGGATGGCCTCGATCCCGTCCATGCCCGGCATCTGCCAGTCCATGAGGATCAGGTCATAGGGCTTGTCTTCCGTAATGGCCTGTTTCACGCTGCGCAGGCTCTCCTCGGCTGAGGACGCCGTGTCCACCAAAAGATTGAAGCTGACGAGCATGTCGCCCAGAATTTCGCGGGCACTGAGGCTGTCGTCCACCACCAGCACCCGGCGTCGGCCGAAATCCGCCCTGGTCAGGCAATGTTTCGGCCGCTCCTTTTGCCGGCCGAAGCGGGCCGTGAATGAAAACTCGCTGCCCTGTTCCGGAGTGCTGCGCACTTCGATAGTTCCGTGCATCATCTCCACCAGCCGCTTGGAAATGGTCAAACCCAGTCCGGTGCCGCCGAATCTGCGCGTGGTGGACGCATCCGCCTGGCTGAATGCCGAGAACAGGCCGGTGGTCTGTTCCGGTGTCATGCCAATGCCCGTATCCTGGATCGCGAAGCGCAGAGTCACCTCATCTGCGTCTTCCTCCACGGTTTCGACCAGGATTTTCACTTCACCGTGCTCGGTGAATTTCAGCGCATTGCCGGTGAGATTGGTCAGCACCTGTCCCAGTCGCAAGGGGTCGCCGATCAGGTCACGTGGGATATGCGGCGAACAGGAAAGCAAGAATTCAAGGCCCTTGGCATCGGCCTTGCCGGAAAACAGATTCGTGACGTTGGTCAGCACCGCTTCCAGATCGAAGGGGATCTGTTCGAAGTCCAATCGGCCTGCCTCGATTTTGGAGAAGTCGAGAATGTCGTTGATGATGCCCAGCAGGTTCTGGGAGGCGGTCCGAATCTTGGCCAGGTAATCGCGCTGCTGGTTCGTGAGGTCGGTCTTCAAAGCCAGATGGCTCAGCCCGATGACGATGTTCATGGGAGTCCGGATCTCATGGCTCATGTTGGCCAGGAAATAACTCTTGGCCTTGGTTGCGGATTCCGCGACCTCCTTGGCCTCCAGCAGATTGATGTTGGCCTCGGCCAGCTGGGCTGTCCTGGCCTCGACCAATGTTTCCAGACCGTGGCTGTGCTTCTCCAGTTCCCGTGCATACTGCTGCGACTGGGCAAAGAGATCGTGAATCTCACGAGTCATCAGATCAAAGGAATGCGCCAAAACGGCTACCTCGTCCTTATGTTCCGCGGGTGGATGATCTCCGGAAACCAACGGTGCGGGGGACGATGAGAAGTCGCCGGCATCATGTCCGGAATCCAGAGCCGATTCCGATGTGTCTTTTTGGCTGTTTCTTGTTTCGCGCCAGGACATAGTGAAATGGCGCACCGTGTCGGTCAGGGCGTGTATCGGTCCGGCAATCCGGCTGGAAAAGTAGGCGGCCGCGCCGATGCCCAGAAACAGGGTCCCGATGCCCATGGCAGCCATGTACAGGATGAGCCGGCGCACCGGGCCATCAATATCGTCCACCGCGGCCACGCCGATCAGCCAGACCGGCAGATCGCCCATTCTCTGGGAATCCAGCAGCAGCAGGGAGGTCCGGTCCGGAATCTCATCGATTCTGGTCCATGTCTGGGCCGAAGCCAGGAATTCCTCTTGGACGGGACTGATTCCGGCTCCTGTCTTGTCGATTCCGATTCCGCTCCGAATGGCCGGCGATGCCCGAAACAGTTGCTCCTGAGGCTGATAGGCCAGGCTGACAAAACCCTGGTTTCCGATCCGGGTGGCGCCGAACAGGGCTTGCCCCGCGGCATCCAGATTAACCATCAAGATCAGGTGGCTGTTCTCGACAGGCGTTCCCTGTCGCAAAATCAGCTGCTTGAAAATCAGGACGTCGGGGCCAGTGGTCCGGGGATCCGCCAAGGGCAGGGTGTATACCACGGGAGTACCCGCTTCCGCGGTGTCGAAAACCGTGAGCAGCGATCTTTTCTCCTGTTGGCCGAGCCGGCGCAGGTAGGGAGTATCTTCATACAGCATCTCCCCGTCCTTGAGGATCAGGATGTTTTCGATCCATGGCTCCTGGGCCCGGATCTGGGCGAAAAATCCGCGCAGGCTGGGTATGAACACCGAACTGAGCTGTGGATCGCCGGCAACGAACTCGACCAGTGGATTGTTCCGCCAGACATTCAGGTTGGCCTGACGGACATTGATGAACTCGGAAAAGATTCCGGTGGTCAAGTCCAAAGAATGGCGCAAATTCCGTCGGGACTCTTGCTCCAGCAATCCCGCGGCCCGGTACCCGGTTCCCAGCGAGAGCGCCAGGATCACCAGGAGCACGATGCCGGCGGTCATGGCCAGAAGCCGGGTCCGAATCGAATGCGCTGAGAATCGGTTCATGAGATTTATTGAGTCGCCTGGATCAGGGCGCGAAGTTGGTTCAGCGTCAGACCGAACTCCTCCTTCCAGATGCTGTTCAATGTGGAAGCTTCATTCAGGGTCTGCTCCTCGAAGAACCGACGTACCGCCCCCAGCAGCTCCGTATTCTCCTTGTGCATTCCCCAGCCGATCTCCTCCACCGGCCCGACGGGAAAGGCCACGCCCAGTTCCTGAAATCGGTTGATTGACTCCCACAGCGAAACCTCGACGTCCAGAAGGGTGAAGTCAGCAGCTCCGGACAGAACGGATTCCAGTTCAGCCCCGGGTTCGATCAGTTGCATCCGGATCGGATTATCACGAAATTCGTTCATGTTCTGTTCCTGAACCCAGGTATGCAGGCTGGTGTTCAAGGCCACACCGACGGCCATTCCGGCCAAATCCTGGATGGAAGTGAATTCGGACAACTGCTCCAGGCGCGTGATGACCATCATTCGGCTCAAGAACAGCGTGGCAATGTCCATTTTTTTCATCCGCCAGGCGAGCTTCGTCAAATGGGTGGGATAGATGTCGCAGAACCCGGTTTCCAGGTAATGGGGCGTGTATTCCGCATCGCGGACGGTTTGACCGGTGGCGTCATGAAACTGTTCATCCCACTCCAGACGATGGAAAACAGGGCGGATTTCCGGGTCCAGGAATGCGGCAAAGGCTGCGACCATTCTGGGAACCGAGCCGGTGACCAGACAATCCTCCCTGCAGGATGGATCTTGAAATGTGGCATAGGCCGGAGTGACGGGGACGATACAGGCTCGCAACTCTCCAGATTGCACAATCTGCTCGAGATCACGGGCCTGGGCCTGCCTGTCCGGAAAGAATCCCCAGGCCAGCATGATCAACAGGGTGAAAACAAGGAACATTCGTTGGACCATGACGGATTGCCCCTTTGGTAATGGCTCAGCTGTGTCCTCAAGTGTCATGGAAATATGCTGAGTCGTTTCCTTTTTGGATTATTCCTGGATTGACCCGAGCAGGCCGATGAACTGGTTCAGGCTCATGCCGTAATGGCGTTGCCAGATCTGGTTCAGTGGCGAGGTGTTGTCATAGCGTTGCTGTGAGAAGAAAAGCCGCACCGCATCCTGAAGTTCCGTATCGTCCTTGCGCAGGCCCCAGCCGACCTCGTTCATGTCGCCCACGGGAAACGCCATGTGCAGGGAAGGATACTGGTGACGGATGATCCAGAACGCCGCATCCGCGTCGATGACGGTGAAATCGGCAAGTCCCGCATCCAGATTCCGCAGGACCTCGGTTGTTTGCATCAAGCGGATGTCCACCGGATTGGCCGCGAATCTCGTACTGTTTTCTTGCTGCAGCCAGGCGTGGAATGAGGTGTCCGTTTCCACTGCCGCGATTTTTCCGCCCATGTCCGATGGGGCGCGAAACTGCTCCGAATTTTCTGCGTGAATCAGAACGATGAGCCGGTTGGTGAACATGGTCGGAATGGCCATCTTGTTGAGGCGCCAATCCGTTCTGGTCAGATTGTTGGGGTAGATGTCGCATTTGCCGGAAGCCAGTAGCGCCGGCGTATATGTTGCGTCGCGCACGGTTTTGCCGTCTTCGTTGAAAAACTGTTCATCCCAGTCCACGCGAACCGCCGTGATGGCGACATCGTGGCCGAGAAAAGCGGCGAATGCCTGTACTGCCTCGTAAACCGGACCGGAAAATCGACAGTCTTCCCGGCAGTCACTGGGTTCCGCACTGACCACGGAAGGGTGAATGGGAGCAAAACAGACCCGCAGTTCACCGCTGGAAAGAATCTCCTGGAAGGTACGGGCTTGGCCCTGGGTCGGCAGAAGAAATATGATTGCGAGGGCTCCAAGCAGGATCAAGCCGTGAACTGAACGGACAAGATGCGCAGAAAAACGGTTGCGGGTGTTCATTGCGGCTCCTTTGCGACCCACGCCGAGGTCGTGGGAGGGGATGACGTGGCGGTTGGGATTGCGTGTCGTGGTTGGGGATTGTCATTCAATGGTGGATGGAGGTTGCTGTCTTCGATGTTATGGGATTGATTCGATTTGGTTTTTTGTTCGATTTCGATTTCGATTGCGATTTCGATTGGCGATTCTGATGGAGGGCAGGGGGGAATGTCATGGGTCGGAGAAGCGTTGGATATAGGATTTGACATTGAACTTGCGGGCGCAGCCTTTGGCGTTCATGTAGCGGATTTGGCCGAAGATGGGACGTTCGAACCAGGGCCGGTCGTGGACGCCGCCGATGCTCCAGGCAATACCCGTATAGCCGTTGGGGTCACGGCCATCCAGGGAATACTTGTCATTGAGCAGGATGGCGATGGACATAGCCTCTTCGGGCGATGAGGTCCATTCCAGGATTTTTTTGGCCCAGTACATCCGCATGTAGCCGTGCATCTTGCCCGTGGAAACCATCTCCTTCTGGGCGGCGTTCCAGAGATCGCCGTGGGTGGCGGCAGTTTCGAACGCTTCCAGTTCATAGACGTGTTCCCGGGAGTCTTTCCGGTGCTTGTCCAGGGTCTTTTTGGCCCAGTCCGGAAAACCGTCCACCCGGTCGTAGTCCTTGTTGTACCAGCAGAAATTGTCCGCCAGTTCCCTGCGGACAATCAACTCCTCCAAGAAAGCCTCTCGCGGGGCCGGAGATTTGTTCGAGTTCATGACCTCCAGGGCCACGCGCTGGGCTGAGAGCTGGCCGAAATGGAGATAGGGCGAAAGATTGGAGAGTACGTCGGCATTGGGATCATTGCGCTGCTCGTATTGCTCCAAGCGGTGGTCCAGAAATGCCCGGAGCATGGTCTTCGCTTCTTCCTCGCCGGGTCGCAGCCAATCCACCTCAGGCACGTTCATGTCGACCTTCAGGCTGCTTCGTGCCTCCTGCCAGTCCACTGGAGGAAGATCCGGCATTGTCGCGGGGAGGGTTGCCAGGGAGGGATAATCGGTCAGAAACTCGTCCAGGCGGCGATGAATCTTGGGGCGGATGGTTCGGGCAGCGTATTCCTGCCTGGGTGACGTCTCCCAGCAGGGCACGATGTTATGGGCATCCACCTCAAAGACAGGGATGTCCACTTCGGCTGTCACGTCTTGCTTCCACTGCCGCTTGATGCGCAGCGGATCGAAATCCGTGACCAGCATTCCGGCATGGGTGTTGCGCAGGAAGTCAATGACGGACGGGACCACCTCGCCCAGGCGCAGGGCAAAGGCGATCCGGTGCGCCCGCAGTGAGCTTTCCACTTCGGCCAACCCCTTGAGGAGGAAGTCGTAGTGACGGATGGCGGCGTTCAGAAAGGTCGGGGAAAGGCAGAACAGAACGATCAGGGGGACGCCATTTTCCGCGGCCCGATCAGCCGCGAAGAGCAGGGCCCAGTTGTCCCGGACGCGCTGATCCCGACTCATCCAGTAGACAACAGGACCTGCCTTGGACCGGCCTGGGGAGAGCCGGCGGGTTCGGGCGGGATGGACATTCCGGAACATGGCAACCTTTTTGGGTTCGAACATGACGGGAGAGAGCTTCTGCCGAAGCAACAGTGCATGTCCCGGCCCTGTTCACCGTAGAACGTTCCAGCCTCTTGCCGGACCGGCGAGCCGTTGCCTGGAACGGATTCCCGGTCCGAGAAGAGACGAAAACTCAGCGCAACCGATTCAAGACGGAATCATCTTCTTTGCTGCCGTCGTTACCACTTGGGAGTCCTGGCCACTCTCAGGACTTGTTGTCCGGCAAGGTCACGTTGAATTCGAGAACTTCGCAATCGCCGTCCCGGTTCACATCCACATTGATGTTCTCCAGTTCGACATGCACATACTTCTGGACGACGAGCAGGATCTCTTGTCGCAACTGGGGCAGGAAATCATAGCCGGAATTCTGAGCCCGTTCATGGGCGACAATGATTTGCAAACGGTTCTTGGCGACCTGGGCCGTGGCCTTCTTGGAGCGAAAATAACTGAAAATACCCATCTCAGCCCCCCAGCAACCGCGAGAAAAATCCCTTTTTGGCGGGATTGATAAAGCGATGAGCCACGTCTTCCCCAAGCAGTCTGGCTACGGCGTCTCCGTAGGCCTGACCGGCATCGCTGGCCTCATCCAGGATGACCGGCTCACCGGAATTGGAAGCCGTCAGGACCGCCTTGGACTCCGGAATGACCCCCAGCAGAGGAATGGCCAGAATTTCCTGGACATCCTCCACGCTGAGCATGTCGCCGCGCTGCACCCGGAGGGGATCATAGCGGGTCAGGAGCAGATGTTCCTTGACGACTTCGCCGTTCTTGGCCTTCACGGTTTTGCTCTGCAGCAAGCCCAGAATGCGATCCGAGTCGCGAACCGAGGAAACTTCGGGGTTGGTGACCACGATGGCCTCGTCCGCGAAATGCATGGCCATGAGCGCGCCGTGTTCGATACCCGCGGGCGAGTCGCAGATCACGAAGTCGAATCGTTTGGACAAATCCTCGAGCACGCCGGCCACGCCTTCCTGGCTCAGGGCTTCCTTGTCCTTGGTCTGGGACGCGGGCAGGATGTAGAGGTTCTCGACCCGCTTGTCCCGGATCAGGGCCTGATTCAAGGTGGCGTCGCCCTGGATCACGTTCACGAAGTCGTAGACCACCCGGCGCTCGCATCCCATGATCAAATCCAGATTGCGCAGGCCCACGTCGAAATCGAGAACCGCGGTTTGAAAGCCACGCCGAGCCAGACCGGTGGCCAGCGAAGCGCTGGAAGTGGTTTTTCCCACACCTCCCTTGCCTGATGTGACAACGATTATCTTCCCCACACTTCCTCCTGATCAAGGCCTGTTCAAGGCGTCATAATGTTTTGTATTGTTGTCGCGTAAAACCGCGTCGGGGCAAAACCGGATAAATATGGGCATGTATTGCATGAATGGATCCGTAACCTGACATTCTCGCCGGTCAAATGATGTCGATCAGCAGTTGCTGTCCTGCAAGACGGATCTGAACGGCTTGGCCGAGCATGTTCTGGGGCAAATCCTCGCTGACCTGGTAGAATCCGGCCACGGAAACCAGGTCCGCACGCAGTTCCTTGCAGAAGATGCGGGCGTTCTCGTTGCCCATGACGCCTGCCAGGGCGCGACCGCGCAACGGGGCGTAGATGTGCACGTTGCCGTCCGCGATGACTTCGGCGCCCGGTCCAACCGAGGCCAGGACGATCAGATCCCGGCCCTTGGCGTAGATCTGTTGCCCGGAGCGTACCGGTTTTTCCACCAGCATGGCGTGCTGATTGATGGAGGGGCAGATTGGTTCCTCTACTGAAGCCCGGGGCGCGGTCTGCTTGCCGATGGCGAAGACGCCGAGATGGAGATTCGGAGCAAGCCGCTCATGGTACTCATTGCCGCCTTGGATGCCCACGGGCATCATCCCCTTGTCGCGCAAGGCGCGGACCAGCCCGGACAGGTTGATGCTTTCCCGCAGTTCGCCGAGTGCGCTGAGATCGACGATGACGGCCATATTCCGAAAAAATTCCGGCGTCTGGCTGAGACGGTCGTCCACATCGGTCAATAATTCATCCAGGTCCGGGGTCAATGGACGGAAGAGGGTACATGGCGCGACTTTGCCTCTGATTTCAAACGCAGGCATGAAGTGGTCCTCGATATCCGCGAAGGGCGATACGTTCCGCTTGGTGGGAATGTCCGTGCTTGGTCATGGATGCAAGGTTTACAGCGGGACGGGCTTGAATACAAGCCCGGCAAGGCACATTCGATCCGGCCAAAAAAGGGTAAATCAGCCGGGAGAAAAAGTCTGCCCTGGCTGCTGTTCCTGGCGGAGTGGGAGGAGAAGGATTGGTAGTTGGAGGGTGTGTAACTATTCAGCAAATTTAGAAAAAAGACCTGGATACCGGCCTTCGCCGATATGAATGACGTGAAAACGGGTTTTTTTAGTATGTCATTCCGGCGGAAGCCGGAATCCAGTGCGGGTTTATGACCATACGGATGATGTGCTGAGTAGTTACGAGAGTGTTTTTGAAGGAAATGTTGTGATGTCCGTCACGGTATGTTCAGCAAGGTGCTCCGGCTTTTTTCCTCAAGGACCCTTGAAGTGGATAGGCGGCATGGTCACTGGGATGGGCAGTGTGAACGGCAAAACGACATGCACCCTGGTCCCCTCGCCCGCCATGCTGTCCACGCAAACATCGCCGCCCATCAAATGCACGAGTCTCTTGACGATGGCCAGCCCCAGCCCAGCTCCCTGGTAGCAGCGGGTGTAGGAACCATCCACCTGCACAAAAGGCTTGAACAGGTCTTTGAGATTTTCATGGGGAATTCCAATTCCGTTGTCGGATACGCTGAACAGCAAGCGCAGGTCGCCGTTTCTGGCGGGGGAGAGGGGAAGCATTTGGACATGAACGACTCCCCGTTCGGAAAATTTCAGGGCATTGCCCACCAGATTGAAAAGGATCTGTCGGATACGAACTTCGTCGCCGATGACTCGCTCAGGTGTGGAAGGGTCGACAATGCACTCCAGGGCGATGCTTTTGTCCCTGGCCGTGACCGTGAACAATTCCACTACGGATTCGCCAAGTTCAGCGACCTGGAATTCAGCGGGATGTATTTCCATCTTGCCGGCTTCCACCCTGGACAGGTCCAGGATATCCGTGAGCAGTCTGGTCAGCCTGTCGGCGGAAATCATTGCCAGTTGCACGTATTGCGTCTGTTCGCTGTCCAGTTGCGTAGTCCGCAGAAGCTGCATCATGCCCATGATTCCGCTGAGCGGAGTCCGGATTTCATGGGACATGTTGGCCAGAAATTCCGACTTGGCCTGGTTGGCGGCTTCGGCCTGTTCCTTGGCCAGGACCAAAGCCTTTTCGGCACGTTTCCGCTCGGTGATGTCGCGAAACTCGACCACCCGGACCATTTTGCCCTTGTATGGAATGTTCCGCGCCTCCAGGCGGATGGGGTATTCTTCCCTGTTCTTGCGGACTCCGATCGCCTCATAGGGCTTTTCATACCCGGTGTGGATCCTGTTCACCACCATGTTCCGGGTCTTTTCGGAGATGAGCAGCAGGCCGTTCATCCCGATCAGTTCCTCGAGGGAATAGCCGGTGATTTCGGACAATCCCTGGTTGCACTCCAAAATGATGCCCTGATCATGGATGGCGATGCCGCCGAACGAGGCATTATGCAGGGCCTTGAAGCGGGCTTCGCTCTCCCGCAAATCCAGTTCGATCCGCTTGCGGTTGGAAATGTCGGTGTAGAAGCCCTGGTAGGCAACGATCTTTCCGGTCTCGTCACGCACGGCCTGTGCGGTGCGGGAACACCAGAACAATGTTCCATCCCGGCGACGCAGTTGGAATTCGTGATTGACCACTTCTCCGTGCTCTTCCATCAGACACATGAATTCCAGTCTGTCGGCGGGATTGACGTACTGTTGACTGCCGATGTCCGTGATCGAGTCCATCAACTCCTGCGGGGAGTCGTATCCAAACATGCGGACTGTCGCGGAATTCGCCGAGATGTAGCGCCCTTCGGGCGTGGAGGTGAAGATACTGATGGGAACCCTTCTCAGTACATCCCGGACGTCGATGCCGGGAGCAAAGCCGCTGTCGTCTGCGTAGGTCAATGATTCGGACATGCTGTCATGGTCTCCCTGAAGAGCATAACTTGCCCTTGATGATTGTTGTTACGCAAAACCTAGGCAACCCGGACCAATTCCCGTGGTTCACTTCAGTTGAGAGTGGTTGTAAACGAAGTAAGATTCGGCTGAATGTGTTCGTACAATCATATTCCATCGGATGGCAAGGATTATACATCCCAGGTCCGGAAACAGACATCGTTTCGGATGGATTTCGGCCGACTTGCGTTCATGATCATCCGTCCTATTGTTTTTAATTGGCGTCCGCGCCTCATGCCGTATACGTCGCGACTGTTCTTGCTGGACATCGTCGTCAGAATGGCGAACTGAAAGCTGTGTCTTTCATGACCGTCATTTTCTTCGGGCGGACATTTTAGAAGTTGCGCCACTCATGCAAAGGAGACTCCATGACCCTATCCATCGTTGCCCACTGTCCTCGAACCGGCCAATTCGGGGTAGCCGCGGCCACCGCCATGCCGGCTGTCGGCAAGCTGTTGACGCATGCAGCTCCCCGTATCGGCGCTATTGCAACGCATGCGCGCATTAATCCCTATCTCGGTATCGACGGCTTGGTATTGCTGCGCCGTCGTCTTGCGGCGCTCGACGTGTCTGAGCTGCTCCGGCGGTCGGACCCGTTGATCCAGACCCGACAATTTGCCGTGCTGGACATGGCCGGCCGGGCCGTGGCTTTTACCGGGACGGAATGCCCGGCCTGGGCCGGTCATCGTGAAGATGAGGGCTTTTCGGTCCAGGGCAACCGCCTGGCCGGAGCGCAGGTGGTGGACGCCGCGGTGGAGTCGCTTCAAAAAACCGGGAATTTGGAGGAACTCGATCTGGCGGCACGCTTGGTCGCGGCCCTGGAGGCGTCCGAGGCCGCGGGAGGTGATGTGAAGGGAGAGGATTCCGCGACCATCTATGTGGTGGACACCGAGGAGTATCCCCTCTGGGATATCCGGGTGGATCTGCACGACGACCCGGTGGCCGAGTTGCGCC
The DNA here is from genome assembly GCF_054656975.1 of Desulfonatronum parangueonense. Taxonomy (NCBI): domain Bacteria; kingdom Pseudomonadati; phylum Thermodesulfobacteriota; class Desulfovibrionia; order Desulfovibrionales; family Desulfonatronaceae; genus Desulfonatronum; species Desulfonatronum parangueonense. The sequence goes on from NZ_BAAHXH010000003.1 coordinate 4,134,686, forward strand.
GGCTGCATGACATCTTTCGAGAACGGCTGCTGGAGAAGATTCTGGCCATGCCCACCCGCAGACATCCCGCGGGCATGCTATAATCGCGCTGCAACCAGCCACCGCTGCAAGTTCAGAACAATTGAATCGGCGTAACTATTCAGCTTGATAAGAGGTATCTTTCAAAGCTTGTGGCAAGCATGACCTGGATTCCCGCCTTCGCGGGAATGACTTTGTTTTTCATGCCGTCGCTGAGTCAGTCATACCCGCGAAGGCGGGTATCCAGCCCGCTGATTTTCGGATGAGCTGAGTGGATACGAATCGGTTCACGAACTAAAGCCGCCCCTGTCGGACCTGAACGCCCGGCAGGGGCGGCATTTTGTATCAGGCCTTTTCAATCCTGCACATCAAAGCTGAAAACGGCCAGGAACCGATTTCCGGGCTGCAGAATTCCGGCTCCATGGGGCAGAGCATGTTGATGTTGGACTCGAAGACCCCGAACAGCTCGGGAAGGGCTTCCCGGCGTTCCGGGAACCACCAGCCGTGCTGGGCGTCCACCATCCGGGGGTGGATGCGTCCCGAGGTGCGCAGGCGCATCCGGGCCTTGCCCCTGGGCGAGACGACATTGACCCACTGCCCGTTCTCCAGCCCCATTTCCGCGGCCGTATCCGGGTGCAGGAGCACCAGGGGATCCGGGACCTGCTTGCGCGCGGACTCGATCTGGCGCTGCTCCGAATGGTACATGGGCATGAACCGGCTGCCGGTGATCAGGATCAGGGGGAACTCGGCCACCAGCTCCGGATCGCCCAGGGGGCTCCAGAGCGGTTCCTTGTACCTGGGCAGAGGGTCGTTGCCCAGTTCCTCGAAAATGGAGGAGTACAGCTCCACCTTGCCCGAAGGCGTGCCGAATCCGGATTGCTCATAGCGCTTGAACTCCGGCGTTCCGAAAAATCCGTACTGCTCGGTGAGCTGCTTGAAGGTCAGGCCCGTGGGCTCCAGGCGGAAATCGCAGGCCTGTTCCAGGGTTTCCCAGGGCCACTGGTCTTCCTGGCCCAGGCGCAGACCCAGGCCGCGGTAGAACTGGTAGGTGTCCTTGCGTTCGAACATTGGCTCGATGCCCGGAGGACAGGCCATGCAGAATCCGCCGGTGACCCACAGCTCGGGCTGTTCCACCGTGGTGGCCGAGGGAAAGACGTAATCGGCCAGGGCAGCGGACGGGGTCATGTAGTATTCCATGACCACGTACAGCTCCAGGGCGGTCAGGGCATCGAAGACCATTTTCGGGTCCGGAAACGAAAGCATGGGATTGCTGGCCACGGACATCATGGCCGTGACAGGGTAGGGCTTGCGGGTGATGGCCGCCTGGAACACGTCCCGGGCATGGGCCACGCAGGTCCGGTACATGGACGGCGGGTTGACCTGACCCTTGGGCAGCTTCCGGTTGTTGGCCAGGTTGCGCTCCCAGCCCGGAAATCCGAAGAAGGGATAGGTGTCCGCGCCAAGCTGCTTGGCCCGTTGTTCCGGCCCGATGGCCTCGGCGGCCACCAGGTCGAACTCGCCGCGTACCCGGGCCACTTCCGGAGTCTGGCCGAAGGTTTCCCCGCCCTGGATTTCCAGGTTGCCGGTGATGGCCCGCAGGATGGCCCGGGCCCGGGCGCATTGATTGGAATTCACCCCCTGCTTGTCCAGACCGTAGGCATAGGGCAGCTGGGCCGGCTTGGTCGTGGCGTAGATTCGGGCCGCGGCCGTGATCTGCTCCACCGGGACCCAGGTGATCTCGCTGACCTTTTCCGGGGTGTATTCCCGCACCGCGTCCCGAAGCTCGTCAAACCCCACGGTCCAGTTTTCCACGAAATCCTTGTCGTACAAATCCTCCTCGATGATCAGCCGGATCCAGCCCAGCATCAGAGCCAGGTCCGTGCCCGGTCGGATCTGCAGCCACATGTCCGCCAGGGCGACCTCGTCGATCTCCCGGGGATCGACCACGATGATCGTGGCCCCCTGCCGGCTGGCCGCCTGCACGCCCGGCCAGGCCTGGATCGGCGAGGAATTGGCCGAGGCCCGGCCCCAGATCACCAGGCACTTGGCCTGCCTGGGGTTGCCCCGGGCCATGCCGCCGTAGGTGGCGAACTCCGTGGCGTAGGACGGACACATGCAGATGTTGTTCGCCCCGCAGATGTTGGGCGAGCCGAACAGGTTGTAGAACCGCCGGCAATCCCAGTGGTGGGTGCGGCTGGTGCCGTGGGTGAAGCCCAGGGTTTCCGGACCGAATTCATCCCGCAGGCGGGCCAGCTTCTCCGCCACCTCGTCCAGGGCCTGGTCCCAGGAAACCCGCTCCCACTTGCCTTCGCCCCGCGCGCCGACGCGCTTGAGGGGATAATTTATCCGGTCCGGATGATGGATATGCTCGGCCATGAGCAGACCGCGTTCGCAGATCAGCCCGCGGGTCACCGGATGGTCCGGATCGCCGCTGACTTCGAGGACCTTGCCGTTTTTCATGTGCAGCAGTATCCCGCAACGGGGATGACACAGCCCGCAGTAGCTGCGCCGGACCTCGTCCCGGTTCCCCGGACCCGCCGCGGCATCGTAGGCGTACAGCGGAATTCCGCCCAGGGCCAAGGACGACGTGACCAGGGCCGAATAGTGCAGAAATTTTCGTCGATTGATTTGCATGATTCCTCCGGTGTTGAAAGGATGGGGGAAAGATGGTCGCTATTCAAAATACTCTGCCGTAGCCGAGATTGGACATCGGTATCTGATCGGTATCGGTATCGGTATCGGTATCGGTATCGGAATCGGGATCGGGATCGGGATCGGAACAGAAGCAATGTGGAGGGATACTCAAAATTTTCGAAACCCGATTCCGACCCCGACACCGACCCCGATTCCGGAGATAGATCATACAACGTGCTGAATAGTTACGAAAGATGGAGATATCCGCCCATTGCCAATTCCTCTACAAAATCTCCCTGATCGCCGAAATCAGTCTTTGCGCGTTGGGAATATAGAACTGTTCCTGGGGCGGACTGGTCGGAACAGGAATGTCCGGACCGGTGACCCGGCGCAGGGGGGCCTTGAGATCGGCGAACGCTTCCTCCATGACCACCGCGGCCACTTCGCCGCCAAAACCGCCGGTCCGCGTGGCCTCGTGCAGGACCACCAACCGACCTGTTTTCCGGACAGAAGCCAGCAAGGTCTCCTTGTCCAGAGGCACCAGGGTCCGCAGATCCACGATTTCCGTCTCGATTCCCTCCCCGGTCAGCTGTTCGGCCGCCTCCATGGCCGCGCCCAGCATGCTGGACCAGGTCACCACGGTGACGTCCTTTCCAGGGCGCTTGACCTCGGCCTTGCCGATGGGGGTCAGGTATTCCTCTTCCGGAACCGGCATGGGCGCGAAGTAAAGCCCCATATGTTCGATGAACAGCACGGGGTTGTCGTCCCGGATGGCCGACTTGAGCAGGCCTTTGGCATCGGCTGAAGTGGCGGGCATGACGACCTTCAATCCCGGACAATGGGCCGCCCAGGCCTCCAGGTTGTGGGAGTGCTGGCAGCCCGCGCCGAATCCCGCGCCGGTCTTCATGCGCACCACCAGGGGGAAGCTGGACTTGCCCCCGGAGAGATAGCGCAGCTTGGCCGCATGGTTGACGATCATGTCCGAAGCCAGGGTGAAAAAGGGGTTGAACATGATCTCCACCACGGGCCGCAAACCGGCCTCGGCCGCGCCCACGGCCAGCCCGGCAATGGCCGCTTCGGATACAGGAGTGTCCTTGACCCGCTTTGGTCCGAATTCCTCCAGCAATCCGGTGGTGGGAAACATGGGGTTGACGTGAATGCTGACCCCGACGCCCTCCCCGGCGATGAATACGTTGGGATCCCGGCGCATCTCCTCCCGCAAGGCCTGATTGACGGCCTGTCCCATTCCGAGTTTCTGCATGGTGCTCTCCATTTATGCTGACCCCGCTGGGGGTTGTTTTTCAAAGGTGCTCCAGTGAATATGGTCCTCGGTCCGATCGCAATCGCAATCGAAATCGAAATCGCAATCGAAATCGACTCCCGCTCCGAGTGCGCTCGTTCAGCTCCTGTTGATGTTCGTGTCCTTGGCTGGTTGACCTTTTACCAATGATTCCGTTTTTTTCGATTTCGATTCGATTTCGATTCGATTTCGATTGCATTTCGGTTGCGATTGCGATTTTGGAATCGTTTGGAAATGGGAGCAGGTCAGTCGACCCAGACATCCTCCAAGGCTTCTTCCGGAGCGGGGTAGGGGCTGTCTTCGGCGAACTGAACCGCATCCCGGACAACTGCCTCGGCCTTGGCCTGCATTTCCCGCAGGTCGTCTGCGGTCAGTATGCCCTGTCGCAGAAGATCGTCCTGCAGGCGGGGGATGGGGCATTTTTGCTGCCATGCCGAAATTTCATCCCGGGGCTGGTAATGTTGCGGGTCTGTTTCTCCGTGGCCCCGGCAGCGGTAGGTCTTGCATTCGATGAGGGTCGGACCTTCGCCCGCCAGGGCGCGTTGTCTGGCTTCATGCACGGCCTGGTACACGGCCAAAGCGTCGTTGCCGTCCACGATCACGCCGGGCATGGCATAGGCCGATGCCCGGTCCGCGATGTCCGTGACCAGGGTATGCTCCTCGCAGCGTTGGGCTCCGGCATAAAGGTTGTTCTCGCAGACGAAGATCACCGGCAGCTGCCATAGGCTGGCCAGATTCAAGGCTTCGTGAAAGGAGCCCTCGTCCGCCGCGCCGTCGCCGAAAAAGCAGACCGTCACCCGCTGCTCGTCCCTGTATTGCTGGGCAAAGGCCCGGCCCACGGCAATGGGCAGGCTCGCCCCCACCACAGTGGACGTGCAGGGCGCGTTGACTTCGGGCACGGCCAGATGCAGCGTGCCGCTCTTGCCCTTGTTGCAGCCGGTGCTTTTGCAGAAGATTTCGGCCATCAGGGCATTGGGGTCCGCGCCCTTGGCCAAGAGATGGTTGTGGCTGCGGTGGTTGGTGATGATCACGTCCTCCGGCTCCAGAGCCGCGCAGGCTCCGGAGCCCACGGCCTCCTGTCCCGTGCAGAGGATCATCATCCCCGGAATCTTGCCGACGATCTTGCACAAATCGACCAGGGCGTCCTCGAAATGCCGGGACAGCAGCATGGTCCAGAGCATTTCCCGTTTCTTCTCCGCGGCAATCTGCATGCGACCTCCATTTAAGGTTGAGTATGTCAGCCCAGGGCAATGCCCTGGTTCAGGGAGATATTTCCTTAGACTGGGGCTACCAGAATTAATGAATGCCATTTGCGCGAAGCCATTGTTCGATCGCTGCACCACAACCATTCCGGCCCGACACCTGATCCAAAGAACACCGGCCGGCATCTTGAGGAATATTCGAAGTGCAAAAATTGTCTCCAGAGGGTTGGTCCGAGATTTCTTAAAGCCTGTAAAAAAAATAACAACACTCTTTATGTATCTGAAAAAAATTCGATTTTTTCTTTCATCCATAACGGGCATGGCGGATGATTTGGCAAAAAGATGCAATGACTGTTTGTGACAATACCTAAATGGAAATCCAGTCACTCTCAATCCCCGCGGACAACTTCCGCATCCGTAAACAAATCCAACGCGGGCAAAGCCCGCAACCCGAAAAAGTGTTCTCACGCAGAGGCGCAAAAAAAACTAAGGAATAGAGCCGAGATCCTGAGTGTGACAGGTCTGGAAGCCCTCGTCTACAAAGGTTTTGATACTGAAGGAAATTCGCAAGTCTACGCGGATCTTGGAGTACAACGCGAAGTGCAGTGCGAGCATTCCCAGCCAGAGATCATGCGGCAGCGACTGCTACAGACGATTCGGGAGTATACCGGACTTGTTGACCTGGAATTCGACCAGTACAGGGATACCGCCGTCACCTTTGGCAGCATGGTGGTGTTCATCCGCTGCCAGGCCGATCCTCCGCTGGTGCGGTTTCATTCCCCCGTGCTTTCCAATATCCAACCAAGCCCCAGGCTCTATGAAAGGCTGAACGAGTTGAACGTCAGGGCGGATATTTGCATTTCTTTCATTACAGGAACCGGGTAGTTGCGGTGACCGACACTCCTGGTGCCCCATTTGTTGTTGACCATGTCATCCAGGCCATGAAGCGGTTCTGCGAGGTTGTCGATGACATGGACGATATATTGGTCGCCGAGTTCGGCGGAACTGTGGCCCGACCGGAAAGAATGCCGAGCGTGCTTGTACATTGAGGCTTTTTGAAGGCTGCTATTTTCTTGATTTGATCGCTTGATGCGGGTAGCAAAATTCAGTTTTTTTGAATGAGATGGAAACCTTCCAACACGGAGAATGATCATGGACGGCACGCTCAACAAGGTTATCCTGATCGGCAGGTTGGGAGGTTTTTTTTCAAGCAGAAAAGGACAGGAACAATTTCAAAAACTGAATGAATCTGGAGCAAAAGCAGGCCTCAACTTACCTAACATAAAAAGTAGCTTGGCGAAAATCAGAATGGAAATGGCGCGGGTAGAGACGGACGTCCAGCAAACTCCGGGACAGATATTCCGGGAGAGTTTCGCCGAGGTTAGATATGCGCCTGATGTTTGTTCTCGGCATGTGTAATGAATTGAGCGTTTATCATCTCAAGGACGACCCATCATGGCTATTGATTACAACCTTCTGAAGGTTTTCGTTGATTTGCGAGCCATCCAGGCCAATTATCGTCTGCTGTCGACCCGGGGAACACGGTTGATTTCCGTGATCAAGTCCGATGCCTACGGCCATGGCCTGATTCCCGTGGCCAGGGCCTTGGCGGATGTCGGCGCGGATTTCTTCGCCGTGGGCACGGTGGGGGAGGCGGCCAGGTTGCGGCCTGCTGTGCAGGGAACCGTGCTGGCCCTTTTGGGGCCGCAGTCCGCTGATGATTTCCGGGTCGTGGTGGAACAGGGCATTTTGCCACTTGTGGCGCGACTCGATCAGCTGTCCGGATTGCAACGGGAAGCGGCCCGTGTGGGACGGCAGATCCCCATTGCCCTGAAGTTCGATACGGGCATGGCGCGGCTGGGTTTTGCCGAATCCGACGTGGAGACGGTCTTGCGCTCCCTGAGTGAGGCGCATCTTTTGCGTCCGGATTGGCTGATCAGCCACCTGGCCACGGCGGACGAGCCCCAGCAGGCGGATTATGTCCATGAGCAGGCCGCCCGCTTCCGGCGCATCTCCGATAAATTTTCCCATGCCGGATTTCCCTTGCGGCGTTCTCTGGTCAACTCGGGCGGGTTGCTGGCCTTTCCGGAACTGGCCTGGGACGCCCAACGGCCCGGCATCGCTCTCTACGGCGCCAACCCCTTTCACGGCACGGAACTGGCGCACCTTGGACGGGAACTCCGCCCGGCCATGCAGGTCCAGGCCCCGGTACTGGCCGTGCATCCATTGCCGAGAGGCGCCTCCATTTCCTACGGCCGAACCTATGTCGCCAATGAGGACAAGACAGTGGCCATTGTCGGCGCTGGATACGCGGATACCTATTCCCGCGGCCTTACCAACAAGGGCTGGATACTCATCCGTGGGCAGCGGGCCAAAATTCTCGGTCGAGTTTGCATGCAGCTCACGGCCGTGGATGTCACGGACATTGCCGGTGTTGCGCCAGGCGACATGGCCGTATTGCTGGGTGAGCAGGGCGGCCAGACCATATCTCCGGAAGAACTGGCCACCTGGTGGGGAACCATCACCTATGAGGTGTTCTGTCTCCTGGGAATGAACCAGCGTGAACATATCACCTGTCGGCCTGTCGCATAATGCTGAAACGAAACGTCCATTCGCCAGCCGACCAGGATGATCAACTCTCCTGCCCATTGCAGTGGTGCATCTTGTAACGCAATCTTGTTCCCCCTCGCAGTTCAATCTGTTGCCGACTTCCGCGCAAAATAATGTCGCTGTAGTGATAACGCCACTTCTGCCTGAAACCAGCTGAGGGGGTGTTCATCACAGGGAACGTTATGTCGATTTGCGATGATTTGTTGACCTCTTCTTGTGTTCCATCTATGCATCATCAGTATCAAATATCAGTGACATTGTGCGAAAAAGCACCACATGAGCGGCATTCGGCAATGTACGCCATTGAAGCATCAAACGGAGAATCATGATGGTTGAGGAACGTCAGGCCAGAATTCTTATGGTGGATGATGAACCCGTAAACATTGAATTGATCGCCGATATTTTCGATCAGGATCATGAGGTGCTTTTTGCTGTCAATGGGGAAAAAGCCCTGGAAATCGCCATGGCTTCCGCACCGGACGTCATCCTGCTGGACGTGTTGCTGCCTGGAATGGACGGATTTGAAGTGTGCTCCCGGCTGAAGGCTGATCCGCTGACCAGGGACATCCCCGTCATCTTCATCACCGGTCTGGGCGATACCATGGCCGAAACGAAAGGTTTGGAACTGGGGGCCATGGATTATATCGCCAAGCCCATCAATCCTCCGGTGGTCAAAATGCGCGTTCGCAACCAGATCGAGCTGAAACGCGCCCGGGACCAACTGTCCCAACTGGCCACGACGGATGGTCTGACCGGTTTGGCCAATCGACGCCGATTCGACGAAGTCCTGGCTATGGAGCATGCCCGTCATGTCCGGTCCGGGACGGAACTGGCGCTGATCATGCTGGACATCGATCATTTCAAGCTCTTCAACGACACCTACGGTCATGTCCGGGGCGACGATTGCCTGCGGGCCGTGGCCGGAGTTCTGCGGGAATCCCTGCACCGGGCTACGGACCTGGCGGCACGCTACGGCGGCGAGGAGTTCGCCTGCATCCTCCCGGATACGAAATCCAGCAATGGAATCCAGGCTGTGGCGGAACGGATTCGTCAGGGGGTCGAAGCACTGGGCATACCCCACGATCACTCGCCCACCGAGGACCATGTCACCGTCAGCCTTGGGGTTGTTGGCACATGCTGCACCCAGGAAATCACCCCTTCCCAAATTGTGGCCCACGCTGATCAGGAGTTGTATCGGGCCAAATCCCAGGGTCGAAACCAAATTTGTTTTTCATTCAAAGTGAATTGCGGACATCGATAAGTCATTCCGGCGAAAGCCGGAATCCAGGTCTTTTTTCTGACTTTGCTGAATAGTTATCAATTCTGTAACTGTTCAGCATGCTACTGCCCTGCGGACTTTGGCATCGGGATCGGGGTCGGTATCGGAATCGGGATCGCAGGCGAAGCCATCCATAGGTCTTCTCAACATTTTTCAAAACCGATTTCGATCCCGACACCGACCCCGATGTCGGAGGCAGATCGCACATCATGTGCTGAATAGTTACCCAATTCTGATTGTTTCAAAACAAGGATGACGAGCTTGCCCGCACCGTACCGTTTTCTAATCGTGTTGGTTCTGCTGTTGCTGCCCTTGCAGGTCGACGCTCTTGAACTCACTCCGGCCGAACAGGCCTACCTGCGGGAACTCGGCAAAGTGACCATGTGCGTGGATCCGGACTGGGAACCTTACGAACGGCTGGACGGGCAGGGCAATTTTACCGGCATCGCCGCGGATCTCGTGGCCATCGTCTCCCAGCGTCTGAATATTCCCTTTGTCATCGTGCCCACTGTGGACTGGGATGAAACACTGAAAGTTTCCCAGCGCGGCGGGTGCATGATCATCCCCTTCCTGAACCAGACACCGGCCCGGGAGGAATGGCTGATCTTCACCGAGCCGTTGTTCACGAACCCCAATGTCTTTATCACCCGCAACGAGCATGACTTCATCTCCGACCCCGCGGAACTTGTGGACAGAACCGTAGTCCTGCCCCGCGGCACCTCCATGGAGGAATTCCTGCGTCGAGACTACCCGAACCTGAACATCATCACAGTGGAGAGCGAAAACGAGGCCTTTCGAATGGTTTCGGAAGGCAAGGCGGATATGACCCTGCGCTCGCTGACCATCGCGGCCTACACCATCCGCCGGGACGGCTGGTTCAACCTGAAAATCGCCGGACAGTATCCGAATTATTTCAACAGGCTGCGCATGGGTGTGGTCATGGACATGCCTGAATTGCGCGACATCCTGAGCAAGGCCATCCTGACCATCACCCCTCGGGAGCGGGACCGCATCGTCAACGAGCACGTGAACATCGTCGTGGAAACGCCCGTCGACTATCAACATTTGTTCAAGGTCGGCTTCGGATTTTCGATGCTTGCCCTGCTCGCCCTGGCCTGGAGCGGCCAGATCCGGCGACGAAACAAACGCCTGGAGGAGCTCGGCAGGCAGCTCAAGTCCGACATCGCCACCCGGGAGCAGATCGAGTGCCGGCTTAAGGAACATAGCGACCATCTGCGCCTGGTGATCGACACCGTACCCAACTACATTTTCGCCAAGGACATCGACGGCCGGTTTCTGTTGGCCAACAAGGCCATGGCCGATGTTTTCGGTCTGTCGCCGGATGAGGTTGTGGGCAAGACCGATCATGGCCACGGGGCGACGCAGGAGATGGTGGACTTCTACCGCAAGGCGGATCTGGCGGTGATCGAGAGTGGTCGTCCGATGTTTATTCCCGAGGAAAAAGTCCTACGCAAGGACGGGTCCATGGGCTGGTTCCAGACCATAAAGATTCCCTATCAACATCCTGAGCTGGACAAGCCGGCGATCCTCGGCGTGGCCGTGGACATCACCGAGCGCAAGCTGTCCGAAGAGGCCGTGCGCAACAGTGAACGCCGTTTCCACCAGCTCGCCGAGCAGAGTCGGACCGTGATCTGGGAAGTGGATGCCCAGGGCCTGTATACATACATCAGTCCGCTCTGCGAGATAATTTTTGGCTACCAACCCGTGGAGTTGGTTGAGAAAAAATATTTCTGGGATCTCGTCCCCGATTCGGATCGGGAAAACATCAAGGTCATGGGATTGCGGATAATCTCAGCCAAGGAATCCATCGAAAACATGGAAAACAGGATTCAGACCAAGGATGGGCGGATCTTGTGGGTCCTGTCCAACGGGGTGCCTCTGCTCGACGAGAATGGCCGAGTCCGGGGTTTTCGCGGTTCAGACGTGGACATAACCCATCGCAAGCACCTGGAGGAACAAATCCGCTTCAAGAACGACCTCCAGGAGTTGATCGCCCGCGTGTCCGCGGAATTCATCAACGCCACGACGTCGAACATCGACGACAAGATCAACGCCATGCTCGAGCGGTACGGGAAGTTCCTGCGTGTGGACCGGACCTTCCTGTTCCAGTTCTCCCAGGATGAGCAGCACATGTCCAACACCCACGAATGGTGTGCACCGGGCATCGAGGCGGTCAACGCCGACATGCGGGACTTTGCCGTGGCAAACCTGCCCTGGCTCGCCGAGGCCGCTGCAAAGCGGGAAATGCTCGAGGTCCGGGATGTTGATGTGCTGCCGGAGGGTCCGGACAAGCAGCTGCTTTTGCGCCAGAAAGTGCGTTCCATGCTCTGCCTGCCCATCGTCAAGAACGACAAGCTGCTGGGCTATTTCGGCCATGACGCGGTGAGGGACGTTCGCATCCTGGATCCGGAGCAGGTCCAGCTGTTGCGGATCATGAGCCACATCCTCGGCGACGCTCTTTCCAGAAACCAGTTTGAACGGGAGCTGCAACAGGCCAAGGAGCAGGCCGAAGCCGCCACCCGGGCCAAGAGCGAATTTCTGGCCAACATGAGCCATGAAATCCGCACCCCCATGAACGCGATCATCGGCATGTCCTACCTGGCCCTGCGCACCGACCTGACGCCCAAGCAACAGGACTACCTGACCAAGATCGACAATGCCGCCAAATCCCTGTTGGGCATCATCAACGACATTCTGGACTTTTCCAAGATCGAGGCCGGAAAGCTCGAACTGGAGCATGCCCCCTTCGACCTGGACGAGGTGTTCAGCAGTCTGGCATCCATTGTCGGACTCAAGGCCGAGGAGAAGAAACTGGAACTGGTCTTCTCCGTGGCTCCGGAAACGCCGCGTCGGCTGGTGGGCGACGCCCTGCGTTTGAATCAGATTCTGATCAATCTGGTCAACAACGCAATCAAGTTCACCAAGCAGGGCAACGTGGTTCTTTCCGTCGAACCCTCTCCGACCAATCCGCCTTCAGCCTTGCCCGTGTCTCATCTCTCCGGGGATCATGTCGGCCTGCTCTTTACGGTCCGCGATACGGGCATCGGCATGAAAAAGGAGCAGCTCGCCCAACTGTTCCAGGCATTCACCCAGGGAGACGCTTCCGTCACCCGCCAGCACGGCGGCACCGGCCTGGGTCTGGCCATCTGCCGGCAACTGGTGCAGATGATGGGCGGGACCATCCAGGTGGATAGCGAGTTCGGGCGGGGCAGCACCTTCAGCTTTACGGTTTTTCTGGAAAAGGCCGGGAATCAGCAACAGTCATTGGCTCGGATGGAACATGCCGATTCCCGGCTCGCCGCCCATCGCCTGCTGGTGGTCGAAGACATGGAGGAGGCCCGGGAGGCGCTGGTCGTCATGCTGCAAAACCACGGCTTCCACGTTGTCGCCGCGGAAAACGCCGACCGGGCCATGGCCATGATCCGTGACGCCTCGGCCCTGGGAAGCCCCTATGACCTGGTGCTCATGGATTGGCGGTTGCCCGACGTGGACGGCATCGAAGCCATCCGTCGGATCAGGTCCGATGCATCACTGACAAGCATTCCGAAATTCATCCTGGTCACCGCCTTCGGCCGGGAGGAAATCATGCATCAGGCCAGGGAAATCGAAGCCGGCTTGTTGTTGAAGCCCATGAACGAATCAATGCTCCTCGATGCCCTGGCTCAGGCTCTTCAACCGAATCCTTCCCGGGAGAGCAAAAGCAAAGAACGGCCATCGTCACTCCGCTCCGCTCCCCTTTCCAACAAGGACCTGTCCGGCCGCCGGGTGCTTCTGGTGGAGGACAATGCCTTGAACCGCGATCTAGTCAAGGAGCTGCTCTCCGACACAGGCCTGACCGTCGAGATGGCGGTCAACGGTCGGGAGGGCGTTCTGCTGGCGACCACAAAATCCTTCGACCTGATTTTCATGGACGTGCAGATGCCCGAGATGGACGGTCTGGAGGCGACTCGGGAGATCCGAAAATGGGAAAGCAGCATCCATCATCCCCGCATCCCCATCATCGCCATGACCGCCCATGCCATGGCCGGGGACCGGGAGAGCAGTCTGGCGGCGGGCATGGACGATCATTTGACCAAGCCCGTGGACCCGGAAAAGCTGAAGCAGACCTTGCTTCGATGGATCCCGTCAACGCACCGGCTTCGGAGCGAATATCACGACCTTGAAAGCAGGGAGGCGGCCTCCCGTCCAGGTGGAGATGGGACAGGCTCCGGTAATCGAGCGCTGGAGAGCGAAACTGCATCGAAAGGTCTGCCTGACGTCCTTCCTCCCTTTGACATCCCCAAAGCCCTGCTCCGCTGCAACATGAAACGCAACCTGCTGCAGAGACTGCTGACGAGTTTTGGGCAGGAGCATGCCGAAACCATGTCCAGGTTGCATGCCATGGTTCGTCAAGGTGAGCTCAAGGATGCCCGTATCCTTGCGCATTCCCTGAAAGGCGTGGCCGCGACCCTGGAAGCCGGCGATCTCGCTGAAGCAGCCAGAAATGTCGAAACGGCACTCCGGGACGGTCGACACGACAACTTCCCTGCCCTGCTGGACAAGCTGGATGTCTTCCTGAAGCAGGCCCTGAAAGCGGTGACCACTGTTTTCCCCCCCGCCGGACAGCTTTCGCCGCTTCCTGCCCGCACCACGCACTCTCTTCTGGAGCCCTCGCAAGCCCAAGCCGCTTTGTCCGAACTGGCAACCCTGCTCCAGGACAACAATCTCCGGGCCCGCAAACAATTCATCTCCCTTGCCCCGCAACTCTCCGGACACGGTGTCGACGCCCAGCTGAGCGCATTGCAGGACAGTCTGAGCAAACTGGATTTCGAAACCGCCCTGCATGCCGTAAAGCAGATCATGGATCGTCTTGCAGAGAGGAGAACCTGATCCTCGTCAGCGATTTGCGAATCGGGTCTTCAGTACCTATCCTTTTTCAGAAGGTAACTACACAGCACATTTCGCAACAAGACCTGGATTGTTCCGGCTTGTCTCGATTTTCGGCATCGCCTGTCTGACTGAGCCAGGATTCGTTCATCGATCCATTGCCGGACGCAAACGTCCCGGTTGTCTTGACGAAAAATTTAGGGGGGTGATTCATGAGCAGGGATGAGATGCTCAACACCATCAATCAGTTGCTGGTGGAGGACAGGGAGCAGGAGGCCAGGGAATACTGTGCCATGCTGCATCCGGAAGACTTGGCCGGTTTGCTGACCAGTCTTTCACGGGATGAACAGTTGCGAATTTTTGCAATGGTCGGCCCTAAAACATCCGCCGAGGTGTTCTGTCGCCTGCAGCACGACGATCAACAGGAAATCGCGGTATTGCTGCCGGACGCGCAGCTGGCCCGAATCATCTCCCACATGCCCGCGGACGACCGGGTGGATCTCTTCAAGACATTGCCGCCGGAGCGGGGGGAAACGCTGCTGGGCATGATGGCCAGGACGGAACGGGAGGACATCCGCAACCTGAGCTCCCATGCCGAAGGCACGGCCGGGAGCGTCATGACCTCGGACTATGCCTCGTTGAGCGCGAACATCTCGGTGCGGCAGGCCCTGGACCGGCTGCGCCGGGAGGCGCCGGACAAGGAAACCATCTATTCCGTCTACGTGTTGGACGACCAGCGCCGCCTAGTGGGCACGGTCTCCCTGCGCAAGCTGATCATCGCCCGCCCAGAAACCAGGGTGGGGGACGTCATGCTGTTCGATCCGCCTTTCGTGCGGGTGGACGACGACCAGGAAGTCGTAGCCGCCAAACTCCATGAGTACGACCTGCTGGCCATCCCGGTGCTGGACACCGAGGATGCCATGGCCGGTATCATCACCTTTGACGACGTGCACGACATCATGGTTCAGGAGGTCACCGAGGATTTTCACCGCATGGGCGGTGTTTCGCACCAGGAGCCACCGGGCATTTCCACTCTGAACATGCGCGACGTCTCGTTCTGGCTGATGGTCCGCAAGCGTCTGCCCTGGTTGCTGGTCTTGGTCTTCATGAACATTTTTTCCGGCGCGGGCATTGCCTATTTTGAGGACACCATCGCGGCGGTGGTGGCCCTTGTCTTCTTTCTGCCGCTGCTCATCGACTGCGGCGGCAATGCCGGCAGCCAGGCCTCGACGTTGATGATCCGCGCCCTGGCGACAGGCCGGGCCCAGCTTGGCGATTGGTTCCACCTTCTGGGCCGGGAAGTGCTGGTTGCGGCCGTTCTGGGCATCTGCCTGGGCGTGGCGGTCTCCTTCATCGGCATCTTCCGGGCTGGTCCGGAAGTGGCATTTGTCGTGGCCCTGACCATGGTCTGCACCGTACTCTTCGGCAGCCTTGTCGGCATGTCCCTGCCTTTTTTGCTTAACAGGCTGAAAATGGACCCGGCCACGGCCAGCGCTCCCCTGGTCACGTCCATTGCAGACGTGGGAGGCGTGCTGATCTATTTCTCCATCGCCACCTACCTGTTGCGCGACATTATCGCGGCAGCGGGCTGAAAGATCTTCAGGCGAAGAGCTTTTGCCACACGACGTCAAGGGCAGGCATGGACGCCTCTGGAGTCGCTTCCGCAGTCGGCGATTTTGAAGATGCATCTGTTTCTGCAGTCATCGTCCCGGCAGCCGTCCAGGCATTGGACGAACATCGATCGGCATTCCATGACAATGGGTTGAAAAGCACTCTCGCAACATGCGGCGCAAACCGCCTCGTCCATCTCAACACACTCTTCCAGGCATAGTTGGTGGGCTCGCTCCAGGGCATTGCTTCCAGCCCATGTCACGCTTGACGCCGCCAATACAAGACTGATTCCCGCAAGCAAGATCATCATTTTCCGCATCCGCTTTCTCCTCCTGTTGAATGTGAACCGGTTTCCCGAACCAGGTTGAAGATGAACCTGGCGGTCTGTTGCCGAAATATTGGACAAGTACTTTCCTTGTAACTACGTGAGCGCAAGTTCTGTTTGCGATCTTCCTCCGGTTATCGGTATCGGGGTCGGAATCGGTTACGAAAATTCCATATTGCCTTCGCTCCCGATAACGACCCTGATACTGACTCCGATTTCGAATCTGATTCCGATGCCAAACTCGGCAACAGCAATTTGCTGAGCAGATACGATGAGTCGTTCAATAACGTGCTTGTATCATGGGAGACTTTTCGCTGGAAGTCCTGGTCATTCATGGATGTTCGATCCTTCCGCGGCGTTCGGAGCGAATGGTCGGCGGGGCTGATGAATTTTTCCAGCGGATGGTCACGGCGCCATGTTCCGCCGAATTGTAGAGGGGAATGTCCATATCCAGCAGGGTACGAACGATTTCCGGATGAGGATGGTTGAAGCGGTTGAGAAAACCGGTGCTGACCAGGGCGAAGCCGGGGCGCACCCGGGCGTAAAGTTCCGGCGAGAAGCTGGACCGGCTGCCATGATGTGGAACGATGAGGACTTCGGCGCTCAGGTCCGCGTTACTTTGCAGCAAGGCTGCGATGGACGGCAGTTCGATGTCGCCGGTGAGCAGCGCCAGAGGACGGTCCTTCCAGATCAGCCGCAGGACAAGCGAGGCATCGTTGTCCTTGTTCGCTCCCGTCCATCGATCATCCGGGTGCAGGACTTCAAAGCCCACATCCGGCCCCAGACTGATGAAATCTCCCTTTCTCCAGACCTGTTCGGGGATGTTCCGGCTGGTCAGGATCTCTTCCAGGAGTTGCCCGTCATGTCCCTCCGGCCCTCTTCCCTGGGAGGCATATTCCCTGACTCGGAAATGGCGCAGAGGGTAGTACAGGCCTCGGTAGTGGTCGAAATCCGCGTGGCTGAGCGCGATGCCGTCGAGTCTTGGCGGTTTTCCGCGGGTCAGCGTCGGCGTGATGACTGCCTGCCCGAGGTCATAGTTCCAGGTCCAGAATCCGCCGCCGTCCACCAGCCAGCGTTTTCCTTTCGGCAATTCCAGCAGCACGGCCTGTCCTTGTCCCACGTCGAGCATGCGCAGGGTAATGCCTTGGCGCTGTTCCTGAAACAGGGTGTGCAAGATGGGAATCATCAGCAGCCCGACGGCCGCGAAAACCAGACCCGGCCGAAGCGTGCGCGGTTGCGTCCACCAGGCCGCCACGGCCAGCGGAAGCATCCAGTAGCCCAGGAACTGCGGCCAGAGCGGTCTGGCCGGGATGCTCACCCAAAGCCAGCCTGCTCCATCCAGAAAATGCAGTCCCTGGACCATCTTTTCCAGGACAAGACAGGCAAGGCTGAGAACAGGTCCGGCCAATTCGGCGGCGCCTGGAAGCAGCAGCAAGAACAGACCGGTCAGTCCCAGGGGGAAGACGATCAGCCCGAGCAACGGCAGCCAGATTACGTTCAGGTACAGATGGGGGCTGATACGTCCGAAATACCAGGCCTGCAACGGAAGCAGGGCCAGGGTGGCCACTGTGCTCACGGCCAGAATGCCCAATCCGGCTGCCAGGGGTTTTTGCCACCAGGGCCGCTGCGTGAAACGCATGGCTTCTCGTCCCAAGGGCCAGACCAGGGCCAGTCCGGCCACGGCCAGGGCGGAAAGCTGGAGGCGCAGATCAAAAACCGTCAGCGGATCGAGCAGGAGAATCACAAGCAGAGCCAGAAACAGGCCGTCCAGGAGCACGCGCTGGCGATTGAACATCAGCAAAATGCCCCAGCAGGCGAACATCAGGGCGGCGCGCGTCAATGACGGGACTGCCTGGCCAAGCCACAGGTATCCCAGGACCAGGGGGATGCTGAGCAGCACGGCCAGCTTGGGGCGCGGCAGGCGGAGATAGACTCCCGGCGACGCCCAGCCGATCAGCGTCGCCGACAGCCAGCCCAGGCCGACCACGAATCCCAGGTGCATGCCGGAAAGAGCCATGCTGTGCGCCAGGGATGCCCGCTGAATGACATCCATGGTTTCCGGATGCAACAGCGAGCGGTCGCCCATGAGCAGGGCCAAAAGCATTGCCTGTCCCTGTCCCGGGGGGCTGGCTTCCAGAAGATCCCTCCGGATCCGGAGGCGCTTCTCCCAGGCGGGATTGGCGGCGCCGGACACCTGGATGTCGGTATTGTCTCCCCGGGAGTAGGCCCGGTGTCGGATTCCTTGTCGCGCCCAGTAGGTTTCGCTGCGGGACATGCCCGGGTTGGCCATGCCCTGAATCGGGCGGATGCGCAGCGTGGTGCGCACCTCACTGCCCGGACCGGGAACGTCGACGGAAGTCTGCCGGTTCCAGAGCAATTTCCCGCCCAGCGGAACGGCCTCTTTCACCCCGTCGAGAATCCGCACGTCGTCCAGGATGATCTGATACAGTTGTCCCGGACGCGGCCGCACCTCGGCCACCCGGCCGGTGATCTCCACAAGCGCGCGTTCCATCGAGGGAGTTGACGCTCCCGGAGGGGGCTTTTGCGGATGCAGCAGGTGAACGGTTCCGATGCCGGCCAGAAACGTGAAAACGAGGAACACCGATAGGCGGGCCTGGCGAAGGATTGCCGAAGTGGCTTCCGTGCTGAGCGTGGAACCGTGCCATGGGAATTGTGGTGGGAGCGCAGATATTGCCGGCTTGAGCGAGGATCCAAGCAAAGCCCAAAGGTACAGAAGTATGGCCGTGGTCGCGGGCAGGGGCCATTCCCAGGCCAGCATGCCGAGGATCCAGCCGCAGAGCAGGTGCTGCCATGGCAGAAGCCCGGGCCAGAGAGTCTGGCCCGGCGGATTGTCCTGTGGATTTTGATCCCTGATCATGCTAGTGGCTATTGTTTGGAACTGCCGACACCAGGCCGTAAAGTCCACACAAGGAGATCAAGCCATGGCCAGTATCCGCAAGAGTCTCTTGCAGCTCATTTTCGCCGGTTCCTTCATGAAGCGCTGGAACGACAAGCTGCGGCCCATGGAGTTGCTGGAGGTGGACAAGCAGGCGCACAAGATGATCGTGGCCTGGATGCTTTTTGAGCTGAACTCCCGGGACATGGACCATGATCAGCGCCTGATTCTCGGTCGACGGATCGTGGAGGGGGGGATTTTCGAGTACCTGTATCGGCTGGTGATCACGGACATCAAGCCCCCGGTATTTTATCAGATCAAGGCCAATCCGGCCCATTACCGCCAATTAACGGACTGGGTCCTGGAACAGTTGAAGCCCCGGGTCGACTGCCTCGGAGCCTCTTTCTGGGAACGGTTCCGGCTCTGGCTGGACCATCCCGAGGAAGGCGATCTGGCCCGGAGGATTCTGGATGCAGCTCACAGCTACGCCAGCCGCTGGGAGTTTCACCTGATCACCAATATCGGGAGTTACGACGACGAACTGGAGGAGATCGAGGAAAGCTTCCGGGGGCAGCTGGAAACGCACCGTGATTTGCTGGGCATGCCCGAGCTGCTGCAGGGTACGGGGAGCCACCTGGGCAGGCTCGCCCATCTCAGCGGGCAGTTGCGGTTCCAGAAGCGCTGGTCGCAGACACCGCGTGTTCCGGAGACGTCGGTCCTGGGACATATGTTCGTGGTGGCCTGTTACAGTTATTTTTTCAGCATGGCCGTGGGAGCCTGCAACGCCCGAAGCCAGAACAATTTCTTTGCCGGCCTGGTCCATGATCTGCCGGAGTTGTTGACCCGGGACATCATTTCCCCGGTCAAGCGATCCGTGGTCCGGATCGGCGACCTGATCCGGGAATACGAGATGAAGGAGCTGGAAAAGCGGGTCTTCGCACCCCTGGAGCAGGGGGGGTATGCGCATCTTGCCGAGCGCCTGTCCTACTTTCTCGGGCTGAATGTGGGCTCCGAATTCACGAGCACGATCATCCTTCAAGGGCTGATTCGGGAAGTGACCTGGGAACAGCTGCAGGAACCCTACAACCAGGACCGCTTCGACCCCAAGGACGGCATGCTGTTGAAGGTCTGCGACAACCTGGCGGCCTTCATGGAGGCGTACACGTCCCTGCGCAACGGGATCAGCAGCGACCAGCTCCAGCAGGCTCTGTGGCGGATTCGGACCGAGTACCAGCAGGTCAGCCTCGGAGACGGGATGCACATCGGAGCCCTGCTGGCTGATTTCGACTGATGGAAGGGAACAAGCAGTAACCAAATACTCACGAACCTCACAGCTTACCGCCAGAAATCTCACTTCCCCCCATTCCCCGCGGTTTTTTCCCGCTGTTCCCCTGGCTACCCTAATATGATCGCCTGGAGGATGCGCACGATTTTAGCGTTCAAGCCCGGGCTTTGACTGAGAGCCTTGACCGCTTCTTCGGGAGATTGGGCCTCGGCATAGGGGCGGTGGGTGATCATGGCGCAGTAGGAATCCGCCACGGCGCAGATCTGGGCGACGATGCTGATCTGTTTGCCGGATATTTTCTGAGGGTAGCCTTTCCCATCCAGTCGTTCCTGATGCTCCAGAATCTGTTTGAGCACGATATCCGAACGAATGTTGAGGGAATGCAGAGATTTTGCTCCCACCCAGCAGTGTTCCCTGATCTTTTCCAGCTCGTCCCTGGTCAGCGGGGTGGTCTTTTGGCGGATGAACGCTGGAATCTTGCTCATGCCCAGATCATGGACCAGCAGCCCAAGGGCGACTTCGTCAAGATGTTTGCGGCGAAGTTCGCCCTCGTTGAGACGCAGATAGATTGCCAGGCCGACGAACGTTGTGTTGACGCTGTGCTTGGCCAATGTGTGGTCCGGCCAGAGACATTTCCTGAATTCCTTGATTCGAAAAGGATCTTGCCACAGGTATTCCGTCAAAACCAGGGAGTCGGACTGCAGTTTCTCGAATACCGGAGCCACAGGTTGATCCATGAAGGCCCCCACCTGTTCGGTGAGGGCGTGCTGAAAGATCAGCGCGATCTCCGCCGGCTTCAGATTGGTGTCCATGAGGACGAGGTCGAGCTGTTTGCTAATGTGCCGCGCGTAAATGGGATGATCCTTACGGGAAAGAAAGATCAAGCCGTGATTGCTTTTTTTCAGGATCTCTTCGCGCTGTTCGGCACTGATACGTTCGTTTGCCTTTGACAGGAGAAGCAACTGGGCGACCTGTTCCTTGAAAAAAAATATGTCCAAGGGCGGCCGAAAGCGGGGGAAACTTTCCAGAATGCGCGGGCTGGCCTGGTAGTATTCTTCATGAAGATCGAGTGGTTGCGTCGTGATGTTTTTCATTCTGGAGTGCCTGTTTCAGGGGGCAGCAGCATCCGGAAGCAGAAAGCATTGTTGCCTGCACCGCGGCGAAGCGCCTGCCTGCTGAGTGTGACGTGATACTCGGGATTCTCCGCGTATATGCTGAGCATACGGCATCCGTTCCGAAGGAAAAAGCACCGACTCGTTTCTCCGCGGCGAACGATCGGTCAAACAAGGTCAATAGTCAGCATATCTTTCTTGCAAGCCCAATATCAATTAATGTGATTGCGGCTCAAAAAGCAACCTCTCATTTGCAGCCTTTTCTACAGTTTGCGAATTTTCCATGGAAACATATCGGCATCCATTCAGCAAATGTCGAGAAGGAGATCTCGGTGCCGGCGGTTCACCGGTATGACTGATCTGGAACGGCTTGCGGCAAGAAGTCATTCCGGCGAAAGCCGGAATCCAGTGCAGGTCAATGACCAAGCA
Source organism: Desulfonatronum parangueonense (assembly GCF_054656975.1). NCBI lineage: Bacteria > Pseudomonadati > Thermodesulfobacteriota > Desulfovibrionia > Desulfovibrionales > Desulfonatronaceae > Desulfonatronum > Desulfonatronum parangueonense. The sequence continues at coordinate 4,156,274 of NZ_BAAHXH010000003.1, forward strand.
CTGGATGTGCTGAACAGATACGGATCTCGAAACCTACTTGTAATAAAAATGCATTCGCGGATTTATCTCTCGCCGGATCCAATGCGTTCTTCACCCGTAATGATGTGCCGTGAATTTTTCGCAACGTGTGCGAAATTCAAGTTTTGGATTCAGAAAAGCCTTTCCAGTGCCGACGCGAACACTGATGATGCATACTTTTGGGACTTTGCAGCAGAGGCGACAGAGAGCGATGCATCCCACTAGAGTAAGAAGATTTTTGATTAATAATCCTGGATAGGGCTGAATTTCCGGATATTCAATTTATGATTTTGATCTCGCTGGATTAAGTCTGCTTTTCATTTGATTTTGGAAATTTACCCTTTTTTTTGGGTAAAGTTCAAATTCCTTGACATTTAGGAGGATGTGCGGAAGAAAGTGGGAAAAAGTGGGAAAATGTGGGAATGAGTGGAAAAGTGATGACCTTTCGTGGACATGCCTATCGAAGCCTGGATCCCAAGGGACGCTTAATGCTTCCTCAGGAATTTCGGGATGTTGTTCTTTCAGCAGGGCAGCATGGAAGGGTTATTTTGACAAATTTTGACGGATGCGTGGTGGGATATTCACTCCAGGAGTGGGAAGTAATTGAAGAGAGTTTCCAGCGCATCAACATGCTCAACCGACAGCTTCGTGATTTTCAGAGATTTTTTATTTCCGGAGCCATGGAGCTGGAACTGGATAAGCAGGGCAGGATTCTTATCCCCCCGCATCTGCGAACCTACGCCGGCCTGACCAGAGAAGTCGTGCTTGCCGGTGTGGGACGAAAATTTGAAATCTGGGATCAGGAGCGTTTCGAGGAACAGCGTCGCAAAATGGAAGAAGACTTCGACCAGGTGATGGATGCCTTGGCCCAAAGCGATTGCGAGTTGCGGATCTAATTCGGGTGATTGGCGTCAGCAGACGGTATCGCAGGGAAACCGATGTCAGACCCTTTGGAAGACAAACCGCATCAAGCCGTTCTGGTGGAACAGGTGCTGGAGCATCTTTCCCCGTTACCCGGTGGACGCTACCTGGACGGAACCCTTGGCTTCGGAGGCCATGTCGCCGCGGTGCTTGCGAAAACCAATGGCGACGCCGAAATCGTGGGGTTGGATCAGGATCAACATGCCCTGGATTGGGCCGCGAAGGAACTGCGCCGTTCATGGCCCCAAGCCCAGCTCGTCCTGCGGCATGAGCGGTTCAGTCGTTTTGCGGATGTGTTGGACGAAATGGGTTGGGACAGGCTTGACGGCGCCTTGCTGGATCTGGGGTTTTCTTCCTTCCAGGTGGACACGCCCGAACGCGGCTTCAGTTTCCTGGCGGACGGACCGCTGGACATGCGCATGGATCCGCAAGGGACGGTCTTGACGGCACGTGAGGTGCTCAATTCCTATCCTGTGAGGCAACTCGCCAAGATTATAGGTGAATTTGGGGAAGAACCCCTGGCGGGCAAGATTGCCCGGCGAATCGACGAGTATCGACAATACGCGCATATCGACTCCACCCTGGAACTGGCCCGGATCGTTGAACAGGCCTATCCGCCCGCAAGGCGGGCCCAGGCCCGCAACCATCCGGCGACCCGGACCTTTCAGGCCCTGCGCATGTACGTGAACGACGAGGTCGGAGAATTGACCCGCTTTCTGGATGGAATTGTTCCATATCTGGCTGAGAACGGTCGTGTTGTAATCATATCCTTTCATTCCATTGAGGACAGGATCGTCAAGCACTTCTTTTTGAATCAGGCCAAGAAATGTCTGTGTCCTCCCCGTCAGCCCTACTGTACGTGCGGTCACACGGCGACCTTGAAGGTGCTGACCAAAAAGCCGGTCATGGCTTCAGAGGAAGAAAATCTTCGTAATCCCCGCAGTCGCAGTGCCAAGCTGCGCGCGGCGCAACGCATCGAGATGCTCGATTCGAGGGATTGATGGCCGCAAACGTGAAAAGATCATCCGCCATCCATTGGCTGACGGCGTTGCTCGGAACCGGAGTGCTGGTGCTGGGCCTGCTGCTGGCTTGGATAAATATCGAGCGATTGGATCTGGCCTATGAGTTGAAGCAGTTGCAGACAGAGTTGGAGCAAAAGACCAATTTGCAGGCCAAGCTGGAAGTGGAGCGGATGAATCTCCTGTCCTCCTCACGATTGCGGTCCTTGGCCGAGAAAAGCGAATTACAGCAGGCCAGACAGGGCCAGATCAGAACCCTGACGCCCTGATTTTCACGCGGATACAGACGGAAACGCTCGCCATGAAAAAGGATCGGAACAAAAAAAAATCGTCCTGGGATTGGGTCAAGATGCGCATGCTTCTGGTGGGCGTGTTGATTTTGATGCTCTGGGGCGGGCTGTGGTTCCGGGCGTTCCAGGTCCAGATCCTGCGCGGGCCCGAACTGACGGCAATGGCTGCCAGGCAGCACAAGGCCGCGGAGTTCGAAAGGGGCATGCGCGGTGAAATATTCGACCGCCAAGGTCGATTGCTGGCCAAAAGCACTGCTGTTCACTCGGTTTATGTCCGCCCACTCGAACTGGAAGATCCCGCGGCAGCCGCGCCGATCCTGGCCGCGGCCCTGGAAATGCCCGTCAACCAGGTTCGAAACCAGCTGCAGCGGCCCCAGAACTTCGTCTGGCTGGCGCGGCAGATCAGCGATCGCAATGCCCGTAATATCATCAATGCAGGTTTGCGGGGAGTCTATCTGACCGAGGAGTCGGCCCGGTTCTATCCTCATGGGCACCTGGCCGGGCAGGTCCTGGGGTTCGTGGGCCTGGACGGCGAGGGGCTGGAAGGCATCGAGCGCACCTTCGACAATATGCTCGCGGGAAAAAAGGCCACCTTCATCGCGCAGCGTGACGCCTCGGGGCGGCGCATGTATCTGGACGCCCACGGCCGGGAAGAGGATTTGCGGGGCGCCAACATCACCTTGACCCTGGACGCGCAAATCCAGTTCTTCGCCGAGGAAGCCCTGGCAGCCGCGGTCAAGTCCTTCAACGCGAAGTCCGGAGTGGCCCTGGTGGTGCATGTCCCCACCGCGGAAATTCTGGCCATGGCCAACTATCCCTTCTTCAACCCCAACATGCCTCGCCAAAATTCCGAACAATGGCGCAACAGAATCTCTCTGGACGCCCTGGAGCCCGGTTCGACCCTCAAGCCAATGCTTATGGCCGCCGCCCTGGAAGAAGGCATCATCAATCACGATACGATCTACTATTGCGAGGAAGGCCGGTGGCGGCTGACCGGCGTGAACATCCGGGACGTCAAGGGACGGGGATGGCTCCCCGCCAACAAGATTTTACGGTATTCCAGCAATATCTGTTCGGCAAAAATCGGACTGGATCTGGGGGCGACCAGATATCACGGCTACCTGCGGAAAATGGGTTTCGGCGAACGGACCGGCCTGCCCTTGCCGGGTGAAAATCCTGGTTTGTTGCGACCTCCCAGGTCCTGGTTCCCCGTGGATCTGGCCGCTGTTTCCTTCGGTCAAGGCATGTCCGCCAACGCCCTGCAAATGGCCAGGGCGTATCTTGTTTTGGCCAACAACGGCGTCATGAAACCGTTGCAGATCGTCCTGGAGCCGAGACAGGAGCTGGAACCGATGACCGTGATCTTTCGCGAGAAGGTCGCCCAGACCGTGATGAGCATGCTTCAGGAAGTCGTGGAGGAAGACGGAACCGGCACGGCGGCGCGCATTCCCGGAGTGATCGGCGCGGGCAAGACCGGTACGGCCCAGAAGGCCACGGCGGAAGGCCGCTACGGAGACAAGTATCTGGCCTCCTTTGCCGCGTTCTATCCCGGGGACAGGCCTGAGTATTTCATCTATGTGGCCGTGGACGAACCGCACCCCCAGCATTACGGGGGCGTTGTGGCCGCTCCGGCGGTGCGCGACATCGGTCTTCGGGCGCTGGCGTATGCCGGGAAACTCCCGGAAGAGAATCAGCATGAAGCCTATCGCACCGTGGTGGCGGAATCCTACGGCGGTCGGATCGGGAAAGAAAATTTCGTGAATGCTTCCCTGGTCACCGGTCTGGTCGTTGACGAGAACCGGGATGACATGGTTCCAAATCTGCTGGGTCTGAGCGTGCGACGTGCCGTGGAACAGCTGCGCGGATACGGAGTGATGCCGGTGATCGAGGGCGGCGGGGGCATTGTCTCGAAACAGTCGCCGGAACCCGGCCAGCCGTGGACCATGCCGGAACGGCAGTTGACGCTTTGGCTGGAATTGTCCTGAGGGATCATCGTATGTTGTTGAATGAAGCATGGCGCGCCTTGAAAACCGAAGTCCGCAACGGGCGCATGGTCAGAACGCACTCCGGCCAGGTCCAGCCGGGCGACGTTTTTGTGGCCCTGGACGGAACCAGGGTCAGCGGATCGACGTACATCGCCGAGGCTGTTGCCAGGAATGCCGGTTATGTGGTGGCCGGTCCCGGTCAAGGCAAAGATGTTTCCGGCGGGACTTTGCTTCTCGAACACCCTGATCCCAGGGAAGCTTTGGGCGAACTGGCCGCGGCGCATTTCGGCACGGAGAGGGCCGGCCCGCTTCTGGTGGGCGTGACCGGAACAAACGGGAAAACCACGATCATTCATCTGCTGGATCATCTGCTGCGGTTGGCGGGGAAACAAGTGGGACTGATCGGCACCATCGGCGCCACGTGGCCCGGAGGCGCTTTCGCCAGCAACATGACCACGCCGGACTGCTGGACTCTGCACCAGATTCTGGCCCGGATGCGCGATAGCGGCGTGACCCATGCCTGCATGGAGGCGTCCTCCCACGCCCTGCAACAGAAAAGAACCGCCGGCTTGCGATTCGAGGCAACGGTGTTGACCAACATTACCCAGGATCATCTGGATTACCATCAAGATATGGAAACCTACTACCAGGCCAAGGCCCGCCTGTTCGCCCCCAACGCTTCCCAGCCGGACGGCCCCAGGCACCGGGTGATCAACGCCGATGATCCCTATGGCCGACGGCTGCTGAGCCAATGGGGAGGGATTGCCTGCACCCTGTGTGATGACGGCCGGCTTCCGGAACTGGGTCGGGATTCTTCCACGGCCATTCGCGTGCTGCGCGGGGAAATGAAATCCAGTGACCGAAGCGGCCTGGAACTGCGCATGCTCTTTGAGGGTCAGAGCTGGATTCTGCGCTCCACCCTGGTGGGACGACATAATGCAGCCAACCTTTTAGCGGCCCAGGGCGTGGGACTGTGTCTGGGCCTGGAACCCTCCCAAATGAGCGCTTTGGAAAACTTTACCGGTGTGCCGGGACGGCTGGAACGGGTCACCAACCCCATGGGGCTGGACATATTCGTGGACTACGCCCACACGCCGGATGCTCTTGAAAACGTTTTGAAGACGCTTCGGGAGTTGCGGTTTGAGCGTCTGATCGTCGTGTTCGGTTGCGGCGGAAACCGCGACCGGGCCAAGCGACCGCTCATGGGCCAGACGGTCTGTCGTCTCGCGGACATCGCGGTCCTGACCTCCGACAATCCCAGGCATGAAAATCCGGAAACGATTCTGGACGATGTCCAGGCCGGGCTCGGGGATTGCGCCGTGGTGATCCGGGAAGTGGACAGAAAACGGGCCATTGAAAAAGCCCTGGAAGTGATGCGACCCAATGATGTTCTGCTGGTGGCCGGCAAAGGCCATGAGGCCACCCAACAGATCGGCGACGAATACCTTCCCTTTCATGACCCTACGGTAATCCGCGGCATCCTTGCCGACACCCCCGGGTCTGCCTTCGGCACATCTTCCGGCCAGGTTCTTCAGGAGGTGCGTCCATGCGCCTGACGCTCACCTGGATGGCCGATGTCCTGCGCGTTCCTCTTCCCGGCGAAGCCCAGAAGACCGAAATTGCAGGAATCTGCATCGACAGCCGCCGGGTTGGGCCGGGCGACCTGTTTGTCTGCCTTCCTGGCACCCGGACCGATGGACATGATCATGCGCCCCTGGCCGTGGAGGGCGGGGCGGCGGCTGTCCTGGCGACCCGGGAGTTGTCGGAACTCGCGAAGCGCGTGCCGGTGCTGGTGGTTTCCGACGCCGTGGCCGCTCTGGGCGAACTGGCCACGGCCTGGCGGCGGATGTTCCCGGGCAAGGTCATCGGGGTGACCGGCACGGCCGGCAAGACCACGGTCAAGGAAATGCTCTTTCAGGTCTGCTCCCTGGCCGGAGCAACGTGCAAGAACCAGATGAATCTGAACAATCAGATCGGCCTGCCCATGTCCATGCTCTCCTGCAGCGGCCAAGCGGCGTACTGGGTTCTGGAAGCCGGGATCAGCCGGCCCGGGGACATGGACGATCTGGGTCGGATCCTGCAGCCGGACATGGCGCTGCTGATCAATGCCGGAGCGGCCCATCTGGCGGAACTCGGCTGCGTTGAGCAGGTGGCCAAGGACAAGGCCAGGCTGACCAACTATCTGCGTCCCGGCGGCATCGCCCTGGTCAACCGGGACTGCCCGGAACTGCTGCGTGAAAGCCTGAGATACGGGCGCCAGATCCACGTTTTTTCCCTCCAGGATTCCGACACGGAGTTTTACTCCAACGGACAGACGTTGACGCCGTCGGGAAATGTGCGCATGGAACTGCGCCTTCAGGATCAAACCATGGAACTGTCCTGGGCCGCGGACCAGGCTCCGGTAGCCGCGAACGTACTGGCCGTGGCCGCGGCGGCGAGCCTGCTGGGCATCGATCCGGAATCCGTCGGGCAGGGCTTGTCCGCGCCCATGAAACTTCAGGGACGGTTCACGGTTCAGCGCCATGGCAGCTGGACCATTATCGACGACACCTACAACGCCAACCCGCTGTCCATGGCCTTGGCCCTGGGCAGGGCCCGGAAATTGGCGGGCAATGGGCGACTGGTCTGCGCAATGGGCGACATGCTGGAACTTGGTGCGGTGGCCACGGACGAACATCGCAAGCTGGGGCGACTTCTGTCCGAAATGGGATGTTCCACCATTTTTTACCATGGTCGCCACTTTGATGATGTCCGTGGCGGACTGGAAGAATGTTCATGGCAGGGACGGCTCGTTCCTGCCGAATCCCCCGCGGAATTCCTCGACCAGTGGCGACGCTGGGAGGCGCCAGGCGGTGCGGGAGTCGTTTTGTTCAAGGGCTCCCGGGCCAGCGGAATGGAAACCTACTATGACGTGCTGCGCACGGAGCTGGACGCATGATTTATCACCTACTTTTTCCCCTGGGGAGTGAATACATCCTCTTCAACGTCTTCCGCTATATTACGTTCCGTTCCATCTACGCCCTGCTCACGGCTCTGATAATTTCCATTCTCCTCGGTCCCCGCTTCATTGCCTGGCTCAAACGCCTCAAATGCGGTCAATACATCCAGGAGGACGTGACCACGCACAACGGCAAGGCCGGCACGCCGACCATGGGCGGGCTGCTCATCGCGGTATCCCTGCTGACCAGCGTGCTGCTCTGGGGAGACCTGACCAACGTCTATCTCTGGCTGACCATTTTCGTCTTCGTCGGCTTTGGAATTGTCGGATTCTGGGACGATTTCCTGAAGGTGGTCAAAAAGAAAAATCAAGGTCTCAGCGCGGGCGGCAAGCTGATGGGGCAAGTTGTCGTTGCACTGGGAGCCATTTCCCTGCTGCTGCTGCAGCCCGCGTACTCCACGATTCTCTACTTTCCGTTTTTCAAAATGCTGCAGCCCGACATGCTCTGGCTGTACATTCCCTTTGCCGTGCTGGTCATGGTCGGTTCCTCCAACGGGGTGAACCTGACCGACGGTCTGGATGGACTGGCCATCGGCCCCCTGGTGGTGGCGGGGGCCTGTTTCGGCATTTTTGTCTATGTGGCCGGCCACGTCCACATCGCCAATTACCTGCAGGTCGCCCACGTGCCCGGAGTGGGCGAAGTGACGGTGTTCTGCGCCGCCCTGGTGGGAGCCGGCCTGGGCTTTCTCTGGTTCAACGCCTATCCGGCCCAGGTGTTCATGGGCGACGTGGGCAGTCTCAGTCTGGGCGGCGTGCTGGGATTCATCGCGGTGCTGGCCAAGCAGGAACTGTTGCTGCTGGTTGTGGGCGGTTTGTTTGTTGTCGAAACCCTCTCGGTGATTCTTCAGGTCGGCTACTTCAAGGTCAGCGGCGGCAAGCGCATCTTCCGCATGGCTCCGTTGCATCACCACTTTGAACTGAAGGGCGTTCCGGAGTCCAAGATCATCGTGCGCTGCTGGATTTTTTCGATCATCATGGCCCTCATTTCCCTGAGCGCCCTGAAACTGCGCTAACCCTGCGAAAGACATGAAAACCATGCACTCCAAATTGCCCCTCCACGCCGCAAAGCACATCTCCCACGGCACCACCGCCGTGGTGGTGGGGGCGGGAGCGTCCGGCTTGGCCGCGGCGGAGCTTCTGGACTTTTTGGGGGCCAAAGTGCGGATCGTGGATTCGGGCAGGCTTGCTGATCCGATCCGCGAAATCGCCACCAGGCGGGGTTGGGAAATACGGGAAGGCGGACATGATCCGGAGCAGTTCTCGGGAGCGGAACTGGTGGTTCTGAGCCCCGGGGTGAATCGTCGCAACTTGGCGCCCTGGCTGGAGCATCTTGGCCCGGGTCAGGTGCTGTCCGAGCTGGAACTGGCGCTGGGCTTTGTTGACGAACCAATCATCGCGGTGACCGGAACCAGTGGAAAAACCACTACCACGACACTGATCGGCGTGTTTCTGGAAGCCATGGGCCGCGTAGTTTTCGTGGGCGGGAACATCGGCACGCCGCTAGCCAGCTATGTTTTGGACCGGCTGAAGAAGAATCGGAATAAGGCGGACATTCTCGTCCTGGAAGTGAGCAGCTTCCAGCTTTTGAATACCTCGTCCCTGCGTCCCAAAGTGGCCGTGCTGCTCAACATCAGCCCGAATCATCTGGATTACCACCAGGACATGGATGAGTACGTCCAGGCCAAGCTTTCTCTGTTCGCGGGGCAGGAACCCCGGGACACGGCGATCATTGCCGTCGAGCTGCGGGCACTGGTGCAAAGCCACCCCGAAATTCGGGCGCGGAAAGTGTATGTCGAGCCGGTTTCCCGGCTGTCCTGTCCGGCCCTGCCCGGCAGGCACAATCAAGGCAATATCGAAGCGGCCTTTCAGGCCTGCAAGCCGTTCGGGCTGGATGAGCCCACCGCACAGAAGGTTCTGGAGGGATTCACGGCCTTGCCTCACCGGTTGCAGGGAGTCGCGGAACACTTCGGCGTGCTCTTCGTGGACGACTCCAAGGGCACCACGGTTCAGGCGCTGCAGGCGGCTCTGGAAGCCTTTGACCGTCCCCTGCTGCTGTTGGCCGGCGGGGTGTTCAAGGGAGGCGACCTGGCCGGTCTCAAGCCCCTGCTGACGCAAAAGGTGCGCCAGGTCGGACTGTTCGGCGCGAGTCGGGATATATTTGAGCAGGCCTGGGCCGAAGCCCGTGTTCCACTGTCCTGGGATCCGACGCTGGAATCGGCCATGGACCGGCTCTGGGCAACGGCCCGAGCCGGAGACGTGATGCTGCTTTCCCCGGCCACGGCCAGCTTTGATCTCTTCGCGAATTACAAAGAGCGAGGCATGGCGTTTCAGCGGCATGCCCAAGTTCTGGCGGAGCGCGGCCATGGCTAGTCTTCTTTCCGGACAGAGCGCCGCGGGGCGAAACGCGGGGACGCAGCCCGGCCTGGATTATTGGCTGCTGACGCTGACCCTCGTGCTGTGCGGGCTGGGATTGATCATGGTTCTTAGTTCCACCGGGATCATGGCGGAGCGGTTCTGGGGGGACAAGTACTTTTTTTTCAAACGGCACGTGGTGTTTCTGATTGTCGGACTCTGCGTCATGGCCGTGGCGGCGCTGCTTCCTCGCCAGCTCTATTTGCGGTTCGTGTATGTCTGGCTGGCGGTGGCCGCGGGGTTGCTGGCGCTGACCATCTTCACGCCCTTGGGAGTGCAGGCCGGGGGAGCGAAGCGCTGGCTGTCACTAGGGCCCTTGACGGTCCAGCCGCTGGAGATTGCCAAGGTGGCGCTGGTTCTCTATCTGGCATCGTTTTTCAGCCGCAAGCAGGAAATGATCCGCTCCTTCAGCGTGGGCTTTCTGCCGCCGCTGTGCATCACCGGCATGCTGTGTCTGTTCCTGCTGGCCCAGCCGGATTTCGGCGGCGCGGCATCCCTGATGCTGTTGCTGTTCTGCATCAGCCTGGTGGGCGGATCACGCCTGGTTCACCTGGGAGCGACTTCCTTCCTCGCCCTGATGGCCGCGATATTCCTGGTCATGAGTTCCCCCTACCGCTTCCGGCGGTGGTTTGCGTTTCTTGATCCTTTCCAGGACGCCCAGGACGTGGGCTATCAGCTGGTGCAGTCCTTCTACGCGCTGGGCAGCGGCGGATGGCTGGGCGCCGGTCTGGGAGCGGGAAAGCAAAAGCTCTTTTTTCTGCCCGCGGCGCACACCGACTTCATTCTGGCGGTGATCGGCGAGGAACTCGGATTTATCGGGATTTCCATGATCTTCATTCTCATGGCCCTGCTTTTCTGGCGGGGCATGCGCATCGCCAGAATCCAGGAGGGCATGCAGGAACGGTTCATCGCCTTTGGCATGCTGCTCATTCTGGCATTGGGTGCCGTGCTGAACATGGCCGTGGTGCTGGGCGTGGTTCCGCCCAAGGGGGTGCCCATGCCGTTTTTGAGTTACGGCGGATCAAGCCTGGTCATTTCCATGTTCTGCGTGGGCGTGCTGTTGAACCTTTCCCGGACAGGCGGTCGCGCATGAACAGGGTGATCCTGACCACGGGCGGCACGGGCGGCCATATTTTCCCGGCCCTGGCCGTGGCCGAGGAGCTGCGAGCACGCCATCCCGCGATTGAACTGCTGTTTGTCGGCGGCACGCGAGGGCCTGAGGAAAAATTGGCGTCCCAAGCCGGAGTGCCTTTCGAGGCCCTTCCCGTGGCCGGGGTCCTGGGGCGGGGCTGGCGGGCTTTGGCAATTCTGGGCTGGCTTCCGCGCAGTGTGGTCCAGGCCATGGGGATTTTGCGCCGCTTCAAACCCGAAGTGGTCCTGGGGCTTGGCGGGTATGCCGGGTTTTCCACGGTTCTGGCTGCCTGGATGAGCCGCATTCCCACGGCCATTCATGAACAGAACGGATTTCCGGGCATGACCAACAGGCTTCTGGGCAGGCTGGTGCGCAAGGTTCTGCTTTCCCTGCCTGACGAACGCGGGTTCTTCGATCCGGGCAAGGTCGTGTACACGGGCAACCCCTTGCGGCAAGCCGTGCGGGAACTGCGAACCCTGGAGCCCGCCGGCGAAAGCCCCCGGCGCAATGTCCTGATTCTGGGGGGCAGCCAGGGTGCCAAAGCCGTCAATCAGGCGGTGCTGGAATCCCTGAACGGGTTTCGGGAAGAGGGGATCTCGTTATGGCATCAAACCGGAGCAGCGGATCTGGAGCGTGTCGCCAACGCATACGCTCAGTCGGGGTGGGACAAGGCCCGGGTGGAGCCGTTCATTGATAATGTCGCCGAGGCTTACGGCTGGGCGGACCTGGTGGTCTGCCGGGCCGGAGCCACCACTCTGGCGGAACTGACGGCCATGGGCAAGCCCAGCGTGCTGATTCCCTTTCCCTATGCCACCCACAACCACCAGATGCTCAACGCGCGGCATCTGGAACAGGCCGGAGCCGCCATGGTGTTGATGGAAAGTTATCTGGCCCGGGTCCAGCTGTGGGCGGTAGTCAAGGATTTGTTGGATATTCCCGGCAAGCTGCGGGACATGAGCAGGGCTGCCTGGAAACTGGGGCGGCCGGATGCCGGCGCCGCGGTGGTTCGAGAACTTGAAGGTTTGGTACACGGAACATGAAGTCGAAAGTCAAATCCATACACATGGTCGGCCTGGGCGGGTCCGGGATGAGCGGCATCGCGGAGGTGCTGCTGAACCTGGGCTATGAAGTGTCCGGGTCGGATCTGGCCACCGGACCGGTTCTGGACCATTTGCGGTCACTGGGCGCAATCACGTCGGTGGGACACAGTCGCGGAAATCTGGGCCGGGCCCAGGTCCTGGTAAAATCCACTGCCGTCAGGGACGACAATCCCGAGGTGCAGGAAGCCAGGGAACGCGGCATACCGGTCATCCCGCGGGCGGAGATGCTGGCGGAGCTGATGCGCTTGCGCACCGGCATTGCCGTGGCCGGAACCCACGGCAAGACCACCACCACGTCGCTGCTGGCAACCATTTTCATGGAGGCCGGTCTTGATCCCACGGTGATCATCGGCGGTCGTTTGAGCAGCTACGGCAGCAACGCCCTGCTGGGGCAGGGGGAGTACCTTATCGCCGAAGCGGATGAATCCGACGGCTCCTTTCTGTGCCTGTTTCCGATCATCAGCGTGGTGACCAATATCGATGCCGACCATCTGGACTTCTATCCGGACCTGGCGACCATCAAAAGCGCCTTTGTCCAGTTCATGAACAAGATCCCTTTTTATGGGCTGAACGTGGTCTGCGGCGACGATCCCGGCGTGCAGGACGTCCTGCCCCAGGTGCGCCGGCCCGTGGTGACCTATGGCTTCGGCCAGGACAACGACGTGCGCGGGCTGCCGCTCCGGGATCGTCCCGGCAATCATTTTCAGATCTTCTGGCGCGGTGAGCCGTGGGGCGAGGTCAATTTGGGGCATCCGGGCCGGCACAATGTCCTGAACGCGCTGGGCGCGGTGGGCGTGGCCATTGAAACCGGATTGCCCAGGGATGCCGTGCTGCGGGGGCTGACAAACTTTGGCGGAGTGGGCCGCCGTTTCGAGATCAAGGGGGAGCGCGGCGGCGTCACCGTGGTGGACGACTACGGGCACCATCCCAAGGAGATCGTCGCCACGATTCAAACCGCGCTGGAATATTTTCCGGAACGCCGGTTGGTGGTGCTGTTCCAGCCGCATCGTTTTTCCCGGACCAAGGCCCTGTTCGGAGACTTCTGCCGCGCTTTCGAGGGAGTCCGGCAATTGCTGCTCCTGGAAATCTATCCGGCATCCGAGGCTCCGTTGCCGGGGATCAGCGGAATCAGCCTGGCCCAAGGCATTCGGCAGGTCAGCAAGACCCCGGTGACGTTCTTTCCGGACATGGAAAAGGCCGGCGCGGCCCTGCCCAAGATCCTGCGGCCAGGGGACGTGCTGCTGACTCTGGGCGCGGGAAGCGTATGGCAGGTGGGCCAGAGTTATCTGGAGGCGGTGTGAAAATTCTGAGTGATCCGGTCCTGTCCGAAAGGACGACGCTGCGCCTTGGAGGCACGGCCATTGCCGAAATCATCCTGGAGGATGAGCGGGACCTGGACGGTCTGGCGATGCAGCTGGCGACCCTGGGCGGCGAGACGCTGGTTCTCGGCGAGGGAAGCAACATCCTGGCCGGCGACGGGCGCTTGCCCCTGGTGCTGGTCCGTTTGGCCCAACCTGGAGAGCCGGAGGTTCTGGAATCGGGACGGGATTTTGTTCTGATTCAGGCGCCCGCGGCATTGCGCCTGCCTCGCCTGCTTGCGTGGTGCCGTTCCCGGGGGTTCAGCGGATTGGAGCAGTGGACGGGAATCCCCGGTTCGGTGGGCGGCGCCGTGGCCATGAATGCCGGATCGTACGGCGTGGAAATGGTTCATGTTCTGGAACAGGTCCGGATCTGGACGCCCACCCATGGGTGCATCTGGAGAAACGTAGACGAAATGGAATTCGGGTACCGGCATTTCGACTCAAGGCTGGATGACGGCTTGCAGATCGTGGTCGCGATCCGGTTGCGGCTTGGATTGGCCGCGCCTTTTGTGGTCCAAAACCGGATGCAGCAGTCCTATGCCCGGAAGAAGCAGACCCAGCCCGTGACCATGGCCTCGGCGGGGTGCGTCTTCAAGAATCCGGCTCCGGAACAACCCGCGGGCAAGCTTTTGGACCAGGCCGGCTTGCGCGGCTTTGAACTTGGAAAAATGGCCTTTTCAGACAAGCATGCCAACTTTTTAATCAACCTCGGCGGCGGCACGGCCAGTGACGCTTTTGAGCTGCTGGCCATGGCCAGAGAGCGGGTCTGGACCCTTTTCGGGGTGGCGCTGGCCACCGAGGTCAGGGTCATCCCATGAGCGTGGCCGTCATTCGGGAACGGTCGGGCGGGTGGTTTGCATCCGCCTCGCGCAAGAGCAACAAATGGACGCGCAAGAAGGCAGCCCCTGCTTCCTCGCGGCAGAGGCCGGCCAAGGCTGCCAGGAACGTTGCATCCGCGCATGCCCGAAGGGGTGGCTTGACGTTGGCATTCTTCGTGGTCCTGTTGCGGGCCATGGGGTGGATCCTTGTTCTGGCGCTTATCCTGGCTCTGCTGGGAGGGATCAGTCTGGGACTGATCTACGGATACCGTTCCCTGACATCTTCCACGCACTTCGCGGTTTCTCAAGTGGAAATCGATGGCAATCGACAGTTGTCCACGGAGGAGATTCTGAGCCTGGGCGGAGTCGGCCTGGGAATGAACATCCTGGAAGTCAGCCTGGGAGAGGTAAGCCGCAAGCTGCAAAATAATCCCTGGATTGAAAGCGTGACCGTCCGGCGGACTTTGCCCGACGGCCTGATCATCAACATTGTGGAGCGGGAACCGTTTTTCTGGATTCAGCGAGACAGCGCATTGTATTACGCGGACCGGAACGGAATGCCCATCGTTCCCCTGGAAATCGGGAAATTTGTTTCCCTGCCGGCCCTGATCATCGAGGAAGGCATTGAGCCGAACTGGCGGTTGCTGGACGAATGGGTGCGCGCGGTGGAACGGTTGGAATTTCCGTTCAGTTTCCCGGAAGTGGCCTGGCTGAAGGTCGAGGACGCCAACATTGTGCGCATATATCTCGAGGACCGAGGCATGATGGTTCATTTTGACCTTTCCGGGTGGCGCGAGCACCGCGGGATCATGAACCGGGTCTGGGAAGACCTGACGGCGAGAGGGGAACTCCGGAACACCGAGCGGTTGACGGTCATGTCGGGCAAGGCGTGGGTCCAGTTGAGACAGCCCTGACGGAAAAACTATCGAGGAGCAAAAGGATGGCCAAGAAAGCATCATCCAAGTCCGATCTCATTGTCGGTCTGGACATCGGAACCACGAAAATCTGCACCGTGGTTGGAGAGGCCACTCCCGGCGGCGTTGACGTCGTGGGTATCGGAACGGCTCCGTCCTCGGGACTGCGCAAAGGCGTCGTGGTGAACATTGAACAGACCGTGCAATGCATCAAAAAAGCCCTGGAAGAAGCGGAATTGATGGCGGGGTGCGAGATTCGCTCGGTCTATTCCGGCATCGCCGGCAGTCATATCAAGGGATTCAACAGCCATGGCGTGATCGCGGTCAAGGGCGGCGAGGTCACGCAGAAGGACGTCGAGCGGGTCATCGACGCGGCCAAGGCCGTGGCCATCCCCCTGGACCGGGAAGTGATCCACATTTTGCCCCAGGAATTCATCGTGGACGAACAAAGCGGCATTGCCGACCCCATCGGCATGGCCGGGGTGCGCCTGGAGGTCAAGGTGCACATCGTCACCGGAGCGGTAAGCAGCGCGCAAAACATCATCCGCTCCTGTCACCGGGCCGGACTGGATGTTGCGGACATTGTCCTGCAATCCCTGGCCTCCACGGAAGCGGTGCTCACCCCGGAGGAGCGGGAGATCGGCGTGGCCCTGGTCGATGTGGGGGGCGGAACCACGGATGTGGCCATTTTTTCCAACAATTCCATCAAGTACACATCGGTCCTGGCCCTGGGCGGGAGCAACCTGACCAATGACATTGCCTTCGGCCTGCGTACGCCCATGCTGGCCGCGGAAAAGATCAAGATCAAGTACGGATGCGCACTGACGGACATCGTGCAAAAGGATGAAATCATCGATGTGCCCAGCGTCGGGGGGCGCGAGCCACGGCGGGTTTCCAGGCGGGTCCTGGCGGAAATTTGCGAGCCGAGGATGGAGGAAATTCTGGCTCTGGTGGAGCAGGACCTCAACCAGTCCGGCTGCAAGAACCTGATCGGCGCGGGAATCGTGCTGACCGGAGGGTCGTCGCTGCTGGACGGAATGGCCGAACTGGGAGAGCAGATTTTCAATCTGCCGACCCGGGTGGGGTACCCCCGGGACGTGGGCGGCTTGAAGGACGTGGTCATGAATCCGATGTATTCCACCGCGGTGGGATTGCTGATGTACGGGGCGCGCAAGGAAGGCCTGGATCAGCGGTTTCGGATTCGGGACACGCATATTTTCAACCGCATTCTGAACAGGATGCGGAAGTGGTTCTCGGATGTCTCCTGACCTGGGTCCGGGAATGGGTGGGCGGAATGTAACCATTCAGCACACCATGTGTTTGGCTGATTATCTGCACCGGATTCCGGCTTTCGCCGGAATGAGGTGTCGAGCCCAAGCCGTTTGCACATCAGTCATACCGGCGAAGGCCGGTATCCAGGTCTTCTTCTGGAATTTTGCAAAAGGTACGCAAGAAAAAACAAAGAGTGAGATGTCGGAAGAGCGCTGGTGCGAAGCTGATTCTGATTGATGACAATTTGAACATGGGAAACCGAAGCAGGGAGGAGCAGGATATGCAATTCATGGAACTTGAGAATGACACCAATGCCTTGATCAAGGTCGTCGGTGTGGGCGGGGGCGGAAGCAATGCCGTGAACAACATGATATCCTCGGCATTGAAGGGAGTCACTTTTATCGCGGCCAACACGGATCTGCAGGCCTTGAACCGGTCTCGGGCCGAGCACAAGATCCAGCTCGGGGAGAAGCTGACCAAGGGGCTGGGAGCCGGCGCCAATCCCGACATCGGCCGGGACGCCGCCCTGGAGAGCGTGGACCAGATCCGCAAGATGCTCGAACCGGCGGATATGGTTTTCGTGACCGCGGGCATGGGCGGCGGAACCGGAACCGGCGCCGCGCCGGTCATTGCGCAGGTGGCCCGGGAAATGGGCGCCCTGACCGTGGCCGTGGTTTCCAAGCCGTTCTACTTCGAAGGCAAGAAACGACTGCTTCAGGCCGAAAAGGGCGCGGCAGCCCTGGCTGATGCCGTGGACACCATCATCACCATTCCCAATGACCGACTGTTGTCGCTGGCCTCCCAGAAAGCAGCTTTTCTGGACATGCTCAAAAAAGCCGACGAAGTGTTGTTCTACGCCGTGAAGGGCATTTCGGACCTGATCATGGTTCCCGGCCTGATCAACCTGGACTTTGCGGACGTCAAGGCCGTGATGTCTGAAATGGGGCTGGCCATGATGGGTACCGGCATTGCCAAGGGCGAAGGCCGGGCCAGGGAAGCGGCATTGAAGGCCATCAACAGTCCGCTGCTCGAAGACGTGAGCATCGATGGGGCCAAGGGCGTGCTGCTGAACATCACGTGCGCTCCGGACATGACCATTGACGAAGTCAGCGAGGCCGCCAGCATCATCCATGAAGCAGCCCATGACGATGCCAAAATCTTCTTCGGTACGGTCTTCGATGAGGAAGCCGGCGACGAAATGCGGATCACGGTCATTGCCACGGGCATCGGCACGGCATCCGCGGCATGCGGACGCGGCGAGGACGTTTCCCGGGTGATTGACCTGGGCGGGGTACGCAACAACGTCGGCAATTCCGGAAATGTCGTGCGCAGGCCGTATGTTCCGACCGGCAACGAAGACAGAAGCATCCCGGCGTACCTGCGCAAGGGCTTGAAATCCGAACAGGGCCATTCCGCCCATGGTGGCTATGCGGCTCATCCGGGCCATTCCGCGCACGGAGGGCATTCCGGCCCTTCAGCTCAGGCTCCGAACAAGATGCTCCGGGTTGCGGCCGGCGGCGGGGGAGAGGACTTTATTTTTGATGAAGAGGAGTTCGAGATTCCCTCCTTTTTGCGCAAACAGGCGGATTAGCACGACTCGTCATTCAGCGCGGAGGACCGGGTGAGGCGCCGACGGCGGGAAGCCCGACTCATTTCCGTCCCGGAGCGGGACTGGGGAGGGCGTCTGCCCATTGCCCTGGTCTTTCCGCAGAAGGCCAACCTGGCCTATTCCAGCCTGGGTTGGCAGGCGGTCCTGCAACTGCTGGAGGCCAAGAGCAACCTGACGGTTGAGCCGGTGTTCTGGGATCCGGATCAGGGCAAGCTCGTGCGGCCTGCCGGAAGCCGAGGGCTGAACGAATATGGCGTCGTGGCTTTCAGCCTGACCTATGAATTCGACTATCTTGCCCTGCTGCGCATCCTGAATGTTTCGGCCATTCCTCCCATGGCCGACCAACGCCCCTCCTGGCCACTGATTCTGGCCGGAGGGGCGTTGGCTTTTCTCAATCCCGCCCCGATCACGCCCAGCGTGGATCTGTTCTGGGTGGGCGAGGCCGAGGCCGGGTTGGCTGAGTGTCTGACGACCCTGGCCGATATCTACATTCGCAATGGCTCCCGTGCGCTGGCTCTGGAGACGGTGGCCGCCCTGCCGGGTGTTTTCGTGCCCGGACAAAGCCGGCTTCCGGTGCGTCGGGCCGTGCATGTCGGCAACCGGTCCGCGAACGAACTTGCCGCACCGGTTTCCTCCTGCTTCACGTCGCCGGACGCCGTGTTCCGGGATTCCCTGCTGCTGGAGGTCAATCGCGGCTGTCCGCATGGGTGCCGGTTTTGCGCCGCCGGCTACATGTATCGCCCCCCCCGTCTGGCACGCATGGAGGTTCTGAAAGAGCACGTGCTCCAGGCGAAGCCGCGCAAGGTGGGGCTGGTGGGCACGGCCCTGACGGACTGGCCGGACTTGATTCCGTTTCTGGCCTGGCTGCGGGAGCAGAACGTGGATGTCTCCTTGTCCTCCCTGCGTGCCGAGGGTGTGAGCGAGGAGCTGCTGGACATCCTGCGGGGATTGGGTACGCGGACCGTGACCTTGGCCCTGGAGGGCGCCAGCCATGGGTTGCGCTGCTCCATGAACAAGCATGTCCGGGAAGAAGCGTTCTTGCGCACCGTTGAACTGCTTTCACGCAAGGGCTTCAACCATCTGAAAATCTACTTGCTCGTGGGGTGGCCGGGCGAGACGGAAGCGGACTGGGAAGAATTCGGACGTTTTCTTCTGGAAGTGGATACGGCCAGAACCAGCGGCGCGGTGAAGCGCAAAACCAGCCTGAAGTTGATCACCCTGGGGCTCGGCTGTCTTGTACCCAAGCCCTGGACGCCGCTCCAGTGGGCGACCATGGCCGGTGAGCAGACCTTCAAGGAACGAATTGCCCTGGTGCGCCGGTCGGCCAAAAAGATTCCCGGCGTACAGGTGCGCTCGGATTCGCCCTGGCTGGCACGCCTGCAGGGCCTGCTGGCCCGGGGAGACATGCGCGTTCATGAGTTGATTCACCTGGCCGCGGCCAGGCAAGGCCGGGAACAGGACGTCTGGAACGATGCCCTGTCCGATTGGTCCGGTGATCCTTCCTGGTACCTGGACCGGGAGCGAGGGCGCGGTGAAGCATTCCCCTGGGAAGTCGTCGATCTGGGAGTCAGCCGGGATTATCTGTGGCAGGAATGGGAAAAAGTCGGGGCACGGCGCAAAACCCCGCCGTGCCCTTCATTGCTCGTCTCGGACAAACCAGGGCCGGGCTGTCCAGGGTGTCGTCGGTGCGGACTGGATGAATGGCTTCAGACCTGAAGCCGAACTACACTCCTCAGGAAAATCCCCTCCCTGAAGAACAGCCCGAAGCCGGGGCGGAATGACCGGCAAACGAGTCAGCGGAAGAGCCCGTGGTCATCGGCTTGCTGCAGACGGAAAGAATCTTCGCGGCTATGACGGAACCACAGCGGGGGCAGGTCTTGTCGCTCTGATCCGAAGCCCGGGCCAGGTCCTCGAAAACATGTTTGCAGTCTGGACAGGAATATTCAAAAATCGGCATGTCAATCTCCTTGTTGATGATGACGTAGAGTAACCACTCTCAGCTAATCCATGGCCAGGATGATTCACCACGAAGAGCACGAAGGACACGAAGGATGGGCTTGTGTGCGGATAATCACGATTGCGGATGCGTCGTGCGGCAAAAGGGATTTCGTTTTGCAACTACTCAGCACATACGGTGCATGATCATTCTCCAGCACTGGATTCCGGCTTTCGCCGGAATGACGTATCTGGGCAAGCCTTTCCCACGCTAGTCATACCGGCGAAGGCCGGTATCCAGGTCTTTTCTGGCTCTGCTGAGCAGTTACTTCGTTTTTTTATCTTCCTCCGTGCTCTTCGTGCCCTTCGTGGTGAAAAAAACGACATCAAGTCAGAAAGAACTGGTCTGTATGTAGATAGCTGTACGGCGTTGGTCGTGTTCGAGATCTAGCGTACACAGGGTCGATTGTACATGCGCCTCAGGCATTTGAGAACCACACTGCCTGGCTGGGTATCCAGGTTTCAAACCCAATAATCCTTCATGTTCATAGCGAAAAAAATTATCGGCCTGCTCTGTATGCCATTGAGTCTCGCGGGCTTGATGCTGCTCGTCGGCCTGATCGTTTTGTGCCGCACCCAGCGTCAGAGATTGGGGAAAGCGCTGCTCGTGCTGGGGACTGTTTTTTTTCTCGGCGCCGGATGGAGTCCGATTGCGGATCGATTGCTGGATCCGTTTGAACGCAGGCATGATCCGCTCCGGACTGTCGAGGGGCTCTCGCATATCCGCCATGTCGTTGTCCTGGGCGGAGGGCATGAGTCCGATGGACGTCTGCCGCATACGGGACGGCTGTCGGACGCCTCCCAGGCGCGGCTGATCGAAGGAATCCGGTTGCATCGCCTGTTGCCGGAGAGCGTGCTCGTCTTCACCGGCGGAGCGATTTTCGACCCGGTTCCTCATGCCAAGGTCATGGCTGACGCCGCCATGGAGTTGGGAGTGGATCCGGAACGTATCGTCGTGTTCACGCAGTCGTGGGATACCGCTGAAGAAGCTCTGGAACTCCGGAAGAATCTGGGCGCGGAAGTGGATTTCATTCTGGTCACGTCGGCCTCGCACATGCCGCGGGCGGTTCTGCTGGCCCGGGCAGCGGGTTTGGCCCCCATTGCCGCTCCCGCGGATTTTCTGGTCAAGGATGCAGAGGGCCAGTTTTCTCCTGGGGAGTTGTTTCCTTCGGCAAGCGCCCTGCGCCGCACCGAGCGAGCCATCTATGAGGCCATGGGACTGATCTGGGCCAATTTGCATGAACTGCCGCGACTGCGCCGGGCAACGGCCGGGGAATGATCACGTCAACGCGATGAGGTGTATGACATGACGCAGGATCAGATGATGATCATGGCCATACTTTTGGCCACCATGGGCATGTTTATCTGGGGCAAATGGCGCCATGACATGGTCGCCGCCGGCGCCCTGCTGGCCTGCGTCTTCCTGGGGCTGGTGCCCGGAGGGGCAGCCTTTGCCGGGTTTGGTCATCCGGCGGTGATTACCGTGGTTTGCGTGCTGGTGCTCAGCCATGGCCTGCAGGTTTCGGGTGCGGTGGATGATCTGGCCAGAAAGGTTCTGCCGGCTACCGCCGGCCCGACCATGAGCATCGCTTCGTTGACGGGGTTGGCGGCCCTGCTTTCCGGCTTCATGAACAATGTCGGGGCCATGGCCTTGCTGATGCCCGTGGGGATCAAGAATGCCGCCAAACAGGGATTGACCCGGGGCAAGGTGCTGATGCCGTTGGCTTTCGGCTCCATTTTGGGCGGAACCATGACCTTGATCGGTACGCCGCCCAATCTCATCGTCTCCGGTTTTCGAGCCGAGGCCGGCCCGGCCGGTTTCGGGATGTTCGACTTCCTGCCCGTTGGATTGAGTGTCACCGTGGCCGGACTGGCCTTCATCATCCTGATCGGCTGGCGTTTGGTGCCGGATCGCAAGGAGTCGGACACGGACGATTTCGATACGGCGGTGTACACCACCGAAGTGCGTATTTCCAGCGACAGCAATGTGGTGGGGAAACCGTTGCGCGAGGTGGAACAGATCATGGACGCGGCGGATGCCTTGATCATCGCCATGGTCCGCAGGGGATTTCGTTTGTCCGTGCCCTATCCCGGGCGCATCCTCCAGGACGGGGATATTCTGGTCATCCAGTCCGAACCGAAATCTCTGGCCGCGGTGCTCTCGGAGCTGGGGTTGAAGCTGGAGGAGAATGTCCTGCCGCCGCCGGAAAGCGACGAGGAGAAGCAGGGGGCTGAAGAATCCGAAGCGAAAATGGATTCCCGGGATGAAACCACGGAGAAATCAGAGACAAAGTCAGCAAAAAGCAACAAGGAAAAAATCGAGACCAGCGAAATCGTGATCCAGGAATTGGTGGCCATGCCCAATGCCATGGTGATCGGCCGTACGGCCAGGGATCTCGAGCTGCGCAGCCGGTACGGCATCAATCTGTTGGCCATCTCGCGCAGCGGTCATCGCTCCATCAAGAGATTGCGGGCCACCTCCATTCAGGCCGGCGACGTCCTGATGCTGCAGGGCAGGCCGGAAGTGCTGTCCGGCTTTGCCTCGGAATTCGGCTGTCTGCCCCTGGCGCCGCGGGATGTTCGGGTTCCGGAAAAGGGGAAGGCTCTGAAGGCGGCTCTGATCATGGCCGGGGCGGTGGCCGGGGCGGCTCTGGGGCTGGTCCCGGTGGCCGTGTCCTTTGCCTCGGGGGTGCTGGCCATGATGGCCTTGCGGGTGGTTTCCCTGCGCTCGGTATACAATTCCGTGGATTGGCCGGTGATCGTGTTGCTGGGGGCGATGCTGCCGGTGGCAGGCGCCATGGCCTCCACCGGAGCGGCGGACATGATCGCCCGTTTTTTGCTGGATAATGTCGCCCAGGGCAGGGCCGTACTGGCGCTGGCCGTAATTCTGGTCGTGACCATGCTCATGACCGACTTCATGAACAACGCCGCCACCGCGGCAGTGATGTGTCCCATTGCTCTGAGCACCGCGGCCCAGCTCGGCGTGAATCCGGATTCCTTCCTGATGGCCGTGGCCATCGGTGCGTCATGCGCCTTCCTGACGCCCATCGGGCACCAGAACAACACCCTGATCCTCGGACCCGGCGGCTTTCATTTCGGCGACTACTGGCGCATGGGCCTGCCCACGGACCTCCTGGTCATCGCCGTTGCCCTGCCCATGCTGCTCTGGGTCTGGCCGTTGTAGGGCCGCGCAAGCATGCGGCAAGAAAATGAATCCCGGGAGCGCCGCACCCCAGTGCGGCAGCGGTGTAGCGCATTCAGGACCAGATTCCGTCTGGAGCGTGACTCCGATAGCTGTGCAGTGAAATCTTGGTGAAATGGGAATCCTTGCTCAACCTCATCGCCGACCCATTTTGAAGCAGTAACGAGTTCCGGCAGGAGCATGGCCCGGTACTTCAAAAATACATGGAAAGCACAACCAACCCCAACCCCGGAACCAGAGTCACCACCCACTCCCGGGCGTAGACCTTGCGTTCCGGTCGCCAGGCTTCCGGCTGATCCAGATTCCGGGCCGCAACGGCCAGGGTCTGGGTCCAGGTGGCCTGGCTGAGGACCCGCAGCATGGCCTGGGGAACCAGGCGGATGCGGCTGGACCACGGGCACTGGGGCCAGCGCCTGGAGAGGCCCTGATTCAGTCCTCCGGCGGCGGCCAGGGACAGGGGCAGGAAATGGATCATCAAGGCCAGGGACAAAGCGACCTGCCAGGCTCTTTTTCCCAAAACCGGCCGCAGATACCAGGCCAATCCCGCCCCGAGCCGACGAGGCGACGCCGAGAACGTCAGGGTGAAGCCCAGGAGCATCAGGGTGCTCAGCCTGAGGCCGAGGTCCGCGCCGGCGCCCAGGCTCGTCAAGAACTCACTTCCCCCCACAAGATCAAGGCCGGTTTTCAGTCCGGCCCAGACCAGCACAAAGCTGGTCGCCGTACGCCATAATCCTCGGCTTGCTCTTGAAAATGCGCCCAGGGCAAGGCAGGAGGCAATTCCCAGAAGCGCTACCATGAACAATACCGGAAGGGGCAGTCTCCACAATACCAGCCCTGTCAGCACGGCGAAGGCCAGCTTGGGTCGCGGATCAAGCTCCATGAGCAGGCGGCCCCATTCGCCGCGGGGGGTGGGAGCGAGGAACGGATTTCGGGCCATGTTTCAGTGCCGGGGTGCTTGTTCGTGAGCATCCCAGGGCATGATGCCCAGCCCGGCTTTCCAGGAACAGGGCGGGCGCACGTCCATGGCCTCAAGTCCGGGGAAAACCTGCTGCGCCGAGCCGAAGGCCGTCTGGCGGCCATGGGCCAGGACCAGCCAGAGGTGCGCCAGATCCGCCAAGGGTTCCAGGTCGTGCACGGCGATGATCTGGGTCAGTCCGGCAGCCTGATTGGCGTGAAGCATGGTCCGGATCTCGCGGATGCCGGGGTAGTCCAGTCCGGCAAAGGGCTCGTCAAGAAGCAGGAGCCGCGGTTTCCGTAGCAGTGCGGCGGCCAGGCACAGCTTGCGTTTTTGGCCGTGGGACAGAATGTGGACCGGCGTTGTGGGATCAGGAAGGTCAAGGCGTGCTGCCAGAGCCAGGGCTTCGGGATGACGGTCGGGAGGCAGGCCCAGGCAGATGTCTTCGGCGATGGTCGAACCAATGATTGTCAGATCCGCTTCCTGGAGCACGAGAGCCGTCTCCCGACGAATCTCGCTGCTTTGGGTGGAGGCGTCCAGGCCGGCTATCGCAAGTCTGCCGGATCCAGGTTGGAGCAGGCCGGCCAGAAGGGCAAGCAGGGTCGACTTGCCGGCCCCGTTGGCCCCAACCAAACCGAGGATGGAACCGGATTCCAGGGCAAAGCCGATATCTTGGAGGATGGGGCGGCTGGAACCATGGGCGAAATAAAGAGACTGGGCGCTGATCACCGGGGCAGCAACCCTCGCAGATGCATGAAGCGCCAGGTGGCCACGGCCATGACCAGCTTGACCAGATCCTGGATAATGAAGGGCAAAAAACCGACGGCCAGGGCTTTCTGCCAGCCCACGTCGATAACTCGCATCAGGTTCAGGAGCCCGCAGGAGTACATCAGGGCCAACCCGGCCAAACCGGCGCCCAGCCCGAGAAGCCATCCCGGAGCAATGCCCAGCGACCATTCGGCCTTGCGGGCTCTGGTGATCAGGCCGATGGCTCCCGCGGCCAGGACAAAACCAATGAGATACCCGCCGGTGGGGCCGAAGAGCACGGCCAGTCCGGATTTGCCTCCGGCGAATACAGGCAGTCCGATGGTTCCGGCTCCGACAAAGAGCAGGGCGGCGAACATGCCGTGGGGCCATCCAAGGAGAAAACCGGCCAGCATGACGAAGAACGGCTGCATGGAAAAGGGGACCGGCCCCAGCGGGATGGACAAAAAAGAACCCACGGCGATCAAGGAGGCCATCAGCGCGACCCAGACCATGGAATGCAGACCCTGGAGAGTTGTTGCGTACATATGAAATGCGTTCCTTGTATTTGAAGACAAAACAACCGGCATGACAGCCGGTTCACGATTCCCGGTTTGGTAACCCAACCGGCATTGAAGCGCAAGAACCATGATCCCGGTCCATCCGGTTCCCAGGGCAGACTTGTTCTTCAGGCATGTTTACCCTGTTTTGGCCGGATCAAAACTTCCTCGACGGCCTTGTACCACCAAGCCGTTGCGCTGGCATAAACAATCTTGTTGAGACTGCTCTCTGCGTTCGGCAACGCCTTGATGAACGCTACGTGGCTCGGTCAGGCCATCGATCCAACCAAAACAGGGTAAACCAGCCTCAATATCTTGGGCGGTTGCTGAGAAAAAATGTCTTGATCCGGTCCAAGAGTGAGAATCAAGGCAGATTTGAAATGCCGCGGACTCTGACTGCGGCTTCTCAGTCGCGGTGGGTCATCTTGTTCAGCAGATCAAAAAAGGATTCCAAATCCTCAATATGTCCTTCGCGGTAATAAACGACCTGAATCCGTGAATCCGGCAGGATTCGCACCAGATAGATCAGCGGGATTTCGCCGCCGCCCACGGAATTGAACAGAATTCGGCGTTCATCGGAAAGAAGCGGGTAGGATACGTTATGCGCCCTTTTGAAGCGCAAAACGCTGCGCTGGCTGTCCCCTACGCCGAGGCCGATCAGTTTCAGCCGTTCGCGCAGCATCGGAGCATCCTGGATCATGGAGAACAACCGGTTGTACAGTTCGGCTTCCTGAACGCATTGCGAGCAGTGTTCGCTGTAGTACTTGAGCAGCACGTATTCCGCGGGAACATCGGCCAGGAAGAAGTTCGCGGCCTGCTGATCCAGCCCCAGATAGGCGAAATCCTCCCGTCTGTCCGAAGCCGTGAGCAGGCAGGGCGGGAAGAATTGGCCCGGCTGGAGACGCTGGTTTTGAACATCGCAGACCTGCAGGTCCGGGTAATGTTCCTTCCAGGCAATGTACCCGGCAGGGTAGCGGATGACGTTGGCGTATCCCAGGCGCACGGCCCAGGCGGCGGCAATCTCGCTGAGCAGTCAGCGGAAGTCGCGGCAGTACAGGACGATGGTCCGCTCCTTGTCCGGCCCGAACGTATCCACCATGGCCCGGCGGCGCTCCGGGGACAGGTCGCCCCGGTCGCGCAAGTCAACAGGCAGGCTGACGGCCTCCGGCATGTGACCGGCAGCGAACTCGTAGGCAAAGCGCACGTCCACCAGGAGGACGTTCGGGTTTTCATCAAGGATCCGTTTCAAGGCCGGGGTGGTGATCAGGGTGTAGCCGTCCCGCTCCGCACTGCCGCGGGCCTGGGCAAACAGGGGCGAAGCCTCCTCCGCGGAGTCTCGCTCAGGCGGGGCAGGAACCGCGGCGGCCAAAGCCGGCAACAACAGCAAGGTCAACAGAACCGAGAAAATTCTAGCGCGTTGATCGAGTCGTCTGTTCATTTTCGTCCTCGCTTGCTTGAAAGGGGTGGAACCGGCGTTTCGCCCGGAGCGAACCGTGCGCCCGAAGCAAACAAGGCCGTCCATGCCCCGCTTCGGGATCGGACGGCCTTGTGTATTGTCTTCAGCCTTGGAGCGGCTGAACCTTAATTGATGGTGAACTCGCCGGCACTGGTGTAGCTGACATTGGCGTCCACATAGTACACTTCCTGCAGATCCGGACGCATTTCCATGAACAGATAGTACGCCTCCCCGCTGCGAGCCCCGGTGGAGCAGATGAAGACGATGGGCTTTTCCGCTGTGGAAAAGCTCGCGATGTTGTCTTCCAGCATGTCCACGGTCATGTTTTTGGCTTCAGGAATGTGCCCGGCGGCGAACTCAGCCGGGGAACGGACGTCGATGAGCTGAATGCTGTCCGGATTCTCGCGCATCAACTGGACGAAGTAGTCGTTGTCCACGGTCCCTTCCGCGCTGCCGGTCTTCAGTGCGCCGGCAGGGGCTTCGGCCTTGGGCTGGGCCGGCGCCTGGGCCTGGCCTTGACGCGCGCCGTCAGCGGTCCACACAATGTATCCCCGCTCCACCCATTCCGGATCGCCGGCTGGGTAGACCGCGACGTTGGTATAGCCCATGGCCTCGGCCTTCCAGGCGGACTGATGGCTCAAGGGGCAGTGCAGACCGCCGCAGTAGAAGATCAGCTTGGTGCTTTTGTCCGCGGGCAGGACTTCGGCGGCCATGCGCTCAAACTGGCTGTCCGGCAGGCTGACGGCCGTGGGGATGTGGCCCTGGTCGTAGCGGGGCTGCTTGGGACGGGAGTCGATGATCATCACGTTGGTGGGGGGATTGGCCAGGAGGACGCCTCTGGACACGAACGGCCTGACTTCCTCAAGGGTGACCAGAGTGTGAAACGGGTTGGGCACCTGGGCAGGGTCCAGTTGCGGCAGCGGGCTGCGCACGTCTCGCGCGGTCCAGACCTTGTAGCCTTTTTCGATCCACTCCGGGTCTCCGGCCGGGTAGACGGCCACGTTGGTGTAGCCCATGGCCTCGGCCTTCCAGGCGGACTGGTGGCTCAAAGGACAGTGCAGGCCGCCGCAGTAGAAGACGAGCTGGGCGTTCCTGTTGGCCGGCAGGACCTCGGCGGCTAGGCGCTCGAACTGGCTGTCCGGCAGACTGACTGCCGTGGGGATGTGGCCCACGTCGTAACGGGGCTGCTTGGGCCGGGAGTCGATGATCATGAAGTCCTGCGAAGGCTCGGTGCGGAGCATGGCCTCGAAGACCAGCGGCTTGACGAACTCGATGTCTACCAGGGTGTGATAGGGTTCCGGAACCTGGGCCGGATCGAGCTGAAATGTCCGGGCTTGCGTTCCGTGGTGTCCGGCGCATCCGGCCAGCAAGGCCATCAGCAACGCCGCGACAAGCATCTGGATCGGGATAAAATATTTGCGCATGTTTCCGCTCCTATGGGTAAGATGGTTGTGCAACCAGCAATTTTCTGTTCTGAAGTGTTTGAAATACCGCAGTTCGCAACTCAAACTTTCTCCTGCTTCTCGGTCACGGTTGCATACCACAAGGGATGATGGTGTTTTGCGTATTCCGCCGGCACTTCGCCGGTGAACATGGACTTGAAGGCAGGTTTCTCTTCCTTGGCGATGGCGGCCATGAAGATGTGCACCAGCAAGCCGGCAAAGACCAAACCGACGGTCAGATAATGGATGGCCCTGGACCAGGCCGCCAAGTCGGGATTGTTCAAGAAGATCGTGGAAAAGAACATGACCATGCCCGTGGCCACGATGACAATCCCGCCAATGACCGTTGCCTGGGCGAACAGCTTCTGGCCGACGTTGTAGAACCCCTGGGGAGGCATGTCCGGAGTCATGCCGAAGCGCTGCAGCCCTTTCTTGCCCATGGTCATTTTCAGGTTCATCTTCATCAGCCAGGTTGCGTCGCTGGAGGGAGACATGCGGAAGATCTCTTTCAAAAAGGCAATGGTTTCCTGTGGCTTGAGCAGAACGTACAGCAGAAAGGCTCCGGCCCAAATCATGCCCAGGTATTGATGCACGGCCAAAAGATTTTCTCCGCTGCCGAAGATGGTGCGCATCAGGTTCGGCCACCACGCGCCCAGGGGGTTGAGCTGGGTGTTGCTGATCAGGCCCAGGCCGGTCAGGAGCAGGGCGATCCAGCAAAAGGCATTGAACCAATGCATGAAAATGGACAACTTGGTGTGTCGATGGATCATCTGTTCTCTCATGGCGCACCTCGATCCTGTTCGGTTGCTGACGGTTCATGATCGGTCTCATCGGGATCGGGCGCAAAGGCCTGTTTGGCCCACATGGCGGCCACGCCCAGAGCGGAGAGACCCACCGCGACCTTGACCACCGGGTTGATCAGCGAAGCCATGGAGGCGTATGCCGCCGGAAACTGCACATCAGCAGGCCAGTCGGCCGGTTCGGTGGCCGTGAGATAGTACATGTTGGGCTGGGTATCGATGTTTCGGCTGGTCACCCGAACCGTGGGCTTGTCCCGCAACAGCCTGGAAACTTCGCTTTCCGGATCGTTCAGATCACCGAAGACCCGGGCCTTGGTCGGGCAGGTATCCACGCAGGCCGGGACCAGGCCCCGGGCCAGACGTCCGGCGCTGAAGCAGAAGTCGCATTTAACGGGTACGCGTTTGACCGGATCACGGAAACGGGCGTCGTAGGGGCAGGACCTGATGCATTTGCCGCAACCGATACACATCGCTTCATTGACATGAACAATCCCGGTTTGAGGATCCTTGAACGTGGCTCCGCTGGGGCAGGCCTGAACGCAGGTGGGGACATCGCACTGCATGCATCCGCCGGGCTGGAAGTGGGTTCGAGTGAGCTTGCCCCTGGAAAAGTCGGGAGTCGTGTGCTTGATCCAGTTGCGCCAGTACCCGTTGGGAACGTTGTTCTGGACCTTGCAGGAGACCATGCATCCCTTGCAGTCGATGCAGACCGACGAGTCGACCACCATGGCGTATTTTTTCATCAGCTCAACCTCCTGCTGACGGTGACAAGGGTTTCATGCATGGCCATGTTGCCGGAGATGTGATCCGCGTGGTCCTCCAGGACTTCGGCGATGCTGGCGCCGCGTTTGTGGACCAGACGCTGTCCGGGCGAGAGCGCGCCGAATCCCGTGGCCATGTAGACGGTTTGCTCTTCAATGCCTTCAAAGATCCGCAGAGCCAGTTGCACGCGCCCGGCGTCGCTGGTCACGAACACCCGCTCGCCGTCCTTGAGCCCGAGGCCGTCCGCGGCGCGGGGATGCATCCAGAGAGTGTTTTCATCCTTGAATTCGATGAGCAGGGCGTTGTTGGTGTTGCTGTGGGTGAAGAAGGCCGTGCGCCCGACCACGAGCCGGAACTTGCCCTGTTCCCGGCGGGGCGCCTTGTATACCGGCATGGGATCCAGTCCCATGTTCACGTATCGCTGGTTGAAGAGTTCAATCTTCTGGGCCTGGGTCTTCAAGGGCACGTCAAAGTAGATGCCGTAGACCTTGCTCGGGTTGTAGTAGACGCCGTCTTCCCTGATGGCCTGGGCCGCTTCGGGAATGCTTTCCAACTGCCAGGTCCGGTATTCGTCCAAGGTGAAATCGAAGGTTTCCGGAAAGCCGAGCCGCTTGGAAAGCTCCGTGCAGATCCAGAGCATGTCCCGGGACTCGTACATCGCGGGGACCACGGCATCCCGCCAGATGGCACAGGCACAGGCCGAGGAGCCTTGCAGGGCGGAGACCGGATCGTTGCGCTCCAGGAAACTGGGAGAGGGCAGGACCAGGTCCGAGTACCAGGCGGTGTCGGTCATGGCGATGTCCGCGTTGACGATGAAATCAAGATGGTCGAGCATCTCGATGGTCTTGTTGCGATTGGCCGCGGTCTGCATGAAGTTGGTCTTGAAGGTGAACCAGCCGCGGATCGGGTAGGGCTGCTCCTTGATGATCGCGTCGCGCATCAGCTTGAAGGAGCCTTCGTGGTGGATCAGACCGGGAGCCATGCCGTGGTCGATGCGGTCGTCCGGATTGTCGTCGTACCAGGGGATGTCGAAATACGGGGCGCGCACGCCGACTTCACGGGCGGCCAGGATTCCGCCGGGCCGGTCCCAGTTTGCCAGCAGGGCGTTGACAAGGGCCATGGAGCGCCGAATCTGCGTGGAATCCTCGTAATCCGAAGTGCGCCGGCCGGTATAGACCATGGCCGTCGGGGCGGCGGCAGCGATTTCCCTGGCAATGCGCCGAATGTCCTCGGCCGGGATGCCGGTTTCCCCGGCAGCCCATTCCGGGCTGTACTTGCGCGTGTGGGCACGGAATTCTTCCAGGCCGAAAAGCATTTCTTCCGCGTATTCCGGATCGTAAAGCCGCTCGTGAATGATCACGTGGGCCAGGGCCAGGAAAAAGGCCATGTCCGTTCCCGGACGGATGGGATACCATTCGTCGGCCAGGGCCGCGGTCTTGGTGTAGCGCGGATCCAGCACTACCATCTTGCAGCCGTTCTTGCGGGCTTCCATCAGGTCGGTGGTGTCCGGGGTGATGATGGCCTCGTAAGGGTTGGCGCCGGCGATGATGATGTACCTGGTGTACAGCACGTCCGGGTAGGGCGTTTCGCCGAAGGTGTCCAGGTAAGCCCGGTGGTTGCTCAGCAGGCAGAGGGTTTCGTGGGAGGTGATGTTGTAGGAACCGAAGACCTCGGCAAAACGGATCATGAACTGGGACTGCATGTCCGAGCCCGGAGAGAACATGATTCCGCTGCGCGTGTACTTTTCGGCAATGCGCTCGAACTGTTCCGCGGTGTGATCCAGGGCCTGTTCCCAGGTGATTCGCTGCCATTTGCCTTCGCCACGGGCGCCTTTGCGCAGCAGGGGGGTCTTCAGGCGATCCGGATCATAGATGTGGGCCGTGGCGGCATTGCCGCGGGCGCAGAGCATGCCTCTTGATTTCAGGAATTTGGGATTGGGATCCAACTTGATCACTCGCCCGTTGCGGACCCGGGCGATCATGCCACAGCGATTGAAGCACATGTCGCAGGCCGTGAAGTGATCGCTGATCTCGCCCTGTTGAGGGACAGGGCCCATGGCGTGTCCGGTGGATACAAGGCCCTTCAAGACGAGAACGCCGGCCGCCGCGGTTACGGCCGCGGCCGACGCCTGCAAAAAACCCCGTCTCGAGATTGTTTTCGTGTTTTCCATACCTGGCTCCCTGCCCGGCTTGCCCGCAATTACATCAAGGTGGTGCGGGCAAGCCCGGAGTCGTTCATGGTTCGGTGGCCGTCAAAGACGTAACTGCTCAAAAACCTGCAACAAGCATGGCCTGGATGCACATGGCCTGGATGCCCCCCTTTGCGGGGATGACGCGCTTGGTAAAACGTACCTATTGGAGTCATTCCCGCGAAGGCGGGAATCCAGGGACAAGGGAGTTCAGCCGCGCCCGACCTTTTGGAGCAGTTACTTAAAGACCCATTAGCTGTGGAATGTTGAAGATTCGGTTGCCGAAGCCCTTAGCCGCACTTGGCAGGGGTCGGAGAATCCTGGGCGCCGTCGTGAACATACTGCAAAATGTCCATACGGTCCTGGTCTGACAAATCTCCCCAATGTCCGGCACAGGGCAGTTCAGTGTAGTTTTCGAAGACCTGCTTCCATTCGGCCTGTGTTTTGGAATCCGGGCCGAGATATTGTGCAGGAATTTCACCTACCGGATTTTCCATATGGCAGGGGCGACAGTTTTGGCGGTAAAGAAAACGTCCCTTGCGGGCGTTGCCGAATTCGCTGGCCACGGAAATGCCGACATATGAAGCCAAAATGACGGCCGTTGCGATTCCCATCAGTGTCTGCCTTTTCATTGGTCCGCTCCTTTGTTTATGTGTTGCTGGATTGGTTGCGGGATGATGCATTTCATACGTTGCTTTTACATTATCTAAGCAGAATACATGCCATGTTCGCTGAGAACTTTATCTATGCTTATTTATTGGATAATATTTTTTGGGAGTCGCGGTGGCGAGGCTCTTTGACGTGTTCTGGATTGACAGGTGATTAATCATGTCGCATACGTTTATCACACATGTTAACAGTCCGTTGAAAATTCCCAATAGTTGCCTCACCGCAAAAAGTTCAACTTTCGCGTATGGTTGAATACGCTTTGCCCTAGATTGGATTGCCAGCCCGGCAAATCGAAAATACGGCAAAGCCACAGCCCGAAGGGTCCGGACACGGGACGTGTTCAGGTAGCTTTTTTGCTCCGTGCACTTGGGGTTTTTTCAGCAGAATGTGGATAAGGACTTTCAACACTCAGTTCAATTATTCGCCTGAATCCGGCTCGCCTTGTTTGCGCCTCGCAAGCGTTCTCGCCGCCGGCTTCATGGTCACGAATTTTTGCCCGAAACCTTGGAGTATTCATGCAATTACGAACATATGGGGATGATGGAGACTGTCTGGACAGCCAAGACACGAAATTTTTCCCTTTTGATGCGCATTGGAGCAAAATCGTGGATGTCATGCAGGAAGGGCTGTTGCTGGTGGACACAAACGGAACCATTCGCTTGGTCAACAAGGCCTTGGAGGACATAACCGGCTATTCCCGTGAAGAACTTGTGGATTCGTCCTGTACAATTTTTAATTGCGATGCCTGCCTGCGGATTCGTTCAGACGCCCAGAGCGCATGGTGCAAGCTTTTCGAGAGGGGGAAGTTTGTCCGCAGGAAATGCAACGTGATGCGCAAGGACGGTACGTATGTCACCATCCTGAAAACGGCATCCGTGCTTTTCGCGGACGACGGAACTCCTTTGGGCGCCGTGGAAACCCTGACCGACATTACCGAACTGGATCGCAAGGAAACGGAACTGCAGCAGCTGTCGCGCCTTCTGGATGACAATACCATTTTTCATGGCATGGTGGGGCGATCCGCCAAAATGCACAAGATTTTCAAGCTGATCGAAAAGGCCGCCCAGAGCGACGCGCCGGTCTTTATTTGCGGCGAGTCGGGTACGGGCAAGGAGTTGGTGGCCAGAGCAATCCACGACCTTGGACCGCGCTCCGAAGAGCCTTTTGTGCAGTTCAACTGCGCGGCCTTGAACGAGGCCCTGTTGGAGAGCGAGCTGTTTGGGCACGTCAAGGGCGCGTTCACCGGAGCCTTCCGGCACCGCAAAGGACGTTTCGAGGCGGCGCACGGCGGGGACATTTTCCTGGATGAGATCGGCGATTTGCCAATGTCCGTTCAGGTCAAGCTGCTGCGGGTGCTGGAAACCAAGACCTTCGAGCGGGTCGGCGAAAACCGGCAGCTTTCCGTTGACGTGCGGATCATCACGGCCACCAACAAAATACTTCCCGAACTCATCTATTCCGGAGAATTTCGCGAAGACCTTTTCTACCGGATCAACGTCATCCCCATCCGCCTGCCGGCACTGCGGGAGCGTCAGGAGGACATCCCCCTCCTGGCGGATTTTTTCGTCCAGCGATTGCGCTGCAAGAGCGAAAAGAACATCAAGGGCCTCAGCCCGCGAACCTTGCGCATGTTCATGGACTATTCATGGCCCGGAAATGTGCGCGAGCTGAAGAGCAGTCTGGAATATGCCTTCGTGCTGGCTGATTCCGGGCACATCGAGCCGGAGCACCTGCCCGCAAATTTCCAGACGCCGGAACCTCAGGCCGCCACCCCCGTGAAAAGCCCATCCCAGGAAGACGATCAAAAGTCCCGGTTGATCCAGGCACTGCGCCAGTCCGGAGGCAACAAGTCCGAAGCGGCTCGAATTCTCGGCATAAACCGCGTCACCGTGCTCAATCGGATGCGCAAGTACGGCATTGATCTGAAAAAAGTCATTCATCATTCGAAGACATGAATATCACGCTCACGCCCATCGGCTTTGTGCATTCTCCCCTGAAAACCCTTGCAGACTGTCCCAAGCAGGGACTGGACGGCGGACCGGCAGCTCGGATCGTCGTGGCTTCCGAGTATGCATCCGCCCTTGACGGGCTTGACCCTGGAATGGAAGTCTTAATTATCACCTGGCTGCATCAAGCCCGGCGCGACACGTTGCAGGCCAGGGCCCGCAACAATCCTGACAATCCGCTCACCGGGGTCTTTGCGCTGCGTTCGCCAAACCGGCCAAACCCCGTCGGACTGCACCAGGTCCGGGTCATACGGGTCGAACCGGAAAAGGGCAGTCTGGAGGTTTTTCCCCTTGAGGCCCTGGACGGTACTCCTGTCGTGGACATCAAGCCGGTTCTGGAAAAAAACCGTTCAGACCTTCCTGGCCAAGACACCCCCTACGGCACTCCCTGGGGGCCGCGAATCAGCGCTCGGGAGGGGCAGCTGATCAAGGGGGTGGGGCGGCAGGCCTGGGAAAGGGGATTGATGGCCGGACTCAACGGAAACATCAGCATTCGCCAAGGCGATGCCATGGTCGTTACGGTTTCCGGCTGCGCCAAGGGTCGTCTGCGGCCCGGCGACCTGGCCCGGGTTCATCTTGCCTCGGGAAACCTGCTCGGACCCGGTCAACCGTCAACGGAAGCCGCCCTGCACCGGGCCGTCTATGCATTTCAGCCCAAGGCCCACGCAATCCTGCACGTCCATCCGCCGTATCTGCTGGCCTTGAGCATGATCAGAACCAAGGGCGAGATGCTCGATCTTCCCCTGTTCGAAGCTGATGTCTGGTCCCGAAAAATGATCCGCCTCCCTCCTCTCAACCCGGGATGCGATGAGTTGGCCAAACAGGTGGGCAGGGCAGCCATGGCCTACCCGGCATTGTTCATGGAGAAGCACGGCCTGGTCTGCTGGGGTCGCGACCTGAACGAGGCCCTTTCCCTGGCCGAGGAACTGGAAAGCCTGGCGCGGATCGTCTTTCTGCAGTCATCGATGGCAAAACAGACGTGAGCCTGTTTGCGCGGGAATTCTTTGGGCGCCGATGTGTATCTATTCAGCAAATCCGCGAAAAAGATCTGGATACCGGCGTTCGCCGGTATGACTGTATAGATGCAGCTTGCCACGATAAGTCATTCCGGCGAAAGCCGGAATCCAGTGCAGGTGAATGGCCACCCTCCGGATGAACCGAATAGTTACGCCGATGTTTACATTGATGTTGATCGGCTTATGTTTCTTGACTTCGGATCGATACTCTGAATCATCTTCCTTGATTACGTCCGTGTCGCGGGAATTCCGTCTTGGGAACCTGAATCAAATCCTAAACGAAGGAGCAGACCATGAAAGCATTGATCGTCTACTATTCCATGTACGGCCACATCCACGCCTTGGCCCAGGGCATTCTTGAGGGAGTCCGTCAGGTCCCTGGCGCCGAGGTCGATTTTCGCCGCGTCCCGGAAACCCTGTCCGACGACATTCTGGCGAAAATGGGCGCTACGGAGGCTCAGAAGAAACTGCAGGAAGTTCCGGTCTGCACCGTGAATGATCTGGCCGAAGCCGACGCCATCTTCTTCGGCACGCCGACAAGGTACGGCAACATGTGCGGCCAGATGCGCCAGTTTCTGGATGCCACCGTGGGGCTCTGGGCCGAGGACAAACTGGTCGGCAAGGTAGGCAGCGTCTTCACCAGTTCAGCCACCCAGCACGGCGGCCAGGAAACCACGATCCTGACCTTCATCCCCTTTCTGATGCATATGGGCATGATCACCGTAGGACTGCCGTACTCGTTCAAGGGACAGACGCGAATGGACGAAATCACCGGCGGATCGCCCTACGGCATCTCCACCATCGTCGGCCCCAAGGGCGAACGCATGCCCAGCGAAAATGAACTCGAAGGCGCCAGATTCCAAGGGCGACACGTGGCGGAAATCGCCTCTAAATTGATCCGATAATTTTTTTTCTCCATCAAGTGTTTCCCGCTTGACATCTTCGCAAATTCGGATAAATTCCACTTCTTCGCACGGGGCTGTAGCTCAGCTGGGAGAGCGCTTGAATGGCATTCAAGAGGTCAGCGGTTCGATCCCGCTCAGCTCCACCAAGAAAATCAAAGGGTTAGGTCAATATGGCCTAACCCTTTTTTCGTGCAATATGTAATCTGTCCCGCTTCTGTCCCGCGATTCTTGATCGATAGGGGCAGGGGTTTTACAAGCTCTCGGTATCCGCAATACTCTTTCCCCGAGATTTCCTGTTCTGATTTACCCCAGCCGCCCTTGGCCTCCAGACCGCCCACGCCAGTGCCGAGGCTGTTACGGTCACTTGGTATGGGCCCGGCATGCCACCACACAATGCGACCCCCCCATACCCACCACGCTCGCCCCGATCCCAAACGCCGCCACTCGTCCATCCCGTTCCAGGGGCACACTGAACCCAGCCAGCAGTAGGTTGATGCCCGCACAGGGCAACCTCGCGCCTCGGAGGATGGTCACCAGCCAAAAGAGAAATCGGCCCATCCCGGAAGGACTGGCGTCTGTTTCGTGACGGAAGTGCTTTTCTATCCACTGCGTAGGCGAAGGTCTGCTCGAGGAGTGCATGAAAGACAAACTTGTTCCCGCAGCCGCTTCCGGCTATCGGTTAGTCTAGGAGTTGCACCATGTCCTATCATCCAGTCGGATATCGACCAGCCCAGCCTGGACGCCTCACCAAGCGTTCCTCAGACTGCTGCTTTATCCTTTTTGATCCGGAGCACACCCATGTGGAATCCCAGAACTTCTGAAGACCGCCTCATTGCCCAATATCTGAGGGCCAACCCTGGCCTGCTGTTCCTGGAAGTCGAGGTTGGCCAGGGTGACGAGCAGTGCGGCCCGAGGCGGCTTGATGGCTTGCTGATCCCTGGCGGTGAGACTCATGTCCGCGCCCAGAGTTCATATAGACGTGACGACATCGCCGCCGCCGTGCAGGGGCAGCATGTTCACGTGCTTGAGGCGAAGCGAAAGCTGAACCGAACCGTGATCGGTCAGGTACAGGTGGGCATGGCATTATTCAGGCGTGACTTCAGCCCGGCATCGGCTCAGGGCGTGGCTGTTTGTGCTTTCGGAAATCCTGACCTGGAGTGGTATTGTCTCGAGCAGGGTATCCAGACGGCCCTGTATCCAGTGGACTTGCCCCCAAAAATAACAGACGGGGATCGGAGTGATGATCGGGTGGATCGGCGCAAGCCACCGGACCCAGGTCGTCGTCAGGCGTTTATGCGGGGCTGGGATGCCGCCGTGGCCGGGACGCTCTACGGGTCTGTCCATGTTGTGAAGACCCACGCGAATATGGGGAACCTGTTCGGGTGGATTTATGGCGACATGTCCGAGGAATTCAGGGATGAGACCTGGGCTCGGTATGTGGAGAATCTTGGGGGGACCAAAACTTGGTGTGGGGATTCATCTGAAACCGAGAATGAAATGGATTAAGGATTGACCGATGTCGAAGGAATCTGCCCTTGAGTTTTTGGCCAAGCTGGAGTCCTATCTCAACAAACGATTGCCGCACCCAGTTGAGATGGCGCAGCAGGTGACAGCGATCGTGAATGGTGCCAAGGAGTTGAATGCCAATCGGCACATGAACTTTCCTGAAGCTGCCTTCCTGAACAATTTCATCATGCCCGCACTGCATGAGTACCTGACTGGCCATTGTCGAATGAGTACCGAGAATGCCAGGCAGTCCCTGCTTTCCGAGTCCTTCAGGAGCTTGCCGGGTATAGCAAGCGGAACCCCGGCACGATCCGAGGTGCATCCTTTTTCAAAAGTGGTCGGGGTCGGTACGCAGCAGATTATCGAACGCTGGAAGAAGCCGGGTCGCGGTAGCGTTGTACAGAGTTGTCCTGATTTTGCCTTGCGGCCACCCAGCCCTTTCAAGATCGTTTTTGAGGGAAAATACTTTTCAGGAGGCAACGTGGAGAAGGGTCTGGCCGACGGGATTTATCAAACCTTCTTCTACAGGGGATTGCCTTTCGTTCCCGAGAAGCCGAGTCATCCTGCCTGGGATTATGATTATGGCTGCTTCCTTGCGTATGACGCCACGCCGGAAGGGTCATTGCTCGATCTCTGGAATTCTCTGGACCAACAT
The DNA here is from genome assembly GCF_054656975.1 of Desulfonatronum parangueonense. Taxonomy (NCBI): domain Bacteria; kingdom Pseudomonadati; phylum Thermodesulfobacteriota; class Desulfovibrionia; order Desulfovibrionales; family Desulfonatronaceae; genus Desulfonatronum; species Desulfonatronum parangueonense. The sequence continues at coordinate 4,194,984 of NZ_BAAHXH010000003.1, forward strand.
GTTAGGTCAAGCTGCTGGGATGGTGCGAATATTTTTGTGATGATCCTTCGGGGTGAAGCTGGGGTGTAGTGACGAGCGTGATCAGGAAGTTGGGATGAAACTTTCCAGATAGACAAGGAGATCTCTTTGGCCAATCGAATCTACATTCCAACCCAATCATTCGAGGACTGGAAACGCCTTCTCGCCCAACCGGACCTTCACTGGAAGGCAGGGTGTTCCGCTATGACTCTGGCCCGGTCATGGGAGGCAGCTCAAGGCTTCCCGCCCGAAGTGGCGGCCACCCTCGCCACGACCGCCAATCCCATCCTGCAGGGCTTGTCCATGTTCATCGCCATCCCGGAATACCAAGTGGCATTGCCTGGCGGGAGGAGGGAGTCGCAGACCGACCTGCTGGTCCTGGCGCGGGGCAAAGAGGGGCTTGTGGCCATCGCCGTGGAGGGGAAGGTGGATGAAAATTTCGGCCCGACAGTTGAGCAGAAACGCGCCGAGAACTCCAGAGGCGTTAACATCCGCCTGCAATTCCTAACGGAATCGCTGGATCTCAGGGAACCAGTCCTCGGCAATATTCGCTATCAGCTGCTTCACCGCACGGTCTCGGCCCTGCTCATCGCCGAACAGTTTTCGGCCAGGGCGGCAGTCATGCTGGTTCACTCCTTCAGCCCGACCAACAAATGGTTTGATGACTTCGCGGCCTTCGCTGCTCTTTTCGGTGTCCAGGCCCGGATAGGTACGCTTTCAGCCCTAGGCATCCGACGCAACCTACCGCTGTTTATCGGGTGGTGCAGTGGGGATCAGAAGTTCCGAGCATCATTATGATCTTTTGAAGATGACGCGCTTTCTTGATTTGTCAGTAACTTATTGCAATTCATTCTCGTCATTTCCTGGGTCATACAATCTGTATTCCCCTTTATCTAGCCTCAGGTATCGATCTACTCCACTGGGGTAATGATGCCTGGATGGATGATTGACGCTATCAGAAATTATTTGGCAACGTATAGTGCTTCTCTTGATTTCTGGTATAGTTTTGTGAATTAAATCAATGATATCTTTCGGGGTGAATGTCTTACTTGTTTCTCCTTTTGTAAACTCTTTGACGCACTCCCACACAATCTGTTTTACTGTTTTAGGTCCTGTCCATCTTGTCAGTGCAGGATCTGGTGTTCGTGAAACAAGATCTTCCAAGCCAACAATATGTTCAGAATTAACGAGTATCTCACCAGATTCCGTTTGAAATATGTGAAATTGAACACAGTTGATATCTACACCGTATACCTGCCTCAAGAAACGCGAAACTTTTGATATGCTTGGCGAGATATCTTCAGCGGCCACGAATAAACGCAGCCTTTGATTCAATGTAGGAAACTCATCCGTCTCAAAAGTATCCAAGAACAACCTTTCTAATCTTGCTTCACCGAGATTTCTATTCATGTAGTTGTCTGCAATTTCATAAATTTTATCATTTGATAAATCATTTGCCCAAGCAGCATACTCAAGCAATTGAGCAACAACTTCTCTTGAAGTCCTTCCTTTTTTTAATTCAATTATTACCAGATTGCCATCTTTATCTAGACCAAGAAGATCAGGAAAAAGCATCCCACACTCTACTGTGCTAGCATTTGCTTGTCGCCCAATAATGATGAGCTGTTCTTGGGCTACAGCCGAAGGACTGCGCTCAAGCCAGCTTTCGAGGTGTTTTTCCAGTTCCAAATTGGTTTTGGTGGCCGGGACCAAAATTGCTCGATCAATGTTGTCTTCAGCGTTGACTAATTTGAATATTGGCATGGGTTGGTCCTGTTATGAATCCTCATTGTGAACATGACAAAGTCATGCTGCGTCAATTCCTGATCCCCTTCTCTCTCATATCATCCAAAAACTCCAACACCGGCAGAAGCCAGGGGTATTCCCGTGCTCTGGTGCAGGCGACGTAGAGGAGGTGACGATTTAAGAGGACGCGAGTTTACTTGGCCATTGCGGCAAATATCCTTCACGCCACCTTTGCCTGCTCTTCCTCGTACGTCAGTCTGAACACCGTATCCGTCACCCAGCGCCGGAAGCTTTCGTTGTCCATGAACTGCTTGAACATCTCGGTATCGTCCTTGATCAATGCGGTCATGACCCGGAGCAGGGCCTTGTCGTGTTCGATGCGGGCGTTTTCCTTGTCCGAGTTTTGCTGAGCGTTACGAAAGGCTGCGTCCTCGGCCACCTTTTCCGGGATGGTTTCGGTGATCAGCTTGCGGACCCGGTCCGCGTCCTGCCATGGGATATCGCCGAAGTGCTCGTTGAAGACTTTGAGGATGTTGGTGAGTCGGTCCAATTCAGGTTCCGGCTTATGCCCTCCACCCGTGGTCGGTACGGGCTCGATCTCCGCGTCCTGGTCCGGCAGGATGATCTTTTGCATGGCCTTTTTTTCAACCCGGTAGCTGTCCATGTCGATGGCTTCAAGGATGCCTTTGGACAGGTCTTCCTCCTTGGGCGCGGGGAGTTTGGGGACCAGGAAGTTCAGGAAGATGGAACGTTTCTCCCACTCGGCATTGGTGTAGGGCAGCACTGAGGATAGGAACCCGTAGGCCCGCAGAAAGCCCTTGGCCTTGCCCTTGAAGTCCACCTGCCCGTCCTCGTCCAGTTCGCTCAAGTAGATGGCCACGCAGGCGTCCAGGATCGGGTCCAGCCGGTCTCGCTCGGCTCCGCCCAGATAGAGGGCCGTGAAGTCGTCCACCTGGATCTGGGTATAGACCTGGGCGTTGTCCAGGTCGGCCTGGAGGTCGTGGAGTCGGTTGGGATCCGTGGAGTCGGCCAGGATAGTGGCCCGGTAAAAGGGCTCGAAGGACTTCTGGATCGAGTCCAGGTCGTTGACGAAGTCCAGGATGCAGGTGTCGTGCTTTTGCGGATGGGAGCGGTTCAGCCGGGAGAAGGTCTGCACGGCCTTGATTCCGGAGAGGGTTTTGTCCGCGTACATGGTGTGCAGCAGCGGCTCGTCGTAGCCGGTTTGGTACGTAAGCGTCAAAACAGCTACTTCTTACAGCATGCCTCCATTTCTGCCATAGGATTCTTCTCATCAACCTTTGAGGAGGAATCAAATGGCAATCAGCAATCGTAGGTCAGATCCCGAGAAGGCCAATTTCTGGCGCGAGCATGTAGCCAAGTGGCGGGCAAGCGGTTTTTCTCAGGCGGAGTACTGTCGTCAGAACTGCGTTTCCATCAAATCACTGGGATATTGGAAGCGCCGGTTCGAACGTGACCGACAGCCTTCTTTGCCTCCTGTCATCGTTCCCGTCCCACGGCAGCACCTCGTCCCGCCCAGCCCTCGGCAAGATGAGGGGGCTTTGCGTGTCCACCTTGGTCATCGCTTCACGGTGGAGATCTGCGGAGACTTTAGCGTGCCAGTACTGGAAAAGCTTGTTCGCACCTTGGAGCAGCTCCGATGACGCTTCTGGGATCGGCAACCACGGTCAACCTGGTCCTGGGAGCGACGGACATGCGCAAGTCCATCAACGGCCTCTCGCTAATAGTGGCAGACCACTTGGAGCGAGACGTCTTCTCCGGGCATCTCTTCGTTTTTTGCAATCAGTCCAGAACCATCATCAAAATCTTGTATTGGGACCGCAACGGGTTTTGTCTCTGGCAGAAACGACTGGAGATGCACCGTTTCCACTGGCCCAATTCCGAACAAGACGTCCTGGAGATGGAACCTCGCCAACTTCAATGGCTGCTGGACGGACTCGATCTGAAGCAGATTTCTGGCCATCCAGAGCTGAAATATTCAAATTTAAGCTAATTTCTGAATTATATAATAGTTAGCATAAATTTATTGACATTTATAGAGATTTTATCTATTTATCTAGGCCATGGACGCAGTTTCATTGCCAGATAACCTTGATTCACTCAAGGCCATCATCGCGGACAAGGACTCCTACATCTCCCAACTCGAGGAGCAAGTCCGCCTGCTCAAATCGCTGCATTACCAATTCAAATCCGAAAAAGCCAAACTCCGCAACAGACAGGGCCAGCTCAGCTTGTTCAATGAAGCGGAGCTGGTCGCATTGGAACTCGAAAAGCAGGCCGAGGAAAGCTCAGCTGCTGAAGAATTGGAAACGGTCGATGCGCATACCCGCAGAAAAAGAGGGCGCCGTCCTCTCTCCCCTGACTTGCCTCGGCTCGACCGGGTTCACGACATTGCTGATGATGCGAAAATCTGCCCCTGCGGCTGTGCCCTGAAAAAGATCGGTGAAGAGGTCAGTGAAAAGCTGGACGTCATCCCCCAGAAAATCCAGGTCATCCGTCATATCCGACTCAAATACGCCTGCCCGGCCTGTGAAGGAGTCGAAGACGACGGTCCCACCGTAAAAATAGCTCCCATGCCCCCGCAGATCATCAATCAGGGCATCGTCACCGCAGGGCTGTTGGCCTACATCTGCGTGAACAAATTCGTGGACGGCCTGCCTCTGTATCGCCAGGAACAAATATTCGCCCGGATCGGCGCGGCGATTTCCAGAGCTACCATGTCGGGATGGATGATCCTTGCCGCGAATGCCTGCAAGGTGCTTATGGACATGATGATCGAAGAGCTCCGATATGGCGACATCCTTAACATGGACGAGACCACCGTGCAGGTGTTGCGCGAACCGGAACGGGAAAACACCGCCAAATCCTTCATGTGGGTGGCCAGGGGAGGGCCGCCGGGAAGCCCAATTGTCACCTTTCACTATGACCCAAGTCGAGGCGGAAAAGTCGCCGAGTACATCCTGGGTGACTTCAAAGGCTATCTGCAGACCGACGGCTACGCCGGCTACAATGCCGTGGGGGCCAGACCCGGCATCATTCATGTTGGCTGCATGTTCCACGTGCGCAGCAAGTTCATGGACGTGATCAAGGCAGGAGCCAAAAACAAAAATGGAACCGCTGTCACGATCATCAACCTGATCGGCAAGATCTATAAGATCGAAAAGCAGGCCCGGATAGACAAGTTGAACCCGGATCAGATCAAGGCCTTGCGTCAGGAGCACACCAAGCCGATCATGGATAAAATCAAGGCCATCCTGGATGAACGGGTCCTGACTACCCCGCCCAAAGGCCTGCTGGGGAAAGCCATTACTTACGCCCTCGGCCAGTGGAGTCGCGTCGTGGTTTTCCTCGAAGACGGACGCCTGCGGCCTGACAACAACCTTGCGGAAAACGCCATCCGGCCCTTTGCCGTAGGCAGAAAAAATTGGCTCTTCGCCGGATCCCCTACAGGTGCACATGCCAGTGCGACCATCTATTCCCTCATCGAAACCGCAAAAGCCAACGGGCTCAATCCCTACCTCTACCTCCTGCACGTCTTCACCTCCCTGCCCCAAGCCAAAACCAACACTGAAATCAGACAGCTACTCCCACAAAATCTTACACCTCAAAAACTTGAAGAATTGACTGCTGGAAATTCTGTCCCTTCATAGTCCGCATGACTTGGCAGGAAAAGATGTAGGCGTTCTGACGCTTACTTTGGTACTTGTCCGCGCAGATCAGGAAGCGGTACGGATCTTCCTGGATTTTTTCCGGGATCGCGTTGGAGGGGAAGCCGTTCAGAGAGGCCTCGGTGACGTTCTGGCCGGCAAATTCGTGCTCCCCGGAAAAAGCGACAATGGGCTGATATGCGCTCTTGCGCTCCTTCAGGTAGGCGCGGAAGGCGTGGTAATACTGGATAGCCCGCTGGATGCCGCCCGTGACGACCATGGACCGGGCCTTGCCGCCGATCTTGTTCTGGGCCAGCACCTGGTCGTGGAAATGGTCGATCATGATCTCGGCCTTGAGCCGGATGGCGTAGTCGTGCTCCTCGACATAGCGGCGCAGCTTTTTCTGGGCTTTTTTGGCGTCGAATTCCGGGTCGTCCTCCACGACCTTGGTCAACTTGTAATAGCTTTGCACCGGGATGTAATGGGCCAGTACGTCCAGGATGTAGCCCTCCTGGATGGCCTGTTTCATGGAGTAGGTATGAAAGGCGTGGTATTTGGTGGTGCCGTCGGGCTGGGGATCCGGGGTGCCGAAAATTTCCAGGGTCTTGTTCTTGGGCGTGGCCGTGAAGGCGAAGTAGCTCGCGTTGGGCAGCAGCTTGCGCGACTCCATGATCCGGTTGATCTGATCCTCGAAGGTTTCCTCTTCGCCCTCGGCCCCGGCTTCGGAAAGGGCCTGAGACATGGCCGCGCTGGCCCGTCCGCCTTGGCTGGAATGGGCCTCGTCGATGATCACGGCAAAACGGCGTCCGCGATGCTCGTTGCCGATGGCGGCCAGGACAAAGGGAAAAGTCTGCACCGTACAGATGATGATCTTCTTTCCGGCAACCAGGAATTCGGTAAGCTGCTTGGTCTTGCTGCCCGTGTCCCCGGTGACGGCCCCGATGGTCGCCCCCACCTGGACATACTGTTTGATGGTGTTCCGGAGCTGCTTGTCCAGAATGCGCCGGTCCGTGACCACGATGACCGAGTCGAACACCAACTGTCCGTCCCGGAGGAGGCCGATCAACTGATGCACCAGCCAAGCGATGGAATTGGACTTGCCGCTGCCCGCTGAATGCTGGATCAGGTAGCGCAGTCCCGCGCCGTGCCTGGCGGCATGGGCCAGGAGTTTGCGCACCGCGTCCAGTTGGTGATAGCGCGGCCAGATTTGCGTGCTCTTCTTGCGCCCGGTCTTCTCGTTCTTCTGGACCACCAGTTGGGCGTAGTTCTCCAGGATATTGGTCAGGCTCTCCCTGGTCAGAACCTCCCGCCATAGATAGTCGGTCTTCAGCCCATTCGGATTAGGAGGGTTGCCCGCCCCGTCGTTCCAGCCCTTGTTGAAGGGCAGAAACCAGGAAGCCTTGCCCTTAAGATGGGTGCAGAAGCGGACCTCCTGATCGTCAACGGCAAAATGGGCCGCGCAGCGTCCGAACTCGAACAACTTCTCTTTGGGGTTGCGATCCTTCTTGTACTGCCAGATGGCGTCGTCCACGGTCTGCTTGGTCAGACTGTTCTTCAGTTCAAAGGTGAAAACCGGCAGGCCGTTGACGAACAGAACCAGGTCCAGGGCCAACTGGCTCTCATCCCGGCTGTAGCGCAACTGCCGAGTCACGGTGAAGCGGTTCAGGCCAAAGCGCTTCCTGGCCTTGGGATTGTCCGCAGAGGGCGTTCCATAGAACAGGTCCAGATCATGGGCTCCGTGCCGGATCCCGTGTCGCAAGACATCGATCACCCCGCGCTTGCTGATCTCCCCTTGCAGCCGGGCCAGGAACCTTCGCCGGACTGGCCCTTCCGTATCCAGATCCAGAGACTCGGCAATCTCGGGCTGGCTGGCGCGTAAAAAAGCGGCCAGTTGGACTAGGTCCACGCAATATTCCCGGTCGTAGTCATGGGCATTGCCGCAAATCCATCCCGCCTCACCGTAGCTCCCCAACGGTTCACCCACGGTCCCGGCCCTGGGTGGATCGCACGGCTGTCCGGTCAAGGCCGCGCAGATCAACCGCTCCAGACCACGTTCGGATGTGTCGGTGGTCATGGCTCTACCTCCGCTTCAACAGCATCTCCGTCATCCAGCAATTCCTCGTCAACCTCGTTCAGCGCTTCCTCCACCTCATCCACCACGGCCAACGGATCAACCTCCGGCAACCCCGCCGCAACCTCCCGCACATCAACCTTGCCCGTGACCACGTCGGCAATCAGCCGGGTACGGTACTCGGTGAGCAGGTCGATTTCGCGTTGGGCGCGGGTGATGGTGGTGTCGAGGGTGGAGGTAGCAGATTCTATCGACTCAATGATTTGGTTTTGTTCAATGTGGGGAGGTAAAACGATTTTTCTTGATCCAACCCGGTCAATGTTGAGGTTACCTTGTGTATTTACGGGAGCTTCTTTCAAAAGTTCAGGTCGCATGGCACGAAACATGAAATAAAGGTAGTCTCTTTCGACATCATTTTTTGGCAAGAAACCAACAATACTGTCAGGAAAGCATGCTTCGAAGTCAAGAACGGCAACATCGCCAATGTTGGCGGCTATGGTCATAACAAGTGTTCCTGCTGGAAACATCTTACTAACGTTCAGACCTCTCTCGTTCAAGGTTTGTCTGAATTTTGTGATAGATTTTAAAGCCCTGGCCACTTCACCAGTTTGAATGAATGGATATGGTCCATCATACATTGAAGGATCGTTCCGCGGCCGATGAGTAAATTTCCCCCTTAATATATGTGTAGCCTGTTTTATTCGAACCACCTCCCAATGCTCCGGCACCATGCCTAACCACTCAACGCCTGAATCCTTCAGCGGAACATTGGGATCAAGGCCGCGTGTGACGGCGTGGTGGATGATGACCTGCTTCTGCTCGTTCAGCAACGTGATCAGCTTCCGCTTCGCCCGGATCAGGCGGCGGATACGGCGGTCCATGTAGTCGAGGTAGCGAACGATGGCGGTTTGTTCGGGGAGGGGGGGGATGGGGGCAGGCATTCTCCTGAAATGCACAAAATCAAGATTCTGGCGTAATCCAGAGCCATAACCGTAAATTCCTTTAGTTATGTCCCATACATTCAGAAGATGGTATCCATAGTCAGGTAGTATACCTTTTAAAGTTTTTAAGCATAGATAAGCAGATGTGATTATTCCACAAGTAATGACTTGTCCGACACGCAAACTGTTATGGTCATTTTGGAGGTCTGTTGTTCGAAGGATGATGTCTCCTGGATTAACGATTTGATATGTCTCGAAGGATTCCGGTACAAGCCCGTGCAATTTTTCGGGGGGTTTAACAATTATTCGACCATAGCTGAGTGAAAGCACAGTGTTTTCTTTCATTCCTGTATTACGTTTACAGGACGGCCTGAAAACACCAAGAGTCGGTTTTACCTCCCAATGCTCCGGCACCTCCCCCATCCATTCAACACCGGGATCCTTCATTTTTGGATATGGTTTAAGGTCGGAAGTCATGACAGCACCTCAAACCACTGCTTGATCCTCAACCCCATCAGACGACGACGTTCGGCCAGGAACGTGTCGTAATCCGGCTGTGCATCATCCAGCATTGAAAGCGGCACACAGTTTTCGGCAAGGTTCTGTCGGAGCGTCATCTCATCCGTGATGCCCCCGTACCGACGCTTTCCACCGTTGATCTGCTCCTTGATCTGCTCGAAGTAGACTTCAGGCGACTTGTCGCCGATGGTGATGTTGATCTCGCTCTGAGCAATCACGAAGTTGGCGATCTGGTTGTACCGGCCACGGTTGAGCCCCATCTTCTTCAGGTGCTTGCGTGGAAAGACGTGATGTTTGTCCCCCCGGTTCAGCAACAGATCCCGAACCGTGATGTCCGTGGACAGAAAGCCCTTGTCACCGAGCCGGGCCTGGGCGGCTTGGTAAGCAATGAAGTATGGGCTTTGGGCTGAAGATGTGTCCATGAGTTGCGGCAGCATCCCGGTCCAGAAGGTGGCCGGGAGTTCGTTCTCGATGACAGCTTCAGCATATTTTTGAAGCCCTTGGCTTGCTATCTGACGAATATCAACGTCAAAAGCTGTTTCCGGGTTGCCGGAGTAGCGACCCGTCAGGATGGACATGGCGTACCAGCGACGGACCAGACGCTCGATGTCGTCAGGTGACATGCCTTCGGAACGTCCACGGAGATAGACGATGTAGGCGAAATTGACCGCATTGCGACTGCGGATCAACGAACTCGTCAGAAACCCGATGGAACGCAGTGTCATCGTCAGACGGTCGAAATGGGTCTTTTTGATGAAGGCGAGGATGCCGTTCTTGAGTTTGGCAAATGAGGCTTCGGCAATGGCCTCTTCGTATTCCCGCGTTTCGAAATTCCGGCCAGAGAGCAGAGCCACCAGATCCTGGAGTTTCCCCCGTCCGAATTCCGAAGTAAATGCAACCCGGAGCATGTCCGTGTAGGTGGGGTCGTAGAGATCGTCGTTGACGTCCTTGATCCATTGCATCTGGGGGAAAAACTCGGATTGCACGAAGGCCGGATCGCCTTTCTTGATTTTCGATAAGAACTCGGGGGCGACTGCAAGGTGGCAGAAGTAGTCGATGGCCTTGCGAAGCATGTTCCCGCCAAACGTCTCGTTGACGGCGATCTTGGACATGGCGAAGTCGGCCTGGGAAAGTTCCGTGCCAGCGGAGTTCACTCGAATAAAAATTTCCGTGACCGTCTCGATATCCAGGTCTTCCGCCAGCTCGATCAGTCCCACATGGTTGTTGATAATCTTGCCGACTTTTTGCAAAACCTTGCCGATGGTTTTGCGATCTAATCCGGGATTGCGCTCGACATACTGCTCCGTCAGTTCAATCAGGTCGGCATCCGGGCCGAAGATTGCAGTAACGTCGTCAATCCATGCGCTGTCCTTGGCAATGACAGGGTTGCGAACCTCAAAGCGCTCTTCGCAGGGGTGAAAGGCGATCCGGATTGGGACGGTCTCATAATCCTTTGTCAGAACCTCCTGGCCGAGCATGGCTGCCATGAGCGCCGTTACGCGCTGCTGACCGTCGATCAGGATGCGTTTCCCTGCTGATGGAGAGCCGTCCTTGAGTTTAACTGTGGGGTTGCGCCAGGAGATGAGGTAGCCGACCGGATATCCGCGGTATAGGGAATCCAGCAGATTGCGGACCTTGGTTGCTTCCCAGACAAAAGGGCGCTGGATTTCTGGAATGGCGATTTCACCAGATTTGACCCAGATGAGCAGCGTCTCGATGGGATGGGGCGTGACCGAATAACGTTGCGTGGACATCAGCGCCCACCTCCGACTATCTCCTCAAGCAATCCTCCAGTTTCCTTCTCCAGAGCCAGGATGTCGGCTCGGATTTCCTCCAGGGTGCGCAGGGGTTGGGGCTTGTAGAAGTAGCCGATCTTGACGCTGTCCGGGACGTACCAGGCGTCAGGGGCGTGGGGCAGGACTTCGCGTTGCAGGAATGCCTCTATACCGCCCTGTTCCAGGAGCGGGATTTGCTCCGTGTCCCGCAACTCGCTATCCGGCTCGTATTCCACGATCACGCCCTTGCCGTTGCGCTTGACCGGAAAGAGGCCTTGCAGGGGCGCGGGCTCGGCCTTCTCCGGCTTGTGGATCCTGGCGATGACCTCCTTGGCCTTTTCATCGCGCTGGGCCAGGGTGTTTTGGAGCAGCTTCTTGACCCTGGCGGTCAGCTTCACGCCCATGGCTTCGGCCAGCTTGGCGATGCGCTTGGTGAACAGGTTGTAGTCCAGGTGCGGACCGGGGCCGAAGTCCTGGGCAGCTTTGTCCACAAGATCCGCAAGCACATCCTCACCAGCTTCGGCGCAGGCCAGACGGAACTCCCGCAGGCGCTGCTCGCCCAGATTCACCGCCAGACGCAAGGGCCGCTCCACCGTGACCTTCCAGTAGCCGAAGTCCTTGTTCTCAAAAATCTTGGACTGCTCGGTTTCCTCAAAGGCCAGGAAGGTATCGCAGATGCGGGTGATGTCCGCCTCGGACAGCTCGCAGTTCTTCTTGCCCAGGTTCTTGCGCAGGGGCTGATACCAGTTCGTGGCGTCGATAAGCTGGACCTTGCCCTTTCTGTGCTCCGGCTTGCGGTTGGACAGCACCCAGATGTAGGTGGCGATGCCGGTGTTGTAGAACATGTTCAGGGGCAGGGCGACGATGGCCTCCAGCCAGTCGTTCTCGATGATCCAGCGGCGGATGTTGCTCTCGCCCTGGCCCGCGTCCCCGGTGAACAACGAAGAGCCGTTGTGGACCTCGGCGATGCGGCTGCCCAGCTTGGTGGAGCGCTTCATCTTGCTGAGCATGTTGACCAGAAAGAGCAACTGGCCGTCGCTGGAACGGGTGATCAGGGAATACTCCGGATCTCCGCCATGCTCGATGATGAAACGCGGATCATGCATGTCCTTCTTGCCGCCCATCCGCTCCAGGTCGGTCTTCCAGCTTTTTCCATAGGGCGGATTGGAGAGCATAAAGTCGAACTCGCGGGAGGGGAAGGCGTCGTTGGACAGGGTGGAGTGCTCCGGCCCGCCCACAATGTTGTCCGCCGCCTCGCCCTCGCCCTTGAGCAGCAGGTCGGCCTTGCAGATGGCGTAGGTCTCGGCGTTGATCTCCTGGCCATAGAGGTGAGTGGAGACCTGCTTGCCGTGCCGGCTCGCCAGTTCGTGCAGGGTTTCCTCGCCCACGGTGAGCATCCCGCCCGTGCCGCAGGTTCCATCGTAGAGCAGATAGGTGCCGGATTCGATCTGGTCGGCAATGGGCAGGAGGATCAGCAGGGCCGAGAGTTTCACGGCGTCGCGGGGGGTCCAGTGCTCTCCGGCCTCTTCGTTGTTCTCCTCGTTGAACTTGCGCACCAGCTCCTCGAAGATCGTGCCCATGGCATGGTTGTCCAGGCCGGGCTGGCGAACTGACCCGTCATTGTTCAGGACGGGATGAGGACTCAGGTTCACGTCCTGGGACGTCAGCTTCTCAATCAACGTACCCAGGGCATCGGCCTTGGACAGGCGCGGAATCTGGTTTCGAAATTCGAAGTTGTTCAGGATGTCCTGCACATTGGGCGAGAACCCGTCCAGGTAGGCCTCGAAGTCGGCCTTGAGTTGCTGCTGGCTTACCCTGGCCTTGAGGTCACGCAGGGTGAATTTTCGACGTGTTGTAAAACGCCTGCCCCGCAGCCTGACGCAAGGCCGGATCCTGGTCTACGATTCCAGCTCCGTCCAGAGTCGCCTTCATGTCCAGCACGGCCTGCTTGCTGTCTTCTAAAATCGCATCCAGTCGACGCAACACTGTCATGGGCAAGATCACGTCCCGATACTTGCCCCGCACATAAAGATCCCGCAACACATCATCGGCAATGCCCCAGATGTAGCTGACGATCCAGTTCAGATTGTTTTGGCTCATGGTACTCCAACTGATTGAATGGTAAATGGTCATAACTGGTGATGGGTTGTCACCAGGATAACTTCAGGATCCCTTGAATATCTCGTTCACCAGCCGCTCCGCATCCGCCTCATCCTTCAATATCTTCATCGCCTCATGCGGCATCAGGCTCAGCATCTCCGCGTACTTCTCTTTCGTCATCCCGGCCTTCTTCCAGGGCTTGGCGGCGGTGTACTGCTTGCGTGTGATGCCAAGGATGGCCCAGGGCTTCTCAGAAGTGAGTATGGATTTAATGCTGGGCATCTGCTGTGGTTATGGATCCATCTTCTCTGGCGTTAATCACGTCCGGATTATGGCTTTTTCTCGCTGAGACAGCCCGCTCCAGCGCCTTCGCCAAGTCCTCCATCAGCACTGGCTTTGCCAGGTAGTCGTCCATCCCGGCCTCCAGGAATTTCTCCCGGTCCCCGGTCATGGCATAGGCGGTCAGGGCGATGATCGGGATGTCCTTTTTGTAATCTAAAGACTTGGCCTGACGAATCTCCTTGGTCGCATAAACACCGTTCATCACCGGCATCTGCACGTCCATCAGGATCACATCGAAGTCTTGAGCCACAAGCAGGTCCAGAGCCTCTCGGCCATTCTCAGCATGGACCACGTGATGGCCTGCCTCCATCAGCAGCATGCGGGTCGACAGAGCATTGGTCGGTTCGTCTTCGGCCAGGAGGATGCGAAGGTTTTGGATTCGTTCTTTTTGTGTCGTCGTGGTCTCGATTTGGGAGGAATCAACTGGTAGCTTGAATGGCAGGACCACATGGACTTCTGTTCCTTCTCCCGGCTGACTGTCGATCTCAATCTGGCCGTTCATCATTTCAACCAGCCGATTAACAATGGTTAATCCAAGGCCTGCGCCCTGGTAGCTGCTCGTATAGCTATTGCTCACCTGATGGAACGGTTCAAAAATATCGCGCAGCCTTTCTTTTGGTATGCCGATGCCATTGTCCGCGACCGTGAACAGCACCCGCATTTCACCGACCATTCGTGACGACAGCGGAGTCATCTGTACAGAGACCTTGCCTTTGTCGCTGTACTTAAGCGCGTTGCCCACAAGGTTGAACAAGACTTGACGCAACCGCACTTCATCTCCGATCAGCCTCGTAGGTACGCCGGGATCAATGGTGCACTGCAGGTCTATCTTCTTCTTTCGTGCTGCAACTAAAAACAAGCCGAGAATCGAGTCATCCATTTCGAAAAGATTGAATTCGCTATGAAAAATCTCCATCCTGCCCGCCTCGACTCGAGACAGATCAAGGATGTCCGTAAGCAGTCTGTTCAAGCGTTCAGCCGCGCCTGTGGCCATTTGTATGTATCGTCTCTGGTCGTCATTAATTGGTGTTGTTTCGAGAAGCTGCAACATGCCCATGATCCCGTTGATGGGGGTGCGGATTTCATGGCTCATGTTGGCCAGGAATTCGCTCTTGGCATGGTTGGCGGCTTCGGCCTGTTCCTTGGCTGCCAGCAGGGCTTCCTCGGCCTGTTTGCGCTTGGTGAAGTCAACGCCAATCTCAAGGACGAGTTTCGACCCATCGCTATCAATAAATGGATAATCATGGACGACGTACGAATTGCCGTCGGGAGCTTGCACCCATTCCCACACTTGCGGTTGGTTCGTGTCTAAAACAGAGAAGGTTGGGCATGCTTCACAGGGCGTCTTCCGACTCCACAAGACCTCATGGCAGAGCCGTCCTTTCGGATCACCAAAATGTTGGATAAAGTATTTATTGGCGTATCGTACAGTGTAATCAGGTGCTTGGAGATAGATGAAGCCTGGAAATGTCTCTAACAACATGAAAAACCTTTCTCGTTCTAGCTCAAGCGCTTCCTGGGTTCGCTTACGCTCGGTGATGTCCTGAACTGCACCAACCAGGACCTTCGGTTTGCCGGCATCATCAAACTCAACAATTCCCTTGGCATGGACATGCCTGACTTCACCGGTGTCCTGACGAACAATGCGATGTTCAAAATCATAGGGTTCAGCTTCTTCTATCGCTCTGACAAGAGCTTCTTCAATGTCAAGCCTGTCTTCAGGATGTGCGATTGGAAGGAGCTGAGGTGTTGTTGGCTGGATATCAGGAACTCCGTGAATTCTTTTCCAGTTATCCGACAACTGCCATGTATCGTTTGTTATATCCCATTCCCAGCTTCCCAGTTCAGCCAACTTCTCGGCTTGGGCCATGATTTTCTGGCTTTTTACCAGAGCCTCCTCGGCAAGCTTTCGATCGGTGATGTCCTCAATCTGCGAGATGAAGTGCAACGGTTCCCCTTGGTCATCCCAGACCAATGAAACCGCCAGCAGCCCCCAGACAATACTGCCGTTCTTGTGGAAGTACCGTTTCTCCATCTGGTAGGTTTCGATTTCGCCGGCGAGCATCCGCTGAACGAACTCCAAATCTGAATCCAGATCCTCAGGGTGGGTAAGGTCCTGGAATGTCTTACGCATCAGCTCGTCTTCGGTGTAGCCGAAGAAGGCACTGACGCGGGTGTTCACTTTGAGCCACCGCCCTACGGGCGATACGAGGGCCATGCCGATGGAGGAGTGCTCGAAGGCGTTGCGAAACTGTATTTCGCTCAGGCGCAGCGCCTCTTCCGCTCGCTTGCGCTCGGTAATGTCGGTAACAAAGCCCTGGTAGTGCGACACGCTCCCATCTTCTGCAAAGATCGTTCGAATGCTCCCCGATGCCCAGAAACGGGAGCCGTCCTTGCGTATATGTTCGCATTCGTAGTTTTTGACTATTCCTGCAGCCGCCAACAGGCTGATGACGGTAGGACCGTCTTTGGGATCAGCGAACAATTCAGCGGCAGTGTCCTGGATTGAGGCAATCAGGTCCTGTGGCGTGGCATATCCGTACATATCGGCCAAGGCTTTGTTGGCATAGAGAAATTTTCCCTCCGGCGTTGCCCTAAAAATGCCGAGGGGAGCGTCCATCAGGATGTCGTGGACGTCAGAAAAGCCTGTATGGGTAGGGATATTGTCAGGATCTTGCTTCAGGGCCATACGTAACTCCTAGGACATTACGACGAGGGCGATAGGATTGATACAAGCAATGCGGACTAAGAACGAATGATTGTAAAAAATATTAACGCCTACAAACATACGGACTATTCATTTTGTGATAATTATCTCCCTTTCCCCCATTGTTGGCTACAAGGTCAAGCACAAGTCAGCAATTCCCGCTCCGCGGCTCTGATACCCTTCTGCACACGCCAACGCCCCCGTGCCAAGTGCGGAGGCAAAGCAGGGCCCTCCGTGCGTTGCGGCGCGGGATTGTGGCTAGATAGCTGGTTGGCTGTTCCTCAAAAATTCTCACAAAAACCCTCACGTCGAACACGATCGATCACAGCCAGCTCTTAAGACGTGTCGCATGTCAGTGGGATGCCGGTTCGATGGATGAGCAAGCGGTAAAGTGTCTCCCAATCGGGAATCAGGCAGAGATCAAAAGCACTCCGCAGTAGCCGCCAAAAGCGGCTCTTGCCCTGCGCTGCAGACACGGCGGCCTGAAACAAGCGGCAGCAGCGTTGCTGGATCTGGTCGATCAAAAATGCCAGCATCATCAGGTGCATCAGCACAGTGCTGAGGTTTTGGTTGCCGTGACCGAAATTGTGTTCGAAGTGATAGCCTTGGTTTTTGAGGGTATTGAAGGTCTCGTTCTCGATTTTCCAGCGGGCGCGGGCTCCTCGCATCAGCTCCATAATGTTTGCAGGGGTTATCAGGATGTCGGTCACCCAGGAGAAATGGACGACCTTGCCCTTTGGGGTGGTCCCCCAATACTCGAAAAAATTGACCTCCAGGTCGAAATTGGCGTCATTGAGCGGGACGCCGTTGAGATAGCGAAACCGATGGCTGGTTCCGCCCTCATCAATCTCCGTGTATTCGACGGTGGTAGGCACTGTATTGACCCAGTCGAACAGGTACTTGTGGTCATCGGGCTTGGCACCGAGAATGAAGCGTATGTCCTGGGCCTTCAACTGGCGGATGTGCGGGCCGTTGGAGGCTAGCGCATCCTCGATGACGATCAGCTTGAGGTGAGGGTGCTCGCGGCGCAGGTCTTCCAGCAACCGCTTGGCGGCATTACGCTCGCAGTCGTTTTTTGTAGCCCCATCCTGCTTGAGGATCGGTTCGGGCGCGAGCGCAAAGACCTCCTTATGGTCCGGATGCACCAGCACGGCACCGAGCATCTGGTGGTAGTAGGTGACCTTGCCGTTGCGGTGGTGTTTTTCGCAGCACTGCGCGCAATGGATGGTTGGCGAGGAGAAATAACCGGTTCCGTCCAACGAGAGGAGATAGTGCCCATCCAGATAGCTGAACCCTTCCAGCCCCTTTCCGCGCTGGAGCATGCTCAAAAAAATCTTGTAAAGGGAGCGCAACTGGCGAGGATCGACTTCATCGAGACGCTCTCGAAAGCGGGTATCGCAGGGAGGGCGTTTGATGCCATACAGCGACTGGAGATTTGCGGGCGTTGTACCTTGCCTTCCGTCCTTGTCGAACTGAAGCAGTGAAGGGTACTTGAGGCCAAATAACGCCAGCCCCGCCATCAAGTGGTCCACCAGCGGTATGTCGCAGCCTAACTTATCAGGGATTGCGGCAAAGCATTGGCGGGCTTTACGCAACAGGCCAGGAATGCTGAGTTGCTTGCGGGAGAAGGAGTCGCGCATCCGTGATAACCTCAATGTACAATGGAAATTAAGAAAGAGGCACGTATACTGATTTTCAAGAAAGTTTACGAAAAACTATTTTCCTGGAAATTTATATCCATTTGTTATAATTTAATTTTTATTTTTGGCGGGAATTGCTGAGCACAAGTTTCAACCTAAGCCCTTAAGCCGGAGAAGCCTGCAAGCTTTAGGGCTTCTCCGGCGCATTTATCTGCTACGCCGCCTTCCTGAAGTTCACCAGCGCCGTGAAGTAATCCGTGAGCTGCTTCAGCATCTTCGCATCCCGCTTGCACCGACTCAGCGTGATGAACTGCTCACTGATCTCCCCGGGTGTCAAATCCTTCGAGCCGTGACCGTACTTCTTTACGAGGTACATCTCGTACAGCTCAACCTGATCCCCAAGACCCAAGGTCCGCAGAACGCCGAACAGATCGACGACCGTCGTCCCGCTGTCCGTCCTCGGAGCAGGCTTGGGCGGCGGGGGGATCTGGACGACGTTTCCCTTGGGCTGCGGATCTACGGGCTGACCATCTCCGTTTCCGTTGGCAGGCTCGCCGGTCAGCCAAGCCATGAGCTTCTCGCCGGTGGCTTTTCCAGGGGTGAAGTACGACCCGTCGAACAGGCCCGTGCGGTCCTTCGTGGCCGTCGCGATATGGCCGTCCACTGACAGCTCCAGGACCGTCGTGAACTCGTACTCCAGCCCATCCCGCTGTACCGGAGCCAGCCCGATTTTTACGGGTCGGGTCTTGCCGGTCCGCTCGTCTTTCTGGACATCCCAAGCGGTCTTGCTCCGGATGGTCGCGATAATGTGCAGGGGCGCTCCGAGCATGGCGTCCACAAGCTGGTTATGCTTTGGGCTGGCCTCCCTCCAGGCGGCGAAATTGTTTTTCACGGCCTGCGTCGCCCGGTCGACGAATTCCAGGATCCCGCCTTCGCCGGCCCAGGCGTGGGTCAGGCTATCGATGATCAGGACGTCGTACCCGGCTTCAGCCGCCCCCTGGATGGCCTGGACGTAGCGGCCAGGGTCGTATGGGGGCGAGAGTTCGGCCACGTCGTAGGTGCACAAATCTGCGTACAGGCTGCCAGAGCCGCGCTCAGTGTCGAGCAGGGCGATCTTTCCGCCGAGGCCCTGGGCGATCAAGAGGGCGGAGTAGGTCTTGCCGGATCCGCTGGGGCCGATGAGACCGAGACGGAGTTTCGACTGCTGACGCTTTGCTGGTGTGTACATAGGGAAACCTCCTTGTGTGGAAGATGGAAAAAGCAAAGGCCCAGCACCGTGATTGATGCTGGGCCTTGGGCCGCGTGTTGGGTTGTGGATCTGGATCAGTTGATCACGAGGGACTGGCGTTCGACGATCTGGGCTCCGGGGACTTCACGGCCAACCTTGAGTTCATCCTTGATCTGCGTCTTTATCGGGACGTACTCGATCCGGGTCTGAACGAACTTGCTGGGGAGTTGGTTCAGGTCGAAGACCTCGACAGAGCTGCTTTTCCTCAAGAACATCGTTGACTTCACGCCCTTGACCTTCTGCAATCCCAGACGCTTGAAAACGCTGGTCAGATACTCCTTGAACATGATGAGCCGAACCTCGGCAGCCTTGCGGCGTCCGCGCAACCGCTCTTCCTCCGACTTCAGGAAGTCGATCTCGGCCTGACGCTTGCGCATGGCGAAGGCCACGGCGTCGGCCTTCTCGGCCTCCTGGATTGCAAGGTCGTCCAGATAGGCCAAGGCCGCCTCCTGCTGCTCGTCTTCCAGTTCCTCGGCTACGGCCAGGATGTTGCCGATCTCTTCCTCGATTCCGATCAGGGTAGCCATAAATCGCCTCCTTGGTTTGGGAGAGTGGAATGAAAAAGGCCGCATCCCCGAAGGACAACGGCCTGACACGCTTGAGGTTGAGAACTGCGGGCTACAGCAGTCCCTGAGCCTGAAAGCTGTAATGCCCGTTGCGGGCGACGATCACATGGTCCAGGAATCGCACATCGAGCAGCTGGGCAGCGCTCTGGAGCCTAGTGGTCAGCTCCTGGTCCTGAATACTGGGCAACGGATCACCGCCCGGATGGTTGTGAGCCACTATGATCCCGCTGGCCTGTTTCAAAAGTACGAGGCGCATGATCTCGCGAATGTAGACGGGCGTCTGATCGACCGTGCCCTTGGAAACGACCCGCTTGGCCATGACGTTGTTCCTGTTGTCCAATAGAAACAGAACGAAATACTCGATCTTCTTGTCCCGGTAGGGCAGCATCTTCACCACGACGTGCTCCGGATGTGACAGGTTCTCGCAGGTCGGTTCCGCCGCATACAGTTGTTCCAACAGGTCTCTGACGTGGTCCATGCGAACCTCCTTCGCATTTGGAATGGAAACACAAAGGCCCGCCATTCTCTTGAGATGACGGGCCTTGGGCCTGTGTGGTCATGTGCTTGCCGGTGAGCTACTTGATCAGCAACTTCTCCAGCAGCCGGAACGCCTTCTCCGGTAAATCTCTGACGTTGGCGACAATCTCGAAGGCGGGGAAGATGTCCGGGTGTCTGACATCCTCGATCCCAAGCGTCACGAGCTCGATCTTCAGATCAGCTGCCTCCTTGAAGGCCATTTCTGTATCTCTCCGATCATTCGGATCGCCGTCGGTTAGGATCACCACGATCTTTCTGGGCTCGGTCAGACTGTACATTGCCGACAGGACATATCGCAGGGATTCCGCCAAGGGCGTTCCGCCATTGGCGTTGGGTGGCCAGTAAATCATCGTGCCGGGCTTCTGTCCGTGGATCATAAGGGTGTCAACGCTGGTGGTGGGTACTCCCGTGTGCGGGTCGCATGTGGTGCTCCGGCCATGTGCCGGGAAGATGGTCAGCCCCAGGTTCACGCCCCTGATGGGCGAGAGGGCCTTGACCAGCGCCATACAGACGTCTCTGGTGATGGGAAACCGCTGTCCGAGGCGCATGCTGCCGGAATTATCTATCAGCAGGTGGATGGCCGTGTTCACTTGGCGGACCTGGTCATTACGCAAAAACAGCTTGCTCTCGCCAGTCCTGATCCGGTGCAGCCGAGACCGGGCGATACGACTGCCCGCCGCACTGGGCTTGGCGTGATTCAGAGCCTGGGCCTGGAGCAGTCCCCGGAGCTTTCCCGACAATTTGGCCACCACGGACGTCGAGGATCTGATAAGGTGTTTTCGGTAGCCGAAGTCGGCCAAGGTCGACTGCCTCGTGGGAGTGGCTATCCGTATTGAGAATGCGTCCAGCCCGAGGTCGGCCTCCCTCTGGCGGACCAGGGCCTTGAGTTGCTCTCCAAGATCGGCCTGCTCTTCCTGGCTTTGTAGGGCCTGGATCACAGCCTCCCGGACAGGATCGACGCGGGACGTGTCGAGGGGTGGTGCTGCGCCCGAGTCGCCCACGCCAGTGCTACCGGATTCTATTATCGTGTTATTTTGTCTGTCCGTGGTGTCACCGTCACCATCCGCCTCATCGTCCGTATCGTTCTCAGCTTCGCAGTCGGCATTTCCTGGCTCCTCTGCGGCCTGGCTGTTGGCATCTTCGCCGGTTTTTCCAGATGAGGATGACTCAGAACCATCGGCTTGTTGCTCGTCTGAATCTCCAGGGCTGTCGCTTTCCTGTTGCCCTCCATCCCTGCTGTCAGGGTGGGCAGGCTGGTCCCTGTCGGGTTCCTCATTCTGGCCAGATTCCCCTTGCTGGGCTGTCTGGCCGTCACCGTTTCCATGCTGTTTCCCGACATCTTCGTCAGGACTCTCAGGCTGGCCCGTATCGCCGTTCTCACCTTCGTTGTCCTCGTCAGGCATGTCAGGCTGGGGCTCGCTTTGAGGCGCTTCAGGGCCATCCTGGAAGGCTTCCTGGGGCTCTTCCTGCGGGTGTTCCTGCGGCTGGTTCTCCTGCTGTTTCGGCTCGGGTTTTGGCGGCTTTTCCCTGGCTCGCTGTTTCAGCAGGTCAATAATCCGTCCAACGATTGAGACCACATCTTCGCTACTTCCCGCCGTCTCGATGTCGGAGATCAGGGCGAACAGATCACGCTCAATCTGTGGGCCGAAGGTCTTAAGGAACTGCTCCCTGGTCTTCTGTGCCAAGTCGGCAACTTCAGGCTGGCCCAGATGGAGCGAGCGAAGCATCAGGGAGACGTAGGCCGTGATCACCGCCTCGGGCGGGCTGTCCGGGGCAAGCTCGAATACACCGGCTTTGGTCTTGCGAAGCTGGGAGATCAGCACCCGGAGGTTTGTTGCCATGCCAGGGTACAGACTGGCCATGGTTCTCTCGATGCGCACATCCTCCAGGACGTTCCACAAGCTACGGTGGAGGGGACTCTCTTGCGGTATGATGTTCAGGTTGGTGAGCCGGACATGGCCCACTTCGTGATCCAGATACCCCCGCACGATCCAGGAATTCTCCTTGCTGGTCAGGGGCATGACCACTGTCTCGCCGTCCGTCTGGGCTGTGCGGCTGTCGCCAAAGACGACCTTCACCCCGTGCTTGCGGCCCAAGCCGGTGGCCAGGACCGCAAGCTGCGATGGGGTCAGTCGTTGGGGCGACGATGCCGGGCTGTCCTGGGCTTGAGCGGCCAAGCGCGACAACTCTGCGTCAACAGACTGAAGTTGCATCATGTTACCTCCTTAGAACCAGGCGTCAGGGAGCCTGGGCTGCGGGGTGGGCTGGGTGATGACCGGAGGGACATTGACCGGCTGGGGAGCCGGAATCTCGGGCTGGGGCTGAACGATGGTGTCCGTCTTGGGCTGTGGCTGCTCGTAGGTGAACGTGTAGGCGTCCCCCTGCTCGGCAGCGGCCAGGATGTCCTTCAGAACGTCCGGGGATTTCAACTGGACCAGCAGGCGGGTCAGCATGAAGAGCGCAGTTCCGGTCAGTGCCCCTCCTGAATCGCGCTGATCCAGGAACTGCTGCAGCTCGGCCTCGATGATGGACACGCCGGGATTGACGAAGCTCAGACCGCGCAGCTTTTCAGCCAAACGGTCCAGGCGGTTCAGGTTCTTGAAGGTGGCCCGGTCCCGGTCCTTTAGAGACTGGTGTGTCTCACCGGCCAAGATCGTGATTTCGCGAAGCATCGTGCCGGTCAAGTCCGTGGTCAGGACTTCGGCAAACTCCTGGTCGTTCTCTGCTGAGGACATCCTGAAGCAGCGCCAGGTGAAGCCAAACTTGCTCTCCACGCTGGCCGGGGTCTCCAGGTAGGGCCGCAAGATGGACGCCCAGCGGCTGTTCTTTTCCAGCCAGGCATCCTGTTCCCGGTGGAAGCCCGCCAGGAACTTGTCCTTCTCGGTGGCGAACTCCCTGGCCAAGTCGGCAAGCGCCATCTCGATCTCGTCCTTTCTGGCCTCAGGGGCTATCCATATCTTTCCGGAGTAGAGCGACAGGGCCACGCCTTCGAGGTAGGTCACAGCCTTGGTCCGGACGGCCTGGATTGGCTTGAAGGCCTCGCGGTTGTGCAGGCGCTTGCTACCAAGCGAAACCAGCTCCTCGGGTGGAAGCTCGACGCCGGCGAAGTCCTCGGGCTTCAAGTTCTTGCTGCCGCTCCAGGTCCGGATGTCCAGGATCAGGCCCAGCGAGTTGGCGAAGATGCGGTCTGTTGTCATGGGGTCCTCCGTTGGTCAGTGGTTGAAAACAAAAACGGGCGGCCAAGTTGACCGCCCGGTGCCTCGGGGTGTGGGTTTGTGGTGGAGCATCACCTCCTTAAAGCTCAGCATTGAAGATGCGCTGGAAGGTCTCCGCGAAGATCGGCCTGCCCTCGGTTGAAGCTTTGTTCACGACCACGTACTTCAAGGCATGGCCCAGCGGGTTCTTGATCCGTGGGACTTTGCGGAAGAACTGCGCGGCCTTCGCCCACTCGACCAGCTCCCTGGTGCTGAGCGTGTCCGGAATCGGATTTTCCTCGGCGGTGTGCATCTTGCGAATCTCACCCGCGAAGTTGACCATCTGCTCGGAGATGTCCCGATTGCCGAGAAGCTGCTCCAGGATGTCGATCTCGACGTTTGGCTCCGGGTAATCCAGAAGGAACGTCCACTTCAGGCGGTTCATGAACGCCTTGCTCATCTTGAGCGTCCCGGAATAGCCGTTGGCCTCTCCCTCACCTTGGCCGGTCGTGTTGGCCGTGGCGATGATCCGGAAGCCGACCGCCGGGTGGATCACCTCGCCGCCGCCTGCCGCCACAACCAGCGGCCTGCCGTCCAGGACGGTGTTCAGGCCGACAAGTGTGCTCGGGTCCACAAGGTCGATCTCGTCGAACAGGAATACGCCGCCAACCTTCATGGCCATGGGCAGCGGCCCGTACTCGTAGACAAAGCCGCCGTTGGAATTTGGGATGTACTGGCCAATCAGGTCGATCAGCTCCAGCCGGTTGTGGCCGGTGACCGGGAAGACCGGGGCATTGCTCCGGGCCGCAACCTCGTTGACCAAAGATGACTTCCCACTGCCCGTAGGGCCTGAAATCAGGCAGGACAGGCCGCCGAACTGCCACCAGCCCAAGAAGTCGGCGGTCACTTCCGGGCGGAATTGATAGGCAGTGGCTGGGGGCACGAAGTGCTGCCACTGGTGCTGTTCGCGGACCGCCCAGGGCACGGGCGGGAAGGTAGGATGGAACAATTCCTGGACCGTCTGTGTTGCCGTGTTCGTCATGCTGCCTCCCTATTGGTTGGACTGAATGATCTGCTCGATTTCAGCATCCAGGATGCAGGCGTACTCGCAGCCGCCAGTGCTCCCTATGTGCCGCAGGATGTTGTCTCTGACACGCCGGATAGCCCGCTCAGTGACGTTGAAGCGGCCCTGAATCGGCCACTTGCTCGACTCGTCGTATTGCCTGAACAGCCTGTTGATCTCGGTGATGCGCATGTCTGAAACGTCCTTGCCGTAAAAGTGCATCGAAGCACCTCCTGTATCTTGGGCGCAAAAAAGCCCGGAGCATCGTTTGCTTCCGGGCTTCTCGCGCCAGTTGCGGATTTGCTGGTCAGGTGTCGAAGTGCGGGATTGGCCACTCCCAGACGCGAATGCCAAGCTCCTTCAGCGCCTCGTCAATCTCGCCCATCTCCAGAGAGCCGCTCTCGCTGTAGCCGCGCGCGTGAATTAAGCGCATGGCCTTGATGCGGTTCATGTCCTGCATCGCCAGAGCCTGAAGATGGGTCTTCTCGACCAGCAGGACACGGCCGTCCCCGATGTAGGGCACGGCAATGTTGCCAACCTGTAATGTTCGTTGTGGGTGCAGCATCTTATGCATGTGCAAGCCTCCTGTGCGGTTTTGGTTCGGGCATAGGGGAAGCAATCGACTTCCTATCGTGGACAGGCCGCCAGGCTTTGCTGCCTTTCGGTCTGATGACCACAGGCGCGGCGTTGATGTTGATCGCTCCAGGGTGTGGCGCTGGGTATCCACCACGTGGGCAACGGAAGAACAAATGGTTGATTTGGGCTTCGACGTAATTCATGGCGTCCTCCATGGTTTTGAAACAACGAAGGCCGCACACCTTGAACAATCCATGGTGCACGGCCTTCAACAAGTCGCTTGCTCCGGCCTGGAGCCGGAAATTGGGCGCAAAAAAAACCGCTCCAGCTCAATCGCTGTGCGGCTCAGTCGGGGATAGTAGGTGCTCGAATCGATCTCTGGTTATTCTCCTCCAGGTTCAGGCAGGTTCGTTAAAAAGGTACTTCGCATGTCTCCTCGACAGTAGCGGAAGTGGGGCGCTTGGCCTTGTCCACAATCTCCTTGAAGCCAGTCCCGGCAGGTACGAACGGCGTGAAGTCCAGGACCTTGTACTCACCTTCGCGGTTGACGTTCACGCTGAAACGCTGGACGCCGTACAAGTCCGTGTAATGCGACACCCGGCATCCGTTCAGTTCGATGAGCGCGCTCTTGTCCTCCAGAGCCCGATGCGCCGTCTCGCCAATGCCGTTCCAGAAATTGACGCGCAGGACCACGCGTTCGCCGGTTTCGTCGTCTGTGGCCAACAGATAGGTGACATAGCGGCTCCGCTTGTTCTCATCGCCTGGGAAAAACTTCGAATACTCAGGGTTGCCGGTCCATCCGCGAGCGGTGCAAAGTTCGACAACTTGGCCAGTGGTCGGGTTGGTGATGGTTTCAATTTTCATCATGGTGTGTTCTCCTTTTAGTATTTCGGTTTGTATGGCGGTTAGTCGGTTGGTTAGAGATATTGACGATTGACAGCGGTTGACGTTCCAACAGGGCCACCACACAAGGAATCACAACTCTACGCCGCTTGCAGGGCGGGCAGATCGACGGGCTCGTCGTGATCCCAGAACTCACCCAGATACGCCTCGCACTTCGCCATGCTCCAGCGCAGTGCCGCCTCCTTGACGCAATCGTAGCAATGGACCGTCTCGCGTCGGATGACCCCGTTAGTGTCCAGCCGAGTGATTGTGGCTCCGCAGCTCAGCGTCTGGCCTCGGTAACGAACTCGGTTTGTGCACATAATTCCTCCTGACTGTTGTTTCAGAACGAAAAAGGCCGCAGCACCACATGGGGTTGCGACCTAGCCTAGCGGACTGCTGTGTAATGAGCTCAAAGTACGTCCATGGTACTGCCTCCTTCGGTAAGTGTTCAGGCACCCCCCCCCACCCCACATTCAAGGTGACGGGACTCCAAGTACCTTTAATTACAGCTCATCCACCACTGAATATGGGCAAAATCAAGGCGAGCGGGTCTGGACTGGATCGCTAGCAGCACGTCGCCTGCTTGCGGTCCAGTTCACCCTCAGCCCAACCGCGGCCCGATCAGTCAGTTTCGTGAGGCTTGAGCGCAGACCAAGATGGACAGGCCTGTGGCCAGAAAAAGCCGATTCCAAAACGCTTTTCTCAGGAGGAAGTCGGCCAAAAATTTTTTGAAAAATTTTAAGCATTGATTTATAGATAGAGCTAGTAAAATAGATTTAAAAATATAATAGATGGCGGTAAGGAGTGTGATCTTATGCAGAAGAAGGGAGGCCGGCCACGAAAGTTCAAGAACAAGAGGCAGTTGGAAGATGCAATAGAGGCATACTTTGCCAGATGTGACGAAAGTTGCATCCCGCCAACAATGCCCGGTCTGGCCATGGCCCTTGGTTTCACAAAGGTCAGTAGCCTGAATTATATGGAGAAACAGTCGACGGCCCGTTCACAGTTTTCTGCTGTTCTGGGCAGGGCGCGGCTCGTAATTGAGGATTATTGGGAGAGTCTTCTGGTGGGCAGGGATTCAACGCCTGGGCAGGTTCAGCTCGCGATGATGGTCCTGAAGCGAAGTTTTGGCTGGTCTGGAAAGAATGAGCGGAAACAGGTAGGTGGAGAGAAGCGGGGTGAGGTGAAGGTTCAGGCAGTGGGCTGGGATGGCTGGCAAGCAATGTGGCGTGAGGAAGAGGTGCGGAGAGTTGAGAGGCGGTGTGAGAGTGGGAGGGCCGGATAGACCCTCCCGGTTCGCGTCGGCATTAAGTCGGACGGTTTGCTTACAGCCCGGCTTGGGCTTGGCGTTCCTTGCGCAGTGCGGCGACTTCGCGCATCCGGGGGGCCAAAAAGTAACCTCGCCGCTCCACCACTCCCCTCGGACCCCTTACGGTAGGGATACTTGGGGGGGGCGGCTGCCCCTATATACACACATTTAAATACCAACCAAAAAGTCGTGCAATTATAAGAGGAAATGTAAGAGTCTGTAACAATGCTGTAAGAAAGATGTAAGAATGAAAAAACATATCTCTACCCGCATGGTTGAGCCATTGTAACAGTGTAACAAAGATATAATTGATCAAGTTTTTTTTATTCCGTATATATACACTGTTACTGGTGGCTCGATTTTCTAAGCAATGATAATCCAATAATTATTCCTCTTCGGTGTAATAGTAGTCATCACCTATACCCTCATACTTTCCGAGTTTTTCGATGAAAGCTTCGTAGTTTATGAACCAGGCGGACTTGTTCTTCACCTGCCCCCTTATCCGGACTGATTTGCCCTTGTTTTCAAATCCAATCAATCTCAGTTTCTCGAAGACTTGCTGATGAGTCATGTTGGTTCCCACAAAATTATTGAGGTGGTTCACGAAATCGTCAGCAAATATGTATAGATTTCCTTCTTGAAAAAAAGTTTTTCCACATTCAAAATTCTGTTTCCAATTGTCTGGATTATTGAGGGATACATCGAAGTAGCTGCAATTATGCACAAAATCATTAAGCCATTGTGCAAAAACCTCAAGTTGCTCCGGTAAGTGTTCCTCTTCCGCAGCCAGAGCAAGATTGGCAGAGATGCAAAGCCATGTGTCTGGTTTAAACTTCGGTATTGTGATTCTAGTTCGCTCTTGGATCGCTTCCATCGTTCTTTTCCAAGAGTTTAGATTAGATGTAGAGCCGATGTCGATACGTGTCCCGTCTTGTAATTCGAGCAGCCATCTGCAGTTTGATTTTCCCAGCTTGATAACACGCTTGATGTTGATGCCAAGCTTTTTTGAAACCGTATGAAGAGGGTGTTCAGATGGCGCTTTGCCTTCTTTGTAAACAAAGGCACGGCCAACAACCCCTTTTATTTGGTCGTCTGTGACATGTATATTGCGTTGTTCAGCTTCCTTCCTCACAAGTTCTTCAGACTCACTCACTAAAAGGCCCTTGTTTCGCAGATCGCATGCCTTGCGAAACAGTAGCTCGTGGTCAGGCTGTAGTTCGGAGTCCTTGCTCAACGCTTTTGCTGCTGCCCTGAAGTCTCCGTTATATTCAAGATATACCAGTAGTGCGAACGCTGTGTAGGTCGTGTTGGGTTCAAGTGGGGATGCGTTGGAAGAAAAGTTGCAAAGCAGACGGCCATCGATGACTGAAGCGCTCCAGCCGCGTTCCTTCCCTGGTCTAATCCAGTATTCGAACTTGCCGAAACCTTTGCCGGAATTATTCCAGCCATGCTTTTCAAGCATTGGCCGGATATCCGTGCATTCGGCATTGTAGATGTCCCCGGGCCGTAGTCCATTACTCGCAGTCGCTTGTTGGCTTTTCGGCTCGCTGATCTTTCTATTCAGCACCCTGGCCGCCCTGAAAAGAACCTCCCGATCGGCGGCAGTGATCACCGGCACATTCTCGAATGAGCCCGAAACCAACTCGTATCCTGCCGTCGGTGCGGTCAAGGCGTATGCTTTCTGGCCTCTGGTCTCGATCATGCAAGGGAAAATGAAATACTTGCACCCGACTTTTTCACTTTTGTGCTTTTTTCCAATATATTCATGCTCACCGGGTCCACTCACCTCGACCTTGTCGTGAGCCAGCTTCATGCTCCCTGGGATGCTTATCTCGGGACACCGATACCATCGATGCTCTCCTCCGCTCTGCGTCTTCTGCTTCAGCAATTTTCTCGTCAGCCCAGGTGCCTCCATTTCAACCAGTTCTTCCCAATCCTCAACCCATGACGCAAGGTAATCAAAGTCGATACATTCCAGTTCCCCAGATACTTCACCACAAATGATCGCAAGCCCAGGCCATTCACGGTTACTGATCTCGCTTTCAGTTATTATGCGGATTTGATAATCGATCCATCTCCTGTAACCAAATGGCATTTTTGTTTTTGGATCTGTAGAAATGACTGAGAGACCAGATTTCGCGTAGGAAAGTGCGACATCTCTAATTTGGCAAGGGGCTTTCTGAACCTTTAGATTCACATTGCTTTGTTCCATTCCTCATAACCACCTTTGAGCAGATGCTCGGTTGATGTTACCGATATAGCTGTGCGAAAGGTGGCGAAAAATGCTTGACTATTACAATACCTGTCACTACATTGCTTCTTCAGCAGCAGTCGCACAATAATCTGTTTTCAGCCTCGAGAGCAGTGGCAGCTCTCGAGGCTTTTCGTTATGAATAAGTAAAATTCTATTGTGTATTCAAATTGCCTCCGACATTTACGGTTCATTGATACTTTTGATGTGATCGTCCATTTCTTTGTATTCTCTCAGGAAACATTTTAAAGAATTATATGTGAATGGATCACATTCGCCGTAGTCTTCGATGCGCTGAAAAACTGCTTTCGCTCTTTCACCAGCAATTTTTTCAAGTTCTTCGTAACAGATCCTTGTAATGTACTTTACGTTCTCTTCGTCGAACTGCATCCAGTTTGCCATTCGCTCTACAAAAATGAGAACGTCATAGACATAATCTAATACATCAAGACGACTTTCGTCGGTGAGCAGGTTGCTTGTCCGGGCGTACAGATGTAGTAGACCCGCAAATTGATAGTCCATTTCAAAACTTTTTTTGAACGCGTCGATTTTGTTTTCCATGATGTAATCCTCGGTCTGAGATCAGTTGATTTCGGAATCACGGCCCCCACTGATTGAGTGCCGTCTCCTGCCCGGCATTCCACTTTCATTTTTTAACCGGGGTCAGGCGGTGCGTCAGGGATTCGGCTGTAACTGACTGGAATTGCATTATTATGCATGTCGTTGCGCCTTCTCCTTAAACCGTGATGTTCTTGGCTAGCCATTCGAAATAGGGGGTGCGCAAATACCAAACTTTGCGTCCGTTGCTGAAGCGCCCTTTGGGGCCAACGCCCAAAGAGTCCTTGTTCGCCAATGTTCTGGGGTGCGTCGCTGGTGCGTCGCTCCGGGAGAAAACTGGCGGACAGGCTTTGTAAAGCTCTTCAATGATTGCAGATTTCTTGGGGTCAGTTTCTCGAAGTTCGACGAGAAAATTCGGCATTTCTACAGTGCTCATTGTGCAACTCCTTGTTCAGGTTAACTGAACAATGTGATGCCCTGTGAGCACTGCGGCTGTATAAGGGAAACTTTACTTGAAGTGTTTTTTCCCTGGGTGGCGTGGTTGGCTGACTAATGGATGGAGTGGGTGTTGATGCGAGGTACCTGTTTGACGTACTCTCTATCGGCGAGGGGTGTGCAGGATTTATTCGCCCGAGTCCAAGGTTAAAACCCCGACCGGGCAACTTCCAGTAGCGGTTGGATTCACGACGTGTTCGGCTTCAGCAATTTTTTTCAGCTTGACGAGTTAGCATCCAGTGGACACTTGGATACGGCAATCCTATGTTTACATAATGAAAATCAGCTTGCCGAGAGCCTGCATGCAATGTGGATCCGTATAAAGCTCGTTAGTACCGGCTGCGAAGCCTACCGGTTTTAGCTGGGACTTTCAGTCCGCTGATTCAAACCACCAGCTTTTCAGCTGGTGGTTGTTTAGTTTGAGATGTTATTCATTTACACTTATTACTGCGTTGACAAAAAGGTGTTTGAATCCATCGTCGACCATTGACCTTGCTGCGAGTAGATTTTTTTTATAAAGGTCATTGGCTGGATACGCCTTGTCATATGTGTTATCTATATGAGGAAATATAGCCTCTGAAATATCTTTTTTCTGTGTGCTTCCATCATTTTTCATCTGGAATTCATTTTCTGCATCTAGTGTACGTAAGTATGTAATCCATGTAGATTTTTTCTTCTCAAGAAACCTCTTATTGTCAAATGTTTGATTTTTTGGATCTTTCATTCTTTGAAATTGCTCTCGTGCATTCTTTATCTGTTCTAAATACTCCTTGGCTTTCTTAATTTGCCCAGAAATGTTGTAATTGAGATTAAATTTGTATAATACCATGTCTTGGCTATAATGGCCTTCATCTATTTCAGACAGAAAATATTGTAATCCATACATCTCTGGAGAAGGAATTCCCTCAAGAGATACGTCAATGTGTGGATTATCATCTTCTGGATTAATAAATTCTTGAATCAGCCATTTTATCTCACAGATCTCAAATATCGCCTTGTCGTCGTATTTGGCATTGACCTCGTAGAACTTTTCCCTGTCTTCTTCTGTTCCACTTTGTAGTTCATAATCTCGCTGATATTCAGGATTACGTCGAAGGAACTCCCAACCCCATCCTAAAAAGTTCAAGTTCTTGGTGAAAACATATTCGTCTGGATCGCGCCAGTTGCGTCTGATGCCCATGTTTAGTTCCGATGTAACCTGATTACATGAGTACCCGGTAGTCGGAATTGAGTGCCTTGCCG
This sequence comes from Desulfonatronum parangueonense, assembly GCF_054656975.1. Lineage (NCBI taxonomy): Bacteria > Pseudomonadati > Thermodesulfobacteriota > Desulfovibrionia > Desulfovibrionales > Desulfonatronaceae > Desulfonatronum > Desulfonatronum parangueonense. The sequence goes on from NZ_BAAHXH010000003.1 coordinate 4,226,472, forward strand.
ATGATCTGGGCGCTCTTCTTTCCGATGGGCCTTTTGCCGTTCTCCATCTCGGAGATGTGCCGTTGCGGGATGCCGGTCATCTCTGCAAGCCTGCTCTGGGTGACTCCCTCCCTGGTGCGGGCCGCCCGCAGGCAGACGCCGGGCATGGTCTGGTCAGTGATCTCGGGAAAGTATTCCTGCCAGGGCCGTGACTGGTCCATGCGCTCAAAGCCAAGTCCGGCCATGGCCTCAGCCGCGTCGTTCAGGTGATCCGCAGGGCCGCGAAAGACGACCTCAACGGTCTCAGTATGGGGCTTTTTCGTGTGTTCCAGCATAGGTGATCTCCACAAGCTTGATCTCATTTTCGCACTCTTCCCAGACAGCCACGTAACAGGGCCGCCCTTTCTTCAGGTGACAGTGGTGGCGACCATGGCCAAGTTTGCCATAGTTGGGCCAGTCGCCTCGGACAGGGCCGGCCAACTCGATGTCCCGAGCCAGGAGCACCAGAGTTTCCCTGATCCTTGCGGGCAGCTTGATAAGGGCTTTGCCCGCCTTTGGCGTGATCTGTACCGTCCAGGCCATCAAATACTTCTTTTTAGTATAAGGTCAAGATATAGAGAGTGGGAGCGCCTACTGGTTCTCGGCAGGTTGGAGAGGGATAGCCTTGTCCATGTCGCGTTTCCTGCCGATTTTTCCAATGGCCTGCTTCATGTGTTCTTCGCTCAGGTGACTGTATCTTTCGGTCATGCGGCTTGTGGTATGCCCCAGCAGCTTTCCGACGGTGTAGAGGTCCACGCCTTGCATGACCAGCCAGGAGGCGCAGGAATGGCGGAGGTTGTGGAAAGTCAACTTCTGCCGGCGGTCGTCGATCCCCTCGTTCAGCTTCAGTTCATCCACGCAGCGGTCAAACGTGCGAGAGACTTCAGACAAAGGCTTGCCGCCCTTGCCCGTGAAGACCAGGGACGTTTTGTCGCCAGGGCCTATCTCCCGGAACATGGCGATCAGGTTTTCATGCAGGGGCACATTGCGGCTTGGCCCGGTCTTGGTGTCCTTGATGAACAGAAATCTGTTGCTCAGGTCCACGTCCGCCCAGCGCAGCCGGAAGATTTCCGATGCACGTAGACCGGCATACAGGGAAACCATGCAAACATGATACAGGGTAAAACTCCGGGCCTTGATGGTATTCAGGAGCTCTGCGGCTTCGGCATCGCTCAGGAAACGCTGCTTTTTGTTGTCAAAGGTAAGCTGCTTACGCCGAGCTTTCTTGTAAATGCTTACAGGATTCGTTCCCGAGTAGGTCTCTTTTCCGATACACAAGTTGAACACCTGAGAGATGATCGCCAAAACGTACAGGAAGGATCGGATCGCCATGCCCTTGTTCAACATTATGGTGCGGATCGCGTCCAAATCAGCCTTGCCAATGGCAGCAAGGGGCAGGTTGCCGATTGCAGGCTTGATCCATTTCTGGAACAGTACGTTCTCCGTCTCGATGGACGTTGCTTTCTTTCCGCAAAGGCGCTGCTCATCCATGTAGGGGCCTACAAAGATTTCCGCGAAGGTCAACTTGGCAACCGATGCTTGGCGCTCCAGGGCCTCAGCTTTCTGCCTGACGGTTTCTTCCTCGGCCTGTTTGCGCTTCGCAAGTTCACGCTTTTCTTTCAAGGTGCGAGGGCCAGTGCCTAGTCGCTGGTTTTCTTGGAGTTCAGCCAACAACGAAGCCGCTCTCTTTTCCGTCCACCCAAACTTGATCAGCTTTCCATCCTGGCCGACCTCAGTCCAGGTCTTGGATGCCCAGCCCAGGCTCTCTTCCTTGTCTTTCCCCTCTAATTTATAGCGAATAACATAATACCGATCCTTTTGAGGGGCACCTGGGCTGAGCCGCCGTGTTTCATGCTCTCTGTATCTCACGCCAGGATAAGGTGACTTGAACCAGACTTGTTTTTTCATATCTTCCACCAGCTTTGAGAAAAGTTGTCCCGCTTTTGTCCCGCGATTTGGGATGAAAGAGGGGGGTCTTGCGTGATCACTGGTGAAAGATGTATATGGTTAATACATTGAAATGTCAATAAATTGTGATATGCTGTGAAGGTGGGTGATGGTGTAATCGTCTGAATGGCATTCAAGAGGTCAGCGGTTCGATCCCGCTCAGCTCCACCAAGAAAATCAAGGGTTTACGTTGAAAAACGTAAACCCTTTTTTTGTGCAAAATCGAAAAATCAGCGTTTTGGTACAGTTTTGGTACAGTTTTTTAAAAATACGTTTGGAACAGGCCACAAGGAAAAACCTGGAAGGATGGACGTTTAAGTGTCCTTGGATAAGGGCAAACGCTTTTTCGTGAGTTTCCTTGGAGGTGATCGCCAGGGAAGCAAAATCCCCTCGCGCATCTGGTTGGCTTAAAACCAGCACAGGCCTCTTTTTACGGGCGGAATGGTCAGAGAAGGGAAAGGGTAGCAGAACGATTTCACCTGGTCGGTACTTCATTCCATGCCTCGTCCTCTTCATTGTTCCAGAGAGGCAACGTGCTTGATTCCTGCGCCATAACCAAATCGTTTTCTTGGTTTTCAGTCGTTCGTTTTTGAAGAAAGAGTATGAAATCCAGCACGGTAGGCAGGACATTTGGAGGAAGCCTGTTGGCCTCGTGGCATATCTGTTCAGCAGTAACCATATGCTTCTCCTGTTGTCTTTTTGGTGAAATAATAATGAAGATGAGCAGGCAAGGCAATCAGATGGCCAGCATATCAGCAATTCCCGCTCCGCGGCTCTGATACCCTTCTGCACACGCCAACGCCCCCATGCCAAGTGCGGAGGCAAAGCAAGGCCTTCCGTGCGTTGCGGCGCGGGATTGTGGCTAGATAGCTGGTTGGCTGTTCCTCAAAAATTCTCACAAAAACCCTCACGTCGAACACGATCGATCACAGCCAGCTCTTAAGACGTGTCGCATGTCAGTGGGATGCCGGTTCGATGGATGAGCCAGCGGTAAAGTGTCTCCCAATCGGGAATCAGGCAGAGATCAAAAGCACTACGCAGTAGCCGCCAAAAGCGGCTCTTGCCCTGCGCTGCAGACACGGCGGCCTGAAACAAGCGGCAGCAGCGTTGCTGGATCTGGTCGATCAAAAATGCCAGCATCATCAGGTGCATCAGCACAGTGCTGAGGTTTTGGTTGCCGTGACCGAAATTGTGTTCGAAGTGATAGCCTTGGTTTTTGAGGGTATTGAAGGTCTCGTTCTCGATTTTCCAGCGGGCGCGGGCTCCTCGCATCAGCTCCATAATGTTTGCAGGGGTTATCAGGATGTCGGTCACCCAGGAGAAATGGACGACCTTGCCCTTTGGGGTGGTCCCCCAATACTCGAAAAAATTGACCTCCAGGTCGAAATTGGCGTCATTGAGCGGGACGCCGTTGAGATAGCGAAAACCGATGGCTGGTTCCGCCCTCATCAATCTCCGTGTATTCGACGGTGGTAGGCACTGTATTGACCCAGTCGAACAGGTACTTGTGGTCATCGGGCTTGGCACCGAGAATGAAGCGTATGTCCTGGGCCTTCAACTGGCGGATGTGCGGGCCGTTGGAGGCTAGCGCATCCTCGATGACGATCAGCTTGAGGTGAGGGTGCTCGCGGCGCAGGTCTTCCAGCAACCGCTTGGCGGCATTACGCTCGCAGTCGTTTTTTGTAGCCCCATCCTGCTTCAGGATCGGTTCGGGCGCGAGCGCAAAGACCTCCTTATGGTCCGGATGCACCAGCACGGCACCGAGCATCTGGTGGTAGTAGGTGACCTTGCCGTTGCGGTGGTGTTTTTCGCAGCACTGCGCGCAATGGATGGTTGGCGAGGAGAAATAACCGGTTCCGTCCAACGAGAGGAGATAGTGCCCATCCAGATAGCTGAACCCTTCCAGCCCCTTTCCGCGCTGGAGCATGCTCAAAAAAATCTTGTAAAGGGAGCGCAACTGGCGAGGATCGACTTCATCGAGACGCTCTCGAAAGCGGGTATCGCAGGGAGGGCGTTTGATGCCATACAGCGACTGGAGATTTGCGGGCGTTGTACCTTGCCTTCCGTCCTTGTCGAACTGAAGCAGTGAAGGGTACTTGAGGCCAAATAACGCCAGCCCCGCCATCAAGTGGTCCACCAGCGGTATGTCGTAGCCTAACTTATCAGGGATTGCGGCAAAGCATTGGCGGGCTTTACGCAACAGGCCAGGAATGCTGAGTTGCTTGCGGGAGAAGGAGTCGCGCATCCGTGATAACCTCAATGTACAATGGCAATTAAGAAAGAGGCACGTATACTGATTTTCAAGAAAGTTTACGAAAAACTATTTTTCTGGAAATCTATATCCATTTGTTATGATTTGATTTTTATTTTTGGCGGGAATTGCTGCCAGCATATCAAGCCGGACATGCTTCAACACCTTTGCCGGAAGGTAATTGACCAGGAAGTCGGCGGCGTCCTTGTGGCTCATGGTTTCCCGGAAGAACGTATCGTGCTTTTTGTTGATCTCGGTCATAAAGAGCGATACTAGGCCAGCATTTTGAGCAAGGCAAGATAGCCTTTCGAGATCAACCTGACCTTCCGGAGCATCTGTGGAGCCTATTGTCTGGGCAGTGATATTTCTGTGCGGCTATGTTGCGGGCTTTTGCAATTCTCGGCGGTATCGGATGGATGTGGCGGCACGAGTTCGCTTGAAATTCGAGATGTACGCCATGAGGATTGTGCTTGCAGGCTTCAAGAACAGGGTGGTATCCAACCAGAACGCCAAGAAAAACAAGCCCTCGTGGAGCGTGAGGCTGTTCAAAATACGTCCTGCTCTCTCAGGTTTTCAGAAGCTGATCCTTGCCTTCCTGCACAGGATATCCGCCCGAATCACCCGTTATACCCAGATCAGGCCCAAGACCTTGGTCAGTTGGTGGAAGAATCGCCAGGCTTTGATCTGGGCACGAAAGTCGGCAAAGCCCATCTCCAAGCGAGGCAGGCCTGAAGTAGCAGAATATCTCAAGGAGTTGGTGCTTTGCCTCAAGAAAGAGAATCCTGGTTATTCTCCTCGCAGAATCGCGAATATGATCAAAAGCCAGCTGAATGAATCGATCCACTCAAATACTGTCAGGAAAATCCTGAGAGAAGCAGGCTATAAGCCGAATCCGTCTGGGAAGCCGCCCAAGTGCCAGCAAGACCCAGGCTGGAAAACCTTTCTGCATTGCCATTTCACGTGCGGGATGGATTTCAAGCAGGTGTTCAATATCTGCTGTAAGCCGATGTATATCCTGAATATCATCAACCATGGAACTCGTGAATTGATCTGGACGGCTGCAACGTATTATCCAACAGCTGAGTGGGTTTCTCAGCAGATGCGAGAAGCCTTTCCTTTCGACAAAGCTCCGAAGTTCATGGTGGTGGACCGAGACAGCATCTTCGTGCCTGTGGTCAACCAAACCCTTCCAAACATGGGCGTCAAGGTGCTGCGCATCGACTACAAATGCCCTTGGCAGAACGGGATCGTGGAGCGTTTCAACCGAACGCTGCAAGAAGACCTACTGGACTATATTATCCCGCTGGGGGAAACACATCTCAACCGGCTGCTGAACGATTTCAAGGTGTTCTACAACACGGCTCGGCCCCATATAGCCAAGAGTGGCTTCGCTCCGGTGAAGTCACGTGCCCAAGAGAAATGCCCGAACTGCATTCTGTCGCAAGGCTTTGCTGGCCGCAAGCTGGTGTCGTATTCCTGGCTGAACGGTCTGCATCACAGCTACGCCTGGGTGTAGGACAAAAGCCTGAAGTGTTTGAAACCATCAGATCGGCGCACGACAGCCGAGGCATTGTTGCGTCAAATGGCTGGCTTGGATAGCCTGGAAGCCAAGTTTTGAACTGATTGAGACCCTGAATTTGGAAAATTCTGTGGTCAAGCAGGCAATTTGTCGACCCTTTGGTAGCATAATTTTTAAAAAATTACGCTATATGGTCATTGGAAAGGGTGCGGCGTTTTATTGGACACTACAGCCAGCCAGGTCCGAAGTCCTCGCGCATCTCATAAACGCCATCGCCCACCGGCTTTACATCTCCCAGCAGGTCGCGCTCCGCTTTGTCCAGACGTTTGGCTAAGCGCAATCGCGTCACAGTATCACGAATGTGCAACAGCCATTCGGCAAACTCTGGAAGCTGTTTGATCGTAAACATGCTCGAATTGTATTCGATCGACTACGGCTCGTCAAGAAAAAGCTGGCGCATGGTTAGGCTTCATTGTTACTGCGCCTCCAATGCTTTCCCGAACTCCAACGGCTTCATCCACTGAGCAGGCAGCTCAACATTCCAGCAGGCAGATTCCGCCTTATCCCGTAACAGCCGAAGTACCTGATGCGCCTCGGAACGTCCTAGGGCCAGCGCGGCTATGGGTTCGGGTGCGTCTTGCTGCATGTTCAGTTTATCGCCGGAAAAGCCGATAACCAGAGCATCTTGCTGCATTTCAAGGTGAGCGGCGGTTACGTAGTAGACTACGGTAAACTCGGTGGGGAGTTGTTGGGTTTGCTTGGTTTGTTGAGTTTGTGGGGTTTGGTCGGCGTTGCTTATACCTCCGCCCACTGAGATCGATGCAACGTGTTCCATTTGCAGCACTTCGTCTCTTTGAGCAGTAAAACCAGCATTGGGATGGCTGGTGGACAATACTGCTCCCATGCGGATAAGCAAAGCCCCAAGCATTCTCCGAGACAGAAACGCCTTGCGAAAACCGCCGTTCTGTAGGTGAAAGATCAGGAACAGGCGGTCTTCTTTCTGGTCGTAGCCGACGGAGAGCTTGTGTGCCTTGGGGTAGGTGCGGGTCACTTCATTACAACCCAAGCTTTGCGTAGAATATCATGCTGTCCGTGATTATCTCCAGATCTAGTCCCAGATTCCAAGGGCCATTACTGTTTCTTATCGGAAGACTCTTGTGCTTTCGCTTTAAGTTGTTCGTCAAGTTGCTTCAGGCCGCCTGCCATGGAGTTGACGAACTGCGCGGCTTGATTGATGGGGATAATCAGGGTGCCTGCTTCTAACTGGGTGTTGTCCGGACCGTTCTGTATCATTGTAATGCGGAGATTATTGTTGGAAAAGCTGACTTTGCTGATTCCATCGGTGAAAATATGCATTGAAACTCCTTATTGAAATGAGATCATGTCGTCGTCGCCGATAATAAATCCGAGACTGTCGGCGGTCTGCACGGGAGTATAACCTTTGAGTGGGCCGCGTCGAAGGTTGGCCAGAGACAGCAGGTGAGCGTAAATAAGAGGAAGTGCACCCTTATCGCGTAGTTTGGCAAAGTCCTCGTGTGACATGGAATTGAGCTTCTTCTCATCCACAATTTGGATGCCTGTAAGCTGAGAGTCTTCAGTGCCTTTCATTTTGATCTTGATAGCTTGGTCTTTGAGCAGGTCAGCAATTCGAATAGTTTCTACCATATTTACAGTGGTGGCCTGTGCCTTCTGCATCTGCTCAAGAAGCTTTATACGGTCAGAAAGAATCTGTGTCGGTTTTCCGTCAGCAAACAAAGGTTGCCCATCGTTTGTGGATAACAAGGAAGACTGTGAATCCACAACAATACCAAACTCACCTGGCTTTGCTGGGTTCTCGTGCAGTGAAAAAGGATATGCACGAACTCTGCCTGGTAAATATTCTGCCATCCATCGACCACTTTGTACATCAACATACGCATTCATACTTTTTTGAAACCCAAGCAAAGCGAATGGCGTTGGTATTTTTTTTAAAAAGATCAGAGGGTACTCACGTGCAATGTCAGCCATTTCAGAAAAAACAATGGGCATGACAATTTCTTGAGCAGCAAAGTGATAATTGTGAATAAAATTCAATTTAGTGTTGCGATGCTTGGCTAAATCTAACAGGACAGGTTTGGAAAACATTACGTAATGAGCTCCCGTTTTAGTAATGTTACTGAATATAAAAAAGGGGAGTTTCCTCCCCTTTCAACTGCAACCTGGTTGCAATTATTTGAAATGCAATTTGCTAGAAAATGAAGTTAGCAGCATCGTCAGTTGGATTACCAACAACATTAACAAGAGTGATTTCGCCTGTAAAACCGTCAGACGTAAATACATAAGTACCTGCGATGCTGTCATCAACATTCAGGTCATCCAAACTACTCACACCTGCAAATTGGCTAAAGTCAAGGCGATCGTTGCTGCCAAGCACACCAGCTTGGAATCCGTCAATTACAACTTCGCCAATATCTTCACCAACAAATCGGAAGACCTCACGAACAGCATTAGTGCCAGTGGTTTCATAAGTGAATGCAACTCCAGTGGTTGCGCCATCCGCATCAAATCCAAGTTTGCCGATAAGAATAGTTACTGCGCTTCCGAAATCGGCGTTAGTTGCGTTTATGGTTACTTCAGAACCATCCTGCATGGAAGAAGCATCTATTGTTTTCAATTCGACAGTTTCATCCAATACAATGCCAAATTCTACATCTCCATCGTCCGATAGATCAATTAAAGTCAATGTGCTCAGTGACCACTCATCTGCTGTATTACCTTCAATAGTTACAGCGGTGGTTGCACCAAAGTTTGCTTCAGCAACGATTACAACGTTGACAAGTTCTTCACCGGTTATGGTAATATCATCGACCGTTGCTGTATTGTTAATGAAAAGGTTTTCGGCTTCCTGGAAATCAATGGTGTTTGCACCAGTCACTGCACCTTCGAAATTTACAGTCAACGTAGAAGGAGCATTCTCGATTGTGATGTCTGCATCAACAGCAAGAGTGTCAGCGAAAGTCAAAGTTTCGACAGCGGTCCAATTTTCTAGATCTAAATCGCCTGCAGTAGATGCACCAAACTCAAGTTCTTGTACATGAGCATATACTATTTCAGCTTCACTCAAATCCAGAGCATTCAAATCTCCGACTGCAAGAATATTATAACCAGCACCCAAATCGATGGAAACGCCATCAAGGTCTTGCGAGCCATCAATTACCAAACGATTGTCGCCGCTTCCTAAAACAATATTGCCTTCTCCGCCAGCAAAGTCCTGACCGGAAATGTTCAAGTCCAGGTCGCCAGCAAAATTACCTACTGCAATAGTAATGATATTCCGAAAGTCGTTAGCTGCAGCCTCAAGGAATAATGTACCTGAACCTGTAATGTTGAGCCGGGATATGTCATCAAGATCGCCGTCAGCGATGATATTGTTCACACCTGAAGCAACATTGAGACTCAGTGTGGTAATAGTGGTAGCTCCGGTTACATCCAAAGTCACTGCATCGTTGCCGCCAGCTGTTGGCGCACGACCCGCACCCTGCAAAACGACATTTTGGGTGGCAGTGTTAGCGGCATACGTAGCTTCAAATGTTGTGTTGCGAGCTACCTGGTTTAGTCCAAGGGTAACGCTATCCTGGAGATTATTAACACTTAAGTTTTGAGTTGAACGATCGTTCCACAGCTGTTCAAGGCCATCAACATTCATCGCGTTCAGTGTGCTTGCCCCTGCAGTTGAGCGCAAAAAGAACTGTTCGATATTAACGATTGATTCTGGTGTGGTGGTAGCTTCAATCAAACGTGCATTCAGACGATCGACACCTGCGCCGCCATCAAGAATGTCGCCATCGTTCAAAGTTTGCGCTTCACCAACCCCGGATGGGTCTTGTACAGCAACCAAGGGAGCATTGAATACATCGTTGCCCGAAGTGCCAGTGATTTCATCAGAACCAATAGTGAGCGTAATGGTTTGGTCAAAATGCAAGGTGAATAAAATCAGTAGCTAAGGAGCGTCATTTGTAGCATGAATTGAAAAAACTGCGGTATGCCCAATTTTGATCAACGAAAATGGCTAAGAAAATGGCATTTGAATTAAGATAAGTTGTTTTCTGACAGATATTTGGAGCATTTTTGATGTCCGCAAAAAGACTGCGGTATGCCCAATATCTTGATCAAAATTCTGCCCCTATTTCTTCCTGATCGGCCCTGGAGTAACCTCTTTTAGCTTCTTCTTTCCTGGTTTTCGAGTCTTTGTTTCGGTGATGCTTTGCTCAGTTCATCGAAAACTTTGTCGCTGAAAGTCATCTTGAAATCCCCTGATCAAAATAAATCCATCTCGATGCAGTGCTCCCTGAAAGCATGGTTGCTCGCATTATGAACACGCCCTTCGGAGCCGTCTCCACGATTCGCACTTGCTGATTATGGCCTTGGACATCCCCACCTCGAGGCAGATTTCTCCTGATTCTAGCCCAAGTGCTTTTCATGGAGCGCGTAGCATCAACGCCAGATTGAAATACCCTTTTGTGAATTCTGTCCTGCTTACCTCGATGTTAGAAATACAAAAATTCTAAATAACATTCTAAGTAACAGCCTAAGTAACAGTCCGAGTAACATTAAAATTAACAGTCAAGAACAGTAAAAGTAACAGTACTTAAAAAAAATTTCGTTTTGCGCATGTTTTCCATTAACCTCTTGAAAGGAGCGGGTAATGGCAAAACGAGATTTTTCGGCGCGTTTCCTAAAGGAAGTTTTGTGCGATGAGAGCAAGGTAAAGCTTCGATTTTACGATGGGAAGTGCAAGGGACTGATGCTGGAAGTACGACCGACAGGAACCAAAACGTATTTCCTCCGCTACCAGAACAAGCGCGGTAAAACTAGGCAGATAAAACTGGGCAGGGTGGAAGATCTGAATATTACGCAGGTTCGTGCGCTTGCCCATCGGTATCTGGGAAAAATTGCAATGGGAGAAGACCCCCTTGAAGAGCAGCGAATCATCCGTGAAGTTCCTACTTTGATGAAATTTACCCAGGAGCAGTATCTGCCATACGTGAAAAGCTATAAAAAATCCTGGGGAACTGACGAGACCCTACTTCGGGTTCATATTTTCCCAAAGTTGGGGGGCATGCATCTGGATCAAATCAGCAGAGAGGACATCTCCGGGCTTCATCAGGAACGAATCGCAGCTGGAGCAGCGCCTGCCTCGGCGGATAGATTGGTGATCTTGCTTCGGTATATTTTCAACCTGGCGATAAAGTGGAAAGTGGCTGGAGTACAGGAAAATCCTACAAAGGACGTGGTTCTGTTCAACGTAAACAACAACCGGGAACGGTTTCTCAGTTCCGAAGAGCTGCAAAAACTTGTTGAATCGGTGAAGCAGAGCGAGAATCCGTTGCTGGAGCCTATTATCCTGATGCTGGTGCTCACAGGTGCTCGGAAACGGGAGCTATTGGACGCGAAGTGGGAAGACTTTGATCTGGACCGGAAGGCTTGGCGGATACCGATAACGAAGTCGGGGAAGCCAAGAACTGTGCCGTTATCCGACACGGCTTTGGAAGTGCTGGCCGAGTTGCCGAAGATCAATGGCTGTGAGTATGCCTTTGCCAATCCACGAACCAAAGAACCGTTTGTGTCGATATTTTCTGCCTGGAATGCTGCAAGAAAGCGGGCAGGGTTGGAAGATGTCCGGATTCATGACCTGCGTCACTCTTTCGCCAGCTTTTTGATCAATGCCGGAAGAGGAATCTACGAAGTGGCGAATTTGCTTGGACATACCCAACTGAAGACAACACAGCGGTATGCTCACTTGGCTGACCAGACGTTGCGGGACGCGGTGAATACGGTGCCGCTGGGAAGGGTGGCGTAGAGGTGGCGGGATGGATATGTGGGGCTTCTCCGGATTGAGAAGCCCCAGTGTGCTCTGTGTTAGTGGGTTGTTGGCTTTGTGGCCTTGTTTACGAGGGCCTCGAAGGCTTCCAAAGATTCGGCCCTAGCAAGGCTGTGAGACAGTGAATTAAGCACGTCGATGTCATCAATGGCGTGAATCTTCTGGGAGAAGCCCACTGGGACGTACTCAAACTTGGATGATGCGAAATTCAGGAGCATGGTGCGGGCGGCTTTGAGTTCGCCTTCCTCGCGTCCCTTCTTCAAGGAAATCTCTCTCTCCTCAGCTCTGATTTTTTTGGTAACGGTCTGCACAATTTCCTCCTTTTGGTCGAAATTCGCAAGAACCTCGATTATATCTTCCACATCTATGTGGGTTTGGTCTGACATGAGATACAGGCTCACTAAAATCGTGAACAGTTTCCGCTTTTCGGGGTCTTTGATCAGTGCCAGTGGGTTGTAAATGTCGCCAAGATGGTCTTTCAATTCGGCGGAGTGAAAGAATTTCATGGCCAACTGAACCACGTTCAGCAATGTCTGCTCTTTGAGCTGCTCCTTATCCAGATCGTTCAAGTCGTGGAGCAGGTGACGAAAGTTGGGAATGAATTGCCGGAAGTAGTCCGAGGGACAGTCAAACAGATCCGCAAAATCCGGGCTGTAGTACCACCTCCGTTCTCCGTGCGTGAAGACCATGGAAATAATGATCGGCAGGTATTGCGGGGTTTCTGTTGCCTTGAGGGCTTCCAGCCACTTTCGCAGTTTGTACTTGAGTATCTGGAGCCGAGCAAATTTCTCTGGTCGGCTTTTATGCTCTATCAGGATGTAGATTTCCGCCTCACGTTCCGGCCTGTCTTTCAGGTGTAGCTTGATGACGATATCAGTGAAAACGCGACTCAATTCGTCGGTATAGGACTCGGACTTGATTTCCAGGCTGTCCAGGTCCAGGTGCTGAGTAATCTCCTGGGGGACGTGCTTGGTAATCAGTTCCCGAGTGACCTCTTCATTGGAGAGCATCTCCACAATGAACATGTCGTGAGGCTGGTTGATCTTGTCTTGCATACGGAGACAATATGATTTCCTGGCCAGATGAGCAAGATATGAACGAGGCTGGGAATGGGAGCGGATGATCCGGCTGGTTCGCAATGTCAACTTTTATCAAAAAGTTGACATTCTGCTCTTGGTTTCAAAAATATTTCACTATAACAACCATATAAGGGATGCCGCACGCAACGACACCTTCACTTCAGTAGGTGATTGCCAATTTTATTGACCAAAACTCTCTATACTTGATATATTGTCTCCATGCCCAATACCAATCACCCCAAGAAGGGATCATCAACCAAGGTCGAGCCCATCCGTCGCCTGGAGGACATCAAGGCTATCAAGAAGCTGCTGTCAGACAAGCCCAGAGACCTGCTGCTTTTCACCATGGGTATCAACAATGGTCTTCGGATCGGTGATCTGCTTCAGCTGCGGGTAAAGGACGTTCAGCACCTACAACCCGGCGAACCCCTGACCGTCAAGGAGCAGAAAACCGGCAAGACCAACGTGCTTCTGGTCAACAAGACAACGCACAAGGTTTTGCAGGAGTTCCTCCGAATCGTGCAGCCGGAGCCGGAAGCCTTTCTGTTCCAGAGTCACAAGGCAAAGGGTAAGCCCCTGACCGTGAGTGCCGCCAACAGACTAATAGATCGTTTCATTAAAATATTTATAATTAAGCGATGCCCAGGTCGAACTTCTTCCATCGGAACACCACTGGTGACTCATTCATCTCCTGTATTCCTTTCATGATGCGTTCTTTTAGTTCCTCTTTGGAAGCCACACGGATATGCCTTAAGAAAGAACGAGCCATCTTCGAGAATGCCATTTCAACCAGGTTGAGCCAGGAGCCGTGCTTGGGAGTGTGAACATATTCAAAGCGGTTTGGCCTTGTTGCGAGGTAGCTCATGGTTTCCTTTGAAACATGAGATGAATGGTTGTCGAGGACAAGACGGATAGTGCTTTCTTCGGGATACTTTTTATCAAGCTCTTTCAACAGTTCAATAAATTCTCGGCTACGATGTCGGTCGTGTACTTGCGCTGTCATTTTTCCATCATGAAGATCAAGTGCCGCCAGTATGGAAACCGTCCCATAACGTTTGTATTCATAATCACGGCTTGTACAGCAATGTTTCCCAGGTGATGGAGGAAGGTCTGGAGCAACAAGCCCCAGCGCTTGCACACCAGGCTTTTCATCAACTGATACAGTTATTATTTTCAGAGGTTCTGTCGATCTGGATGCTTCGACGTTTCTGTTTTGAAGATTAACCTCTTGATAGACAACGAGCACTTCTTGCATTTTTTGCTCAAAATCAGGGTCTCTTCTTTCAAGATAATACTTGATTTTGTGTGGACGAATATCATGCTCAGAAAGAATGCGCCAGATAGTGGCCTTGGCCGCATTAGACAGGCAATGGTGGCCATCTGTCGGGGCCTGATTCCTTGTAAACTTGGCAAGTTCACTATATGTCCAAAGTTCAGCTGCAAGACCGTGGTCTTTCGGTTTGGTACATGCAAGATTGACAACCCAGGCCTTGGCAGCATCGTCAATTATAGGTTCAAAAGGTCTATGATAGTAATCCTTTAAACCGGCTTCAGGTCCGGCAGCCAAGGCCTTCTCAATACACTTGTAAATGGTTGGTCTGCTTGCCTTAGCCAAATCCTGAATCTTCGTAATTGAGTGCCCGTCGTTATGCAGCAATATTATTGAAGCTCTTTGTACTTCTCGAAAAGGAGCAGTTCTGGATTTGCTGATGGATTCAAGTTTTTTGCGATGCTCCTCAGTCATGTTGACTTTTGGAAGGCAGGTTTTTCTGGCCATGACTACCTCCTTTTTGATTTCGATTCAGAGATAGCCGAAAAACTTCAAAACGTAAATATATTATTGAAACGAACTACTAATCAAAGGCTGGTGTACTCTGATCAATCTGCGTGGCAACTACGGTACGCACACTTTGCGCAAAACCTTTGGCTACGTTCAGCGTGTTCATTACGGAATCGGTTTCGAACTGCTTTGCAAACGGTTCAACCACTCCAGCCCAGCTGTGACCATGCATTATCTGGGCATCGAGGACAAAGAAGTAAACGGGATTTTGATGAACGATATATGATTTTTGCCTTAATGCCTTGCAGATTTCGAAAATATTGAGGCTCATATTTGCGTTTTAAGGCCTTTAAACTCTGTTCGGCAGGGTTTACTATGCCGGAAATTGCTGTGGGTACTTCACGAATAGCTAAAAAAGAGGTCGCATGTTGCGGCCTCTTTGGTTTTGGTGTGGTTACCGTTTGGATTTCGATAAAAACTCAATCAGCAACACGAGGCCGATGCCAACCAAGTTGCCAATCAGAACTGTCCAGTTTTCACCGGACTGATCCTTTCCGCTGTCTATGCTCATGACTTCTCCTGGGGTTTGAGGTTGCCGCGCCGGTCGAAATTGCAGGCGCGGATAGCTGTGCTAGCCGGTTACTGCTGAAGCTGAACTATCAGGGCAGAAGCGTCTTTGGTGCTCAAGGCGTTCAAGCTGAGTCCGAAAGCTTCCAAAGCCTGGATCTCAATATCATCTTCAGTGAGGCCCTTGCGTTTTGCCAACGCCATGATGGCTCGCATTTGAGGCTCGGTGATTCCTCCGTGTTGCCCGTTGCCATTATTGCCGTTGTTCCCGTTGTTCCCGTTGCTGCTGGCGTTTTGGAAAGCCATGGGGGACGTTGGCTGCTGTGGCTGTAACTGAGGCTGGGGCTGAGGCTGAGGGGTAGGGGCCGTTTTGTTTGGAGGCTTCTGGCTTTTCCTCGGTGAGTGGGATGATCCGTTTCCTTTTCCGGGGGCGAAGCCGTTTCCAGAGAAATCGTCCACGTCTCCACCGAGTTCTTCCAAAGCCGTGATCCCGATATTCGTCAGATCACGTAATGCACGGGCTTTGGCTCTTGTGCTGGCCATGCGGATAAGGTGGACCGAGATCATCTTGTTCGTATTGGTCGGTGATGCGTCTCCCCAATCCGAGAAAATCTGGCCGGATGTTGATTCTGCGATAGCTCGGCAGATGGCTTCGTTGCCATTCTCGGGATTAGGGTGCTGGATCAGTTCAACCTCCAGACGAGCCAACCCCTGCTGATGCGCTAGGTCAAGCAGGCCAGCATAGGTTACGAAGTCTTTGCCCTTGAGGTTGATCAGGAAACGGTCGTCTAAACGGGGCCGGGGTGTTTGATCAGCATGAACCGGATGGTGCTGATCCGGGTATTCTTGAAGCATCGAGGACTCCTTTGGTTTGTAGGTTACAGCAGGCCTTGAGCCTGAAACGAGAAGTGACCATCTCTCGCTACGATAACGTGGTCCAAGAAACGCACGTCCAGGGTATCGGCAGCTTTCTGAATTCTGGTGGTCAGTTCCTGGTCCTGAACCGAAGGCTTTGGGTCACCGCCAGGATGATTATGAGCCACGATGATCCCGCTGGCCTGTTTGATTAGGACTTGACGCATGATCTCGCGAATATAGACGGGCGTCTGATCAACGGTGCCGCGTGAGATGGTCTTCCTGGCCATCAAGTTGTTTTTGTTGTCGAGCAGGAACAGTATGAAATACTCAATTTTCTTGTTCCGATATGGCAGCATGTGAGCAGCCACGTACTCAGGATGACTGAGATTGATGCAGTCACGCCTTGCCTCGTACAGCTCCGAAAGCAGCTCTTTCACTCGATTCATTGATTTTCCCCTTTTGAAAATGGAAAAGCCGATCCCTCTCTTTGAGGAACCGGCTTCTATCTTCCGTGGTTCTTTTTGATTGGTCAGTAATCAGCCCTACGCCGCCAAGCCCATTCCGGCCTGCTTCGGAATAAGCGACAGCAGGCTACCAAGATGCAGGGCCATCTCATCTACAGCCTCTTGTGAGTAAACAGCGGCTAGCCGCTTGGGGGCTGGCGTGGAATCGGCAATTAGTAGCATCATACCGTTTCTGGGTGCCGTCACTTTGGAGGGGAAGCCCAACAGGTCCATATCCGTCTGGTCGATCAGCAGTACACGCCGAGATTCGTCCGGTGCCGACTCGCTCTTGAACACGTGCAGATTGGTCGGTGATTTCTTGCTCTCACAGATCTGGAACAGCAGCGGAGTTTTGGTGCAAGGCACTACGTTTGCCGGGTGGTCCATGGTGGCGATGGCTTTGGGAATCTCGTCGTGAAAGGTGATGGAATGGGTTTCAACCTTCAGGGCCGCGTTGATCACTTGTTTCCGCAAATCCTCGTCTGTCAGGTTGAAGATCATGGCCAGGTCAGGTTCCAGAAGGCTCAAGTGAACGGCCACGGTTCCAGCAATGATAAGACCCCAATTGTTGATTACCATTACGGGGCCTGGTTTCTTCTTCAGATAGGTACGGAACGCGGATGTTCTGATAGTGGGTGTCATGGCAGTTACTCCTTGTTCGGGGTTAGTAAGTTTTCAAGAAGTCGGAAGGCTTTTTGTGGCAGCTCCTCAACCCGGTTGACCACTTCGCAGATGGGGAACAGGTCCGTGTACGCGAGCCCTTCAATGCCGATTGTGGCTACTTCGATTCCCAGGGTTTCGGCCTCGTCCAGGCCGGTCTTTGTGGTTCTGGAATCATTGGGTTCACCGTCAGTGATAAGGACAACCAGCTTCCTGGGTTCCGTAAGAGGCACCATTGCCGAAAGCACGTATCGCAGAGACTCGGCTACTGGCGTGCAGCCATAGTTACTGGAAGGCCATGGCAACGTGCTGGTTGGCTGTTGCCCGTGAGCGATTAGCGGAGCCACAGGATAAACTGCGTGGTCCTTTGAAGGATTGGCGTTATAGGGATAAAATGCCGGGAAGAGCGTTAAAGCCAGATTGATGCCGCGTTGGTTTGCCAGGGCTTTTACCAGGGCGAAAACTACGTCCTTTGCGATTGCCAGACGCCGCCCATCCATACTCCCAGAAATGTCGAGTAGAATGTGAATGGCAGTGTTAACTTGCTTGTGGCTGGCGTTTCTGAGGAACAGTTTGCTCTCACCGGTTCTGATCCGGTGTAAGCGAGACCTGGCTATGCGGGTTCCTGCTGCGCTGGGTCTGATCCTGGCTAACCCTTGAGCCTGTAGTAAGCCTTTGAGATTGGCAGATAGTTTTGCCACCACGCCGGAAGAAGCCGTGATCTGCTGTGGGATATAGCCGTAACTCTGCAATTGGGATTGTGGAGTTGCCTCGGCTATCCCGAATGCTCTGGTATTATTGCCGCTGAGTACCTCCGACTTCAGGGCCATCTCTTTGAGTTGTTGGCCGAAGTCGCTGATCTCCTCCTGGGATTCCAGGGCCTGGGTTATTGCTGCTTGCAGCGGGGTAGGATCTGTAGATGCGTTGCCACCTATGCCCACGGATGCAGTGTCGGATACTTCGACTTCGGCCTCGGCTTCGGACTGATCTGCTTGTTCTCCGGCTTCTGAACCGGTTGGGTGATCGTCATTATCTGCTGGATCAGAGTCAGTATTAATTGGAAGATTTGCATCGTCTTGTGCTCCTTGTTGATCGAAAGGTTGGTTGGTTGGATCTTTGGTCTGGCTCTGTTCGTGCTGATCAGGATCGGCAGAGCAGTTTGAGTTCTGATCTCGATCAGCAGGGACTTGTTCAGATGATCCAGGATTATCTGGATTATCTGGATCGTCCTGATCTGCGGGGTCGGGTTGTGATTGGATGGGATTATCTGGCTGGTCAGGGCATTGCTGTGATTGTCCGGGATTATCCGGAGTATCCTGATCGTCAGAACTTAGCTGTTCCTCTTCCTGCTCATCCTTCGAATCCGACTCAGAGTTATCGGCAGCGTCCCTATGCTTCTCCAGCAGGGCTACGATTTCTTTAACCATGGCAACTACTCCTGCCGTGTCTGTGACAGAGGCAATCTGGGTGATGATCTCGAACAGGTCTCGTTCCAGTTCAGGGCTGAACGTATTCAGGAAATACTCCCTGGCTTTCAGGGCCAGGTCGGCAAGCATGTGCTGCTTCAGATACAGAGTCCGAAGGGTCAGGCCGACATACCCGCATATTACGGCTTCGGGCGGACTGTCGGGCTGAACTTCAAAAACTCCAGCCTTCGTTCTGCGTAACTCCGATACGAGGGTGCTGAGGTTCGTTGCCATGCCGGGATAGGTATCTCCGAGGGCTTTTTCGATGCGAATGTCCTCAATGATGTTCCACAATGATCGTTCGAACGGAGTTGATTTGGGAACCAGGTCCATGTCTGTGAACCGGACATGGCCAAGTTCATGATCCAAATAACCTCTGCATATCCAGGAGTTTTCCCTGGAAGTGAGGGGCATTATGATCACATTCCCATCTGTGCTGGCGGTCGAGTGGTTATCGAAGATCACCTTTACACCGTTCTTCCTGCCAAGACCGCTTGCCAAGCTCGCCATTTGTGCCGGAGATAATTTTGGAAGGGTTCCAGTAACTGAAAAAGCCGCTTGTGAGGCGGCCATATTTTTCAATTCTGATTGAATTGATTGGTGTGGGATCACGGTATGCTCCGTATTTAGAACCAGGCAGTAGGCAACCTGGGCTGAGGATTGGGTGGAGTCGGCGGTACAAAGCCGTTGTGATTGGGTGCGGGTTGTACCGGTTGAGTAGAAGCCGCAACGGGCGTCGGCTGTTGAATCGGTGGGTAGACGAACTGATATGCGTCACCCTGCTCCGCGGCGGCCAGAATATCCTGAAGCACGTCCGGGCTTTTCAGCTGTACGAGCAGCCGGGTCAGATTGAACAGGGCCGCGCCGGTCAGAGCGCCTCCCGAATCCCGTTGGTCCAGGAAGGTCTGAAGCTCGGCCTCTATGATGGACACGCCGGGATTCACGAAGGACAGCCCGCGCAGCTTGTCGGCAAGCCTGTCTAAACGGTTCAGGTTCTTGAAGGTGGCTCGGTCCCTGTCCTTGAGGCTGTTGTGAGTCTCCCCTGCCAGGATGCTGATTTCCCTGAGCATAGTGCCGGTTAGATCGTTAGTAAGCGTCTGGGCAAAGCCGGGATCATTGTCAGAAGAGGACATCCTGAAGGCTCGCCACTTGAAGCCGAACTTCTTTTCAATGCTTGTGGGCGTCTCCAGATACGGGCGGAGAATACTGGCCCAGCGGGCATTTTGTTCAAGCCACGCTTCCTGCTCCTGATAAAAGTCGTTGAGAAACCTGTCTTTCTCGGCATGAAACTCGCGAGCCAGGTCCGACAAGGTGGCGTCGATTTCGTCTTTACGGGCTTCGGGTGCGATCCAGATTTTTCCGCCGTACAACGATACGGCCACGCCTTCGAGATATGTGACTGCCTTGGTCCGCACTGCCTGGATTGGCTTGAACGCTTCCTTGTTATGGATGCGCTTGGAGCCCAGACTTACGAGGGTATCTGGAGGAAGATCGATCCCGGCGAAGTCCTCGGGCTTCAGGTTCTTGGAACCCGACCAGATGGAGATGTCGAGGATGAGGCCGGTTGAATGCGCGAAAATAGGGGATTGAGTAGTAGTCATGTTGGTGTCTCCTTTACAATTCCTGATTGAAAATACGTTGGTACACTTCCCGGAGGATCGGCTTGCCGTCCTGGGAAGCCCGGTTAAGGACCGTGTATTTGAGAGCGTGGGCGATGGGATGCTTTACGCGGGGTACTTGCCTGAAAAAGAGGGCTGCTTTTGCCCACTCGACAAGCTCTCTTGTGGACAAGGTATCCGGGATTGGGTTCTCCTCAGCGGTGTGGATTTTTCTTATCTCACCGGCAAAAGCCACCATCTTTTCGGCGATGTCCCGGTTGCCCAGCAGCTGTTCAAGAATGTCGGTTTCTACGTTGGGCTCCGGGTAATCCAACAAGAATGTCCATTTCAGTCTATTCAGGAAGGCTTTAGACATTTTCAGGGTTCCGGAATAGCCGTTGGCTTCGCCTTCTCCTTGGCCTGTAGTGTTCGCCGTGGCGATAAACCTGAAACCGGGTTCAGGATGAATCACTTCGCCACCGTTGGCCGATAGGGTGAGGGGTCTGCCATCCAATATTGAATTAAGACCAACCAGGGTGGAAGGGTCCACCAGGTCAATTTCATCAAACAGGAACACCCCTCCGGACTTCATAGCTTGAGGCAGAGGTCCGAATTCGAATGTAAAGCCGCCGCCAGCATTGGGGATGTACTGACCGATCAGATCAATCAACTCCAACCTGTTGTGACCTGTTGCAGAGAATACGGGCTGGTTGCTCCTTGCGGCTACCTCGTTGACCAGGGAGGATTTACCCGAGCCTGTGGGACCTGAAATTAAGCATGAGAGGCCGCCGAACTGCCACCAGCCGAGAAAGTCAGCCGTTACTTCAGGCCTGAATCGGTAGGTCGTAGCTTCGGGAACGTATGCCTGCCATTCATGCTGCTCTCTGACAGGCCAAGGTACGGGCGGAAACGATGAATGAAAGAGAGACTGAACAGTTGGAACGTCTGTTGGCGTGGTTGGGATATTCATGGTAATTATGCCTCCATTTTCGTGACTGTTATTGGATTCGCTTGTGCCTTGCTGCCAAATCGCAACTGGATCAGGTGCCGGGTCTGGCTGTGAGGGCTGCTGAGTTGGAGCCTGTGACGTGTTTGGGAAAAGCTGCCTGTAACCCTTGGCCAGCTTTGCCTTGGCCCTGCTGTTGGCTTCTCCGATAGGGCGGCCTGTCTGGATGGTTTTCTTGGTCAGGCCGGTAGTATCTCCGAACTGCCTGGGGCAGGTTATCCCTCTGCCTGTGCTGCCGAAGTAGATGTCTAAATGGTTACTGCCTGGTATTGCGATCCAGTCCTTCGGGCTTCCTTTATTTGGATGACGTAGGTGTAAGATGTTGGTAGGCGCACTCATGCTGATTGCCTCCTTTGGACGCAGCTGTGCCGTGTCTCTGAGTCGGATTCAGAGCCAGGCTTGTCTGAAATGATTGTGGTAATGAGAGAGAGGCTGAGTAGCGTATTACGGGTTGATCCCGTGATACTCAGCGATAGGCTGGGCGGGCTTAGGCAGCTTTTACATCCAGGACGGCGTATTTCGAGGTTTTTTGGTACTCGGAAATATCTTGTCCGAGTTCACCGAGCAGCAACTCCAACTGCTTCAGATCGGTGGTGGTCCGGGACCGTTCAGACAGACGTACCCGAAGATCACCTGACTGGTATTTTCCGGGTTTGAGAAGCCTCAGAAGCTGGTCCCTGGCTGCTTCTTTCTGGGCCTTGATGCTCTTTTCTTGTTCCGTGAGGCTTTGGTAGGCGATCAGAAGAGGTTGAAGCTGTTCGGGCAACTCAGGACCGGCGTAAGCTGGGCATGTAGCCAAGTATGAACAGAAGCCACAGAGCGGTGACGGCTCACATGTGAGGGGCAGAGATTCTGGAGTTTCAGATTGGGAAGCCGCCTTTACTCCTTCCCAGATCGTTATGGCCCTGTTGATCAGGGTGTAAGCGTTTTCTGGGCTGTGCCGGTAATTATTACGCATAATCATGGTGCCCTTACCGAGATCAAGAACAACAATGGCTCCGTCAATGAATTTCCGGTTTGCGGTCCGGCTGAGCAGGAACATCTGGGTCTGAAGCTGAAGTTCCCAGGCCGTGGGTACTTCCGTAAGCTGGGATGTCTTGATTTCCAGAATCCGTTGACCTGGCAGCAGAATATCCAGGTGGGCCTTCAGGGGGAGAACATCCAGAGGCTCGGAGCAACGTGGGCAGTCTAGTTTCAGGCTGGGCTCGTACGGATCGTACCAATTGCAGGTTGGGCAATATTGGAGATACAGCGACAGCTCTGCCTGATGGGTTGGATCGAAGTCAGCCAGAGCTTCCAAAACGATTTGCTCTGCCAGGTGGCCGCGCTTCATTAACAGAAGGGAATGAAGGTCAGGCTTCTTTGGGATAATCTTGCCAAGTACCGCCTTTCGGGGGCAGCTGCCGATGTCTGATGCGCCAATGTAGGTGGTTCTGTTGCCGAGTGTTGTCTCCGTGTGAATGGCTTGGGCTTGAGTAAGGCCGGTTTCGATTTGTTCGGGTGTCATAAGCATGGCTTTTGCTCCTATTGGTTAAGATTTTTGGACCTATTCGGGTCGGTGTCGCTTACTTATACCAAAAAACCATGCTTGTTTTTGAATTTTCCAGGCATCAACGGCTCTAAACGCAGAAAGCACCGCCTTTTTGGCAGTGCTTTCCGTTCTACTTCGACGACACAATTAGCCGTGACTACTTGGCTTCGGCCCAGGACTTCCCGATCTTGGCTTCAACCAAGTCCCTGGTGGACGCCTCTGGGAAGATTTCAAGGAAACCCTCAACCATGGCACGTTCCAAGGCGGCTTTTGCTGCAGGAGCGTCTTTTTCAGAGGCTTCCAGGATCATTTCATCGTGAACAACGTTCACCAGGGTTGCGTCCAGTCCGGCAAGATAGGTGGGTAAACGACCCATGGCGGCGTAGAATATCTCCGCGCCAGCACCCTGGATAGGTGTATTTAGAGACGCACCATAGTATTTATCCGCTTTCAGGTAGCGTCGGCGTCCACTTGGGGTTTCTACGAAGCTGCACCTAGCCGCCGATCTAGTGGTTTGCATCTGCCACTGATGAAAGATGGGGTACTTCTCGAAAAACTTCTCACGAATATCTGCGGCTTCCTTCTTGGTCAGGTGCACACCGTAACCGGTACGGGCGTAGTTTTTCAGGCCCAGTGCTCCTTGGCCGTAAAGCAAACCGAAGTTGGCCGCCTTCGCTGCGTTGCGTTCGGACTTGGCGATCTGGCCCGCTTGCTTTCCGGTAATGGCCATTGCCGTAAGAATATGCAGATCGTCTCCTCGGTCATAACAACCAAGCATTTCTTGGTCTCCGGATACCTGGGCCGCGATTCTGGTTTCCATCTGCGAGAAATCTGCACCGACATTTACCTCTCCAGGTCCAGCAGTAAACATTTCCCGCATTTCACCTCTGGGAACCTGCTGCACGTTGGGCTTGGAGCATGTCATTCTGCCTGTTTCGGCACCAGCGATTTTGAAATTCGGATGCAACCGTCCAGTTGTCGGTACCACCAACTCCTGCATCTTTTGAAGAAATCCGGTATTGAGCTTGACCAGCTTTTTATACCACAGAAATGCGTCTATGCCGGGGTGAGACCGTAGATTTTCGAGATCGTCCTTGGCAGTGGACAACCCACCAGAGTCCGTTTTCGGCCAAGCCTTGATCTTGCTTGGAGTTAGATTTCTTTCCAACCAAGCCGCAATTTGATCAGGGCTGTTCAGGTTTTTCACGCCGTGCAAGTGATGCATGGCGACGTCGCGAACCTCCTGAATCTGTACACAAACCTGTTCTGAAACCGCCTGACAGGCAGCAATATCCACATTAAGTCCCTTGTGAATCATCTGGGCAACCGGCCACTGCGCCCCGTGCAGCAGAGAATACAGACGCTCCCGGCCAACATCCTTGATTTTAACCTGAAGTATTTCATGAAGCTTGAGTGCCAGAACCGCATCCAAGGCAGCATACTCAATCTGGGCGGCACTAAGGTCTGAAACAGACCAGTCTGATTTCTGCTCATCTTTCAACACAACCAGACCATCCAAGTACTGCGGTACAACCTCAATCAGTTTGGGACGTTTGTTGGTCAAGGTGTTGGCCATCAACATAGCGCATCGAATGCCAGGGAGGGGAAAGCCTACGTGCAACATATGCTGCATTTCGAACACAGCATTGTATGCTACAAGGTCGATCCCATTCAGGCGCTCAAGGCAAGGGGTACCGATTCTGAATAAGTCGAACACGTATACATCGCCGGTGCCCGAGTACAACTGAACCAATCTGGGCTTGGACAGGTGCGGGTTCAATCCGGCCTGGTCATGTGTCTTGAAAATCGAGTGCTTGGCCGTTTCAATATCGAACCCGCATAGCTTGCCCTGAAGGGAGGCAACAATCTCAGCGGCCCGTGCCGGGTCGGTTACATACTCCAAGCCGGTACCGAAGGTGGCCAGAGACACTATTTGCGCACTGGAAGGCTGCGCGATACCTATAGTGCATTCGGTTGTACCTTGAGTAGGCATCTGCATCCAGGAAATATTTGGAGCGCAAGGGGCGTTTACGCCCCCTGCTTTTAGAGAATCAGTATTTTTCTGTGAGATAGGCACTGATTTCCCATAAACACCCAAAGCAATATTTTTTCTTAGCTGTTCGAACATGTTCAATCCTTTAATTAACAAATTTCAATCATTCGGTGGTACGCCTTCTGGTAAACAAGCGGAAGTTGGAACCCTTTTTCACCCGACCTGTTTTTGCCAAGCTCTATTCGAGCATAAGCATTACCCGCATCTCCACCCAGAGGGTAAAGCTTGCGAGCCTTTTCGAGCTTTTCAAGTATAGGGTCCTCTGCATTCCGTGCCTTTACTCCACTTGCATACACCTCCCATGGATCATCGTCCGCCTTTCCACTGCCAGATTGAGCCTGTTCGGAATACAAATAGATAACCGTATCGCAATTATGTGATAATCGACTTGATCCTCGCAGAGAATTTAAAGTCATTCCCTTCTGCGATGAAGACTTTGAAAGTTCGTCCTTGGTAATGTCTGAAATTGATAACAGAGCAACATTACATTCACGTGCAAGGTCAGAATCCATCCCAGCAAGTTTTGTAACTTTGGCCGTATCTTGACCACCAAAATCCAAATTATCATTTCCCGTCGATAACATCTGAAGGTAATCGATCACAACAAAGAATGGAGAGTCATCAGGCAATTCCAGAATTTTCCTGATTTGTCCTATATATGAGGCGATATCATACGTTGTTGCAGTACCAGGAACTTCAACATAGAATAAATAGTTACCGAATACCCTAAAGTATTCATCACATGATTTCATAAACGTAGATATTAATTGCTCATCTTGAGAGGAATGCAACTTATGAATTTTCAGGCTGTTGATCCCGCCAATTCGAGATATGCCACGAATTACGGCGTCATAGTACCGCATTTCTGTCATTATATACAACACAGGAATTCCCAGAGACGCTACATACTCAGCACACATTGTAGCAAGTTCACTCTTGCCAGCAGCTGGAGGGGCAATTAATCTCGTGTTCGTTCCAAGAAGCATCCCATTCCCAGGCAGAACTTTATTTAAAGATTGAAACGGCGTAGGTATAGCAAATCCACCGTGTTCAATATAGTTTAGAAAATCCTCGGCCATTCTACCAACAGGTTGTAACGACTTCGAACCTGAACTAAGCAACCTTTGACTCTGCTCTTTCATCTCGGAAAGAACAGTCAAGGGGGAAGCCTGGGATTGCAACTTCTTGGCTGCGTCTTTTGCCAGATTGTAGGCTTTACAACGCCGGGAATACTCAATCGCCTCTTCAACCAGCTTACGGCCCTCTTCATCTGAAATTTTGGGAATACCCACCAATTCAGCCAGTCTCGCGTCCAAACGTTCTCTGTAACTCATGGTATCCTCCTATGAGCTAAAATAAAGGTTACGTTCTTTCTGGGGTTGCGAATCCCAGTACCGAAATACGTCCACAGCATCTTTATGACCTTGCATGAATGCTCGAACTATTGCCCTATCCGTCTTGTCCATGAAAATCGAATCCACAGCATCTGGCAGATTCGCACCAGATTGAAGCATGTACGCCAACAGCCGCCTTGACATATGAAGCGGAAGCATCATGCTCGGATGCAATTCCTCATGAACAGGTTTGTTGTGTTTGATATTACTATTCACGCCTTCCGGCGCTACCCGACATGCCAAACAGTCAAAACGAAGCTCTCTCTTGGCCCGCAACATTAAAGCGCAAGAGAACGGCCCTTGAGCTGACGGCACATCTTTGGTCGATGCCCAATGCCGCTGCTTGGCCGGTAAATCCTTTGAGGTTTCTATGTCGGGATTGGTGCGATCAGCCAGAAGAGCAGCAAGACCGTCTGCCTTATCCTCCGGCAGCCCGGCGCTGTTGCAATACGTACGCAGAGTCAGACTGTTTTGATCGTACGTCCCTATGGAAGCTGCCCCGCCAATATCCCGGAACTTGAGCATGCAAGGAGGCAACTCACCTTCAAGTTTACGCAGGTCAGGGATCAGAGCAGCGGGGTCGGCATTGCCGTTCCCGTCCAGAAGGTAGTGGGCCTGTGCAATGATTTGCGCTGAAGGATTCGGACGAATCGCCTGTAAAAGTGCAAGCTGATCCGGAAGGACATCCATCAGTTCCTGTCGGGAAGACATGGGTTTCAAAGGCCCAGCACCTTCGAGAAAATAGGAACCCCGCCCGGCTACTTGGTGAAAGCACGGAGCCACTTTCACGCGCCTTGTTCCCTTCGCCGGAATAATCTCGCCCTTGAACGGAACATTGCTCTGAATGTGCTCCAGAACGGCCTGCATGAATTTTACAGGTACCGGCTGCGAGAAGATGCAGACGTGGAAGCCCTTGCCCCCGGAAAACGCTACGTGCGCATTTAGCCCCATAGACTGAACGTAGTCCCGAACTTCCAAAGCCTTGCTCAACGATTCCAGCCCCTCATCTATGTCCAGAATGCCAAGCTTCGTCACCGGACCCTGCTCTGATTCGTAAGCAAGATCGAAGGCGTAGGTTTTCACGCCCGTAAAGTGGTCAGACAACAGGTAATCGTCCACGTTCGGGTAGCTGTTCCCCTCGGATTTTTGAATTCCGGCCGTGGGCTTGTTGCTGTCAGGAAAAATCAAACGCTGAAATTCCTGTTCGAGGCCAGCAAACACATCAGGATTACTTTGATTCGACATTTTTCTTACTCCGCGGTTTGTAGGTTCTGATTTGAAGAGACTGGTGGAGCTGGATCGAGAGGTTCGAGTTCAACCAGGATTTCACCCAGTATCTGTTCGATGTCTTCATGCTCGTTGCTTCGTAGTCGGCATGGGAGAGAATGTTCATCTCGATCAGACGATGCAGTCCTTTCTCCATCCGAGCCTTGGTTCGAGATGCCCACTTGTTGTCTCGTTTTTCAGGCAGAGGCAGTTCGC
This sequence comes from Desulfonatronum parangueonense, assembly GCF_054656975.1. Classification (NCBI taxonomy): domain Bacteria; kingdom Pseudomonadati; phylum Thermodesulfobacteriota; class Desulfovibrionia; order Desulfovibrionales; family Desulfonatronaceae; genus Desulfonatronum; species Desulfonatronum parangueonense. The sequence goes on from NZ_BAAHXH010000003.1 coordinate 4,254,044, forward strand.
CAATGGCGCAAAGCAAATTGGCAATGTTCCGCTTGAATGGACCTTTGGCTGTTGTTGTTCCACCAGAGAATCCGACCAAGCTATAGGCAAGCTTCTTCCCGAAGTAATCGGCAGGTCGCTGGGGGCGCCCGTCGAGGCCAAGAATTACTCGAGGCAACTTGGAAACCCAGCAGAATTGGTCATCATTGAGATAGTAGTAGGCCCATTGACCCGGCTTGATGTTCCAGAAAGCCCGACTATGATTTTCAGCATGGACCATCATGCGAACCAAGCTGAATAAATGGTCCCCACTGAAGGACACCACACCTTTGCCCTGCTGTTGCTTCTTCCCCCCACCTTTCTTCAACTGAACCCGACCAACCAGTTTCGAGTATTGCAGGTCGAACTTACTCAACCAATTCAGCTCGTCGGAAATGGCTTCGGCCCTTTTGTCCCGATCCACGCCGTATTTGCTGAAATCAATTGCCTTGAGAACCTCGTCGATACTGATAACTGCCGGCTGTTCTTTGTGCTTGGACCAATAGAGACCAAGCAAGGCGAGCGCATACGTATCCATCAAGGTGGTCGATGTTTCAAGAAACTCCCTACCATGCTCAGAATACGGAATCGAAATCCTGACGTTTCCTGTTGTTCTGAAAGGCGAGAAAACCAACTCTTCACCATCAACGAACCAACCGTCGGTCATCGTACCGATAGGTTTTCCAGCATGCATGGCTGCTTGAGCAAAAGTCTCTGTTATAGGGTTGTTCGCAACCATTGGGTTGCTGTGCAGTAAAGCCAATTCAACGCTATTGCTTCGAGGTGGTGTCTGAACCTCTTCCAGAGTCTCAGGAGCAACTGCGTAATCTATAGACGATTCAACAGGCGATACTTGTGACCAGTTGAAAATAGAGCTTTCAAAATTCAGCATGACGTCTTCCTGTTAATTGTTGTGAGCGGCCTAATCCGGCCAAAATCCACCTTACCAACCTGGGCCTCGCACCTTACCAAGGTGGGCCTCGCACCTTACCAACCTGGGCCTCGAATGCCCATAACTATTTGATATTGATGGCGAATCCGGCCCTAGATAATATGATAATATAGATACGCTTCTCCTTCGCTTCAGCTCAGGGAAGCGGAAAGGGAGAGAAGCCAGAATACAAAACCGCCCCGCGCCCAAGTTAATTGGGCGATGGCGGATAGTCTTCGCGACTTGGGACGGCCTTACGGAGTGAGTGATGGAGTGGGGGCTTCTATGGCCAGTTTTTTCCCGCAGCAAATTGTTCATATTAAACAATGCTCAAGTTGAATGCGGAATTTAACTGTCTTGGCAAAAGTTTTTTTGAATTTGTCTTTTTAGTTGACGCAAGTCTTTGATATTATAAATAATTATACGAAAAAATAGTTTGTGCTACCGTTGGTTTGAACACACCCAAGTAGAAAATGCCGATACTTGAGTACGCTTATGTTACAGAGGGTGTTACTTCGACTCTCGGTGCCGTTACAGCAATGATGACAGGGGGGGTAATTATTTTTCGGTCAGGTACGACTTATTCAGGAAGTGTTAGTTCTTTGCTACAGCTATATACCCTCGTCTTATACTTCTTGGCATCACTACCGTGTAATATAGCCATTCCACGCAGCTGTGTCTTTGTCCACTGATTAATGTGTGTAAACAAGACAAAACACGTTACAGGGGTATCCTCGGGACAAATAGAGCCATACTGTGCATACAGTGCAAATCTTTGCAAACGTGTTTTACGGAAGTCATCAGCACATCTGCATCATTGATTCCTAAAAATAATTTTTTGAATCTAGTTAACAAATACGTTTTTTGGGCGCATTATTTACTATAGGTTAGGGAAAGAAGTGAAAGATAAACACAAGTCAAAGGACACAGCTATGGAAATTCAGGAATTGGACAACCAGGTTGGCGCTACGAGAGAGCGCCGTGGGATGCGGAAGGTGGGTGCGCCCGCCGGCAATACCAACGCAAAGAAGCATGGCTTCTATAGCAAGGGGGCTAAAAAAGACTGGGAGGAGATGGATTCCCTGATTCGGGAGTGTCACCGGCTGCTGCAGAAAATTGAGTCTGGTGAATTGCAGTTTTCCGGACAGGCGCACACGTCATGAGCATGAGTACTGAAGCCGCGTTCGATGGTTCGCTTTCTCTCGGTGCGTTGTTCGAATATTTTACTCAGCCGCGGTTTGCTCCGGCCTTCCCCGAATCGCCTGAACCCAAAGAATCTCTGGCCAAGGCTTTAGGCGTGGAAGAGCCCGAAGACGGTGAGCTCGTGGAATACATCCCGCGTGTTGTGCCGCAGCAGCAGACGCCTTTGGCAAACCTCGCTGGAAATACAAGGCCAAGCTTGGCCGGAGCAAAGTCTAATATTGTGGATATGTTTATTTTGAATTCAGCGTGGCCGGTTTTCTCTGCGGCTTCTCACCAGACGGCAGACGATAAACAAAGCCAGTATTTTGCTTTTGTGAAGGAGGTTGCTCCGGAATCGGCGTTGGAGGGCATTGTAGTCGCTCAGCTGCTTGTGCTTCACTTACAGGCAATGCAGCAATTCAGAAGCGCCAATAGTGTCTCGTCTCAGGAAAGTGCGGACAGGTACAACAAGGCCGGACAGAGGCTGCTGAAGCAGTTTTCGGATACCTTGAAGTCCTTGCAGAGGCTGAAAGGACAGCATGGGAAACAGGAGGTTACGGTAAAACATGTGAACGTGATGGCGAACCAAGCCATCGTGGGTGACGTTGTTCGGTAATCTAGACAAAGGTTTAGCGCCACAGTGGCAGATTCAAAGCACATTTAACGCGTTCATGAGGGTTGGCGAAATGTCCGACAAAGAGACCGTTGCATCAGATAAGCAGCAAAATCAGATAGACTGCTCTAAAGTGCTTGATAAAGTTCGACAGAAAATAGAGACCGGAAAATATGAAGATGCTCTGTACATCTCTAAAAAGGTGTCCAGGTACGCTTCTCGAAATTTTGGAAATGGGCATCATTATGTTCATGAGGCAATACATTTGCATGGAAAGACCTATCATAAAATGGGAAAGCTGAATGAAGCCAGGGCGTACTTCACCGAACTTCTTGAATTGATTGAAAGCACTTGTGGTGAAAACGATTCGGAAGAATGTGCCATGATTTGGTATGATTTGGGGAAAGTACTTATTGATCAGGGTAATTTTACTTTGGCTTCCGTGAAGTTGGAGCGAGCAGCTAGAATTATTTCTCGTTCAGAATGCTACTGTTCCGCAAAAGCGGATATCCATATCGATTGGGCAGTGGCTCTTGTTGAGCAAAAAGACTTCTATAGAGGGAGGCAGATTTTCGAATCTGGATTTAGAATGCACGAATATTCGCATTCTGAAAAAACGAAATTACTTGAAATCTTGGCTAGGTTCAGCCAAGTGGTTGCGCGTAAGTATGATATTCTTGAAGCCAAGCCTTACCTGTGTCGTTACGTAAGGAGGTCGAGAGGAATGGAATGTGACCAACTATACATCAACTCGCATCCTATTCACAGCTTTGACGACATTGATTTTGTTTACGACCAAGTCAACAACAGCAGGAATATCAACTTGGGTAGAATTGACGACGTGTTTGTTCCCACGTTCCTGAAGAGGCATGTTGAGGATGTAGCGGCAGCGGAATGTTAATTTGTTTTTATAAATTGCTGGAGCTGAGCTTGCATTATCCTGGCATTCTCTTTTTGCTTGCAGTTCCGTCTGTACGTACACACAAAAAACAAAAGCCTCGATCGCGGGGCTTTATCATAATGAGGTATATTTATGAATAATGAAATCATCTGGATCAATCCTTATCGAGGGTCTATTGATCAATTTGAGGAGACCACAAACGAAGCAATCCACTTTCTGACTTTTGGCACTTTGTTCACGTATTGGTTATGGGGAGTTCCTGGTCTGATTATCTATCTTGTCTTTTTGTTTATATAAAAAAATATTTGTGGTTGCCGAGACTTATGTGTCGGCGAATGATGCAGCATCTTTCTGCATTTTCTTGTCGGCTATAGCTTTCTGTCCCTTCTCGTATACTTCCCCACATTTCTTCCCTGCATTTCTTCCCCTGCGCTTTGTATGACGATGTGTAGGGTCCAGAGTCTCATTCGTCTCTCTTAGAACGGTCCTTCACTGGGCCAATAGGGAGTACACCCTCCAGGTCAGGGTAACAGGTGAACACCTCTCCTTCATGGCATCTCGTCTGCCAAGCTTTTATTGTGATATTAAGCGGTTTCCTCAACACATAGCGACAAAGCCGTAGGCTTGGGGTGTTCACCTGCTTACTCGTGTTTCCATTGCCTCGGGAACACCCGAAGCCAGGAAAATTCTGGACGAGCCTGCTGACCATGGACGTGTTCACCAGTTCCGGTTGCGATGACAATGGAGTAAACGGCGCGAAGCTAGTAAATACGGGCCTTGATCGGAGGTGTTCACCTGTTCACCGGCCTGTGCCTTCGTGATCAGTGCGGGCAGCTTTACGATCTTGGTCCGTTCAGTTCCAGGTCTTAAAGATTGTTGAACCGCGTTCCTGAAGGGGGTACAAAATTTCTACCCCCTTTGTATCTTCGGGATACCAGAACGCATCTGGGCACAATGAAGACCAGCCTCCAGCCTCTTAATCATGGCCGGAAGAATAGCGACTCCAAAAGCTGCGCTGTACAAAATGTCGGAGAAGTATTTAAAAAAAGGTGGTTGTGTATTGGGTAGATACAGTCTACCCAATCCTGGATTCGTTTGGCGGGTCATAGGGCAGTGCTATCTGCTCCCATGAAAATTAACGGTTGGTTTTGATCTGGCCGCCATTCGGACACAGATCAACAGTAATTACGAAAAATATCTGTAGCTGTCCGGGTATCCGGCTAATTTTCGGTGTATAGGCACTCCTGCCGTGCCCTTGTGAGGCTACCGACATTGCCTGAATACTTCCGAAAAGTGCCGAACACCCGGACACACTGTCATATCCGTCAGTCATTCCTCTCAAACGGCTGTTCGGTTACTACCGCCCCGTGATCAGATTCCGCAGCGTCCCCCGATTCCAGCCCTCCCGACCACTCAACGTAGGAACCCCGGCCTCATTCAGAATCTCAGCCAGCACAGCATAACTCTGCTCCGGCCCCTTTCGGCGCTCACTCAGCACCCACTGACGAACAGCCTCACGATCCGGCTTGCCTTCATGGACAGAGTTCCGAACAAAATCCAGATCGGCATGGGAGTATGCCGGTTCCATCCGTACCTGCATGCCTTCAAGATCAATTTCGGTGGCCATGGCTGGGGCCTCAACGCCCAGCTCGGTTTCGATCTTCTCCAACCGGGTCAGTAACTCGTGCGAGAATTTGTAGAACTGGGTCAACGCGGAGTTCAGTTGCGGGAGCAGCTCGCTGATCTCGGAGAGGATACGAGACTCCAGACGGGAGAGGGAGTGGTCGAGCATGTCCTGAATTCGCTCTTCGAGGTCAGGGCCTGTCGGGCTTGGTTGGAAGGGTTGGGCTTGTTCGAGTTGTGGCTCTGGGGCTTCTACTGATTGGTCCTGGCTGTGACTGGTCACGACTGGCTGCTCCTGGTCGTAACTGGTCATCACCGGTTCGTCCTGGTAATGACCAGTTACGACTGGTGATGACTGGTTGCTACTGGTCACGACTGGTAGCAGCTGGTCACGACTGGTCATGTCTGGTAGCAACTGGTCACGACTGGTTACGGCTGGTAACGGCTGGCCGCGACTGGTCACAGCTGGTTGCGACTGGTAACAACTGGGAACTTCGATTTTTGCCCTCCATTGCATAACCCATTCTTTTATTTCTCCATCTTCGATGACCTCTTCTTGGCCAGAAAGAACGTTCCTGATCATCTCGAAGGTGTATCCTTCGTCCTTGAGCACGGATGTTAGCCTGAAGAAGTCAACGCATTCAGTGGGATACTTGTCGTATTGTCCTCCAAAGCGGCTTGGGAGCAGGGGTTGCAGTTGGTTTCGGAAATTGACAACCATCTTGTAATGCACGTTCAACTCGCGAGCGATCTCGCGCATGGTAAGCAAGCTTTTCTCCGTCATATCATCCTCCAGCATCAATTTGACATCAAGCCGCCCAACCCCAGCACCAAAAATCATGGCATCAGCATCAAGCGGCAACAAAAAAGGGTGGTATTGGCTGACATCATTGATGCTCGCCGGTACCACCCACCACGGAACCCATCAGAATGGGCACATACCTTCACAATGGATATTCAACTGTCTGGAATAATGTCTTCTTTTTCTCGGCCACCCATCAGCATGGCTTTCACCTGCACTATACCCACCAGGCATCAAGTAGTGACATCAGGTTTTATGTAGAGCCCATGCGGGTTCAGAGGCCATTTTCCACCTGCACAGTACCCACCACGCGACCCACTTTTTCGGTGGCCTGCTTCAGGGTATCGCCGGTCAGGTGGGCGTACCTTTGGGTGGTGGACAGCTGGGAATGGCCCAGAAGTTTCTGCACCACGTAGAGACTTTCGCCCCGGTTCACCAACAGGCTGGCGTAGCTGTGGCGCAGATCGTGGATTCGAACGTCCGGCAGGCCAGCCAGGTTCCGGATGCGGTCCCAGCTGGAGAATATGTGAACCAAAGGCTTTCCCGTGTCTGGATTGGGAAACACGTACTCTGAGCCGTTGCGCCTGCGTTCAAGCAAATCCAGGGCTTGTTGAGACAGCGGCAGCACTTTTACCCGTTTAGATTTGTTCCGTTCTGCCGGGATGGTCCAGGTGCCTTTGTCCGCGTTCAGCTCCTCCCAGCGCATACCCATGACCTCGTTGCGCCTGGCTCCGGTCAGCATCAGGAATTCAATTACGTCCGGCACAACAGGGCTTGCGCACTGTTTCAGCGTTTGGAGAAGCCGCAACATCTCTTCTTCAGTCAGGAACCGTTCTTTGCGAGCGTTGTTTTCCAACGGCTTGGCGTTGCGGGTTGGGGCTTTGTCGATTACCTCCCAGCGTTCCGCCAGGTTGAAAATGTACTTCACCAAAGCCATGTACCGGTTCACGGTTCCGGCCTTCAAGCCGCCTTGGTGCAGGGCGTTCTGAAAAGAGATCAAATCCTGCGTAGTGAACTCGTTCATCCGCTTCTTGCCCCAGAGCCGGATCATGCGCTGTTCGATTAGCTTCTGGTCCTGCTCCCAGCTACGCTTGTACGTTTTGGCGTAGGGCAGGTACTGATTGTTCACGAAGTCTCGGAACGTCGGCACGGCCTTCATCTTCTCCAGTGCCACCTTCGGATCGAAGCCGATCACTGTCTGGCTTTTCAAAGCTTTGGCCTTTGCTCTCGCCTCTTCCAGTGTGATGGTGTCGGGAGTGCCGAGTTTCACTTGTCGAATCTGCCCGCCCTTGTCGCGGTACCTCAGATAGTAGGTGGCCGTTCCTGTGTTGCGTACCTCCAGCAAGAAGCCACCGAGGCTGTTGTCGAAGTAGTCCACTTTCGGTTTGCCATTTTTCGGCACCGGTGGACTCGCCACAAACGCCGGTCGCAAATGTACCTTGGGCATAAACACCTCCTGAAAAAGTTAAAGCCGCCCTGGCTGATTCCAGAGCGGCTTGAGATGGTTTCCTTGGGATACTAAAGAGGTCCCTTTGGAGCTTATAACAACTTCAGGTAGGTGTTTTTGAAAATTACTGGTGTTGGAGGGGATTGGAGGGCTTGGATTGGGCCTGCTTGAGGCCAGATATGGTCAGAAGGCGCTAGAATCGATTTTGCGGCGTTCAATTGGATTTTGTATGACTAGCTTGGCAGGATGTGTAAAAATACGATACAGGGCAAATATGGGGATGGCTTCTGAGCTGAGAGGGCAGTTTATTGAAGGTCCGAGGATAAGACCTCAGTTGCTGCTGGGACGGACAAGTGGAAGGTGATGGTGATGGGCGTTATCAGGATGAAGGCAATAAAAAAAGGGAAGCTGGTGGGCTTCCCTTCAGTAAGAAAATCAGGACGTGCAAGAGCCTTCAGTAAGAAGAGTTTGGTGATGGGTGGTGTTCACTGCAGTATTTCCGTAAGGCGCGGTTGACTGCCTCAGAATCAGGAAAAAACTTCAAGAGGTCGGGCTCAATGTAGACCAGATTTGTCCCATCCTCACGATATCTCTTGGCGAACTTGCCACGTTCGCCGGATTTGATGAGTTCCGGTGGATATTCAGCGCGTAAGGTGTCGTCATGATTCATATGCTGATCTCTCCTTGCGGGTCATGTGCCTGGCTGAAATGATTCGGATCGACCCTGCCCGTTCAGTAAACGAAACCACAAGATGTCTTCCTTTTGAAGAGGTTCCGAAAAGCAGGTAACGATCTTCCCCAACCGAATGATCAGGGTCTGCTACGCAAGATGACAATTCATCCCCAAAAACCTCGGTAGCCTCTTCAAACGAAACGCCATGTTTATTGAGATTTGAGAGGGCTTTTGCACCGTCCCATGTGAAGTCCATAGCGAGCCGATATTATTGGTTTGATGCGCTGGCAGAAGGCTTGTGGCCAAGGGAAAATATTAATTTGGTCAACTTGTCGAGTATGTTGGTGATCTCGATAACCAAGCTGAATCGTAAGACAGAGGCTTGGGGAAGGCAAGGCAGGGTACCCTTAAACCTTCAACCTCAATTCACCACCAGCTTCTGCCCATACTCCAACGGCTTCATCCACTGAGCAGTCAGCTCAACATTCCATCCGGCAGAATCCGCCTTATCCCGTAACAGCCGTAGTACCTGATGCGCTTCGGGTCGGGCAAGGGCGAGGGCAGCGATAGGTTCGGGATTCTGTTTTTCGGAGTTCAGCCTTTCGCCGGAAAAGCCGATCAGTAGCAGGCTCTCCTGGATTTCCAGGTGTGCGGCGGTTATGTAGTAGATTCTGGTGAACTCGGATGGTAGTTGCTCTTTCTGGTTCCGCTCCGCTTTTCGGGAGCCGGTGTCGGTTTCGGGATGGGTACCGGCAGGTGGGGCAGGATTGGTGAGAACGAAAATTGATGCCACGTGTTCCATTTGCAGCACTTCGTCTCTTTGGGCGATCCGTTCGGCATTGGGGTGGCTGGCGGACAGTTCCTTGCTCATGCGGACAAGCAAAGCCCCGAGGATGCGTCTGGAGATGAACGCTTTGCGAAAACCTCCGTCCTGAAGATGAAAGATCAGGAACAGGCGGTCTTCTTTTTGGTTGTAGCCGACGGAGAGCTTGTGGGCTTTGGGATAGGTGCGGGTCACTTCAGGTGTCTTCGGCAGGGTATGCGTGAATGGGCTTTCCTTCTGCAGCTACTCAAGTATCTTCTACTGGAATCTCGAGGTAATGTTGATGGCAATGGAAGAAGATTATTGCTGCTTATCGAGGGACTCTTGTTGTGCTTTCGCTTTGAGTTGCTCGTCGAGTTGCTTCAGGCCGCCTGCCATGGAGTTGACGAACTGTGCGGCTTGATTGATAGGGATAATCAGGGTGCCTGCTTCTAATTGCGTGTTGTCAGGCCCGTTCTGTATCATTGTGATGCGGAGATTATTGTTGGAAAAGCTGACTTTGCTGATTCCATCCGTGAAAATATGCATGGTTGCTCCTTATTGAAATTTAATCATGTCGTCGTCGCCGATGACAAAGCCGAGGTTTTCCGTTTCCAGCACAGTTGATTGCCCTTTGAGAACACCCATGCGTAAGTTAGCAAAAGAAAGCAGGTGGGCATAGATCAGGGGAAGTGCTCCGCTGTCTCTGAGCTTGTTGAATTCCTCATGAGGCAACTGGTTCAGTTTCTTTTCATCTACAAATTCCAGACCTGTGAGCTGATGGTTCTCCTGGTCTTTCTTTTGAACCTTAATTGCCTTTTCAACCAACAGATCGGCGTCTCTGATAATCTGTACAAGTCGCTGGGTTAAGGGTTCGGCTTTCTGCATTTCTTCAAGCTGTCTCATGTACTCTTGAAGAACTTGGGTGGGTTTGCCCATGAAGAATAGGGGCTCTCCATGGTCTACGCTGATAAGGTCAGAGTCCATATCCACAGCTACACCGTATTGTCTGGGATTCTTGGTATTCTGTACTAGTGTGAAAGGATAGGCCCTGATACGTCCTGGTACGTACTGAGATAGCCACCTACCATCTGATGATACATACGCGTTAACATTATTCTCAAAACCGACTAGTGTAGCTATTGAAGGCTTATCTTTGAGAAATACCAAGGGGTATTCTCTGGCTGTATCAGACATTTCTGAATAAACTATAGGGATGAGCATCTGCTTGGATGCGAAATGAAAACTATTATTACGAACCAACCTGAGATTTTCATGTTCTTTTGGGTTGAGTAATACAGGTTTGATGTACATATCATGGAACTCCATAGTTAGGTTACATAATACAACTTAGGTTGACGAGTGGATGTGATAGCGACGAGAGAGATTGTTGGACGTGAAGGTAGATAATTTCCCCTTGTCATCTAACCAAATCAGCTCTCCTTTAAAATAAAATAGGGGGAGCTGGATTACAGCCCCCCCCGATTAGGTCATGCAGGTCTTAAAGCGTGACGCTTAGGCGGTGACCAAGAAATTGAAAGGTGTGAGGTTTGCTTCGTTGACACCAAGCAGTGTGATCGTGCCGTCGAACAGAGCCGAATCGATAGTAGCGTCAGGGCCACCGCCAATTGTAAGCTGACTCACGTCCGTGATGCCAAAGGCGGTAAGGTCAAGCCGGTCAGCATTGCCGCCAGTACCAATGGTGAAGTTACCTATTTCGATCGTTCCGATATCGTCACCGACGAAATTGAAGATCTCGCGCGATTCCCCGGCGTTCGCGGCGTAAAAAACGTTGCCTTCGCCGATCATGATCGTCAAGACCTGACCCAACGAGTCAGCAGCGCTCATGTCAATCGCCGCTGTACCTTCGAATGCCGAAAGATCGATGGTTGCTAGATCCTCAACCCCTGTACCAATATCAAAAATTACGAGACTCGAATCCTCGTTCCCCGTCACGACGATGGAAGTGAGGTTGGTCATCTCGAGAGCTGTGTCGATCTCGAGGATCCCTTCACCAAGGTTGAGAGTCAGAGTCTCCAACTTGGCAGCGGTCAGGGTGTCGACATACACAAGGTCCAAGGCAGCTGTTTCAGTTGCATCAATCGTCAGGTCGGTGACTTCGGCCAAAGTGATGGTACCGAAGAAAGCTTCATCTTCGAGGACAATAGTCAGGTCGCCTTCAATGCCAGCAGCAGTGAGGTTGACATCGCTAGTAAAACCAACCAGGTCTTCAAAAACAATGGTGTTTCCGGAGAAACCAGTCAAAGTCAAAAGGCCTGCGCCATCAACTTCACCTTCGAACACAAGTGTTGAGGGATCAATCCCTCTTGTATCGAGCGTAGCATCGCCAGAAACGTCGAGATCACCCGCAAATGCAAGTGTATCGACTCCGTCGATCGTCAGGTTAGCAGCAGCCGTACGGCCGAAGTTCAAACCACCGATCTCAGTATTGTCGAGATCTCCCGCGACTGTGAGTGTATTCTCACCGCTGCCAAGATTAATGCTGAGTGAGTCTGCTGCAGTACGGGCTTCCAATTGCTCGAAGGCGATCGTCAAATTGTCGTCACCAATGCCAGTTACAACAGACTGCAATCTGGGAGCACCTGTCACAATGTCCTGTCCAGAGATATCCAAGGTCAGATCGGTGCTCAGACCTGAAGCGTTAACGGTCCTGATGTTGGCGAAGTCGTTCGCGCTGGTCAGCGTGAGATCGGAATTACCCGTAAGCGTCAGGGTCCTGATGCCATCAAAGCCATCAAGCAGATCGATGTTACTGTTGGCTGTGACATTGATCGTCGTTGAAGTCAGATCAACATCACCGTCCACGTTGACTTCATGTAGAGCACGAGTACCATTAGCCACAATGGTTTGAGCCGTGATATCGTTGGCTACTTGATAGTCCACAATGGTCGTACCACCACGTACATCATTCAAACCGATAACGACTTGGTTCTGGACATTTTCAAAAGTAAGGGTTTGGCCTGTGATGGAACGATCGTTCCACAGCTGCTGAGCGCCAGTAACATCGGTCATATCAATGTTCGGGTCACCGTCAACAGCACGAATGAAGAACTGTTCAACGTTGTCGATAGAGAAGCCAGAAACGTTGTCATTCAAAACAGCGTTGAGGCGATCGATTCCTGCGCCGCCATCAATAAGGTCGCCAGCGCTCAGGGTCATGTCGTCTTCAACGATCGGGGCGTTAAACACGTCATTACCAGTAGTGCCGGTGATGTCGTCGATACCAACAGTGAGCGTGAAGGTCTCACCGGGAGTCGGAATCGGGGGAACAGCTTCCTGAGCCGCCTGCTTCTGGGCTTCAACATTCTCGGCTGTTGTGTTGTTAATGATGGCAGTTGCCTCGGCACTCTGCAGGAATTCAATGATAGCATCCTGATTAGTCCAACCGGCGGCAGCGGCGGCATCGGTCATGGCTTCGGCTACTTCAACCTTGGCGGTCAGCAGGGCAGCATCGTCGCCGTCGAGGATGATGGCAGTGTCGATGATCTGGGCGATGAATGCACCCGGATCGACATTTCCTTCCTCAAGCTGACGTACCCAGTAGCTCAGCGCGGTGTCGCCTTCCACTTCCGGATCGCCTTCATCAGTTGCGGGGTCGCGGTCAAAAAGATTTTGGTAAACTTCCCTGACAAACTGTTGGTAGTCAGCGGTGGTAATCGGCTCCTGGGCGAAGTACTTCTCGAAAAAACTGAAATTTGCCTTTGCTTCCGACTGCTGAGCAAAGTTTGAAGCAATTCCGGAAAAACTCAAGTTTCCGGTGTTGAATTGATTCGTCCAGTAGTTGATACCAGACGGATCCGCTGCCCTGCCAAAGTAGGCAACATAAATACCTTGTACAAACTGCTTGGTCGTAAGCGCCATGATCACTTCCTCCTAATTGTTGATAGAAAAAAAATACTTGCCTAAGGTACGCAAAATTCTGACATGGTGGTTTTCACTACGGCTGGTTCAGAGAGAAGCTCCAACACTTAAAAAAAAAATCCTCCTTTCAATTTGCAGCCATGCCTCATGCATGCCCGGTAGCTGAGTAAACCACCTATGTGCCCAAAAAAATCAGATTACATTTTAAAACCGCACGAGAGCGGATGTCAAGCAGGGGAAGCTTGATTGTACGCGACTAACTAAACCTCGTTTGTTTTCAAGCGACATAGCTCCAATAAGTAAATGTTGTCAACCCATAGGAGTTAAATTCCAGAAAATTCGAGGCATATTCCCTGCAACTGAATCATGTCGAGCATGTTATCTCCTGCTGAGTCCTCCCATCCAAGATCAGACGTTTGTTCCGTCAGCCATGTCATCTGCATTACCGCATTCTGTGCGGGGAGTAAGATGTCCTCGGCCTGCGCCTGCTTCTGGGCAACGTTTCCTGGGGTCGTGGCGGCAATGATATCCTTGATTCCTCCTTGCAACAGGATACCGGAATCAATCATATTGGCACGGACGATCGAGGTGACATGTTCGGCCACCTGCATCTTGGCCAGGATGGTCTGGGCGTCCGGGCCGCCGGCGTTGGAGAGCGCGGAATTGACGATTTCCGCGATGAACACGCCGGGATCCACCGCGCCGGAATCCAGGAGGTTGAGCCAGTAGCTGAAGCCTTCGGCATCGGGAGCGCGGTTGAACAGGTTCTGGTAGATGTCCTGGATGAAGCTCTCGCGCATCTGCGGGGTGATGTCGTCACCTGCGGTGTAGGCGGCGAAATAGTCGTACGCCGCAATGGCCTCGGGCTGAAGAGCGAAGGTGGAAGCGAACCAGACAGCGTTTTTCTGCGCGCCCTGGGCATCAGTACCCATCCATTGATTCAGCCAGTAGTCCAATCCTTCCGGATCGGCGGGTCTACCCCAATACGCAAGGTAAATCGCGCTGAGCCAATCTCCGCTGGTGAACTGAATCCCGGTACCGGGCTCAAAGGTGACCGCGGTGCCCTGCTCCGTCTGACTTACCTGGAACTGGCCGTTGCTGTAATCCCCCTGCAGAGTGACCACTGTATCGGATTGACCGTCGCCGTTGGAATCCACGTGCAGGATGGCCGAACCCATGATCACGGCGAGCTGTTCCGGATTGAAGAACGCGCCGAGAAAAAGAAGCGCATCGTCGGCGTCGAAGCCGTTGATCACGTCGTTGTTGAGCTGCTCCAGGGTTCCTTGGATGAGGTTCTGGCCGCCGGCGGTGAGGTCGTAGAAGTCCTGTCCGGTGCTGCCGGTGATGATATCGTTGCCCGGCCCTGAGATGAAGTGGGTCGGGGTGTTCGGGGCGGGAGGACCCATCACGCCACCTTCGGCGGGCGCCTCCACCACCACGAGCACGCCCTCGAAGTCCGTGCCCAGGCTCTTGAAATTGGAGACGAACAGACCGGAGTCCCATTCGGTATCGCCGGTATCCGCAACGCCGATGCGCACTGTGTGGATGGGTTCGTTGATATCAATGGGGATGTAGATGGTCATGCGCGGGGTCAAGCCGTTGTATTCGATGGCCAGCGGCGCGTTGATAGAGGGGCCGTCTTGCAAATCTTCCCAGTCGAAATCCTCCCAATCGAAATCCTCCCAATCACCAAAGCTCGCCGTGCCGATATTGTCGATGAACCGGCCGTCGCCGACGGTGGCGCCGATGATGCTCAGGGGCTTGGCGGGATCGCCGTCCAGGTAGGCGTAATTGCGTCCGTTGACCGTGATTGCGGCGATGTCCACAAATTCCGAGTCGATGAAATCGGGAAATTCTTCCGATCCGAAGATAACGTCGAAGCTGATGCCCCGGACCCAGGGATCGGTTACGGAAAACGAAAACTCAAGGACCGAGGCGTCAAATGTAGGCCCTGCCGCAGGAAATGCCTCCAAGGCTATCTGGCTGAGCTCCGCATCGCCAGGGGCGAAATGTGCAACGGTATAGTCACGCTCTGTATTTTGCAGGGGTGGCGATCCGTCGCCGGAGGTGAGGAGAAGTCCGCTAGTTTCCATGCCCACGGCTTGGCCTTGGTGCATGCCGAAAAAGATGGAGCTGAAAAAGGACGTGGCGCCAGGGGGGGTGGTGAGGCGCACGCTCTGCCAGTCGATGTTGATGCCGGGAATATTGGCGATGATGTGGGAGAGAAGATCTTGCGGAGTTTGCTGGTCAGGGTCGTACAGGTGAAAGACATTTGTGGAATCATTCGACATGACAGATCCTCCTGTAGATGATGTGAAAGTTTTTGCATTTTTGCTATGGAGGGGAGGGAATGTCAATGGGGGGGTGGTTTGTTGGGCTTATGGGGTTTGTGGGGTTTATGGGTTTTTGGGGGGGGAGTTTTATGAGTGGAGGGAGAGAGGAAGATTTTTTGACAGGATGAACGGGATGGACGGGATTTTCAGCCATGGCCCGGAAGGCCAAGGCTGAAGAGCCATTCGCTGCGCGAGGTTGGTTTCCGGGCTTTGCCCACTTATCCTGTGCATCCTGTTCATCCTGTCAAAAAAATCTTCATTCTTTAATGGGTTGCGGGCATAGTCCGAGTTAGAGAAAGTTTTCTGAACTTTCTTTTGACCTCAACTCGTTCCGGACCGAAATTAATGAGCAGGCCGATATCGATTTTCAGGGCATGGAGATAATTAACGAGCTGGACTTCGTGCGCCTTGGCCAAGCGTTCAATGGACTTGAATTCCACGATGATGCTGTTTTCGACGACAAGATCGGCCTGGAATTCTCCTACTGATTGCCCGTTATAGATTACGAAAAGAGGTTTTTCAGACTCGGCCTTGATGTCAGCATTGGCCAGTTCGATGAGCATGGCCTTGTGGTAGACACTTTCGAGAAAGCCAAAGCCAAGACTGTTGTGGACTTTGTATGCACAACCAATGATTTTGCTGGTGATTTCTTGGTGTTCCATATCCTTATGCGTTTTGAAGTTGAATAATTTGTGTTGTTTCGGTGTAACTGCTTTAGGAGGGAAAGGAAAGAATTTTGACAGGATGAACGGGATGGACGGGATATTCAGCCGCGGCACGGACGGCCGGGGCTGACATGCATCCGCTGCGCGTGTGGAGGTATTGCCGTCAGGCGATGATGGTTTTGGGCTTTGGCTTCCGGTGAATATCCGCGTATCCTGTTCATCCTGTACATCCTGTCTAAATGTTTTTTTTGACAGGATGAACGGGATGGACGGGATTGTCAGCCGTGGCCTGGACGGCCGGGGCTGAAATGCATCCTCGGTCGTGGGGGGCGGGAGGTTTTGCCGTAGGCGATGGTTGCGGGCTTTGGCTTCCGGCCAATGCCTGCTTAATCCTGTTCATCCTGTACATCCTGTCTAAAAAAAAGTTTCAGCGCACGTCTAACGTGTCGGGTTGCACGCGGAGGGCGTGGAGGAGGCCGGTGAGGCGGCGGCCCATGTTTTGCCAGGAGTGGGCGGCCAGCCATAGATTTTGTAACTCCAGGGTCGAAGCGGCATGTTCGGGGTTGTGGAGCAGGTTGCGCAGGCCGTTCAAGATGTCGTCCTGGGTTGTGCCGGGAAGAAAATGGACCACTTCGGCCACGTCCTTGAAAATGGGCAGGGGCGTGCAGACCACGGGTCGCCGGGCGGCAAGGCCGAAGCGGACGGCGGCGCTGGAGGACTCCTGGGTGTGCTGATAGGGGAAGACGACCAGTTCCGAGGCGGAGAGCAGATCCAGGACGTGATCGTCGGGCAGGAACGAGGTGATCAGCGAGACCCGGTCCATGATGTTCAGGGCGCTGATCTGTTCCAGGCATTCGGCATGCAAGCCCTGGGAGGCGGGTTTGGGATAACGGGCGCAAAGCAGCAGCAGGTGCAGGTTTGGAATCTGCCCGGCAAGGGCGGCAAAGGCCTGGATCAGCTCCAGGATGCCCTTGTGGGGCAGCAGGAAGCCGAAGCCGGCAATGGTGCGGGGGGAGGGATGAGGGTTGGGGGTTGAGGGTTGATGGACAGGGGGATGCTGAAATGCCGGGATGCTGGGATGGAGGAGGGGGCGATCAAGGACGCCCTGGGGAAAGTAGGTCACGTTGTCCCCCAAGCCCATGTCCTTGAACCGGTTCAAGTCCGCCACCGTATGCACAAGAAGCCGGTCCGCCAGGGCCAGCTCCGGGACAATTCGCCGCAGCGGATTGCCCGGTCCACCGGTGGAGTGGAAGATGATCACCACCGAGATTCGGCCGCGGTGAAGCTCGCGTAGCAGCGTTGCCAGACGGTCCAGGCCGAAAAAGGAGAAATGGAACTGGATCACCGCGGCGGCGCATCCTTGCTGCCGTATGACCTCGGGCAGGGTCCGATCGAAATCCTCGTGGCCGAAACAGCGGCAGACCGAAGGCTCGTCCGGACCCAGCCGCGATTCCCAGACCGGCGCCAAGTGGTGGACCTCCAGCGTATCATCAAGATGGGCGCAGAGGTAGTCCGAGTACTTGGCGATACCGCAGTGGCTGTTCCAGGTGGAAATCATAGCCGTGGAGAGGCGTTGGGGCCGGACCGGGGCCTGCGTGGTCGCGGCAACGGCATGCATGATTTTTCGGGCACAGTTGTCCCAGGTCAGGGCCGAGGCGGTGCGGCGGGCGACCTCCAGGCGAGGCGTGAGTTGTTCCGGGGCTGTCTGGTGGATTTCACGCATCAACGCGGCTAGGCTCTCCACCCGTGGTTCCGCCCAGACCGAACCGAAGCGATTCAGGTGTGAGGCGGCAGGGGCAAAATCCCAGTCGATCAGCCAACTGTTTTCCGGGGTGCAGAAGTCTGTCTGGCCGCCGTAGCCCGTGGTGATCACCGGCAGACCCAGAAGCATGGCCTCGGCCATGGGCAGGCCGAACCCCTCGCCCCGGCTGGGCGCGGCCAGGGCATGGCAGCGCAGATAGAGATCCTTGAGCCGGCCCTCGGACAAGTCCTGATTGACGAGCACGATATGGGGACAGTCCGCATGGGCGGCGCGCAGGGCGGCAACCTGCTCCGCCACGGTATTGTGCGGATTGGGGAAGGACTTGATCACCAGGGTGACGTCGTCTCTGTCCGAAAAGGCGCGGGCATAGGCAGCCAGGAGCACGTCCACGCCCTTGCGCGGAAAGCAGGAGGAAACGTGCAGGAAGCGGAACATTCGGCCCAGGTCCATATCCAGGGGCTCGCGCTGCGCACGCAGGACATGATCCAGCCCCAGGCCGACCACATGGACCGGCAGGCGCACGCCGTTGTCCGCCATCACCTTGCGCACATACTCGGACATAACCGTCAGACCGTCCAGGGTGCGGTTGAACCGTTCCACGTTCGGCGCGGGCACCAGGGATTCCTCCCAGCCGTAGCTGCCGGTCATGTTGATCGTGCCCGGGCGGGAGAACACATAAGGAGGATACGAGTTCCAGAGCACGGTGCGGACGCCGATCGCGGATTCGGCCTTGCGGCGCAGCGCCTCCAACCCTGGCTCACGCAGGCCGCCGCCGCGACCGGCCCGGGTCTGGCCGTTGGGTCGGCAAAGAAAATCCAGTCCGACGCGGCCGGGACGGATGCGTTCCAGGGCCATGGCCAGCTCCCGGTTCAACAGAGAGAGACTGTAGCTGCCCTCATGAGGACCGTCCACCAGGTAGTCGAGACCGTCATCGGCCACGGGGGCGGCGGCCCGGGCCAGGGAGCGGGTGCGCAGCAGGGCCGCGATGAGCGCGGCAACGGTCTCCGGGTCGGGATGTTCCAGGATGATGGCCCGTGATGCCAGATCAGCCGTCCGGGGGTCGCTGCCGAGAACGAGCACCGGAACGGCCATGTCCCGGCACAGGTCGAGCAGAACCGCGTCGGGCTCCGCGTCTCCCGGTGCGAGACAGACCGAGGCCATGCGCACGCAGGCGGCCAGGGCGGATGGATCGTCCGGCGGGTGATAGACTCCCTCTTCCGGAGGAAGCGGATGGGGATCGGACTGGTGGGGCAGAATCAGGCGGATGGGATGGGGCAACAGGCGGGTCAGATGGACGTGCAGCTGGCCCAGATCCGACTCCTGCCGCAAACAAAGGATATTTATTCCCTCACGCAGGGCAAAGGCAGTTTCCTGGCAATAGGTCATTACTTATACCCGACGATCATATAATCCTGCGGGGCGAAGAACATGCGGCGGAGGAAGCCATCGGGGACCTGGCCCATGTCCTGGTGTACAAAGGGGTGCAGGCCGGTCCAGTAGACGCGTTGGTAGCCGCGCCGGGACAGGAGGAAAAAGGCCGTTTCCGGGTGGATGGGCCGCAGGTGGGTGGGGTCGCGGTGGAAGGAGCAGGCGCCGACCAGCAGGTTTTCCGGGTTAGGGGTTTCCAGGATCAGGGCGCCGCCGGGGACAAGAGCCCGATGGGCCGCGTCGAGCAGGGCGACAATGGCCTCCAGGGGCAGATGCTCGATGAGATGAAAGGCCGTGACCGCGCCAAGGCTGCCGGGCGGGAGGCCGTGAAGATGGTCCAGGGCGTCCCCGACGCGGACGTCCTGGCCGAGTTCCCGGCACAAGGCTGCGGAGGCGGGGTTCAGATCCACTCCCGAGGCTCGCAGTCCCTGATCGCGGAGCAGTTCCAGCCATTCGCCCCGGCCGCAGCCGATGTCCAGGACGGGAGCGTCGGCCGTTCCGGCCTTGATCCGGTTTAGATATGGCAAATAGACGGCCAGACGCTGTTTGATCTCCTCCCGAGGGCCGCGAAAGGTGTTCTCGAAGTCCAGGTACAGGCCGTCGAGCCCCAAGAGCGAGGACGTCGGCGCGTTGCGTCGTTCCAGATCTTCGATGCGGATGCGTGCGGCTTGCAGTTCCCGTCGCAGGAGCAGGATTTCCTGATCAACAGGGGCCGAATCCGGCGGCACGTCCCGCCGCGCCCAAAGGATGTTCATGCGTTTCCAGTTTTCCGGCAGGCGATACATGGCCGCGCACCAGCGCAGCAGCGGACCGAGCAGGGGCAGCCGGGCGATATGGAACGGCAGCAAACGTCGTCGCAGGCCGGGAAGAGGAACCGCTGCCGCGCGGCCTTCGGGAGTTCGGCGGATGGCGTCCAGGACTTCAACCTTATGCAGTTCCCCGGATTGCATGGCTTCCATGTAGGCTGCCAACCGGGTCGGATCAGGCCGCGTCCCTGTCAGGGCGGTCCAGGCATGGTCCAGGAATTCCTGGCCGTTCAGGGCGAGGAGGTCAGGCAGGGTGGCCGGGGGCGGTGTCGTCCCGGGTGGAGGAAGCGGAACCGGCGCCAATTCCGGAGCAGGCCCGTCTTCCGAGGCCAAGTGCTTTTGGCTGACACCCAGCCGCTCCAGCTCGGATCGAGTCAGGTCCTGCAGAAGATCGCGGTCGAGTCCGGGGATGGAGGTTTTGAGCATTTGGGTTTTTAGGTTGTGGGTTATGGGGATGGGTGGATGGTGATGGTGGGGGGGAGCCAGTTGGAGCCGATGAAGGTGGTTTTGTTCAGGTTGGCCACGGTGAAGACCAGGGCCAGGTCGCGCCATTCGTAATTATGGGCGAGGTGGGTCTCTCCGTCGGCCAGGTTCACGGCAACGGAATAATTGCCCGGTCCCATGTTCGCGGCGAAACGGATGGAAAAGGTGAGGGAGCTTGCTGCGGGCAGGTCTCCCACGGCCTGGTCCGTGAAGTGGGTGTTGGTTCCGTAGATGGCTTGCCCGAGATGGTCCTTGATCATGTAGCCCAGCACGAGGCGGGGAATCGGCAACCGAGTGCGGATCACGACGCGCAGATTGACGTCCTGACCCACGGCGACCATGCGCAGTTCCTCGTCGGCCTCGTTCAGCAGCGCGACGTCCTCGATCCAGGCCTCACCGGTTCCGGAGACTGTTCGAGTTCGGCCGTCCAGTCCCTGCTCCAGCTGCAGGGTCCGGTTTTCCTCGTCCGCCAGAAGGGCATTGTAACAGTCCATGACCAGTTCGGGAATCTCGTCCTTGAGAATGGCGCCCTTGTGTAGGAGGATGGCCCGGTCGCACAAGGCCTGGACCGCGGATTTATCGTGGGAGACGATCAGCAGGCTGGTGCCCTGGCGCTTGTATTCCCTGATCCGGGCGAAGCTTTTGTGCTGGAAATAGGCGTCGCCAACGGACAGAGCCTCGTCCACGATCAGGATTTCCGGACGCATGGCCGTGGCCGTGGCAAAGGCCAGGCGCATGTGCATGCCGCTGGAGTAGGTGCGCACCGGTTTGTCAAAATAATCGCCGATCTCGGCGAAATCCTCGATCTCCGGCATCATGGTCTCGATCTGCTCCTGGCTGAACCCCATCAGGCCGGCGGAATGGGCCGCGTTGCGCCGGCCGGTGAACTCGGGATGAAAACCCATGCCCAGTTCCAGAATGGCCGAGATGCGCCCGGCAATGCCCACGCTGCCGGTGGTGGGACGCAAGGTGCCGGTGATCAGTTTGAGCAGGGTCGACTTGCCGGCCCCGTTCTGGCCCACGATGCCCACCGCCTCGCCCCGGGAGACCGTGAAGTCGACATCGCGCAAGGCCCAAAACTCCTCCGCGGGCTTCCGGTTCAACCCGAACCAGGTCATAAAGCGGTGGCTCTCCCGGCGATACCGGCGAAACGCCTTGCCCAGATCCTCCACCCGCAGCACAATGTCGTTCATACTTCTCCAACTACAAAAACAAATATAGGAATTTTTTGACAGGATTAACAGGATTGACAGGATTCTCAATCAGCGGCCGGAGGCCACTGTGCAGAAACTATCGCCAGAGGCGAGAGAGGAAGCCGTTTCATAAGCCTGTCAATCCTGATGATCCTGTCCAAAATTCTTGTCCTATACCCACAACCCCCAACAACCCCCAACAACCCCCAACAAACCCCACAAACCCTAAAGCATATCCACCATATCCGGCCCCGCCCTGCGAAACAACTCAAATGCACAGACCAGGAGCACGGCGGATATGAGAGCCACCACTGCCAAGCCGCGCAGACTCGGTGCTGTGCCGAAAATCAAGGCGTTCTGATACCCGGTGACGATGTAGTACATGGGGTTCAGGCCCAGCAGGTGACGATAGGATTCCGGGATGATGACCGGACTGTAGATGATCGGGGTCAGCCAGAATCCGAACTGCAGGGCCACGGTCACGGCCTGGGACACATCGCGGACAAAGACGTTGATCACGCCCAGGAGCAGACCCAGCCCGGCGGCCAGGGCCACGTTCAGAAAAATCAGCAGGGGCAGCCAGATGATGGTGGATCCGGGAAGGTGGCCGATGACCGCAAAAACAACGATTATGGCCGCGAAAAGCAGCATATTGTTCAGGATTGATGATCCGGTAATGATGAAGGGCAGGCAGATTCGGGGAAAGACGATCTTTTTGAGCAGGTTGGCATTGTCGATGTACATGTTCAGACAGCGGGTCAGGATTTCCGAAAACAGGCTCCAGGCCAGAATGCCGGCCATGAGAAAGGCGGCGTAGCCGAACTTGCTGTCAATGCCCGGCAACCTGGCCGAGATGACCGCGGAAAGAACCAGGGCGTACATCAGGACCTGGGATAGAGGGTGAAGCACGATCCAGACCAGGCCAAGCCGACTGCCGACGATGCGGGAGAGGAACTCGTTACGGATGGAGGTCCAAATGAAATGGCGATAGCGCCACAGGCCTGCCAACATGGCGTTCATAGGTTTCCTGTTTGCTGATGTCGAACAGTTATGGTTTGCGTGCTCAAACTTTTTAATTTATGTCATTTTTTGTTGAGACGTCAAGGTTTGGGTTTGTTGGGTTTGTTGGGTTTGTTGGGTTGTGGGGTTGTGGGAGTTTGTTCATATTAATTGGAGGCGGGGTGTATGGAGGTGGGGATTTTGCGGAGTTCCGGGGCTGTGGTGGACGTGATTGTACCCACTTACAACGGCACGGATCATCTGCCGCGGCTGCTGGACAGCCTGGAGCGGCAGACATGCAAGGAGTTTACGTGCACAGTCATTGATGACTGCTCGCCGCAGGACATTGCTCCGTTGATCCGGGGACGGTATCCGTGGGTGAATTTCGTGGTTCAGAAGCGGAACAAGGGGCCGGCCCACAACCGTAACGTGGCCGCTGGAATGGGAAAAAGTCCCTATATAGCCGTGTTCGACGACGATACCTTTCTGGAAGACGAATTCTGGCTGGACAAGGCGGTACGCCTGATGCGCGAGGAACCCGGACTGGGGCAGGCCGGGGCGATGATCCTGAACGGATTTGATCCAGCGGTCCTTCTGGACTGTGGAATCGAACGGGTGGGGCTGGTCTTCGGGGGACGGTACCATGCCTTTCGCCGGGATGCGACGAAAGGCGGGCATCTGGTGTCGCGGCGGGTACTGGGCGTTTGTTCCGCGGGCATGATCATGCGGCGGGACGTCTTTGAGCTCGTGGGCGGTTTCGATGCATCATACTTTTATCCCTGCGAAGATCTGGACCTGAGCCTGCGCATTCATCTGGCCGGGTTGGACGTGCGCTACGAGCCCTCGTTGGTGGTGCATCATCTGGAAAGTCAGGCCATGGGCAAATCCCTGGAACGGAAAATGTATCTGTACCGCCGCAACTGCCTGCTGGCCCTGGCCGAGAATTATCCGGCAGGAGAGGTGCTGCGGGTCTTCAAGGCTCTGGCGGGGCTTGGCCTTGGTCTTGCCAACGGCGGCGGGACGGCATGGACCGGACGGCCGGAGGCTTCGTTCCCGGCGACCCCCCAGTCCAATCTGGCCAGGAACTACTTGCGGGCCGGCCTTTATCTGACCTCACGGTTCGTAAAGATTCTGCGCAAACGCAGACGGATGGACCATGTTTTGCGACGACCGCGACGCTACTTGCTGGAAATCGAGCAGGATCAAGGAGTAACGTAATGCGCATCGGCGTAAACTGTTTCCTGCTGCACCCCCGGGCCGGGGGTGTGCGGCAGTACTTCATGGCCCTGTTCAATGAGCTGCTTGGCGATGAGCAAAACGACTACGTTTTTTTTCATACTCCGAACAATCTGCCCTTGCTGGAAGAGCTGGAAAGCGAGAGGTGGCGGAAGGATGCCGTGTTCATTGCCGATCAGGGCGAGATCCGGGGCCGCGCTCGAGACATGGACCTGTACTTTTGCCCCTTCGGCTCCCTCTGGCCGCGACCCCTGCCCCTGCCCTGCGTGGTCACCCTGGTGGACATCCAGGAAGTTTTTTTTCCGCAATTCTTCTCAGCCGTGGATCTGTACAACCGGGAACTGCATTACGTGGGCTCAACCCGTCTGGCCCAGCGGGTGGTGACCATCTCCGAATTTTCCAAGCAGACCATCGTAGAGCGGCACAAAATATCCGCGGGAAAGGTGAATGTGGCCCATTTGTGTCCGGATCATCGCTTTTTTGATCCGCAACACCACGGCATCCGGCCTGATCTGCCGCTGGAGGAGGATTACGCGCTGTTCCCCGCCAACCACTGGCCGCACAAGAATCACGAAACCTTGTTTCAGGCCCTGGCATGGCTGAAGCGGGAACGCGGCCTTGTGATCCGCCTGATCTGCACTGGTCACGACAATGTCGCCGGCGGATCCGACCTTTCGGAACGGATTGCCGCGCACGGGCTGGAGAATGAGGTGGTCAAAGCGGGATATCTGCGTGTGGAGGAGATGGTCTATCTGATGTCCAGGGCGAGGATGCTTGTCTTTCCTTCCCTGTTCGAAGGATTCGGGATTCCCCTGGCCGAGGCCATGGCAGCGGGTTGTCCGGTGACCTGCTCCAAAACGACATCCCTGCCGGAAGTGGGGGGCGAGGCAGTGCTTTATTTCGACCCGGACAGCGCCGAAGACATGGCCCTGGCCATGGAACGGCTCTGGACGGACGAAAATCTCCGTGCATCCCTGAGAGAACTGGGGCGGGAGCGGGTGCGTCTTTTCAGCCGGCAACGGCTGGCCGCAATCCATGAACAGGCGTTCATCGCGGCGAAAGCGGCCTACCGTCCCTGGCTCGGTTGGCTTCGCCGGCTCGAACACGGGCGCCACGTCTTGTGGACCATGTGGAAGCATCGGAGGGGGTAGAGGGGGGGGATTGGGTTTGTGGGGTTTGTGGGGTTTTTGGGGTTAGTGGGGAGGGATGCCCAGGGGGGTGAGTTTTTTGGTGGTTTCGGGCAGGGACTGGGTGAAGCGGGCGCGGATTTCGGCTTCTTCGCGGGGTCTGGCCAGAAACCAGAAAATAGCGTGCATGGCGGGCATGATTCGGGCTTTCAGGGGCGAAACTGGACCGGCGCCCGCTTCCATGCTTTTGATCAGATACTCCCAGAAATAGAGGACATAGGGCCGGGGGCGGAAAAATCTTGGTCGACGGCGATGCGCGGCCCAAAGGACGCGCCACAGTTCCAAGAGTCGCCTGACGGATCCGGAGCTGGTCTTGGCGTCGGCATGTAGGCGCGCCAGGGCCACGAAGGTCCGTGCGCGGCGGAACTTGCGGCCTTGAGCTTCCAGGCGCAAGAAGAGGTCGTAATCCATGGTCCAGTTCAGGTCATTGCGCACGCCTTGGGCCTGATGCCAGACTTGCCGCCGGATGCATGTTCCCGGCTGTTGGATGATCAGGCGCTGTCCGGCCAAGCGCCCCGGGGCGTGGGTTTCGGTACCCGTTGCGGGGATCAGGGCATTGTCCAGGGCGAAAAAGACATCCCCGTACACGATGTCGGCGCAGTGCTGATCTGCCTCGACCAGGGTTTTCGCCAGGGCCGGCAGTAGCAGGTCGTCGGCGCAAAGCCACGTAACCCAGCGGCCGGTGGTCAGGGCCATGCCTCGATTGATGGCGTCGCTTTGCCCGGCGTCGCGTTCCTCGACATGGCGCCAGTGCGGGCGATTTTGGCGGAATTCCTCGACCAGCGATCCCGTGTTGTCCGTGCTGCATGCGTTCTGGACGATCACCTCGCACCGGAGGTGGTCGTCCAAATCCGCCAGGCATTGCAAGGTCCAGCGCAAGTAGGTTTCTCCGTTGTAGACAGGGACGACGACGGAGAGGTCGGGAGACAATGCGTGCTGGTTCATGGGAATAGCCTATTGCGCCTGTTCCCGCTTTTTTTCTCTGTTTTCCCTGGGCGACGGTAAAGATAAATCCGGATCACGGCAGCAGCCCCCTTACCCGGTCCCGGCCGCTGGCCACGGTGGCCTGTTCACTGGTCACTCCATCCAGGGCCTTACGGGCCAGGTGCGCATCGTCAGCCCGCCATATCCGCCCCTTGGTCGCGAAGCGCTGGGTAAAATACTCGGACACGCGGACCTTGTGCCAGATGGTCGCCCAGTCCTGACCGTCGGCTTGGATGGCCGCGTAGATGACGTTGCCGATGAGCAGGCCCGGGGTGGTGCGGCCGGTGCGCAGTTCCTCGACCCAGTACCGGACGCCCTGGTCCTCGGGGCCAGGGCTCTTGTTCAGCAGGTTCCGATACACGGCCAGGACGAATTCGAGCCGGTCCGCGTCCGTGGCGGAGTGAGGGGCTTTGAAATAGGGGTACATGTCCTTGGCCTCGGCTGACAAGGCGAACACTTCGGCCACGGCCGGGATTGTCAACAGCCCGCTGCCCGCCTGATCTATCCAGTAGCTCAGGCCCTCGGGGTCCCCGGCTCGACCCCAGTAGGCCGCGTAGAAGGCGGAAATCCAGCCTCGTTCCGTAAGCGTGTTCGGTCGAAATGCGTCCGGCAGGGTTTCCTGGGCCCCGATGTCCGCATAGTTCGGCGTCCCTGTGCCCCTATTGGGCACGCCGGGGTAGTCCAGGCGGGGGTTGCCCAGGATGTCCACGGCCGGAGCCAGTGCGCCGTCGGCCCGGTCAATGCACGGAGAGTCGGGAGCGAGCTCGAAGATGTCGTCCAGCGTTCCGAGGACGCCGTCGGGTCCATATGGATTAATGAAGCGCGGGTCTTCGGAAAACGAGTTGGATACATTCTCCTGAAGCGCGCCGTGATTCCAGGCCAGGGTCTGGATGTTGGAATAGCCGACGGTCAGGTTGGAGGAACCTGACAGGAAATAATCCGGGGTGGGGACATGGCGGCCCTGGTTCTGGTCCCAGATCGCGATCACGGCGTGGTTGGCCCAGAAGATGCAATTCTGGAGGCGAAGATCCCGGGTATTGCTGGACAAAAGGCCTCCGCCATACTGGGCGGCTTGGTTGCCGTAGACCGTGCAGTTGGTAAAAATGGTCCGGTAATTGGGATTGGAAGTTTCAGGCGTATCTCCACCGTGAACCCGGATCGCGCCGCCGTTGGGCGCTGTGTTTCCGGCGAAAATGCTTGAACTGACTCGTACGCTTCGGGCATAGGAATGCAGCCCGCCGCCTTCCTTGAAGGCGCTGTTGCCCAGAAATTGGCAGCGTTCAATGACGTCTTCCCGGTCCAGCTTGTAGTCCAGCATCACTCCTCCGCCGTGGCTTGCTGAATTGCCCTGAAAGACGCTGTCGCGCAAAGCGACGGGGGTGAAATAGCTGTAAACGCCTCCGCCTTCGTTGATTCGGGCGTGGTTGCTCACGAAACGGGACCCGCTCACCTCCAGTGATCCCAAGTTGTTGGCGATGGCTCCGCCGGCTTTTTGGGCCTCGTTACCGATAAAATAACCGCCGTGCACTTGAGCGGAGGTATTGTTGAAGTCCACGGCCCCGCCGAAGGCGCCGGCACGGTTGTCGCGAAACGTGGAACCGCTGATGACCGGGGCCCCTTGGTTGACCCAGATCGCGCCGCCGCGTTGGGGTGAACCCTCTGTAGCCAGGTTGGACTCAAACTGGCTGTTTTCGATGAATATCGGGCTGTCCTGAACCCCCATTGCCCCACCTTTGGGTGACTGGTTGCGGCGGAAAACACAGTTCTGAAAGGTGGCCGCGGCCCTGTTCACGAAGACGGCCCCGCCGCTGAACGACGCCGAATTGTCCTCGAAAACGCAGTTGGCGATGGTCGGGTTCTGCATGTCGATGAACAGCCCGCCGCCGTACTCGTCCCAGCCAGAACCAGGGGTCGCGGCTCCGCCGCGAATGGTCAGCCCGTCGAGGCGGGCGTTCGCGGCCAGCATGTTGATCAGGAAAACGTGCTTGAGACGCCCTTGCCCGTCAACCACAGTGGGATTGGCTGCGATATCGCGTTGGTCGGAATCGCTCTCATGCCCGGCAAATCCTCCGTAGACGTGCATTCCCGGCTTGAGCGAGAGAGTTTGTGAAGGAGTATAGATGCCATGGGCGACCCAGATCACGGCATTGTCGCCGGAGGCGTTGATGGCCGCTTCAATAGTCTGAAAAGCTTGTACCCAGGAGGAACCGTTGCCGCCGGGACGGCTTTGGTCCACGAAAACCTGCGCCTGCGCGGCCAGGGGCAGGCAGAGCGTCAGGAGACAGGTAAGGGCCATGAGACGGAGGGGAGACATGGGCACGGGCATGGGAACCTCTCGGGTTGCAAGGGAGTGAATGAAAAAAGGTCAGGTGTATTGCCCGGATCCGCAGCGCAAGATTTTCAGCTTCCGCAGTCCGCGGATGAGCAGGTTGCTTTCCAGGGCTTGCAGACGGTCTTGGAATACTTGGCGTTGCATTTCCGTGGAATGGATGCGGGATTGCAGGTCGTGGATGACCTGGAGTCGGGCCTCGCGGTCGGCTTCCGAGGCGGCCAGCTTGTCTCCCAGGTCGTTGATGATCCGCAGCCGTGCTTCCCGGTCGGATTCGGAGACGGTCAGCCTGTCCCCCAGTTCTTTGACGACCTTCAGCCGAGCTTCCCGATCGGTTTCGGATTGTCGCCACTGCTCGAAAACGGCCTGGATTTGATCCCGCAGATGGAATGAGCATGTCAGCCACCATTGGCGCAGATGCCGCTGAGAAACCGGCGAGGTCCGTTTCTCACCTGTCATGGCCTCGAAATAGGCTTGTCTCACGATTTCCGCTGAACGACTCCAGGAGAACGCTT
The DNA here is from genome assembly GCF_054656975.1 of Desulfonatronum parangueonense. Classification (NCBI taxonomy): domain Bacteria; kingdom Pseudomonadati; phylum Thermodesulfobacteriota; class Desulfovibrionia; order Desulfovibrionales; family Desulfonatronaceae; genus Desulfonatronum; species Desulfonatronum parangueonense. The sequence goes on from NZ_BAAHXH010000003.1 coordinate 4,282,838, forward strand.
CGGCTTGTATCCGGCCCTTTCGCCCCATCTCAGCGCGCAATGCAGGATTTTCAGCCAGGTGGAGCATGGTTTGGACAAGCTGCTCCATGTCCAGGGGATCGACAAGCAACGCGGCGTCTCCGGCCACCTCCGGCAGGGCCGCGACGTTGGAGGTGATTACTGCCGCGCCCAGGTTCATGGCTTCGAGCACGGGCATGCCGAACCCTTCGTCCAGGGACGGATAGACAAAGCCCAGGCAGTGACGGTAAAGCCACGTAAGCTCCTGATCCGAAACATACCCCAGCACTCGAACCCTGCCGGACAATTCTGTCCTGTTCAGCTCCTGGTCCAGTTCCTGGGTCAGCCAGCCGCGACCACCGGCCAGAACCAGTGGAGCCGAAGTCGGATGCCGTTCCAAAAGGGAGGCATAGGCCTTGAGCAGCCGGACATGGTTCTTGCGCGGTTCCAGCGTGCCCACGCCCAGCCAGAATGCACCGGGAGTCAAATCAAAAGGGACGGAGTTCTGTGGGGTCTCCCCTTCGGGGAAGCTTAAACGGCTGGCCGGGTGGGCAATATGAATACGTTCCCGGGGAAAAAAAGGAAAAACGTCGAGAAAGCGCTCTCTGGAATAGGCTGAGATGGATACGATCCGGTCCGCGAAAAAAGCTGCGTCCAGGACTCCGCTCAGGCAGTTCCACCAGTTTTCAGGAGTCGTCCATTCCGGATGGTCCAGGAAGCTCAGGTCGTACAACGTGTAGACCAATCTGCAGCCTGGCAGGAGAGGCGGACAGGAATAGCTGTTGGCGTGAAGCACATCCGGCTTGCCCAGGCTCATGGCGAGATGGTCAGGGTCGCTGCGCCAGAACTCGACCAACTCCCCGCGGTTTTCCGCCAGAAAATGGTTACGAACCCGCTCTTCATCTGATGGGCCGCGGAAAGAGACGGAGTCGTCCCAGACGGCCGGGTTGAATCGGGGATAGAGCAGGAATTCGTCGTCCCGGTTCAAGGTCAGCAGGGCCTGGAGCAGGGACGCGGCGTAGTGGCCGCAGCCGGCCCGGCCCTGTCCTGTCTGGCTGATGTCGAAACCTATGCGCATGAGGACTATTGCCGTATGGAGGCGGAAGATGGGGGTGGAATGTCTTAGGCTATTGGTTGTTTTGATCGGATTTAATTGTTTTTTTGCGCCTGATGGCGTGTCTTGATAGGTTGTTCCAGCTTTTGCGTCAACCGGTGCATGTACGCACCAATACTACAAGGAGGACATTCATGCCGCGCGGGTTGTGGATCATTTTGTTGGTCATGGTTGTTTTCAGCGGAGGATTCTCTGAAGCCGGGGATGTTCCGGAAACGCTTTTTGCGGCATATTCCGGCCCACTGGAGGTTCCGACCGTGGATCAGTCCCTTGTCCCGCGCCAGCGACTGGTCGTGGTGCGTCCGGATTCGATCCGGATGGAACCGGGCAGTTCTGTGCTGCTGAACCTGTTCGACGACGTGCGGGTGGAAGCGGTCTGCGTATCCGCGGACCGGGAGGTGCTGGGCAGCCGTATCTGGCAGGGCCGCGGCACGGACACGCCCCCTGCGAAGGTAATTCTGGCCGTGGGTGGGAGAACGATATCCGGGGAGGTTCACGTGCATGGGCGGGTGTTTCACATCAGGCCTCTTGACGACGATGCGCATGTGATTCGGGAAGTCGTTTTCGTCTCGGATTTGGCAAACTCTTCGCGGACCAGGCAGGCTCCTTTGAATGTGGAGTGGGACAATGCCGGATTGGTGAACCAGGAGCGTCGGATCAACGGACTGCACGACCTGGCCTGGGACGACAAGCTGCGAACCGCAGCGCGGGAGCATTCCGGGGACATGGCCGCGCGCAATTATTTCGCGCACGCCAGCCTGGACGGCCGCAACCCCGGCGATCGGATCACGGCCGCGGGATATGTCTGGAACGCGTACCGGGAAAACATCGCCGTGGGCCAGACAACGCCGGTGGAAGTTCATCAAGCCTGGATGAACAGCCCGGGCCATCGCAAGAATATTCTGGACAGCGTCATCTGCGACATCGGCGTGGGATATGTCCACAACAGCGCCAGTCAGTATAGGCATTACTGGACCCAGAACTTCGGTCGCAAACATGGGCTGAGCACATGCCCCGCCGTGGCCGATCCGCCTCTGCCCGGCGCCCAGCCAAGTCCGGATCCTCAGCCCGAGGTTTTGAACAATCTGGGCTGGGCAAACGCTTTTTACGTGGCCTACTGGGGTCGCAGTCCGGATCCGGAGGGCTTGGCCTACTGGATGGACATGATCAACTCCGGACGGCTGAACGTCTCCCAGGTAGCCGAGGTTTTCGCCATGTCCGACGAGGCCAGGGCCGTTTATGCGTATTTCCATTCTCCGAGCAAGGCCACGGACGCCCAACGGGCCGACTTCGTCAGGGCCGTCTACATCAATCTCTTGAACCGGCACGCGGATACCACCGGCCTGAACTACTGGGTCGACGTGCTGCGCACCGGGGCAAGCACGCCCGGGCTGGTCATCGGGAACATCATCAACGCGGCCATGGCTGCCGGGTCCACGGACTGGCTGATCATCCGTAACAAGGTGGAGGTGGCCAATTATTTCGCTTGGCGCTTCGAGCAGAAAGGGTACGTCTGGAATGAAAATGCCCGGAATGCAGCGGTCGAGGCCCTGAAGGGATTGACCAGCGATCCAGCCACGGTCACCGCGCGCAAGGCCTGGATTGACCAGCTCATGCCGTAACAAATCGTGGCAGTTCGAGAATATCTTCAGTCCTCTAGCAACTGATTCGCCGCGGCAGCAACATAGGCTATGGCTGCGTCGGAATACTTGGGAGATTCGATCATGATCTTGGGCAACGCCTTTTTTACGATGGATGCTCGTTTGGGGGTTGACGATGACCTGGGGGCTTGGGAGCGAAACTCAGTTTGCCCTTTCTGAGGGTGCCGCACTCATACCTTGCTTGGGCGGAACGCGACGACGTCGGCACCTACAGAATGCATTTCAGCCGTCATGACGGCAGGAACTGGTCTTTACCCGCGCTGCTTTCCGACGGCGAGCAAGATGCAATCCTCCCCGCGGTGGCTTCGGATCGTCGCGGTTCCGTGTGGGTGGCCTGGAGTGAACTCAATGGAGTACACGGCGTGATCCGGTACAAAGTTTTTGCCAATGGGGCGTGGGGTGCTCCGGGAACCTTGTCCACGGAAACCTGTTCGGATTTGGCGCCGTGGCTCGCAGTGGATCAAGAAGGTCGGGCCTGGATGGTATTTTCCGGCAGCGATGGAATCCAGGGCGACGTGTACGCCGTGCACTGGCTCGGTGACAAATGGAGCGTGCCGGAAAAGGCGCACCCGACAATCGGACGCCGGATATTCTGCCGAGAATCAGCATCGGCGCGGACGGCCGTCCCGTGGCCGCGTGGCAGGGTTTTGCAGGAAGAAGATATCGAGAGTATTCCAGCAAAGAGACGATGCCGGTTGCACGGGAGGCCTTTATCCGAGCCGTGTACATGAACCTTCTGAACCGAGACGTGCCGGACGATGATGCCGGAGTCGAATACTGGGCGAAGGAATTGCGCATTGGCAATACTACGCCGGGAGCTGTCATCGGGAATATTATTCATGCCGCGATTCAGTTGGACGGCATGGACTGGGCTACCATCTGGAACAAGGTCCAGGTGGCGGAATACTTCACGGAACAATTCCGGAAGCGAGGAGGACACTGGCGGGACGGCGATCTGGAGCTCGCACGGCAGGCATTGCGTGGTGTAACGGATGATCCGGACTCGGTGGATGAAGGCAAAACCGAGGTGGATCGACTGCTTCCGTGACCAAATGTTTCCACGAGTTGGTCTGCGGCATTCGCTTGACCTGATTTCAGTGATCAGCTACAGGCAGTCAAAATAGGGACATCAATATCAATACACACAGGAAGATAATTTTGTGTTTTCCTTTTTAATCATGACATTGTGAGAGCAGGTTGATTTCCAGCGAATCTCTTTACTGTAAGGTGTTTTGTTGTTCAACCGTATCGGCTCTGGAGAATCAGAGTATCGTCCAACGCCCGTTTCCGCCTGATCGGCCGGAGCGGGCGTTTTTTTTTATCCTGCCCGTTTCACACCGGAAACCTGAACACTTGGAGGCAACATGAAACAGGGGATTTTTTATTCAAAGCACGTTCTGGTCTTGCTGCTGTGTTTGTTCATCGTGGGGCTCAACAGTGTGCGGGCCGAAGCTGGATCTTCTCTTCAGCATTTCGAGCAGGTGCGGGTCAATGACCTGAGCGATTGGGAATCATATATCGACAACGATGGTGCATTTGAAATTCAAAGTCCCGGCGAGGTGGTGCTGACAGCTGAAGAGCAGTCATACGCAGATATGTACAAGCCCTTTGAAGGGGCAGTCGGTGTGACGGCGACCATTGACATCAACGAGTTGAGCGGGCCGTCCCGTGCGGGAATACGCATCTCTCGGCTTGCCAACAGCATCGAGGGCAACAGGATCGATTCGGTAATGTTCATCTATCATTATGAAGGGGAATATAATGTCTCATATGTCGTGATTGATCGAGTATCCCAGGAACCGCTTTGTGAAGGTTTCATCCCCGTGCATGGCAATCCCCTGGAGAGCGGCATCCAGCTGGGAATAGCCCGTAAGGGTCATGAGATGCATTTTATTGCCGCGGAATATGGAACCGAAACCTGTATATTGAATGAAGACGTCGATTTTTCGCTCAGTCCCTTCTACCTGGTGCTCGTTGACGCGGAAGAGGGACGTGCCGACGCCCTGTTCCGGGACATTCACATTCTGTATCCAGAGCCAGAGCCTCAGGGGTTGACCGACGCCCAGTGGATCTCCTCGTTTTATGCGGCCTATTGGGGCCGGGCAGGAGATCCTGACGGTCTGAGCTATTGGCTTGGACGGGTAAGTCAGGGAATCATCGACGTGCCCGGCGTGGCCGAGAATTTCGCTCTGTCCGACGAAGCCAAGGCCATGTACCCGTACTTCAACTCGCCGGAGACGGCCACTGACGCGGAACGAACGGCCTTTGTCCGAGCCGTGTACCGGAACCTTCTGAATCGTGACGTGCCCGGGGACGATGCCGGGTTGGTCTACTGGGTGCAGGAATTGCGCTCCGACAATACCACTCCTGGCGCGGTGATCGGACACATCATCCACGCCGCGATCCAGTTGGACGGCGAAGATTGGGCTGTCGTCTGGAACAAGATCCAGGCGGCCGAGTATTTTACCCAGCGTTTCGAGGCCAGCGGCCGGATGTGGCAGGAAAGCGACCTGAACCTGGCCGGGCATGCCCTGGACTACATACAGGGCGATCCCGCAACGTTGGTGTCGGCCAAGGTTAGGATCGACCAGTTTTTCCAGCAGTTCGACGGAGAACCTTTGACCCCGACGACCATATTGGGAGAGTGGAACTTTACGGAACATGATGGGGCCGGGACGATGGTTTTTATGGAGGACGGCCGGGCAACAGGCACCATCGTCCTGGCGGAAGGAACAGGAGAATTCAGCGGAACCTGGGAGCTTGTCGGAGATTATCTCACCTTCATATTTGATGACGATTTGGAAATCATGAAGTCCCTCGTATTCGGTACTTCAGAAAGATTCACGTATCATACATCCGAAAATCCACTGACGTTCACCAGGCCATAACGGGGATGTCGGGCGTTTCGGCTTCCGCAATGCTTCAGGGGAGCCGGAACGCTTAAAACATCTTGCTGCTTCTTCAGCGGAGAGGCGGCACAGGATGGTTCAGTGGTCATTTTTTACACCTGCCGATGCACTGCGGAACATCGGCAGCCGGATTGCGCCCAGTGTTGAACACGAGAACCGCAACCCCATCACAGTTTTCAAAACTGCATTTTTTGTTGATTGTTGATGCCCATTTGGCCTTGTCTCCATCAACAGGCTGACTTGGCAATGTCGTTTGATGCATAGCGGAATTACATGTCACAGTTCTCAAAGAGAGGTGTTTATGAAGAGACGCTGTCTCCGTCACTGGTTGGGTTCGGTTTTCCTGCTCTGGGTACTGGTCATTTTCTCGACCCTGGCGACTGCCGCGGTTCTCGATGACATCCATGTCCATCCGTTGCCTGCGGGAATCAGCACGGCCTTGTCCGCGGCCGCTGCTGACGGTCATGCCTCCGCAGCGAACCCGCGGGATACGGTTATGGCTCTGCGCGCCGCTCTTTCCGGTTATCTCGGCGACACGTTCAACGGCATTGCGGGGCTCCCGGAGGGAAAACCCGTCCGAACGACGCGGGCAGACACGTCCAGCCGGGAGATTCCCGATGAGATCATCCTGAAGGCTGGCGCCCAGACGCCCAGACAGATCGTCATGCCTGTCCGGGACGTGGTCCGGACCAAGGCCGGAGGATGGAGCCCGAACGACCAGGATTATCACCTCGAGATGGCAGGCGACTTTCTGTATGTTTACCGGGATGTTCTGCGCCTGGCCGATCCGGACCGTGAGAAGGCCCTGGTCCGGTATTTTCAGGACGGCACCGGACGCGCTCATGTCAGATATGCCCAGCAGTACAAGGATATTCCGGTCTGGCCGGCCCAATGGCAGATCAGTCTGACCCCGGACGGCAGAGTTGAGCGCTTTTCCGGAGCCTATGCCCCCACGCCCAAGCGGTTGGTTCTGAAGCCTACGGTGGACAGCTTCCGGGCCATTGAAATCGCCTTCGCCGTCATCGCCCATGCAGGCCTGGTTGTGGAGGACCCGTCGGCCGTGGGCATTGACGAGGAACTGATCATCTTTGCTCCGGGGGACAGGCCCGCGATCCTGACGTGGAAAGTCGAGCTGCATGTCTCGCTGGATCAGGTCTGGCGGGTCCTGGTGGATGCCCACGCGGGGTTTGTCCTCGACGCCTACAACACCATCCCCGGGGTCTCGAGTGTTGTCTCGGGCACGGGAGTTCTTGGTGATCCGATTGCCGTCATGGGGCTGAAAGAAGGCGACGCCTACGTGTTGCTGGACACCAGCAAGCCAATGTTTGATCAGACGGCAGAGTCAGGCGTTATCATGACCCTGGATGCCCGGAACACTGTCAGCGAGACGCTCTGGCATCACACAGCCCCTTTGCCTTCGGGTCCCTGGGTGGCGGACGGTCTGAGCCTGCACAGGAACATGTCCCTGACATACGACTATTTTCACCAGGTCCACGACTGGAGCTCCTTCGACGGCCAGGGACACGACCTCGTGGGCATCACCCGGATCGGCCAGAACTACTACAATGCGTTCTGGAATCCGCATCACAAGATCATGGGCTACGGTGACGCCCGACCTTTTGTCGCGGACCTGGGGGTCGTGGCCCATGAGTTCACCCACGGCATCACTTCCTCCACATCCGATCTCGTATACCGGGATCAATCCGGTTCGGCCAACGAGGCCATGAGCGACATCTTCGGGGTCGCCGCGGATGCCTGGGCCAAGGGGAGGATCAACTGGATCATGGGCTACATTGCGGAGGATGGCGGCATGCGCTCTTTGAGCGACCCCGGTTCGATTCGAATTGCCCCTGACCTTCCCTATGTCTATCCCAGCAGGATGAGTGAGTACCTGGGACGAGATCATCCGCTGTGGGAGATGATCGGCACGGATGATCACGGCGGAGTGCACATCAACAACATGATCGTCAGTCACGCTTTCTACCTGATGGCCGAGGCCCTGCCCGGCGCCATGGGCCTGGAGCGGGCCGCGGCCATTTTTTTCCGGGCCAATACCGTTCACCTGCTCAGCAATTCGCAATTCATCGACGTCCGGCTGGCTTGCATCGCCTCTGCCGAGGAATTGTACGGAAAAGGGTCGCCGGAAGCATTGATCGTTGCGCAAGCATTCGACATGGTTGAGATTTATGATCCAGCCTTCTCCGGAGAACCGGTGTCTCCTCGCGACCCCAGGGATATTCCTTTCTTGTCCGGAGCGGACAACGACATCTTTCTTTTCGCCACGCATGAAGGAACATTTCTCGGACGGCGGGAAGCAGCCTTGGGCGATCCGGTCCAGGGCGTCCAGTTGTCTTCGTATCCCGCGGCCGCGATCCGTCCATCGGTTTCACGGGATGGAACCTTCGTATCCTATGTAACCATCGACGACGACATGGCCGTTCAGGTCACCGACGGGTCGGAGGACGTCGAAAAACTGGGCATGCCCGGCTTTGTCTATTCCACTTCCATGAGTCCGGACGGGAACAAATACGCGTTCGTGCTTCAGGATGAAGAACAGCCTTCCAATACGATCGTGGTTGTGGACGCCCGGACCGGCGAAGTCGTCGAGTACCAGTTGCGGGTTCAGCTTTTCGATGCTCCTCCGAAGGATATGATCCGTTTCGCGGAAACCATGACCTTCTCGGCTGATGGAAATCATCTGGTCTATGATGCGTTCAGTGTTTTCGACGTCGTGGGCGGCGACCGGATCGGGGCCTGGGCCGTCTACGCCTTGGACCTGACCACGGGAATGAACTATCCGCTGGTCAGCAGCGCCAGCGGGTTGCATATCGGCAATCCATCTCTTGCCAACACAACCAACGACGTGATGACCATGGACGTCTATGACCCCGTGTCCAACACATCCACAGTGATCACCCTGAATCTGCTGAACGGAAACATGGTTCCGGTCCATCAAATTCCGGGCATGGTCGGTGTGCCCGCCTTCACCGGCGACGATCAGGGAATCGTGTTCAGTTATCCCAATCAGGAAAAGATGACCGGCTCATCCCTGTCCGTGCAGGCTCTGGCAGCGGACCGCATGACGCCTCAGGGCGAGGCGCTCTGGTATCTCGATGAGGGCTTCGCCGGCGTCGTCTACCGCCGGGCGGGCAATGACCCCGTCGGCTTCACCATCGAACAGTGGGTCACGTCCTTCTACTTGGCGTACTGGAATCGATTACCGGACGCCGCTGGTCATGCCTACTGGACGGCGGAGGTCTACCGTGGAGCTCTGGAAGTTCCCGGCGTGGCCGAGAACTTCGCCTTGTCGGATGAGAGCAGGGCAATCTATGCCTATTTCAATGCGCCGGAGTCGGCATCCACAAGTCAAGTCCATGAATTCCTGCGCAGCGTGTACCGCAATCTCTTCGGCAGAGATACGACCGAGGATGATCCCGGGATCGCTTACTGGACAAGTGAACTGCAATCCGGTCGGACGACTCCCGGAGCCGTGATCGGAAACATAATTTATGCCGCCATGACGGCGCAAGGCGAGGATTGGCGGGCTATCCGGGACAAGGTACATCGGGCGGAGCAGGATATGTAATTGCGACAAAGCAGGTGCGACACATGAACCCCTGTTTCTCCGGTTCAGCGGGTATGGCCGGCAACACTGCAACTGTGGAAGAGGAGAAAGATATTATGTCGAACAAGGTCTGGGGCGGCATTGTTTTCCTGCTGGTTTTGTTGTTGGGCGTATGTACACCAGTTCAATCCCTCGCCGACTATCGGGGCAGCGTACGCATTGTCGGCGGGGACGTGGTCCGGGATCCCGAAGCCTATCCCTGGATGATATCCCTGGCAATTCCCTGGATTGGCGACCTGTATGACGCCCACGATTGCGGAGCCACGCTGATCAGTCCCACCTGGGCGCTTTCGGCGGCACATTGTTTCGTGGATGACGAGACCGGTGAAGTATATGATGAAGTCGATGCCGTTCTGGGAACGTTGTCCCTGAAGTCGCCATCCCCCGATTTCGAGCGCATCCCGGTGGAGCGTTTGATCATCCATCCCGAATATGACCGGTTCACGACGGACAACGACATCGCCTTGCTGAAGCTGAACCGTCCTTCGTCCCGACAACCCGTGGCTAAATTGGCTGCTTCTGACCAGGACGCAGCTCCCGGACTGATGTCCACGGTCCTGGGCTGGGGCTGGACCCTGCCCAAACCGAGATCGTTCCGGTCATCCTCGTCCGATCTTTTGAAACTGAATCTGCCCATTGTGGACAATGACATTTGCGCCCAGAGCATGATTTACGCAGACAGCGTGATCACCGACAACATGCTGTGCGCCGGAACCGGGCTGGGCGGGCAGGACTCCTGCCAGGGGGACAGCGGGGGGCCGCTGGTGCGGTCGCTGGAAGGAGGCGGACACATGCTCGTGGGCGTGGTCAGCTGGGGTGAAGGCTGCGCGGATCCTGACAGCTACGGCGTATACGCCAGGGTGTCCCGGTTCGTGGACTGGATCAACTCCCATGTTGACGGAGGCCTGACAACGGATCAGTGGATCACCACGTTCTACGTCGCCTACTGGGGCCGTGCCGCCGACCCTTCCGGCCTGAGTTATTGGATGGGCGAGGTGGACCGTGGGGCTTTGGACGTTGTGGGCGTGGCCGAAAACTTTGCCCTGTCCGCCGAAGCCAAGGCCATGTTTCCGTACTTCAACTCCCCGGAGACGGCCACGAATGGGGAGCGGACGGTTTTTGTTCAGGCGGTTTACGAGAACCTGCTCAACCGGTCGGTTCCCGAGGATGACGAAGGCGTGTTGTATTGGGTCGGCGAGTTGCGCGAAGGGCGTCTGTCTCCCGGACGGGTGATCGGGGACATGATCTACGCGGCCATCCAAATCGGGGCAACCGACTGGCTGACCATCTGGAACAAGGTACAGGTGGCCGAGTACTTTACTGAAATGTTTCAAGCCAAAGGGCGGGTATGGATGGATAGCGACCTTGATCTGGCCCGGCAGGCGTTGCAGGACGTGACGGATGATCCGGCCACAGTTGAGCTTGGAAAGGCGAGGGTGGATCAGTTGTTGGGGTAGCCGGACATCCTGAGGCTGTCGAAGATTTGCAAACAGCCCCGCAATCGCTGAGATTGCGGGGCAATATGTTAAAAGCTTTATTAACTCTTTCGAAACCCGCCTCCGTTGACGCGGGGTCGTCAGTCACCATTTCCAAAACCTGCCGTGCCAGAATACGGTCACTTTCCTGCCAGGGTCTGTTCTGTGCATGAATCATTTGAGTTAGATACTCCGCAACCTGTATCTTGTGCCATATCGTCAGCCAATCATTTGAATTTAATTGTATGGCGGCATAGATCATGTTGCCGATAACCGCGCCAGGGGTCGTTCTGCCATGGCTTAGCTCATCCACCCAATATGTCAATCCAGGATCATCGGTGGATATTTCCCGGTTCAACAGATTTGAATAAACGCTTTGTAGAAAAAATACACGATCGTAGTAGGTAGCCGAAGCAGGTTCATTGAGGTATGGATACAAAGCCTTGGCTTCAGTGGACAAAGCAAAATTTTCAGCAACGCAGGGGACGGTCAACTTTCCCTGTCTTACCTCATCCCTCCAATAACCCAGACCCGCAGGATCACCCGCGCGACCCCAGTACGCAACATAGAATGCAGTATACCATTGACTGTTGGTGAGACCAGATGAGCCATAATCAATGTGGTATTCTAACGAGCCTACAAAACCCGCGGCACTTCGAACAATGAGTGTTCGTACATTGCTTAAATGTGAAAGGTCAATATTCTGGATGTCCTTGTTTTGGACACTGAATTGATCCAAGATGTTGCCATTAAGATCGTAGCATGTGATTGTAGTATTTCCGTCAAAATCAGCAACTTGGATATTTATTTTGGTGACATCCGGCTCAAAGGCGAACTGCAAAGTGGATTCAACTCTTGCCGATCGTGTCACCTCATTCCCTAAGGCGATCCCGTTGAGACCGCCAATTGTGGTCATGAGAGACAGTCCATCTACATGGAAATGACCGTTCGGGAATTCGCCATAAGTAACAGAAGTATTGCTGGGATAATGCCAGTGAAAATATGCAGGCACCTTTACACTTGTGTTATCATCAGGCTCGGAAGGGATGGTCGGTTTATCCTCTATGGGATGTTGAGGCAATTTGGGGGGGGTGATGTTATTATCTGGCTCTGAAGGTTTGGGAGGGTTAACATCTACTGGGTCTTGAGGCAATTCCGGTAGCGACATGAAATACGCTTCCGAATGCAAGCTTTCAGAGCCATTAGTGAAAATGGCAGTCATGGTGAATGAAGTGTCTCTTTCATTGGCGTCTATCGAACACTGCATTATTCTGTCTAGCGAATTGAATGTTTCACAGACAATCTGATTATTATTATAAAGTCGAAATCCTGAAATTTCATTGTTATCCTGTGCCACGTATTCCCATTCGACTTCAATTTTTACGTTTTGCATTCCAAGAGCTGAATTCCATGGGAAGATGACAATGAGTCCAGAAAATACAGTTTTCAAAAAGAAATAAAATTGTATTTTCCAAGAGTATACCGACGATGGCACCGTGCATCGTGATTTCAAAATAACTGAAATGGACATGAAAAACCTACCGATTGTTATAACTTTAGTGTAAGGATAATAAAAATTATTGTTCAATCGCAACTGGTATGAGATGATGCGCTTTTTTCAAATCGAAACACTAAAGCAAATCGGATTCCAAAATTTAACGGCAAACGATCGACAAATTAAGAACTCGCAAAATTCAAATTTCGTCTTGTGCAATCAGTTTGAAATGTCAGTTCAATCCGCTGACTTGGCGATGCGAAAGATTACGAAGATGAGATTAATATCGACGACAAGAATGCTTCAATGAGCAGATATGTGCAGGATAAGAAAAGTTGATCCGGCAAAAAATTCCTGGAATGCGCAAAATTTTCCTCACGAGTTCTTGGCTTCATCCAATATTCCAGAGTATTCTCCATGAAAGAGGTCCTGCTATCTCTACGAGAGACGGGCATATTTAGCGTGGCTTCCCGATTGGAAACGCACCCGTTGGAGGTTGCTTTGTGGCAGATTTGCCCGTTGGGGCAGCAACTCGGCAACAGTCTTCCTCGCAGTGTCAAACGTTCCTTCCGGACACCATATTTTCACGAAACAGTCGCGATCATCGTGGGGGGGCTTAATCAGTGCTGGAGTGGTGGTTTTTTGAGCTACGAGATTGACTGGAGGCGGCAAGCCCGTTCCTATGTCATTTACAGCTTCTGATCGTTTGGGCCATGTATACTTGGCCTGCTTGAGTGAGAGGCCGCAAGCACTGGTCCTCGTGTTGCCCTTGGTTTTGGCGAGCGCGGCTACGTTGAGGCACTCGTAGGGTATTTAGCTTTTTTCTTCGTGGTGTTGTAGGATTGGAATGGGAGGTGGGTGGTTTTCTTTTCTGAATTTGTTGAGTAGTTGAAGTGATCAATTACTTTGTAACGGGCATGTTGAATTCTGCCTGTTTTTTTTGATCCTGGGGCAGGTGTTTTTGTGGGTGATGACTATATATATAGAGCAGTTGACTCCAGCGGAAGGATCTTGAAGGGCGTCATGTCTGCCGACGGGGAGCATGACGTCGCTCTTGCTCTTCAAAGGCAGGGGCATGTTCCGCTGTCCATAGCACCGGTCCGTGCAGAGGCACCTACCGCAAGGAAACCGAACCGCGTGTCCTTGAGGCATTCATACTCGCTTGGTTCGATTTTTGGAGGGTCTGGGAGCGGAAGACCAAGGACACGTGATTTGATCATGTTTGCGGAAAATTTGTCCACACTGCTTCGAGCCGGAATCCCTCTCGACAAATGTCTCACTATTCTAGTTGAACTAACTGAGAAAAAAAGATTTCAAGCCATCATCAGCAATATCGCGGATCGCATCCGGGAAGGAAGCACACTTTGGCAGGCACTGCAGGCTGAGGGCAATGCCTTCCCGACGGTGTTCATCAACATGGTCCGGGCGGGAGAGGCCGGAGGGGTGCTGGAGCTTGTTCTGGAGCGCGTGGCCGAGTATTTGAACGGGATTCAGGAGCTCAAGGACTACCTTTTTTCCGCGATGGTGTATCCGGTCATCCTTGCGCTGACGGCCCTAGGTTCCATCGTGGTCATGCTGACCGTGGTCGTGCCTCGCTTCGCCCAGATATTCGAAGATCTGGGCGTGGCCATGCCCATGGCCACCCAGGTGCTGTTGGCCTTCGGGACGTTTTTTCAAAATTATTGGCTGGCTTTGCTGTTTGGTATTATCGTTTCTGTTTTCGGCGCTCGCGCGTTGATCCGCTCCGAATCCGGCAGCCGGCGCTGGGATGCCTTGAAACTGCAACTCCCCATCCTGGGACCGCTCCAGAAAAAAATTGAGATCGCCCGGTTCGCCAGGACTCTGGGGACGCTTCTGGGGAGCGGCGTATCGATTCTTTCAGCCATGAACATTGTCCAGAGAGTCGTGATGAATCAAGTGCTGCGGTCATCCCTGACCGAGGTGTACACGGACCTCAAGCAGGGCAGGATGCTTTCTTCCGCCCTGCAGCGCCATGGGGTTTTTCCTCCCCTGGCAGTGCATCTTTTAGGGGTCGGCGAGGAAACGGGAAATATCGAGTCCATGCTGCGCAAACTGGCTGATATCTATGACAAGGAAATCCGGGCCGCCATTAAGTCCTTCACATCTTTGTTCGAACCCGCGGTGATTTTGACAATGGGCTTGGTCATCGGCATGATGGTTGTTTCCATGTTGCTGGCTATTTTCAGCGTAAACGAACTGGCAATGTAGCTGGATGTTGAAAATGCCCAATGTCTGCGTCGCCTATAGTATACCTCATGTAAGCATAATGTGCGAAGTTATAAAAAGGTATTCGCTCATTGCACTTTGACTGGGCGTACAACAAGATGGGGGCGCTCATGCAATAAGATGGCGCATGGGGAAATGAGGCAAAAACACAAACAGATCTCCCACAATAGTACAATCTTACTGGAAATGGAGCAGTTGGCATGACGAGTGAACGATATTCCGTTAGAGTAAAAGGTTTTACCCTGATCGAACTGTTGATCGTAATGATCATCTTAGGCCTGTTGGCGTCGCTTGTGGGCCCTCGGCTCTTCCAGCACGTGGGCAAGTCCCGGCAGAACACAGCCAGGGCGCAAATCGAGTTGCTGGGAACGGCTTTGGACGCCTATCGTCTTGATGTGGGGCGGTACCCCACCACGGAACAGGGGCTTGGCGCCCTGCGACAGCAGCCAAGCGGGGTTGAGCGCTGGCACGGCCCCTATCTGCCGCGGGATGTGCCGCTAGATCCTTGGGGCAACGCATACATCTACAAAAGCCCTGGCGATCATGGTCCTTACGATCTCCTTTCCTTGGGCGCAGACGGCCGCCCTGGTGGGGTGGGAGAGGACTCGGACATCCGCAGTTGGGAAAACTGACAGATCCCGAGTATCCGTGGGGCATGCCGTTGCGCCCGTTTTGATCATGACGTCCTCCTCCCTCCTCCCGCCGAAACGGAGGCCTTCTCCGGGATTCACACTCATGGAATTACTGGTGGTGGTCTTGATCATGACCATGTCCATGAGCCTTTTTCTGGGATATAACTTCCGACAACGTGATATGGTTCAGCTTCGATCCGCCGCAAGGGACGTGCATCAGTGGATGCGCGCCTCAAGAAGTCACGCCCTGGTCCAAGGTCAGGACAATCTTGGCGAGTATGATGTCAGAGGACATGAGCTGCGTTCATCGCTGCGCGAGAGAACATTGAACCTGCCGGATGCGGTGCGGCTCGTGCTCGCTGAGGGAGAGTCCCGGGGGGTTGTGCCCGTCTTTCATTTTTTTGCCGACGGCTCCGCTGAGAGATCCCAGGTTGTTCTGCGCATCGAAGATCGAGAAATCAAGATCTTGGTTGACCCAGTTCTAGGCGAAACCTCCATTACATGGTGATGTCTCGATTTATTTTGCTTGAAGCCTTTTTTCCGGCTTCCTCTGAAGCCGTTTCCGGTCCCGGATCCGGGTTTACTCTTATAGAAACGCTGGTGGCTCTGGTCATCGCGGCTCTCAGCATCACTGTTTTTTTTCAGCTTTTTTCCGCAAGCATGCGTTTGGAAGCCCAAGCCAGGGGCATTGCCTCGGACCAGTTCGCCGCGGCAGTTTTTTTCGATGCCATGCAGCGACTAGATATCCGGGATTATGACTTCCCCTGGGAAGGAGAGCACGAGGGCGTGCGCTGGAGGATCCGCATGCGCCCGGTGGATGTGCCTGATGAGGCCATGGACGACGGTTTCGCATTACGCATGAAGCAGGAACTGTACGCGATGGAAGTGTTTCTGGATTCCGGTTTCAGCCCTCCCACAAGACTGCTGCGCTATGTTTCTTTTCCCCTGGACTTCCTGTCCGCGGATTTCAAATCCAGAATGCAGTAAGTTCATGCCTTCCGTAAAATCCAAGGGCTTTACCCTGCTTGAGCTGATTACGGCCATGACCATTACCGGCATGATCGTGATGATGCTGTACTGGGCCTTTGCCATGGGATCACGGGTCTGGGACGCACAGGATCTGAAAACCTCGTCAGTTCAACGCGAAGAAGCGTTTTTTCGTCTTCTGGATCAGGATTTTCGTGAAATTTCGCCATACAATACCCGCTGGGAGCGCGGGAACACCGTTTTTTTCGCAGGAGGACCGTCAACACTTTTCTACGTGACTCGTGGCGGTTTCGGCGCACAGGCCAGAGAGGGAAAGGCCCTTTTTTTCGCGTGTCTGTTCGTGCTTCCCAACCCCGAGGAAGGATGGGATGTTGCGTTGTATAAAGCCAATGTTCCGGAGCCGGCCCTCTTGGAGGAGGCGCACGCTTTCCAGACAAGCGGAGATGTTTCCAGGCGCGACTGGCGGCCATCTGCCGCAATCATCGAAAACGCGGTTGTATTTTTGGAGAAGCTCAGCGATGTTGAGTTGCTTTATGTTCGGGAGTTGCCGCTGCCCTTTCAAGGGGGGGGGCAAGAGGCGCTTGTGGATAACTTTTCGGAGCAGAATGAGTACCTTGAGGAATGGTTGGATCGTGAACTGCCCGGCCTGGTTCTGGTAAGATATGAACTGGAAGGGCGGAAAATCGAAAGGGCGTTCATACCTCATCAGGGCGCATTATAGAGGCTGCGAAGACCTTGTAAGAACGTTTCCGTGGGGCAAGTGTGATTCTCAAAATCGGATGCAGGCAGGAAGATGGGATTCGAATGGTAAAGAGAGCGCAACCCGGGAGCGGGTTTGTGCTGTTGGCCGTCTTATGGGTCACGGCTCTGCTTTCCATGTTCGCTTTGAACTATTCCACTGAGGCTCGGTTAAAAGGTCTTTCCGTGCAGGTCAGCCGAGACCTTTCCCAAGACCGGCTTCTGCTGCTTTCAGCCCTGGAGCTGGGACGTCACGAATACTTGAAGTACTTGGCAAACAAAAGCCTGCTGCAGGACAGGGACTTCATGGAGTGGATCACCGGACGTCCCCTGGAGTTGCTTCATCCGCGGCATGAGCCTTATCGTGTGCATGTCGACGGACATCCCGCTTTGGTGACTATCATTTCCGAGGCGGGACGATTGAATGTGAACACCATCCCTCAGTCGCTTCTGGAGCGTATTCTGGAAGCCTGCGGCGTGGAGCCGGGGCAGAGAATGACAATGGTCGTCAATTCCCTTTTGGATTGGCGCGATCCGGATGACCTGCATCGTCCAGAAGGGGCGGAATCTGATTTCTATCTCGGATTGGATCGCCCGTATTACCCGAAAAACAACGATCTGCAGAGCCTTGAAGAATTGCTACTCGTCCGGGGGGTCGAGCCGGAACTGTATCATGGGACGAATGATCATCCCGGTTTGATTGATTTCCTCAGCGTCACAGGACACCATACGATCCTTGATGTGAATAGCGTCTCACCGAGGGCCTTTTCCCTGATAGAGGGTTTTCCGGAAGAAATCGTCCATGCTCTTGTCGCATTTCGCGAATCGAGCCCCATCATGAGCATGGCCGATCTGGCCGATGTCGTGCCTCAGACGTTCATGAGTCAGTTCGTGGAATATTTCGGAGTAGTGGAGAGTTCCAGGGCGACCATTCGAGCGGCACTCCTCGACGAAAACGAAAGGTCGGGCCGGTGGGTGGAAAGGATTGTCAGCGGGAGCGGTTGAACGCCTGTCTTGCTTGTTTGAATGTTGAACAGTCCATTTGTTTGTCAGGTTGTCGGTTCACACATCCCTGCGCAGGAAATGATAAAGCTGTCCGGTTGTTATTCGTATCTATTTCAAAGGACGCAACATATGTACGATTGCCCAGGTCTTCTTTGTCCAATTCGAGAATGATTTTAGCAGTTTCTGTATGTACGGTTCTGGGTTTATCGCAACGAGGGGATTGTGAGTTTTTCTACAGACTGTTAATGAATGCAGACCATGTTCAACCATGTTGCAGCGCTCTTGTCGCAAGCAAACGTTCTTCTCTTTTTCTTTCCTGGCAAGCTCCTCGGATGTCGCTATTATGGTCTGTGGGGGAAGGGGGCAGAGTATGCGGAGGTAGAGACGCCTCTGGCCACATCTGACGATGTTTTGCTCCTACGAAAAAGATTGGGCTCCAGACCGGATGATCTTTGGGGGGTAGGGTTGCCTTTGCATTGTTTTTCCATGGTCAACCTTCAATTGCCTCTTGCCGCAGAGGATGATCTTGGACAAGCCGTAAAGTACGCCTTGATGCGCCATTTGCCGGTGGATGTCGCCACCACGGAAGTTGCCTGGATAGTGACGGCCCGACGAGAAAAGCATGTAGCGGTGACAGCTTTGGCTTCACCGCGCGAGGAATTGAACGACTCTCTGCGTGTTGTGGGTGATCTTCCCGTCTCAGCGATATTTCCGGCGGTTTTTGGTTTTGCCGTGCTACATGGTCGGGACGGACTCTACATTGCTGGAAATCATGCACGTACGGAAACCGTTTGCGTGTATAATGGCAATACCGGTTTTTATCATTGGGACGAATTGCCTTCCACTCGTACCGGACGTGCTGATGGTGCGTTGGAAGAGGTCAAGGCTCTGCGAGACAACCTTGCCCCAGGAGTGACTTCCGCATACCTTTGCGCTGGTGGTTTTGACCGGAGCGAGGCAGCAAAAGCACTTGCTTTTTCCGATGCGTCCGTCTTTCCGGCTCTTTTATCCGAAATGCGTTTTCCAAGGGATCTGCGTACCCTACCCGGAGCGATTCATAGCTCCAGCGGGGACAGGATCCTGCGGAACAGCTCCAGACTGGCCTGGATCCAGGTTGCCGCCCTGACCGTTTTTTTGATCAGCCTGTTCAGCATTCCCGCAGCGCATTTGTATGGAAAGTTCGCCAGAGTTGCGGCTCTTGAACGAAATATTGCCGCTATCCGTCACGAAGGCGAACAGCAACTGGCCCTTCGGGACCAGAACGAGAGTGCTGTTTTGTTTTTGCACGACCTCCGTCATCTTGTTGAAAATCAGACAAAGCTGTCGGACGTGTTGCTGGAAACAACCTCACGCCTGCATGCAGCTGTCTGGCTGACTTCATTGAATTATTCAGGAAATATTTTACGCATCCAGGGCGTGGCTGATTCCGCCGCCGCCGTGATTGAAGCCCTGGAGAACTCGCCGCGCTTCCGGGAAGTACGCTTGGAATCCCCGGTAACAAGAACCGGAGACAAGGACACGTTTCACGTCTCCGCTTCACTGGACCCCTAGCTCGTGATTTTGACTGCCTTTTCAACATGACGTTACCCAATGCCGGTCATCGAATCAAAGGGCTGCTTGCCGAGCCGACGCAACGCATGAGAGCGCTTCTGGGCATGACGTTCGTGCTCGGGTTCCTTGTAATGACGAATTATGTTTGGTCCATAATCGTCGATTATGGGCGGGAACTCGACCAACGCCTGGAGATCAGAGCCCTGGAGTATCGCAATTTGCAGCGCTTGATCGCCGGAAGCGACGAGTATGCCGAGCAGACCGCACTCCTTCAAGCGTTTCAGGAACGTCTGGCGCGGGAACACCTAGTTAGGGCGGCTTCCCCGCCTCTCTCCGAAGCAATGTTCCAAAATATCGTCAATGAATTATCCAGTGGCAGCGGGATCAATATCGTCAGTATGCGTATGCTGCCCCGGACTGAGCGTGACGGAGTGCTCCTGTTGCGACTCATGATAAATGCCCGAGCGGAGATATCCGCAATCAAGGATTTTATGCTTGCAGTTGAAACCAATCCTCGCTTTATTTTCTTCAATGAAGTTGAGATACGGCAATCAGGTCCGACCGAACGTCGATTTTACACCTTCAATGCACAGCTTGCCGCAGTGACCGCGCTATGAAGGAACGGGTTGATATCTCCCCACGTGGATTGACAGTCGTGAGCATGTTGTTCGCTGCGGTGCTGTTTCTGGCGATCGCCTTTTTTGTTTTTCAAGCAGAGAATCGCCGTCCCGTCCCCGGTCATTTCCATGGAGGATCAGAATTGCCGCCGATCATGGATCAGAAGGTCGAGCAACTTCTTTCACGGAACGGAATGGTCGACATGGAGAGATATGTGCCCATTGTAGCGGATAATCTGTTTTCTCCCGAACGACGGCCTTGGACGCCGCCTTTGACTGTCGGAGCGCCCCCTCCGCCACCGTCAACCCCTCCACTAAGGACATCCAACATCAGACTCTACGGAACCCAGGTCTCCTCGCAAAACAGGGTCGGCATTTTCTATTTTGGCGATCTCTCCGGGAACAACAAGCACCGTCTCCTGCGTGAAGGGGAGCGAGTTTGGGATGGTGAAGCCGGAGACGGTCCTTCTTTTGAAGTCGTGAGCATTGAAAAGGAGAATGCGATTCTGGTGGATACCTCGGGCAGATCATTCGAAATCAGCTTGTATGATCATCACCGAGTCGCAGCCCGTAGGGATGGAGAACTTCCTCCGGGCCAGCAGGGTCCGACAATAATCTCGTCTCCCTCGGCTCGGCACAAGGATCAGGCGGGCATTGTTTCACCATCCACCTTCCAGGGGGACAGGTCGACAAGTGAGGGGGATTCATCAGCAGAACCGCAAGACGCACCGCCGCCCTTGATTCCCATTCAGAACCATGAAGAGATGGAGCAACTCGTTGAAGAGGGTAAAATGCGTAAAATCATGACTCCTTTCGGTCCAATCTATCGCCCCATTCCACAACAGACACCATGAGAACCATCCTTCTTGTTTTGCTCTTCAGCCTACTGTGCTCTTCATGCGCTATTGTGGAGCCGTCAATTCGTGACCAGGCTCCGGCTCCCGTCACTTTGCAGGGCAAAGTGAAAACCGATGATCGCATGGACCACGAAATGGCATTGTTTCCTGTAGAAGACAGACGGGCTCAGCTTGACGAGCTTTTACGCGATCTGGATGCAAGCAACAGATTATTCAGCCGAAGATTACAGCAAGTTCTGGATAGCGATCCTTCCAGGGAAGTTGAACAACCCCGCTCCGCTGTGGAATTGACCGGTGATCTCGTGGAGGTCTCCTTCAATTTTTATGACGCCGACTTGGTTGAAGTAATCCGTCTGTTCATGCACTTGCTTGAAGATGGCTACGTACTTCATCCCGGCGTCGGGGGTCGTGTTTCTTTGTCCGTGGAAGATGTATTCAACCGGGACCAGCTTCTAGACTTGCTGGAAGGCGTGTTGCGCATTCACGGTGCGGGGATCATGCAAGATGGTGGTATTTGGGAGATATTGCCGCAGTCTGAGATGCCACGACATTTCGGAGACGACCGCCTTGTGCTTTTCGATAATGACGCGACCCTTCGGAGGGGGCAAATCATTCAGGGTTTTCGATTATATTTCATTTCAGCGCATGAAATGTCCAATATTCTGGAGCCATACCTTTCAAAGGGGGCCCAGGTATATGTCGAAGAACAGCGAGGAATCCTTCTTGTTTCTGATTTCCCGCACGTCCTGCGCAAGGTGACCCGCTTGGTCGAAGCTTTTGACGTGAGTGAGTTCGCCGACATCAAAATTGGGGTTTACACGTTGCGGCACATGAATGCCGTGGATGCCATTCCTTTGCTTGAGGATGCGGCCAAAGCCCTCGGATTGAACAGGGAACATGGAGGACCTTTCGCCCGGGTATCTTTCTTGCCCCTGGAAAGAACAAATACGTTGGTCGTGCTGGCCAGAAACAACCAGGTGCTCGAATTAATGGAGGCATGGACTGCCCATATGGATTTGGAAATTCCTGAGAGACTCCAAGAGCAGCATGGAGATACTGTATTTGTCTACTATGTTCAGTACGGTAGAGCCGAAGACATCGCCGCGTCTTTGAGCAACCTTTTTTCCGGAAGGGGGGGGGGGAATCGTGCCAGCGATTCGAATGGCAACCGCACAGGGGGAAATGCGTCCCCCTCAACAGCCGGTCTCTTTGGGCAGGAGGCAGGAGGTGGCTCGGATACAAAAGCAGGAGCCACTTCCACGGCAGGCCGGCTTTTTGATGAGGTAATATTTGTGGTCGATGAGACCAACAATGCCATCCTGACCCGCAGTACCAGCGCTGAATATGCTCGAATTCTCTCGGTCATTGAACAATTGGATCAGTACCCGAAGCAGGTGCTCATCGAGGTAGTTATTGCGGAAGTCAATCTGAGCGAGGATGTTCGGTTGGGCGTGGAGTGGCGGTATCTTTTCGACATGCAGCGTGACTTCACTTTTGGGAGTGTTGCTCTAGATTCTCAATTAGGGGCCGTGGGCGCGATGGCGACCCCGCAATTGATTGGTTCCGGACTGACATACATGGTTCAAAGTTCCAATGTGTTAAAAGCATCTCTGCAGGCTCTATCCAGGTCCGGCAATGCGCAGATACTTTCAACGCCTACCCTGCTGGCGTCTGACAACAAAGAGGCGACAATAAATATCGGCAAGGAGGTGCCCATCCCGACGTCGACGATAGAACGATACGACGAGGTTATTCCAGGGAGGCCGTCAAGGGAGACAACAATTCAATATCGAAATACCGGAATCATCATGAAGGTCACCCCTCAAATCAACAAGCACGGCATGGTGCGGATGAATATTACGCAGGAGGTCAGTGAACTCCTCAATGAGCCGGTTCGTGGGGTGGAGGCGCCGAGTATCTCCACCCGAAATGCACAGACCACGGTATCCGTCAATGACCAGCAGACCATCGTCATCGGCGGGCTGATTCGTCAAGCCCGGAATGATGCATTTTCAGGAGTTCCTGGTTTGAACCGCATTCCCATTCTCAAATACCTTTTCGGTTACAGCGCCAACCGATTTGAAAACAGTGAATTAATGATTTTCATTACACCCCATGTCATTCTCAGCGAACCAGACAGCCAGTTCATCACTCGTGACTTTTTGGCTCGTCTCGAGGAAGTCAAGGCTGCCATGCATTGATTACATACCACCTCTCACATTTATCGCTCTGCAGAGCAGAATTTCGTCCTATCAGCCATGCCCAACATCGTTGAATTGCTTGTCCAGCGTCAACTTGTCTCTCCCAAGGATATTGAGCGAGTATTGACGGCGCGTGATGGTTCAGAGCCCATTTACCGACTTCTGATCCGTTCTGGCCTTGTTTCCGAAGATGACTTTCTCCAGGTATCAGCTTCAGCATTTGGGTATTCTCTTCTGGACAACTTTCCTGATGATTTTGATCCCGCGCCCTTTGCGTCTTTTGCTCCTTTGTTCATGGAAGAGCACTCCTTTCTGCCGCTCAGCATGAATGCGGAAGAGTTGCTCGCCATTGTCAACGATCCATTCGACCATCTCGTTCTGGACGCATTGAAAAAAAAGTTTCCTCAACGGCGATACACGCTGCTGTTGGCCAGAAAAGAACACATCAAGGGGTGGATTCATCAGTATTTTCATGACGCTTTGTTGAACAAAGGCGAAACAGGAATTGCCGAGGACGAATCGTCTTCGTATGGTGCGGTTGAAGATCTTGAGCAAATGCGTGACCTGGCTTCCGAAGCGCCGGTAATAAGAAAGGTAAACCAGATTTTGACCAGCGCTGTTGAACAGAAGGTCAGCGACATCCACTTTGAGCCGTTTGAGGATCGGGTCAGGGTGCGATTCAGGGTAGACGGAATTTTGCAGGAGTTTCTCGAATTGCCCATGCATTTGCATCAGGCAGTGATTACGAGAATTAAAATTATGGCGAAATTGGATATCGCCGAGAGAAGGGTTCCTCAGGATGGGCGCATCAGGACGAGATTGGCGGGAAAGAACATCGACCTGCGTGTCTCGAGCCTACCCACCATGTTCGGAGAGGGGGTGGTGATGCGTATCCTTGAACGGGATAACATCTCCTTTTCCCTTAGAAAACTTGGATTCCCTCAGACAGAGCTCAGTCTATTCGAGAATCTCATTCGCTACCCCCATGGGATCATCCTGGTGACAGGGCCGACAGGAAGCGGCAAGACGACAACCCTATACGCTGCGCTCAGTTCCATCAACTCTCTGGAAAAGAAGATCATAACGGTTGAAGATCCGGTGGAGTACGAACTGGACGGGATCAACCAGATCCAGGTCAATCCCAAGGCGGGGCTGACATTTGCATCCGGGTTGCGGTCAATAGTTCGTCAGGATCCGGATGTGATTCTTGTCGGCGAAATTCGTGATAAGGAAACAGCGGACATCGCCATTCAATCTGCATTAACCGGCCATTTGGTGTTTTCTTCGCTGCACACCAACGACGCAGCGGGTGCTCTCACGCGCTTGATGGAGATCGGAGTCGAAGACTATCTCCTCTCCTCTTCCGTTCTTGGGGTGATGGCTCAAAGACTGGTTCGCGTGCTGTGCTCCAACTGTAAAAGGTCCCAAGTGCTCGACGCCTTTTTAGTTCAAAAATTCAAACTCCAACTCACGGGAATGGGAGGGCGGGAAGTCTACCAGCCAATGGGCTGCACGCAATGTAAGATGACAGGGTATCAGGGACGTATCGCCATATTTGAGCTGCTCATGATCAACGATCAGATTCGTGAGCTGATCCTGCAGAACAAGAGTTCATCATCCATCCGTGAAGCCGGATGCCGAAACGGCATGCGGATGCTGAGGCAAGACGGATTGGAAAAAGTCATCCAAGGAGTGACTTCACTGGAAGAAGTATTGCGGGTCACGGGGGCATCCTTCCAAAATTTGGACTGAGTACGATCTGACTATATGTACGTTCGAGGATAGCTGTTATCGTTGCCTCCCGATGTAACCAGTCACTGTGCAGGTCACCAACGCAATGTCATGAATGTCATTGCTCCCGCAACGCCTTGCGCAGGCCGGCGGCGACAGGTTCCATAAGGTACTGGAGAATTGTTCGGGGATAGGTCTTGATATAGACTTCCACGGGCATGCCCGGCGTAAGCATGCCGGGGTCGCCAATGGCTCTGTACAAGGATTCGCGGTCAATGGAGATCCGGGTCAAATAGTGGGGGAAGCTGCCGTAGGGAGTCTGGGTGGTCAGGCGATCAGCAGAGACAAAGATCACAGTGCCTTGGGCCCGAGGCGTGGTGCGCTGTTTGAATGCCGTCAGGACCAGTTCGGCTTGCTGTCCAATGTGAACTTCGGTGATCCGGTTGACATCAACCTGGGCCTCCACGATCAGCGGCATGTCTCCGGGTACAATATCCATCAGCGGCTCACGCGGGGCAATAACGCCGCCGGCGGTATGGACATTCAGCCCCACCACAACGCCATCGTCCGGTGAGCTGATTTCAAGCCTTCGCGCCTGATCCACCGTGGGCCGGCGGCGGTCTTCCAGTTCGAACAGGGCGTTCTGGGTCTCGCCCAGACTGGTTACAGCCTCACGAAGATATTGCGCATTCAAATCCTGAATGCGCAGGCGTAGTTCGGCAATTCTTTCACGGGTCTGGGCCCGCTCGCCGATGAGCTGTTCCTGACGGGCGCGGTGGCCGTCCAGGGACCGGGTCAGTTCCATGATGTGCGATCGCTCCAGGAAGCGGCCTTCCATGAGAATGGTCTTGGACTCGATCTCCTCGGTCAGGGAGGCAATGATCCGCGCCACGGCCTCGGCCTGTTCCTCCAGGCTGCGGATCAGGACCTGAAGCTGCTCGATCTGGGTCTGGAGCAGGCTTGTCTGGCTTTGCAGGGCTGAACGACGGGCCTGAAAGATCTTCTCTTCACCTTCCATGATCGCGGCAACGTTGAATTCGTCGCGACGATCCAGGAGGTCCGCGGGCCAGGAAATACGGACGGCTCGGTCACGCTCGGCTTCCAGGCGGGCCTTGATGGCCATGAGCTGATCACGTTGCCCCTGCTGGAGGTCGTAAGCCGCACTGACCTGTTCGGCCTCCAGACGGATCAGCGGCTGGCCCCGGCTGACGCGGTCGCCGTCACGGACCAGAATTTCACGGACGATGCCGCCTTCAAGATGCTGAACCGTTTTGCGGTTGGTGTCCACCTTGATTTCCCCCTGGGCGATGACCGCGGCACTGATGGTGGTCATGGACGCCCAAGCGCCAAGACCTCCGAAGAAGGCCAGGATAATCAGCAGTCCGGCTATGATGATCGGGCGGGTGTTGTCCGAAGGCCTCGTTGGTTCATTTTTGGATTCGGCTGGTGTGGGAAGTGTGAGTTTTGGCATAATGGATGGAGTGATTATTGGGTTGTCGGGGTTTGTCGGGGTTTGTTTCTTCCCTGCTCGAGCTGGATGATGACGTCGGCCATTTTCAGAATCCATGGTCGATGGGATATGAGCAGGATCATGGCGCCTCTGGATTTGGCCGCAGCGATAGCCTTGGCCAGGGATTGCCGGCCTTCGTCGTCCAGGTTGGCATCCGGTTCATCCAGGACCAACAGGCGAGGTTCACGGTAGAGTGCCCGTGCAAGAGCGATGCGTTGACGCTGGCCGGCGGACAGGTTGGCCGCCCGAGGCGCCACCGGGGTGTCGTAGCCTTTGGGAAGGCGGAGGATCAGGTCGTGTGCTCCGGCAGAGCGGGCCGCGGCAACCACGGCTTCGGCATCTTCACCGTCCATGCGTCCGATGTTCTGGCCCACCGTGCCCGGCAGCAACTCCACATCCTGGGGCAGATATCCGATCAAGCCGGCGCGAAGTTCCGGATCAAGACGGGTCAGGTCGTGGTTGTCAAGGAACATCTGACCTGTGGCGGGATGGTGCAGGCCGACGATGGCGGAGGCCAGGCTTGTCTTGCCTGCGCCGCTCGGCCCGATCAGGGCCATGATTGCTCCGGGGGGCAGTTCCAGGTCAATGGCCGACAGAATCGGGCGCTCGAAAAGTTCAAGATGCAGATCGCGGACGCGCAAACCCACTTGATTTGCCGGTCCGTCAAGAACCGGCTGTGGGTGCGAGGCTGTGTCGGTGGGGCTGGGCTGATTCAAGGCGGATACAAGTCGCCGCGAAGCCAGCCGGGCTTCCTGGAACTGCTTCCATCCGCCCAGAATCAGGTCCAGCGGTTGAAGCGCCTTGCCCATCATGATTGAGCCGACGATCATCACTCCAGCCGTGATTTCGTTGGCAATCACCAGGACCGCGCCAACGCTGAGAATGATCGCCTGCAGCCCCATGCGCAGTGACTTGGTCATGGCCGCGCTGAGACCGGTACGGTTGTGCACGCGTGTTTCCAGGGCCAGATCCCGGTCCGTGGCCTGCTTCCAGCGGGCAACCAGGGCCGGGAGCATGCCCATGGCATAGACGGCATGAACATTGCGCTGGGAGGCGCGGAGCAGGCTGGCGGCCTGGGACGAGGATTCCGCGGCTTCGCGCGCAGCCTTGCGGGTCAGTGTTTCGTTGACGAAAAGCAAAATGAACAAGAGCAGGGCGCCGGCTGTGGAAACCATGCCGATTATCGGGTGGAGCATGTAGGTCACGGCAAGATAGATCGGTAGCCAGGGTATGTCGAAAAAGGCGAAAATACCGGTCCCGCCGAGAAATGTCTTGACTGCGTTGAGATCCGTCGCTCCGCGTTCATAGCCGGGGCTGCCCGGCTGTCCTGCCGGAGTGAACATGGCCATGACCACTGGATCGCCCATGCGCTGATCCACGCGATTGCCCAGTCGGACGAGAAGCCGTGAGCGCAGACCTTCCAGCAACCCCATAGTCAGAAGGGCTCCCAGGGCTGCCAGAGTGATGAAGATCAGGGTGGCCTCACTCCGGCCCGTGAGCACGCGATCGAAGATCAGCAGCATGTGCAACGGCACGGCCAGGCTGAGCACGTTGATGAACAGGCTGAAGAAAAAAGCCGTGCCGTAGAGAGGGATGAGCGATTTGGGAACGAAACGAAGCATAAGGTTGAGACTCGGTTAAAGGGACTTGATATCGGAAAAAAAGTTGGCAGTGTCGAATGGAGGTCAGGCTATGACTTTTGAAGCTTGGCAAGAACCTCGGAAGTGACGCCGTAGTGGATCGGGACGCCCTGCTGGAGGACCAGGAGCTTGTCCGAACGGGTAATCAGGGAGACACGGTGAGTGACCATGACCACGGTGACCTGACGGCGCTTGAGTTCGGCCAGGGCGTTCAGCAAGGCTGTACGGCCGGCTTCATCCAGGTTGGCGTCGGGTTCATCCAGGATGATCAGGCTTGGATCGCCGTAGAGCGCGCGGGCCAGACCAATGCGCTGTCGCAGTCCGCCGGGCAGGTTGGCTCCGCCTTCGGCGATCATTGTATCCAGTCCATGAGGCTGGGTTGCCAGGACGGATTCAATACCGGACATGTTCGCGGCGCGAGCCAGATATGCTTCGTCCGGTTCGGCCATGCGAGCGATGTTTTCACTGATGGTCCCGGGAAAAAGCTCCACTTCCTGAGGCAGATAGCCGAGAAAAGCACCCAACCGGGTTTGATCCCAATTGTACATGTCCGCGCCGTCCAGTCGAATGGAGCCGGACGTGGGCTTGATGACGCCTGTCAGCAGACGGGCAAGGGTGGTTTTGCCCGCGGCCATGGGGCCAATGACTCCCAGGAATTCTCCGGGATTCAGCGAAATGGAAATGCCCCGCAGGATGGCCTGGCCAGGAAGGGCGAAGACAAGCTGCTCAGTGGACAACGCACCCTTTGGAGGGGGGAGTTCCATGCGTTCCGCCTGCTGGGCAGATGCGGCCAGAAGTTCTTTCAGATTGTCGTAAGCCTGGCGGGCTTCCTGAAGATTGGTCCAGTTGGACATGGCCTGGTGCAGAGGCATGATGGCCTGGCCGGCGATGATCACGGCCATCAGCACGTTGCCCGCACCCATTGGAGAACTGATCACCAGATAGGCGCCGATGGCAAACAGGAACACGGAGTTGCCCATGGTCACCAGCTTGGACATGGCCGACAACCGTCCGGCCTGATCGCTGGCACCGGACTGCAGTGCCAAGACCTTGTTCTGATCGTTGCGCCATAGGGCGGAAACAGCCTTGGTCATGCCCATGGCTTGGACGGCGGACTTGCCGCGCAGACATTCCTGCAGAAAGGAATTGTTTTTGCTCGCCAGGGCATTGGCCTGTTTCAGGGGAACCTTGGACCCTTTTTCCATTCTCCAGGCCAGGACAACGACGCAACCCACCGCCAACAGCGCCGTGAGTCCCATGATTGGATGGATCAGGAAGACGATGAGCAGGAGTAATGGAGCGAGCAGACAGTCGAAAAATGCGAAGACCGCCGGAGAGCTGACAAAGTTGCGGACCTTTTGCAGATTGCCCATGGCCTCGGAAAAGCCTTGGGAATGCATTTCCGCCGCGTCCCGAAGCATGCCGGTGAGGACCTTGTCGGAAAGATCGCGCTGCACGGCCAGTCCATAGCGGATCATCAGCCGGGAGCGGACCAACTCCAGCAAGCCCATGACGAGAAGCGCTCCCAGTGCCGCGCCGGTGATCACATATGCATTGTGTGGATCCTGGCTGGGGATGACGATGCTGTACATCGCCAGCATGTTGATGGGCACGGCAAGACGAAGCATTCCGGTCAACAGGCTGAAAAGCATGGTCCGGCCGAAGATGTGGCGGGTCAAGGTCCGAAACCTGTCAGTAACCGGATCCGGCCCTGCCGGGCGGCTCGAAGCGCTCAAAGGGCGAAGATTTTGCGAGGAGGTCGTAGCTGGGAGACTCATTTTAAGTTATCAAATTATTTAGAGGTTTTTTCAGGCATGACCAGACGGCGCAAGACGAAAGGCATGATTGCCGCGCATTGCCACTTGTTGTCCTGGAGAGAGCCTTGGCTGAACTCCAGTCGTATCTCATGTCTTCCAAAGGCTGTCATGGGCAGTCCCTGAAGCCGAAAATGAAGACGATGGCGCGGGTTGGTGAAGGAGAGCTGGCCGGTCTGCAACAGGCCGACCTCCTGGCCGGCGGGGTTCTTGAGGATGACCCGGGCGGCGAAGGGTTCCGGTCCGGGCGTGTCCATCTCCCACAGCGTACCCAGGCTGATGGGCGCGATACGCGTCGGAAGGACAGTGGCCGCTCCCTCCTCGATGCTGTGGATGTAGCTCACGGAATTCGTCTCCCGATCCGTGAGGATTTCACGGCAAAGTACGGACCAGATCAGGCGGATCATATCGGGTTTGAGGATTATTGCAGTGAGATGGTGGCCGCGGATTCGTTGCTCCAGGTGAAATCCGGCTGTTCATCCTGAATGAATGTCAGGCTGGTGACACGATCCTGAATCAGGCGGACTGTTTCCTGGATTTCGTGCATTTGCTGCGAGGCCATGGGATCCTGGACGACATTGGGTGCATGCCGGGAGGCCAGGAGGTACTGGATGTACCCGTTGAGCGACAGGCCTTCTTCTTCGGCTTCATGGGTCAGGGCGGCATGCAGGCTCTTGGGCAGACGGAGCCGAAACTGACCACTGAAGGGAACGCAGCACCGCGGGACAGGAGGAGGAGTTCCGCGGTGCCGCATCTCTTCAAGCTGCGCTATGATCCGATTTTCGATCTCATTGACAGCTTCGGCAGGGGAGGAGGAAAAGGCTTTCAACTCGGGAAATTCGGTGCATGTTGCCGTGTAGCCGGACTGCTGATCGTCCCAGAGTAAGGTGATGGAGTATTTGATGGCCATTTTGGGGTTTGTTGAGATCATTAAGTTTAGGGGGTTGTTGAGTTGTGCGACATTGTGCTAAGTTTTTGGATTTATGAATTGTTTTTTTGTATGCT
This sequence comes from Desulfonatronum parangueonense, assembly GCF_054656975.1. Taxonomy (NCBI): domain Bacteria; kingdom Pseudomonadati; phylum Thermodesulfobacteriota; class Desulfovibrionia; order Desulfovibrionales; family Desulfonatronaceae; genus Desulfonatronum; species Desulfonatronum parangueonense. The sequence continues at coordinate 4,313,649 of NZ_BAAHXH010000003.1, forward strand.
GTTAAAAAGGATGGTGCCGCACCTGGAACCAGTGTCAAGTAGTTTTTTAGGGTTGTATTGGGGTAACTATTCAGCTCATTCGAGAAAAATTGAGCTGGAAACCGGCCTTCGCCGGTATGATTTAACTTGGAAAGTACGTGGTACGATACGTCATTCCGGCGAAAGCCGGAATCCAGCTCTGGCGAGAGACAGGGTATGTGCTGAATAGTTACGTATTGGGTTGTATTTGGTTATGTGTGTTAAATCCAATTCGTAAATCACCATAAACTCAACAAACCGCACAAACCCTACAAACTCGTCCCCAACCAGCCCATGGCGAAGTAGAGTTGGGCGCGGGCACGGTTGTACTGAGCTCGTGCCTGGTTGGAACTGGTTTCGGAGCGGGTCAGTCGTTCCTGGGCGTCCAGAAGTTCGCCATGGGTGCCGATTTCCGTACGGTACCGGACCAGGGCCATGTCGTACGCCTCCTGGGCCGCTTCACGGATCTTGATAGTGGAATCGATACGTTGTCGGGCCTCGTGCAGGAGATGGTATGCGGCTTCCACATCATAGGCCGCATTCATTTCCTGGAACAGCATTTCTTCACGAATTCGGAAGAGTTCATGTCTGGCGCGCATGACCATGGCTCGAGAGCGGCCTCCTTCGAACAAATTCATGTTCACGTTCAAGCCCAGGGTCCAGTACTGACGGTCATTAAGGTCGAAGCGCGGCGCGACCTCCTGATCTCTGTATTTGCGGTCCTGGATATTATAGGAGAAGTCCACGGAAGCGGTGGGCGAGAAGCGGCCCCAGGCCAGGTGAACGTCTTTTTCGGCTACCTCCACGGCCTTATGAGCAATGAACAGATCTGGGCGGTTGGCGCGGGCTTCGGCAAAACAATCACGCAAGCTCAATTCAAAGTCGGCCTGGAAGGATTCGAGCCTGCCCACGATTTCAATGGGCGTGTCCATGGACAGCCCCATCAAGGTCAACAGTCGTGCCGTCTGGACGCGGACAACATTGTCGACCTGGATCCGCTCCTGACGCGCTTCGCTCAGATCCACCTCAGCCTGGAGCACTCCAAGATATGGTTTCATCCCTAGGCGATAAAATGCCTGAGCTGAATCCAGCTGGTTTTCGAGGCGGGTGATCGAGGCCTCAAGGCTGCGCAGGTCCTCCATGGCCCAAAGCACGTTCAGAAATGCCTGGCGAATGTCCCGGGCCACTTCCAGCTTGACGGCTTCCAGTTCGGCTTCAACGATTTCCCTGGACAAACGTGTCCTTAGGTACGTGTTCGTGATGGTAAATCCCGTGAAAACCGGCTGACTGACTCTCAAATACCAAGTGGTTTCATCAAAGCTGGATGAATCAGCGTCAATGGGCCTTTTATTCAGGGTTTCCTGCAAATCGTCGAGTTTGACATTGAGGTCGTCAAGATTCTGATCGAGATTGGCCAATGCCTGGTTTTGCTGGGACAACCCCTGATTGATCTGGTCCAGCTGCTGTTGCAGTTCTTCTAAGGGATTATAAGCGGGAACATCTTGACGGTGTTGAGCGGACCGTGCTGTGGGATTGGAGGGGGAATACGAATGAGCGGAAGTGTGGTTTGCCAGAGAGCGGCGCAACAGTTTGGTGCCTTCTCCGACGGCGGGACCTTCTTCCTGGTTGTTCTGCTGCTCCTCGGCGGAACCGTTTTCCGGTGTGCCATCCTGTTCGACAGTCTGACCGGAACGTACCTGTCGGAGACGGCGGGCCTGAAATCCGCCATCAAGACGGGGCAAAAAATCAGCAATGGAGGCCTGAACATCAGATCCCGCGCGCTGCACGGCAAATTTAGCGGCCCGGATACGAGGATTATGTTCCAACCCCACCTGAACGCAGTCCTCCATTTCCATGACAAGAGGCTGGGAATTGCCTTGTTCGGCGGATTGGTGCGGGATATCGGCAAGAGCATGCGATGTCGAAAGAATAATCAAGAACACGGCGCTGGCCGCAAATGCGTTGAGAAGTGGGCCGGGGCGGCATGGGCAGAGTTGAAACAGTGAATGAAACATGTATTTCCTCGATCAATGTGCTATAAACTGTTGTCCTTGTTTGGGCAGCGCAATCGAATAGCAGGACAACCAAACCAATGCGTGATGCCGTAAGAGCTGAGTTCATTTTGATGTATGCGGCAATTGGTTCCGTATATGGTACCAATGCTGAGAAGTCAACCATTCTAGTTCAGGTTGAATTTTTCGAGAAGAATCCAGCCCCAGCCAAGCACGTAAGCCTGCGTAATCCGGGAAAGCAGCACGGTCTATGCCCTGCATCAAGGAATTGCTATTAGGAGTGTGGAAAAAGAAAAGGCGAGACAGGCCAAGGGCGTTATTGGCAGGGACAAATGAGGACTAATGCGGTTTATTTTTGATCTCTTCTTCCAGAATGGCCATGCGCTGGGTCAAGCGTCGCAGGGCTCGTTCCTGGCGGGAGCGTTCAATGTCCATGGTCAGGATCTTGATCAAAACCATGCCCAAGGCCAGGGTCAGGAAAAGTATGGGCGGATAATACACGCCCAAGAAAACTCCAAAAGCATCCATCAGGCGCGGGAAAAAGCCGAGCAGTACGGACCCGGCGGCCACTGTCAGCCACCAGATCGAGTGTCGGACATGCAGACTGTCCTTGCGGATCAGCAGCAGGATGGCGCATGCAATGCCCAGCCCGAGCAGTGCCGTTGTCCATTGGAGGGGAACGAAGGGGGTCAACTGGCTTCTCGTGCTGGAGTTGAGGTTCGCGAAGACCAATTCGAAAGACAGAGAATCATTGTGAGCAGCATGTATTCACATACCTTGAACCAGGAACTGTACACCTTGGACGACCCATGTTTGCGGGAACACATGGCGACCTGCACTTCCGTGATCCGCAATCCGGCTTTGCGCAGCAGCAGAAGGACGCCCACGTCCTGGTAATCCAGAAGGGATGCGCGGCTGGACGCCAGCAGAGTTATGGCAGGTGTCGAATAGGCTCGCAGGCCCGAGGTCAGATCTTGAATGTTCAACCCCGAAATCCAGCGAAAAAAGAGCCAAGCTGTTTTTCTTGCGCGGCTACCCCGCGGGGTGCAGGAGCCGATAACCACATCCGCATGGTATTGCTGGAGAGGAAAAAGGAGCGAGGAAAGCGTCTGCGCTTGATGCTGGCCATCGGCATCCATGGTGATTACCATGCGGTACCCATGTTGCTTCGCATAGCGCATCCCGGTCTGCATCGCGCCCCAGGCACCGAGATTCAGTGGGAGGGTGATCACCCGGGCGCCGGCCATGCGGGCTCTGGCAGCAGTCTGGTCCGTGCTTCCGTCATCGACGACAAGGATGTCGCTGCAGGTGTGATGAATTACCTCGCGGACAACATCAGCTACGGAATCCTGCTCATTCCATGCTGGAATGATCACCAGTACGGAATGGAATGTATCTGGGCAGGGCCGACTATACGAGTGGAGGCCGCCATGGCAATGGGCAGGGTTCATGTCAACTATCCTTTAATCAAAATAACTATCCCCAGCAACCATTCGGCAATATTCTGATATATTTAGCTTAAGATTTGTTCAGGAACTGTGGCAATGATGAGCATCACGGATTCCGTTAATATGTCGCGAAGTAGCGGTCCGTTTGCATGAAGGCGGTCAAAGGCTAAATGCGCCGTGGTAGTCAACAGGATGGGTAGGAACGTTATAAGAGAGTGGGAGTGCAGGAACCTGATCAGGCTACGATACCACTCTGGCAGCACCCTTGTAACGAACAATGGCTTTGTCCTCCGTACCCAGCATCTAGGCCAGGCGCCGGACTTGAAAATCAAGCTTTGGATTTGTGATCCATTGTCCACAATCAGTAAGCGAAAATTTTTGTACCTGCTCAGTTCGCGGATACAGGCAGCGGTATCTTGACAGCCGTTCCAGTTCAGGATGATGACGGTTTCAGCGGTTCAACGGGCATGTCGCTTATCAGAAAAAATGTTCAACATCGGCTATCTCGGCACAACACTGACATGCCCTACCAGCACGGCGAGGTCGTCGGGGAAATTTGACAGCCCCGGATCCCAGGGCGTTGGCACGCGAAAGGTCAGGCGGAGGCGATTACTGGATGCATACTCGGCCGGCAATCTGAGCATGTGCCAGGCCCACGTTGCCGGTAAGAGATGCAGCGTTTGCAATAAATCACTGTCGCCATGCAGATGAAGTTCGCGCCCCTCCTCGCTTCCATGCTCGATCATCAAGATGAACACGTCTGATTGGCGTTCCGGAAGCGGGAGGATCATGTCGGCGTTGTTGCGTGCCCATCTTGCCTGAATAAATGGGATGACGACCTGTGTACGTCCTGGAAATTCTCTCAGATCGAAATCATGAACGTGCTCACCGAATACTCCTTTGACTGTGCTGAGCAGGAGATCCGTTTGGGGCAGCAGAGTGATCATCTCACCTGGTTGCGGATCAGCGAAAAGAATTCTGGCCAGCCACCATCCAGGCGCAAGAGACAGCCAATCAATGGAAAAATCCGCTTCGTTCTTGATTTTCATGTCTGGCGGCATGTCGGAAGAAAAAAACGATTTGTGAAATATGAGAAGCAGTTCCGAAGGGGCGGCAGTGTCCGGCAACTGGATGGGCAACGCGTACTCTTTTCCCGCAGCCATGGGAATGGCCTGAATGGGCAATTGTTCCCTGCGCATGTTCGCAAAACGCGTCAGTCCCATATTTCCCGCATTGATTTGCGCATGAAAAGGAAAGGTGGCTGTTGCTTCTTGCGCAATCGACATCCGGTAGAGAGTCAGGTAAAAGTAATGGGTGTTGATAATCGTGGGAAGTCGGCGCCGTTCCTGCTTCAGGACCAGCCCTGAATAACGATCTTGATGTACGGGAGTGAAGTCAAAAAGGTTGCTTTGCGGCGGCTGGAAAGGAGTGGCGAAAAAAGCGGGTCGGTCCGGCTGAGCGAGCATGATGTTCTGCCATGCTTTTTCCGCGGCTGTATAATCCAGGTGTATTTCATTGTTCAGGGATAGGGTCGGTATGCCGAAAAAATGGTCGAAGATAGCTCCGAACCTGGTATATTCAAAAAGCAGTATTCCATTGTTTTCCTTGACTGTCTGGGCATAAGGAGCAAAAAAATCGAGTAAATTTTCATATTCCTGGAGCGTATAGAGATGCGTGCGGTTTTGAATTGTTAAAAAGAGGATGAGCAGCATGGCCGCACATGCGGCATATGTTTTGCCGGGGATTCGTTCCCGCAGAAACATGATGAGGGCCATGAAGCTCAGGGCCATCCAGGGAACGAGAAAAAGCAGAAAACGCCGGTTGTCCAGCATATGATTATCAACCCAACCCATGAGAAGAATACCGGGCAGCAGGACTATCCAGAGAAGTATCCGCTCTGCTTGACCGCCTTGTCCTTCACGCATGACCAGAAGAATACCGCCCAGAAGAGATAACAACAGGAGCGGCCTGGAAAGGAGATAACGTAACCCTTCGAAGTCCGTCCAACGAAGATAGGGTTGGAGCAATCCTCGGATCGGATATGTATCTCCGAGAAAAACAACGAACAGTAGAGCGCTAAGACTCACTGCGACGATAAGAGTGCCTAGCCTTCGCGGCGATATACGTCCAGAAAGGAGATGTTGATATTTTTGATAATATGCAAAAAAGAAGGCCAAAAAGCCCAAAAACACCAAACCGGCGATCAAGTGCTTCACGTTCAAGGTGTCAGTCAACCTTCCTAAAGTATGCGCGAGGGAATACGCGTCAGTCACAAAAATCGTCTGTAGTAGGAACAATGTAATCGAAACGAAAAAACATAGAAAAAATGCCCGGAATTCTTTTCTTCCGTTGAGCAGCATGAAAAAAATCCACACGGAAAGCGGGATGATGGCAAACCAGGTGAGGATATGGAAGAATGATGAGATGAAGACGCAGATTGAACCGAGGAGAATGGTTTGTAGCTGGAATGCGTTTCGGTTTTTCCAGGCGTAGAGCAGAAAGAACAAACCCGCAAAGAGAAAAAAGACGGCCGGCGTCTCAGCCCTGGCGCAGCGCCCGTGCCACACAGTAACCGGATTGGCCAGAAAAAAGGTCGCCGAGGCCAGCCCTGCCCAATTGCTCCGAAAGAGCAATGTTCCCATAGTCCACATGGCAAACGCAGCAAACAGAGTGAATAGCGGCGCTACGTACAGAATCAATTTGGCCGGCATGATGGTTGCGATAAAGCTCATGAGCAGTGGATAGGCCGGTTGAAAATGTGGCCGAAGCCTAGCCTCCTCCAAGTCTTTAATCCAGAGCACTCCATCCTTCGTCTGGCCGTAAAGACCTTCGTTGTAGAAAAAAATGGGCCGGACCGGTTCTGGTATCTGGGACAGCAGTGGATCAACCGGAAACAAGGTGCCTTCCCTTGCGTAGGTCACGGCGGAATTCAGGTAGGCGCCGGCGTCTTCAGCTCCGAACATTTCCAGGTGAGGGCGAAAAAACAGGATGCCGCCGACAGTGAAAAGCAGAAGCAGCAGTGTGATTTGGAGTCGTGAGCAGGGGGCAATGGTTGATGTGAGGGCATAAAGTCTCCAGATCGCGATGGCGGCAAGGAGCCAAAGTATCAATCCACACGCCAAAATCATGAATATTTCTCCCGCAGCATTTTTGTTGTTCGAGATTCTGTCAGCATAGTCATTTTATGTTCGGGGTTCGGCACAATCATAAGCTTTCTCCAGACACTTTATTGTCGCATTGGCCGTGAGGGACCAGGAAAAGGCCGTGGATCTTTTTACGGCTCTTTCAATAATCTCCCGTCGCTTATCAGGGGGTAAGCCCAGCATGTTCATAATTTTCTCTTCCAGGTCTTGATCTGATTCGTGATCAAAAAACTCCACGCAGTCATCCCCGATTTCAGGAATGGAACCCATGCGGGTTGTCAGGACTGGAGTGCCGGCCGTCATGGCCTCCAGAACGGGCAGGCCGAAGCCCTCGTAGAGGGACGGAAAGATGAACAGGTCGGCGCATTGGTAGAGGGCGATCAGGGTTTGACGGTCGATTCCACGCAACCTGAGGACTCGATCTTCAGGTATGCCTGCCAGGGCATGCTCCACGTCCGGCTCACCCCGGCGCGGCTTGCCTACCAGGATAAGGCGGTGTGGGATGCGAGTCCGGATGCGGCCGCAAGCCCGAACCAGGGCGGCAACGTTCTTGTGGGGGTAGGTGTTGGCCACACAGAGCAGATAGGGTAGGTCAGACGGCACAATGCGTGATAGTTGGATGCGTGTTTCGTCCATCGACAATCGCGGCATGAATGCCGGATCCACGGCCAGACTGGTGACATGTATGTGTTCCGGATCGGCGGCAGTGTATTTGAGAATCTCCGATTTGGAGAAGGCAGAGATGGTCAGAATTTTTTGGCACCGCCGGACGGCTGTCCGGACCAGCACGTCAGTGGCGAGCCTCGCCGGCGGGCTCATGTCCTCTGGGTGACTTTTGTACTGCATGTCCAGGATCGAAACAGCCTGAGGCACATCACAGCGAATCGGAGCTGTGTACCCCGGAGACCAGAGTACGTCTACTCCAGAACGGCGCACGGCCCAGGGGAGGTGCAGTTGTTCACGCAAAATGCGGTGGGGGCGATTGCGGGCAAAGAAGGGCAGGAGGTGATAGGCGACCTGAGGGAATTCGCCAAGTATACGCCGGAAAAAGGAATCGTTTTCCCGGTTGGTGAAAAGGGTCAGCGGAGTATCAGCATGGTTGCGGGCCATGGTCAGGAGAGTCTGGACCAAATATGTTTCCGATCCGCCCACTTCTCCAGGAATCAGAAAGAGGGTGTTCACGCCGATGCGCATGGTTGGATCAGGCCCTGCTTCGCTTTCTTCTCAGGGCCATAAGCCCATAGATGGACACGATGCCCCAGCGCACTCCGTGGTGGATCAGGGTTTGAGGTGCGAAAGGGCCGGCATCCCTGGATGCCGCCTGGAGCTCTTCTTGGAACTGGGCACGGAAGTGCGATCCGCTGATGGAACCTTGATGCCAGCGGAAATCGGCAAGAGGCGGGCCGGGTACGCGTACCGCGCCGCCGTGGGGCCAGAGGCGCAAGGTGAAATCATAGTCGAAAGCTGCCTTGAGATCCTCGCGCAAAAGACCAGCCTGTTCCAGTGCCGAGCGGCGAAAGAACATGGCCGGCTGGGAGATGTAGTTGATGCACTGGATGGTGAAACGGCTGGAAAGAGGAAAGAAGAATTCCTTGAACCGGGTGATGGAACGGCGGATTTCCCGTTCCTCTTCGTCGATGATCCGACATCCTCCATAACAGAGCGCAGCATGGGGCGCCTGGTTCATCGCGTTCAGCACGCGGCGCAAGGCGCCCTGATGATAAAGATCGTCGGCGTTAAGCCAGGCGATGATCTCCCCTCGAGCCATGCTTAAACCCCTATTGATGGCCGCAGCAGGCCCCCGGTCCGGTTCAGAGATAAAAACATCAATTTCGCTCCGGTATCGGTCCATAATTGCCAGGGAGCCATCCGTGCTGGCACCATCCAGGACAATGTATTCCAGATTCACTCCGTCGACTCGCTGGGCCAACACGCTGCGAATGGTCCGCTCCAGAAAGTGTTCACCGTTCTTGTTTGGAGTGATGATGGAGATGAGAGGCATGGGGAATAGGCTATGGGCGGTGGGCATTTGAAACAAATTGGCACGCACATCGTCGCTGATTGTTGTCGCTAGCGAACAGATCCAGTTCGTTGGAAACGTGTTGCTCTACATGGAATCGATGGAGGCAGGCCCACCTGTCGGATAGAAGCTGGTGATGTTGCCGGAAAGAATATCAAGAACCCGGTCTTGCAGCTGTATATAGCCGAATAACTTTCGGTTCCACTGCATCTTCGGAACGAGGTCATGGTTGCCGGTGAGGTTCGCGGCAACGACGGATTCCTTGCTTGTCGCCAAATTGAGCCAGATGAAGCTGCAACAGCTCGTTCACGGTGTGAGGGGCAAACAGGGTGCGAAGGTGGCGGGAGGGATGGCTGCTGTTTTTTTCAATGATTTTCGAGAAAATGAAGCGCTCAAACCCGCGATCGCCGGCCTCCAGTCGGTGCAGCAATTCTTCGGCTGAAAGCTTGTAGTCGCCCCAGAAACATTCTTGAAGAACAATTCGGGCGCTTTCAAGGCGGTGGTTATCGGTCGAAGACACTGACCCTTGCCTCCCCTACGGCACTGTCAGCCCCGGATTCATTTCGCCGGTGGAGGCGAAGAGGCGGGCGATGGCGAGCTGGTAGTCGGCGAGGGCGTCGGTGAGGTCGGCTTCGCCGCGGGTCAGGCGGGCCTGGGCGTCCAGGACTTCGGTGTTGGTGCCGACCTGGGCCTGGAAGCGGGCCTGGGCGATGCGGAAGCCTTCCCGGGCTTCCTCCAGGGCCTTGTTGGCCACGGAGATGCGCGCCGCGGCTTCGTTGAGCTTGAGGTGCAGGGACTGGACGGCAAAGGAGACTTCCAGGCGCAGGTTGGTTGTCTCCTCACGCAGGCGGAGCACGTTCTGCCGTGCCTGGTCCGCGGCATGGCGGGTTCGATTGAAGTCAAAGGCCCGCCACCGGACATTGACTCCGGTGGTCCACCAGGAATCCGGACGGGTTGTGATTCCACGGACTTCTTCCTCTGAGCTGCGCCGGTAGTAGTCAAAGTCGGCGCTGACTTGCGGGTACAGGTCGCTGGCCGTGATGTCCACGTCCCGGTCGGCGATTTCCTCGGCCTTCAGGGCCACGGCGATATCCGGGCGCTGATTGAAGGCCATGTCCAGAGAGTCCTGCAAGCTGGGTGAAAAGGGCGAGTAGGTCAATTCGCCGACATATGTCACCGGGGTTTCCAGGCCAAGGTTGAGCAGGGTGTTCAGGCGGGCGTGCTGGGTGGCCACGGCATTCTCGGAGATGAGCAGCAGCTGTTCGGCCTGGGCCAGGTCCACTTCGGCCTGAAGCACGTCGAATTTGGGACGCAGACCGACATCGAAAAACGCCTGGGCGTTACGCAACTGGGACTCAAGTCGAACAAACGAATCCTGGGCGCTGCGCACGTTTTCCCGGGCCCGCAGCAATTCCAGGAACTGTTCCTGAATGGTCAGGGTCAGGGCCAGCTCCCTGTTGATCAACTCCAGTTGAACCTGCTCCCGGGCCAGTTCGGCTCGCTGGCGGGTGCTCAGGAGGCGCCAGCCCGTGAACAGCGGCTGGCTGAGATTGAGATTCGCGGTCCAAGTGCTTCGGTCGCCCTGGGCCACGGCTTCGTCAACGTAGGAATACCCGAAGTTCGCGGTCAGTGCCGGATAGAACGCGGCCTGGGCGGCTCTTTCGCCGAATTCCGCGCCCAGCAGGGCAGCCCGGATGCCGGCCATCTGCGGGTTGGCCTGCAGTCCGCGCTGCACAGCCTCCTCCAGAGTGAAGGTGATCTCTTCCTCAGTCTGCTGCTGCGCCTGGGCCGGGGCAACCGAAAGAAACAAAGCGAGTGCGCTGAGCACAAGGTGCATTCCGAGATGGGCGAATTTGGTTTTGTGCTGCATGGTGTTTTGATTTTTAACCGGCTTGGGGTTATACTATAGCGTTGTTCAGAATGCTTACGATTAACCCAGTCCAAAGGCCTTGGTCAATGTTGCTGGGCCGATGGTCATTATTTGATTTCTTTCCCAAGGATGCGGTTGCGTTGATCAATTTCCTCATTTTTTAAAGAATATTGCCGATATTGGAACCATTCAGTTCGTTCGAGAAAAACTGTCTGGATACCGGCCTTGGCCGGTATGAGTGACTTGTAGAGACGGCATTGGAAAAAGTCATTCCCACAAAGGCGGGAATCCAGGCCATGCTTGTCGCAAGTTTTTGAACAACCACCTTTTCCTGCTCAAGCTGAGTGGTTACCCAATATTTAACTTAGAACCATATTAATACACATCACCATGTTTCGAGCCTGGATCCGTTCAAAACGCCCCGAATTCGTCCGCGATATTCTCAGAGATTTTTGTTTGAGCCAGCAGGTGCTGGAAAACCAGTTCCGGCTCTTTGATGCCGAGGAGCACCTGGAATTCGAGGTGCTGCGTGATATTCTCGGCGTCGAAATGAACAAGGGCCTGCTCTGGAGGCTCAAGGACACCGCTCACCACCTGTTTCGCACGGATCAGGACGGCGACGTTTACGGACAGCTGCTGGGCTGGTGCCTGGGCTATATTTTTCACGAAGCCATGAAACTCAAAGAAGATGCCTATCAGCGCGAGAGCTATGGGGGCAGATTTATGCAGCTCAAGGAGATCGGGCTCAGTTTTGAGGAACGGCACATGCTGGAGGAGCTGTCCAAGGTCATTGATCAGACCAGGGAGAGCATGCGCCGGGAAGTTGCCCGGATCCGCTTCATCATTGCTTCCAGCCGGAAGCTGTTCGTCCGCTACCTGCCGGATCACCGGGACAACGCGTTGTTGGCCCGGCTCCTGTACGACCGCAACAACCTGGTGCGCATGGTGTTCGCGGAGGAATACGGCCCCCTGGTCAAGGCCATGTACGGCGACCGCCCGGAATTGCTGTACCAACTGGCATCCCAGAGCCTGATGCTCGGAGGATGGGAGCGGGAAGCCGTCCTGGCCGAGGAAGAAGGTCAGCTGCTTTGCAGGCAAGCGGGCAAGACCGGAACGTAAGAACCGATCTGTATTCACTTTCTTCATGCGAGTCGTCACTTGGCGTATGCTGTTCAGCAAAGTGAATGCGGGGCGGTTCAACTTATTTTATCGTAACTCGTAACTGCTCAATAAGGCAGGGCAACCAACCACCGCGGATCCGTGCTGCCTGGATACCGGCCTGCGCCGGTATGACGGAGTGGAGTACCTCGAAAGCGAGTTCTCTCGGTCGTCACCCCGGCGCAGGCCGGGGTCCAGGTGTTTTTTCTATGGTTCACTGCCCGGAGTTATTGAGTAGTTACCGTAACTCTTCAGCAAACCAAGCTGTTGCCGTGTTTGGAATCGGTATCGGGGTCGGAATCGAAGCGAAGCCATGTGGATGGGCAATCCATTGTTTTCGAAACCGATTCCGATACCGACCCCGATACCGAATATCGGAGGAAGAAGGTATGCTGAGTAGTTACATTTTATCAGCCAAACAAGGTGAGCCTGCGTGAAGAACTCGATTCGATTGACCGGCGAACTTGTCGGTTCTGGTGAAGCATTGCAACGGATGAACGGTTATGTTGCCGAGGGGAGTGCGTTGCGCGAGAGGTACTTTGCCGAGTATGGGACCGATGTCGTTCTGGCGGCTCGTGTTTTGGCCTCGGCACTGGCCGACGGCAAGAAGATTCTGCTGTGCGGCAATGGCGGAAGCGCGGCGGATGCCCAACATCTGGCCGCGGAATTCGTGAACCGGTTTTTGCTCGACCGGCGACCCCTTCCGGCAATTGCCCTGTCCACGGACACGTCGATCCTGACCGCGGTGGGCAATGATTTTGGCTTCGAGCTGGTCTTCGCCAAGCAGGTTCAGGCTTTGGGAAGCCCCGGCGACGTGCTTCTGGGCCTGTCGACCTCCGGTAACAGCCCGAACGTGCTGGCCGCCCTGCGGGCCGGAAAGGAGGCCGCAATGATCACCATCGGCCTGACCGGCGAAGGCGGTGGCGAGATGCGCGAGTTGTGCGACCACCTTCTGGCCGTGCCCTCGCGTCAAACACCGCTGATCCAGGAAGTGCACATCACCATCGGTCACCTGCTGTGCCTGCTGACGGACGAGATCCTGTTCGGAGGGTTGAAGGAGTAAATATCTTTTTATCGCAATCGAAATCGAAATCGAAATCGTTTCGTAACTACTCAGCACACGTTATTGTGATCTCCTCCGGCAATCGGGGTCGGGGTCGGTATCGGAATCGGTTTCGAGAGCGTTGAGGCTCCCTCCGTACGGGTTCGCTTCCGGTCTCGATTCCATCGCGATACCGACAGCGAGCCGAACTGGACAACGGCAGCTTATGCTGAATTGTTACATCGTTTTTTTGTAACTGCTCAAAAACTTGTGGCGAGCATGGCCTGGATGCCCGCCTTCGCGGGCATGAAGGGCTTGGAATAGCATCCTTATTGAAGTCATTCCCGCGAAGGCGGGAATCCAGGTGCGAGGCAGCTATCAGGCTGTGCCCGACCTTTTTGAGCAATTACGTTTTTTTTGCTGACGACAAGAGTGAATTCAGGTTTAGGCTGGAGCGTGATGTTGGTTGCGAGTGATTTTTTTCGATTTCGATTTCGATTGCGATTAGATTTGTTTCGTGATGATAATTTATTGAATATAAAGGAGTGAATATGCCGATATATGAATATCTCTGCGATGAATGCGACAAGGAGTTTGAGGAGCTGGTTTTTGGTGATCCCAAGGTGGCTTGTCCGCATTGTGGATCGAGCAAGACAGGAAAACTGATGTCCCGCTGCCGCCATAAGCGGGGTGGAGGGGCGGATCCGGTGGGAGCTGCGTCCTCTGCGGGAGCCGGTTCCGGCTCATCGTGTTCCGGTTGTTCGGCGTCGAGTTGCGCCGGGTGTCATTGAGCGGTGTCCTTGCCATGATAAATGCCATCACCATTGCAACACGGGGCAGCAAACTGGCCCTGTGGCAGGCGGAACACATCAAGGCCCGGCTTCTGGAGCGCTACCGCGGTTTGAACGTGGAACTGCTTATCGTCAAGACCATGGGTGACAAGATCCAGGACGTGCCTCTGGCCAAGGTCGGCGGCAAGGGGCTTTTCGTGAAGGAGATCGAGGAGGCCATTCTGGACGGTCGCGCCGATCTGGCCGTGCACAGCATGAAGGACGTGCCCGCGGAACTGCCGGAAGGGTTGATCCTGGGCGTGATTCCGGAGCGGGAAAACATGACTGATGCGCTGCTCTCGGTGAAGTACACCGACTTGAAAGATCTTCCGGAAGGGGCGCGCATCGGGACGAGCAGCCTGCGGCGGCGTTGTCAGTTGCTGGCGTTGCGGCCGGATCTGCAGATTCTCAACCTGCGCGGCAATCTGGACACCCGTGTGGGCAAGCTGCTCAACGGGGATTACGATGCCATTGTCGTGGCCCGGGCCGGCATGAACCGCCTTGGTCTCAGCGTGCCGCAAATCAGTGAACTCGGACCGCCGGACTTCCTGCCCGCGGTGGGCCAGGGTGCGTTGGGGCTGGAGTACGCGCGGGACCGCAGAGAAGTGGCCGAGCTACTGGAATTCTTGAATCACCGTGAAACGCATAACTGCGTGCTGGCAGAGCGGGCCTTTTTGGCTACTCTGGAAGGCGGATGCCAGGTGCCCATTGCCGGCTTCGCCCGCTACAGCGATTCCAACATGATCACCCTGCGCGGTCTGGTCGCGGACGTGGACGGCAAGAACCTGATTATCGAAGAGGCAACGGCCAAGCCCAGAGACGCAGAGGAACTGGGCCGCCAGGTGGCCCAGGCCGTGCTGGACAGAGGCGGACGGGAGATACTGGAAGAAGTTTACGCGGCGCACAGTCTCGAATGAGCCTGCTGTAAGGGCAGGGGAAGTCGCCGTTGGCGCGCTTCCCCTCCGTCTGCTGACCCTGGCTCCGGGTCCTCGTCATTGCGCGGCGGAAGGGAGCCATGGGTGCAGGTGATTGACCGGACCCACGCCGCGGCCCATGGGGTAGGCGGTGCGGATGGCCGCGTGCAGGTAATCCACGGCCTGTTCGACGGCTTGCGCCATCTCCAGCCCTTGGCCCAGGCCCGCGGCAATGGCGGCGGACAGGGTGCAGCCGGTGCCGTGAGTATGTTTGGACCTCAGTCTGGCGTGTTCGAATTTGCGGATCGGCCTGCCCCTGACGGCCAGCCAATCAACAAGCTTTTCTCCTTCAAAATGCCCCCCCTTGAGCAGGACGGCCTTGCAGCCCAGGTTCAACAGCAGTTCCAAAGCCCGGGGAACATCCTCTTCTCCGGCAATGTTCAGTCCGGTGAGCAATTCCGCTTCGGGACGGTTGGGCGTTACCAGGTCGGCCAGGGGCAGCAGGATGGTCTTCAGGGTCTCCACGGCCTCGGGCAGGAGCAGGCTGTGCCCGCTCTTGCTGACGCAAACCGGGTCCACGACCAGGGGAAACGTCTTTGCCGCGAGTTGCTCGGCCAGGATGCGGATCAGGGGCGCGGAAAACAGCATTCCGGTCTTGGCCGCGGCCACGGGCAGATCCTCCAAAACGGATTGCAACTGTCGGGCGACAAATCCCTCAGACAACGGAGCGATGTCCTGCACGCCTTGGGTGTTCTGGGCCGTGATGGCGGTTAGGACCGACGCTCCGTAGCAGCGCAAAACCGTGAAGGTTTTCAAGTCGGCCTGAATACCGGCCCCGCCGCTGGAATCAGATCCGGCGATGGTCAGGATGCACGGCGGGTGTATGGCGGGCATGTCATGGGCTTCTTTCATCATCCGTAGGTATTCTCCTTTTCCTTTTGTCAGGAAAGCATTGCCAATTTCCTATGATTACAATATACGGTTGGATCGTTAAATTTCAGTATGTTAGGCGGCAAGCTGTGCTATACTTTCTCATCTTATTGTTTAGTGATTCACCAAAGCGCGAGCGGCGACCTTTTTAATAATTTGCAAACAATTATTTAAAATCAATGATGATTTAATTGGTTTTTGAGGTGGGGGCAATTCGATCGTGATCCAGCTTGTTGGCTTGAAATTTGACAAAGTATTGCATGATGCTATCCCTCTCGCTACGATATGCAATACTTTACCAGGAGGCCAACATGTCTTCTTGTCTATCGCCAGATCAAAAGCTTGCCCCTCCCTTCTCGGAACAACCATGCTGGCAAATCGAACCCCTTGCAACTCGACTCAACTACTCAGTTCCCTCTACACGGCGTTTTTTGAGCGTGGTTGGATACCACAGAAGCTTTTCCCACAATGGCAAATGGTACACTCTGAAAAGCATTCCCAAGTTCGGCCACGACGGGTTATGGTTTTCGGACGACATCGGCTTTTCCAGGGTAGGCAATCTCAACAAAACCCTTGTCAGGCTGGTCAATCGCAGCCCCAAGGGAATTACTGCCGAGGCCTTGGGAGAAATACTGCGTTGTCGATGTCATTCGGTGCTTGTCCAGTTGTGCAGGCAGGGGCGGTTGCAGCGGGACAAAATTGGACGTTCTTTCGTCTATTTTTCCCAGGATATGACCACTGCCGACAAGCAACGCCAATCCGCGGCAAATCGGGCCATGCCATCGGAATTGCTTCCTGCCGAGATCGCGGTTTTCGTCTTGGCGGAATTCATCCGGTCCCCCAATCTCAGCTTCGAGGAACTGGCAATGCATATAAAGCGCACAAGGCATGTGAGCATCAAAGCAGCCCAGATCGAAAAGCTGTTTGCGCAGCACGGGTTAAAAAAAACTCCAGAAACTACGGCCCGCAAGCAATCGAGGCGTTGAAACGATGTCAGGCGCTTCTGCAACGGGAAATATCCCCGGCGGCATTATTCCCAAAACCGCCAGTGGTGTCTTTTGTTCCGGAGCAGGAAAACTGCACATGCACCCATCCGCGACTTGTCCAGAAAACGCGCAGAAAAGTTGTTTACAGCATGGCCGGACCATTCATCGCACATGAAACCGTACTTAACTGCCCTCAATGCTCACGAGCCATGGGCTCCGAAACGCTGCTCCGAATGGTGCCGACTCGATGCAACGTGGCCTATGACGTCTTGGTCTTTGTCGGCCAGGCTCTGTTCAGAAACTTCCGCACACTCGACGAAGTGCAAACTGAACTGAAAATGCGCAACACGCACATCAGCCTCTCAGAGATCGACTACCTGGGCCGCAAGTTCATCAAGTATCTGGCCCTTGCTCATGCCCAAGCCGCGCCCTGCATCCGCCAGAAAATGCGGATGGCCGGCGGATATGTCCTCCACCTGGACGCCGCCCATGAAGGAGATGCGCCAACCTTGTTCAGCGGCCTGGACAGTCTGAGTCAATTTGTTCTGGGCAACATCAAAGCACCCAGCGAAAACGCCGTCCACATCAAACCGTTCCTGAAGAACATTCAAGACACGTATGGTACGCCGGTTGCCTGCGTCCATGACATGGGCACCGGCATTTGCAAGGCGGTCAACGAAACCTTCCCCGGCATTGCCGACTTCATCTGCCATTTCCACTTTCTGCGTGATGCCGGCAAAGACTTCCTGGAACCGGCATACTCGCGATTGAGAAACCGCCTGAAATCATTTGCAGCGACTACCAACCTGCGAGCACTCATTCGGCAAATACGGCAATCGCTGGGGCAAAGCCCTGATTTACCCTTGCTGGTTGATGCAGTGAATACAAAAACTCCGCCCCATAATGTCGAAATGCTGCCGTCTTTGTCCGCGTATTCTCTGGCGCTATGGGCCTTGCAGGGCAAAAACAACGGCAACGGATATGGCTTTCCCTTTGATCGTCCGTTGCTGGAGTTTACTGAGCGAATGCTTGAATTAGACCGGTATTTGCCCAGGCTCCTTGAACACCCCTGCGGCCTTGAAGATAACCACAAACCTCTGCGCGTCTTGGCAAAAAAGATATCCAACATCGCCAATGATCCCGAATTGGTCCAGGCAACGACAGAACTGCGATGGCGCGTCGAAGTGTTTGACGATCTGCGCAACGCCATGCGCATTGCCACGCCGGACGAAAATAACGGCCTCAACGATGACGGTTCGTCTGAAGCCATGTCAACCATCCGCCAGGGTGTTGAAAAGTTCCGACATAGGCTCCAAAAGGAAAGCCGTTTGGCTGATGACCAGCTTTGCCTCAAAATGGAGCAACAAATTGATAAATACGGTAAAAAGCTCTTTGCCGACCCCATTATGGTAGCCAGTCCGCAAGGCTTTGTCACAATCTACCCTCAGCGGACCAATAACATTCTCGAACGCTTATTCCGCGGCCTGAGAAGAGGCCATCGCCGCAAAACCGGCAACAATTCCATGCGAAGAACACTACAGGCGATGATCGCCGATACTCCGCTTGTCAAAAACCTGGACAATCCCGCATACATGGAAGTGCTTCTCAACGGAAAAGACAGCCTGGAGGAACTCTTTGCCAGTATCAGGTACGAGGACGAAAAGGACAGCAACAGTTCAAACGGAGACACCGACCGGATACTCCCTGGTGGGCGTGCAATCATCAAAAAGCAAGGGTTACCACAACAGATCCTCGAGTTGTTCATGAAAACGAAATCAGCTCAAGACAGTCAATCCAACTGAATTTTGTAACCATAGCCAATTTCTGTTTGAACAATGAGATACGCTTGAAAATTATTGACCCTGCAATAACCCCTTTGCCAGAGGAACTCACCGGCTATCTTGCTCCGGAAGGCTTTCTGCCGGAGTTGACACGGGAGGTGGGGGACTGTGTGCTCCGGCTTGGCCGGCTTGTGCTTTGTCCCGGGCCGGCAGTGGATGCCGCCTGGGCACAGAATGTCTGGCACTCGCCGCGGGTGATCGCCTTTGAATCCATAGCTCAGGCCGCGAATGCGCTCAAGGGGATGGGTGCACGCTGGGCATTGTACGATGAGCATCTTCGCAACAGGGGACGAGCCAAGTTGATCCAGGAGCGTCTGCCTGGACCATCCTCCAAGCCGTTTCGATTCGGGACGCCGGCGCCGAGGGCGCCCCTGGGTTCCTGGACGCTTCTGGACCAGCGGACCCTGCTGGCTTCGGCGCAGTGTTCCAGCCCCTTTGCCCATGGCAACATCCAGTTCGAAGAAGACAAGACCGGTCCTCCCAGCAGGGCCTATCTGAAGCTCTGGGAGGTCTTCACCCTCCTGGGGCGACACCCGGAACCGGGACAGCTCTGTCTGGACCTGGGCTCCAGTCCCGGGGGCTGGACCTGGGTGCTGCAAAATCTCGGCGCCCGAGTGATCAGCGTGGACAAGGCGCCCCTGGCTTCGGGACTTGCGAAGCTGGAAGGAGTCGACTTCCGGGCCGAAAGTGCATTTGCCCAGCGCCCCGAAAAAATCGGGCTGGTGGACTGGCTGTTTTCGGATGTGATCTGCTATCCGAGCCGGCTGTTCGGTCTGGTCAGCCAGTGGCTGGAATCCGGAGCGGCCAGGAATTTCGTCTGCACCATCAAGTTCCAGGGAGAGACGGACTTTGAGACCATCGACCAATTCCGTTCCATCCCCGGCTCCCGCCTGTTGCACCTGGCGCACAACAAACACGAGCTGACCTGGGTGTGGGGGAAGGGGGGATAAGCGAGGGGCAAGGGGCGCTGGGCGATGGGCTTCAACAACATAGGCCAGCCACGTTGTCCCATAAACCTAATGCCCATAGCCTCTAGCCCCTAGCCCTCGCCTCAACCCTCCATCATTTCCACAATCCTGCGCGCCAGATCCGTATATCGATTCTTCGCCTTCGCGTTCTTGAGGCCGATGGCCAGGGCTTTCTTGCTGCCCAGAATAACGGCCAGCCGCCGGGCGCGGGTCAGGCCGGTGTAGATCAGGTTGCGTTGCAGAAGCATGAAATGCTGGGTGAGCAGGGGCATGACCACGGCCGGGTACTCGCTGCCCTGGGATTTGTGTACGCTCACGGCATAGGCCAGGCTGAGCTCGTCCATTTCAGCCAGTTCATACGTGACGTCCCGCCCGTCGAACTCCACGATGGCCTGGCCGTCTTCGACATTAACGGAACTGATCCATCCCAGGTCGCCGTTGAAGACTTCCTTGTCGTAATTATTGCGCATTTGCAGTACCCGGTCGCCCACGCGCATCTTGCGATATCCTACGAGAAACTCCCGACCTTTCGGGTTAAGGCGCTCCTGGAGCAGGTTGTTGAGCTGTTGCGTTCCCACTTCCCCCTTATGCATAGGGGTAAGCACCTGGACTTCCTGGCGCGGATTCATCCCGTATCCGGCCGGGATGCGCTCGCAGACCATTTGCAGGATCATTGCCTGGACCCTTGATGGGTCGTCCTGCTCGATCCAGAAAAAATCCGCCTCCGGAGCGGCTTTGGGCGACTGATAGGGAAACTGGCCCTGGTTGATGCGGTGCGCGTTGACCACGATCATGCTTTCCTGGGCCTGACGATAGATGTGGCTGAGTTCCGCATGGGGCAGGGCAGCGCTTTTGAGCAGATCGCCGAGGATATTGCCCGGGCCCACGGAAGGCAGTTGGTTCACGTCGCCCACGAGGACCAGGCGCGAGGTGAGGGGCAGGGCACGAAGCACAGCCAGACAGAGGTGGCAGTCCAGCATGGAGACTTCGTCCACCACCAGCATTCCGGCCTTGAGCATCTTGGCTTCGTTCATGCCGAATCCCCCGTCCGGCGCATACTGCAACAGGCGGTGCAGGGTGGAGGCATGGGTGCGGGTGGCCTCGGAAAGCCTTTTCGCCGCCCGGCCCGTGGGAGCGGCCAGTTTCACGGCAATGCCCAAAGCGGTGACGGCTTCCACGATGAACCGGGTGATGGTGGTCTTGCCCGTGCCTGGTCCACCGGTGAGGATGAACACCTTGTTCAGGCAGGCGTCCTCCACGGCCTGGCGTTGCTGCGGGGACAAGGTGATCCTGTGCCGGGCTTCCAACTGGGCCAGCACGTTGCGCAGCTTGCCCTTGTTCAGGGCGGCAGGGTGCTCGATCAATGCCCGCAGGCGCTGGGCGATCTCGTTTTCCCAGCGATGGAAGTGGCTGAGGTAGACCGCCGTCCCCACGCCCTGGGTCGGCAACTCCTCCATGATAATCCGTTTGCGTTCCGCCAGCACGTCCAATGCGCCCTGCAGTTCCTCGAGGGGCGCGCCGCCGAGAAGAGTTGTCGTTTTTTCCAGTAATTCTTCCAGGGGAACAAAGAGATGGCCGGATTCGCTGCACTGGAAGAGCATGTAAACCAGGGCCGCTTCCAGTCGTTCGCGGCAATATGGCGCAAAGCCGAGCTTGAGGGCGATGGCGTCCGCGGTTTTGAAGCCGATGCCGTGCATCTCGTAGGCCAGATCATAGGGATTTTCCCGGACTTTCTGCAGGGCCTGGGCGCCGTAATGGCGATGGATGCGCGCGGCCAAGGCCGGAGAGACATCATGTTCCTGGAGGAAAAGGATCAGAGCGCGAACATGGTGCTGTTCCTCCCAGGACTGAACAATTTTTTGAAGTTTGGAAACACCGATGCCCTCGACCTGGAGCAGTTGATCCGGGTCCGTGTCGATGATTTCCAGGGTCTTGTCCTTGAACCGCTTGATCATGCGCTCGGCAAGGGCCGGGCCAACGCCCTTGAGTTGACCGGAGGCCAGATACCGACGGATGGCGTTGATTCCGGCCGGCAAGAGCGGCTCGCACTTGGTGATCAGGAACTGCCGCCCGTACTTGGGGTGCTCCTTCCATTGCCCGGACAGGTTCAGCAACTCTCCAGGCCTGACCGCCACGATGTTGCCTACGGCCGTGACAATTCCAGGCTCGTCACGGATCTTGACCCGGATCACGGCGTAGCCGTTGGCCGGATTGAAAAAGGTTACACCTTGAACCTCGGCGTTGATGCTGAGCTGGGGTGAGCAGGGGGGGGATGAGTTTGTCGACTGGGGATGGGATTTCATGGATTTTTTTCAGGAAAAGGGAAGGGGCAATGTTGATGATGTTTGTGTTGACATCAATTTGTTTCAAGATAACCTTTTATTAAAAAGGGGAGAGGATAATGTTGCAGGTGAATGTCGAAGAGCATGATACTGAAATTTTTCGCTTGATGCAGGCGGCATTGGCCGGGGAAGATGTTTTGTTGGCACGCTCCGGTAAACCTCTTGTCCGGTTGACGCCATTGGTTGACCCGCTGCACCAAACCACAGGGTATAAAACCTTGACCATTTCACATGAGGAAATCGACGGGGCCTTCAGCGACAAAGCGGAGAGGGAAGTTGCCGAATTGTTCTTCGGTCGGGACTTGAAGCCGTGAAACATTTTCTTCTGGACACGCATATCCTGCTGTGGTGGCTTTCAGGACATCCCCGACTTGGCATGCCGACTCAAAAGCTGATCGCCGTGTCAGAGACGATTGTCAGTGCCGCTTCTGTCTGGGAAACGGCAATCAAATACAGGCTTGGGAAACTCTCCGTCTCTCCAGACGAATTGTTGAACCTGTCTCGCTCTGCAAGGATGAGAGTGTTGCCAATCCTTGCTGAACACGCCGCGGCAACGGCAAAATTGCCCGGATACCACAACGACCCTTTTGACCGATTATTGATCGCTCAAGCCAAGTATGAGGGCCTGCGACTGCTTACATCGGACAAAACACTGTCTGCATACGGCGAACCGGTTCATTTGGTGTAACTCTTCAGCTTTGTCCCGGCTTGTCTTGATTTTTTGCCTCGCGACTCCTTTGCCGGCTTCGTAACATCGAACCATTGCTCGAATAAACATCCATTGGCGCTTCAGGCGATTGGCAATGGTTCGATGAACGAATCCTGGCTCAGTAAGACAGGCGATGCCAAAAAAATCGAGACAAGCCGGAACAATCCAAGTTTGTCATAAAAAGTGTTGAGTAGTTACCATTTGGTTTAAGTAGGTCGTTGCCTTGCGGGTCTCAATTCCCCGTCAACTTGTACTTCTTCAGCTTGTACTGCAACAGGCTTTTGGAAATGCCGAGCATGTCCGCGGTTTTGACCTGCACGAACTTGGTCTGGACCAAGGACCGGCGGATCAGGGCGGCCTCGATTTTTTCAAGGGTGTCGGCCAGATTCAGGCGGGATGGGAGCAGGTCAACGGCGCTTTTGAACTGGGCTTCTTCGTCCTTGATTTCCGGGGGCAGATCATCCACCCGGATCATGTCGTCCCCGGCCATGACCACGCAGCGTTCCACCACGTTTTCCAACTGCCGGACATTGCCCGGCCATTCGTAAGCCGTGAGGTAGTCGATGACGTCCGCGGTAAATCCCTTGACCGCGCTGGCGTTCTCCTCGGTGTATTTCTTCAGGAAATGCGCAGCCAGCAGCGGGATGTCCTCCCGGCGCTCCCGGAGCGGAGGCAGGGGAATCTGGACGACGTTGAGGCGGTAGAAAAGGTCCTCGCGAAACTCCCCGGACTGGACGGAAGCCGGCAAATCCTTGTTCGTGGCCACGACAATGCGAATATCTACGCTGATGGGCTCTGAGCCTCCGACCCGTTCGAAATTGCGTTCCTGAAGCACCCTGAGCAGTTTGACCTGCAGGTCCTGGGACAACTCGCCGACTTCATCCAAGAACAAGGTGCCGCCGTGGGCCAGTTCGAATCGACCGCGCTTGCGGGCGACCGCGCCGGTGAAGGATCCCTTCTCATGGCCGAAAAGTTCGCTTTCAAGAACGCCCGGATTGAGGGCCATGCAGTTCACTGTGATGAAGGGGCCTGATTTGCGCGGCGAAGCAAAATGGATGGCCTTGGCGATGAGTTCCTTGCCCGTGCCGGATTCGCCGGTGATCATGGCCGTGCTTTTACTGGGCGCGGCTCGGTCCACCATGTCCAGAACACGGAGCATGGCCTTGCTGCGTCCGATGATCTGATGCAGTCCGTAGCGTTGCTCCAGGTTCTCCGAAAGAAGCCTGTACTTGCGTTGGGCCTGGGACAACTGGACGGCCTTGCGGACGGAGAGGATCAATTCATCGTTGGCAAAGGGCTTGGTGATGTAGTCGAAGGCGCCGTGACGCATGGCCACCACCGCGGCATCGATGGAGCCGTAGGCGGTCATGATCAGCACGGGAATATGGGGATAATTCTTTTGAACGTGAGTCAAAACGTCCTGGCCGGTTATCTTGGGCATCTTCATGTCCGTGATGACCACGTCGACCTCGGATTCTTCCAGGTAGGCCAAGGCCAGTTCCGGATCCTGGAGAGCGGTGACGGCATATCCTTCGTCGCTCAAAAGGGTCTCAAGAAGCAGAAGGTAGTTCTGTTCGTCGTCGATAACGAGAACATGGCTGGCCATCTGGATGTTCGTCTGATGTTGCTGGTCAGTGTTCATGAAGTAACAATAATATCTTCAAAGACAATTTCAATGTACGGAAACCGGAAAAATCATCCGCACTTCGGCTCCGCCTCGGGGGTGATTGGCAAGTTCAAGCCGGGCGTGATGGCTGAGCAGAATGCTGTTCACAATGGACAGGCCAAGGCCGGTTCCTTTTTCCTTGGTGGTGAAGAACGGATCCAATAGTTTCTCCTTGGCCTGGAGAGGGATGCCCGGCCCGGTGTCCCGAATGGTCAGAACAACGGCGTCGGACTCGCGTTGCAGGGTGATGGCGATGGTTCCCGGCCCGTCAATGGCCTGGAGCGCGTTGGCCAGGACGTTGTAGACCGCGCGATAGAGCAGATCCTTGTCCCCCATGATGATCTGGCTGGATGTGTCGCGCTGGATGAAGACGTTTTTTTCGGCCATTTCATTATCCCAGAAGGCCAGGACCTGATCCAGGATCTGGGACATGTCCACCTTTTCCTTGTTCGGCGCCTTGGGGCGGGCGTAATCCAGGAAATCGTTCACGGTCTGCGAAAGGCGCTTGGATTCGTCAAAGATCGCCTTGAGCAGGCGGGTCTGCTGTTGTTCCGCCTTGTCCGCCTGGTCCCCCTTGGCCAGGGAGCGCTTCATGAGCAGTTCCGCGGTGCTTCGAATAATGCCCAAGGGGTTGCGGATTTCATGGGCGATGCTGGCCACGGTCCGGCCCATGCTGGCCAGTTTTTCGTTCTGGTGCAGTTCCCGTTCCAGGCGTTCCTTCTCGTCCGCCCGCTTGGCAATGGTGTTCGCTGCCCGGCGGATGATCAGATAGAGCACGGAAAACAGGACCAGGGAGGATGCAAAGGAGGCTGCCAGGATCAGGATCTGAAAGTAAAGCACTGCCTCGTAGTCTTCGGTGATGTCCTGGGTGAACTCAAGCGCGCCCATGATCGGTCCGGGCCCGGTCACCGGATCGAAGCCCCGCTCGGCGCGCAGGGGGTAGGAGGTGCGCAAAACAAAACTTTCCGCGGGAAGTTCAAGCTTGAACATGGCCCACCAGGCTGGAATGCGGCTGAGCAGCTCAAAGCTGTGGATGCCTGGATCCAGGGCCTGGCGAACGGCCTTGCCCGCCGCGTCGGAAAGGCCGACCAGCCCGGGAGTGGTGGAGTAGGCGATTTCATGGTCAAAATCGTAGATGCGCACTTCCAGAACGTGAAAGCTGTGGATGGTGGAGAGCACGATCTGATCAAGCCGCTCGTACTGGGCCGGATTCTTGAGTTCGATTCGTCCGAAGCCGATCACCGTGGGCAGGGTGAAGCGCTGGAAGATCTGATGATTCAGGTTTTCCGCCAGGAGCAAAGCGAATTCCTGGTTCTTTTCAAGCATGGTCTGGCGGGCATAATTGGCAATAAATACCGAAAACAGCAAATTCACGACCAGGATCAGGACCAGTGAACTCCAGGACAAGAATTTGACCGGTTGAAACGGCCTGGGGCCGAAGGGAATTTTCGTGGCCAATGTTACTGGTCGAGCAGGGCGTTTTGGACAAGGTCCAGGGCCGTGAGCAGGGTCTGATCATCCAGGGCGTAGGAGAAGCGTATGCATCGGTCGTCACCGAAGGCGACGCCCGGAACCAGGGCGACTCCGGCCTTTTCCAGAATGTGGGTGCACAGGGATGCGGAATCGCTTCTCTCGCTCGTGAACAGGGAATCCAACCGGGGAAACAGGTAGAAGGCTCCATCGGGCCTGGGGCAGACCACGCCGGGCCAGGAAGTGATTTTCTCCAGGGCCAGATCCCGCCGACGGATAAAAGCGGCTTGCATTTCGTGGATGCTGTCCATGGGGCCGGTCAATGCGGCCAAGGCCGCTTTCTGGGCAATGGAGCAGACATTGGAGGTGCTTTGTCCCTGGATGCGGACCATGGCCTTGATCAGGTCCGGATGGGCCAGGACGTACCCGACGCGCCATCCCGTCATGGACATGGTTTTGGAAAGTCCGTTGACCACGGCGACCTTGTCCGGGAATTTGACCCACCAGGAAATCGCCGTGCTGGGACGGGCCGGAGCATAGACCAGTTGATCGTATATTTCGTCGGAGATCACGAAGATGTCGCGTTCCATGGCCCAGCCGATCAGGCTGTCCAGCTCGTCCTGGGAATAGTGACACCCTGTTGGATTGGACGGTGAGTTGAGCAGCAGAATCCGGGCATCCGGCGGGCAGTGGCGTTCAAGATCTTCCGTGCTGATCAGGAACCGTTGTTCCGGCGTGGAGGGGATGATAGCAGGTTTGCCTTCGGCCAGCAGAACCATGGGCGGATAGCTGACCCAATAGGGTGCCGGGATCAATACGCTGTCTCCCGGATCGAGCAGCGCCTGGAACAGGTTGTACAGGGCGTGCTTGCCACCGTTGCAGATCATGACCGCTTCAGGGGGCAGTTTCTCGTTGGCGAGACCGGCACGCCCGGAAAAATAGTCGGCAACCGTTTGCCGCAGGGCCGGTATGCCGGGAACCGGCGTGTACCTGGTGAAACCTTGATCCAAAGCGTCCTTGGCAGCCTGGCGAATATGCTCCGGTGTCGAAAAATCGGGCTCGCCGACGGCAAGGCTGATGATTTTCTTTCCCTGGGACGCCAGTTCCTGGGCCTTCGCATTTACGGCCAAGGTGGCCGAGGCGGGGATCGAACGGATTTTCTTGGCAATGCGCACGGGGGGTTCTCCTGGAAATGGTCATTGAAGTTGAACAACCGAGGGCTTTTTGTAACTCCAAAGGATGGTTCAGCACAAGACCTGAACTGGCCGGATGTGGTCGGATGTGAGATACGGGATGCTGAGCTTCAACAACGTATCAATTTATTTTTCAGATCCTGATTGAAGAGGGAGAGACGCTCTGGACGCAACGGGGGATTGTGTGCAAGGTGATAGGTGAACGGGCAGACCTTTTTTGGCGGATGTTTGAATCTGAAAAGGGCGGTTACTGCCCAGCCTACTGAGAAGATTGGGACTGGAGACCGGCTTTCGCCGGTACGACTGATTGGAGACGACACAGTGCGATACGTCATTCCGGTTGTTGCCGGAATCCAGTGCTGAAGGGTGACATACACTTCTTGTGCTGAAGAGTTACACGGAGAGAAGCATGAAGCACGACAATCTTGAAGATCGTGATGCCGAAGGCTCGGCGCGGATTGACAGCCGGGAGTTGATCTGGCGATATGAGGAAACGCGGAATACTGTTGCTGAAATTGCAGCGCGACATGGTCGAGAACCTGGAGATGTTCGCATTATTGCGGTATCCAAGTATCAACCCACGGCGGCCTTGAAAATTCTGGCCGGGCATGGGCATCTGGATTTCGGCGAGAATTATATTCAGGAGGCGCTGCGAAAGCAGGGAGAGCTGGCGCTGCCCGAATTGCATTGGCACTACTTGGGCAGGCTGCAGCGCAACAAGGCGAAATTCGTCCCGGGAAGCTTTACCATGTTCCATGCCTTGGACGATGAATTGCTGGCATCCAGCTTGCAAAAACGCTCAAAAACACGTGGCAGCGTGTTGGAAGTTCTCGTGCAGGTGAACCTTGGTCAAGAGATCCAAAAGGGCGGTGTTTTGCCGGATCAGCTACCGGAATTGGCGGAGAAGATCCGCCGAATGGACGGATTGGCTTTGCGGGGGCTGATGGCGTTGCCGCCTTTTTCCCTGGAGTTGCCGGAAAAACAGCGGCTTTTCTCCGAACTGCGCGACTTGCGGGACAAGCTGCAATCCCAGATCGGACTTGCCCTTCCCGAATTGTCCATGGGGACCACGGACGATTTTCCGCAGGCCATTGCCGAAGGGGCGACCATGGTGCGCATCGGAACGCGCATTTTTGGTGAACGGCCCAGGTGAGTCATAAAAATGACAAGCAGGTCCCGCGAAGCAGATTGAGATGAATATTGATATGAGCGAGAAAGGTTGAGGTTCGGTTATGGATCTGGCGACTATCATCGGCGTCGTGCTCTCCTTCGGGTTGGTCGTATCCGCGATCATGATGGGCAGCAGCCTCTTCGTATTTGTTTCCATTCCTTCCGCCCTGATCGTGATTGGGGGCACCCTGGGCGCAACGCTGATTCACTATCCCTTGAGCAATATCCTCGGAGTGCTCGGAGTGGTGAAAAATGCATTCTTCACCAGGCTTGTCAAACCTTCGGATACCATTGCCCAGTTTCTGGAATATGCAGGTCGTGCCCGCAAGGAAGGCATCCTGTCTTTGGAGCCGTTGCTGAAGGATATCGACGATGATTACCTGCGCAAGGCCATGCAACTCACCGTGGACGGCGTGGAGCCGCAGGTCATTCAGGAGATCATGCAGACGGAAGTGGCGTATCTGCAGGAGCGTCATGAGACCGGCGCGGACATTTTCGCGGCCATGGGAATGTATGCGCCTGCCTTGGGCATGATCGGAACGGTCATCGGGCTGGTGCAGATGCTGCAAAGCATGGATGACCCTTCGGCCATCGGACCGGCCATGGCCGTGGCCCTGATCACGACATTCTACGGCGCGGTGCTGGCCAATCTCGTTTTCAATCCCCTGTCCGGAAAATTGAAAACCCGCAGCAAGGAGGAAGTCCTGCTGCGGGAGCTGACCCTTGAGGGTATCTTGTCCATTTCCCGCGGCGAAAACCCCAGGATCATCGAGGAAAAGTTGAATGGTTTTCTGCCGCCGAAAATGCGGACCAAAATGGAATGACATGTTAGCCTGAGGGATTTTCGGCATGGCGGGGAAACGGGAAAAGAAAAAGAAGGAGGCCGGAACACCCGGTTGGCTTTTGACGTTCACGGGATTGATGATCCTGATCATGGCTTTTTTTGTCTACCTGGTGACGAACGCCTCGTTGCTGGACGAGCGCAGGATACGGCTGGCCATCGGTTCCCTGCTGGGGAGCTTTGGAATGGCGCCCGGCAAGCCGGATGTCCTCGGCGTCAGGGAAAGCCTCGAGACGTATCAGCCGGGCCCGATGCCCCCGGACCGGGACTTGGCCGCGCTGAAGGAATTGCTGTGGGATGACATTGAAGAGGATTTGCAGTTTGTCAGCAATCGTTTCGTCCAGATCTTCAGCGTGAACACCGCCGTGCTGTTCCAGCCGGGCGAGACGGATCTTACCGAACAGGGTCGTGATTTCCTGCGCCAAGTGGCGCCGACGCTGCGTAACGTGACCGTTCCGGTCCTGATTGCCGGGCACGGTTCCACGCTCCGGGACGAGTTTGATGCCCACTTTACCCCTGCTCTCGGAGATGCAATACCTGATCTCTCCTGGCAAGTGTCTCTTTTTCGCGCGTCAACCGTTTACCAGTTCCTGTTGGAGCAGGGGGTTCCATCAGAAATATTGCGCATGGAGGGTTTGGGACGGTTTCATCCTCGGGAGGACCCGCGGACTCCGGAAGGTCGTCGCAGCAACAGGCGGGTTGAATTCGTCCTGGACCGGCGGGGTGAGCCCTGGGCTCCGTTGCTGGAGCAGCCGGCGGTCATTGGAACTCCGGAACAGTTCATCTATCGGGACTTTATTTTTCGTTTCCCCGATGCGCACGATCCCGAGCCGATC
The DNA here is from genome assembly GCF_054656975.1 of Desulfonatronum parangueonense. Lineage (NCBI taxonomy): Bacteria > Pseudomonadati > Thermodesulfobacteriota > Desulfovibrionia > Desulfovibrionales > Desulfonatronaceae > Desulfonatronum > Desulfonatronum parangueonense. Next base: position 4,343,056 of record NZ_BAAHXH010000003.1, read on the forward strand.
CGGCCCTGAGCAGTCATGGAGGGCCCGGACGCTTGGATTGCAATCAAAAGTCCATGTTGTGAATGATAAACAACGCGTAACTACTCGGACTGGATAGCGGTAGCGCCGGCCTTCGCCGGTATGACTGAACTCGGAAGAGCATGGTACGGTGCGTCATTCCGGCGAAAGCCGGAATCCAGCCTGACCAGTGACCACGGAGTATGTGCTGGATATTTACAACAACGCTTTGTCTCTGAAGGTCGCTTCCGCCTTGATGGAGGTTTTCGAAAACTTCGCGCAAGCACATTCGTCATTCTGTTCCCAGGCGGTGATTCATGGCCGTACGTAAAAAAAAAGGAGGCGGGGCCAAAGTCGATCCCATGGGCTGGCTGATCACCTTTTCGGATCTCATCACGCTTTTGTTGACCTTCTTTGTCCTGTTGCTCAGCATGTCGTCCATGGATCGCCAGGTCGTCACCGAAGCCATGAGCCTTTTCGGGGCCAACCTTGGAGTTGTCTCGCAGAAAACAGCGGGGCGGATTCCCACAAAGATGGAAATCGTGGTCGAGCTGATGCAGCGGCCATGGGAGTTTCGGGACAACGAACAGCGGATCCGGGACCTGCTTTTTCCGGATGATGTCCTGCCGCGGGAGATCAGCAAGGCCACCCTTGAGGAAAATCTGCGGCTTTTGCAACGGCCTGAAGGATTGGCCATCCTGCTCACGGACGAGTTGCTTTTTCCGCTGGGCGGACATGAATTGACTCAACCCGCTCGAACCTTGCTGGAAATACTGGCTCCGTTGCTGCTGTACGTGCCCAACGTCATTAATGTTTCCGGCCATACGGACAATCTGATCGGAAGAACAATGGACAACGACACCCTGTCGGCCTTGCGGGCCATGGCTGTCCTGGAGGTTTTGCTGACTTCCGGAGTTCCGGATGCCAAGCTGTCCGTCTCCGCCTACGCCGACCGGATGCCTGTCGCCGACAACCGCACGCCGGAGGGGCGCGCCTTGAACAGGCGGGTGGAAATTCTGTTCAAGACGTCATAGAGATGCATGCCCAGGTACGACATCGCGACTGTCCTGAAGAGATTGTCTTGAACTGTGGTGATCTCGATGTCGAGACCGAAAGACCATGTTCCGTTTCATGGCAACCTTACTGAGCAGTTGCCGTTAAATGATTGTAACTACTCAGCAGAGCCGGCAAAAAGATCTGGATAGCGATAGCGTCGGCCTTCGCCGGTATGTTCAGCGTGGGTACGGCTTGCTCCGATTCGTCATTCCGGCGAAAGCCGGAATCCAGTGCTGGAGAATGGTCATTCATCATAATGTGCTGAGTAGTTACGCTATTTCAAGTCATCCCGACACAGGCGGGATCCAGGAGTACGGGAGCTTTCATGCCGCGCCCGACCTTTTAGAGCAGATCATGAAAAAAGTGAGGGGTTGCGATGGCCAAAAAGGAAGTTGAGTCCGCTGGGGAGGAAAAGAAGGGGGGCAAGCTGAAATGGGTCATTCTCATGTTTATCTTGCTTCTGCTGGCAGGAGGGGGCGCAGCCGCCTACTGGTTCTTCATGGGGCCAGGTGCCGAACCCCGGGAGGAATCGGAACAAGCCCAGGCCCGGGATGCCAGATCGACGCCACGCACTGAGTTTGTCCCGGAAATTGTTTCCTTGCAGCCGTTTATCGTCAATCTGGCCGATCCTCTCGGCAGGCGTTTTCTGCGCATGTCTCTGTCCGTGGAGGTGCTGAACAATTCCGTGGTGAGTGATCTGCAGCGGGCGGATTCACGGGTTCGCGATGCGATCATTTTGTTGCTGTCCGGAAAGACTTTCAGTGATCTTGCCAGCATGGAAGGCAAGATCATCTTGAAGAACGAGATCATGGACCGACTGAATCAGATTCTGGGCAGCGGTCGGGTGACCAATGTTTATCTGACCGAGTTCGTGATTCAGTAGGACACTTATGTCGGGTTTGGCTCGGAATTGGGGTCGGGATCGGGATCGGTATCGAAGCGAAGCCATGTGGAAGGGAATTCCATTGTTTTCGAAACCGATTCCGACCCTGACCCCGATTCCGATTACCGGAGAAAGAACCTGTGCTGAATGGTTACTCCAAAATGTAACTATATCAGCATCAAATACTGTTGCCGCCTTTGGAGTCGAATCGAAATCGAAATCGAAATTGGAATTCCGGAGTCGATATCAGAAACGAAGTCAAGTTGGGGCTCTTCAACGTTTTTCGATTTCGATAACGACCCCGATATCAATTTCCACGGAAGAGCACACAACCCCCTGCTGAATAGTTACTCCAAATTTTTAATATATGTCATGGTTGAGTGAAACTCGCAGCATGGCAAATATGGAAAACCCATGAATAAAATTCTCTCCCAGGATGAAGTCGATTCCCTGTTGCGTGGGCTCACCGGGGGCGAGGTCGAGACCGAAACCGCCGTTGCCGGAGATGACTCGGGCATCATTTCCTTTGATCTGGCCAACCAGGATCGGATCATTCGCGGGCGAATGCCGGTTCTGGAAATCATCAACGATCGTTTTGCCCGCCTGGCCTCCAATTCCCTGGCCAACTCAATGCGCAAGAAGGTTGACGTCAACCCGGTTTCCATCGACATGTCCAAGTTCGGTGATTTCATGCGCTCGCTGCCCGTGCCGACAAGCATCAACATTTTCAAGATCGACCCGTTGCGGGGAAACGCGATTCTGGTCGTTGACACCCGCCTCGTATTCGCCCTGGTGGAAAATTTTTTCGGGGGGCAAGGCACGCAGCCCAAGATCGAAGGACGTGACTTCACACCCATCGAACAATCCGTGATCGAGCGGGTGGTCAAGATCTTCCTGTCCTCCATGGAGCAGTCCTGGACTCCGGTACATGATGTGAGCATTGAACTTCTGCGTACGGAAATCAATCCGCAGTTCGCAGGCATCGTGCCGCCCAGCGATGTCGTGATCGTGGTTTCCATGGAAGTGGAACTGGAGAATGCCATCGGCTCCCTGGTCTTCTGTCTGCCTTATTCGACCATTGAACCCATCCGGGGAAAGCTTTATGCATCCTTTCAGTCCGAACGTCTGGAGGTGGACCATGCCTGGCTTTCCAGATTCAAGGAGCGCCTGATGGAAATTCCCGTGGAACTGGTGGTGCCCCTGGGCCGCACGTCCATCACGGGCCGCCAGCTTCTCAATCTGGATGTTGGCGATATCCTGCTGCTGGATACGGATACCGAACAGCCATTGGAAGTTAAAATTCATGGTGTTGACAAATTTCACTGCAGCCCCGGCATTGTCAAAGCCAACAGGGCGTTTCAGGTCGTGAAGGAAGCTGAGGTTCATTATTAACGAGCTTCCTGGTAACTACTCAGCACTTTTCATGACAAACCGGAAAACTCAATAGTTACGCTTCCTGATTCTCGACGACTCCCATGCCGGGAAAGCTCGGCACTCTCAAACCTTAATATTTTTACAGGCACGAAAATCGACGTGTCGACACGGGACGGATTCCTGAATGAGCACAGACCAAGACAAATTGGCAGAGGAATGGGCCAAGGCTCTGGAAGAAATGGATCAAGGCGACGAACCTGAAGATCCTTTCGAGGCCGCCAGCCGGGCGGCGAGCAAGGAAAGCGGCGGCCAAAGCCAGGATCAGGAAGACCTGGCGGATGAATGGGCCAAGGCCCTGGCCGTTGAAGAGGAGAATCAGCTCAAGAAGGAGAAACAGCAGAAGTCCTTTGCCGCCAAAACCAAGGAGCCCAATTTCAAAGATTTGACGTCCCAGGCCAAGGCTCCCAAGGAGAAAACCAAGCGAGACCTGGATTTCATCCTGGACATTCCCCTGGACGTGTCCGCTGAACTGGGGCGGACCAAGCTGTTGATCAACGAATTGCTGCAGCTGGGGCAGGGGTCCGTGGTGGAGTTGAACAAGCTGGCTGGTGAACCCCTGGAGATTTTCGTGAACGGCAAGCTGGTCGCGCGAGGGGAAGCCGTCGTGATCAATGAGAAATTCGGTGTTCGCCTGACCGACATCATCAGTCCCATCGAGAGGGTTAAACAACTTGCCTAATGCAGTCGACACCGCGCCGACCTGGGATTTCGGGTTTGCAGCCCTGAAGATGGTCGGCGGATTGTTTCTTGTCCTGGGGGTGATGTTTCTGATCCTCTACCTGTTGAAGCGGTACGGACACAAGGCCGGCTTGACCCGCCAGCTTTCATCCGATCTGCGACTTGTGGGACAACTTGCCCTGGGCCCGAGAAAGGCGGTGGTGGTGGTCCGCTATTTGAATAAGGACATGGTGCTGGGAGTGACGGACAACTCCATTACGTTGCTGACGGAGACACACCATGACCTTGAAAAGACATCATTTTCCACGCATCTTGAACAATCCGGGAGGCCAAGCGGCGGCTAGCCTGTTCTTGGCCGCCCTGATACTCCTGTTCCTTCTGCCCGACCCGGTCAGCGCTCAGCCTTCGCCGCCCACGCTGAACATGACATTAAGCGGCGGCGCCAGTGAGCCGGAAAACGTTTCCATCGCCCTGGAAATCCTGTTCCTGATGACCATCCTGTCCGTAGCGCCATCCATCCTGCTCACGGCAACCTGCTTTACCCGCATCGTCATCGTATTTTCCTTCATCCGCCAGGCCATGGGCACACAACAAATGCCGCCCAATCAGGTTTTGGCCAGCTTGGCCATTTTTTTGACATTCGTGATCATGATGCCCGTGGGCAAGGAGATCAACGCCAATGCGTTGCAGCCCTATCTGGCCGAGGAGATCAGTTTTCAGGATGCGTTGTTTGAGGCCGAGCAACCCATGCGGGCATTTCTGTTCAAGCACACTCGGGAAAAGGATCTCTCGCTGTTCTACTCCATCACCAACATGGAGCGCCCGTCGAACCGAGACGACGTGCCGACCATCATCCTGGTTCCCGCCTTCGTGATCAGCGAGCTGAAAACCGCCTTCCAGATGGGCTTTCTGATTTACATTCCTTTTTTGATCCTGGACATGGTCGTGGCCAGCATCCTGCTTTCCATGGGCATGATGATGCTGCCTCCGGTAATGATCTCGCTTCCATTCAAACTCCTGCTGTTCGTCATGGTGGACGGCTGGAACCTGCTGATTTTTTCCCTGGTGAACGGCTTTGCCTGACGCGGTTCACGATTTCAGCCTCAAGCCAGACCAGTTTGATTACGATAAGAAGTTCAGAATTAACCACTTGCCATTGAGATTCCCGGAGAAGACATGACACCTGAATTCGTGATCGGTTTTGCGCGGCAAGCCATCGAACTGACCCTGCTGATCGCCCTGCCCATGCTGGGCATTGGACTGGTTGTCGGTGTGGTGGTGAGCATCATCCAGGCCGCGACGCAGATCCAGGAAATGACCCTGACCTTTGTTCCCAAGATCATTTCGATCTTCCTGGCGCTTTTGTTTTCCTTCCCCTGGATAATGGACAAAATGGTGACATTCACCACCGACCTTTTTTTGAATTTGCCGAACTATGTTCGCTAACCGCCTCCTGCGGTCGCATCCCGGGGGCAATTGAATTCCGGACCTGGGCTGGTTTACCCCGGCGAGACCGGCGAGAGAGTTTCGTACCGGCCATAAAGAGGGTAAACCAGTCGGCGGAACAAATCTGCCCTGAACGCATTGTGTTTTTCTTGCCCGAAGGCGACGAATGATTTAGCTTCCCCCCGTGTCCAGCACCTCAAGCAATCGTCTGCATACCACGTGAACTCTTCCCGACTGATGTCCACCCGGCTGTTCCGGCTGGTCCTCCCGCTGGCCTTCGGCTTGGCCTTTGCGTTCATTTTGACCGGGGCCTGGGAGTACTATTCCGTCCGATCATATGTCGCGGTTCCCGGCACCGTTTCCCCGTCCTTCGTCAGACCTGCGGCAGAGTCCTGGGTACCGGTAATTCTGGATCAGAATATCCTGGGACTGGACATGCCGGACAGCGGCATGGCTGCTCCGGAACCCGTCAATAATCCGGATTCTTTTGCCCCTGTGCTTCTGGGAACCGTTACCGGAACATCTCCCAGGGCCTTGCTCCGCTCGGGTGAGGATTTTCTGGTGCTGGACCCCGGTGCTTTGATTGACGGCTGGGAACTGTCCGAGGTCCATCTTGGCTCCGTGACTTTCATTTCCGGAGACAGACGCAAGGAAGTCCTGCTCTGGCAGAAAACCGCGGATCAGGAAGACGCGGATGTTTTGTTTTCCCCGCAAATCGCCACGCCTCAGCCCTGGTCCGCGCCTGCCGGCGCGACACGGGTCAGTCTCACCAGACAGGAAGTGCAACCGCTTTTGTCCGATCCCAATGCATTGCTGCAGATGGCCAGTTTCAAGCCCTTCACCGTGAACGGTCGGGTCGGAGGGTTCCAAGTTCTGAGCATTCGTCCTGATTCCCTGCTGAGCAAGATCGGGCTGCGCAACGGCGATGTCCTGGCGCGCATCAATGGACAAACCCTGACCGGTCCGACGCAGCTGCTGCAGGCATATTCCGGAATGGACCGGGCATCCTTGATCACTCTGGATGTTCAGCGCGCTTCCCAGATGCAAACCTATCTTGTTGAATTGAATTAAATTCTGGTGAGTCGTCGGCTTTCTCGGAAACAATTGCCACTGCCGGCCTCACCAATGAACCAGGAAATTATCCTTATGCTATCCATCGGCGCATGGTTCCGGTTATCGTGTCTGTTTGTCTTTTTGATGGTCGTTGCCCCAGGAGTTTCCTTTGCTCAGGACGGTGAGGGCGTTCAAGACCAGCGGATGACCGCGAACCTGGAGGGAATCACCCTGCGGGACTTCATCCTTTTCGTTGGTCAGTTCACCGGACGGAACATCGTTTTTCGAGAGGACCAGATTCCGCCCATCAAGGTTTCCCTGCATTCCCAGGCCCCCATGACCGAGCCGGAACTCCTGGCCGTGCTGGAACGGGTTCTGGCCAGCAACAACCTGGATCTCGTGGCCCAGGGTGACCTGTACTACATTCTACAGGGAAACCTGGCCGGCGAAATGCTCGACCCCTTGCGGGCGCCTTTGGACCCGGGGGAGGAGGGGGAGCTGCTGACCACGGTGTTGCGCCTGGATCCGCGTGCGCCGGTGAAGCAGATCAACGAGTTGCTGCAGCCTTTTACTTCCCGATTCGGCATGGTGATGGAGATTCCCCAGGCCCGGGCCCTGCTGTTGCGCGACACCCGGGCCCGGGTGCGCAAGATGCAGGAGGTCCTGGACGCGGTGCTGGCCATGGGCGGACGCTGGAACCTGGAGTTTCTGCCTTTGCATCAAGCCCAGGCCGGAGAAACAGCTCATAAGGTTGCTCAACTCTACGAAGAACTGTTTGCCCGGGGCCATCTGGCCGAGACGCCGGTCATCCTTGCGGTTGAGTGGTCCAACTCGTTGCTTGTGGCCGGATCGGAAGAACAGTTGGAGGCGGTTCGCGGCTTGCTGTTGAATATGGATCAGATTGTTGATTCCAGCGCGGACATGAGCATGTACGCGCTGAAGAACGCGAAGGCATCTTCAGCGGCGGAGGTTTTGCGCAGCCTGCTGCAGGGGGATCAGGTCAACGCAGGGGAGGGGCGACCCGGCCGGGCAGTTGTGGTGGCCGCGGATCCGGAGACGAACTCGGTTCTGGTTCTGGCCGCGCCGAGGGTCCAGCGACAGGTCGAATCCATCGTCGCTCATCTGGATCGCGGTCTGGATCAGGTGTTCGTGGAAGCCTTGATCGTCGAGACAAGCCTGACCAACAGCCAGGATCTGGGCGTGGAATGGATCGTCGGGGGCGGGGGCGCCGACGGGATCATCACCGGCGGGTTCCTGGGACCTGCTTCTCCCACCCCTGGAGTTCCCTCCGGTCTGCCGCCTTTGATGACCGGGGAACCCGGCAGGGTGCCGGTCGTGCCCGGAGGCTTCACCGTGGGGGCCTTGGGCAACGTCATTACCTATGCCGGCGTGAAGTTCTCGACTCTCGGCGCACTGGTCAGCTTCATGAAAACGGCGCACGACTTCAATATCCTGTCCACTCCCCAGATCATGACGCTGGACAATGCCGAAGCGGAAATATTCGTCGGCCAGAACAGGCCGTTCATGGTCAGCGAAAAGTTTGACGCCCAGAACAACCCCGTCCAGACGTTCGAGTATCGTGATGTCGGAATTCGTCTGAAGGTGACGCCGCATATCAATACGGATTCCGGCGTGATTCGGATGCAGGTGGAGCAGGAGGTCAGCAACGTCTTGACGGTCGATGCCACGAATTCCCGGCCCACGACCATAAGTCGCACCACCAGGACCAACGTGCAGATTCCGGACGGCTTCACCATGGTCATCAGCGGCTTGATGCAGAACGATTTTGCGCAGGATAGGCGGGCAATGCCCGGTTTGTCCCGCATTCCGGCGCTGGGATGGCTTTTTCGGCGGGAGGCGGTTTCCGCGGAAAAAAGGACCTTGATGGTTTTTTTGACCGCCAGGATCATCAACACCATGGAGCAGGCTGAAAATCTGACCAGAAGCCGCATGGAGGGCATTCGCGACGACAGAGCAAGAAGTCAGGAGTTGCTGCAGCGAGAGTTCTGGAGAGGCGGCGAGTATCGTGGGCCTGCCATGCCGGAGTACGCGGAGCCGAGATGATGGGCCCAACTGCCGTTTCCGCTCCGGACCTCACTCGACTGCCCGCGGACCTTGTCCAGGAATATCTGGCTTTTCCCCGGCGCAACGAGTTTCTGCCCATTGCCGCCGAGAATGGTCGCGTTCTGGTGTGGCTGCGTACGGCCAAGGCCAGGCCGTTGGCGGACTTCCTGGCCTGGAAGACTGGCTTGCGGATTCGAACGCAACTGGTTTCCAATGAGGTTTTTTTCCCGGCCCTGGAACAGGCTCTGACCTTGTGGGAGGAGGACAATCCCGCCGAAGAGGATGCCGGAAATGATGAACTCGAAGAATCCGGCCAGGAACTACTGGGCTGGTCTCATGAAGATGCGCCCATTGTCCGGCTGGTAAACCGGGTGCTGCATCAAGCTGTCAGCCAGGGGGCCAGTGACATCCATTTCGAAGGCCGGGAAAACAGCTTTCAGGTCCGGTTTCGAGTGGACGGAGAATTGCGCACGGAGCGCCGGCTGGATCTGGCGGTGCAGTCCACGGTTCTGGCCCGGATCAAGGTCATGGGCCAGATGGACGTGGCGGAGAGCCGGGCGCCTCAAGATGGTCGGTTCCAGGTCCGGGTCGGCCGCAAGGACGTGGATGTCCGGGTTTCCACCATGCCGACTCTGAATGGGGAAAAAGCCGTTTTACGGATTCTGGACCGCTCGAAAAACATTTTGCCGCTGTCCGATCTCGGTCTGGAACCCGAGTCCGTGGCCACCATCACGCGGATGATCACCGCGCCGCATGGGATCATTCTGGTTACCGGCCCCACGGGCAGCGGCAAGACTACGACGCTTTACGCGGCTCTCAGGGAGCTGATCCGAGATTCCCGAAACATCATGACCGTGGAAGATCCGGTGGAATATCATCTGCCGGGGGTGAACCAGGTCCAGGTGAACCGCGCCGCGGGCGTAACCTTTGCCACGGCGATCCGGGGATTTCTGCGTCAGGATCCGGACATCATTCTGGTCGGGGAGATCCGGGATCAGGAGACTGCCGGTACGGCCGTGCAGGCCTCCCTGACAGGGCATCTCGTGCTGGCCACGCTGCACACCAACGACGCGCCCACGGCGGTTACGAGGCTGCTGGAAATGGGCGTCGAGCCGTTCCTGCTGGCCTCGTCCCTGCACCTGGTGATCGGACAACGCCTGGTTCGGTTGAATTGTCCGGTTTGTTCCAGACAGGTGAACGACGTAAACTCGGTGCCTGCAAATAATTCAAAATTTTCTGAGGCCACGGAGGCAAACGCTGATGGAGCAAGGGGCAATTCCTTGGCTTCCACTCGGCTTCGCGGCAGCGGATGCGACGCCTGCAGGCAGAGCGGATATCGCGGACGTCAGGGTGTTTTTGAACTGATGCCCGTGGACGAAGCATTACGAAGCCTGATTGTACAAAAGGCTTCCGTGGAACAACTTCGATCGCAGTTGCGCGAACACGGTTTTCAAACCATGCACGACCATGGCTCCAGACTTGTGGCCGCTGGGAAAACGACTCAGGAAGAACTGCTCCGGGTCACCAGCTTGTGATCATCTTTTTTCGTAACTGCTCAAAAAGATCAGGCGACCAAGTTTCCCGTGCAAGGATTCCCATCGTAGCGAAATTTCGTGACCAAGCTGCGGGGGAACATGCTCCAGCAGAAACTTTGCCCTGAGTGCGTTACACCGCTGCCGCACTGGGGTGCGGCGCTCCCAGGATTCATCCCGTTGATTGCCACAAGATTTTGAACAGTTACCTTTTTTCTTCCGGTAACTTCGGGTTTCGCCTGAATCTCGCCGCAGCCCCCCGGCATTTATACTCTGATAATTTTCTTGATGCCAATGCAATAGAGGCCTGGGTGTTCAAGGCCTCTTGCCTGGATTCCCCAGGAGCAATCGCAATCCGTTTTTGATAATTTTCGATTTCGATTTCGATTGCGATTTCGACGAGAATGGCTTGCCCCGTGCAGCCCTTTCTTGCACTGTACATCCACAATAATGTCATGTAGTATTTCCCCTTTTGTTTTTGACCTGAAAGCATCATCCATCTTTACAAGCCTGGTGATGCCGGACGGGGCTTGTCCATGCTGAAAAATTCGCCTTTCTCGGCAACATGTTCCCGATCTTCACCCCAACACGACCAAGGAGCGTATCATGATTTTTGAACCAAGCCTGGCATTTGCCATGGGGGCCAACGGAGTCGAAGGCCAAGGAAACCCGATCACGGCATTCATCCCGTTGATCGTCATGTTCGCGATTTTCTATTTTCTGCTGATCCGTCCGCAGCAAAAGAAGGCAAAGCAGCACAGGGAAGTTCTGAGCAACCTCAAGAAAGGGGACCGAGTCATCACGGCCGGCGGTCTGTATGGTCGGATTCATGCCTTGAACGAAGACATCCTGACTCTGGAAATCGGAGACAACGTCAAGGTTCAAACCAACCGGAACTACATTGCCGGCCTTGCCGAGACCGAGACGCGTCCAGTGAGCAAGGAACCCAAGTAGCAAATACAGCAGCAAACCGTGATTCCCGCAAAGTATTCTCTCAAGAACATCCTCTCGGAAAAGATTCCCTCTTCACGATGAGTATTTTGGCGTGTTCACCTCGCGGCAAGGATGCGCGAGAGTCGGCCATGTCTTGGAGAAATTGCAGCCTTCCGGTTAAACGGGCTGTTTTGCGGTTTATTGTGACAAGCTAGAGGAAAAACAATGAAGATGAGTCTGCGATTACGGATCGTCCTGGCCATGCTCGGTCTGTTGCTTGGCGGGCTGTATGCCTTGCCGGCATTGGTCAATATCCAGGGTACTTTTTTGGCCAGAATCCTGCCCGAAAGCGAGATTCGACTGGGCCTGGATTTACAAGGCGGCATGCACCTCACTTTGGGTGTCGACATACCCAGGGGAATGGTGAACACCTTGTCCCAAATCGGCCAGGATGTCCGTTCCGAAGCCCAGGAGGACGGCATTTTCGTGCTCCGGCCTCAGGTCGTGAACGAGCGGTTGGAGTTCACGCTGGCCCGTGGGGCGCAGCAGGATCAGTTGGAACGTCTCTTGCGGGATCGTTTCAACAATCTTCAGATTCTGACCAAGGAAGTCCAGGAAGCCGGGCAGGTCAGGTATGCTCTGGGCATGACCGGTGCCTATCGCGCCCATCTTGAAGATCTGCTGGTGGATCAGGCGATCAAGACCATCCGCAACCGGATCGATCAGTTCGGCGTGGCGGAACCGGACATTCGCAGGCAGGCGGAAGGACGCATTCAGGTGCAGTTGCCCGGGCTTCAGGATCCGGAGCGGGCCGTGGCCATCATTGGCCGTACAGCACATCTGGAGTTCAAGCTGGTCGACGACCAGGCGGACCTGGAACGCGCCCTGCGGGGCATCCTGCCGCCGGATGCCGAGCTGGCCTATCTGCAGACGCGCAATCCCGACGGCTCCATCTCCCGCTCACCCATCGTCCTCAAGCGCGATACCTTGATGACGGGTGAATTCATCACGGACGCCCGGGTCAGCTTTGACCAGTTCAACATGGCCTACGTCGGCTTGAATTTCAATGCCCGCGGCGCCAGGCTCTTTGAGCGGATCACCGGCGAAAACACGGGTCGCAGACTGGCCATCGTTCTGGACGGAAACGTTCATTCGGCGCCGGTCATCCAGGAACGGATCTCTGGTGGACGAGCCAGCATCTCTGGGCGCTTCACCACGGAGGAAGCAACCGATCTCGCCCTGGTGCTCAGGGCCGGAGCTTTGCCCGCTCCCGTACATATCATGGAGGAGCGAACTGTTGGTCCGTCCCTTGGACAGGAGTCCATAGAAAGAGGCCTGCGCGCGGCACTTTTCGGCGGGGCGCTGATTCTTGTATTCATGCTGGTCTATTACAGCTTTTCCGGAATAGTGGCCAATACTGTACTGTGCCTGAACCTCCTGCTGGTCATGGCCGGGCTGGCCGCGTTCGGCGCGACCCTCACCCTGCCGGGTATTGCCGGCATCATCCTGACCATCGGTATTGCCGTGGACGCCAATGTTCTCATCTTCGAGCGCATCAGGGAGGAGATTCGTCGCGGATTGACGCCCGGAGCGGCTATTGATGAGGGTTACGGCAGGGCGCTGAAAACCATTCTGGATGCCAACGTTACGACGGTGATCGCGGCGGTGGTCCTGTATCAGTTTGGAACGGGCCCGATTCGAGGTTTTGCCGTGACCCTGATCCTGGGCATCCTGGCCTCGATGTTCACTGCCGTGTTCGTGTCCCGCATCTTTTTTGATTTTTGGCTGAAACGGCGCAAGCCCGGCACCGCATTGAGCATTTAAGGAGAAGTGAGAGCATGGGTCTGCAAATTATTCGTCCGGATACCCGGATCAATTTTCTGAAGCTGCGCTACGCGGCGTTTCTGTTTTCCGGGTTTTTGATTCTCGTCAGCATCATTTCGCTGGTGATCAAGGGCGGTCCCCAATACGGAATTGACTTTTCCGGAGGCATGATCATTCAGCTGAAGTTTGATCAGCAGATGGAGGTGGGCCAGGTTCAACAGGCCCTCCAGGGGATTGATCTCCCCGGTCTGGGGATTCAGCGCTTCGGTACAGTCCAGGATAATGAGTTTCTGGTCAGAACATCGGCTACTGACTTGTCATCCGACATTGTCCGCAGAGACATCAGCGCCAGACTGGAGCAAAATCTGCCTGGTGTCGGCCACGAGATCCAGCGCCTTGAAATGGTCGGTCCCAGGGTTGGCGCGGATTTGCGCGCCCAGGCCATGGAGGCGCTTTTCTACGCCGTTTTGCTGATTGCGATATACATTTCCGGTCGGTTCGAAAAACGATGGTTTCCCGCCGTGATCATGGCCGCGGGGCTTGCCGGAGGCATCGCCGTATTGCGCTGGATCGGCCTGCCCATGGAACTGCTTGTCCTGGCCGCATTGATCATCACCGTGGCCTTGTGCTGGAAGCTGAAACTTTCATACGCTCTTGGAGCCGTGGTTGCCCTGATCCATGACGTGTTCATCACCTTCGGCATCTTTTCCCTGTTGAACAAGGAACTGGATCTGGCCATCATCGCTGCCTTCCTGACCATTCTTGGATATTCACTCAATGACACCATCGTCATCTACGACCGGATCCGCGAGAATATTCGCGACAAGGTGGACATGACCTTGTTCAGCGTGATCAACCTGAGCATCAACCAGACCATGAGCCGGACGATTCTCACCTCCGGCACGACGTTGATGGTCGTACTCTGCCTGGTTCTGTTCGGTGGCGGGGTGATTCATGATTTTGCGCTGGCCTTGTTCATAGGGATCGCCATTGGAACATTTTCTTCAATTTTCATCGCCAGTCCCATCCTCCTTGGTCTCACCAAGATCTCCAGCATGGATCTGGAAGCCGAGGCGGAACCGGATCAACCCCTTTCCACGACATAGTCGTGGAGTATTGAGCTTCCGGGGACGTATCCCTGAGCCGTGAATTGCTGAGTAGATACCAAGGAGCAAGCGCATGCCTGTCATTCAATGTGATATCCGCGCAGGTCGGACCCCGGAGCAAAAGCAAGCCCTGGCTCGGGAAATCACTCGCGTGGTGCACGAAACCATTGGTGCGCCACGGGAATATATTTATGTCCTGATCCGCGAAACTCCAGGGGCGCATCATTTCAAGAACGGGCAGCCATTGCCCGAGTTTCAGCCCCCGACTTCCGATATCGAATAACTTTTTAATTTTGCATGAATCAACCAAGGCCCCTCTGCAGTCGTCAGAGGGGCCTTTTTTTTGGCGGCGGCGTGAGCGCGGGCATTGTTATAAGCCGACCAATCTCTGATTTGCCGGGCTTGAAAGATCTTCAACTCGCGACAGGAAGGCATGCTTTTCACTCATGCCGATCCGTAGCGAGGATTGACCTTTCAGGTTCCGGTCTTATCAAGGAAAGAAGTATGATATTCATCACCTTTTACAAAGGATAATGCCATGCTGAAACATGTCCCGGAGATCAACTCACGCCTTTCCGGAGCGATATACGGCGCGCACATTGCTGATGCCCTGGCCATGCCGGTACACTGGTATTACGACACTTTCGCGCTGACAAAGGACTACGGCCTGGTGCAAGGCTATCAACAACCCCGCAATCCCCACCCGGACAGTCTGCTCTGGCGTTCACGCTATCGTCCGCCCAGTCCGGAGACGGACATCCTGCACAATCAGGCCATGTTCTGGGGTGAGCGGGGTGTGCATTATCATCAGTTCCTGCAAGCCGGGGAAAACACCCTGAACATGAAATTGAACCGGGTCCTCATGGACTTGCTCCTTGAGGACGAGGAGGACATTCTGGATCGCTATGTCGAGCGTTATGTCTCCTTCATGACGCGACCGGGAAATCACCGCGATACCTATGTTGAGGAGTGCCATCGGGAGTTTTTCAAGGTCTGGGCAACCCGGAACAAGAAGGACAAGGTCGTAGCGCCGGACGAAAAGCATATTGGCGGACTGTGCCTGCCCATTCCAATCCTGCTGTATTTTCACGATCAACCGCAAAAGGCCTTGGATCTCGGACAACAGCATATGGAACTGACCCATCCCGGGCAGTTGATGAAAGATGCATTCGCCAGTTTCGTGCAAGTGTTGCAATCCATCCTGCAGGGCATGGATATTCGACAGGCGCTGGAACAGGAATGGCCGGAAAACCTGATGCAGTTTGGCGGTCATCCGTTTGAAGAATTGGCGCGGCAACCCGATGCGGAGGTGGCGATGAACGTGTTCAGCACGGCCTGCTATGTGCAAAAAGCATTGCCGCTCACATATTACCTGGCTTGGAAGTACCAGGATGATCCGGAAATGGCCTTGGTCGTGAACACCAATCTCGGCGGCGACAACTGTCATCGCGGCGCAGTTCTCGGCACGTTGATAGGAGCCATGCATGGTGAAGGGGCATGGCCTGAAAAATGGCTGTCCGGCCTGTATGAGCCGCCATCAGGGTTTGCCCGGCACCTGGCTGCTTTCAATGTCATTTACGCATAAAAGATTGTCACTACAACGACATTTTGAGAAACAACCGAAACGCTGAAGATTAATCACGGGGGGCACGGAGAACATTTTCCGTAAAAATCCAGTTTCTTTCCTCCGTGTGCCCCGTGTGCCCAGTGGTTAAACAACTCGGTCAGACGATGGAAATGGATGTGTCGCTGTAGTGTTATTCAGCTTTGTGAAGAGAATGTCGGAAGCTCTCTTCATGCCGTCAACGTCAACAAAAAAAGCCATCCTGAACGGATGGCTTTTTTTGTTGAACACCTTGCAGGTCGTGCGGGATCAACCCAGATCGTGACCTGCTTTTTTCAAGGCCTCACGAATGACGTCTCGTGAAACAGGTTTTGTTTCCGTGAAATCGGCCTGGCTTTTTTCCAGAGAAACCTGAACGTCCTGGATGCCGTCAATTCCGCTTAATGCCTTTGTTACGGCATTGACACAGTGTTGGCAGGACATGCCCGTGACTTTGATCGTGGCCATACGCAACTCCTTCGTGTTTCACACTCTCTTTAATAGTCATGCTGACCCAGATTCCTGCTGCTCAATCCACCCCATGGCGGCTTTGAAATCAAGGGTGCCTTCATATATTGCTCTTCCGGTAATTATCCCTTCCAGACCCTGGAAAGCCAAAGGCTGGAGAAGCTGAACGTCCTCCAGCCTAGTGACGCCGCCGGCAGCGATGACCGGGATCTGGGTTGAACGGACGAGATGCTCCATGGCCGCAAGGTTGACTCCGCTGTGCATTCCGTCCCGGCTGATGTCCGTGTAGATGATGAAAGCCGCACCCTGGCTCTCCAGCCGCGGCAGCACCTGGTTGATGGTCAGCCCTGCGTCGTCTACCCAACCTTTTGTTTTCAATGCTGAATCCACGGCATCCAGAGACACCCCGACCCGGCCGGGCAGTGCCGAGCACAGCGCGGCGAAAGCATCGGGATCTTCCAGAGCCATGGTTCCGATGATCAGACGTCGCACCCCGGCGTCAAGATATTTGCGTGCGGTATCCATGTCGCGAATCCCGCCGCCAAGCTGGACCGGAACAGAAATCTGGCCGCAAATCCGCTTGATCAAGTCGAAGTTGACAGGCAGGCCGTCAAAAGCACCATCCAGATCCACCAGGTGAAGCCATCGCGCGCCCAGTTCCACCCAATGCCGAGCCATGGCCGCGGGGTCAGGTGAAAAGACGGTAACGTCATCGGCTCGGCCCTGACGCAGGCGAACACATTGCCCATTCTTGATATCCACGGCGGGAAAAAGGATCATAGTCCCATCTCCCGGAGTCCTTCACGCAGTCCGTCCCGCACGAGTTCTTTAGTGGGCAACCACTTGCCGCCGCGCCGAAAAAACCTGTCGGCTTGCAGGAGGTCCTCGCTCAAGGAGCGTTGCCGTTCATCATATTTGAAACGCTGGGCAATCCTCTGGTTCGGGATATTCAACAAAGTCAGCTCCAGGACAACCCGGCCAGGTTCGGTCACACCCCATTCTCCACCCTCACGTTCACGCCATTCCAGGATCTGCGGGACCAGCAGGTAATCCGCACGGGTACACGCGCCGACATCCATCCAGTACCGCAGGCCCGAGATTCCGCCACGTTCAGTATTGATGCCGGACAAAACAAGTTCCTCACACTGCCTGGTCGCCTCTGTTCCAAGAAAAGCGCGGATATCATTTTCACCAAGCAGCTCGACGAGCATGGTGTCCAGTTCGCCCAGCAGTGCGGGGGACAAGGTGCTTGTCTGGTCAGCTCTGGAGGTGGAGAGCAGTTGCCAGCCTTCGAGGGGTTGGTGAAATCCGGCTACAGCAAGGGTTTGTTCGGCCGGCAACTGTGGAACTGCAGGCCGGGGAGCACAGGCGCTCAAAAACAGGATAAGGCACCACAGACAAATGTTGGCAACGGTCCAAATGCGCATTTTCAACAACTTCCTTTGGTGCTCGGCACACCGGTACGAGTCCTGGAGACAGCTTGGCGCAGAGCCATGCCCACAGCCTTGAAGGCGCCTTCCACGAAATGGTGGCCATTTCGGCCGTAACGATACGTAATATGCAGATTCATTCGTGCTTCCTGAGCCAGGGATTTAAAAAATTCACGCCAGATGTCTTTTTCATCCCCGGCAATCATGGCCGGCAAGGGATCATCATTGTAAACAAGGTAAGGCCGCCCGGAAAGATCCACCACTGCCTCAACCAAAGCCTCGTCCATGGGAACAATGGCCGATCCCAAACGGGCGATGCCGGCTTTGTCGCCGAGAGCGTCCTGCAGGGAGGCGCCGAGCGTTAATCCAATATCTTCCAGGCTGTGATGGGTGTCGATGTGCAGATCGCCAGTACAGGTCAGATCGAGATCAAAGTCCGCCCAGAAGCAAAGTAGATGAAGCATGTGATCGGCAAAACCGATTCCGGTTTGAATCTGCGTCGATCCTGAACCGTCAAGAACCAAATCAAGTTTGATTGTCGTTTCCCTGGTTTGCCGCCGACCCATGGCTCTGCGAATGTCGTGCATGTGTTTTTCAAAATCCTCAAGTATCGAGTGCGTTAAAGAAAATGGAACGAGTTCCAAACCCAGGATCAAGGTTTGCTGAATAGTTGCTCAAAAAAATTAAATTTTGTCCCGGAAATTGGCTGCTGTCAATCTGGGTTTGCGGCTCGATCCGTAACTCCCAATAACTCCTGGCAGCTGAACCACGCGTAAACACATGGAACCCGGCCTACACAGGGGTGACGGACGAAGGGACTCGTCAATATTGTACGCCGTTCCGTCATTCCGGCGAAAGCCGGAATCCAGGCAGCAAGGAGCCAGCGGTGGTTATTGCCCGACCTTATTGAGCAATTGCCTCATGTCATGCCCGGGTAGGATTCATGTGGTTATGTCAGGAGATTTGCCGATAATGCCGAGCTTTGTCCTGTACCTCCGTCGCAATTGCGTCAATTGATTCTGCAGTGGAGGAGCTGCGTAGTCGCGAAACGTCCAGGGCAATGTCCGCCAGCGACCTGCCTGATAAATGAGCGTCAAATCGGCAAAGACTCCGTCGCCAAGGTAGATGCGGTGGGTAAAATTTTTTCCGGTTGCCAGAACAAAACGCTCCTGGGTCAACAATCCCGGATCGAGATTGAACAGGCGTTGATCATCGTGAAGGTATTCTTGTTCCAGTTCGTGCGACCAGAGCTTGATTTCCCGAAGCCGTTCCTGGGGGACCAGCTGTTCAAAGGCCAGCAGCCTGCGCTGCAGCGGAGTGCCGAACTCAGTCTCATAGTAGGTTGTCTCCGCAAAGGGTATGGGAGTGCCGGATGATTCCAGGGGGCCCAGAAACTTTTCCAGCGTCGGGATGAGATCAGGCCAGAACATCTCCCATCGAGAGCTGAACAGGGAAAGCACCAACTGGGCTGAAAGAGGAGGGCGGGGCGTGCTCATGGGCGTTATCTTTGATCAATTCCATTCTTGAGGTCAGAACGCGCAGCAGAGGTTGCTGCCGGGGAAACAGTTTTGCATCTCGAAGGAAAAAAATAAGTTGACAAATATATAAACGCAAATTATTTTTTTGTTTTCAATTTGCACCGGCAAGAATCTCGTTCAGTTCTGGACACCGAGGCGGCTCGGATTCGGAAAGATCAGGAAAAAATTGCCCCAACCCCTTTTGGAGTCATTCGCATGTCAAGTAAGTTGTATGTTGGGAATTTGCCCTTTACCGCTCAGGAAGATGATGTCCGTGATCTTTTCTCCGCTTACGGCGAGGTTCTTTCCGTAGCCCTGATCAGTGATCGAGAAACTGGACGCCCGCGAGGTTTCGGGTTTGTCGAGATGAACGAAGCCGGAGCTCGTTCCGCCCAGGAAGCACTGGACGGAAAAGATTTTCAAGGTCGCAGCCTGCGCATTAATGAAGCCCAGGAACGTTCTCCCCGTCCCGGCGGCGGTGGGTATGGCGACAGAAACCGTCAGTCCAAGCGCTGGTAGTGGCAACCCGATTTCTGGATAGATAAGGCCTTACGAAGCCCTGTCCTCTATCTTCGTGAGGGCGGGGCTTTTTTATGCTTGCAATGCATCAAGAAGTAATTAAATGGTAACCGAGCTTATGGCTTTGTGCTTGATGTCTGAGGCCGGCATTCCCGCTTCAGGGCCGGTGGAAAATTTGCCACTGATCTTCCGCCATCACGCCCGAGCGGCATGAGCCGGATTTTTGCTGAGTGTTGCCGGTTCAGGGCACTGAATTTGCGCAACTTTTTATCTTTTACCTAAGGAGGGCCTATGGCCAAGGAAGAATGTATTGAAATGAGCGGGGTGGTCCAGGAGGCTTTGCCCAGCACCCTTTTTTCCGTAGAACTGGAAACCGGACATAAAATCCTTGGGCATCTTTGTGGAAAGATGAGAAAATTCCGAATTCGGATTTTGCCCGGAGACAAGGTTCGGGTTCAGTTGTCCCCATATGACCTGACCAAGGGGCGAATCGTTTTTCGCGAAAAATAGCCTCTTGCAAGGGGGCGGTTGCAGTGTTCCGCCTCGGCCCGTCCCCCCTCACTCTCCGCTTAAAAGCAATCTGAGCGGCAATCCCCACTCATTTGCATTATTTTGATCCGCCCATGACATGACGCTTGGATGCGGACAATACGGACTTGCGCAAACGAATGGAATGCGGAGTCACCTCAACGAGTTCGTCTTCGCGAATGAAGTGCAACGCCCACTCCAGAGTCAACGGCAGTACAGGCGTCAGGATGACTGCTTCATCCTTTCCCGAGGCCCGCATGTTGGTGAGCTTTTTTTCCTTGCAGGGATTGACGTTCAAGTCGCTCTCCCGATTGTGTTCCCCGACGATCATCCCTTCGTAGACTGGTTCTCCGGGAGAAATGAAAAGTCTTCCCCTGGGTTCCAGATTGAATAATGCGTAGGGCACGGCGGTTCCAGCCCTGTCCGAGACGATTGATCCCATAAACCGCGTGGGAAAGTCTCCCCGGTACTCCTCATAACCGGAAAAGTAAGAGTTCATGACCCCGGTTCCCTTCGTGTCGGTCAAGAATTCATCACGGTAACCGATCAACCCCCTGGAAGGAATTGAGAATTCCACCCGGACCCGTCCGGTTCCCCGATTCACAAGGTTGGACATGCGCCCTTTCCGAATGGAGAGTTTTTCCGTGACCACACCGAGAAAAACCTCCTCGCAGTCGATAAAAAGGTGCTCCATGGGTTCCAGGCGTTTCCCGTCCACATATTTGTAGATGACTTCCGGACGACCGACACTGAGTTCGTAACCTTCCCGGCGCATGGTTTCCACGAGAATGGCCATTTGGAATTCTCCGCGTCCCTTGATCACGAAGCTGTCCCTGTCCTCGGTCTCCTCGATTCGGATCGCCACATTGCTGAGGGATTCCTTGACCAATCGTTCCCAGATCTTGCGGGACTGAACGAACTTACCTTCCCGTCCGGCTAAAGGAGAGGTGTTGATAGAAAATTTCATGGCCACGGTGGGTTCATCCACGGTAATCCGTTTGAGCGCTGAAGGCTCGGCCTTGGTGCAGATGGTGTCGCCGATGGCCACATTTTCAATCCCGGCCAGGACAGCGATGTCGCCAGGGCCCACTTCCTTGACGTCCTGCAGGGAAAGGCCGGAATATGTCTGCAGCTTGGTCACCCGCAATGGAAGCTGTTCCTCAGCTGCGTCAATGCAGATCAGTTGTTCGTTCTGTTTCGCACTTCCATTTATCACCCGTCCGATGGCCAATCTCCCAAGATAGTCGGAATATCCCAAGTCGGAAACCAGCATTTGAAAAGGCATGCTTGGATCATAAGTCGGCCCGGGGATTGTATCGAGGATCGTATCCAAGAGGGGATGCAGGTTCTCGTCAGGATCGGCCAGGTCATGCTTGGCAATGCCGTCCCGGGCAATCGCATAGAGCACCGGGAAATCCAACTGATCTTCCGTGGCGTCGAGGTCGATGAACAAATCATAGATTTCATTCAGCACTTCCGCGACGCGGGCATCCTGGCGATCAATCTTGTTGATCACCACGATGACTTTCAATTTTGATTCAAGCGTCTTTTTGAGCACGAAGCGTGTCTGGGGCAAGGGCCCCTCTGAGGAATCCACCAGAAGCACGGCGCCGTCGGCCATGGACAGGGAACGTTCCACTTCACCGCCGAAATCAGCGTGTCCTGGGGTGTCGATGATGTTGATCTTGACGTCTTTCCAAAGCACGGCACAATTTTTCGCCGCGATGGTGATGCCCCTCTCCCGTTCCAGATCCATGGAATCCATGATCCGTTCGGCAACTTCCTGACCTTCCCGGAACAATCCGCTTTGTCTGAACAGTGCATCCACCAGGGTCGTTTTGCCGTGATCGACGTGGGCGATAATGGCGATATTCCGAATTGATTGATTGGTTTCTTTGTGTGGCATATTCTTTTTTGTTGAAAGTGGATCTGTCCCAATGGACAAATGAAGGAAATGGTCCGTTTGCGTAACTGAAAGGACACTTCCGGCTTATGGGCTTTTACTGCACAACATGCGGCACGGCAAGTGCCGACTTTTGAATTGCTTCCCCATGGAGCCATGGGCATTTGCCGGCGCGTGAATGCCCGGAGGATGGACATCCGAACTCCGAGCGGGCAGAATCGGCTTCGTCAGTACACTAAAGATAACGAAGGCGTGGCTTAGCCGTACAGGGGTTGATGGAAATATTGATTGTGAGGAGTTTCGATTTCGATAAAGAGGGAGATGCGGGCCGCGCTCTCAGTCAATGGGCTTAGCTCATTTCGTGTATGATCCGTGTTTTTCCAAATCGAAATCGCAATCGAAATCGCAATCGGTCTTAATATCGATTTGGTGTATCTATTCAGCAAATCCGCGAAAAAGATCTGGATACCGGCGTTCGCCGGTATGACTGTATAGATGCAGCTTGCCATGATAAGTCATTCCGGCGAAAGCCGGAATCCAGTGCAGGTGAATGACCACCCTTCGAATGAACTGAATAGTTACGATTTGGTTAACTCTTCAGCACTCGTTGTACACTCTTCCAGCGAAAATCGGTATAGGTATCGGGGTCGGAATCGGTATCGGTATCGAGACATTTGAGCGCCCCAACTTGACCTCGTTTTCGATACCGACCCCGACCCCGATCCAGATACCACGCCGAACTCAGCAACAGCAGTATTAGCTGAGTAGTTACCAGTTTTGGGTTGTTGATCCGTTCACGACAATTCAACAAGGACAACCATTGCCGACATTCCAATATGTTGCCCTGGATCGTCAGGGTACTCAGCGCAAGGGACTGTGTGAGGCTGAAAGCCGTACGGCGGCCTATGGAAAAATTCAGGAGCAGGGTCTGCTGCCCCTTCAACTCGGGCTTGCCGGAGGCGTCCGCATCGGTTCGTTGCGCGCCCGCCTTGCTCCAGGTGCCTGGCTGCATCGTATCCGGCTGGATGAAGCCTTCTATTCTCTGGGAATGATGCTCCAGGGAGGCGGATCACTGGCGCAAAGCCTGGATCTTCTGGCGAGGACATCCACTGGTCATGCCGCCGGATTCTGGCTCCAGATCCGAGACGCGGTGGTGGGTGGGCAGGCTTTTTCCGAGGCCCTGCAGGATCATCCAGCGATCATTTCTCCCGTATATGCGGCCATGGTCCATGTCGCGGAGCAGGTTGGGCGACTGGGCGAGGTGCTGGAGCGAATCGCCCGTTACGAGGAAGGGAGACGGGAATTTCGAGAACGGTTGCTTACCTCTCTCGGATATCCTTTAACAATTTTGGTCATAGGCCTAGGCGCTGTCTTTTTCCTGCTGTCCCGGGTTCTTCCACGGATTGCCGACATCGTGACTTCTTCCGCGGGAGAATTGTCCTGGGATACGCGAGTGCTTCTGAGTGTCGGAGCGTGGATGGAATCCTGGGGATTGCTGCTTGCGCTAGGGTTAGGAGGCGCGGCATGGATGTCCGTCCTGGCCTACAAACGCAGACCCGGCTGGCGAATGCGTTTGGACAGGCTCTTTTGGCGGCTGTCCGTGGTTCAGAAAGGGGTGCTGGCTCGATTTTCCGGTCTTGTCGCTTTTCAATTGCAGGCCGGCATTCCCTTGGTTCAGGCGCTGGAAAGTTCGTCTCGCGGAGTGGGTTCGCTTTTTTTTCGAGAAAAAATGTCCCAGGCTGCCCGGGAAGTGTCCACGGGCCAGCCGTTGGATGAAGTGCTGTCCAGGCAGGGCATCTATCCAGATGTTTTTTTAACCGCGATCAGTGCCGGGAGGGCTGCCGGAGGGCTTGGTTCGTTTCTGGAGCGTCTGGGCAAACTGCTTGAACGTGAAACCGACGCCACCTTGAAACGCTTTGCCGCCCTGGTGGAACCGGCTTTGATCCTGGCTTTAGGGCTGCTGGTGGGCTTTCTCGTTCTGGCGGTCATGGGGCCGATCTTTGATTTGACCTCACAGGTCAGGTAATCCCGGCACACGCTCGTCATTGCCCGAAGTCCGTTTTGACTTTGCCGGCAAAGAAGTCCGTCTCTACCTGATCAATGCGATGCCGGAATATTCGACAAGGAGCCAACCATTTTTAACGCCCGGTGCAGCAATTCTGCAGCGGGCGTTCTTTTATTGATCATCCATCAAATGCAGCGCATCAGTGGCGATGAAGACTGTTCTTCTTGACAACCACAGGGAGATGATGACGTTTGAAGGATGAATTGCTGAAATATGTTTGGATTCGTGTACTATTCAGCTTCGTTCCGGCTGGTCTCGATTTTTAAGCCTCACAACTCCTTCGTCCGGCTTCGTAGCATCCGGCACCTATCCCGCTACGCCGAACAAGGAATATGAAATACATAATCGCTCGAGGGATAGGTGCCGGATGAACGAATCCTGGCTCAGTCAGACAGGCGAGGCCGAAAAATCGAGACCAGCCGGAACACTCCGTGTCTGATCATGAAAGATGCCAGTAGTCACGCATTTGGTAACTACTCAGCGAGACGAATGCTGTTGCTGGTTTGGCCCGGAATCGGGGTCTGTATCGGTATCGGGATCGGTATCGGGATCGGTATCGAAACGGAGCCATGTGGAAGGGCATCCAGTGTTTTCGAAACCGATTCCGACCCCGACCCCGATTCCGATTGCCGGAGAAAGAGCGTGTGCCGAATAGTTGCCGGATTTGTTGATAAACCAGGATCAAGGAGCGGTTATCGTCTCTGGAATACATGACCGGGACGACAGAAGGCGGATTGAAGGCGGACAAGATGATGAACAAGGTTCCGGGAGGGCTGAAGACATGGGTGATCGTCGGCATTCTTGTCCTGGTGATCGTCTGGATCGCCAGCGGAGTGTTTTTTCGCGAGGAGGAAGCTGAGCAGGAGGTGGGGCCGGTGGAGCGAAGAACCACCGTGGCCGTGCGGCAGATGGATGCACAGCCGGTGGAGCGGCTTCTGGTCCTGCACGGGGATCTGCAACCGGAACAGGTGGTCATGGTTCGCGCGGAAACGGGCGGGCGCATCGAGAACTGGCATGTTCAGCTCGGTGCTGCCGTGGAAGTGGGTGACATGCTGGCCCAGCTCGAGGTCAGCGAGCGCCGCGCGCAATTGCGCCAGGCCCAGGCAAGGCTGAACGTGGCCGAAAAACAGCTCCAGGCCACGCGACAGCTAGTGGCCGACGGCTTCGAGGCGGAGATCCAACTGGAAACGGCAACGGCGGAAATGGAAGCCGCGCAATCGGATCTGGCTGCCATCGAAGAGGAGATCGGCCGCACCAGGATCCGGGCTCCCATCGCCGGACGGATTGATCAGCGCGTTGCCGAGCGGGGGGATTTCGTCTCCACCGGAGACGAGGTGGCCCGGATCGTGGACAATGATCCCCTGCGGGCCATGGTCCAGGTGCCGCAGCACAGCATCGGCCGGGTCACGGTGGGGCTGCCGGCCCGGGTCAACGTGTTGCGGCACGGCACGGTGGAGGGCGAAGTGACCTTTGTCAGCACCCTGGCTGACCCGGCCACCCGCACCTTCCGCATCGAGGTCGAGGTGCCGAATCCGGATCAGAGACTCCCGGCCGGAACCAGCGCCGAGGTGGAGATTCCTACCGAGGAAGTGCTTGCGCATCAGGTCTCGCCCGCGGTAATCGGGCTGGATGATGACGGCCGGATCGGCGTGAAGACCGTGGACGATGACGACACAGTGCGCTTCCACGTCATCGAAGTCGTGCGCGCCGGGCGAGAAGGGGTCTGGGTCACGGGACTGCCGGAGCGGTCCCGCATCATTACCGTGGGGCAGGGCTTTGTCCGGGCCGGTGAAGAGGTGATTCCCCATTCCGAGGATGAGCACCTCAGGCACGAGAATGAAGCCGTGGAGACTCCGGCTCCATGAATGCGATTCTCGCCGGGCTCCTGAGCCGCAACCGCACGCTGCTGTTGTTGCACCTGTTTCTGCTGACCGCCGGAGGCGCGGCCTACGTCATTGCTCCGAAAGAGGCCGCGCCGGACATCGACATCCCGATTTTCTTCGTCACCGTGGCCTATCCAGGCGTGTCCGCGGAAGACTCGGAACGCCTTCTGCTCCAGCCTCTGGAGCGCGAACTCCAGCAGCTGGCCGGACTCGACGAGATGATTTCCAATGCCGGAGAGGGGTTCGGGATCATCCGCCTCGAGTTCCTGCCCGGTTTCGAGAGCCGGACCGCCATGCTGGACGTTCAGCAGGCCGTGGACGTGGCTGCTCCGGAACTCCCCGCAGGGGCGGAGCAGCCGGTGGTCAACGAGGTCAATCTGGACCTGTTCCCCATCCTGAGCATCGTTCTTTCCGGGCCCCTGGAAGAGCGTTCCCTGCTCCAGATCTCCCGGAACCTGCGCGACCGCCTGGAAGGCATCGACGGCGTGCTGCAGGTGGACATCATCGGCGAACGGGACGAGGTCATGGAGATCCTGGTCGACCCGACCATGATGGAGACCTACCAGATTTCGTTCCAGGAACTGGCCGGCGCCGTGGAACGAAACAACCAGCTCGTGCCCGCCGGTTCGGTGCATGCCGGCGCGGGACGGATCGGGATCATCGTTCCCGGAACCATCGAGAACATGGCGGACGTACGCAACATCGCCGTGCGGGTGGAAGAGGGCATCGTGATCACGGTCAATGACGTGGCCGAGGTCCGGGAAGGTTTCGTTGATCCGGAGCGTTTCGCCCGCATCGACGGAGAGCCAGCCCTGACCCTGGATGTTCGTCCCCGGACCGGCGCCAACGTGCTGGACACGGTGGACGCGGTACTGCAAGAACTGGAGCAGGCGCGGCAGGCCTGGCCCGAGGCGTTGCGGGTGACCCTGCTCCAGAACCAGGCCGAGCAGATTCAAGATCTCCTCGGCGATCTGGAAAACACCGTGATCATCGCGGTGCTTCTCGTTTCCCTGACGGTCATTGCCGTAATGGGCCTGCGCGCGGCCCTGCTGGTGGCGGTGGCCGTGCCGGGAGCGTTTTTGACCGGCATCCTGGTGATCTACGCCATGGGCTTTACTCTGAATATCGTCGTTCTGTTCGCCCTGATTCTCGTGGTCGGAATGCTGGTGGACGGCGCCATCGTGGTGGTGGAATTGGCCGACAGGTTCATCAAGGAGGGGCGTGATCGCCGGGAAGCCTTTCTGCTCGCCGCGCAGCGCATGGCATGGCCCATCATCAGCGCCGCCGCGACCAGCATCGCGGTTTTCGTGCCCATGCTGTTCTGGCCGGGAATGATCGGCGAATTCATCATCTATCTTCCGGCAACGGTCATCGTCACCCTGCTCGCATCGCTGCTCATGGCCCTGGTGTTCGTGCCCGCGCTGGGCCAGGTGCTCGGGCCGGGGAGGCAAGGCGATGATGAAACATCCCGGCGGATCAAGGCGGCGGAAGCTGGAGATTATGAAAACACCGGCAAGGTCACGGCCCGCTATGTCGCCCTGCTCGGTTTCTGCTGCCGGCGTCCCCTGCTCACTCTTCTCGGCGGAGTGGGCCTCGTCTTCTGTCTGTACCTGCTTTACGGCGCGCTGGGGCGGGGAGTGGAGTTTTTTCCGGACATCGAGCCGGAGACCTTGCAGGTCCGGGTGCATGCACGGGGCGATCTCTCGGTCTGGGAGGCCGACGATCTGGTCCGCCAAGTGGAGCAGCGGCTGACTGGGCTGAACGGAGTCGAGGCCGTGAACACCCAGACCATCGCGGACCAGCAGTTGCGCCTGCAGCAGAATCTGCCGGCGGATGTCATCGGCGTGATCCGCCTCGAGCTGCTGGACTGGCGCGGGCGTCCTGAAGCCGCGACAATTTCGGCTGAAGTGCGGGATCGGACCCGTGATCTGCCCGGGTTGCGGATCCTGGTGCGCGACGAGGGCCAAGGGCCTGCACGGGGTTTGCCCATCGTGGTCGAACTGAGCGGCGAACAACGTCCCATGCTGTTTCAGGCGGTGGGGCAGGTGCGGACACTCATGGATGAACTGGGAGGATACGCCGAAGTCCAGGACGATCTGCCCGTGCCGGGAGTGGAACTGCGACTGTTGGTGGACCGGGAGGAGGCCGCGCGGTATGGGGCGAACGTGCTCCTGCTGGGGCAATCGGTGCAGATGCTCACCGCCGGTGTCGTGCTGGGGGTGTACCGGCCCGCCCACAGCGACGAGGAAGTGGATATCCGGATGCGCTTTCCCCTGGAGCGCCGGAACATGGAGGAACTGGCCAGGCTGCGGGTTCCGACGGCCAGCGGCATGGTGCCGATCACCAACTTCGTGTCCATGGAACCGGCTCCGGCCACGGGGGTGATCAACCGGATCAATGGCCGCCCAGCGTATCGGATCGAGGCGGACGCGGCCTCGGGTTACCAGGTCAACGAGCAGATCCGCCGTCTCGAGCAGGCCTTGCAGCGGGAGGAGCTTCCGGAGGGCGTGGATTTCGCTATGCGCGGTCAGGCCGAGGATCAGGCCGAGTCGGCCAATTTCCTCCTGGGGGCCTTCATGGTTTCCATTTTCTTGATGTTCTTGATCCTGGTGACCCAGTTCAACAGCCTGTTGCAGGCGGTGCTGGTCATGTCGGCCATCGTCTTCTCCACCGCCGGGGTGCTGCTGGGCCTGCTGATTCGGGGGGAGCCCTTCAACATCGTGATGAGCGGGATCGGCATCCTGGCCTTGGCCGGAATCGTGGTCAACAACAACATCGTGCTCATCGACCACTACAACCGGGAGCGCCGCGGCGGCCTTGAAGCCCTGGAGGCGGCGCTGCGCACGGGAGCCCAGCGAATGCGTCCGGTTGTCCTGACCGCGGTGACCACGATTCTCGGCCTCTCACCCATGGTTCTCGGCCTGACCATCGACTTCCTGGCGCGGGACATCTACTTCGGCGCGCCGGCCACCCAGTACTGGGTGGCCCTGTCCACTGCCATCGTCGGCGGCCTGATTATCGCCACTCCGCTGACATTGCTTTTCACGCCGGCCATGCTGGCCTGGATGGATCGCGGCGGGCACGGCAACACGTAGAGACAAGGCATGCCTTGTCTCTACACGATCGCGCCACATCCGCACCCATCCGCCTCATGCATGGCACCCCGTAGAGACAAGGCACGCCTTGTCTCTACGCAATTGCGCCCTAACCGCACCCATCCGTCCCATGCATGGCACCCCGTAGAGACAAGGCATGCCTTGTCTCTACGCAATTGCGCCCTAACCGCACCCATCCGCCTCATGCATGGCATCCCGTAGAGACAAGGCATGCCTTGTCTCTACGCAATTGCGCCCTGACCGCACCCATCCGTCCCATGCATGGCACCCCGTAGAGACTAGGCATGCCTTGTCTCTACACAATTACGCCGTTGCCGCACCCATCCGCCTCACGCAGGCACCCTGTAGAGACAAGGCATGCCTTGTCTCTACAGGGTTACGCCGTTACCGCATCCATCCCTTTGTGTCCTGTATACAGCACAGCAAGACCGTTGCTCAGCAATTCGTGGTCTGCACGGCCAAAGCCGTTCTTGGTCAGGATTTCCTGGACCCGAGCCGGAGCTGGAAAAACACGGATGGATTCGGCGAGGTAGTGGAAGGGTTCGGCCGTTCCGGTGATCAATCTGCCCGCCCGGGGCATGATCCGGAAGGAGTAGAAGTGATAAAGCCTTCGCAGCCATGAGGATTGCGGGATGGAGAATTCCATGGCCAGGAATCTTCCTTCCGGCTTCAGTACACGCCGGATCTCACCCAGCCCTTGCTCCAGAAAGACGAAGTTGCGGATGCCGTAGCCCACGATGACCGCACTGAAGCTGTCCCGCGCAATTCCCAGATGCATGGCATCCCCCTGAACCCACTGGATGGAATCGTCCAGCCCGGCCCGCGCCGCTTTGCGCCGACCTCGATCCATCATGGTCCGGCTGAAGTCGCAGACAATCACCTGTCCCGTCGGCCCAACGGCCCTGGCGGCCATGATCGCGAAATCCCCGGTGCCTCCGCACAGATCCATCACGCGCTCGCCTTGCCGGAGATTCAGCCTGCGCAGGGCTCTGCGTCTCCAGAAAAAATGCAGGCCGAAGCTGAGCAGAGCGTCGGCAAGATCATAGCGATGGGCGATGGTCTCGAAGTGCCCGAGCACCCGCCGGCGTTTTTCAGAGGACGGGATTTTGGCGTAGCCGTAGGAGACCTGTTCAGGCATGCGTGGATCGGGAGATTTCAGTTCGGGCATCGGCTTTTTGTCCAGGAGGAGATGTCGGGCATGTTTTCGGATGTTCCGGGCGCTCAGTTTGCGGCTTCGAATCACGGCCCCAATCCACATCCACGGCGTAGCGCATGCACGTCGCGAAGACGTCGTAGGTGAAAGCCGGGCAAATGATGCCGCGTCTGTCCAGGATGGCCGCGGATTTGGCGTGTTCAAAGGCACGGTCGTCCTGCATGTATGACCCGTAGGCCTGGATATGGTTTTCGAAAAGCAGTTCCAGTCCGTTTCTGGGAACGTCTTTGAACTCATTTGGGACAACTGTGCGAATCCCGCCAAATCTGAAGAACCGGCGAGTGTAATCCACAAGCCGGCCTATCGTGACGCTTTCCGGGTTGACGATATGAAATACGCCGCCCTGGGGAGCATCCGCGCGAATGGCCATGAAGGCCCGGACAAAATGATCCACGGGGATCAGGTTGATCCCGTGACTCTCGGACCCGACGATCCGCAGGGGCAAATGCAGGGAACCGTCCTGCTCCATCCATACGCCCATGGCCCGGGCCTTGGTCCCGTCCTGTTCCAGGATGTCCTTGCCGTACAACTTGCTGAAAAAGTGCAGGGTGCGCACCGGATAGTACAGGGCGTTGAAGAGAAAGGTCCGGCCGGTGACGGAGTCCCCGTAGACAATGGACGGCCGATGCACGGTCAGGGTGATTCGATTCCGGGCGCAACGCTCCGCGGCCAGATGTTCCGCGCGGCACTTGGTTTCTTCGTAGACATTGTGAAATCCCGCGGGCCGGACCAGATCCTCCGGACAGGGGTCGCTCTGCTTCCCGGCCGCATAGGCCGTGCTGACCAGGTGCAGCCCGCGGCAAGCGCTGTCCTGCAGGGCGTCCAGAAGGTGTTCCAGTCCACGGATGTTGGTGTCCTCCACTTGGCGCC
This sequence comes from Desulfonatronum parangueonense, assembly GCF_054656975.1. Classification (NCBI taxonomy): domain Bacteria; kingdom Pseudomonadati; phylum Thermodesulfobacteriota; class Desulfovibrionia; order Desulfovibrionales; family Desulfonatronaceae; genus Desulfonatronum; species Desulfonatronum parangueonense. The sequence continues at coordinate 4,374,177 of NZ_BAAHXH010000003.1, forward strand.
GCTTGCGTTCGGAAAAGGAGGTGTCCGAGGCGCAATGGATTGTTTCGGCCACGCCATCGACCAATGTTTGCAGATCCCTGGCACGCAGGCCCAGACCCGGCTGTTCCAGGTTGCCCTCCAGGACTTCCATCCCGGAGCGTCGGCTTTGGGGAACGCCGAACCAGTCCAGCAGCTTGGCCACTCGGCTTTGGGCGCAAATTTGGGGGCGACCACGGGCCAGCAGGAGGATTCGATGACCTTCAGTCAGTAGGCGCACGGCAAGATGGCTGCCCAGAAAGCCTGTTCCTCCGGTGATCAGAATGGTGCGCCCTTGCGGGGTCATGGGCGGAACCCGGTTCTTGTCATGTGTAGAGAAAGGCATCCTTGCGCGCGCAGCCCTGGGAGAAGATGTACTTCAGCCACTTCACTCCCTTGGTCGTGGCGCTCAGGTTGTCCAGGTAGGGTTCGAATTCCGTCATTGCCAGGCGGATCTTCTCCGCCTCTTCCGGGTCCTGGTGATCGATGTAGTAGTCGTATTCCAGGATGCCGCGCTTGCCCAGGTCCAACGGCGTGAGGAACCCGTAGTCGTTGTCGATGCCGTGGCTGTCCGCGATGCGCTTCAGCTCCGCGCAGATGTCCTCGATCACCTCGACCCGGTCCAGGGGCACGTAGACCAGGAAGGCGAACATGTGCTTGTGTCGGGACATGCGCGAGCTGAGGATCCGGAACATGTTCAGCCAGACCATGTCCGTCATTTCGGGACGGGCGTACAGCCGGGCGTAGAATGCCTGAAGATCCTCGTCCACGACGCCGGCCGCGGTTTCCGGGGACGGCCGCAGCACCGCGTCCAGCACGGGCCGCATTTCCGGGCGCAACAGGATCTCGTAGGGCGCATGATCGCCGTCCATCCCGGCAATCAACTCCAACCATTCCTCATCCGCCATTTTGGGCAGCCCGAGCATGAACATGCGGAACAGTTCGCCGTCGATCACGGCTTCGCGCATCTCGCGTACGGCCCGGCAGGCAAAGCCGTCGCCGATGACGAACACGGCATACTTGAGTCCGATGGCGTCGGTCAGGGTGTACCGCACCCGATCCGCCAATTCGGCCGAAGGGGACATGAAGGTGGACAGATAGTGGCCGCCGAGCACGCCGACAGCCAATCCGATCCGGCGCCGGCTCAGCTCCCGTGCGAAATCCACGGCATTCCGGAACTCCGCGAAGGGCACGAGGAGTCCTTCCTCGTCCTTGGTCATCGGGTGCAGGCGAACATGGGCGCGGGTGCAGATTCCCGGCGAGGAGGTCAACTTGTGCTCGTAGCAGAAGGCATTGGGAGAGGTTGGATCATTGAGCCGAAAATGGTTTCCCTCCTTGTCCACGAATTCCATGTCCACGAAGGTGTCCGCGTTCACGCCGTAGGCATTGGCCCAGGTGGAGAAGAGGCCGGTGCAGACGATGTTCCCGCAGACCGTGGCCGCGGGTTCCGCCGTGTTCACGCGGAAGCCGTGCTGCACGGCTTCCTGCTGCAGCTCAAAGGAGGTCACTCCGGGCTCCACCAGGGCGGTCCAGTTCTCGGCGTCGATTTCGATGCCCTTCATGCGATGCATGTCCATGACCAGCCCGTCGCTGAACACGAATCCGAAAACACTGCCGCCGTTGCCGCGGACAATATACGGGAGTTTCCGTTCATTGGAGAAGCGGACCAGGGCCGCGACCTCGTCCCGGTTCCCCGGCAGAGCCACGAAGCGCGGCATGCGCATCCCTGCCAGGGGGAAGGGATCGTTGGCGTAGGTCACCAGGATGGCCGGGTCATTGGTGACCCATTGCGAGCCCACGATGCTTTGCAGTCCTTCCAGGTCCGGATCGGGCTGGACAGGCACGGGAGTGTTGCCCTGAGCCAGCCACTCCCGAACGTGCTTTTTCAGGGCTTTCATCACCTGGACCGGGCGCATTCCGGTCACGAAATGACACTGCCGGTCGCAGATGCCGCACAGATCGCAGGAATCGGCAATGTCCACCAGCCCCTGGGTGATGGGCACGAGGCCTCTGGCAAGCGCGTCGTAGATGTCCATCCGGCCCTGGGGGAAATAGCCGACAAAATGCTTTTCCATGCCCGAGGCGCAAAGCCCCGTGTCCAGAAAATCGATCTTGCACATGGCGTAGTGGCGGCACTGGGCCGCTGTCTGCCGGATGTGCTCCGGAAAAACGCTTGTCGGAGATTCTTTCGCGGAATCGAGCAGCATCATTGGAATATTTCCTCAAAAAAAGTTTTCATGGCCGAGAACGCCCGCCTGGCCACCACCGGATGGTACTCCGCCGTACCGGGCATTTCCGCATAGGGATCGGTGAAGGAATGCACGGCCCCGCCATAGTGGATCATCTGCCAGTCCACGTCGGCATCACGCATTTCATCGATGAATTCTTGAACCTGGTCGTCGGGAACCAGGGGATCGTCCGCGCCGTGCAGGACCAGGACTTTGGCCTTGATATTCCGGGCATCAGCCGGATCGGCGGTGCCTAATGTACCATGAAAGGATACCACGCCGTCCAGCTCCGCGCCGCTGCGCGCCAACTCCAGCGCGACTTCGCCACCGAAGCAGAACCCGATGGCGGCAATGCGGGATGTATCCAGAGGGATGGCATCGCCCTGATCCTTGAAAACCTCCAGAGCGGCATTGACCCGTTCGCGCATCAGGGATCTGTCTTCCCGCAACCCTCCGGCGGCGGTTCTGGCCTGAGCCGTGTCCTCGGGCCGGATGTCCGTGCCGTACATGTCGATCATGAACACGACATACGAATCACCGGCTATCCGAGCCGCTTTCTCCAGAGACTGCTCCGTGGGGCCCATCCAGTTCGGAACCATCAGAATGCCCGGTTTGGGTGCGTCCACGGCTTCAGCGTGGATGATCACGCCTTCGAATTGTTCGCCGTTGATGGTATAGTCCACCGTTTTCGTCGTCATAGCGGCTTGTGCGGGCAGGGCAAGTAAAAAAAACAGGAATGTCCAGGCAATCGTCCTCATTGAATTCCCTCCGTGGGATTGGTGGGTGCAGATGTCGGAAAATGTTCCAGATTTTTTCATGCTGATCTCGTGCCAAAAAACAATTCTCATGGTCTCAGTGTCAATAGGACTTTCCTTTGGCTGAGTGAATGCTGATAAGCCTGTTGATTCTGAAAATATCAATGTTTTCGAGCCATATCACCAGGAATTTATGCTGATGCAAAAGAAATAAGGTTCTCGGTTGTTAAGAATTTGTTCTTGTTGTGTAGGATTGTTGGTAACTATTCAGCTGCGTTCCGGATTGTCTCGATTTTCCGGCATCGCAACTCCTTCGCCAGCTTCGTAACATCGAACCACTGCTCGAATATACCTCATCTGGCGCTTCGGGCATTGGGCAATGGTTCGATGAACGAATCCTGGCTCTGTCAAACAGGCGATGCCGAAAAATCGAGACAATCCGGAATACTCCAGCCCTATCCTGAAAGTGCTGAGTCGTTACGATTGTTGTATCGATTCAGCAAAATTCGAAACGCGGATCTGGATAGCGATAGCGCCGGGGTTCGCCGGTATGACTGATGGAAATAGGGCTTGCTGTGACAAGTCATTCAGGTGAGACCCGGAATCAATGCAGGTGAATGACCATGATGCTGCTTTCATGGCATTCATATTGAAACGTCATGGATTTTACATTTTGGGAAGACTCGGCTGGGTGACACTGATAAAGCGTGGGGCAGAAATGTTGTATCCGATGTACACTACTCAACTCATTCGAGAAATTAGACTGGATACCGGCCTTCACCGGTATGACTTAACTTGGAAAGAACGTGGTATGATACGTCATTCCGGCGAAAGCCGGAATCCAGCTCTGGCGAGTGACCACAGAGTATGTGCTGAATAGTTATTATCCGATTTGAGAAAGGTTAAACATATGCTTTTTGACTTCAGACCGTACCAGTTCGCAATGGAACCGGATGAGAAGGTCCATTGGAACATGGATCTGCCGCATATCCAAATCCTATATAGTCTCGCCATGATGTCGGGGCTGCAACACGTGGTGGAGATTGGCAGTTTCCGAGGCGCCAGCACCGCGGCGTTTATTCAATCCCAGAAAGACGGAGCCGGCTTTCATTTGCATGTCGTGGAAATCAAGCCGCGCTGGCAGTTGATCGCCGTATTGAACAGGATGCCGAAAACGCGCTGGACCCTTCATACCGAGCCGATTCAGCACCTGAATTTGCCGTCGCCCGACCTGATTCTGATCGACGGAGATCATGGCGCCCCTGCCCTGAGCGATACCTTGACCGCGCTTTGTCTGTGCTCAGGGATCATCGTGATGCACGACAGTCAAACGCATGTCGCGATCACGGAAAAGAATCATTGGGGCGCGCATCAGGCCGTGGAGATACTGAAGATGCACAAGGGACGGGAGTGGTGGGAGGATTGCCGTCCACGCCCTGGAATGCTGACGGAAAGGGGGCTTTTTGTATCCTGGCCGAAATTCATGCCTGGAGTCAGGGAGTGTCTGGATCGGAGAACAAGTCGATTGATGTCGAATTGAATCAGCCTGGATCTGGACGTTATGCGGATTCGATGGCGTTTGGAAGAGGCGTCTGCAAAGCAAGAATTCAGACACCTATGAGTAAAATCAGACTGGATACCGGGCTTCACGGGTATCACTGACTTGGAACATGGTGAAGGTCGACACAATCCTGCGAGAGCCGGATCCAGTGCTGAAGGATGGTCGAATTTATACTGCTTATGGTTGAGTGTTTAAATTTGTAAAACCTATGCGCACATTCAGGGTAAATCCTGATTCCGGCACGGTATTTCCGCCTTCGCGGAAATGACTTGTTTCTTCCGTTTTTGAATCAGTCATACCCGCGAAGGCGGGTGTCCAGTCAGACTTCGCAAGGAGGAACTGAAATTTACTTTTCAGGTTAAACAAGTAATCGATTATCTGTTCATGAACGATGGGTATGACTTCTCAGCTTCATTTGCGGAATGAAACAGGTAACGCAGGTATTGATTCCGTGCTTGGTCTTTGTTTTTTAAATTATTCATAAAATTGATTTTTATTTGCTCAAATGCCTGGGCATGCTCGCGAATTGCATTTATGGCTTGTGATTCCGGTTGCAGCTCATAGTCTATGCAATCTTCAATGTGAATCTGGATATCCTGAACCAGATCCTCTACACAACGATCATTTTCCTGAACCGTCATTACTCTCTCCTTTTGTTCGAAGTGTGGCTGCCTTTCAACCATGGAGATGCAAATGATTTTCACTGTAAAAACATCGTTCGTGTTCAAAAAATCACATATACCCATTTATGGAGAACTTCAACTACTTCTTCCTTTTTTGTGAAATATTTGTAACTGCTCAATAACTTGTGGCAATCAGCGGGGCAAATCCTGGGAGCGCCGCACCCCAGTGCGGCAGCGGTGTAACGCACTCAGGACAAATTTCCGGCTGAAGCGTGGTCCTCAGTAGCTGAATCACGAAACTCCATCCCTTAGACACTCCTTGCACGGTAAACCTCATCGCCCGATCTTTTTGAGCAGTTACAAATATTGTATCTATTCAGCAACTCCGCGAAAAAGATCTTGATACCGGCGTTCGCCGGTATGACTGTATAGATGCAGCTTGCCACGATAAGTCATTCCGGCGAAAGCCGGAATCCAGTGCAGGTGAATGACCACCCTCCGGATGAACTGAATAGTTACCAAATATTTTTATAACAACTCTCAGTCGAGATCCGGCTTGCCATGATTTTGCGGCCTCGCAAACTCCCTCGCCGACATCGTAACTCCGAACCACCCCGTAAAGGCGGGAATCCAGCTTCAAGGCAATCTGAAGTCGGTGCCTGCCCGTTTTTGAGCAGTTACGGTCAACAGCATAGGATCTCAGTTCGTAGCTGAAGTAACATTCGGCGAAATCTCCAGACCACATCTTGACCTTCGAAGTTATTTTGGAGCATTACAGTTTATTGCAGTGTCCGGACGGCTGGTTTTTCGTTCGCCTGGTCGCTGTTCTGTTCTCAATTTATACTTTGCTTCAGATCTTCCAAGGAGTGGTTCATTCATGTCCCAAATATCTTCCACCAGTAAGCTCAAAGAAGATGTCCCAGCAAGTGATGCCGTAACTCCAGATCATTCTGGCCCGTCCCTGTATGTTGCCGTGGGAGCATCGGCCGGAGGTCTGGAGGCCATTGAGGCTTTTTTTTCCGGAATGGCCTCGGACAGTGGCATGGCTTTCGTGGTCATCCAGCACCTCTCTCCGGACTACAAGAGTCTGATGGTGGAAATTCTGTCCAAGAAAACCGAGATGAAGGTGCATCGGGCCGAGGACGGCCTGAAGGTGCTGCCAAACAACATTTATCTGATCCCACCCAAGAAGAATCTGACCATTTTCCATGGCAAGCTGCTCTTGAATGATCAGGAGCACGTTCGGGGAATCATCAATCTGCCCATCGACATCTTTCTGCGCTCCCTGGCAGAGGACCAGGGAGAAAAGGCCGTGGCCGTCATCCTTTCCGGGTCGGGCAGCGACGGAATGCGGGGGGTGCGGGTCATCAAGGAATTTGGCGGCATGGTCATGGTGCAAAACGAGAATACGGCCAAGTTCGACAGCATGCCCCGGGCGGCCATCTCCACCGGGCTGGTGGACTTTATTTTGCCGCCGGAAGAGATGCCGGAACGGCTGCTTTCCTACGCAAAGCATCCCTTTGTGGTCAAAGCGGTCCGTTCTGAGATCATGATCAGCGATGACGATGCCTTGGCACGCATTTTTGCCATCCTGCGCGAGAAGTACAAGGTCGATTTCACGTATTACAAGCCCAGCACCGTGACCAGGCGAATCGAACGACGCATGTCCATCAACCGGATCAATGAGATCCGGGATTATGTCTTTTACATGCAGAATTATCCCGCTGAGGCGGCAACCTTGTTTCGGGAATTATTGATTGGGGTGACCCGTTTTTTTCGGGATCGGGAGGTGTTTGAGCTTCTGCAAACAAAATTTCTGCCGGACGTTCTGGATCGCGCCGTGAACCGGGAAGTTCGGTTCTGGGTCCCCGGCTGTTCAACGGGAGAGGAAGCATATTCCCTGGCCATTCTGGCCAAGGAATACATGATGGACCGGGGAATCAACAAAGATCTGAAGATCTTTGCCACGGACATTGACCGCCACGCGGTCCAGTTCGCCGCCAATGGCGTGTATCCGGAAAGTGTCGCGGCCGATATACCGGAAAACCTGATGACCAAATACTTTTACAAGAAGAAAGACAGTTATCAAATTTCCCGGAGCATCAGGGAAATGGTCGTTTTCGCCCAGCACAACCTGATCAAGGACCCGCCCTTTACCAATATCGATCTGATTTCCTGCCGTAACCTGCTCATCTATCTGCAGCCGATTCTCCAGCGCAAGGTTTTCGAGTTTTTCAATTTCTCCCTGAACATGCATGGAGTACTGGTTTTGGGTACCAGCGAGACGGTCGGCGATATGGGCGATTATTTTGAAAATCTGGACAATAAAACCAAAATTTATCGCTCCAAAGGGCGAGTCAAGCTCGGCATGGATTCAAGCGCAATGCATCATATCCAGAATCACAATGTTCGCGATTCCGGTATTTCTTTTACCACGACCCGCAGAACGCCACGCGGCGGCGATGACCGGGTTCTGGAACGCTTTATCGACGCCTTGAGCGATGATCTTATTCCCCTTGCCGTGGTAGTGAACGAGCAGCTTGAAGTACTGCATATCATTGGAGACACCGAAGGGTACTTCAAACTGCCTTCAGGCAAGTTGTCCATGGATATTTCCAAGATGGCATCCAAGGATTTGGCTATTCCATTGTCCACGGGCATCCAAAAGGTTTTTCGCAAGCAGGAGCCGCTGCGGTTTTCCAATATTCGGGTCCGCTATCAGGACGATTATAAAATGGTGGATTTACGGATCAAGCCCCTGCCGCAAAAGAAGGGCCAGGAGTCGCTTGTGGCTGTCTTCCTGGAGGAGATCAAGAAAAAGGCGAACCTGGAAACAGCGCAGGCGAACGCAAATTTTGATCTGTCCCATGAGGCAGAGCAGCGTATCAGCGACCTGGAACAGGAACTGCAATTTACTCGCGAAAACCTGCAGGCAACGGTGGAGGAACTGGAAACATCCAATGAGGAACTGCAGGCCACCAATGAGGAGCTGCTGGCCAGCAACGAGGAACTGCAGTCCACCAATGAGGAGCTGCAGTCCACCAATGAAGAGTTGTATTCCGTTAATTCCGAGTATCAATCCAAGATCATGGAGTTGAGCGAACTGCACAATGACGTGGACAACCTCTTGAGCGCCAGCCAGATCGGCAAGCTCTTGCTGGACGAAAACATGGAAATCCGCCGGTTCTCCCCCAAGGTCGCCGATATCTTCAAATTATTGGACAGCGACGTAGGTCGTCCGCTGACGCACATCTCGCACAACCTGGTGGGTGTAAATCTGGTACAGGTCATCGAGGCGGTTCATCAACAAAGTGAAATGGTTGAAATGGAGGTCTGCTCCATAGATGGACATTGGCACCTGATGCGGGTGATTCCATATGCCGTCGGGCCAAAGACTTTTTCAGGCACCTTGATATCCTTCGTGAACATCACCAGAATCAAGCATGCGGAAGAAGCAGTTCGACGCAGTGAGGAAAAGCATCGTCGACTGTTTGAAACCTTGTCCCTGGGCGTTGTGTACCATGCCGCCGATGGCGCAATCATCTCCGCCAATCCTGCCGCGGAAAGGATTCTGGGGCTGTCAGCGGAGCAGATCCTGGGCAAGACGTCCATGGATCCACGCTGGAGGATGATTCTCGAGGACGGGACGGATGTCCCGGGAACGGATCATCCGGCCATGATCGCCCTGCGCACCGGGCAAAAATTCGGACCCGTGGTCAGGGGAGTCTTTCATCCGGACAAAAACAGGCACATCTGGCTGGTGATCACGGCCATCCCGCTGTTTCATCCTGGAGATGCCGAGCCGTATGAGGTGTATGCCAGCTTTGAGGACATCACGGAGCAACGCAGGGTACAGCAGGATTATCAGACCTTGTTCAATGAAATGTTGAACGGCTTTTCCGTGCATGAGATTGTACTCGACAATCATGGCAAGCCTGTTGATTATCGATTTCTTGCCGTGAATCCCGCCTTTGAAAGGATGATCGGCGTTTCAGGGGTGGATATTGTGGGCAAGACCGTGCGTGAAGTCTTTCCGGCCACGGAAGATCACTGGATCAAGACCTTTGGTAGTGTCGCCCTGACTGGAGAACCGATTACTTTTGAAAATTATTTCGAGGTATTGGGCAAGCATTTCCAGGTTGCGGCATTTCGCCCCGCAAAAAACCAGTTCGCATGTATTTTCGCCGATATAACCGATCGCAAAAGGATTGAAGAGAGCGAAGTTTTTTCTTCCACTCCAAATGAAGCCGAAGGTTCGGCACGGGCTTGAGCTGCACTCTACGGTATGATCATGTGCAGCTGAATGATCAAATACAGGATGTGCTGAACAGTTAACGGAGGGGGACGACAATGGACGAGGTCAATGCCCGTTTCTGGGAGATTTTTTTCGAGGTCTATGAGGCGCTGCCCCGGCAGGGTCCGGGTGACCGTGCCTGCGCCGCAAAAGCGCTCAGTCTCTGCGGAGACCTGCCTCCGTCTCCGATGATTCTGGATCTGGGATGCGGTGTCGGCGGGCAGACGCTGCATCTCGCGGAACTCACCTCCGGCATCATTGTCGCCCTGGATAACCATGCGCCATTCATTGACCGGCTGCGGACAAGGCTGGATACACTGGGGATGGGGTCACGAATTCGGACCGTGATAGGGGATATGGCCCGGCCGGATCTTTTGCCGGAAAGTTTTGACCTGATCTGGTCCGAAGGAGCGCTTTACAACATTGGAATCGAGAATGCTCTCAAGGTATGCCATGGGCTGCTCCGTCCCGGCGGCCGCCTTGCCTTCACCGACGCAGTCTGGCGAAAGCAGGATCCGCCGTCCGAAATCAAGGAGAGCTTTGACCTGGATTATCCGGCAATGGGTAATGCGGACGATATCGTTGCGGCATTGGATATGCATGGATTTGAGCTGCTCGGTCGCTTCACCCTTCCGGATGAAGCCTGGTGGACCGGATTCTACACGCCGATGGAGCAACGCATCGATGAGTTGCGCGACAAGTATGCCGGAGTCGTCCAACCCCTCGCCATACTTGACCAGCTCGCAAAGGAACCCGAAATGCATCGCCGGTACGGGGACTCTTATGCGTATGAGTTTTTTGTCGCGACGGTCCGGGAAAACAGGACCTAAGTAGCTACTGATCTTATTCTCCCTCTGTTTGATCGACGAATCCCGGTCGCATGTCCTTCAGCGATGGAACAGTTGCGGATTTGTAACTGCTCAATAAATTGCGGCAAGCATGGCCTGGATGCCCGCCTTCGCGGGCATGACGTACTAGAAATGCGTTCTCTATGAAGTCATTCCCGCGAAAGCGGGAATCCAGTTGGAAGGCGACAAGCAGGCCGTGCCCGACATTTTTGAGTATTTACGCGGATTTGAATCATCTTGTTGGATTGCTGGAATATTTCCGAATTGGGATGTTTAAGAAGTTCATTGCCAACCCGGCTTGGGATTAGCCAAGGAGGATGTTATGGGGATTGAAATAGGTGGAATTTTCGGCTTGATTTTGTTGATAGCCGGGGTCTGGGCCATCGTGCAGACTGTTCAAAGCAATGCGAGCACCGGGTCAAAGGTCTTTTGGGTCGTGCTGATTCTCATCCTGCCGTTTCTCGGACTGATTATCTGGTTTTTCGCGGGACCGCGACCAGTCAGATACAGATACTGAACTCGCCGGGCTTGCTTCAAAACTGTCTTCAGCATCATCTTCCCCCCTGCCAAGGGGAACCCAGTCGTTATCTTCTCGGAAAAATCGCTCATCACCGAAAAGCCAAACATCTGGTAATGAGTAGCCGTACTCTGTGCTGGATAAGTCATGAAAGTGCTTGCACGAGAGCAGTGTGAACAGGTACCTTAATAGTCATGATGCAAACGGTATTTCGTGCTCGCCGGACCTGAATTGTTTTCTCAAAACCCTCTGTGTCGGAATCCGCGATACCGCAAACAGTGGAGCTGTGAAGCTTTGCTGCCGACCCATTATGTCCCGTCGGACAAAGGAGGACGCCAAAGACAATCACGTGGCCAAACGACATGGTCGGTGCGCTCGGTTTTCGTTGTGCCTGTACCGGCTAATGTTGACGCATCTTGTAACCCTAGGAGGTTGCCGTGGAAAATCAGGACGTGAAAACCTATCTGGCCGGACTGTGTCTGGCCGCATTGTTGACCGGAGGCACCATGGCCGCTCCGGGACCGGCTTTTGGCAGCGGTTCCGGCTGCTCCACCAACGGAGCAAAGGCTGAAACCAGCGGGAACGGTACGGGTTCAGCGGGAGATGAGCCGGTTGATGAACCCTCAGGTGATGAACCGACCGGAGACGAACCGATCGACGAACCCACCGGCAGCGGGGCCTGAGAAGGCAGGGGCAGCTGATAAGGCTGCGCCGGGAACAGTTTGTTCCCGATCATTGACTTGTGCGTCCGCGCCGGGCTCTCATGCACGAAGGTCCGGCGCGAACGGACAGAACCAATCCGTCTCCAAGACATCTCCATGACCTACCCGGAAACCATCCTGAACGAGATTTTTCCCGCTTGCCGCCGAGTGGTTGATTTTGCAACTTGGTCCAGTCTGACCTCAAAGCTGGACTCCAATCCGGAGGAGAACGCGGTATGGGATATTTTCCCGGAACTCGTCACCACTTTGACCGGACCTCTGAACCTGCCGCAATACATGAGCGCACTTGCCAAACTCGAGTCCGCATTGCACCGCTGCGAACAAATGCGGGACCGGGTTCCGGCAGATGTGCCGACACGGCAACTCAATCCTTCTTTGAACTTTCTCGAGCTGCAATGGACCGGCTTGCCCGCTGTGCTTGCCCCCGGGGGCGGGCGAACAGCGGATGTCCTTCCCGGACGCGACGTGGTGCTGGTCTGGTTTGATCCGAATAAAAGGAAAACCAGGTTCCAGTCCGCTGACGACGCCGTGCTGACCGGGCTGAAAATCGTTACGGAAGATCTGCATGTGGGCAGGATCGCCTTGGAGCACGGCGTTTCTTTGTCCAGTCTGCACCGGGCCGTGGACAAGGTGATTAGCAAAGGGCTGGTTTTGGCTCCGAAGTCGCGCCTGCGCAGGGATCCGGCCATCTTCGAGGTGGAGAAGAAGCATCACCAGCGCTTCATGACCTCCCGGGTCTTTACCCTGCAATGGCACATCACCCAGGCCTGCGACCTGCACTGTCGCCACTGCTACGACCGTACCGCCCGCCATGCCCTGTCCCTTGATCAGGCCATGTTCGTTCTCGATGAGCTGGAGGGATTTTGTGCGGACTACAACGTCCGGGCCAAGGTGACCTTCACCGGCGGCAATCCGTTGATGTATCCGGAATTTGACGCACTGTACCTGGAAACGGCTCAACGAGGATTTCCAGTGGCCATTCTGGGCAACCCCACGTCCCGGCAGCGCCTGGAGGGCCTTGCGGCTGTCCAGCGTCCCACCCTCTACCAGGTCAGCCTGGAGGGGCTGCGCGAACATAACGATTACATCCGGCAGACAGGATATTTCGACAAGGTCTTGGAATTTTTGCCCCTGCTCAAGGAAGTGGGCATCCCATCCCAGGTCATGCTCACCCTGACCAGGAACAACATGGACCAAGTGCTGCAACTTGGGAAACTGTTGTCCGGAGTGACGGAACTGTTCACCTTCAACAGACTGTCCGCGGTGGGTGAGGGAGCCGAACTGCTCATGCCCACGCCGGAAGAATATGAGCGTTTTTTACGAATCTTCCTCCGGGAGTGCTCGAACAATCCCGTGCTGGGTCTCAAGGACAACCTGATCAACATCATTCGCGAGGAGGAGGGGCAACAGCCCTTTGGCGGGTGCACGGGCTTCGGATGCGGAGCCGCGTTCAATTTCGTCACCTTGCTCTCCGACGGCGAAGTGCACGCTTGCCGCAAGTTCCCTTCCCCTCTGGGCAATATTTTTGAGCAGGGGCTGTCCCAATGCTACGATTCCAAGGCCGGACAACGGTACAGAGCCGGAAGCGAGGGGTGCCGAGGTTGCAAACTCCTGCCGTCCTGCGGCGGTTGCCAGGCCGTGATCCACAGCCTGGGACTCGACCCCCGCAAGGACCGCGATCCGTATTGTTTTCGTGACCAAGCGGGCAAGATCAGCAACGGATAGCTGACGGAAGAACGGATGAATTGTCGACTTCAATAAACATCAGGAACGGCCATTTCCGCAGGAGAGGCAACCATGCTTGACGTTCAGGATGATGCCGCCCCCAGGAGACTGAGCGACGTGGCCGACATGCTCTATCTGCTACGGGACGTGGATGATGTCTACCGGCGCAGCTCCGCCGGGGGCAGCAAAGTGATCCGTGCGCACCAGCGCCGGGTGCGGGACGCACTGTCCCGGATCATTGAAGCCGACAGTCCGCTTTTTGAATCACGTCCTGCCGGCGACAAGCCGGTGACGGCTCATCTTCCCCGGGCTCTTGAGCTGGGGGCCACGGGGCCTCTGGCGCAGATGGCGCGAACCATCGGACGCATCGCACCAAGGCTGACATGGGCCTACGGCTATGACAAGATGCCGCGCACGCTGGCCAAGCGTTTCGCCTTTGCCGAAATCGTTGGGCCATTCGGTCCCGTGCCCGCGGAAACACTGATCATCGGACTCGTCCTCTTTGCTCCGGGTACGGTCTATCCTCAGCATCTCCATGGAGACATCGAGGAAAGCTATGTCTCGGTGGCCGGGGCCTGGTCGGAAAACGACGCAGCGGTTTACGCACCAGGTTCGCTTGTCCTCAATCGTTCAGGCCAACCGCATCGCATCACGGTGGGAGACCGCGACCCTTGCCTCTTGGTTTATGCCTGGCTTGGAGCAGTTGAACGATTGAAAAAACCGGACCTGACCTTCTCTCGTTCGCCGCGGACATGAATCATCCTCGCAACAAGCAATCACCAGGAAAATGCCATCTCGATGCGCTGGTAACGGGAGCATTACGCGTTTCTGTAAATCGGGATGCGCAGCATTACGCATTTTTTGATGAGCTTCACCCATTTAGATCGCCCCTTCAGGGCTGGATAAACTAACTCATTGTATACAAGGCGTTGCCCTGGGCTAATTCCCCTCCTTCGGAGGGGTGCCCCGTAGGGCGGGGTGGCTTTAAATTCCCCTCCTTCGGAGGGGTGCCCGTAGGGCGGGGTGGTTTTAAATTCCCCTCCTTCGGAGGGGTGCCCGTAGGGCGAGGTGGTTTTAAATTCCCCTCCTTCGGAGGGGTGCCCGTAGGGCGGGGTGGTTTTAAATTCCCCTCCTTCGGAGGAGTGCCCGTAGGGCGGGGTGGTTTTAAATTCCCCTCCTTCGGAGGGGTGCCCGTAGGGCGGGGTGGTTTAGGTTGAAAAGTAAGGACATGTAGCGTTTTTGCACTTCTCTTCGGCACCACCCCGTCAGGCTTCGCCTGCCACCCCTCCAAAGGAGGGGAATTCTTGACCCCGTGCCCGAAGGGCGGGGGTGGTATTAAATTCTGTTTCGCCCTTTCAGGGCTTGATTTCAGCCCCAAAGGGGCGACATGTTATAGCCCAGGGCAACGCCCTGGGACAACGATGGGAAAGCGAAAGAGCCCTGTAAGGGCGACATACCTCAGCGAACGTAGAATTGTGTCATAAACGCGTAATGCTCCCCTGGTAGCTACTCAGCACACGCTCTTCCTCTGGTAATCGGAATCGGGGTCGGGGTCGGAATCGGTTTCGAAACATTGCAATGCATTCCACGTGATTTCGCTTCCGGTGCCGCCCCCCGATACCGCACCCAGTTTCCGACCCCGATTCTGATTCCGAGCGCGGCAACAGCTTTAGTTTGCTGAACAGTTCCAGGAAGCTAAGTCGGCGCTTTCGCTCCGTGTCCTCCACCGCCGGGAGTCTCCACCCGTACGGCGTCTCCGGCGGCCACCTGGGTGGAGAACTTGCCGGGCATGGTCTCTGGAATCCCGTTACGGATCAGGATGTTGCGCCCAGGCAATCCGGACTCGCCGCCTTGAACACCATACGGTCCTCGGGTACGGCGTTCAGCCAGGACCGTGACCTCGGCCGGAGCTTCCAAAAGGATTTCCCGGGTCAGCCCGTCCCCGCCCGATTGCCGCCCCGCCCCGCCGGAGCGGCGACGAATGGAATACTCGGTGACTAAAAAAGGATAGGCGTACTCCAAAGCCTCCACCGGTGTGTTCAGGGTGTTGGTCATGTGGGCATGTACCGCGGAAGCTCCGGGAAGATGTCTGGACGCGCCCATGCCTCCGGCCAGCGTCTCATAGTAGGCAAAGGGCCGATTGCGGCGCGGATCGAATCCACCGATGGAAATATTGTTCATGGTGCCCTGGCTGGCGGCGGGAATGGTTTCCGGCAGGGCCTGGGCCAGGGCTCCGAGAATAACGTCCACGATCCGTTGCGACGTCTCCACATTGCCTCCGGCCACGGCTGCCGGAAAAACGGCGTCCACAAGGGTGCCCGGCCTGGTGATCACCGTGAGCGGGCGCAGACAACCGGCATTGGCGGAGATGGACTCCCGAACCAGGCAGCGAAACACGTACAGGCAGGCGGACAGGGTGATGGCCCGTACCGCGTTCACCGGACCGGGGACCTGGGCGTCCGTGGCGCTGAAGTCCAGAACGATCTGCCGCCCATCCGCGGTCATTTCCAGACGAATGGCAATATCCTGTCGGCCCAGTCCGTCATCGTCCATCCGGTCTTCAAAGCGATATGTGCCGACCGGTATCCGGGCCACCGCGTCCCGGGTCATGGTTTCGGCATAATCATTGAGCGCCTGGGCGTAGAAGCGTACTGTTTCCGGGTCATACTTGGCCAGCAGCTCCCGGGTGCGGCGCACCCCGGTCATGTTGGCCATGATCTGCGCGGAAAAATCGCCCTCCCGTTCCTGGGGCGTTCTGACGTTGTTCAGGAAGAATCGCAGAAGCTTCCCGTCGATCTGTCCGGCCTCGACCAGCTTCAGGGGCGGGATGATGACGCCCTCCTGAAAGATGGAGGTGGACAAGGGCATGGACCCGGCAGCCATGCCGCCCACATCGGCGTGGTGGGCGCGGTTGGCCACATAGAATTCCGGTTCGGCGCCTCCCTCGGCAAACACCGGCGCGACCAGGGTGATGTCCGGCAAGTGCGTGCCGCCCTTGAAGGGATCATTGAGCACGACCATGTCACCCGGCCCCATGGGTTCGGCCATGGCCGCCTGCACTGACAGGGGCATGGAACCCAGATGCACGGGAATGTGCGCGGCCTGGGCCACCATTTCGCCCCGGGCATCGAACAGGGCGCAGGAAAAATCGCGGCGTTCCTTGATGTTCGGAGAAAAGGCCGTGCGCATCAGAGCCATGCCCATTTCCTCGGCAATGGAGGAAAAACGATTCTTGAACACTTCCAGGAGAATGGGATTCAGGGTCATAATTTTCCGGTTCCGTTGGCCGGCGGTTACGCGTCTTTCACCGCGGTTCATCTATTCTCTGTCCTGTGCCGACTGCCTTGTCAGTCGTAACTGCTTAAAAAGGTCGGGCGATGCGGTTTGCCGTGCGAGGATTGCAAACTCCGCGAGGTTTCGTGACCAGCTACAGGGCCACGCTTCAGGTGGATCTTTATCTTGAGTGCGTTACACCGTTGCCGCACTGGGGTGCGGCGCTCCCAGGCTCAACCCGTTGACCGTAAGTTTTTGAGCAGTCCCTGTCAGTCAGCCTTGATCTCCAGAATCAGCGCGCCGTAATCGTCCACCAGGGCCAGGGCAAAGGGCGGAACCAGGAGGGTGGAGGTGTACTCCACGATCACCGCCGGACCGGGAATGTGGTTGCCGGACAGCAGGGCCTCACGCTGCCAGATCGCGGTCTGGTGGGGCCGGCCTTCAAAAATTACCGGACGGGTATCCAGCAGGGCCGCGGCAGGCGGTTGGTCCGTGCCTTGGGCGATGGCTGGAAAAAGCGGCTTGTCCGGCATGCCTCGAGCCCGCAGGCGCAGGGTGACGATCTCCACGGGTTTGTCCTGGTTGCGGTACCCGTAGGCTTTTTCGTGCAGTTCGTGAAAGGCGTTCACGAAATTGGCTTTCGGATCAAAGGGAGTAATGATCTCAAAGGACTGGCCATGGTAGCGCATGTCCAGGAACCGCTCCAGGCGGACATCAGCGCCGGAAAGACCCTCCGCGGCCATTTCGTCCACGGCCCGTCGCTCCATTGGCGCGAACAACTCCAACAGCTCGCCGGCAAGATCGTTCGGGATGCCATCCGGCCGGTTTGATTGGGCCTCACGCATGACGGTCTGGGAATAGTCCTTGATCACATCGGCCATGACCATGCCCACGGCCGAAAGGATGCCGGGATTTCTGGGAATCAACACTCGGGGCATGTTCAGCAGCCTGGCCAGATACGCCGCATGCAGACCTCCGGCCCCGCCAAAGGAGAACAGGGTGAACTCCCGTGGGTCAAAACCACGCTCCACGGAGATGACCCGGATGGCCCGCTCCATGTTGGCGTTGGCTACGGACAGAATGCCTTCGGCGAGTTCCGGGGGACTGAGTCCCAACTCCCGGGCCAGGGCAGCGAAGGGCTGCTGGATGCGCTGTACGTCCAGAGCCATGTTCCCGCCCAGGAAATGTTCCGGCAACAGGCGGCCCAGAAAGAGATTCGCATCCGTCACCGTGATCCGCTCGCCGCGTCCGTAACAGATCGGTCCCGGATCGGCCCCGGCGGATTCCGGACCCACGGTCAGCGCACCCCCCGCGTCCAGTCCGGCAATGGATCCGCCGCCGGCGCCAACGGTGTGGATATCCAGCATGGGCGTCCGTACCGGATAGCCGGAAATGGCCGCGTCCGTGGTCAGGGAAAGGTCGCCGTCCAGCAGAGCCACGTCCGTGGAGGTGCCGCCCATGTCAAAGGTGATCAGTCGGTCGAAGCCGGACATCCGGCCCATGGCCAGAGCGCCGACCACCCCGCCTGCCGGCCCGGAGAGGATGGTCCGCACGGACTCCCGCATGGCCGTGGCCGCGGAAATGGAGCCGCCGTTGGACTGCATGATCCGCAGCGTGCTTTCGGCAGGTCCGCCCTCTTCTGTGCATGCCTGAAGATGGTCCTGCAGAAAAGAGAGATAGCCGTGCATCTTCGGGGAGACGTAGGCGTTGATCACCGTGGTGGAGGTTCGCTCGAACTCCCGGAATTCGGCCAGGATTTCATGGGACAGGGAGACCGGCGGGCCGCTTTCCCCGCTCACCTCGGACAGCAGTTCAGCCATGCGCCGCTCGTGGGCCGGATTGGCAAAGCCGAACAAAAAGCAGACCGCCACGGATTCGACCCCGGCAACGAGAATTTTTTGAATCACTTCCTTTGCCCGGGCTTCGTCCAAAGGCTTCCGCTCCTCACCGCTCTGGAGCATCCGTCCGGGTACGCCAAAGCACAATTCCTCCGGCACCAGGGGCGGTTCCTTGACATAGGCCAGGTCGTAGAGCCGGGCCCGGTTCTGACGGCCGATGGCCATCACGTCTTCGAATCCGGCATTGGTGACCAGGGCCGTGCGCACCCCCTTGCGTTCCAAAATGGCGTTGGTGGCAACGGTGGAACCATGGACCACCTGCAGCGGACCGCTTCCGGCCACGGCCCGCAACCCATCCAGCACGGCCCGGGCCGGGTTGTCCGGAGTGGAAAGCAGCTTGAACACCTGCCACCCTTCGCCGTCCTGGTAGATCAGATCCGTGAAGGTTCCGCCGGTGTCCACGCCGATGATGCGAGGTCTGGAAGTCGAGTGGGGAAATGGATGTGGGGGCATGGAATGAAGATGTAAATGGATGGTTGAGGGCTCGCCCAAGGCCTGCCGGGTCAGGTTCTCGTAAGGCCAAAGCCGCGTCTCTGGGCGCGGCTTTGGTGGGGGCAGTCAGCATTGGTACCATCCAGAACCAGGACGATCAACACGGCCACGAGCAACGGGTCCTTCAAGGCGATCAGCCATCATGGTTGAACTCCCAGATCACCCTTCTTCAAGGCCACCTTTCCCTTTTTCCTGAAAACAGAAGTCGGGAGAACAGATCTGCCAGTCGATCCAACAAAACAGGTAAACCAGCCAAATTATTTCTGGGCAGTTAGCTGAGAAAAAAAATGACCTGGCCGACTCGGATCTTTCAGTCTGGAATGCTACAGTAATTCTGGTCCCGGCGTTTTTCCTGCATTGAACGGGTGTCGATGCCGAGATACTTGCTCAGTGGGCAAACCCTCGTCATCGCGCTTTCAAGCAGACTGACTCCGGCCAGCATGGCGAGCAGGCCGAGGGGGCGACCCTTGCTTCCCCCCAGGCGAAAGTATCCCTTGCAAATCAAAATTGGACCCAACACGCCGCGAACAGCTTGATCTACGCTTCCTACATTCTCCTTCATATGAACCTCCAGGTTGGCACGTTATCAAATAGTTAAGCCGGAACAGACGGACTGGCAAGAAAGTGCATCCATTCCGGTTCGCCTGCGACAAGGCAAAAGTAAGTACTCAGTTGATAGAGCGGGATAAGGGTAGCTTTCAAACCTTGTGGCAAGCTGGCTGGATACCGGCTTTTGCCGGTATGACTAAACTTGGAAAGGATGTGGTATGATGCGTCAATCCGGCGAAAGTTGGAATCCAGTGCTGGCGCGTGTGTTCAGAGGATGTGCTGAATTGCACCACAACGACATTTTGATGCTCCAATCGACACCGCTGATTGTTTACCACTTGGATCACGGGGGGGCACGGGGAACATATTCCGTAAAACCAAGCTCTTTTCCCTTTGTTCCCCGTGTGCCCCGTGGTGAATAGAACCTGATCAGACGGAAATGGAAATGTCGCTGTAGTGGTAGTTACCCCTTGTATCATGTCCTCAGCAACAGCAGCACCAACAACCCCACCGGCACAACCCAGGCCGTCACCAGGGCCGGCACCAGATACTTCTGCATCCGGAGCATTTGCCGGGTCTGCCTGATGGTTTCCGGGTCGGCCAGGTCCGAGAGCAGGCCGATGATTTCCGGAGCTGACTTCTCCAGTCTGTCCAGGGTGTCCCTGGGCATGCTGTCATGCATCCTGGCCATGATGTCCACTGATTTGGTCGCGGTCTGGAAATAGCCCTTTCTCTCCCATTCCGAGGCCCGTTCGATATAGTCCAGAAGCAGGCCGCGGATGGTGTCGTAGGATTCCTTGCCCAGTTCGGATACGGCTTCCAGTTGCCGCATGGCGTAGTTGATGTTGTGAATGTTCTTCAGAAACAGGATCAGCATCTGCCGCAGTTCTCGCCCGTCCACCTGGACGTTCTCCAGTTCCAGTTCCTCCTGGAGTGAGAACATGGCCGCGTTGCCGACGATGTTCAGATCCTTGGCCAGATCCTGGGCCATTTCATTGCGCCGCATCATCTCCCTGGCCATGGTGGAGATTTCGTCCATCTTGCGCTCCAGGGAAGTCAACGTTTCCACATGTTGTTCCAGATTCATGGTCCACCTCCTACGCCGTGACCGGTTCAGGCATTTCCTTGCCGGCCATGGTCATGAACGGGGAAACCGGAAGATCCTTGCCCTTGAGCAGGAGATGCCAGTAGGCCCAGCGAAACATCATCTTGCCGTAATGGTTCATCTTGGTCTCCTTGAGCAGGGTGAAGGGCCCGGCTCCGGGCAGAGGAAACTTTCCGGGCAACGGCTCCTGGGTGTAATTGAAGTCGATGAGCAGGGCCTTGCCGAATCCGGACTCGATGAAGCAGTTGGAGTGCCCGTCGTACTTGGGCAGCGGTTCCAGGCCGTCCAAATGGCGCAGGATGTTCTCGATCAGGATTTCGCTTTCGAAGTGCGCCACGGAGCCGGCCTTGGAGGTGGGCACGTTGGTGGCGTCGCCGATGACGAAGATGTCCTTGAAGTTCTTGCTTTGAAGGGTGTGGTTGTCCGTGGGCACCCAGCCCAGGGGGTCGCCCATGTCCGAATCGATGATGAACTGCGCGCCCTTCATGGTCGGAATGGAGACCAGGAGATCGAATTCTTCCTCCCGCTTGTCATGGGAAACAATGCGTTTGTTTTCGTTGTCCACATGGCTCAGAGCGAAATCCGGCACGATCTTGATATTTTTTTCCTCACAGACGTACTTCAATGTCTGGGAGGCCAGAGGCTTGGTGAAGGGGCCGCTCAGCGGCGTGGCAAAGACGATTTCCACCTTGTCCCGCAGGCCGCGCTCGTGGAAGTACCAGTCCGCGAGCATTACGAATTCAGGAGGGGCCACCGGGCATTTGACGGGCATTTCGGCGACATTGAGCACGATCCTGCCGCCCCTGAAGGAGCGCATGGCCTGTTGCAGCTTCAGGGCGCCGTCCAGGGTGTAGAAGTCGAAAATGGACTTCTGCCAGTTCGGCCCCAACAAACCCTCGTTTTCGGTCGGATCGCAACGCGAACCGCTGGCGATGATCAACAGATCATAGTCAATGGTCCCTTTTTTCAGGACAACCTTCTTGGCGTCCGGATCCACCTTTTCAATCTTGGAAACAATGAACTTGGCCTCCGAGGGCAGAAAGACGTCCCGAGGTTTGAGCACGTCCTCTCTGGACCGGTACATGCTGAAAGGCAGGAACAGCAGTCCGGGCTGGTAAACGTGGGTCCGGTCCTCGTCCACAATGGTCACGCTGATCTTGTTCTGATCAATTTCCGTGCGCAGGTTCTCGCACAGCCGATTGGCCATCATCGTCCCGCCGGTTCCAGCGCCGAGTATGACGATTTTCC
Organism: Desulfonatronum parangueonense; assembly: GCF_054656975.1. NCBI lineage: Bacteria > Pseudomonadati > Thermodesulfobacteriota > Desulfovibrionia > Desulfovibrionales > Desulfonatronaceae > Desulfonatronum > Desulfonatronum parangueonense. The sequence goes on from NZ_BAAHXH010000003.1 coordinate 4,396,030, forward strand.
TCATGACATCACCTCATTTTCCCATATTGACAATGATCTTGGAAATTGAACCGACAACTGGTTCCTCAGACAGTTTGAATTCTGCTGGTTGTTCGTCTCTCCGCGGCTGACCGCGGCCATGAAGAACATCGCCTGATATGAATAATCGAGTTCTCATTGACCCAAACAGCACTATTGTTTATTCGCGATCAACGATTTGAGGGGTTCCCGGCATGCTCGACGACCATCCCCTCGCCCAATGTTGCATAGTGCTGGGTCATCCAGTTCGGGTAGCCATCCTGCGCCATTTGCCCATTTCCCCTGAACCCATCCTGTCCCGACATCCCGAATCCGGGTCGCTGCATTATTGCCGAGCCACGAGCATTGTCCGGACATGGCTACCGAGGAAACGCAGTCCGAACTGTTAAGCGTCTTTTCGGCGCAATCCGCTAAATCTCCCAAAGAAGGTCCGACGAATGAACAGGCGCCAGCCAACCACCCCGCCAAAGGCCGATGTAGCTCTTTTGACCGAACGCCGCTACGCCGTGAATGTTTCGGCTCGGGACGACTGGTATCTGGGCAACATCCTGCGCGACGACGAGCTGCTCCAGGATGCCCTCGCCCAAGTCGGACTGTCCGCCACTCGGGTTGACTGGTCCCGAACAGATGTCGACTGGTCCATGTTTCGGTGCGCCGTCTTCCGGACCACATGGGACTACTTTGACCGGATCACCGAATTCAGCACCTGGCTGCGTCGCGTCCAGTCCCAGACCCGGCTGTGCAACGCCACGGAAATCATCTGGTGGAATCTGGACAAGCACTACCTGGCCGACCTGGCTTCTCGAAGCGTTCCCGTTGTGCCGTTTCAGCTTCTTGAAGCCGGCGACGCCCAGCGCCTGCGAGAAGTTTTGGATGCGGCCGGATGGGACGAAGCGGTCCTCAAGCCGTGCGTATCCGGCGGCGCACGCCACACCCACCGTCTCAATCGCGAAACCGCCGACTCGGTGCAAGCTCAACTCCAACCGCACCTCGACACCGAGGCATTCCTGCTTCAACCATTCATCAAAGACATCATCCATACCGGCGAAGATACAGTGATGGTCATCAATGGCCGGGTGACCCATGCGGTCCGGAAGGTGCCGAAAGCAGGCGATTTTCGTGTTCAGGACGATTTCGGCGGAACAGTTCACCATCTGGAACCGTCCCCGGAACATGTGGAACTGGCCGAGCGGGCCATGGCCGTCTGCGACCCGTCTCCCTGTTATGGTCGAGTGGATATGGTTCGGTGCGACGACGGACGGCTGGCGGTCATGGAGCTGGAACTCATCGAACCAGAGCTTTGGTTGCGTCACCACCCGCCGGCCGCGAACAATTTGGCCCAGACCATCGCCCAGTACCTCGCCGATCCGGATGTCGCCATGCCGTCTACGCCTTCAAATGGCGTGAACCTTCATCATTGAAACCCAGCAGATGCTTCACTCCATAAAGCATTGCAGCAGACGGGCTCATAGTTTGAAAGATATATAGGTCAAGAGTAGACTTGACCCCATGCTAGGAAATGCGCTGTGCCGACCGTTAGCCAGGAAAAAATCAATCACCGCTGGTGCGGCTGTGTCTTTCTTCGCAGCGCAGCCTTGTAAATTTCCTTATCTCTTCTGGGACCAACGGCCAGGACAAAAACAACAACCTCATGCTCTCTTACCTGATACACGACCCGGCAATCACCAACCCGCAGCTTGCGAAAATCAGCCAGGCCGGCGGACAGGGGAGCACCGAATTGTAGGGGAGATTGGGTCAATTTCTGGTCGATGGCCAGGACAATGCGCCGCGCCATGGCCGGACCCACGCTTTCCAAATCCTCCTCGACATCGTGGTGATACAGGACCGTCCAGGTCATGGAGCGAATTTCTCCATCATGCGATCATGCGGGACGGCCCTGTCACGGTCAAAGGATTCAAATCTGGCCATGGCCAGCGAGGCCAGACGCAGGTCCTCGATCTCTTCCCGCATGGATTCGTAAGTGGCCATGGAGAGCAGGACGGCTTTGGGCTCATTGTTCTTGAGGATGATCAACTCTTCAGCCTCGCCACGTTCCAGGGCATCCAGGGTAGAGGATGTCTTTTTGGAAAGCGTTGTGGCGGAAATATAATCTTGCGTACGCATAGCCATGTCTCCTGTTGCCGGATTGGATAATTGTGCTGAAAATAATCCGACACGGAGAGGCGGTCAAGGGGGCGAGGAAGGGACGGCGTTTGAACCGCGTCGCGGCTTTTCACCGTACGATGGTTATGCCGCCTTCAGTTTCCGCAGCTTGAGATCCTTGGCCTGTTGTTCACTTCCATAAGTCGTACTGCATCTGCTGATTCAACCAACTCTCCGGGTGGTATTAAAGGCCTTGGTCAAACGAAGCGCCATTTGCGGGCTGATACCGGAGCGGCCGTTCAGGATCGCGGAAACTGTTTTTCGGCTCCCGCCAAGAGCTTCCGCGCAATCAACGACACCCGCATCTTTGCCTCAAACTGAAATGTGATGCGCATGAAGAGCTATTCTTTGGAATCCCCTCTTGGTTTGCGTTTTTTACGGGTGCTGGACCGTTTGGACTTGGGAACGAAGGAGGAAGGGATGATGTAGATGGGGGCACGGCTTTTGACGTCGGGAATATCGGATGATTCGTCGTCTTGCTCGGAGTCGCTGGAAGCGTCGTTTTCCATTTCCTCAGAAGCGTTGTTGATGAGGGAAAAAAGTTTCACGAAAGAATAGAAAATGAAGGTCGTCAGGACGGCACCGGCTGTGATGGTATGGGTAATGGTCAAAGACGGAATCATCAGGGCGATCAGGTACCCGATCCCTATCGATAGAGCGATGAGAATCAGACCAAAAACAACGCATATCACGCTCACGATCAGAATAATAATCAGTGTTGTCATGGCAGGGGTCCTTGTCCTGTTGAGGAGGGAGTTTGACTGGACGATGGTCACTCGGATTGCGGGCCGGAATTCAACTTAGCGAGGTCCTCGCAGGGAATGAAACGGTAGCTCCAGGGGGAGAAACAGGTCAAAACGTTATATTATCAATGATTGTGAAAACTTCAACCTACCCTCGGTGGCTGCCGGTGGCTGTCAGTGATGCTCTTGAGAATAACCAGAACCCTGAAGATCAGGTTTCGGTCCATGGCCGGGGTCACTGGCTCCGCATCTCTCCAACGATGCAATTACCCTTCATCAAGCTGAGCTTGTTGGGTTGCGGACGACCTTGATTTGTGTTGCCATGATCCTTTTCCGGCCGGAACGTTCCGGCCGGGCTTCTCCGGGAGCGCATGGGGCTTGGCTGGTATCAACACCGTCAGTGGTTGTCTGCTTGGCAGGATGCTGCCAGGGAGATTTTTTTGTTTCAATTGCCGTAACTATTCAGCACATACTCTGTGGTCACTCGCCAGAGCTGGATTCCGGCTTTCGCCGGAATGACGTATCGTACCAGGCCTTCCAAGTTAAGTCATACCGGCGAAGGCCGGTATCCAGTCCAATTTTTCTCGGATGAGCTGAGTAGTTATCAATTGCCTTGAGTTAGGGGGATGCATTGTCCGAATTTGAAAAGAGCAGGGGATTGTATGGACAACTTTTTGGGTCCAAGAGTTCCCGATGTTGCAGTACGGGTCTTGAAGAAGTCACGGAGGCAGATCGGGAGGCCGCGGCGCCGGGTGACAAAGTAGGGGGAGCGGGCGATAACCCATGCTCCGAGAGTCATTCCCGGCTTAGTGCGGAAAACACAGAGCCCCCCGCACCGACCTGAAGCTGGTCGCCACCTTCTCAGTCTGAGAAGGAAACGAACTTGAAGCCGATGCAGCCGTTGGAAATGGCTCCTTGTTGCGGTGCGGGGGAAGGTGTGTCCGACGAACAGAAACAATCGGACAGATGATCGTGATCAACAGGCCGGGCAATCAACCAGGACAAATGCCAAATGATTCCAAAGGATCGTCCTGACGGGGCGGAGGCAGCACGTCCGTCAGTTCCAGTGCCATGTCTCCTCGCAGATGCTCGGCCAGACCGAGCATGCCGTCGGACAGGTATTTCACGTCGTACCCTTTCGTCCTCAGGTAGGTCATGGCGATGATGGCCCGGTCCTTGAGCGGGCAGGCCGTGACCACCAGCTTGTTGGGATCGAGCCTATGCAGTTGTCGGGGCAGGTCGGGCAGAGGGATGTGCAGGCCAAAGCCCATTTTCCAGGTCGCCTGTTCCTCGGCAAACCGGATATCCACGAATTGGACCTTGTCCTGCTGGAGCAAAGCAACCAGCTCCTGGCTGGTAATCTTCATGTCCCAGCGGGCGGCATAGTCGTATTGCAATAGGTAGTCTTCCATGGTCTGCTCATCGGCATGGAGGTTGGACACCGTGAGCAAGACCGGCAACAACAAGAAAAGCAACAGTTTTTTCCTATGGTTACAAAATTCAGTTGGATTGACTGTCTTGAGCTGATTTCGTTTTCATGAACAACTCGAGGATCTGTTGTGGTAACCCTTGCTTTTTGATGATTGCACGCCCACCAGGGAGTATCCGGTCGGTGTCTCCGTTTGAACTGTTGCTGTCCTTTTCGTCCTCGTACCTGATACTGGCAAAGAGTTCCTCCAGGCTGTCTTTTCCGTTGAGAAGCACTTCCATGTATGCGGGATTGTCCAGGTTTTTGACAAGCGGAGTATCGGCGATCATCGCCTGTAGTGTTCTTCGCATGGAATTGTTGCCGGTTTTGCGGCGATGGCCTCTTCTCAGGCCGCGGAATAAGCGTTCGAGAATGTTATTGGTCCGCTGAGGGTAGATTGTGACAAAGCCTTGCGGACTGGCTACCATAATGGGGTCGGCAAAGAGCTTTTTACCGTATTTATCAATTTGTTGCTCCATTTTGAGGCAAAGCTGGTCATCAGCCAAACGGCTTTCCTTTTGGAGCCTATGTCGGAACTTTTCAACACCCTGGCGGATGGTTGACATGGCTTCAGACGAACCGTCATCGTTGAGGCCGTTATTTTCGTCCGGCGTGGCAATGCGCATGGCGTTGCGCAGATCGTCAAACACTTCGACGCGCCATCGCAGTTCTGTCGTTGCCTGGACCAATTCGGGATCATTGGCGATGTTGGATATCTTTTTTGCCAAGACGCGCAGAGGTTTGTGGTTATCTTCAAGGCCGCAGGGGTGTTCAAGGAGCCTGGGCAAATACCGGTCTAATTCAAGCATTCGCTCAGTAAACTCCAGCAACGGACGATCAAAGGGAAAGCCATATCCGTTGCCGTTGTTTTTGCCCTGCAAGGCCCATAGCGCCAGAGAATACGCGGACAAAGACGGCAGCATTTCGACATTATGGGGCGGAGTTTTTGTATTCACTGCATCAACCAGCAAGGGTAAATCAGGGCTTTGCCCCAGCGATTGCCGTATTTGCCGAATGAGTGCTCGCAGGTTGGTAGTCGCTGCAAATGATTTCAGGCGGTTTCTCAATCGCGAGTATGCCGGTTCCAGGAAGTCTTTGCCGGCATCACGCAGAAAGTGGAAATGGCAGATGAAGTCGGCAATGCCGGGGAAGGTTTCGTTGACCGCCTTGCAAATGCCGGTGCCCATGTCATGGACGCAGGCAACCGGCGTACCATACGTGTCTTGAATGTTCTTCAGGAACGGTTTGATGTGGACGGCGTTTTCGCTGGGTGCTTTGATGTTGCCCAGAACAAATTGACTCAGACTGTCCAGGCCGCTGAACAAGGTTGGCGCATCTCCTTCATGGGCGGCGTCCAGGTGGAGGACATATCCGCCGGCCATCCGCATTTTCTGGCGGATGCAGGGCGCGGCTTGGGCATGAGCAAGGGCCAGATACTTGATGAACTTGCGGCCCAGGTAGTCGATCTCTGAGAGGCTGATGTGCGTGTTGCGCATTTTCAGTTCAGTTTGCACTTCGTCGAGTGTGCGGAAGTTTCTGAACAGAGCCTGGCCGACAAAGACCAAGACGTCATAGGCCACGTTGCATCGAGTCGGCACCATTCGGAGCAGCGTTTCGGAGCCCATGGCTCGTGAGCATTGAGGGCAGTTAAGTACGGTTTCATGTGCGATGAATGGTCCGGCCATGCTGTAAACAACTTTTCTGCGCGTTTTCTGGACAAGTCGCGGATGGGTGCATGTGCAGTTTTCCTGCTCCGGAACAAAAGACACCACTGGCGGTTTTGGGAATAATGCCGCCGGGGATATTTCCCGTTGCAGAAGCGCCTGACATCGTTTCAACGCCTCGATTGCTTGCGGGCCGTAGTTTCTGGAGTTTTTTTTAACCCGTGCTGCGCAAACAGCTTTTCGATCTGGGCTGCTTTGATGCTCACATGCCTTGTGCGCTTTATATGCATTGCCAGTTCCTCGAAGCTGAGATTGGGGGACCGGATGAATTCCGCCAAGACGAAAACCGCGATCTCGGCAGGAAGCAATTCCGATGGCATGGCCCGATTTGCCGCGGATTGGCGTTGCTTGTCGGCAGTGGTCATATCCTGGGAAAAATAGACGAAAGAACGTCCAATTTTGTCCCGCTGCAACCGCCCCTGCCTGCACAACTGGACAAGCACCGAATGACATCGACAACGCAGTATTTCTCCCAAGGCCTCGGCAGTAATTCCCTTGGGGCTGCGATTGACCAGCCTGACAAGGGTTTTGTTGAGATTGCCTACCCTGGAAAAGCCGATGTCGTCCGAAAACCATAACCCGTCGTGGCCGAACTTGGGAATGCTTTTCAGAGTGTACCATTTGCCATTGTGGGAAAAGCTTCTGTGGTATCCAACCACGCTCAAAAAACGCCGTGTAGAGGGAACTGAGTAGTTGAGTCGAGTTGCAAGGGGTTCGATTTGCCAGCATGGTTGTTCCGAGAAGGGAGGGGCAAGCTTTTGATCTGGCGATAGACAAGAAGACATGTTGGCCTCCTGGTAAAGTATTGCATATCGTAGCGAGAGGGATAGCATCATGCAATACTTTGTCAAATTTCAAGCCAACAAGCTGGATCACGATCGAATTGCCCCCACCTCAAAAACCAATTAAATCATCATTGATTTTAAATAATTGTTTGCAAATTATTAAAAAGGTCGCCGCTCGCGCTTTGGTGAATCACTAAACAATAAGATGAGAAAGTATAGCACAGCTTGCCGCCTAACATACTGAAATTTAACGATCCAACCGTATATTGTAATCATAGGTTTTTTCATTGAACTCCTCTCAAAACTTTTTTGAATTTTTATTACGTTCAGGTCAGATGGATGGTGCGAGAAAGGTGGAAGCTTTATGATTCGAACTGGAGTTACAACGATTTAAGGACATTTGCGCGCAATAGCTGGTGTTGTCGTTGTTAACGATGCCTCATATAGGCCGCCAAAGCCAACCCCCTCTCAATACGCGTCGCAGAGCCTGCAGTCCTGATCGCCGTGGTCAACAAGCCGATTCTTGAGATGCATGATCCGAATGTAGGATTCGTTGATCCTCGCTTCGGGCACGCGGCCTTCCCGGACCAGCTTGACAATGATGCGTACGGCTTGTTCCGCGATGTGCCGGTCATATGTCATGTTATTGCCGAGGATAATGATATCGGTTCCGGCCAGGATGGTTCGCTCCAGAGCGGTTTCCAGAGAATAGTTGTCGGTGATGGCCGGCATCTGCATGTCGTCGGCAACAACCACTCCCGTATAGCCCAGCTGGTTGCGCAGCAACCCCTGGGTGATGGATATGGAAAGGCTCGCGGGCCACTCCGGGTCCAATGAGGCGTTGAAGACATGGGAGACCATGACCATGTCCGCTCCGTATGCGCTCAGGATTTTCCGGTAGGGTTCGAGTTCAACATCTGACCAGGTATCGGTCACGTCGATGAAGCCATGGTGCGAATCCACGGTGGAGCTGCCAAGACCGGGAAAGTGTTTCAGGGCGCATAAAACTCCTTCGACCTGATGCATGACCAGCACTTCAAAAGCATGTTCGGCAACGACCTCCGGATCGGATGAAAAGCTGCGCTCCAGCTTGCCGATGACCGGACTGTCCGAATTCACGTTCAAATCCACCACGGGCGCCAGATTCACGTTGATTCCCAGTTCGGCAAGATTTCGAGCAGTCTGGCGAGCCTGCCGGGCCGTGAGGACCGGATCATTCCGGTTGCCGAGCCATTCCTGGGAAACCGTGGGGGAGAAGCCGAGTTCTTCCTTGAGGCGACTGACCTGTCCTCCTTCCTGATCAATAACCACGAAAAGCGGCATGTCCGGGTCCGCGGCCTGGAGGTCGGCTACCAGCCGTTCAAGCTGCACGGGAGAGGCAATATTGCGCTCCGGGGTGTTCAGAGCCTCGTCGCGATCAAACAAAATCACGCCGCCGATCCGCCCGGACCGGATGTCCTGGACAATTGGACTTGATTCGTCCACTTCAAGGCCGCGAAAGCCGACCAGCAGCATCTGGCCGATTCTTGTTTCCAGGGTCACGTCCGGCCGTGCCTCGGCCATGCCGGATAACAGGCAGAGGACGAGCGAGAACATCGCCAGATGTCGAAGGGTGCGCCGGAAGGGCCGATCAGATTCTTGTGGAAGAAGATACATCCGTTACAAGCTCCGGAGATGCAAATGCAATAGGCAGCTGCTCAAAACGTGCGGCATTGACGGGATTAAGTCCTGGGAGCGCCGCACCCCAGTGCGGCAGCGGTGTAACGCATCAGGGCCAACTTTCGGCTGAAGTTTGGTTTGAGCAGTTATTACAACAGCCGGTTAAATCCTAAAACTGCTATGATTTTTCCGGAACAACAAGGGATTCCGGCAGGGTCTGAACATAATCGAGGATTTCATCGCGCACCCGGCGGTAATGGCCCAGGGCTTCCTCTTCGTTCTGAGCAGTTTCCGCAAGCTTGGGCGGATCGTCGAAGCCCACATGGATCTTGGCGGTTTTGGCCGGAAAGAACGGGCATGACTCCTGAGCGTGTCCACAGAGGGTGATCACGTAATCGAATTCCACGTCCGGCAGATCATCCAGGGTTTTCGAGGTCTGCGAACTGATGTCCACTCCGGCTTCGGCCATCACCTTCACGGCCAGAGGGTTAAGTCCGTGTTTTTCGATGCCCGCGGAATAGGCGTCGATGGAATCGCTTTTCAGGTGTCTGGTCCAGCCTTCAGCCATCTGGCTGCGACAGGAATTGCCGGTGCAGAGAAACAGAATGCTCGTCTTGGACATGATATCTCTCCTTGGATTCCAGATGGGTGTTTGTCGGCGCTATCCCCAGAAGTGCCCGTAGATCAGCCCGCTAAAGGTGGCCATGACAATCACGAGACTGACGAAGACCAGGGTTTTCTGCGTGCCGATGACGCTGCGGATGACCAGCATGTTCGGCAGACTCAAGGCCGGTCCGGCCAGGAGCAGGGCCAGGGCAGGGCCCTTGCCCATGCCGCTGCCCAGCAGGCCTTCCAGGATGGGCACTTCGGTCAGGGTGGCGAAATACATGAACGCCCCGGCAAAGGAGGCGAAGAAGTTCGCGCCAAGGGAGTTGCCGCCCACGGCCGCGCTGACCCAGGCCGAAGGGATCAGCCCTTCTTCGCCTGGACGTCCGAGCAGCAGTCCGGCCGCCAGCACGCCGATGAACAGCAGGGGCAGGATCTGTTTGGCAAAGATCCAGGATGTGGAAAACCACTGACCCAGTTCGTCCTCCCGGGTGCTGATGACTATGGACAGGCCGACAAATCCGGCTGTGAAGGCCAGGACGGGCACGCCTGGGAAAGCCAGGGCCAGGGCCGCGGTGGGCAGCGCGACCATGAACATCCGGGACCAGGGCAGGCCGAACCAGGCGGGCAGGATCATGGCCAGCCCCAGTCCGGATATGGTCGTGAGCAGCCACTTGTTTTCATAGACGGTCTGCCAGATGCCGGTGGCTTCACTTGGCGCGCCCCAGTTGGCAAAGACCAGAATGCCGATCATGCTCAGGAAGTAGAGTCCGTTCTTGCCAAGCCCGCGCTTGGGCTCCTCATCGGGCAGAACCATGTTCGCGGTCTTGTCCGCCTCTTCCCGCCGATAGAGCATGTGCATGATCAGGCCGATGACCACGGCAAAGAAGATGGCGCCCACGGCACGGGCGATGCCCAGTTCCGGGCCGAGAACCTGGGCCGTGAGCACGATGGCCAGGATGTTGATGGCCGGCCCGGAATAGAGAAAAGCCGTGGCCGGCCCGATGCCCGCGCCCATCCGGTAGATTCCGGCGAACAGGGGCAGGATGGTGCAGGAGCAGACGGCCAGGATGGAGCCGGAGCAGGATGCCACGCCGTAGGCGCAGGCCTTGTTCGCCTGAGGGCCGAGGTAGCGCAGGATGGAACTCTGGCTGACGAAGACGCCGATGGCTCCGGCTATAAAAAAAGCCGGGATCAGGCAGAGCAGGACGTGTTCCTGGGCGTACCAGCGAGCCAGGTACAGCGCTTCCTGAACGGCATTGTCAAAGCGGGGTTGGCCAACGGGCAGGTAGAATATGGCCAGGAAAACAACCACTATGGCAACCAGCGGCTTCCATTCGATTTTCCAGTTCATGAGTGCGCCTCGTTTACTTCTTTTGCGTGGCTGAACTTCTCTTTCGGTATCGGTATCGGTATCGGTATCGGGGTCGGAATCGAAATCGGGATCGAATGAATGGATGGGCTAACGAACTGTATCGATTTCGATAGCGATACCGACGCCGACGCCGATAACTGCATTTTCTCAAGTAAATAACTCATATCGGTCTCAAATCGGAAGAACACAGGTGAGGGAGCGGTCTCCCGCAAGGCCGTTTTCATGGAGGACCATCTCAACTCGTCGCCTCCACCTCGATCCCCAACAGCTTCCACCGTCGCAAAATATCCTGCTTGGACATGAAGCCTTCATGGCGGAACAGTTCCTTGCCCTCGACATCATAAAAAATTTGGGTTGGAATCATGCGCACGCTGAATTGCCTGCCTGCCGCCGGATTTTTCCAGACGTCGATGAAGTGCGTGGCGAAAAGGTGGGCGTAATCGACCTTCAATTCCTGGAGGATGGGCGCCATCAGCTTGCAGGGCAGGCAATTGTCCGCGCCCAGGTCCACTAGACGCGGCAGCGGGGATGGATTGCCCGGCAGCAGGCTCGGGTCCAGTTCGATGTTCGCTTCGTGGGCTGAACCGTCTCCGAGAGATTGAAGGTCCACGGCGGCCGTGTCGTTGAGCTGATCCGCCTGGTACTGATGGATCAGCACAATGGTTCCGAGCAGGGCGACCAGGACAAGCACAATGCCGATTGCAATCTTTGAACTCATTTTGATTCCTTGTTTCGTGACGTGCGGGTTGTTCTAGATTTCCAGAAACGGCAAGGCGATGAAGTACAGCCCCAGCAGGCCGATGAGCGTTCCAGCGCCCCTTTTGAACCACAGGCCGCCGGTGGCCATGGATCGGCTTTCCAGGATGCGCCGGACAAGTGCTGTGGAGCTGCCGGCAATAACAATGGGGATGCAATGACCGATGCCGAAAAGCACGATCAGCAGAATGCCGTTGGCGAACTGCTCCTGGATGGTGATGATGGCCAGGATCGGGGCAATGAAGCCGAAGGTGCAGGAGCCGGAGAGCACGCCGTAGGCCAGTCCAAGGATGAGGGCGCCGGAAAGCCCGCTGACCTTGAGTTTGCTCATCAGTCCCGTGGACATGGAGCACCTTGACACGCCGAGCATGTCCAGGGCCACCCAGATCAGAACCAGTCCGACCAGAATCGTCCACCAGGGGCCAATGTCGCCCAGCATCCTGCCCAGCAGGGCAGTGACTATACCCACCAGGGCAATGGTTACGAAAAGGCCGAAAGAAAACAATGCGGCGTAGCCGGCGGCGGCGCGGCCTTCGATGAGCTTGTTCTGTCCGGCGACATAGCCGACGATGAGCGGGATGGAGGCCAGATGGCAGGGGCTGAAGAATACGCTGACCATGCCCCATAAGAAGCTGCCGGCCATGGCAATGCCCGTTCCGCTGGTGATCCACATGTTCAGGGTAATGAAAAACTGGTCCATACAGATCCTATTTTACACCGAGTCTGGCCATTTCCGCTTCAATGGACTTTTTGTCCATGAACCCGATGTGCCGCTTCGCCTCGTTGCCGTTTTCGTCGTAGAAGATCAGCGTGGGGATGACCTGGATGGCGTACTGGTCGATCAGTTTATAGTGGCGATGCAGATTGATGAACACGATGGCCGCCCGGCCCTCGTACTCCTGCTGAAGCTCTTCACGGATGGGCACCATCATTCGACAGGGGACGCAGTTTACGGCCCCGAAACTGGCCACGGTGACCATGCCGGGCACCGGCGCCTGGGGAACTTCCTCGGCCAGGGCTGGGTGTCCGGCCAGCAGAATCAGCAGCGCTCCGAAGAAAATCAGCACCTTCAGACAGAACGGTCTCCGCGAAACGGAAAACATGTCGTTTTCGGCGGACATGATCTGCATCCGCGGATCAGGCATTGATCCAGCCGAGAACTTCATTTTTGGTCGGCAGCTTGCCCACGACCTTAACCGTATCGTCCACCACGATGGCCGGAGTGCTGAACACGCCGTACCGCATGAACTCCTGCATGTCCGTGACCTTTTCAACTTCCACGGGTTTTCCGGATTCGGCCACGGCATCCGTGACAACCCGCAACGCCTCCGCACACTTGGGGCAACCTGGGCCCAATACCTTGATTTTCATTGATCTCTCCTTTTCTGGTTCACGTTAGTGATTTGCAGCTAACTGCTGAATTTCGATTTCCGCCTCTGTCACTTTGCTTCTGTTTCCTGAGATCAGTTTTTCGTCGCCGCACAATATGCACGTATGTTCCTCGATCCTGCGGGCATTGAAACGGTCCACGCAGTTGAGAAACCCTTTCACGCATTCCATGCGCAGAAAATAATAAACATTGGCCCCGCGCTTTTCACAGCCCACGATGCCGGCCTCTTTGAGCACGGACAAATGCTTGGAAACGGTGGACACATCAGCTCCCACAAGTTCGCGGAGTTCACAGACGCATCGTTCCCCATCAAACAAGGCGTCCACCAGGACAATCCGGCTGGGATGGCCCAGGGCTTTGAAAATCTTGGATCGAAAATCGTTTTTATGCATTACGCATCCAGTTCTCGTTTATTTTTGGTATTTGGCAAAATAGCCAAATGATGATCGGTCGTCAAATATGTTCGCTGATGACTTGGCAGTGTTGCCGTCATATGTTTTACGTCAGCCAAATGCCCGCTCCGGAAGTAACGCGTGCCGGAGCGGGCTGTCGCTGATGAGCGGATTTCTCACGCTATGCCTTCGCATCCACCTCAACCGGCTCGCAGGTCACATGGCAGACTCCGGTGGGCGTATGCACGGCAAAGGGGAAGTACTTGCGCTTGAACCACAGGGCCACGTGTACCAGGCCGATGAGCACGGGCACCTCCACCAGCGGCCCGATTACTGCGGCAAAGGCCACACCGGAATGGATGCCGAATACGGCGATGGCCACGGCAATGGCCAGCTCGAAGTTGTTGGAGGCAGCGGTGAAGCTCAGCGAGGTGGACTGTTCATAGGTGGCATTGAACTTCATGGACAGGAAAAAGGAGATGATGAACATGATTACGAAATAGATCAGCAGCGGAATGGCCACGCGAATCACGTCAAAGGGCAATTGAACGATATATTCGCCTTTGAGGGAAAACATGACCACGATGGTGAAAAGCAGGGCGATCAGGGTGAAGGGGCTGATGAAGGGCACGAACTTTTCCTGGTACCACTGCTCACCCTTGGCCCGGACGCCGTAGATCCTGGAGAAGATGCCGCCGGCAAAAGGAAGGCCCAGGTAGATCAGCACGCTGATGGCGATCTCTTTCATGGTGATGTCCACCAGGGTGCCCTCAAAGCCCAGCCAGCTCGGAAACACGGTCAGGAAGAGGTAGGCGTAGACCGAGAAGAGCAGGATCTGGAAGACCGAGTTGAAGGCCACGAGGCCGGCGCAGTATTCCCGGTCGCCCTTGGCCAGGTCGTTCCAGACGATGACCATGGCGATGCAACGGGCCAGTCCGATGAGGATCAGGCCGACCATGTATTCAGGATGGTCGGCGAGAAAAGCCACGGCCAGAAGGAACATCAGGATCGGGCCGATGATCCAGTTCTGGACCAGGGACAGGACAAGCACACGAGTATGACGGAAAACCAGATGCATTTTGTCGTACTGGACCTTGGCCAGGGGCGGGTACATCATCACGATCAGGCCGATGGCGATGGGAATGTTGGTGTTGCCGATCTGAAAAAGGCTGATGATGTCCGGGATGACCGGGAAGAAATAACCGGCCCCCACGCCCACGATCATGGCCAGAAAAATCCACAGGGTCAGATAACGGTCCAGAAAGGACATCTGTTTGGCAACGGATTCGCTCATTGCACGCTCCTAATCGATATTGATTATTGCGATTTTGCGGAACATTCCGCTCTTTCCCGCTGACGTCGGCACAGATCGTCGGGCTCACAAGCCAGGATGGATTTAAGGCTCATCCTGTCCGCTTCCGTCTCCGGTGAGTCATGTAGCGACTCCAAAAGCCATTGGCGCAGCAATCCGGGAAATTCTCCGGAAAGGCGGTAAAAGACCCACCGGCCTTGCTTGCGGCTCTTGACCAGGCGCGCGGCCTGAAGGATGCTCATGTGCCGCGAAACCGTGGCCCCGGCCAGCCCGAGCATCTCGGTCAGTTGGCAGACGCACAATTCATCATGATCCATGAGCGCGGCGACAATGCGCATCCTGTTGCCGTCGGCCAAGGCCTTGGCCATGTTCAGGGTTTTCTCCATGTTTTCTCCTGGAATGCACATATAGCTAGACGACGAAATATAGAATACAGGTCATTTCCGTCTTGTCAAGGAATCTGTTTGTAACTACTCAGCAGAGCCAGAAAAAGACCTGGATAGCAACAGCGCCTGCCTTCGCCGGCATGACTATGCGGATCGGGACGGGCTGCCTTTCAACGTGCGGGTCTTGCAGAACATGGGACAGAACGGAATGCTGTGCGGTGCGTTTCCGCGCCTGGGCAACACCTTCTGGCCTTGAATCCGGCGAGAGGGTTTTCCCTTTTTCTGAAATTTCTGTCATATCGCAATTAACTGTTGATAAGAGCTATCTCCTTGCATCGTGAAAATTCCTTGCCAGATCCTTTATCATCTCTTCAAGTAATTGCTTTACATCATTGTCGATATTTTCTTTAGAAGATAGTTGCAGCATGTCTTCATCATATATCTGAATAGTGGCGATTCCTTTGCCTATCAAGGCGTAATTTCCGGATCTGAGCAGGATATGCAGAATTACAGGGTCATCGTCTTCAACTGTTCGCACCGTAAAACGGATGTAGCCCAGTTCCCGGGGTTCATCCACGGAAAAAGGAAACAGCTTTTCATTCAAATCAATATCAATAAAATATTTACTGAACAGTTCTTGGACATACTCTGTAAGCTCCGACCTGATTAATCCCAGGTTTTCAGCCGACCCTCTCAAGGGGCCGACATTGACTCTGCTGAATGCCTTGATCGAATTGAATTCATCTGCACTGACATAGGCAACGCAAGGTGAAGTGACTGTGCATCGATCGCCTTGAGCAGCAATCACTGAATGATGAAACGAAAGTAATGT
The DNA here is from genome assembly GCF_054656975.1 of Desulfonatronum parangueonense. Classification (NCBI taxonomy): domain Bacteria; kingdom Pseudomonadati; phylum Thermodesulfobacteriota; class Desulfovibrionia; order Desulfovibrionales; family Desulfonatronaceae; genus Desulfonatronum; species Desulfonatronum parangueonense. The sequence continues at coordinate 4,411,639 of NZ_BAAHXH010000003.1, forward strand.
CAAAAAAATAATGAAAAATGCGCCAAGCGGAACTGTAATACAGATATGCCTTTTCCTGAAAGCCATGTTTGCACCTTCTTCTAGCCGGTAATGGATGCGTACGAGGAATTCATGTTAAAAGATGTGGATCGACGTTTGATCTGCCGATCCACATTTTCGTGGATGTTATAAGAAGAAATAGTGAATCAACATCTCTGTCTTATGAAACAGGTCACAGCATACGTTTATGTTTTAAACAGTCTTCAATGTTGATCAGCTTTGAACCATGACAGCTCATGCAATTTTCCTTTCCGTGCGTGAAGGGCTGTACTTCCGCCGAGTGACAGCTCATGCAACTGGCAACCACAGGCGATGGACTTGTCGTCGCGGCGAAGGTTCCTTTGTCAGCTAAATCATTCAACATTTGAACCGCCTTGATGACAGTGTCCGAGGTGAGACCTCCGCATCTGTGCTTACGTTCCTCCGAACCCCTCGCCACGCCTGCCTCTTTCATCCATTTTGTTACCGAGACATGGCAAAGGCTGGAGTCAATGGCTATTTTGGGTAAATTCATTCCAGCAGGCTGGTATTCAGGAAAAGGAAATTTTTGATACCAGGCCATCAGCTCATCACAGAGCTGACTCATGATTTTTCCATCATGGGCGGCAACGACACCAAAGAGCGCCAACGGTGGTACCAGAGCGCCGCATATGGAGGCCCACCCAGGAATGACACCGGAAGAGAAGGGCCGGAAAAGGACCGCAGGGTAATGTGTATATGGCGCGCCCACTTCTTGAGCAAGATAGCCGAAAAGACCTTCGGCTGCTCCAGGCCCTCAGCCGCCCTGCTCCATATACGCTTGAAAGGCCGCAGCCGCCGCCTTGTCTGGATCAAGCTTGACATACGTGAAAGGCGCTGTCGACGCAGAAGCCTCGTTTGTACTCATCGTCCTGTTCAGGCCTAGCCCTACCCCGCCAAAAGCGGCCAAACCAGCCATGGATAGCCCGGCTCCTCGTAAAAAAGATCTTCGACTCACTTCACCAGACATAACTACCTCCCTTGGTCATAATGCCTCTTCCTCGATTGGAAGAAATGATTATGGTCACAATATGAATTGTTGCGGAAGGAGTGCTATAAGCCAAATGGTGTAATTCGCGATGGCAAAAAGACTTATGCCTTGCTCTTTGACAGAATGTTCTGGAACCAGGGAGCAAATCTTCGTGAGACAGTCGATACACCTAATACATAATTGAATCTTACCTGGCTTGTAATATGCCTTTTTTACTCTCTTTCGTGCGAGCCTCGAAGGGGCTCGCAACTTGCTATTCACGTTAAGCAGTCGTGAAAAATCTCCTTGGCCTGCTGGAAATCGCAAGCCAAGAGAGGGATAGGACTCGTCATTGGGAACTATTGCGGCTAAGCGGAAGAATTTGACGGGCGGTTTCAATCCACAAGGGAGGGGGGATGGCTAAAAGCCGTATCATAATTGCCGAAGATCATGTCATCTTGCGGGAAGGATTGAAGTCACTCTTGTCTTCACATCCAAGCCTCGAGGTCGTGGGTGAAGCCGGCGATGGGCAGGAAGCCATTCGTCTGGCATACAATCTGGCTCCGGATCTGCTGCTTCTGGATCTCTCCATGCCGGGCATGCACGGAATAACCGCATTGGAACCCTTGACGAAGATGTGTCCCCAGACAAAAATTATCATCCTGACGGTCCATCAGTCGGATGAATATATTCTTTCCGCTTTTCGTGCCGGCGCCAAAGGATACGTGCTCAAGGATTCATCCTATGAGGAATTGTTGCTGGCCATCTCGAACGTTTTGGAAGGACGGACGTACATCAGTGCGGGGATTTCCGAACGAGTGATCAGGCGCTTTGTAGGTAGGAAAAATGAATCGGAACCGGCTTCGGCGCTGGATGTGCTGACCAGCAGGGAAAGGGAAATTCTGCAGTTGATCGCCGAAGGAAACAAGAGCAAGAAAATTGCCCAAATCTTGTTCATCAGCCCCAAAACCGTGGCGAAGCATCGGGCAAACCTGATGCACAAGCTTAGCCTGCACAGCATATCCGCCTTGACGGCTTTCGCCATTCAAGCCGGCCTGGTGGGAAGGGATTGAGTTCTCGCCAGGAATCGCTGGATCGGCTTGATGTTCCGGTTGATCATTCACCGAAACTCATAAGTAACTATTCAACACATACGGAGCATGATCATTCTCCAGCACTGGATTCCGGTTTCGCCGGAATGACGTATCTGGCAAGCTTTACCACTCTAGCCGGCGAAGGCCGACGCTGTTGCTATCCAGGTCTTTTTCTGGCTCTGCTGATTAGTTACACTCATAAAAACCATGTGCAGCGGATTATGGTTCCTTTATCCAGGGCAGAAATGATTTCGAAGTGCCCCCCGGATATTTCCGTCTGTTCACGCATGCTGGCCAAACCAAGCCCGGCTGAATGGGGGGGAGGCATGTTCTTCTTAAGGGCAATGCCCTGACCATTGTCTTCAATTTTCAATTCCAGAGATTTCTGGTTCTTTTTCAGTATGAGAATCGCCTTGGTCGCATTGCTGTGCTTGGCGATGTTGTTAAACGCTTCCTGCATCACTCTGTAGATGACAATTTTCAAAGGTTCTGGAACCTGCTTTTGCTTTACGAAAAATCGTTTCGTGATCCGAATGTTGGGGAATGTTTGGCTGAATTCGCGACAAAACCAGTTTGCCGTGGCCAGCAGTCCGAGGTCATCCAGCATGGACGGGCGCAGGTCCATTGATATCTTGCGCACTTCGTCAATGGAGTTCCGAAGCATGTTGATTCCAGATTGCAAGGTCTTCTGCTTTTGGCTTTCATTCTGGACCAGAGCGCTCTCCATGGAAAATTTAATTGCCGTGAGAGATTGTCCGATACGATCATGCAGTTCCAGGGCGATTCGTTTTCTTTCCTTTTCCAGAGCATGCAGTAATTGAGCAGACAGTTCTCGTAATTGCCGTTCCGAAATCCGCAAATCCGTTTCCATCTGTTTGTCGGCTGTGATGTCGTCCATGATATAAATTCCACAGCAAATCTTGTCCGGCTCGTCCACGCTCATTACAGGGGCAGAGAAAATCACAACGTCCATATAAAAATGGTTTCTGGATTTTGCCCGGATTTCTGTCGTGCCCACGTCAATACCGTTCAGAACGTCTTCGTGCATCAAATTGAATCGTTGAGCCTCGCTTCCTGAAAACATCGGAAAACCCAACTCCTGCACTTCCTTTTGCGACCACCCGAATGTCTTGCGGGCCATTTGATTCCAGAAGGTAGCCTTTCCGAACCGATTTACGACCATGATCGGCAGAGGGGATGCCTCGAGCAAGGCGTTCAGATGCTGGTTCGTCCATAACAGTTTATTTTCTTCCAGTTTCCGGTGCAGCGCCAGGGCGTAAATATTCGCCAGTCGTTCCACCGCCTCCAAATCTCCAGACGCATAATCCTGTTTGGCGTTGGCCAGCGTGATGACCCCCACCGGCTGGCCGTTGAACAGTGCCGGAACACACAAAAGGCGACGGATTTGCGGATGGACGGTTGGCATGTCGTCAAGGCCATGATTCCTGTCGTAATTGCTAAGCAGGGGTTTGCGATGGCGCAGAACCCATGACCATTGTTCCTTGAAAATATCAGATGTAGATTTCTTGGATTCGATTTCGCAATTGCACCACGTATCTTCAGCCATGGTCGCATTTACAAGCTGGTCTGTCTCAGGTTTGATATATCCAGCAATGCCAAGTTCGCTGCCGGTCAGGTATATGGCTTTTTTCAGAATGAGATTCGGTATTTCCTGGAAGGAATTGGGATTGAGCAACGCTTTTTTCAGGCTGGCAAAAGCTGAAGACATTTCCTGCTGGAACTTCAACTGTTGACTCGTTTTCTTGTGATTTTCAATTTCGCATCGCAATCCAAGATTCAAGTTATATAAATCTTCGGTACGGCGTTTAACGCGAATTTCCAGCTCGTCGTGGGATCGTTGCAACAGCAATTCATTCATCCTGCGCCCGGATATGTCGACACCCAATGCCAGAACTTGGAGTGTGCCGTCTTCGCCAACATATGGAGTGCCCATGATCTGAACGGTCAGGTTATCGGAGCAATCCATCTCAATCTGATGGGTTTCACTCGTCTCCAAGACCTTGGACAGCATGCAATCGTCACATGGCTTGTCGCGATTTGCAATGACTTGATAGCAGTATTTGTCCTGATGATCTCCAAAATGCTCCCGAAAATGCTTGTTGGCGTAACTAATGGTGTAATTCTGGGCCAATAAATAAACAAATGCCGGCAAATGCTCGAGGAGATCTTTTTGCAGTTTCATCATTGGGTTGATCACTTCTGGCATGCTGTGATTAAAGTATTTTGGCGGCAGTTCCCCTTGCGCGATATTGTTTCCAAGCCTGTACGGGGTCTCTCTGCAAAATGTTGAGCGAAGCGGGCGGTTCAAACACCTTCAGTTTGGGTTGCGGCCATCGGCCGCACGCCTAGAGAAGAATATCCGCCATTTCTTTTCTGGGCCGCTGATCCGGGGCTTCGGCCGGATGTCCCACGGCCAGCATGGCCACCACGGGCAATGGATCGGGGATCTGGAACCTCTCCTTGATCACGGCTTCGTCGTACATCCCGATCCAGCAGGTTCCCAGCCCGAGTTCCACGGCCTGGAGCATGATATGGGTCAGGGCGATGGCGCAATTGGATGCCGCTGCCCAGCGCAGAACTTCGGGCTGGGCGTTCTCGGCCCGGCCCAGGTACTCGTTCAGCCCCTCCAGCATCTCCGGAGGCAACATGCCGCTGTCCCGGAGAAAGCGCACATTGGCCGCGGAATCCTCGACAAACCGCCGCACATCCGCGCAGCAGATCAAGACCGCCCCGGCTCCAGCGAGCCAGCGCTGCCCCTTGGTCGGCGCTCCGGAAAGCCACTGGACGTCCTCCCGCTCCCTGACCACCTTGAATCGCCACGGCTGGCAGTTGATGCTGGACGGCGCCAGTCTGGCCGCCTCCAGCAGTTTCGACATCTGTTCCTCGCTTACCGGCTGATCCGTGAATTTGCGGATGCTGCGTCTGGCTGCAATGGCTTCCGTGACCGTCATGACAAAACCTCCTTGTAGTTGGAATGTAAGCACTCACCACATGTTGCGTGATCTTTCTCCGGGAATCGGAGTCGGAGTCAGGGTCGCTATCGGTTTCGAAAACGTTGGGGGTCCTCCGCATGGCTTCGCTACCGTTCCCGTTCCCGATACCGAATCCGACAGAGACGCCGAATTCGGCAGCAGCAGTCGTATGCTGAATAGATATTTTGGAAGTAACTATTCAGCACATACTCTGTGATCACTCGAGAGCTGGATTCCGGCTTTTGCCGGATTGACGTATCATACCACGTCCATTCAAAGTTAAATCATACCGGCGAAGGCCGGTATCCAGTCCGATTTTTCTCGGATGGACTGAATAGTTACTCTTGGAATCAGATAACTGCTCAGAAACTTGCGTCAATCATCGATGCAATCCCGGGAGCGCCGCACCCCAGTTCGGAAGCGGTGTAATGTACTTGGAACCAGATTCCAGCTGGAGCTTGGCCCCGGTAGCCGGTTCACGAAACTCCGCGCAGGGTGGGACCCCTTGCACACGAAACCTTAATCGCCCGATCTTTTTGAGTAGTTTTGGAACCAGGCTGCACGCTCGGAGAGCGATATGCACATTTTGTCCGGAACCAGCGAATGCTTCAAGTACTGTAATTCAGGAATTATCACTCCATACTGTCGCATCAATCCTGCAACCTCTGACTTCTCCCGCCGGATCGGGAGGAGAAATTTCTCAGGCAGGCGTTTTGCCAACCTCCCAGCCATCCAAGGCGACAAGGTTGCGCTCGGTCCGGCTTGTGCGCGATGCGATAGGCATATTCGGTCTTGTCCACATACACGAATCCGCCGCAGCGGATCTTGTCCAGGGTATTGATGCCCACTGGAAGGTGTTGCATGGCAAGAACTCCTAGGGTTTATTGCGGATCAACAGGTTCCGAGCACCGGGCATGATTTTCAAAACGCTATGTCATGAGCGGGAAATGTTCAACCATGCCAAATTTGCATGGCGGTTTCAAAACCGTTTGATTCAGATCAATGGTTTCGTTTTCTGAGGGAATCGAGTCAAGGCAAACCAACATCGTGAGGGATCAATAATGCTTCATGTTTCAGTTCTTACGCCGTAACCCCGCCGCACGATACGCGCGCCTCCATCCCCGGATCCTCCACGTGGAGACCACCATCCGCTGCAACATGCGTTGCGGGATGTGCGTCACTTGCGCCGTGCCAGGCGATCCGCCGGGCGTGCCTTTCTTCTGGGCGTGGAGTACGTGCTGAGGTTAGACGGTATGAATCAGTTTCCGGCCGTGGTCCCTGGGCCGAGACCTAGGGCGCGGATTTCTTGGACGTTCAAGTTCACATCGCGCCCTGATGGAATAGTTCCAGGCCGACTGCCTGGGCTCGCCCGTTCCCCGTGGTCACTGTACCTGAGCCATGGGCATGCTCAAGTGCTTGCGGCGGAAAGCAAGTCCGCTTCCGTTCAAGCGATCATCAAATGATCAAATTTCCTTCCTGAAAGATCTATGGGCAAGGCTTTTTTCCGCATCGATCAATATGGCCCAGAAGTTTTGGCTGTTTCCTTTGCCGACCTTAACAAGGTAATAAATTATGCTTAGATAGGCGCGCGCCTTATACAACTGCACCTGAAGTTCGAAGTCGGAGTCGAGGTCGTCTGATTGATCCACGTATTCCTGGTAGAAAATTTCAATGGGCGCCTTGGCATATATCTCAGGATTGTCAAAATACATGTTTTTATATTGGGCCATAAACGTCCCGACATCAAAGGATCTGGGAAGCTGATAGGAGCTGTTGAAATCAATTGCCGCGACATATTCCTCATCCAATTCCTCATCTCTGCCGACAATGATATTTTTCAAATGAAAGTCGCCGTGCCCCTGGACCAATCGTTCCGGCATACCCTCTATAAGTTCAACCTCGCTTTTCCATACTTCGTCAAGTATTTGCTGGACCCGAGCAGTGTCCCTGTGGCTATTTCGATACATTCTGCTCAAGTAGTACTCCAATCTTTCTTTCTCAATCGATAGGTATTCATCGACAGGAGTTATCTTGAAGTTGAAGTTGTGAAACGTCGCCAGCCATCCGGCTGCTTTGCGCAAGTATTCCCTGGCTCCCTCCGGATCGGCAGCAAGGATTTTCTCGTAGAGAGATTCTCCGGAAACACATTTTTCCATGACGGAAAAACTGTCCGAATCTTTATCTAGGGGAAGCGGTATTCGATATTTTCCCTTGGTGAAACCGTGTTGGGAAATTTCGTTCATCAAATTGAAAGCCCGTTCGCCTTCCTTCCAGGCGCCAATATTGGTGAATGTTTTGGTGATGATTTTTTTCCGTGCTTTTGAAGCTTTGAAGCCTGTCGTGATCTCCGTCACCTGTGCGTCGGATGTTCCTGTCCGGGGAATTTCCTTGAAATAGGGGCGGCACCTGCCGGCCTTGATTTCGCCCACCAGCTCTTCAATTGTGGCGAAAGGATGGTCGAACAATGTCGGGTATGCGCCTGTATAACTTAAGGCATGCGTATCCGTGCCGCCGACGGCCGTAAATTTTATTTCATGCCAATCCTTGAGAGCTCTGGCCGCTTCCGCAACCGTATAGTTCGAGTTGAATATTTCAATTCCATCCAGCAGGGGATTCAGCAGCTTTTCCTTCGCGGGTATTTTGCCGTTTCGGTAGGGATGAGCCCAGATAATGGCTGCTTCAGGGAATCTTTCCCGGATTTCCCGGAGCGAGACTTTCTGTCTCTCAATGGTCTCTTTCACTCCGAATATCAGGATATCCCCATAATCAGACGTGTGCGTTTCCTGGCCGGAGAGAACGGTGAAATAGTCCTCTACCCCGGATTTCCGCTTTACGTTTTGAAGGTCGGAATCATTCCATTGATAGTGATGGTCCGTAATGACTATGGCCTGCAATCCCATGTCGAACGCCTGCTTGATGAGTTCAACGGCATTTGCATGGCTGCATGCGGAATGTTCCGATGTGTGACAATGCAATTCGGCAATCATAGAATGTATCCCATAGGTATTTGTTGATTAAATATGTCAGGCTGCCCGGCAATTCGGCATCGGTGCTTTTTTTGTAACTACTCAATAACTCCGGGCAGTGAATCCTAGAAAAAACACCTGGACCCCGGCCTGCGCCGGGGTGACGACCGAGAGAACTCGCTTTCGAGGTACTTCACTCCGTCATACCGGTGCAGGCCGGCGCGTTCCGCTATCCTGGCAGCACGGATCCGCGGTGGTTGGTTGCCCTGCCTTATTGAGCAGTTACCTTTTTTTGCTGTAACTGGCTAAAGACAAAGGATGTTGAACATATTCGCTTGAAGAGATTGCTGGACCGGATTCATCCTGCCATTCGGCTATTTTCTGGAATAGTTCATAATAGGGCCATTATATTTGAGTTCAAGTGGTCAAGCCAATTAACCTTCATTCGATTATACTGGGTACGGTTGGTTCGCGCAAAAGCAAATGACGACGCAATGAACGACGCGGCCCGTTGACGAAGCTCACGGAAAGTGGCTGGACAGCTTGATTTGCTCCCGTGCACCTGATTTTGAATGGACTGCGGAAAGGTCTCTTCGGCAACGAAGTTTAAAGAGCGTTCACTGCTCCTTGTCGCAAGAACAGCGCAAAATATAAGCCGCGGCGTCTTCCGCGTCCAAAGGGCGGGAGAACATGAAGCCCTGGGCGTTGTCGCAGCGCAGGTCTCGCAGGGAGGTCAGCTGTTCCTCGCGCTCTACGCCCTCGGCGATGACCGAGATCCCCAGGGCCCTGGCCAGGGAAATGATGGAGTTGACGATGTGCAGGTTGCCCTCGGCCTGCTCGGTGCCGCTGATGAAGGAACGGTCGATTTTGAGGTGATCGATGGGCAGCTGCTGGAGGTAACTCAAGGAGGAATAGCCGGTGCCGAAATCGTCGATGGCGATGCGCACGCCCAGATCCTTGAGTCGCCGCAGCTCGCGGGCCGTGTGCGACGGGTCGTGCATCAGCACGGTTTCGGTGATTTCCAGCTTCAGGTTTCCGGGTTTCAGGTCCAGTTCCCGAAGCACGTCCGCCACATAGTCCACCAGGTTGTCCCGCAGAAATTGCAGACAGGAAACGTTGACGCTCATGGACAACTGCGTTGCTATGGGGAACTCCTCGCGCCATGCGGCCAGCTGGCCGCAGGCCTCGCGGATCACGAACCGGCCCAGGGGCAGGATCAGTCCGGTCTCTTCAGCCAGGGGAATGAACCGAGAGGGCGGCACCTGGCCCATGCTCGGATGGTTCCAGCGCACCAGGGCCTCGAAGCCCTCCAGGCCGCCGCCGTCCACGTGGACAATGGGCTGGTAGTGGACGCTCAGCCCCCCTTCCTGCACGGCCAGGCGGAGCTCGTTTTCCAGGTTCATGGATTCCTGCAGCTCAAGGCGCATGGAGCGGTCGAACAGCAGATTGCCGCAGCGCAACTCCTTGGCCCGGTACATGGCAATATCGGCGTCGCGTAGCATGTCTTCGGCCGAGACGTACTCCCCGGAGTGCATGACCACTCCAATGCTGGCCTCGGGCCGGACTTCTCCGGCAGTCAGCACCAGGGACTGGCGCAGGGTTTCCTCGATTCGCCGGACAATGGCCAGGGCCTCCTCCTCCGAGGTCAGTTCCTCCAGGATCAGCGCGAACTCGTCACCGCCGATCCGGGCCACGGTATCCATGGAGCGGACGCATCCGCTCAGCCGGCGGCTGACCTCGATCAGCAAATTGTCCCCGGCCTGATGTCCCAGGGTGTCGTTGATCGTCTTGAACTTGTCCAGGTCCACCATGATCACGGCATAGCGGTAGTCCACGCGCCGCTTGCCCCGCTCCACGGCCCGCTCCAGTCGCTCGGCGAACAGGCTCCGGTTCGCCAGACCGGTCAGTCCGTCGTGAAAAGCCTGATGGGTGATTTGTTCCTCAAAGGCTTTGCGTTCGGAAATGTCCTGGTAGATGAAGACCACGCCTTGAATGGCCTCCCGCACCTTCAGGGGGAATCCGATCATGGATACCGGGATCAGCCGGCCGTCCTTGTGGCGGCGCTGGGTCTCGGTCTGCATGGAATTGCCGGAAAGAATGGCGGCGTGGAACGTTTCGGCATCCGCCGTCAGTTCCTCGGGCACGATGAATCCGCGAACGGCAAAGCCGCGAACGTCCTCGGCCCGAAAGCCGAAAAGCTGTTCAAAGGCCTGATTTGCGTTGATCACGTTGCGGTCCATGTCCGTCAGCACGATGGCCTGGGGGGTATTGGCGAACAACTGGGTGAACAGCTCCCGCTGGGTTTCCAGGGCCTCTTCGGCCAACTTGCGCCGGGTGATGTCCACCACGGTTCCCTCAAAATAGGCGATATTTCCGCGAACATCGTACACGGCCCGCGCGTTTTCGGAAATCCAGATCCGACTGCCGTCTTTTTTGTAGATTTCGGACACAAAGTTCCAGACTTCATGGTCCTGGTCCATGATCCGCACGAACTCGTCCCTTCGGAGAGGGTCAACATACAGCTGGGTCTTGATATCCCGGAAGGCCTGAATCATTTCCCGGGGCGAGTCGTAGCCGTAAATCCGGGCAAGGGATGGATTCACGTCCAGGTAGCGCCCATCCGTGGTGGTCTGGAAGATGCCTTCCACGGCATTGACGAAAATGGAGCGATACTTGGTTTCCGCGTCCTGGAGCATCCGTTCAGCCTGCTTGCGGTCGGAGATGTCTACGAAGATGCACCAGGAAAGACGGCGGCCATCGGCCATGGCGATGGAAAACTGGGAAGCGCAGGTTTCCACGGTTCGACCGCCTGCGGCTCGCCAGCATATTTCCACCCCCTGAAAGGCCGCGTCACCGCTCCAGACACGTTGCGCCTGCTTCTCGAACTCGGGGCAGGGCCGCATCAAATCCCGCAAGCACCGATTTATGGTCTCCGGACCACGTGCACCAAGCGGCCCGAACATGCGCTCAAAAGCCGCATTACAGGCAATCAGCCGGCCGTCCTGGTCGCGCAGAACCACGGCGTTGGGGGATCCGGCGAAAAGCTGTATCAAGGCATCGTGGTCCACCGGGAGAGTCGCGCCAATGGTTTCCGGCTCAGCAAAGTCGGACGCGGCGTCTGGACTTGGATCCGGAGCATCGCTTGAATTGAGTGCGAAAGCACGAGCGCATGCGGCGCCGGGCATGGAATCAATGAATGAATTTGTGAGATTCTTGAACATGATATGACAATTTTGTTGGAGTTATATGCGGGCGCTGCAAGCTTGCCGAGCGGTCGCCGGGATCGTGGAAGCCGTAAATTTCATCGTAATCTTTGCTTTTGCGCCTTGTAAGTATTCAGCAGTGCTGGAGAAAGACCTGGATAGCAATAGCGCCGGCCTTCGCCGATATAACTACCGAGGAATGCTCCAACTTGTCATTCCGGCGAAGGCCGGAATCCAGTGCTGGAGAATTGTTGTGCGCCGTATATGCTGAATATTTACCCGCGTCTTGGACAGGGAACCCGGAACGACGTCGAGCTTCTCTGCAGGGAGCATGCCGTTATGCACCTGCACTGGATTCCGGCGTTCGCCGGGATTTACTGAGTCGTTACCCAGACTTTATCTCTTCAGGTAACGACTCAGCTTGAGAAAGCGTCCTGGAGCCGGTGCCGACGCAAAGCTTCCACGACCCATGCAGGCTGTCTTCTCCTCGTCCACCGTGCGAACTGCAGTTTCTCAGCGATATAGAAGTTTCGGTATGCCTGCACCGGATCGCCGGGCACCCTGTACTGTGCAGGCATGGCTTGCGCAAAGTCGGTTACTCCCGACGACGCAAACGCCATCCCCTCGATCTGGTCAAGCACCGCGATGGAACGGTGATCTGCGGAGGATCGGAACCTGTATCGGTACTCGCGGTTCAGCGCTCTCGCCAGCTTCTTCAGCCACAGCAGGTTGTCGAAGGACGTCCCTGCCCACATCACGCATGGATGCTTGACGTGGGTTGATCTGTAAGGCGTGGAGAATCCCTTCAGATTGAGCGCTGTACAGGCGATCTGAACGCTCTCCAGGATCATCTTCACGACGTGTTGATCACAGTGATACCGCGCGCATTTTTCTATGTTCAAATCAAGTACGAAAATATTCATTGCTATGAACCTTCGTCAGGGAGTCAGCGACTCTAGCCGGCGGCAGCCTTTTGCAATGCCTGGATGTCAGCCCTGAAAATGGCCGGAAGATTACGTGCAATCTTTGCCACGGCCCAGTCCCACCATGGGATTTCTTCAAGACAGCCGGATGTTCTCGGGGAAGCGGGAGCGGCTTATTCCGGCCGGGTTGCCTCCGACGCAGCGTGAGTGGTTTGCTGCCTATCCAGGCATTTGTCGGCTACTACTCAGTGATACGGTATTATGCATCAAGAAATAAGGGTTTTTACCCATTGCCTGGGATCACTGTCTTTATCAGTTTTAATTGGCTGGCTGATTGATTAAGCCGATTGAATGACAACCACAAGCCTGATGGAGGTTTGCATGAACGACAACCGGAAGCCCACAACAAATGACGCAGGAAACCCTGTAAGTAGCGACGAGTTTTCACTCACAGTTGGGCCGGATGGACCAATTCTGCTGCAGGATCATTATCTCATCGAGCAGATGGCCAACTTCAACCGGGAACGGATTCCCGAGCGTCAGCCACATGCAAAGGGTTCCGGAGCTTTTGGGCATTTCGAAGTGACGAAGGATGTCAGTGCGTATACGAAAGCTGCGGTATTCCAGCCGGGCACGAAGACAGACATCTTGATCCGTTTTTCCACGGTGGCCGGCGAGCGTGGCAGCCCGGATACCTGGCGCGATCCCCGAGGTTTCGCACTGAAGTTTTACACCAGTGATGGCAATTTTGATCTGGTTGGAAACAATATCCCGATTTTCTTTGTCCGCGATCCCATGAAATTTCAACATTTTATCCGGTCCCAGAAACGGCGTGCGGACAGTGGTCTTCGCGATCATGACATGCAGTGGGACTTCTGGACCTTGTCGCCGGAGACCGCGCATCAGGTCACGTTGCTGATGAGTGACCGAGGCATTCCGAAGACATGGCGGAACATGAACGGCTATGGGAGCCATACCTATATGTGGGTCAATGCGGAAGGCGAGCGTTTCTGGGTGAAATACCACTTCAAAACCGACCAGGGCAATGATTTTCTGACACAGGAAGAGGCCGACCGAATTGCCGGAATCGATGCGGACTATCATCAGCGCGACTTGTTCGAAGCAATCAAGCGGGGTGATTACCCGACCTGGACGTTGAAGATGCAGATCATGCCTTTCGCGGAAGCGGAAACCTATCGGTTCAATCCCTTCGACTTGACCAAGGTCTGGCCGCATGGCGACTACCCGTTGCATGAGGTCGGTCGGTTGACGCTGAATCGCAACCCCACGGATTTTCATACCGAAATTGAACAAGCGGCATTTGAACCAAACAGCCTCGTCCCCGGGACCGGTGTCAGTCCGGACAAAATGCTGCTTGCCCGCCTCTTTTCGTATGCCGACGCCCATCGGGCCCGCCTGGGCGTCAACTACAAGCAGATACCCGTCAATCGTCCGAAGGTGCCGGTGCACAGTTACAGCAAGGACGGGGTAATGCGGATGGATAACGTCACCGATCCCGTGTACGCACCGAATTCCAAGGGTGGTCCACAGGCTGACGGAAAACGCTATCCAGAAATTGCGGGCTGGAATGCCAGCGGTGAATTCATCCGAGCAGCTTACACCCCGCGCAAGGATGACGATGATTACGTGCAGCCCCGCGCGTTGATACGCAAGGTCATGGATGATGCCCAGCGAGAAAGGTTGGTGTCCAATGTTATCGGACACCTCAAAAAAGGCGTGTCCGAGCCCGTTTTGCAACGTGTGTTCGAATACTGGCGCAATATAGACCAAGAGATCGGTGAGCGGATCGAAAAGGGGTTTGCCGAGCAATAATTCGTCCCGAGCCAAAAGGCTCAATTCCTGGTAACTATTCGGCACATGTTGTGCGATCTGCCTCTAATCGGGGTCGCGGTCGGTATCGGGGTCGGAATCGGTTTCAAAACGTTGAGGAGTCTTCACATGGCTTTGCTTTCGATACCGACCCCGATACCGATACCGACTCCGATATCAACGCAGGCACCAGCAGCATACCGAATAGTTACAATTCCGGTAACGATTCAGCAAAAATCGCAAAAAATACCTGGATACAGGCGTTCACTGAATGACTGGCATGGAAACGAGTTCTCCAACATGTCATTCCGGCGAAAGCCGGAATCCAGTTCTGGAGAATGATCATGCGCGGTATGTGCTGAATAGTTACCTGCAATCTAAAATAGATCACCAAGCGAGGTAGGTCATGACGGAAACACCGGCGTCAATTTTGAAATGGAAGTATGAACAGATCTTGAATGAAATGCTCCTGTTGCAGAGCCATCTCAACGGTCAGGATCCTCCTTGCGAATCTGAGAGCGAAATGTGCGTTCGCAAGCATCTTCTGATCATCGAAGTCAATGCCAGGGAAGCGATTCCTTTGGAAACGAATGAAGAGTTGCAGAAAAAGCTGCGGCATCTTGCCATTGAAGCGAAAATGAAAAGAAATGCCGTGGAAAAAAAGCTGAGCGGTGAGGACCAGGGATTGTCGGAAGACGATTCAGAATGGGTGCGTGCATGGCGAAATCAAATTGTTGAAGATCAAGGATTGGCGGAAAACCACTCTGAATGGGCCCGCGCATGGCGCCAGAAATTGGAATCCCGAGGAGTGTCTGAGTCGGAATGAGTGCGGGCCATCGTTCCGGCTCATCTCTTTTCGGTCCTGTTTCAGCGGTAAACTCCACGCCATTGACCGATCCGTACGACCAGGATCGTCAAGCGACCATCCTGGATTTCATACACCACCCGGTACAAGCCAACCCGTATCCGGCGCAACCCTGAAAATTCGCCCTTTAAAACATAAGGTTAGCCGGTTACTCAAAAAACCGTTGTTCATAGTGACGCCAGTCATCCAGAATCTTCCGACGTTTTCCGATATCCCGTTCGCCAAATAGGGCTTTATAGGTTGCAATGTAGCCGGTGCGCAATTCCTCAAAGCTTTTGCTAAAAAACTCATTCTTCATCCACTTCCTCTCATCAACGGTGGGTTCATCCAGAAACTCTTCAACCTCGAGAAGGTATTCTGGCTGCTTCAAATTAGAACTGTGCCAAATTTCCTGTAATTCAACCGGCTCATGAAACAAATAGGGTAGCATGTAGATATTCTGAATCATTGCGCTTTGCAGACGAGTGCGCGCTTTCTCAATATTTCCGGATCGGTAGTATGCAAGAGCCCAATACAGATCGAAAATCGGTTCACCAATGTCGTCTGGAAACTCTTGCTCGAACCATGAATAGAACTCCAGAGCCTTCTCAAGGTCACCGGATAAAACATAGAAGACTCCAACCCGGTAGCGTTTGCCAGATCCGTCATTGATGTAGCCGTACTTCTTCTTTTCATTGAGCAGGCTCCGGCGCGCTCGATTCGCATGTTCCCTGATTTTTTTCTTTTCTTCTGCTTTCATCACTACGACACCTTTGAGGGCTGTGGAACGTGGTCAGGTCCTGTATTATAGCGTTTTCCCTTCAAGATACAGATCTCCGTGCTGTTGTGCAGCCCAAGGCAGCCGATGATTTCCTTCCGGCCGCGGGCATGTCCCAAGTGAGCGGCCCGCTTGGCCTCGATCACGCCGACCGGCTCGTCCCTGAGTATCTTCGCGACCTTTTTCATGCCCTGCTCGGTATCGCTGTAGCCGAGCCGGCTGAACAGCCATTCATTGAGTACGAGTCGTTTATCAAGTCGTTCCGCCATCAGTCCCGTACCTCCCAGTGGCCACCCTTGTCCGAGCCCACGCGGGCCAGTCGTCCACCGTCCTGTAGTTTCCTGATATTTCGCTCGACAGAACGGGTCGAAACGCCGATGGATACGGCCAACTCAGCGATTGTAATGCCAGGATTTTTCCGTGCTGCTCGTAAAATCTTCTCCGACGCTTTCTCCGACGTTTTTCCGGTTTCACCGGATTCGGGGACTCTGACTATCATCCGGAAGGCATTTCCCTCGACAAGTTGCGGATCGGCTCCGCCGTACAACTTGCCGTATTTCATCATGTTGCGCATGCCGGAGCCGAGTTCGTCCGCCCGGTCGATTTCCCGGAAAAAGGCGCCGATCACCGGGTTCTTGGGATATGGAGCGAAGGAGTCGGGATCAAGGGCGCCAAAGCCATGAGCACGGTTGGCATTGTAGGTTGTCACCTTTTCGCGCTCGATGACAAGCCGGGCGGGAACGCCGCTGGCATATTCCCGATGGATCAGCAGATTGGATGCCACTTCCCGGCTGACTTGGTTCCGGCACGCTTTGAACTCGGTCGAGATTTCCTCACCTCCCGCGATCAGCGCTCTCAACTTGTGTTCATTCGTGTCCATTCGCGGTCCTTCTCCCTCACAGTTCCTTCACGTCGAACATGAGGCCGAGGAAGGCCTGTTCGGTGAGCAGGATTTTGTTATGCGAATCGTCGAGTGTCGTGTCGCCGTTGATGTAGATGGCGGCGTACTCGGTATCAGCGGGCTTGATGCGCAGCGTGCCGGTGAGGGGGCCGGGATTGTGATGGCGCCGCGCCATTGTTCCCAGGTCGCGGGAGTGAATGCAATGCAGTCCGTCAGTTCACAATGGCCCGCGAGCGCGCCAAAGGCCAACAGCTTCTCGTCCAGGTGAAACCGCTGCAAGAGCTTTCGTTCCCGCGCCATCCCGGCATGCAGCCACAGCGGCCCCCGGTGCTTGGTCGTCCACGAACGGACCTCAATGGTCTTGCGGCCCACAAGGATCAGCTCAACCCAAGGTTGACGTATGCTCAGGGCGATCTGGGCTGGTTCCGTGGTCATTTTCAACATGGCCGGTCGGTTGTGATGCGAATTGTGAGAGAATATCCGTGATTGAAAGATCTTTCGTTACGGACCAGAAGGAAAGCATGTCAAGCACTTTCCTACACGTTTCGCGTCTGGGTACCCCACAAAAGGTTCGCATGATGAATTAAGGAGTTGGCTCGGGGCGATCCTGTAACCGATATTGCTGTAAAGCTTGACCAGCCATAGCCCAATGAACTACCCATATATCATGATATTTGAGGGGGGATCCGGACAAGAGCGATCGTTGCTATGAACAAAGAGGGTTTGACTTTGCCTATGTTCTGCGTGCTTTTCTGGACAGTCGAAGGGTGGTCCGAAAATATCTCCGTTGGAATTACGGAGAAGAACGCTACCACCTGCTGGGCAAAATCGAAGGCCGGGTCTTCTTTGTGGCATTTACGTTTCGCGGCAAGGCCATTCGCATCATTTCAGCGCGCAAAGCAAATCAACGAGAGGTTAAGACATATGAAGACAGTTCGCGTGACAATTGAACCTGATTTCCCCGACAAACTGCCTCCTGGGCGGGTAGATGCCCAACGACTGGACGCGACAACCGAGACTGAGCTGGCGGCGCAAAAACGCCAGGATGAGTTGGAGGCTTTGCAAGATGCAGCTCTATTCGCTCGCCGGGTTCGTAAGCGTTTGGGCTTGAGCCAAGCCGAGTTTTCCAGGCGCATAGAGGTTCCCGTGGAAACAATCCGGAACTGGGAACAAGGAAAGCGACGTCCGACGGGTGCGGCGAAAACCCTGCTCAAGGTCCTGAATAAAACACCGGAAACCGCCCTGGCTGCGTTGGATTGAACAGCTTCAATCTCGAAGATGACCTGCCCTCGCTGTTTCGGAGCGTTTGCGCCCCATGAACAAAACGCTGACCGTCCTCCCGACATCGGCTAGGCGATACGGGCGATTTTCAGCATTTCGGATTTGCCGATGTCGGGACAATTCGCCAAAGATGTGTTCGCTTCAGCGGAAAATGCTGCCCCGTAGAGTACACGGCGTTTCTGACCACTGGCGCTTTCTTTCGCGCGTCATCCCGGCATGCAGCCACAGCGGCCCCCGGTGCCTGGTCGTCCCCGAACCGACCTCGATGGTCTTGCGCCCCAGAAGGATCAGCTCAACCCAGGGGTGACGTATGCTCAGGGCGATCTGGGCTGGGTCCGTGGTCATGTTCGTCATGGCCGGTTGGGTTGATGGAATTTGAAGAGAATATCTGGAATTGAAAGGTCATTCGTTACGGACCGGAAGGAAAGCATGTCAAGCTCTTTGCGCAAGTTTGCGCAACCGAGTCCTTCTTTTTTTGCTTCGCGCCCGGGAGCCGATGGCCTGAGCCAACCATAGCCTTAGCTGCGTTTGTGCTCGGCGAGTGCGATGCCAAGCAGCAGCCAGAAGCCGCCGAGAAGAAATCCCGCGACAACATCACTGGCATAGTGCACGCTGAGCAGCATTCGGCTGAAGCCGATCAGGCCGATGAGAACCGCTGCCCAATAGATGATCTCGAAGCGCTGCCGTGTCGTCGCGAGGCTTCTGGCAATGATATAGACGATGATTCCGTAGACCGCCATTGCGCTGGTTGCATGGGCGCTGGGAAACGACGGCGTGAGGGCGCCAACCTCGGTGACGAACTCCGGTCGTTCCCGCATCAACAGGTACTTGCCCGCATAAACGGCGATCTGTGATCCGAGAAAGGTCAGCCAGAGCGGGGCGATCATGAGTCTGGGGCCGTGCACCCACAGCAGTCCGGTCGTTGCGAACGCCACCGCCGTCAGGGCGGCTGTTCCGCCCAAGTCGGTGATCCAGATGAAAATGGTGATTGCTCCGTCCCTGCGCAGCGGGTCCATGCGTCGATTGATCCACTCATCAACACGGAGGAGATCGTCGGCTTTCAGCAGCTCCCCCACAAGCCATCCAAGCAAGGCGGCAATGGCAACCGCCGTGATCACCATGATCGTCAAGGGAAGGCCAGTATGCCGGGTAGGCGTCAATCGCGCCTGCAAAACTCTGAACGTCTCCGGAAACGATGCCTTGAGTCTTGAATTATTTTTGGAAATACCTTCTCGAGCCCCGACTTGTCTCAGGATCGTCGCCATCTTGCAGAAAAGGCGCGAGGCCAGGAGCACTCCCCGCCAGGCAGCCGGCCGAATCGCGGCGATCATTGCCGCCGGCAGCAGGATGTACATCAATGTCCAGAACATGCATTTCTTCGCTCAGGCTTGAGATGGTGACTCCGCAGCCGCATAACGTTGGAGTGACAGGAAAATCGCTACAGCTTCGTGACGCAAACGCACCCTATAAGGAGGGGTTTGCAATCCATGCCAAAGACTGGCCCTGGAGCACCGGTGAACACGTAAACCCCAGGAACGCGGGGATCCATACCTGCTCTTCAAGAACTGCGAGTGCAGAGCCTCGCATTCCAAGCAAAAGCCTCCCATGCCCTTCGAAACCTTCTTCGATAATTTCGAATCCGTTTTTTTCGTGTTCCTTGGGCTGCCCTGGCGTTTCTCGTCGGGAATCAAATCACGATGGATGGTTATGGTGTGAGCGCTGTTTAGAATGCGAACATTCTCTGCAATACTGAAGAAATTTCCAATTGAACCTTTTCATCGATCATTCCGAGCTTTTTGACCAAGCGTTCTTTATCTATCGTTCGAATCTGATCCAATACGACATGGCCATGTTTCTTCTTGAAGGAGCAGGGAACCCGCGTTGGGTAATCCTTGCTGGTCGATGTCATGGGAGCGATGATCACCGTTCGGATGTGCCTGTTCATTTCATCCGGCGAGATAATCAAGCAGGGCCTGGTTTTCCGGATTTCAGAGCCAACAGTCGGATCGAGGTTCACAAGGTAGACGTCAAAGCGATTGACTACCACTGCCATTCTTCCTCATCCCATGAATGAGAAAGATCCATGCCCTCGACGAGGGAAGAATCATCCCCATTTTCCCGCATCATTGCAAAAGCCTTGTCCCATCCATCCCGTACATTTTGAACCGGACGAATGATGATCCGATTCACCCCAACCTCTATCTCGACATCGTCGACAATTCCCGTCTGCTCGAGAATAGGCTTTGGGATGCGCAATCCCTGGGAATTACCGATTTTGACGATATGCGCCCTCATGAGACACCTCCTGACTGATGTGGACACATTGTAATTACATTGCTTCAAGTGTCAATCTTGCATCGTGGCTTCGTTTACCAGCTTTTTGGACTTTGGCAGTGAGGTCAGCTCTGGACATCTTGTCTTGAATGAGGATTCACGGCTGGCCCAACAACGAAAATGGGTACGGCGTGAAATGCCTTGTCCTCAATCCGTGAATCCTCTTGGCAGAAGAGACATTCCGTGGCTGAATCGTTCGCCCGCATACCACCCACAGCAGTCCGGTCGTTGCGAACGCCACCGCCGTCAGGGCGGCTGTTCCGCCCAAGTCGGTGATCCAGATGAAAATGGTGATTGCGCCGTCCCTGCGCAGCGGGTCCATGCGTCGATTGATCCACTCATCGACGCGGAGGAGATCGTCGGCTTTCAGCAACTCCCCCACAAGCCATCCAAGCAAGGCGGCAATGGCAAGCGCCGTGATCACCATGATCGTCAAGGGAAGGCCGGTATGCCGGGTAGGCGTCAATCGCGCCTGCAAAACTCTGAACGTCTCCGGGAATGATGCCCTGAGTCTCGCACTATTTTTGGAAATACCTTCTCGAGCCCCGACTTGTCTCAGGATCGTCGCCATCTTGCAGAAAAGGCGCGAGGCCAGGAGCACTCCCCGCCAGGCAGCCGGCCGAATCGCGGCGATCATTGCCGCCGGCAGCAGGATGTACATCAATGTCCAGAACATGCATTTCTTCGCTCAGGTTTGCGATGGTGACGGTGCAGCCGTATAACAGTAATGGGATAGTCGCCTCTTCTTCAAAATCAATCAACCAAGGAAACCGAAAGGTCGAGAAAGCGCAGGCCAAGGATCTGGCAGGCAGCCTGCCCCAGACTGCTCTTACCGGAGCCAGGTGGGCCGAGGAGAATAATTGGCCAATGATTGGTTTGAGTCCATGATGGTGCCCAATTTGCGATGTGATGGTGCCGAAAATGTGAACTGGATGCAGGCCAGCGCGGGTATGACTGGCTTTGGAAACGACATGACGGTTCCAGAGCATAGCTTAAAGACGAAAGAAATGATAAAAGACAATTTTTGCTGTGAAGCAAATCATCTCAAAAATTTATCCTTCGGAATGTTTGGCCGGGTCGAAACTCCCTCTCCGGCTTCGACATCAAGCCGTTGCGATGGAACAAGCGAGTGTGTTCGCTATGTTATTAGGCAACGGCTTGATGAACAATGCCTGACTCGGCAGACAGTCGTTCCAGCCAAAACAGGGTAAACAGACTGAGTACCTCAAGTGGTCAGCTGAGAACAAATTGCCCTGACTTATCCCCAGGCTGAATTCATGCAAAAGGATAGCGCAATGCCCCACGATGCACCGGGAAACGACGGTCCGGAAAAATTGATACAATCCGTGGTTGCAGCCTGCGGTTCCTGCGAGGATTGCCGCCACTTCATCGAAGACGCCTGTCTGTTCCTGCCGGAACTTTTTCGGCTGCAGGACCGCAAACGAGAACTTGGCGAGGAGGCGACGCCGGAGGAGTTGAAGAACCTTTCGGATCTGTGCAACCTTTGTGGATTGTGTCCTTGTGTGAACATTCGGCGGGAGATCATGGCCGCCAAGGCTGCCTATGCCAAACGTGACGGCTTGCCTTTCGGAGTACGGATGATCCAGGACGTGGGCCGGATAGGGAAGCTGTGCGGCTCGTTTCCGCGCCTGAGCGGTTTGGCGACTTCCAATCCGGTGACATCGGGCTTGGTCAAACGTGCTCTGGGAATTCACCCGGATCGATCCATGCCCGCGGTGCCTCGGGAAAATTTTGATATTTGGGTCCGCCGCAGATCCGCGTCTAGTCGTTCAGGCCGTTCAAGCAGTTCAGAGGATTCGGCGACCCGCAGGGCGGTCTACTTCCCGGGATGCACGGCCCGTTACCTGTTCCCGGAGGTGGCCCGGGCCGCGGTGGAAGTCATGGAGAGCTGCGGCGTGCAGGTCGTCCCCGCCGTGAATGAGCCGGATGGCGAATGTTGCGGCATGCCGCCGCTGCTGGAAGGGGATCAGGACATGGCCTTGGGTTTGGTCGTGCGCAACCTGCGCTGGATGTCCGAGCATGTGACGCAGGGCTTCGATCTGGTCTGCTCCTGTCCGACATGCGGATATTTCTTCAAGCACCTCTTGCGCGAAGGGGCCTACTTTTCGGAAGCCTACCAGAAACAGGTCGGCGGGGATGCGCAGTCGCTGCGCATCCCCGCCGGCATTGGCGTCAACGGGCCGCGAGAAGGGAACATGGTTGTCCTGCACCGGGCCACCTATGGCTCAATTCTGCGGGACACGGGGATGTTTTCCAGCCTTGACCCGCTCCAACGCATTGCCGTGGGGGAACATGCCTTCGACCTGGGGGAATATCTCGGCAAACTTGCAGGGGAAGGGCGTTTAATCGAAATGAAGCAGCCCGTCTCCAGGCGGATGGTCTACTATCCGCCTTGCCATCTGCGGGAGCAGAAAATCGGATACCCCTTTCTGGAACTGCTGGCCAAGGTTCAGGAACTCGACGTCGTTCCTCTCGCCGGAACCCTGAACTGCTGCGGCATGGCCGGGATCATGGGCTACAAGAAACAGTTCCATCAGCCCAGCCTGGAACTGGGCGCGCCGTTGATGGCCAAGATCAAGGCTCATCAGCCGGAAGCCATCATTACCGAATGCCTAAGCTGCCGCCTCCAGTTCCAGCACATGGACGTCATTCCAGTCCTGCACCCGGTGGAGGTGTTGCGGGATGCCCTGCTCGGCGCAAATCCTCCCGTCACAGACGCTTCGCAGATCCCACGCAACATGACGTGACTTCCGTGCTCTCCGTGACAATTTGGCCAAGCGATGCATAATTGAAGTCGAGTGGTGTTGATGAACCCCCGATTCAGGTCTTTCATTGCCTGGATCAGGGGGGAGAATGAAGAGCCTGACGGAACTCGCGAAGCAAGAATCTATGGACGAATGACTTTTCCTGCCATCTGCAGGCTGGTGACCACGTCCAGCATGTTCGTGGTTTGCCCCACAGCCTTCTTTTCCATGAGCCCAAAATGGGTGAGGCATGTTCCGCAGACAAGGATGGTGACGCCGAGGCCTTCGAGCTTTTGCAGGCTCTCCAGGCACGGATGGTCCTCCGCGGCCAGCTTTACTGCTCCGTTGACCAGAATCATCCGCCATAGTTGTGTTCCCAATTCCGGCAGTGTGGCCAGGAAATTGACCATGAGCTTCTCGCCCAGGGCCGGATCTCCAACACCGATGCCTGGAGCGCTGAGAAAAACCAGGGTCCTGGTCTCGTTCGCCGGTTGAGCAGGTGGCTCTGCCTGATCAGCATTTTGGGATATGAGACTGCCTTCCTCGAAAGATCCCTTGATCAGCCAAACGTTATCCGATTCCTGCTGGTCGTCCACATGGTAGCCCTGGGACTTTAAGAAACGGGTGACATTTTGGCGAGCTGCTTCATTATCCACGAGAATGGAGATCTCTTCAGGCTTATCCTGGTCGATGCTGTGCTTGCATTGCACAACAGGCTGGGGGCAGGGCAATCCTCGGCAATCCAGATTCTTTTGGTCCATATTTTTTCCTTTTTGCTGGTTGTTATGTTGAATATCGGCAACAGCTGTTTCTGAGTCAGTCTCGGTATCGGCATTGGAAGCGAACTTGTGGAGGGGCAGTCCACTGTTTCGAGACTGATTCCGACTCCCGCCCCCGATCATCGAAGGAGAAGCACGAAAAAACAACATGTGCCAAGTCATTGGATATCGCAAATGACCCTAGAGAAGTTGAGCGTGTTGATCAAATTGATAATTTCAATCGAATTGAAAGAATGCAATAGATTTGGTCTATGCCTCACGTTAGACTGGAGCTTTTTCAGATCCTTGTATTCGCGTTCCATCTGCCTTAGAAGCCTCGGCATGAGGCTGCACATCAATCCGATTCGATTTGTTCCGGTAGCTGCAATGCTCACGAATCTGCTGAGCCGAACCCTGCGTTTCACCCAGGAGGGGCTGGCGGAGTGCGAGCAGATGCGTCAGCAGGGAGCGAGGTTCGTCGTCCCCTTCTGGCACGACGAACTTTTTCCGCTGATTCATCTGCACCGGGATCAAGGTGTCGTGGCTGTGGTCAGCCAGAGTCGTGACGGAGAATTTCTCTCCCAGGTCATGGCTCGTTTTGGGTTCAAGCTGGCCAGAGGCTCAAGCCGCCGGGGCGGGGCGGGTGCGCTGATTGCCGCGCGCAAGGAGATGCGCGAGCACGGCGCGGATGTGGTTTTTACGGTGGACGGTCCACGGGGGCCGCGGCACAAGGTCAAGGAAGGGGCGATCTACCTGGCTGCCAAGACCGGAGCGCATCTCGTGCCGTTGCGGGTATTCATGTCCCGCTCCTATGTTTTTCAGAATGCCTGGGACAAGTTCCAGCTGCCCTGGCCTGGAGCGCATTGTCGCGTCGTCTATGGCCGGCCGTACCTTGTACAGGAAAGTCTGTCGGCTGATGACATGGCCCGGGAATGCCTCAGACTGGAGGAAAAATTGCATCAGCTGGGTTCGTAGTGCCTGCAGCTACAGGGGGGGCGGCTTTGAATCGGTTTGGTTCGTCCCGGATCAGCAATCTTCAACATCTCAACTCAGCGGATAATTCATGAGTCTATTGCAAGCCGCCGTTCTGGCTCTGGTCCAGGGTCTGACCGAATTTTTACCTATTTCCAGTTCGGCCCATCTGATACTTGTCTCCGTCATCACCGGCTGGGAAGATCAAGGTCTGACGTTTGATGTTGCCGTGCATATGGGCAGCCTAGTGGCCGTGGTCTGGTATTTCCGGGCGGACCTGCTTGAAATGTCGCGAGATTTTACGCGCTCCCTCACCGGAAAAGGGCACACATCAAGCTCCCGGCTGGCGTGGGCCGTTATCCTCGGGACCATTCCCGTCGGCCTGGCCGGCTTGATCTTTCGGGACGTCGTGGCCATGCACCTTCGTGACCCATTGATTCTTGCCTTTGGCCTGATGTTTTTCGGACTGCTTCTCGGTCTGGCGGACTGGCGCCATACGGGCGATCGCGACGAACATAGTCTGACGTGGAAGGATATCCTGGTTATCGGCTGCGCCCAGGCCATAGCCTTGATACCCGGGACATCCCGTTCCGGGATCACCATGACCGCCGGCCTGTTCATGGGCCTGGGCCGGGATGGCGCCGCCCGTTTCTCTTTTTTGCTCTCCATTCCGGTTATTTTCCTGGCCGGAACATTGGAAGCCAGACATCTCTTCAACCAGCACGAGCCCGTTCAATGGGGCATTATCGGGGTTGCGACATTGCTTTCCGGGATCAGCGCCTATCTGTGCATTCACTATTTTCTGAAATTCATCCGCACCGTGGGGATGCAGCCTTTTGTGGCGTATCGTCTTCTGCTCGGAATGCTGCTGGTTTGGTTATACGTATAATTGCTGTAACTATTCAGTACTTTTGATTCCATGGAGTGAATTGGTCCGGCTTGTTTCGATTTTTCGGCATCGCCTGTCTGACTGAGTCAGGATTCGTTCATCGAACCATTGCCGGACGCTTGAAGCGCTAAATGCTGTTAATTCAGGCAATGGTTCGATGTTACGAAGCCGACGAAGGAGTTGCGAGGCCGAAAAATCGAGACAAGCCGGGCCGCAGCTGAGTAGTTACTAATTGCTTATATAGGATTCCTGGATGTCACTGAAGCAACAAGGTACTTTGTATGGGATAGGCGTCGGACCGGGGGATCCTGATCTGATGACTTTGGCTGCGGTGAAGGCGTTGGCCATGGTGGAAACGGTGTTTGCGCCGGCTTCAATCAAGAACGACTTTTCTCTGGCTCTGGATATTATCCGACCTCATCTGCGGGAAGGCGTCGTGATCCGGCGGCTGGACTTTCCCATGACCCGGGTCGATGAAATTCGGCGCCGCGCCCGAATGCAAAATGCCCAGACCGTGCTGGAGCACCTGAATTCCGGCCAAAGCGCCGCGTTCATCACCCTGGGCGATCCGTTGATTTACAGCACCTTCGGGCACTTGTCCCGAGATATGCGCAAATGCGATGCCGATGTCGACATCCGAATCATCCCCGGCATTACCTCGTATCAGGCCTCGGCGGCACGACTCGGGAGGACATTGGTCGAAGGGGATGAGTGTCTTGCCGTGGCCACGGGAAATGCGGAGCCGGAGCAACTGGATCGGCTTTTGGACGCCGCCGACGCAGTGGTGGTCTTGAAACCGGCCAAGCGGTTTGCGATCCTCAGAAATGCCCTGAGAGACAAAGGATTGGACAAGAGGGCAAGGTTGGTGGTGCGTTGCGGGTTGTCGGACGAATCCGTCTATTCCGACCTGGACCACGTTCCTGAACAGCTCTCCTATTTTTCTTTATTGCATATTGGGCGCAACCGGGAATGATCTGGATTTTTTCCAAGGGGTTGCATTTGGATCGGGGTGACTCCATCAAAGTTGCTAACAAAAAAAGCAACTGCTCAAAAAGGTCGGGCGATAAGGTTTACAGTGCAAGGAGTTTCTCCGGGATGAAGTTTCGTTATTCAACTACTGGGGGCCACGCTCCAGCAGGAACTATGTCCTCAGTGCGCTACACCGCTGCCGCATTGGGGTGCGGCGCTCCCTGGATTTAACCGTTAATTGCCCCAAGTTTTTGAGCAGTTACAAAAAAAAGCGATTCGGCTTTGCCCGAATCGCTTTTTTTGTTGAAATGCAAGATGCAGCTATTCCAACCATTTATTCTTGTCGTATTGAAATATCTCCGTAACCTGCCGCCCACGGACCTTCTCGAAGGGACCCAGGACCACCGCCTCGCGGGTGGGAGCCAAAAATTCATAAGTCCATTCCACATATTCCAGAAGACCGATGTAGCTCAATGGCGAGCTGGAGCTTGTCTTGACGGACCAGGAAACTGAATCCCGGTCGACCTGCATGTAGCGAGCGAGGTAGCCCTCCGAATGGGGAATGATTTCCATCTTTCCAATACGGGAGGCAAAATTACGATCAATCTTGTCGATCCATCTATGTGAAAAGTCGGCGAATTGTTGTTCGACATGACTTGGTATTGAAGGAATCGCAAGAACGTCACGCCCCGAGGCCACCAAATGCATGGGCGTCAGCAAGAGCAGGAAAAACAGCACCAGGATTCTTTTGTAATTCATGGCATGATTGCTTGGTTAAAGGCCCCCTCCCCGGATGAGGAGGGGGATGCGAATCGGACGTTATTCGAAGCGGATTTCCACGCGACGGTTCAGGGAGCGACCTTCGCGAGTATTGTTGTCAAAGCGAGGAGCGGTCAGCCCGAAAGCCAGGGTCTGGATGCGTTCCGCGGCAACTCCCTCGTTGACCAGGAAATCGCGGACCGAAGCAGCGCGGCGTTGGGAGAGGCCCATGTTGTAGTCCGCGGGGCCGATGTTGCAGGTATGACCGTCGACTACAACCGTTCTGCCGGGGCGGGCCTTGATGATTTCAGCGGCTTCTCGAAGGACGGGAACGAACTCGGAACGGATGTTGGAACGATCGAAGTCGAAGTTGATGTTACGGAAAACAATGACTTCTTCCACCGGCGGCGCGGGGGCTGGTTCCGGTTCGACAACAGGGGCGGCGGGAATGATTTCGATGTCGTAGAATACCCTGCGCATGAAGTCGTCGCGCTTGGCGTCGTCCAGCAGGTCCATGCCGTCCACGGCGACAGTGCAGGGGTTGATGGCGGCGATTTGCTCCACCAGGGCTCTTTCCGCCGGGGTTTGCGCAAAGCTGATGACATGGAAGCAGATGTTGTTGCCGTACTTGGCATACATGTCTTCCAGAATCGGCAACGGATTAGGGCCGAGGTTGGATTCGCCGTCCGTGGTCATGATCACTGCACGGCGATCGGAAAGGCCGGAAACGACGGTGTCCAGGGACTGCAGGCCAAGTCCCATGGGGGTCAGGCGTCCAAAAATGTCGTACTGGTCTTGCAGGCTGTCAATGCCCTGTCCCAGACGTTCCTGGGCATACGGAGCCGGAGCGATGTACTCCTGGAAAGGGCCGTAAGTATAGAGACCTGCATTGAACGTCATGTTCGGAATATCGTTGTTGATAGCCTGCAATATCTCTTTTACGTAGCCGATTTTTCCCTGCTTGTTCGGGTCGTGGCGGGGCGCCAGCGAATTATGGGTCTCATTTGGGGCACTCATGGCCATGGACCCGGAATGATCAACAAAGAACAGAAAATTCTCTGCTCTGGGGACAATGCGTTCAGTCTGGGCCATGGCGGCTGTCGCCAAAGAAAGTGCGAGTAAAGCCGTCAATGCAACCAATACAAGCTTGGAAAACCGTTTGTGCATAGTGCAACTCCTTTCAAAAGGTGTACAGGACGAGTGAACCTCAAAACCTTAGTTGTTTTTAGAGGGACGGATTGCGTCTGCGATCAGGGAGCAGCTTCACCTCCTTCCCAATAGCCATGGGGCATTTAAAATATCAGAAATTTTATCCAAGTACTGAAAAAATCACAAGTGGCCGGGAGGGGAACCGTCAGATGGATCTCTGGGCAGAATAAAGTAGAAGTTGTTGCCCATGGGCGTCGGCTCATACCCCATACGACCACCATGCAGCTCAATAATTTGTCGGATAAAGAACAGCCCGTGGCCTGTGCCCGGCTCATCATCAACATTGCCGGCCCGAAAGCCCTCCCTGAAAAGCATGTTTCGCTCCATTTCGGGAATGTGCGGTCCGGTGGAAAAGACGTTCAACTTGATGCCGTCACGCTGATGGCCGAAAAAGTTCGGCATATCCTGCCAGCCATAAGAAATGAATTTAACCTCCTTGCCTTGAAGATCCCGAACGGGCGCGGTATATTTGACAGCATTGGAAAAAAGGTTTGCGTACACTTGATTGATCAGACCAACATCCACGACGACTTCGATTTCCTTGTCCGGAATTCCGGCCCATGCGATTTCAATACCGCGGGCTTCAAGCTCGGATTTGAAACGTGCGATCTGAGGGTCGATGATCTGACTTTTGAAATTGCAGATCCTTCTTTCCAGGACATATCGTCCCTGCTCAAAGTGGCTGCGGCGCAACAACGTCTCCAGAAAAAGACTGGTGTTGTCGTAGTGGCGTAAAATTTCGCGGAACTGATCCTGAAGCGCGTCATGAAGATACGTCAACCTGTTATCGAGCTGTCGAACCTGGGCATCCTGGGGGAGCGGGGGAGCCTGCCCGGATAAGGCGGAAAAATCCTTACTCAGTTCTCCCAGGGCATTGATGGTTCCCTCCAGGCGACGATAGAACAGCTTGAAATACATGTTCGGAACCACGACGTTGTGGCCGATGTCCTTGACCAGACTGCGAATGAAATGAAGGTGTTCCTGGTTTTTTTGACTGATCAATCTGCTGTGCAGTTGAAAGCCGATGCGATTGGCGTACTTCTCGAAAAAAAGACGATCGTGGTCGTTCAGCGACTGCTCTGGAAAAATATCCAGAATGCCGATCAGATTGCCTTCCAGCTTGAGCGGCAGATAGTTCTGAAGTTCAAGGTTGCCATGGATCGGCAGATAGTAATGACCGTCGCGAGCAGTGGGAGCAATGAAAAACGGGATGTACATGCCGGAATTGATCTGTCGTTGGGAATCGTAGCATACCTTGAAATGCTCGACCTTTTCCTCCAGAAACAAGAACAGCGTACATTCCAGATCAAAAAAAACTTTGGGCACCAGGGCGCATATGGTCATCAGGTCCCGGAAAGAATCAAATTCCTGGGCCAAGTCAAAAAAAACATTGAGCGCCGTGCTTTGCAGGGATGAGAAATTATATTCTGCGTAGTCATCGATTTTTTCGTGGATGCGCTTTTGAACGATCAAAGCCCGTGAATATTCAAGGCAGAGAGATGTATATTCCATTGATGCTCTTTCAGACATGCACAACTTCCGAAATTTTTTTTTGTTCGCAAAAACTCACTTGAAGGTTCGGATGCAACGATTGGCGATATCACGAACTTCTTCGACGATTATGGAGAATCAAATCACTTGCACTCGGTATTTGTTCCCACGGGACCGCGAAACCAGGGCAAACGGGCCAGTTCCTGTTTCATGATGAGAAATTGCCGAACAGTTGGGAGCATTGTTGAACAGATAGGCTAATTGGACAGTAGTTTTCGAGATGAAGTCCGTTCGATAGTCGTTTCAAGAAAATTGTGCATTGTGATCAGGCCACCTGCTTTGTCTCGAGAGGACCTTCGGTAGTACGCAAGCAATCATACGAAGAAATTTCATCGCAAACAAGACATATTTTTTTGGCGGAATTTCCGGTCTTGAATTGTCGGACAGGACTTTAGCCGAATCATCGCCTTCCCACCTTTTTTTGTCGTAATTTCAGGTTGTTAGCCTTCTCGTCTGCGTAAGACCCTTCTTCCCTCTCCAAACTTAATGAATAAGATTCAATATTTTAATGTTTTATCGAGTTTTGTGTTGACATTGTTAGACCCTACTGATATGCCTTGCGCATGGCTCACCTGCACAAAAAGATCAAAAAGGGTAGACCCTACTACTATGTACGGGAGATGGCACGGATCGATGGCAAGCCGAAAGTCACCAACCAAGTCTATCTTGGTTCGCCAGAGAGAATCATGGAATTGGCAAAAGGCGCTGGCGCTACGTTAGAAAAAATTCAGACCCAGGAGTATGGATCGCTGTGGCTGGCCAATTTGATCGACCAAGGTGTCGGGATTGCCAAGATCGTGGACGAGGTGGTTCCCAGGGCAAAGAACGAGACCGGACCATCTGTTGGCGAGTACTTCCTTTACGCAGTCTTCAACAGGATGATTCACGCTCAGTCCAAAAGAGCTCTGACGGGTTGGTACGACAAGACTGCCGTCCAGCAGATCAGGCCGGTGGACATCAAGGCATTATCCTCGGAGAAATTCTGGAAGAAATGGGATAGGGTCAGTCAAGGCCAGATTGAGTCTATCGCAAGGAAGTTCTTCGCAAAGCTGGCGCAAATTGAGATATCCCAATCCGACTGCTTTCTTTTCGACACCACCAACTACTACACTTACTTGGCCGGCAATACCGAGTCTGATCTCGCTCAGACGGGGAAAAGCAAAGAGGGCCGCTACTGGCTTCGCCAGGTAGGGCTTGCCTTATTGGTGGCCAGGGATACCGGCCTGCCTTTTTTCTATCGAGAGTATCAGGGCAACTGCCATGATTCCAAGGTGTTTCAGTGCGTTCTAGAGAACGTTGTGGATGCCATGCGCAAATATGGTCGGCAAGACGTGACTGTGGTTTTGGACAAGGGCATGAATTCCGAAGACGCCATGGACGTCATTGACGCCATGGACGGCGTGCATTTCGTGACCAGCTACTCGACGTACTTTGTCGAGGAGCTTATCCATGTCGACAGGAAAAAGTTTATCGTCGCGGATACCGAAAAAAATCGGCGACTTCGTGAACTCGGCAGAGAGGACGATCAATTGACTGCTTGGCGAAGCACCGGGGAGTATTGGGGTCAGACGCGCACGGTGATCGTGACCTACAACCCCCGGACCGCCTCCAAGCAACGGTATAAATTCGAAAAGAAAATGCGAACACTCCAATCGGCTTTATACGAAATCCGATCAAAGGTTCGTTCCAGGGCTGCCCAGTGGCGCGACGAAGACACGATCAGGGAGCGCTACCGAAATATTTGCCGGGATCTGTATCTTCCAGACAGTCTTTACGATCTGAGTTTCGCCGTGAAAAGTGGAGGCTTGGTCATGAGCTTTCGCAAAAACTATTATCGAATCGAGCGACATATCGATAGGTTCGGAAAGAATGTGCTGATCACGGACAGAATGGATTGGAGTACTGATGAGATTGTCAGGGCCAGCCTGGATAGGTACATGGTGGAGCAAAGCTTTCGCCAAACCAAGGACAATGACTTGGTCAACATGAGACCTATGCGGCACTGGACAGACAGCAAGATCCGCTGCCACATCCTGTGCTGCATTGTTGCCCTCTCCTACCTGCGCCTCTTGGAATTGCGCTTGACAAAAGCCGGACTGAAGCTCTCCGCGGCCACGATAATGCAGCAGATGCGCGCACTCCATTCATGTCTTTGTTGGAATGCCGGCGCCCGAAAGGCGATCCGTAAACTTGAGGAACCAAACCAAGCCCAGGCCCAGATAATGAAAGCTATGGGGTACGAAGTGAGCAATGGGGTCTTACAGGAATTGTCCGGATAATGCACCGGAATTGTGAGTTATTTTAGAAAATCTAGGTGCGATCTGCTAAACTCCTGTCGGATACGCGTTGGGGGGGATGAAACGGCTTATCCAATCTTTACAAGAATGGAAGGCCTATCGTAGTGAACGTGCGAAGATGTTTGGCAGGTGAATACAGGTGAACGATATGCACGATCAATCATTGTTTGACTCTTTTTTTCAAGGAAAGTCCTTGACGTTTTTGGAACGACTCATTCAGCTCAGCCTGGACGAGGACGGCGATGATTTGACGTCCATAGCTCTTTTTTCCGAGAATGATCAGGCGGAGGCCACCATTAAAGTCAAGCAGGATACTCAGGTGGTTGGACTGCCTCTCGTAACCTTGATCCTCTCGCGTCTGCCCGGTCCCGTGCAGGTTGATTTTGTCGTGCCGGAAGGATCGCAAGTCGTTTCCGGTACTCGTGTCGCGAAATTTCATGGACCGGCGACAACACTGCTCAAGGCGGAACGGGTGATGCTTAATTTCATCGGGAGGTTATCCGGTATAGCCAATTTGACACGAAATTTTTGCGACCGGATTGCCGGAAGCGGCGTGCTGTTGCTGGATACGCGAAAAACCACTCCGGGGTTGCGGTATCCGGAAAAATACGCCGTGGCCATGGGCGGGGGAACCAATCATCGGCTGGATTTGAGTGAAATGCTGATGCTCAAGGACAATCATATTGACCGGGCCGGAGGGATTACCCCCGCGGTGCGGCTTTTGCTTGCCGCCTATGATCCTTGTCCGCCCATCGAGGTGGAATGCAGAACGCTGGAGGAGGTCGCGGAAGCCGCTGCCCTGCCTGTGCAGCGAATCATGCTGGACAACATGAGCCGGGAAGAAATGGCGCGGGCTTTGGCCATGGTGCCCTCCGGCATGGAAACGGAGATCAGCGGCGGGGTCAATCTGGAAACCATCGCCGAACTGGCGACGCTGGGCCCGACATTCATTTCCGCCGGCGCACTGACCCATTCCGCCACCTGCGCGGACATCAGCATGGACATCTATCCTGTTTCCGGGAAATGAACTCAGATGAAAGTCAATGCTTAAGCAACTCAGATGATGTCCGGCATTCGATATTTTTTCCAAAACCGTAAGGATCTCGCTTCATGAATGAACTTCTATCCGAAAAAATCACGGCACTTCGGCAGCAGCTCGGCTCTTCCCTGGCCATTCTCGGGCATCATTACCAAAGCGATGACGTTGTTCGGCACGTTGACTTCCAGGGCGATTCTCTGGAGCTGGCCCGGAAGATACCGGACCTGGACGCCCGGTATATCGTCTTCTGCGGCGTTTCCTTCATGGCTGAGACGGCGGCCCTGCTGGCCAAGAAAGAACAGTCCGTCCTGATACCTGATCCCAAGGCCCACTGCTGCATGGCCGGCACGGCCCCGACGCAGCGGGTGGCCAAGGTCCTGCAAGAAATTACCGACCTTGGGCGAAAGGTGATTCCCCTGGCCTACGTCAATTCCACGGTTGGCGTGAAGGCGCTGTGCGGAGAATATGGCGGAAGCGTGTGCACGTCGGCCAATGCCGCGACCATGCTGGAATGGGCCTTGGGCCAAGGGGACTGCGTTCTTTTTCTGCCGGACAAGAATCTGGGGATGAATACCGCTGACCTGCTGCGCATTCCGGAGCAGGAGCAGGCCGTGCTGAATGTGCGGGACAAGGACGGTCTGAACCCGGATTCTCTCTCCAAGAAGCTGCTGTTCTGGCCGGGGGTCTGCGCGATCCATTTTCGGCTCAAGCCGGAGGATGTCCGGCTCGTTCAGGAAGACGACCCTCGACCCCTGGTGTTCGTGCATCCGGAATGCGAACCCGGCGTTGTCGCATTGGCGGATGTGTCGGCTTCCACGTCCGGGATCATTCGGGCTGTCCGGGAAGCGCCGCCGGGGGCGACGATCTACATCGGCACGGAGGACAATCTGGTCCTGCGCCTGGCAAGGCTGCATCCGGACAAGCACATCTATCCGCTGGGGGCGGGCTATTGCAGCGCCATGCTGAAGATAACCGAAGCCAAGCTCCTGGACACGCTGGAAAATCTTGACGAGCATGCGGCGGTGCAGGTTGATCCCGCCGTTGCCCCCAAGGCCCGCAAGGCCCTGGAAACGATGCTGGACGTCATGGCGGGCAGAAAATGATCGATACCGTTGAGACACGAGCCCTGGTCATTGGTTCCGGCATTGCCGGTTGCGTCGCGGCCCTGACCATCGCCGAAGCCGGCGTGGACGTGGTTTTGATCTGTGCCGGTCGTCAGCTGGACGACGGGAACACCGCCCTGGCCCAGGGAGGGATTGTCTACCGCGGGCTGGGGGATTCCGCGCAGCTGATGGCCAAGGACATCATTACCGCCGGCTGGGAGTTGAATTATCCCCGCGCGGTCCGGTTTCTCTGCCGCAAGGGGCCGGAAGTCCTGAACAAGATTTTTTTGGAAAAGCTGGCCGTGCCCTTTGCCCGTGAGGAGCACGGCGAATATCACCTGACCATGGAAGGCGGGCACAGTCGCCCGCGAATCCTCTACAGCGCCGACTATACCGGGCGCGTGATCATGGACAGCCTGATCGTGGCTGTACGCAAAAATCCGCATATTCGGGTGATGACCGAAATGACGGCCATCGACGTCCTGACCACCCATCACCACAGTCATTCCCTGGAAATCCGCTACCAGATCGAAAACCAGTGCGTTGGAGCGTATGTGCTTGAACACTCCACGGGAATCGTGCGCAGATTTCTGGCGGATTATACTGTCCTGGCCACGGGCGGAATCGGTCAGATCTACCTGAACACCACCAACACGTCAGGCTCCCTCGGTTCGGGTTTTGCCATGGCTCACCGAGCCGGGGCCAGACTGATGAATCAAGAATACATTCAGTTTCATCCGACATCCCTGTTTCACCGCGGTCCGCGCAAGTTCCTGATTTCCGAGGCTGTGCGCGGCGAGGGGGCAAAGCTGGTCAACGTGCACGGCCATGCCTTCATGGCGGATTACGATCCCCGCGCCGATCTGGCGCCCCGGGACGTGGTAACCAGGGCCATCGTGGACGAAATGGTCAAGACCGGCGAGGATTTTGTCTATCTTGACGCGGCGAACTACATCGACATGGATATCGAGCGGCGCTTCCCGACCATTCATCAAAAATGTCAGGAACATGGCTGCGATATGGCCAAGGAGCCTATTCCGGTTGTTCCGGCAGCCCACTACTTTTGCGGTGGAATCCTGGTGGACGAGCATGGGCGGACCACCATCGAGCGGCTCTATGCCGGCGGCGAGTGCGCGTGCACCGGGGTTCACGGGGCCAATCGCCTGGCGAGCACCTCACTGCTGGAAGGACTGGTGTGGGGACATTCCATCGGGCAGGACATCGCCCGGCGCGTGAAGCGCAACGCCATGTTGAACAGCCGCTTGAAATCCTCCATTGCGCCGTGGTTTGCCCTGGGCCATCGCCAGAACGAGGACCCGGTTCTCGTGAGCCAAGATTGGGCGACCATCAAGCATACCATGTGGAACTACGTGGGCATCAGGAGAACCACGCCGCGCCTGAAACGCGCCTTCGACGACCTGCGCGACCTGAACAAGCGCCTGCACTCCTTCTACAAGGAAACCCAGGTTTCCAAATCCCTGGTGGATCTCTTCCACGGATGTCAGACGGCCTACATCATCACCACGGCGGCCATGCGCAATCCTCAGAGCAAGGGATGTCACTACCGGGATGATTCCTAGCCGCAACCCGCTGGGCAACCCGATCCTTCTCGACCGTGACTGATTTTTCTTCTTCCTCCCCGCATGCCTCCTCCTGGAGAAGCTACCGTGGCCGGTGTGGACCTGGACCGGGGGAGATAGGCTTCCAGGTGGTGGTGGCGCAGACGGATCTTTGGGTGGTCGCTGAACGCGACTTGCGCCACGAGGTGCTGCAGGCGGTGAATGCATGCCGCGCAGAGTTGCAAACATACATCGCGGTCCAGCCTGAGTTCGGGACCAGCCTGGCGCCGGTGGAAGTTCGGCCGAAGGCCCCGGAGGTCATCCAGTCCATGGCCCGGGCCGCCCGGATCTGCAACGTCGGCCCCATGGCCGCCGTGGCCGGGGCGGTGGCGCAATGGGTCGCCGGCCAATGCACGGCATTCAGCCCGAATCTCATTGTGGAGAATGGCGGTGATCTTTTTCTGCAATCGACCAGAGAGCGCGTTGTCGGCCTGCTGGCGGTTCCCGGAAGCGAGATGAGCATGGGATTGCGGCTGACGCCGCGGGATTTTCCCTGTTCATTGTGTTCCTCCTCGGCCACCATCGGCCACTCCCTGAGCTTTGGCCAGGCCGATCTGGTGGTGACGCGCTCCAAAGACGCCGCCCTGGCCGATGCCGCGGCCACCGCCCTCGGCAACATGCTGCAATCACCCCGGGACATGGCCCGGGTCATGGATCAGGCCAAACGCTTCGCCCGGCATGGGCTGGACGGAGTCTTCGCCCAGTGCGGGGATCAGGTGGGCGTTTGGGGCAAGATGGACTTGGTTTGCCTTGAATCGTCGGATACCACTCAGCAAATGTAACTGCACAAAAAGAAAGGGCTGTAACATAGTTCCTTCCGGAAAATCTTTTGTTTCCAGATGAAAACTACGTTATATGGGGAATGCCTGGATTCCGGCTTTCGCCGGAATGACGGATGAAGGAGATCGCATGTTGAAGTCATACCGGCGAAGGCCGGTATCCAGGTCATGCTTGCTCAAAATTTTGGAAGGCTTACCCTTTCCTGCTACTCAAGTTGAGTAGTTCCAATCATAGTAATACATGCACCTCAACTGAGACGCTACGGTGTCTCTTCCTTTTCCGGAACAATCTCCAGCAGATCATGTTTCACGGCCCAATGCAGGCAGAAGCGAACGGTCTGATGATTCGTCCGGGGGGGGATCTGATCCATTTTCGTCATCAGCTCAGCCATTGTTACCGGCTTGCGGGCGCAAAAAAGGATCTGCTTGATGACCGCCGGCGGGACAAGATCTTCCAGCCCGGCGTAGATGACTGGAAAATCTCGGCCGGAGTAGATTTTCTCACCGATTCGGGAGCAGATCAGTCTTGTTTCCGAAGTGATGGTCGAGCGGTGAAACCCGGAGAAAATTTCGGCATACGGAAGCTCCAGAGGATGGGGAGAGTGCTTTTCGGACCGCTGGGCAATCTCCTGCTCCCAAAGGTGGTCCCAGAGGACAAGGTGTTGCCGGATCAGATCCGGCCAGGAGTAATGGGTTTTGACATGGCGTTCGGCCTGTCGGCCCATGTCGCGGCGAAGATCAGGGTTGTCGATCAGTCGGCGCAAGGCCTCGGCCAGGGCAGGTACGAGCACGGCGGTTTGCTGCGCCAGGAGAAACTGGACCTCATAATCCGGGATCAACCCAGACAGCATGTCGATGTCTTTAGAATTCCCGGGGCCGAACGTCGGTATCAGAAACCCGGTGCGTTCATGAAGAACAATATCCCGGTAACCGCTGTAATCGGCGGCGATGACCGGCAGCCCGGCCAGGCCTGCCTCCAGAAGGGTCAACCCAAAGGTTTCCTGGGGATTGTCCGCCAGGGAGATGAAGATGTCCGCGGCGGCATAGAGTTCCTGTTTTAGTTCGTCGTCCGGGCGGGGAACAAGCCGCACCGGAAGCCCCACGTTCCTGGCCAGCGCGGAAAACGTCCCGGGAAAATCGTCCTTCGGTTCAGTCCAGCCGGCGATCACGAGCAGTACTTGAGTATCCTTCTTTGAAGGAATGCGTTGCCATGCCCGGAGCAGGGGCAGCAAGTCCATTTTTGCATGGGGTGAGATCCTGCCCAGGACCAGCAGCACGCAGGTTTCGTCGGAAGTTTGCAACCTGTCTCTGCCTCTGTGGCGCATGATTTCGGGAGGGTCAGGGGCGTGAGGAGCCTTCATGCCCAGGGGAATGATAGATACGCTTGGCTGTGGGAACCGTTGCCCATCCAGCACGAAAGATCGGCGCAGATGGGCGAAATAGGATTGCACGGCGTCTTTTCCCGCGTGTGACGTGGCGATGATCCCATCCCTGGACGTACATCCCGGCCAAAGGTGAGCCAGAAAATGGGCCGGATAGCCAGGATAACTCAGGGAATGCGTGACGCTGGTGACGGGAAAGAGGCGGTCGGAACAGGCATTGCGCAGTCGGGCCAGGGCCGGGGGATGATTGATGCAGTCCGAAAGATGGAAGCAGTAATAATTGTTGGACCGCAAGGCTTGCGGCAGTTCATGGCGCAGAAAAAAGCGGACGTGGCCGGTATTCAAAAAATCTGGAAATCGTTGCCTGAAAAGCTCCCCGGTCTCTTGTACTTCCCTGGGGGTGGCAAGGAAGAAATGGTAGGCGTCGAAGGGGTCAAGATCGAAAAGAGCCGACAGGAACTGCTCATTGGCCACCCTGCGGCCCCAGATCGCCCCGGATTCGAGAAACGGATCCAATGTCGCCCAGATTCGAGGCTGTGTTTTCGCCATGGAAGCGCCCTTGGTAAAACGATATCTCAGCGATTTCTGAACCGGCCGTCCCTCTTGCCACTGTCCTGATAATCAACGAACTTCTTCGTAACTGCTCAAAAAGATCGGGCGACGAGTTTTTCTGTGCACCGATCCCATCGACGCGAAGTTTTGTGTCCAAGCCACGGGGGCCATATTCCAGCCGGAACTTTGCCCTTTGTGCGTTACACCGCTTGCCGCACTGGGGTGCGGCGCTCCCAGGATTTATCCTGTTGATTGCCTCAATTTTTTGAGCAGTTACACTTCTTCATATCAAAATCAAAATCGAAATCGAAATCGAATCGAATCATCGAGGCAAGCAGTGCATGACTCTCCGGCCTCATTCGGGATGGTTTAAGCTGGCGGAAAAACACGTTGACACTAGAATACCCGGCAGCCATTCCGGTACCGAGATGCAGTAGGGGCGGTTCGCGAACCGCCCCTATGGTAGGCCGTGCATCCACATCGGGGTTGCTCAAGGCACCTGACGCCCGTCAACTGTCAACCTGTTCTGACCATCCTCTTCCTCCCCCCGAAATCAGCCTGCCTTGCCCGCCTCCTGGATGTCCCGGGTCCGGATCTCGGCCCGCTTGATCTTGCCGCTGATGGTCTTGGGCAGTTCGTCGAGGTACTCGACGACCCTGGGATACTTGTAGGGGGCGGTCAGGGATTTGACATGCTCCTGGAGTTCCTTGGTCAACGCTTCCGAAGCCGAATATCCCGGAGCCAGCACTACCGTGGCCTTGACCGCCTGGCCGCGAACCGGGTCCGGAATGCCGGTGACAGCGGCTTCCACCACGGCCGGGTGGGTGATCAGGACGCTTTCGACCTCAAAAGGTCCAATCCGGTAGCCGGAACTCTTGATCAGGTCGTCCACCCTTCCCAGAAACCAGAGGTATCCCTCCTCGTCCATCCAGGCCTTGTCGCCGGTATGATAAAACCCTCCGGCCCTGGACTGGGCCGTCTTTTCTGGCTCATCCAGATAGCCGGTGAAAAGCCCCAAGGGATTGCCGCCATCGAGGCGAATGCAGATTTCGCCCTCCTCCCCCGGCGCGCAGGGGTGCTGGTCGTCATTGAGAAGCACCACGTCCCAGCCCGGACTGGGCTTGCCGATGGAACCCGGCTTGGGCGTCATGAACGGAAACGTGGCGACCTGCAGAGTTGTCTCGGTTTGTCCGTAGCCTTCATAGATGGACAGTCCGGTGGCTTCTTTCCAGGCATGAAACACGCCGTCGTTGAGCAGTTCCCCGGCAGTGGTGCAATGGCGGAGACTGGAGAGGTCCAGGCCGGAGAAATCCTGGCGAATCAGGAACCGGTAGACCGTGGGCGGCCCGCAAAACGAAGTCACCTTGTGCTCGGCCAGGAGCGAAAGCAGCTTTGCCGGATCGAACTTTCCCCGAAAGTCATGGACGAAAACAATGGCCCCGGCCATCCACTGGCCGTAGAATTTTCCCCAGACCGCCTTGCCCCATCCCGTGTCGGCCAGGGTGAGGTGAATGTCGCCCGGTCGCAGATCATGCCAGTGGACACCGGTGGTATAGTGACCCAGCGGATAGGTATGTACGTGCTCGACCATCTTCGGCGGCCCGGTGGTGCCCGAAGAAAAAAAGATCAGCAGGCTGTCCTTTCCGCCGGCTACGTCTTCGGGCCGGGGAAATGTTTCGTCGGCTTCGGAAACGATCGCGGCGTAGTCCAGCCAGTCCCGTGCCGGAAGCGTCGCTTCTCCGGCTCCGACATGAATCAGGGTGCGCAGGCCGGGACAATCCGCAAGGGCGGCCTGAACAACGGGAGCGACTCCGCCATCCACAATTGCGGCCTTGATGCGGGCGAAGTTGACCCGGTAGACGATATCCTTGGCGGTGAGCAGGGCCGGGGACGGCACCGCCACGGCGCCGATTTTGTGCAGGGCAAGCATGCTGATCCAGAACTCCACCCGCCGGTGCAGGATGAGCATCACCCGGTCGCCTTTGCCCAGGCCGAGCTTGCGGAGGGCATTGGCCAGCTTGTTGGATTCGTGTTCGAAGAAGCCAAGGGTGTAGTCCTTGCGTACTCCGGCGTCGTCAACATGGATCATGGCCGGGCGGTCGGGATCCTGCCGGGCCTGTTCAGCCAGAAAGTCAAAAGCAAAATTGTAGTTTTCAGGTATGTCGATTTGAAAGGATCTTACAAAATCTTCGTATGACGTGGTGGAAACGTTCATTGGTCGCTCGTTCTCGATGGGATGTTAAAGAATTGCGTCGCGGGCTACTGCGCTTTGCAGAAGGGATCAGGGGTGGGAAATCGAAACCCGCCATGTTCCGTCACAGCCGGCTTCCCGATAATGGTGCGGGATTTTCGGCAAATTGAAAGGCAGTTGGCCCGCGAAAACCTAGATGATGACGTCCAGAAACGTGGCTTCGGCCTGATCCAGCCCGCGCAGCGCATGGGGCGTCCTGGACGTGAAGTACAAGCTGTCCCCCGGTTCCAGGATGAGGATCTGGTCGCCAAGGCGGAGTTCCAGCTTACCGGAGATCATGTGGATGAATTCCTGTCCAGCATGCTCGGTGAATGTCAGCTCTTCTTCCGTTTTCGGCGGCACGGTTACCAGAAACGGCTCCATCCTGCGGCCGGTGAAACTGAAGGCCAGGCTTTTGTAGGTGTAGTCCTTGCGCCGGTCCACGCTCATGCCTTTGCCGCGGCGAACCAGGGCATGGTTGTGCAGATGGGCCTCTCCACCGGAGAGCAGGACGGTCAGGTCCACGCCGCAAGCCCGGGCGGTCTGAAAAAGATGGCCCACCGGAATTTCCACGGTACCGGATTCGTACAGAGCTACCTTGTCCGGAGTGGATTCGATCCTGGCAGCCATTTCCTCGACGCTGAGGTCAAGGGCTTCGCGCAGACCCCGGAGACGCGGGGCAATATGAGTGTAAGGCGGGTCTTCCTGGGATGATGGGGGGATTGGTTGAGACATGAGTACCTTATTGACGTGTTGAAATCAGGTTCAGAGCCATGGTCAGGGCATTGCGCAGACTTTCCGGAGAAGCCGCATCCCGGCCGACGAGA
Source organism: Desulfonatronum parangueonense (assembly GCF_054656975.1). Lineage (NCBI taxonomy): Bacteria > Pseudomonadati > Thermodesulfobacteriota > Desulfovibrionia > Desulfovibrionales > Desulfonatronaceae > Desulfonatronum > Desulfonatronum parangueonense. The sequence continues at coordinate 4,453,513 of NZ_BAAHXH010000003.1, forward strand.
TCGTACCCCGTGCCATGGTCCGGGCTGGTGCGCACATAGGGCAGGCCAAGGGTCATTTGGATGCCGGCATGAAAATGGAGCAGCTTGAAGGGCGCCAGCCCCTGGTCGTGATACATGGCCAGGACAGCGGAAAAGTCGCCGAGCCTTGCGCGGTGAAAAACCGTATCCGCGGCCAACGGGCCGACCACGTTCCATCCGCGGGCCGTTGCTTCGGCAACTGCCGGCGCGATGATGTGTTGCTCTTCATCGCCGATGCTCCCTTCCTCGCCGGCATGCGGATTGAGGCCGCATACCGCAATAGGTCGGCGCATGTCCATAGAATGTATCAGCTTGTGCGTCAATTCCAGCTTGTGGAGAATCAGCTCGGTGGTGATCATTTCCGGCACGGCGCGCAGTGCCGGATGGGTAGTGGCCAGGCTGACCCGCAGCTCCGGGCCCCAGAAATGCATGCAGACTTTGTCCGGAGTCAAGCCGGCGCGGGTGGCCAGGAATTCGGTATGTCCGGCAAAATCGAATCCTGCCTGCTGGAGCATGGCCTTGTTCAAAGGGCAGGTCACCAGGGCCTGAACCGCGTGGGAAGCAAGCAGAGCACAAGCGACTTCAAGGGATTCGCCGGCGGCTTTGCCTCCGGCTGTGGCGGCCAGCCCCGGCTGAACCGGCAACGAGGCCAGGCATGGTGGCGAGTGGAGATAGATTCCGGGAGGCTGCAGCGAGATTGACTGCGCATCCGGCAGGGGGTGCCAGAAGGGCAATCGGCTCTTGGTTCGCAAATGATGCTGCAGAGCCTGCTCAGGGCCGATGATCAGGATTCGGTGTGACGTGCTGGTGGAATTATTGAAAAGTCGACAAACAAGCTCCGGCCCCAGCCCGTTTGAATCGCCAAGAGTCAGAGCGACTGTGCAGGGATGTGAAACCGCCGGAAGCCCGGATTGCGCCTCAGGAAGCATACGCAGGGGACATGATCATATCAAAACCGGTGAATCAAGACTTGTCGGCAGTTTGGACACGTTGTTCATCAGAAATGCAATTGGTCATATGGTCGCGGCTGTGGTCATGTGTCTTTCGGCTGCGGGGAGAGGGTGAGACAGTCCTCCCGAAAAATGCAACCGGTCTGGTCGCAAAAGCCTGACTCGGCCCGAGCGAAACAGTCGAAGTTGCCTTCATCAAGCTGGATCATTCGGATGGCCTGGATCTTGGTGATGCCGATGCCGTACTTGATTCCTCTTTGCTTGGCCATGGCCCGGATTTCGTTCATTTTCATCGGTAAACGTCCTCATTTTTAGGTTGTAGGCATGGTTGCACGGTAATCCCAATCGATCAGCTTATCCTTGATAAAATCAGGTGGACAGATCAGAGCCAAGATCAGTGTAGGCCCGGATATATTCCCGCGCCGCGCTGGTCCATGAGAAATCGGTACGCATGGCCCGAACCTGCATTGCATTCCACTGCTGGCGCTTTGACCAAAGGTCCAGGGCCTGATTAATGCTTTCCAGAAAAGCGTTTGATTCGGCGGGGGAGAAAATGAAGCCCGTAGATTCCGGGTGGGGATAACTGACGATGGTGTCCAGCAGACCTCCAACCGCGGAGGCGACGGGCAGGCTGCCGTAACGGAGACTGTACATTTGGGTCAGGCCGCAGGGTTCATACCGGGAAGGCATCAGGAACAGATCAACGCCGGCCTGGATGCGGTGGGCCAGATCTTCCGTGTATCCGATCCGTGCCACGAAACGACCGGGATAGGTTTCCATCATGTCCTGGAGCAAGGCCTCGAACTGCAGATTGCCTTCACCCAAAACCACGACGCAGACATCACGACGGAGCAGTTCGGGCAGGATGTCCAGAAGCATGTCGATGCCTTTTTGACGACGCAGACGGCCGACAAAGCCAAGCAGGGGGCGGGTAAGCATTTCCGGATCCAGGCAGAGTTCATGGAAGAGACTTTCCTTGCAGCGCTGTTTGCCTTTCAGCAGTTCCGGCGAGTAGGTGCACGGGAGAAACCGGTCCTGGCGGGGATCCCAAATTTCGTAGTCCGCGCCGTTGAGGATGCCCCGCAGATCCGTGGCCCTGTACTGAAGAATACCTTCCAGTCCGCATCCGAATTCCGGTGTGAGTATCTCTTCCGCGTAGGTCGGACTGACCGTGGTGACCATATCCGCGTAGGAAATTCCGCTTTTGAGGAGATTGAAGTCTCCGAAGTATTCGGCCCCGCCGCTGTGCCATGCCGCATGGGGCAGTCCGGAGTGCTGGAAGAGGCGGTAGGCGAAGCGCCCCTGGAACGCCAGGTTGTGGACCGTCATGACGGACTTGGTGTTTTCCCAGAAGTGATCGACCTTGCGCAGGAAGTGCAGGTATGCCGGCACCAGTGCGGCATGCCAGTCGTGGGCGTGGATGATGGCCGGGGGATGGGCCAGCCGCCGAGTCCACTCCATGGTGGCTCGGCAAAAGAATATGAACCGCTCGCAGTTGTCGAAATAATCACCCTTATGGGTGCAATACAAAAAGCGCCGGTCGAAATACTCTCCGCGGGAGATGAAGTAGACCGGCAGGCCGTGGTAATCGGCCAGAAAAATGTCAGCTGTGGTGTCCGGCCATGGGTAGCCGACGGGACAGTCCTCGTAGATCAGCCGCAAGGGAAATTCGCTGCTGGCGAGCCGGCCGTAGAACGGAGTGATCACCCCGACATTGACGCCAACCCGGGAAAGAGCCAGCGGCAAGGCACCCATGACGTCCGCGAGGCCCCCTGTCTTCGAAAACGGGTACATTTCCGAGGTCACGAACAGGACCTGAGGATAGGTGTCCATATGATTTTCTCCCGTCAACGGCGTCCGCTGGCTTTCAGGGAATGGGGTTGTTCAGGGGCTGAAAGATACGCAAATAGTCTTGAAGGATTCGGCCATGGTCGAAGGCCAGGTTCGAAGGCAGGGCGTCCACAGGAAAAATTCCGACTTTGCCCGCATCGTCTCCGGCTTTCATTTGTTCCGGGTTGACGGCCTGGGCCGTGTAAACCGTGCTGATGGTGTGCTGGCGGGGGTCACGCCGGGGATCGGAGTAGACGCCGAGAAGACCGGTCAGCTCGACATCCAGGCCGGTTTCTTCCCGAGCCTCCCGTACCGCGGCCTGCTCCGCGGATTCTCCATGGTCGATGAACCCTCCGGGCAAGGCCCAGCCGGGTGGAGGATTGCGACGTTCAATGAGTACGATACCCTTTCCAGGGATGTTGATGAGGATGTCCACCGTGGGGACGGGATTGAGGTAATCCTCCAACAATTCGGCGCAGTGGGGACACTTTTTTTTAATCTTTGGCATGATCACACGATGATGTTGAGAGACGGTGAGAGAACACAACAGGTGTCAGGTTGTCAAACATCGAACTTGGGTTGAACCGGGCATTGGTGGTGAAAAAATAGTAAACGCACACATCATAAAGGGCAATATATTCGTATCCACTGAGCAAACTGATGCTGTTGCCGGTTTGAGCATTGTGATCGGAGTCGGTATCGGAGTAAATATCGGTATCGGTATCGGTATCGGGGTCGGTATCGGAGCCATTTAGAGGGGCAACCCAATGTTTTGAAATCGATACCGATACCGATACCGACCCCGATACCGATTGCCGGAGGAAGAGCGCAGAATATGTACTGAATGGTAACTGGCAGCGGCACTGAAATAAGATATCCGCGGTTGAAAACTCCTGATCCGTCCCGGGGGGCAGGCAGGACCTCATCTTGGCAACGAAGTCACCGCGGCCTCGATGCTGAAGGTCTGCTTCGACGCGCCCTCCTGGTTTTCAGGTTGCCGGACGGCGATGATTCCGCCCGAAGGCTGCACCACGTTGTTGACGCCGCTGAAAATGCTGAAGGCCACGCTGCCTGAGCCGCAGGCGGTTTCGGGAACGAAAGAATCGACCGCCGGGACATGAACATAGGGGATAATTCGGTTATCCGTATACAGGACAGCACCGAAGGCCGGCATGGAAAAACGGGAGCAGAGATCCGCGAGGGACGCCTTGTCAATATCAGGGCATTGCGCCAATGGAAGCAGGATGAATCCAATGCCTTGCAGCAGAATGATGTTGTCGTGTCTGCTCCACGTCAGGGGCACTGTGATGACGGTTGTGTCGGCGTGGTTGCTGTAGAAAAAGGGCTGCTCCAGGCCGCTGACCTCGATCCAGCCTTGTGGTTCCAGGGTGGACGCAAAGGCCAGAGAGGCATTGATGCAGAATTCACCACCCATCATGTCCATTCGCGGAGGGCGGGAATCATTTTTCATGAATCCGACCTGCTCCACCTCCTGGAGAAGCTCGGCCACCAAGGCCTTCCGACTGCCTGAGGGGCAGTCCCGGACAAGGGCCGTGGCATTGCCCCCGGCAATGAGAAACTTTCGGATTTGCATTCATCCTCCGTGGATTATGTGCCAGGCTGATTCAGAAAGCTCGCAGCGGCGAACAGCCATGCGGTAGCCGTACCGCTCGCCGCATGCTTTGCTGACAGGCTGATAGCCTCAGAGTTCAGGAAAGCCAAGCAGCATCGGAACTCCTCTGCTCATTTCATGAAAGACGGGACCGTGTGCTGAACCGTTACTTACCACCTTGATACATTGATGATTGCTTGACATCTTGACCAGCGCCTTTGAGTATGTTCGACGCCATGGTAACATCCGTGAGGCGCAATGGGATCAAGATTCGGATAAGAATGCATACTGGGGAGCGAGAATGAACAAATATTGGCGGATTCTGACGGTGATGATGTTTCTTGTCCTGACGCACGGCGGCGCGGTTCTCGCCCAACCTCCCGGACAGCCTCCGGCGGTTGTGGAGACGGGCATCGTTACATCCGGCCAGATGCGTGTGGAAAAGGAATTCCTGGGGACTATCTACTTCCAGGAAACCTCTCTTGTTGCCGCGGAAGTCAGCGGGCGGATCACGGCGGTGCATTTCGAGCAGGGTGAGACGGTCAGCCAAGGCGCCAAGCTTGTGACCATGGACGGGGTGCTGAAGACCAAGGACCTGCAGTCGCGCCGTGCGCAACGTGAGGAAGCCCTGGTGGAACTTGCCCGGGCCCAGCGGGAACTGGGACGATTGGAGCGGCTTTTCGACCAGGGAACGGTTTCCGAGCAGGAATATGATCATGTCCGGTTTCAGGTCGAGGGGCTGGAGCGGCGAGCTGAATTTCTGGCGGCGGAGATCGCCAAAATCCAGGAAGAACTGCGCAAGCTGGAGGTGCGGGCGCCCTTTGACGGGATCGTGCTCTCCCGGCAAAGCAATCTCGGGGAATGGCTGGCTCCCGGTTCCCCGGTGGCCGAAGTGGCCCGTACAGGGTTGCTGGATATCATGGTCAATGTCCCGGTCAATGTGGCCATGTCCCTTGAGCCGGGACAGACAGTGATCGGGCAGGCGGTCGGGAGAGAGCTGGAAGGCCGGGTCACGGCCGTCATCCCCAGGGGTGACGTGGGGAGCCGGACATTCCCGGTCAAGGTGCGGCTGCACGACGAACCCGGACTGCTGGAGGGCATGGAGGTCCGCCTTTTTATGCCCACCGGGGAAAGTCATGCCGGGCTGATCGTTCCCCGGGACGCGGTGGTTTCCGGCCCCATGGGCAGCGTCATTTTTCTGGTCCGGGAAGAGCAGGCCAGAATGATTCCGGTGGTCGTGGTCGCCTTTGCCAGGGACAAGGCCGGCATTCAGGCCCAGGGGGTCGAAGAAGGCGATCTGGTTGTGGTCAGGGGACAGGAGCGGCTCAGGGACAACCAGCCCGTGCGCCTTGCCGGCAATCAAACCGAGGGCGCCGGCCCCTGATCGCAGCAGGAATGATTGCCGAACATGACCTGGATCGGCGTGAGGCGCTGGTGCCTGCGCAGGCCGCCATTGCGCTCAAAATTTTTCGTAACTACTCGGCACTTTTCATGACAAACTTGGATTGTTCCGGCTTGTCTCGATTTTTTGGCATCGCCTGTCTGACTGAGCCAGGATTCGTTCATCGAACCATTGCCAAACGCCTGAAGCGCCCATGGATGTTTATTCGAGCAATGGTTCGATGCTATGAAGCCGGCGCAGGAGTTGCGAGGCCGAAAAATCGAGACAAGCCGGAACGAAGCTGAGTAGTTATAATATTTCCACCTGAATCCACTCTCGAGTCATCAATGAATCCTATCAGCTTCGCCATCCGCAATCCGGTCACCATCATGGTGGGCGTGATTTTCGTTGTCCTGTTCGGCCTGATTTCCCTGTTCGGCATGCCTTATCAGCTCAGTCCCACGGTGGTCGAGCCGGAGATTTCCGTCCAGACGGTCTGGGTCGGGGCCACTCCGTATGAAATCGAGCGGGACATCATCGAGGAACAGGAAAATGTCCTCAAGGGCATTCCGGGTCTGGTGGAAATGGAGAGCGAGAGCTTCAGCTCCTTTGGCCGCATCAACCTGCGTTTCTCCCTGGGCACCAACGTGGACGACGCTCTGCTGCGCGTATCCAACAAGTTGAATGAAGTCCGTTCGTATCCCCAGGGCGCGGATCGACCGGTGATCTCCGCAACGGGTGCGGCCGCGTCGCCCGTGATCTGGACTTCGCTCAAGGTCCTGCCGGACAACCCGCGAGATATCGATACCTACCGCACTTTCTTCGAGAATGAAGTTCGCCAGAACCTGGAGCGGGTGGAAGGGGTCGCGGATCTTTTCGTCTTCGGGGGCAGGCAGCGGGAGATGCATGTCGTGGTCCTGCCGGAGCGGCTTGCAGCCCACGGCATGACCTTGAACGAAGTCGTGTCCGGCCTTCAGTCCGAAAATGTGAATGTGGCCGCCGGCAGCATCGACGTGGGTCGGCGGGATTACCGAATCCGCACGGTGGCGGAATTTCAAAGTCCTGAGGAGATCGGGAACATTCCCCTCCGGTCCACCGGGCTGCAACGGGTGTTCCTGCGGGACGTGGGCCATGCCGAATTCGGATATGAAAAGGCCACGGCGGCCATGCTGCACAAGGGTCAGAAGGGCATCACCGTGGGCGTGCAGGCCGAACCGGGAACCAACGTCCTGGACCTGACCGATCGGATGGAGGCAGTGGTTCAGGGGCTGAACCGGGATCTGCTCAATCCTAACGGCTTGAACCTGGAATGGCTGGCGGACGAGCGCAACTACATCCTGGGAGCCATCGGGCTGGTGCAGCAGAACATCCTGATCGGCGGAACTCTTGCCTTGATCGTACTGTTTGTGTTTCTGCGGCGTATTTCCACCACAAGCATCGCCGCCGGGGCAATTCCGATCAGCATTATCGGGACCTTCATTTTCATGAACGCCCTGGGCCGCAATCTGAACGTGGTCAGCCTGGCTGGAATCTCCTTTGCCGTGGGCATGCTCGTGGACAGCACCATCGTGGTCCTGGAAAACATAGATCGTCACCTGAAGATGCGCAAACCCACCTGCCAGGCCGCCCTGGACGGAACCCGGGAGGTCTGGGGGGCCATTCTGGCCTCCACTCTGACCACCGTGGCCGTCTTCCTGCCGGTGGTGTTCATTCAGGAAGAGGCCGGGCAGTTGTTCAAGGACATCGCCATTGCCGTGACCTGCGCCATCAGTCTGAGCCTGCTGGTTTCCGTGATGGTCATTCCCTCCATGACCTGCCAGATCTTCCGGGTCGTCAGCTCTGTCAAGCCGCGGGATCTGGGGCCCCTGCCGCGGTTTGGCGGTTTCATGGTCAATCTGATCATGTTTTTCGTGCGTCAGGCCGTGCGCAACTGGTTCACCCGCATCCTGACCGTGAGCGGTCTGACCGCCTCGGCGCTGCTCATCGCCTGGCTGTTTTTCCCGAAAATGGATTACCTGCCCCAGGGCAACCGCAATCTGATTCTGAACATTCTCATTCCTCCGCCCGGATTGTCCTACCCGGAGAGGGTCGAGATCGGCCGGCACATCCATGAGCGGCTGCAGCCCCACTATGACCAGGACAGGGACGGATTTCCGGGCATCCAGCACCTGTTCTACGTCGGAGCGGAATCCTTCATGTTTTTCGGGGCCACCAGCATTCACGAGCAACGGGCCGGAGAATTGATCCCCCTGTTCCGCAACGTGATCAGCACCATACCCGGGATGCTCGGCGTGAGCCTGCAGGCCGGAATTTTTCAGACTCGGCTGGGCCGCGGCAGGACCATCGACATCGACATCGTGGGCCCGAATCTTGAGGAACTGGTGACAGTGGGCGGGGCCATGTTCGGCATGCTCCGGGGCATCTATCCCGAGGCCCAGGTCCGCCCGATACCGTCCCTGGAACTGACTTACCCTGAAATACGCTTTATTCCAGACCGGGATCGGCTCAGAGCCGCGGGAATGACCTCAGCTGACCTGGGGCTGGCCCTGGACGTGCTGACCCATGGGCGCAGAATCGGTGAATTCAAGGAAGAGGGGCAGAAGACCATCGATCTCGTGCTGCGTTCGTCCTCTGAAGCCATGGCCAATCCCGAGGTTCTGCACTCGGCCCTTGTGGCTACGCCCCAGGGCATTCCGTTGCCGGTTTCCTCCCTGGCGATCATGGAACGGACCACCGGAATCACCCAGATCCGGCACCTGGAACGACAGCGGACCGTGACCCTGCAATTGACGCCGCCCGAGGACGTGACCCTGCAGGAGGCCATGGAAACCGTCGCGACCCAGATTGTCCCCGCATTGCAGGCCCAGGGCCTGCTGGCGAATTCGAGCGTGAATATGAGCGGAGTGGCCGACAAGCTGAACGAAACCCGTCTGGCCCTGCAGTGGAATTTCGTGCTGGCCGTGCTGATCATTTATCTGCTCATGTCCGCCTTGTTCGGCAATTTTCTCTATCCGTTGATCATTCTGTTCACGGTTCCCCTGGCCACGGCCGGCGGATTCGTGGGACTGAAGCTGGTCAACGTGCTCATCGCTCCCCAGCCTCTGGACGTTCTGACCATGCTCGGCTTCGTCATTCTGGTGGGCGTGGTGGTGAACAATGCCATTTTGCTGGTCAACCAGTCGCTGATCAATGTCCGCCAGCTGGGCATGGAGCACCTGGACGGCGTGCTGGAAGCCACCCGGGTCCGGTTGCGACCCATATACATGAGCATGGCCACCAGTATTTTCGGCATGCTGCCGCTGGTGATCTTTCCGGGGCCGGGATCGGAACTTTATCGCGGACTGGGCAGCGTGGTCCTGGGCGGCCTGGCTCTGTCCACGGTGTTTACCATTTTTGTGATCCCATCACTGCTGGCTTTTTTCATACGCATGGAGACCCCCGGTTCGGCCGCGGGCATTGATGACCCCCTCGGCCGGCCAGAGCAGTGCGAAATTTCCGAGCAACCCCGTGATCAAACAAATGGAGAAGCAAATGAAAAGCTTTCGTAAGGAATTGTGGTTCAACGTTTCCGGACGGCGGGCCTTCATCAACATTACACCCCAGGTGGAGGAATGCCTGCGGGAAAGCGGCATCCGGGAAGGGCTGCTGTTGTGCAATGCCATGCATATCACGGCCAGCGTGTTCATCAACGACGATGAATCCGGGCTGCACCACGACTACGACGCCTGGCTGGAAAGACTGGCCCCGCATGCTCCCATCAGCCAGTACCATCACAACCGGACCGGCGAAGACAACGGCGACGCCCATCTGAAGCGCCAGATCATGGGGCGGGAGGTGGTGGTGGCCGTCACCGAGGGACGGCTGGATTTCGGCACCTGGGAGCGGATTTTCTACGGAGAGTTTGACGGCAACCGCCGCAAGCGGGTGCTGGTGAAGATCATTGGCGAATAGGTCGCAAATTTCCGGTCAGGAATCGGATCGGCATATCATGCCGGGTGGCGCGGACTGGATCGTTCCGGATGATTGCCATGAATGGCGGCTGGACCAGGCTTTGACGCGGATCATGCCCGGTCTGGGGCGGCGGGGAGCCCGCAGGGTTTTTGCGCAGCACCTCGTTCTGGTGAACGGGCGGTGCCGAGTGCCCGGATTTCGGGTCCAAGCCGGGCAGCGGGTCAGTCTCAGAGCCCTGGAGAGTGACCGGGAGGCCGTTGAAGCACGGAGTGTGGCAGATCATCTCCCGATTACGGTTGCGGCTCGTGACGGATCTTTCGCGGCACTTGTCAAGCCAAGCGGGGTGAACAGTGAAATTGTGGCTGGAAGCACTGGTCCCAGTGTTGAAGCGGTGTTGCCCGAACTTTTTCCGGACAGGTCGGCAATCCTGCTCAATCGCCTGGATCAATCCGTCTCCGGACTGGTGCTGGTGGCCCTGGGCGCTCCGGCGGCTCAAGAATATGGGGCATGGCAGGAGCAGGGCCTGGTTCGGAAACACTACCTGGCCGCTGTTCACGGCAATCTCAGCGAAGAAATGGTGATCCAAACGGCCCTGGACACGGCCAAACGGCGAAAAGTCCGGCCCCTGTCGGAAAACGAGCCGGACCCCTTGCGGTGGACCCGGGTATTGCCGCTTTTTTACAGTGATGAGCGGGATGAGAGTCTGGTTCTCGTGAAAATACTGAAAGGGCGGCGGCACCAGATCAGGGCGCATCTGTCCTGCGCGGGGTATCCGGTGGTTCTTGATCCCCTGTACGGACCGGGGCCGGATCTGGGGTGGATCTATCTGCATCACTGCAGGATCGAGTTGCCGGCTTTTACCGCTGCTGCAGCGCCCAGGTGGGAGGCACGGTTCATGAACCCGGAATGGACGGAAGCTGCTTCAAAAAGATAGGTTCAGCTGTAACTACTCAGTACATGGTGTGCGATCTGCCTCCGACATCGGGATCGGTGTCGGGGTCGGAATCGGTTTCGAAAAATGTTGATAGGACCTGCCCATGGCTCCTCCTGCAATGCCGATACCGGTGCCGATACCGACCCCGACCGCGATGCCAAACTCGGAACAGCATTACTTTGCTGAGTGGTTAGGTTCAGCTGACGTTACCCGCTTTTCATGGGGAGGGATTTGACGATGATGTTTTCACCGTGGGAGTCGGTAACCACGAACTGCGTCGCGGCCAGATCGTTCTTGTCCAATTCGGATGGCAGGTGCAGTCGAGTGTTGATATTCCGGAAGTTGCGGATCCTGAACCGCGGTTTCTCGTGATCTTCAAGAGCCTGGAACGCTTCGTCGTGCTTGCTGATGAAATTGATGGAGATTTGACCGGACAGAATGTCGTCGGTGAGGTTGCTCACGTCAAAGCTTGCCAAATACCCTCCTTCCACAACTGAAAGCTGAATGTTGCCCAGCGCGGCCTTGCGCAAGTCCAGATCCTGCAACACAGCTGTTTTTTCTTTGGATTGTTCCTGCAATGAGGCAACTTCAACGATTTGTTCGTCTTCAAGTTGAAAGTGCGTTCCGGAACCGGACTCCGGAGCCGTTTCCAAGTTGTCGAAAGCTATGTCCAGGATTTGCTCCGGCTGATCCGCTGGAGCGTGCAATTCTGCTGTTGATTCCTCGGGCAAGGTATCCCCTGGCGAAGAATTTTGCGCGGCAGGAGCGTTCTCCTGGGCGATGAGCCCGGCCAGATCGAAGAAATTTTTCTGGAATAACCACACGCCTCCGCCGATGAATGCAAGGAGCATGGCAACAGAAATGGATTTTCCCAGAACGGAAAAGCTCCGGGTCACGGGAATCTGCTCCACAGGAGACCATTTCGTCAGGTCGGTTTCCGCATTGAACTTCTTGAGGACGTCTTCCAGGGGAACCGTATCCAATCCAAGGAAATTGGCATAGTTTCTGACAAAGCTCTTCAGATACACCGGATGCGGCAAAGCTGCTTCGTCTGCCTCTTCAATCGCTCTCAGGGCAGAGGAGTTGATCCTGGTCGCCGCGGTAACGGCGGATAGTTCAAGGCCCTGACGCAACCTTTCGTTCTGGAGCATTTTTCCAATTTCCTTCAAGTCCATGCTCAATCTCCAATAGCTGTTTCGCTCGTCCAGTACTTGATAATCAACAATGCATCATTGCCTACAAGTCGCCTTCGGAACAGCTACTACATCCTTTTGCGAAAGGAATAAACCTGTTGAGCGTCACGATTTGCAATTTTCCAACCGCAACCAAACTATTTTCACCGACAGCCCGGAGACTGTATGACAAAAAAGTCATTCCGGAAAAAGCTGGAATCCTGAAATTCCATTCATGCTCGACTGCCCACACATTTGGGCTGTTACGAAAGGTGCTGTTACGACAGTCGGCGGTCAGCCTTGATAGACATGGACCTGAATTATTCCCTGAAGTGCGTCTGCAGCGTTTGAAGCCATGACCTGGGCTTCGGTCATTCCGAGAACGGTCTCGATGGGCATGATGGGCGAGAGGCGGGCGGCCAGTTCGGCAACAAGGAAGGTGCTGTTGGCCAGGCCTCCGGTGATGACCAGGGCGTCCACCGGCAAAGGGTCGGTGGATGTGATCAGGGCGGGCAGCAGGGAGACTGCATGCCTGGAAATGTTGTAGGCAAATGCCTGGAAAACCTCCTGGGCATGTCGGTCGCCTTGGCGGATTCGTGCTTCCACGACGCGAAAATCGTTTGTGCCCAGGTGAGCCAAAATACCGCCCTCGCGCAGGATTGCCCGGCGCAGGCCGGGAACATCGAAATCGCCGTTCTCAAGCAGGCGAAGGACTTCCATGACCGGCAGGGCGCCGGTACGTTCGGGAGTCATGGGGCCTTCGCCGTCCAGGGCGTTGGTTACCTCCACGACGCGACCGCGCAGGTGGGCCCCGATACTGATGCCTCCGCCAAGATGGGCCACGATGAACTTGCCGTCCGCATACCTCAGGCCCCGGCGACGGGCGGCTTCCCGGGCCGCGCCGCGCTGAGACAGGGCATGAAAGGCGCTTCGGCGTTTTATTTGCGGCAATCCGGTGAGTCTCGCTTCCGCGCTCAATTCGTCCGTGACCACCGGATCCACCACAAGGGCCCTGCCGCCGAAGCGTGCAGCCAATTCCAGGGCCAGCGGCGCGCCCAGGTTGCACGGATGCTCGCCATAGCGCTGATGCCGAAGATCATCGATCATCCGATCGTTGATATCGTAGACGCCGCCGGGCAGCGGAGCCAGCAAGCCGCCGCGTCCGACCACGGCGTCAAGACGCAGATCTTTCAAATTCGATTCGGCAAGGGCTTCGAGGACGGTATCCCGGCGCATGGCGAACTGATCCCAGACTTCGGAAAAAGCGGCCAGTTGCTGTTTGGCGTGCTGTTCTTCACGGGTGAGGATCGGCGTGGTGTCCTGGAAAAGGACGACCTTCGTTGATGTGGAACCGGGATTGATGGTCAGTATGAAATGTTGCATGGAACTCTCGTGCTCCATCGATTGGGTTGGGACAAGTGTCGTCTCGGATCAGGAGGATCTCCCTCTTGCCAGGAATACCGCCAGGGCGATGGAAAGGAATTTGGAGCGGGGGCTGTCGGCCCGGGAAGGAACGACGATGGGAACGGAACTGCCGACGACCACGCCGGCCACATCCAGGCCGAGCAGGGTGTTCAGGCACTTGTAAAGCACGTTGCCGCTTTCAATGTCCGGGGTAATCAAAATGTCGGCATGCCCGGCGACTTCATCGACAAAATCCTTGCTGGCCGCAGACCGGTCGGACAAGGCGATGTCCAGGGCCATGGGGCCTGCGACGCGTGCATCGCCAAAAGCGCCTTCAGCACCCATTCGGGCGATCAGATCCGCGTCCAGAGTGGCGGGCATTGCCGGAAAATTCACCTTCTCGGTGGCGGCCAGCAGGGCGACTCTGGGGCGGGCAATTCCCAGTTTGCGCGCAACGTCCAGGGCGTTGCGCACGATTTCCACCTTGCGTTGCAGATTGGGGCGGATGTTCACCGCTGCGTCGCTAAGCAGCAACAGTTTCTCGGCATGAGGATTCTTGAATACCGTGACATGGCTGATGATGCCCTGGGGCGGAACGCCCTGGGTCTTGTCCAGCACTGCCTTGAGCAATGTGCTCGTGCCGACGCCGCCTTTCATGATCAAATCCGCCTCATGCTCCCGGAACATGCGCACGGCTTCACGCACAGCGGCGACGTCGTCAGCAAGGTGCACCTGGCGCAAACCCGCCATGTCTGTTCGCAGATCCCGGGCGATGCGGCTGGTGGCCTCCATGTCGCCGATGAGCACAGGTTCGATCAGCCCCGCGGCATAGGCATTCAGAGCCGCTTCCAGCGCATAGGCGTCACCGGAACGGGCAATGGCCAGTCGGGGAGGATTGTCGTCCGGTATGGACCGGCGAACCAGTTCGTCAAGTGAGACTATCGGCATCGGCATCGGCGTTGCCCAGCGGTCAATCGTCGCCGCGCTTGAGGGCAATCATCCCCGAGCGACAGAGGCTTTTGATGCCGTAGGGGGCGAGCATCTTGATCAGCCCATCGACCCGCTCGCGGTCTCCACTCATTTCCACCGTGATCGATCGTTGTCCCATGCCCACCACGTTGGCTCGGAAAACCTCGAAGATCTGCATGATCTGCGTGGTGCAGGCTTGCTCCATGGCCACCTTGATCAGAATCAGCTCCCGGTCGACGAATTCCTTGCGCCGCAGATCGTCCATGCTGATGATCACGTCCATGCCGGCCATTTCCTCAGTGATGCGCTGAATGTCGTCCTCCGATCCATCCAGGCCGATGGTCAGGCGCGAAATTGTCGGGTCTTCCGTCTCACCCGCGGAGATGCTGCGAATATTGACGTTGTACTTGCGGATCGCCTGGGCCATGTCGGCCAGAACTCCAGGACTGTTCCTGGTCAGGGCGGAAATTGTCTGGGTCATGATCGGCCATGCTCCTCATTCGGCAACAGATCTTCAGTATACATAAATGTAATATTCAAGGGCAAAAAAGTGGAATTCGAGGAAAAAATATGCACAAAATTGTAACAATAAGCAGGAGGGGATGATGTCGGAGTCTGTAACATTGCTGAATACTGGCTGTTTCTATTTTGGAACAACAATTGCAGTCCAGATTGTGATTTCGAGGGGGTGAAGGTGATGCAACTTGATGCACTTCAACCCGGATCACGCTCCATTACCGTTATGCCTGTTTTACGCCCAGTATTTCTCGAGGCCACGATATTTGTCAACACAAGGAATCATAAGCAAAGGAGAAGATTTAATGAGTGGAATCCAGTCTCGCTTGAATGCCATTTCAGCGGTTACAAACTACTCGCCGACAGAGGCGCCGTTGAACTTCGCGGAAACCAAGCCCACGGATCTGTTCGGATGCAATGTCTTCAATCACAAGGTGATGAAGGAACGTCTGCCCGGCGATGCCTACAAGTCCCTGAAGAAAACCATTGAATACGGTGAAAAGCTGGACGCGGCCCTGGCGGACATCGTGGCCAACGCCATGAAAGACTGGGCCATTGAACGCGGGGCAACCCATTTTACCCATGTGTTTTATCCCCTGACCGGCTTGACTGCGGAAAAGCATGATGCCTTTCTTGTTCCAGATGGGAACGGAGGCGCGTTGGCCCAGTTCAGCGGCCAGATGCTGATCCAGGGTGAGCCCGACGCCTCCAGCTTCCCCTCCGGCGGGCTGCGGACCACCTTCGAGGCTCGCGGCTACACAGCCTGGGACGTGACCAGCCCGGCATACATCCTGGAAAATCCCAATGGAACATTTTTGTGCATTCCCACGGCGTTCGTCTCCTGGACCGGAGAGGCCCTGGACAAAAAGACGCCTCTTCTGCGTTCCCTGCAGGCATTGAACAAACAGGCCAAACGCGTGCTTCAGCTTTTCGGCGTGGAGACCAAGCTGCCCGTCATCTCCTATGCCGGACCGGAACAGGAATATTTCCTCATCGACCGGAACTTCGTCTTCAGCCGTCCGGATCTGCTCATTGCCGGTCGAACATTGTTCGGCGCCAAACCGGCCAAGGGACAGGAGTTTGAGGATCAGTATTTCGGAGCAATCCCGCGCCGGGTCCTGTCCTTCATGATGGAAGTGGATCGCGAACTGTACAAGCTCGGAGTGCCCGTGAAAACGCGCCACAACGAGGTGGCGCCGGGGCAGTACGAAATCGCGCCCATCTTCGAACCCGGCAATCTGGCCACGGATCACAACCAACTGGTGATGACGGTTTTGCGCAATGTGGCCAAGCGGTACGGCATGGAGTGCCTGCTGCATGAAAAGCCATTTGCCGGGATCAACGGCTCCGGCAAACACCTGAACTATTCGCTGGGCAATGCCGAACTGGGCAGCCTGTTCGATCCAGGTGAAACCCCGCATGAGAATGCCCAGTTTCTGATTTTCTGCGCGGCGGCCATCCGGGCGATGCATCGATTCGGCCCATTGTTGCGGGCCACGGTGGCCTCGTCTTGCAATGATCATCGTCTTGGCGCCAATGAAGCGCCTCCGGCGATCATGTCGGTCTACCTCGGGGCCCAGTTGACCGAGGTCTTCGAGCAGATCAAAAGCGGCAACCTCAAAGGTTCAAAGAAAAAAGACGTCCTGACCGTGGGCGTGGACACACTGCCGCCGCTGCCCATGGATCCGGGTGATCGCAACCGGACCAGTCCGTTTGCCTTTACCGGCAACAGGTTTGAATTCCGGGCGGTGGGCTCCTCGCAGTCCATTGCGGGGCCGCAGGTCGCATTGAACACAATGATGTCCGAGTCCCTCGACTACATCGCCACGGAACTGGAAAAAGCCACCAAGGGCGATCCGGAAAAGTTGAATACGGCTGTCCAGAGCCTGTTGAAGAAAATCATTACCGAACATGAAGCAATTATCTTCAACGGGGACGGCTATTCCGAGGAATGGCACAAGGAAGCTGAACAACGCGGCCTGCCCAATCTGAAGACGACGCCGGACGCTCTTCCGGAAATTACATCCAAACCGGTCATTGAGTTGTTCGCCAAATACGGCGTGCTGTCCGAGGCGGAACTGCATTCCCGCCAGGAAATCTACCTGGAGCAGTACAGCAAGAGCATCAATACCGAGGCCAACCTGGTCATCCGGATGGCCAAGACCATCATCTTCCCTGCCGCCATGCGCTATCAGGGTGAACTGGCCGCGACCTGCGCCAACCTGAAGGCCATCGGGCATGATGTGAAGATGATCACCCTTGAAGATGTGACGGCAAAATTGCGTGCGATGCAGAAGTCCGTGGGCGACCTGGAGGCAGTCCTGGAAAAGGTTCCGCATGGGGACACCCTCAAGGAAGCGAAGTATTTTTGCGAAACGGTTTTACCGGCCATCAACGTTGTCAGGGATTGGGCGGACAGCCTTGAGATCGTCGTGGCCGACGATCTGTGGGCCCTGCCAAGCTATCAGGAAATGTTGTTCATCAAATAAGTTTCGCCCCCTCCTCCAATGCAAAAGGCCGCCTCGGTTTGGGCGGCCTTTTGCATTCTTGCGCATTCTCGTATCAGCCATCATGGCCCACCGCAAACCACGGCTTCACAGGGATACAGCAGCTGCGCGAGATGCTGAAATTGTTTCGGGGACAGTTCCTCGGGGCGGCTTTCCGGACGCAAGCCCTGGTCGAAGAGCCAAGTTGTCAGGGAATCCTTCCATTGGGAGCGCAGGATTGTCTTGAGCTGTTTGCGGCGCTGCTGAAAGCAGGTGTTCAAGAGGCTGCGCAGTGCCGGACCGGAAGCGAACCGGTCTGGATCGGGCAAGGGCAGAAAGCGCACCACCGCGGAGTCGACCTTTGGCCTGGGATAGAAAACCTGCGGGCCGACGACGAACAACCTGCGAACCTGCACATGGCTTTGCACCCAGACGCTGAGGGCTCCGTAGCTGCGATTTCCCGGCATCGCGGCGAGACGGTCCGCGACCTCTTTTTGGACCATGAAGATGCCGCGCTCAAGATCGGAAACCCGGGCGACCATGTCCCAGATGATCGGCGAGGCAACATTGTAGGGGAGGTTGCCGATGATGCTCCAGGGGCCGCGAAGCCGTTCCCATGGGAAGCGCAGTGCATCCATGACGATCACGGCGAGGTCCGGCCACTGTGCTTTGAGCATGGCGGCCAGGTTTGCGTCCTTTTCCAGGGCGTGCAGGGAGCATCCGGATTGCCTGAGCCAGTGAGTCAAAGCACCCTGTCCGGGACCAATTTCCAAAACCCGAGCATTGCCTGACGCATCCAGCGAGGCGACAATTTTCGAGGCTGTACCCTGGTCCTGTAAAAAGTTTTGGCCGAGGCTGCGCTTGGGGGGATGAGCCAACCGAGTCATGCTTCTTTTTCCTGGGACTTGCTGGGTCGATCAGGTTCCGGAGCCGGGACGGCATTCTCCGTGTCGGCATGCATATCAGGTAATTCGGTGGACCGTGGCGGATTTGGTCGGAGCAAATCCAGGGCCATGAATCGTGCACTTGCCGTTGCGGACATTCTGCGGGCTCGTCGCGTTTGGTGCGCCTTGGTCAGGAACAAGGTCAGGAAATAGGCCAACAGGGCGCTGGGGATGGCGATCAGGAATCCGCCCAGCAACATGCTGGCGTAAAAATACCATCCCGTCTGCAGCAATTCAACGATGGTCCAGTGCTCCGGATTGAGTCGACCCCGTCCTTCAGGCATGAAGAACCGGCCGATCCTGAGCATGAGCAGGTAGAAAAATGGAATGGTCAGCGGATTGGTGATCGAAGTTCCGATGAGGGCGGTAAGCTTGCTGCACCGGAACGCCACGGCCAAAATCAGGACGGAAATGGTCTGCAATGGTATGATCGGCAACAAACCGATAAAAATTCCAAAGGCCATGCCCAATGCGAGATCATGGGGAGTGGACTTGATGCGCAGAATTTTTTTGTACAGATGGCGTAGGCTGCGGAACAGGTTTTCCCACCACAGCCGCGAAGGTCTTGTCTTCATGTTTGGAGTTATGCCAGAATGTCGAAGCGTGCGAACTGCATGGTAAAGCCGGCCCGGCCCTGGGACGCGGAACGCAGAGCCGTGGAGAAGCCGAAGAGCTGGCGCATGGGGGCGATGCCAATAACGACCTTGGCGCCGGCCCGGTCGAACATGTTGCCGACCCGGCCGCCCCGGGAATTGAACAGGCCGATGACCTCGCCCACATGCTCATCCGGAACGGTCATTTCAATGTTCATGATCGGTTCCAGCAACAGGGGGCCGGCATCGCTCAAAGCCGTTTTCAGGGCAAGAGCCGCGGCCATCTGATAGCCGACGGCGGAGGACTCGCCGTCGCGCCTTTCCAGGTGGACAATTTCCACCAGCACGTCCTGGACCGGATAGCCTTTTACCACGCCGCTGCGCAGCCCATCCTCAATACCCTGGTTCACGGCCTCAATCCAGGCATCCGGCCAGCCTTCAACGGACATGGTCCAGCGAACGACCAGGCCTTCGTCGCGCTTGCGGGGCGCAACATGGACATGCACCGCGCCATAGTGCCGAATTTTTCCCAATTCCCGGTCAAACTCAGCCTGTCCCCGCGCCGGCTTGGTGATGGTTTCCTGATAGACCACCTGCGGATTGCCGGAGCGTGGAGACACTCCGTACTCGCGAGCCATTCGTTCCAGGACCACGTCCAGGTGCAGTTCACCCATGCCGGAAAGAATCAACTGGTCTGTCTCCGGGTCCTGATCCAGAAACAGCGTCGGATCCTGGAGCAGAAACAACTGGAGGACTTCAGAAAGCTTTTTGGCGTCGGCCTGGGTTTTCGGCTCCAGTGCCAGTGAAATCACCGGCTGGTACTGGGCGATCTGTTCCAGAAGCACCGGGTGATTCTGGTCGGCCAGGGTGTCTCCGGTCCGGGTGGTTTTGCATCCTGCCAGAGCGACAATCTGGCCGGCTTGAGCCTGCTCCAGACGTAACTTCTTGTCCGCGTGCATCTGGTAAATATGCGCGACGCGCTCATCAATGTTCTGGGAAACGTTGCGTATCTGATCCCCTTCACGCAACGTACCTGAATAGATCCGGATATATGCCAGACGTCTTCCGGCTTCCACGGTGATCTTGAAGACCAGCGCCGCGAAGGGGCCGGAAGAAGTATTAGGCAGGGGGACTTCCTTGCGACTCTCCGGATGCTGGCCCTTTGTCGGAGGCGTGTCCTCGGGAGAGGGCAGATAGGCGCAGACCGCGTCCAGCAGCGGCTGGATTCCGATATTTTTCAAGGCCGAACCGCACAGGACCGGAACGATCGCACCGCTCAGGGTTAGACGACGAATGGTCTCGTTGAGAGCCGAAAGATCCATGGGCGAGCCGGAGAGATACGCCTCAAGAATGGTGTCGTCGTGTTCGGCCAGAATCTCCAGGGATTGATCGCGCCAGGGACGAGCCGACTCCTCCTGGGTCGGAGTCAGTTCCATCTCCTGCCACTGGGCCTCTTGTTCATGGCCGTCATAGGCAAGGAATCGCATCCGGAGCAGATCGATGACGCCCTTGAAGTCCTGGCCCTGACCATCGGGAATCTGCAGGAGCAAAGGGGTGATGCGCAGCTTGGTTCGCATATCCTCAAGCACCGATTCGAACTCTGCTCCCAGGCGATCCATTTTGTTGATGAAGGCGATTTTGGGAACGCCGAACTTGGCCGATTGACGCCAAACCGTCTCCGATTGAGGCTCCACGCCGCCAACGGCACAGAATACCCCCACCGCTCCATCCAGGACGCGCAGGCTGCGTTCAACCTCAATGGTGAAATCCACATGTCCGGGAGTATCGATGACATTCAACGTGTGGTGGTTCCACTGCGTGGTGGTGCAGGCCGAGGTAATGGTGATTCCTCGCTCCTGTTCCTCGGGAAGATAGTCCATGGTGGCATTGCCCTCATGAACTTCCCCCATGCGGTGAATGGCCCCGGTGAAGAAAAGAATTCGCTCCGTGACCGTGGTCTTGCCGGCATCGATATGGGCAATGATGCCGATATTGCGAACCTGGGCAAGGCCGCCTGCGGATGATTTGGATTTGCTCATGGCTCAGAACATGCTGATTGGAAGTTACAACGATCAAGTCGGGAGTGATCTCTCCCGTTATGAAAACGAAGCGTCACCCGGTTGGAAATGCTGAGAGGCATCTGAGTCGGCCAGAACCATGCCGTGCAGAAAAAAAACATCCGGAGGCAGGCTTGGCCAGAACCAGCAGCCCTCTTGGCCCGGAGTGAAAATAAGGCCGGTGGACGGCAAGGTCGGGTCTGCGAGCAGGTGGCTTCCAACACCGAGCGCCAAAGGGGTACTTCGACAAAATTGCTCCCATGTGCCGGGATTGGTCTGAATTTGACTCGGCGCCCGGTCCTGGAGCGGCCCCCAGACTTCCATGGGAGTTGCCGGGTGATTCCTGAGCAGGACATCCCATTCCCACTCGTCTGGAGTTTCATGCCAGATCCGGATCGGCAGTGCGGCCTGAAGTCTCCATACCAAAATTTCGGATAACGCTGGTTCCGCGTCCAGGAGCGGCTTGTCACCGTCATCCATGGCCAGAATGGTTCCGTTCGGATGCAGTTCGATCATCCGGAGCAGGGTGGCGCGGATCGTGGGGTCGTCCATGCGGCAGACCACCTCGGCTCCGCACAGTTCCAGGCTCGTCAGCAAAAGGGCATCCCAGTCGGCCTGTTGACGTAGGACCACAAGAATCCTGGGAATTCCGGCAGTCATGGCAGGCAATAGAGCTGCCAGGGTTCGTGCCGGACTGACGTTGCTTTCCGGGAGCATGACTACAGCCCAGGGCCTTGGCTGGAGCATGTGCCTTGTCTGGAATCCGGCGGTCCAATCGATTCGGTGATCTGTGGACCGAAACCGGTTGGGCGGATGGAGTGCGTAAAGCTGGGCGATGTTTTTCTTAATCCATGACCGGTCGTAGTCGCTCAATGACGCATAGGCATCGCTGAACGCCTGGTCCGGGATCCGCCAGGCGTCAAGGAAATCAGGCCAGGCTAAAGGAACAGGTATGGGCATTGAAAAATTCAGGCGCCGCACGTCGTGGGAAGAGCTTTCAGACGTCCACGGACCGGCAAAATCAGGATTGAGGAATCAGAGCCAATCAAGGAACCTTTTCCAGGTGCCCTCTCGTTCTTCCCGATCCTCTCGCGATTGCTGTTTCTGGAAGCGATAGTAGGCAAAGTCGCCCTGTCTGGCGGCATACTCGGCAATTTCATCAATATCGGCAAATTCATTCGAAACCTGCTGGTATCGACGCCATGCCGGACCATACTGACCTCTGCGCCAGTAGAAGTCGGCAACGAAAAGCTCATGCTCGGCGATGCGGGTCCGGGCCTGGGTGATGAATTCACTTGCGTCGCGTGCGTAAACGGTATCCGGAAACATTTGCTGGACACGGGTGAAATACTGAATGGCAAGATGCAGATTATCCGTGGGCCGATCGATGGAGCGAAACTGTTTCAGATAGGACATGCCGACCTGGAACAGGACGTAGGGTATCGATTCATGACCCGGGTGCAGGGATTCGAACTCCAGATAGGTCTGGACAGCGGCCTCGTATTGTTCTGAAAGGAAGTATGCGTCAGCCAGGGCCAATTCGGCCGCGGAAGTGAACGGACTGAAGGGATATCTGTCCTTGAGCTTTGTGAAAAAGGTGATTGCTTGACGATATTCCTTGGCCTCCATGGCTTCGAATCCGGCCTGGGCAAGTTCCTGGGCCGTGTCTTCGGGCGGAGTCAAGAAGTAATAGTCGATGATGCCGCAGCCTGAAATGAAGAAGGTCAGGAGCAGGCAAGGCAGCAGAGCGCGAATGGGTGTTGTTTTCACAGAGAGTCCAGAAAAAGGGATGCGGAATTGGCGGCAGTGGCGCCGTCTCCGACAGCGGTTGCAACCTGGCGGCACAATTTGTGCCGGACGTCTCCAGCGGCAAAAATTCCGGGCAGGTTGGTCTGCATTTCCTGATCCGTAATGATGAACCCGTCAGGAGATCGTTCAAGATTTTCAGGAACGAAATCGGTCAGGGCCTTGGAGCCGACAAAGACGAAAACGCCGGAAACATCGAGCCGGCGTTCGGTGCCGTCGGGCAGATGCTTCACAACCAGCCCGGTCAGCTCCTTATCGCCAAGCAGCTCGGTGGCGACGGAGCTCATGACGCACTCGATATTCGGAACCTTCTTGATCCGTTCCTGGAATATCTTGTCCGCCCGAAACGCATCGCGGCGGTGAATGAGATATACCTTGTCGACGATCTTGGATAAATACAAGGATTCCTCAAGGGCGGTATTGCCGCCGCCAACGGCCGCCACGGCCTGGCCTTTAAAAAAGTTGGCGTCGCACAGTGCGCAGTAAGAAACACCGCGTCCTGTAAACTCGTCTTCCCTCTGCAATCCCAAATGCTTCCAGGCTACGCCGGAACAGATGACGAGAGATTTTCCCTGAATGGTCTCTTCCTCCAGTTGCACGGTATTCAGACCGGGCATCTGGTGAGAGATGGAGCGCACTTCCTGACGGTAGGCATCATAGGTGAACCCCTTGAGGTGTTCAGTCATCAGATCGGCCAGTTCGTATCCCTTGATGCCGCTGGGATGGCCGGGGTAGTTCTCGATCCATTCCGTGGTCAGGATTTGGCCTCCCGTAGCCAGCCGTTCAACCAGGGCGACAGACGCACCCGCACGGAAGAGATAGAGGGCGGCCGTCATTCCTGCCGGACCGCCCCCGATAATGATTGCGTCGTAGGATTTCATGAGCCTACTTGACTTTCTTGGCAATCATTTCCTTGATGCTGCTTTTAGACACGGCACCGGTCAACTGCTCCAGGACCTCGCCGTTTTTGAACAGGATCAGGGTCGGGATGGCACGGATTCCAAAACGTGACGGGGTCTTGGAGCTTTCATCCACATTCATTTTTCCAACTTTGACCTGGCCGGCCAGTTCTTGCGTCAGTTCTTCAATGACCGGGGCGATGGCTCGGCACGGACCGCACCAGGGCGCCCAAAAATCAACGAGCACCGGAAGGTCGCACTGCAAGACCTCGGCTTCAAAGTTGGTATCATTCAGTTCATGTGCCATGAGTCACTCCTTTTCGCTAGCAGGTTCTTTGGATGTGCCGATTGGGATGGATGGAAGACCATTGAAAGCGGTACATACGCACGAATGCAAGTCTTGAGACTAGTTGCGCGTGCATGAACTGTCAAGGCAGGCCCGTTGGGCATGGTAGTCCCAGGGAATCGGTTTTCCGCGCGGAATGGCTTCAACGTTCAGATCGTGAGACCATCCCGCCGTGGCCAAAAGCCAGCCCATGTAGCCGATCATGGCTGCATTGTCCGTACACAGGGCTGCACTTGGCAGGATCAGCGGCAGGCTGCGCTGCCCGGCAGTCTTTTGCAAGATCGTGCGCAGCATGGAATTTGCGGCGACTCCACCGGCGGCAATCACGGAGCGGTAGGGATATCCATGGTCCAGTTCCCGTTCAATCTTGATGCGCAAGGTCTCGGCAATGCTCCAGTTGAGTGATGCGCACACCGTACAGATTTCCGGATTCCGCTGAGCCCAGCTCATGAGCGCGTCATTGTCCGGGAGACGCGGCAGGCGAAGGTGGGGATGCGCCGCAAGATGGAGAGAAACCGCGGTTTTCAGGCCGCTGAAGCTGAAATCGAGATTCTTGTTGTCCAGATAAGGTTTGGGAAACATCCGGGGATCCGGTTCGGCCATGGCTGCCAGGGCATCAATGAAGCGGCCGCCGGGATAGGGCATATTGAGCATGGATGCCGTCTTGTCCAGGGCCTCTCCGGCGGCGTCATCCAGGCTGCGTCCCAGGAGTTCAAACTCGCTGGGTGAAACAACCCGGTACAAATGAGTATGTCCTCCGGAAACCAAGAGACCCAGGGCCGGGAAGGCAATGTCCTGTTCCAGCCCGGCGGCCAGAAGATGGGCGTGGAGGTGGTTCACGCCCACCAGTGGAACCTTCAAGGATAAAGCCAGACCTTTGGCCAGGCCCATGCCAACCAGCAAGCTTCCCATCAGCCCCGGGCCCCGGGCCGCGGCCACGACCTGGACCTCGTGAATGTTCCTGCCGGTGCGTTCCAGTAAGCGGGCCAGAAGAAAAGGCAGTGAGGTGAGGTGTCGCCGGGAGGCCAGTTCCGGGACCACGCCACCGAAAAGGGCATGTACCGCATCCTGGGAATGCAGGCACTCGTCAAGCAACCGGCCATCCTCTACCAGGGCCAGTGCGGATTCGTCGCAGGAAGTTTCAATGCCGAGACAGAGCACGGAAGACAGCCACGTTAGGCACCGGAAGCAGCGCCGGCGCGCATGAATTTTTCAACCTGGAGAACATCCAGTTTGGAACCGATGACCAGAGGCACGCGTTCATGCAGTTCTTGGGGTTGCAGATCCAGAATCCGGTTGATGCCGTCCGTTGCCATGCCGCCGGCCTGTTCAACGATCATGGCCAACGGATTGGCTTCGCACATCAGACGCAGCTTGCCATGAGGACTGTTGGGATCCTTGGTGTCGGCCGGATAGAGGAATATGCCTCCGTAGAGAAGGTTGCGGTGAAAGTCAGCCACCAGGGAACCGATATATCGGGAACGGTAAACCCGGTTCGAGTCGTTTTCCGGATTCTTGAAATAGTCCACCGCGTCGCGTGTGGCTTGATCCCAATAATGCCGGTATCCCTCATTGGCGGAATAGATCTTGCCTCGTTCAGGAGTCTTGATGTCAGGATGCGAAAGCAGAAATTCACCCACGCTGGGGTCCAGTGTAAAGCCGTGGACTCCGTTGCCCGTGGTGTAGACGAGCATGGTGGAGGAGCCGTAAATAATGTAGCCGGCGGCCACTTGCCGGGAGCCCTTTTGCAGCACGTCGGCCATGGTCACTGGTTCGTCACCGCTGCTGATGCGTCGGAAAATGGAAAAGATCGTTCCAATGCTGACATTGGCGTCAATATTGGAGGAGCCGTCCAAGGGATCGAAAATGATGATGTAGTCACCTCTTGGACAATCCTCCGGGACCAGGATCAGGTCGGCGTTTTCTTCGGAAGCCAGGGCGCAGAGCACACCAGCCTGCTGAAGGCGGTGGACCAGGACCTGGTTGGCGAATTCGTCAAGCTTGCGCACCTTTTCGCCTTGAATATTGGTTTCCCCCGTCAGCCCGAGGATTTCCACCAATCCGGCCTTGTTCACCTCCTGGTTGATGATCTTGCCGGAAAGAATCATTTCGGAAAGCAGGCGCGTGAAGCGCCCGGTGGCCATGGGTGATTCCTTTTGATGGTACAGCAGGTGTTCAATGACTGTAATTTGAGGCATGACGGAATTCTCCCTTGATGAATGAGGAAATTAATTCGGCAGGGCCACGGCGTAAATTAGTCGAAGATCCCCAATGGGGCGGGACATCCAGGAGAAGGTGTACGCCTGGGTCGACAACTGCCCATGGACATTGCCGCGCAGAATCTGGTCCCAGGGAGCAGCTTGCAATTCCTGGGTCGTTTCCGGGGCGACCCCGCTCCACAGCAGTTCTCCGGAGGCGAGCATCACAAGCCGGTCCGGGGAGGTGGCGAACTCCACCAGGCGGCGCGGATCAAAATGGGCGACCAGCAAGCCCTGCCAGACGCCGTCACGGAAGAACGGGCCGGCCATGATCAGTTCGGGACCCAGCGGGGTCTGTTGGGCAAAGCCCTGCAGACCACGGTGAAACATGGACCATTCATGGTCCAGCAGGGGCGCCGTCTGGATGGCCTTGAGAGGATGTTCAGGGTACTGGGCCAACATTTGACCCTGTGTATCCACGGCCATGATGGCTGTCATCCATGGGAATTGCGACTGGAAGTTCAAAAACCAGGCTTGCGACGGAAACCTGTCCTGGGGGGCAAGGGTGCGCAGGGCGCTTTCCAGGTGCTGGTCGATGAGACTGAATTGAACGGCCAGCACTTGTTCCTTGCGTGACAATCCTGGACGCCGATCAAGGTTGATTTCCGGCTTGGGGTCCAGATACGTATCATAGATTTCCGTGGTCTTGTCCCAGGCCTTTCGTGTTGTCGAACATCCGGCCAAGGCGGGGAGAAGGAGGGCAATGACGGCAAGCAGGCAGAAGCGGGATAACGTTTGCATGGTCATGAACACGAGAAAAACTCCAAAGGAATGAAGGGGTGAAAAATGTGAAGCGGCATTGGCATGGAAGACCGGTCAACCGGTAGATTGCCGACCGGCCCGGGATTCCAGGCGTTCCGCAAGTCGGGTCAGGGTTCGTGCCGTGGTCGCGGCCTTGCTGTCCTCAGCGTGGTCGTCCACAGATCCCGGGTCGGATTGCTCTTCGTTGCCCAGGGAAGGCAACAGGTCTTGTTCGGCAGGTGCCTCATGAGCCTCAAGAGCCTCAAAAGTCTCTTGGTCTTTCGGAGGATTGCCGATGCGACTGGTCAACTCCTGAATGCGGTGCTGCAGATCCTCCCGCTGGTCGTCATCGGGCGTGGACTGGAGCAGCTTGGTGTACAGTTCCAGCGCTTCGGCGTTTTCGCCTTGTTCAGCCAGCAGGTCGGCATAGGTTTTGGTTTCATAGTACCGGCGCTCTCCTTCGGTCAGGGGAACGCCCGCGGGAGGGACGTCGGGCGGATTTTCTGAATCCAGATCTTCGATCTCCGTGAAGTCGTCTTTGGCGACAAGACCGGAATCAAGGGGTGTTTCACTGCTGACAAGGGAGTCCTCTTCGGCGTCCTCGGCTGCAATATCCTCGAGAGTCTTTTCAAGAGTGCTGTCTTCTTCCGGATCAGTTGAACCGGAATCCGAAGACGCTTCGGCAGGGACCGAGAGACCAGAAGGTTGCGCTGACGCGGACAAATCAGGCTCGTCGAATTCCGCCGAAGATTCGGTGGGTGCGGGATCTTCCCGAAGCTCCTCCTCCGTCGGTGGATCAGACAGAGCCGTGTCGAGGGCATGCGAAGATTCTTCGATAATCGGCTCAGGGGTGCCGGATGCCTGAGGGGGGGCGTCAAGCGGCGGTTCACTGCCGCCGGAAGGAGTGATGGCCCGCAGGCCGCTTTCAAGAACCGCTACCCAGCTGAATCCGTCGCCTCCCAGTTGCAGGGCCAGCATTTCCAGGGTCAGTGCGAGATCGTTTCGACCCGCGGATCGACTGTGGGCGGCCCATTGTTGCCAGAAGGAAGGGTAGGTGGACAAGGTTTCGGTCAACGAGGCCACTTCCGGAGACGTCCGCTGCGGATCCGCACCCTCGTCCAAGTCCTGCCGGGCCAGGCATTCGATCAACAGCAATCTGGCTTCCAGGTGTTCCGGATGAAAAGTCAATCCCTTGCGCAGGACCTGCACGGCATCAGGATGGCGATTCTCGTGAACGTACGCCCGGGCGAGCGGAAAAAACAGCTTGGAGTTGGGTTCCAGATTCAGCACTTCCTCGAACCAGGCGATCTTTTCAGTCATGGCAATCTCCGGAACATATCTTTTTGAGGGATGTACAGCACTTCATTGGGTTGCAGATAATGCATTTCCAATCGAATCACGCTGGCCACGTACTCATGGTCCGTGGTCAATCTGCGGATTTCCCGACTCAGGTCCAGGTTGATCTCTTCGATCGTGGAAATCTGTTGAGCGATGGAGTCCCTGCGCTGCTGTAATTCCAGATACGATTTCCAGCCGTCTTCGTGGCCGAAAAGCTTCCATGCTAGGACAATATTCAGAAGAAGAAGGAGTGTGAAGAGTATCCGAATCCAGCTCATTTTGCGGATGTTCCTGGTGGGTTCACGAAGCGGTTTCTTGCGAAGGAGGAATCAATTGTAAAAAACATCCATTGGCGCTTCAGGCCTTTGGCAATGGTTCGATGAACGAATCCTGGCTCAATCAGACAGGCGATGCCGAAAAATCGAGACAAGCCGAAACAATCCAAGTTTGTCATAAAAAGTGTCAATAAAAAAAGTAAGTATCAGCACATACTCTATGGTCACTCGCCAGAGTTGGATTCCGGCTTTCGCCGGAATGACGTAACATACCACGTCCTTTCCAAATCAAGTCATACCGGCAAAGGCCGGTATTCAGTCCGACTTTTCTCGGGTGAGCTGAGTAATTTGTAACTGCTCAATAACTCCGGGCCACTGACCCACACAAAACACCTGGACCCCGACCTTCGCCGGGGTGACGACCGAGAGAACTCGCTATCGAGGCACTCCATTCCGTCATACCGGCGCAGGCCGGTATCCAGGCAGCACGGATCCGCGGTGGTTGGTGCCCTGCCTTATTGAGCCGTTACAGTAATTTTACCAAAAAACTATTGCAGTATGCCACCATGGGGATGTTTTGCCTGAACATTGTGGAAATGCATCTCAAGCTCCTGCAAAAAGACCATGGTGGCCAGCTCGATGCGCTGGATATCCGCTTCATCGAGTTGAACCTGTTCCAGTTTGAGATCATTCATCAGGGAACGCAAGGAATTAAGTTCCCCCACAAGGGAACCGGCTTCCCGCAACGATCTCAACTCGGATTCCATCTCCAGGATGGTTTGCAGGCAATTCATCAAGCGTGCTTTTTTTTGTGATTCCATGCTGTTGTGCTCAGCTGTGGGACTTGCCGAGATTATTCGAGGCCAGCCGCCACATTTTATAGGTTTCCTCGTACCCGGTAATGACGGTCTGCACAAGATGGGCGGCGTTGGAGTGGTCCTCCAGGTGCAGATACCAGTTGACGCCGTTGCGCAATGAGGCGTCGGGGTGCAGACTCGGTGCTTCAGTACCGATCAGGACGACGTTGACTGCTCGGCGACGCAGACCGGGCCATTCGTGGATTTTTTGCAGCACTTTCAGGTTTGGGGAAGACTGCTCCACAAGAATAAGTTCATATGCCGCGGTTTCAAGTTTTCGCAACGCCTCGTCCGGGTCCGTAACCGAAACAAGATAATGACCGCGTTGGTCGAGAACATCACTCAGGGCGCGCTGCCATGCCGGATGATGCAAACACAGGAAGGCAATTTTCGCACCCGGTGGATAGAAAGTGGTTTCCTCCGACCTTTCGAGAGGCGGGGAAGGAAGATGATCCGCAGGATTGTCCGGGTTTTGGGGAGCGGTGGGGTCAACGGCGAAGGACTGCTTGCACTGCGGACAGTTCAGGCGGAAGCGTTGCCCCGCCGGTATCTTTTCATCGGCAACGGACAACTGCTTGGCACAGTGGGGACAGGTCAAACGCATTACGATTTTCCTTCCTCAATTCCAGAGCCTGCGGCGTTCCAGAGGCTGTTCATGATTTGGATTGGTCATAGTTCAAGTCCAATTCCAGGCCTTCGATGTTTGTCACTTTTTCTCCGCGAATGGTCTTGATCCGGTTGATGGTCTGACCGAGACGGGAACGGTCCGAAGCCGTATCCATGGCTGTTTCCTCGGTGATCTGCTCCGCGGTGTACAGCTTGGCAAGATGCTGATCAAAGGTAAACATGCCGTAGGTTTCTCCGGTTTCCAGGACATTGTAGAAGGTCTTTTCACCGGATTCTCCATTGGAGATCAATTCCTTGATGCGCAAGGTATTGGCCATAACCTCCAATGCCGCAACCCGACCGCCGCCGATGCGCGGCATCAGCCGCTGCGAGACGACGTAACGCAGAGCCTGAGCCAGGCGTTGACGAATCAGGCGTTCTTCCGCCAACTCGAACATGCCGATGATGCGGTTGATGGTCTGTCCGGTGTCGCTGGTGTGCAGGGTGCCGAGCACCAGGTGCCCGGTCTCTGAAGCCTGGAGGGCGATTTCAATGGTTTCCTTGTCCCGGATTTCACCCACCAGAATCACCTTGGGCGCCTGGCGCAAGGCCGCGCGCAAACCTGAGGAAAACTGGTCGAAGTCCGTGCCGAGTTCGCGCTGGTTGACGGTTCCGCTTTTGTGGCGATGCATGAATTCCACGGGATCTTCAAGGGTCAGAATATGCTTGGCGTGGCGCTCGTTGATGGCGTCGATCAATGCGGCGAGGGTGGTTGACTTGCCGGTTCCCGTGCCGCCGGTGAGCAGGATCAGTCCGTATTGCTCGTTGGCCATCTGGTCGAAAAGGGGAGGCAGGTTGAGATCCCTGAGCGTGGGGATCTTGCTGGGCATTTTGCGCATGACGATGGCCGGCGAGCCCTGCTGAAAAAAAATATTGACCCGGAATCGGGAATATCCGGGAAGATCGTAGGAGAGATCACATGAGCCTTTCTCGATCAGGTCCTGAAACAGGCGCAGGCTGCCGGCATGCTTGTTCAGCATCATGCAAAAGGCCACGGATTCGATCTGAAACGGAACGAGCGGCCCCTGAAACAGCGACGTGAGCACGTCGGTCAATTTGCCGTGGACCTCGGCCTGGAGGCGTTTGCCCGCGGTGAACAGGATGTCCGAAGTGTCCGGGGCCTTGCCGAGAAGTTCGGCAATGGTGGCGTCCAGCTGGTTTTTATGCATGATCAGGCCTCGGTGAAATCCAGCGGCGGTTCGCTCAGGAAGTCGCGGAACTTGGATTTGACCACGGACTTGTTGTAGGCGTCCGAGGGGGAAATGATCCCGTCCTTGAGCAGCTTGAGAATGGCGTCGTCCAGGGATTGCATGCCATGCTTGCGGCCGGTTTCAATGACCGAGTTGATCTGGAAGGTCTTGTTTTCCCGGATCAGGTTGCGCACCGCCGGAACGCCCACGAGAATTTCCAGGGCCGCGGCCCGTCCCGGACGGTCAATGCGCTTGAACAGGTTCTGGGAAATGACTGCCCGCAGGGATTCGGAAAGCCCGGAACGGATCTGGCCCTGGACGTCCCCGGGAAAGACCTCGATGATCCGGTCGATGGTTTTGGAGGCGGAGATGGTGTGCAGGGTTGAGAAAACCAGGTGACCTGTCTCCGCAGCCTCGATGGCCAGCTCGATGGTTTCCAGGTCCCGCATTTCACCGACCATGATGATGTCCGGGTCTTCACGCAACGCGCCGCGCAGGGCCGACTTGAAACTCCTGGTATCCTTGCCCACTTCGCGGTGGTTGATCAGGCAGCTGATCGGTTCATGCACGAACTCGATGGGATCCTCGATGGTCAGGATATGATCCTTGCGGTGTCTGTTGGCGTAGTCCACAATGGCTGCCAGGGTCGTGGACTTGCCGCTTCCCGTCGGCCCTGTCACCAGGACCAGACCCTTGGGCAGCATGGCCAAATTCTTGAAAAGGGACGGCAGTTTCAAGTCGTCAATGGTCAGGATCTTCTGGGGAATTTCGCGGAACACGGCGGCACAGCCCCGGCGTTGTTGGAAAAAATTGACTCTATACCGGGCCAGATTGGGAATTTCATAAGAAAAGTCCACATCCCCGCTTTCTTCAAAATCCTTGATTTTCTGCTCCGGAGTTATTTCATAGAGTAATTTCTTGAGTTCCTCGTGTTCCAGCATCTTGTATTTGATCCGCTGCAGCTCGCCGTGCAGCCGGATGATCGGCTGGGAGCCCGAGGACAGGTGCAGGTCCGATGCACCGAGATCGTGCATCATCCGGAAAAAAGCATCAATTTGAGCCATGGGTCGTCCCCGTCAGGACCGATGCAGGTTGGAGGAGATGAGGGAATTATTCACGGTTGATCTGGCGGAAGAAGTGGTAAATGTACTTGGTGCCGGAGATCACGGTCAGGATCAGGGCGAGATGGAGCAGCAACAGGCCGATGGGTTGGGGATCGATTCCCCACCATGAATAGTGCAGGATCAGCGGACACAGGGCAACCACCTGGATGACCGCCTTGAATTTGCCGAAACTGTCCGCGGCAATGACATGCCCCTGATCCGCGGCAATGGCGCGCAGTCCGGTGACCGTAAGCTCACGGGCAATGATGACTATGGCCATCCAGGCCTGAACCCAGCCCAGGCTGACGAGCATGATCAGCACGGAACTGATCAGCAGCTTGTCCGCCAGGGGGTCAAGGAATTTTCCCAGGTTGGAAACAATGTTCCACCGGCGGGCAATGATCCCGTCGGCCAGGTCGGTCAATGCAACGAGGATGAACACGATCATGGCAACGGCATTGAGCGGCTTGCTCGGAAAATGCAACAGGAGCACCAGCACGGGAACGGCCAAAATGCGGGCCAGGGTGACTTTGTTGGCTGGATTGAGCATGTCTAGTTTCGGGCGGACCTGCGGCGATCGTAGTTGGAAAGCACCTTGCGCACGTAGTCTTGGGTTTCCCTGAAGGGCGGAATGCCGTTGTAGCGCTCAACGTTGGCCGGTCCGGCGTTGTAGGCCGCCAGGGCGAGAGAGATGTCGGGAAAGCGTTCCATGAGCATCTTCAGATAGCGGATGCCCGCCTCGATGTTCTCCTTGGGGTCAAACGGCGATATCAGGCCCAGATCCTGCTGCGTCGCGGGCATGATCTGCATCAGTCCCTGGGCGCCGGCCCGGGATATGGCCTGATGATTAAAGCCGGACTCCACCTCGATCACGGCCAGGATCAGGTGCGGGTCAATACCGTACTGCGCGCCGTACTGCTCCACGTATCTGGTAATGGAAGCCAGGTCCGCGCTGCTCATGCCGGAGCGGAATGAGAAAAAAGGACGGAACTTCGCGGACGTGGGAGTATCCGTAAAGTGCATGATCCCTTGCTCGTCCTTGTAGAAAAAAATGGTTCCAGCCAGGCATAAACCGGCCCAAAAGAGCAACAGCAGGATTGATCCGCCGAGTGCTCCCAGAATGAGAAGGATTTGATTTCGGTTCTTTTTTCTCATGCGCCTTCCTGCAGGTCGATCTTGAGCGTCATTATTCAGCTGAGGTTCCCGGCTTGGCTTGCAGCCTTGCCTCCCATTTGTTTGCGATCAGAATACGCTGGACAGCTACTCATGATCATCCTTTTTCAGCTTGCCGGCAATGGCCTCCAAGCTGTTCTCCGACGTCCGGATGACGGAATCCGCCAGATCAAGCAGCGCCTGTTTGGCCGGGGTGTCCTCATCCAGCATGACCACCGGCTTGCCCAGATCTCCGGCCACCACGGCCGCCGGATCCAAGGGAATCGCCCCGAGAAATTCCAGGCCGTATTTTTCCGCCAAGGCCTTGCCGCCGCCAGTCTTGAACAATTCAATCCTGCTTGTGCAGTGCGGACAGATCAACCCGCTCATGTTTTCGACAATCCCGAGTATATTGGCATGGGCGTACTGCAAAAAATTGATGGCCTTGCGCACGTCTGCCAGGGATATCTCCTGGGGAGTCGTGACAACAATGCTCAGTGCCTCTGGAATGGTTTTCAGGACGGTCATCGGCTCGTCCCCCGTGCCGGGTGGGGAGTCCACAACCAGAAAGTCGAGATGTCCCCAGTCTACATCGGCGATAAACTGCCGGATGGCCGCGGTTTTCATTGGCCCTCGCCAAAGGACGGCCTGGTCCGGGTCCTTCAGGATCGATTCCATGGACACCACAAAAAGGCGTTCACCATATTGCATGGGAGAAACCAACGCGCCGCGCTTGCTTTCCAGGGTGCCGGTCAGTCCCAGCAGGTGCGGAACGCTGGGGCCGTGAATGTCCACGTCCAGCAAGCCCACGCGATATCCTTTCAGGGACAGTGCCGCGGCAAGGTTCACGGCAATGGAGCTTTTGCCGACTCCTCCTTTGCCGCTCATCACGAAAAGCTTGAAACGGATGTTGTCCAGGGTGGATTTGATCAACTGGTCCTGAACGGCTGCCGCGGCGGAGCGGCCGCTTTTTTGTTGTGATGGGCAGGAAGAACAGGAGGATTCGTTTTTTTGATGTGATGATTTCGTCATGGTGTTGGTGTAATATTGAAAAAAGTTTTCGGGAAGCAGTCTGTCAGTTCAGGCATCGTCTGACAAGAATTAAATTGGTCCTCAATGAGAGCTCCATGCAGGGCAACTATTGCGCTTTCCTGAGTAAAAAGGAGAGATATCCGCCTTCGCGGGGATGACTGACTTGGAGACGTCATGAAAAACAAGGTCATTCCCGCGAAGGCGGGAATCCAGGTCATACTTGCCCCGATTCTTCAAAGCTGCCAATTTTCCGGTCCAAGCTGAGTGGTTTACCATGCATGGATGAGCAACCAGCCCAGATTCGCCCTCAGCCTGTCCTCACCAGCCATGGGCGCCGACTAGGTTGACGAACATGACTGCTCCCAGATTTGATTTCATGATCTTTCCATCACGCCTGGCAAACCGAATCAGTTCCTGACAGCGTTGCCTGACGCCTACGGGAATGATCATGATGCCGGGTTCACAGAGCTGATCCAGCAAAGGGGGGGGGACGTCCGGTCCTCCGGCGGTGACGATGATTCGATCAAAAGGACCTTCATTCGGCCAGCCCAGGGTTCCATCGTCGAGCTTCAGATGGACGTTAAAGTACCGCAGCCTGTTCAGCCGGGTGAATGCCGCGTTGTGCAGCGGCTTGACCCGCTCAACGGTATAAACCTCTGCCCCCATTTCAGCAAGAATTGCCGCCTGGTAGCCCGAGCCGGTACCGATTTCCAGAACCCGCATCCCCGGCTGGACATCCAGCATGGCGGTCATCAGCGCGACGGTAAACGGCTGGGAAATCGTCTGACCGTAACCAATCGGGAGAGGATGGTCCTCATGGGATTGGGCCCTCAGCGCCTCCTCCACGAAGAGATGACGCGGAACCTTACGCATGGCCGCGAGGACGGCGGCGTCCGTAATGCCCCGGGATTCGATCTGTTCGCGGACCATTCGCTCCCGCTTGCGTTTCGGATCAATGCTCAACCGCGTACTCCGGAAAAAAGCTGATGCTTCCTACTCATGAGGGGTAATTGTTGAAAAAACACTTTTTGAAAACAAATTTTCAGTGGCAAGTCAATGAAAACCCGTTTAAAGTGCTCCAGTTGAAGCATTTCGGGAACAGAATCGCGATGGGAACAGGAAAAAACCTGAGGAGGCCCAACCTCGGTTGCAACTACAGCAAACTCTGTTGCCGTTTGGCATCGGCATCGGCATCGGTATCGGTATCGGTTTCAAAAAACGAAGCCGTATAGTCAGCGGCAATCCCTTTTTCGAAACCGATACCGACCCCGATGCCGATAAGCGGAGGGAGATCGTTAACGGAACGTGTGTTGAGTCGTTACAAAGCGCAAAGCTTGCCCAAAGGCAAGCTTTGCGCGGAAGGTTCGTTTGTGAGAGGTATTGCCGAAGAAGGCCGGTTCAGGGAGCAGCCTTTTCTGCCGTGAGGGATTGAAGGCCCTGGATCACGACTTCCAGGGGCGGACGGATATTGATGTCCTGGACATGCAGAAAACGTATCACTCCGGCCTTGTCAATGAAAATCAACCCCCGTTCAGTGGTGCCGTCGGAGCGGAGCACCCCGTAGGACTGGGCTGCCTCACCATGGGGCCAGAAGTCGGAGAGCACCGGAAACCACAACCCTCCCATGGCCTGCACCCAGGAGTGCAATGTCGGGATGTTGTCCACGCTGATGCCGAGAATGACGGTTTCATGCTCGGTGAACACATCCTCCAGGATGTTGTATCCGGGCCACTGGTCCGAGCAAATCGGAGTCCAGGCCGCTGGGACGAAGGAGAGCATCACGTTTTTGCGGTCACGAAAGTCGCTCAGGGTGATGGTTTCGCCGTGAACGGCAGGCAAGGTGAAATCAGGGGCTTTATCACCGACCTGCACTTTGAGTTCGCTGTCAAGGGGTTGGAGATCGCTTACCTGGTAGACCTGGTCCATGATCCCGCCTGGATTGTCGGCCTTTGCGTTCACCGGAACACAAACAAGGGCGAACACCAAAAAGATGCTCAAGGTCGTGAAACGCAGTATTGTAAAGATAAAGTAAGGCATGGGTGATCCTTAGCGCATGGCTGATAACACTTGTTCAAGAAAGCTTTCCGGATCGCCAAAACTTCCCAGATGAGAAAGTCGAACCACGTGCCTGGAATTCGGCGCTTCTCCTTCTTGCTGTACCAGGACGTAGTAGGGGGTGCCAACACCGGCGAAAGCCTTGTGCAGGACATAGTCGGGATCCGTTATCATTGGAAAGGGAATGTCATATCTCTCACTGAAGAATTGAACCTCCATCCGGGAGTTGCCGGCGCCGATGCCCAGAATCTTGAGGTCGTCCGCCAGGCCTCTTTCCGCAATTTCGGCATACATTGCATTCACCGCGGGCGCTTCTTTCTGACAGATGGGGCAATACATGCTGAAGATCTGGATCAGCACGGCCCGGCCGTCAATGTCGGCGAGGGAAAAAGTCTCCGCGCCGTCCTGCAAGCCCAAATATTCACGGTGCTCCTGCACATCCTGGACGGGCAGCGTCAGATCTGGAAGGACATCGCCGATGCCGAAGGGACCATCCTGGGAGTTGGCGGGCTGATTGAGACCAAACAACAAGAGGGTGACAACAAGAATGATCAATCGATGCATGGTCATCTCCATTTTTTGACGGGGTGCAAGGGTGAGGGCCTTAGCATGCGCCTTGAGCTCCGGAGTGGCGACACGGAGGGCCGAACAAGGTGCGAATTCCTGAATAAACCAAACTTTGAAAGAAAGGTTCATCACACACTATAAAATCTACCCAGTTCGCAGTCGCAGTGCAAGAAAGACGGAATTGCGCAAACTATGGCATAAGTTAGTTATCCTCTTGTACATAAAGCAGGCCGACGCCGATCCAAAGTATAACGCGTCGCCTGCTTGTCAAGAGACGTATTGAGGCCGCGAATGGCGTGGAGGTTTCAAGGTAAAGAGGCGTTCTTCGCGCTTGTTGTCCTGAAAATTTTTCGTAACTATTCAGCACATACGGCGCAT
The DNA here is from genome assembly GCF_054656975.1 of Desulfonatronum parangueonense. NCBI lineage: Bacteria > Pseudomonadati > Thermodesulfobacteriota > Desulfovibrionia > Desulfovibrionales > Desulfonatronaceae > Desulfonatronum > Desulfonatronum parangueonense. The sequence goes on from NZ_BAAHXH010000003.1 coordinate 4,490,993, forward strand.
GACCATACTTCAGAACTGGATTCCGGCTTTCGCCGGAATGACGATCGGAGCAAACCGTTTCTTGTTGTCATACCGGCGAAGGCCGGTATCCAGGTCTTTTCTCCGGCACTGCTGAGTAATTACAATTTTTCATGCAAAGCCGTGATGGGTTCAAGTCAATCTGGAAAAACTGGACCCTGGTGCTTCAGCAGTAGCCGTCCATCCTCTTTTCCAATTTGGCCTTGTCAGGAATGCGACCGTATAAAGGACCTTCCTGCAGGATGGGAAATCGGGATTCGAACGTGGGGCGGTTATCATTGCGATAGAGGACCCCGATGGGAATCCGGTCGCCGAACTCCTGGGCCAGGTTCATGGCTTGTGCCCAGTCCGTCGGATCGTGGTCCGCGGGGATTTCATAGACCCGCTCCTTGTACCAGGAGAAGGTGTTCACCTTGTTGTAGGTGACGCAGGGCTGGAGGATGTCCACCAGGGCAAAGCCCGGAAAGGCATGAGCCTGCTGGATAAGATCCGTCAAATGATCCGTCATGCCGGCATATCCTCGGGCCACGAACCCGCCGTGCATGGCCACGGCAACGGCCACCGGGTTGAAGGAGTCCGAAGGCACGCCCCCTGGCTGGGCCTTTGTTTTCTGGCCTTGCATGGTGGTGGGGCTGGCCTGACCTTTTGTCAGGCCGTAGATCTGGTTGTCGTGCACGAGCATGGTGATATCCGGATTCCGGCGCAACGCGGCCAAAAAATGATTGCCGCCCTCGCCATAGGAGCATCCGTCGCCGCTTTCCACAAAGACATGGAGTTTCGGATTGGTCAGTTTTGCCCCGATGGCAGCGGGCAGGGCTCTTCCGTGGAGGCCGTTGAAGACGTTGCAGCGCAGGTAGTGAGGCGTCTTGGCCGCCTGCCCGATACCGGAAACCATGAGCACCTGGTGCGGAGCCAGGTCACTCTCGGCCAATGCCGACTTGAGTGACTTGAGAATGGAATGATTGCCGCAACCTGGACACCATGCCGTCTCGAAATCGCCGTAATCTTGTATTGTGGACATTCACTTTTCTCCTTGAAACGGTCCGAAGAACAATTTTCGTAACTACTCAGCTGAGGTCCGGGTTGCTTTGATTTTGCGGCCTCACCAACTCCTTCGCTGGCTTCGTAACACCGAAGCATTGCTTGAATAAACAACACTCGTGCTCCAGGAGTCCGGCAATGGTTCGGTGAACGAATCCTGGCTCAGTCAAACAGGCGAGACCGCAAAATCAAAGCAACCCGGACCATCCCTGCTTCAACTGCTGAATAGTTACCAATTTTCCAACCATGGCTACCCTTCCACGTTTTCCAGTTCCTTGATGATGTCAGCGGCGGTGAAAGGCAGACCGTCATAACGCAGGATGGTCCGTGAAAGGCTGTATTGGGTTTCGCGCTGGAGCAGAAGGGCGAACTGGCCCGTGGCATTGCCCTCGATGCAGATGGTTTCCTTGGCTTTTTCCATCCTGTCCAGAAACTGGTCAGGGCGCAGCGGCCAGACCTGACGAAAGTGCAGGACGCCGACATTTTTTCCACCATTGCGCAAGACTTCGGCGGCCTCTTCCGCCGGACCCAGGGTGGACCCCCAGCAGATCAGCAGGATATCGCTCTGCTCATCGCCAATATAGGTTGGAGCCAACGTGGCTTCCCGGATTTTTCGCCCTTTGGAAAGCCGTTTGTCCACCATGCGGACGCGAATGTTCAGGTCCTCGGTGATGTGGCCGTCCTCCGTATGTTCATCACTGTCCAGAACCACAAGGTGTTCCCCGGTTCCAGGAAGCAGGCGGGGGGAAAGGCCGTTTTCGGTGAAGGCGTAACGTTTGTAGGATTCCTGTTTTTCATCGGGCCGACCAGGCCGCGTCGGTTCATTGAGCATTTCCAGGTCGAAGGGCGGAATTGCCTGCATGGTATCCGCCAGGTATTGATCGGTCATGACGATCACCGGGCTTTGAAATTCTTCGGCCATGTCCACGGCGGCATGGGTCAGCCGGAAGCATTCCTCGACATTGCCGGGCGTCAGGATGGCGCGGGGAAATTCGCCGTGTCCGGCGTACAAGGCCAGGTTCAGGTCGGCCTGTTCGGTTCGCGTCGGCAGACCCGTTGCCGGGCCGGGTCGCTGCCCGAGGACTATGACCACGGGGGTTTCCGTCATTCCGGCCAGGCTGATGCCTTCGGTCATCAAGGCGAATCCCCCTCCCGAAGTGGGGACAAGGCTCGGCGCACCGGCATAGGAGGCCCCGATGGCCATGTTAATGGCGGCTATTTCGTCCTCGGCCTGTTCCACGACCAACCCGAAGTCCTTGGCGGCCGCGATCAGGTTCATGGCCACGCCCGTGGCGGGCGTCATGGGGTAGAATGCGCAAAATCGAATGCCGGCCGCCAAGGCGCCAAGCGCCACGGCATGGTTGCCGTCCAGAACCATGCGCTTGGTTTGTTTCCCGGCTTCCGGCAGCCGCAAGAACGTGATGTCCTGTTCAACGGCCCAATCCGTGGCTGCGGTGAGGACTTCATCGTTTGTATCCGCCACTTCTTGTTGCTTATGGGCGAAGGTTTCCTGAAGAAGGTTGGCGAGCACATCTTTGGGCAATCCCAGGACAGTGGCCAGGACACCCAGAGCAACAACGTTCGTGAATATTTTCTTTGGGGCCAGATCGGCAAAGGGAACCCGAAGAATTCGGGATTGATCCGGAACTTTTGAGTCGAATTTGCCTTCGGAATGTTCCGCGTCCACCATGATCAAGGACTTTTCAGCCAGTTCTGCGGCGTGCAAATTCACGGTTTCCTCATTCAGGGCCACAAGGATGTCCACCTCGTTCGCGGGAGCCTTCAGCGAGCCGGTCCCCGTGCGAAGAGACAATGTGTTGTGCCCGCCGCGAATCCGGGACTGGTAGCTCTGGGTCACAAATATTTCATAGCCTGTTCTGGCCAGGGCCTTGGCCAGCAGCGTGCCGACCGTGACCAGTCCCTGTCCGGCTTCCCCGCCGATCAGGATGTTTTTGGATGGGCGCATGTTCAGCTCCAGGTTTTGCTTGGGATGCGTGGGCAGACCGTCTTCTCCGCCGGAGCGGATTAGACTCCGGTAAAGAAGACGGTCATGGTGGTTCCTTGAGTACCGGCTTGAAAAGTACTTCGGGTGCTCTTGGCTAAAGCTTCCCGGTTGCGGGGCAAAATAAGGCGCGGGGTTGATGAGAGCGTGAAAGCTATGCCTGCGGCGTACAGGGACAAGCCGCGGCCCGCGTGGAGAGTTCCTGGTCGATCATGAACAGGCCTCCGCTGTTTTCGCCCATCAGCTTCAGTTTTTGAAGCACCGAGTTCACGCTGGCTTCCTCTTCCACCTGCTCCGTGACAAACCACTGCAGAAAGATGTTCGTGGCGTGATCTTTCTCGGAAATGGCCAAATCCACAAGGTTGTTGATCAGGCTGGTGACCTTCTGTTCATGCTCCAAGACCGCCTCGAAAACGGACTGCGGCGATTCCCAGGAGACAGGAGGCGCTTCAATGGCCTTGAGGGTGATCCTGCCTCCGCGCTCATTGATGAATGCATAGAACTTCATGGCGTGCGCGAGCTCTTCCTGGGCCTGCATGTTCATCCAATGGGCAAAGCCTTCCAGGTTCTGTTCGCTGAAATGAGCGGACATGGCCAGGTAAAGATAGGAAGAATAGAGTTCGGCATTGACTTGATCGTTCAGGGCATCCTCGATTTTTCTGGTCAGCATCGGGCCTCCGCATTTGTTGTGGATCCTGGAATGATCCGTTGAAAGGGATGAAAAATCGGCCGCGGCGCAGGCTGTATGGCAATTCACGACCCGACCCCTCGGACACGTCCCACCCGGATGTTCGACGTGATACGAATGAGCATCCGCGGTAGTGTTTTGAGGGGAATAGGCTGAAGACCATTTCCGCGTCATTAAAAAATTACAGCATCCCGGAGAAGAGGTAAAGTCGATACGCAGAAGGTTCTCGTATTCCTCGAATTCCGGCGTAGTGTTGCGTGTTCATCTCAATTCAGGCTGCAATGCCAGCCGAACCGGCCATTCGTGTTGCTGGGTACCTCCCCGGTGAAACACGGTTTGTAGCGAGAGTCAGCTGGACGAAGTCCGGTTTTTAAGAATAATGCCGGAATGGGTTGCGGCAATGGGAGGGGCAGGGTATTGGCTGCTCCGAGATGCATGTGCGCGGAGAATCCACTACAGCAAATGGAGAAAGCTCATGACGCAGAACGGCTTGAACACGGATATCTGGTCCCGGGCGTGGGCGATCATCCTGGCAGGAGGATCGGGCACCCGGCTGTGGCCCATGTCCCGATCGTTGCTGCCCAAGCAGCTCTTGGCCCTGAATGGAGAGAAAACCCTTTTGCAGCAAACGGCGCAGCGCCTGCTGGGAAAACTGCCACCGGAACGAATTGTCACCGTGACCAATGAAGAGCACTTTTTCGAGGTTTGCTCTCAACTCGCTGAACTCCACCCTGACCTGAAGCAGCATGTGCTCAAGGAGCCCATGGCCAGGAACACCCTCCCGGCGATCATGCTCGGTTTGGACCGGATCAGCTTGCACGAGGAAAAGTCGCTGGTGGGTATTTTTCCTTCCGACCACATGATCGGCGGACAGGAACAGTTCGAGTCAGATTGGGAACAGGCCGTGAAGCTGGCCGAGCAGGAATGGTTCGTCACCTTCGGCATTCCTCCGAAAAAGCCGGAAACAGGGTATGGATACATTGCCAAAGCCGAGGAATTGCATGCAAAGGCCTTCAGGGTGGCCGGCTTCGTGGAGAAACCGCCATTGGCCACGGCGCAGGAATTTGTATCCGGTGGGACCCATTACTGGAACAGCGGCATGTTCGTCGTCCCTGGTCCGGCTTTTTTGAAAGCGGTTGAGGAATTGCAGCCGGATTTGTGGGCCTGGTGGCAGGGGCGGGAAGCAAATCCCCTGGTCGAGGGGTATGCAGGCATCCCGGAGATATCCATCGACTATGGGATCATGGAGCAAGCCGGACGTTTGACCGTGGTCGAGGCCGGCTTCAACTGGGATGACCTGGGCAGTTGGGAAGCCATGTTTCGTATGGGAGACAAAAGCGATGACCAGTGTGTGATCACGGGAGATGTTTTGGCCCTGGATTGCCGGGAGAGTCTGCTTTTTTCATCGGGTGGCAAGCTTGCCGCGGTAGGTCTGGAGAAAATGGCCGTGGTCCAGACCAGGGACGCGACACTGGTCTGCCCGTTGGACCAGGTCCAACGGGTCAAGGATGTGGTTGGCCGGTTGAAGGCCGAGAAGTCGCCCCTTGTCGAGGCGCACGTCACGGTACGTAGACCCTGGGGCAGCTATACCGTCCTGGAAGAGGAACCATTTTACAAGATCAAAAGGATCATGGTTCATCCCGGCGCCCGGCTGAGCCTGCAGATGCATCATCACCGCAGCGAGCACTGGGTCGTGATCAAGGGCACGGCGCTGGTTCAGGTTGGAGAGCAGGAGATGGTTGTCGTGGAGAACCAGTCCGTGGACATCCCCAAAACCGCCAAGCATCGGTTGTCCAATCCGGGACGAGTTCCGGTGGAAATCATTGAAATCCAAAGCGGCCCGTATCTGGAGGAGGATGATATTGTCCGGTTTGATGATGTCTATGGGCGCAGCCCTTCCGGAAACACATCGGAAGCACAGTAGTGGAGTTCTTTTTGTGGAAACGTTCGTGCTGTTCGCTGCGGTCGCTGCCTGAAGCGATTTGAGGTTTTCCTGTTTCACGCCTGTCCCTGGTTCAAGGTCGGCACTTTACGAATGCTGACCAGAATGAAGGACAGATGTGCGCGTGCATGCAAATGGCTTGATTTCCAGAAGAAATCAAGCAGTTTTTGTTCGTGAATTATTTCATTTGTGCTTGACAGGACTTTGCTCTCTTGCATAGTGTGCCCAAAATTTGGGGTTCATGCAGGAACGTGAGGTTCTTTTCGTCATCAACATTACAGCATGTGAGGCAACATGATGGAAGAAAAGAAAGGGGGATCGAGTACGGGCGGAGTCGCTCTGCCGTTTGTGGTGGGTTTCGTGGCGGCTTTGATTTTTGGGTGGTTGATCATGCCGCAGTTGCTGTTCAGCAAGAAAACCCAACCGTTGGTTTTCACGCACCAGAACCATGTGGAATTGTATGGAATGTCTTGCGAAGATTGCCATTTCTATCGCAGTGATGGCTCATTCAGCGGTATCCCGTCCAATGCACAATGCGCCGACTGCCACTCCTTCGCCTTGGGGGATCATCCGGACGAAATCAGGTTCGTGGAAGAGTTTTATGAAAAAGGCATCGAGGTGCCCTGGCTGGTGTATCAGTACCAACCGGACAATGTCTTTTTTTCGCATGCCGCGCACAGGGAATACGACTGTACCACGTGTCACCCTGACGTAGGGAGCTCGAATACCTTGCCTCCCTACTTCGAAAACCGGTTGACCAAGTACAGCAAGGACACCATGAAGATGAAGACATGCGAACGGTGTCACGCCACAGTGGCCGCCGAGGAACCGGAACGTTTTTTTGGTGCTGCCAATGCCTGCCAGATCTGTCATAAATAGGAGAGGGGTGAAATAATGGCACTTAATCGGAGAAGTTTTCTCACGTTTGCTGCCGGGGGTGTTGCAGGAACCCTGTTCACCCCGGTGATTTGGAAATCCATTGACGACACGGCCATCTGGACCCAGAACTGGCCGTGGATTCCACGACTGGAATATGGTCCGCGCGCTTATGCCGCAACCACGTGCAAGCTCTGTCCCGCCGGTTGCGGGTTGAACATTCGCACTGCCGGTGGGCGTCCGGTTGCTGCTGAAGGCCGTACAGACCATCCACTGAGCCAGGGAGGCATCTGTCCGTTGGGAGCAGCAGCCGTGCAGCTGCTGTACAGTCCTGCCCGGATCAAGAGCCCGATGCAGAAGCAGGAAGACGGGACGCACCAACCGATCTCCTGGGAGCAGGCTGAGGCTCTTCTCCAGGAAAAATTGTCTGCCCAAAAAGGCAGAAGAAACAGCGTGGCCTGCATCAGCGGCGATGAGAATGGAACCATCAATGAACTCTTTTCCGCCTTTCTGGGCAAGCTGGGTTCACAATCATTGTTCCTGATGCCTGGTGAGACACTCGCTGCTTCTCGAGTCATGAAGCAGGGCAGCATCGGCTACGATATCGAGAACGCGGACCTTGTCGTGGCCTTCGGCGCCGACTTGCTGGACAGCTGGGGCACCATCGTCCGGAACAAAAAAGCATTTGGCGCATCCCGGCGCATCGGGGAAAATCCGAGCGTGGAGTACGTCTATGTTGGTCCCATGCAGAACAATACAGGGGCCGGGGCTGACCAGTGGATTTCCGTCGCTCCGGAACAGGAAGGCATTCTTGCTCTGGGAGTGGCCTACCACCTCCTGCAGAGCGGCCAGATGGCCGGCCAGGCCCATGATTACAGCGCCTATCGCAACCATGTCATGGGCAGATACACTCCGGAGTACGTGCAGCGCATGACGGGAGTCGCTCCGGAAATCGTAGCCTCCCTGGCTGAAAAGCTGCGTCGCGCCGACAGACCGTTGATCATTCCCGGCTCTTCCATTTCCCAGGGCGGGGGAGTGTTCAGCTTTGCTGCTGCATTGAGCCTGAACTTTCTGCTCAACAACCTTGATTCTCCCGGCGGCGTCTTCGTTCTGCCGGAATTGCCCCAGGCCGTTGCCGATGCCGAGGAGCGGTTCCAGATTCGTTCCAGGGATCTGGTGACCTATCTCCAGGGAGTTGCCGACGGTAAATCGGAAAAGCCCGCCGTATATCTTGTGTACGAAGCCAATCCGGTTTTCACCCTCCCCCAGGCTGATTCCCTGGCCAAAGCAATGCAGGATTCCTACCTGGTCAGCTTCAGCACTTTCTATGATGAAACAGCGGCACAGGCTGATCTGTTGTTGCCGACTTCCTATTTCCTGGAGCGTTTCGATGATGTCCAGACGCCTCACGGAGCCGGCTTTGCAAGCTACAGCCTGACCAGACCCGTGATTCAGCCTGTTTTCGACACGAAACCTACCGGAGACGTGCTGCTCAGTGTTGCCGAAAAGATGGGTCTTGATCTTGGTTTCGCCTCCTTTGACAAGGTGTTGGAGGCAAAAGTCGCGAACCTGACGGAGCTGGAAGGGTTCTTTACGGACAAGGTCCAGCCCTGGGAAGTTCGCGCCGGCGCCAGCGCTTCGGCCGCTTCCGGCAACCTCTGGCGCAGTATCTCCAGAGGGTCCGTTTGGGCTTCCACGCAAGTCCCTTATGATTCCGAAGTGCTTCTGGGAACACGAATCCTGACCCAGGCAGCCCCTCCGGAGACGGATGACTGGACGTTTCCCGTGCGTCTTGTGGCCATGGACAGCAGGACTTACGGCTCCAGGCACATCGCCATTCCCCCCTTCCTCTTGCCCCTTTTGGGCGAGCAGGAAATCCAGGGCAATACGTTTTACGTGTGGATGAATTCTGTGACAGCGAAAAACTATGGATTCGCTGCCCATGATTTGGTCAAATTGACCGGACCAACCGGAGAGATCACGGCCAGAGTGCGCATCTTCGAAGGTGTCGGTCCGAACATGGTGGCCGCTCCCCTGGGCTTCGGCCATACTGCATGGGATCAGTTCAGCCGGGGCAAGGGGGAAAATGTCTACAACGTATTGACCGTGCGGTACGAGCCGGGGACCGATCTGCCTGTCTGGGCCGACTCCCGGGTCCGCATTGCCAAAGCCTAGCAAAGGAAGGTTGAGCATATGGTTTTGTATCTCAAGGAATTCAAACACAAGTGGGGAATGGTCATTGACCTCGACAGTTGTACCGGTTGCGGAGCCTGCATGGTTGCATGTCAGGCGGAAAACAACATCGCCCCGCCGGTGGATGCGTCCGACAAGCGCTACAGCTTGACGTGGCTCCTGGTCTACGAACTCTCCAACAAGAGGCCGTATCCGGATCATGACGTGGCTTACTTGCCCAGGCCCTGCCTGCAATGCGGCAAACCGAACTGCGTTCCGGTCTGCCCGGTCATCGCCACGGACAAGAATCAGGAAGGCGGCATCGTCAGTCAGGTCAATGCCCGGTGCATCGGTTGCCGGTACTGCATGGCCGCCTGTCCCTATCATGCCCGGTATTTCAACTGGCATGATCCGGTCTGGCCTGAGGGCATGGAAAAAACCCTGACTCCGGACGTGTCGACCCGACCCCGAGGTGTTGTCGAGAAATGCCTCTTCTGTCACCACCGATTCATGTACGCCCGGGACAAGGCTCGCATCGAAGGCCGCGACCCGAACGCCCTGGCTGAAGGCGACTACATTCCGGCCTGCGTCGAGATGTGTCCCACTGGCGCCATCATCTTTGGAGATCTCAAGAATCCTGAGCACAAAGTGCACCAGCTTTCCAAAAGCGCCAATGCATTTCGGCTACTCGAACGATTGAACACCGATCCCCAAGTCTACTATTACAGCAAGCGGGAATGGGTGCGCAGGCTGGGTGACAATTACTTGGAACATGAAACGGTCGGAGGAGTCTAGCCATGAGCGATAAGGAATTATGGCCCGAAGGGGTCCAGCGCTGTTCTTTGAAGTTGTTCATAGCATGGATGGCGGTGGTTGTCGCAGTTCTGGCCTGGGGCGTCTACGCGGCCTACGTGGTATGGTCCCGCGGATTGATCGTCACGGGCATGGACAACTATTTCGCCTTTGGCCTGTACATCATCTTCGATCTGGGAGTCATCGCCCTCGGTGCAGGCGCGTTTTTCAGCGGACTGCTGTACTATCTTGTTCGTGTTGAAGGGTTGAAGAACATCATCAACCTGGCTGTCATCATTGGATTTATTTGCTATTCAGGTGCATTGTTGATCCTGACATTGGAAGTCGGTCAGCCCTTACGGGCCTGGTTTGGATTCTGGCACCCCAACGTTCACTCCATGCTCACGGAAGTAATCTTTTGCATCACCGTGTACATGCTGGTGCTGACCATTGAATTCATTCCCTTGATCCTGGAAAACCGTAAGTTGAACAAGATCAAGTTCCTGCATCACGTGGCGCACAACTTCCATGTCATCATGCCGTTGTTCGCCGGTGTCGGTGCATTCCTGTCCTTCTTTCACCAGGGCTCCCTGGGCGGCATGTACGGCGTGCTCTTTTCCCGGCCGTACGCATTTCGTGAAGGCTTCTTTATCTGGCCTTGGACCTTCTTTCTCTTCATCCTGTCCGCTGTTGCCTCCGGACCTGGTTTTACCATGCTCGTCGCCACGCTGATGGAGAAAATGACCGGGCGCAGGCTGGTGGATTTCAGCGTCAAGGCCTTGATGGGCAAAATCGCCGGGACCATGCTGGCCATTTACATGTTCTTCAAGCTGCTGGATACTTGGGGTTGGTATGCCGGTATTCTGCCACGGTCCGGATTGTCGTTTGACGAAATGTTTTACGGGCTGGCCTACGGCAAGTGGCTCTTGTTCTCGGAACTGATAATTTGCGGCGTTTTCCCTGCATTTCTGCTGTTGTACTCCAAAACCCGCAACACTCCCTGGATTCTGTACAGTGCCGCCATTCTCGCCTGTATCGGCGTCATCATCAATCGCTACGTTCAGACGGCACAGACGCTGGCTCACCCGGTCATGCCCTTTGATCGCTGGTACGTGTACGTACCAACCTGGGCCGAGTGGGCGCCCTCCCTGGCAATCATTGCCTACGGCGCGCTGATCCTCAGCCTGTCCTACCGCTACCTGCCCGTGTTCCCCCAGGAGCGGAAATTGAATCCGTAATCCAGTCCGAATTTTCGGCCTCAAAACGCTCCATCCTCTGGGATGGAGCGTTTTTTTTTCGAGTTTCCAAGAATATATGTTACTATTCAGCACATATACTTTATTCGGAAATCGGAATCGGGGTCGGACTCAGAATCGGTTTCGAAAACCATGAAATACCCTTTCACATGAATTCGCTTCGATCCCGATACCGATACCGACCCCGATTCCGAGCCAAACCCGACAAGTAAGTACTCAGCTTGAGGTCCGGCTTGCCTTGATTTTGCGGCCTCGCAAACTCCTTCGCCGGCTTCGTAACATCGAACCATTGCGTGAAAAAACAACACTTGGTGCTCCAAGCGTCCGGCAATGGTTCGATGAACGAATCCTGGTTCAGTCAGACATGCGATACCGCAAAATCAAGGCAAACCGGACCAGTTCCTGTCATTCATCAGTGTCTGCTGAGTAGTTACCCGGCAACAGCATTAGTTTGCTGAGTAGTTACATTTATTCGAGCAATGATTCGATATTACGAATCCGGCAAAGGAGTTGCGATGCTGAAAAATCGAGACAAGCCGGAACGAAGCTGAATAGTTGCCGTGAATTTTTCAGGAAGAGATGAGAATAAAAAAAAATCCATCAGACCCCTTGCCTTTTGGAGCAAGGGCATGTAGAAGTCTCCTCTTTGTGGCTGGCGTAGCTCAACGGTAGAGCAGCTGACTTGTAATCAGCAGGTTGCGGGTTCAAATCCCATCGCCAGCTCCACGAACAGAGTGGAGGGGTTCCCGAGTGGCCAAAGGGAACAGACTGTAAATCTGTCAGCGTAAGCTTTCGGAGGTTCAAATCCTCCCCCCTCCACCATTTTTTTTTGACAAAGCTGTAGGAGACAGGACGATCAGGGCCTGTTGCTGGACTACACCTCATAGTCAGCGCCTGTGCGGGAATAGCTCAATTGGCTAGAGCATCAGCCTTCCAAGCTGAGGGTTGCGGGTTCAAGTCCCGTTTCCCGCTCCAAATGGCCCCCTCTCGCTCCAAGCAGCAAGGTTGGCCCACATAGCTCAGTCGGTAGAGCACTTCCTTGGTAAGGAAGAGGTCACCGGTTCAAGTCCGGTTGTGGGCTCCATGTTTCTTTGTCTCAAAAAATCAATTCAAATACTAGACTCGTGTCGCATTTTCGCCACCATAGGCATAAATTTCATTTAAAAATCTTGTAGGGGGATCGTATGGGCAAGGCAAAGTTTGAGCGGAACAAACCGCACGTAAATGTTGGCACCATCGGTCACATCGACCACGGTAAAACCACCTTGACGGCGTCGATCACCAAGATGCTCAGCATCAAGGGTGGAGCGAGTTATGTTCCTTTCGATCAGATCGACAAGGCTCCTGAGGAAAAGGAACGCGGCATCACCATTGCCACGGCTCACGTTGAGTACGAGACCGCCAACCGGCACTATGCCCACGTGGACTGCCCCGGTCACGCCGACTACATCAAGAATATGATCACCGGCGCGGCGCAGATGGACGGCGCAATTCTTGTTGTCGCCGCCACGGATGGTCCCATGCCCCAGACCCGGGAACACATTCTCCTGGCCCGCCAGGTCGGCGTACCGTGTCTTGTGGTGTTCATGAACAAGGTTGATCTTGTGGACGATCCGGAACTTTTGGAACTGGTCGAGCTGGAAGTGCGTGAGCTTCTCTCCAAGTACGGTTTCCCCGGCGACGATGTGCCCGTGATTCAGGGCAGTGCTCTGAAGGCCCTGGAATCCGACAGTCCGGACAGCGACGAAGCCAAGTGCATCTTTGATTTGATGGCCGCCCTGGACAGCTACGTCCCTGAGCCGGTTCGCGATATCGACAAGCCTTTCCTGATGCCCATTGAAGACGTGTTCAGCATTTCCGGTCGCGGTACCGTGGTCACCGGACGCGTGGAGCGCGGCGTGATCAAGGTCGGCGAGGAAGTTGAGATCGTCGGCATCAACGAAACCCGCAAGACCGTCTGCACCGGCGTTGAAATGTTTCGCAAGCTGCTGGACCAGGGCCAGGCCGGCGACAACATCGGCGCTCTTTTGCGCGGCGTGAAGCGCGAGGACGTGGAACGGGGCCAGGTGCTTGCCGCTCCCAAATCCATTACGCCCCACCGTCGTTTCGTGGCTGAGGTGTACGTTTTGTCCAAGGAAGAAGGCGGGCGCCATACTCCCTTTTTCAGCGGATATCGTCCCCAGTTTTACTTCCGGACCACGGACATCACCGGCGTGGTGACCTTGGCGGAAGGAGTTGAAATGGTCATGCCCGGGGACAATGCGACGTTCAACGTTGAATTGATCGCTCCCATTGCCATGGAACTCGGCGTCCGTTTCGCCATCCGTGAAGGCGGCCGCACCGTGGGCGCCGGCGTCATCTCCGAAATCATCGAATAGTTCAGCCGAAGGACTTACCATGCGCATCAATATTTTGCTGGCTTGCCTTGACTGCAAGCGACGCAATTATGCAACAGAGAAGAACAAGAAAAACACCACGGGACGGATTGAAATGAAGAAGTTTTGTCCTTTTTGTGGCGGGCACCGGGTGCACCGGGAAACCAAGTAATCATTGCCTTCTCTGATCCGCAGGCCAGTAGCTCTAACGGTTAGAGCACCGGACTCCAAATCCGGGGGATGGGGGTTCGAATCCCTCCTGGCCTGCCAATTTTTTTTATGGGTTTAAATATGGCGAAATTACAATCAAGTGATGACAAGAAAGCTCCTTCTGGACGCTTTGAGATCAAGGAAAAAGCGCTCCAATTGAAAGATTTCTTCGAGAAATCCAAGCTGGAGCTGAAGAAGGTCACATGGCCGACCCGCAAGGAAACAACCTCCACATGTCTGGCTGTTGTCGTGTTGGTAGTGCTGATGTCGCTTTTTCTTGGTGTCGTTGATCTTGGATTGTCAAAAATTGTTGAAGTAGTTCTTTACTAGTTCTCGACGAATCAGCGCGTTGAATCAGTCAGCCCGGAATCATCTTATGGAATTGAATGCACCGAAGCCGGAATGGTATATAGTTCACACCCACACGGGCTTTGAACAGCGTGTGGAGCGGACTCTCCGGGAAATGATCCGCACCAACAGAGCTCTTGGACTGATCGAGGAAATCGTCGTACCAACTGAGAAGGTCGTAGAACTCGTCAAGGGGGAGAAGAAAACTTCCACACGGAAATTTTACCCCGGATACATCATGGTCAAGATGGTTTTGACTGATGAATCTTGGCACCTTGTTCAATCGTTGCCTCGGGTAACGGGTTTTTTGGGCGGAAAGAACAGACCATTGCCCATGCCGGAAAGAGAGGCATTGAAGATCCTCAGCATGATGGAAACCCGCCAAGAACAGCCGCGTCCGAAGTTTTCATTCGAGCGGGGTGATGAAGTGCGTGTCATTGATGGACCGTTCGCGAACTTCAACGCCGTTGTGGAAGAAGTCAACTACGACAAGGGAAAGCTGAAAGTCACCGTTTCCATTTTTGGCAGACAGACTCCGGTGGAACTGGAATTCGTTCAGGTAAGTAAAACATAATCCTGCGCATGTGGGAATTTGGTAGGTAATTTATGGCTAAAAAGATCAAAGCAAAAATCAAGCTTCAGGTTCCCGCCGGAGCTGCCAACCCGTCTCCTCCCGTAGGCCCCGCCCTGGGCCAGCATGGCGTGAACATCATGGAGTTCTGCAAGAGCTTCAATGCCAAGACCCAGGACCAAAAGGGCATGATCACGCCTGTGATAATCACGGTATATGCCGACAGGACCTTTACATTTGTCACGAAAACGCCTCCTGCATCGGTTTTGCTGTTGAAAGCCGCAAAACTTGACAAGGGTTCAGGCGAACCGAACAAAAACAAGGTCGGCAAGGTGTCCAAGTCCCAAGTTGAAGAAATCGCCAAATTGAAAATGCCGGATTTGACCGCGATGAGCCTTGACGCCGCCATGCTGAGCATCATGGGAACTGCTCGAAGCATGGGGATTGAAGTCGAAAACTAGGCAATAGGATAAAGATCATGCCCACACACGGAAAAAAATATCGCAATTCTGTCCAGGATCTGGACCTGAAAAACAAGTTCCCGGTCAAGGACGGCTTGGATCTCGCTTTACGCCTTGCCTATGCTAAATTTGACGAAACCGTCGATGTCGCAGTGTGTCTTGGCGTTGACCCCAAATACTCCGATCAAATGGTCAGGGGCGCGGTAACGCTGCCGCACGGTCTTGGCAAGGTTGTCCGTGTTGCCGCTTTTTGCAAAGGCGACAAGGAAGCCGAAGCCAAGGAAGCCGGCGCTGATATTGTCGGCAACGATGATTTGATTGAAAGAATCAAGGGCGGCTGGCTTGAATTTGATCAGGCTGTGGCTACCCCGGATATGATGGCGCAGATCGGTAAAATCGGGCGAATACTCGGACCACGCGGGTTGATGCCGAATGCAAAGACTGGAACCGTAACCTTCGATATCGGAAAGGCAGTCAAAGAGATGAAAGCCGGTCGAGTCGAGTTCAAGGTGGACAAAGCCGGGGTCATCCATTCGCCGCTGGGAAAAGTTTCCTTTGGTGCGGACAAGCTTGTGGATAATCTGCGTACCGTCATTGACACCCTTGTACGCCTGAAGCCTTCCTCAGCCAAGGGCACTTACCTGCGAGCCATGGCGATTTCGACAACCATGGGGCCCGGCATCAAGATCGACATTCAAACCATGCCGCGAGACTAGATTCGACAGATTCTTCTCTACAGCATCATCCTTTCGATCAAGCCCTTTTTTCAGATTGTAAATTTTTTGATGGCATTCGGGAGTCAAAGACAGCAGGTGGAGCAATTCCTTAATGTCCTGCCGAGACACCACTTTGGCTCTTCTTTGCCGTACTACGCCGCAAAGGAGGTGAGATCACGTGAACAGAACGCAAAAAGGCGAAGTTATTGAGAAACTGAGAGGCAAGGCAGCTAATGCGAATATTGCCATCGTTACAGACTTCAAGGGTCTCAAGGTGGAGGAAGTCACTCCGCTGAGAGTCAAACTGCGAGAATCCGGAGTAGACTATCATGTTGTCAAAAACACTCTGGCTCGCATTGCCCTGGATGGGTCTCAGCATGAAATTCTGAAGGATTCCCTGAAAGATTGTTGCGCAATCGCTTTTACAACGGGAGATCCTGTAGCCGCCGCCAAAATCATTGTTGAATTTGACAAGGGCTCCAAAAATTTCAATACCCGCTTTGCCAGCCTCGAAGGCAAGTTTCTCACCAAAACCCAGATAGAAGATTTGGCCAAGTTGCCGAGCAAGGAAGTACTGCTGGCCATGACCCTGGGAACGATGAATGCCGTTCCGACCAATTTTGTTGGTTTATTCGCCAATATTTTGCGGAATTTCCTGTATGCCTTGAATGCAATCAAGGAACAAAAGGAACAACCCGAGTCCGTTTAATCTCAAGAGCCAAAGTAGATACCAGGAGGAATGTATATCATGAGTGTCACCAAAGAGCAGGTTGTCGATTTTATTGCCAATATGACTGTCCTTGAACTCTCCGAGTTCATCAAGGAACTCGAAGAGAAGTTTGGTGTTTCAGCTGCAGCTCCCGTGGCCGCTGTTGCCGCTGCTCCCGCAGCCGCCGATGCACCTGCTGCCGAAGAAAAGACGGAATTTGACGTCGTCTTGACCAGTGCCGGTGGAAACAAGATCAATGTGATCAAGGTCGTCCGCGCGTTGACAGGTCTGGGATTGAAGGAAGCCAAGGCCAAGGTTGATGAAGCTCCTTCCGTGATCAAGGAAGCAGCCGCCAAGGCCGACGCGGAAGATGCCAAGAAACAGCTGGAAGAAGCCGGCGCGACAGTCGAGCTGAAGTAATATTTGCCTTGAATTTCTTTTCAGGAAGTGTGGTTATTCCACACTTCCTGTTTCCGTTTGGTGAGTCAGGGCAGTTTTTCCGACAGACTGATAATCCATGATGTACACCCGCAACAATTCTTTCCTAAATTATTCAGCATTCATAGAAAGTACGGTTTTGCTTTGATATCGGCTTCGCAAGCATGGGCTGTCTTGCCTCACACTTTGCGCTGAAAAGGGTTCACAGGCATAAAGGCGATGGAAATAAAGCAATACCCGGAACACCGGAACATTCAAACATAGATGGTACTCCACATAAGGCGAGCCCGAACCTGAACCTGGATGACGGACAGAACGTGCTGAACTGTTGAATCTTTCCAGTAAAAGGGCATTTCATGTACACTTTTGATACGTGATCATGACGTCTTATCACTACCAACAGATACACGCCTTTTTGCTTTTCAACCTAATAAAATATCGATCTGGATAAACGACTGAACAGCACATAAACTATTCATTGGCGTTCAATCATCATCGTTTCTATTTTTTTACTTCTTAAATGATTTTCGCGAATGAATCAATATCTCGTACAACGTTCTTTTGAACTGAAGCCGCATTGCGTCAGTTTTTGACGCATACTCTCCGACAACCTTTCCGGCGCGTCCCACGCGCTTCTTTATATAACTTTTTAATAGCACTACGTTGAGGGTGACGATGACACAACTTGTGAAAAAGTTTGGCAAAATCCAAAGTGTTCTCAATATTCCCCATCTCCTCGAGCTGCAGACGCAATCCTATCACCATTTTTTGCAGAAGGATATATCGCCGGCCGCGAGGGCAGACGTTGGACTTGAAGGGGTGTTCCGTTCGGTTTTCCCCATCCATGACTTCAACAAGACGGCAACACTTGAATTTGTCAGCTATGAAATAGGCCAACCCAAGTTCGATGTCCCGGAGTGTCTGGCCAAGGGCCTGCATTATGAGGCACCGGTCCGGATCCGTGTTCGCCTGGTGGTTTTCGACGTTGATGAAGAAACAGGGAACCGCTCCATTCGCGACATCAAGGAGCAGGACATCTATTTCGGTACCATACCGTTAATGACTGAAAAGGGCACCTTCATCATTAACGGTACTGAACGTGTAATCGTCAATCAGCTGCAACGATCCCCTGGAATCATTTTCGAGCATGATTTCGGGAAAACGCATACCAGCCGCAAGGTGTTGTATTCATCCCGGATCATTCCCATGCGCGGCTCCTGGCTGGATTTCGAGTTCGACCACAAGGACATTTTCTATGTCCGGATCGATCGTCGCCGGAAAATGCCGGTGACGATTCTACTCAAAGCCATGGGCATGACCAATGCCGATATCCTGAGTTATTTCTATCAGACGGAGCATTATGAAATTGAAGGAGATCGGGTTTTCAGGGAAGTCCAGGAAAAACTCGTCCGCAAGGAACAGCTTTTTGCTGATGTCACTACCGAAACAGGAGAGGTACTGGCAACCGCGGGCTCGATGATGAAGCCACGGACCTGGAAAAAGATTCTTAAATCCGGGATCCAGCGCATTGAAATCGACCCGGAATCCATCCTTGGGCAGTACCTGGCGCAGGATATCGTCCATCCGGAAACAGGTGAGGTTCTGGCTCTCGTGGGCGATGAAATCACGGAGCCTTTTCTTGAACAATGTCGCGAGGCTTCCATTCATCGTTTGCCGATACTGTACGTTACCGGCGTGGAAGTTTCCGCCACGATCCTGGAAACGCTGTCACTGGACAAGACCACGGATGTTGAAACCGCCCAGGTCGAAATTTTTCGTCGTTTGCGGCCCAGTTCGCCGCCAACGCCGGAGGTGGCGACAACCTTTTTCGACAATCTTTTCCGCAACCCGGACTATTATGACCTCTCACCCGTTGGTCGCTACAAATTGAATTCCCGGCTCGGTCTTGACGTTCCCCTGGATCAACGTACCTTGACCAATGACGATATCCTGAAGGCGTTGAAGCATCTTGTTGAACTCAAGGATTCCCATGGGCCTTCCGACGACATCGACCACCTTGGGAATCGACGGGTTCGACCGGTGGGTGAGCTGGTCGAGAATCAATACCGAATCGGGCTTGTGAGGATGGAGCGGGCCATCAAGGAAAGAATGAGCCTCCAGGATGTGGCCACGTTGATGCCCCATGATCTCATCAACCCAAAGCCCGTGGTGGCCGCGATCAAGGAGTTTTTCGGAACGTCTCAGCTGTCACAGTTCATGGACCAGACAAATCCGCTCTCCGAAGTGACCCACAAACGACGCCTCTCCGCTCTCGGACCAGGCGGTTTGACCAGGGACCGGGCTGGATTTGAAGTTCGTGACGTCCACACCAGCCATTACGGCCGAATATGTCCCATTGAAACTCCGGAAGGGCCGAACATCGGACTGATCGTTTCCATGACCACGTTTGCCCAGGTCAATGCTTTCGGGTTTATCGAAAGCCCGTACCGGATCGTGAAGAACGGGCAAGCAACGCAGGATGTCCTGTTCATGGACGCATCCAAGGAGGGGCCGGAGATCATCGCTCAGGCCAACGCCGAACTGGACAGCGAAGGCCGGTTCGTGACCGATATCGTCACTGCGCGTCTCAAAGGCGATTTCGCGCTGGTGAACAAGGATGAAGTGACCTTGATGGACATTTCTCCCAGCCAGATCGTTTCCGTGTCTGCTTCCTTGATTCCGTTTCTGGAGCACGATGACGCCAACCGCGCTCTCATGGGATCGAACATGCAACGTCAGGCCGTGCCTCTTTTGCGCTGTGAGCGGCCCATTGTCGGCACCGGCATGGAAAGCATCGTGGCCCAGGATTCCGGCAGCTGCATCTTGTCGGCCGGGGACGGCATGGTACGGTATGCTGACGCGGAGCAAATCGTGGTCAGCTATGAGGGCGATCTGTTTCCTGAAACCGGCGGATTGAAGGTTTATGATCTGTTGAAGTTTCACAAATCCAACCAAAATACGTGTTTCGGCCAGAAGCCTCTTGTGGTTGAGGGCCAGACGGTCCGCAAGGGTCAGGTCCTGGCCGATGGGCCGGGAATCCAGCAGGGGGAACTGGCCTTGGGCAAGAACCTGCTCGTGGCCTTCATGCCCTGGTGCGGGTACAACTTTGAAGACTCGATCCTGATCTCCGAACGCGTGGTCAAGGAAGATGTTTTCACCTCGATGCATATCGAGGAGTTTGAACTGGTCGCCCGGGACACCAAGCTTGGACCTGAGGAGGTCACCAAGGACATTCCCAATGTCGGGGAAGAAATGCTGCGCAATCTGGACGAGAGCGGCATCATCCGGATCGGTGCTCCTGTCCAGCCCGATGATATCCTCGTTGGAAAGATCACGCCCAAGGGCGAGACCCAGCTCACCCCGGAAGAGAAGCTGTTGCGCGCCATTTTCGGAGACAAGGCCAGGGATGTGAAGAATTCTTCGCTCAAAGTGCCGCCAGGTATCGAGGGCACGGTCATCGACGTGCGGGTGTTCAATCGGCGCATGGGCGATAAGGACGATCGTTCCAAGGTCATTGAAAAGCATAAGCTGACCCGTCTGGAGGCCAAGGAACGCCAAATCATCGCCGGTCTGACCGATGTCATGCGTGAAAAGATCTGGAAGATAGTTGATGGCAAACGACTTGCCCAGACATTGATGGGCAAGCGCAAGGGCGAAGTTCTCGTTGAAGCCAATATGTTCATGAGCAGGGAAGTGCTGGACCAGGTCGCGGTCAAGAAGCTCCCCGGATTGTTCGTGGTCAAGGAAGTGAACGAGCAGTTGCAGGAAATGATCGAGGACTATGATCGCCAGATCGCCTTTGTCCAGGAAGCATACAAGATCAAGAGCGAGAGGATTACCGAGGGCGACGATTTGCCGCCTGGCGTGATCAAGATGGTCAAGGTCTATGTCGCGGTCAAACGCAAGTTGTCCGTGGGCGACAAGATGGCCGGACGTCATGGAAACAAGGGCGTCGTCTCCTGCATCCTGCCTGAAGAAGACATGCCTTTTTTTGCCGATGGAACCCCTGTGGACATTGTCTTGAATCCCCTGGGCGTGCCTTCGCGGATGAATATCGGGCAGATCATGGAAACCCATCTGGGATGGGGCGCGTTTGAACTGGGCAAGCAGTTGGCCCGGATGATCGAGCGTGGCGACGACGTGGCGGACTTGCGCCGGGAGATCAAGGATATTTTCGACTCGGACAGCATTTCCGCCCTGGTGGATGAACTGGATGATCAGGGCTTTGTCTCCGCGGTCCGGGAACTGCGCAGGGGCATCATTACCAAGAGTCCTGTCTTTGACGGCGCGCATGAGGATGAGATCTGGAAGTGGTTGAAAAAAGCCGGGTTGCCTGAAGACGGCAAGAGCGCCCTCTACGACGGCCGCACCGGGGAACTATTCCATAACCGGGTTACCGTGGGCAGCATGTACATTCTCAAATTGCACCACCTGGTGGACGAGAAGATCCATGCCCGCTCCACCGGCCCTTACTCCCTGGTTACCCAGCAGCCTTTGGGGGGCAAGGCCCAATTCGGCGGACAGCGACTGGGCGAAATGGAAGTCTGGGCCATGGAGGCATACGGCGCCGCCCACGTGCTGCAGGAGTTTTTGACGGTCAAATCCGACGATGTGACCGGTCGCGTGAACATGTACGAGAAGATTGTCAAAGGCGACAACTTCTTGGAAGCCGGTTTGCCTGAATCCTTCAACGTTCTCATTAAAGAGCTGATGTCGCTGGGACTCGACGTCACGCTGCTCCAGGAAGAGAAAAAGAAACGCCGCGGACCAGCCTCGTAGCGACACATCAGCCTAGGCAAATTCTGACGTCCGCGGTTTCCACATATAGCGATTCGAGTACCCAAGGGGACGATATTATGACATTAGACGAACTCTTTTCCATGCGGGGAAGTTCTTCGACAACGCCCAACAGCAAGAGCCTCAAAGGCATCAAAATATCCATCGCCGCGCCGGAAATCATTCGTGAATGGTCCTTCGGCGAGGTCAAGAAGCCTGAAACCATCAACTACCGTACCTTCAAGCCGGAGCGCGACGGACTGTTCTGCGCCAAGATTTTCGGTCCAGTGAAGGACTATGAGTGCAATTGCGGCAAATACAAACGGATGAAGCACCGCGGAATCGTGTGTGAGAAATGCGGCGTGGAGGTGATCGCATCCAAGGTTCGCCGCGAGAGAATGGG
Source organism: Desulfonatronum parangueonense (assembly GCF_054656975.1). Taxonomy (NCBI): domain Bacteria; kingdom Pseudomonadati; phylum Thermodesulfobacteriota; class Desulfovibrionia; order Desulfovibrionales; family Desulfonatronaceae; genus Desulfonatronum; species Desulfonatronum parangueonense. The sequence continues at coordinate 4,512,787 of NZ_BAAHXH010000003.1, forward strand.
GCATATTGAACTCGCATCCCCCGTGGCCCATATCTGGTTCCTGAAAAGTCTGCCTTCAAAGATTGGAACCCTTTTGGACATGACCATGGCTGATCTGGAGAAAGTCCTGTATTTTGATTCGTTCATCGTTCTGGACCCGGGACAAACCAATCTCTTGAAATATCAAGTTATCTCTGAAGAGCAGTACTATCAGGTCATCGAGCATTTCGGCGAGGATGCGGTCAGCGTGGGCATGGGGGCGGAATCCATTCGCAAGCTGATCGAGGAATTGGATCTGGCTGCACTGCGCTCGGAATTGCGTGAAGAGGGCGCCAAAACCAAATCTCAGACAAAGAAAAAGAAGGTTGCCAAGCGGTTGAAGATCATCGAGGCCTTTCTGGAATCCGGTAACAAGCCGGAATGGATGATCATGGAGGTCATTCCGATTATTCCTCCGGAATTGCGGCCGCTGGTGCCGCTGGACGGCGGACGTTTCGCCACCTCGGACCTCAACGACCTGTACCGCCGGGTCATCAACCGGAACAACCGCCTCAAGCGCCTGATGGAACTCGGCGCACCGGACATCATCATCCGCAACGAGAAGCGGATGCTCCAGGAGTCCGTTGACGCTCTTTTCGACAATGGACGGCGTGGGCGGCCCATCTCCGGGACCAACGGGCGGCCCCTGAAGTCCCTGAGCGACATGATCAAGGGTAAGCAGGGTCGTTTCCGTCAGAACCTGTTGGGCAAGCGGGTGGATTATTCTGGGCGATCAGTGATCGTGGTCGGGCCGAAGCTGAAATTGCACCAGTGCGGCCTGCCCAAGAAAATGGCCCTGGAACTTTTCAAGCCGTTCATTTACGCCCAGCTGGAAAAGCGCGGTCTGACCACGTCCATCAAGGGCGCGAAAAAGATGGTTGAACGCGAGGACGTGGTGGTCTGGGACATTCTGGAAGACGTGGTTCGGGAATACCCGATCATGTTGAACAGAGCTCCCACGTTGCACAGGCTCGGCATCCAGGCCTTTGAACCGCTGCTGGTGGAAGGAAAGGCCATCCAGTTGCACCCGCTGGTCTGCACCGCGTTCAACGCGGACTTTGACGGCGATCAGATGGCCGTCCACATTCCCCTGTCCATCGAAGCCCAGATTGAATGCCGGGTGCTGATGATGTCCACCAACAACATCCTCTCCCCCGCCAACGGCGTACCGATCATTGTTCCCAGTCAGGACATCGTTCTCGGTCTGTTCTACCTGACCGTGGACCGGTCCTTCAGCCGCGGCGAGGGCAAGGTTTTCTCGAATCCCGCGGAAGTCGCCCTGGCCTATGACTCCGGCACGCTGGATCTCCATGCCAGGATCAAGGTCCGCATGGACGGCCGTCTTGTGGAAACCACGCCTGGCCGAATTCTGGTGGGTGAAGTGCTGCCGAAAGGCGTCCCGTTTGAACTCGTCAATCAGTTGCTGAACAAGAAAAGCATTGCCCGCTTGGTCGGCGAAGCCTATCGGCGCGCGGGCATCAAGGCCACGGTCATCCTTTGCGACAAGCTCAAGGACATGGGGTACGAGTTTTCAACCAGGGCAGGGCTTTCCGTTGGTCTCATGGATTTGATAATTCCCGAGCAAAAGGACGTCATCCTGACGAATTCCTTTGATGAGGTGAAGCATATCGAATCCCAGTACCGGGACGGAATCATCACCCGCACGGAGAAATACAACAAGGTCGTCGACGTCTGGACCAAGGCCACCAATGATGTCGCCAAGGAAATGATGCGCAAGATGTCGCATGAGACCTTGACCGACGAGAAGAGTGGGCGCGTCGAGGAAAACGTCAGCTTCAATCCCATCTTCATGATGGCCACCTCCGGGGCGCGGGGCAACCCCGACCAGATGCGCCAGCTGGCGGGGATGCGCGGCTTGATGGCCAAGCCTTCCGGCGAAATCATTGAAACGCCCATCACTGCGTCCTTTCGTGAAGGGCTGACCGTGCTGCAGTACTTCATTTCAACCCACGGCGCTCGGAAAGGCCTTGCGGATACGGCGCTCAAGACCGCCAACTCCGGATATCTGACCAGACGTCTGGTGGACGTCGTCCAGGATGTGCAGATTTATGAAAAAGACTGCGGCACCGTGGACGGCCTGGAAATCGGGCACATGATCAAGGCTGGTGAAATCAAGGAACGGCTGAGCCAGCGCGTCGCGGGTCGGCTGACCATGTTCGACGTCTTTGATCCGGTCACCGACGACGTCATGATCCCCGCCAATACCCTGATTGATGAACAGTACGCCCAGAAAGTGGAAACCTCCGGCTTGAACACCATGACCGTGCGATCCGTGGTTACCTGCAAGAGTCCGCATGGCGTCTGCGCATCCTGCTACGGCCAGGATCTGGCGACCGGAAGAGTCGTCAACGTCGGCGAGGCGGTGGGGATCATCGCGGCCCAGTCCATTGGCGAACCGGGAACGCAGTTGACCATGCGCACGTTCCACATCGGCGGTACTGCATCCAAGGAGATCGAACAGTCATCGATCACTTCCCACTTTGTTGGCCGGGTCATTCTTTCACGGGTGAAAACGGTGGAAAACGCCGAGGGTCATGCCCTGATCATCAATAAAAGCGGACAGTTGAGCATTGTGGACGACCAGGGCCGCGAGCGTGAGAAATACACGCTGCCCTTGGGCGCCAAACTGTTCGTCCAGGATCAACAAGAAGTTGAAAAAGGGAAGCTCTTGGTGGAATGGGATCCCTTCAACGAACCATTTGTGGTCGACGTCGAGGGCATGGTGCGCTTTTCCGACATCATCGAAGGAAGAACGTTTCAGGACAAGATGGACGAGACCACGCTCAGAACCACCAAGACCATCATTGAGTACCGTACGACCAACTTCCGGCCCGCCATTGCCATCCACGACGCCCAGGGCAACCAGGTAACGCGTCCGGGCACGTCTTCTCCGGCCATGTTCCAGTTGCCCGTGGGCGCCGTACTCATGGTCCAGGACGGCGATCAGGTTCGACCCGGCGACATTATCGCTCGAAAGCCTCGAGAGACGTCCAAGACCCGCGATATCGTCGGCGGTCTGCCCCGGGTCGCGGAGCTGTTCGAAGTGCGCAAGCCCAAGGAACTCGGTGTCGTATCTGAAATTGACGGTATTGTTTCTTTTGGCCCGGATGCCAAAGGCAAACGCAAACTCATCGTCACGCCGGACACTGGAGAGCCCAAGGAATATCTGGTGCCCAAAGGCAAGCACATTACCGTGCAGGAAGGCGACCTGGTCGAGGCTGGGGAACTTTTAACCGAAGGCTATCCGGAGCTGCACGACATCTTGAAAATCAAGGGCGAGAAACAGCTTGCCAAGTACCTTGTCGAGGAAGTTCAGGAGGTCTATCGTCACCAGGGCGTACAGATCAACGACAAGCATATTGAGGTCATCGTCCGCCAGATGTTGAAGAAAGTGCAGGTTATTGATCCGGGTGAAACGCCTTTCCTCCTTGGCGAACAGGTGGACAAGCATCGTTTCATGAAGGAAAACCTTCGCTGCGTTGAAAGCGAACTGCAGCCTGCCGTGGCGGAACCGTTGGTGCTTGGAATTACCCAGGCCTCGTTGAATACCGACTCCTTCATATCCGCCGCATCCTTCCAGGAAACCACCAAGGTCCTGACCGAAGCCTCATTGCGGGGCAAGGAAGACTACCTGATGGGACTCAAGGAAAACGTTATCGTCGGCCGTCTTGTTCCTGCCGGAACCGGATACCGAAAATATACGGATTGCGAAATCCAGGTTCCGGACCAGCCCGAACGTGAAGATTCCTTTCTTGAGGAACTGGAAGACAATCATTTGCTGGTTGGCGATTATTGATTGCCTGTTTCGACAGCGGGAAAGATCAGGTCGTATCCGACTTGATCTGGTTCGATCAACGGATGAAGGACTTTGTCCTTCATCCGTTTTTGTGACGAGTGCCATTCTCATCCGAGTTCAAGTTTGCCATGGTTTACGCCTTGCAAATTTGATGATGACGCGGCAATCAGCGCCTTTTCCGAAGTGACCGGTCAGGGCAAAGCTGCTTCGTCTGGGTGCGAAGGAACCATTCCAGGTTCATGGAAATCTACGCTGCAGAAAAAATATTCTTATACGTTTGGATTTTTTTTGAGGCTGCTTGAGTAACTCTTTGTAATATTGATAAAAAATGGTCATGTCTCCAGTTGTTTTTGCGTTGGAGACCACATGCGCTTTGACAGAGTACAGTGAAAGGGTTGACATCCTTCAGGCAAGATAATAAACATCCCCTCTTTTGACGTTCAATCTGGAGACGAAAGAAATGCCCACGATAAGTCAGTTGATTCGCAATGAGCGAAAAAAAATTGAGAAACGAAAAAAAACCCCGGCCCTGCAAAGTTGTCCGCAGCGGAGGGGCGTTTGCGTCAGGGTCTATACGACCACGCCGAAAAAGCCCAACTCAGCATTGCGCAAGGTTGCCAGGGTTCGTCTGACCAACGGGATTGAGGTGACATCGTATATTCCTGGTGAAGGACATAATCTTCAGGAGCACTCCGTTGTCATGATCCGCGGTGGTCGTGTCAAGGATCTGCCTGGGGTTCGTTATCATATCGTGCGTGGCAGTCTGGACACTTCCGGAGTGCAGGACAGGCGCAAGGGGCGTTCCAAATACGGCGCCAAACGTCCTAAATAATAAAGGATCAGAATCATGCCAAGAAAAGGACCAATTCCAAAGCGGGTGATACTGCCTGATCCAGTATATGGCAGTCAGTTGGTCACCAGGTTCATCAATCGTTTGATGTACGGTGGAAAGAAAAGCGTTGCCGAGGGCATATTTTTTAATGCCTTGAATTTTTTGGCTGAAAAGACGCAAGAACCGCCATTGAAATCATTCGAGCAGGCAGTGGACAATGTCCGCCCGCAGGTCGAGGTGAAATCGCGAAGGGTCGGTGGGGCCACATACCAGGTGCCCATTGAGGTGTCTTCCAGCAGGCAGACGTCCCTGGCCATTCGCTGGCTGATCAACTATTCGCGCAATCGCGGAGAAAAGGGCATGGTACAGCGTTTGGGCGCGGAGTTGCTGGATGCGTATAACAATCGCGGCGGTGCCGTAAAAAAGCGTGAAGATACGCACAAGATGGCCGATGCCAACAAGGCCTTCGCGCATTACCGCTGGTAAGTAAGGATAAATTGTGTCTAGAACCGTACCCATTAGTCGCCAGCGCAATATTGGCATCATGGCCCATATTGACGCCGGAAAAACGACAACAACTGAACGGATCTTGTTCTACACCGGTGTTTCGCACAAAATCGGCGAAGTCCATGACGGCCAGGCAGTGATGGACTGGATGGTCCAAGAGCAGGAACGCGGGATTACCATCACTTCGGCGGCGACAACCTGCACCTGGAAAGACCATCGCATCAATATTATCGATACGCCTGGACACGTCGATTTTACCGTTGAGGTTGAACGTTCCTTGCGCGTGCTGGATGGCGCTGTTGCCGTTTTCTGTGCCGTGGCCGGCGTTGAACCGCAATCCGAGACAGTTTGGCGGCAGGCTGACCGATATAAAGTTCCGCGGCTGGCTTTTATCAACAAGATGGATCGTACCGGCGCGGACTTCTTTCGGGTCCTGGAAATGATCAAGGAACGATTGAAAGCCAAACCGGTTCCCCTCCAGATTCCCATTGGTTCGGAAGAAAATTTTGCAGGAATCATTGATCTTATTCAGGGCAAGGCGCTGTTCTTTGACGACGGCACCATCGTGGCGAAGGAATATGCCTATGTTGATATCCCTGATGAATATAAAGACGAGTACGATACCTGGCGCCAGGTAATGCTGGAAGCCGTAGCGGAAGAAGACGAGGAACTGCTGGAAAAGTATCTTGGCGGCGAGGAACTGGATCCGGAGGCCATCAGCAATGCAGTTCGTCTGGCGACGATCAGCATGAAGATTTGTCCGGTGCAATGCGGTTCCGCGTTCAAGAACAAGGGCGTACAGCCCCTTCTGGATTCCATCGTCTCCTACTTTCCCAGCCCGGTGGACGTCGCGGTCATGAAAGGCGTTGATCCGCATACAGGTGAAGAAATCACGAGCCCGTGCGATGACGACCTTCCCTTGAGTGCCCTGACCTTCAAGCTGGCTAATGATCCGTATGTAGGCCATTTGGCTTTCCTGCGCATCTATTCCGGCCGGATCGAAAGCGGAATGACCGTTATCAACGCGACCAACGGCAAGAAGGAACGGATCGGCCGGCTGTTGAAAATGCACGCCAACAAGCGTGAGGACATCAAGGAAGCCTATGCCGGCGATATCGTCGCCGCTGTTGGTTTGAAGCATGCCTCCACGGGTGACACCTTGTGCGCCACGGATCGCATCGTGATGCTCGAATCCATGGACTTCCCCGAACCGGTCATCGAGGTGGCCATCGAACCGAAGACCAAGGCCGATCGCGATGCCCTGAGCCAATCGCTTGCCAAACTGGCCAAGGAAGATCCTTCTTTCCGGGTCAAGAGCAATGAAGAGACGAATCAAACTCTGATCGCCGGGATGGGCGAACTGCATCTTGAGATCATTGTCGATCGACTGACTCGCGAGTTCGGCGTCAATGCAAATGTCGGCCAGCCTCAGGTGGCATACCGCGAAACGATAACGGCACCGGTCAAGCAGGAGACTCGGTACGTCAAACAGAGCGGCGGCCGTGGTCAATATGCGCATACGGTTCTTGAACTCGAACCACAGGAACCTGGCGGCGGATTTGAGTTTTCCAACTCCATCGTTGGCGGCGTGATTCCCAAGGAATATATTCCCGCGGTTGAAAAAGGCATCAAGGATGCCATGAGCTCCGGAGTCCTGGCCGGATTTCCCGTCGTGGACATTCGAGCCAATCTGGTCTTTGGATCATTCCATGAAGTCGATTCTTCGGAGCAGGCGTTCTTCATTGCCGGCTCCATGTGCTTCAAGGAAGCCTGCCGCAAGGGGAAGCCCGTTCTTCTCGAACCTGTGATGTCCGTCGAGGTCCTCTCACCTGAGGATTACCTTGGCGATGTCATGGGCGATCTCAATGGACGACGTGGAAAGATCACCAATTTGGAGTCAAGGCACGGAACACAAATCGTCCGTGCGCATGTTCCATTGAGTTCCATGTTCGGATATGCGACGCAATTGCGCTCCATGAGTCAGGGGAGAGCCAGTTACAGCATGCAATTTGATCATTATGAGCGAGTACCTGCGCAACTCGCCGAAGAAATCATTTCCAAGCGGAAGTAGGGGGAACATATGGGCAAGGCAAAGTTTGAGCGGAACAAGCCGCACGTAAATGTCGGCACCATCGGCCACATTGACCACGGTAAAACCACGTTGACCGCCTCGATCACCAAGATGCTCAGCATCAAGGGTGGAGCGAGTTATGTTCCTTTCGATCAGATCGACAAGGCTCCTGAGGAAAAGGAACGCGGCATCACCATTGCCACGGCTCACGTTGAGTACGAGACCGCCAACCGGCACTATGCCCACGTGGACTGCCCCGGTCACGCCGACTACATCAAGAATATGATCACCGGCGCGGCGCAGATGGACGGCGCAATTCTTGTTGTCGCCGCCACGGATGGTCCCATGCCCCAGACCCGGGAACACATTCTCCTGGCCCGCCAGGTCGGCGTACCGTGTCTTGTGGTGTTCATGAACAAGGTTGATCTTGTGGACGATCCGGAACTTTTGGAACTGGTCGAGCTGGAAGTGCGTGAGCTTCTCTCCAAGTACGGTTTCCCCGGCGACGATGTGCCCGTGATTCAGGGCAGTGCTCTGAAGGCCCTGGAATCCGACAGTCCGGACAGCGACGAAGCCAAGTGCATCTTTGATTTGATGGCCGCCCTGGACAGCTACGTCCCTGAGCCGGTTCGCGATATCGACAAGCCTTTCCTGATGCCCATTGAAGACGTGTTCAGCATTTCCGGTCGCGGTACCGTGGTCACCGGACGCGTGGAGCGCGGCGTGATCAAGGTCGGCGAGGAAGTTGAGATCGTCGGCATCAACGAAACCCGCAAGACCGTCTGCACCGGCGTTGAAATGTTTCGCAAGCTGCTGGACCAGGGCCAGGCCGGCGACAACATCGGCGCTCTTTTGCGCGGCGTGAAGCGCGAGGACGTGGAACGGGGCCAGGTGCTTGCCGCTCCCAAATCCATTACGCCCCACCGTCGTTTCGTGGCTGAGGTGTACGTTTTGTCCAAGGAAGAAGGCGGGCGCCATACTCCCTTTTTCAGCGGATATCGTCCCCAGTTTTACTTCCGGACCACGGACATCACCGGCGTGGTGACCTTGGCGGAAGGAGTTGAAATGGTCATGCCCGGGGACAATGCGACGTTCAACGTTGAATTGATCGCTCCCATTGCCATGGAACTCGGCGTCCGTTTCGCCATCCGTGAAGGCGGCCGCACCGTGGGCGCCGGCGTCATCTCCGAAATTATTGAATAAGGCATATGATCATGAATAGCGACCGTATTAGGATAAAGCTGAAGGCTTTTGATTATCGAATCCTGGACAAGGCTGTAGCAGAGATAGTTGATACGGCACGAAACACCGGCGCCGGACTGGCCGGTCCGATTCCGATTCCGACCAATATTAACAAGGTTACCGTCAACAGGTCGGTGCACGTCGACAAAAAATCCCGCGAACAGTTTGAGGTTCGTGTCCATAAACGGCTCCTGGACATTCTGGAGCCTACCCAACAGACAGTCGACGCCTTGGGGAAGCTGAATCTTCCCGCCGGTGTTGATGTCGAAATCAAGTTATAACGAGGATCGGTCATGTCGAATACTCTAGGAATACTTGGCCGTAAAATCGGGATGACCCGCATATTCGGGAGTGATGGAATGATCATTCCCGTCACGGTGATTCAGGCTGGACCTTGTCCGATTTTGCAGGTGAAGGATCAAGCAAAGGATGGATACGCATCCCTGCAGGTCGGATATCAAGAAGTGCCGGTTGCAAAATTGAACAAACCGCAAAAAGGTCATCAGGACAAGTCCGGTGCTGGTTTTTTTCGTCATGTGCGAGAATTCCGAATCGACTCCGTAGATGGTTATGAAATCGGTCAAGCCTTGAACCTGGACATGTTTGCTCCAGGTGAAAAAATCAAGATTACCGGCACTTCCAAAGGCAAAGGCTTTGCGGGAGTCATGAAACGTTGGGGATTCGGCGGATCTCCGGCGTCCCACGGCCATGAAAAGGTACATCGCAATGCCGGCGCCATCGGCAACAATACCAAGCCCGGACGTGTCATCAAGGGCAAGAAAATGGCCGGACACATGGGTGCTCGTCGCACGACATACAAGAACATTGAGATTGTCGCCATACGGGCTGACGACAATGTTCTTCTGGTGAAAGGCCAAATTCCCGGACCTAAAAACGGTCTTGTTATTGTAAGAAAGCAACGCGCGTAAATTTAAAAGGTGGATGAAATGGCTGTGGTCGATATATTCAATCAGCAGCGGCAGATTGTGGGTGAAATAACGCTGGATCCGGAAGTCTTTGAAATTGAAGCTCGTCCAGAGATTCTGCATTTGGTAGTACGGTCACATCTGGCCGCAAAACGATCAGGTACCGTTGGTGTCAAGACGCGCTCCACAATCCGTGGAGGCGGGCGAAAGCCGTGGCGGCAAAAAGGTACCGGTCGTGCACGCGCTGGTTCGAACCGTTCGCCCATTTGGCGTTCCGGAGCGGTCACGCATGGTCCCATGGCCAGGGATTATTCATTCAAGGTGAATAAGAAGGTCCAGAAGCTGGCCATGCGCATGGCGCTTTCATCCCGCCTGGCTGACAAGGATTTGACGGTTGTCGAGGAATTTCAACTTGATCAGATCAAAACAAAACAGGTTTCCGAATTCATCCAGAGGTTTGATCTCAGGAATGTCTTGATTGTCGTTTCCCAAGTCGATACCAATCTCGCCCTTTCCTCGAGAAACATTCCCGGTGTTTCCGTGCAGACCGCCGATGGGGTCAATGTCTACGAGATGCTTCGTCATCATCATGTCATGGTTTCTTCCGCGGCTGTCGAGTCTTTTCAGAAGAGGTTGAAATAATCATGAACTATACACAAATATTGCTTCGACCGCATGTTTCCGAAAAGGCGACGCAGGTCAAAAGCTTTGCGAATCAGGTTGTGTTTCAGGTTCATCCTGACGCCAACAAGATTGAAATCAAGCAGGCAGTTCAGGAAGCCTTTGACGTGAAGGTGGCCAAGGTGAATGTCGCACGCAAAAAAACGCTTACCCAGCGCAAGGCCAATCGCCGACTTGTTCGGACTCCCGGTTTTCGCAAAGCATACGTGACCCTGGCCGAAGGCGAGAAAATCGATTTTTTTGAAGGGGTCTAGTCAATGTCTATACGCAAGCTTAAACCAACGTCTCCGGGAACGCGTTTTCAGACAATTTCTGAATTCGAAGAAATCAATCGCGGCACCCCTGAAAAATCGCTGACCAAAGGCCGTTCCAAGAAAAGCGGGCGGAACAATCTGGGGCGTATCACATCCAGGCGTCGAGGCTCTGGAAATAAACGCCGCTACCGGATGATCGACTTCAAGCGTGACAAGTGGGATATCCCTGCCAAGGTCGCCTTCATCGAATACGATCCCAACCGAAGTGCCAGGATAGCATTGCTCCATTATGCGGATGGGGAAAAACGCTACATCCTTGCACCCAACGGCGTGAATGTCGGCGATTCAATTTTGGCGGGCAACAATGCCGATATTTTCCCTGGAAACGCAATGACCCTCTCCCGGATTCCCGTGGGCACGATCATCCACAATATTGAGATGGCTCCAGGCAAAGGCGGGCAAATGTGCCGCAGTGCCGGGACATATGCCCAGCTCGTCGCCAAGGAGGACAAATATGCACTCCTGCGTTTGCCCTCCGGTGAAGTGCGCAAGATCCTCGTCACCTGTCGGGCAACGGTTGGCCAGGTCGGCAATACGGACCATGAACAGATTTCCATCGGCAAAGCCGGTCGGAATCGGTGGCTTGGTCGTCGTCCCAAGGTTCGCGGCGTTGCGATGAACCCGGTCGACCATCCCTTGGGCGGTGGTGAAGGCAAGAGCTCAGGCGGACGTCACCCCTGTACCCCTTGGGGCAAACCCACAAAGGGATACAAGACCCGCAACCGCAGAAAACAGTCTTCGCAACTCATCGTTAAACGACGCGGCCAGAAATAGGAGTCACGGATATGCCACGGTCAATTAAGAAAGGCCCTTTTGTAGATGAGCATGTGCTCAAGAAAGTGACGAAGGCCCAGGAAACGAACGATCGCAAAGTGATCAAGACCTGGTCCCGGCGTTCGACGATTGTCCCGGAAATGGTCGGTATGACATTTGCCGTGCACAACGGGAAAAAATTTATTCCTGTTTTTGTGACGGAAAACATGGTCGGTCATAAGCTTGGTGAGTTTTCACCCACCAGGACGTTTCATGCCCATGCTGGTGGCAAAAAGAGTGCCGTGAAAGGCAAAAAGTAGTTCTGGAGGCCTGTGATCATGGAAGCTAAATCTGTTGCACGGTACGTGCGCATCTCATCGCAAAAAGCTCGAGTTGTTGCCGCCAATGTCAGGGGCAAGAATATTGAAGAAGCACGGAAAATATTGAAGTTTACCCCCAAGAAGGCAGCCGCGGTTCTGGACAAGATCCTTCATTCCGCAATTGCCAATGCCGAGCAACTCGGTGGTGTGGATGTGGATACCTTGTATGTCAAAAACATCATTATCAATGATGGTCCGACTTGGAAAAGAATCCGTCCTCGAGCCATGGGCCGCGCCTATCGGATCTTGAAGCGGACGAGTCACATTACCATCATTGTTGAGGAAGCGTAGGAGGATAGATAATTGGGCCAGAAAACGCATCCCATTGGTTTCCGTCTTGGTTATACCAAGAATTGGCAGTCCAGGTGGTTCAGCAAAAAGGATTACGCAGCCTTTGTCTATGAAGATAAGCAGATCCGTAATTTTTTGAAGAAAACTCTGTATCATGCCGGCATCTCCAAAATTGAAATTGAACGTGCCGCAAACAAGATTCGGCTTATCCTCTTTACCGCACGACCTGGAATCGTCATTGGACGAAAGGGTGTGGAGATCGAAAACTTGAGAGCAACGTTGAAAAAGCGATTTCAAAAAGATTTTGCTCTTGAAGTGATCGAAATTCGTCGTCCGGAAACAGATGCGCAACTGGTTGCCGAGAACGTCGCCCTGCAGCTGGAACGTCGAGTCGCTTTCCGGAGGGCAATGAAACGCACCGTCGGACTGGCACGAAAGTTTGGCGCCGAGGGCATCAAGATCAGTGTCGCCGGAAGACTTGGCGGCGCCGAAATTGCCCGAAGCGAGTGGAATCGCGACGGACGCGTTCCGCTGCATACGCTGCGGGCGGATATCGATTATGGGCAGGCCATTGCGAAGACAACGTACGGTGTGATCGGCGTGAAGGTCTGGATTTTCAAAGGTGAGATACTTGATGAGGTGATTCAGTAATGTTGAGTCCCAAAAAAGTTAAATTTCGAAAACAACAGAAGAATCGTATCAAGGGCATGGCCCTGAGAGGAAGCAGTGTTGTTTTCGGCGATATAGGTCTCAAGGCTCTTGAGCCGGGTAAGTTGACCAACCAGCAGATAGAGTCGGCACGTATTGCCATGATGCGTCACATCAAACGTGGCGGAAAAGTTTGGATTCGCGTGTTCCCGGACAAACCCGTCACGGCCAAGCCCGCTGAAACCCGTCAGGGGAAAGGCAAGGGCGCTCCTGTTGGCTGGTGCGCACCAATACGCAGAGGACGCGTGCTTTATGAAATCAAGGGCGTCAGCATTGAACTGGCTTCCGAAGCACTGCGCCTTGCTGCATACAAGTTGCCTATCAAGACGAGTATCGTCCTGAGGGAGGCGTAAAAATATGAAAACATCTGAACTTCGTGAACTTTCTAGCACAGAGCTTCAAGATAAACTTCTTGAGTTTCAGAAAGAACTGTTCAATCTTCGATTTCAGCACAAAACCGCTCAGTTGGAAAATACGCAGCGATTGCCATTTGTCCGAAAAACAGTTGCGCGGATTTTGACGGTTATGCGTGAACAAAACGCAGGAGCAAGGTCATGAATACTGAACTCAAGCAGAAGACGAAACGCACAGAAATCGGCGTTGTCATGAGCAACAAGGCTGAGAAAACCATTGTCGTTTCTGTCAATAAACTGGAAAAGCATCCTTTGTTCAAGAAATATATTCGACGAAGAAAGAAGATGATGGCCCATGATGAGCAAAATGTTTGCAACATCGGGGATAAAGTTGAGATTATTGAAAGTCGTCCTTTGAGTAAACGCAAATGCTGGCAGCTCAAGCAAGTGCTGGAAAGAGCTGTATAAGAGGCAATCATGATACAAGTTCAATCGATGCTTGATGTCGCGGACAATTCCGGGGCAAAGAAAGTCTTCTGCGTCAAGGTGCTTGGCGGCAGTCATCGCAGATATGCCTCTATTGGAGACATAATTGTCGTCTCCGTCAAAGAAGCCATGCCGCATTCCAAGGTCAAGAAAGGCGAAGTAATGCGTGCCGTGATCGTCCGCACCAAAAAAGAAGTGAATCGTCCTGATGGTTCATTCATTCGCTTCGACAACAATTCCGCCGTACTTTTGAACAAGCAGAACGAGCCTGTTGGAACACGCATTTTTGGACCGGTTGCCCGTGAATTGCGTTCCAAGAATTTCATGAAAATTGTTTCGCTGGCTCCCGAAGTTCTGTAGGTATATGCCATGAAGAATCGAAAAATTTTGAAGAACGACAAAGTCATGGTTATGGTTGGGAAAGATAAAGGCAAGATCGGTAAAGTATTAAAACTCTTTCCTAAGACAGAACGGATCCTCATCGAGGGTGTGAACAAGGTGAAGAAACATTCCAAGGGAAACCCCTACAAAGGTGAAACCGGTGGAATCAAAGAAAAAGAGTCACCCTTGCACCTGTCCAATGTGAATCTTGTTTGCGACAATTGCGCCAAGCCGACACGCGTCGGCTACAAGCACATCGATGCAGACAAAAAGGTCCGTTTTTGTAAAAAGTGTAACGAAATTATTGCTTAAACAAGGTGCGTCATGTCCAGGTTGCAGGAAAATTATAAGAACAAGGTCGCTCCTGAGATGATGAAGGAGTTTGGGTACTCTTCAGTGATGGAGATTCCACGTATACAAAGCATCAGCTTGAATATCGGTCTTGGTGAAGCATCCCAGAACAACAAGCTGATCGAAGATGCCGTCACTGAATTGACCCAGATTGCCGGTCAAAAAGCAGTCGTCACCAGGGCGAAAAAATCCATTGCCGCTTATAAGCTGCGCGAAGGAATGCCCGTGGGATGTCGTGTTACCCTGCGACGGGAACGCATGTGGGACTTCCTGGACAAGCTGGTCTCTTTTTCACTGCCGCGCGTTCGCGACTTTCGAGGCATACCTGATCGCGGATTCGACGGAAGAGGCAACTTTACCATGGGAATCCGAGAACATACGATTTTTCCTGAAATCAACATGGATCGCATTGATCGTGTCAAAGGCTTGAATATCACCATAGTGACCACTGCTTCCACCGACAAAGAGGGCAAGACCCTTCTGCAGTTGTTGGGCATGCCATTTAAAAAATAACTTAAGGAGGATGCTTTGGCTCGAACTGCACTCATCATCAAGGCTGCCAGAAAGCCGAAATTTTCTTCGCGCGCCTACAACCGGTGCCCTGTCTGTGGCCGATCGCGAGCATTTTTAAGACGCTTTGGTCTCTGTCGAATTTGCTTCCGAAACATGTCCCTGGCCGGTGAGTTGCCTGGGGTAAGAAAATCAAGTTGGTAACGAGGACTGCCCATGCTGCTCAATGATCCCATAGCGGATATGCTTGCACGTATTCGTAATGCGCAAAAAGCATTGCATAAAGATGTATTTATTCCTGCTTCAAAGATGACTGAATCAATTTCCGTCATCCTGAAGGAACACGGATTTGTATCAGATGTCTCCAGGGAAGAAGGCAAGCTTCGGATTGTCCTGAAATATCTTTCTTCCAAAGGCGCCATCTCAGGGTCACGGCGACTGAGCAAGCCTGGTTTGCGGATTTATGTCGGCGCTAAAGACATTCCTGCCGTACAAAACGGACTGGGTATCGCCATCCTTTCCACACCGAAAGGTGTTCTGGAAGGGCGCAATGCCCAGGGCAATAATGTCGGCGGGGAACTGCTCTGCGAAATTTGGTAAGGAGAAGTAACGATGTCACGCATTGGAAAAAATCCGGTTCCCGTGCCTCAGGGCGTAGAGATCAGATTCCAGAAAGATCTGATCAACATCAAGGGACCGAAAGGTGAATTGCAGACGCCGACGCATCCGGCAATTCAATATGAGCTGAAGGATAATGCCGTTCACTTGTCACGTGCTGACGACTCGCGAACAGCTCGTGAACAATTTGGCCTGCGTCGAACATTGCTCGCGAATTCCGTCAAAGGCGTCACGGATGGTTTTCAAAAAATTCTTGAGGTGATTGGGGTCGGTTACAAGGTTGCGGTCGAAGGTTCAAAGATAACCTTGAACGTCGGATTTTCGCACCCCGTTGAATACGTCCTGCCATCAGGGATGACAGCCAAGGCTGAAGGAAACAAGTTGACGATCAGCGGCATCAGCAAGGAGCAAGTCGGCGAAGTTGCCGCGCAGATTCGGCGTTTTCGCCCACCAGAGCCATTCAAGGGCAAAGGTATCAAGTATGTTGATGAAGTCATCCGCCGCAAGGCCGGTAAAACTGGTAAAAAATAGGTTTGATCCATGAAATACACGAAATCTCAAGCCAGAATGCGGCGCAGGCAACGTATTCGTAAAAAAATCAGCGGTACTGCTCAACGGCCACGCCTGGTAGTGTTTCGTTCCAATGCGTACATCTATGCCCAGCTCATTGATGATGAGAAAGGTCACACGCTCGTGTCGGCATCCTCATTCGCCATGGCGAAGGAAAACGGTTCCACGGCCTTTAACCGAGATGTTGCCACTCAAGTTGGAAAGGATCTCGCCGAGAAGGCGAAGTCCAAGGAAATTCTCCAAGTTGTTTTTGATCGCAGCGGATACATCTATCACGGTAAAATCAAGGCTCTTGCCGACGGCGCTCGAGAGGGCGGACTTCAATTTTAATGGGGACCTTCATGGAACAGACGCAACTAGGATTCATTGAGAAGATTGTCTATTTGAACCGCGTGGCCAAGGTTGTCAAAGGCGGACGCCGTTTCAGTTTCAGCGCTTTGGTGGTTGTGGGCAACGGTAAGGATTCCATCGGCTATGGCCTGGGCAAAGCCAACGAGGTCCCTGAAGCCATACGCAAGGCAACGGAACGCGCTCGCAAGTCGATGCAGAAGATCAACCTGGTCGACGGGACGGTTCCGTACAAGGTCGAAGGTCAATACGGCGCAGGACGGGTAGTTTTGAAACCCGCTTCCAAGGGAACGGGCATCATAGCCGGCGGTCCCGTACGAGCCGTGATGGAAGCTGTTGGTGTCAGCGACATATTGACCAAGGCTATTGGAACAAACAACCCTCACAACGTGCTTAAAGCGACAGTGCAGGGCCTGGTATCCTTGCGATCCGCCGAACAGGTCAGCAATCTGCGCGGCCAATCCGTCAAGCTGATACGTTGATTCCTTATTCCGGCATGCGCCTCCACTGTCGAGGCATGTTCCGGTTGTAACATATTTGGAAGGACATCATGAGATTACACGAGCTGTATCCATTTTTAGAAGAACGGAAATCGCGCAAGCGAGTAGGTCGCGGTTCCGGCAGCGGAACCGGCTGTACCTCCGGTAAAGGCAATAAAGGACAAAAATCCCGTAGCGGCGGCACGAAGGCTCCCGGATTCGAGGGCGGACAGATGCCTTTGCAGCGCAGGCTCCCCAAGGGCGGCTTCAAGAATCCGTTCCGTGTCGAATATGCGGTTGTGAATCTTGATCGCCTTTTGGAAACGTTTCCCAACGCCGAATCCATTTCCCTGGAAGAAATGTATAATGCCGGGTTTGGCAAGAAGGGAATGCCGGTGAAGGTTCTTGCCCGGGGAACTGTTTCCACATCCGTCCGTGTTGAGGCCCACAAATTCAGCAAACAGGCTATAGATAAAATTACTCAAGCCGGTGGCCAAGCCATTGCCATGGAAGGCGAGCAGAGTGCAGCAGACAACGAGTAAAGCAGGAGGGCTTGCGGAACTCAAACGCAAGATTCTCTTTACCTTTTTGTTACTGGCAACATGCCGGATCGGGGTCCATATTCCTGTGCCAGGCGTCGATTCACGCGCAATGGTGGATTTTTTTGCCAGTATGCAAGGTACGCTCTTCGGCATGTTCGACATGTTTGCTGGCGGGGGGTTGAGCAACCTGTCGATCATGGCCTTGGGCATTATGCCCTACATTTCCGCTTCCATCATTATTCAGCTTTTGACGGTGGTCAGTCCTGAATTGAAAAGGTTGAAGGAAGAAGGAGCTGCCGGTCGCAAGAAAATCACCCAGTATACACGATATGGAACTGTGCTCATCGCCGCCATTCAAGGGCTCGGCATCGCCATTGGAATTGAAAACATGACCAGTCCGGCCGGAGTTCCCGTCGTCCTTGAGGGAGGTTGGGCTTTTCGACTGACGACAATCATCACTCTTGTTTCCGGCACGGTTCTCCTGATGTGGATTGGGGAACAGATTACCGAATATGGTATCGGCAACGGCATTTCCCTGATCATATTCGCAGGTATCGTTGCCCAGTTGCCAGGTGCCATTATCAATACATTCCGCCTGATGAGCGCGGGACAGATCTCCTTGTTCGTCGCGATTCTGCTGGCGGTGCTGGTTGCTGCTGTTCTGATATTCATCGTCTTCATGGAACGTGGACAGCGCAGAATTCCGATCCAATACGCCAAACGCATGCTTGGCCGTAAAATGTACGGTGGGCAGACGACCCATCTGCCGTTGAAGATCAATACCGCCGGTGTTATTCCACCCATTTTCGCATCTTCAATGCTGATGTTTCCGGCAACGCTGGCTTCTTTCTCGCAATCAGAGATTCTGAACAGGATTTCAGTTGTCTTCGATCCGGCGAGCATTATATATAACACTGTTTTCGTGGCCTTGATCATCTTTTTCTGCTATTTCTATACGGCTATCATCTTTGATCCCAAGGATATCGCCGAGAATATTCGCAAGCAGGGCGGTTTCGTCCCCGGAATCCGTCCTGGATTGAAGACCCGAGAATATATCGATACCGTTCTGAGCCGGATCACCTTGTGGGGCTCCTTATATATATCAGCGATCTGTGTTCTCCCCATGCTGCTCATATCCCAGTTCAACGTTCCGTTCTATTTCGGCGGAACTGGTGTCCTGATTGCCGTCGTCGTCGCGATGGACACCATGAGCAAGGTGGATTCCTATTTGATCACTCATCAATATGAAGGATTGATGCAAAAGACACGGATTAAAGGCAGGCGTTAGTGAAGAAGTTTCTCGGTATTTATCTCAAGAACGAGAATGAGATAAATATCCTTCGTGAAGCAAACCGGATCGTTTCCATTATTCTTGATGCACTGCAGGAAAGTATACGACCTGGTATCAAAACCCTGGAACTCGAAGAAATCGCGTTAACCTGGTGTTCCAGATTTAACGTCAAACCGGCATTTCTTGGTTACCGCGGATTTCCCTATGCCTTGTGCTGTTCCGTGAACGACCAGGTTGTGCATGGTTTTCCTTCGGATCGATACCTTGACGAAGGCGACATTGTCAGTCTTGACTTTGGAATCGTGTATCAGGGGTTTTATGGTGATTCGGCACGCACGTTTGCTGTCGGAAACATTTCGCCCAGCTCTCAAAAATTGATCGATGTCGCCCGTACCGCCCTGGATATCGGAATACAGTCAGCGGTGGTCGGGAATCAACTTTATGACATATCCCGGTCGATTCAGAATTATGTAGAGGGAGAAGGTTGTTCGGTTGTAAAACGATTTGTCGGACATGGAATTGGGCGAAGTCTTCATGAAAAACCCGAAATTCCAAACTTCGTTCCTCAAAGATATAATGACATACCATTGAAAACCGGCATGGTGCTAGCAATTGAGCCAATGGTTACTGCCGGTAAAGATGAAGTGGAAATTCTTCCTGATCGTTGGACAGCCATCACAAAAGATCGAAGTCTTGCCGCTCATTTTGAACACACAATAGCCTTGACTTCCAACGGACCGGAAATATTGAGCAGAAGTCAAGCCGAATACGTTCAAGCGTGAGATACCTGAGTCGCGATTCAAACCATTATTTGCGGCAAGTTCGTTATTGATCATTCAAGCATTGTATTGCCCAACGTGATGAACCAAGAATATTCAACACCTTCTGACGGAAATATGTGGAGCGAGCTATGAAAGTTAAACCATCTGTGAAGAAAGTTTGCGACAAGTGTCAGATCATACGTCGCAATGGCATTTTACGGGTTATTTGCGAAAACCCACGTCACAAGCAACGACAAGGATAATGGAGGAAACGTGGCACGAATTTCCGGGGTTGATTTACCCAAAAACAAGCGGATGGATATTGCCTTGACGTATATTTACGGCATAGGCCGAACTACTGCTTTAAAAGTCCTGGATGCCACAAGCATTGCTTGGACCAAAAAAACAGATGATCTTACGGCTGACGAGGTCAACGACATCCGAAAGATTATCGAATCAAATTATAAAGTCGAAGGTGACCTGCGTCGGGAAGTGACCAGCAACATCAAGCGACTTATGGATATCGGATGCTACCGGGGACTGCGCCATCGCAAGGGGCTTCCCGTTCGTGGCCAGAGCACGCACGCCAATGCGAGAACACGCAAAGGACCTCGTCGCTCTATCGTCGGCAAGAAGAAAAAGTAAGAACCTTGTTTCCAGATATTAACCCATTGGACATACCAGGGACAGGAGCATAATCAGCATGGCAAAACCTGCTCGTAAAGTCGGCAAGCGGAAAGAGAAAAAAAATATTCCACTGGGAATCGCTCATATCCAGGCCAGTTTCAACAATACCATTATTTCTTTCACCGATCAGAAAGGAAACGTCATCAGTTGGGCCAGTTCTGGAATGGCCGGCTTCAAGGGGTCACGGAAAAGCACTCCCTTTGCCGCGCAATTGGCAGCGGAAACAGCTGCACGCAAAGCACAAGAACAGGGAATGCGCACGGTCGGTGTTCTTGTCAAAGGACCAGGATCAGGACGCGAAGCAGCCATGAGAGCTATAAATCGGGTTGGTTTCCAGGTTACCTACATTCGGGATATCACACCGATTCCCCATAACGGTTGCCGTCCGCCCAAACGAAGACGTGTTTAACGCAGATTTAGTGGAGGTTATAGATTTTGGCCAGATATACAGATGCTAAGTGCCGCATATGCCGCCGGGAAGGTTCAAAGCTTTTTCTGAAAGGCGATCGCTGTTTTACCGATAAATGTGCTTATGAACGACGTCCATATGCTCCCGGGGATCACGGCCGAGCGCGCAAAAAGTTCAGTGACTATGCCCTTCAGTTGCGTGAAAAACAAAAATTGCGTCGAACCTTTGGTATTTTGGAAAAACCGTTCCGCAACTATTTCTACAAGGCCGACAAACAGCGTGGCGTAACAGGTACAAACCTGCTGCTGCTCCTTGAAACGCGCATTGACAATGTCGTTTACAGAATGGGCTACGCCAATTCCAGGGATCAGGCCCGGCAATTGATTCGTCATGGCCATTTCACCTTGAACGGACATAAGGTCAACATTCCTTCACTCCGGATGCGCATCGGCGATGAGGTGATGGTCAAGGAACCGAGTCGCAAGGTACCGGTTATTCAGGAAGCGCAACAGGTTATTGCCCGTCGCGGCACTCCGTCCTGGCTTGAAGTTGACGGATCGCAATACAAGGGCAAGTTGGTCGCCGTTCCGACACGCGAAGATATATCATTTCAGATCAACGAACAGCTCATTGTCGAACTGTATTCAAAATAATCTTTGCAGGTGTAAAGAATGTTCATTCGAAAAGGCGACAAGTTACTCAATACCCGCAATTGGACGGAACTGGTCAGACCGGACCAGCTTGTCAAGGACAAGCGTTCGTCCTCCTCCTATGGCAAATTTGTTTGCGAGCCATTGGAGCGGGGTTTTGGGACAACCATTGGCAATGCTCTTCGGCGTGTGCTGCTTTCCTCCATGCAGGGCGCAGCCATCGTCGCAGTTCGCATAGAGGGTGTGCAGCACGAATTCACGACCATTCCCGGCGTACTTGAAGATGTAACGGATATTATTCTTAATCTGAAACAGGTTCGATTGGCCATGACCACTGAAGAGCCGCAGCGTCTTCAGCTCACTGCGAACAGCAAGGGGCAAATCACTGCAGCGTCCATTCAGGAGAATCAGCGGGTCAAGATCGTCAACCCTGACCAGGTCATCGCAACCCTCACTGACGACATTGACTTCAAGCTCGAACTTGAAGTGCGCATGGGGAAGGGATATGTCCCGGCTGACATCCACGAGGGACTGGGTGAGGAAATCGGTTTAATCGCCATTGATGCAAGCTTCTCGCCTGTCGTTAAGGCCGCCTATTCCGTCGAGCAGGCTCGGGTTGGTCAAATGACCAATTACGACAAACTGGTCATGGAGATCTGGACGGACGCCTCGGTCCGGCCGGATGATGCCCTTGCCTATGCGGCAAAAATACTCAAAGACCAGTTGTCCGTCTTCATTACCTTTGACGACAGTGAAGACGAACAGGGAACTTCGAGCCAGTCACATCAAGATATTGATCCGTTGCTGTTCAAATCGATAGAAGACCTTGAACTCTCGGTACGGGCGACAAATTGCCTGAAAAGTGCCGGCATCGCCATTTTTGGCGAGCTAGTTCAAAAATCGGAACATGAAATCCTTGAGACCCGCAATTTTGGCCGCAAATCTCTTGAGGAAATTCGGCGCGTGGTCAATAAAATGGGATTTGATTTTGGTACTGTCGTGCCCAATTTTGAAGAGAAATATCAAGAATGGCTGAAGAAGGAAGAGAATAATGAGACACAGGAAGAGCGGTAGAAAATTCAACCGGACACCGGCACATCGCAAAGCCATGTTTCGAAATATGGCCACGGCACTGATTACGCATGGTCGCATTCGAACAACGGAAGCCAAGGCAAAAGAGTTGCGCGGCGTTGTTGAAAAGCTTGTCACCACTGCAAAACGTAATGATTTGCACTCCCGACGACTGGTTTACAAGGCATTGGGCAGCCATACGCTTGTCAAAAGATTATTTGAGGAGATCGCTCCCTTGTACCAGGGTGTTCCCGGTGGATACACCCGTGTACTCAAGTTCGGCGACCCTCGACCAGGCGATTGCGCTCCTTTGGCCATGATTGAATTTACCAAATATGCTGAAATTGGCGTACCGACCACGCAGGATGCCGGCGGAGCTGATCAAACTGAGCCAGAAGCCGCCGACAAGTAGAAATTATACGGCAGAGCTTCGGCTCTGCTTTTTTTTGCACCTACTGATAGATAAAAACTATTAGTCTCCATTTAATCCATGGATATCCGTCAACTCAGAGCCTTCAGCAAAGTTTACGAGCGAAGAAGTTTTTCCAGGGCCGCCGAAGATCTTTTTTTATCTCAGCCCACCATCAGCGCGCATGTGGCCTCTTTGGAACAACTCATGGAGGTTTCTTTTTTTGACAGGCTCGGGCGTGGGATTCAGCCAACCCAGGCTGCTGATATCCTGTACCGCCATTGCGAGACGGTCTTTGCCGCATTGGACCAGGCCGAGACGGAAATCCGGTTGCTCTCGAACAAGGTTTCGGGCGAATTGGTTCTGGGCGGCAGCACCATCCCCGCCAACTACTTGCTTCCCTCGGTGCTGAACAAGTTCTTGATACGATATCCTGATGTTACCATATCTCTGATTCAAGGTGATTCGCGAGAAATTGTGAAACAAATCCTGCACGGAGATGTTTCCATAGGGATTGTTGGGGCCCAGGAAAATGTTACTGAACTTGAATTTGTGCCCTTGTTTGAGGATTCTCTGGTTGTATTGGCAGCGCCTGATTTCCTTCAGGCGTATGAGCCGCCTCTTTCACTTGATTGCATAACACGGATGCCATGGATCGTGAGACAAGCTGGTTCCGGAACACGGCTTGCCACGGAATCGGCTCTTCAGACAGCCGGTTTCTCTCCCAGGATGCTAAAGGTGGCCAGCATTGTGGACAGTACCGAATCGTTGCTGCGGTTTGTCCGGTGCGGCCTTGGAATTGCGGTCAGTTCCAAACTGGCGGCACGCGATTACATCCAGCGTAAAGAACTCATTGTTCTTGATGTCCCCGAGTTGCAATTCCAGCGCAGTTTTTATGTTGTCCACAATCCACACCGCCACCAGTTTCCCGTGGTCAGATTTTTTCTTAAATTTTTGATTGACACCATGGCGAAGCCGACTTCATTGCCGGTGACGTGACTCGGATGAATTTTGCTTTCCAAAATGTTTCCTTGGCGTCACCTGCGCCATGAGCGAAGCGGCCCTCGCCCCGCCCTCACTTTGTTCAGGAAAGTTGTCATTAGCCACGGACAGCCAGGGCAAAGTGAGTGTGGGGGCGGTTCATAACTTGTATTTTCTTGCAGGCTATCAGGAATAAGTCACTAATGTGAGGGGTATGCGATGACGACTTCCAGCACCTTCAATCTTGTTCAAACCGTATCCGCCGCTGGTTGAGCCTCCAAATTGTCTCCAGGGGACCTGGAGAGCATTCTGGATGGTCTGGTCAGTGAGCAGGATGAGCGTTTGATCTCTGGAACGGCGAATGCCGAAGACGCCGCGATTGTGCGCTTTCCATCAGGCATGGCCCTGGTGCAGACGGTTGATTTCTTCACGCCCATTGTCAATGACCCGTTCTGGTTTGGCCAAATTGCCGCCGCGAATTCCCTTTCGGATATATATGCCATGGGGGGGGAGCCGCTGTGTGCCATGAACATTGTCTGCTTTCCCATCAAGACGATGTCCAAGGATATTCTGAAGGAGATCTTGCGGGGCGGTTTGAGCAAAATCCAGGAAGCCGGCGCGGTTCTGGCCGGCGGGCACAGCGTGGAGGATCAGGAAATCAAATATGGATTGTCCGTTTCAGGTGCTGTCGCTGCTGACAAGTTTGCAACCAATGGCGGTTTGCAGACCGGCGACCTGCTGATTCTGACGAAGCCTCTCGGATCCGGAGTTTTGGCGACAGCCCTCAAGGCTGCTCTTCCCGGCGCCGACAAGCTTGAAGAACAGTTGCATCATTGGGCGGCCCGCCTGAACCGTGTTGGTGGGAAAGTCATTGCGCAGCTCGGCTTGAAAGGAGCCACGGACGTAACGGGTTTCGGCCTTGGCGGTCACCTTTTGGAAATGGCCAAGGCGTCCAACAAGTCCATCCAACTGGATGTGGGCAAGGTTCCGATCATGGAAAAGGCTCTTGAGTTGGTTGACATGGGGATGCTCCCCGCGGGAAGCTTCGCCAACAAAAAATACTGCGCCGCTCAGGTCCATGTGGAATCCAGCGTTGATCTCGTTCGGGCGGATTTGATGTTTGATGCCCAGACATCCGGCGGCCTGGTTCTTGGCGTGCCGGAACATCATTTGGCTGAAGCCCGTGATTTGCTTCTCAAAGGCGGGGATAATGCTGATGTCGTTGGGCGGGTTTTGCCCCATGAACCCGGGATGCCCCGCCTGGTTCTCGGCTAGTTTACCCAGGGAACTGCTCAGCAAACAGATGTCAGCCGGAAACAGATCCCGGGGGGGTGTTTTCTCGGTGTCGCAGAATGGGCAGCAGGAATGCCTAATTCGCATTTATTCATCAAAATCGAGGAAAAGACCTGGATTCCAGCTATCGCCGGAATGACATATCGTGCTCGTCCTTCCACAGTTTAGTCATACCGGCGTAGGCCGGTATCCAGCCCGCTTTTCTCGGATGAGCTGAGAAGTTACACGAAACAAAGGATTGCCTTTCCAGGTGGCATCGTTTCAATACCGCCCCCGACTCCGATGCCGAACTCGGCAACAGTCTGCGTCTGCTGGATAGTTACGAAAGACGAACATTTGCCCGCTCTGAAGCTGGGTAGCTGCACCAAATTTCTTCTGCCACCATATCTGCCTCTGTATGCCGGCCATGGTTGACAGCCGGAAAGTTATGTACCTGCATCATGTTTAACTCATTTCAAGGATTACCCGCAAAGTGACGGAAGTAATACGCATTCCGAGACCAGAACATCCCATCTCTCGAAAAAATATCCACCCCGACGCTCTCAAAGTCATGTACCGTCTGGTGCGCAGAGGTTACACCGCCTACCTCGTTGGAGGCAGCGTGCGTGACCTGCTCCTTGGGCGAACTCCCAAGGATTTTGACGTCAGCACCAATGCCACGCCGAACCAGATCAAGAAACTTTTCCGGAATTGTTTTCTGATCGGGCGTCGGTTTCGATTGGCCCATATCAAGTTCAGCGACCAAATCATCGAGACATCAACCTTCCGGAGATGTCCGGAGCCTGATGAAGACAAGGGCGATGAATTGTACGTATTTCGGGACAATTGTTACGGAACCCCGGAAGAAGACGCCCTGCGCCGAGATTTTACCATAAATGCGCTGTTCTATGAGATTGGAAGATTTTCCATTCTTGATCATGTCGGCGGCGTCAGTGACATTGAAAACCGTTTGATTCGTTGTATCGGCGATCCGAATATCCGCTTTCGCGAGGATCCCGTGCGCATGATTCGAGCGATTCGGTTTGCCTCACGACTTGATTTCAACATCGAACCGGCAACATATAATGCCATAACGCGCCACTATGCGGAGATTCGCAAGTCATCGCCGGCAAGAATCTTCGAAGAATTACAAAAGCTTTTCTCGTACGGCAGCGGCGAAAAATCTGTTCGGTTGTTGTACAAAACAGGGCTCTTGCGGGAGTTGATCCCGGAAGTCGCTGAATACCTGGACCAAGATGGCGGCCAGGATTCCATCTTGTGGTCATGGTTGCGGCACCTGGATGACCGCATCA
Organism: Desulfonatronum parangueonense; assembly: GCF_054656975.1. Taxonomy (NCBI): domain Bacteria; kingdom Pseudomonadati; phylum Thermodesulfobacteriota; class Desulfovibrionia; order Desulfovibrionales; family Desulfonatronaceae; genus Desulfonatronum; species Desulfonatronum parangueonense. The sequence continues at coordinate 4,538,809 of NZ_BAAHXH010000003.1, forward strand.
AAGAGACGGGCCAACTCGAGACGGTTCTGATTTTCGCGGCACTTCTTTTCGCTCCAATGCAACGTCTTGTTGCCGGGCAGGCAGCGGAACGCGAGGCCAAAGACGAACGCGTCTCGATCAACGAGCTGCTGGTCGACTTCCTTGCTCCCCTGTGCGCCCGCATCAGCATGCCCCGCTGGATGTCGAGCCGGGTCATTCAGGCAATGGCCAATCAATCACGTTTCGTACCGGATAAACGAAAACGGTTCTCCAAACGAGGATTCGCGGCCCAGGAGGGTTTCCCGGAGACACTGGCCTTGTATGAACTGGGATTGCGCGTTGCCGGGGAGGACCTCAGCCGCAGCGAACCCTGGCGGACTTTGCGGCAAGAGGTCGAGGCGCGGCGTGAGCAGATCATTGTCGCCGACGGGAATTCAGAACAAGTTCGGCCAAAGTACAGACGTCCGCGGAGAAGACGTCGATGATCCTACGCCTTTCACAGAAATCCACCCAGGCGATCAGCCCCGGTTATCGAGGACAGGGGCGCGAACCGGGCATGGATGTGTCCATTCTCTTCCAGGGCTTCCGGCAGACTGCCACTCCCCTTGTCCACCCGGCGATGCTTGATGATTCCGTCCACGGTGTACTCGTTGTGCCGGAATTCCCTATGAACCACATCATGTAGGCCAGGCGGGGGCAATAGACGTGCTCGTTGAGCATGCGCACGGGAATCAGGGGCGTGTCGATCATTTGGATTTCTTTCCAGTGAACCGCTTCTGCTTTCTGGTTCGGTCAGGTAATTGTCCCCCAGTGACCACCTTGACTCCGTTTTAAATCTTCAAGCTTTTCTCTGGCATCCCTGGCGATGCACCCGCCCCTTCGGGCCGCGCCTTTGTTTTCGATAAAGCCTTCCGCATCCTTTGCAGGCGATTTTGGTCGTAGCCGCTTCGCCGTGCATGGTGAAAACAGTTTCAGGTCGGTCATGTGGTCGCGGCGATTCTTGCAAGGATACCATATGTTGTACGAAAAAGTCGTACAACTGAAACTGGTCTCTGCGCCGTTCTCATCGCAATCAAGCAGGGCCTATACAATCAAGCCGGTTCATCCCCACGTGTGTGGGGAACGGTTGTCGAACTCGTCCAGGACGATCTGGCGGAACGGTTCATCCCCACGTGTGTGGGGAACGGCTTGACAATCTTGCGCCACAAAAGGACGTGACCGGTTCATCCCCACGTGTGTGGGGAACGGGGCAGATACTCCCGGACATTCCCCGCCGAATCCGGTTCATCCCCACGTGTGTGGGGAACGGTCCATTATCTCCACGATCCGGCTTGCGTAGTCCGGTTCATCCCCACGTGTGTGGGGAACGGCCTCACTGTCAGTTCATAAATCAACGGCGAGCCGGTTCATCCCCACGTGTGTGGGGAACGGACTTCCGCAAAGAACACAGTCCACTCCCGGAGCGGTTCATCCCCACGTGTGTGGGGAACGGAGGTACAGGTTGAAGGTTTTGGGGAATATGGCCGGTTCATCCCCACGTGTGTGGGGAACGGCTTTAACATTGGGTGCAGGTATCGCAATATTACGGTTCATCCCCACGTGTGTGGGGAACGGTGACGCCAGACATTAAAAGCGTCGTCCAGCAACGGTTCATCCCCACGTGTGTGGGGAACGGGTCATTGACGCGCTCGGCTTGCTTCATCATGCCGGTTCATCCCCACGTGTGTGGGGAACGGTTTCTCTTTGAAGCTGTCGCCCACAATGACGCCGGTTCATCCCCACGTGTGTGGGGAACGGAAAAAGGCCGGGACTGCAACTGCAAATGAGGACGGTTCATCCCCACGTGTGTGGGGAACGGGCCGGATGCCCAATCCTGCCAGAACATGGATACGGTTCATCCCCACGTGTGTGGGGAACGGCGGGACTATGCGGTGCAGGTCGTCCAGCATGACGGTTCATCCCCACGTGTGTGGGGAACGGTCAATTTCCGCCAGCTCCATGGCCTCTTTGACCGGTTCATCCCCACGTGTGTGGGGAACGGAGCCTTGAGTATTCTTCAGAATCTTTCTGTTCCGGTTCATCCCCACGTGTGTGGGGAACGGCGTGCCTCTGGTCGATATGGCGGGACGGCGAACGGTTCATCCCCACGTGTGTGGGGAACGGGGTGGATGCGTGAACCGGCGTCATTGAAACAGCGGTTCATCCCCACGTGTGTGGGGAACGGGGTCATATTGTATCTTTTAAGAAAATTTTCTACGGTTCATCCCCACGTGTGTGGGGAACGGGGACACGCGGATGCCGGTGGTCATGTCCGTGGGCGGTTCATCCCCACGTGTGTGGGGAACGGATCGTAGTCATGCCGCAGCACGCCGGAACCGACGGTTCATCCCCACGTGTGTGGGGAACGGGATATTTGATGGTTGACCGATTCGCCAGCGTCCGGTTCATCCCCACGTGTGTGGGGAACGGGGATTTACTGCCAGCACCTCATCTGGCCACGCCGGTTCATCCCCACGTGTGTGGGGAACGGAGAAGCTGAAGTGGTGGTTGAAGCAGCTCCGCCGGTTCATCCCCACGTGTGTGGGGAACGGCTGAACATATTGCGCCACAGGTCCACGAACATCGGTTCATCCCCACGTGTGTGGGGAACGGCTGGCCATCCTCTGTAGTCCGTATTTGGAGTACGGTTCATCCCCACGTGTGTGGGGAACGGAGTGCCATGACCGCTTTTCAGTTTGGGCCTACCTGGTTCATCCCCACGTGTGTGGGGAACGGGGGCGAGTCTCTTTTTGGTCGGAAACTCAGCGCGGTTCATCCCCACGTGTGTGGGGAACGGTTATTCCGAGGTTGCGCTAATGGATGAAGCAACGGTTCATCCCCACGTGTGTGGGGAACGGTACCAGGTCATCATGCGCAGCGGGGATCATGTCGGTTCATCCCCACGTGTGTGGGGAACGGCGGCATACCTTGAATCCCAAGGCATCGAACAGCGGTTCATCCCCACGTGTGTGGGGAACGGTGAGCCTCCACCTGGGTGGGAACCGGGGGATCCGGTTCATCCCCACGTGTGTGGGGAACGGCACGCCACCGGCTTTCCAATGGACGAAACGCTCGGTTCATCCCCACGTGTGTGGGGAACGGCCACCCTTGCCTTTTCCTTTTTCACCCCATGCCGGTTCATCCCCACGTGTGTGGGGAACGGAATTGCAATCACTTGTTGAACGAATTTCCCACCGGTTCATCCCCACGTGTGTGGGGAACGGACTTCCTGTACTGTGTTGAATTTTTAGGTGATTTTTAGTGAGTTCAAGTCTACCGAATTTAATTCAATTATTGCGGTTGCATGTGTCATTGCCTGGCGGTTCTCCATTTTCTGGAAGAAAGGAAACCAGTTTGATTCCATCCATTTCCACGGGAATACGTCGATTGGTTCCCAGGGTTTGAAAATCGAAACCGGATTCGGTGTTCGTGGACCAGGCCATGATAGCGTTGCCCTGGCCGATTCCGTCTTCTACATTGGCCCAGATCATTTCCCGAACTCGTCGCGATACCTTCCCCACATACACTCCTGCCCGGACCTCCAGCAACCACAAGGCCAGTCGGCCGCGAAGTCGTGGTGGGGCGTTTTCAACCACGATGACCAGCATCGCCAATGCTCTCTTTGTTGGGGATGGCCGGTGGAACGGCTTCGGGGTGAGGGTCGGGGAGCTTCAAGCCGCCAGCAGTCAGTATTTCCTCGATAGATGGGATGATCTTGCGCAGCAGGCGCGTCTGACGGAACACCTCACGGCAGGCCAGGCGTACGTCCCGCTCTGGGTCACGGGGATTTTTGGCGGCAATGCGGAAGGCGACGGGAACCACGGTTTCGAATTTGAAAATGTCCGCGATGTCGTACACGAAGGATTGTGGCTTGCCGGTATGGATGAAACCGATGGCCGGGGCGTATCCCGCAGCCAGAATTGCCGCCTCGGTGATGCCGTAGAGGCAGGCTGTGGCTGAGCTCAGGCATCGGTTGGCAATGTCGCCGCTGCCCCAGTTCGTGTAATCGTAGCTGCGTACTCTCCAGGTAACGCCATATTGCTTGGCCAAAAGCTCATACATCTTGCGCACCCGCACGCCCTCTATTCCCCGGAGCTGTTCCACGCTGCGCCGGGCAGGAGGTTCTTCCTTGAACCGCATGGCGTACATCTTGCGTACCACCTTCAACCGGGCATCGTCGTCCAGGGCCAGCTTGGCCTGGTAAAGCAGCCTGTCCGCTCTGGCCCCGCCCGGCTGGCCCGCGGAATACAGTCGGACTCCGGAATCACCGGTCCAGATCAAAAGGCAACCTACGCGAGATGCCAGGGCCACGGCGGCATGGGAAACCCGACTGCCCGGTTCGAGCATCAGGCAGACCACGCCGCCCACGGGAATGTGGGTGCGCGTTCCGCGTTTGTCCACGACCATGAACGCGCCGTCCAGCACGTCCAGATTTCCTTTTTCCACGAAGAGAACGGAAACGCGGTCTTTGATGGGTATTGGCTTGAGGGGGGGAAGTATTGGGTGGCTCATGATTACACGCTCAAGCAAGGTGCTCCTGAATGCAGGAACAGGAGGATAATTGTGGGCTCATGGAAGAGATTGATATAAGGCCAAGTCCATTCAGGTAGTTTTCAGTTTCTGATTTGAAACTATAGCGTCTGGCGTAGTTCATGATCATGTTGCTCCAATGAAAAATCACCGTGAAATCTGATCATTCTTTAGCATTCATGCGTGAGGAGTGATGCGAGGGCAATCTGTCCCTGAGTTCGCGCATGAAGTCATCGGCGTCCTTTTTTGCGTGATACTGTTTTCGAGATTTCTCCGAAAGGTGGCGCTGGCCCTTGATTTCACAATTCTGCAGATGATCCGCCCAGGCCCGCAATTGCCGGGAACAACTCTCGGCGATGGATTTCAAATTTGAGATTTGAGATTTGAAATGGACGTAGCCCTTACGGCGTTCGAGAAAGCAGAGCATGGACCGGACTTCCCCGGCGGACCCCCTGGCGATGTACAGAAAGGCCAACAACTCATTGGTCGTCCCGCGCTCGAACCCTTCGGCGATATTGTTGGAAACCGACAAGGCCGCCCGCTCCAATTGATCCCGCAAACTAAAACTGCTCCGCCATTCATTCGACTCGGTCATGTCGTACACGCCTTCCGCCAGCCGGATGGCCTCCTTCCAGACCGGAAGGTCTTCGAAACGGTTGAAGGTGGGCATTGGGGCTCCATATTGAATGACAGGTTTGCAGAACAGATCCAGCTTTCCATTCATCCGCTGAACAAATCAACTCGATTCTGATGGTGATAGGCGAATCGTCCAAGCTGCCACTCTTGTTGAAGTTAAATACGCTTTACCAAGAGCAGGCCGCACCCTAATCCTTTAGCGTTCCCGATTCCGCGCATGAGGCACTTTTTAGTCAAGACCGGATCGTGAATTTGGATTTTGCCGTATAAATCCAAGGTAGAGAAGCGGATCGGCCTGTTGCCTTTTTCTTTTCGAACAGTCTGTTGATGGTAGGTTTCAACAACCAACGTTCCTTTGACCAGAGAAAAGCCCAGTTCCTCTTCTCTTGCGGCAAACCATTTCAATACGGCCTGTTCGGCCAGGACGGTTCGGCTGGGCAGATCATTTCCAGTTTGGCCCTGACTCATCAGGCGTTTTCGCAAGTCCTGCACGATGTCATGGCGGTGCTGCCGCCCTTGTTCGTCGCGGACCTTACGTACGGCGTTCAAACGCAAGGAGAATGCCAGAATTTCATGGCCTCGCAGCACCGGACCGTATGGTTTGATTTGGATCCGCCATGGGCCTTGGGCATCCCGTGGAGGGCGGCTGGAAACCGTCAGGTATGCTCCTTCTCCTTGATTGCGATACAGAAAATCCCGTTTCCGGTCCGGTCCGTCGGAGAAAATGTCCCACAAGGCCCGATGTTCCTCGTAAATACCCATTCTTGCCGCTGTTCGGGGGTCAAGGTTGAGCTTGCTCATGTACATGATCCGCCTCCTTGGTGGCGTTATCGAGCTTCCAACGGAACGCAGCCTCTTTTCTGGTGGTGAACTGCCTGCGGCCAAAATGCAGTGGCTCATCCCTCGACGAAGCGACATGGCCCTGGGCAGGAAGCATATCTGAAAGGTCGGAAAAAATGGCTGCGTCATCACTAGTGTTCCGGAGCAAATCCAACAGATCATCCGTGCTGTAATTTTGCAGGGCTTGCATGGGACCTGTTGCCTGGATGAGCCTTGGGTGGAACGGAATACCTGGAGGACAGGACTTGCGGCCCAGGTAGGGCGTCAGTTTGGGTTTGCGCAATGCGTCATGCATCTGTTCCAGTGTGAAAGGCCCGTCGCTTGTCCGAAGCCATATGCAGGCGGTGAACAGTGCATCGGCCAGATATTCACGACGCGAGAGAATGGTGGAAGGCGTTTCGGATAGGTCCAGCTTCTGCCCCAACTCGTCCCGTCGCGTGTAAAATGTTCGGCGCTTGAGGATCTTTGGGGCCTGGATCGTATGGTAGTCCGTCATGCGTCGTCCGGGTGCATCCACTCGGATTGTCAGTCCGCACTGTTGCCGCAAGTGCTGAAGACGTGGTTCTTCGTCGCGTCGCAGGCCAAGACAGGCGGCCAGCAGCCCAAGGACGCCGGATCGTGTGGGATGGTCGACCACGGGTCGGACTTCTCCCACTGCCACGGCCCCCCAGGCTTGCATGGGCGCGTATAGTTGAAAGCAAAGATGGTCTTGCATGGGCTACCTCGTGATGAACGACCGGACGTCATCCATGCTGCCGGTGCCCGTCAGGGTGTTGAAAGATTTATCTTCCACGGCGCTTCCGTAAACGGCATCCATGTTCTTTTTCATGCCCTCAAGTCTTTCTATGGCTTTTGGGAGCATGTTCACGGACGTGTCCACGGGGTCGAGAAAGGCAACGGACAGCTGCCGGGGTTGCTCGTCCCCTTTTTCAGCCAGGCAGTAGGAAGCGCGGGCACGGGAAGCGTAACTGTTCTGCTTGCCCGTAGGGCTGACCGTACAGGCCGCTTCGCACAGCGCCCCAAGGACTTTGGCCGTCAAGGCCTGGTCGCCGCCCAGGTTCTCCCGAAGAATTTCCCGATCAATGCACACGTAGAGATAGAAAAGGCCCGCGCCAAACTCGGCGACTCCCATGTGACCGGCTCCGGAGTCGTCCACGTTCAGGTCGTCCACCGCAGTAAAAAAATCATCCTCCACAAGGACTTTATGCACCGTCATGGCATGGGAGACCTGTACGGCGGCATCGACGTTGAACTCCTTGCTGGCAGCCAGCATTCTGCCGAACATGGCGATGTCCGCAGCCTGGTTTTCCTTGCGCAGAAGGTTTAGGTCCGCGGCGCCGGGAATGGTCAGCCCCTGGCGGCATTTTTCGGTCAAGGCGCCGACGGCGTTGATCTCCGTTGGGGACAAGTGGGCCAGTTGAGCTATCTCCAGGTCAATCAGAGGATCCTTGGCAATGTCTGCCTCCTTCTTGGGCAGTGGTTTGACTTGTCCAAACACCCCGGCGACTGCTTGGCTGATGGCGTGGGCCTTCTTGTTGACCTGTTCCGGTGTGATTCCGGCAATGGCCGAGAGGTCGGGAGGGGTGATCACCGCGGACAATGGTTTTTCAGAGATCAGGGCACTGTAGACGTATTTGCCCATTTCCTTGGTCCGGATACCGATGCGGCCCGCCAGGGCCTTCTGAAAAATCTCGGATGTGCGCCAGCAGCGTTTCAGGCCCTGGGAGGAGACGCGCAAACGTTGGACATTGCCCATGATCACTGTCTTGGGGCGGCCCAAATCGTCCCTGTTCAGGTTTGAGGCGGGGTAGCTGGTCAACAGGTGCAGTTGGATGAATCTGCTCATGATTTTGTCTCCCTATTCGTGAGCGTCGGTCACGGTGTAATAGTGCATGGCCCATTCCCTTCTGGTTTTCTCGTTCCACCAAAAGGTTCCCTTGATCAGACTTTCCAGATGCACGACGCCGTCCAGATAACGGACCAGTCGCACAAGCATGGTGTACAATTCCTCCCGGTCTTCCACGGCGAGCAGACGTCGGAAACGTACATCCCGCACGTCCTGGCTGCCTTTGTCCGCCCTGGCCAGCTGGCGGGCGAAATGGCCTTCGCCAAGCAGAGCCTTGGCATGGGACACGACGCCGATGCCCAGGGCCAGTCGTTCCAATGCCTGGTTGGACAGTGGAAAGCCGGCCTGGATCAGTCTGATGCGCAGATCTCGCTGCATGGCCGGAGAGATGAAGACCTCAAAAGGCTCCTTCGCCCGACGCAATCGGGCGCGCTGGCCAAGATTGCCGGCCAGGGCGTCAAACCAATCCCGCAGCACAGTCCAAAACGCATCCTGATTCAGGTATTTGTGGTTTTCGTTCATGACATCCTCCAATTCTTTGGAAGTTCCAGAATGTCCCGCAGCCTTTTCCTGTTAAAATTTTTCATTTTCCTCAGGGCTTTCTGGGTTCGTCGCGCTTGGTCCGGGTGGAAGCGTCCCGTTTCCGCCTCACCGTAAAATATCTCCAAGGCTTCATTGATCAGCGAATCAGCCCAGCTTTGCCGTAACTGAAGCAATCCTTCCTGGTCTTCCATTTTCATCATGCCCGGTAGTTCGGAAACAGTCCGGTAAAAAGCCATTTCGGTCCGTCCCCAAAAATCGGTTGTCGCGTTGGCAAGACGGGAAGCATCGGCGGATACGGATTTGTCGGCATAATAGACAGCCTCTTTCAGGGCCACGACAAGGTGGGCGCGAACAGTGTTGGCGGCCTGCACAAGCGCCGCGATTTCGCGACGAAAATCTTCCTGAAGGCCGGGGGGGACAACCACGATGGGAAGTTCGCCTTCGCACCATTGTCGAGGTTTCATGTTTTCGACGTCATAACCGCTGGCCAAGAGCCGTCGTGCCTGGTCCTGGACGTCCAGGAAGCCGGCCCTGGCATGCCAAGCCAAACAGCGGGCCGGAAGGATTCTCCCCTGCACGTTGTCGGAGTCGCCATGGAGTAGTCCAAGCCAGTGGACGTATCCGGTAATATGCGCCGTGCCTTTGATGCTCAGCATTGGTTTGTCGACGCCCTGGTCCCGATACGGCGACAGGGGGTGCCTCCAGGTGTCTCCGTAGTTTGGTCCATGAGGACGCTGCTGAACCTTGCGGACGACAGTACGCCCTTCGGTCTCGCAGAGCGAACAGGGAACAGGCCGTTCCGTCTGCTCCGGCAGGAGGAGGTAGCGACGCGGCATGCCCCAGTAGGGATGCAGGAAATGGACATCCTGGGGCCAGATCTGTGAGCCTTCCTTTTCACTAGTACGGGTTGGCGCTGCCCAGGCAAAAACCTTGCCCGGAAGGTCGGCATCCACTGGTTTCGGTGCCGCACCGCGTTCCGTGAGAGGCATGACATTCAACCAGAGTGTTTTCCAGAGGTTGTCGCCCAGAAGAATGGTGGACAGTGGTCCTCCACCGCGCAAGGAGGTGCGGTTGCCCCTTCCTCCGGATGGAGCAAAGGCCTGCATGGTGAACAGGGCCATGGCCGCGCAAGCCGGGCAAAGAGCGTCAACCTGTCCAGGCTTGATGAAAAACTCGGCAGGGGCGTCGATAAGCAACGCACTAACCGGTATGGCCAGTTTGGGTGCCGGTTCGATGGATAAATCCTGCAAAAACAGAGGGCGCTCCCCCAGTAAATTGAAATATCCCGCAAGTCCAAGCATTGCCTCGCGCAATACGTGTTCATCCGGGGGGCGCTCCAACCGCTCTTCCCAATCGGTAACGTCCCTGGGCGGGCAGGTCGTTTGCAACAAGCCGATCAGGAATTCATACAAGGCGCTCCGGAAATCCGCCCTGACCGGAGCAAGTTCAAGGATGGGAATCTCCTTGCCGGTGATCTCCCACGGGGTGATCCGGCGCATCGTGTCGTCGGCGAGACGGACGGGCAGCCAGCGTTCTTGCAACAGGTTGAAATGCATATCACCTCCTTGTTTTATTAACAGCTTCTCGATTTCCATCACGACGCGACAGGATGATCATGATGTCAAGTTGGTTGGTAGCCAAGCTCGTTTGTGCTGTCAATTAAAATTCCAATCTTTTAGTTGTCGCGTCCCCACGGGTGTGGGGAACATTCTTGGCCTTGACCCATTTGGCAAAATGCCAATCGGTCCATCCCCGAAAACGAGGAACACAAAGAAGTTGTTTATCTTTAATTTCATTCTTTTACCAGCTGTAACCCCATGCGGTCATAGTTGATCCGAACGGGGCGTTCCTTATGGTCCAGTCCCAGAGCTTGCCATTGATCAGCGCCCGGCCCGGGGCGCAAAACCAGGACCAGACAATGTCTGCCTTCATCCGGCATGGTATGGGCAAAAGCTTCGGTGGCCGCCCACATCTCAGGATCATCCGGCCAGACGGAGCGCAGCCTGTCGGCATTGATTGGGACTTCGGATCGCGCGCAGTTCAAAGGCGATATATCGAGGCCAGCCCAGAGATGTATATTGCCTTGGACCATGCGGCATAGCCGGACACGTACCGTATCTTCCCCAAGTCTTGTGGGAACCCGGGCATCTGATGTCCACATGGTTTCAGCGGCATCCAGCCGATACCCCAGGTCGAAAGCAAGGGAGTTGCGGTGAGCCATGGCCGCTTTGGCCCGGGCTTCCCCTTCGGGAGTCATGTCCACATCCAGAAAAACATCCGGAGCCTCAAAGCGGCCATAGGCCCCCTCCATGAGTTCACGAGCGTCTTTCGGCAATGCCAGCCGACCTTTTTCCTGGAGCAGTCTGGCCGTCCGCCACAGCACGGCTTGGCGCGGATAAACCCAGCAGGCTCTGGGGAACATGCGCGGATGCCAGTTTTTGGCGGGTTCGTAGTCTGGTGGTGGGGTGAGCACCAGAAGCAGCGGTTTCGCAAATCCTTCGGGACGGTGGATGGTCTCGCCGAATCGATGGCAGCGCCCGGCACGTTGAATTAGGCAGTCCATGGGCGCGACGTCGGACAGCATCAGGTCAAAATCCAGGTTGAGACTTTGCTCCAGAACCTGCGTGCCGATAACGATTTTTCGGGATCGGTCCTGGGGCGACGCTTGCTTTCCGAACAAAGTCAGAACCTGTTCCTCGATGCGTAGACGGTCCGCCATGGCGAATCTGGCGTGGAAGAGAATTATGTCGGATTCCGGAATACCTGCTTCCAAAAGATATTGATACGTTTCAATCGCGTCATCCACAGTGTTTCTGACCCAGCAGGAGCAGGCCCCTTTACTTCGGGCCTTCAAGAGAGCTGTAAACATACGCTCGGAATCATGGGCCAGCTCAACGGCCACATCCAGGAAGCGCGAGGCCTGGATCGGCACTTCCCGGATACCTTCGGCGCAAACCCGTGTGGCCAGGGGAAAGGCGCTTTCCCGTAACACATCAAAGTCCCAGTCCCGGCCCACGCAATAAGCTTCCACCAGCTTTTGCCGCAGGGCCAGGGGCAGGGTGGCCGTGAGCAGGATAGCGCTTGCGCCCAGCGCTCCCAGAAAGGTCAACAATTTCTGTAACAGCTCCCCGGTGTATTCATCATAGGCATGGATTTCATCGGCCACCAGAACAACCCTGCTCAGCCCCAGCAGTCGCAAACACTGGTGGCGTGTGGGCAAAACGGCCAGCAGGGCCTGGTCCAGCGTTCCCGCACCGCAAGGGGCCAAGAGAGCCTTTTTGCGGTTGTCAGCAAGCCAAGCCGAACATTCAGCACGACTGTTTTCCAAACTCCAATCCTTTCTGGCGGGCTGACTTCTCTCCAAGGCGATGGTTTCCAGAAAATCCTCATGAATACGTCGCGCACCATGCGCGAGCATCAACGAAGGACGGGACTCCTTGGCGAACAGAGCACGATGAGTCTTGGCCAATCGAGCATACATGGCATTGGCCGTGGCCATAGTCGGCAAAGCGATGAACAGCCCACCGGCTTCGCCCTGGCTCATGATGCCATGCGCGCAGAGCAAGGCCGCCTCGGTCTTTCCAGCGCCGGTCAGGTCCTCGAAAATGTGCAGTTGCGGGCCTTGGGTCGGTGCAAGGTTCAAGGCATGCTCTTGCAATGGGCTGGGTGGGCAATGAGTCGGGATGTTCGGAACCAGGGCATGAAAATCCCGCAAGGGAGAGGGGAATGGATGAAGCAGGCCGCTCTCTTCAACGGCAATGCAGGCCTTTTTGCAGGCAAGCGACCAATATGTTTCCAGTGCAACAACGTCGTTACGCAGCGGAAACCATCTGGAGGCGGAGCCAATCCAGTCAGCGGCCACCAGAAGTCCGGCAAACAGCCAGGAAAGTGTTCGCCAAGCTGATTCTTCTTCGGTAGGCGGGACGGCATTGCTCAGAAAAAGTCCGGCAAGAATATCGACCAAGCGGAAAACGTCGGCTTCAGAGCCTGAAAAAAGCCTGCGACCGCACTCGAGTGAGGCTGGCTGACCATGATGACCGAAAGCCGCTTCAGCTAGTGGAGCGAGACATCGGACTTGGCGTGGTTTCAGGGAAAACGGCCCTTGGGTAAGGCTTCTGGCCAATTTGTTTTGCCAAAACCACATGCCCAGAGTCGTATGGTGATCGCCACAACATGCCCCGGTTAGCGGTTTGCCCAGCAGGGCCATGACTTCAGGTGATTTTTCCTGAAAACCCAAGGAGTACTTGCCAATATCGTGAAGCGCGGCAAAAAAGGTCAACCATGGCAACAGGGCATCAACATTGAGACCGGAAATGCCGGTGAGACGCAATTTGATTCGATCGTCTTTTTCGATCATGGCCGTAAGAACCGCAGCCACATCCAGGCAGTGATACGGTAAAAGATGGTAGCTGTCGTCGGGGCCGGTTTTTCCCCAATAGCCGTAAAATGTCTCGGTTACGTCATGCATTGATCTGAGGCTCCCATCCTCATTGATTTTCCGCACTTGATATGCACACCACCCATCCTACCAATTTCACCGGATGATGTGGCCCTCTTGATCCCCAAACCGCCTCACATCCTCCCTCACAACCCAATCCTCCGCTCCGGATGTTCCTCAGTTTCCAGCAACTGCCCCAACGCATCGAACACGACGCGGAATTGTTCGTCGTATTTGGCTTCCATGTCCTCGATCTTTCGGCGCAGGTCGTCGTGAGTGGCCAGCATTTGGCGGAGCTTGGTGAAGGCGCGCATGATCTGGATGTTGACCTGGATGGCCCGTTTGCTGTTCAGGACCGAGGAAAGCATGGCCACGCCCTGTTCGGTGAAAGCCATGGGCGGGTAACGCAAGCCCATTTTGTCGGAATTGGAGGTGCCAAATTGGCACCTCCAATTTTCCAGCTCATTGGTTGACAATTCGAACATGAAATCTTCCGGGAACCTATCGATATTTCTGCGTACCTGTCTCTTGAGAACTTTCGTCTCAACCCCGTACAATTCCGCCAAGTCCCGATCCAGCATAACCTTCGTGCCGCGCAGCAACAGGATTTTTCCGGCAATGGATTCCAAGGGAACAAGGTCCGTCATGTTTCTCCTCCCATGCAAGGTTTGGATTGTTCCGTTTCCTTACCCATGATTTGGCGAGTGGTTTTCCCTTTACCACCAGCACAGGCTCAAAAACTGATCCCCTCAAAAATATTTTTCCGCTGCCGCCAGAATCCGTTCCCGCACGGCCAGGCGCAGTTCCTCCGGGGCCAGGACTTCCACGTCCGGCAGGTATCTGAGGATCTCCATGATCAGTTCGCGCTGGTCGCCGTAGGGCACGTCCAGTTCATAGCCGTTGTCGCGCCGGATCCCCTTCTGGTCCGGGTGCCAGATCTCGCTTTCCACCCAGCGGGCCGCCTGGCCGGTGAAGCGCAGGGTTGCGGTCCGGTTCGGGTTGCGCAGGAAGATGCCGAAGGAGTCGCGCATCAGGGCGTCCAGGATCGTGTTGTCCGGCATGTCGGCCTGTTCGGGAAGAACCTGGGCCTCGACGATCCGATCCAGGGCGAAGGTGCGGCGGTCGTCGGCCCGGTCGCAGTGGGCGAGGAGGTACCAAGCGTCCCGGTAGCGGAGCAGGCGGAAGGGGTGGATGACTCGCGGACTTGGAGCCTGCTTGTCCGGCCCGTGATAGACCAGCCGGATCTTGCGTGTGCCCAGCAGTCCGGAGGCCAGCGCTTCGAAGACCGGCGGACGGACCGGGCGGTGGCGCATGGGATGGAGCAGGATTCGGCTGGACAGGTCGTTCACGTTGACTCCCATGTCCTGCACGGCCCGGCGCAGGCGCCTCAGGAGTTCCCGCAAGGGTTGCCGGAGCAGTCCGGGCTGGGTGGCTTCCAGGAACTGGATGGCCGCCAGCACGGCATGCAGTTCTGATTCGTTGAACCAGAAGCCGGGCAGCTCGAAGTTGCCCGCGCTCGTGTCGTAGCAGTAGCCTCCTTCGGCACGGTCATAGACGATGGGTGCGCCCAAGTGGTCGCGCATTTCCGTGATGATCCGTTTGACCGTGGCTCTGGAGCATTCCAGTTCCTGCTCGATCAGGAGGCGGGGGACGCATTGTCTGTGCGTGCGAAGCAGCCGGTCCAGGGCGTAGAAGCGGAGTATGCGGTTGATGACAGCCTCTTGGGGGTCGAAGTGGAAGGCTGTGGGATCTGCGCTGTGCCACTATCGGTCGACACTTGCATCAATGCCGTGTTCAGCAGCGCAGATGATGAACGGTTACATTCTCGTCTCCCAAAATACAATCCGCTGGCGGGCAATGCGGCAGACGCTCAGAGCGACGATTTGTATCCGCACCCTTGCCACATAAGATATATTCTCAATGTCATGATGGCATGTGCCGGATAGTCTCATTTGAATGTTGGCATTTTCTGAAAGGGACGGAAGATTCGCTGACCGTCCAGATCAGCACGCCTTGAGATCGATTCGGAGTACTTGGAATAAGGGCGGGCAGGATGACGAGTTGGGATGGTCGCCGAGGCATTACTGGGAAGGAACAGGTGCTTTCCGTGAGAAAAGTGTCACGATGTACCGAGCTGCTTTTTGATTATTCGTGAAAAAATAGCATTTCCGGTCTTGCATTATTTTTTTCGTAATTGTATCAGGTTCTGATATTTGACATGAGGCAGATCATTCTCATTAACCTCTAACGCGGAGGAATTCCATGAAGGGAATTTTCAAAAGTGTTTTTGGCTTATGGATTGGAGCCATGGTAATCTGCATTATCATGGGCACGTCCACGGTGTATGCTGATGAGAAGGTCAATATCAACACGGCTCCCGCGGAAGTGTTGCAGACATTGCCCGGCATTGGCCCCGCCCTTGCGGAACGGATCATAATTTATCGGGAAGAAAATCCTTTTGAAGAGAAAGAAGACATCAAAAAAGTAAGCGGAATCGGTGAAGCGACGTATGCGAAATTTGAGGATCTGATAACGGTGGAGTGATCCTGTTTGGCCGCATCTATGGCTGTATCTTTGGGCTGCGCAGGAAATAAAAAAGCCCGGACTTTTGAACAAAGTCCGGGCTTTTTTATTGCTGTGTTTCAGTCGTATCAGCCGGCAAACGCCTTCTCAAAGTTGGGCACGACCTGCTTTTTGCGGCTCATCACGCCGTCGAGCCAGACCTTGTGGCCTTCGGGAGCTTTGCCGAAGGCCTTCTGGACCACGGAAGGATCATCGGAGGCGATAAGCATCTCGGTGCCTTCCTTCATGATGTCCGTGAGCAGCAGAAATACGCTGTGATTGCCTTTCTCGGCCTTGACCTTCTGGATGTCTTCATAGAGGGCGTCCTTGACGCTGTCCAGGAGGGAAAGATCGACGACTTCCAGCTGACCAATGCCGACCTTGGTCCCGCTCATGTTGAAGTCCTTGTAGTCACGGAAAACCAGTTCCCGGATCGGAGTGCCTTCAACCGCGGACTTGACCTTGAACATTTCCAGACCCAGCGCCTTGGTGTCGGAAACGCCGGCAACCTTGGCCAGAGCATCGGCAACTTCCTCGTCCTTGGGGGTGCAGGTAGCGGACTTGAAAATAACCGTATCGCTGACAATGGCGCAGAGCATGATTCCGGCGATGTTTTTCGGAATCTCCACGCCGTAGAAGTCGTACATGGCCTTGACCACTGTACAGGTGCAGCCCACGGGCCAGATCCAGGCTTCAATGGGATTGGGAGTGGTCACGTCGCCGAGCTTGTGGTGGTCCACAACCCCCAGGATTTCGGCCTTGGCAAGGTTGTCCAGGCTCTGGGACAAATCGGAGTGGTCAACCAGAAAGAGCTTTTTGTCGGTGGCATCCGTCAGGATTTCAGGAGCGCTGACGCCGAACTTGTCCAGAACGAATTTGGATTCCGGGTTGAGTTCGCCTTGGGTAGCCGGCTTGGATTCAACGCCGAGCTTGCTCTTCAGGTCAGCAAGGGCGATAGCAGCGCATACCGAATCGGTATCGGGACTCTTGTGTCCTACAACATAAACAGCCATTCACGACCTCCTCTGTTAAATACTTGTGGGGTTTGGGGACTCTGATCAATGAAAAAACAGATTGTGCTTTATAGCACAAAGTTTCAACGCTGCCAAGAGGCAGTAGCTCCGTGCCGACTCGGCCGAGGTCCTGCTTGCCTGTATTTCTGGAACCTTGCAAACCGCTTCGTTGGGATTCGACATCGAACCAATGCCTGAACAGGCAGCAACTGATGCCCGGGTGTCGGCGCAAAGTGGAAATGTCCATAGCGTCCGATTCTCGGTCAGTGAAACAGGGCGTTCATCACGCCCTGGGCCATGTCTTCGATGTCAAGCACTTCGTCAGCCAGACCGGCATCAACAACAGCCTTGGGCATGCCGTAGACAACGCAACTGGCATCATCCTGGGCAAGGATGTACCCGTTTTTTTGCTTGAGGTGCTTGACGCCTTCAAGCCCATCGCTGCCCATGCCGGTCAAGATCACGCCCACGCCGCGTTTGCCGACTCCTTCGGCTACGGAAGAAATGAGGACGTTGGCCGAAGGCTTGTAGAGCGCATCCCGGGGGTCAGGGCTGATCACCAGGTCGATCCTGCTGACCTTCTGATCAATGGAGAGGTGTTGGCCCCCCGGGGCGACAAAGGCCACCCCCGGCTGAACCCGGTCACCGGCTTCGGCTTCCTTGACCCTGATCTGACACAATGCGTCCAGCCTTTTGGCAAAGGGACCGGTAAAGGCCTGGGGCATGTGCTGTGCGATGAGGATGCAGGCTGGAAAATTTGCGGGAAGCTTGGCAAGCACTTTCTGAATCGCCGGCGGTCCGCCGGTGGAAACACCAATGGCAACGATGTCGCGGAGCTGACGTCGATTTGGGGTCACGGGAGCAGCGGAACGCATTTCACGAAGAGCCGGCTGCGTTACCACGTCAACTTTGCGCGGCATGCGCAGCGGTCTGATTCTGCGTCTGGCCACGTTCTTGACCTTGGCGCGCAGATCCTCTTCAATTTTGATGATGTCCAGCGAGACTCTGGCGAGCTGTTTGGGAATGAAGTCCACGGCACCCAGTTCCATGGCCTTCAAGGTGGCCTCGGCGCCTTCGGTGGTCAGGGAACTGACCATGATCACGGGCCGGGGCATTTCCATCATGATGTGCCGCAGCGCGGTCAAGCCATCCATGCGTGGCATTTCAATGTCCAGAGTGACCACGTTGGGCTGCAGCTCTCGAATTTTATCCAGTCCCTCGGCGCCGTCCCGTGCCGTACCAACGACCAGGATTTCGGGGTCGTTGCCCAGCATCGTGCTGAGTGCCTTCCGCATGAAGGCGGAATCGTCAACAACGAGTACCTTGATCATGATCTTCCAGGGGGCTTTGAGGTGGAATCGACGCTGGTTCTACGCATCATACGACTCATCGAAAGCGACATGTCCGGCAACATTGACCTGCTGCAAATTTGCAAAGCTCGGCTTGCTGACTTCCTCCAGCCAGATGTCGACAAGGTCCGCCTGCCATTGCCGCCCAGCGCCATTTTGCAACAGGTCGCGGACAACATCCATGGGCAGGGCCTTGCGGTAGGCCCGATCGGAGGTCATGGCCTCGAAGGCGTCAACGACACTGAGGATTCTGGCCAGCAACGGGATTTCTTCCTGCTGCAGTCCCATGGGATACCCGGTCCCGTCCACCCGTTCGTGGTGATAAAAGATGATGGGCAATATATCACTGAAGGATTTGACCTGATTGAGGATAGCCCGGCCCAGCTCCGGATGGCGCTGCATGACCTCGAACTCCTCGTTGGTCAATTTCGCGGGTTTGTTCAGGATGACGTCCGGAATGCCGATTTTTCCGATATCATGCAGAATTCCACCGGTGTAGAGCAGGTGTAGTTCTTGTCGCGACAGGTTGAGGCGATTGCCGAGATGGGTGGCGTAGATGGCTACACGTTCGGAGTGGCCCCGGGTGTAGACGTCCTTGGCTTCCACGGCCTGGGCAAAGGAACGGATCACCTCCAGGTTCATGTCCCAAAGCTGTCCGTAGAGTCGTGCATTTTCAAACGCAGAGGCGGTATGGGCGGCAAAAACGTTCAACAACTGGGATTGTTCGCGGGAGTACTCATCCTTGCTGGAATTGCGCAACAGGACGATGGCGCCGATGCTTTTCATGCGGGTGGTCATTGGAGCGACCATGACGGAAGTGATGGATGCATCCGGCGGGGGGCCCTCGGTGCACATGGGTGAAAACTTCTTGTTCTTCAGGAGAATCAATTCGGGCAACTGCTGGCGGAAAACCCGGTCACCCAACTGCTTGACCCAGGTGGTAAGCTGCGGGTTGTTGCGGAGCAGGGCGCCGCGCATGGCCTTGGATTGCAGGCCGGTGCCGTCCTCAAGAAGAAACACCGTTCCGTCAGGGTTAAAATTTTTCTGGATCTGCGACAGGAACTCGTTGGTCAGGGATTTCATGTCCAGCTTGGTGTTCATGGCCTGACTGAGATTGAGAACCCGGACGATGTTGCTTAATTTCTTGCGATCTTCCCGATTACGCCGGTTTTGGAGGATTTTTTCGACTTTGAGCAACAGGTGGCTGATATTGAACGGTTTAGGCAGATAATCCGCGGCGCCGAGGCGAATGCTCTCCACAGCCGTTTCAATGCTTCCAAAGCCGGTCATGATCAAAAAATCAGCCTCGGATGCGCTTTCCTTGAGCTTCTTCATCAAGTCCAGTCCGCTCATGCCCGGCATCCGCAGATCAGAGATGATCAGATCCAGCCCGGGAAGATGCTCCAGCATTTTGAGAGCGATTGCCCCATTATGGGCTAAATGGATGGAAAATCCGGCTTCGGTCAGGGATTCCTGACAAATGTCCAAAAGACTTTGTTCATCGTCAACAATCAGGATGCTCGCTCTGGGTTCATCATGCGCAACCATAATTTCCTCAATATTGCTATAACGTGACACGGAATTTGCGTGTCCAGTGTTGGTTCGGGTTTGTTACACTGCATGTAGATTGAAGACAAGGCCGATATAAGAGATTAAATGTCCATAAAATGGATCAATGTACGTCAACTAATAGAAAATGGAATATTAAGGACGTAAATTCAGCAGAACGTAGTGCTGCGAAGCCGATGACGGAGTATTGAACCGCAAAGTCGGCAAAATCAAGCTCAGCCGTACCATGGCCGAACAATGAAAAACAGCTTGCATTATTTTCAAAAACGGATAAATTTACTTTTTTACGGGATGTGGCTCAGCTTGGTAGAGCGCAGCGTTCGGGACGCTGAAGCCGGAGGTTCAAATCCTCTCATCCCGACCAGCAAATTCAAGGGGTTGCCGGCAATAAGCCGGCAACCCCTTTTTGTTTTGCTACCCTATTCCTAACCAAGCGAGCGGGCTCTGGTTTGCTGGGTGGGCCAGAACTGGCAGTCATCGCTGCACACGGTATGCTAGGTCACGAAACTCCGCGTCAAAGGGAATCCTTGCACAGGAAACTTCATCGCCCGATCTTTTTGAGCAGTCACGCATTTTTATCAAAAAATGTTCCCGCTCGCAGCGGATGCACCCCACCTCGGGGTGGAAGGTGAATTTCACCTTGCGTACCGCGCGTAAATCCTGGCAAAGACTTCATCACCCGGAACAGGCACGCAGAGGGGACTTACCATCCAAGCCAGTTACTCCGCGCGGTATTCACCGGGTGTCATGTTCATTCTGCGGATGATTTTCTGGAGGGCCACACGGCTGAGACCGGCCATTTTGGCGGCCTGGGAGACATTGCCGCCTGTTTTGGACAGAAGGTCGCGCACATATTCCTCGGTGAAGGCGTTGATCGCCTTGTTTTTGGCTTCCGCATAAGGCTCGATTTCCTGGTTTCCGCTGATATTCTCCGGGACGGGTCGTGTTGCATGCCGGCCGTCCACCATCTTGAGCACGGACTGGTTCAACTCCCCACCAGGGCAGAAGATGATCAGCCGGCGCACGAAGTTTTTCAGCTCTCGAACATTGCCGGGCCACTCCCGCTGCATCAAGGCCTCCAGGACTTCCGACGCAATGAGCTTGGGGGTGCAGTTCAGTTCCAGTGCCGCCAGGCGGTTGAAGTGGTGTACGAGCAGCGGGATGTCTTCGGGTATCTCCCGGAGCGGCGGGGTTTCCACGCTGACCACATTCAAGCGGTAGAACAGGTCTTCCCGAAAGCTTTTGTCCAGGATCTTGGTCTCCAGGTTCTGGTTGGTGGTGGACAGAATCCGGACGTCCACCTTGTAGTTCCTGCTGCTGCCCAAGGGCCGGATTTCTTGTTCCTGCAGGGCTCGCAGCATTTTGGTCTGGATGCTCACGGGAATGTCCGCGATTTCATCGAGGTGCAGACTGGATCCGTTGGCCTCGGCGAAAAGCCCCTTGTGGTCCTTCAAGGCTCCGGTGAAGGAACCTTTCTTGTGTCCGAACAGTTCGCTTTCCAGAAGGTGTTCCGGAATGGCCGGGCAATTCACGGATACCAGGTTCCTCTCGCTGCGGCGGCTGAGTGCGTGGATGGCCCTTGCCGCCAGTTCCTTGCCGGTGCCCGATTCACCTCGGATCAACACCGGATAGTCGGTTCCGGCAACGGAGCGGATGGTCGCGTAGAGCTGTTGCATGGGCGGGCTCTGGCCTACGAATTCCTCCAGAACCGTCTTTTCGGATATTTTTTGGCGCAGGCTCTGATTCTCGCGGATCAGGCCGCTGCGCTCCAGGGCTTTCTTGATCAGTCGAACGAGATCCGGGATGTCGAAGGGTTTGGTGATGAAGTCGTAGGCCCCCAGCTTGATGGACTGCACCGCTGTCTCGATGCTCCCGTAAGCCGTCATCATGATCACGGTTGCCTTGGAATCCATGGCCCTGATCTGCTCCAGAAGTTCCATGCCGCTCATTTCCGGCATGCGGACATCCATCAGGATGAGGTCGAAGGGGGAGGCCGCGGCAAGCTCAAGTGCGTGCAAGGGGCTGTGGGTGACCACGATGTTCGTCTTTTCCAGCTCGTAAGGCAAAATGCGCCGCAAGCCGTCGAGCATGTCCCGCTCATCGTCCACGATAAGCACGTTGAATTGATCCATGGAGTTTCCTTGTGGCAATGGATAACGTTTATTTACTTTCGTTTACCAGCGAAAGCTTGGTCCGAATCATCCTTTTATATTGACTATTCAAGTGAACTGTTCAGCTGATCCGAAAAATGCGGCCTGGATACCGGCCTTCGCCGGTATGACTTACTTGGATACGGCATGATAAAAAAAGTCATTCCCGCGAAGGCGGGAATCCAGGTCATGCTTGCCTTAATTTTTTGGTAGCTACCTTTCCCGCTCTATCAAGCTGTGTAGTTACCGTTTTCCAACGTAAACCGTGGGCCGGATCATCCTTGTTTTCGAACTTGCAAAAAAAATCACCGGCTTGGCCATCACGCGGCAACCCCGTCCAGCGGCAGCTCGATCCGGAATTCGGTCCATTCTCCGGGCTTGCTTTGCACGCTGATCTCGCCGCCGTGGTCCCGGATGATGCCGTAGCTGACCGAGAGCCCGAGGCCGGTGCCTTCGCCGGTGCGCTTGGTGCTGAAGAAGGGATCGAAGATCTTGTCCTGGATGTATTCAGGGATGCCCTGGCCATTGTCCCGGATGGCGAAGGCCACGGTTTTTCGGGCCTCATGATACTCGGTCCGCAAGGTGATTTGGCCTTTTTTGCCGTTCATTGCCTGGCGGGAGTTCATCATCAGATTGAGAACCACCTGCTTCATTTTATGGACGTCCATGTGCAATGTCGGCAGATCCGGATCCAGGTGCAACTCCACGGAAAGTCCTTGTTTCTTGAATTGCTCGCTGACCATGACCAGCACCTCTTCCAGACACTGGTTGAATGAGGCCGGCTGTTTTTTCGTTTCCCGGCTGCGGGCGAAGTGGAGCAGGTCGCCGACAATCCTCTTGCAGTTCAGGGTCTGCTTTTCAATGGTGCTCAGATCCTTGAGGCCTTGCGGGTAGTCGGAAAGCTGCCGCTTGAGCAGTTCCACGTAACAGAGGATCACTCCCAGAGGGTTGTTGATTTCATGGGCCACGCCGGATGCCAGCTGGCCCATGGCCACCATCTTCTCGGTCTGCTGGATCTTTTGTTCCATATGTTTCTGGTCAGTGATCTCCTTGACGTAGCGGATGACGCTTTCCACTTCTCCCTGCTCGTTTGTGACCGGATAGCAGTGGACCTGAAAAATCCCCTGCTGCGCCGGGCATCTGCTTTCATAGACCACGGCCGTCTTGGTCTGCATAGCTGTTTTCAGTCCGCACTCCTTGCAGGGGCTGGCTCCGCTGCCGTGGATTTCAAAGCATCGGCGCCCGATGACATCTTCCGTGTTCACATCATAGCGTTTGGTGTAGGCCTTGTTGACCATCCGGATTCGAAATTCGCTGTCCATGAGCACCACCTGGTCGGTGATCCCGTCAAAAACGGATTGCAGCAGATCCTTGCTCTGGATCAGTTTTTCCATGTTCTGCAGGCTTTCCACGGCAATGCCCACCTGTCGGCCGATGGACAACAGCAGTTCCATCTGTTCCGGAGATACCTGCTTGCAGTCGACCCCGACAAAGGACAGCACGCCAAGAATTTCTCCGCGGCAGAGCAGCGGGATGTTCAGGTTGCCGGCAGCTCCGCGCCGTTCGAAACAGCTTGGCTGGCCCATTGCGGCCTGGGCTACGGCATCGATCAGCCGGTTTGGCCTGGCTTCCAGAACCGCGGGAACGATATGGCGCAAGGGGACCGCCACGGGAAGTTCCGCGGCGTTTTCCTGGTATGTGAGCACCAGTTGCTGGTGCGTCTTGTCGTAGAGATAGATGCCCGAACCCTGGGCCGGGAAGACCTGGAGGGTCCGCTGTTGCACCTGAGGCAGGATCTGGGACAGGGATTCGGCCGCGGTAGTCAATTCCGCCAGGGCATTGAGGGTCTGCAGTTCCTCTTTCCGGGCCTGGACCTTCTCCTGCAGCATCTGCTCGGATTGCTGCAAGGCCTTGGTTCTGCGGGCGACCTTGGCTTCCAAGTCCAGGGCATATTCCTTCAATTCCTGCTTGGTGCGACGCAGGTGCTCGGACATGCTCACCGCGGCTTCGGTCAGTTCCTGGATTTCATCCCGCGGATCCATGGGATTCGGTTTGGGCAGGAATTCCCGCAGGCTTTTCTCCTCGGCCTCTTCCCGGAAAATGTGCAACACGCCGTTCAGGTTGTTGACCACGGCCCGATTGAAGATAAAGGCCAGCAGCAGAAAAAACAGGATTGCTCCCAGAAAAAGCGAGAAAAAGACCGAGGCCGCCTGATCCCGGATCGCGGCCAGGGCCTTGTGCACCGGAATGCCCACGGCCATCACGCCGGCCAGATCGCCGGGCTGGTTCCA
The DNA here is from genome assembly GCF_054656975.1 of Desulfonatronum parangueonense. NCBI lineage: Bacteria > Pseudomonadati > Thermodesulfobacteriota > Desulfovibrionia > Desulfovibrionales > Desulfonatronaceae > Desulfonatronum > Desulfonatronum parangueonense. The sequence continues at coordinate 4,562,594 of NZ_BAAHXH010000003.1, forward strand.
GAAACCGCGTTCCGTGCCGTACATGTCCAGCATGTCCTGGGGGGCGAAGGCTGGATCGCCGTGGCAACTCATGCAGGACTCCTCGAAAAAAACCGGCTTGAAGCGCATGAAATGCTGCTCCCCATCGACGTTCAAGGTTCCCTGCCAGTTCTGGCGATCCCGGTTGGTGTCGAAGTAGTTGATCATGGAAAGTTCCAGGTTGTTGGCCTCGGAACGGGGGTTGCGGGCGTTGCGCGCCACCCGCCGGTATTCATAATGGGGCAGAACCTGGTTGAAGTTGTCCATTACGGCCCGTCCGACATAGGAGGTGGACATGGCCTCGACCATGAAGAACTCGTTGCCGAATTCCCGGCTCATCCTGGGTCGCAGTTCATCCCGTACGTACTTCCGGCTGGCTTCCACGGCAGCCATGACCATCATGGTTTTTTCATAGGCATGTGCTTCCATCTGCGCCTTTTCGCGCAAATAGATCAAATGTGCGCCGGCGAAGCAGACCAGAAGCAGAGACAGGCCGGTGGCCACCAGAAATCTGGAGCGGAAACCCAATGATTTCTGAAAAAAATGACTTTTGCCGGGTCGACCTTCCTGACCGGCGGAGTTCAACTCGTGCATGGGAAAACCTCAATATTCCTAACTTGAAAGTAACTACTCAGCTCATCCGTGAAAAATCGGACTGGATACCGGCCTTCGCCGGTATGACTTAACTTGCAAAGAACGTGGTTATTATACGTCATTCCGGCGAAAGCCGGAATCCAGCTCTGGCGAGTGACCACAGAGTATGTGCTGAATAGTTACACTTGAACGGCAACACTTCTCGCCGGCTGAAGCCAGTCGACCAGGCAACAGCACCTGACAAGGCCAAATCGTAATTTAAAAAACAAAGTAACTATTCAGCAAACTCGTGCTGTTGCCGAGTTTGACACCGGTATCGGGGTCGGTGTCGGGGTCGGTATCGAAGCGAAGCCATGTGTAAGGGCAATACAATGTTTTCGATACCGATTCCGATACCGACCCCGATACCGATTATCGGAGTAAAAACTTATGCTGAGTAGTTACAAAACGAAATACCTGAATAATCCAAAAAATCTACCCGGCGACCCGGCAGCCGGGTGCAGAGGGAATGAATATTTTACAGGTGAGCCTGGGGGACAATGTGAAGGATATGCCGAACCATGTCAGCATTGCAATCTTGCGTTAGCAGTTTTGTGCTAACTGGCGTTAACGCTGTCAAGCAATGGTTTCTGTTTGAGACTGATCCAAATATTCTTTTGGCAATTTAACATTCTGTAATATTTGAAATATTGTGTTCGCAAGCGCTTTTGGTTTGGATCTTGCTTTAATGAGAAATAATTCACTCGCTTTGTGTGCAGCTCGCTCAATTCCGGTTTGCTCGGAACTCTCCGGAAAATGCGCGGGAGAACTGCATGAGTTGTCGCAATTATCCTTTAACTTGTGAGGAGGTTTGTGCTCATGGCGGAAAATCAAACGGATAATGTGGTTACCGAAACCAAAATCCCCATGACAACCCAGATGTACACCACCGAGGATTGGTGGGCCATCTGGCTGGCGGGCATCATTCTGATTGTTGCCATGATTGCGGCCATGGCCGCGCGCCCGAACGTCGAAAGCATGGCCGAATACCGGGCAATCATGGAACAGGAACAGGAAATGGCCGGCTTCCGGACCATCGCCTACACCGAAGCAGAGGCCAGGTTGAATGCCGTAAGGGCCCGTGACAGCGGTTTTTTGAAGACCATCAACGACTTGATGGCCAGGCCAGGTCGCTGGACCACCAATCCATTGGATTCCCTGTATCGCAGCGAGTCGGCGGCTGCTGAAATCCGGGCGGCCAATCAAGAGCGTCTGGAGCGGGCCACGGAGCGTTTGAACGTGGCTCGTGCCAACGCCGAGGAAGCGGAAGATCGGGCCAGGGAAGCCAACTTTCAGAATACACAGCTCAACCAGGAAGCCCGTGCCCTTCTCGGTGAATGGCGCGCTGCACGAAGCAGCCATGCCAGCGCCCGGAGCGCGGCCAACACTCAGCCATTCAACCGGATTCCCACCCTGCTGGGGTTGATGGTGGTCATGGCCTTGATCTTCTCCATCGGCGGCAAGTTCATGGGCTATAACCTGAAAACGTTCTTCATCGGCTTTCCCATTGTCTTCGGTTTGGCTGTGTTGTCCTACGTCATCGCCAACCAGCAGACTGTAAATGCCTATGGTTTTTCCTATGTTTTGTGGGGCATTGTCTTGGGCATGGTCATCTCCAATACGGTCGGCACGCCGAAGTTTCTGAAAAGCGCGGCTCAGACCGAGTATTTCATCAAAACCGGTCTGGTCCTGTTGGGCGCAAGCATCCTGATCAACCTGATCATCATGGTCGGTCTGCCGGGCATCTTCGTCACCTGGGTGGTCACGCCCATCGTGCTCATCGGAACCTACTGGTTCGGTCAGAACGTAATCAAGATGGAATCCAAGCAGTTGAACATTACGGTTTCGTCGGACATGAGCGTTTCCGGCGTGTCCGCGGCCATCGCGGCGGCGGCGGCCTCCCGGGCCAAGAAGGAAGAACTGACCCTGGCCATCGGCATGTCCATGATTTTCGTGGTGGTCATGATCTTCGCCCTGCCGACCTTCGCCAACTGGGTGGGCATGCATCCGGTCTGGGCCGGGGCCTGGATCGGCGGCACGGTTGACAACACCGGGTCCGTGGTCGCAGCTGGCGAGTTGATCGGTCCGGAAGCCATGTACGTGGCCGCGACCATCAAGATGATCCAGAACGTGATGATCGGCGTGATGGCCTTCGGCGTTGCCGCTTACTGGTGCTTGAAGGTTGAGCCGGATCGGGCCTGCGCCGCTGGTGCCGCCCCCATGCAGTTCACCGCCGCCGGCGCCCTGTCCGAAATCTGGTACCGCTTTCCCAAGTTCATCCTGGGCTTCATCGGTGCTTCGGTTATCTTCTCCGCCTTGGGCGCGGGCATGGGTGAGGATTGGGCGCAAGCCATGATCCGCAACGGGGTCCTGGCCTGGGCCAACGGGTTCCGTGACTGGTTCTTCGCCATCGCCTTCGTGAGCATCGGCCTGAGCATCAGCTACCGCGAACTCAAGGAGCCTCTGCGCGGCGGCAAGGCGCTGATCCTGTACGTCTGCGGTCAGGGCTTCAACCTGATGCTCACCGCCTTCGTGGCCTACATCATGTTCATGGTCCTCTTCCGCGACGTCACCGACAGGCTGATGGGCATGGGGCTGTAACCAATTGGTTCACATGAAGAAGGAAACATTGCCCTCCAACAAACAACAAACCGGGGACGGGAGACCGTCCCCGGTTTCCCGTCTGCGCCGTCTGTTGCGTCTCGGACTGGGCATCGCCCTGATCATCGGTTTCATCGGTTTTCTGAACAACCTGGAACGAGTGACCGGGAAAAGCGAGACCCTCGAAACGTTGCGGGAGCGGGACATCTATGTCGGAGCCTGGTATTGGGATAGTATTCAAGAGGTCTCGGAAGCCATGAGTTTCATGCGCGGAGCTTTAGGCAAAGGCGGCAAGAGAGACGATTGACGCGAAAACCGCATTCAAACCCGTCTTCCGGATGTGCTGACAGATGTTCTTGAGCAGCCGGAAACCGGCTACAGAGCGGCAAGCGGATAAAAGGTAACTTTTCAGTATCTATTCAGCACATCCAGCGTTCACTCGTCCATCTGCACTGGATTCCGGCTTTCGCCGGAATGACGTGTCGCAGCAAGCCGTTTCCACATCAGTCATACCGGCGAACGCCGGTATCCAGGTCTTCTTCTCGAATTTTGCTGAATAGATACACTTTTCAATAATCTCCAAAAACTGAGTATCTCCCGTGCCCGCTGATTCCAAATCCAAACTTCTAAAGACTCAGTCCAAGGCGATTCTGGCAGAGGAACGGGAATTTGCTTCCCGAGTGGTCTACTACCGACGCGCCCAGTCTGCCCCGGCTTGGTGGCACAATTTCATTCCCTTCAAGTTTCTGGTCGAGTATTTTGGTCGAAAAAAAGAGACGTCTCAATTCTCCCAAAAGCATCTGGGCTTCAAGGAAATGGCCTTGCGGGCGGCCGAGGAAGCCGTACGATCCGGCAATACGGAACGCTCTCGGCAGGCGATGAAAGGAGAGCTGCGGGAGTTCTGGATGCATGAACAGAAACTGGAGTCCAGAACTGTCTATGAAAACCTGTCGACCATGATGGATCTTTTGCTGGATCACTATCTTCGATTGTTGCAGACCGAAGAGCGGGAATATCTGTCCATGGTCCGTAAGGCATATCGTAATTCTGCCATCTACCAAGAGTTTTTGACCAGTATGGAGCAGGTTGAACACGCTATTGATAAGGGCTTGGTGGAGGCCATGGGAATGAACTGGCCTGATCCGTACATCCAGAGCAAACAGAAGGCGATCCGAGACGTCCGCAAACGGGAACTCGAAGACGCGTTCTGATTGAGCATGCATTTCCAAAAGAAAACCGTGCTCCAACTTGAAACACGGTTCCCCCGGATATTGACTTTCTCCGTCCTCGCCTTTCGTCTTCTGACTTCTGACTTCTGACTTCTGACTTCTGACTACAATCTTTCCCTCAAACCGCCTCTCCCTGAAAGAAAAATCGCAGTTCCTCCTCCCGCAACTCTGCCATCCGCTTTTCAATCCGGTTCATGACGGACCCCGACTCTTCCGAAGTATGGAAGTTTTTCCGCAGATGGTTGTTGATTTCATCCTCGGCCGCGATGAGTTTGTTGAGATAGTATCGATATGCACCGGATGATCCGTATGCACCGCGGATCAGTTCCTCCAGGGTGGTGCCCTGTTGACCAAGCATTTCACGGTAGTGTTCCTCCATGAGCTTCAAAACGATGATTTGTTTTTCGGCCAGTTCAATTTCTTGCTTGGACTCCAGCGGGACTTGGGGAAAATATTCTTCAGGACCATATTCCTGAACCTTCCCGGACTCGATATCCTTGACAGCCTTGTCCAGAGCCTTCTTTCTAGTGCCCAAAATATTATTCGCAAAATCATGTATTCCCTGCTTGTACTGGGAAATTTTCATCATGTGGTGGACGAAGAGAATCGGCAACAGGATCATCCAGACCGAAACTTCGGGTTTCTTGACCACGTCCTTGGCCAACCGGTAGGCGAACTGTTGTTCATGACCAAGGATGATGTCGTATTTTTCCTGTAAACTCAGTGGCAAAGGGAGTCTCCTTGGAAGGTGTTGAGGTGGGTTGTCGAGCCTGTTACACAAACTAAAGGATAGTCTTTTTCAACTGGAAAGGCAAAATTAGCGCCTTCACAGGCACAAATTGATTGTGCCGGAAGCTGGGACAAGCATGAACGGGGGTATCTTCATGGAAAGATCCGATCTGGATAAGGCAGGGCAGGACTCACTTGTCCGTAAAGTACGCCAATGGTGGGAACACAAAGTACTGTTGGACCCCAAGGACTGGATGCAGATCGAGGTGACGTCCAAATGCAATGCGGCCTGCGCGTACTGTCCCCGGACCGTCTACCTCGATCAGTGGCATGACCGGTTCATGCCCCTGGAAACCTTTCATCGTCTCCTGCCGGCTCTGAGCAAGACCAAACTGGCCTATCTCCAGGGGTGGGGCGAACCCTTTTTGCATCCGGAGTTTCCGACCATGGTCCGCCTGGCCAAGGAAGCCGGCTGTACCGTGGGCGTGACCACCAACGGCATGCTGTTGACCGAGAAACGACTGATTCAGGTCATGGATGCGGGATTGGACATTCTGGCTTTTTCCCTGACCGGGACGACCCCGGAACATAACGATCCGGCCCGGGCCGGAGCGCCCCTGGTCAAGGTGCTGGAGCGAATGGACATGGTCCGGCGAATCAAGCAGGAGCGGGACACTTCCAGACCTGCGGTGCATATCGCCTACATGCTGCTGCGTTCCGGACTGGACGACCTGGAAGGATTGCCTCGGCTGATGGTGGATCATGGCGCGGAACAGGCTGTCGTCAGCGTGCTGGATTTCGAGCCGGGCGTGGAACTGTCCGCGGAGGTGCTCGCGCCCAAAGATGAACAGGAACGCCATGCCCTGGAGGAGCGGTTCGCCAAATTGCGCGAAGCAGCCGCCCAACTGGGCGTGATCATCCACACTCCAAGCTTTGCCCCCAAGGGGGAAGACGAGCCGGTCTGCGCCGAGAACGTCCAGCGGGCCCTGTTCGTCTCCGCGGACGGGGAAGTCTCTCCCTGCGTCTACGCCAACGTGCCCGTGGACCATGCCGAATACGCCCGCCAAGGCCAGCCCGCGCCGTACAGTCGGGTGACCTTCGGCAACGTCAACAACGAACTGTTGCCCGCAATCTGGCGAAGCAAGCCATACGAGCAGTTCCGGGAAGGCCTGAACAAGAACCACCCCGCGGCCATCTGTCGGAATTGTCCGAAGCGGAAGAGGTGAATTTTTTCAGTACAGAAAACAGCGGGCGGGTTTCAATACTTCCAGTTAGGTTGCGGACATGGCCCATGTTACTTGATTTATAACTTCTCAGCAGAGCCAGAAAAAGACCTGGATACCGGCCTTCGCCGGTATGACTAGCGTGGGAAAGGCTTGCCCAGATACGTCATTCCGGCAAAAGCCGGAATCCAGTGCTGGAGAATGATCATGCACCGTATTTGCTGATTAGTTACCTATTCAGCAATAATACCGTTGTTGGCATCGAAATCGAAATCGAAATCGAAATCGAAATCGAAATCGAAATCGAAATCGAAATCGGTGTCGGTATCGGAGTCGGTATCCGAAGCGAAGCCAAAGTGGGGGGGACATCAAATGTTTTGCAAACCAAATCCGACCCCGACCCCAATACCGAGTACCAGAGAAAGAGCGTGTACTGAGTTGTTACATTTTCAGTTTTACAATCAACCGTGCAACCCCAGGAATACGTTTTGATCGCCATAGTATCCTTGTTGATCGTGATCTTTCTGTCGCTCCTCTTTACCCGGATCGCCAGCATTGCTCTCACACATACGGGCATGACCCGGGCCTCGGCCAGGTTTCAGGCCCGCTCGGCCTTTTCCGGAGCGGGCTTCACGACCGCTGAATCAGAATCCGTGGTCAATCACCCGGTGCGGCGAAAAATTGTCATGATGCTCATTCTCGCGGGCAATGCCGGAATCGTGGCCGCCATCTCCACTCTTATCCTGACGTTCGTCCAGGAGGGGGACGCTGCAAGCCTGACCCTCCGTATCGTCTCGCTTGTCACCGGAATCGTGCTTTTGTGGGCCCTGGCCACCAGCAGGTGGGTCGACCATCTGCTCGCTCGAGCCGTCACCAAGCTTCTGAAAAAGTACACTGCTCTGGATGTCACGGATTATGCGGATCTTCTTCAACTGACCGGCGATTACCGTCTGGCGGAGTTGAGAATTGAAAAAGGCGACTGGATAGAGGGAAAAAAACTCGCCGAGGCCAGATTGCGGGAGGAAGGCATCAATGTGCTGGGGATCAAGAAACCCGACGGGACCTATATAGGCGTTATTGGAGGGGATGACTCCATCGAGGAAGGGGACAGCCTGGTCATCTACGGCCGGATTCAAGCCATCAAGGACATAGACCAGCGCAGAAAGGGGAGGCAAGGAGAAATCAAGCATCAGCAGGCCGTCCAGGAGCAGGAGAAGATCGTCGGCGAGGAAAAGGAAAAAGCTTCCGAAAGCCCATGAGGGATGGTCAGGTATTGAAGAGATAGTTCCATTGCAAGGCGAGTTAACCAGCATTGTTGCGGGATGACTCTGTTTCCTCATCTTCATCATGGTTTGCCTGTTTTGGACGCCACCTGTCATTCAAATCCTGGAGTGAATCACTCGTGGTCAAAATGACAACTTCATCTCCCTTGCGAAGCGTGTCGTTCTCTTCGGCCAGGTTAAACTGCCCTTTGCGATAATAACATATCAATCTGGAATTCTTGGGAAGATCAAGTTCAGCTATGGACTTTCCTTTTTCCGCATCGACGATGAAGGTGAAAAATCTGGCATCTCCCTTGATCACCGTGGAAAGTTCCAGGATATCCATGCCCTCCACCATGTCGGCCAGGTATCGGCTGATGGTCCGAGAAGGCAGAATTGCATCTTTGAGATCCAGTTCAATGCTGATTTCCTCAAATTCAGGATCTTGAAGTTTTGGAATGACCCGCGCGAAGCCCAAGGTTCGACCAACCAGGCTTGCAATCAAATTTGTCTGGTCGCTGTCCGTCAGACAGAAGAGCACATCCGTCTGTTCTGGTCCTACCTCGCGAAGGATTTCGGGTTTTGTTCCGTCTCCCTTCAAAAAATCACAATCCAACGATTCGGAAACATCATCAATTTTCGACTGGTCATGTTCAATGATGACCACCTCATGACCCCTCGCCGTCAATAACTCCGTCGTCCTGATGGTGACTTCTCCGGCACCGACAAAAGCGATTCTCATCCCTGCAACCTCCTGCCAATCCATGTTTTCGGATAGACCATCACCAACCAGGCAAGGATTTCCAACCTTCCCAGGAGCATGTCCACGCAAAGGATTCCCTTGAGCAAAATCGGCATTCCTGAGTCGACCACGCCGACGGTCAATCCTACCGTTCCGGTGGCTGATACCACTTCGAAAAGGGAATCCATGGGATCATAACCCATCACCACGAAGGGCAGCCATGAAAAAATTATTACCAGTGCAAAGAGCCCGATAATGAGCAACGCTTCCTGAATTTCCGCGTCTTCAACTCGCTTGCCGGCCAAACTGGGGGTAACAACCGCATGTCTGGTGGCGGATAATTTTCGGAGAAGCAACCGGAGCAGGTTGAGCAACATCAGCAAGCGCAGGATCTTCAGCCCTCCGGATGTTGAACCGACACCGCCGCCCACAGCCATGGCCATGATCAGCACAAGCTTGGAAGCAGCATGAAATTCCGAAAGATCCGTGCTTGCAAAGCCTGCCGTGGACTGCGCGGAAAAAGCAAGGAGGGGAGCATGATACAATGCATCCAGCCACTCGGCATCCTGCAACGCGATCATGAAAACGCCAAGCAGCAGACTCGCGAAACCTCCCAAGACAAGGAGCCAGGCGAGTTGCAGACCATCCGTGGTGGGCTGCCTGTTCTTCAGAAACAGGCGGCGGTAGAAAATCAAGGGGATCGCGGCCAGGACACAAATCAGGATAACCGAGTATTGAGCGATTCCGCTGTCCAATGCGGCGAGACTGGCGTCATACGGCGCAAAACCGGCTGTGGAGACGGAAGCCATGATGAAGAGAACGGCATCGAATGGCCTGACTCCGAGGGCCAGCAACCACACGAGACCGACTCCCGTCAGGGTGGAATAGATGATCAGAATGTGGCGGGCGTGAATCTTTGTACCACCGACCAGGCCCTCATCCTTGGCCTCGGTGACGGCAAGTTGCTTCGTCGCGAGTCCTGGCCGGAAAAGCAAGGCGAGGGAGAAAACCAGGATTCCCAGTCCCCCATACCACTGCATCCAGGCCCGGGAAACCAGAAACGTTCGGGTCATGCTCTCCAGATCCGTCACCGTTGTGAGACCGGTGGTGGTGCTTGCCGAAATGGTTTCAAAGAGCGCATCGGAAAAGCTCAACCCGGAAGCCATCATGGGAAACGTCATCAACAGCGGGATGAAGAGAAACATCAGGGCCACCAGGACCATAGCCTCATTGACCTGCACCGCGCGTGGAGCCTGCATTTTCCCGAGAACTACGCCGCATGCCGCCAAGATTCCAATGACAATCGCATAGCGTATGGAGATATGCGTCTCACCATAGCCCAGCGATACCAGGAGCGGTAACAGGGTCAATACGGCAACGACGAGACAAAGCTGTCCAAAGTACTTGCCCAGGACCGTAAAGCGCACCGCATAGATAAGTCCGGCAGCCTGTTTCGACATGCGTCACCTCATCCTTGAAGAAAATTCCTTATTAGGATTGCATTCATGAAATATGGGCATTTTTTTGGAAATGCAATCCTAATTCCAGCAAACTCAGCTTGGGCTGGAAAAAGTCAGCTTTCAAGAATCATGGCAAGCATGTTCCGGATTCCCGCCTTCGCGGGATTGAGTGCGCCCCGTGATGGCGCTTTGTCAGGTGGTGCAAGTCCACCTTGGGGTATGGCACTCCCCGATGTCGAATGTAACTGCGTCACCGTGAGGTGGGGTGGAGAGCAACCGGAGACGAACTGGCGGTCCTTCAATAAGCCTTGTTTGGTTTGCAGTGCGAACGAGTCTTCCCATTCGTGACGTAGTCCGAAAATCGCCCTCACGCTGGCTGTGGCGTATGAAGCGATGAGGGAGCGGGCCTTTAATAGTCTGGGATTCAATGTTGCGTGGCTGGTTTGGATACTCCGAGCAGGCTGATACCAACGTTTCCATCGTCGAGGGTTTTGCAAAACGATGATTATGTTCGATGCTCCGGAAACATAAAGACAGAGCCGAGGAACGGGAAGATGCCTGAAAAATCATAAAAGCTGGCAGAATAGCTTTTTCACCAAGCTTGGGTTTTTCACCGTGAAAGAAGCCCGAGTCTTGGCAAGCCAATACCGATGAGGAAAGGACCGACTGGAGTTGTGTGCGGGAGAACCGCGCGTACGGTTCGGAGGGAGGGGAGGAGAAATCCTTCCCTACCCCCTAGAGCAGATGCCCTGCTTGTTCTTGCCTACCAGGTAAGCGGACTACGGCTATGGAGCTTCCATCACATAAGGCAGCCAGTCATCTACATCACCGAAGTCAAGCGTCCTTCCATGTGGGTCGATAAAAAACAGCTTGCCTTGGTAGGTTGCCAGGAAGACATTGCTGCTTGGATAATGTCGATAAATGATACCAGTAAGCGTCAATGTCGGAAAACCCGAAGGCAGCATCTGCGGTGCCAGGGACTCGATCCAGTTGAACAACATGTCCGCCTTTTCTCGATCCGTAAACCGAGCTTCCCGCAATTCGTACCTGTATCGCTCAGTTACATTGATCATGCCAGCGTTAATCCAGACATCTATGTTTACTTCGCGTTTGTTGTCAAAAGTTTCTTGGAGAGTATAAACCGCATTGCCGTTTGGCAACGAATTGTGATTGCAAGCAGTCAAATTAAAAGAGTTTCCAAACCAAATGTATTCTGACATTGCCGGGTTATTTTTATAGGAACAGGCACTAGGAGAGCTTATGTAAGGTTTATGACTTGCAATAGTGTTGCGAAGAGGGGTCGTGCTTACCTGAAGCGAAATGGCTGCATGAGGAACTCCGTTACCAGGAGTAGCGGTGAAATCACGGAAAACTTGCAAATTTACAGGAATAGAAACGAACTGTCCAGGGTAGACTCTTTGAGGTGGGGCACTCCATGTAAACTTTCCAAGCATATCCGGGTTGCTAGGCGCATGGTAACCTCTTAGAGAAACCTCTACGCTTCCAGGTCTAGCACTTACATTGGTTGTTCCAAGAAGAACACCTTGAGGTGCCCAATTCTGCGTATCGGACCAAACAGGTGGACGATTCCAGTTGTAGCCATAGTTCGCATAATTACCAGATGCGTGATATTGTGTTTCTACGAGTTCCCAATACTCACTTGAATACAGATTTGAATTGTGGAATGAAAAAAATAACATGAAAAAAGCAAAAAAAGCAGAGACCAGTAAACATCTTGTTTTCCGCATCATTACTCTCCTCTTTATGTAGGGAATGGTTATGGGCTATAGTATGCTGTAATCGCGTCTGCCGTTTCTCATTTCTGAATGTCATATCCTTGTGCCATAACCTTGGTTAGAAATCGGATAGAACGGGCCTTTCCAGCGGCGCAAAGAGATCGATGTGCTGTTCGACGACGAAGATCATGCGGCCCGGATTGCCGTTCATGAAGGTTTGAGATGCCAAATCGGGAGATAGGACTACCCATGTAGGGGATGCATCTGGAGGGGCTTCGAACAGGGATAGCGTAATGTCGGATTCTACGCTCATTCCACAATCAAACGTAGAAGAACCAGAGAAAAATGCTTCGTTATTGCCGGACTAAAAACGGCCGGTTTCATCATCAGGAAGGAAAGGAGTTGCGGAGGAAACCTTGTCAGCCAGTTGGAAACGAGAGCCCAAGTTCCGTTGCGGCTTCACGGAGACGACGATCAGCAGTCCATAAAACAACATTCCCAAGAATTGCGGAAGCCAAGAGATGAATATCTACATAGCCAAGTCCCCGACCCATGAGCGAGTTTTTTTCGATAAAATAAAGAATTTCGCTGGGCTCAAGAACTGGCGTGGGAGGCAAGGCTCGAAGCAACATTAAAATTTCCGAACGGTTGCCAAAGTTGCCGCAAGCCAATTCTCCGATAATGAAAGGGTGACATGCGACCGATCCGGTATGTAAATGATCAACAAGCTCCAGATCCTTTTTCCTGAAGTGGTGGATCCAAACACTTGTGTCTACAAGGATCATTTCAAGACTCTGACCTTCGGCGTCTCGGCATATCAATCTTTTTCTCCGTCCCGCCGAGTTCAGCCAGACGCCGGCTGCTCTCGAGACTGATCAGGGTCTCGAGACCCTTGCGAACCAGGGTCGTTTTTTCCTTTATTCCCGTCAGCTTGGATGCTTTTTCAATCAGAGCGTCTTCGATGTTCAAAGTCGTTCGCATGATTAGGGACTCCTTTGATATATGCTTCAAGTATGCATTTAATATGTGTCAGAGATGTGTCAAATGCGAGTTGGAATAAGAAGGATTTGGGTTTTGTTCCATCTCCCTTCATAAAATCACAATCCAACGATTCCGGCAGGCCTGTTTCGACTGCGCCACCTCATCATTTAATGAAGCTCTGGATCACCCGAAGAAGGTTTTCACCTCCGCGTCCCGCAAGGTCTTGGCAATCTCACGCATCTTGCGGCTGACGTCCCGGGCTGGTTCGCTGGTCTGGTGGAGGTGCAGGACCTCTTTCTGGACGGCCTTTTCGGCCTGGGTCAGATCGGTCAGAAACCGGCGGTATTCGCCGCTGGTCTTGTATGTCTTCCGGATCAGGGTCGGGAAGGAAGAACCCTGATTTCGCAGAATCCGCAGGTAATGCCCCTTGAGCAGCTCCACTTCGGCGATCTGGGCGTTTCGCAGGCGAAGTTCGCCGGGCGCCGCCTCCGGTCCCATGGCAACAAAGGCGCTTTTGTATCCGGTATCTTTCTTGCCCGTGGTCATCTCCTCCAGGGCTGATTCCATGGCCAGGATTTTGGATCGGAGCACTCCCTTGCTGAAGATCTCCAGATCCGACTTGTACTCCTGGATCTTGCGGTAATGATAGATCAACAGAGGAGGGAACAGGACTCGCCAGATGGTCAGCCTGGGCTTTTCCACCACCTGTTGGGCCAGCTCCCTGGCGAACCGCTGCTCATGATCCCAGATCATCTGGTAGTTTTGCTCGATGCCTGTGGCCATGGGCCTTGTTGCTCCTTTTCAGCTTGTACTATTGAACTGAGGTCCGAGTGCTTGATTTTGCGGCCTCACAAATTTCCCCAATGTCGCAACCGCGCCAGCCATCCTTTCGGGCGGAGGTTCCAGGTCGTTTCCACGCAGGGCAGAAAGACCTCTGCCCCCCATTTCTGCTTGAAGAAGCGGATGGCCGGATTGATGCCCAGGCCGAGGTTCATGCGTGTCTGGCCGCGGTTTTGGCCTTCCTGGAGCAGGGCGTGCAGGAGCAGGTCCGCGGTGCCCGGCGGGGCGAGGTCCGGGTTGCGAAAGGCGAACATGTAGAAGGCCGTGCTCAGGGAAGTGAAGTCTCCCACGGCAAAGCCCGCCAGCGGCTGGATATCAGTCGCCCTGGACGCTTCTTGATCCGACATGCGGGCCGAGACGACCAGAGCGCCCGGGCAGGATTGTACGTACTCCGGAATGCGGCGATAAATGTGGCGGATTCCCGATTCCAGATCACGGGTTTCCAGGTAGCGGTCGATCAGGGCCAGATGGCTTTGGTCCAGGGTTTGGCCTTGATCCAGAACCACCTCCCGCTGGGCCCGGCGCAGCAGGTTGCGCAGCTTTTGGCCCGGAAGCGGCGCGGGAATGGGCAACGACAGGTAGGCGTCATTTTCTTCTTCAGAACTTCGGGAAGCATGATCATGGTCCGCTGATTGCGGCGGGGCCTGTTTTGGTCGCGTGGCCGCAAGCACAGTAATCTTCGGAGCCGGAGCGGATTCCAGGGCCAGATCCACCGAGCGAAGCAGAGCCTGTTCGTCCTGTGGATCGTGCAGGGGATAGCCGATGAGCACCAGGTCGTCAGGGGATTCGTAGCCCAGGCAGGAATCGAACCGGCGCGGCGTGCTGCCGGCCACGGCCCGGACGTAGCAGACAAGCTGTTCCGGAACCACGGCATCCGCGGCAACATGATCCAGACGGTCCGGGCCGATCATCAGATCTTTCGCAGCTTGCGAACCGCAAACCCGGCGTCGGCCAGCATATTTTGCAGATTGAACATGTGCGCCGAGCCCACGAACACGGCGCAGCGGCCCGTTTCGACGCGGGGGAGCATCCGTTCCAGAAACAGCGCGTCGCGACGATCGATGACCAGATCCGTGCGGGAGGGAAATTCGGCGCTGGTGCCCATCATGGCCTCCAGGTCGCCCTTGAGGTAGGCGCGCATGTTCCGGCGGATGAACCCCTTCCAGAGGCCGCACTGGCGAAAGAAACGTACGATGCGGTCCACGGGCACGCTTTCCAGGGTTTCGATCTGTTCGGGGATGGTTTCCATTGCCCGGACTTCCTTGCCCATGTCATGGGCCAGGTGCCAGGCCTCCAGGTCCACGGAGTGGTTCCAGTCGTTGCGGCGCAGGAAGTGGGTCCAGAGCGAGAAAAAGGCGTACCAGTGGCGCTTGTCGGCAAGGTAGTGCCGGATGTCAATGGGGTTGGGATCCTCCGTGCCCAGCAGTCTGGCCCAGAAGCCGCGCGGTCCGTTGACCACCCGCTCCAGTTTGCGCACTTCGTCCTCGGTCATGGCCTCCATCAGTCGGGGAGAGTCCGGGTCCGGGGTCTGACCGATCCGGGCGACGTGGTCCAGGCTCTCCTGGTCCAGGGGGCCTTCAAAAATCACGGTGTCCACTTTTTCATACAACCGGCGCATGGAACTTTCAAAGCTGCAGCAGAAAAAGTGCGCGGTACCGCCGATCCAGGACGTCCTGCCGTTCTTCTCCAGTTCCCAGATCAACCGGTAGGGGCGCTGCGGAGGCAGGCTGTCCCAGTACTGTTCCCTGGTGATCTGGACGTTGGGCATGTGAACGACGGTACGCATCAAATCGTTCAGGTCATCGCGAAAATCCGGTGTTTCGCTCCATTCTGCCATCTCGTAGGGAGTCTTGGCCACGGCGCCCCATTTTTTCTTGAATCGGCGAATGCCCGGATTCACGCCCAGCCCCAGATGCAGGTATTCCTTGTTCCGATCCCGGGCAATGCGGATCATTTCCCGGAACAGCAGGTCCGAGGCGTAGGGCGTATAGTTTTGGCGCGAATGCGCACCCAGCAGGTAGCTCAGGAACTGCTTCGGCGCGAGGTCCAGCAGCAGGCAGGCGGCGAGATTTCCTTGATCGTCCCAGGCATTGAGCAGGAACAGGTCCGGACATTGCGGCAGAACGCTCTCGGTGCGGGCATAGAGTTCGCGCACCGCGGGGGGCAGGGCGACCCGGCCGGTGAACTCGGCCCAGAGGCGGCGATGGGCCGCGGTGAATGCGGTTCCCTGGTCCACGGTTAGCCGGGCCGCGGCCTGGTCGGCCAGGCGGGAGAGTCGTGGCGGAATCGGGCTGTGGGCGGATAGGATGTAATATTGGTCCTGGTTGGTGCGATACAGATCAAGTCGTTCCGGCAGTGCCGGACAGATGGCCCAGCAACTTGTTGCTCCGGTTGCCCGGCGGGCCTCGTGCAAGGCCTGGTCAAATACATCAGCCCCATTTTGAGAATCATTGTGCCGCTGGACCGGGTAACCCACGGCCAGGAGCCAGTCCTCGGCGTGCAGAAAAAGGTAGTCGTTCAGAAGAAAAGGCCGCCCGCCGGATACGGCCTTCATGTAATGGATGGAATGTTCCGGAACGCTGGCCTCGTCCAGTAGTATTTCATATTGTGCAGGGGTCAATTCATTCGGCATGGGCATGAACGGCTTGCACCTCCGCCTTGTAGGTTGCGAATTTGCCTTGGAGTATGGCCTGTGCCGCGCCATGGGTCAATGCCAAAAAATAATGCAGGTTATGGATGGTGTTCAGGCGATAGGCCAACAACTCCCGGGCCGTGTACAGATGGCGGAGGTAGGCCCTGGAAAACCGGGTACAGGCGTAGCAGTCGCAGTTGGGGTCCAATGGTCCGTCGTCCTCCTTGTACTCGGCGCGCTTGATGTTCACCTTGCCCAGGGAGGTGTACAACGTGCCGTTGCGGGCGTTGCGGGTGGGCAGAACGCAATCGAACATGTCGATACCCGCCTCGATGCCGTCCAGGATGTCCATGGGCGTGCCCACGCCCATCAGGTACCGGGGCTTGTCCGGGGGGAGCAGGGGAGCGGTGTGGCGCATAATATCGAGCATCAGGGGTTTTGACTCGCCCACGCTCAGCCCGCCGATGGCATAGCCGTCAAAGGGCAGATCACAGATCTGCCGGGCGCTTTCGCTGCGCAGATCCGGAAAGAATCCGCCCTGAACGATCCCGAAGAGCAGCTGGTTGCCGCTGTATTGAGGATAGGCGGCGCGGCAGCGGGCCGCCCAGCGGGTGGTCAGCCCCAGGGACCGGGCCGTATAATCCTTGTCCGCGCCGTAGGGCACGCATTCGTCCAGGACCATCATGATGTCCGAGCCCAGGTTGCGCTGGATGGAAACCACCTTTTCCGGCGAGAAGAAGTGCTTCGAACCGTCCCTGTGGGAACGGAACTCCACCCCGTCCTCGCTGATCTTGCGCAGCCCCTGCAGGCTGAAAACCTGAAAGCCGCCGCTGTCCGTGAGGATCGGACCGTTCCAGCCGGAAAAGGGGTGCAGTCCGCCCCGGCGGGCGATCATTTCGTCGCCGGGCAGGATGTACAAATGGTAGGTGTTGCCCAGGATGATCTGGGCTTTCAGCTTGGTCAGGTCATCCGGGCTCAAGGCCTTGACGCAGCCCACCGTGCCCACGGGCATGAAGACCGGGGTGCGGATGGTCCCGTGGGCCGTGGTCAGATCAGCGCACCGGGCTGCTCCGTCCGTTGCCAGGATGTGAAAATCACCAGTGTTCGTCATTATAAGCTCAACAAATTTATAGGTTGCATATTGGGTAAGTATTCAGCATAAGCTGCCGTTGCCCAGTTCGACTCGCTGTCGGTATCGGTATCGGTATCGGGATCGGAGGCGAAGCCGTGCGGAGGGAGCCTCAACGTTTTCGAAACCGATACCGATACCGACCCCGATTGCCGGAGGTAGATTACATAACGGTGCTGAGTAGTTACCATATTGGTAACCAAACCAGTGCACCTCCTCGAATCACAATCGAAATCGCAATCGAAATCGCAATCGAAATCGAAATCGGGATCGTAATCTAAATCAAGATCAATCCAATAAAAATCGTAACTATTCAGCAAACTCGTGCAGTTGCCGAGTTTGACACCGGTATCGGGGTCGGTATCGAAGCGAAGCCATGTGTAAGGGCAATACAATGTTTTCGATACCGATTCCGATACCGACCCCGATACCGATTATCGGAGGAAAAACTTATGCTGAGTAGTTACTAAAAATGCAGTAAATACCCCAGCCCCTCCGTGTAAAGGGGAAAGTTATTAACCCCCTGTGTACGAGGACAGCTGCGAGAGTATCGCGTGTATGGCTGGCTCGGAGACGTTCCTAAAAAAACAAGTCATTCCCGCGAAGGCGGGAATCCAGGTCATGCTTGCACAAGTTTTTGGAAGTCTATCCCTTCCAGATTGAGTGAGTAGCTGTAATGATTCGATTTCGATTGCGATTTCGATTTCGATTGCGATTTCGATTTCGATAAACAATGCTCATCACCCATCACCCATCACCCCTTACCCCTTTACCCCACGGCAGTTACGCCGTTCCGCGGACAAAGATCACCCAACACACAACTTGAGCACAGCGGTTTGCGGGCCCGGCAGATTTCGCGGCCGTAGAGGACCAGAAGGTGGTTGATCTCGCCCCATTGTTCTTTTGGAAAAAGCCGCATCATGTTCCGCTCGATGATCACGGGGTTGGTGGAGACGGTCAACCCCAGGCGGAAGGACAGGCGGCGGACGTGGGTGTCCACGGCAATGCCTTCGTGTTTGTGAAACGCGTTGGACAGCACGATGTTCGCGGTCTTGCGGGCCACGCCGGGCAGGGTGAGCAGGTCCGCCATGGTTTCCGGGACCAGTCCGTCGTGTTCATTGATGATTATCCTTGCCGCCGCTATCAGGTTCTTGGCTTTCTGGCGAAAAAAGCCCGTGGAACGGATGACCTGCTCGACTTCGGCGACGGATGCTCCGCTCAACTCAGCAGGCCCGGGCCAGCGTGAGAAAAATTCCGGAGTCACGATGTTCACCCGGGCATCGGTACACTGGGCCGCCAGAACCGTGGCCACCAGCAGTTCCCAGGGGTTGTGCCATTCGAGCATGGTGGCCGGCAGGTGATAGCGGGCATGGAGGCGGTGATAGATCTTGGTGCTGCGTTGTTGAAGAATGTCCTGCATATCAGTAATGACTCAGCTCATCCGAGTAAAAAGCGGACTGGATACCCGCCTTCGCGGGTATGAATGTCACGGAGACGGCATTGAAAAACAAAGTCATTCCCGCGAAGGCGGGAATCCAGGTCATGCTTGCCACAATTTTTTGAAAAACTAACCTCTTCCGTTCTGAAGCTGAGTAGTTACGCATATCAGGTTCCGGATCGTTTCTGGATCACGTTTCCCAGGATGATCAGGACAAGGCCGGCGATGGTCGAAGCCAGGATTTCCTCTCCGACAAAAACGCGGATGAAAATCAGCGAAAGAAACGGTGAAAAGTAGATCAGGTTGCCCACCTGGGCCGTGGTCCGGGAGAGTTTGAGGGCCTTGAGCCAGAAGATGAACGTGATCCCCATTTCGAACACGCCCACATAGGTAGCTCCCAACAGCCCCGGCAGGTTGACGGCCAGGGGATCGGAAACAAGAAAGGTCACCGGAACGATATAGAGACATCCGAATGCGAAGTTCAAGAACAGTCGCAAAACCGGGTCCATGTCGTCCCGGGTGTTGAAGATCCAGTACAAAGCCCAGATCACGGTGCTGCCCAGGGCCAGGCCCGCGCCAAAGGGATCGGCAAAGGACAGGCCCAGGATGTCGCCGCGGGTGCAGATGGTCAGCACGCCCAGGTAGCTGACCCCCATGGCCAGGAAATCCCGGCCGGTAATGCGCTGGCCGAGCAGGGGGATGGAGAGCAGGGCCAGGGTGATGGCCCATGTATAATTCAGGGGCTGGGCTTCCTGGGCGGGGAGGAGATCGTAGGCCTTGAACAGAATCAGGTAGTACAGAAACGGATTGAGCAGCCCCAGGAGGGCTGAGCGCCGCAGATCGGTTTGGGAAATATTGCGCAGAAAACCCAATTTGCCCTGGGCAGCCAGAACAGCGAACAGCGTCAGGGTGGAAACAAGAGTGGAAACGCAGAGCAGTTGAACGTGGTCCACATGGCGCAGGGAAATCTTGAAGGCCGAGGCCACGGTGGACCAAAGCAGGACCGTGGCCAGACCGTATGCATATGCCGTGCGTTGGGTATCCATGGAATTGAAGCGGATTGCAGGGTGAAAAAGGAAATCGTTTAGCGATATTCTTTTCGATGCACAATGGGAGAGTTTTGGGGGCAAATGGGATGCTTGCACTGAAAGCCGGCATGGAATACGTTCGGATCATGCTACCGTATCATCCTCCAGGCTGTTCCTTTCTCGTTCAGAACACTTTCCGGCGAAATTTCCTCCAATCCTCCCCGCTTGACAAATTGATCAAGTAGTAAAGAGCCATGCCGGAAATCAGCCGTCAACTCAATCAGCACATCTCATCCCGGACGGCAGTCGTGTATGCCCTGTTTGCGAGCGTCTGGATTTTTTTCTCTGACGCCCTGCTGGCCATGTTCATTACTGATCCGGACAAAATAAGGTTTTTCCAGACCTATAAAGGGTGGATGTTTGTTGTTGTCACCGCTGTCCTGTTGTACTTCGTGCTGCGAAAGCAGGTTCAGCTTCTGGAGCAGAAATCTCATGAACTGATTCTTCATGAAAGACGTTTCAACGATCTGGTGGAGAACGCCCCTTTTCCCATATTCATTCAGACAAAGGGCAGATTTGCCTACCTGAACAAGGAGGCCCAGCTGCTCTATGGCGTCGAGTCCGCCGAGGCACTGCTCGACGCTTCGGTTCTTGAAGTCGTCCATCCCAGACATTATCAGGAAGTACGGGAAGGAATCCTTCTGGTCAACGAAAGAAAAACCGCCTTTCCAGCGCACGAACAGGTTCACCTCAGTCGTGACGGACGCGAACTGACTGTGGAGGTGAATGCTCTCCCCTTGCGTTTCCAGGAGCAGGACGGAGCCGTGGTTTTTGCCCGGGACGTCACGGACAGAAAAAAAAACGAGCAGGAGTTGCGCAGGAATCTGTCCCTGGTCAATGCCATTCTGGAAAACAGTCCGAACCTGATATCCCTGGTCGACAAACAAGGTCATTTTGTTCTGGTTTCACGAAAGCTTGCGAATACCATCGGCACAGAGCCGGCAATGATCGTCGGAAAGGGCTTTGACCGATTCTACTCTCCAGACGTTGCCACGACCTTCATGCAGCGCATTGCCAAGGTGATCGAAACCAACGGCTCCCTCATGGTTATGGACCAGGTCGGTCCCGATGCGGGCAGGACGTATTACGAAACCTGCCTGTTTCCCGTAGCCCTGAGCGATGACGACATAGAGCTTGTCGGGATCATTTCCATGGATGTGACGGAGCGGGTGCTGGCGCAGAAAAAACTGAAATTCAGGCATGACCTGATGCATTATGTCATCCACCACGATCCCAGCGCGATTGCCGTACATGACCGGGATTTGAGATACATTTACGTCAGTCAGCGGTATCTGGACGATTACGGAATCAAGGAGGATGTGGTCGGCCGGCACCATTACGATATTGTTCCGGAAATACCCGAAAAATGGAAAGATGTTCATCGCAGAGCTTTGCATGGCGAAGTTTTGCAAAATGACAATGACTCGTTTTTACGGTCTGATGGCCACCTGGAACATACCCGGTGGCAGTGCCGTCCGTGGTTTGATTCGGATGGCTCCATCGGCGGGATCGTGCTTTACACGGAAGTGATCACCCATTTGAAACAGGTGGAAACAGAGCTGAGAGAGCTGAATCTGCAACTGGAGCAAAGAGTCCGGGAGCGGACCACCCAGCTCGAGGAGATCAACAGGGAGCTGGAAGCCTTCAGCTACTCCGTATCCCATGACCTGCGGGCGCCGTTGCGCAGCATCGTCGGATTCAGCCAGGCCCTGGTGGAGGATTATCATGACCGGCTTGATGAGACGGGCAGGGATTATCTGGACCGCGTGATCAAGGCCGGCCGGCGCATGGGGCTGCTGATCGACGACCTTTTGAAGCTGTCCCGTGTTTCCAGAGCCGAACTGGCCATGGTCAACGTGGATCTCAGCCTGATGGCTCGAGAAATTCTTGATGCACTTGCCGTGACGGAATCCGAACGGAATGTGGAAACGGTCATTCAGGACGACCTGCTTGTCCATGCCGATCCAGCCCTGATGCGCATAGCCATGGAAAACCTTCTGGACAATGCCTGGAAGTTCACTCGCTATTGTTCCCTGGCCAGAATCGAGTTCGGCCGGCAAATGGTCAACGGCGAAGCTGTTTTTTTTCTCAAGGACAATGGAGCCGGGTTTGACATGGCTTATGCCGAGAAGCTGTTTACCGCTTTCCAGCGGCTTCATTCCCTTGAACGCTTTCCGGGCACAGGAATCGGTCTGGCCACCACTGCCCGGATCATCCGGCGACACAACGGCAAAATCTGGGCCGAAGCCGAGCCGAATCAGGGCGCCACATTCCGGTTCACGCTTCCTCTCCCAATCCACATCGGCGACAATGGCAACGATTCAGCTTATCCGGGCA
Source organism: Desulfonatronum parangueonense (assembly GCF_054656975.1). Lineage (NCBI taxonomy): Bacteria > Pseudomonadati > Thermodesulfobacteriota > Desulfovibrionia > Desulfovibrionales > Desulfonatronaceae > Desulfonatronum > Desulfonatronum parangueonense. Next base: position 4,584,672 of record NZ_BAAHXH010000003.1, read on the forward strand.
AAAACGAACAGGACAGCCGCCTGCTCGAGGATGACTGACTCTGAACACGACATTGGAAAAAAGGTCATTCCCGCAAGTAATTCTCAGCATCTTCAGGATAGGACTGGGTGTTCCGGAACGCAGCTGAATAGTTGCCACAATTGTAACTACCCAGCTCATCCAAGAATATTCGGACTGGATACCGGCTTTTGCCGGTATGACTGACTTAAACGACATGAAGTGCTATGTCATTCCGGCGAACGCCGGAATCCAGTGCTGGAGAATCGTCATGTCCCGTATGTGCTGAATAGTTACCCACAATTTTTGATATTCACCCTTTCTGCTTTGCGCCGGCGAGACGGCAACATGTCTTGATAAGGAGATACTGTGTCCAGTAAAATCATTCTCTTGGTGGAGGACAATCCTGACGACATTCTGCTCACCCGGAGGGCGTTGCAGAAGAACAACATCCTGAATGAACTCGTGGTCGCGGAGGACGGGGTGGAGGCCCTGGATTATCTTTTCGGCCGTGGTACGCATGCCGGAAGGGACCTTGGCAACCAACCGCAGGTGATCCTTCTGGACATCAAGATGCCACGCATGGACGGCATCGAAGTGCTCCGGCATATACGTGCCAACGAATCCACGAGATTGCTGCCTGTCGTCATGCTGACCTCCTCCACGGAGGAAAAGGACCGCCTGGAAACATACAGTCTGGGCGCCAACAGCTATATCCGCAAGCCGGTGGATTTTCAGCAGTTCATGGAAGCCGTTCGCCAACTTGGTCTCTACTGGCTTGTCCTGAATGAATCTCCGCCAGTCCAAAGGGAGGGCTGCGCATAATGTCCATTTTGCGTGTATTGATCGTTGAAGACTCCGAGGACGATGCAATGCTGGTGGTCAGGGCTTTGAAGAATGCCGGATTCAGTCCATCGTCCGCCAGAGTCGACACCGCTCAGGCCATGGAGCAGGCCCTGACGGCGGAATCCTGGGATCTGATCATTTCCGACCATGTCATGCCGGAGTTTAACTCGTTTCAGGCTCTTGAGGTCCTGAAACGCAGCGGCCTGGACATTCCATTCATTCTCGTATCCGGAAGCATCGGCGAGGAAACGGCGGTTGAGGCCATGAAGGCAGGTGTCCATGATTTCATCATGAAGGACAAGCTGGCCAGGCTGGTGCCGGCGGTCAGACGAGAACTCAAGGAAGCCGTAAATCGCCGGGAGAAGAAAGCCGCATATGAGGCCCTTGTCGCCGCCAAGCAGGCGGCGGAGGCCGCCAATGAGGCAAAGGACACCTTTCTGGCGAACATGAGCCATGAGATCCGCACTCCACTGAGCGGGATCATGGGGCTGATGCAGCTCATGCAGTCCACGCCCCTCACACCGGACCAGAAACGTTTCGTGGACATGGCGCTGACATCCGCGGACAGATTGACCACCTTGTTGTCCGATATCCTGGATATCAGCAGCCTTGAATCCGGATTGCTGGAGATCCGTCAAGACAAGATGAACCTGCGGGACCTGGGGGACTCGGTCATGGATCTTTTTTCAGCCACCGCGGAGAAAAAGGGCATTGATCTGGAAAGCAGCTACGATCCATCCATCCCAGGCATCCTGATTGGCGATGAAGTCCGGGTCCGGCAGATACTTTTCAACCTGGTGGGAAATGCGCTGAAATTCACCGAGCAAGGTCGGGTGGTCGTGGAAATGTCGCCTGTTGGGTTGAACAAGGAGAATCAGTTGCGCCTGTTGATTTCGGTATCAGACACCGGAATCGGGATGCCCGAGGATCAGCTTGGTGAGATGTTCAAACCGTTTATGCAAAGCGACAGCACCAGCACCCGCAAATACCAGGGCGCGGGACTGGGACTGGCCATTGTCAAGCGGTTGGTGGAATTGATGAACGGGAAGCTTGCGGTGGAGAGTCTTCCTGGCGAGGGAACAACGTTTCATGTCCTCCTGCCGTTCGTTATTCCCGGCGTTGTAAACCCCAAAGCAGCCCAGACATGGAAAACGCAACGAAGTTCAAAGGGATTGAACATTCTTTACGCAGAGGATGATCCCATCAATCAAATGCCGATCAAGTTGCTGTTGGAAAACGCGGGGTATCGCGTCTCGTTGGCCGAGAACGGCCGCAAGGTTCTGGAAATGTTGGCCGGTGAGCACTTCGACTGCATCCTCATGGACGTTCAGATGCCGCTCATGGATGGGATGGAAGCCACGAAAACCATCCGCTCCTCCAGCGTTTTCGGCGAAAAGCAGCATATCCCCATCATCGCTCTTTCGGCCAAAGCCATGCCTGGCGACCGGGAACGGTTCATCAAGGCCGGTATGAACGACTATCTGGCCAAGCCGGTGCGGTTTCAGGATTTGGATCGAATCGTCCGCCAGTATTGCGGAGTGGGTGACAACCCGGCGGGATGACTTTTCGCGCAAGGCGACGGTTAAACCAAAAGGTTTCGCGCCACAACACGACAAAGGCCGCCTTTTCAGGCGGCCTTTGTCGTGTTCAACGGGAGAAAGTTCCTGGAGCCTACTGCTTCCAGCTTTCAAACTGTTCTTGATTCTCCTGAAGAAAGCGCCTGGCATTTTCCAGACGATCGGCGCCGGGTTCCTGGTTCCAGGCCATGACCATCTGCAACTGGTTGGGGCTTTCCCAGGCAAAGTTCTTCAGGAAGTTGTAGACTTCCGGCTTGTCTTCCTGGAGACCCTGGCGCACGATGGTATGGATGCGCTCCTCTCCGCCCAGGATTTCCTTGGGATCCTCCAGGTACTTCAGATCCCAGACGCCGAACTTCCAGTGCGGGGACCAGCCGGTGACCACGACCCATTCATTGCGGTCCACGGCATTGCTCAAGGCGGCCGTCATGGTGGCGTCACTGCCCTCAACCAATGTGAATCTGGTCAGACCATATTCTTCGACCGCTTCCTCGGAAAGACGCATCAGCCCCGCGCCGGGATCAATGCCGATAATCCGGCGGTTGAACCGGTCCGCGTGGTCGTTCATCTCGGCAATGGAATCAATGGTTACAAAAGAGGGGACGACCCAGCCCAGTTTGGCGCCGCCGACAATGGGACCCAGGTCTTCGACATTGTTCTTGACCCGCTCGTAATAGTCGGCGTGGGTGACGGGCAGCCAGGCCGTGACCATGCCGTCCACATTGCCGGTGCCCACGGCCTGCCACATGGCCGCGGCGGCAACGGGCAAAATTTCCACGTCATACCCCATTTCTTCCAGGCCTGCCTGGACCACATGGGTGCTGGCCGCAGCGCAGTCCCATTCCACATAAGCGATGCGCACGGACTTGTCCTGGGCTGAAACGCTGCCTGCCGTCAGGACGAGACAGGCCACGATGGCCACGAGCAGTTGCAACATTTTTCCTTGATTCATGCTTCTACCTCCTTGAGGGTACGATGAGGTTTGCAGGATGTCGGACATCCTTGGGTTGACAGGTGTTGAACCGGATCAGCGTTTGTCTTGGGTCCCGAAGTGCTGCAGGACTCGGTCCAGGATGATGGCCACGATGACGATGCCCAGGCCGGCCTCGAACCCGTTGCCCATCTGCAGGCGCTGGATGGCCCGCCAGACCTCGCCACCCAGACCCCGAGCGCCGATCATGGCCGCGATGACCACCATGGACAAACCGAGCATGACGGTCTGGTTCACTCCGGCCATGATGGTCGGCGTGGCCAGGGGCAGTTGCAGCTTGAACAGCTTCTGCCATTTCGTGGAGCCGAAGGCGTCGGCGCATTCCACCAGTTCTCGGGGAACCTGCTTGATGCCCAGGCAGGTCAGGCGAATGGCCGGGGGCATGGAGAAGATCACAGTGGCGAAGATCGCGGCCACCTTGCCCAGACCGAAAAACGGGATGGCCGGGATCAGGTAGACAAAGGCGGGCATGGTCTGCATCACGTCCAGCACCGGCTGAACGACCCGGTTGATGCCGTTGTGCAGGGCTGCCAGAATGCCAATGGGAATAGCGATGGTCAGCGCGGTGAGGGTGGCGATGAGGACGAGGGTGATGGTGCTGATCGTGGGAACCCAGAGCCCCATGTTCCAGATGAGCGCCAGGCCCAGCAACGTGAAGAGGGCAATGCCCCGTTTCCTGGTCAGCCAGAAGGTCAACCCCGTGGCGGCCAGGATGAACAGCCAGGGAGGAAGGAACATGAGGCCGTTTTCAAGGATCCGGATCACGTTTTCCATGACCTGGGTAAAGGCAATGGTCAGAAAAGCGAAGTTGGTGACCAGGAAGTCGATGAATGCTTCAATGGTCGCGCCAATAGGTATTTTAGGCATTGTTGGTCCTCCCTCGTTCGGCCAAGGCAGCCAGCAGCGATCCGCGGATAATCACGCCTCGAAGTTTGCGGTCGGCAGTGACTACCGGCAACGGGTAGGGCAGCTCGGCCATGATCGGAATCAGTTCCGCTGCCGGTGTTTCGGGGAGCACGCTGACAAAATCGGTTTGCATGATGCGGTGCAGTTCGGTCTCGCCGCGCGCTGAGGCCTCGGAAGCCGTATCCGCGGTAACGTAGCCGATGACCTTCTGTTCCGAGTCATGAACGAAGATCTGGGAGAGCCCCTGTTTCTGCATGAAACGCAGGGCGGATTTCGGACCATGGGCCGAAAGGAAGACCACGGCCTTGGGTTTGATCATCACGCTTTCCGCGGTCAAGACCTTGGTGATGTCCACGTTTTCCACGAACCGGGCCACGTAGTCATTGGCCGGGTTGGTCAAGATTTGCTCGGCGGTCCCGATCTGAACAATGGCGCCGTCCTTCATCAGCACGATCCGGTCTCCCAGCTTGAGTGCTTCGTCCAGGTCGTGACTGATGAACACGATGGTTTTGTGCATCGCGCTTTGCAGATTGATCAGTTCGTCCTGCATGTCGCCGCGGATGAGGGGGTCCAAGGCGCTGAACGCCTCGTCCATGAGCAGGATGTCCGGGTCCAGGGCCAAGGCTCGGGCCAATCCAACCCGCTGTTGCATGCCGCCGGAGAGGTTCACGGGGTAATAATCCTCCCAGCCTTTCAGGCCGACCTGCTCGAGGGCGATCATGGCCTTTTCCCGGCGTTTGACGGGATCAAGGCCCTGGATTTCAAGCCCGTATTCCGCGTTCTGACAGACTGTTCGATGCGGAAAAAGGGCAAAATTCTGAAAAACCATGCCCAGCTTGGTCAACCGGACCTGGCGAAGCTTGTCCAAAGGCAGGGCGGTAATGTCTTCATCATCAATGAAGATCTTTCCGGCAGTGGGTTCGATCAACCGATTGATACAGCGAACCAGGGTCGATTTGCCGCTGCCGGACAGGCCCATGACCACGACAATTTCCCCCGGGGCTACGTTAAAGCTGGCATCCGCCACTCCGACGCCGCACCCGGTTTTATCCAAAATTTCGTCCTTGCCTGCTCCATGCTGGAGCATTTTCAGGGCTTCCTTGGATTGCGAACCGAAAATTTTCGTCAGATGCTCTATTCTGATTTTCGGCTCTTTGAGATTTTCAGGCATCAACTCCATCCTCTACGAGTATAATATGATCTTAAAGAAAACTAAAGAAAGGACATGTTCATTCCTTTATCTACACGGACTTGCCGGCTGAGTCAACATGGAATTTGGGAATAATGAGGATCAAGTCATTCAATGCAGAGTTGCAATCAAACAAATTCATTTTGGTACAAATGAATTAGGAATGCCTTATTTATAAGGTACATTAGTTTAATATAATATTTTCATATCGAATCCAATCATTAAATCTGACCATATATAATTGGACAAAATTTAGCATTAAATAAATAATGTTTTATTACTTCGGTACTGAAAGAAATATAAGTGGTGCATTTTTTTTCTTTCAAGGGGCGAACAGGCTTTATCGTGGGAAATTTCTATCTAAAAGCCGTCAATTTTGGTGGAAATGTGGTTTTAAATTTTGATTTTTTTCAAATATTATTGTAAATAATGTCAAAATCCAATTTCGTTACCCTGTTCCTGAAGGATTCCCAGAATGGCCTTATCGTATCCGGCCCATGCAAATACCTGTTCCCACGCAGCACAACGTTCTCATGAAGTATGGTGCTTATTGCGGCGTAGAAGCGGATTGCTTTTCAAGGGGCTTTCAGCGCAAAATCAAAGCAACCCGGACCTCAGCTGAGTAGTTACTTTGTTTTTGGGACATGATGACAAATCCCAGGTTCGAGGATTACCTTCAACTGGCTTCCGAAGAAACCGGCGTGGTCGCGGAAGCGGTCCGTTTTTCCCGGATTCATGCAAAGAAGTTGCTGCTGTTGGACACCCATGGATATGTTGTCCCCAGAGACATGATCAAGAATATGCTTCATTGAAATTATATCGACGTCCAGCGGCATCTTTTGCTGTTGTGTTTGTCAACAGGGTGCAACTTTTTGTAACTATTCAGCAAGCGTTCTTTCTCCGGTAATCGGAATCGGGGTCGGGGTCGGAATCGGTATCGAAAACAATGGAATGCCCTTCCACATGGCTTCGCTTCGATACCGATCCCGATACCGACCCCGATTCCGAGCCAAATCCGGCAACAGCATTAATACTGCTGAGTAGTTACAATTTTTTTTGAAACCCGTGAAACGCCTGTTACGCAGAATGACAAGCGTGAACACTCAGCGAATTCTGATCTTCAGTTGAGTGAGTGTATCCAAGGATTCATGCTCTTTGGCCTGTCAATGTCGACAGGGACTCAAAGGATGAGCTGCGCCAGACAGACATGCGCGACAGGAGAACCATGGCAATCATGGCCTGGTTCTTGTATTGACAATCTTTGGCGTTGCCGAATGAGTTTCTTGGCGTATCATGGCAAGCATGACCAGGATTCCCGCCTTCAAGGGAATGACTCGCTATTTTCAATGCCGACTCCGAGTCAGTCATGCCCGCGAAGGCGGTATCCAGTCCGTTTTTAACTCAGGTGACCTGGACAATTCTCTCGCTCTGTAACTACTCAGCTAATCCATGTTCAAGATGATCAACCACCAAGAGCACGAAGGACACGAAGGTTAATGACACGAAGATTACGGCGGATGGATTTCGGTAAGAATATTGCGAATGCACGGTGCGCCACTCCTTTTCTTCCTTCGTGCTCTTCGTGCCTTTCGTGGTGATAAAGAATCAACATGAAATTAGAACAAACTTTGCATCAGAATTGCTGAATAGTTACCCCGCTCTTTTACTTCCGGGTTGTTCAATGTTGGGTGAAACCATGCGTCGGCTTTTGAATTGCCGTGGTCCACGGATCATATTTTCAATGGAGGTTCCGCTTGAGGAACATTCGAGTCACTCGCACAGCGGACATTCCTGATGAATTGCGCGTGGCCCGGAGCCTCAAAGCGCCGGAAGTCGGGCCACGGATCCTGTTTTTCAGTGGAGGGACCGCGCTCAACCCCTTGAGCCGGGATCTCGTGCAGTACACCCACAATTCGATCCATCTGGTAACGCCCTTTGATTCCGGAGGCAGTTCGGCAAAGCTGCGCAGGGCTTTCCGGATGCCGGCCGTGGGCGATCTGCGCAGTCGGTTGATGGCGCTTACGGACCAGAGCGTGAAGGGCAATCCCGAAGTATGCCGCCTTTTTGCGCACCGGATGTCCCTTTTCGACGAGCCTGATCTGTTGCGGCAACAGTTGCACAACCTGGCTTCCGGTGAGCATCTGTTGATGCAGCCAATTCCGGATCCCATGAGAAGTATCGTGCAAGATCATCTGGGCGCCTTCATGGAGCACATGCCCCAGGATTTCGATCTGCGCGGAGCCAGTATCGGAAACTTGATTCTTGCCGCGGGCTACCTTGCTGGTCAGCGGAACATTGATCCGGTAATTTTCCTTTTCAGTAAGTTGGCTGAAGTCCTGGGCGAGGTGCTTCCGGTTTTGGACGAGGATCTGCACCTGGCCGTGGAACTGGAAAACGGAACGCACATCATTGGACAGCATCTGCTCACGGGCAAGGAGGTGCCGCCGATATCCTCGAGGGTCAAGCGGATCTGGATCAACCGAAATCCGTCATCCAACGAGCCTGCGCGGGCAAAAATACGAAATCATGTTCGCGACCTGATCCTGCAGGCCGAATTGATCTGTTTTCCCATGGGCAGTTTTTATTCCAGCGTCATTGCGAACGTGTTGCCGGATGGCGTGGGGCAGGCCGTTTCCGAGAACGATTGCCCGAAGGTGTATATTCCAAATACCGGAACCGATCCCGAACAGTTCGGAATGACCTTGGCCGACAATGTGGCTACGTTGCTCCGGTATTTGCGTGCCTCCAGCAATGGGGAGCCGCCCGTGAACAAGCTGGTCAACGTCGTGTTGCTGGATTCCGATGCAGAGAGGTACGTTCAGCCGGTGGATGTCGCGGCCGTACGAAAACTCGGCATCGAGGTGCTGACCATGCCGTTTGTCGACGATGAGCGGGAGAATAAGCTGGAGGGAAAACGTCTGCTGAAGGTGTTGTTATCGCTGATCTAAACTTTTAGAGGAGATGAATCATGTCAAAAGATGAAGTCAAGTTCGAAGGCGTCATGGAACGGAGTCAGGTCGTGACCTATCTCGAGGACCTGATCGCCAGCTTGAAAAAAGGTCAGATTTGCGTGCGTCAGGACGATCAGTTCGTGACACTTTGCCCGAGCCGGACCATGGAGGTGGAGGTCAAGGCCTCCTCGAAAAAAGACAAGGAAAAGTTTGAACTCGAGTTCAAATGGCATCGCGAGGAAGGTCAAGAGGACAATCCGGAGATGAATCGTTCCGCAACCGGTGAGGAAAAGTCGAAATCAGGGAAGGATCCCTTACCGGCGGTGAGTGCGCCCGCCATTGAGGCCCAGGCCGGCACTTCGGATGCGCAGTCCGACGAGGAGACGGGCATTTCCGGAGTGGGCATGGCTACGGACAAGAAACAGGACAGTGCTCCGGCATAACGATTGACAGTGCCGGACCGAATGAAGCTGCATGGCGGCTCGGGCAACGCCCGGGCCGCTTTTTTCATTGACTGATTGGTAACTGCTCAGCACAGGTTATGTGAATGACCTCCGGCAATCGGGGTCGGAGTCAAGGCGGATTCTCTGACCGGAATACGATGCTTTTTCCCGGCAGGGACAGGACGCAATCTAACAGCATTTTCAAAATTGAGAGTAAAAAAGTGAAAAGTTGAGTATTTTCACTTATAGTAAACCAAGTGGCGAGGTCGGAATTTCTGGATACTTTGGAATTCCCTTGCGGATACATGGTTTTCCCCAGGTTTCGAATTAATGTCGGAGATCTAACAGCTTAGAAAAGTCAAGTTATAAAAGTTCATATTTTTAGCATGTTATATGGAGCTGAAATATTCTTGCGGGCGCAAAAAAAAGGATGATTCGCGCCTTGCCTCATGATCTTCAATTGGCTTAAGACTCACGTCCATGAGCGTCATCTGGAAAAAATCTCTTGAAATTCTTCAAAAATCAATAAATCCGGCCCATGTCAGGGCCTGGTTGATCCCTTTGCAGTCCTCACTGGACGACAACGGTCTCACCCTGATTGCCTCCAACGGCTTCGTGGCCTCGTGGGTCAAGAACCGTTATCTCGAGGCCATTGAACATGCCGTGCGTCACGTTTCCAATCGTGATGTCAGCGTGCGGATCATCAGCGCTTCCAATGGGGAACGGCGTGCGGAATGCTCGGCTCCACAACGCATGCAGCAGCACTCCCTTCCCATGTCCCTGACCCCGGAGCTGCCTGTAGTGCATATCTCGGCGAACGCGGAGAACAAGGGCGACGCCAGGGCAAGCGTGTCCGGAGGAGTCGGAGGATGCAAGGCAGGATCGACGAATGCAACCAGCTGGCGTTTTTCCTTCCAGGATTTCGTTGTCGGTCCGAGCAATGAACTGGCCTTCAGCGCTGCCCGCAGCATCTGCCGGCAGCAGCTGGTCACGGACCAATTCTACATCTGCTCTGCTCCCGGTCTTGGAAAAACCCATCTCCTGCAGGCCATCGGTCGGGAGTTGGCTGAAAATGGCGGCAGGAACAGGAACAAGGTTCGGCTGGCGTATCTCAGTGCCGAGGACTTTGCCTGTCGGATGGTCATGGCATTAAAGCGCCGGGAGATGGAGACATTCAAAGCCGGCTTCCGGGAAGGGGTGGACGTCTTGCTGTTGGAAGACGTCCATTTCCTGCAAGGCAAGGAAAAGACCCAGGAAGAGTTGCTCGCAACCATCAAGTCCATGCGTTCCCTGGGCAAACAGGTCATTTTTACGAGTTCCTTCCTCCCACGGGAATTGCCCAAGCTGGATGGGCAGCTGGCTTCCCAGTTCTGTGACGGATTCATGGCGGTCATTGAAAAACCGGATTTCGCAACCCGGATGCGCATCCTGGAGGCCAAGGCCAAGGTGTTTCAGGTTCAGATTCCCCAGGACGTCAACGAACTGTTTGCCAACTCCATTCCCAATGACATCCGGCTCCTGGAGAATTGTCTGCAGAACCTGGTGATCAAGGCCAGGCTGATGAATCAGCGGATTTCCCACGGCCTTGCCCTGGAGATTCTCCGCAACTATGCTCCTTCCGCGGCCAAACCGGATCTGGAAAGCATCATCGCCTTCGTCTGCCGCTCCTTCAACCTGTCCCACGAAGCCCTGCGCACCAAAAGCCGAAAAAAAGAGAATGTTCTCGCCCGGAACACCATTTTCTTTCTGGCCCGCAAACATACGGACATGTCCCTGAAGGACATCGGCGAGGCATTCAACCGTAAACATTCCACCGTGATCAAGGGCATCACCACCGTGGAGCGCGAAATGTCCCTGCAAAGCCAGGTGGGCAGGCAGATGGACCGCCTGGTCCAAACCCTGGAAACCCAAGCGTCACCGGGCGCTCCTTCCTCCCAGGTTCTTATCCATTGATTTCGGTAACAATTCAGGTTCAGAACAGGAAGAGGTTAGGTAACTACTCAATAACTCCGGGCAGTGAACCATAGAAAAAACACCTGGACCCCGGCCTGCGCCGGGGTGACGACCGAGAGAACTCGCTTTCGAGGTACTCCACTCCGTCATACCGGCGCAGGCCGGTATCCAGGCAGCACGGATCCGCGGTGGTTGGTTGCCCTGCCTTATTAAGCAGTTACGAGGTTAGGTTTGCACAAACTTGTGACAAGCATGATCTGGATTCCCGCCCTTCGCGAGAATGACTTGTATTATGCCGTCTCCGGATCAGTTATACCCGCGAAGGCGGGTATCCAGTCGGTTTACTCGGATGAGAATGAGCTGAGTAGTTACATTACGATTTTCGCCAGATATTGATCACCTGAGCGCGCTGAGCATCCAGGTCGAACGCCTGGGCTGTCTGTTGTCCTGCCCGCAGAGCCTGTTCCCGTTCCCCGGCGACGGCGGTGTCGGTCCAGAGCCGGACGGCTTGTTCCAATGCCAGAGCCGCGGCCAGCGCGTCGCCGTCCGGAACCCAGAATCCGTTGCCCGACCAGGGATTCGACGGAAGGGGCCACCACGGGCGCCATCCCTCCCCCTCGATCTGGCTCATGTACTCCCAGCCCCCGAAGCCGGCGAATCCCACCGGAAGACAGCCGCAGGCCATGGCCTCCAGAGGCGGCAGCGGGCAGCCTTCGGGATAGCCCGTGGCCAAAAAAACATGCGCGCGTCTCAGAATGCGGGCCACTCCAGGCGCATCCTGCCCATGTATTTCCTCCCAGATCAGCTTGTCAGGATGCGACAGGCCGGGATTCCTCGCGTTGATGATCGCCCGGATCATCTCGACCTGGGCCTTGTTCTTGCGGGGCATGTAGGCCACCCGCAGGGGACCGTCGGGTTTGCGGGGCGGAGCGTGAAAGATCGAGCGGTCGATGCCCGGTCGCAAAACCGGATACATGCTGCCCAGGGTCTGCTCGATGAACCAGGCCACGGGACGCGATACGGCCAGAAACGAGACCGGCAAGTCCCGCCAGGACACCCCTTCCGGCAGGCTGGAAAACAGGTACGCCCAGTTCTGGACGTACACCACGCATCTGGCTGAGGCCCGCAACCCCGGAGTCAGGGCATTGACCCAACCCTCGGGAACCAGCCAGATGTCCTCTTCACGCAATTTGAGGCGATTCCACTCCAGTACCGGAGTCGAAAGCCAGCTCGGAAGCGAGGGCCGGTTCGATTCCCTGGGCACGATTCGGACCGGGAATCCGCAATGATGCAGATGTTCGGCCACCTGCATCAGCACGGCCAGCCCGCCGCTGATTTTGGCCATGGGGGGGAGAAAGACGTAGGTGGTCATTTTGTGGCCTCCAGCACCATCATTATTTTGTCAGCCCGCATGTGCCGGGATTCTGTCATGGGCAGGAACTGAGTCTACTGATCGTCCCGCGGAGGTCTGCAGGAGGTTTCGCGGGTCAGCCAGGCCAGGATTACGGTGATGCAGAGCCAGCCGATCATGGGCAGAAAAGCGAATTGGTAGTCCTGGGGTTCGTAGATCCGGACACCGTCCACCATTGCGCCGCTCCACCGGCGATCCAGGAGCCAGCCGATTAGGGGTTGGAGGATCATTGGGCCGGACATGGTGCCCATGTTGCAGACTCCGGTCACCGTGCCGGCCAAGCCGGCGGGCACGGATTCCTTGGCGTAGGCGAAGCCCACGATGACCACGCCGCAGGCGCAGCCCGCGATCAGGACGATCACCGTGAACAGGGCCAGAGGCAGGCCGGGAATGAGCAGGGCCGCGGACCATGCGGCCAGGGCGGTCATGGATGCGGCCACATAGGGTTGTTTTCGGACGCACAGCCTGTCCGAAACGTAGCCGAAAATCGGGCCGGAGAGGGCCCAGGCGATCATCACGGCTGAGGTCAGGATTGCCGCGGCCAACGGGGACAGGCCATAGCGGACTTCCAGGTACGGAACGCCCCATAGGCCGCTGAAGGCCAGAACCGTGCCCACCATGCCGCCCTGGGCCACGGACAACAAGATCGTGTTGCGATAGCGGAAGATCCGGCCAAGGCCCTGGAGCAGGCCGGCCAGGGAAAATTTCGATCCGGACTTTGGCAGCGGGTTGTAGGATGCATAGCCACGATCCGCGGGATCGTCCCGGACAATGATCCAGATGGCGACGCCCACTGCGAGGATGGCTAGGCCCAGAGCCCACATCACTCCGCGCCAGCCCATCACATCCACCATCAAGCGCAGGGGGGCCCCGGCGGTGACTGCGCCGATCACCCCGACCAGCAGTCCGATGCCGGTGACAAACGCGAACATGCGCAACGGAAACCAGTGCATGGCCAGCTTCATCAGGGTTACCCAGGCCACGGCCAAGGATCCGCCGATGAGCAGCCGGCCGATGTTCGCCAGGATCACGGTGTCGGCCATGGCAAAGAAAATGGTGCCCAGGGCGGCCAGCAGGGCGCCCGCGGTCAGCAGTCGACGCGGCCCCCAGTGGTCGGCCAAGATTCCGGTGGGCACCTGCATGGCCACGTAGCTGTAGAAGTAAAAGGCCGAAAAATTTCCCAGGGCCGCGGCGCCGATCTGGAAGTCGCTCATCAACAGGTCGGTCATTACGGCCGGCGCCACCCGCTGATAAAAGCTCATGAAGTAGAGGCTCGCGCCCAGGGCCCAGATCAGCCAGGAGAGCTTGAGGGGGGGGTAAGACTGCGCAGAGGTGGAAGGGGTATGCATATGGGGTTCGCGGCCTGATGAAATTGGGTTGGTTCCTGAACCGAAGGCGGCGTCGACGGCGTCAGGTCTTGGGGGGTATTTCAGCGCCGGGGGTTTTTATCGTCCGGTTGGTCAAATAGACGCCCCCGCCAACCATGGCGGCGCCCAGGATCAGGGTGAGGTTCAAGGATTCGCCGAGGATCAGGAAACCGGAAACAATGGCCCAGATAGGCACGAAGTTGATGAACACCGCGGCCCTGGAGGGGCCGATTTCCTTTACGGCCTGATAGAACCAGGTAAAGCCCAGCACGGTCCCGAACATCCCTAGATAGAGCAAGGCCGCCCAGAGTGTCCAGGAAATCTGGAGAAGGTGCCCGATCAATCCTTCCGCCAGGCTGAAGGGCAGGAGCATGGCCGTGCCCACCAGGCATGAGCAGGTCACGGCGGCATGGGGGGAAAGGTTCTGCATCATCACCTTGCCCACCAGCAGGTAGGTGACCCAACTGGCCACGCACCCGAAAATGGCGAGGTCGCCCCAGGACAGGACCTGGCTGAACAGGGCCAGGGGATGCCCGCCGGTGATGGCCAGCACGGCGCCGGAAATGGACAGACCGATGCCGATCAGTCTCCCGGAGCCCAGCGGTTCCTTGAACAGCAGGGCCGCCAGCAGGGCCACGAAAATCGGATTGGTGGCCACGATCACCGCGGCGCGTCCGGCTTCCACGGATTGCAGGCCGATGAAGAACAAGACATTGTAGGCAAAGATTCCGCTCAGTCCCAGCACGATGATGGGCAGGATCTGCGCAGCCCGAGGGCGGGGCAGGCCGCCCTCGTAGATCCGCACCAGAATCACCAGGCAAACCGAGGCGATGGCAAAGCGCAAAAAGGCCGCGGAAAAGGGCGGCAGCTCGCGGGAGACCAGCCGACCGGCGACAAAGGTGCCGCCCCAGAACATGGAGGTGCAGAGGAGTTTGAGATAGGTTTGCATGATGGAATAAACGTGTCGCTATTGTGAGAATGCCTTTCCGCAATCTCCGGGTCCTGGCCAACAAAAAAAGGGACGGGGTTGGTCCCGTCCCTGTGGTGCTGGAAAGAGCTTCCGATCGCTATTTTTTCATGGTGATCAGTCCGGCCTGGCCGAGGATGTCCTTGAGCCGGGCTTCGCTGTTGGGCTGGAGGCGGACCATGGGCAGACGCAGCTCGGGCTTGATCCGGCCCATGAGCGCCAGGGCGGTCTTGGCCGGTCCGGGGTTGGTCTCCAGGAACATGGCCCGGAACAGAGGGGCCATCTCGTAATGCAGATCCTGGGCTTTGCCCAGGTTGTCGTCGTGAAATTCCCGGCACATGGCGCTCATCTTGTCCGGCACGATGTTCGAGACCACGGAGATGACGCCCTTGCCTCCCAGAGCCAGGGTGGGCAGGACCGTGAAATCATCGCCGGAAAGCACGATGAAGTCCGCGCCGCAATATTCCAGAACCTCGGAAACCTGGGCCATGTTCCCGGTGGCCTCCTTTACGCCCTTCACTTCCGGCACTTCCCGGAAAAGCCTGGCCAGGGTTTCGGGAAGCAGGTTGACGCAGGTTCTTCCCGGCACGTTGTAGAGGATCAGTGGAATCGAAACTTCCTTGGCAATGGTCTTGAAATGGACCACCAGCCCTTCCTGGGTGGGCTTGTTGTAGTAGGGCGTGATCAGCAGGGCGCCGTCGGCCTTGGCCTGCTTGGCCACCTTGGTCAGTTCGACGGCCTCCCTGGTGCTGTTGGAGCCGGAGCCGGCCAGCACCGGAACCCGTCCCTTGGCCTGATCAACGCAGATTTTGACGACCTGAGCATGCTCGGCATGGGACAGGGTTGCCGATTCTCCGGTGGTCCCGCAGGGAACGAGTCCGTTGATGCCCTGTTCGATCTGCCATTCGATCAGGCTTCGGTAGGCTTCTTCATCGATCACGCCGTTCTTGAACGGGGTTACCAGGGCTGTAAATGCACCAGTAAAAGACATTGTTCCTCCTTATGCTGCTCGTTGGAGCTGGCTGTGGGAAATTCGCAAAGAGCAGGGGCCTTGTTTAAGATTGGGTCGGCGGGACGAGGCCCAATGCACGCAGGTTCAGAGTGGCCACAAAGACGAGCATGGCCTTGCCGGTCAGAAACAGGGTGTCATTGTCGATGGTGATCCCGAGCAGATCTTGACCCGAAGTTCTGACCTGAACGTGGGCGCCTGTGCGGGCCAGGGCTTGGGATACCAGGGCGGATGCGGCGGCTCCGGTTCCGCAGGCGAAGGTTTCTCCCTCCACGCCGCGCTCGTAGGTGCGCAACAAGAGGTTGTCGGAATTGATCACCTGGACGAAATTGACATTGGTTCCGCTGGGAGCGAATCGGGGATGATAGCGGAACCGAGGACCGAGTTCCGCAATGTTGACGGACTGTACGTCCGGCACGAATACCACCAGATGGGGAACCCCTGTGTTGACGTAGTGCACGTCAATGATTTGTCCGTCAAGGGGGAGGGCGATGTCGAGCAGCAGGTCCCGGGCCGGAGTGAGCTGGACCTTGACCAGGTCCTGTTCCGGCAGCACTTCGGCCGTGATGGGACCGGCATCCGTACCCAGAACATGCTCCCTGTCGGCAAGGCCGAGTTCATAGGCCAGCCGTGCGGCGCAACGAGATCCATTGCCGCACATTTCGGCCCGGGAGCCGTCGGCGTTGAAGAAATGCCAGAAATAGTCCACATCGGCCCGATCATGACTCTTGTCCAGGAAGATCAAGCCGTCCGAGCCCATGCCGAAGGCCTTGCGGCACACGGCCTTGGCCCAGCCGGCCATTTCCGCGGGGGCAAGACGCAGCTCGCGGTTGTCCAGGAGCACGAAATCATTGCCGCTGCCCTGCATTTTGAAGCACTGCACCCAGGGGCCGAAAAGATCGCTCTTGAAGGTATGTTGGTTCATGGATTTTTTGCGGCTGACACAAGTCTTGATAAGGGATATTACCGTCATGCCCGGCAGGCATGTTCATGGGAAAACACGTTACGTGTTCAAATGACGGATTCGGGGCTGACGTTCAAAACGTCTCGTCCCTGATGTCCGAAACGTCGTGCCGATGGTGTCGGCGGGTGAGGCGGCTGGGGGCCTCAAGCTGAATGCTGGATCATGTCTGCGAAGATTCAGGAGACATCTTCGTTCAGGTGATCCTTCAGCTCCTTGCCCGGCCGGAAGAACGGGAGGCGCTTCGGTTTGACTTCCACGGACTGTCCGGTTTTCGGGTTGCGTCCCTTGTAGCCTTGGTAATCCTTGACCTTGAAGCTGCCGAACCCCCTGATTTCCACCCGATCACCCTGGATCATCGATTCCTTGATGGACTGAAAAAACGTATTAACCACAATGGTGGCTTCTTCCATCGGAATGTCATTTTTTTCAGAAAGAGTTTTGATCAATTCGCTCTTATTCATGTGCTTTCCCCCAAAGTATCGGCGATGAAAATGGACAGCATGCGAAACCTTCTGATGTCCTTACACTGATTCGTGATAGAATTCTATAGGTTGGAAGGCTGAAAATAAAATTCAGCAATGCACGTAAACGGCGCATGCACGCACGGGCAATATTTTCGTGGTGAACGGTCAGAAATTTCTCAATACCGGATTATTGGCCAAATCCGGCATGAGGGCCGTCCGCAGACTCTGGATGCGTTCGGCCAGAACCCGGATATCCTGGGCGGCAATGCAATTGGGCGCCAGTTCAACCAGGGCCTGCTGCCTGCTCACGGCGATCCCCATGTTGGGATCATTACGCACCATGCCCAGATAGTTCAGGTGAAAACTGAGAAATTTGCGTACAGCCGCATCCAGGCGATGAAACGTGGTTTGCGCCTCTTCCCGGTCCTGGACCTGATTGGCCAGAATCAAAAAGTCATGCAACCCCGTCTTGGCGGACAATACCTTGATCACGGCATAGGCATCTGTGAGCGACGTGGGCTCCGGAGTCAGGACGACGATCCGTTTGGCCGCGGCCTGGGCCATGGAGAGCAGGGTGGGGTTCAGGCCGGCGGCCAGATCCAGAATCACGAACGAATATGCGGAGATGATCGGCTGCAGTTTTTCCAGCAACAGGCCGCGCTGGTCTTCATCCATTTCGACCAGTTCGGGAACACCGGAGGCGGAGGGCAGCAGGTCCAGGTTCGGTGCAATGGATTGCACGATGCTCGTTGCGGAGATGTCGCTGGAGAGCAGATCCTGAATGGTGATGTCGCTGGATATACCCAGCAGCACATCCAGGTTTGCCAGACCTAGGTCGCAATCCAGCAACAGACATTTGTGTCCCAGCTGGCTGAGGCAGTAGCCCATGTTGGCGCTTAAACTGGATTTGCCAACTCCCCCCTTGCCGCTGAAAACGGCAATGCTCAGAGTTTTATTGATGTTGATGTTGGCGTTGGTGTTGGTGTTCATAATAAGGTTGTTGTCACCGTGATGGATCAGGACGAAAGCGCCCGAAACAGGTAGTTTTTTTCATCCGAATCGACCAGGGTATGCGCGGACAGCTCCGGTGAAATGTCCCGGAATGGCGATTTTACCAGGCGGTTCTTTCCGGACTGTTTTGCGGCATACAATGCCTTGTCCGCCATTTCCAACAGTTCCTGGGGCTGCAATTCCTTGAAGCCTTTGTAGCAGGCCAGTCCCACGGAAACGGTCACCTGCGGATTCTTGGCCGGATTCGGGCAATCAAAACGCAGATTGCGCACGGCGTCCATGACCCGGGCAAGCAGCAGCGCGGCGCTGGTCTGGGTGGTATCCGGCATAAGCAATGCAAATTCCTCGCCACCAAGTCTGACGCCCAGGTCGGACTGCCGGATGTTGTCGCGCAGTATCGCGGCCACGGAACGTAGCACCAGATCCCCATGGATGTGTCCGCAGATGTCGTTGATCTTCTTGAAGTCGTCAATATCCAGGATGGCCAGGCTCAGGGACAGTCCGGACCGTCGGGTCCGCTCCATCTCGCTGTGCAGGGTCTGCTCAAAGACGCCGCGCAAGGCCAGTCCGGTCAGATTGTCATGACCTGCCGCGTGGCTGAGATCGTTGATTTTCTGCTGGATTCGGGTCAGGGCGGGATAAAGTTCGCCGTCCACGGGCAGGATCATCCACGGCAGGGGATTCAGCCGCGATTCCAGTTCCGCCTGCTGGGGCCGGGAAAAACCATCCAAGATGCGAAACAGAACAGCCCCCGGTCCGTTTTCATTGGACATGGCATCCGGTTTGAGGCGGGAAATTTCCGCACGCAGAATTTCCAGTTCCGCCAGCACTTCGTGAAAAGTATCCATGAGAGCGCGATCAACCGATTCGTTGCATATGTGTTTCGAGAAGGTGATTGCGGATAAAACCGTCGATGTCCCCATCCAGTACGGCCTCGACATTGCCCATTTCGAAGTTGGTGCGGTGATCCTTGACCAGGCGATACGGCTGCATGGTATATGTTCGAATCTGACTGCCCCAGGCTATGGAGTCCTTCGTGGCGTACTGGGCCTGCTTCTCGTCCTCGCGTTTGCGCAGTTCCAGTTCGTAGAGCCGGGCCTTGAGCATTTTCATGGCCGCATCCTTGTTCCGGTGCTGGGACTTTTCATTCTGGCACTGGGTGACGATGTTCGTGGGCAGGTGCGTGATCCGGATCGCCGAGCTGGTCTTGTTCACGTGCTGTCCGCCGGGTCCGCTGGCCCGGAATACATCAATGCGCAGATCCTCATCGTTGATTTCGATCTCGATTTCCTGGCCCACGTCCGGATACACGTCCACGGAAGCAAAGGAGGTATGCCGTCGGCCTGAGGAATCGAAGGGAGAGATCCGGATCAGACGGTGGATGCCTTTTTCGCTTTTCAGGAGCCCATAAACATGGGAGCCCTCAATTTGGAGCACCACGCTCTTCACTCCGGCCTCATCACCCGGCAGGTAATCCAGAATCTGGATCCGGAATTGATGGCGTTCAGACCATCTCTTGTACATGCGCAGCAGCATTTCCGCCCAGTCCTGGGCTTCCGTGCCGCCCGCGCCGGGGTGGATCTCCAGAATGGCCGGATGCTGGTCTTCCGGCGCGCTGAGCAGGGTGTGCAGTTCGGCCTGCTGCAGCCTTTCGGCAAGGATGCCGATGTGACGCTGGACTTCTTCCAGGACTTCCTTTTCAGGCTCGTCCTCGGCCATGGTCAGCCAGTCCCGCAGGTCCTGCTTCGCCTTGTCCAGGGCTTTCCACTCCTCGAGAGAAACGCTGAGGCGGCTCTTTTCCTGGAGCAGGGGGGTCATGCTGCCCGGATCATTCCAGGCCTCAGGGTGGGAGATGGCCTTGTCGATCTCCACGAGCCGGGCTTCGTAGGAATCGTGGTCAAAGACTCCTCCAGAAACTGTTGAACTGGTTTTCAAGGACGGCGCTCTCGGTCCTCAATTCAGAAAGTTGCAGAATTTTTCTGCTGTTGTTGGCGCGTTGGGCTTCAGCCGTGCTCATATAATTCTTCTCCGGAAAATTTTGAATTCACGTAACTATTCAGTACATGGTGTGCGAGCTGCCTCCGACATCGGGGTCGGTGTCGGGGTCGGAATCGGTTTCGAAAAATGTTGAGAAAGACCTACGCATGGCTCCGCCTGCGATCCCGGTACCGATACCCACGCCGACTGCGATGTCAAAGTCCGCAGGGCAGTAGCATGCTGAACAGTTACGAATTCACTTCGTTGAACATTTCGGTGCGACATGCAACATATTGTTTACTGAGCCGAGTACAAAATTATTTGCACTGAGATCTTCTGTCTGTCCGGCGCTGCCTTTGTCTTCTGCCCTTGTTATCCCGTGTTCAGATCATTTCCGTACGCGTCTGCTCATGAAAATCCGAAAAAACGAGGCAACGGGGACAGTTGTTTGCTGACAATCAGCGTTTGGCGCCTAGCAGCACTTAAAGTACGTAGTAATTATGTGGTAATTTGCAACTATGTTTTTTAAGAATGACGACGCAGGCCTGCCCACGACGTAATGATCACGATCAGCAGTGCCGCTCCCGGAAGCGTCCATTGAAAGAACGAATAATGACGATGAAACAAGGTGGTTTCATCGATAAGACGAATATCCGGATATGACAGCGTCAGCTGTTGGAAGAGAGTGCCTGCCTCGAGTCGGCGACCGCGGGGATCGACAATCGCGGTAATGCCCGTATTGGTGGATCGAACAAGGTAGCGCCCCTGCTCCACGGCCCTGAGAACAGCCTGATGCAAGTGCTGACGAGGAGCTGAGGAGTGGCCGAACCAGGCATCGTTGCTGATGTTTACCAGAAGGTTCGCGCCGGCGCGAATCCGTTCCTGGCTCAACCCGGGAAATATGGCTTCGTAGCAAATGAGCATACCCAGGGCAAGTTTTTCCAGGCGCAGAGGTCGGGGATCGTCGCCGGGGATGAATTCTCCATCCCCATGGGCCAGGCGGCTGATGAAGGGAAAGAGCCTGCTCAAAGGAACGTACTCACCAAAGGGCACAAGATGTTCCTTGTCGTAAACGCCGACGGTTTCCCCGGCTGGGTTGAGCAGGAAGGCGGAGTTGGCATAGCGGATTTCTCCGGTCAGCAGATCGATCTGGTAGCGCGGAGCGCCGGTGAGCAATGTGAACCTGTTGGTTCTGACAAAGTCGCGGACCTGCCGGGACAGGGCGTTTTCCTCCTGCAAATAGAACGGAATCGCCGTCTCAGGCCAGACTACCAGATCCGGCTGCGACGACATTTCCTTTCGCGTGAGCTGCAGGTACTTCTGGATCGTGGCCTCCTGGAACTCCGGGTCCCATTTCAGGCTTTGGTCGATATTGCCCTGGATCAGGGCGACCCGAATGCGTTCACCATCGGGCAGGGGCGACTTCACTGCCGTCACACCGTACAGGATCAGCAACAGAACCGAGGAAAGGCCGAGAATCAGGCAGTATCTGCTCCTGAAAGACAGCATCAGCCAGGCCGTGCAGGTGACGAAAATGGCGGACAGCCAGTATTCGCCAACCAGAGCCAGAGACTGAATTGTCACGGGCCAGGGCGCCATGGCCGCAGGCAGGGTCAGCCAGGAAAAGCCGGTGAACAGGGTTCCCTGCGCCATTTCCAGGGCGCCCCAGAGCACTCCGCCGCCCAGGGCCAAGGCGACAGGAGGGAGTACCGGGTGCATCCAGCGGATCAGCGCGGAAAAAAGACCCGAGTAGAGGCCCAGGTACATGCCCAGGAGCAGAGGGCAGGGCAGGGCCAGTATCCAGTGCAGCCCGCCGTAGACATGGACGGGAATGAAAATCCAGTACAGGCAGGCGGCAAAGGCGATGCTTCCGCAGATCCAGCCGCTCCGAAAAGCTGCACGGGGAGTTGGTTCCCGCAGTCCAAGCCAGAACAAAACCGCCGGGAAAAGGAAGACCACGCCGGGTATATGGGATACGGGGTTGGCATGGCCGAACCAAGCCCCCAGCAGAGAGAGCAAGACAGGGGTGATCATCATTCTTCACTTGCGGAGTTTTCGGGCAGGAGGCGAACTTCGATCCAGCGCACCTTTTTCTGATCCGCGTCCTTGATTTTGAATTGATAGCCCTGGATTTCAAAGGCGTCGTCCTTGCGGGGGACACGGCCCGCCAGCTGGGAAAGATAGCCCCCGATGGTGTCCACCTGCTCGCTTTCCAGATGCACCACGAGATGTTCCCGCAGTTCCACCAGTTCTGTTCGACCGGAAACGAGGTAGCTGCCGTCATCCTGGACCTGGATGTCGTCCGGTCTCGGAGCATCGTACTCGTCCTCGATGTCGCCGACAATTTCCTCCAGCACGTCCTCGAAGGTGAGCATTCCGGATGTTCCGCCGTACTCGTCCAGGGCGATGGCCAGATGGTTTTTCCGAGATTGAAACTCCAGAAGCATTTCCATGACGTTTTTCGTTTCCGGGATGAACAAGGGCTCCCGCATCACGCTCTCCAAGGTGCCCCGGGGAGAGGAGTTGGGGTGCAGAATGAATTGGAGCAAGTCCTTGGCGTGCACGATGCCGATGATGTTGTCCTTGTTGTCCTTGTAAACCGGGATTCTGGTGTGGCCATGGGCAATGATCATCTCGGCCACGTCCTCGATGTTGTCTTCGATCTCCGCGCAATCGATATCCGTGCGTGGGATCATGATTTCGTGGACCTGTTTGCGACCCAGGCGCAAGACCTTCAGGACGATGGCCGCCTCCTCCTTCCGGATTTCGCCTTCTTCCTTGGCCGCCAGAATAATGGCTTCAATATTGGACGAATCGCCTTTGCGAAAGATCCGTTTGAACATATTCCAGAATTTTCCTTCAATGCCCTCTTCCAAGCTTCCTCCCGCTATAGTGGATTATAACTGCGTTTATTGTTGTGTTAAGGGTGCTAAGCCGATGTTCGTGTCAGGTCAGTCCTTTTTGTTGATAGATCTGGAGATGGCGCTTGAAAACCCAATCCTCGATCTCTTCGACGCCTTTGTCGTTCAGGGAAAGCCAGCGGTCTTCAGCTTTCGGTTGTCCCCGCGGTTTGTGGGCGACAAACAGCAAGCCCACGAGAAGCTTTCCACTGCCCGCGCTTCCCGGTTCCATGAACGATTTGCGGATCTGCGCGAGTAGCCGGTACTCATTGTTGTGAGGTTGCTGCAGGTCCCGCAGAAACAAGCTGATGAAGAGCCGCTTTCCCTTCTCCATGGCCTCGGCGACTTCGTCGTCCACCGGCTGCCGAATCTCCAGCAACAGGCCGCCTGCGGAGATGTTGCGGACCCAGAACGCATTGTCCGTTTCACTGTGCAGATAATGAAGCAATGGAGGCGCATCATCATGATGGTCCAGGTTGGAAAGGGTCTCCGGCCAGATGCGGACTTCGGGAATGTCCTCGCGGGGCGGGTCCAGGCGCAGGTGTGCCCGCCGCTGCTTGCGCTCAAGGCGTTGCGGGGTTTCGAGAATGATGCACGGCCTGGATTTGTCTTGCAAAAGATCCATTATGGTGGAGGAAAAGTGGAAAAAAGACCATTTCGGCTCTTTTTGGTCCGTAGAGACCTTGAAATAACAGGATACCGGGCGCCCGATCCACGTGGATTGAGGCTGGAGGAACCCGGAAAGCTCCAGGGTGAGTCCCCGACCCGGCTCGAATTTTAACGGCGAGCAGGAAAACTGGACCCGCCTGGAATTCTCGGTTTGGAAGTTGACGTCGTATTTTGAGCGTTCCTCCACGGACTGGAAAATGATCTTGGTGACCGTTGGGAGTTCCTGCACGGCAAAAGACGTCGGTTCATGGGGTAGATAAAAGCGGCGATAAAGAAGAATGGACGCATACGCAATGACCAGAAGCATGACCAGGATCGTGGTCATGGCCAGCGGTTTTTGGGCCTGAGAAAAGCTGTACTCCCAATTCTGGAAGTAGAAGCCGGATTGCCCCAGGGGCAGGGGCAGCAAGGACATGGACGCCCTTAAAAACTGCATGGCTGGATGAGATTCTGCAACCGCTCAATGCGGTGCAGGATTTCCTGCTGGTTCTGTTGCGGAAGATTCAGAGAGTGAATGATTTTCCAATCCTCGATCAAGAAAACGATCCAACCTTGCCTCGCGTCCAGGTCCCGGGTCTGCATGATCAGGGAGCGGGCCTGCTCCATGTTTGAGTCCACCAAGGCGGTCAGGGCGGCCTTGCGGCCATAAACCGAGGCGTACAGGGGGTCCGATTCGTTGCGCAACTGATTTGCGATGGCGGAAAAGTTTCGTTGGACCAGCAATTGCCTGTAGTTTTCATCTCTGGCTGAAAAGGCCGGCGGCTGTGGTTCAAGCCAGTCTCCGGGAATGTGCAGTTCCGGACATTCCAGCCCGGTATGCACCAGTTCCCGGGCCGCATGCAGATGTTCGCCGGCGGAAATGTTCACGTACTGTTTGAGCTTCCAGGCAATCAAATCGTTCTGGGCCGCGGCGCAAAAATCGTCCTGCATGAGATAACTTTCCCGGCTGCGCTCGAACATGCTTTGAGCCTCGCACCAGCGGCCCTGCAGGAAAAGCTGGATGAACTCGTGGCGCTGGTCGTCAGCCATGCGCAGGATGTCCGGCGGCGGATACACGGAGCGCGGACCTGACGGGCCGCAGGCTGAAAGCGACATGGCCAGGATAAGCAACACAATGGTGAGCGGGGTGCGGGCAAGGATGAAATGGTGCATTGGTCGTGCTCGTGAACAAATGCTTGTGAACTCATGTTCAGGAAGGCGCTGCTGTCATGACAAGTTGTCTCCAGACGCCGTCAGGGCCAAGGATACGTCATATCCGGATCGGGCGCTTCCCTTCGCGAAAGGGGCCATGTCTCTCGAAGCCGCTGCAGCAGATCGGTTCCAAGGCGCAAGGTGTACTCGCCTTGGCGGCGCAGGCTGATCAGGTCATGGGAAACGTCTTTGACGTCCTCGGTGATTTCGGTGACGTTGCGCAGAATCGGTGTCAGATCTTCCCGGATACCCTGGAATTCCACGATTAGGGCGTTCACCTCGCGGATCACTTCGGCAATTTCCTCCTGGATCGGCGTCAAGTCGTCCACCCGGTGCGTCACGCTTTCCAGGAGCTGATTCACGTTTTGCATCGCGGCATCCGAGCGGGCCAGAATTGAATCGATATGGTCGACGGGCTGCGGATCTTCAGTCAGGTAATAGATCAGGCCATGTTCAGCGAGCAGGCGCTCCGTCATGGTTTCGACGTTGGCCAGGATTCCCCGGACAGGTCCTTCATCGTCCACAAGGTAGTCCGTCAAATCCCAGATATTGATGACGATGGCCCGCAAGGCCTCGATGACCGGTTGCATTTCCTGAATCAATTCGTTGATTCCGCCGATCTCGTCCAGAGGGATGACGGCTCCTTCCTCAAGGATCGGAGCGTCTTCGTCCCCGGGCTGCAGTTGCAGAAAACTGCTGCCGATAATTCCTTCCTGTTCAAGAATGATTCGGGAATCTTCGGTGAACCAGCGCTGGTAACGCCTCAAGACGCGGATATCGATCAGGACCCGGCCTTGGTGATCCAGCGACAGATCCGTGACCTGACCGATATTGAAGCCGTAGAGCCTGACGGGCATGCCCGGTTCGATGCGTTCTCCGGTTCGGCTGATCACCGTATAGCTGATCCGTTCGGCGAACAAATCCTTCCTGACTCCAATATAGGCAACCAGGAGAACGGCGCTTACGAGAACGACCAGCAGGAAAAAACCCACCTTGATTTCAAGGGTTCGTTGATTCAGGCTCATTGCAGTGTATTCAGGTCAATGACGCCGTACTCCAGAGAATTATAGGCATCAAGATTGTTTGACAAGATGGCGACCCAGAGAAAAACGTCAATATCCAGGTTTGCCGCTGCCCTGTCCAGAATGTCGCAATCCGACCGGCTGGCCGAGGACAAAAACACGAAAGTGGACTCATTGGCAATGCAACGCAGCAGCTGAACCTTCAAGAGTTGCGCTCGGCTCAAAAACTGCGAGCGCTGGTTCAGGCTTCCCGTCAGCTTCAACCTGTCCGCCAGGGGCTGAATTTTGGCATGGCAGTCATCCAAAGACATCTGGTTGCGGTACATGCATCCCAGGGCGATGTTTTCCAAAGCCGTGAGGTTGAGCAGCAACGGGTACTCATCTCCAAGAAGCCCGATGGGTTGTGACGACTGAATGATCATGGCCGACAAGCGGGAAAAATTGCTCTCGTCGTCGGATACCAGCAAAAGATGTTTTCTTTTCTCGGTCAGGGTGGAAATGAAAACCGGTTGTGTTTCCATGGGCGTTGGGAGCGATGTCCTGCTGCGACTTAGAATACGTTAAATATGACTTCCACGGTAATGATCAAGGTAATGATCTGGATCATGCCCTGGATCAGCCGGATGGGCACTTCCGTGAATGAACGCTCCACGCTCATTCCGCGTTGCAGTGCCACGAGACAGACCAGGCCGGTCATGATCACCGATTTGCCGAGAAGAATCGCCACGTCGCCTACCTCCACGGCTATCAAGAGACGGGTGAGATAATTGGCGAAGTTGATGTCGTGCATGAACCCCAAGGTGAAGAATCCGCCAAACAGCGCGATGACGCAAAAACACAGGCTCAGGCATGGTCCGGCGATCAGGAACGCCAGCAGACGCGGCAGGTAGACGTATTCGGCCACGGGAATGCGCAGGGAATGCAGCGTATTGATCTCCTTGTTGATTTTCATCAGGGCCACTTCAGTCAGGGTGGCGGTTCCGGAGCGCAGCACGATGATCAGCGTGCAGGTGATCGGCGCGATTTCATGGAGCATGGCCAGGATCAGATACTCGCCGATCTGCTCGTAGGCGCCAAGGCTGATCAGGATGCCGAGCAGAATGTGTACGGTGACCGAGCCGATGATCAAGGCGGTGATGAAAATGAGCGTCAACGGTTGCACGGCGGTGAAATAGACCTGCCGGATCAGAACGAAGAAAACCGCGGAATTGAGAAACGCCAACCGGAACGCGGCGGAGGCGGCCTGGACGAAGATGTGAAACATCCGGGTGTAGCTCTGGGAACGATCAATTGCCCAGCGACCCAGTGTTTGCACCAGATTCAGATTCAGGATCGATCTGTGACGGGAGTCGGTTTTGGAGTTGATAGAGAAGACGTTTTCTCCAGTTTCCGGAGATGAATGCGCAGACAGCTTACGGCAGCGGGCGTCACTCCGGAGATGCGTCCCGCCTGGCCAAGGTTCATCGGCTTGACACGATTCAATTTTTCACGAACTTCCCGAGAAAGTCCAGCCACTTGTTCGAAATCCAGACCGTCGGGCAAATGGATGCGTTCCAGGGCCAGGTCCTTGCCGGCCATTTCCTCCTGCCTGGCAAGGTAGCCGGCATACTTGACGCGGTTCTCGGCCTCCTCGGCGATTTCTTCCGCGACCAGGCCCAGTTCCGGCCAAAAAACAGCCAGATCCCGCAGTTGCAGTTCCGGGCGGCGAAGCATCTCCTCCAGAGTCAGAGCCTTGCCGGGAACGGCGGTCTGATGTGCTTCGCAAAACGCTCTGGTGGCGGAGTCGGGCCGGATGGACTTGTTGCGCAGCCCCTCCAATAGTGAACGGAGGGTTTCCTGCTTCCGGCTGAAAATGTGCCATTGATCATCCTGAACAAGACCTAGGGCGCGACCCAGGGGCGTGAGGCGCTGATCGGCATTGCCTTCACGCAGGAGCAGACGGTGTTCGGCCCGGGAGGTGAACATTCGGTAGGGTTCGCGGGTACCCTTGGTGACCAGGTCGTCCACCAGGACGGCTATGTAGGCCTGGTGGCGTCCCGGCAGGAAGGGGGCGCTATCCCGCAGGGACGCGACGATGTTCAGCGCGGCCCAGAGCCCCTGGGCCGCGGCTTCCTCGTACCCGGAAGTGCCATTGATCTGGCCGGCGAGAAAGAGACCGGGCATGACCTTGGTTTCCAGGGTCGGCAGGAGCTGTTCCGGAAAGGCGAAATCATATTCAATGGCATATCCCGGCCGAACGATCTGCGCCTGTTCCAGACCCGAAATCGTGCGCAGCATTTTAAGCTGGATCTCGAGAGGAAGGCTCGTGGGCAGGCCGTTGGGATAGACTTCGGGGTGGTTCACGCCTTCCGGCTCCACGAAGACCTGGTGGCGCTCCTTGTCTGGAAACCGGGCGATCTTGTCCTCAATGGAGGGGCAATAGCGGGCGCCCGTGCCCTGGATAATCCCGGTGTACAGAGGAGAGCGGTCCAGGCCGGAACGGATGGCGTCATGGGTCGCTGCATTGGTGTAGGTCAGGTGGCAGGGAACCTGGGGCAGACGGATGCCCGGCGAATGAAAGCTGAACGGACGGGGCGGATCGTCGCCGGGTTGAGGACTCATGACCTGGTAGTCAATGCTGTCTCGACGCAGGCGCGGAACCGTGCCGGTCTTCAGGCGACCCAGTTCCAGGCCGATGCGTTTCAGGTCCGCGGAAAGCGAGGCTGCCGGAGGATCGCCGAGCCGGCCGCCGCTGAAGTGATCCAGGCCGATATGGATCAGGCCGCGCAAAAATGTGCCCGTGGTCAGCAGGACGGCCCTGGAGGGCAGGATTTCACCGAGCCTAGTGCGCACTCCGGCAATGCGTCCGTTCATGTCCAGAATCCCGTCCACCAGTTCCTCTCGCACCCACAAGTTGGACTGGGCAAAGATGTCGCGCTGGACCACGCGCATGTACATCTCCCGGTCGATCTGCGCTCGCGTGGCCCGAACCGCCGGTCCCTTGCGGGTGTTCAGGGTCCGGAACTGAATCCCGGCCTGATCCGCCCAGACGCCCATGCAGCCGCCCAGGGCGTCGATTTCCTTGACCATGTGCCCTTTGGCCAGTCCGCCGATGGCCGGGTTGCAGGACAGGTGTCCGATGCGGTCGACATTGATGGTCAGCAGCAGGGTGGCCAGGCCCAGCCTGGCCGCGGCCATGGCCGCTTCGCAACCGGCATGACCCGCTCCGACGACAATGACGTCGAACCGTTCCGGTTCCAGAGGTTTGACTCTGGACGGGGTTCCAGTGGAAAAAAGATGGTTCATGGATTGAAAGGACCAGCGCTTGCGGTGGTCAGGGCTTTGGGTGAATCAGGATTGCGGTTGAGCTTGGAGGGCAGGGCGGGCGGCAGGTACGGTTGAAAATCGAATGCGCAACGGCAAGCTGCTGATTTGCGTCAATGCGTGGCGGCATGGGACGGGCCTGTTGCCCGTCATCTCGTGCTTATTGCTCGTCCTCCATGCACAAAACCCGAGCCATGACCCGGGCGTCGGCCAGGGTGTTCTTGATGGAGGAATGTTCGTTGGGCTGATGGGCCGTTCCCAGAAGGGTGGACCAGACAACGGTGGGAATGTCCAGGCGGCGCAGAAAGGAGGCCACGGTGCCGCCGCCGATGCCCATGGGCGTCGGATTGTTGCCGTGCACGGCACGAATGGCCGCGAGCATGCGCCGGACAATGGGACTTTCCACGGGTGTCGCCGGAGCGGCGCGGACTTCCTGGACCACGTCCCATTCCACGCGCACGCCGTGATCCTGGACGACCTCGGCGCAGATTTCATCCAGGGCGGCTTTGATTTCGTCCAGACTGTACCGCACCAGCACCCGACAATCGAGATAGAAGACGTCCAGCCCGGGAATGGTGTTGATGTTGGGGACGTTGGCTTCCTTCTTGGTGGCCTCGAAGGTGGATCCGGGGGGAACGAAGAGCGGGTCCCAGGCGCCGAACCGCGTGTACAGGGAACGCAGGCGCATGATCAGATCCGATGCGCCGACCAGGGTGTTGACGCCTTTTTGGGGCGTAGAGGCGTGGCACTGTTTGCCGTAGACGGAAAATTTGACCCAGAAGAGGCTTTTTTCGGCCACTTCCACAAGTTCACCGCTGGCCGAGCCGAAGTCCGGAATCAGGATCAGATCCCTGGGGCCGAACAAGTCACGGCGATGGTTCAGGATGTAGTCCAGCCCCTTGCTGCTGGCCGTTTCCTCATCCGCCACGAAGAGCATGCCGAAGTTGATGGGCGGCGGCTTGCCGGCGGCGCCCAGCGCTTCGGCCACCAGGAGCGAGGACACCATGCCCTGGTGGTTGTCTTCCACGCCGCGGCCATGGATCAGGTCCCCGTCAACCCGCAGTTCGTAGGGCGGAGAGGTCCATAATTCCAGGTCGCCGGGAGGCACGATGTCGGTGTGGGAAATGACCCAGAAGGTACGGGAAGCATCCCGGCCCGGAACAACGGCGGCCACGTTGGGCCGGAATCCGCAGTCCACGGCGTTGTCCGGCGCCGGGATTTCCTCAATTTGATCAATGCCCATGGAATGAAGAAGCCGAAGCAGATATTCGGCTTTCTCCTTTTCGCCCTGGCCCCCGTTGGTCGGACCCAGGGCCGGGATGGCCACGAGATCACGCTGAAGGGCGATCACCCGCTCGCGCTGTGCGAGGATATGCGCATCCAAGAAATCCAGCATGCCTGTTCCGGAACTAACGTCCGCGGGCCGCCCGCTTGGAAGCCTTCAAGGGGTTGACCTTGATCTTGCCCTGCTTGTCCACGCTGGCTTTGACATGGGTTGCAAAGTTGCAGACGCCCAGGGACCATTTGGCCGCAGGATCAGCATAGCTGGTGCAGTGACGAAGGCCGTCGTCTTCCTTGATTCGTTCGCAGCCTTCGCATTTTTCCACGACCGGCTGAAAGGCAAAGGCGTTGGCAGCGCCGTTTTTCTTTGTCTTTTCGACTTGCATGAGAAACTCCTGAAGATGAAATGGGAAAAGGAGCCTATTATGGATATCAGTGTTGTTCTGTCAAGGACTGAAAGACGATTGCCAGGACAGATTTGTTCTCCCCGCCGGCGGCGGTAATCAGCTAGAAGCTGACCGCTTCCTTCATTCGTTCAAACCGTTCCTCCAGGTCTCCCATCAGTTCCCGAACTGCCTCCAGATTACCGGCCCTGGCCGCGTCTTCCATTTTTTCGGCCAAGGTATGCATGGCTTCCGCGCCGACGTTGCCGGAAGCGCCCTTGATGGTGTGCGTCAGGAGGCGTGCGGCGGAAGGATCGGCTGCCTTCAGCGCCGCCCGAAGTTCCTGGAAGCGCTGGGGCATGTTGTCCAGAAACACTTTCAGCACATCACGGACCAGATCTTCGTCGTTCATGCACCGGGCCAGGAGGGCGGGGCGGTCAAACAAGGACTGGGCTTCGCCTGCTTCTGTTTGTTCCACGGTTGTCGCCACCCGGCTTTCAGATCCAGATTCATCGATTTCCTTGTTTCCCAACCATTTTTCCAGCACCTGGACCAAATTCTCCGGATTCACCGGCTTGGCCACATAATCGTCCATCCCGGCCTCAAAACAGCGTTCCCGGTCCTGCTGCATGGCTCCGGCGGTCATGGCGATGATCGGCAAACGCCGAGAGGTATGAGGAGAGGGGTGATGGATGAAACCTGAAACCTGAGGGGAAGGAGAAGGCTCGGAGATAAGTTCCGGGAGCTGAGGATCGGGACCCTGTTCTTTGACTTCCGACTCCTGAATTCCGACACCTGACTCCTGAATCCTGATCCTTCTCGTCGCTTCCAGCCCATCCATCTCCGGCATCATCACGTCCATGAGCACCAGGTCGTAGGGTACCGTGCGCAGAACGTGAAGAACCTCACGCCCGTTGGCCACGGCGTCGGCGCGCAGACCGAACTTCTTGAGCATGCCCAGGGCAACCTGCTGGTTTACCGGATTGTCTTCGGCGACCAGGACCCGCCCGGTGAAGCGCGGATACACGGCAAGGCGCTGGGTCTCCCGGGCCAGGTGACGGGTGATGATGGGACGGGAGGGGGAGGGCTGCAGTGTGTCGGCCAGGACCAGGGTCAGGGTGTCGTACAGCTCGGACTGGCGTATGGGCTTGTTCAGGTAGGCGGCAAATCCCAGCTCAGCGAAGAGCCGGGCATCTCCCGGCCGGCCCAGGGAAGTGAGGATGACCAGAGGAATGGCCTGGAAGCGCGGATCGTCCTTGAGCCGTCTGCCCAGGTCTCCGCCGTCCATGCCCGGCATCTGGAAGTCCACAACGGCCATTTCGAAAGGATCGCCACGTTCATGGGCTTCGGCCGCGGCCAGCAAGGCCTCCTCTCCGCCGGCAACTCCCAGGGGCCGCATGTTCCAGGCGCTAAACTGCTTCTGGAGGATTTCCAGATTGGTATGATTGTCGTCCACCACCAGGACATGCAGGCCCGCCAGACTCATGGCTGCCTTCGGAGCAGGGCTGTCCATGGTTTCCTGCAGGGCGAAGCGGGCCGTGAACCAGAATAGCGAGCCCTGGCCCGGAGTGCTGTGCACGCCCATCTCGCCGTTCATCATTTCCGTCAGCTGCCTGGAAATGGCCAAACCCAGGCCGGTGCCCCCGAACTTGCGGGTCACGGATGCGTCAACCTGGGAGAACTTGTCGAAAAGCAGGCCGATTTTGTCTTCGGGGATGCCGATCCCCGTGTCCCGGATGGTGAAGCGGAGAATGATTTCGGGTATGCGGGGGTGTGGGGATGCTGGAATGCTGGGATGTTGAGATGCTGGAATGCTGGGATGCTGGGATGCTGGGATGTTGGAATGTTGAGATGCTGGAATGCTGGGATTCTGGGATGTTGAGATGCTGGGATGCTGGGATGCTGGAATGTTGAGATGCTGGGATGCTGGAATGTTGAGATGCTGGGATTCTGGGATGTTGAGATGCTGGGATGCTGGGATGCTGGGATGCTGGCTTGCCGGAGTGCGGGAATGCGCAGCATGTTCAGAAGAGTGCGCTCCAGGGTTGATCGACTTTGGCGCACCAGACTGTTCAACAGGATTAGCAGGATTGTGCGGACTGTCCGCAATTCCAGCATTCCAGCATTCCAGCATCCCAGCATTCCCTTTCTCCTGATCAATCCCAGCATTCCAGCATTCCAGCATCCCAGCATTTCCTTTTTCAACCCGTTGCACTCTGACCTCAATTTCTCCGCTTTCAGTGAACTTCACGGCATTTCCGATCAGGTTGCCCAAGATTTGACGCAGCCGGCTGGGGTCGCCGCGGAGAAGCGTCGGAACGTCCAGGTCAACGGTGGAGATGAATTCAAGGCCTTTCTCGTGAGCACGCAGAGCCATGTTGGCGGCAACGTCGTCCACCAGGTTTTGCAGGTCGAAATCGAGTATTTCCATGCTCATTCGGCCAGCCTCGATCTTGGAGAAATCCAGAATGTCGTTGATCAGATTCAGCAAGGCCTCGCCGCTGGACTGGATGGTTTCGGCATAGCGGCGCTGCTCCTGGGTCAGATCCGTGTCCAGGAGCAGACCGGTCATGCCGATCACGCCGTTCATGGGGGTGCGGATTTCATGGCTCATGTTGGCCAGGAACTCGCTCTTGGCCCGACTCGCGGCCTCGGCCTTTTCCCGGGCCTGGATCAACTCTGCTTCAGCCAGCTTCATCCCGGTGATGTCCGAGATCATGGCGAAGGATCCCGTGCACTCCCCCTGCACATCGAAAACCGGCGTCGCTGAGATCCTGGTCCAGATTGTCCTGCCGTCCTTGTGGACATGGCGGCGCTCGTACTCCGCGCTGGAACCGATCCTGCGCAGATTGAACTGATGATGGAAATCCTTCCATTCATCAGGATGGATGGTCTCTATGACCGGCCTTCCAAGCAGCTCATCCGGACTGTAGCCGAGCATTTCCGAGAGCTTTTTGTTCACAAAGGTGATTTTTCCCTCGGCATCCAGCAGGCGTATGCCCTCGTTGGCCGTCTCCACGATCATCCGGTACCTTTTTTCACTGGCGTGGAGCGCGTCCTCGGAACGTTTACGGTTCACGGCGATGGCGAACAGGTGCGCCATGGAGGACAGTATTTTCAGGTCGTTTTCAGTGTAATCCCGCTGGGAGTTGGCCAGCGCGACCTGACCGTAAAGCCGGCCTTCATAGATGGCCGGCACGGAGATGAAGCGTCTTACGGGAATATGGCCCTGAGGCAATCCGGTGGACGCGGGATGGGAGGAAGGGTCATTGCTGAAGAACGGAGTCATGGTGTTCAGCGCGTGGCCCCATAAACACGGGTATCCATGCTTCTCCCTTGGAAACACGATGCGCTTGTCCCTGATTTGACAGTCGGCCTCATTCATCATGCTTGTCAGGGTGTGGCTGACCATGTCCCTGGTTTTCTCGTCGATGGAGGCAACGATGCCGTGTTCGCTGCCGGTCAAACGCAGGGCATGCTGCTGGACCTCCATGGCGATGTCGGCCACGGAAGTGCCCGGAAGCGTCAGGTACTTGGCGATTTCGGCCAAAGCCAGGTTCACGGCGGATTCCTGCCGACCGTACTCCTCGGCCATTTTTCTTTCGGTAATGTTGCGAACATTGGCGACGATGGTCTGTCCGTCTTCATGGAGATCCAGGGATGCAACGAACCATTGCACTCCCTTCTGGACCGGCAGAGAATACTCGTAGCGAAGGTTGTTTCCGGTTTGTCGAACCTGTTCCGCGCAAGATCGGTACAGCGTCGCGATATAGGGCGGCATCACCTCAGAGATGGTTTTACCGAGAAAATTCGCGGGAGATGTCAGGACATCCCGGGAGCGGCCATAAAAGCCGACAAGACGATCCTCTCTGTCAACGATGAAGATCATGTCGCTCATGGACGAAACAATGGTCTTGTAACGCGCCTCGCTGGCCCGCAGTACGTCTTCGGTCTGCCTGATGCGCAGGATGGACTCGGTCTGGGCGAGCAGCTCCTCCTTGTCCACGGGCTTGAGCAGATATCCGTCAGCCCCGGCCTTGAGCCCGGCAACACGATCCTCCGGGCGTGTTTTTTTGCCGGAGAGAAAAAGGATGCGGATATTCGCGGTGCCCGGGTCGGCCTTGATGGCCTTGCAGAGGTCCAGACCGGTAATGTCCGGCAGCTCGATATCGAGGACAGCAAGGTCCGGGCGTTCACGGCGGATGATCTCCAGACCCTGGTTCCCGGTGGCGCACGGGAACACGCGATATCCGGCTGAAGCGAGGATTTTTTTGTGCACCAGAAGAAAGGCCGGATCGTCATCCACAAGCAGAATGCTTCGCTGTTGGCGGCTTGGGCCGCCATCGCCGCCTTTTTTTGAAAGCGAAGTAATCATGTGTTTTTCATATCCAGCTCCAGCCCCACCGGGCAATGATCCGAACCCATGACTTCGGGTTCGATCCAGGCTCGGCGGACAGCGGGAACAAGCTCCTGGGAGACGAAGAAATAGTCGATGCGCCAGCCCGCATTGCGGCCCCGGGCGCCGAAGCGGTAGGTCCACCAGGTGTATTGTCCCGGCTGGTCGTTGAACATTCGGAATGTATCCACATATCCGGACTCGACGAACCTATCCATCCACGCCCGCTCGATGGGCAGGAATCCGGAGGTGCCGGCATTGGCCTGGGGGTTCTTCAGGTCGATTTCCTTGTGCGCCGTGTTGAAATCGCCGCAAACCACAATGGGTTTGGTCCGGCGCAGATTCTCGGCGTGGGTCAGGAAGGCGTCGTAGAATCCCAGCTTGTAGTCCAGTCGGACCTGGCTCATCTGACCGTTGGGAAAGTAGACGTTGAAGTAGTAGAAATCGGGGAATTCGAGTTGAATGATTCGGCCCTCATCCTGAAACGCCTCGACAGGCAGATCAAAAGCAACGCTGACAGGCCGAATTCTGGAATAGCAGGCCACTCCGGAATATCCCTTCCTGAGCCGGCAGCAATTCCAGTAGTCATGATAATCCGGAGCCTTGTGATTCTCTTCGGCCAGCTGGTCCGGCTGGATCTTGACTTCCTGCAGTCCGACCACGTCGGCGTCCACTTGCCGGAACCATTCCCAGTATCCCTTGTTAACCACGGCACGGAAGCCGTTGACGTTCCATGAGTAGAGGATCATGGGGATCAGGAGCGGGACTGGCCGACGTTGAGCAGCTGGGCCTGAAGACCCTGGTCCGTGAGCCGGATCAGGGCATATCCGCCCCCGGACAGGGGACCGGGGTTGATCACCGTGGTTTTGCCAAGCCTGGTTTCGGCCCGGGACTCGTGAATGTGCCCGGTCAGGCAGACTTCGGGCCGAATCCTTTCGATGAAGGTCCGGACCGCGTGGCTGCCCACTGAAATCGTACCGTTGACCTTGTCCGCCGCGGTGTCGAAGGGTGGCGTGTGCGCCACAAGCAGCAGGTGGGGCAGGTCTTTGACCGGGGCATGGGCCTGTTCCAGCCACTGGGCCAATTGCTCGTCGGACACCTCCGCCGGGGTGCCGAAGGGAGTGGGGGTGGAATATCCCACGCCCATCAAGCCGACGCCGTCCCCAAGGTCCAGCCCCCGGGCATGGATGTTCATGCCCTGGGTTTCCAGCACGTGCTCCACCTCGGGATAGTCCATGTTGCCGATTTGGGCGTAGACTTTTGGGTTGATCTCCAGGATCTGATCCAGAATCCGGTGCGCCGCTTCGGAGCGGCCCCGGTTGGTCAGGTCGCCGCTGACTATGACTCCCGCGGCGTCAGCCAGTTCCGGGATCAGGCGGATGTTGTCGAGTTGTTCATGGATATCGCCGAATCCGATCCAAAAAGGACAAGTTTTCATGGTCTTCTCCATGGGGCTGATGATCGTCAGGTGATTCCGGAGCGGCAGCCAGGATTGGATCAGCTTTTTTGCTGGGATTTGCCCCGCTCGCGTACGCCGCTTTCCCAGTCCGCCAAGGGGATGGCTTCCTCGATGAGCATGATTGGGATTTCGTCTTTAATGGGATAGACCGCCTGGCATGGGTTGCAGATCAGTCCGTCTTCGGCAGGGGTGAGGACAAGTTCGGATTTGCATTTGGGGCAGGCAAGGATTTGGAGCAATTCCTTGTTCAGGGCCATAATTGAACTCCTTGAGATGCATGCTGACTCGGTTTCGATGGTTATGAGGCGCCGTGGCTGCGCAAGGCGATGTAGCGGTCCGCGTCGGCCTGGCTGTAGCAGCAGGCGATGACGCGGCCCAGTGATGCCTCGTACTCATCCATGACTTTCAGGGCAAGAGCCGCGGCGGCATCCTTTGGATAACCATAGACGCCGGTGCTGATGGAAGGAAAGGCAATGGAGCGCAGCTTGTGCTCCATTGCCAGGCGGAAGCTGCTTGCATAGCACGAGGCCAGCAGTTCCTCTTCCCGGTTTTGGCCGCCGCGCCAGATCGGGCCGACGGTATGGATCACGTAGCGGGCCGGCAGACGAAAGGCGGGAGTGATTCGGGCTTCCCCAGTCGGGCAGCCGCCGATGGCCCGGCAGGCTTCCAGCAGTTCCGGCCCGGCGGCCCTGTGGATGGCCCCGTCCACGCCGCCACCGCCCAGCAGGGAATTATTGGCGGCATTGACAATGGCGTCCACGTCCAGAGTGGTGATATCGGCTCGGATGATCTCGATCATGGCATGGCTCCAGTGCGGCTCCGGGGGCAAGGCTTTACGGATTCAAGTAGCTACCGCAACAGCGACACTTCCATTTCCGTCGTCTGACAAGTTTTTTTTTACCACGGGGCACACGGGGAACACAGGGAAAAGAGTTTTGGTTTAACGGAATATGTACCCGTGGTCCCCGTGGTTAAACCATCAGCGGTATCAATTGGTGCATCAAAATGTCGTAACTGCTCAAAAAGGTTGGGCGATGATCTTTCCTGTGCAAGGATTCCCATCGGCGTGGAGTGTCGTGACCCAGCTACTGGGACCATGCTCCAGTCGGAACTTTGTCCTGAGTTTCTCACACCGCTGCCGCACTGGGGTGCGGCGCTCCCAGGATTCAACCCGTTGATTGCCACAAGTTTATGAGCAGTTACAAAATGTCGTTGTATTGCTCCGAATTTCAGGAAAGCATGCGCAGGGCCAGCACCAGAACATCGGGCTCGGCCACGATGTGGGCCTTGGGGCAAACTTCCAGCACAGCCTTGTGCAGATCCTTGTTCCGGGTCACGAATACAGCCTCGGTCTCACGGCATTTTTCCATAGTCACCCGGAGCATGGGCAGGTCGGAAAAGGTGTCGCCGCAGACCAGATGCGGCCCTTCTGTCATGTTCAGGCCCAGGGCCTGGTCCAGGTAGTCGACGCCGTCGCCCTTGTCGAAATCCTTGCGTTGTTCGCCGGAGCCGATGGTCAGAATGATCTCGATGTCCAGGCCGGTGTCCTCGATGCGCAGCAAGCGGTCGTCCGGATCGTGATCCTTGACCAGGGCTTTGATGGTTTCCAGAAACTCCCGGGATTCATCGTCGGGAACGGACTTGGAGATGTCCTGGCGGGCCACGGTAAGCTGCCCGAATTTGACCTGCAGTCCGGAGCCGATCAATTCGAATTTGCGGTATTCGGATTTTTTGAGCAGGGCTTCCAACTGTCCGTGCAGATTACGGAGCAGTTCCGACTGCTCTTCAGGCGCTGGGAAACTGGCGTAGTCATTATTCAGATCAATGTATTCCCGCCCTTTGGACGCGGCCATGACGTATGTCCTGGGGGGCATCACGCTGACATCCGTCAGTCCGGGACCGGACAGGGGACCGGAAGTGACGATAATGGGATACTGGGTGCGGTTGCGGGCGAAACAGGTCAGAAAGACAGCATTGTAGGCGGACTGAATGGACGATCGATATCGGCCGCAATAGTTGTTCACCGTGCCGTCGCGGTCCGTGATGAAACAGCGCACCGGCGGAGCGGAAAGCCTCTTGGCAAGGCCTCCGCCGAAAAGCCCGAGACTCAACTTCTTGGCCAGTTCCTCTGCCTGGCGCAGCAGGCCCGGCGTTTGCCCTTCAAGAATGAATTTCAAGGCCGCCTCGCCCAGCTCGAGATAGCCGATATCCCGCGCCAGTTCTGAGATCTCGTAATCCAGATCCACAACGACTTCCTGATCATCCATTGCGGCGTCCATACGCAGACGACGCTCGAAGGGCTTTTCCGCCCCTGAACCGGGGATGTTCTTCAAACACTCCAGGGCGATGCGCAAGGAAGCGATGTCTTTTTCCGCAGCCTCTTTTTCGGCCAGAACGTCCTGAACCGCCTTGCGGCGAACATGCGCCGTCTGATCCATCAGATCGTAAAAGTCCTGCAGGGTACGAATGGGACGTTCCTCGATGGATATTCTCATGAAACCTCCTCGGTCGAATGAATTTTCAGTTTTGGCCTAAAGAAATTTGCGAAACTGTCGATTAGGATAAGAAACAGGTCTTGATAAGGTAACTATGAAGCAAGGAGGCGCAAATGGAAATGCCGGCAGTGAGCTCAGTGGTCATGGAAACCCAAAAGGTTCAACAAACCGAAGCCAGCCTCAGGGAGGGCAATTCCCAGGCCGATGCAATGAAGAATATTCGCAAGGCCAGACTGCAACGTCAAGTTTTGCAAGACCCGGGTATTCTTTCCAAACTTGTGGCCATGGAAACAACCCCGGTCTACAATGCCAAGGGCGATGTGGTGCAAGCCGTTTCCGGGGCGAGTCTTGAGTCTTGACGGGCACCCGCGCGGCTCCTGAGGGTCACTTCGGCCCCGGAGTCGCGCGGGACGCTCGATGCGTCCCCGTCTCAACACTCCTCTTCAGAATCGTAACGATTCAGCGCATCACAATTCTCCAGCACTGGATTCCGGCGTTCGCCGGAATGACGAATTTGAGCAAGCCTTTTCCTCTTTAGTCATACCGGCGCAGGCCGGTATCCAGATCTTTTCTCTGGTACTGCTGAATAGTGACTCAGAATCTTTCTTTAAATCGGCGGCCCCTGGTGAATCATCTCGGCCAGGGTCATCCGCACCCGGGCAGGCTTTTTAGGCATGCTCCGGACAAAATCCACCTCCAATTCCACCAGGCGACGGTAAAGATCTGATCGGTCCAATTTCGGTCGATCCGGCTGCGTTGCGTCCAGTTCCTGAGCCCGGAAACATCCGGAGAATTCCTTTGTGATCCCATTGGGCAGGGTGAAGACGTTCGGAACGCCGTGCAGCCGGCAGATCATCAGCCGGTGTGCGTACAGAATGCAGCGGCCGTTTTCATTGAGTGGACACATTACGTCCGGTACGCGCTGTTCGGCCAACATTCGTCGGGATTGATTCACGTACTCTTCAGCTCGCGAGCGGATTATCCGCAACTGTTCCTTCGGCAAAGCCGCCAGTCCCAGCCAAAGATAGGCCCACTCCACATGGGTGTGGTGCTGAAAATAACTTGTGCAGCAGTTATCCGGACAATCGGCGCAGGTCAGGCCGATTTGCTTGGCAATATCGGCGTATTGGTCCTCCATGTCCGCATAGAGTCTCGGCAGGCGACGGAGTGGATCCTCTGACATGAAATCTCCCTTTATGATTGATTGCGACATTTTTGTATCTGTAAACGTTTTTGCACAACAATAATGGCGAAAGGATATGTTCGCTCATGTAACAACTTGATTTTCTTGCGGTGCAGGGCTGGCATGTATTTTGGTTTTGTCATGGGTTCCTGGAGCATTGCCGGAACAGGCGGAATGTGAACACATGACGCTCCTTGGCAATGTTCGGGAAAACGCGCGTAACCGGACGGCCTTCTCTTGAAAACCAGTTGAAAACTATGGCGAGACCATCCACCGCAACCAGTATCCCATGGGGAGTGATCATGCAGAAGGAAACCCTGGAAAAAGTCTTTGAATACGCTTCGATGCCACTGCACGGTACGTTGTCCCGCAAGCTGCGCAAGGGACTGAAAATTCAGATCAACGAAGGGCGGATCTACGAAGGAGTCGTCCTGTTTCTGGGTACGGAGTTCATCCGGATTACGGAAAAAGAGGGCGCGATGACCCTCAACAGCTACTATTCCTGGGGGGACGTACAGTCGATCCGCACCTACAGCCCGGAGGCCGAGTAGGGGTAGTCCGCCTCTCCGGTCCAGGCCTTTTGGCCGGAATCAAGTCGACATGAACGAAGAGCCGTCCGCTTGCGCGCGTTGAATACATGAACATTTCATGGCGGATCATGAAAGTGCCGAGTAGTCGTTATCCCCTGGACTGTTCAAATCCCGGCAACGACATTCTCCTTTCCACATACTGCAAAAGCAGGGTGGCCAGGGTGACCAGCAACAGATAGTACAGTCCAAGGGCGACGAAAACCTCGATGTTCCGCCAGGTCTGCTTGGCAATGGTCCGGCCGATGCCGGTGAGTTCGTTGAGAGTGATGATGGAGGCCAGCGAAGAATACTTGATGAGATAGATGATCTCGTTGCCGCATCCGGGCAAGGCGCGGCGAAGGGCCTGCGGCAGGACGACCCAGATTACGAGCTGCGTCTTGGTCATGC
Organism: Desulfonatronum parangueonense; assembly: GCF_054656975.1. NCBI lineage: Bacteria > Pseudomonadati > Thermodesulfobacteriota > Desulfovibrionia > Desulfovibrionales > Desulfonatronaceae > Desulfonatronum > Desulfonatronum parangueonense. Next base: position 4,625,954 of record NZ_BAAHXH010000003.1, read on the forward strand.
CCAGGGCCTGCGCGGCCTTGATCTGGCCGTGGCGGATGGAAAGCAGGGCGCCGCGGATATATTCGGAGTGATAAGCCCCGCTGCAGAGGGTGAAGCCCAGGATCGCGGCGGACATGGGGGAAAGCACGATGCGCATGTCCCCGATCTGAAGATGCGGCAGGGCGAAGTACCAGAAGAACAATTGCACCACCAGCGGCGTTCCCCGAAAAATCGACACGTAGGCCTCGTTGAGCAGTCGCACGGGGGTCGGGGCGTAGACCCGCAGTGAGCCGACCAACACGCCCAAAGCCAGCCCCAGCAGCGCCGAGGGGACGATCACGGAGACGCTGACCCAGAGACCCTGATTCAGGGCCGGAGCCACATCGTTCAGGAAAAAATGCCAGTAATCGCTCATCACGCGCCCTGGTTGCTGCTTTGACAGGTGCAGCTTCTTTCCGTTGCGGCCAAATCACCGGAAAGTTCATTGATCTTGGCGCAGAAGTCCTTGGTTCGGGATGTGGCGTCGGATGCCAGCAGATGTTTCGGGCTGCCGCGTTCCACAATGCGCCCCTTTTCCATGAACAGGAATTCATGCGCCATGGTCGCGGAGAACGCGATCTGATGGGTGGCCATGATCATGGTCATTCCGGCGGAAGCCAGGAAGCGGATCACGGCCAGGACCTCGCCGATGAGTTCCGGATCCAGCGCGCTGGTCGGCTCGTCCAGGAGAAGCACCTTGGGGTCCATGGCCAGGGCGCGAGCCATGGATACGCGCTGCTTCTGTCCCCCGGAAAGCTGGGCCGGATAGAGGTCCGCCTTGTCCGCAAGGCCGACCCGGGCCAGTTCCTCCATGGCCCGGTGGTTGGCCTGGGCCTTGGACATGCCCTTGACCTTGACCAGGGCGATCCGCACGTTTTCCAAGGCGTTCAGGTGGTCGAAGAGGTTGAAGTCCTGGAATATCATGCCGACCTGCTGGCGAAACGCGCAAAGGTCGCGTCGTCCTGCGGCCTTGAATTCCCTGCCTTCGAGCCAGATGCGACCCTGATCCGGAGTGTTCAGAAAGTTCAGGCACTGCAGGAGGGTGCTCTTGCCCGATCCGGACGGGCCGATCAGGATTTTTACCTCGCCCCGGTTCACCGTGAGGGAAACGTCGTCCAGGACGAGCTGATCGCCAAAAGTCTTGCGGATGTTTTCCACGCGCAGAATAGGTTGATTTTCGGACATTATATCGATCCTTGGCGGGCATATCCCGGAATGCGCACCTTGTTTTCCAGCACTTTCAAGGCCCGCACCCCCAGAAGGGTGAGCAGATAGAACAGGACGCCCGCAACCAGGGCGAAGGGCAGGGGCTCATGGGTCAGGGCGGCCACGGATCGCGTCCGGGACATGATTTCCATGACGCCGATGGCAAAGGCCAGCGCCGAATCCTTGAGCAGGATGGAGTATTCATTGGACCAGCCGGGGATGGACAGCCGCAGTGCCTGGGGAAGAATGACGGAGCGGATGGCCTGGGCGTCGGTCATGCCCAGGGCCCGGGCCGCCTTGAGTTGGCCGGCGTGCAACCCCTGGATGGCGCCGCGAAAAATTTGCGATTGATAGGCCGCGCTGGTCAGGCTGAGGACGAGCAGGGCGGACAGGAAGGCACTGTCCAGGTGGAGATTCGCCAGCATGGGGATCTGGCTGAGATAGGACATAATGCCGAAATAAAACAGGTAGAGCTGGACCAGGATGGGAATCCCGCGAAACAGCCAGACATAGACGCCGACAAGACGCCGGACCAGCTTGCCGCCGTAAACGTGACCGACGGCCAGGGGAACGCCCAGGCACAGTCCAAGCAGCATGGCTCCGAAGACAAGGCTCAACGTCCAGGTGATCCCGCCGAGGATGAAGGGCAAGGATTCCCAGATCACGGGAAAATGTTTGGATAATTCCATGGGACCGAGACTTCAGGGATTACGTTCAGTAATTTTAGGGAAGTACGTTGAGTTGCGTTTCGGGTTGCCGGAGAAGGGTACCATGGGACGGGCCGGGACTTCCATGAAAGCCCCGGCCATTTCGGGAATGACATAAAAAAGCGTCCGGAACTGATTGGTACGCTTTCAGACCTGTCTATTCAAGATCCCATTTTTTCTTCAATTCACTCCAGTACGGGTCGGCCATGAGTTTTTTCAGGCCTTCGTTCAAGGTGTTCAGCAGTTCAGTGTCGGTCTTGCGTACGGCATAGCCATAATAATCGGGTTCCACGTCGAAGGTGCCGGCGACCTTGAAAGGCCGACCCTTCATGACTTCACGGGCAATGGAGCTGTCCATGGCCGAACCATGAATCCGCCCCAGAGGCAGATCCTGCATGGAAAGATCCGTGGAATCATAGGCGACGATTTCAAAGTTCTTCCCTGATTCCTTCTGCATGTCGATGAGCAAGGTATGGGTGTTGGTGCCGCGCTGGACGCCGATTTTTTTGCCGGTGGTGAACATGTCGTCAAAGGAGGTTTCTTCACCTTCGCGGACCACCAGGACTTGGGTGACCTGATAATAAGGAATGGTGAAGTTGACGACCTTCTTGCGATCTTCCGTGATGCTCATGCCCGATGCGATGAAATCAATCTTGTTGGCGTTCAGGGCCGGAATGATGCCATCCCAATCCATGGGCTGGTGGCGGACGGAAAAACCCATTTGCTCGGCAATCCAGTTCACGGAATCCACGTCAAATCCAGCCGGGTTGCCCTGTGTGTCCACGAATCCGAAGGGCGGAAAGCCAAAGTCGATGCCGTTGGTCAGCGTTTTTTGCGCCCAGGCTGGCCCGGCAAGGACCATGCACAGGATCAGTGCCGCCAAAACTCCGAAACGTTTTCCCTTGCCCATAAATCATTTCTCCTTGAAAGGGTGTGTTGTGTGGCCCGTGCCCAGGCCCGCACCTCCATGGTGCGTGATGCACGGGATAAATTGAAATGGAAAATGGCGCATAGCAAAGAGAGACTGTCCAGGCAAGATAAACATTCGCTGAGCGGGAATTGCCGGCCTTGAGAGTATTCGTTGTCAATGGGAAAGCCTTGATGTACGTTCGTACTTTTGCTGGATGTCCGTCACGGACAAACTGGTGCAAACTGCGATACAGCAGAAGGATATATTTCATGAACGATATAAAAATGACCGAACCGGTCAGACAGGCCGTATCCTGGATCGACACGGAACATCGGCATTCGTCCAAACCCATGACCACGCTCCTGGATGAAGCGGCAATGCGGTTTAATTTGGGGCCCCAGGACTGGCAATTCCTTCGGCGTTTGTTCATCGACAACGAATCCCTGGAGAGCGATTCGAATTGAAGCTTTCCAATCTCCTGCCCACCCAATGGACACTGCTCCAGCGCCGCGTTTTTCTGGAGATCTGCTTTCTCTTTGGATTGACGTGGTCAGCCCTGATTTCCCTGCTTCTTGTCGGAAGGCTGCTGCAGTTGCGGGAACTTTTCCTGCATCAGCAGGTCTCCACTCTGGACATCATCCAGTTGTTTGTTTTTTTGAGTCCGTTCTTCCTGTTCATGCTCATCCCGGTGGCCTGCCTGTTGAGCATCTTTCTTGTTTTCCTGCGGATGAGCAACGACCGGGAGCTGATAGCCCTCAAAGCCGGCGGCGTGAGCCTGTACCAGATCCTGCCCGCACCGGTTATCTTTTCCTCGATTGCGTTCATTTTGGCCTTGGTCATCAGTTTGGGAGGGATTTCCTGGGGATTCGACAATTTTCGGAAACTCGCACTTGACCTGGCCCATTCAAAAACCCAGATGGTGCTGCAGCCCGGTATTTTTCATAAAGATTTCCCCGGGTTGACCATCTTCGCCAGGAACGTGGACAGCAACCAGCAGTTGCATCAGGTTTTTGTCGAAGACCAGACCAGACCGGACATTACCGCGGTGATCGTCGCGCCCGTGGGCTATGTGGTCACCGAACCCCAGGAAGGGCGCATTCTTTTCGCCTTGGAAAACGGCCGGATCTATCGCTTGCAACGCGACGCGATCACTGAGCTGAGCTTTCAGACATATCTGGTCCGTCTGGACCTGGATCAGCTTCTCATGGGCATTTCCCAGCGCGAACCCCGTCCCAAGGAAATGTCCTGGAACGAATTGCGGCGGTGGTCGACAATGCCGAATCTGGCGGAGATCAGGGGCGAGGAGTTCGCCAACCGGGTGGCGGTGGAAATCCAGAAGCGGTGGGTTGTTCCCGTCGCATGCCTCATTCTGGGCCTGCTGGCCATTCCGTTGGCCCAGGCCTTTGAGGGGTTGAAGCGCCAGTATGCCTTGATCCTGATGATGGGCGTCTTCTTTATTTTTTACGGAATGTTTTCCCTGGGCATCGTGATTGGCGAACTCGGAATAGTGCCGGCGTATCTGCCGCTTTGGGGGCAGATGATCCTTTTCGGGACCATGGCCGGCCTCGGGATCTGGTTCGCGGCCCGGGAGCGCGGGCTGCGAATCGGGGAATGGATCGCCCACCTGCAGTTCAAGTTTTTGAAAAAGAGCCACTGATTTTTTTGAATGTCGACCAAACCCATCAATCTTCCCCTGCCCGTGACGTCGTCTCTGGCTGAGTATCTGCGGCGGCTGTTGCGGTATCGTTTGAACACGCTGCAGCGGTATCTGCTGGTGCAGAACCTGTTTCTGTCCGGGCTGTGTCTGGGCGTCGGCTCCTGCATCTACCTCCTTCAGGATCTCGTGGACAACCTGGATGTATTTGTCCAGGCCGGGGTCGGAATGGGAGTGATGGCGACCTTCTTTCTGGCCAAACTGCCGTTGATCCTGTCCCAGATTTTGCCGGCGGCCTATCTTGTTTCACTCATCGTCCAGATCGGCCTTCTGGTGCGTCACAGGGAATTGCTGGCCCTTCAGTCAGGCGGGGTTTCCTACGGAGCCTTGGTCCGGTTCTATGCCGTTTACGGTCTGGTCTGGTGTATCTTGCAACTGTTTCTGTCCCAGGGGTTGGGAGTGGCCGGCCAAAGGACCATGGACCGGATCTGGCTGGAGCAGGTTCAGAAACAGGCCGTGGGAGTGGTGGAATTGCGGGATATCTGGTTTTTGAACGGTCCCTACGTTGTCAATGTGGACAGCGCATATCCGGATCAGGGGCTGGGAAGGGGTATCACGGTTTATGTCTACGGCGAGGGAAATACGTTGAAGCGCATCATTTCCGCTGAAAACTTCCAGGTCCAGGGCAGGCAGTGGGAACTGCAAACCGTTCGGATCTACGAAACCATATCCTTTGAAGTCTACCAGGAGCCGTCGCTCTTTCTGGACATCAATCAGGATCTGGATGCCTTCAGTATCTTGCAGACCCGTTTTGAAGCCTCGTCGCTTTCCCTTTTCGAACTGGGGCGGATCATCTCCTACCTGGAAGGAACCGGCTCCAACGTCGAGCGGTTGCGGACGGTCTGGCACATGAAGTGGGCCTATGCCTTTTCCCTGCTGGTAATGACCTTTATCGGGCTGGCTTTGTACACCCTGTTCGACAGCGTGTACCTGAACATCGCGCTGGGGCTGGGTATAGTTTTCCTGTACTATGTCCTTTTTGTCCTTGGTGTGTCGCTGGGAGAGAGAGGCTTCATGTCTCCTTTTTTCGGAGCCTGGCTGGGGAACTTTTTCTTTGGTCTAGTGGCCGGTGCAACGCTGATCTGGCACTTTTTGCCCGATGATTATTCCGCCTTCCGTAAAACATAGTTCTCGTCCTCCTGGTCGATCTTTTCTCTGCCAATGAAAATGCAATCCGAGATCGCCTCCTTTATCCGGAAATTCTGGACGTATATTTCTCGGTCACGGTTGAGTCCCTGGTTTGGCATCAGTCTGCTTGCAGGCATCCTGTTGAGCGTTCCGCTTTATCATGGCGATTTGAATGCGGTGGCCTGGGCCGTGGAGTTAGCTCGGGATTCTTCCTGGATAACCTGGTGGACGGATGTCGCCTATCGATCCTTGTTCCAGGGGAGGGCGCCGGGTGCCCAGGATCTGACGTATCTAACCGTTATTATTGCTTTAATAATATATGTTCTTTCGCTGACGTCTCGTTTTAATCAAGGCTGGGCCCATATCAGGCTCTGGGCCGGCTATTATCTTTGCTGCATGCTCTGTTTCCTGATCGTCAACCGGGGGCTGAAGGCGTTTTTCGCGCGGGTTCGGCCCATGGATGTGCTTCATGGGGAGCACATTTTCTCGCCCATGTGGCTGCTTGGTCATTACAACCTGTCGGAAGCACTGAGCAAAGGCAGCTTTACCTCCGGCCATACCACCACGGCGATGTTCTTGCTGCCCGCCTTTTTCATATTGCTGCATTCAGCATATCGTTCCCTTGCCTGGCCGGTTTTCGTCCTGGCTTTCGCATGGGGCGCGAGCCTCGGAGCAGGCAGGGTTTTCAGCGGTTCCCACTATCCGGGGGACATTTTGTGGGCCATGATCGTCTGCCTGTGGATCTGTGCTTTTTTCTCCACCTGTCTTTTCTCACTTCATCGGCGCAATGGATCCCCAGCCTCTCCCTGGTTATGGGAATTGCGGGTCATGATTTGCGTCTCCCTGTTCTTGCTGGGTCTGTTCATTGTTTTGATCGCCATAAATCAGATGATCTTTTACGGGGCGTGGCTTTGGGTAGCGGCGGCCGTTCCTGCGGCGTGCTTCGCCTGGGCATGTTTCGAGAAAGCCTCTTCACTGGCGAGGCGCTGATTCCGGCTCTTCACTCCCGGTATTCCCGCAATCTTTCTTCACGACTTGTCCATAGCCGCCGGAACTGGTCCGGGCCTGCCATAATCATGATCTCTCGGCTGTCTGACTGAACCGGATCGTCCCTACGATCATACCCAATGTATTCTGACAGTTCATTGTTCATGTGCGCGGCGACATGCAGCGGCAAAAGACTTCACGGTCAGACAGTCGATCCAACCAAAACAGGGTAAACCAGCCCAAGTATCTCAGGTGATTGGCGGAGAACCAAAATTGCCTGGTGAATAAATCAAGAACCTCTTGACACGCTTGGCATCAGGATATACGCTGTGCGTAAAAATAATGTAAGTGTTTCTTATCGATAGATTTTTTGAAAAATCATGCAGTTTGCAACTGCTCAGCAAATTTTCATAATGCAAGGAGTTCATTTAGGTATTTACGTTTTTTTATTGCGAGAGGCTGCCAAGTTCAGCCTTTCCTTCTGGCTGAACCGGAATCAGTTTATCCGTTATAAACTCCTCGTAACTATTCAAGCTGTGTTCCGGATTGTCTCGATTTTTCGGCATCGCAACTCCTTCGTCGACTTCGTAACATCAAACCATTGCTCGCATAATCCTCATCCGGCGCTTCGGGCGTTCGACAATGGTTCGATGAACGAATCCCGGCTCAGACAGAGAGGCGGTGCCGAAAATCGAACCAATCCGGAACACTTTAGTCCTACCCCTGATAGTGCTGAATAGTTACAATTCCTCAAATCCCGGATAGGCCGCCAAACACAGGCCCTGGCTGGGCAAGCAGGCAAGATAATTGCAGTGCGCAGATCAAGAAAACAGACCACGAATAAGTTATTCAAGGAGTAACGTATGGTGTTCAGCTGGTTTCACTTGGCCTTGATCATTTTCCTGCTGGCCGGCGTTCTGTTTGCCGCGGCGCCCCTGTTGGCATCCCGCCTGATTGCTCCCCGATTCAAGGGCGGCGACATCGTCATGCCGTATGAATGCGGCATCCCACCTCAAGGCACCGCATGGACCAGGTTCGGCATCAACTACTACTTTTATGCCTTGATTTTTTTGGCCTTTGAAGTCGACATCCTCTATCTCTTTCCGGTGGCGATCTACTATCCGCATAGCGAAGGCTTCCTGCCGCTGATCAAGCTCTTGATCTTCCTGTTCATTCTCGGAATTTCCGTCATCTATTTCTGGCGCAAAGGGGTGTTCTCATGGCCGAGACGGATTTCGGTTTAAAATATGCCGACCTGGCGGAGGATCGGCCGCCGATCCATTTGGCCCCGGTAGAGAAGATCGTGGACCTTTGCCGGTCCATGTCCCTGTGGCCCATGACCTTCGGCCTGGCATGCTGCGCCATCGAAATGATGGCCGTGGGCATGGCGCGTTTCGATATTGCCCGTTACGGCGCGGAAGTATTCCGGCCTTCACCGAGGCAGTCGGACTTGATGATTGTGGCCGGGACAGTGACGAAAAAGATGGCGCCCGCCGTGGTGCGCCTCTACGAGCAGATGCCAAGTCCGAAATGGGTCATGGCTCTGGGCAACTGTTCCATTTCCGGCGGTCCGTTCAATTTCAAGGGACAATACAATGTTGTTGAGGGCGTGGATCGGATCATCCCCGTGGACATCTATGTTCCGGGATGTCCGCCTCGCCCCGAGGCTTTGCTGGAGGGACTTTTCAAAATCCAGGAAAAAATCACCGGAAAGCGCTGGTGGCCGGAAGCCATGCCCGTGAGCAAGGCCACGGAAGGCATGCCAGGGAGAGAGTAAATGGACGCCGAAGTATTGCATGACATTCCCGTGCTCCGTCTGGAACGATCTTTTCCGGAAAAAACCGGTCTGATGCTTGCGGCATATCTGGCGCCGGAAGATTTGCAGCAGGCAGCGGTCCGGCTCCTTGAGCGGGAATATTTTCTGGAAGACATTTCCATGGTCGAGGTTTCCGAAGGATTTTTCGGCGTCTATCATTTTGACCATTTTGAAACTCCAGGGCGGATTGCTCTGCGTGTACTTGTGGAAAAGGACGCGGCTGCGATTCCTTCCATCTCAGCTATTTATGACGGTGCAGCATGGCATGAACGGGAATGCCGGGATTTTTACGGCGTGACGTTTACAGGCCATGACAACCTGACTCCCTTGCTCCTAGCCGCGGAAGACGAGGATTTGCACCCTCTGCGCAAGGAAACAAAGTCCCTGAAAAAAGTCATGGATTTGATCGAACCCGGAGACGTCCTGCAGGAATCTTCGGGTTTTTCTTTGTTCGCCGATACTTCTGAGCCGGACGCTGATGCGGCGCCGAAGGCTCGAGCAAAGGCAAAGCCGAAACAAACCACTGAGCAGGGGCAACCGGAATAAACAGGCCGACTTGAGATGTTCCTGGCTTGAAACGGCTTCGCTCTTGTTCCGCGGCGCGAAATTAACCGTACAGCAACAGAAGGCACGCCATGACCAGTACCACTCCCGCGGGCCGGTACCATCTTGGAGGAGACTTTTACACGAACCACTTTGAAAAGGGTGGTTCAGAAGACTCCATGATCCTGAACATGGGGCCGCAGCATCCAGCCACCCACGGTGTCCTGCGCGTCATTTTCGAACTCGACGGCGAATACATTCTGCGCACGGAACCCGTTCTGGGCTATCTGCACAGGATGCACGAGAAAATGGGCGAGGAGCATACCTATTATCAGTACATGCCCAACATGGGACGGGTGGACTATCTGCACGCCTTGGCCTGGAACTGGGCCTGGGCCGGAGCGGTGGAGAAACTGGGCGGCATCGAGGTGCCCAGGCGGGCCGAGTTCATCCGGGTGATCACCTGTGAACTGAACCGGATCAGTTCACATCTTTTGTGGTGGGGCGCTTTTCTGCTGGATCTGGGAGCGTTCACGCCGATCATGTACGGTTTCGACGATCGGGAGCGAATTCTGGACATTCTGCAGCGGCCCACAGGTTCGCGCCTGACCTACAGCTACTACCGCCTGGGCGGCGTGGCAGCGGATCTGGACGACGTCACCTTGCGGATGATCAGGGATTTCATTCCCCACCTGCGTTCCCGCCTGCCCATGTACAAGGGACTGGTCACGGGAAACATGATCCTGCGGCACCGACTGGAGGACGTCGGGCACATTCCCGTGGAAATGTGCCGGCGATACGGAGCCACCGGGCCGGTCCTGCGCGGCTCCGGCCTGGCCTACGACGTGCGCCGGGCCGAGCCGTATTCCGTCTATCCCGAGTTGGCTTTCGAGATTCCCACTGACGACAAGTGCGACGGCATGGCCCGGTACAACGTGCGCATGGCCGAGATCGAGCAGAGTTTGAACATCGTCGAGCAGGCTCTGGACAAGCTTCCGGAGGGCGACTTCTGGGCCAAGGACGCTCCCAAGCCGAAATGGAAGGCGCCCAAGGGGGAAGCGTATTTCGCGGTGGAGGGCGCCCGCGGCAAGATCGGCGTGCATGTGATCAGCGACGGCAGCGCCAAACCGTACCGAGTCAAACTGCGCGCGCCGGGATTCTCCAACCTGAGTCTGTTCGCCGAGGCGACCAAGGGCACTTTGCTGGCGGACGCCGTGGCCATTCTGGGCAGCCTTGACCTGGTCATTCCGGAGATCGACAGATGAACATCGAGACGAGCATCCCCTTCGGCATTCCCGTTGAACTTTTCTCCATCTTTCTGGCCCTGGGCCTGCTGGCCGGATTTGTGGGGCTGAACGGCCTGGTTCTGGTCTACCTGGAACGCAAGGTGGCCGGTCACATCCAGCGCCGGCCCGGACCTTACGAAGTCGGTCCCCACGGTCTGCTGCAACCCCTTGCCGATGCCTTGAAGCTGGTGGGCAAGCAATTGATCACCCCCCGAGGGGCGGACAAATGGCTGTTCTGGACCGCGCCGATCATCTCCTTCGCGCCGGTTTTCGTCCTCTTTCTACCCATTCCCTTCAGTCCGTTTCTTACGGCCATGGAGCTGGATCTGGGGCTGCTGCTCATCCTGGCCTTTGCCGGATTGAACGTCCTGGCCCTGTGCATGGCCGGCTGGAGTTCGGAGAACAAGTGGTCGCTGCTGGGGGCGGCCAGGGCCGTCTCCCAGGCCGTGGCCTACGAGATCCCCCTGCTGTTGACCGTCTTGGCCATTGCCTTCATGTACGGCTCCCTGAATCTGTCCACCATTGTTTCAGGGCAGGGCGCCTGGCCCTGGCAGTGGAACATCGTGGTCCAGCCCGTGGCCTTCTTCATCTATTTCGTCTGCGCCTTGGCCGAGACCAACCGCGCGCCCTTTGACCTGCCCGAGGCGGAAAGCGAACTGACCGCGGGCTTCCACACCGAGTATTCCGGCATGGGCTTCGGTATCTTCTTTCTGGCCGAGTACGCGAACATGATCGTGGTCTGCAGCGTGGCCACGGCCTTGTTCCTGGGCGGATGGAACGGTCCCGTGGCTCCCGGAGTGTGGTGGTTTCTGGCCAAGGTCTATCTGCTGCTCCTGGTGATGATGTGGTTTCGCTGGACCTATCCCCGGGTGCGCTTCGACCAGCTGCTGAACCTGAGCTGGAAGTGGCTCCTGCCCCTGGCCCTGATCAACCTCATCGTGACCCTTGTCCTGGTCAAATTGTAGTGGTGAAGCCATGATCATGTTTCGTGAGCTCGGCAAGGCCGCGCAAGGCCTGTGGAGTCTGGTTATCGGCCTGGGAATCACCTTTCGGGCCTTTGTGCGGCCCCAGGTGACCATCCATTATCCGCGGGTCACCGTTGACGACGCCAATCTGCAAACCTTTCACGGCCATGTGGAACTGGTGGCCAAGGATGGCGATCCCCTGACGCCCAAATGCATTTCCTGCGGCATGTGCGCCATGAATTGTCCCAGCGCCTGCCTGACCGTGGTCAAGCAGAAAGCCCCGAAGCCGACTCCCGAGGAAAAGAAAGCCATGGAAGAGGCCGAGGCGCGGGGAGAAAAGGTCAAGAAACCCGCGGCACCCAAGGATCCGGCACAGTTCGTCTACGATTTTTCACTTTGCAGCCTGTGCGGTACCTGCGTGGAAATCTGCCCCGTGGAGTCACTGCGGTTTTCCAACAATATCTATCAGGCTGGATTTGGTCGTCATGATTTCAACCTGGACCTGCTTGCCAGGCTGCGCGAGCAGGGCGGGAAGTCGCTCGGGGTCGCCGTCGGCGCAACCAGTTCAACATCTGATCCAACTCAAGGATAAGCCATGCAATCATTGGCCATTGTCGCCTTCGGCGTCTATGTGGTGATCATTTTGCTTGGGGGATTGATGGCGGTGTTCAGCCGCAACATGGTCCGGGCCTTGGTGGGCCTGATCCTGACCCTGTTCGGGGTGGCGGGCTGTTACCTGCTCATGGCCGCGCCGTTCATGGCCCTGATGCAGATCCTGATCTATGTCGCGGCGGTGAGCATCATGATTTTTTTCGCGATCATGCTGACCAAACCGCCGGTGGGCGCGGAAGAGCATGGGGGGCGCCCCTGGTGGGTGCTGGCCGGTTCCGTGGTCGCAGCCGTGGCTCCGGTGATGCTCATTGCCCGGGTGCTGCGCTGGCAGCCGCTGACATCCTATGAACATCCCCAGGAGATCGTGCTGATGGACCTTGGTCAGACCTTCATCGAACCCTATTTTCTGGCATTCGAACTGATTTCCGTGATTTTGACCGTAGCCATGGCCGGCGCGGTATTGCTGGCTTTTGAAAGGAGACAGGGCAAATGACGGCGCTTTCCATGTTCCAATTGGTCAGCCTGCTTTTGCTGGGGCTGGGGTTGTTCGGGGTGATCTGGCGGCGAACCCTGGTGGGCATGCTCATCAGCGCGGAACTGATGCTCAACGGCGCGGGGCTGAGCATCGTGGCCTCGGGCCAGTTGACCGACGCCTCGGGCACCGTGGCCCATGCCGCGGCCTTGTTCGTGATGGGGTTGGCCGCGGCCGAGGCGGCCCTTGTCCTGGCGATCATCATCGTCGTGGCCAAGCGTTACGGCCACATTGAAAGTGCGCGGCTGCGCACCCTGCGAGGCTAGCCATGCCGGAGATTCTGGTCAGCTCCAAGATTTTGCTTCCCCTGCTCATCACGCTGGTCGCGCCTCTGGGCATCGCCCTGGCAAGGCACAACCCGAACAAGCGGGAAGCTGTCTCCTTTGTCGCGGGCGTCCTGACGTTTCTCACGGTTCTCTCCTTCGTCCCCGACGTCCTGAACGGCAAGATCCAGACCTTCACCCTGTTCACCCTGATCCCCGGGATCACGGTCAAGTTCGGGGTGGACGGCCTGTCCCTGATCTTTGCATTGGTGGCCTCGTTTCTCTGGATCCTGGCCACCAGCTACAACATCGGCTACATGCGCTCCCTGGATGAGCACGCCCAGTCCCGCTACTATTTCTGCTTTGCCGTGGCCATTTTCGGCGCCCTGGGCGTGGCCTTCAGCGCGAACATCTTCACGCTGTACCTGTTCTACGAAATCATCACCCTGTTCACCTACCCCCTGGTCTTTCACCACCAGGACGAGGAAGCCTTTTCCGGAGCCCGCAAGTATCTGGTCTACCTGATGGGCACCTCCAAGCTGTTCCTGCTGCCGGCCATGATCATGACCTACGTGCTCGCGGGCAGCCTGGACTTCAACATGACCGACGTGGTCCACGGGATCTTCCCGGCGGACGCCAACCCCACAGCGGTGACCGTGACCTACGTCCTGTTCATCGCCGGGCTGGCCAAGGCCGCGATCATGCCCCTGCACAACTGGCTGCCTTCGGCCATGGTAGCGCCCACCCCGGTCTCGGCCCTGTTGCACGCCGTGGCCGTGGTCAAGGCGGGGGTGTTCTGCGTCTGCCGGATCATTCTCTCCGCCTTCGGCCTGGAAACCATGGACCTGCTCTATCTGGGCATACCCACGGCCTACCTGGCCGCGTTCACCATTGTCGCCGCCTCGTGCATCGCCCTGACCAAGGACGACCTGAAGGCGCGACTGGCCTATTCCACGGTGAGTCAACTCTCCTACGTCATCCTCGGCGTGGCTCTGCTCACGCCCATGGCCGTCATGGGCGGCGCCACCCACATCGCCCACCATGCCTTTGCCAAGATTACCCTCTTTTTCGGGGCCGGCGCCATCTACGTGGCCACACACCTGAAGAAGATCAGCCAGCTCTCCGGTGTGGGCCGGCGCATGCCCTGGACTTTCGGCGCCTTTTCCCTGGCCGCCCTGAGCATGATCGGCGCACCGCCGGTCTGCGGCTTCGTGACCAAGTGGTATTTGGCCAACGGGGCCCTGCAGGCCGGACAAATCCCGATCCTGGTGGCCCTGCTGGCCAGCACCGTCCTCAATGCCAGCTACTTTGGCCCGATCATCTACAAGGCCTTCTTCGAGTCCCCCGCTCCGGGCATCCGCCTGGACGACTACAAGGAAGCCCCGCTGAGCATGGTCGTGCCCCTGTTCATCACCGCCCTGATCTCCATCTTTCTGGGGCTCTTTCCGGATACTTTCATGGGCTTCATCAAAGTCATGGCCCAGTTCTAGGAGTCGGACATGCAGAATCAGACGGACATCCCCGAAAATGCCCTGATCAAGAAGATGCGCGAGCACGCCGGTCTGTTCAAGCTGCTCTTCTTCGTGGTCCTCGCCGCTCTGGTCGGCCTGAACTTCTTCATCGGCCCCTATGAACTCCATGTGGCCTGGGAAGCCTATCCCGGTTTCTGGGCCGGATTTGGTTTTTTCTTCGCCGTGGTTCTGGCTTTCGTGATGAAACGCATCGTCGCTCCGCTGATCGGAGCCCCCGAGGACATCCATGACTAGCTTCATTCACCCGGCGCTGGCCTTTTTCGGCCTGGCCCTGCTGCTCCTGTTCCTGGCTCCCAAGGTCGCCTGGTGGCGCTGGCTCCTGCCCATAGTGCCCGTACTGGCCATTGTCAGCGTTTTCGCCGCCGGCGCCGGCGACCATTTGCACGTGACCTACCTGGGGCTGGAGCTGAGCCTGGGCCGGGTGGACAGCCTGTCCCTGATCTTTGCCAACATCTTCGCCATCCAGGCCCTGATCGGCTTCATCTACGCCTTTCACCTCCAGGAAATCCGCCACCACGTGGCCGCGGCCACCTATGTGGGCGGGGCCTTCGGCTGTCTTTTCGCCGGCGACTACCTGACCCTGTTCATCTTCTGGGAAGTCATGAGCGTGGCCTCGACCCTTTTGATCTGGTTCAACGCCAAGGACAACCACCGGGCCGTGGGCGCTGGCATCCGTTACTTCCTGATCCACACCATCGGCGGTCTGCTGATGCTGGCCGGAATCCTGCTGCGCTACCAGGTCACGGGCGACTTCGTCTTCACGGCGGTCGATCCGGCCAACGCGGCCTATTACGACTGGCTGATCATGCTCGGCTTCGGCGTGAATGCGGCTTTCGTCATCGTCCATGCCTGGCTGCCCGACGCCTATCCGGAGGCAACCATTCCCGGCGCGGTGTTCATGAGCGCCTTCACCACCAAGACCGCGGTCTACGTTCTGGCCCGGGGCTACCCCGGTTGGGAGTTCCTGGCCTGGATGGGCATCGCCATGTCCCTGTACGGCGTTTTCTACGCGACCATGGAGAACAACGCCCGGCGCATCCTGTCCTATCACATCATGTCCCAGGTGGGGTACATGATCACGGGCATCGGCATCGGCACGGCCCTGGCCCTCAACGGAACCTCGGCCCATGCCTATGCGCACATTCTGTACAAGGGCCTTTTGTTCATGAGCGTGGGCGCGGTGCTCTATTCCGCGGGCACGGCGAAGCTCAACGAACTGGGCGGACTGGCCGGACGCCTGCCCCTGGTCATGCTGGCCTACGTCGTAGCCGGTCTTTCCATCTCCGGGATGCCCGTGTTCAACGGCTTCGTCTCCAAGACCATGACCATTGCCGCGGCCTTCGACGACCACCGGGTCCTGCTGGGCATGCTCATGGAAGTGGCCGCCGTGGGCACCTTCCTTTCCGTTGGCCTGAAGTTGCCCTACTTTGCCTTCTGGGGCGGCAAGCCCGTATATGCCAAGCCGCTCAAGCCCATTCCGGTGAACATGTACATCGCCATGGCCGCCGCGGCTTTTCTGTGCACGGCCCAGGGCCTGTTCCCGGACCTGCTGTACCGGTTCCTGCCCTATCCAGGCTCGGAAGACTTCCAGCCCTGGACCGCCTGGAAGGTCCTCCTGACCCTGCTTCTGCTGGGCTTCACCGGCCTGGGCTTCATGGTCATGCGCAGGGTGCTCACCCCTCATGCCCAGCGCAACCTGGATTTTGAAGTCCTGTACATCGTTCTCGGCCGATACTTCCTGGTCCTGGTCAGCCGCCCCCTGGCCTGGCTGGATTCCATCTGGAGCGAGGTCTACAGACGCATCGGCCTGGTGGGGCTGCTTCTGATGGGCAGAGCCACGTCCTGGTTCGACTGGAAGGGCATCGACTTCGTCCTCGACAATTCCGCCGTGGGAGCGCGCGATACCGGAGGAATCCTGACCACGGCCCAGACCGGCCGCCTTCAGGATTATCTGGCCCTGGCCATCGCCCTGGCCGCGGGGCTGGCGCTGCTGGTCTGGTATCTGGCCTAATGCGGGCTGTGTTCGCAACCCAGTTATCAGTTATCTGTTATCAGTTATCAGGGAAAACCAGATAACAAATAACTGATAACTGATAACTGATAACTGATAACTGATAACTGATAACAAATAACAGATAACAAAAACTGACAACCAACCGCTTCTCCAAAGGTGCCGCGTCATGATTGAAACCGGGTTTCCCGTTCTCAGCGCCCTGATCTTTTTTCCCTTGCTGGCCGCGGTGGGGCTGTTCTTCTTGCGCGATGAGCGAACCATCCGCTTGTACACCCTGATCGTCGGACTGATCGAAATGGGTCTGGCTTTGCCGCTGCTGGGCTTTGACCTGCACACCGCGGCCTTCCAGTTCGTGGAGATCGTACCCTGGGTGCCGGCCTGGAACATGCATTACCATGTGGGCGTGGACGGCATCAGCCTGCTCATGGTGTTGCTGACCGTTCTCCTCTTGCCGCTGTGCGTGCTGTGCTCCTGGAGCTACATCGGCAAACGGGTCAAGGAATTCCACTTTTGTCTTTTGCTGATGATCGGCGCCTGCGTGGGCATCTTCACGGCCCTGGACTTTGTACTCTTCTATATCTTCTGGGAAGCGATGCTCATTCCCATGTTCCTGCTCATCGCAGTCTGGGGCGGGCCCAACCGGCGCTACGCCTCCCTGAAGTTCTTCATCTACACCCTGGCCGGCAGCACGCTCTTTTTGGCGGCCATCGTGGCGTTTTTCGTCAATACCGGCACGTTCTCCATCCCGGAACTGATGAGCCATGAGTACGCCTTCAACTTCCAGTTCTGGACCTTTTTGGCCATGGCCCTGGCCTTTGCCATCAAGGTACCCATGTTCCCGTTCCATACCTGGCTTCCGGCGGCCCACGTGGAAGCGCCCACGGCCGGTTCCGTGCTCCTGGCCTCCATCCTGCTGAAAATGGGCACCTACGGATTCCTGCGCTTCTGCCTGCCCCTGACCCCGGCGGCCAGTGAATTCTTCGCCCCGTTGATGATCACCATTTCCATCGTCTCCATCCTCTACGGCGGCGCCATCGCCCTGGGCCAGCGGGACATGAAGAAGCTGATCGCCTATTCCTCGGTGGCGCACATGGGCTTCGTGACCCTGGGCATCTTCGTTTTCACCATGCGCGGGGTTGAAGGCGCGATTATGCAGATGATCAACCACGGCGTGATCACGGGGGCGCTCTTCATGCTCGTGGGCGCGATCTACGAGCGCAGCCACAGCCGGGAGATCGCGGACAACATGGGCCTGGCCAAATACCTCCCGGCCTACATGTTCTTCTTCGGCCTGTTTGCCATTGCCTCCTTCGGCTTCCCCGGCACCAACGGGTTCGTCTCCGAGGCCCTGGTGCTCATCGGCGTCTTCGAGGCCAGCTACCTCCTGGGCGCGCTGACCATTCCCGGAGTGTTGCTGGCCGCGGCCTACATGCTCCGGCTGGGACTGAAGCTGGCCTGGGGACAGCCGACCCAGGCGCGGACCTGGCACGACCTGAACATTCGCGAATGGGTCTACCTGGCGCCCCTGGCCGTGCTGGTCCTCTACCTGGGGCTGATGCCCGGTCTGGCCCTGCGGACCATCAATCCTTCCGTGGTCCACCTGCTGGACCAGTACGAAAGCCGTAAGACCCTGCACCTGGAAACCTCCCTCCAGCCGCCGCCTCCCGTACTTGCGGCGCGACAACCCGTTTCTTCCGAGTCTCCTTTAACGCGAGGTGACGACCAGTGATCTTTCAAGTCGAGCTGTTCATTCCGGAACTGTATCTGCTGGCCCTGGTCGGCGCGCTTTTCGTCCTGACCGTCGGCCCAGCGTCCTGGCATCGCCTGTTGCGCTACCTGCCCCTGGCCGCGGGCATCGGCATCGGCGTGGCCGCGGTTTCCATGCACCAGTCCGGGCTGATGCTCTACGGCGCCTATCAGGTGGACGCCTTGTCCCAGTTCTTCAAGACGGCCATTTTTCTGGGCTTGGCCGTGACCTGCCTCAACGCCATGAACCAGCCCACCTTGTCCGAAGAGAAGCGCCCGGACTATTTTCTGTTCCTGGCCCTGAGCGCACTGGGCCTGATGCTGCTCTCCAGCGCCGTGGAACTGGTGACCATCTTCCTGGCCCTGGAACTGGCCTCCTACAGCCTCTACGCCCTGATTCCCCTGCGAGCCAAGGAGCCCGCGGCCGCCGAGGCCGGCATCAAGTACATCCTTTTCGGCGCGGTGGTCACGGCCCTGGCCATGTACGGGCTGTCCTACATCCTGGGCGCGCAGCACACGACCTATCTGAGTGAACTGGCGACCAAGTCCTGGACATGGTCCGAGTCCCCGGCCGCGATGATCGGCATCACCCTGTTCATGGGCGCGTTGTTCTACAAGCTGGCCCTGTTTCCCCTGCATTTCTGGTGTCCGGACGTCTACGAGGGCGCGTCCAACGAGACCGCGGCCTTCGTGGCCACACTGCCCAAGCTGGGCGCAGTGGTGGTTCTGGTGCGCATGGCCACGCTTCTGGACCCGGGCATGGAAGTGACCATGCTCCTGGCGGTCCTGGCCGCCGTGTCCATGACTTTCGGCAACCTGTCCGCCCTGGTCCAGACGGATCTCAAGCGCCTCTTGGGCTATTCCTCGGTCTCCCACGCCGGGTACGTGATGCTGGGCATCGTGGCCGGCACTCCCGCTGGCTTGGCCGCCGCGGCGTTCTACGCCGTGGTCTATCTGCTGATGAACCTGGCCTGCTTCTGGGTGATCTGCCGGATTTCAACGGACGGGCGCAACCTCAAGCTGGACGACCTGAACGGCCTCTACAAGCGTTCCCCCGGCCTGGCCCTG
>NZ_BAAHXH010000003.1:4650000-4816044 GCF_054656975.1 Desulfonatronum parangueonense
CGTGCAAAGGTTCCCTCAGGCTGATTGGAAACCAGCCGTTGAGTGCAAAGGCATAAGGGAGCTTGACTGTGAGAGAGACATCTCGAACAGGGACGAAAGTCGGTCTTAGTGATCCGGTGGTCCCGCATGGAAGGGCCATCGCTCATCGGATAAAAGGTACGCCGGGGATAACAGGCTGATCGCGTCCAAGAGTTCACATCGACGACGCGGTTTGGCACCTCGATGTCGGCTCATCACATCCTGGGGCTGGAGCAGGTCCCAAGGGTACGGCTGTTCGCCGTTTAAAGTGGTACGCGAGCTGGGTTTAAAACGTCGTGAGACAGTTTGGTCCCTATCTGCTGTGGGCGGAGGAGACTTGAGAGGGCCTGTCCCTAGTACGAGAGGACCGGGATGGACGAACCTCTGGTGGACCAGTTGTCGCGCCAGCGGCACAGCTGGGTAGCTATGTTCGGAAAGGATAACCGCTGAAAGCATCTAAGCGGGAAGCCTGCCTCAAGATTAGGTCTCCCTGGAAGAAATTCCCTAAAGGTCCCTGGTAGACCACCAGGTTGATAGGCTGGAGGTGTAAGCGTCGCAATACGCTCAGCTGACCAGTACTAATAGACCGTGAGTCTTAACCTCTCTATTCTTCATTCCCTATGAAAAGGTGAATTGTGATGAGTGATTCCAACTGATCAGTCAGATCATACAAAAACACCTCACAAAACCACCTATACAAAATTAGTTCTGGTGACCTGGGCGGAGGGGACACACCCGATCCCATTCCGAACTCGGAAGTTAAGCCCTCCAGCGCCGATGATACTGCGGTTCTAACCGTGGGAAAGTAGGACGTCGCCAGAACTTTCTTTCCAATACAAAAAGCCCGTTTCAGATGAAGCGGGCTTTTTGTATTGGATGTACATGCTCAGCACATCATGTTAAAGTAATTGTGTACTTGCAGTATCTTGATCCCTTTTCCGGGACCGCCGCACCCCAGTGCGGCACGTATCCCATGAGACGCAGACAACAGACAGATATGACTTGGAGAATCTACGGATCGGAGTGGGGATTGCAGTACAGAGCCTTAGAAAAAGGAACTCCTGGTCATGTATTCCTACATCAGTAGTATTCCGGCGTGTTCAACAAGTAATGCAGGGAGAGCAACTCTGGATTTTGGTACTCGGTGGGTCTTTGGGTCTTGAAGAGGCGTGCCAGTTCAACTTCGTCGTTCGGAGGATCAGGATCTGGAAATTCATTGGCGATCAAACCTATAATATCCTCGTCGTGTCCATCGCTGTTGTACAGTGGTGTAAGTTTGAATTCTCGTAGATGTTTCTGATAGAGGGCATGGTTTGATGGAGCGAGGCTTTTCTGCTGCCGCACGTGGTGACCACGCAATATATTAATGGAGTTCATTTCCAGTCCATCACACCACTTCAGGATTTGAGGCAATTCCGGCAGTGGGTAGGGCTGGTAACGGAATGCGTGAGCCACAAAGAAAAATATGTTTTCGCGATCCTTGGCCACCATCGAGATCAACTGGTTCAGGGGCATGAGATGAATTTGGCGATCAAGAAAACGGATTCCGAAGGCAACGATGTGGTAACCTTCGTTCAGGGCGATCTCGATTCCCGAAAACAGCTTTAGATCCGGATATTGCGCCTGCAACTCGTCAAGCTTTTCTTGACTCCAATAAATGCCGTGTTCCGTAAACAGCAAGGCATTTAACCCTCTGCTGAGGGCGATTTCGCAAGCTCGTTGAGGGCTGACGTGTGAGCAACAGGAATATTGGCTTGAATGAAAATGGCAATCAATTCGCATGCGGTGCTTGTGGTCCAGTTTGAAGTTGTCACAGGTTTCAACTAAGTTCTTAAAATGATTGCTCTTGATAATACAAAAACAGGATACGCCTATGTCCTTCTGGCTGCAACCCTCTGGGGATTGATCGGGCCTTTAGCCAAGCTGGCGTTTCAGGAGGGATTGGAGCCTTTGGAGGTTGCGTTTTGGCGGGCAAGCCTTGGTGCACTGTTTTTTGGTCTTCATGTATTGGTCGTTGGAAAATGGCGGGTGAAGAGCCAGGATGCGCCTGCCTTTTTGTTTTTTGGGTTGATCTGTGTCGGGCTTTTTTACGGTGCGTTTCAAAAGGCGGTTGATCTGGGAGGAGCTTCCATGGCGGCCGTCCTCCTGTATACGGCTCCGGCTTGGGTTGCCCTGATGGCCAGGTTGTTTCTCGGCGAGCAGTTGGGAAATCTGAAGCTGTTCGCCCTGGTCATGACTCTGCTTGGCGTAGTGGGAGTCAGTCTTGGTCCTGATGGACTCAAAGCTTTTCATGAGGGATCCTGGAATCAAGCCGCCATTGGATTCGGTCTGCTCTCCGGCTTGACCTATGCTCTCTACTATATATTCGGAAAGCGCTATCTCGAAGGTTACTCAGCGGCCACGGTGATGGTTTACGCGTTGCCCATCGGAGCCCTTGCCCTGTATCCATGGGTTGATTTCCAGGATAAAACGGCAACTGCTTGGTACGCACTCACTGCTCTTGCTTTTGTTTCCACCTATGGGGCTTTTCTCGCGTACTGCGCCGGTCTGCGTCGTCTTGAGGCAACCCGGGCCTCGGTGGTCGCGACATTTGAACCGGTGGTCGCCGCATTTGTCGCCTACATGTGGTGGGAAGAACATTTGGGAACTCTGGGACTCGTGGGTTCAGCTCTAATCATCACAGCGGTCCTGCTCATGGTCTGGTCCAGGAATGTATCGGTGCGCGGCAATTCTTGTTGATACTGAACCGTTGCCTGGCAATTTCTGTACCCATTTTTGCACCAGGGCCTTCAGTTCACCCTTGACCAGTCTCCACGGCTTGAAGTAGATAATGTGTAATGCGCCAGTAGCTCAGTTGGATAGAGCATCGGCCTTCTAAGCCGAATGTCGGGGGTTCGATCCCTCCCTGGCGCACCAAATGAAAATCAAGGGTTTATGCTTTTGGCATAAACCCTTATTTCATTTCTCCCTTCTCTGTTCTCATATATGCGGGAAGCGTAGGTCTTGGAAACTTGGGGATTTGTTTGTTGCTCCATCGCTTGCCTTGCTTTACCCTCTGCTTCATGACTCTTCTGACTTGGCTCGGAATTTTCGCCTGCCTGACGCAGTCCGCCATGCTCTCCGGCCTGAACCTGGCTTTTTTTTCCGTGAGCAAGCTGCAGATGGAACTGGAGGCCACCCGGAACAACACGCATGCCCGGCGGGTTCTGGCCCTGCGCCGGGATTCCAACTTTCTGCTGGTGACCATTCTGTGGGCCAATGTGGGCGTGAACGTGCTGCTGGCCCTGCTGTCCAATTCCGTGCTCGCCGGGGTGACCGCTTTTCTTTTCTCCACGGTGCTGATCACCATCTGCGGTGAAATCATGCCCCAGGCCTATTTCTCTCGAAACGCCCTGAAGATGGGTTCTTTGCTGTCGCCAATGA
Source organism: Desulfonatronum parangueonense (assembly GCF_054656975.1). Taxonomy (NCBI): domain Bacteria; kingdom Pseudomonadati; phylum Thermodesulfobacteriota; class Desulfovibrionia; order Desulfovibrionales; family Desulfonatronaceae; genus Desulfonatronum; species Desulfonatronum parangueonense. The sequence goes on from NZ_BAAHXH010000003.1 coordinate 4,653,442, forward strand.
TCCGGCTGTATCAGGTCATTTTGTATCCTGTCGCCAAACCCACGGCTTTGGTCCTGGACAAATGGCTGGGGCCCGAGGCGATCGGTTTTTTTCGGGAACAGGATCTGCGTGAATTGATCAAGATGCACATGAATTCCGGCTCCACGGAAATTGACAAGGTGGAAGGCAAGGGCAGCCTGAACTTTCTGGCCCTGGACGACCTGCCTGTGGCCGCCGAAGGGGAGGTGGTTGACCCGCAGAGCATCCTGACCATGCAGTTCGAGGGCGAGATGCCTGTTTTTCCACCAATCGAGCCTTCCAGGTCGGATCACTTTTTGAAGCTGCTCCAGAGTTCAAAAAAGACCTGGGTCATCCTTGTGGATCTGGAGGGCGAGCCCCGGTTGGCGGTGGATGCAGGCAGTTTTTTGCGGGAAGCCTTTTTCGATCCGCGCAATTTCAATCCCCTGATTCACTGCCACCGGCCGATCATCGTTCGCGATCCCATGACCAGTCTGGGATCGGTCATTCCCAAATTGAAGGTGCACGCCGAACGACCGGACGACGACGTGGTGGACAAGGACATCATTCTCTATTGGGGGGAGGAAAAACACGTCATCACCGGTTCGGACATCCTGGGCAGGCTGCTGCGCGGCATCGTCCGCAGGGAGGAAGCTCCGGATCCGGACCGGGCGATGTCTGAAAAGGAGCAAAGCTGATGAACACACCGCCTGACACACCCGAAACAAAGCCTCGAATCCAGATCAATCCGCCGGTCTTTTTCGGCGCCGCCGGCCTGATCCTGATTTTTGTCGTCTTCGCCATGATTGCTCCGGAGCGGGCCGGGACGGTGTTCGGCAGCGTACAGGGTTGGATAGTTCACGCCGCGGGCTGGTTCTATGTTCTTTCCGTGGCGCTGTTCCTTATCTTCGTGGTGCTCCTGGCTCTGTCGGGATACGGCCGGATCAAGCTCGGTCCGGATCACAGCGAGCCGGGTTACAGCTATCTTTCGTGGTTCGCGATGCTCTTTTCCGCGGGCATGGGCATCGGCCTGATGTTTTTCGGCGTCGCCGAACCGGTGATGCACTACATGACCCCGCCGGTGGGCGAGCCGGCAACAGTGGCCGCGGCTCGGGAAGCCATGAAGATCACCTTTTTTCACTGGGGCGTTCATGCCTGGGCCATCTATGCGGTGATCGCCATTTCCCTGGCCTACTTCTCCTATCGCCACGACCTGCCCCTGACCATCCGTTCCGCGTTCTATCCCCTGATCGGCGAGCGCATCCACGGTCCCATCGGCCATGCCGTGGACATCTTCGCCATTCTGGGGACCATGTTCGGGGTGGCCACATCCCTGGGGTTCGGGGCGATGCAGGTCAATTCCGGTCTGGAATACCTGTTCGGCGTTCCCAACACCATTGGCGTGCAGATCGCCCTGATCACGGGAATTACCATCATCGCCACCGTCTCCGTTGTCCTGGGGCTGGACGGGGGGATCCGCCGGATTTCCGAACTGAACATGATCCTGGCCGTGGGCCTGCTGGCCTTCGTTCTGGTCACCGGTCCCACGGTCTATCTGCTCCAGACCCTGACCCAGAACATCGGGGCCTATGCCTCGGACATCGTCTCCACGACGTTCAACATGTACGCCTATGAGCCCACGGGCTGGATCGGCGGCTGGACCCTGTTCTACTGGGGGTGGTGGATAGCCTGGGCGCCCTTTGTGGGCATGTTCATCGCACGCGTCTCACGGGGCCGGACCATCAGGGAATTCGTGCTGGGCGTACTGCTGGTGCCCGTGGGGTTCACGTTCATGTGGATGACGTTTTTCGGGAATACGGCCCTGTACATGATCATGGTTCAGGGCATCACCGAACTGGGCACAGCCGTGGCCGCGGATACGACCATGGCCTTGTTCGAGTTTTTCGAGCACCTGCCGCTGTCCACCCTGATGTCCCTGATCGCCACGATCCTGGTGGTCACGTTCTTCGTGACCTCGTCGGACTCCGGATCACTGGTCATCGACATGCTCGCCTCGGGCGGGGAAGAGGACGCTCCGGTCTGGCAGCGCATCTTTTGGGCGCTGAGCGAGGGTCTTGTGGCCGCGGCCCTGCTCCTGGCCGGCGGACTGGGTGCGTTGCAGACCGCTTCCATAGTCGGCGCCTTGCCCTTCACGGTGATCATGCTCCTGATGTGCTGGGGTCTGTTGCGGTCCTTGCGCCTCGAGGGCGTGAAACGGATCAGCCTGCGCAGCGCCGTGCTCATGCCCCAGGTCGGGGTCAAGCCGATATCCTGGCAAAAACGTCTGGCCGCGTTGCTGCACAATCCCACCAGGGACGAAGTTCTGGATTTCATCCGCAATACGGTCAGACCGGCGCTTCTGGACGTGGCGGAAGAATTCCAGCGGCGAAACATCAAGGTCCGGGTGGAGGAGGGCGAGGACGGCCGGGTCTGGCTGGAAGTGCTCCATGGCGACGAGATCGATTTCTTCTACTCGGTGCGGCCACGCATCTACAGTCCGCCGGCATTCGTCATGCGCGACACCAGAAAACGCCGCGGCGAGCAGCTCCAGTTCTTCCGGGCCGAAGTGCACCTCAGCGAGGGCGGACAGGATTACGACCTCATGGGTTGGACCAAGGACCAGATCATTACGGACGTGGTGGACCAGTACGAAAAGCACCTGCATTTTCTGCATGCGGTGCGGTAGGGATGCGGGGAAGTCAGTTCAAAGACGTTTGTTGTATTCAGCATACGCTGCCGTTGCCCAGTTCGGCATCGCTGTCGGTACCGGGATCGGAAGCGAAGTCATGCGGAGGGAGCCTCAACGTTCTCGAAACCGATTCCGATACCGATCCCGACCCCGATTGCCGGAGGGTGAGTCACATCATGTGTGCTGAGCAGCTACTTTGTTTTTGCCCCCCGCCTTTTCCACCAGGGCCCGGAACAGGCGCTGGTGGCGGCGGTGGTGGGGCAGGTATTCGGGGTGCCACTGGACCCCGACCACAAAGTCCTTGTCGGTCAGCTCGACGGCCTGAATCACACCGTTGGCTTCCGAGGCGACCACCTGGACGGCGGCGCCGAGGCGGTTGATGGCCTGATCGTGCAGGGCGTTGACGCGGCAGACGGCACACTTCAGGATGGCGGACAGGCGGGAACCGTCGACAACCTGGACGGTTTTGCGCGGCAGCAGGCTGCGGATGTTCGGCGTTTCCTGATAGAAACCCGCCAGATGCTGGTGCAGGTTTCCGCCCGCTGAAACATTGATCAGCTGCGCTCCCCGACAGATGCCCAGTACCGGCAGGTTCCGGTCCATGGCCTGCCGGAGCAGCTTCTGCTCCAGTTCATCGCGGTCCGTGTTCAATCCCGGGTTGCGGGTGGTCAGGAGCCGGCGGGCCAGGAACATGAGGGGGAAAGCCAATACGGCCAGAGCGCGGCGAAACCAGCCCCGTTCGCCGACAGCCATTTCCTCCGTGGGCGGCAGCAGTTCCTCGCCGTACAGATCCGGGGCCACGTCCGCTCCCCCGCCGATGATCAAGCCGTCCAGCCCGTCGATGGTCGCAGGCCGTTGCGGCGTGATCCGCAGGCTGCGCCCGCCGGCCCGGAATACCGCCAAATGAGTGAACCACCACGCGGCCAGACCGCCGTGATCCGGGCCGGTGATGCCGATCAGGGGGCGAGTATTCTTCATTTCTTGATCCATTTCCTCATTTTACCCGCCCAGTCGTCAATCATTGCCGCAACCACCTCCAGGGGTTTTTCCAGGTATGCCCGGCTGTGTTCGCGTAGCCGCTCCTTGTCCGCGGCCAGATGCTCGACAAGAACCCAGTCGTTCCATGGCAGGGCCAGGGACCAGTCCGGCTCGTCGATCCGGCAGTTGGGCAGGCGATAGTGGAACGTGGGGCGGGGGTTGATCAGGTGGGTTTCCACATCCGCGGCCATGACCTGGTCTCGGTTCAGATGGGCGAATAACGGAAGCATATCCAGCGGCCGGTTCCGCGTGGCGTTATGCAGCAGGTAGTCCCGGATCAGTTCCGTGATGTCCGGTGCGTAGCCGTCAGCCAGGATAATGCGGTTGTATTCTCCCGGGAAAGCACGGATGAAGGGCAGGATCTTGCGCGAGATATCAATCCGTTCCCGCGCGGACAGGCATTCATAAAGCAGTACAAAGGCCCGCAGGATGTCCAGCAGATAGCCGGCCTTCAGTTCGGCCGCCTCCACGTTGAATTGTACGGCAAAGGCATAGACCAGGGCCGCACGCGTGCCTTTGGCTCCGGCCTGTCGCAGGCGGACCCGCAGGTCGTCCATTTCCGCCAGAGCCGTCAGGTGAACAGGGGGAGCGATGACCTCGCTGGGAACAATGTTTCCGGCCAGCCGGGCGAGGAGGTCGTCGATGCGGTGTCGGGTTTGCGGGTTGTCCTGATCGATGCCGATCAGGTTGAGGTAGCGACGGTACTCATGATCCTTGAGCAGGCTGGCGTCGAGTTCCACGCGGAACGACCCATGTCGCGCATTCTCGATTTCGATCTCGAACGAACTTTTGGAGATCGTCGTTCCTCCGAAGACATCCGTCACGGCCCGGGCGATTTCCATCAGTTCCAGTCCTCCCATCTCCATCTCCAGGCCGACGTGACGGAAATCGCCGTGGGAGGTCCGGACTCGTTCGGGCATGACAAACTGGGTCGTGTTCTGCACGGATGCGGGGCAGTCTTGGATCATGGGAGTCAGGTTCGTACTTTAGGGAGCAGGTTGTTCAAGGGGACCCGAGTGGGGCAGCAATATCGAAATCAAAAAAAATGCTATCGTGTTTTAAGTTGCCAGATTTTGATTTCGATCATGATTTCGATACTGGCCCAGAGCGTACGTGGTTCAAGAACATGTTCTTGTCTGGACCAGTAGGGGCTCCCCTTGCGGGTGCCCAAGATTGCCATGATATGGTGGGGGAATGTCATCATTTCGAAACCACATCCGCACGTCACAACAGATGTTTGAGCAGTTCCGAGCCAACATGCCATACAAATTGACTTGTTTTTACCGGCAGGTCAAGATGACGGAATTGTGGCACCGGCTGTCACGGTCATGATGAGCAGGACATGCTGCATATTTTTGGAGCGATATTGTCATGGTATTGTCCTTGTTGTGTGAGATTTGATATGCAAGATAAGGAGTGAAAGCGTGTTGGACAAGCGGGATGCGTATCTTCGGATGCTGAAGGAAAAACTCGAAGAGTGGAATGTCGACATTGATCGGCTGGCGGTCAAGGCCAAGCAGGTCAAGGCGGAAAAGGAGAGTGAATACGCCGAGCAGATCACGATGTTGCGCACCAAACGCAAAGAAGTGGAGGATAAAATCGCCGCACTGCAAAAGGCGGGCGAACCGGCATGGGCCGAACTCAGAAAGGGCATCGATTCTTCCTGGGAAGCGTTGAAGAAAGGCTATGGCGAGGCCTTGTCCGGGAAGCGCAAAGAGTAGAAATCGGGGTCACGTTCGGGTTGTTAATCGGATGGATGCCTGATTCATGCTCCCCAGGAGCAAGTAAGCAGGTCACATCAATCAATCCGCCTTGAGCGGCAAAGGAGAGCATACGGATGAAGAAACGAATAGTCCCAACCAATGTGGAAGCGGACAGCGGGCCGGAGGGCGACTGGGTGGATCTGGAGACAGCGGCGGAAGTGGAAATCAGCTCCGAGGACCCGAACCATCCCATCGAGCATGCCCTGCTGCCGGGAAATCCTTCCGGATGGCGTGCGGGGCAACCGGGTGAACAGACCATCCGGCTCATTTTCAATGAACCGCGACCCATTCGGCGGATCTGGATCCATTTCGAGGAAGCCCAGGTGGAGCGGACCCATGAATTCGTGCTGCGCTGGTCTCCGGACAGCGGCCAAACCTACAAGGACATCCTTCGCCAGCAGTGGAATTTCAGTCCCAGCGGCATGCAGTATGAAACCGAGAACATCTATATCGATCTGAACGGCGTGACCATCCTGGAACTGCACATCAAGCCGGACATCAGCGGCGGCGAGGCAATTGCTTCCCTGGCGCAGCTGCGTGTGGGGTGAGCCATGGCGTTTCCCGATCAGCCATCCGAATGTAATTGAATTAATCAATAATGTACTGGGTTTTATGAATATGCAAGATTGTGTGATTGTGATGTGTATTTGTGAAATTGGTAGAGACAAGGCATGCCTTGTCTCTACGATCAGGATATGTACAGGCGTTGATGAATATGCGTGATTGTGTGATAAATATTTGGCAATTGGTAGAGACAAGGCATGCCTTGTCTCTACCAATCATGATATGTACAGGCGTTTGATGAATATGCGTTATTTAATGATGAATATTGTGCAATTTGTAGAGACAAGGCATGCCTTGTCTCTACCCCACAATAATCTAGGGGGTTTTATGAATATATGCGATTATATGATGAATATTTGTAGAATTCGTAGAGACAAGGCATGCCTTGTCTCTACATGTACATGTACAATATTCGCCCTTGTAATGGTATTGGTTTTGGTCGTTCCTGCCGCCTGGGCCGATGCTGGACCGGATGAGGCGTCGTTCGAGGATGTTCGCCGGGAGATGCGGGAGTTGGGTGATGTGTTGACAAAATATGGGGCGGAACAGCGGGACAAGGCCGTGCAGCAGGCTCAGCCCGCGCTGGAGTCCCTGGATCAGCGCCTGGACAACCTGGAACGGTCCATCAAAAGCAATTGGGACGAGATGAGCGAGGCGGCCCGGGAGAGATCCTTGCGGGCAATTCAGGAATTGCGCCGACAACGGATCGACCTGGCCGAAAAGTACGGAAGCCTGAAGCAATCCTCCGAAGGGGCCTGGGAACATCTGCGCAAGGGATTCATGGATGCCTATCTCGTTCTGAACGAGGCCTGGGCGAACACAGTGCGCGAATTCCAAAAGGAAACTGAGGATTGACGACTTTCGCGGCCGATCATTCCTGGCCAAGCGTGAGGAAATAGTTATGTTCATTTGAATCGTCGGACGAAGTTCCGGCAAAAACGAAAAGGGAGACCCATGAGTGAAAAGCGAGAAGCCTACATCCAGAAGATGAAAGCCAAAATTGATGCCTGGAATGCCGAGATCGACAAGCTGGAGGCCCAGGCCGACCTGGTCAAAGCTGAAGCAAAACTTGAGTATCATCACCGGCTGGAAGAATTGCGGGCCCGGCGCAAGGAGGTCGAAGAAAAAATCGCGGCATTGCAGGAAGCGGGAGAATCTTCCTGGGAAGGGGTGAAACAGGGCCTTGAGCGCTCCTGGGAGACCTGGTCCGAGAGTTTTGCAAAAGCAAAGGCGGCGTTCTCGCAAGGATACAAGGAAGGAAAGCAGAAGCCGGAGTAATGGGCAAAATGCCGGGAGCAATGTGCCGATGCCGAGTTTCTATCTGGGAGTGGCCTGTTTTCTGCTCGTGACCATGATTGTCGGATTGGTTCGGGTTTTTCGCGGCCCGAACCAGGAGGACCGTGTGGTGGCGGTGCAGCTTTTCGGCACCACGGGCGTGGCTATTGTGCTGCTCCTGGCCGTGGCCTTTGACGCCCCGGCCATCCGCAATGCCGCCCTGGTTTTCGCCTTGCTGGCCGTGCTGGCCGTGGTCGCTTTCGTGCGCGGCGAAATCGATGAGAGCGACGCCGAGAAGAACGATCGTCGCATTGCTCCCGGAGAGTAGGGCATGACGCTGGTTCTCCAGATCCTTTCCGGCGGCCTGTGTCTGGCTGGAGCCTTCTTTTTTCTGGCCGGCACCATCGGCCTGCTGCGATTTCCGGATTCCTTGAGCCGGATTCACGCCCTGACCAAGGCGGACAACCTGGGTCTGGGGCTGATCGCCCTGGCCTTGGTGCTGACAGGCGATTCTCTCAGTGAAGCCGTGAAGATCATCTTGATCTGGCTCCTGGCTCTGGCAGCCAGTTCAAGCATTTGCTTCCTGGTCGGACAGAGCATCATGCGCAAGAGAAAGGCAGGACAGGCATGATCCTGATGCTGGTTTTCGACGTGCTCCTGGTGGGAGCGCTGCTGATGGTCAGCCGGCGGCTTCTGATGGCTTCGGATCTGTTTCAGGCCACGGTGCTCTTCGTTTCCTTCGGCCTGTTTCTTTCCCTGGCCTGGATTCGCTTGCAGGCTCCGGACATCGCGCTGGCCGAGGCCGCGGTGGGCGCAGGCCTGGCCGGAGTGCTCCTCTTCGGCACGTTCAAGGGAATCGAGCCGAACCGGGTCCGAGACGATCAGTACCGTGACCGCCAAGGCCCCGGCGACACGGACGAAAACCGGAACCAGGTCCGGACTGGGGAGGACGATCTGTCGGTCACTCAGTTCCAGGCTGTGCCCTGTCGCCTGGATCTGGATGCGTCCTGCCCTGGCCGGATGCACTATCTTCTTGCCGGGGGCCTGGTGGGGCTGCTGACCCTGCTGCTGGTCCTGACGGTGACGCACCTGCCCACTGACAAGGGCGGCCTGACGGAGTGGGCGGCGCAGGCCATGCGGGACAGCGGGGTAGAGCATCCGGTGACCGCGGTGCTGCTCAATTTTCGGCTTTACGACACCTGGCTGGAACTGGGCGTGCTGATCCTGGCCCTGGTTGCGGTGCTGGCCGTGTACGGCCGCCGGGAGTTGCGGATGCAGGCCCGGGAAACCTCCAATTCCGTGCTGCGCTGGCTGGTCTGCCTGCTGACGCCGATTGTCCTGCTCGTTGCGGTCCAACTGCTCTGGCTGGGGGAGCATTCGCCGGGCGGGGCGTTCCAGGCCGGGGTCGTCCTGGCCGCCGGGCTCGTTCTGCTCCGGCTGACCGGATTGCCATCCGTGAACACGCTTTCCCGCAATGCCTTGTTGTCTCTTGTGATGTTTGGATTCAGCGCGGTGCTGCTCCTGGCAGCGGTCACCAGCTTCGCTCCCCGGTTGCATCCCCTGGAATTTCCGCAACAATGGGCCAAGACGCTGATCCTCGTCCTGGAATCCGCAGCCACCATTTCCATCGGCGTGACCCTGGCCTCCCTGGTGGTGCACGTCCTGTCCGGCGGCAGGGACAGAAGAAATACGGTCAAGTGTGACGATGCCGCATCGGAATAGTCCTCCCCGCGGGCGGAACCAATATTGCCGATAGGCGGCGAGTCTTTGGCTTCCACATCTTTCCAGCGGAAGCCAAAATTTATTTCTTGGCGACCTTCGCATCTTCCATGAGCGAAGCGGGCGGCTCAATTCCGGATGTGTCGACAGGCTCTGAACAAGCCCGGAAATACTGTACCGAAACACGGAACCCGGCATGCAATGAGCACCTTTCTTCTTTACTCCATTGTTGCCGTCCTGCTGGTGGGGCTGGGTCTGCACGGACTGATGGTCCGGCGGCATCTGCTGCGTCAGATCATGGCCTTGAACGTCATTGCCGGGGGGGTATTCCTGCTGTTGATCAGCACGGCCTACCGCAATCAGGACGAGTTTGCCGACCCGGTCCCGCAGGCCATGGTGCTGACCGGAATTGTCGTGGCCATCAGCGCCACCGCCCTTGCCCTGGCCCTGGTGCGGCGGATCCATCGCCCCGACGATGATCCGCCGTCAGTGAACTCCGACCGGGACGGAGACCAGCAATGACGCACCTGGTCTGGGCGATCTGGATTCCCTTTCTCGGGTCCATGACCTGCCTGCTGCTGCGGGGGCGGGCTATTGCCTGGGCGGGCTTGACGGCTTCCTGGGCCGTGTTCGGCGTCTGCATCAACCTGGTGATGCATGTCTGGGAGCACGGATTTGCCCGGGTGGAACTGGGTGGATGGGCCGCGCCCCTGGGCATCGGCTTGTATCTGGACGGCATCGGAGCGTTGTTCATGCTCCTCACGGCCATTGTCGGAGTGCTGGTCGGGCTGTATGCAGCGAGCTTCTTCGGTCAACCCTCGCCGGTTCGAGGCGACCGGCGGCACGGTCAGGAACGGATGCGGCCGTACTTCTGGCCGATATGGCTGCTGCTCTGGGCTGGGCTGAACGGTCTGTATCTCTGTTCCGACATCTTCAACGCCTATGTTTTGCTGGAGATTGTCGGCATCGCGGCCGTGGGGCTGACCGTGCTTTCCGGGACCAGGGCTTCGCTGACGGCGGGGTTGCGCTATCTGCTGGCCACCATGTTCGCCTCCCTGATGTACCTGCTGGGCGTGGCCCTGCTCTACGCCCAGATCGGCCGCCTCGACTTCTTTCTCCTGGCCGAGGCCATGTCGCCTTCCCTGCCGGTACTGGCGGCATTCGGGCTGATGACCTTCGGCCTGCTGATCAAGGGGGCCTTGCTGCCTTTTCACTTCTGGTTGCCTCCGGCCCATTCCAGTGCGCCGGCCCCGGTGAGCGCCATTTTGTCGGCAATGGTGACCAAGGCGGCTTTTTTTTTGCTTCTGCGGATCTGGTTCGTGGTTTTTCCGGAGATTCTCGTTCCCGCCACCGGTCAGATGATCGGCCTCATGGGAGCAGTGGCCGTGCTCTGGGGATCAATGCAGGCCGTGCGCCAGACAAGCCTGAAAATGCTCATCGCCTATTCCACGGTGGGTCAGTTGGGGTATCTGTTCTTGCTGTTCGCCCTGGTCACTCCCGCGGGAGGGGCGCACGGAAGTGATGCCTGGGCTTCCATAGCCTGGACCGGCATGATGTTCCACGTCTTTTCCCACGGCCTGGCCAAGGCGGCCCTGTTCCTGGCCGCGGGCTGCCTGGTGCTGGCCATGGGCACGGACGACCTGCGCTCAATGCGTGACATAGCCGGACGCCTGCCGGTGATCACCTTCACCCTGGGCGTGGCCGGAATCAGCCTGATGGGCTTGCCGCCCAGCGCCGGCTTCGTGGCCAAATGGATGCTTCTGAAAGCCTCCCTGGCCAGCGGGCAGTGGTGGTGGGTGGTGGTCATCGCCCTGGGTGGACTGCTCACCGCTGCCTATGTCTTCAAGATATTGTCCTTCACCTTCGTCCCCTCCACTGGCCGGCCCATGGACCTCAAGCCCGTGCCAATGCTCATGACCCTGGTCGCCCTGAGCCTTGGCGTGCTCTGCGTACTGTTCGGTTTTCGGGCGGAAGAGGTGATTGCCATGTTGCCTCAAGGTGTTGGAATGGCCTTTCCGGATCTTCCAGGAGGGCGTCCATGACCATGACCTCCTGGCTGCCGCTGATCGTCCTGTGCAGTTCCCTGTTTACCGGATTGATCATTTTCCTGCTGCCGGGGGAACGTTCGGGATGGCGCACAACCCTGAACATGGCCGGTGCCACGGTGAAGGTCGTGGCGGTCTTCGTGATGGCCTGGGGAGTGCTGGTGCATGACCAAGTCTACGAAGTTCGTTTTACCATGGGCCTTGGTTTCGATTTTCTGCTTCAGGTGGACCTGCTGTCCCTGGCCTTTGTCTCCTTGTCCAGCAATCTCTGGTTTCTGACCACGCTCTATGCCGTGGGCTACCTGGAAGGCTCACGCAACCGGAGCCGCTTTTTCGGCTTCTTCAGCCTCTGCGTGACCGCCTCCACCGGGGTGGCCCTGGCCGGCAACCTGATCACCTTTTTCATTTTCTACGAGTTCCTGACCCTGGTCACCTATCCCCTGGTGGTGCATCAGGGCACGCCCCGGGCCCTGGCCGCGGGAAGAACCTATCTCTGGTACGCCATGAGCGCCGGAGCCCTGCTGTTCATCGGCGTGGTCTGGCTGCAGCTGTTGGCCGGTCCCCAGGATTTCGTTTCCGGCGGCACATTGGCGGGGCTGGATCATATCGGCCCATGGCATCTGCGGGTCATTTTCGTCCTGCTGATCATCGGCCTGGCGGTGAAGACCGCATTCGTTCCGCTGCACGGCTGGCTGCCCGAGGCCATGGTCGCGCCCGCGCCGGTGAGCGCGCTGCTCCATGCCGTGGCCGTGGTCAAGGCCGGGGCCTTCGGCGTGCTGCGGGTGGTTCAGGACGTGTACGGCAAGGACTTCGCGGCCCAGTTGCAGGTGCTGGAGCCCCTGGCCATGGTGGTGGCGGGAACGATTGTTTTCGGGTCCGTGCGGGCCCTGATGCAGAACGACCTCAAGCGGCGGCTGGCCTATTCCACGGTCAGCCAGGTTTCCTACATCGCCCTGGGAGCGGTGGTCGCGGGACCGCTGGCCACTGTGGGCGGGCTTGCCCATCTCGTGCATCAGGGCATCATGAAAATCACCCTGTTCTTCTGCGCCGGCATTTTTTCCGAATCCCGAGGCATCAGCCGGATCGATCAGATGAACGGTCTGGGCCGGGTCATGCCCCTGACCATGGCCATGTTCACCATCGCCAGCCTGGGCATGATCGGCGTGCCGCCCGTGGCCGGCTTTGTCAGCAAGTGGCATCTTGCCCAGGGCGGCATTCAGGCCGGTCAGGACTGGGTGGTCCTGGTTCTTGTGGCCAGCAGTCTGCTCAATGCCGCCTATTTTCTGCCCATCCTGTATCGGGCCTGGTTTGTTGTTCCGGGCCAGGAAATCCTTGGGGAGCCTGTCCGCAAATCCGGGGCCTTACCCGAAGCTCCCTGGATGCTTCTGTTTCCCACCATTGTCACGGCCCTGATGTCACTGGGAGCCGGGGTCTTTGCCGGCTGGGAATGGAGCCCTCTGGGCGTGGCGCACCAGATTGTCGCCGGCAGGGGGCAGCCATGACCTGGCTGACAGCCGTGCTTTGGCCTCTGGTTCTGGCCGGACTGCTCGTGTTTCCCGGAATGCGGAGCGTGATCTCCCGGGAAGGGCTCTGGGCCGCGCCCCTGCCTGCCCTGGCATTGGCACTGTGGGGCAGTGGAGCTGAATCCGCTTTTTTTTCGGCCCTGTTTCTGGGCACGACGCTGCATTTCGGGCCGTACGGGCGGGTTTTTCTGCTCCTGGCGGCCCTGCTCTGGACGGCAGCCGGAGTCTTTGCCCGCACGTCCGCCAAGGAGTCAGGCAAGGTCGGTTCAGGGCAAACCCGGTTCGCGCTGTTCTTCCTGCTGACCCTGTGCGGCAACCTGGGCTTGTGCGTAGCCCAGGACCTGGCTTCCTTTTATGTTTTTTTTGCCTTAATGAGCTTTGCCGCCTATGGACTGATCATCCATGACCGGACATCCAAGGCCCTGTATGCCGGACGCGTCTATTTGACCATGGCCGTGATCGGCGAGGTGCTGCTGGCTTCCGGGTTCTACTATGCCGGAGTTTCCGGAGAGAGTCTGCTGTTTGCCGAAATTCGCGCGACTCTTGCCGGACACGGACAGGCAGATCTCGTTTTGGCCCTGGTATTTATCGGCTTCGGCATCAAGGCCGGGGTCATTGGCCTGCACCTCTGGCTGCCCCTGGCCCATCCCGCCGCGCCCACCGCGGCCAGCGCCGTGCTCAGCGGGGTGATGATCAAGGCCGGTCTGCTGGGTTGGCTGCAGTTCTTCCCCCTGGGCGCGGGATTGAGCCATTGGGGCATGACGCTGGCCTGGCTGGGCCTGATCGCGGCGGTGTACGGCGTGGCATCCGGCGTGCTCCGGCATGATCCGAAAACCATTCTGGCCTATTCCAGCGTCAGCCAGATGGGGCTGATGACCATGGCCTTCGGCTTTGCCCTGTTGCCCGGCGCCGGCGAAGCCCAGTCACTGATTTCAGGGGTGCTGCTCTTCGCCCTGGTGCACGGGTTGGCAAAAGCCTCGCTGTTTTTCGGGGTCGGCGTGGCAAAGATCACAGGCAGGGACTCCCGGCAGGCGCCCTTTGTTCTGGCCGGATTGATGCTGGCGGGACTTGTTCTGGCGGGGCTGCCGTTCACCGGCGGGTCCATTGTCAAAGAGTCCCTGAAAGAGGGTGTGGCGCATTTGCCCCTGGCCTGGAGCGGGTATTTCAAGGCCATGCTTTCCGTGACCGCCATGGGGACCATGCTGCTGCTGGCGGTTCTGGTCTGGCGGGTTCGCGAGGCCATGGCACAGGGCCGGAAGACGGCAGGAGTCCGAATGGCCGGCGCCTGGGGGGCCGTGGCCGCTCTGCTGCTGATTGCCGCGCCGCTCCTGAACACCGCGTTTCCGGAGGGGCCGGCCGTGTTCACGGTTGGCTGGCTGGACATCTGGGACGGTCTCTGGCCCATCATGCTGGGCATGGCTGCCGCGGCGCTGTTCGTGCGCTGGAACAAGGACGGTCTGGAGCGACGGGGGCTGGATGACCTGATTCTGGGTTCGGTGGACCGCGTCCTGGTCCGGGCGTACAGGGCATGGCGGAAGGGGCCGTTGTGCGATCCCTCCTGCGGATCGGTCAATCTGGTGACCTGGTCGGACCGGGTGCTGCAGAGCCGGTGGATGCGCACGGTCCCGGACATGTTGGAACGGCGACTGCTGTACTGGCATACCGTGGGCCTGCTCTTCACGGCTCTGTTGCTCGGATTTACGGCTTTGGCGTGGTGGGGAATACCATGACGACAGAGCGGGGTGCGAAAAAGCGGGATCTCCGGCTCCTGAAGCCGCGCATGTTGATCCAGCGGATCGTGATGTTCGCCCTGCTCTGGTGGGTGCTCACCCAGGGCGGTTCGCCGCTTTCCGGCTTGGGAATCATCGCTGTTGCGGCGGCATCGATTCTCAGCCTGTGGATGATTCCTCCGGGCGCATGGAAGTTGCGGATCAGAGGGCTGCTGCGTTTCATGCCGTATTTCTTGCACCAATCCCTGCTGGGCGGCCTGGACGTGGCCCGCAGGGCCTTGCGGCCGCGGATGGACCTCAGCCCTGTGGTGATTACTCATGATATGAAGTTCAAATCGGAACCGGCGCGGGTTTTCTTCATCTGGGTGGTCAGTCTGTTGCCCGGTACGGCCGGCGTTGACCTGCAAGGCGATACGGTGAGCGTGCATGTTCTGGATGAAAGCATCGCGGATGCCTGGAAGCTGCGAGAGCTTGAGGATCGGATAGACGATCTGTTCGGCAATGGGGATAAATAAACTTTGGATTCAAGTTTCAGGAGGGTGTTCCATGAAGACGAAAATTGTGGTCACTGTCGGTCCGGCCATAGACAGTGAGGATATGTTGCGCAAGCTGATCGAACAGGGGGTGCGGGTTTTTCGACTTAATTCCTCCCATGGGGACCGGGCCTATTTTGAAATGGTGATCGGCCGGCTCAAGGCTCTGGAAGCGGAGATGGATCTTTCCCTGAGCCTGATGCAGGACCTTTCCGGTCCCAAGATCCGGATCGGCGAAATCAAGGACGCACCCTGGGACGTCTTCAAGGACGATCAGCTGATCATGGGGCTTCCAGGCAAGCAAAACGAGCACGGGGCGGCTCTTGAAGGAAACAAGGCGCGCTGGATCGATCTGGACCACCCGGAAATGCTGGAGGTGCTTGCTGTCGGCGATACCGTGACCTTGAGCGACGGCGGGCTGCAGTTCAATGTGGCGGAGAAGATCGACGCCCATGCCGTCCGGCTCAAGGCGCTCAATTCCGGTCTGCTGGCATCCAGAAAAGGCGTGGCCTTTCCCGGCAAGGTCAGCCCGTTGCCCGCATTCACCCCGAAAGATCGTCAGGATCTGGCCTATGGCCTGGAACTGGGCGTGAACGTGGTGGCTCTGTCCTTTGTCCAGGATGCCCAGGACGTCCAATCCCTGATCAACGAAATGGAACGCCTTGGACATCGGGTGCCGGTGATCGCCAAGCTGGAGCGCCTGAACGCCGTGGAGAACCTGCAGGAAATCCTCAAGCTGGCGGACGGGATCATGGTCGCCCGCGGCGATCTGGGGCTGGAATGCCCCCTGGCATCGCTGCCAGGTCTGCAAAAGGAGATCATCAAGGCCTGCAATCAGGCCGGGAAACCGGTGATCGTGGCCACGCAGATGCTGCTTTCCATGGTGGAGAACCCCGTGCCGACCCGGGCCGAAATCACGGACGTGGCCAACGCCATCCTGGATGGCACGGACTGCGTGATGCTCTCCGAGGAGTCGGCCGTTGGGCATTACCCCCTGGCAACGGTACGGCAGATGAACCAGATCGGGAACGAAGCGGAGAAATTTGCCGCCCGGCACAATCCAGGACCCATTGCCCCCAGGGACCAGAGCGATCCGGCCTGGTTTCTGGCCTATGCCGCCTGTCTGCTGGCCGAAAAGGCCAAAGTCCGGGCTCTGGTGGCCCACAGCATGTCCGGCGCCACCATCCGCCACCTCAGCGCCTGCCGGCCAGAGCAGCCGTTGTATGCCCTGAGCACCGAGCCTTTGGTCCGCCAGTTCCTGAATTTTTCCAAAGGAGTGCTGCCGTACCCGGTCAAGGAGCAGCTTTCGGATCACCTGGACAGGACGGAATATTTCGTGGACAGCTGCCGGGAATTCGCCACCGGCGAGGCCGTGGTGATCACTGCGGGACAACCCAAACCCCGCCAGGAGCGCACGGCCACCAATCTGGTGAAGATTTACGTGAAGTAGGGTCGCGAGGTGCGGGCGAAGCAGGAACGCTTCGCCCGCGATGATTAATGATGCAGTAACTGTTCAGCTCACCTGATTAAAAACGGCTGGATACCCGCCTTCGCGGGTATGACTGAACTTGGAGACGGCATTAAAAAACAAGTCATTCCCGCGAAGGCGGGAATCCAGGTCATGCTTGCCGCAATTCTTGAAAAGCTATCTTTTTTCGTAACTATTCAACACATACTCTGTGGTCACTCGCCAGAACTGGATTCCGGCTTTCGCCGGAATGGCGTATCATACCACGTCCTTTCCAAGTTCAGTCATACCGGCGAAGGCCGGCGCTATCGCTATCCAGTCTGAGTTTCTCGGATGAGCTGAGTAGTTACCTTTTTTCAACCTGAGCTGAGTAGTTACCCGATGCGGATGGCCAGAGATCAGGCCGCTTCCTCCATGTCCTTGACGATGGCCAGTTCCTCGGCGGAAAAGATCTTGTCGATGTTCAAAATGATGATGAACTGTTCGCCGTTCTTGCCCATGCCCTCGATAAATTCGGTCTTGATGCGGGTGCCCAGACGAGGGGCCGGTTCGATCTGATCCGGTTCCAGGTCAAAGACTTCCTGGACCGAGTCGGCCAAGGCTCCCAGGATGGTGTTCTCGCCGTCCACATCCACTTCCACGATGATGATGCAGGTGTTCACGGTTTCTTCGGTTCTGGTCATGCCGAACTTGAGCCGCATGTCCACCACGGGCACGGCCCGACCGCGGACATTGATCACTCCCCGCAGGAAATCCGGCGTACGCGGAACCCGCGTGATGTCCGTATATTCCAGAACCTCGCGGACCTTGGCGATGTCCATGGCATAGAGTTCCCTGTCCAGGGTGAAGGTCAGGTACTGGTTCAACGTCGTGCTGAATTTTTCATTCATGTTGCCTCTCCGGCTTTAGGGTGCAGCAGTAGCGGTTTTCAATCATCACGAAATTTATGGGGTGCGGTTCACGCCGTTCGCCCTGAAGGTTGTGTGAGCCGCACCCCTAGTTCCATTCTTGCCGAGAAGAGTAACTGCAAAATGTTGAAACATAACTTGCGAGTAGCTTGGGAAACTGGGTTCCCGCCTTCGCGGGAATGACTTCAATGAGTAAGCTGTTTTCAAGCAACGTCATGCCCGCGTAGGCGGGCATCCAGGCCATGCTTGTTGCAAGTTTTTGCAGTTACCGAGAAGGTTCCCAAACTACTAGAACTTCTCGAACTCTTCGTCCTCCTTGCCCATATCCAAGGCAAACCCCTGTGATTTGGCCGGTTTTGCGGGTTTGGACGCTATCGCCGCTTGTGAGCCGCCGAGCATGTTTCCTGCCCTGCGCGGTTTCTGGACGCGGCGGGAGGATACTCCGGTATCACTGCCCATCTTGAAGAAGGCCATGGTGGCCTGCAGTTCCTCGGCCTGGCTGGAGAGTTCCTCGGAGGTGGAGGCCATTTCCTCGGCGGCCGAAGCATTCTGCTGGATGACCTGATCCAGCTGCTGGATGGCCTTGTTGATCTGCTCCACGCCGATGCTCTGCTCACGGCTGGCGGCATTGATCTCCTGAATCAGCTCTGCCGTGCGCTGAATGTCCGGCACGATCTTGACCAGCATCTCCCCGGCCTGCTCCGCCACCTGCACGCTGGAAGCGGACAGCTCGCTGATTTCCGAGGCCGCGCTGCCGCTGCGCTCCGCAAGCTTGCGCACTTCCGCGGCCACCACGGCAAAACCCTTGCCCGCGTCCCCGGCCCGGGCCGCCTCGATGGCCGCGTTCAGGGCCAGGAGGTTGGTCTGGCGGGCGATTTCCTCGATGATGGAAATCTTCTCGGCGATCTGTTTCATGGCCGTCACGGTCTGGGACACGGCCTTGCCGCCTTCCTGGGCGTCCTGGGCCGCCTTCAGGGCGATCTTTTCGGTCTGGGCCGCATTGTCCGCGTTCTGGCGGATATTGGCGGTCATCTGCTCCATGCTGGAGGATACTTCCTCCACGGCCGCGGCCTGTTCCGTGGCGCCCTGGGACATCTGTTCCGCGGAGGCGGACAGTTCCTCGCTGCCGGAGGCCACATTCTCCGAGGCCGATTTCACCTCGCCGACGATCTGGCGCAGCTTGCCCTGCATTTCCTGCATGGCCTTGCCCAGAATACCGATTTCGTCTTTTTGATCCACTTCCAGATGCGCGTCCAGTTCGCCCGTGGACAGTTCCTCGGAAAAGCGCACGCCCTTGGAAACCGGGTTGGTGATGGCCCGGGTCAGGATGATGCCCAGAGCCAGAGCCAGGATGACCCCGATAAGAATGCCGGCGATGGCCACGACTTGGGCCTGGGCCGCGTCCGTCTGGGCAGCGGACACGGCTTCTTCGGTATACCGTTCGTTCAACTCCAGGACCTGGGTGAGCAGTCTAAGGGCTTCGCCCTGACGTTCCCGCACTTCAACCATGGCCGTCTGGGTCATGCTCTCGAAAATGGATTCCGCCTCCTGGGCGATGGCGATCAGTTCGTCGAAGCGGGCAAAGGTTTCCTCGGCCGCGGGTATTGTTTCCCGGACGAGAACCTGATTGGCAGCGGCAGTGTCGCCGTCTCGGACCAGTTGCTTGATGTTGCCGATGGAGGAGTGGAAGGGATTGTGCGATGCGGGCATGCGCCGCAGGATGTCCAGCAGGCGGGCGTTTTCCGTGCGGAAACCGGCCAACCAGCGGCCGAAGTTGCAGGCCGTGGGATCGTCTCCGCCGTCGAACTGCACGCCGCGGGTGATCAGGGCGTACACGTTGCCCATCACGGCATGGTGATCGCCGCGGAACTGTTGCAGGTTGGCCCGCAGGTTGGCGGGATTGCTGATGCCGGTGCGCTGCAACTCCCTGCCCATTTCGATGAACCGGTCGTTGACCGTCCTCCAGGCGTCCAGTGCAGCCGCTGTCTGGCGCCACAGCGCCGCTTCTTCGGCCGTTGCCGGGAGCGCCTCGAATTCGTCGCGCAGTCTTGCGATGTCGTTGCGCTGGCGGAGCAGGTTGTCGAACTGGCGCTGCATGTCTGCCGGGGCAAGTCCCGGCACCAGCAGGGTGCGCTGGGCCACGCGCAGGGATTCGTATTCCTTTTCGATGTCCTGCAGCGTCTGGATGCTGGGCAGGCGGACCGTGCCCACCTCTTCGATATGTCCTGTCAGATTGTTCGCGCCCCACCATCCGAAAGCGCCCACGATGAAAACGATTAACGCCACAACGGCAAATCCGCCGACAAGTTTAACCCCGAGCCGAATGTTCTTCATTGCTTCCTCCCATCATGCTTGTACATTGGTTGGCTGGTTGAGTGTTCGTTTTATCAGAGTCGGGTGCGAAAGGATCCGCACTCGACAGAAAACAGTGGAGGCAACTATTCAGCAACACGGTGTATGGGTCATCCTCCAGCACTGGATTCCCGCTTTCACCGGAATGACATCGCGTATTATGTCGCTTTGTGTCAGTCATACCGGCGAAGGCCGGCGCTATCGCTATCCAGCCTGAATCATTCGCGGATGAGCTGAGTAGTTACCAGTGGAGAAAATATGGAAGTCAGAATAACAGATCTTTTCTCCGGAACTGCTGAGTAGTTACGGAAGCAGCAAGCAACATCAAAAAAGTTACCGGGTATTGATTCGATTGACATATACGTAGTCTTCGAGTTCGGCAATAGACTGCAAAACGTCCTTGATTCCGTCCGCGACGGATAGCGCTTTATTTTTTCGGGCCATTTGTTCCAGCATTGCGGCATTCTGAAGCAAGCGGGGCAGATGCAGCATTGCGGCAATGCCTTTAATTTTGTGGGCAATGCCGGAAAGCTCCTCATAATTCATGTTATTGGATTCGTTTTGTAACGAGATACGAAAGTTGGGAGCTTCAGTATCGACGAATCGATGCAGCAGGTCAAACCAAAGCGCTGCATCCCCGTCACATTGGCTGATGCCGAGAACCTCGTTCACCAGGGGCAGGGCGGAGGGATCCGGAGTGGACTTCAACGCATCAGATCGCGGCTCAATATTGTTCCCCAAAGCAGCGTCGGATTTGAATCTGGTTACAACATCCTGGAGAGTTTGAAAAAAAGAATCCCGGTTCAGTGGTTTGATCACCACCGCATCCATTCCCGCATCTGTGCAGGATTGGTGATCTTCGGCCATGGCATGGGCTGTCAGGGCGATAATGGGGGTGCGTTTCCCGAAGCCGTACTCCGCTGCCGTACTTTCCAAACGCCGAATGCGCCGTGTTGTCTCCAATCCATCCAGGACCGGCATTCGGACGTCCATCAAAATAACGTCAAATGGAGTTTGCGCCGGTGCTGCAGCCATCAATTCCAGAGCTTCCATTCCATTGCTCGCGGTTTCCACGTGATGGCCGGCCCGTTCCAGGATGTAACGCATGAAAATCCGGACGGTTTCCGTGTCTTCCACCAGCAAAACGCGCAGCGGAGGCAGTTCGGCTATGCCCTTGTCCTGTATCCTGGGGCTGGATTTCTGTTCCGGATGTTCCACCATCGGGGAACTTGCCTTCAGGGAATTGTCAGCAATGGAGAAGGGCAGTTGTATTGTGAAGGTGCATCCGACGGAGGGATTGTTCGCGACGTGGATAGTTCCGCCCATCATTTCGACCAGGTTTTTGCTGATAGGCATTCCAAGCCCCGTTCCCTTGTGTCCCATGGCCCGGGTGGATCCGTCCTGGGCAAAGGCATCGAAGATGCGCGGCAGGAATTCCGTAGCAATTCCCGGTCCCGTATCCGCCACCCGAAGGCGCAGCGTGGGCCGATCAGCCGTTGGATCGCCGATCTCGACCTCCACATCGACATCCACGGCTCCCTGCTCGGTGAATTTGACCGCATTGCTCACAAGGTTGCGCAGGATCTGGGACAACCGCAGTTCATCGGCCTGAATCCAAACAGGCACGGAATCGGCAACCCGTGGTTTCAGCTTGAGGCCCTTTTTTTGGGCTTCCAGTTCATAGATATCCAGGCAGGAACGGATGAGTTGCCTGATGTCCACAGGGACGATGTTCAACTCCAGCTTGCCCGCCTCGATCTTGGAAAGATCGAGGATGTCGTTGATGATTCCGACCAGGGAATGGGCTGCGTCCATGACCATGCGCATGGGGGTGCGGGAGTTGTCGTCGGCGCTGTCCATGAGCATTTCCAGAGTGCCCATGATTCCGGACAACGGAGTACGGATTTCATGGCTCATGTGGGCCAGAAAATCGCTCTTGGCCTTGTTGGCCGTTTCCGCTGCCTGTTTGGCCGCGGTGAGTTCGGCCTGGGCCAGCTTGACCTCCGTCACATCCCTCGCGGCGGCATGGATCAATCCATTGGCCAGGCAGGCCCGCCATTCCAGCCAGCGAATCCCCCCGTCCCTGGTCTGGAATCGGTTCACGAAGTTTTTGAGCCTGGTGTCCGTCAGCAGGTCCCGCATTGCCAGACTGGTCGCGGCACGGTCTTCAGGAAGGACGAAATCAAGCAATCGTCTTCCGGTAATTTCCTTGAGCGGATAACCAAGAACCAGTTCCCACTCCGGGTTCAGCAACTGAAAATAGCCTTCGGTGGAGACAATGCAGAGCAGGTCCATGGCAGTGCTGAAAAACGTATCCAGTTCGGAAATTTTTTCGCGCAGGTCCTGCTCACGTTGCGAGATTTCCGTGATATCGCGAAGCGTGCCGATGAACCCGGGCTTTCCGATCTCATGCCTTGGTGAGCCCTGGACCAAAACATGACCGCATTCCTCGTCGTGTCGGACGACTTCAAGTTCCAGTTCGAAGGGAGCATGAATGGCCATGCTTTTTCGGATGGTCTCGCGGAGCCGGTTCCATTCCCGTGCGGAAAAGGCCGCCTGAAATTGTTGAAAAGCAATGGTTCGGACCGCAAGGGACGGCGTCGGCGGCACTCGCGGACCCGGTTCGGGCTCTGGAGTCGGGTCCAAACCCAGAATCTGGTGGAACAGGTCGCAGGCCTTGATATCCGAACTGTACCCGTCCCATTCCCAGATTCCGAGCCGGGAAACGCGCTGGGCCTCATGAATGACGGCAGCCGAACGGGCGGCCAATCGCAGCTCCTGTTCCAGCTTTTTGTGCTGGTCGAGTTCCTTGCGGTATTCCTCAATGGCCAGGGACAGCTCCAGGTTCCTGTCCCGAACATGTTCCTCCAGTTGGAGTTTGTTCTGCAGCAGGGCATTTTCCAGAACGTGCCATTCAGTAATGTCCAGAATGCAGGCGCAGATCTCCCTGCTCGAAGACGTCCGGGGCTGCAGGTCGTCGACCCGAAGAAGGGCCTGGCGAACTCCACCCTGCCGGCGGCGGAACCGGAAGAAAAGATCCTGTGTCGGCAGACCTTGCAGGATTTCCTCGAATCGTTCCGTGAACAGGGCCCGATCATCCGGAAGGACATGACCGCTGAAGCGGCGCAGGGTTGGTTTGACCGAGTAGGGGGAATAGCCCAGGAGAATGTAGAGAGAGTTCGACCAGGTGAATTTTTGTTCAGGAAGGTCGATTTTCCAGAATCCGGTCCAGGCCAGCAGATTCCGGCGGTGGTGCAGGGGAGAGCTGTCTTCGGTTTGGTCAGGAGAGAACAGGGCGTTTTCGGCTGGAAAAAGAAACAAGTTTACCGGTGCTATCTGCAGAACGTCGCACAGGTTGGACAGCAGGGAAAACGAAGGCGAAACCTGCCCCAGTTCGATCCGGCTGACGTGCTGCGTGGACACGCCAATGCTCCGGGCAAGTTCGGCCTGGCTGAGGTTTGCCATGGAGCGAATAAACCGCAAGCGGGTTCCAAAGTTCGAGATGAGTATGGGGCACCTTCCGGTTACGTGTATCAGTAATTTTCATGTGGTATATTTTGAAAAGCTTGTAAATCATCTTAGAGGTTGAATATTTATCTTTATTGATAAATTCTAATATGTTGTGTTTAAGTTGATTGTTATGGCGCAGAGCGAGTTTTTGTTATATTTTGGGTAACTACTCAGCTCAACCGAGAAAAATCGGACTGGATAGCGATAGCGCCGGCCTTCGCAGGTATGACTTAACTTGGAAAGGATGTGGCTATGATACGTCATTCCGGCGAAAGCCGAAATCCAGTTCTGGCGAGTAACCATAGTGTATGTGCTGAATAGTACCTATTTGGGGTAATTACTTGACTGTATTCCGGTTCGTCTCAATTTTTCGGCCTCGCAACACCTTCGGGTAAGCTTGAGCTGATGCGGACGCGTGGTTTTTCCAGGACAAGGCGAGTGTCATGTCGGATCAAGGCATGCCATATCGTTACAGCGGATGGAGGGTGAGGTGCTCCTGGTCGAGTTTTCTCTTTTCCTGAACTTAAGCGGTTGGGTCATTCGGTTGATCATGATTCCCGTGGTGGCCATGCGGCAAAAGAATTCGGCGACATGCCTGGCATGGCTGGCCGTGATTTTCGTGATGCCGTGGCTGGGGCTGATCACCTATCTGCTGCTGGGGGAGCAGAGCATCGGCTTTTTGCGGGTGCGGCGTCGTATGAAGCGGCATAAGGCCTTTGACGCGGTTCACCGGCTTCATGCCAGCCTGCCGGAATTCGACAATGTCCGGGTTCGTGAGGACTATGAAATCCTGCTGCAACAGGCCGAACATCATGGGGGCATGCCCCTGCTGGGCGGCAACAAGGTCCTTCTGCTGGCGGACATCGATGACGTGGTGCGGCGGCTGGTCCAGGACATCGACCAGGCCAGGCATCATGTGCACCTGCTTTTCTATATTTTTCGCGACGACGCCATGGGCAGAACAGTGGGCGACGCCCTGGTCCGTGCCGCCGGCCGTGGAGTTCGCTGCCGCGTGCTGGCGGACATGGTCGGCTCCAGAGGGATGTTCGGCGGTCTTGGAGCGATACTCCAACTGCACGGCGTGCAGGTGGTGGCAGGGTTGACCGCCAATCCGCTGCGGATGCGTCTGGCTCGCCTGGATATCCGCAATCATCGCAAGCTGGCGGTGATCGACGGAAGCATTGCCTACGCCGGTTCCCAGAACATCGTGGAACCGGTTTTCGGGCATCGCAAGGCCGGAGCCTGGCATGACGTGATGGTACGCATAGAAGGACCCAGTGCGCGACAACTGCAGGCCGTGTTCCTGGAGGACTGGTATCTGGAAACCGGGGAGGCCCTGGATTGCATGACGCTCTATCCCGCCGCGGTTGAAGAAGGGGGGGTGGCCTTGCAGGTGGTGCCCACGGGACCGGACAAACCCACCGAGGGATTTCAGGATCTGCTGATCCTGGCCATCAATTCCGCGCAACGCAAAGTGGTAATCACTTCACCGTATTTTATTCCCAATGAAGGTCTGCTGACGGCAATGCGATTGGCGGTGAGCAGAGGAGTCGAAGTGGATCTGATCCTGCCTCAGCGCAGCGATCATCCCATGGTGGACCTGGCCAGCTATCACTATTGCGGCATCCTGATGGAACACGGTGCGAGCGTGTACCTGTTTCATGAGGGTATGCTCCATGCCAAGCTGCTGCGCGTGGATGACACCATGGCCATGATCGGTTCGGCAAATTTCGACATCCGTTCCTTTTATCTGAATCTGGAAGTTGTCCTGTTTCTCTTTGATCAGGAATTTCTGTATACGGTTCGCCAACTGCAAAGCGATTACCGATCCCGCTCACACAAGGTCGATCCGGCAACCTGGACTCGCAGGCCTTTTCCCCGCCGACTCCTGGAGGCCATAGCCAAGGTCTTCAGTCCGCTTCTGTAGTTCAGTACTTCCATGCCGCATATTACCGGAAAGGGTTTCATGGCCAGGGCAAGCCAGTCGGGAGAGGAAATCCGTCCCGGTTTCATGGCTCACACAGCTTGACGTGAAGGGAAATATCGCCTTGAAGTGCATCTTTTTCATCATTTGTCTTCATCATCAAAAACAGGCGGATTGCGAGCCGATTTGCATTCGTCCCGGGAGTTGAATTGTCGTGAACATTCTGCGCAGGCTTTATGACTGGGTCTTGAGCTGGGCCGCCACTCCCTACGGAACGGCGGCCCTTTTCGTGCTCGCGTTTTTTGAGTCCTCATTTTTTCCTATTCCACCAGATCCGCTGCTGATTGCGCTCATTCTCGGAGCCAGGGAAAATGCTTTTCGTTTTGCCGCGGTCTGCTCCATTGCCTCGGTCACCGGTGCGCTTCTTGGTTACGGCATCGGCTACTTTTCCTGGTGGACCATCAGCGGAGAGTTTACGGCCCTGGCCCAGTTTTTTTTCAACAACGTGCCCGGCTTCACCGTGGACAAGTTCAACGTGGTCCAGGGACTGTTCGAGCAGTGGAATTTCTGGATCGTCTTTACAGCCGGTTTCACTCCGTTGCCGTTCAAGGTCTTCACCATTGCAGGAGGGGCTTTCAACATTTCCCTGGTCCCCTTTATCCTGGCCTCCCTGGTCGGCCGTTCTGCCCGCTTTTTTCTCGTGGCCTGGCTGATCTGGAAATTCGGAGCGCAGATCACCTTGTTCATCGACAAGTATTTCAATCTGCTGGCTATCATATTCACACTGCTCCTGGTTGGCGGGTTTGTCCTGTTGAAAATGGTGTAGCACATTAGTGGTGAGTGGCTGGTGGCTGGTATTGCAGCCAAGATATGCGGACAGGCAAAACCTGTGTCAGTCCGTGACGGAAGCATAATGGAAAAAGTTCAATGTTACATCAATGAAAACGACCGGCTGGCCCGTCATCTCGGGATAGAGATCGTTGCCGTAGGAGTTGGTACGGCCACAGCTCGGATGGTACTGGCCCAGGAGCACGTCAACAGCCTCGGCATGGCCCACGGTGCGACGCTCTTCGCATTGGCGGATTTGGCCTTTGCCGCGGCCTCCAACTCCCATGGCACTGTGGCGCTGGGCGTGCAGGCCAGCATGCACTATCACCAACCCGTCTCCTCCGGAACGCTCCTCGCAACGGCAAGGGAACTTTCACGGAGCAGGCGATTGGCCAGCTATCTTGTGGAAGTGCGTGATGCGTCGGACAACCTCGTGGCCTCGATGCAGGCGATGGCGTATCGCAAGAAGGAAGATTTACCTTGCTGAATCAGGGAAAAGGAGGCGTGGCCGCAATGCCTACCAAGCCGTCGCTTCCCTTCGATCCCAAGGCGTCGCCGACCAGGACCATCTGGCTGCTTGCCTGGCCCCAGGTGTTGATGATGCTTTTTCACTTCCTGATCGGCTTCGTGGATGTCTGGGTGGCCGGACGGATCAGCCGGGAAGTGCAGGCCAGCATGGGCATGGTCAGCCAGTCCTTTTTCATTTTTCTGGTGGTGGCCATTGCCGTGGGCAACGGCAGCGTGGCGGCCATCAGCCAGTCCTACGGCGCCGGACTGACGCACCGGGTCCAGCGATACGTCGGGCTGAGTCTGCAGGCGGCGGCCGTGTTCGGGGCCTTGCTGCTGGTTTTCGGGTTTGGTTTCCAGGGAACCCTGATCCGGATCCTGCAGACGCCGGAAAGCCTGCTGCCCATCATGACGTACCTGCTCAGCGTCTATCTGTTCATATTGCCGGCCTATTACCTGTTCATTATCGGCAACGCGATCCTGCGCGCCCAGCAGCTGGTCCTGTATCCGCTGTACGGCATGATGATCGTGGCGGCGTTGAACACTTTCGGCGATTTTGCCCTGGGTCTGGGCATGTTCGGCTTTCCGGAGCTGGGGTACAAGGGGTTGGCCTGGAGCACCTTCGGCTCGGTGCTGGCAGGGGGGCTGTTCAATGTCTGGATCCTCCAGCGCAGAGGGTTGCTGGTCCGGCGCAGTTTTGCCCCGTGGAAATGGATCCGCTGCGCCGCGCCATATCTGTTCAAGGTGGCCTGGCCCGCGGGCCTGATGCAGCTGGTCTGGCATTCGGCGTATATTGCCCTGTTTTCCATCACCGCCAGCCTGCCCGTGGGCAGCGTGGTCGCCCTGGCCGGGATGAGCGCCGGAATGCGCGTGGAGTCCTTGATGTTCCTGCCGGGATTTGCCTTCAATTTCACGGCGAGCATTCTGGTGGGCCATTATCTCGGCGCCAAGAAGCCGGAAGAGGCCAAGCGCATGGGCTACCGGATCCTCGGGCAGGGACTGCTGGTCATCTGCATCCTGACCGTGGTTCTCTGGCAGTTCCTGGAGCCCATTGCCGCCTTTGTCGCCCCGGATCCGGAGGTGCGGGACGAGGCGGTCAACTATCTGCGCTACAACCTCGCCGCCATGCCGTTTCTGCTGGTCTCCATGATCCTGGGCGGCGCCCTGACCGGCGCAGGCGCAACCATCTACCAGGGCCTGGTAATGGGCGGCACGGCCTGGCTGGTGCGTATTCCCCTGGCCTTCATCCTGGGACACCTGATCTTCACCCATGCCACCGGCATCTGGCTGGCCATGTTTCTGTCCATGGCCGTACAGGCTCTATGCGTGGCCTATGTCTACCAGTACTGGAACTGGCAGCGTTTTGCCCTGCGCAAGAAACGGATTGCTCCGGCTGCGTGAGTGGGGTGGGCTGGCGGTCGGATGTGGAATGAAACGATTTCGATTTCGATTTCGATTGCGATTGCGATTGCGATTGCGATTTTCAGATTGTTTAAGGCATGAGTGTTCCGGCTGGGTGGCAGCCATAGGTTCTTCTCAAAATTATTGCTGTTTTCCTTGAGGTCGAATTTATGCCATGTTCGGTGTTCCTCTTTTCCTCGGATATCCCGGAGCTGCTCGCGGGCAGCGATCCTCAAGCCATGGCTGCAGCGCATCCGGTTTGGGAGCAGTCCATGGAGCACTGGGGGCCATGGTGGAAGAACGAATTGTCTGATGCGCGGATTGCGAATGACAATGCGGCCTTGGGAGGCTGGACCGGAGAGGGGGGGGGGCAGGGTCGTGTTTACTTGGCTCGGTCATGTTCCTCGGCCCTGGATTTGGCCTGGAGGTTGATGCAATGGGACGCCCTGGCGCTATGGGATGCGGTGATTGCCGTGGAGCAGTGGTCGGGTCGTGGGCAGGTTCGACGACCGTGGGCGTCATTGCCTGGCAACCTGCACCTGGCCTGGAGGACGCCGACCCTGCCCAAGCCTTGGGACGGTCTGACTTCGCTGGTGCCGGCATGGCTTGCGGCGCGTTCGTTGGCCCATTTTGGATTTGATGTGCATTTGAAGTGGCCCAACGATCTGGTTTGGAACGGCAAAAAAATCGGGGGAATTCTGGCCGAACAGCGGGGCGAGACGGTGCTCGTCGGTTTGGGACTGAATCTGGCGGCTGTTCCCGAGCAAAAGAACCTGCGGGAACATGCCGCAATGGAAGCAGGTTCCCTGGACGGTCGAATCAGTCCGGCCATGTGCTGGGAACAGCTTGTATCCGAGAGCCGATCTTGGTATCAAGACGTCCTACCGGAACTCCGACCAGAGGATTTCGTTCACTTATTTTCGGACATTCTCATTTGGAAGGGCCGGCAAATTTCCATTTTCGACCATGCTCATGATCCGGGAGCCATTCAGGGCAAATTGCTCGGCATCGCTTCGGACGGCAGCCTGCTCGTATCCTGTCCGGAAGGAGTTCGCAGGTTTGCATCCGGGGAAGTGCGTTTAGCCTTATGAGGGTGGTCGATTTTATTGATGCTTCAGGAAATGAAATCATTGCAATGATTTTCGCGCATCTGCGTATAATCGTTAATCGCGGAGCCATGCCTTGCGTATATTCCGCAAAACCAGGAACAGGATAACTGATGGCAACAAAATCATTTGAACAGGTGGCCAAGGAAATTAAAGGGAAACCCATTCTGGTCGCGAACCGGGGAATTCCCGCTCGACGGATTGTCCGTTCCATTCAAGAAGTTTTTCAGGCCATACCGATCATGACGGCGACGGACGTGGACAAAACCGCGCCCTTTACCGCCGGTGCTCGGGAACTGTTGCTGTTGGGCGAGAATCCAAGAGCCTATCTGGATATTGATCTGATCATCCGCAAGGCCAAGGCTCGCGGCGTCATCGGCATCCATCCGGGGTGGGGCTTTGCTTCCGAAAACCAGGAGTTTCCGGAGAAATGCGCCCAGGCCGGGATCACGTTCATCGGCCCCCCCCCCGAAGCCATGCATCTTTTGGGCAACAAGGTGGAAGTTCGTCATCTGGCCAAGAAGCTGGGGATACCCGTCGTACCTGGTTCGGATGGCGCGGTGAGCGTGGCCGAGGCCAGGGATATCGCCTATTCCCTCGGATTTCCGATCATGCTCAAGGCCGAAGGTGGCGGAGGCGGGCGCGGAATTTACGAAGTATATAAGCCCGAGCAGCTGGAGCGCGCTTTCTCCAAGGCATCGGCCCTGGCCGAGGCCTCCTTCGGCAACCCCCGCCTCTATGTTGAAAAGTTGCTGACCTCGGTGCGCCACATCGAGATCCAGGTCGTCGCTGACCAGTACGGCAACTCGCATGCCCTGGACGAGCGGGACTGCACGGTCCAGCGCAATCACCAGAAACTGGTGGAGATCACGCCGTCGCCCTGGGAGAAAATGACCCCGGAGATCCGGGAACAATTGAAGAAGTACGCCTGTGAACTGTCCACCAGCGTCGGATACTATTCCCTGTGCACCGTGGAATTCCTGCTGGACGAAAATGCCACGCCGTACCTGATCGAGGTGAATACGCGGCTGCAGGTGGAACACGGCATCACCGAATGCCGGTACGGCATTGATCTCGTGGAAGAACAGATCGCCATTGCCTTTGGTTCCAAGCTGCGCTTCTCCAAGGAAACCACCAAACCTTTCAACCATGCCATGCAGGTCCGCATCAACTGCGAAGATCCGCAACAGAATTTTTCCCCCAATTCCGGAACCATCACCAGGTACATTTCCCCCGGCAGCCAGGGAATACGCGTGGATTCCTGCGTTTCCGTGGGTTACGAGTTTCCGGCCCAGTACGATTCCGCGGCGTCCCTGCTCATCGCTTACGGCCGGGACTGGGAGAAGATTCTGGGCATCATGAGCCGGGCTCTTCGGGAATATATTGTCGGTGGAGTCAAGACGACCATACCATTCCATCGCCAGATCATGCTCCATCCGGATTTCCGCTCCGGCGAATACGATACCAAATTCATCGCCCAGAATCCGGAATTGTTGCAGTACGTGGACAAGGAGGCCCAGGCTTTGCGTCTGGCCCGCCTCACGGCGGAGATCTCCGCTCACGGGTACAATCCTTATGTCCAGCTGGGCGAATATCGGGGCCGCGAGGACAAGCGCCTCGGCCGGTTCGAGCCGGTGTTGCCGGAAATCGACTTCTCCGCCCAGGTTTCACCCTATCCCCGCGGCGACCGTCTGGCCACTCTGGACTATATTCGTGATTCCGGAATCGTTCACTTCATGGACACCACCACCAGGGACCTGACCCAGTCCAACAGCGGCAACCGCTTCCGGTTGGCCGAGGATCGTCTGATCGGCCCCTACCTGGACAACTGCGGCTTTTTCGCCCTGGAAAACGGCGGCGGAGCCCACTACCACGTGGCCATGCTGGCGAACATGACCTATCCCTTCACCGAAGCGAAGGAGTGGAATCAGTTCGCGCCCAAGACCATGAAGCTGATCCTGATCCGCTCCACCAATGTTTTGGGATACAAACCGCAGCCGAAAAACATGATGCGCCTGACCGGCGAGATGATCTGCGAACACTACCACGTGATCCGCTGCTTCGACTTCCTGAATCACATCGAGAACATGCGCCCCTTCGCGGAAGTCGTGCTTGGTTCGCGGGAACATATCTTTGAACCGGCAATCTCCATGTCCTGGGCCCAAGGGTTCGATGTTCCGCATTATCTCGGCGTGGTCGACGAAATCGTGAAACTGGTCTCGGACGTCTCCGGAATGGATCCCGCCAAGGCTTCCAGGCACTTCATACTCGGCCTCAAGGACATGGCCGGCGTTTGCCCGCCGCGGTTCATGCGCGAGCTGGTGGGAGCGATTCGATCCAGGTATCCCGAGCTGGTTGTCCACTACCACCGCCATTACACCGACGGCTTGTTCGTTCCTTCCGTCGGCGCCGCGGCCCAGGCCGGCGCGCACATCGTGGACACCGGGATCGGGGCCGCAGTGCGTTGGTACGGGCAGGGCGAGGTGCTTTCCACCGCGGCCTATATCGAGGATGAAATGGGCCTGAAGACCAACCTGAACAAGGAGATGATCCGCACCTGCGGTTTTGTCCTCAAGCAGATCATGCCCTATTACGATCGATACACGGCGCCTTATTTTCAGGGTATCGATCATGACGTCGTGGATCACGGCATGCCCGGCGGCGCAACGTCCTCATCTCAGGAAGGAGCCCTGCAGCAGGGCTATATCCACCTCCTGCCCTACATGTTGCGGTTTTTGGCCGGAACACGAAAAATCGTGCGCTATCATGACGTGACGCCTGGTTCTCAGGTTACCTGGAACACGGCGTTCCTTGCGGTTACCGGAGCATTCAAGCAGGGAGGCGAACGGGCCGTGCGCCGGATGCTGGATATCATGGATACCGTGACCACCACTGCCGAAGCGGACCTGACTCCGGAAATGCGCAAGAATAGACTGGAATTGTATGTACACAGCAACGACGCTTTCCGGAACCTGCTGTTGGGCAAGTTCGGCCGTCTGCCGCTGGGTTTTCCCGCGGACTGGGTCTACGAATCCGCCTTTGGCGCGGACTACCGCAAGGCTCTGGCCCAGCGCGTGGAAACGTCGCCGCTGGATAGCATCACCGACATCGACCTGGACGCCGAAGTTCGCAACCTGACCGAGCATATCAAGCGGGAACCGTCTCCCGAAGAGATCATCAACTACCTGAACCATCCCGGCGATGCCCTGAAAACCATAGAATTTCGGCATCGGTTCGGCGACCCGAACCAGTTGCCGCTGGACGTCTGGTTCGAGGGACTGCAACCCGGTCAGGAACTCCAGTTCCTGGACAGCGACGGGAAGCCGCGGAACATGGTCATTCTGGAT
Organism: Desulfonatronum parangueonense; assembly: GCF_054656975.1. Lineage (NCBI taxonomy): Bacteria > Pseudomonadati > Thermodesulfobacteriota > Desulfovibrionia > Desulfovibrionales > Desulfonatronaceae > Desulfonatronum > Desulfonatronum parangueonense. Next base: position 4,685,669 of record NZ_BAAHXH010000003.1, read on the forward strand.
ATCTCAAAGCCCGACGACCAGGGCGTGAGCCTGGTGCGCTACATTCTGGATTCCGAGTTCATGAGCCATCAGGTCAAGGTTGCCGAAGCATCCGGCAAGACTCGCGAAGGCATGGAAATGGCCACCCTCGGCAATCCCTTCCATGTCGGCTCTCCATGCAACGGCGATCTCTGGGTGATGCATGTCAAACCCGGCGACGTGGTGCAGCAAGGCGAAGAATTGTTCAATATTTCGGTCATGAAACAGGAAAAATCCATCCTTTCGCCGGTGCATGCTCAGGTCAAGCGCGTCCTGAAATTCGCCAACTTCACCGAGGATCGGAAAATGGTCCCGGTGCGCGAAGGCGAGTTGCTGATCGAACTGACCGAACTGCCGCGGTCATGCACGGGATGTTCATTTCCTCTGCCTTTGGAGGAAGTGAATTTTTGCCCCTCTTGCGGTCTTCAGCACGGGCAGGAAGGATGATGGCGATTGACTTAGGTTCACTCTAAACGGTAATGGTATAATCGGATTTGCATGGTGAACTCTTCGAGTTTGCCCAAAAAAGCGACTTGTGAACCCGTTTTCTTGTTCAAGCGAAGTGAAATCGCCGACCTAAGCCGGAACGTGTCGTCAAGGAGGATTGATAATGGCCAAAGCAGAGAAGGATAAATCCAAGCCCAAGAAGGATAGCCCGGACGTTGCCGAAGTAGAGATAAAATCCGCCCAGACTTCAAAAGTGGATGTTCGGGCAGTAGAGAAAAAACTCGTACTCACCGGTGAAGACATTGTCAGTCTTGGCGAACCCGCGGAACTGCTGGTGGGGGGGAAAAACTACAATACTGCCCTGATCAGCCAGGTCGAGAACATCCGGGCTCCTCAGTTTCGGGCCATATCTTCCATTGTTTTTCACCGGCTGTTGGATGAAACCAAGGTCAACGCCGCCTTGATCCGGACCAGCGTGGACAAGGAATACGACCGGATCAACTGGAATGACGCCGATATAAACAAAGATCCGGAGTTTTTGCGCCATTTCGTACGCCGCTTGGCGAAAAAGATTCAGACAACGCAGCAGAGCACGCAAAGCCTGGTCAAGCTGCGTTCCTTCATCAACAACATCGTGGAAGGGTTCGCGGTTTCTCCGGAAGGAATTGATCAGCTTCGCAAACGCTCCGTCCTGGTGCAGGTGGCCATCCTGTGCGTGGAGCTGCCCAAGGACCTGGATGAAGCGATTCGCCAATCCTACCGGGAGATCTGCAAGGAAGCCGGTCTGGAGAACGTTCCCGTTGCCGTCCGATCCTCTGCGGCCGGCGAGGACAGCCGCAAGAAAGCCTTTGCCGGTCTTCAGGACACCTATCTGAACATCGTCGGGGAGCAGGCCGTGGTGGACGCCTATCAGTGGGACTGCGCCTCGGCCTACAACCTGCGCAGCATGACCTACCGCCGGGAGGCGATCCTGGACATGGTGGCCCTGGCGGAACGAACCGGCGACGAAAGCATCGTCGAAAACGCGAAGAAAGAATGGGCCATTGAAAATACCTCGCTGTCCGTGTGCATCATGCGGATGATCAACCCGGTCATCTCCGGAACGGCCTTCAGCGCCGACACTTCCACCGGATGCCGCGGCACGGACCATAAGGACCTGGTTTCCATCGACGCCAGCTACGGGCTCGGTGAAGCCGTGGTCAGCGGAATGGTCACCCCGGACAAGTTTTACGTTTTCCAGCGCGATGACGGGGAAGAGGTCGTCTTGCGGTTCATGGGCTTCAAGTCCAAGAAAATCATTTACGCCGAAAAAGGCGCGGGAACGGTGACCATTGATGTCGCGCCGGAGGAGGTCTATCGCTGGTCGCTCTCCCTGGCTCAGGCCGAGGAACTGGCTCGAGGCGTGCGCAGCATCAGCAAGAGCTACGGCGGCATGATCATGGATACGGAGTTCTGCATCGACCAGTGGGATCGCCTCTGGTTCGTGCAGGCCCGTCCCGAGACGCGCTGGAACGACGAGCTGGAAAAACATCCGTACACGATCTTCATGCGCCGTCTGGAGGTCGATCCCAAGGCCCTGAAGAACGCCGATCTGCTAGTGGAAGGCAACGGCGCCTCCCGGGGGGCCGGGCAGGGGATCGTCCGATTCCTCCGTTCCGCCCTGGAACTGAACAAGATCACCAAGGGCGACATTCTGGCCGCAGATCGCACCGACCCGGACATGGTTCCCGGAATGCGCATCGCCTCCGCCATTCTTGCCGATGCCGGCGGCGACACCAGCCATGCGGCCATTACCTCCCGGGAGCTGGGCATCCCCGCCGTGATCGGCATCCAGCGCCTGGAGACGCTGCAGGGCATGGACGGGCAGGAAGTCACCGTAGACGGCTCCAGAGGCCGGGCCTACCGGGGTCTGCTGCCGCTGATCGAGGTGGGCGGCGAGATCGACGTCAGCGCCTTGCCGCCTACCAAGACCAAGATCGGCCTGATTTTGGCCGACGTCACCCAGGCCCTGTTCCTTTCACGACTGCGGAACATGCCGGATTTCGAGGTCGGACTGCTGCGGGCAGAGTTCATGCTGGGCAGCGTCGGCGTTCATCCCCTGGCGTTGGAAGCATACGACAACGGTCAGCTCCAGTCCCTGGTGGACAACAAGCTGCGAGAGCTGAACAACGAACTGACGAAACTGGTGCGCGAACAGCTGGTTTCCGGAACCATTTCCTTTGACTTGAAGCTGCGGCAGTACGTGGGCATCGTCACCGGCCTGAGCAAGGAGATCGAGGCGCTCACGGAAAAGGGCGGCGACAAGGGTACGGACCAGGTTCTGGCCATTCACCGGCAGTTGCGGGATCTGGACGTCAAGCTGAACGACCATCTGGAACTGGCTTCCCACAAGCTGGAAACGCTCAAGACGTCTCCGGATCTGCGCGAGCATGTGATCACCATCATGGGCTTTTCCGACATCATGGAAGCGGCCAATGAGCAGGATGAGGAAAAGATCAAGCAGCGCCAGGAAATTGAAGACCGCATTCGCGGCATCGTCGAACGGATCAAGGACGAGCCCATTGTGGTGGACATCATGAACCGCATCAATGCAATGCGCACGGAAGTGGCCATGCGATCCGGTCTGGAGCGGGAACGGGAAGAAGTGCGCACCCTGCCCGAACGGATCAAGGAACTGATCCGTTCCAAGGGCTACCGATCCGGAAAAGAGCATTATGTCCAGACCCTGGCCCAGGGACTGGCGCTCTTTTCCATGGCCTTCTACGGCCGGGAAATCATCTACAGGACCACGGACTACAAGACCAACGAATACCGCAACCTAATGGGCGGACTGCTCTTTGAGGCCTACGAAGACAATCCCATGATCGGGTATCGGGGCGTTTCCCGCAATATTCACGACTGGGAAATCGACTCCTTCAAGCTGGCCAGGGGCGTGTTCGGCGGCAAGAACCTGAACCTGATGTTTCCCTTTGTGCGCACTCTGGAAGAAGCCCGAAGCATGCGTCGCTACCTGGAAGGGGTGCACAACCTCAAGTCCGGCGACGACGGTATGAAGATCATTCTGATGTCCGAGATTCCGAGCAATGCCATCCTGACCAAGCAGTTCATCCAGGAATTCGACGGATTCTCCATCGGCTCCAACGACATGACGCAGTTGGTCCTGGGCACGGACAGGGACAACCCGCGGCTGCGCCACATCTACGACGAGGAAGATCCGGCCGTGGTCTGGGCCATTCTGAGCACCATATTCACGGGGCAGAAGTTCGGAAAGAAAGTCGGCTTCTGCGGACAGGGCGTTTCCAACAGCAAGATCATTCGAGGCTTAGTCTGCATAGCAGGAATTGTCTCGGCTTCAGTTGTTCCGGATACGTACGCTCAGACCAAGAAGGACGTCGCGGAACTTGAGGCTGAAAACATTCCCGTGGAAAAACTCGGTGCCTGGTTGAAAGAGCAGCACCTGGAAAGTCTGCGCAAGATCATGGCCGAGAACAAATACGACCACATCCTGAAAAAGAACCGAACCGCCAAGGATTTGATGGACTGGTTCGAGGGGGAGATGACCCGCCTGCATGAGCAGCTGCAGGATCACCTCGGCAAGCCGCGAGAGGAATTCTATCGCCAGGAAATTGATCAATTCCGGCGGCTATTCCATAAGCCGGTCATCTATGCCAACTGGGATTGGGAGGAAACCGTTTTTGACGCCCTTAGGCATTCCGGTTTTCAGTCCTACGAAGAGCAGGTTGCTGCCTTGCAGAAACAGCGCGAAGTTTACAATCCCTGATCCATCCGAATATTTTCCGGACATCTCGCTTAAAGGCCCTGTCAGCAGGGCCTTTTTTTATATACGACCCGGGTAACTACTCAGCTCATCCGAGTTAAACCGGGCTGGATACTCGCCTTCGCGGGGATGAGTGCTCCGGAGACGGCAAAAACAAGTCATTCCCGCGAAGGCGGGAATCCAGATCATGCTTGCCACAAGTTTGTGCTAAGCTAACCCTCTTCCCGCTCTGAAGCTGAGTAGTTACCGACCCGGAATGCAAGAAATTGTGTAACTGTTCAGCATGCTACTGCCCTGCGGACTTTGGCATCGCAGTCGGTATCGGTATCAAGATCGGGATCGCAGGCGAAGCCATGGATAGGTCTTCTCAACATTTTTCGAAACCGATTCCGACCCCGACACCGACCCCGATATCGGAGGCAGATCGCACACCATGTACTGAATAGTTACGAAATTGTTCTCAGTTTTTTGTCATCAGTTGTCAGGAGAATCCAGATAACAGATAACAGATAACTGGTAACTGTGTTCCTGGCAAAGGTCGCTTTAGATCGATGAAGTTCGTCAAATTAATTGACATGCCTGATTATTCACTGTTAAAGATTCCGTTTTTCCTTGCTCTGGCCATGTGGTCAGGGCCGAATTGACCGCAAGGAGGAGACGATAATGCGGCACTATGAAACACTTATGCTCTTCAGTCCGGAAATGACGGGAGAGAGCCGCCAGGAAGTTCTTGCCAACATGACCGCGATTGTGGAGCGGGATAATGGGAAGATTCTGGTGGAGGACGACTGGGGGATGCGCACCTTGGCCTATCCGGTGAACAAGCACACCAGGGGACACTACGTCCGACTGGAGTTTACGGCTCCCGGCACGGTGGTTGCGGAAATGGAGCGCAATCTGCGCATTACGGACGGGGTGTACAAGTTTCTTTCCGTGAAGCTGGCCGACACCTACCAGGAACCAAAGGAGAGCTAAGTCATGGCATTTCGTAAATTTACTCCCCGAAAGAAATTCTGCCGATTTTGCGCTGCCAAGGACCTGAAGATGGACTACAAGCGTCCGGACCTGCTTCGGGACTTCGTCAACGAACGGGGCAAGATCATTGCCCGGCGCGTCACAGGCACCTGCGCAAAGCATCAGCGGGAACTGACCACGGAAATCAAACGCGCCCGCCAGATGGCCTTGCTGTTTTACACGGCCACGCACAGCGTGGATGCCATGAAAAGGATCAGCTAGGAAGGGAGATTATCATGGAAGTCATATTGCGCACCAATTTGGACAAGCTGGGCAGTCTCGGCCAGATTGTCAACGTCAAGCCGGGATACGGCAGGAATTATCTGATCCCGCAAGGGTTGGCCATGCTGGCCACTCCCGGCAACAAGAAGCGCTTTGAACAAGAGCGCAGAAAACTGCAGGAAAAAGCCGATGCGATCCGCTTCTCCGCCCAGGAACTGGCGGACAAGATCAGCGCCGTGTCGCTGCGGATCCCCGTACGCGTGGGGGAGGGCGACCGGCTTTACGGCTCGGTCACCTCCGCGAACATCGTCGACCTGATCAAGAAAGACCATGGACTGGATGTGGACAAGAAGAACATCCTGCTGGAAGACCCGTTGCGCGCTCTGGGCGAGTACAGCATCGAGGTTCGGGTTCACCAGGACATTCGGGCCCAGCTTCAGGTTGCCGTGGTCAGCCACGACGCCCTCAACGGAAGCCAGCCCTCCCCTGAACCTGTGACCGGCGCCATCGACGAGAATGCCTCAGCGGCAGCAGAAGAAGCACGTTCAGAGGAGTAGTCGATAGCGGGAAACAGTTTTGGCACGATCACAGAAACAATCACATCCCGCCGGATCGGGGGCAACCCTTTCCGGAAAAACCCCCCCCCAGAACCTGGAAGCCGAACAGGCGGTTCTGGGGGGGATTTTTTTAAGTCCCGGCCTCATCGACACGCTTCTCGACATTGTCGGAGAGGATGATTTTTATTCTCCGGCCCATCGCAGCATTTTCCAGTCCTGCTTGAGTCTTTACCAGCGCAGTGTTCCCATCGATTTGGTCACCTTGGCGGACAGCCTGCAGAACGCCGGTTTGCTGGAGCAGGTCGGCGGTCCGGTGTATCTGGCTTCGCTCACGGAATCCCTTGTCGCCACGTCCCACGCCGAATCCTATGCCCGTATTGTCCGGGACAAGGCCATTTTGCGCCGCCTTATCCAGGCTGCACAGGACATTGTGGTTTCCTGCCACGATGGAGCCCAGGATGTGGACAAGGTTCTGGATGAATCGGAAGCCTCCATATTCGCCATTTCCGAGGCGAAGATCAAAAACGTCTTTTCCACGACCAAGGAACTGGTCAACCAGGTTTTCGAGAATCTGGAAAAACGGGTTGAGCGCCAGGAGCTGGTCACGGGAGTGCCCACCGGCTATCACAAGCTGGATGAAATGACCGCCGGGTTGCAGCCTTCCGATCTGATCATCATCGCGGCCCGGCCCAGCATGGGCAAGACGGCTTTCGCCCTGAACATCGCCATGCGGGCGGCCGTGCTGCATGACGTGCCCACGGCCATCTTCTCCCTGGAAATGTCCAAGGAACAATTGATGATGCGCATGCTCTGCGCCTGGGGCAAGGTGGATCTGGCCCGGTTCCGACGCGGCTTCCTCAATGACGAAGACTGGGCGCGGCTCTATCATTCCGCGGACGCCCTCTCCCAAGCGCCCATTTTCATCGACGACACCCCGGCTCTGAGCACCCTGGACTTGCGGACCCGCTGCCGGAGACTGAAATCGGAGAAGAAGCTGGGACTGGTTGTGGTGGACTATCTGCAGCTGATGCGGGCCAGTCGGCGAATTGATTCCCGGGAACAGGAAATATCCGAAATTTCACGAACCTTGAAAGGACTGGCCAAGGAACTCGATCTGCCCATGATCGCCCTGGCCCAGCTCAACCGCAAGGTCGAAGACCGCAGCAACCGCCGGCCCATGCTCTCGGATCTGCGGGAGTGCGTGACCGGAGACACCCTCGTCCAGCTTGCGGACGGACGGCGCATCAGCGTGCGGGAGCTGGCTGGGGCTTCAGCGGACGTTGTGGCCATGGACGACCAAGGCCGCATGGCTTCAGCTGCATGCGATGCCGTCTGGTCAGTGGGCCGCAGGCCGGTGTACCGGATCAAGTTGACCAGTGGGCGGTCCGTCAGGGCCACTGCAGAGCACCGCTTTCTTGGAGAGGAAGGCTGGATTCGCGTCTCTGAACTCCGGACCGGCAGTCGTATGGCCCTGGCTCGGGTGATTCCCGAGCCTTGGGATACTGTAGCCTGGGATGACCATCAAGTGGCCCTTTTGGGTCATCTTGTTGGTGACGGAAGCTATTTGAAGGGATCACCGCTGCGCTACTCCACAGGTTCCGAGGCCAACAGCGAACTGGTCACGAAGGCAGCCGTAGAATGCTTCGGTTGCACGGTAAAGCGCTATCCAGGACGCGGCATGTGGCATCAACTGCTGATCAGCGGGAACGGCGACCGCTGGAAACCCGCGGGAGTGAACAAGTGGCTCCGGGACCTTGGCATTTTTGGACAGCGTTCCCACGAAAAGAGGATCCCGGACCAAGCCTTCCAACTGTCCAATGGACAAACAGCTCTCCTGCTGCGCCACCTGTGGGCTACGGACGGATGCTATCACTTGCGGCCGAGCGGGATTGGAAAGAGAGCCTCCCTGTATTTCTCCACTTCCAGCCCCAATCTGGCAGGGGATGTTTCGACCCTCCTGCTCCGTCTCGGGATCGTCTCCAGGACCCAGCGCTATACAAGAAAAGACTGTAGGCCCTGGTACGCCGTTCATGTCAGCGGCCGAAAGTTTCAGAAAAGGTTTCTTGATCTCATCGGTGGTTTTGGGGAGAAGCAGGTTCAGGCCGAGGAGATGATCCGTGCCCTGGAGAACGGCATCGGGAATACAAACGTGGACACGGTCCCGGTGTCCTGGTTCAACCGGGTGCGCGGACTGATGAAGGAAAAAGGCATTACGCATCGGCAGATGGCCTCTCGGAGGGGAACCGCCTACGGTGGCTCATCCCATTTTCGTTTCGCGCCTTCGCGTGCGGTCATGGCGTCCTATGCCGCAATACTCAAAGATGATCTCTTGCTGAAACAATGTACCAGCGACTTGTTCTGGGATACGGTTCACTGCATAGAACCCTGCGGCGAGGAGGAAGTCTTCGATCTCACCGTACCCGGACCAGCTTCGTGGTTGGCCGCGGATGGGATTGTCTCGCACAACTCCGGCGCGATTGAACAGGATGCGGATGTGATCGCCTTCATCTATCGTGATGAAGTTTACAACAAGCAGGAAGGCAACCCCAAAAAGGGCATCGCCGAGATCATCATCGGCAAGCAGCGCAACGGTCCGGTGGGGGAAGTGGAGCTGGCTTATCTTGACTCGTTCACTGCCTTCGAAAATCTTGTGGACATTCCTCCGCCTTCGGAAAGTTTTCAGTCCGCTTCGTAATTGCATGCCACGTCTGGTGGTTTCTGTTTAACGAGTTTCGTCCATCCTCATAGGAGGCCTTTGTGTTTTTTGATCCCTTGGAAGGGCTTGCACGGCAAGACCTGGAAAATCTGCAAGGTGTTCGGTTGCGTCATGTTGTCTCGCAGGCGGCTCAATCACCGTTGTATGCCCGGGTCTTCGAGGAAAACGGTCTCCAGGCGGACCAGGTGCACGGCCTGGATGATCTGCCTCGGCTGCCGTTCACGGGCAAGGAAGATCTGCGCGCCAGCTACCCTGAAGGCATGCTCTGTCGGCCCATGGAGGAAATGGTTCGCCTGCATGCCTCTTCCGGCACCACCGGAGCGGCGACAGTGGTCTTTCATACGACCAACGACATCCAGACCTGGGCGGACCTGGTGGCGCGTTGTTTCCATATGGTCGGCGTGCGTCCCCATGATGTTTTTCAGAACATGAGCGGATACGGACTGTTCACCGGCGGTTTGGGCATCCATTACGGGGCCGAGCGTCTGGGGTGCCTGACCATTCCGGCCGGAGCGGGCAACAGCAAGCGGCAGATCAAACTGCTGCAGGACTTTCGGGTCACGGTCATTCACATCATTCCTTCCTACGCATTGCACTTGGCCACGGTTTTTGATTCCCTGGGCGTCAAACTGGAGGATCTGCACCTGAAGACCGCGCTGATCGGAGCGGAGCCGCACAGCGAGGAAATTCGAAGGCGGATTGAGGAATTGTACGGCGTGAAAGCCTATAACTCCTACGGTCTCTCGGAAATGAACGGCCCCGGGGTGGCCTTTGAATGCCCGGAACAAAACGGCATGCATATCTGGGAAGATGCGTTTCTGGTTGAGATCATCGATCCGGTGACCCTTGAGCCCGTTCCCGAGGGGGAGGTCGGAGAATTGGTCCTGACGACCCTGACTCGGGAAGGCATGCCCATCCTGCGGTACAGAACCCGGGATTTGACCCGCTTTCTCCCCGGCGAATGCCCATGCGGAAGAAAACATCGTCGGATCGACCGAATTCTTGGCCGCAGCGACGACATGATCATCATCAAGGGCGTGAACATCTTTCCGATGCAGGTGGAGCGCGTGCTGATGGCCATTCCGGAGGTGGGGCAGAACTATCTGATCGTTCTCGAACGCAAGGGATATCTGGATCAATTCAAGGTTCAGGTGGAAGTGAAGAGTGAATTCTTCGTGGAAGACATGCGCGTGCTGAAAAAGCTGCAGGACAGGATTACCGGCATGTTGCGCGATGAGCTGTTGATCACCCCCAAGGTCGAACTGGTCGAGGCCCGCAGCCTGCCCTGTTCCGACGGCAAGGCGCAGCGGGTCTGCGATTTGCGGGGACAGTAGCCGAAAGGTCTACTCGAGGAACGGATGGAATTGTTTCTGGCTGTTGTTTTTCTGGCTTTTTTGGGAGGCCTGCTCCTGCTGCACCTGGTGGGGCTTCCGGCCAACTGGTTGATCCTGGCCGCTCTCGCTCTATGGTTGTGGATCCATCCGGAACTGGCCGTGGGCTGGCCTTTCCTTGCTCTGCTGTTGGCGCTGTGCGTTCTGGGAGAAATCGTTGAATTCCTGGCCCAGCTCTGGGGAGGGAAACGCTTTGGCGGGAGCCGCCGGGGGGCATGGGCCGCCGTGGTGGGCGCCATTCTCGGCGGTTTTTTCGGCGCGGCTTTCCTGTTTGGCTTTGGCGCTATTCCCGGTTCGTTCCTGGGAGCTTTTGCAGGCAGTTTTCTGGTGGAACTGGGGCAGGGGTACTCCTATCCGGCAGCCTATCGCGCGGCATGGGGCGCCCTGTTGAACAAGGTTTTCGGGACGGTGGTCAAGATCGGCCTGGGCGTGGCCATGATTGTTCTGAGCTTCGCCCATGTCTGGCCGCGGTGACAGGGCAGTTGCAGGCCCAGGGGCCGGTGCGGTTAACCGGCCTCGATTTCCGGTTGACAGCCGGGACAGTAGCAGGTGGTGCGCCCGGCTACCTTCGTGATTCGCAACGCCTCGGCACATCGAAGACAGGGTTGATGTTTGCGGCCGTACACCTGGAAGGCGTTCTGGAACGTCCCCACGAGCCCGGCGGCTGTGCGATAATCTCGAATGGAGCTGCCGCCGGCGGTTATGGCATCCCGGAGCACGTCTTGCATGGCGTGATGAAGTTTCGTGATCCGTGATCTGCTCAATGCCGCGGCGGGCGTTGCCGGATGGATGGCAGCGCGGAACAGACTTTCATCCGCATAGATGTTGCCGATTCCGGCAATCACTTCCTGGTTGAGCAGCAACGCCTTGATCCGACCTCTTTTCCCTGCCAATCGTTCCGAAAACTCTTCTGCGCCAATGCTCAGCGGCTCCGGGCCCATCCGGCTGTAGAAAGGCCAGGCGTTCAATTCCTGCTCCGTGAAATGGCGGCAGGTTCCGAATTTGCGCTGATCCTGGAAATACAGCGCGCTCTGGTTGTCCAGATTGATGAGCAGGTGGACATGTGCCGCGGGCAGCTGGCCGGCTGGAGCCATGCCCAGCCTCCCAGTCATGCGTAAATGAAAGGCGATACGCTCAGTGGGGGAGAGATCCAGGAAAAGCAGTTTGCCGCGTCGTGAAACGTCTTGTATCTGTTGTCCGATCAACTTTTCGGTCAGGCTGGTTTGCCCTTGCCGAACGAGATGGGGAGCCAGGTGCGGGATGCCGGTAATGGTGCGATGGGTCAGCAAGGGTCGCAGACCCTGGGCAATGGTTTCGACTTCGGGAAGTTCGGGCATGGGCGGCTAGGGAAAGATCACTTCCAGGAGCAGATGCGTTCCGTTGCGCAGAACTTCAAGATACAGCGGTTCCCCGGAGCGCACGGCCTGCATTCCGGCCTGATGCAAAACTTCAAGCGCCGTGATCGGAACATCGTTGGCCGAAATCAGGACGTCGCCGGGCTGGAGACCAGACTGATCAGCCAGGGATTCGGGGAGAACATCAGAAAGTATGGCTCTGTCCTCGATCCAGGCAATGACCATGCCCAGGCGGCGTGGCTGTTCCGGGCAAAAGTAGAACAGGTCGCCGGAGTCCGGATCAGGTGTGGGACCGCCCCTCCAGGGAACAAGCGTGAGGATCCGCGACGCGGGTTCCAGCACTCGCAACCGATGCGGGATGCCATGGCCGTATTCCACGTGCCCGGATCCCGCCAGAATGACCAGGGGGCGTTCCAGGGTGTTCTGCCAGTGGATCGCACTAAAAGCCATCTGCGTGTCCCACAGGGACTGGATCAGAATAAATCGCTCCAGTTCGAATCCGGCCTCCGCGGTACGTTCGGGCATCATTTCAATGTGCAGGGAAAACTCTTCTTCGAGTAATGATTCCTGTTGCGGCGGCGGAGGGATGATCACATGGGGCAGCAGGCCCCGGTCATCCGGTGGAATGCTTTCCATGCCGTCTGTTCTGACCCGGTGGAGCAGTTCCTTGGGAACATTCAGCCCCAGAACGGGAATGCCCAGTTCCCTGGCTTGGGCCAGAATAGGACTATACAGCGAGAAACTGTAACCCCAATACTCCCGCCATCCCAGTTTTTCCTCCAGTTCCTCCAAATCAATAACGCCCCTGTTGAAATCGTCGAGAATGTCCTGGGCGGACCATGGAACCATCTCCAGCCCCAAGGCAAGATCCTGATTTGATGCGGAAAGGGCGAGCAGAGCGTCTTTCTGGAATCGATGATCGCAGGTATTGGTGTGGGATTCACCGATCAGGATAAAGTCGTGGTCAGGAACCAGGCGGGCGAGGTCATCCTTGGCCAGATGTTGTCCTTCGGCCAGGAAGAGGGTGCCGGGCGTGCCGGGAAGTGCCATGTCCGGCGGATGGACTGTCGGGGGATGAAGGGGGGCGCAGCCGGCACTCAGAACCATCAGGAGCAGAATGCACGGCAGCGCCCGGAAAGGGATCAATCCCACTTGCGTTTGTCCTCAATGGGACGAATCTGGGCGGGCAGCGAACCTGGGGCCACGACCTTCAGTTCTGGACGCAGACCGATTTTTTCTCGAAACGTATGGAAAAGCTCATTTTCCCGCTTGAACTGGCTGGCCTCGATGAACAGAACGATTTCATCGATGCCGCCGGGATTCGTGACCTCGATCTGCCAGCGTTTGATCTCTTCAAAGGAGGCCATGACCTGTTCCACCTGGTGCGGGTAGACGAACATGCCCTTGATGCGGGCCGTGGTGTCCACGCGACCGACGATGTTGCCCAGTCGCGGTGAACTGCGGCCGCAGGGGCAGGGCGCCCTGTCGATGTAGGAGAGATCGCCGGTGGACAGGCGGATCAAGGGATAGGTCTTGTTGAAGGCCGTAACGACGATCTCTCCGACTTCGCCGTCCTTGAGGGGAATGCCTGTATCCGGGTGGCAGATTTCGGCGAAGACGCGGTTGGAGACATGCAGGCCGTTCTTATGGAAACACTCGTAGCCGATGGAGCCGACATCCGCGGTTCCATATCCTTGACGCATGATGATGTCGAATTTCTTTTCCAGTGTGTTGCGCAGTTTCTCCGGAAATTTCTCGCCGGTGACAAAGGCCACTTCAAGATAGAGGTCCTTGCGCAGGTTCAGACCCGCTTCTTCGCCTTTCTGCGCCAGGTGCATGAGATAACTGGGCGTTCCGATGAAGCCGGTCACCCGCAGTTTTTGCATGATATCCAACTGGGTGTTGGTGTTGCCTGGACCCGCCGGAATCACGGCGCAACCGAGATTGCGCAGCGGCTCCTCAAACATCAGGCCGGCCGGGGTGAGGTGGTAGTTGAAGGTGATCATGTTCACGTCGCCGGGACGAAATCCGGTGGCGTAAAACCCCTCGGTCCAGCCCCAATAATCGTCGACCCGGTCCTCGGGATCGAAAATCGGCCCGGGGGAAAGAAAGATGCGCCGCAATTCCCCAAGATCCTTGGTCAATAGACCGCCCAGGCGCGGGCCCATGGTCTGCAGAAATATAAGTTCCTTCTTTTTGATGATCGGGATGTGCTTCAGGTCATTGAGCACCTTGAACTTGTCGGGGCTGAACTGGGCCCGGTCAAAACGTTTCTTGACGTCTTCGGAATACCTGTAGGCATAGGTCAGCAGATCTTTCAGATGGATCTGATAATATTGTCGACGCTCACTCTCATCCAGTACCTCCCGGCGACTATAGATGCCTTCGGTACGGTCTTTTCGGGTCATAGTTGCTTCCTCTCTTCCATGTTCACGAATTTCCACTCCTAACCTATAAACAGGGATAATTAACAATGCGTAACAGAAAAAGCAAGTGTTTCATCAAACAAACAGCAATTCCCGCTCCGCGGCTCTGATACCCTTCTGCACACGCCAACGCCCCCGTGCCAAGTGCGGAGGCAAAGCAGGGCCCTCCGTGCGTTGCGGCGCGGGATTGTGGCTAGATAGCTGGTTGGCTGTTCCTCAAAAATTCTCACAAAAACCCTCACGTCGAACACGATCGATCACAGCCAGCTCTTAAGACGTGTCGCATGTCAGTGGGATGCCGGTTCGATGGATGAGCAAGCGGTAAAGTGTCTCCCAATCGGGAATCAGGCAGAGATCAAAAGCACTCCGCAGTAGCCGCCAAAAGCGGCTCTTGCCCTGCGCTGCAGACACGGCGGCCTGAAACAAGCGGCAGCAGCGTTGCTGGATCTGGTCGATCAAAAATGCCAGCATCATCAGGTGCATCAGCACAGTGCTGAGGTTTTGGTTGCCGTGACCGAAATTGTGTTCGAAGTGATAGCCTTGGTTTTTGAGGGTATTGAAGGTCTCGTTCTCGATTTTCCAGCGGGCGCGGGCTCCTCGCATCAGCTCCATAATGTTTGCAGGGGTTATCAGGATGTCGGTCACCCAGGAGAAATGGACGACCTTGCCCTTTGGGGTGGTCCCCCAATACTCGAAAAAATTGACCTCCAGGTCGAAATTGGCGTCATTGAGCGGGACGCCGTTGAGATAGCGAAACCGATGGCTGGTTCCGCCCTCATCAATCTCCGTGTATTCGACGGTGGTAGGCACTGTATTGACCCAGTCGAACAGGTACTTGTGGTCATCGGGCTTGGCACCGAGAATGAAGCGTATGTCCTGGGCCTTCAACTGGCGGATGTGCGGGCCGTTGGAGGCTAGCGCATCCTCGATGACGATCAGCTTGAGGTGAGGGTGCTCGCGGCGCAGGTCTTCCAGCAACCGCTTGGCGGCATTACGCTCGCAGTCGTTTTTTGTAGCCCCATCCTGCTTGAGGATCGGTTCGGGCGCGAGCGCAAAGACCTCCTTATGGTCCGGATGCACCAGCACGGCACCGAGCATCTGGTGGTAGTAGGTGACCTTGCCGTTGCGGTGGTGTTTTTCGCAGCACTGCGCGCAATGGATGGTTGGCGAGGAGAAATAACCGGTTCCGTCCAACGAGAGGAGATAGTGCCCATCCAGATAGCTGAACCCTTCCAGCCCCTTTCCGCGCTGGAGCATGCTCAAAAAAATCTTGTAAAGGGAGCGCAACTGGCGAGGATCGACTTCATCGAGACGCTCTCGAAAGCGGGTATCGCAGGGAGGGCGTTTGATGCCATACAGCGACTGGAGATTTGCGGGCGTTGTACCTTGCCTTCCGTCCTTGTCGAACTGAAGCAGTGAAGGGTACTTGAGGCCAAATAACGCCAGCCCCGCCATCAAGTGGTCCACCAGCGGTATGTCGCAGCCTAACTTATCAGGGATTGCGGCAAAGCATTGGCGGGCTTTACGCAACAGGCCAGGAATGCTGAGTTGCTTGCGGGAGAAGGAGTCGCGCATCCGTGATAACCTCAATGTACAATGGAAATTAAGAAAGAGGCACGTATACTGATTTTCAAGAAAGTTTACGAAAAACTATTTTCCTGGAAATTTATATCCATTTGTTATAATTTAATTTTTATTTTTGGCGGGAATTGCTGTCAAACAAATCCGGAGACGGTTCAGGGAATTTGGCGACTGATGAGAGAGGAGATTCAGCGGGTGGGATCGTGCTTCCTCAGTGGGTGATGAGTATCGGAGTCCATATCGGTGTCGGAGTCGAAGCGAAACCATGTGAAGGGGTATTCCATGTTTTCGGTAACTATTCAGCACATACTCTGTGATCACTTGAGAGCTGGATTCCGGTTTTTGCCGGATTGACGTATCATACCACGTCCATTCAAAGTTAAGTCATACCGGCGAAGGCCGGTATCCAGTCCGATTTTTCTCGGATGGACTGAATAGTTACTGTTTTCGAAACCGATTCCGACCTCCGACCCCGATTCCGATTACCTGAGGAAGGAAGGGGGCTGTGTCGTTACCACAAAGAAAAGACAGTAATTTTAAATTACTGTCTTTCTTTGTAGCCTTTGCGTCCTGAGCGAAGCTGGCGGTTCAAATCTTTTGTTTGGGTTGCGGGCATGGTCCGCGATAGAACGGAATCGTCGCGGATGGTGGATGATGATTCGGCCCAGGCCGGCGCTCTCAATCCGTCGCGTAATCCTTGATGATGCCTTTGGCCGCCAGAAGCCCGGTGGCCGCGGCTGAGACGATGTTGCCGGCCACTCCGGGGCCGTCGCCTGCGACAAACATGCCGGGCACGGAAGTGCGCAGATCCTGGTCTGTTTCCATCTGCGTGGCGAAGAACTTGATTTCCGGAGCGTAAAGCAATGTCTCGTCGTTGGCCACGCCGGGGACCACGCAGTTCAGCTTTTCCAGGCCTTCGACCAGATTGGTCAGGATGCGTTCCGGTAGAGCCATGGCGATGTCGCCGCAGGTGACGTTGGACAGGGTGGGGCGGATGAAACCTTTGGAAATGCGATTCCAGGTGCTGCGCCGTCCGCGCTTGAGATCACCGAAACGCTGCAGGATGGGCTTGCCGCCGCCGATCAAACTGGCCAGCTTGCCGATGGCTTCGCCGTAGGCCTGGTTGTCCGTCACCGGCTCGGTCAGAACCACCTTGGAAAGGAAGGCGAAGTTGCAGTTCTCGGATTTCCGGTCCAGATAGGCATGACCGTTGACGCAGACGAAATTCTGGTAGTTCTCCAGGGAAACATAGCCGCCGCGGTTGGTGCAGAATGTCCGGGTCTGGTCGTCGTACTTCCTGGTCTGGATGAAGAAGGTGGGATCATAAATGATGCTGGTCAGGTCGTGCATGATGTCGTTGTGCACTTCCACGCGCACCCCGACCTCGATGCCGCGCTGGGTGAGATTGATGCCGTGGGCCTGGGCGATCCGCCCGGCCCAGTCCGCGCCGACCCGACCGGGAGCCAGCACCACGTTCCGGCAATGCAAGACGTCTTTGTTGGTGACCACGCCGCTGACCCGGCCCTGGTCCACAAGGACTTCGCGCACGTCCTCGTTGGTCCGGATGATCACGCCTTTGTTCTGGACATGGTTGGCCAGGGCCGCGATATGGTCCGGGAGCTTGTCGCTGCCCAGGTGTTTCTGGCGAATCAGGAGCAGATCGATTCCGGCCTTTTTCGCCTGCTTGCGGATTTCCCGGGCCTGCTCCATGTCCCTCGGGTACACCGGTCCGTCCATGCCGAACTGCGTAAAGACCGCTTCCGTTTCCCTGATCAGATCCCGGGCCTGATCCGGCGTGAGGAACTGGGTCAGGTCGGTCTTGCCCAGGATGTGGATGAAATTCAGCTTGCCGTCAGAAAACAATCCGGCCCCACCGATGCCCGAGAGAATGTTGCAGGGTTTGCAATGATGACATGTTGGACTCTGGTTCTGACCGATGGGACAAGTGCGACGCAACGGGGATCGCCCCTTATCCACAAGCATGATCTTGAGGTCCGTGTGTTCCGCAAGGTAGTAGGCGGCAAACAGACCCGCGGGGCCCCCTCCGACAATGATCACGTCGGCATGGGGTGTTTGATTGGTAGTCGACAAAAGATGCTCCGGTTATGAGTTGTTTTGACCGTTGAAGCGAGCGAGAATGATGGAGTCCAGGTCCCGCTTGGGAACATGGTGCACTCCTTTTTCATCACGCCAATATTTAATGCTACCGTCTTCGCCGAGTTGCTCCAGGACGATTTTCTCCTTGGGCCGTCCAATGGCAATGACCATGAGGACTTCAAAGCCTTCGGGAACGGATAAAATCTTGGCCAATTCCTTTTTCTTGACGGAGCCGACCATGCATCCGCCAAGACCCATTTCCGTTGCCCCCAGAAGAATTGTCTGTGCGGCGATGCCCATATCCCAAGCGGCGGTTTTGGAATGACGTTCATCCCCGAGAACCACAACGTATCCGGAGGGGCGTTCTCCCTCGGCCGGTCCGTTCCAGTCCGTGAGATAGGCTGCCCAGGCCAATTGCGGGAAGATTTGGTCATTCATTTGGGGATCAACGCTGATCATGTACCGCAAGGGTTGAAGATTGGCCGCGGAAGCCGTCAACCGGGCCGTATCCACCAGGTCTTCCAGAGTGGTCAGGGAGAGCTGGTAATTCTCATAGAAACGGCGGAAGCTGCGGGTTCTGGAAACAAGTTCACGCAGGGTCATCAGTTCAACTCCTTCATCAAGAACTTCCTCATCAAGAACTCCTCCATTCGATCCTCTGAACAAATAAACCGGCATCGACCGGCATGCTCTGCGCAAGGCCTCTCCTGTGCTTGATAACCGCCTTTGTGACCCTGCTGGCCGATTGTGTTCTGGAGACGCAAGGCAAGGCGATATCAAGCCAAGACAGTGTGTCTATCACGGCTTGTTCCGCAGGAAAAGAGAAAAATGCAAGGGGTGTATGTTACTGAACAGAGTCGGGGGTGGTTTCCAGCTCGAAGGCCGCGGCCATCAGGGTTCGGGTGTAGGGGTGTCTGGGGTTGTTGACGATTTTTCCGGCCGGGCCATGCTCCACCACTTGGCCACGGTGCATGACCAGGATTTCATGGCTCAAGGCCCGGACGACGCGCAGGTCATGGCTGATGAACAAATAGGCGGTATTGTGCTTTTGCTGCAGATCACGCAGCAGATCCACCATCTGGGCCTGCACGGACATGTCCAGGGCGGATGTCGGCTCATCCAGGACAAGCACGGCCGGTTTGAGAATCATGGCTCTGGCCACGGCGATGCGCTGGCGCTGTCCGCCGGAAAATTCATGCGGATACCGGTGGCGGCTTTCCGGGTCAAGGCCGACTTCCTGGAGCGCCTGGGCGATCAGGGATTCTCGCTCTTCCGGCGTGTGCCCCATCCGGTGTACGGTCAGTCCCTCTCCAATGATCTGGGCAATGGACATTCGCGGATTGAGGCTGCCAAAAGGATCTTGGAAAACGATCTGGATGTTCCGGCGCAATGGACGCAGGGCCTGGGAACGGATTGACTCGATGTTCCGTCCCTGGAAGATGATCCGCCCGGTACTGGCGGTCAGTCGAAGCAATGCCAGGCCGAGAGTGGTTTTGCCGGAACCGGATTCGCCCACGACTCCAAGGGTTCGGCCGGAGTACAGCCGGACATCCACCCCGTCCACGGCCTTGACGTGACCCACGGTGCGTTTGAGCAGGCCTTTTTTCACCGGAAACCAGACCTTGATCTCCTGGCCGGACATCACGGGATCCCCGGAAGGCGGACCCGTTTCCACTCCGCCGCGCGGTTCGGCCGCCAGCAGTCGGCGGGTATAGGGATGTTCGGGACTTTGAAAGATCGTATCCACGGTGCCGGACTCCACGATGCGTCCGTGCTGCATGACGCAGACATCGTCAGCGTTCTTGCGCACAATGTTCAGATCGTGGGTGATCAAAAGCATGGCCATGCCCAGGCGTTTCTGAAGATCCTTGAGCAGGGCGAGGACCTGGGCCTGGATGGTGACATCCAGCGCCGTGGTGGGCTCGTCGGCAATCAGCAGGTCCGGAGCGTTGGCCAGAGCCATGGCGATCATCACCCGTTGACATTGTCCACCGGAAAGCTGATGCGGCCACTTGGAAAGCTTCTGCACGGGGTCGTCCAGGCCAACCAGGTCAAGAAGTTCCAGGGCGCGTTCCCGGGCCGCGGGTGGCGTCAGCTTCCCGTGCAGGCGCAGCATTTCGAATAACTGCTTTTCCACGGTATGCAGCGGATTGAGCGAACTCAAGGGCTCTTGAAAGATCATGCCGATCCGCCCGCCGCGAATATGGCGCAGGATTGTTTCGGAAGCCCCGATCAGTTCCTGGCCGTCCAGCAGGATCGAACCGGTGGGATGGAAGGCCTGGGGATAGGGCAGCAACTGCACGACGGAAAGTGCGGTCACGGATTTTCCAGAGCCGGATTCCCCTACGATCGCCAGAGTTCGTCCCTTTTCCAGAGTAAAGTCGACCTTCCGGACAGCCTCGACGATCTTGCCCGAACTCTGAAAGGAAACTGAGAGATCATGAACCTGGAGCAGAGGGGAGGATGGCATGGTGTTGGGGTCTTGAATTCATGTTGAATGTGAGCTGCCGGAAACCATAACGAAAGCAAGACGTGTTCCGGGAGGTCCAACTGGGCGACGGTGCATGATCATGCCGTCTTTTTCCGCGGATCAAACGCATCCCTGGCCGCCTCCCCGATGAAGATCAGCAGGCTGAGCATCACGGCCAGGACAACAAACGCGGTTATGCCCAGCCATGGGGCATGGAGATTGGCCTTGCCCTGGGCCAAGAGTTCCCCCAGAGAGGCCGAGCCGGGAGGAAGCCCGAACCCCAGGAAATCGAGAGAAGTCAGGGTGGTAATGGAACCGTTGAGGATGAAGGGCAGAAATGTCAGGGTGGCCACCATGGCATTGGGCAGGATGTGCCGGAACATGATGGTCAGATCGCCCACGCCCAGGGCGCGCGCGGCCCGGACATAGTCGAAGTTGCGCGTGCGCAGGAATTCCGCGCGGACCACGCCCACCAGGGCCATCCAGGAAAAGAGCAGCATGATCAGCAGCAGCCACCAGAAGCTGGGTTCGATCAAGGCCGAGAGAATGATGATCAGGTACAACAGCGGCAAGCCGGACCAGATTTCCATGAAGCGCTGCAGAAGCAGGTCGGTCCAGCCGCCGAAGTAGCCCTGCACCGCGCCGGCGGCAATGCCGATGACCGTGCTGGCCAGGGTCAGGATCAGCCCGAAGAGGACCGAAATCCGAAAGCCGTAGATCACGCGGGCCAGCACGTCGCGGCCCTGGTCGTCGGTGCCGAGCAGGTTTTCCCAAGTCGGCGGAGAGGGGGCCGGTACGTCCAGAGTCAGGTTGACGGTGTGGTGGCTGTAGGGGATCAGGGGCCAGATCATCCAGCCTTTTTCTCGGATCAGATCCTCCACGTACGGGTCACGATAATGGGCTTCCGTAGGAAAATCCCCGCCAAAGGCCGTTTCCGGATAAACATTGAAGATGGGGAAAAACCACGCATCATCATACCGGATCAGCAGCGGTTTTTCATTGGCGATGAATTCCGCACCCAGGGTCCCAAAAAAAAGGACCAGGAAAATCCACAAGGACCAGTAGCCGCGCCGATTTTTCCGGAAATTGGCCCACCGGCGCTGATTAAGGGGATTCAGTCGCATAAATGCCATGTTTGATGTCGCTGGGTGGGAGTTCCGCGGGGGAGGCTGTGATTCATGTTTCTTCAGATAAGATTTGTCTCGCGCTTTTCAAGCTTTGCTCCAGCCATTCCGCAAATCTGGGTGCTTCATCGCTCAACGACGCGAACCGGATGGTCATGTCCAGGCTCCACCACTGCACCGGAGTGTCCAGGGGAATGATGTCCCGGATCTTGACTGCATCCTTGGCCGTGCAGACCACATGTCCGGCACCCGCGGTTTTTGCCTTGCGGACAATATCATCGATATCCCGTGGAGAAAAAGCATGGTGATCGGCGAATGCGTCATGACGTCGGGGAGCGGCGCCAAGCAGGGCCGAGGCGGTGTGGTCCACAAGTGCCGGATTCGCCACGCCGCTGACCAGCATGTAGGTGTTGTCGTGCCTTTCCGGCAGGCGGTGGGTCTGTTCGGAGGTCAGGAGGTTGGTCAGTCCCTTGGGGCTGGGTGCGAAAAAAAATATTGGCTTTCCGAAAAGGCTCAACCGGCTTGCGACCAATTCTCGCGCAAAGGTGGGGAAATTGTCCAGGTCGGGAAGCTTGATCAGAAAGGCATCGGCCCGGGCAAGTGCCTTCGGGCCTTCACGCCATGGGCCGCTTGGCAGGACCCGGTTCCAGTCTTGATCGAGATCCTGGGGCAGAAGCAAGGCCAGGTTGACGTCCCTGATGACGGGCAGATGCTGGAATCCATCGTCCAGAAGAAAGAGGTCCGGGCTCCACTTTGACCATGCCCATTTTCCGGAGCGGGAGCGTTTGGGATCGACAACGACATGGGCGTCGGGATTGGCTTGGGCCAGTAGCAAGGGTTCGTCGCCAGCCTCCGCGGGTCTGGACTCAGGACGAACGAGATAGGGCAGAGCCGGAGGGCGGGAGCGATACCCCCTGGTCAGGACGACACTGCGCATCCCGCTCCGGGATGCCCAGTTCAGCAGCCAATGGCAGACCGGAGTCTTGCCCGTGCCGCCCCAGCGGATGTTGCCAACGCTGATGCAGGGACATGGCGGCCTCCAGCGCCGGAGAACCCCTTTGCCGTAGGCCTGGGCGCGCCAAGCCATGAGCCCGGAATAGATGGATGCCGGAAGGGAGAGGATGGACATGGGGAATTGATGCCGCACATATTAACTGATCACAGACCACTGCTTGGTGCAAAATGACTTTTTGCACCAAGCTCGTGTCAGCCGGCTACATGCCCATGATGTTGTAGCCCGCGTCCACGTAGATGGTTTCCCCGGTGATGCAGGTGGAGAATTCGGAACCCAGAAACAGGGCCAGGCCCGCGGCGTCTTCCTGGGTCACGTTGCGTTTCAGGGGCGCGCGTTCCTCGACATGCTTGAAAATTTGCTTCATCCCGGAAATGCCCGAGGAGGCCAACGTTTTCAGGGGACCGGAGCTGATGGCGTTGACCCGCACGCCCTTGGCGCCCATGTCCACGGAAAGATAGCGGACACTTGCTTCGAGAGCCGCCTTGGCCACGCCCATGACGTTGTAATTGGGAATGACTTTCTCGGCGCCGAAATAGCTCAAAGCCATCACGGACCCACCTTCGGACATCCGCGGCTCAAAGGCCTTGCACAGGGCAACCAGGGAATAGCAGGACACGTCCAGGGCCAGGGCAAAACCGGCTCGGGAAGTGTCCACGTACCGTCCGGCCAAATCTTCGCGGTTGGCAAAGGCCACGGAGTGCACCAGAATGTCCACGCCATCCCACTTCCGGGCGACCAGTTCGGCGGCCTTGGCTATGTCGTCATCACTGGTCACGTCGCAGGGAAAGATGAATTCACATCCCAGCTCCTGACTGATCGGTTCAACACGTTTCAAAATGGCGTCGTTCACGTAGTTGAGGGCCACCGCGGCCCCGTGATCCTTGAAAATTTTGGCGATGGCGTAGGCAATGCTGCGATCGTTGGCCACTCCAAAGATCAGGGCTTTTTTTCCAGCTAAGAGCATGCAGGTCTCCTTATTGGTAAGGCAGGTGTCTTCCGAGCGAATGTCAGGGAAGCGTCAGTTTTTGTCCGGTAAGCAAGGCATAGGCGTCAAGGTAACGATTCTTGGTCTGCTCGACTATGTCAGCAGGGAGGTTGGGAGCGGGCGCTTTCTTGTTCCAGCCGCTTTGCGTCAACCAGTCGCGCAGGTACTGCTTGTCGAAACTCGGCTGGCTTTTGCCGGGCCGATACCCGTCCACGGGCCAGAAGCGAGAAGAATCCGGGGTCAGCACCTCGTCAATGAGCAGCAGTTCATTGCCCGCCATGCCGAATTCAAACTTCGTGTCCGCGATGATGATCCCGAGCTCCTTGGCGTATTCACGAGCCCGGGAGTAGATTTCCAGGGAAATGCGCTCCACCTCGGCGAAAATGTGATCGCCGATCAGAGCAGCGGCTTTGGCCGTGGAGATGTTCTCGTCGTGCAGACCCACATCGGCCTTTGTGGACGGAGTGAACAGCGGCGGGATCAATTCCTGAGAATCCTGAAGATTCATGGGCAGGCGATGGCCGCTGATCATTCCCGTGTTCTGGTAGTCCTTCCAGCCCGAACCGGTGATATACCCGCGCACAATGCACTCCACTGGCAGGGGAGCAGCCTTGCGGACCAGCACGGCCCGGCCCTTGAGCTGGTCGGCATGGGGCTGCAGGGAAGCGGGAAAATCCGCGATATCCGAGGCCAGGAGGTGGTTGGCTACGACATCTTTCATTTTATCCATCCAGAACAGGGTGATCTGGTTCAGGACCACGCCCTTGAACGGAATGGGGTTCGGCAGGACAACGTCAAAGGCGGACATCCTGTCCGTGGTGACGATCAGCAGGGTTTCTTGCGAAATTTCATAGATATCGCGAACCTTGCCGCGAGACAGCAATTTGAAATCAGGAAGAGAGGATTGAGTCAGGATATGCATACGCGGCGGTTATTTGCAAGGTTCATGGTAACTACTCAGCAGAGCCGGAAAAAGACCTGGATAGCGATAGCGCCGGCCTTCGCCGGATGACTAGCGTGGTAAAGGCTTGCCTGGATACGTCATTCCGGCGAAAGCCGGAATCCAGTGCTGGATATTGATCATGCACCGTATGTGCTGAGTCGTTACGGTTCATGTTGAGAATCCAAGGACAGGTCTCCTGCTTGAGTCGGAGCTATAACGTAAATGCCCGCAATTCGGAAGTCTCTTCATCAGGCGGGAATCGACGATTATGTGTCGTGATCCGCCGGTCAGCGCTCCATCCTTTCCAGAACGGAGCGAGCGTGGGCGTCGAGGCCTTCCAGTTGCGCCAGGCGGGCGATGTCCTTGCCGTGAGCGGCGATGTATTCGCAGGACGTGGCGATGATGTTCGATTTCTTGATGAAGTTGTCCACGGAGAGGCCGGAGGCGAATCTCGCCGTGCCCAGGGTCGGCAGAACGTGATTGGGGCCGGCAAAGTAGTCGCCCACGGGTTCCGGGCAATGATGGCCCATGAAGATGGCCCCGGCATTGCGAATGCGTCCAAGCAGTTGCCAGGGGTCGGCAACGCAGAGTTCCAAGTGCTCGGGAGCCAGCAGGTTGACGAGCTCGGCTCCGAGTTCCATGCTGGACGTCTCGATCAGGGCGCCCCAGTCTCCCAGGGATTGTCTGGCTGTTTCCGCGCGCGGCAGCTTTGCCAACTGGTTTTCCAAAGCATTTCTGACCCGTTCCAGCAATCCGGAACTGGTGCTGACCAGAATGGAAGCGGCCAGGGGATCGTGTTCGGCCTGGGACAGCATGTCCGCGGCAAGCCATTCGGGGTTCGCCGTATCATCGGCCAGAATCGCGATTTCGCTGGGGCCGGCGATCATGTCGATGCCCACCTGCCCGACCAGCAGGCGCTTGGCCGTGGTGACGTAGATGTTGCCGGGACCGGCAATGACGTCCACCGGCGGCACGGTTTCGGTTCCATGAGCGAGAGCGGCAATGGCCCAGGCACTGCCAAGGCGATAGATCTCTGAAATGTTCAGCAACGCGGCCGTGGCCAGCAGGTAGTCGTCCAGAGTGCCGTCGGCCCGGGGCGGGGATACAACGGCCACGGCGTCTACTCCGGCAACCTGGGCCGGAACGGCGTTCATGATCATGCTGGAGATCAGCGGAGTGGTTCCTCCCTGTCCACCGGGCACGTAGAGCCCGACTCGCTCCACGGGACGAACCATCTGGCCGAGGATGGTTCCGTCGGGCCGGGTCTGAAACCAGGAACGCTGTTTTTGCTGTTCATGAAACTCACGGACGTTCTGAATGGTGGTTTCCAGGATGGCTTTGTCTGTTGCAGGGATTGACCCGAGGGCTCTGGACAAGTCGTCCTTGGGTATGGATATCAGCTCCTTCTGGAAATCCGGGCAGTCAAAGCGCCGGGTATAATCAACCAGGACCGCGTCGCCCTGATCCCGGACCTGGTCCAGAATGTCGCGGACGCGCTGCTCCATGGCAATATCCGTGCTCCAGCGACCTTTGAGCCGGTCGTTCAGTGCTTTCCAATCTGATTTGGACGAGTATTTCAATTCACGGCAAGGCAAGATGTACTCCTTAAACAATGCTTCCTCTGATGGTTCAGAAAATGTATGAGATTAACAAATTATGATGAGCTGAGTGGAAAGAAGCAACTTATTCAGCACATACTTTGTGGTCACTTGCCGGAGCTGGATTCCGGCTTTCACCGGAATGACGTATCATACCATGTCTTTTCCAGTTGAGTCATACCGGCGAAGGCCGGTATCCAGTCCGATTTTTCTCGGATGAGCTGAGTAGTTACGGAAAGAATAACAAAAACAAACGGGCTTCTTTTACGAAGCCCGTTTGTGAAGGTCAATCCATGGTTGATGGTGCAATCATCTTCACCATAACGACCAGGTCGCGACAAGAACCGTCAGCAGGAGCGTGACCATGATCGGGGTGCTGAGGGGTGGTCGATCGACGTCGGGGTCAAAATCACGCAGGGGAGTGCGGAAGGTCCGCAGCACCTGGACGGGATCTGAAGAAAGGTGGGAAACAAAATCGGCGAACCGGAACCCAAGTCGTTCGCTGGTATCGAAGAATACGTTGACCCAGCCGATGAAGATACGCCGAAAGTACGGGGCGGCCTTGCGGTAGAACCAGTCCACGTCAAGGGAGATCAAATCCTTCGGCGTCATCTTGTGGCGCACGTACCAGAAACCGAGAAAGGTGAAGATCAGGATCTGGGTTGATTCCACCAGCAAGGGGAATGTGAAAGGCTTGAAGATCATGTCGTACGGAAGCTCCTGGTACAGCAGTCCGGGGAAGATTCCGTAAACGATGCAGAGCAGGGACGTTGCGGCCATGGCGGCCATCATGCCCGTGGGTACCGGCTTGAGTTCCTTATGGTGCACTTTCTCCTCGTGGTACCACGTATAGTAGGGCAGCTTGATGCCCACAGAGAGGAAGGTGCCAACGGAGGCCAGAATCAGCAGGAATTTCGCGACGTAGTAATAGCTTTCACCAGCGGACGTGATGATGATGGTCTTGGTCACGAAGCCCATGAACAGCGGCGCACCGGAGATGGACAGCGCTCCGATCATGTAAAATATCAGCACCCAGCGCATCCGGGAAGCCAAGGCCCCGAGTTCGCTGAGCTTGCTGGTTCCGGTGGCGTAGAGCACGGCACCTGCGCCCATGAACATCAGCGACTTGTAGAGGATGTTGCTGAAGGCGAAGGCAGCCGCGCCGTTGATGGCCAGCTCCGTCCCGATGCCCACGGCAGCCACCATGAATCCCACCTGGCTGATGATGTGGTAGGAGAGAATTTCCCGGATATCGTTGGCCAGGAACGCGTAGGACACGCCGTACAGGGCCATGGCAACACCCAGGGTAATGAGAAGAGGCCAGCCGGGAAATAGGACTGCCAGGACATAGACGGCGGTCTTGGTGGTGAAAGCGCTGAGAATGACGGAGCCGGTAATGGTTGCCTTGGGATAACTGTCCGGGAGCCAGGCATGCAACGGCACGACCGCGGCATTGATCAGGACGCCGATCAGGATCAGCCATGAAGCGAAGGATTCGCCTGGCGCGAAGGTCGTCAGAAGCAGCGAACCCGTTGTCTGGGCGTGGATGACGATACCGGCCAGCAGAAAGCTGCCTCCCAAGAGGTGGTAGAGCAGGTAGCGCATTCCGGCTCGTTGCGCGGAATCAGTCCGGCGGGCCCAGATCAGGTACGTGGAACCGGCGGCCATGACTTCCCAGCAGACGAGCAAAGTGAAAAAGTCGCCGCAGAAGGTCACGCCGAGAGCGCCGCCGGAATAGAGCAGTGCCGCTGCCTGTTGACCGGTATCGCGCATGTGCAGCGCATAGACGCCGCACAGAAAAGCGATCAGCGCAAAGATGATTCCAAAGACGCGACTGATCTGGGTAACCTCAAGTACCACCAGTTCATAGGTGGCGAAAGGCATGGTGACCACGGTTCCCAGGGGAATCGTGAGCACGAGAATCAGGGCGGCAAACGGAAAAGCCAGGAAAGCGGCGGGCCGGAAATTTTTTGGCAGGAGCGGCAAGATGAGCAGCCCCAGCCACATGACGAGAACCGGAGGCAGTTCAATGGGCATTTGTGTTTACATCCTGTTCTTTCGTGATGCTTTCATCATAATAATCGGGTTTCTTGGAAATAAACTTCTTTGCAAGAAACTTGGCTCCGAACATGAGAATCAGGCTTCCGACAAAACCGTAGACGGCAAAGAAGCCGGGAATCGCTTCCCACCAATAATTGTGTTCAAGGTATTGCCCGACAAGGGTCAGCAATGTCAGAACAATGATTACCATCCAGTGCCATCTCTTCATGGCCAGACTCCTGAGGCAAGCAGTGTTGACGGCATGTGGAACACGCTTTGTGAGATGCCCGCCGCCAAGTCGTACAGGTTGAGGAACAGATTGGGTTGCAGGCCCAACAGAATGGACAAAGTGGCCACAATGCATATGGGCACGACCATGAAGGGCGAGGCTTCACCGTGTTTTTCCAGGTCCTTGCCGCCGGGGCGGAAAAAGGCCCGTTGAACGATGGGGAAGAAGTAGGCGGCGTTGAGCAGGCCGCTGAGCAGGAAGATGCCCAGAATAATGGTCTGCTCGGCGGCCATGGCTCCCTGACAGAGGAACCATTTGCTGACAAAGGCGTTTATGGGCGGAACTCCCGCCAGTCCCATGGCGCCGACGGTGAACGCTCCCATTGTCCAGGGCATGACTCTGCCAATGCCGTCAAGCTGGGAAATTTTCGTCTTGTGCAGATTGACGTATATGGCTCCGGCACAGAAAAAGAGGCAGATTTTCGTCGTGGCGTGGTTCGAGAGGTGCAGCAGACCGCCGGTGAAGCCCTCGGGAGTGAGCAAGGCGACGCCAAGGACGATGTAGGACAGGTGTCCAACCGTGGAGTAGGCCAAGCGGCGTTTCAGGTCGTCCTGGTTCAGGGCGATCAGGGAGGCCAGGATGACCGTGGCTCCGGAAAAGGTGGCCAGTATCAGGTTCAGGCTGAACTCGTGCATGACTTCAGGGCCGAAGATAAACCCCACGACACGGATGACGCCGAACACGCCGGCCTTGACCACGGCTACGGCGTGCAGCAGAGCCGAAACCGGAGTCGGGGCGACCATGGCCGCTGGAAGCCAACTTTGCAGCGGCATGATCCCGGCCTTCACTCCAACCCCGGCAATGAACAGGATGAATAAAACCTTGATCAGCATGGGGTCCAGAACGATCCCGCCGAAAATTCCTCCGGGATTGAAATCCAGGGTGCCGGCGATGAAGTAGGTGATCCCGATGGCTGCGATGAGCACCACGCCGGCCGACATGGCGTAGAGCAGGTACTGTCGCCCGGAACGCATGGCCTCCTGGTTTTCCTTGTGGATGACAAGAGGATAGGTGGCCAGGGAGAGAATTTCGTAGAAGATCAGGAACGTGAGCAGGTTGGCCGAAAAAGCGATGCCGATGGTGGCCGAAAGGCAGACCGCGAAGCTGGCGAAGTAACGGGTCTGTTTTTTCTCATTGGCCCCGCGCATGTAGCCGATGGAGTAGAACGAGGTCAAAATCCACAAGCCCGAGGCGACCACGGCGAAGAGCATGCCGACTGCGTCGGCCCTCAGTTTGAGGGCGAGGTCCGGGCTCGAGGATATCTGGACAATGGTGAATTCCGCTACATGCCCGGACATGACGCCCGGCAGCAGGGACAGAACCAGCGGAAACTTGATGAAGGCCGCGGCCAGAGTCCAAAACTCCCGCATGTTCGGTCGGTTTGAGCTGGCGTAGATCAGTGGGACAGCAGCCAGGGAAACCAGCACCGCCAAAAAGGGAACCGAGGATGTATAGGTGACGATATCGTACATTGCGGAATTCCCTTACAGCCAGCCGGGGATCATGGGCACGATGAGATTTGTGACAATCCAGGCGTTGGCAAAGCCAAGTACCAGGAGTCCGACGGCCAGAATGATTGTTGGGATGAGCATGGATGCAGGCGCCTCATTGCGGGCAATGACGTGCGTGCTGTAGTCAACACCTTCAGGTTCTTGAGGTTTCAGGTACATGCGTTCCATGACCCGGAAGAAGTAGGCCACGTTGAGCACCGTACTGACCAGCAGGGCCGTGAGGAAAATCCAGTGGGACTGCTCGATGGCGCCCAGGGCCAGATACCACTTTCCGAAGAAGCCGGCAGTGGGCGGCAGGCCGATCATGGAGATGGCGGCCAGGGTGAAGGCCGCGGAGGTCCAGGGCATGGATTTGCGCAGGCTGTTGGTCATCTGGGGGATGAGGCTGTGCCCGAGGCGCAGGCGCATGTGGCCGCTGATGAAAAAGAGACAGCATTTCATTACGGCATGGTTCAGGGCGTGGAGAATCGCGCCGATGAATCCCAGGGGCGAGGCGAGAGAGATGCCCACGGCGATGTAGCCGACCTGGGCCACGCTGCTGTAGGCCAGCATCCGCTTCAGTTCCGACTGGCAGATGGCCATGATCGAGCCCCAGATGATGCCCGCCGCGCCCAGGTACCCGATGATCTGCAGGAGATTCAACATTTCGGTACGCAGGTTGTCCGGGTCGACCACGAAGAACAGGACCCGGAACAACACATACGCCGAAACCTTCGTGCCGATGGGGGCGATCAGGGCCGTGGCCGTGGTGGAGGCATGGGTGTATGCGTCAGGCAGCCAGGCATGCATCGGGAACAGGGCCATCTTCAGACCCGTGCCCAGAACGATGAGCACCAGGCCGACGATCACTGCCGGTGAATCCTGAACCAGGGGCATCAGTTGGGCGATGTCCGCCATGTTCAGGGTGCCGGTGCTGATGAAAATCAGGGCCACGCCCAGGAGATAGAAGGTCGCACCCACAGTGCCCATGACCAGGTAGCGGAAAGCCGATACTACGGCCCGTTTATCGCCGATGGCGACCAGGGCGTAACCGGCCAGGGCGGCGATTTCCAGGTAGACATAGAGGTTGAAGAGGTCGCCGGTCAGGACCATGCCCGCCAGGCCGCCAAGAAGGAGCATGGACAGACTGTAAAAGGCGATCTCTTTCTGCGGGATTTCGTACTCCACGCTGCGTTTGCCGAAAACCATCACGATGAAGGTGATGCCGCAGAGCAGGGCGCAAATGAAGGCGGAGAGCGGATCCAGAACGAACTCGATCCCGATGGGCGGCATCCAGCCGGCGATATGATAGCTGATCCGACCCTGGGCCAGGGTGGCCTGCATGCCGATCACGGAGAAGTACAAGGCCAGGGCCGATCCCAAAACCGCGGTCATGTGCGCGGCCGCACGGTTCACGGCGCCCACCAGAGGGATGAGCATCGCCGCGAACAGAAAGGTCATCGGGATGAGGATGGGAGCTTGAGAGCTGATCATTTCATCCGCTCCAGGAGAGTCGGTTCGTCAAGAGTCTTGTACTCCCGGTAAATGCCGATGAGCAGGGCCAGGGCCACGCCCAGGGTGACCACGGCCACGACGATGGCCGTGAGCATCAGGGTATGCGGCAGCGGATTGAGGTACATCTCCGGGTTTTCCACGCCATAGCGAGGATCCAGAACCGTGACGCCCGCGCCTTCCTTGTACGCGCCCACGATCCAGAACATGATCGTGGTGGCCGCGACAATGGACATGCCCAGGACTTTTTTCATGAGGTTCTGTTTGACCATCATTCCGTAGAGGCCGATGGTGAAAGCCGTGGCCAGAAAGATGTAGGCGTAATAGCCTTGGATGAATTCGAGCATGCTCAACATCCCAGCAGGTCGTCGTAGATCGCGACCAGCGTTGTCATGACGGTTATGGTTACGCCCACCTCGACCAGCAGGATGCCGTAGTAGCGCAGGTAGGCCGGATCAAGCCACGGCATGGGCAGGTAATGATAGTCCAGGAAGTTGCCGCCGAAGAAGATGGACACCAGGCCGATTCCCGCGAAGATCAGCGCCCCCAGGGCGCTGAGCCGCAGGGTGACCCAGGACGGCATGACCGGCTGGGACAGGGAGGACCCCAGGCTCAGACGCAGCAGCAGGATGGCCGCGGCCAGGAGCACGCCGCCCTGAAAGCCGCCGCCGGGACTGTAGTGACCATGAAAAAAGACGTACAGGCCGATCAACAAAATGACCGGAGATATGCCGCGGCTGGCCAAATGGATGATGGGGCTTTCCGTGCGCGCCATCATTGCTGTTTCCTTGCTGCACAATTGCTTGTTGCTGGTGCTCATGGCTTTCTTCTCCCGACGTTCAGGATGAAAAAGCAGGCAAGGCCGCCGGCAAAGACCACGATGACCTCGCCCAAGGTATCGAAGGCCCGGTAGTCGGCGAGGATGACCGTGACCATGTTCGGTGTCCTGGTGTCCTCATAGGCGTGCTGGATGAAGTAGGTTCCGGCCACCGGAGTGCCCGCGGGGTTGACGTGCTGGTGAACCGGTGCGGTGACGTCGCCCCGGGGGGGCAGGCTCGTGACCGCAACGATTAATACACCCAGAAAGGCCAGAAGGATGAAATATTGTAGTGTTTTCAATCTCGACTCTTCCTTGATGTCATGAGGATGGCGACAATGCTGAATACGCCCACGGCGCCGGCGCCGACCACGGCCTCGGTAAAGGCCACGTCGATGGCCCCGAGGGAAACCATGATCGCCGCGGTGAGAAAACTGAAGATGGTCAGGATGACCGCCGCGGCCAGCAGGTTGCGAACCGACAGGCCGACAACCGCGGCAACAATCAGGATCACGAAAAGGAGAAATTCAATCATCCAATGCATGGTTCAGCCTTGGTCCTTGCGGTTACCGTACCAGGGTTTCATGCCGTAAAGTAGCGCGCGGCGAGCCAGGGCATGGGTCGCCACCGGGCTGGTGAAGGCCACGAAGACAATGATCAGCAGCAGCTTGGCCGCGGTAAGGGTGAATCCCTCAAAAACGGCCAGGCCGGTCAAAAACATCAAAATGCCCAACGTGTCCACTTTTCCCGCGGCATGGGCACGGGTGTAAAAGTCCGGCAGGCGGTTGATGCCGATGCTGCCCACGAGCATGAAAAACGTCCCGCCCAGAACGAGAATCACGGCCAGTGCATCCTGAAGAAAGCTCATTTCGCTGCCCTCGTGCTGGAACGAAAATACTTGGCCATGGCGATCACGCCGACAAAGTTCAAAATGGCGTATCCCAGCGAGATGTCGATGAACATGTCCAGACGGTCGTAAATCAGGCCGAAGAGCAGGATCAAGGTCAGGATCTTGGCGCCGACCGCGGTGGTGCCCAACAGACGGTCGAACACCGTCGGCCCCTTGTAGACCCGGTAGAACGGGATCAGCAGGGCAATGCACAGTATCAAGGCGATGGTGATGAAAAAGGTCTGCATCTATCTCCCCCGTCCGGAAGTGATCAGTTCAATATCGCAGCACATGTCCTCGCGCTCGCACTCCTGCATGTACAGCCGGGCGACCCGGGCTTCCATATCGCCGGTGACCAGGTCTTCCTCGGTGTCCCGGGTCAGGGCGTGAACCGTGAACAGATTGTCCTCGATGTCCAGGGTGAAGGTGCCCGGAGTCAGGGTAATGGAGTTGCCGAGGATGACCCGCGCGATGACGTTGGGTTGCCTGGACGTGAAGCGCACGATCATCGGCTCGATGGGCATTTTGGGATGCAGAACCACGTAGGCTACGTAGACCCCGGATTTGATGATTTGCCAGACCAGCCAAAAAAGGTAGAGGATCAGTCTGGGAATAATGATCCGGGTCGATCCGCACGTTTCGTTGTCGGCAAGAGGGATGTTGTGCAGCCTGCTGGACAGCCACATTACAAAGACTATGGAAAGGAATCCCCAAAACAGGTAGAGGGGATCGGTCCTGCCGCTGAGGATCAGCCACACCGCCGTGAGCAGCAGGGCCTGAATGACCAACCCGCGATATCGGAACCAAGAGGTTTTTGCTTGCATTGTATTCCAATCTCCGAACCAAAAGGACTCGGTTGTATGTTGAAAAGGAAACTTTGCACATTTTGGAACAAGCTGGGACGCTAATATGTGGATTTATTTGTCCTGTCAAGATTTTTTTTCTGGAAACAGCCTTGTTTCAGGGTTGCTTGTGATATAGATAACAAGGTGTTTTTATCCCGGACTTGTCTGATTTGCCTGAAAAAAATGTTACTATTCAGCTGCGTTCCGGATTGTCTCGATTTTTCGGCATCGCAACTCCTTTGCCGGCTTCGTAACATCGAGCCATTGCTCGAATAAACCTCATCTGGCGCTTTGGGCATTGGGCAATGGTTCGATGAACGAATCCTGGCTCAGTCAAACAGGCGATGCCGAAAAATCGAGACAATCCGGAACACTCCAGCCCTATCCTGAAAGTGCTGAGTAGTTACAAAAAAATTACAGTATGTTCGTCATGATTTGCGCATTGTTTCAATATGTTTCGTCATGGCCAAAACTTCCCGTGCGTCCGTGGCATAACAAATATCTCTGAAGAATATCATGCCGTTGCTATTTGTTTCAAACGCCTATCCCGAAACTCCGGGGGTCTATCTTTTCAAGGACGGCAAGCAGCGGATCATCTATGTGGGCAAGGCCAAGAACATCCGCAAACGCCTGGGATCCTATTTCCGGCCTCCGAAGCAGCTTCCCCTGAAGACCAGGGCCATGATGGCCAGGGCGGCCGCGGTGGATTTCCTGTGCACGAACACCGAAAAAGAGGCCCTGTTGCTGGAGGCAGGGCTGATCAAGAAGCATCGTCCCCGCTACAACATCTGCCTGCGGGACGACAAGCAGTATGTCCTGTTCAAGCTGGACGCCAAGGCGGATTTTCCGCGCCTGACCCTGACCAGAAGAGTGCTCAAGGACGGCGCGCTGTACTTCGGGCCGTTCATTTCCTCCCATGGGGCGCGGCAGACCCTCAAGGCCGTCCACCACCTGTTCCGGCTGCGCAGATGCAAGGACACGGTATTCCGCAACCGGATCAGGCCCTGCCTGTACCACCACATCGGCCAGTGCCTCGGTCCGTGTGTCCTGGATGTTCCCAGGGAATCCTACGCGGACATGGTCCGGCGGGTGCGCATGTTCCTTGGCGGGCAATCCAAGGAGTTGATCGCAAGTCTGAAGCAGCTGATGCAGGAGCATTCGGATCGCCTGGAGTATGAAAAGGCCGCGGAGTTCCGGGACCTGCTCAAGGGAGTCAACCAGACCCTGGAACGGCAGGCCGTGGTTTTCCACGATGAACTGGACCGGGATGTGGTCGGATTGGTGCGGAACAGTCATGGCACCGGACTGAGCGTGCTGTTCATCCGCCAGGGGCGTCTCCTGGACAGCAAGAGTTATTTCTGGCCGGCCGTGGAAGTCGATGAGGTCCGGGAAGGCATGGCAGGGGAAGTGAACGGGGCTGTCGAGGAAGATTCGGATATCCTGACCGAAACCCTGGAGAGTTTCCTGGTCCAGTTTTATGGTCCTGAACAGTACATCCCGGGACGGATCATTCTGCAGACGTCCCTGGACTCAGAATCCACGGCCGAGATTCTGACCGAGCGGCGGGGAACAGCGGTTCGCCTGACGCCGGCCCGGGGGGACGCGGAAAAGCGGCTGGTGGAAATGGCCCGGGCCAATGCCCTGGAGGCCATGAAACAGCGTGAGCCGGATATGGGAACCCTGTTGGCCGAACAGTTGCATCTTCCGGCGCGGGCCAGGAGGGTTGAAGCCGTGGATGTTTCCCATCTGGGCGGTCAGGGCGTGCGGGTGGGCATGGTGGTCTTCGAGGACGGTCATCCACGCAAGGATGCGTACCGGATTCATGCATTTCCCGAGCTGGAGGGCACGCATGACGACTACCTCGCCCTGGCGCATTGGGCCGGACGACGCGTGGCCGCGGGGCCGCCTTGGCCTGACCTGCTGCTGGTGGACGGAGGGCGCGGCCAGCTCAGCGCAGTCATGCGAGCCCTGACCGAAGCCGGAGTGGAGCCGTCCTGGCCCGTGGCCTCCATTGCCAAGGCCGGCCGGAGCGGGGGCGAATTGGAGGACCGGGTCTTCCGGCCGGGACGAAAGAATCCCCTGCAACTCAAACCCGGCGGCAAGGCCCTGCTGTTCCTGCAGCACCTGCGGGACAGCGTGCACCGGTTCACCATTACCCGACAACGCCAATCCCGCAAGAAGCCGGCCCTGGAAAGCCGTCTGACGAGCATTCCGGGAATAGGACCAAAAACGTCCCGATTACTCTGGAATCATTTTCCGGATATCGACGCGATGCGGAAGGCATCGCTTGAAGAACTCGCGGCTTTGCCCGGCCTGGGGCCGGACAAGGCCGGAAAGGTGTTCAGGGGATTGCGGGAAAAAGGGAACGGCTCGTAAGCCGGTACAATCTACTCCTCAATCCTGGCCACAAAATCCAGGTTCTGTTTGCCCATGATCAGGGTCTGACCCGGTTTCATGCTGTTCAACCGGACCTGAGGCGCATAAATGCCCAGTTGCTCGGCAAAGGCGTCGCTATTCTGTTCCAAAACCGGGAACGAGCCCCAGTGCATGGGCACGACTTCCTTGCATTGGAGCATGGCGCAGGCCATGGCCGCCTGTCTGGGGTCCATGGTGAACACCCCGCCGATGGGCAGCAGGGCCAGATCGATGGAGTACAGCCGGCCGTAGATTTCCATGGTCGAAAAGATGCCGGTATCCCCGGCATGGTAGAGGCAGGTCCCGTCATCCAGCTTCAGAATATAACCCACGGCCAGCCCGCTTTCCGAGGAATGTTGGGCCTGGATCATGGTCGCCTGAAGGTTGTGAAAGCGCACGGTGCCGCCGATGTTCATGCCGACGCCGTTGACCGCCTGGTCCTCGGGAAGCCCCAGTGATTTCAGCTTGGTCACGGTTTCCACAATCCCCAAAAGATGCGCCCCGGTTTTTTTGCAGATCTCCACGGCCTGCCCCACATGATCCCCGTGATCATGGGTGACCAGCACCAGATCCACCTTGTCCAGGGCGTCATGGGTGGTTCGCGAGGACGGGTTGCCCTCGAACCAGGGATCGATCAACACGCTCAAGCTCGGCGTGACAATCTGAAAAGCGGCATGTCCATGCCAGATCAATCGATGTTCCATAGTCAGCCTCCTGTTGGCGTCGGTGAAGGTCAAAAGGTGGTGAGTTTTTTACATATCCTACGTCGGCAGTTCGTTCAAAAAACAGGCGCGGAAACCAAAGAGTTCAATCGCAGGATGTTATTTCTTATGCGAAAATTGGAAATTTCGCAATGAGACGTCTTTCTCGTAATGATTCCACCGTTTCCAGTGCACCTGAGCAAGATCCTTGTTGATATGCGCGGCGGGGAAGTCAATGGTCATTGCCCTACTTCTGCCGAGGGCAATTGGACTGTTCGCGACCGGCAGAAAAGGGCAATTAGATCATATTCAATGGACTTCGCACCCCAGGAAGCTCTTTCGGGCAACAATGAGTGCAGATCATGGTAGCTTCAGGGCATCGGTCCCCAATTCTTTGAGTAGAAGTGTTCGAATCTTCTCCTTCCCCGCATGTCGAAAAAAACACCTATCCGATTGCCCTGACCATCCAGCTCTGCTATCAGCAGC
Source organism: Desulfonatronum parangueonense (assembly GCF_054656975.1). NCBI lineage: Bacteria > Pseudomonadati > Thermodesulfobacteriota > Desulfovibrionia > Desulfovibrionales > Desulfonatronaceae > Desulfonatronum > Desulfonatronum parangueonense. The sequence goes on from NZ_BAAHXH010000003.1 coordinate 4,722,890, forward strand.
CAGGAGCGAAGCCTCGCCTTGGCATTCTTTTCTTTCCGCTCCGAACACGTCTCCACCAGCTTCCAGGCAGCTCTTGGTCAGCCAAGAATTTTGGCAGTGCCAACAAAATGGGCGAGAACTCCCGGCGAGATGTGGTTGGCAATTTTTTGCAAAATTTTGGAATCACATTACTTTTTGTCGTGGCATGGATCGTGCCTAATCAAGGAAACATCATCATTCAACGAAGGAGGACCGTCATGAGGAAAATCTGGAGAAAGGTTTTTGGAGTAGCGGCTCTGGCCCTGTTGTTTATGACAACCCCCAACCTTCACGCTGCAACCGGCACCTATATCGACTGCGTCCACGGCTGCCCCGACCTGATCGACTGCAACAACTGCTGCAACGAAACCTTCAGGGGCATCCTGGAGTCCTGCAACGCGCAATGGAACCAGTGCGAGGTCCTGTGCCCTCCGGGGAACCTGGACTGTCTCGATGCATGCGTGATGGTCAGAAACGATTGCCTCAGGAGGGACACGCGGCATTTCGACTGCCCGCACTGGAAGGTTGGCGGCCCGCAACCGGGTTTGACAAAGGACAACAGTTGCAGCTGGCCCTGTCACGGGGGACCAACCTCCTGAAGCGAATTATTGTGCTCCCTATGCGTTTCGGACGGATGACCCGTCTACCGACAGGACTGTCCTCCTGAGCATGATCATTTTTCATCGGCTTATGTCCCAACGGGGATTCATAGGGTAGCCCAGGGGCGGCCGGCCAAAGGTCGGCCTGCCCTAGGTTGCGTGCCCCTTGCCTTTAGACCGCCTTGTCAGGGCTGGAAAATAATTCTTACCACGTCCGTGGCCAATACAGTGAAAGATGACAAACTTCCTGTTGCTTTCCTTGCTTTTCCGTTCGGGGTACGACACCGTCGTCTCCACGACATCGCCAAACCTGCCGTGAATCCCGGCAGTGCCTGCCTGGAGCTCGGTGCGGGGGCAACACGGGCAGATCATTTCAAGACGGGGGCACGAAGGATGATCACATGATAAAAATGAATACAACCTACCTCCCCGCAACGCTTTTGCTCAACGCCATTGGATTCGAAAAACGAGTCAAAAATCGTATTGAAGAATATTTGACAAGCAATCACATTGTCAGCTTGTCCATTCTGCAGCTGATGGATTTGTTTCTGCCGCAATACCAGGAACCCCCAAGCGAATATTCCATTCTGTACGGTTTTAAAACTCCGATCATGGAGCAACCGCAATTTGGTCCATACCTGTATGACTCGGCCCTCCTGTCAATTACGGAAGCCCCCATGTGCAAAGAAGCCCGGGTGGAGTGGGCTTTGCGTCTCTACCCGTTGATGCTGCGTGAACTCAAAAAACGTCCGACAAACATTCGCCGGTCTGAATTGGAAGCGCGCCAGACAAAACATAACCTACCATTGTGACACAATTTGGGTGGCTCTGGCCGTCGTGCGCAAAGCGCCGTGCGATGGGCAACCCAGGGCGCGTTTTTTGTACTCTTTCCCGGAGCCGGGCTCACGGCTGCTGCCTGGAAGGCTCCAGCGGAGTACGGCAATACAGTGACCACTGCAGGTGAGACGATCTGGAAAGCCATCGCCACGGGCATGGGCAGCGGAGCGACCATTGCCTTCATGGATATATCGAGGCCGTGGGCCGGGTCGCCGAGGAATGCAAAGCCAAAACCCTGGTTCTCAATCATATCGTCCCTGGAGATACGCCCCTGTCCCACCTCCAGAAGGCCGGGGAGTGGCGTTGTGTTGATCACCCCATCTGGGGGTCAGGTTGTGTTCGATCCGGAGTGCGTCCAGGATTCGACCTGCCATGTGATCCACGAGTTCCTGCAGGGTGCGGGGGCGATGATAAAAGCCGGGGCTGGCCGGCATGATCACCGCGCCGGCTCGGGTTGCGGCAAGCATGTTTTCCAGGTGGATGGCGCTGAGAGGAGTTTCCCTGGTTACAAGGACCAGGCTTCGCCGTTCCTTCAAGGTGACGTCCGCGGCCCTGTGGATCAGGTTGCTGCCCAAGCCGTTTGCTATGGCCGCCAGGCTGGCCATGGAGCAGGGGCAGACCACCATGCCCAGGTGCTGCCAGGAACCGCTGGCGGGGGGCGCGGCGAGATCGTCCTGTGCATAGCTGCTATGCGCCTTGTGCAGCAGACTCTCCTGGGGCAGGCCCAGTTCCTGGTTCCAGACCAGCCATCCGGCCTGGGAAACGATCAGGTGCAGTTCGCAGAAATTTTGCAGATACCCGGCCAGAGTCTCGGCATAGGCCATGCCGCTGCCGCCGGTCACGGCGAGGACGATACGTTTCGGACGTGGCGTGGACATTGATTACCTTTGAACCTTTTTCCAAAGCTTGGCGATTCGTTGGGGAAATGATGGATCCGGATGCGCAGGGATCAGTTCCTGGGAAGGCTTTCGGCGGGCATCGATAACGAGCTTCTGACCGAATCCCGGCGATGCGGATCGATGCCAGGGAGCAAGGGGGCCTTCCACGGTGATCATGTCCTCGTCCGGATCGAGGCAGTTGCCCAGCCTCCACAGGATCTGGGAAGTGTTGCGGACATCAACGGCTTCGTCAACCGCGATCAGGAAGCGGAACCGCTGCAATCCAGGCTGATCCAGCAGGGCACCCAGCATTTCCAGGGCGTTTTTGCATTCGGCCCGGATTTGCACAAACAGCAGATTCTGAAAAATGCCTTCCAGGGGTAGGTGGATGTCCAGGATCTCGGGAAAGGTGGATTGCAGCCGAACCCGCAGCATGGTCTCGTAAACCTTGGCCGTCCAGGTGCTCTCCGAAGGGGGCGGACCCGCGATGATGCTCTGAAAGACTGGATCCATGCGGTGCGTGATTGCCTGCAGCTTGAAAACAGGACAGCTCCGGGGAGCGGTTTGCATTCCGGTGTGGTTCCCGAAGGGGCCCTCCATGGCTCGCGGTTGCGGGAGGGCATGGCCTTCAAGAACGAACTGGCTCGTTGCAGGAACGTGAAGGTCAACGGTATGGCATTGGGCCAGCCGAAGATTTGGGTCACAAACGTCGGAGGCGAAGCATAGTTCATCAACCTCCCTTGGCAGGGGCAGAGCCGCCGCCAACAGCACTGCGGGAGGAACGCCGACCGCGGCGGCAACCTCCAGAGACTCCCCGCGCGCAGAAGCTACGGAAAAATGCTCCGCGGCGCCGCTACCGGGATGCCACCCCAGGGTGGCCGTGGACGGATCGATAACCTGCATCCGGTAGATGCCGTAATTTTGCCGCCCTGTTTCCGGATGCCGGGTCGTCACCACGGCCGCTGTCAGGCACGGGCCGACGTCGCCGGGCCAGAAGGTCATCATGGGCAGATGATGAAACCCGACATCACGGTTTGCATGCACCTGCTCTTGGCAGGATGGATGGTCAACGGTGGGGAGCTGCCCGGAAAAATTTTCTTTTGCCCGCCGCAGAAAGTGATCCGCGGCGACTCCGAACGCGTGCAGGCTGTCATGCCCTAGTGCCAGGGCAAGTCGTTGTTCGGATGCAAAGGCGTTGGTCAGGATTGGATGTCGGCTGTTGCGCGGATTGGTGAACAGCAGGGCCTGGCCATGGTCGCGAACCGCGAGAGCGGAAAGAGCGGAAATCTCGAGATAAGGGTCAGTATCATCATCGATTGTCAGCAGCTGGTCGCCTTGCGCTAACACCTCCAGGAAATCTTGCAGGTCCATGGCGCAATACTAAGCAATTTCCACAAATAATCCAGCTTCTGGCTTTGGACTTGTCCTTGACAAATAAACCTTTCAGGACGTACATATCTCCTCTTCAACCAAGGGCAATTAGCTCAGTTGGATAGAGCGTTGGCCTCCGGAGCCAAAGGCCGCAGGTTCGAATCCTGCATTGCCCACCAAGAAAATCAAGGGGTTACGATGAAAATCGTAACCCTTTTTTCTTGCCCTGTTTCATTCCAACCATTATTCCGACCTCTACGACTAAAAGCGACCTATTATCTCTGGGGCACAATCTAATCCATTGTTTCCGTTTCTGGGATGTTAACCACCTATGCCAATCCAGGTATAAGGCCTTGAAACGATCCCCGTGTAATTAATTTGCTTCCATCTGCTTTGCGTAACAGGCCAAGACTTTGGGTCTTGTTGGGCCATAAAAAAAATGGCTGCCCACCTCAACGAAGTGAACGGCTTGGTTATTTGTATTCACGCATCCCACGATTCAAAACAAGTGGAGGTGTCTTCGCCATGCTCTGCGGGGGAGGACAGAAGAAGGCGATTCGCGATAGAAAAAAAGCCTCCAGGGTTGTCACTGGAGGCTTCGTCAACTCGAAGAATCGCGTTTGGCAGCGCGGATTGAGCGGAATCAAGAAGTATCGCTTTCGCGTTATGCTGTCAGGGTCAGGACGCTTTTTCCCAAGGCAGGCTCAGATTTTCCCTTCCGAAATGGCCGTATGACGCCGTGGGGAAGTAGATGGGGCGCAATAGATCAAGCCGTTCGATAATTCCGCGGGGGCGCAAGTCGAACTCGGAGGAGAGTTCGGATGCGAAATCCCGTCCATTGCCTGTTCCGAAAGTATCGACAAGAAAACTGACCGGTTCGGCCACGCCGATGGCGTAGGAGAGCTGCACCAGGCAGCGGTCCGCCCAGCCTCGGGAGACGACGGTTTTCGCCAGGAGCCGGGCCATGTAGGCCGCGGAGCGGTCCACTTTGCTCGGGTCCTTGCCGGAGAAGGCGCCGCCGCCGTGGGGCGCTGCGCCGCCGTAGGTGTCGACGATGATCTTGCGGCCGGTCAGCCCGGTGTCGCCCTTGGGGCCGCCGGTGACGAAGCGGCCGGTGGGGTTGATCAGGGTGCGGAAGCTCGGAGAACGGATTTCTTGAGGAATGACGGGGTCGATGATGTGTATCCGGACTTCTTCGCGCAGTTCGTCAAGTTCGATGTCCTGGTCGTGCTGGGTGGAAAGGACCACGGCCTCGACTTGAGTCGGCCGGCCGTTGTCGTAGCGGAAAGTGACCTGCGACTTGGCGTCGGGCTGGAGCCAGGGAAGTGTTCCGTTTTTTCGGAGCTCAGCCTGTCGCTGGACCAGTCTGTGGGCGTAGGTGATTGCCGCGGGCATGAGTTCCGGGGTCTCGTTGCAGGCATAGCCGAACATCAAGCCCTGGTCGCCGGCTCCAAGGATTCCATCGGAGCGATCCACTCCCTGGTTGATGTCGCCAGACTGGCCGTTGAACCGGATCTGGATTTCGCAACCATCCGGGTCGATGCCGGTTTCCGAGCTTTGGTATCCGACATCTCGAAGCAGCTGGCGCACCAGGGTTTCGGCTGTTTCCTGGACAGCCTGGAAATCTTCTTTTCGCTTTGTCTTGAATTCTCCGGCCACAACGACGCATTGATCCGCGAGCATGGTTTCGCAGGCAACCCGCGCATTGGGGTCCTTGTCCAGGAATGCGTCCAGGACGCGGTCGGAAATCAGGTCGGCCAGCTTGTCCGGATGACCTTCGGAAACGGATTCCGAAGTAAACAGGTAGGATTGAGATGAAGAAACGGAAGACATGGGACGCACCTTCTTCGCTCCTGGTGAATGGCGGCGGTTGGCGACCACTGGGAGCGAGTTCGGCGGGCCAACGCTTTAGCAGCACTTTTATGTCGCCCTGCAAGTTGTGAATTAAATCGGCGACGTACAAAAATTTGAACAAAAAAAACCGCTCAGCTTGAAGCCAAAGCGGGATTGGATCTCGATTTAGCTGAATTTATTACGCGCCCGCAAGCTGAATCAAATCGGCGCTGAGAGAAACATACTCCGATGTTTTAAACTGTCAAGAAAAAAATGTTCCGCCTGATCATTGTAATCGACAAAGAATTCCTGTTTGGTTCTTTCATCAATGGAATGAGGCATCACTCGAACATCGCTCTTTCACAATTTTTCTTCCATGCTTGCGTTTGAAAACAAAATCTGATCATAAGTCCTAAAATGATGATGATATTAAGACAACAAGACGGCATAGGCCAGATGATCTGATGCAAACAACAGGAGAGACAATGATTACGATATTGGCGCTGGGAGACAGTCTGACCGCCGGGTACGGCCTGCGGCCGGAGGACTCGTTCGCATCCAGATTGGAGCGTGCCCTCAGAGGTGAAGGCAGGGACGTGGTGGTGATCAATGGCGGTGTGTCCGGAGATACGGCAGATGACGGTTTGAACCGGCTTGATCCGCTCCTTGAGCACAATCCGGATCTGGTGATCGTTGAATTCGGTGCCAACGACATCTATCAACGATTGCCCGAGGACGAGGTCATGGACAATCTGGAAATGATCATTGACAAATGCAGGGCGATGGGAGCCGAAGTTCTCTTGACCGGCGTGCTTTCCCTGCAGGATCCGGATCAGGAGTACAACACGCGATTTCACGACATCTATCAGGAACTGTCCAGAACAAAGCAGGTGCCTCTCCTGCCGGACTTCATTCCTGGTATTCCCGGCAACCCGGAACTGACCCTTCCGGATGGCATCCACCCCAATGTAGCCGGGGTGGATGTGATCGTCGACAATATCCTTCCCGCAGTGCATTTGCTGCTCGACAAAATTCTTGTTCGGCTGTGATGGTCAACTGGAACGCAACCAGAATGGCTTGCTGATATATTGCGGGCGGCGCTCGGAGTTGCGGAAGTTCAGCGGTTGCATGTCCATGCGACGCATTATTTTCTGCATGGCCACCCGACTGAGGCCGGCCTTGCTTTTGGTTTATGCGATTGACTGCCACACGTTTTGCCTTGCCATCTGCCTCCGACGATCGGGGTCGCGGTCGGAATCAAGGTCGCGTTCGTTTCAAAACGTTGAGGAGTCTTCACATGGCTTTGCTTCGATACCGCCCCCCATACCGACACCGACTCCGATATCAACGCGGCAACAGCAGTAGCATACCTGAATAGGTACGCATGCGATTGACCAGTCAATCATGCACGCATGCAATGACTGCATTGCTGTCAATCAACCGTCGATAATCTCAGGAGGGGATGTCATGGCTACGCTCACCATCCGCAATCTTGAAGAGGAAATCAAACAGATACTGTGCCTCAAAGCGGCCCGTCATGGGTGCTCGATGGAAGAGGAGGCGCGAAGAATACTTCGGCAGGCCTGCCGCGCTTCCGATATCCCGGGGCTGGGGTCAAGGGTCGCGGATCGTTTTGCCTCGCTTGGAGGCATCGAACTGACCAAGGCTGAACGCTCGCTTTCCAGGCATCCGCCGAACTTCCTCAAGGACCAGCCTGAATGGTCCTGCTAATTACGACCTTTTAGGAAATTCTCATGACTCCAGAGCCCAGGGGCAGGTGATGCGCCAGGGGCAGTAGGCGCAGGATTCGGGTTGGCAGGCTTGATGGAAGCGGGGAGCTTCCAGGATATGGCGGCCAAGCCACTCCAGGATTCCGGGCAGACCGTTTTCCTGCCAGTGTAGGAAATCCTGCAGGTTCTGTTCGCCGGCGTTCTTTTTGTCTCGCTGGTTGAATGGAACAAAGATTTTTTTGGCATCCCACTCCCCGATATACAGATAGCCGCAGAGCGCCGGACGATCGTACAGATAAAGGTATCCCGGCAGCTGAATGGACGGCATTTCCTCCTTGATCCGAATCAGTCCCGCCTGGCTGGTGGAATCCTGGTCCGGGGATAGCTGCTCTAGCTCCTCGGCCAAGTCCATGAGTCGCTGTATTTTACGGGGGCTTTTCTGGGGCGCGCTGCCGGTCTTGTAGTCCAGAATAAGCGGCAGGGCCGTGGCCGTGTCCCGGTCGACCCGGTCAAGGCGTCCATGCAAACAAATCATGGCGGCCTGGCCAGGGAGACGGCGCTGCACCGGTTCCTCGATTGCCAGCAGGTGCACGGTCCGGTCCGATTTGCCCAGGTAGTTCAACAGCAACTCCCGCAACAGACGAACCTGGAAGTAACGGGTCGCCGGGGAAAGAGGCGCTTCCCGCACCAGTTCGGGCATGACCTCGTTCCATGCCGTCTCGAAGTTCGGGATCAGATCCCGCGGGATGACCTCGGCATTGCAATATGGCCTGAAGAGCTGCTCCAGAATTCGATGCGCCGCATCGCCCATGATCATGGCCGCGGGATCCTGCCGTGGGTCGTGACGGGGCGAAAAACCGGCCACCTGTTCATTGAAGAAGCGCAGCGGGCAGCTCAGGTAGATGTTCAGGGCCGAGAGGGACAAACCATTCCGCAGGCGCCGGCGGAGCCGGGAAAGGAATGATGATTTTTCCGGAAGCGGGGCCACTGATCGACTCAGATCCAGGTTCAGGGGAACCCGTTGGATCATGTCCCGTAGCAGGCCCTTGTGCTCTTTTTCCAGCCTCCAAAGTTCCTGTTCCCAGTAGCGGCAGGGAATGGTCTTGCCCTCCAGCATGTTCGGCGACGTGCCATGGCGGCTGTAGAGGCGGACTTCACCGGCCGAGGCCATCAGCCGCCGCAGATGATAGCGGATGATCTGCTCGTCGACGTGGCCCGGCGGCAGTCCCAGGGCAGGGCGCAGGGCCTCGGGCAGCAGCGGATTGGGAGCGCCTGTCCTGGGCAGCACGCCTTCCACGCATTCCAGGATCACGACTTTGTCGAAGCACATCAGCCGGCTTTCCAGCAATCCCATGACCTGCCAGGGCGTCACCGGCTCGCCGCTGAACGGCGCGCGCTCCAGGCTCAGAAAATTCCAGAACACGCTCCAGAGAGCCGCGGTCGGCAGAAGCTGGTCCCGGCTGAGAGCCAGTTCCAGGGTCGGCAGGATTCGGGTGTGCAGGGCATGCACGACGTGCATCTCCAATGGCATTTCCCGGGATGAGGGCGCCTTGTCATGGGCATGGAGCAGGGTCAGCAATCGTTGCAGGTAAGCGCTGAGTTCCCGCAAACTCGATAAACTCAACGCTTCCTGAAACAGCCTGCACAGATCGACCGCCGTGGTCTCCCCCATGGCTTCGGCCTGACTGGAGCATTGCCGCAACACGAAAGCCATGTCCTCGGCATCCAGATACGGCTTGACCCGGCTGCGGACAGCCTGGCGCACCAGGCTCAGGGTTTCCGCGGGCAGGATGCCGCGCACCCAGGGATTCTGCCACAAATCAAGATAATCCCGGCTGCCGGGGCCGACGCCGGTGAGCTGCCCGTCCCGGCTCATGCGCACCAGGGTGTGCAGCAACGTACCCAGGGCCGTGCGCTCCAGGGGCAGCCCCAGGGTGATGTTTACTGTTTGATCCGAAGGCAGATGGGCCAGCAGCGGACGGAGCAGCGTCGGATCCGGCAGGATGACGGCGACATGCTCTTCCGCGTCCCATGTCGCGGCGTCGGCGGCAAGATGGCGGAGTTCCGAGTGCAGATCGTGGGCCAGGATGAAAGCGGGGGGCTTAGAAATCAAATTTCGAATGGGCCCAGTGTCTCTTTCGGGAACGGCGTCATCCGGGTCAATCCATTCCAACTCGGCTCGCCATTCCCTGGCCCAGCGTCGCAACGGATCGGGCAGCGGCCGGTCCGCCTGCCACCAGAGTTGGGCGCCGTTTTGGCGCAGAGCCTGGACCAGGGCCGCCTCGGATCGGGTCAGGGCATAGAGCCCGCAGAGATACGTCGGACAGGGTGATGCGCAGGCGGCAACGTCGATGCGCGCGGCCAGATTGGCCGCGGTGGTCATCTTGCGTGCGGCGAGCCCGGCATGGAACCGCGCTTGCACATCGCCGAGATTGGCCAGCAGATCCGAGGCCAGGGCCGGCAGGTCATCCGGGGGGTGGCTCACGTTTCCGGCAATGACCTGCTCCCGGTCCAACTCATCCAAAACCTTGGCCAGACGCACCCCCCAGGGCAGGAATCGATGCCAGTCCGTTTCGTCTCCGTTAGCCGAAAAATGGGTGGATCCGGACTGCTGGCGGATCGTATGCAGGAGCCAGGCCTGGTCCAGAAGTGAAGCCGGAGCCGGGGGATCGTCCGACGCAAGGCAGGCCTGACGGAGAATCCAGTCTTCCAGGCTCAGACAGCGCGGCGGCAGGAATGGCATGCCCATGGAACGGGCCAGGCGCTGGTGCAGAAAGATGGCTGGGCGACGGTGGGGAAAAACGACCTGGATGGAGGCCATTCCCAATTGGTGATCGGGCTTGGTTCGGTCCAGGACTGCATCATGAAGCAGATCGATCAGGTTCGCCTGCAGCGGAAAAACGCGAATCGGGGTGATTTCCTGGGTGGTTCCAGAGGGGGAATCCGGCGCTGAAGGCTTTGATAGAGAAAGTCTGATTCGAGAAGGTTCGCCTGTTGCGCCCGGATCCTGAGGGTTGAGAACGGTGACGTCCGCCGTTTCCAGGTAAGCGATGGCGCCCTGGCACGGGCTCTGGAACATATTGGTCAGCAGGCGCTGGTAGTTGCGGATCTGGGCCTGATCGGCCGCTGAATCCCCGAGTCCGAGCTTGAAGTCCAGCACCCAGAGGGCGCCGTCCGGGAGCACGACCAGCCGGTCGACGCGAACCAGGGAATGTGGATCGGCCGCGCTTTTGCCCGGAATGACGATCTCCTGTTCCGGCAAGGCCCAGGCATCCGCGGCGAACAGCCGGGCAATCAACGGATGATCCAGGGTGCGGCGGATAACGGCAACCAGCGGCTGAACATCCACCTGCTCGGGATGCACCCCGAGCAGGGTCCGCGCTTGGCGCAGCCGCCGCAAAACTCCGGCCTCGCCGGTTTCTCCTGGCTCCAGCAAGGCCAGGGCCTGGTGCGCCACCTCGCCTTGAAGACGCCGCGCGGCAGCCTGAGGATCCTTCCATGCGGAATCATCCGGCGGAGCAACGAGCAATCGTGGGAAAATTTTCATACCTATTGATGTACCATTTCAATAACCCGTGCAGGGCAAGGCGTTTGTAGAGACAAGGCATGCCTTGTCTCTGCGGAAATTGCATCAATATCGCCAATCCGTGTCGGGTCCGGGGGTTAGAGACAAGGCATGCCTTGTCTCTACAGGAATTGCATCAACACCGCCTGTTCGTGCCAGGTCCGGGCGTTTGTAGAGACAAGCATGCCTTGTCTCTACGGGAATTGCATCAACACCGCCTGTTCGTGCCAGGTCCGGGCGTTTGTAGAGACAAGGCATGCCTTGTCTCTACGGGAATTGCATCAACACCGCCTGTTCGTGCCAGGTCCGGGCGTTTGTAGAGACAAGGCATGCCTTGTCTCTACGGGAATTGCATCAACACCGCCTGTTCGTGCCGGGTCCGGGCGTTTGTAGAGACAAGGCATGCCTTGTCTCTACAGGAATTGCATCAACACCGCCTATTCGTGTCGGGTCCGGGCGTTTGTAGAGACAAGGCATGCCTTGTCTCTACAGGAATTACATCAACACCGCCTATTCGTGTCGGGTCCGGGCGTTTGTAGAGACAAGGCATGCCTTGTCTCTACAGGAATTGCATCAACACCGCCTGTTCGTGCCGGGTCCGGGCGTTTGTAGAGACAAGGCATGCCTTGTCTCTACGAAATTACAATCATCCCTCTCCGCGCCAATCACCGGGCATCACGGCCCGCAGCCAGTTCGCGGCCTGGGATGATTTGGCCGTCCCGGTGTCCGCAATATAAATATGCAGCCCCTCTCGGGCCCTGGTCAGGGCGACATAGAGCAGGTTCAGCTCCTCGGCCATGGTATTGACCCGTTCCGAGTCCATGAACTCCGTTACTTCCGCACAACGCGGCTTGGTCGTGGCGGCCAGAAACGGGGCCTCGTTTTCGGTCTGGAACAGCAGGTGCGTGGAGCGGTTCTTCTCGCCGTAGCCCAGCAGGGGCAGGAAGACTTGGGGAAACTCCAGTCCCTTGGCCTTGTGCATGGTCATGACCTGTACGGCGGCCAGCCCCTCGGGAAGTCCGACCACGCAGGAACTGCCGTTCTCCTGCCAAAACTCCAAAAATCCGGATAATGTGGTGTACCCTTCGGCTTCCGCGTTCAAGGCGGACTCCAGCAATTTTTCCACCCAGGCCCATTGGCCCAGGGGAAGCTCTCGCAATCGGAAATGGGCCGCGGCAGCCAGCAGCAGTTCATAGGCTCCGCGAAAACCGGCGTGTTTCCAGAACGGCTCAAGGTGCTCCGCCCAGAAAGCGGGATGCGCTTCCCGCAGCCGACGATAGAGCGGCGCGGCCTCATGGTTTCCCGGCGCGTCATCTTCGGCAACGACTTCCACGTCGGGAACATGAGCTTCTTCAGGCATTTCCGGTTCAAGGTTTTCCGCTCCCCGGAACCGGTTGTTCTTTCCCAAACCCGGCGCGGCCTGAAGGAGAATGCTCAGATCCGGCGCAACATCCGTAATCCGAGAAAAAAGCAGGGGGTTTCCGCAAAGCGCATCCAGCGCGGCGTCGTCGGCCGGGTTGTCCAACCACGTCAACAGGGCCAGCAGCCCCCGGACCGCGGGGTGTCCGGAAATGACCAGGCTCTGCTCGGTGATGGTTGGGATGGACGCGGCCAGCATGTTTTTGGCACATTCTCCGGCTTCGGTATTTGTTCGGACCAGGACGGCCATGTCGCCATGGCTGACACCACGGGCATGCAGGGCCTCGATTTCGGCGATGAGAGTCAGGATGGCCTTGGTCTTGTAATCCTCGGTGTCTTCGGCCGTGATCGGAGTAACGTGAATTGCCCCGGAGCACTCCTTCCAGGGGAGCTGGGCGGAATCGGCGTAGAGTTCGGTGATGGTCACGGCCAGCTGCGAACGGGCCTGGGGTTTTTCCTTGGCCGTGATCATGGCATCGGCAAGAAGCATTGCGGCGTCAGGTTTATCCAGGCCGGCAAAGCAGGCATTGTTCCAGGCCACCACGTCCGGACAGGAGCGGCGATTGAAGGGCAGGACGGTGCGCATCCGGTTCTGGTCGGAGACATTGGGTGTCACCCGAGGGTCCAGAGGGTCGAAGAAGAGCCGCCAATCCCCGCCGCGCCAGCGATAGATGGCCTGTTTCACGTCCCCGACGCAGAACAGGCTGCCTCCTTCGGACAGGGCCTCCACGGCCAGTTCCCGGAGCACTTCCCATTGTTCCCGGCTGGTATCCTGGAATTCGTCGATGAGCAGGTGTTGCCAGCGCATCCCGAGGATCATGGCGGCCTCCTGGAGCAGCTCCTCCCGGTCCAGGTGCTGGCGGATCAGCCGGGTCCACCAGCCGCCCATGAGCAGTCCCTGGGATTGCCCCAGGCGTTCCAACTCCCGGCTGACGACGTGCTGGAGCCGGGCCAGAGGGGTTGCATGGAGTCGGGCCCTGGCCAGCAGATACGCATTTCTGGCTTGGCAGACGTCCATGTAGAGATCCCAGCATTCCGGAAGCGCCGGATGACAATGAACTTTCTTCTTGAACAGTTCCGTGGCCGATGTCTTGGAAAAAAAGGCCGAATCCAATTCGGCCAAGGGATTGCCCAGCTTGTCCGCGGCGACATAACGGGAAATCTGATCCAGGATTCCAGCCCGGTCCAGGGCTCCGATCATTTCCCGGCAGCAGCGCAGAAAATGGTTCTGCGCGGCCTTCAAGTCGTCCAGGGACGTGACGGCCAGGGGCGTCAAAAGCTGGTTCAGGTCGCTGACCACGCTGCGCACCTGCTTTTCCAGCCAGGGCAGGAAGCGCAGCCCACTGTGCATTTCCTGGTGCAGATAGACCTGGAAAATTCCGTCCCAAAGTCCCAGCAGCGAATCGGTTGCTTCCGGTCCTTCCGGTTCGGAACCGGTAATCGCAAGCTGATCCCAGTCCGTCCGGGCCAGCAGGCCTTCCAGGACCACCCTGGACCAGGCCGACTGGTCAAAGCTGGCTTCCAACTCCGGAGAGAGGTTCATGCGCCTGCCCAGGGCCTGGACCAGCTGGAAGTGCAGGCTGTCGATGGTTTTGACCTGGAACCGCGGAAAATGCTCCAGGATGCAGTCCAGCCAGCCCGCCGCCGCGGCCGGCGTGAGGCCGCTCTGCTCCCGCAGGAGCAAACCGGTCGGGGTTTCCAGGGCGATGTCCTTGAGAAAGGCAATGATCCGGGACTTCATTTCCTGGGCAGCGGCCACGGTGAAGGTCAGGGCCAGGATGCCGCCCAAAGTATCGGTGGAGGGATTCCCGGCCCGGGCCAGGAGCTGCAGGAAACGCAATCCGAGGCTGTACGTCTTGCCGGCGCCGGCCGAGGCCTGGACCACCAGGACGTGCGGGAATTCATGGGGCAGGGGGATGTCGGATGTCGGAGTCGTGGTCATTGGAGGTCAACCTGGGAGCGCCGCACCCCAGTGCGGCAGCGGGGTAACGCACCCGGGACAAAGTTCGGGCTGGAGCGTGGTCCCGGTAGCAGGGTCACGAAACTCCGCAAGATGGGACACTTGCACAGGAAAGTTCATCGCCCAATCTTTTGCGCAGTTACGGGAATCCAGGTCATGCTGCCGCAATTTGTTGAAAAGCTGGATATTCCTGGTTTGAGCTAGAAGAGTTGCCCACAAGGCGATACTCATTCCCCGGGGGCATGGGCCTGGCCCAGCCGGCCGTGAGCCATGCGGATATGGCCGATGTCGCGCCAGTCCAGTCCAAGCAGGGCCGCGCCGGTCGCATCCACGGCCACGGGATCGAAACCCGCAACGATCTTGTTCACCGGCGGCGAGCAGGTCGGACCGCCCAGGTGGTAGTCCGCCAGGCCGACGCTGGCATCGATAACGGCCAGGTCCGGGGCGCGGTAGCTGTTCAACTCGTAAATGGCGCGCTGCATGTCCGCGTGCAGGGCGGATTTTTTCCATGAGCCGCCGCGCTGATAATGCGAGGGGGGCGCGAGGCCGAGCATGTTCTTCATGCTCAGAGTGACCTGGGACAGGCTGTGCCGCTTGAGCACGGCCACGGAAACCAGCAGGCCGCTCATGACGGCCCTGGGCAGGTAGATTTCGGGAAAGAAGGAGCATTCCGGATTTGTCAGCCGCACCAGGGGCGCACGGTTCAGATCCAGCAGTTCCAGGTCCTGCTCCGCGGCAAGCTGCGTATAGCCCAGGGATTCGAAGATCTCCGCGGTTTCGCGGCAGGCGTCTCCGCATCCTTCTGCCAGGATGATCCGCGCTTTGGAGTGTCGGCGAACATACTCCACCAGGGCGCGGACCATGTCCGGGTGCGTGGTCACCGGAAAGGGGGAGGTGTTCACGAGATTTGGCTTGATGATGATCCGTTTGCGCCGTTTGAGCACGGATGGAGCGCCTGCTGCGTTCAGAACGTCGTTCACGGCAGCGGCATACTCTGAAAAATCCGCGAAAACGCAAGGCTTGGTACGTGTATCATTGATCATGGACTATCCCCCTGATGTCGGCCGTTCAATCCCTTCGCCCGGAGCCAGGGGAGCGATGCGTCGACGATGATCGACAACCCACGCCGCCATGCCCAGTCCGACGGCCGCCAGCAGCAACACGGCCTGGAAGAGGTAGGCTCCGGCAATGCCCGCTGCCAGCGCCTCGGCGGGCACCATTGTAAAGTCCGTCCGGACCGGCTCCCGAGTGACGGAAACGACAAACAGGGTGAAGATGGATCCGATAAGGGGCAAGCCCGTTGATTGGCCGAAAACCCGGGAATAATTCAGCAGTCCCGAAGCCACGCCGAGATGTTCCCTCGGCACCGCGCCCATGATGGCGCTGTTGTTCGGCGCCTGAAACAGGCCGACTCCCAGTCCGATGGGCATGACCCGCAGGACAAAGCCCCACCATGAGGTTTCCAGGGTCAGTGTGCTGACGGCGAAACAGCCGCAGGCCAGGATCACCAGACCCAGAAGGCTCAGGCCGCGCGGACCGAAGCGATCGGACAAGGCTCCGGCAAAGGGCGCCACCAAACCCATGCTCAGGGGGATGACCATCATCAGCAGGCCTACCTCGCTGGGCGGACGGCCCTGGGCCAGTTGCAGGAAAAAGGGCATGATGAACCCGGCGGACAGGGAAATGAAGACCAGGACCGACATGATCAGGTTCATGTTGAACAGCGGATTGCGAAACAGCGTCAGGTCGATCATGGGCTGCTCGACCCGGCGTTCCACAACGATGAAACCGAGCAGGGAAATTGCCGCGACCACGAGAAGCGTGATGCTCAATGGGGAGCTAAAGCCGATCTTCTGGCCGAAGGTCATGCCCATGGAATAGGCCACCAGGGTCATTGCGGTCAGCACCGCGCCGGGGACGTCGAAGCGTTGAGCGCGATTTGCCGGAGCCAGTGGCGGCATGTGCCGGAAAATGATCACTTGGGCCATAATGCCCAGAGGCACGTTGATCAGGAAAATCCAGCGCCAGCCGACAAACTCGATGATCAAGCCGCCCAGGGAAGGCCCGAGGGACAGGCCCATGGCCACGGAGGCGCCGATCAAACCGATGGCCCGGCCCCGACGATGGGGCGGCGCGAGTTCCGTGACGATGGCGATGCCCAGAGCCTGGCTCATGGCCGCGCCCACAGCCTGCAGGGCCCGGAAAAAGATCAGCCAGCCCACGCTGGGCGCCAGCCCGCACAACAGGGAACCCAGGGTAAAAATGCCCAGCCCCAGGCTGAAGATGCGTTTTTTACCACGCATGTCGCCCAGACGGGAGACCATCAGCAGCAGGGAAGCGACCACCAGCACGTAACTGAGAACGACCCACTGCACCGTGGCGAAATCCGTATTTAATTGCTTGGCCAAGCTCGGCAGAGCCACGTTGACGATGCTCATGTCCAGGGTGGCCATGAAAACCATGAGATTAACCCCGATCATGCTCAGGAACGTGTACTTCGGAGCCTGATCGGGGGGAATGACGTTGGAGATGCCGTGAGCCGGGCCGGAAGATTCCCCGGAGGGATTGATGGGTGAGGGAATGGAGGACATAAAGGAAGGCAACCTATCAGAGAGCCCGACCAACTTCCAGTATCATCCCAGCGGGTTTTCGTGAGTTGCCGTATCTACTCAATACTTGTGGCAATAAAACGGGTAGTTCCTGGGAGCGCTGCACCCCGGTGCGGCAGCGATGTAACGCACTCAGAACAGAGTTCCGGCTGGAACGTGGCCCCAGTAGCTGAATCACGAAACTGCGTTCAGGGGGACCCCTTGCACAGGAGCCTTCCTGCCGACCATTTTGAGCACTTACCAGCTTTTTGTCAGCATCGCATACCGTAATGACCCAAACCGACCCCACCAGCTGTTTTGCAGAGTTCGCCAGGTCAGTCAGGTCTGTACTGGACAGAAACCGCGTCTCGGATTAGAGGATATTTTTTTGGAGGGATGGCCGAGTGGTTGAAGGCGGCGGTCTTGAAAACCGTTGACCCCGAGAGGGGTCCGGGGGTTCAAATCCCTCTCCCTCCGCCATATCATGATCCGGCGCTGTCCGATGAAATGCAATAAGCCCTGAGAAATCAGGGCTTTTTTTATTTGATGTGTCGGATCAGACTGGATAAACCCGATACAACTTTCCCCCACTAAGCGTTGACCCGGTTAATGACTCATAGGTCCTTGCTCTTCGCCCGTTCTTCCGGAGACGGCTCGAACAGACTCAGCCTCCTCCCCTGTTCGGGTCTGGATCAGCATTAAGGGCATACACCAGTTCATCACCCGTGAAATGAACCTCAGGAAGAACGTCCGATAAGACTCCAATCTTGGACATCCTGCCATCGGCAGTTTTGCAGTGAGGTGCTATAAGTAATGTGGCCAGGGTATTTGCATTGACAACGCCATTTATGCCTGTAAAATGGAGTTATGTATGCCAGAATAATTCAACCGCCAGAGCAGAAAAGTTTTTTCCTGTTTGGCCCTCGAGGGACGGGCAAATCCACCTGGGTCCGGTCAGTCTTTCCTGGGGCCGTGTACGTCGACCTTCTGGACTCTCGGTCTTACACTTCCTTGCTGGCTTCGCCGCACCGGTTAGAAGAACTGATCCCACCGGGCTTTAGCGACTGGGTGGTCGTGGACGAGATTCAGCGGGTGCCGGAACTGCTGAACACGGTCCACAGGCTTATTGAAAATCGGGGCTTGAACTTTGTACTGACCGGCTCCAGCGCCCGCAAACTGCGGGGCAGTGGCGTCAATCTGCTGGCCGGCCGGGCAGTGACCAGAGCCATGCACCCGCTTACCGCAGTGGAGTTGGGCTCGGATTTCTCCTTGGACCGTTCCCTGGCGCACGGACACCTACCATCGGCCTGCACCGAGGAGGACCCAGCTGATTATCTGGCTGGTTATGTTCACACCTATCTGCGTGAGGAGGTCCAGCAGGAAGGCTTGGTCCGCAATCTCCAAGCGTTCACTCGATTCCTTGAAGCTGCCAGCCTGTCCCAGGCTAGTGTTCTGAACATCTCCGAAGTGGCACGGGAATGCGAGGTCAACCGTAAGGTGGTCGAGGAGTATTTCCATATCCTGGAGGATCTCCTGCTGGCTTGGCGTTTGCCCGTATTCACCAAAAAAGCCAAGCGCCGCATGACTGCTCATCCGAAATTCTTCCTGTTCGACGCCGGAGTGTTCAGGGCGCTTCGACCAAAAGGGCCGCTGGACCGGCCCGAAGAAATCGATGGCGCGGCTTTTGAGACCTTGATTTTTCAAGAGCTGCGAGCGGTAAACGACAATCTGCGTTTAGGCTTCGGCTTGTATTACTGGCGGACGGCGGAAAAGCAGGAAGTGGACTTCGTGCTGTACGGCGAAAAGGGATTGATCGCCATTGAGGTCAAGCGCACCGCGACCATCAGACCAAAAGACATCCGCGGCCTTCGGGCGTTTCTTCATGACTATCCAATGGCCAAAGCCTATGTTTTTTACGGAGGACGCGAGAGGCGCTATTTGGATGAAATCGAGGTCATCCCTCTGGAACAGGCCCTGTCCGGCTTGCCCGAATTGCTCTGTCCAGTGGACGGCGGGGGCGAGTGATCGTGGATTATTGGCCATATCCAATGACTTTGGTCAGTGAACGGCCAGGTATCTGATTTTCCTGATTACAGATAACTGATAGCCGGAACAGGGATTCCAGTTCTTCCGGCCTTCCATGACTTCCTGGAGATCCACGACCTTCCTGCTTGCGGCGGCTTGTAAGTAATTAAAAGATCAAAGCCCTGTTCAAACGAACAGGGCCTTTTTTTAATCCTTCAGCAGGCATCCGCGGACAATCCTGCGAACACCTTGCGCTCCGCATACTCGGCCTGTTTGCCGCGGTTCCACATCTGGACCGGGCGGTAGTAGCCCACGACACGGGTGTAGACTTCCGCCGGTTGGCTGCATTGTGGGCAGGCGGGGTGTTCGCCGGAGAGGTAGCCATGGTCCTTGCACACGGAAAAGGTCGGGGTGATGGAGATGTAGGGGAGTTTCGTCAGCGACATGGCCTTGATCAGGAATGCCTTCAGGGAGTCCGGATCAGCCACGGATTCTCCCAGGAAGGTATGGAAGACCGTGCCGCCGGTATAGAGGGTCTGGAGCTGGTTCTGGTGCTCCAGGGCGGTGAAGACGTCCAGCCCGAGATCAACGGGCAGGGCCGTGGAATTGGTGTAATAGGGAACGCCGTTGCCCGAGGCCTTGATGCCGGCGTACAGGGCCTTGTCCAGCTTGGCCAGACGATAACTGACACCTTCCGCCGGAGTGGCTTCCAGGTTGTAGAGATTGCCGGTCTCTTCCTGGAAACGCCGGGTCAGTTCCTGGAGGTGGAACAGGATCTTGCGCATCAGGCGGATGCCGTTCGGGGATTCAATGCCCTTGCCCAGCAGGTTGAGGCAGGCTTCATGGCCGCCGATCAGCCCGATGGTGGAGAAATGGCCCCGAAAGCCGTTCTTGAGGTAGCGCCTGGTGAAGGGGAACATGCCCCGTTCCAGGTTGTCGTTGATCAGCTTGCGCTTGAACTCCAGGCTTTCCCTGGCCAGTTCGGCGTATTCGGTGATCAGATCCAAAAAGTCTTCCTCGTCGTGGGCCAGGAAGGCCAGTTTGGGCAGGTTCAGGGTCACCACGCCGATGGAGCCGGTCAGGTCGCCGGCCCCGAAAAGCCCGCCGACCTTCTTGCGCAGTTCGCGCAAGTCCATTTGCAGCCGGCAGCACATGGAACGCACGTCCTCGGGCTTGAAGTCCGAATTGATGAAGTTCTGGAAGTAGGGGACGCCGTATTTGGCGGTCAATTGCAGCAGCAGTCGCCCGACTTGCGTCTCCCAGGGAAAGTCCTTGGTCACGTTGTACGTGGGGATGGGGAAGGAGAAAATGCGGCCGTGGTAGTCGCCCTGGAGCATGACTTCCAAAAAGGCCCGGTTGATCATTTCCATTTCCTCGGGAAAATCACCGTATGTCAGGTTCTCGTCAAGTTTTCCGCCGATGATCACGGCTTCCGAGGCCAGGTGGCTGGGTGCGACGAGGTCGAAGCTCAGGTTGGTGAACGGGCTCTGTCCTCCCCAGCGGGACGTGGTGTTCAGGTTGAACACGAATTTCTGCACGGCCTGCCGGACCTGGGAATAGTCCAGGTTATCGTGGCGAATGAAGGGCGCCAGGTAGGTGTCCACGTTGTTGAAGGCCTGGGCCCCGGCCCACTCGTTCTGCAGGGTGCCCAGGAAGTTGACCATCTGGCCCATTGCGGAATCAAAATGTCTTGGCGGGCCGGCGGATGAGCGGCCTTCGAGGTTGAATCCTTCCAGAAGCAGGTCGCGCAGACTCCAGCCGGCGCAATACCCGGCCAGGCCGAAGGACAGGTCGTGGATGTGGAAGTAGCCGTGTTCATGGGCCTGACGGACTTCCATGGGATACTTTTCCAGGGCGTATCGGGCCTGGACCGTGCCGGAGAGGTGCAGCATCAGCCCCTGAAAGGAGTGGGACATGTTCGCGTTTTCAGCAACACGCCAGTCTGACTTGTTCACGTAGGCGTCGATGGTTTCCGTGATGTCCAGGAACGCGGCCTTCTGTTCCCGGATCTGGCGGCGTTTCTCCCGATACAGAATATAGCGCTTGGCCACGTCGAACAGCCGCGACTGCATCAGGGCCGCCTCAACCTGGTCCTGGACCTGTTCCTGGTCCGGAACCACAAGACCTGCCTCCAAAAGCCGCTTTTCCACATTGCGGGCCAATCGGTCGGCCAGAAGCGCGTCCTGGATTCCACAGGCTTTCAGCGCCTTGAATATGGCCGCGGCAATTCTGTCCACGGCCCATGTTTCCGTCCGGCCATCACGTTTGCAAATATGGGTCAGCATGTCATCTCCTCTCGAAAACTGTTGCGGGGGGTACTGAAATGTTGCGTTTGCAACACAAATCCTGGAGGTGGAAGGCGTTGCATCGCGTCCAGGTCGTCCTGTGTCAGCTGCGGCACCAGGGTGGTCCGGAACTGAAACGCTCCGGGACGCTTTTGAGCCAAATCAAAAATTTGCGACAGATTGACTTTTGCCTGTGCCGGGGTTGCCCGATTCCCGGTCAGCAGCGGATATTTCGTCCATGGCCCCTTGATGTCCACGGCCACCAGATCGACTGCTTCGGCGGTTAGAGCCCGTTCAATTACAGCAGGATGCATGCCATTGGTATCCAGCTTGATCGGCAAGCCGAGATGCGTTCGAATTTCGGCCAGCCATTCCGGCAGATCCGCGGACAAGGCGGCTTCGCCGCCGGTCACGACCAGTCCGTCAAGCCAGGAAGATCGTTTCTGGAGGAAATCGATGACCTGGGAGCGGGGCAGGCAAGGGGTGTTCCGGATTTCCCAGGCTAGCTGGAAATTATGGCAGGTGGGGCAGCGCAGGTCGCAGCCTCCCAGAAAAAGCACGGCGCTGACGCGACCGGGCCAATCGCACAAACTCATGGGCTCCAGACCGCACAGCCTGGACCAGGGGGAACCGTGTTCCTGCATAGAATCAGCGAGCTGGTCAGCTCAGGTGAATGATCGCTCCCGGCATCCGCGTGCGGGGCGAAAAATGCTCTTCAGGCAGGTCTTCTGACTCATCCCCCCGTTACGGCACGCCTTCCCGGAACACGGTTCCAGTGGCAATCGCAACGCCGGACGGGTTGCATGGGATTTACAGCGGCGGGACCGTCCCGGAATCACACCGGGTTCCCTCTTGGCGCCTCACGGGCGACCTGAAGAAAATGAATACGGAAGCATGTTGCCGGTTTTGCTCTCGCCGTCGTGCAGCAAGAAGCGTTACGGCAGGCTGAACTTGTTAGAAGTAAAGATTCGGGATGTCCATGGCGGAAAAAGTTCAGATCTTGGTCAGGGCGCCTTCATGAGCGAAAAAAACTCGTGTTCGCTCACCGGAACGCTGTTTTGCGGGCAGTTCCTCCAGGGTGTAGTGTTCGTGCGGGGTCAGCGTCATGTTGTAGCCGAAGGTCACCTGCAAGGAAGAAGACCGGGCGAGCTGGTCCGGCCGCAACGCGAAGGCGAACTGGATTCCTTTCCCGGAATCCAAGGGCAGACCGGTAAAAATGGTCAGGTCCTGAGCCAGGACTCGTCCCTGGTCGTCGCTGAGATACACGGCCAGCCAAAGATCCTCGATCCAGTGCAGATCGGAAGGAAGATTCTCCAGAACCGGTTCAGCCTTGCCCACGAGAGTGTATTGTCCTTGGGCGAGTTGCGCGGTGTAGGTGAATTTCCAGAACCGCATCTCCAGCTGCTGCGGGGAGTTTAATATCCACGGCTGTCGCTGAAGATGACCGACACTGGAATAGGAGCATCCCGCCAGCAGGAAGATGCCCATGATGACTGCGAAGCAATATGATCGGCGCATGATTAAACTTTCTCCTCGTCGCGGCCTTAACGAGCCTGATAGGCTTGGCGGGCTTGGTGATGGCCGGTACGGTCAAATTTCATGATTCCCCTCGTGTGACGCGGCACGCGCCTGTTCCGAAAAACGTCCATGCACGGCCAGCCAGATGCAAGGCGGATTGCTGCTGGTGCTCTCCACTCTGTGGCGCAGTCGCGCGGGAAGGAACAGCCAGTCGCCGGCCTGAAGCCGGCGGGTGATCCCGTTTTCAAAGCGGACTTGGGCCTCTCCCTGCAGCAAGGCCACCCATTCGTCCAGTTCCTGATCGTACCAGAACCCATGCGGAGAGGCTTGGCCTCTGGAAACGATTCGCTCGATCCGCAGTTCCCGGCCTTCAGCAAGCAGCTCGAAGACCTCTTCATCGGACTGGGGTTCCGGAATGCTGAAAAGATTTGAAGACATGCGTGGCCAATGGCGGTTGTTGGTCGATTATCGAACTGGATATCATCATCGAACGGCCAGGGCCTGCTGTGAAACCAGCGAACGCAACGAAACAACGTTCACCCGGGCATCCCGTTCCTTTTCCCATATTTTCAGGGCTTCCAGCGTTTCCGGGTAGGGGTGCCCGATGGCAATGGCCTTGCCCGTGGAATGCGCCAGTTGCTCGGCCTTGCGGAGCTGAAAGAGGATCGCCTGAACGTTCGGAATATTGTCCAGAAATATGTGGCGCCGGAGATTCGCCAGGCCGATTTTTCGGGCCTGCTTTTCAACGACGGAGTTGCCCGTGGTCAGGCTGTCCAGAAAGAACAGATTGCGGTGTTGCAGTTCCCGGAGCACGGTGGCCATGCCCAGATCATCGGCGGTGAACCGCGAACCCATGTGGTTGTTCACGCCGATGGCCTGGGGAACCTGCGCAAGGTTGGTTCTCATGATTGAAATGATCTGTTCCTCGGACATGCCCACGAAGAGGGCGCCGGGACCGGGGTCCGCCCGGTGTGGATAATCCAGGGGCTCCATGGGCTGGTGCAGCAGGATGTCCCTGCCCGCGGCAGCGCCGATGCGGGCCACCTCCCTGGTTTCGGAACTGTACGGCAGGATGGCGAAGGTGACCGGGAAGGACAGGGCGGCCAGTTCCCTGGCCTGCTGCACGCTCTCGCCCAGGTCGTCAATGATCACCACCAGGCGCGGGCCAGTTCCTGGCTGGGCGGGCCTTGGCGGCGGCGGAGGCTTGCGGCTGTTCTCCTCCAGAAACAGGGTGTGGGTGGGCAGATTCATCAAGGTGATGCGCCACTCCTGTTTCCGGGCATCCGTGCGCACCAGCTCCAGTTTGGCATTATCCACCCAGGAATCCAGATTCCGGTCGAGAGCCCGCACAAAGACCTGAGCTTCCTGGTTGAGGCTGATGGAAAGGGATTGGGTATGGTACTTCTGGTCGTTTCGGGTTTTCATCTGGATATCCAGATGGCGAACCTCACGGGGATCCAGATTCAGGGCCATGATGGTCTGGACCAGTGCCAGATCGACTTCCTTGATCTGCTGCTCCAGGACTTCGCTGTCGAAAACTTCATAAACCCGGCCCTGGTGTCGCGAAGAAGCAGCGGCCGACGGTTCGGGAGCGATCTTGGCCCGTACCTGGCTGGAACCGGCGGGCGGTGGAGCCAGCTTGGCCACTTCGGGGCCAGGAGCCCGAGGAGCCTGAGAGGCTGATGAAGGAGCTGGAGCGGGGGCCGCGACTGGTGTTGCCCCGGAGGGTCGGCTGACGGGCGTATCTGGAGCGGTGGCCGTCCGGGTTGCCGCCGGCGACGAGGACACGGGGGCCGCCGGTTTCGGCGCAGAAACCATGGTGGGAGCAAGGCTTTCCAAAGGCGACAGGTTTAATGCCCAGACCATGGTTATGGCCGTCAAACCGGTAGCAAAAGCAAGCAGGGCCAACCATATTCTGGAAAAGCCCTTTGTTGAGCGCTTTCTTCCGGACTTGCTCACCTTCTTGGAAGCGGTTTTTTTTCCCTTGGCCGTTCCCCTGCCCGTACCCTTTGCGCCCGCGGCAGTTGAGCGTGAAGGCGATTTTGCATTCTTCTTCGTTGTCTTGCCGGTCATTGCCTAACCACGTATCCGTATGATCTACCGTTTCGTGATCTTCAGTTTCAACCGCGTGAGGGCGTTTGGGAATAGGGCATACTCAGGGGACCCCTGGAACGGATTACCGCAATGCTTTCAACCTCGGCATGGCCTTGACCATTTCCAGGGCCATCCGCAACTGATTGTCCCGTTCCAACATTTCCTGGACCTGGGTTTTCGGAGCATCAAGCTCGTCTTGCTGCTCCCTACCGTTCTCCAGGTGCCGGATCAGGTCGCCTTCGCGCATGATGGACATGCGGGCTTCCTGTTCGTTGTTCTGGGCGATGAAGGGGACGAAAATGTCCGGATCAATGCCCTTGGCCTGGATGGAGCGCCCGCTGGGCGTGTAGTAGACCGCGGTGGTCAGTTTGATCCCGGAACCGTCGGCCAGGGGAATGATGGTCTGGACGGAGCCCTTGCCGAAGGTCTGCTCGCCGAGGATCAATGCCCGACCGTGGTCCTGGAGGGCTCCGGCCACGATCTCCGAAGCGGATGCGGAACCGGCGTTGATCAGAACGACCATGGGCGAATCCGAATCCAGCACGTTCCGGGAAGCTTCAAAATTCATCTCGGACTGCGAAACCTTGCCCTTGGTGTAGACGATCTGTCCTTCGCTCAGAAAGGCGTCCGCCACGGCCACGGCCTGATTCAACAAACCGCCGGGATTGTTGCGCAGATCCAGGATCAGACCGCGATGGGGCGTCTGGCCGGCCTTGACCATGGCGGCGCGCAGGTCGTCCATGGTGGTTTCCTTGAAGCTCGTCAGGCGGATCAGCAGGACATCCTGCTCGAGTTCAAAAAGCTTGACCGTATGCACGGGGATGACGTCCCGGGCAATGGTCACGGTTCTTGAAACCGACTCGCCCTTGGAAAGGATGGTCAGCTCGACGGTGGTTCCGCGAGGACCGCGAATCTGCTTCACCGCGTCCATGATGGTGATGTCCACGGTGGATTGGCCGTTGATTTCCAGGATGTGATCGCCGGCCTTGAGGCCTTCACGGAAAGCGGGGGTGTCCTCAATGGGCGAAACAACGGTCAGCTTGCCGTCGACGATGGAAATTTCTATGCCGATTCCGCTGAATTCGCCGGATGTATCGATCTGCATTTCCCGAAAGGCGTCCTGGGTCATGAAGCTGGAATGGGGATCCAGTTCCTGCAGCATGCCGCGAATGGCGCCTTGGATCATTTCATTGCGGTCCACGTCCTGGACGTAATAACGCTCCACCAGATCCAACACCTGGCTGAAGCGTTTGAGAGGAGAGTATCGGTCCTCGTCCGTGGCCATGCTCTGGCCAAAGGTGACGGCCAGAAAAAAAAGAAGCATCAGGGTGCCAACCCAGTGGACAACCCGCATAATTACCTCCGAGTACATGTAAGTAGGGTATGTTGATTATTGATGAACATTCTGACTTTCAAAAGATCCAATCGGTGACTGGAATTGACGGGATGCCTGGAGACGGCGTCCGTGCATGTCCGGCTGAGCCTGGAAGTTTCGAAACCCGCAGAAGGCGAAGACCCGCGGCAAAAAGCACCGGTATGGATGAGTTGTTGCTGAACATTCATGGTTTCAGCGCCATGATAAGACATGAAGATTATTTGGCAACCAGCCAGTTGTCAGGATTAACGGGATTTTGGTGAAAACGCAATTCAAAATACAGACCCGGCCCGTCCAGCTTGGGATAGTAGCCGGCCTGTCCGAGCTTTTCATCTTTTTCCACTTCCTGACCTACGCTGACCACGGCATTGTTCAGGAAAGCGTAGAGGCTGTAATATTCCTGGCCATGGTAGATGATCACGACGTGACCGTAGCCCCGGAGCAGGTCGCTATGGACCACCTTGCCCCAGGAGATGGCGCGCACGGGATCGTTTTCCCCCATCTGCAGACTCAGCCCGCGGTGGGGAGGTGACGCCTGGGGTTGGAACCCCTGGACGATCCGGCCCTGCCCGGGCCAGGACATTCGGCCTTGCTGATCCGTGAATGTCTTGCTGGTCAGGGTCTGCAATTGGTAATTCAAGTCAGCGATGCTGTGCAAAATCTCCGCGACCTGTTCCTCCGTGGAAATCTTCTGGGCGCGCACTTCCTGGACCCGGCGCAGGAAATCCAGCTTCTGGGTCAGGAGCTGATCCTTGCCCGCATTGATCCGATGGATCTGGGCGTCGATCTCGGCCCTGGACTCCTCCAGCCGCACCTGTCTCAGGGCCAATTCCCGGCCCTGAACCTGGAGGCGCTCGATCCGCTCCTGGACCAGCCCGTAGATTCGGGACAACCAGTGAAACTGGCGATCCGCCTCGTCCCACGTCGTCAAATCCTGGAGTTTTGATTCAATTCCCCGCAGATGCACCGGCCAGAGCAGAGTGAGCAGGTTGCGTAACTCTTCTCCGGTTTGGGCCCTGTCCTGATCCAGATCCCGGTACTCGCGCTGAATGCGCTCTTCTTGCTGACGCAACCGGACAAGTTCCGTTTCCAGGGTCTGGATTTCATCCGTGGTATTTCTGATTTGGAGTTCCACGTCCTGCAGATTGCCGAACAATTTCCGCTCCTGCTCCGTGAGTCCCTGGAGAATCTTCTCATGAGCCCGGGCATGGCGCTGCTTCTCTGCAATCGATTGCGCAATGCCCTCGGAATTCGCGGGGGAGGCGTGAACCCGCGGGCCCAGGCAGAGTCCTGCAAGAACGGCAAGAAGAACAAGCAAAAAGATCACCGGCGTGATCGGGCTCGACCGGCATCCATGTTTCCGGCTGCCGGATGAAAGTTTCCCGGATGGTTCGATTTTCATTGCGCTCGGAGGCATCAGGAGGCGCTCATGGGAGATGTGCCGCCAAGGGGCAGGTTGAACATTTGGGGTCCCGCTTGCGACACCATTCCTTGCCAACCCGGACGAGCAGAGCGTGGTATTCATTGTACTTGGCCGTATCAGGCTGAACATGACGCATGAACATCGCCTGCAACTCGTCGTAGCAGACCTCCTCGGGAACCAGGCCATGGCGGTTGCAGATCCTCGCCGTATAGGCATCGACCACAAAAACCGGACGCTTCAGGGCGTACAGCAGAATGCTGTCCGCGGTTTCCGGACCGATTCCCCGAACGGACAGCAGTTTTTCCCGCAGGCGGGATGTTTCCTGGACATCGAATGCGCTGAAATCAAATGCGTCTTCGACACTCAGAAAATTCAGGAAATCCCTGACCTTCCTGGTTTTCTGCCGAAAAAAGCCCGATGGCCGGATACAGGTTTCCAGCAGCGAGTCCGGAGCCAGATGAAGTCGTTCCGGATCCAGCAAGTCCTGGGCACGCAGGTTGGCGATGGCTTTTTGGACATTGGTCCAGTTCGTGTTCTGGGTTAAAATGGCTCCCAAAGCCATTTCAAATGGACCATGGGCCGGCCACCACCCGCTCGGCCCAAGCATGGCGAGCATGGCTTCAAACATGTCGCTGAACAGCTGATCGGATGGAACGGCCATTATGAGACGGTGCCATGCAAGAGGATGCCGGCTTCTCCGGAAAGGTTGGGCATAGCCTCAAGCGTATCCTGCGCAAAGGACATTTGGAAGAGAAACGGATTTATGATTGAATTGTACATGGATAGCAGGTAGGTTTCTTGCATGAATAACGGCCGATGATGTTCCGCATGGAATATCCGCTGTCCGGGTTGTCCGCGCCGGTCACGAACTTGAAGGATATAATGGATATGAGGACAAGGCTAGTGTTCGGAGGCGCTCGATCCTCTCAAACTGATCATTTCCATGGTTTGGAACCTGGCTGAGAATGCGAAATCCAGCGTAAGCCGCCGCAGGATTCCGGCAATAATCGAGGCATCCCGTCATGAGGGTTCTTTTGGCGGAGACATGCTTCTCCATGAACCATACTTCAACAAGGAGCAAGGCAATGAAAGAACGTTTTGGATTGGTCACTCTGAAGGGACAGCCCGTAACCCTTTTGGGCAACAGCCTCAAGGAAGGCGATAGCGCACCGGATTTTCATGTCACGGACAATGACTTCAAGCCGTTCAGCTTTGCTTCCCTGGAAGATAAAATTTTCATCATCACCTCGGTCCCCTCCCTGGATACTCCCACCTGCGATCTGGAGGCCCGGCGATTCAATCAGGAAGCCGCTGCCTTGGGCGAGAACATCCGGATACTGGTCGTCAGCATGGACCTGCCTTTTGCCCAGAAGCGCTGGTGCGCCGCGGCCGGCGTGTCCAATCTGCTTACCTTGTCCGATCACCAGCAGGCTTCCTTCGGTACGGAATACGGAGTGCTGATCAAGGAACTGCGTCTCCTGGCCCGATCCGTGTTTATCGTCGATCGTCAGAAGATCATCCGCTATATTGAACTGGTCAAGGAAGTCGGACAGGAGCCGAATTACGATCTGGCCCTGGATGTCGCCAGAAAACTGGTCTGAGGTGCCGGAAGCCAGGCGCCGGAAGCCGGATGTCGTTCGCGACATCCGGCAACAGAGACGCTGCAGACACCAAACCATAAGCACGGCTGGGACGCTGGATTCATTCGGGCGGCTAAGTGCTCAACAACTCCCGGCGACTGAGCAATACGAAAACACCTGGCCCCCGGCCTGCGCCGGGGTGACCGAAGAACGTGTCAACGTGGCATTCCATCCCGTCATACCGGCGCAGGCCGGTATCCTGGCAGCACGGAACTTGGATGTCAGCCTGCCCGCTCTTATTGAGCTGCGTAACAATTCGGCACATCTCGCAACAAGCCGGAAAGCAACTGAGTAGTTACTGAGCAGTTACGGGCGCGGGTCTGCGGAAATATTCCAGCAGCTTGCGCGGATACTTGCACAGCAGGCGGGGCATGGATGTGTGGATGCCGTTTTCCCGACAAGCGCGGACAATTTCCCGGTTCAGGATCCAGTTGCTTTTGAAGTTGCGTGAGCTGACGCCTCCGGCCCGCATGTGGACCAGCACTCCGGGGATGCGGGCGTAGGTCAGTTCGTGGCGGGCCAGAAAGCGGACCAGGAGTTCGTAATCCGCGGCAATCCGGTAGTCCGTACGGTACAGACCGAATGTTTCATAATGCCTGCGCAGGGTGAAGAAGGTGGGATGGGGTGGCATCCAGCCGCGAGCAAACCGGTCCGGGTGAAAATCTGCCGAATCGTAATAGCGGATCACCTTTTCGGGATTGCCTCGGTCCACCACCAGCAAATCCGCGAAAACGGCATCCGCGCCGGTTGCCTGGAATGACCGGACCACCTCCGCGATGACGTCGGGATGGGGATAGAAGTCGTCGGCATTGAGCGTGCCGATGATCTCCCCGGACGCCATGCGGATGCCCTTGTTCATGGCGTCGTAGATGCCCTTGTCCGGTTCGCGGATGGACTTGGCGATCCAATCCCCGTGCGCCTTGACGATTTCCGGCGTCTGATCCCGGGAACCCCCGTCCACGATAATATGCTCGATGTTGGGATATTGCTGCGCGCGGATGCTGCGAATGGCGGCGTCGAGATGGTCTTCGCCGTTCAGCACCGCCGTGACGATGCTGACCAGGGGATAAGCCGTCCGCAACCGGGCCGGACTGGTTTCCGGATGGGAATCAGGATCGCGGTCAGCCGTGTTCATTCGTCCTCCGCCTGCTTGATGGCGAGGCTTTTCTTTTTCCCGACATACCGGTTTCCTCCCCGCCAGGCAGCCATGGCATAAATATCCAGAGTCTTTCGGGCAGCCGCGGTCCAGGAAAAGCGGCTCAGGTTCGATATGCCTTTGACGGCCAGCTGTGTTCTGAGTTCTTCGTCCGAGAGGATATGCGCCAGGGTCGCGGCCATGTCCAGAACCTGTTCCGGATCGAAATATACGGCGCTTTCCCCGGCTATTTCCGGCAATGCGCCGCGCTGGGAGCACGCCACGGGCGTTCCCAGGGCCTGGGCTTCCAGAACCGGCAACCCAAATCCTTCGTACAACGATGGGAAGACGAACAGTTCCGCCTTTTCCATGAGGCGCATCACGCGGTCGCGGGGCAGGAAGCCGGTGACCCGCACCCGGTCCGCCAGGCCCCAGCGCGCGATGGCCGCGTCCGCGGCCCCGTCCTGGGGCAGGTGACCGGCCAGGACGAGATTGTGCGGAAAGGACGGGGCAATGCGGGCAAAGGCCTCGATCAGGCGCGGAATGTTTTTGTGGGGTGACTGGCTGGCAAAGGCCAGGATATATGGTCCGGCCAGTTCCTCGGGCGGATCCGGCAAGTGGGACTCGGATGCGGATTCAGACTGTTCGGACAAATACTCGTCAGACAGATCCGATGCAAGATGGACAACATGGATCCGGTCCAGGGGCAGACCCAGGTGGGCGTTGATTTCATTGCGGGAAAATTCGGAAATCGTGATCACCGCCCGGGAGGCGTAGGCGCCGCGGCGGACCAGAAGCGACAGAATCATGCGTTTCCAAAGCGGCATGCTCCGGCCGTGGCCCTTGGTGTTCATGTCGTGGATCGTGACCACGCTGGGGCAGGAGTTGAAGATCGGCGTTACATATCCCAGGGAGTGCATCAGGTCCAGGCTGTGTTCACGGGCCAGGGCCGGCAGCCTGGTCTGCTCGAAGACCAGCCGTTGCAGGCGGTTCGTGGCCCGGACCGGGCAAACCACCCGCTGCATGGCCGGGATGTCCGGCAGGGGCCACAAGGAGCTCTCCTGGTTCACGAAGACGATGTATTCCAGCTGATCGTCCACATCGGCCAGCCCCCGCAGCAAGCCCGCGGCGTAGGTTTCCGTGCCGCCGACGATGCCGGGCAGGAGATAGAGCAGGTTCAGACCGATGCGCATGGGGCCGCGAGTCATCCCCGAATCAAGAGAGAGCGTTTTCATCCGTGGCGTGCATCCATTGCTTGCGGATCATGGATTGATGAAATTGAGACGCCCGCATCGTCTTCCTTCGACCCGAGCAGGGTCCGGAAAATAATGTTCGCGGTGCGGTCCCAGTCAAAGGTCTCGCGCACGGCATGGATCTGCGCGTCGGTGATTCGCTGGTTTGCGGCGAGGATGGGCAGCAGGCGGTTCACCCAAGATTCTGCCTGGAAATCTTCCATAACAGTGGCGCCGTAGGTTCCGAACTGCGTCAGGGAGCTGTTGGCCTGGACCAGGACCGGGGTTCCCTGGGACAGGGCTTCGATGACCGGCAGGCCGAAGCCTTCCAGCAGCGAGGGGAAGACCAGGGCCGCGGCCTGGCGGTAGAGGGCCGGCAGATCCCGGGCCGGGACATTTCCCAGGATGACGATGTCCCGGGCAAAAGGGTGAGCGGTGATCAAACGCCGCAGATGATCGTCGTGCCAAGACTCGCCCCCGGTCAGAACCAGCTTGCACCGTTCCGGGCTGCCATGGCCGCTGGTCTTGAGCATTTCGCGCGCCAGGGCGAAGACCTGGAGCAGGAACGGAATGTTTTTCTTGGGTTCCAGGCTGCCGACATGGAGCAGGTATTGTCCGGGCAGGGGAATGCCGTTGATTTCCGTCTGATGTTGAGCAGGACGGGTGAAGCCGGCGGATAGACCGCAGGGAGCGAGGGTGATGCGTTCTCGGGGGATGGAGAATTCCCGGGCCGCATCCCGGGCCGTATGGTCGGAGATGGCGAAAACATGCGTGGCCCGGGCCAGCACCTTGGGCAGGGCGCGCATGCCCAGCCGGCCGCGCCAGGACAGGAGGGAGCGGTCGTGCCATGCGCCCAGATCCAGCAGGATCACGGCGTATTCCCGGTGCATGAGCCCGCGGGGCACGAAGGTGTTGGTGAACAGGAAGCAGTCCCCGGTCCGGGCTTCCAGTCCGGCCAGGCAGGGCCGCCAGAGCAGGTCCCGGAGCAGGGCATGGATCTTGCGCCGCATGCCGATTCGGCCATGGGTGCGGAAGGGATTGGTCAAGGGCAGCACCTGCAGGGGGGCGGCCAGGCGCATCAGGCGGTGGCAGATCTCCCAGGCGTAAACGGCTGAGCCGGCGCCTGTCTGGACGGTCAGGCTGAGGTCCACGAACAGACGCTTCATGGTGCGCCGGAACCCGGATTCGATGTGCTTTCCATGAAGGTTCCGCAGACATGCCGGTAGCACTGCACGGTCTTGTCGATACAGCCGGGCCAGGTGAATTTCGCGGCCTGCCGTGGGCCTCGTTCCGCCGCCAAGCGGCGGAAATCCTCATCCGTCAATAATTGACGCAGTCCCTGCAAAATTTCCTCCTCGTCCTCGGGATTCACCAGCAGGGCGGCATTTCCGGCCACTTCCGGAAGGCTGGCACGATCAGAGGTCAGCACTGGAACCCCGCAGGCCATGGCTTCCAGAACCGGCAATCCGAAGCCTTCGTAGAACGACGGCAGGGCCAGCCCGGCGGCCCCGGCAAAAAGGGCAGGCAGGCGGGATTCCGGTACATATCCCAGCCGACGCGCCGAACCGGCCTGCTCCAGCGGCTGGATGAGGCTTTCCAGGGATTGTGTCAACCATCCTCCGGTTCCGGCCAGAATCAGGGGAAAAGCTGTCTTGAGTTTTGCCGGAAGGCGGGAATAGGCCGTGGCAAGGCGGGCGAGGTTCTTGCGTGGTTCCTGGGTGGCCACGCACAGCAGGTAAGCCCCGTGGGTCAGTCCCAACTCCCGCAGGACGTCCCTGGTTTGGTCCGGCGTCCTGGGATGGAATTCGGGATCCACGCCCAGATGGGTCACGCTGACCCTGGTTTCCGCAACGCCCAGGATCTGGATGATCTCCCCGCGGACGAACTCGGTGTCCGTAAGAATATGCGCCGCCCGACGCAGGGTTTTCGGTAGTTCCCTATCCAGCAGCGCCAGACGTTCCCGGGGATGATATTCCGGGTAATGGATGAAGGACAGGTCGTGGATGGTGGCGATGGCGGGGCCGTCATGGGGAGTCAGCAGGTAGTTGGGGCCGTGGAGGAGACTGGTTGCGGCATTGCGGGTTCTGAGCCGGAAAGCGGCCTTCTTGACGCCGAAGCTGATTCGGTCCTGCATGGTCCGCCACGGCAGAATTCCCCGGATTCGCTGCAGACAGCCAGGCTGGGAATGGGTTGCGGCCGCCGGACCGGAGGCGAAAGGCCGGCAGGGATCGGCTATCCAGTTCCGGCCGGCAAAGAAGCGCACGGAACCAAGTTCAGGGTGGGACGGCAGTCCGCGGGCCAGTTCCAGAACGTAGCGCCCAATTCCCGTCAATGCGGCGTCCCGCAACGCATCAGTCAGGAGAATGACGTTCATATGAAGGGTAATGAGTCAGGTGATGATGTGGGCATGGGCAGGGTATTGCTTGTTCTCGGGCTTCATCCGTCAAATCGAAATCGCAATCGCAATCGCAATCGAAAAAATTCGGTGATTTTTTCTCATCGTTCTGCCGCCATTGTCCTTGATATGCGCTCATGACGCTCGATTGCGATTTCGATTTCGATTGGAAAGTGTATCGCTTCAAGAGGGAATTTGCATCATCCTGAACGAGGGTTGATCAAGAACAAAATTGCCCTTGGAGAACAGGGTCCCAGGTGGACAAGCTGAAAATTTGACCATAAAGAACAGCTTCACGCAAGAGCGGCAAAAACGATGGTTTGACGGACGCGTTGAAGATGGTACACAAGGTGGACATGTCGAAAATACAAAAAAAAGCGCTCATCCTTGGCATTTCCGGGCAGGATGGGGCGTATCTGACAAAGTTTCTGCTGGATCGAGGCTACAAGGTCTTCGGCACCTCACGGGACGTGTCGATGTCCTCCTTCAACAATCTGACGCGATTGGGAGTCAAGGATCAGGTGACCCTGTACTCCGTGGCCGTGAACGACTTTCGGAGCGTTTTGCAGGCCATCATCCGTTCCGAACCGGACGAAATCTATAATCTTGCCGGTCAGAGTTCCGTGGGGCTTTCTTTCGAACAGCCCATGGAAACCTTTGAAAGCATCAGCGTCGGCGTGATCAATCTGCTGGAGGCGATCCGCTTTTTTGATCGTCCTGTTCGCCTGTACAACGCCGGTTCCAGCGAGTGCTTCGGCAATGCCGACGGCCAGGCCGCCAACGAGGAAACGCCCTTTCGGCCCCGCAGTCCCTATGCCGTGGCCAAGTCCGCGGCGTTCTGGGAAGTGGCCAACTATCGTGAGGCTTACGGCCTGTACGCCTGTTCCGGAATCCTGTTCAACCACGAATCGCCCCTGCGGCCGGAGCGATTCGTGACCCAGAAAATCGTTGCCACTGCCTGTCGCATCGCCCGGGCCGGAAAAGGCGAACTTTCTTTGGGCAACATCGACGTGCAACGCGACTGGGGCTGGGCCCCGGAATATATCGAGGCCATGTGGCTGATGTTGCAGCAGGACAAGGCCGACGATTTCGTCATCGCCACCGGCCAAACCTTCAAGCTGGAAGACTTCGTGCGCATGGTCTTCGAACACCTTGGTCTGGACTGGACCAAACATGTGCGCACCAATCCGGAATTCCTGCGGCCCACGGACATCATGATCAGCCGGGCCGATCCGTCCAAGGCGGAGCGGGAGCTGGGCTGGAAAGCGCAATACGCCATGCCGGACGTGGCCCGGATGATGGTCCAAGCCCGGCTGGAAGCAATGGGCGCGCCCGCATAATGATCAGCTCCGAGCACGTCCGTATGCTGAACGAGAACCTCTGACCGATCCCAACTCATATGTCCGACATTAAAGTGGCGGGAATATCCGCCGATGACCTGGATTCCAGGATTGACGCCCTGCTTGAGGAGTATGGCCGAAACCAGGATGATCCGATGATCAAGGCGCTGCAAAACGACATCGCCATGCGCACCTATCATGTCGAGGGCCTGGTCAACGAGGCCTCCCAGTCCTTTCCGGCCAGAACGTCCCTGCCTGCCAGGATGAACCGGTTCCCCCTGAAGCATTTCGGTTTTCTGCACCGCTTCATCCTGCGTCTCTATGAAGTCCTTTTCCGGGAGCAGCGCGGGGTCAATCTGGCCCTGATCAAGGCTCTGCGTGAAACCATGGCCGTCAATCGCCAGCTCAATGAACAGGTCGT
Organism: Desulfonatronum parangueonense; assembly: GCF_054656975.1. Classification (NCBI taxonomy): domain Bacteria; kingdom Pseudomonadati; phylum Thermodesulfobacteriota; class Desulfovibrionia; order Desulfovibrionales; family Desulfonatronaceae; genus Desulfonatronum; species Desulfonatronum parangueonense. The sequence goes on from NZ_BAAHXH010000003.1 coordinate 4,758,571, forward strand.
CGCGGGTCAACAAAAACTCGCCGCGGCCTTGCGGGAAACGCGCGTCCAGGGCTCAGCACGCCAGGAGGCTCTGGAAAAGCAGATCCGGGAGCAGGAAGGGCTCCTGCGGGAACTGCGGCAGCGCATTACGGAGGCCGGGAAATGAGCCCCCGCGGCCTGCCGATGAGAGTGCGCATTGCATTTTCTTCGCGTCCACCCCTGGCTGCCGGTTGCTGATTCCCGTGCAGATCGACCCATCAAGCCGAAAAATTGCCGTGGTCACTCCCTGGTTCGGCAGGGATCTCAAGGGCGGCGCGGAGCAGCAGGCTTGGCAGACGGCCACGCGCCTGGCGGCCCGGGGCCATACGGTGGAGGTGCTGACCACCTGCGGGCGATCCTTTCACGATAACTGGGCTGAAAACCATTATCCGGCCGGCGAAACCCGGGAAGCGGGGTTGGTGGTGCGGCGGTTCGCCTTGCGGCGGAGCACGTTTCACGACTTCAACGCCCTGAACGGGCATCTGCTGCGCCTGGACCGGAACATGCTCAAGCCCGGCGTCAGCCCGGTTCCCGGCAACGCCGCCGCGGCATTCGCCGCGGACAACATCAATTCCCCAGCCTTGCTGGCCCATCTGCGCGCTCATGGCGCCGACTACCACGCCATCGTTTTTCTGCCCTATCTGTACGGGCCGATCCTGAACGGTCTGCCGCTTGTGGCGGAGCGGGCCTATCTTATGCCCTGTCTGCACGACGAGGCCTACGCCTACCTGCCCTGCGTGGAAGCCGTTTTCCGGCAGGCGCGGGGCATCCTGTACCTGTCCGCCGGAGAGCAGGCCCTGGCCGAGCGGTTGTATGGGCCCGGAATCATGGCCAAGGGCGTGCTGGCGGGAGCCGGGGTGGAGCTGGTCTCCAAACACGAGGGAACTCCGCCACGTATTTTGGAAGACGTGGGGGACAATTTTGTTCTCTGTCTCGGACGCCGGGACATGCACAAGAATACGGAATTCCTGGTTCAGGCCCATCATGCGTTCCGGGCTCGCTTTCCCGCATCCTCCCTGAAGCTGGTTCTGGCCGGTCCCGGCGAGCAGAACTACGATGAACGCGAGCACGGCGTGGTGGATCTCGGTCTGGTGACCGAGGAGGACAAGGCTTTTCTGCTTGGCCGCTGTCGGGCCTTGTTTCATCCCAGCAGGAACGAAAGCTATTCCCGGGTGATCATGGAGGCATGGTTCAGCGAACGTCCCGTGGCCGCCCACGCCGATTGTCTGGCCACGGCCACTGTGGTGCGCCATAGCGGCGGCGGATGGTTGGCGGAAAGCATCGACCAGTGGGCTTCGCTGTTTGCACGGGTGGACCAGGCCTCGGACGAGGAGCTGTCCGCACTCGGGAAGCTGGGGCAGGCTCATGCCCGGGAACATGCATCATGGGAACGGGTGGTGGACCGGTACGAAGCGGCCCTGGGACTGCGCCCGGAGGAGGGTAAGGGAATCCATGCTCCAGCCGGCAAACCAGCCGGCCTTTCCGAGAAAGGCCGGGGCAGGGCCGTGCATCAGATCGTGGCCGGTTTTCGTCTTGGGGACGCGATTTCCAATTATGCGCAAGCCATCCGGCACCAGTTGCTGGCCCAGGGATTCGCCTCGGAGATCTACCTGCCCGGACAGCATCTCGATCCCGCCGCCCGTCACCTGGCCCATCCCTTTCACAACGGCTGCATCAAGCCTGACGACGGACTGATCTACCACCATTCCATCGGTTCGGACCTGACCTCCTTCGCCGCCGATCATAATGGGCCGAAGTGCTTGATCTATCACAATATCACGCCAGCCCATTTTTTTGCTCCCTACAGCGATTTCCGGACCGATCTCCTGACCAGGGGTCGGGAAGAGCTTGGCGGGCTTGCGGCCCGATTTGCGCTCAGTGTCGGGGATTCCGCGTACAACGCCCAAGAGTTGGATGAAGCCGGCTTCCGTGAGCCGGGCGTGCTGCCGTTGATCGTGGACCCGACCCACTGGAACAGCTCGCCGGACCCGACCCTGATGGCCCGGCTGCAGGACGGCCGCACCAACCTGCTCTTTGTGGGCCGGGTGGCGCCGAACAAGCGCCAGGATCAACTGATCCGGGCTTTTGCCGCCTACCGGGCCCTTGATCCGCATGCCCGCCTGGTCCTGGCCGGCGGCTATGATCTGGCCGATCCCTACTACGTCAGTCTGTCCTGGATGGTGGACAAGTTCGGCCTGGGGGATAGTGTTCTTTTTCTGGGCAGCATTACGGATGCCGAAGTCCATTCCTGCTACCGGACCGCCCATTTGTTCTGGTCCATGAGCGAGCATGAAGGATTCGGGGTCCCGCTGATCGAGGCCATGTGGTTCGACATCCCGGTGCTGGCCTACAGCAGTTCCGCGGTTCCTGAGACCATGGGCGATGCCGGCGCGCTGTTCAACCGGGCGGAGGACTTTCCCCGGCTGGCCGCCTTGGCCCGCGTGCTGGTCACGGATGCCGATATCCGGAGTGCGGTTCTTGCATCCCAGAAGCAGCGCCGCGAGGATTTCGTCGCCGCCCGATTCGCCGAGAGATTTGAGATATTGTTGAAGCGAATGGAGCTTTGTTAGAGGGCATCCTTTGGCTTGCGCTCCTGATAAACTCGAAAAAAGTAATTGCTCAAAAAGTTGCGAAATCAAAGGGATAAGTCACGGGAGCGCCGCACCCCAGTGCGGCAGCGGTGTAACGCCCCAGGACCAACATTCAGCTGGAGCTTAGCCCGGATAGCTGGATTCACGATCCCGAGCAGGGGGCGAACCCTGACATAGGGAACCCTCATCGCCCGTTTTTTTGAGCATTTACTAAATTAATAGGTAACTGCACAAAAAGGTAGGGCGGTGAGGGTTGCCGTGAAGGAGTGTCTTTGGGATGGAGTTTCGTGATTCAGCTACAGGGGCCATGCTCCAGTCGATACTTTTCCTGAGTGCGTTACACCGCTGCCGCACTGGGGTGCGGCGCTCCCTGGATTTAACCGTTGATTAGCACAGGTTTTTGAGCAGTTACAAGAATAGACGAAAACAAAAGATCGGGTTGAAATATGACGGAAATTTCGGTTGTGGTGCCCATGTACAACGAGGAAGGCAATGTGGTCGAGTTGTACAACGAGATCAAGGACATCTGCGAAGCCAATGGCTACGTCTACGAGATCATTCTGGTGGACGACGGGTCCACTGATACGACACTGCAGCGGGCCATGGAATGTTCGCCGGTGAAGATCATCCGCTTTCGCCGGAACTTCGGCCAGACCGCGGCTTTTGACGCCGGCATCAAGGAGGCCAGGTACCGATACATCGTGACCATGGACGGCGATCGCCAGAACGACCCCCGGGATATCCCCAGAATGATCGAATACCTGGAACGCAACGACTATGACGTGGTTTCAGGATGGCGTAAAAAACGCAAGGATAATTTTTCCAAGCGATTCTTTTCCAACGGCGCCAAGTTGCTGCGGGATGTGCTGGTCAAGGATCGGATTCACGACAGCGGATGCGCGTTGAAGGTCTATCGCCGGGAATGTTTCGAGAATATCAACCTGTTCGGTGAAATGCACAGGTTCATTCCGGCCCTGCTGCAGATCAAGGGCTTCACCGTGGGCGAGGTGGAGGTCAACCATCGTCCCCGATTGGCCGGGGTATCCAAGTACAACTGGAAACGCGCCCTGAAGGGCTTCGTGGACATGGTTTCGGTCTGGTTCTGGAACAAGTACGCTGTTCGGCCGCTGCACCTCCTGGGAGGCGCCGGAATGGTCCTCCTGAGCGTGGGCGTGGTTTTTTCCCTGTACACCTTTACTCTGTTCCTGCGCGGCCAGAACATGTCCAACACGGTCTGGCCGCTGTTGTCCACCTTCGCAGTGGTGACCGGAGTCCAGCTCTTTGTCAGCGGACTGCTCGCGGACATGCTTTCCAAGTTCTATTACGAAAAATCCAAGGACAAGTCCTACATAATCCGGGATGTCATTGATCGTTGACAAGGTGGTGATCGCGATTTGCGTTCATTTGAAACGATTATCCAGTGCATGCGTAACTGCTCAAAAACTTGCGGCAATCAAAGATGATAAATCCTGGGAGCGCCGCACCCCAGTGCGGCCAGCGGTGTAACGCACTCAGTACCAAATTCCGGCTGGAGCGTGGCCCAGTAGCTGATTATGAAGCTCCACGAAGGGTGGGCTCCCCTTGCACGCGAAACCTCATCGCCCAACCTTTTTGAGCAGTTACGTGCATGCCCTAAGTCGAAATCGCAATCGAATCGAAATCGTAATCGAACGAAAAACCGAATAGGCCTTGAATCTATTGTAATGCCGAGTACGATTTCGATACCCGAACCCGATACCGATTTCGATTGCGGTTCTGACAAGTATGATTCTGTAATTATATGAGATATCCGAGCAGATGCGAAATGCCTCATCAACTGCTCGGGTGACTGGGAGCGAATGATATGATCAGAGAAGAGTTCGTGGCGTTGTTTGCCCCGGATGCTGTTTTGCCGGCACTGGGGCTGGCGGTGTTGCTGCTGTTCGCGCTTTCCGCCATGGGAGCGGGCAGCGTGTCCGTGCTGACGGCATTTGCCGGTCGGAAGAAAACCAAGGTCTTTGCGGACAAGCTGGCCAAGCAGATGGCCGAATTCGGCGTGATCGTGCTGGGGTTGTGTCTGATTCTGGTTTCCGTTCGCTGGGGGCTGTGGGCCTTTGCCGACTGGCGGGTTTCCACAGCCTGGCAGCAATTCTACCATCTGTTTTTCGACATTCCCGGGCACCTGGCCTTTGTGGCCACCCTGATGTCCATTATTTTTACCCGGACCTGGAAACAGAAAAAAAAGAGTTCCTCGGTGCATTACGTCCTGGGTGCGCTTTCCAGCCTGGTCTGGCTGGCCACCCTGATGCTCTTCGTCGTGGGATGGCTGGAAATGCGGGCCGAAGGGCCAATGCAAAAAATGGATCTTCATGCTCTTCCGGCACTTCTGCAGGAGCCGCTGCCCTGGCTGATCTGGGCGCAGGGAGTTTTTCTGATGATGGCCGTGGCCGGCGGGATGGGAATGGTGTACCTGGTGATCCGCAGGAACAGGGAAGATTACGGCCGGGATTATTATGCCTGGGCCGCTCGTTCCTGTGCGGGCCGGGCGCTCAGTTCCGGCATTGTCCAGGTCATCTGGGGCGTGGTTCTCTATTTCGCGGTGACCCTGCCGTGGGCGGACATGGCCCTCCAAGATGTCGGCACATGGCCCGACTTGGCGGTTCAGGCCCTGCCCGCGTCACCGGCCTTCGTGCCCATGCTGATGTTCCTGGGCCTGTGCCTGTTGGCCTGGATCAGTCTGATCCCGCTGATCAAAAGCCAGACTCCGCTCCGTCTGAAGGGATTGATGTTCGTGCACCTCCTGTTCATGGTCGCCGGACTGACATTCCTGGCCATGGCCTACGAGCGAATGTTCGGCATGTGAACCACGGAAAACAAAAGGGTTTTGGGGTATTTGAGTATTGAAAAAGTCCTTATCCAACAGTCCGTTCAAAAAATCTCAAGTGCAAGGAGCAAAAAAAAAAGTTCAATGTCAAAGGGTGTTTATTCATGCGTGAATTTGAACTTTTGCAACTACTCAGCTCATCCGAGAAAAATCGGACTGGATACCGGCCTTCACCGGTATGACTGAACTTGGTAAGGACTGGTGATAATGTCATTCCGGCGAAAGCCGGAATCAAGCTCTGGCGAGTGACCACAGAGTATGTGCTGAATAGGTGCGAACTTTTTGCAGCGACGCAGCAATTGGAAGTTTTTCAACGGACTGTTATGACCCCGAGGCTCTGCCCTGTCGGGACGTGGCCATGGTGTAGATTTCATGGGGGTCGAGAATCAGGACCACGCTGCCGTCGCCCATGATGGTGGCGCCGGAAATTCCTTCGATGTCCCCGAGATAGGTTCCCAAGGGTTTGATGACCACTTCCTGACGTTCCAGAAGTCGATCCACCACCAGCCCAAGGCGGCGGTCGTTGTCCGTGATCACGACCACGGGCAGAAGTTCACGGTGGTTGTTGTTTTTGGGCAGACCCAGCAGGTCCGTCAGCTCCACGATGCCCAGCACTTCATCCCGCAGGGTGACGGCCTTGCGGCCGCTGACATCGGTCAGCACGGATGTTTCGATCTTGGTGGTTTCGGAAACCGCGTCCAGGGGAATGGCATAGGTTGCATCGGCCACGGTGACCATCAAGGCGTCGATGATGGCCAGGGTCAAGGGCAGAACCAGGGTCATTTTCGAACCCTTGCCCAGTTCCGAGGTCACATTCACCGTGCCCTTGAGATTCTTGATGTTCGTCCGGACAACATCCATGCCCACGCCACGTCCGGAGATGTCCGTGATCTGTTCCGCCGACGAAAAGCCCGGCGCGAAAATCAGTTCCACCGCTTCCCGATCATCCAGCCTGGTCGCCTCCTCCTCGCTCATCAGGCCTTTCTTGACGGCCACCTTGCGCATCTTCGCCGGATCAATGCCCCGGCCGTCGTCCTCGACCTCGATGGCCACGGAGTTCCCCTTGTGGTAGGCTCGCAACCAGACCCTTCCGGTGGGCGGTTTGGCGGCCGCAAGGCGTTCCTCCCTGCCCTCGAGTCCGTGGTCCATGGAGTTGCGGATCAGGTGCACCAAAGGGTCGCCGATGACCTCGACGATGCTTTTGTCCAGCTCTGTTTCCTCCCCTTCGGTGATCAACTCCACATCCTTGCCGCTTTTGCGGCTCAGGTCCCTGACCAGCCGGGGAAACCTGGAAAAGACCGCGCTGACCGCGACCATCCGGACCTGCATGATGGTGTCCTGAAGGTCGTCCGAGATTCTGGCCATGGCGTAAGTGGATTCGGTCAACTGCTGGGCCACCTGTTCCACCTGGTCCGGATTCTCCTCAAGGGACTTGGAAAGCATGGAGAATCGGTTGCGGTTGATGATCAGTTCGCCAATCAGGTTCATCAGATGGTCCAGCCGTTCATGGTCCACCCGAATGGTCGTGGAGGTCTTGGCCTTGGCGGCCGCCGCGGGTTGGGACGTTCCCGTGTCCTGTGACCCGTTCTCAGTTTCCGTACCGGTGGCGGAGGAGGGTGGGCAGGGAGATGCGACAGGCTGGTCAGCTGTCTGAGGGGTAGTGGGGTGTTCAACCGGGGAGGCCTGGTCCTGGGGTTCTTGCGGAAGCTTTGCAAGGGATTGCTCAGACGGGGCCGAACTTGCCTTTTCTGTTGCCTCGGGCTGAACAGCTTCTTGCGGAAAGAGAGGGCTGGAATCGGCAGGCGCTGGTTGTGCCTCCGGTTCGGGCGAAGGACGTGCATTGCGGTGCAAAACCGCTTCGACCATGTCCGCGATGATCTCCTGTTCCTGGTTCAGCAGATCCAGAAACATGTCAAACCCCATGTCCGCGTTGCGGGCCTGATCCACCAGTTTGGCGGTGCGTTCCGCATAAACATGAAGTTCGTCAAAGCCCATGTAGTTGGCGGAGTTCTGCAGCGTCAGCAGGGAGCGGTACAGGCCGTCCACGGTGTCTCGCTGAGTGCTGTCCCGGGCCAGCATGCTCAGGGCCAGGCGCATGTTGTCCAGCTGTTGACGAGCCGTGCTGGTAAAGATTTCCAGGTCCTCGGAATCGACCCCGTCCGGATTGTCCATCACTGCGCATTGGGGTGCTTGATCCGGTACGCGGTGTTCCGGCTGGTCCGGGTTGCCGGACGACACGGTTTCGGCAGACGAATCCGAAGCCGGAGCCGAAGCCGGAACCGAAGCCGGGTCCGATGTCTCAAGACGGGCTTGCTTCGCCGAGGCTTCGCCAAGTCGGACTTGCTGCAGTTTGGCGATCATCGGCTGGGCGTCCATGCGCGTGACGGTCATGGTCTGGGCATCGACCCTGGCCACCAGACTGTCCACCTGATCCGTGGCGGTCAGCAACAAGTCGATCAAGTCACGCCCCAGAGAGATTTCCCCTTTTCGCACCATGCCCAGCAGGCTTTCTGCCTCGTGGGCCAGGGCATTGAGTTCCGTAAATCCCAACAAGCCGCTGTTGCCCTTGAGGTTGTGCATGTAGCGGAAGATGTCGTTGATCAGCTCGTCCTTTCCGCTCGGAGAACGCTCCAACTCCAGCAGGGAACTATTCAGGTTGGTGACAATCTCATGGGCTTCTTCCAGGAAATCCGCCAAGTGCTCGGCACTGACCGCGTTCAAGGGATACTGGTCGGAAGCCGACGGCGTCGGCGTGGTGGGTGCCGCGACCTGCGAGGTCGGTTGTTGAGGCGTTGATATGGGAGGCTGAACAGAGGCAGGCGAGTGGGAGCCGCCGTCCATGACTTCATTGATTCGATCCTTGATGCCCTGGGTGTTCAGGTTGCCTTCCTGCCCGCTTGTCTCCAGGTTGTCGATCATGGTCCGCAAGGCGTCGGTGGTCGCCAGAATAATGTCCATGATGTCCGGATTGACCAGAAGTTTGCCCTTGCGCAGTTCATCCAGGATGTTCTCGGCCTTGTGAGCCAGGTCGTTGATCTGGGGCAGCCCAAGGAAGCCGGAAGCGCCTTTGAGGGAGTGCATCGGTCGGAAAATGGCGTCCAGGAGGCCGATGTCCCGCGGCTGCTTCTCCAGGAGCAGCAGGTTCGGCTCGATGGTTTCCAGGTGCTCCTTGGCCTCGATGATGAAGTCGGTGAAAATTTCAGGATCAGAGAACTCTTGGCTCATGCGCGCACCTCTTGGAGCGGATGGGGAAAAAGGATCAGCCGAGCAGCATCTTCACGTTGCGGACCAGTTTTTCGGGCTGAGCCGGCTTGACCATGTAGACGTTGGCTCCCAGGCCGATACCTTTCTGGATGTCTGCTTCTTGACCCTCGGTGGAGAGAACGATGATCGGGATGTCCCGAAAATTCTCCTGCTCGCGGACGTTCTTGATGAAGGTAAAGCCGTCCATGCGGGGCATGTTGATGTCGCTGATGATTAAATCGAGATCGGTTGCGGAAAAGAGTTTTTCCAGGCCGTCCATGCCGTCTTCGGCCATGGTCACTCGAAAACCTTCCCGTTTCATGATGAAGGCAACCAGATTGCGTACTGTCTTGGAGTCGTCGACGATGAGAATGTGCTTCACAAGAGAGCCTCATGGTTTGAGCAGGGATTGAACCAGGTGATCCAGGGAAAGAATGCTGATCAGGCGTCTGTTTTCAGCGCGGATCAGGCCGGCGATCATGTCGTTTTGCACGCCGAGCAATGATTCGACGCCCCAGTCGATGCGGTCCTGGGCGACACGGTGCATTGTCGAGACCGCCTGGATTTGCAGCCCGACCTGCAGGCCTGCGTGACGGCAGACGATGACGAACTTGTCCTCGCCTTCGGGAAGTCTGAGCAGCAAGCGCAGGGAAATCAGGGGCGTCACTCTGCCTCGCAGATTGACCACGCCGGAGAGAAAAGGCGGAGCTGACGGAAGTTTGGTCGCCTCCACGGCCCGAATGACTTCCTGCACCACCTCGATGGGTAGCGCATAATCCTGGTCCGCCAGCCGGAAGCCGATCAGCTGCAGGATGGCCTGTTCCCGCAGACTCTGCATGGGCGGAGCGACGGTGGTGGATTGCACGGCGCCGGGAGTCGCCGGTTCCGGGCCTGGAGAGGGGGCGACAGCGGCTGGGCCGGTCATGATCTGTTCCGGATCAACGGCCTTGATTGCAGGGCCTTGAACCCGGGCCGGATCGTCAATGCCGAGGTATTTGTTCAAGAAGGCCAGTTCAGCGGCCGTGGGCTCCGTGGAGTCCGCCGCACCGCCGCTTCCGGCTTCGGACAGCAACGGCTGGTCCATGAAGTACTGTTCAAGCGTTTTCATTTGTTTTTCAGCTCCCGGGCCAGTTGTCTGTAGCCTTGCGCTCCCCGCGAGGATGGCGCGATTTCAAGAATGGTCTTGCCCATTCCACTGGCTTCCCGAAATTTTGTATCCATCGGGATCACCGTCTCGAACACCTTGCCGGCGGCTTTTTGCCGCAACAGGCGCAGAACACGCTGGCAGGCTCCGGCCCGGCGATCGTACATCGTGGGCAGGATCATGAACTCGATGGGTTTGGGCAGGGCCTTGTTCAGGGTCTTCATGGTGGCGAAAATCAGGCGCACCCCATGTAGGGCAAGAAAATCCGTCTGCATGGGAATGATCACCAGATCGGACGCCACAAGCGCGTTGACCAGCAATATGCCGACATGGGGCGGGCAGTCCAGGATCACATGGTCATAGCGGGGCCGCAGCAGTTCGATGGACTGCTTGAGGATGACCCCTTTGCCCGGCCTGTCCCGGAGATCCATCTCCAGCTCCGAAAGCCGAATATGGCTCGGCGCGCAGTCGAAACCCACGGACGCAACCGGGGAAAGGAGCTTGTCCAGGATGGCGGCGCGGTTCTCTTTGCGTTGTTCCAGAAACAGGTCGTACAGCGTGACGCGCTCTTCCTCCGGATAGAACCCGAGGTGGATGCTCGCGCAGGCATGGGGATCGAGATCCATGACCAGGACCCGCCGCCCCATTTCCGCCAGGCAGGCCCCCAGGCTCAAGGCCGTTGTGGTCTTGCCCACGCCGCCTTTCTGGTTGGCCACCGCCAGGATCATTGGATTCACGTCGCGTCCTGCTGATTGCGCAGTTCCTTGAGGATCAAGTTCTTCAGGGCCTGCCAGTCATCCTCGTAAATGTCGAGAAATTTCAATCCCAGGAGATGGTCGCTCCCGAATCCGCCACTCTCCACCCGGACAACTTCGGCCACAGCAGTCAGGTGCTGGTCCGCATCGCTTTCGAACACCTTGAAAAAGCCGGGATGGAATTTGTTCAGGCTGGGAATGAAGATGGTGACCTGGAGTTTCTCTCCGATATCAAATCGTCGTGAGCAGTGGACGAGCAAGCCGCCCTCGCTGATGTCCACGCTGTGCACTTCATAGGATTGCTGGGCACGAAGGGGAAAGGCAAACGCCTTGATTTTGACTTCAAACGGTTTGGCCAGTCGGTCGTGGGCGCGTTTTTCCAGTTCGTTTTGCATGAGAATTCCATGGGTGATTTAAGCATCTTTGAAATAGACGATGCTGCCGGTGTGATATGTGGGCTTGAGCGTTCGGGATATGTGGTGCAGCGATTCGGAGTGGCCGATGAACAGGGCGCCGCCTGGAACAAGGTTGTCGTAGAATTTGCCGATAACTCTTTTTTTCATGATATCGTCAAAATAGATGATCACATTGCGGCAAAAGATGATTTCGGACCGGGGTACCATTTTGACCTGGGCGCGGTCATTCAGGTTGAGCTGTCCGAAGGTGATCAGTTTTTTCAAGTTCTGGCAGACCTTGTAGCGACCGGCTTCCTCGACGAAATACCTGGCAATGATTTCCTTGGGGGTGCTTCGAAGCGAATAATCGGAATAGACGCCTTGCCGGGCCGTGCGCAATACCGCCTCGGACAGGTCGTTGGCGGTGATGCGGATGTTCCAGGACCCAATCTCCGATTTCAGGACTTCATGAATGATGATCGCCAGGGTATAGGGTTCCTCCCCGGTGGAGCAGCCCGCGGACCAGATATTCAGGTTGCGTCTGCCGGATTGCCGGAGACCGTTCAGGATGCGGGGCAGGACGATGTCCTGAAAAACCTTGAGCTGCGGCGGGTTGCGGTAAAAGCTTGTCTCGTTGGTCGTGATGACCTCGAACAGCCGAGGAAGTTCCTGTCGTCGCCCGCTGTCGTACTTCAGGTAGTAGAGGTATTCGCCGACATCTTTCAGATTCAGGGTCTTGATGCGGTTGAAAAGGCGGTTCTGGAGCAGGTACTTTCTGTTGTCGGGAATGAATATGCCGCACTGGGCATAAATGAAGTCCCGCATCTGTTGAAACTCGGAATCCTTCACGGCTGTATTCACTGCTCCGCTCATTGGCCAAACTGCTCCTCTTCGCGTTCCTGCAGCATGATGACGGCTTCTTCCGCGACGGCGACGAGTTCGTGGTCATCGGAGCCGAGCAGGGCGAGCAAGGTCTGAAAGGCTGCCTGGCCTCCGATCCGGCCCAGAGCCTCGATGACCTTGATGGAAAGAATCGTGTTTTGTTCCTGCAGCAATGCAATCAGGTCAGGCACGGCGTCCAGCACCCGGCGACCGGCCAGTGCTTCGACGGCGCGCACCCGGACCCAGTCGTCGCTGTCGAGCAGGGCCAACTTCAGGATGGGCACCACGTCGACCACCTCGCAGACACAGACGCCCAGCAGGGTGACCAGGGTCAGGCGGACTTCCCGGTCCTCGTCATGAAGGCGCTGTGAAACAAGAGCGAAGATGTCCTCCGTCAGGCCGCACAACTTGATGCCTGCCTCCAGGGCGGCCTTGCGTACGGCAGTGGATTCATCTTCCAGGGCAGTGCGGATCAGGTCCAGGTGGCTGTCGCATCCCAGGCTGCCAAGGCCAAGAATGGCCATGGCGCGCTTGGACGGGTCCGGCGAGGAAAACATCTGCTGAAATTTCTCAAGCAGCGATTCATGGTCCAGGGCAATGCAGCATTCCAGGGCCACCTCGCGCACGTCGGGATAGGGATGATCCAGCAGGGCGAAGATCCTGACCGCGGTCTGGGCCGGGTCCTGGCTCTTGCCGTTGGGACCGCTTAAAAAGCGCATGGCCTGCTTCAACACATGACCGTCGTTGTGCTTGTCCAGCAGCGAGGTGAAAAAAGCGAAGGCTTCCTCGCCGGCCACGCGCAGCAGGGCGTCGACTAGGTCGCGCTGCACATCCCGGTTGTGCTTCCAGAAAACGTCCATCAGCAGCCGGCTGGACTCCGGTCCGGGCAGGCGGCGCAGCGTCTTGACAGTCAGGGAGAGGGACGCCGGATCGTCGCCCAGGATGGTCTGGCGCAGCGGCTCCATGGCCTTGATTTCAGCCAGGGCCGCGGCGATTTTCTCGAGACGATCCAGGTCGGCATCCGAATCCGGATCCAGCTTCGCCGCCAGTGTAATGATCGGAAGCGCAGCCTCCTCGACGCGCAACGATGCCAGCCCCGAGATGGCCGCATCCTGGATTTCCACGTCCTCGTCGCTGAGCGCTGAAAGCAGGTATATTCGGAAGTTGGCCTGTTCCAGAGCCGGAAGCAGGGACAAGGTCCGGCCGCCCATGATCTGGACCACGGCCTTGACAACCTTGTTGCGCAGTGCTTGCGGCGATTCTTCCAGGCGTTTGAGAAGAAGAGGAACGGATTTGAGGTTGCCCATTTCACCCAGGGCGTCGACGATCATGGAGGCCACCAAATCGGTGGAATGGGGCATGGCCTTGATCAGGGCGTCAATGGAGGAGTCGTCCCGGATTTTCAGCAAGGCTTCGATTACCGAGAACTGGACCCATTCTTCGTCGTTCATGGCTTGATTCAGGCAGTGAGCGGCTTCGGCAAAGCCCAGCGCACCCAAACTGACGGCAGCCTGATACCGAACATTGACATCCGTGTCGTGCAGCAAGGCTCGACACAAATGGGGCACCGCAAGGATGTTTTTCGTGGAGCCGAGTATGTCGGAGGCGAAGATGCGAATGTCCACGTCTTCATCGTCAAGCAGGGAAAAGATGGTATTGATGTCCTGGTCGCTGATTTCACGAAGGATATCCATGGCCAGATTGCGCACCTGGGCATCCTCGATCCGCAGCAAGGGACAAAGACCTTGCACTGCTTCGTATCCGCCCAGCTGGCGCAAGGCCAGGTCCGCGGCTTCCTGTACGCCGAGGTTCGGACTCTGCAAAAAGGATATCAGAAGCGGTACCGCTTCTGAACAACCATAATCCCCGGCATCTTGAGCCGCCTCACGCAACACTTCCGGATCGTTGGACCGAAATTGCTGGATAATCTGGACACAATCCGACATGGCAGTCTCTTGAGCAAGTTGTAGGGTGAGCCAAGTTGTATCACAAGGAGCAAAAGTGACGAGAATCCTGTTCCGCATTCATATTCCGGCACTGTTCTCGGCACTGTTCTCTGCTCGGCTTTCTTAAAGCATTATGCAACGTTTGTCGTCAAGTTTTCGCCGGCTGTGAAAAGTCTGTCTCGACGGTGTGAGGCAAATACCTCCCGCAACCGATCCGCAAACCCGCGTGGATTCTCAGGCTCAAAAAAAAATCCCAATGTGCTTGACAAAATGCCGTCTAATTCAATACAAACACCTCTTTCGCGCCCGTAGCTCAGCTGGATAGAGTGCCGGACTACGAATCCGTAGGTCGCACGTTCGAATCGTGCCGGGCGCACCAAGAAAATCAAGGGTTTACAGGAAACTGTAAGCCCTTTTTTCTTGTCCTCGGTGTTACTGGTGGTTGTTTGGCCACCAGTTGGCCACCAGTTTTCAGCCACTGCTTTTCCCTTCCGTATGCAGCAAGTTTAGGATTTGCATGGCTTCATGGACAATCGCAAAATATTCATCCTGATCCATGGCCATGATCGCGGCCCGGAATACTTGGCCCATTTCATCCGTCAGTGTCCAAGCGCCGGAATGATCGCGGTCAGCATCAGCCCGCAATGAAAATGATATTGCCCGTAGTAAGTCATCTTTCGAAAACATTTCTGTTTCTCCTGGTGGTCCGTAAGTTCGCCGCGCCGGTTCCCTCCCCTGTGGTAACACGTTCTACTTGAAAGCATGATTCGTGCCCACAGGTGGTGGGTGTTACGGCTTTGATTCGTGTTGTCTCAAATTATTCAATTAAATTGCTTTGGCATGTTTCATGCTTTGCTGATCGGTGTCCATTGAATGCTATTCCTGAAAATTGATAGGTAGCACTCAAGCCAGGTTCCCGGCACCAAAAAAAAGCCGCCCCCGTTGAAAATGGAAGCGGCTTGAATGGTGGCTAAATGGTGGCCGTTTTACTTCTCCGGGAAAATCTCCTGCTTGGATACAGGCAATCCCAAGGATTCCCGCAATTCCGGCCCGTAGGTTTTCGGGAAGGTTTCGGTCAAAAGCGAATCCAGCCGGGAAAGATTATGTTTGAAACAGGTGTGAATGTCCTTCACGCCCTCCACAGCCGCGACAAGTTGCGGGTGATTCCTGGCCGTTCTCTCGTATCGCACAAGCTCCACGGCTTCCGGTTCCACAAGGCCCAAGATACTGTGGGCATTCTCGAAAGCCCGTACAAGATTCACGTCGCCCTTTTCACTGGCTTGTCGGTAGGTGGAAAGCCGGTCGCCCTGTTTCATCGTCATCAGCTTTTGACGGATCATTGTTTGTTCAAGTGCATCCGTGATCTTTTCGGCATCCGTTCTCGGCCCGCCATAAGCGGAAGCGGCCACGGCATCCATCAACTTGCCCTCGTGAACCAATCTGGATGAAAAAACGGTTGTCTGAGCATCAAGAGCCGCCTTCACTTTGTCCTTGAAACTTTCGATCAGCTCTTGCAACTTCCGGGCTTTTCCCTTGTCGGAAAGGTCGGCATCCGTTCTGATCTTCGTTGCTTCACGTTGGGCTTTCTCCACGATCTCCAAGTTTTCCCGCGCCGTATCCTTCAGCCATGCCAGTTCGTTTTCCAGGCCCAGCCCGGACAAGTCGCCCCGTGGTGCTTCGATGAATCCATAATTCAACAACTTGAATTCATTACGCAAAACGCGGATTTCCTCAGCCGTCATTTCACTTACTTCTTTCCGTTCCATAGGTCATTACCTCTTTTGGTTAAAATGTTGTTTCGTCGGTTTCGATCCAGCCGCGCCATGAAAAAAGCGCCTTCAACTCGTCGGGATCGTCCTTTTCAGCCGGTAAAAATTCCATTTCCATTTCCACAGGTGGTGGTGATCGGCTTCGATCTTCCTTCCTTCGCTCTGTGACAATGGCCCGGATCAGTTCAAGTCGATCCCTGGTCATATTGATGAAACATGCGAAACGGTTGTGGTCCGCTTCTGCCTCAAACATCCGTATCTTAAGCAATCCGCGCCGTGATCCGGTCCCCTGGTGTCAACGTCATCGCTCTTTCGTGGATCGCGTGCCAAATATGGCAGGGTAGCCCACAGATATTCACAGTTTCGCGCAATATACAGGCCCGGAACATCCAGCTTGCCAGCGTCGGCCATTAAGCGCCGCAATCGATCCCAGCCAGCAACTCTTGATCCCTTCTTGGCTTCAGTGAAATAAACGCCATGCCGCCGAAACTCGTTCCCGATACTGACTGAAACAGAATCACTTCTGGAAATGCCGGTCTTGCTGAATACCGCATCATCAGCCACGCCTTGCGGTAATACTTCCCAACTCGCGCACATTTCCTTGATCCGGTCGGCCAGAATATCCACAGTGTAGCCCATGCCTTTTTCCAATGATCCCGGCTGATTAGTTGCGTATTCATCCAAAACAAGGATTGATCCTTTCGGGTAAAATTTCCCGTCCGGCCCGTTGCGTCCATCAGATTCAACCATCAGCAACGTAACGCTTGGCGCACTCGTTCCCCAATCGTGAGAAATATATGGATCTCCCCAGCGGCTTGATTTGTTCCTGAAATAGCCGGTCGATACGTCGGGAATTTTCGCCCATGGCTCGATCAAATTATGATCCCCCAGGCAGGAAGCGAAGAAAGCGCCCCGTGCTATGCTCCAATCACCATCAGTCCAGGCCCGCAGCAATTCAGGATCGAAAGGGCAAGAGGCTTTCAAGTTCTTCAAGTATTCGCCCTGATCAATGCCGGTGTTGTCCCGGTAGGTGCTTGGTGCATGAACGAACATGCGGCCCGATTGTGGTTCCTCGAATGGTTCCCAGGGTGACGCCTTGAAAACGTAGCGCTTGCTGATCCAGGCATGGCCCACGCCGCCAGGGTTCGCCGCAAGGATGAAACGTGGCTGGATTCCCGATGGTGCCCGAAGGTTGGAACGAAGCCGGTCAAGCAAGTCGGGTTCCGAATACTGGCCCGCCTCATCAACAATGATCAGGTTGAAGGATCGGCCCTGGTACTTCACATAGTCGGCTTCACTCTCCAACTGGCCAAGTTCAAGATATGATCCCGTAGGAAGTCGCCACAGGTGTTCCTGTGTGTTGTAACGCGCCGCCGTGCCGTATATCGCCCCGAAGATTTCCCGGAGTAGGCTTTCAAAGTCGGCAATGCCCTTGTAACTCTTACGAAGGTACAGAATGCGTGCCCCTTCCCGGTGCTGCTCGGCATGGCGCAAGATCAGCAATGCCAGGGCAAAGGATTTGCCGCCGCCCCTGCCACCAAGCAAAGCAAGATCGAAGGTTTCCGGGATCGCCAGGACTCGTTGCTGAAATGGTGTGGGCTTCAGTTCATCCATCGTGATCCCCTCCATCAAGCGCCAGGGTGTTGACCGTGATCCCCGGCTTGTACTGATCAGCAGGAAGGGCAGCGGGCAATGTGACGGCTATCTGTACCCGTTGATCTGTTTGCGGTGCTTGGCCTTCCTGGTATCCGTGTTTGGCCTTCAGTAAAAAAATGCAGGGCACGGCTTGCCCTTTTTCGGCTTGTTGCCGTAATTGGGACACAAGGAAGTGTTCCTCTTCAGCCAGCCCGCGCCGCCATGCTTCCTTGACTTCCGGGTAGTCCTTCAGCCAGCGTTGCCATACCGGGTAGGTGATCGGGATCGCCCGGCATATTCCATATTGCCCGTGACCTTCAGCGGCCATTTTTTCGATAAGTGCAATGTCATCTTCACTCGGTTCCCGTGTCTTGTCGCAACGCCATGCCGTGTTCCTTTGCCCAGGTAGCCAGCGCCCACGTTCATCCCGTACACGGTCAGTGGTGGCCACTTCCCCAGGCTTGAAGGGCATTTTCTCTTTCGTATCGCCTCGGCCCATTTCAGCTTTCCCCCTTTGATATTGCGTTGTCGTATTCATTGCATGTTGTGCTGATCAGGTTGTATTGCTCTTGAAGATTCAATGTTATGCAACGCATCAGGTAGCTTATTGCGTATGAATCCCGAACAACGCGCTTGCGGTCCAATGGTTCAGCTTTGCCGCCGATGTTTTGAAGATCGTCATTCAATGCTTGATCGTTGATGTTCTTGGCCAAGTATTCAATGGCATGTATGCAGTCAGCAATGTCAATTTCCACATCGTTAAATTGTGACCTTGCAGCTTCCCACTTGTCGTTCCGGCCCTGGTTGGTCATCGTTTCCATTCTGAATCCCCTTTGTCTGTTTTGTGATTGCTGATAGTTGCTTTTCCAACTCTTGCTGATATTTCCACAGTAGGGCATGCGTTGCGTACTCGCCGCCGTTCCTGTTCCCCGCGAAAATGAAATTGACGCCATACTTGACCATGAATGCAAAGCATGATTGCAGCGCCGCCTGTGGCTTCATTTGTGACTTGTAACGGCCACGCGCCACATCTTCCAAAGCAGCTTCCACGACTACCGCTTTCAGTTGGTACGGTCGAAGCCGGTGCAATTCTCGTTTGAAACGGTCGCGGTCATGGCATAGGCAATTGATCAGATCATTCAATTCCTTCCGTTCAACGGCCACGATATGTTCCAGGCCCGGTAAACTGTAGTCGCCCGATTCCAGCGCCGCCCGGTGGACAGTGACGCCCGGAAAACGGTCAAAGTTATACCCAAGCTGTTCCCGGCTATCTCGCAGGATGATCATTGCCGCGCCCCCTGGTGGCCGTTGCTGGTTGTCGGTCGCTTGCCCATGCGATACGGAAACAAAGCGCATTCCCTGACTTGGCATTCCCTGACTTCCAAGGTGGAGTGACACGAACAATCCAAACACTTCGCCCGGATCGCCTTGATAGGTGTTCGATGTTTCGCCGGTTTTTCGGTGCCGGTGGTGGCTTTCTGGTGGTTCATTTTGTGACCTCGTTATTTTGTTCTTCGTAAGTGTTGAATATATTGCTTGTTTCTGCTTCAGACCTTTTGATTAACTATCAAACACTTTCCGCTTTTGCCCGCATAATATCCACAGTAGGTGAATGATTCCGGGCTTTTATCGAAACTGGCTTTTGTAAGTGCATCCTAGCCGGGAAATGACACGTTTTTTAGAATAATCGTGTCGGTCTTTTGTACGGGATATTGTACGTTTCCACAGGGGTTCCATTCCAATCTTTCCCGGTTGTCCCGGTTAGGACCATTTTCCCTAAACTTCCCTATATAGAAAAATCAAAATTCATTACTTAGGAAAGTTACAGAAAAAAGCTCTAACTGGGACAACTGGGACAACTTATTGAAAGCCGTTGTCAAAATGTTTCCTCTCGATCAGATTGCAGGGCAAGACCATAATAGATTTTACGTTCATCCTTGTGGAAACGCTTGCCCATATATCGCCCGAATGCCGTTGCGGTCATTGGTCGCGTGTTGCCCTCCACGGCCCATTCCTTGTACCTGTGATAGAGTGCCCCGGCTTTGACTGAGAATTGTTGCCCGGTGAAACAGCAATCTTCAATGAAGTGCCCAATTAGGTCTTCATCCTTGATATACTGTTCAGTTGCGGCTTTGACGGCTTCCGGTTCGGGTAGTCCGTTGCGTTGATAGTCAAGGCAGCCCTGGATCATCCAATTCAGGATGCCGGGTGCCTCGGCCTTGCACTGGTCGGCTATGTCGGCAATCTTCAAGCGTTCATGTGGTTGTTGCGGATCGTCCACGAATGACAGAACGAAAGGAATGTTTTTGACACGTTTCCAGAATGCGTAATCGTCAACGGGTGCATGTGGTCGATGGTTGGTCAAAAGGAAGATCAGTTGGGATTGCTCGAATTCGATATTGCGCCGCCCGTATGGTGGCCGTGCCGTGAGTGATCCCCCGCCGGAAAGCATCTTGGCCATGCCCGAATCAAAGCGCCGGCCATCGCTCGTTTCAGTTGCGAAAGCCAAGCGAAGCCCACGAAGCCGCATAATATCCGCGCTTGGTCCCTGGCTGGATCGTCGTCCAAACTTCCCGGAATCCAGCAGCAGTTCAGCCGCAATAGTCCCGGCAAGGTGGTTGCCCAGGACGTGGGCAATGATGGAAAGCAAGGTGTCTTTCCCGTTGCGGCCCTGACCATGCAGGATGATCAAAAATTGCTTGTAGGTGGATTGCCCTATCAAAGCCGCGCCAAATACTCTTTGGACAAAACGCACAAGCTCCGGGTCATCCTCGAACACTGTGGAAATGAAATTTTCGAATGTCGGACAAGTAGCGCCGGGATCGTAGGCAGTAGGGCAGGGTGACTTGATCATGTCATCCGGTTGCCCTGGTCGGATTGCGCCGGTCTTCAGGTCGATGATCCCGGCAGGTGTTGCTAGTAACCACGGGTGACCGTCCCATTCATCGCCGGTGATCCCCAGGCTACCCGGTCCCACGGCTGAAAACTTGCATACCTGTTCACGGAAATGCAGGTGGTTCAAGGAATGGACAGCTTGAGCCACGGCCTTTCGTTGCTTTTCCAAACTGGCAAGCTGTGTTTTGAGATTTTCTTTGGTGGTGGGATCGTCGTTTTGGCGTTGCTCGTTCCCATTCAAAACAATTTGCCCGTCAAGGTCAGCCTCGGCACGTTTCAGGATCGCTTGAACGTCATCCAGGGCTTTGATCGGGGTGCCGATAACTTCAGCCTCCCAGAAATGATCTTTGAATTGATACCAGTTGCCGGAAGCGTGATCGAAGCAGAAAACCCCACGGTTCAAGGTGATGAACATTTCCGCAGCGCCTTTTTGCCCGGTCAAAGCCGCCTTGATTGCGTCCTCAAGGGTAATGCGGTGCATGGCCATCAATTCAGCCGCGCCGGTGGCCCTGGTCGGCTTTCGTTCTCCGGTGCCGGTCCATCGGTCGGTAACTTTGGCCAGGGCTTCCCGGATCGTCAGGCTACCATAAGTGCCTTCCCCCCGTGGCTGATCCCACTTGTGACGGTAGCGCCCTGAATTCCTGACAATCTCATCAATGATCGCTTCCGCTTGATTGTCGGGAATATGCCCACAGTGGAAAGCCAGGATGTTGCATGCAGCTTGATCAGCAGCGCTTGTGTCGTCGTTATGGCCAGCATCATTTCCTTGGAGTAGCGCTTGAAGTTTCGGCCCTTGCTTGGATCGCATAGCCCGCGCCATGACAATTTCAGCGGTAACGGTCGAATCAGTGGCCCGCGCTTCATCTTCCCCACTGTGGACACTACCCGCGCCGTTCGTGCTGAAAAATTGCTGATAGAGTGAATCAAGCTCGGCTTGCCGGTCGTGGATCGTGTCGCGGCCCTCGAAGATGTTTCCAGTGATCGCCACATATCGCCCTTGATCATAGATTTCGATTTCGCCGCCATGGTCGTTGATCTTGCGCTTGCAGGATGTTCCAGGCTTGCGGCCACGGATCAGGATGTGCAAGCCACGCCCTGACAAGGAAACTTCAGTGTAAGCGGCCATGTTTTCCACGATAGCCCGCGCCCATGGTTCCAGGGTGCCGGAAGCATCAAAACAGCCGTCAAGGTCGATGAAGCAATAAGGATCGTTGCTAGTCACATTGAAGCCAGGGCAAACAAGCGGCCCGGTCAGTTCGCCCATCTCCTGATCAACGTGTGTGTGATCGGTGCCGTTCCACTCATCAAGAAATTCTCGCGTTTCATCGAAGGTGGCCCAGGTTGCCGGGTTGCCGGTGCTTGCGCCTTGACCACTGTGGACGTTGATCGGTGGTTTCCTTGGTTTGGCGTGTGGCTTCGCCGGATTCGGTGCAACTTTCGCGGCTACCCATTGCCGAAACGTCTTGGTTTCGCCAGGGATCGCGGCATATCGTGCTTGTTGCTCGAATATATCGGGAATTTCTATTGTTGACATAGACTTTTCTTTGTGTCAGGGTTTGCTTGCATCTGGTGTCGGTCATTCCTTCTTTGAAAGCCCTGCTCAATCGCTGATCAGGGCTTTCTTGTATCCACAGGATCAGCAATTAGAATGGTGTTCCCTTCCACGTTGAACCATTGTGCAGCGTTTCAAGTGTGGAAAAAATCCTTGCCACTTTGGTGATGTTGTCATGTGGGATACTACAAAATTCTTCAATATGTTGGTTGAATTCTTCAAGGAAACATAACAGATCATTTTTCTCTTTTACAGAAATTTGAAGAATACCATTCTTAACTTCATTCGAAAGATATTCCATTTTTGACAGTTCATTTTGAACGTTCACAGGCATATTTTTCAATTGCATCTTTATAAGAAAAATTGCTGTTTGGATTTTGGAAACTCCATCATAGAACATTGCAACTGGCTCGTGAAAATCGTCTGTAATCTTGAAATTGTTTTCCATTTCTCACTCTCCATTGTTTGCAGGATCAGCCGCCAAGCCGTTTAATGTGTCCTTCGAGTTCGTTGATCTTCTCTTGCATCGTTTCAACTGTATCCCACAGTTTATTGAATAGGTTGTTTTCGTTGATTGCCTCTTCAAACGGAATTTCATATTCGTTGCGGTGGCCGTAACCGTCGCAGCAATTGCAGGTGATACCAAACTTGATGCTGGTGCCCGTTCCTTCACAGTGAATGCAAGTTTCACGCGCCGTCACAAAGTATTCCGTTTGATAGTCTTCATCATCGCCTTGATCCTGGCTTTCTTCTTCCTGTGGTTGCTCTTCGAAGTTGCATTTCTTTTCAAGCAAGTCTTCGATACGTCCGAAAACTTGCCCCATCATTCCCATGATCCCATCATGAAATTCATTCGGTGTTGTTTCTTTTGCATGTTGAAGCAATTTCAGAAATGACTTCAAAGATTCAACGCATTGGCCTACTGTTTCACGTCCTTGGGGTTCGATCTTGCAAAGTGATGTCTGCAAGCTGAACAGACGACCGAACAAAAAACGATCATTTTTCATTTTCATCATGTAACTTTCTCCTTTAGCAGTTGCCAAGATTAAGTGTTTCTGTGTCAAATACGCTCTTGATCATCCATTGAATTTTCCGCACTTCAGGAAAGTTCAGTTTATGCGCTTCGATAATGTCCAATAATTTTTTGCTGATCCTCATTCCAGATTCAATACAAAGAAACTTCTTAGCGTTAAGGAATTTTGCAGCGTCTTCAATCGTTTCAACGGTCTTTACCTCTTCTTCAGAAACTTCTTTCAATTGCGCAAGAAAGAAATTTTCAAAATCGAAAACATCAGAAACTGCATCGTAAATTGATTTATCTTTTTGCATGTGCGGATCAAGAAAATCAGTCAGCATTGTTACGCAATCCTTAGTAAATACAAGCCCGTTGGTAATGTTCGGATCAACTCTTTCAAGAAGTTCTTTTTCTGTGAATTTCATTGCATTTTCTCGCTTTTTATAGATTATGCCTTGCGGCCACGGTTCCACTTTTTTTTCATGCGCTTCCTGGTGGGTTTTTCCAGATACCCGGCCATATCCACAGGGTAGGGTACCCGGTCCATTTCCTGTTCATACTCTTGTCGCAACTGTGACATTCTCTTTCGATCTTGCATGGTGATATCTCGTTCTTGCGTTCAGCCATTCGATCAAAACAGCTTTTCGGATCGCCGGATACTTGCCGATACGGAAAACATGCCGCGAAAGGTACGGGTCAGCATCTTTACCCGTGCAAAGGTTCCGCAAGTAGCCGCCCGAATACGGAAAGCCCGGTGCTTTCTTTTGGTCCCTTGCGTCTTTCAATAGAAAAGGATCGCGCCACGTTGCGGCCACCTCTTCCCATGATACGGATAAATTTTCACTCATCAGATTAACCTCCACGTTGTTTCGTTGTGTTGGTCTATATGATGAATGATCCAGGGGGTGGATGATCAAGCGGTGGGGAAAGTTTTTTGAAAACTTTTTGAAGTGATATTTCAGGCAGTTGGATATGGAAGATGAAACAAAAAAAGCCGTCCAGGGGGTGGACGGCTTTCATCTAGGGTGGATAAAAATCCAGGGTGGCGTTTATTTTAGCAGATCGGTGACGTTTCGCATGCAGCTTTTTAGAGTTGCGGTCTTATCGTGCAACTTGTAGCAGAATACTTTTTCAGCAATTTCTTTTCGAGTTTTCCCGGCTTGATTCATGCTCTTTGCAATCCTGGCCCGGTTTTCCTTACTCATGGCCCGCATCGTGGCAAGCGTTTTTTCGTTCTCTGGATCAAAATTTTCAAGGTCAATGCCTTCAATGTTAATAGTAACGGTAGCCGGTGCCGGATCATCCCCACCTGTGGTGACGGTGGCCACTGTTTCCACATGTGGTTCAATGCCGCGCAACTCTTCCGGGATATGGTGGCCGTGCTTTTCGGCCCATTGCAGGAATACCCATGGCTTGATCAATACTCTTGCATGGTTTTTCCATCCGCAAACTGTTTGCAGGGTTCCCGCAAGATGGCAGTCATGCGCTTCAAGAAATATCTTCTCGAATTTCACAAGGTAGGGCACTAAATCGCCCAGTGTTTTTAGTTGGTCAGGAAAAATTCTATCCATGTTATTCAAGTAATAAAGGTAATCGGCCATTGAATAAAAACATTCAGGATCAATTCCATTGATTAGGGCAATAGCGTGATGTAATACCCAAGCATCTTTTTTTGTCCACAGGGTGAAATCAGGTGCCCGGAATGTTCTTGATAATCTTTGAAAATGAAGATTTTCTTCAATGTTTTCATATTTTAATTTTTGATTCACTACCTCAAGTGATAATGCTTCCACCTTGGATTCCATTTTACAATCTCCCATCATTGCCCCCTGTGGTAATCCCGGCCCAGCCGCCCAGGGAAAGGCGGTTTTCGGTGATCAGCCTAGAGCCGGGAAATTCTATATTAGCCAGCTTGAGCCAGCTTCAAAATTTTGCTTGCAGCGTCATCAATGCCGGTGCCGGTGGTGGTAGGGTTGCAAAGGCATTGATCCAAGTTTTTTACAGCGGCTTGCATGTTGTTTTTTCCAAGGTGGGCATATCTCTCTGTAAGCTGGATGGTCGAATGCCCTAACAGTTC
Organism: Desulfonatronum parangueonense; assembly: GCF_054656975.1. NCBI lineage: Bacteria > Pseudomonadati > Thermodesulfobacteriota > Desulfovibrionia > Desulfovibrionales > Desulfonatronaceae > Desulfonatronum > Desulfonatronum parangueonense. The sequence goes on from NZ_BAAHXH010000003.1 coordinate 4,783,351, forward strand.
CTTGAGTACATAAATATCTGTTCCGTTCTGGACGTGCCAGCTTGCGTAGGTATGGCGCAAAGTGTGAAACGTGATCTTTTGCCGTGCATCAGTGATCCCGTCATTGAAGCCCAGCTTCTTGATCGTCCGGTTGTAGGTGTCGGAAACTTGCGTGATCTTTACGCCGCCACGCCCTGGAAACACAAGCGCCGATGGATCATAAGTTGCCGGTCGTCGCGCCTTCAGCATGGCCATAACTTGCCCGGTCATATATGCCGCCCTGGTGCTACCGTTCTTCGTGTCGCGCAAGGTCAGTATTCCTTGGGAAAAGTCCACGTCGCCCCATGTCAGGTTCCAAACTTCCCCGGCCCTCATGCCGGTATGTAGGCTGATCAGTGCATGGTCATGTGTCTCTGTGGATACTTCACGCAGGGCATCAAGTAGCTTGTCGGCTTCTTCCCTGGTCAAAAATCGTGTGCGTTTATTGTCAAACTTGGGCAGCTTAACGGCGAATTTCTTTTTTGGCTTGATTGGATTGGTGCCGGTAAAGAGGTCTTGAGAAATGGCGTAATTGAAAACTTGCCGCATAATGGCGAAAGTGTATTGGATTGATCGCGGTGCCCGTCCAGCTTTGGTCATGTTCGCCTTGATTTTTTCCAGGTGGAAGGGCGCAACTGAAATGCAAGGCAGGTTTCCGATAACTGGTTTTATCCACAGTCGGTAGATGCACTCTTCACGGATCAACGCATTCTCGCCCCTGTCAACTTGCGCTTGCGGATAGTATTTTTTCCAAACATCATTGAAGGTGATCTTGGCCCGCGCTTCACTTGCTTCCTGTTCTTCAGCGGCCCGCCGTTCCTGCTCGGCTATGCGTTGCGCTTCAGCCAGCGTTGCCGGTCCCTTGCCCAGCTTGGCGTTCTCGTTCAGTTCGTGAACTTTGGCAATCGCCTTTTGTAGCGTCATGCCCTCGAACAGCCAGCCCAAGCCCTCTTCGAAGCGCCGTCCGTTCAGTGTGCGTCGGTAGTTGTAGAAAACATCATATTCCCACTTCACGCCTTTTTTACGCTTGCGGGTAGGGTGGACGTAATACCTTAGACCTTGAATTTCTGTCGTGACCCATTTCTTCGCCATGATCATCCCCCGGTTTTTTCTGGCCACCAGTTGGCCACCAGTTGGCCACCAGTTGGCCACCAGTTTTAAGCTGAAACAGCGGGCTTTCCCGTGTCGGTATGTGATGATCTTAGACCATGAAAAGTGAATAATGTCAAGCGCTTTGTGTTGAAATATGTGCGTATGTGAAGGGTGTTACTATTTGACTACGAATCCGTAGGTCGCACGTTCGAATCGTGCCGGGCGCACCATAAAAATCAAGGGTTTACGAGTAAAATCGTAAACCCTTTTTCTTTTTATGAAGCAAAAGATTGCCAAAAGATTGCCAAAAATAATTTGCTGATTCAATAGGAAGGATCTACCTCACCCCCATCCACCGTGTATCCAAGCCGCGCATCCGTCTCGCCCAGACCGCCCACGCCAGTGCCGAGGCTGTTTCGGTCACTTGGTCCGGACCCGGCATGCCACCACACACTGCGACTACTCATACCAAACACGCTCGCCCCCCCGATCCCAATCGCCGCTACTCGTCCATCCCGTTCCAGGGCACACTGAACCCAGCCAGCCGTATGCAAGATCACACACAGGGCATCCTCGCGACTCGCAGGGTGGCCCGCGCCAGAATTACCAAGGCCGTCCGTCCCAGAAGGACAGGCGGCCTGATTTGCGAACAGATGAAGTGTACAGATGGTGGGGCAATGCGGCGAGGCTGGCTTGTTCCCGCAGTCGCTTCTGGCTATCGACTAAATCAAGGATTTCCACATGACATATCATCCAGCGAAATATCGACCGGCTCATCCAGGACGCCTCACCAAGAGAACAGTCAGTCTGCCTCTCTACCTCTGTCCGGTAGCAGCGGGCTTCCCGTCTCCTGCCGACGATTATCTGGATAAGCGGGGAGCATTACGCGTTTCTGTAAATCGGGATGCGCAGTATTACGCATTTTTTGATGAGCTTCACCCATTTAGATCGCCCCTTCAGGGCTGGATAAACTAACTCATTGATATACAAGGCGTTGCCCTGGGCTATATTTGCCCCTCCTTCGGAGGGTGCCCCGTAGGGCGGGGTGGTTTTAAATTCCCCTCCTTCGGAGGGGTGCCCGTAGGGCGGGGTGGTTTTAAATTCCCCTCCTTCGGAGGGGTGCCCGTAGGGCGGGGTGGTTTAGTTTGAAAAGTAAGGACATGTAGCGTTTTTGCACTTCTCTTCGGCACCACCCCGTCAGGCTTCGCCTGCCACCCCTCCAAAGGAGGGGAATTCTTAACCCCGTGCCCGAAGGGCGGGGGTGGTATTAAATTCTGTTTCGCCCTTTCAGGGCTTGATTTCAGCCCCAAAGGGGCGACATGTTATAGCCCAGGGCAACGCCCTGGGACAACGATGGGAAAGCGAAAGAACCCTGTAAGGGCGACATACCTCAGCGAACGTAGAATTGTGTCATAAACGCGTAATGCTCCCAGATAAGCGTCTGGACATCAACGAGCACTTGATCCGGAACCCGGCTGCGACGGTCCTGGTCCGGGCGTCCGGCGACTCGATGAAAGATGCCGGGATTCTGGATGGGGATATGCTGGTGGTGGACCGGTCGCTCCAGGCCGCTGACGGCAAAATCGTGATCGCTCTGATCCACGGCGAGTTCACGGTGAAGACTCTGAAAATGCAGGACGGGAGGACGTATCTGGTCCCGACCAATGCCGGCTACCCGGTGATTGAGGTGACTCTCGAGATGGAGTGCGAGGTCTGGGGTGTGGTGGTGAGTGTGATCAGGAAGATGGGGTGATGCCTACGGGGTGAACAAGGAGACTGATTTGCCCAAGCGCATTTACGTTCCAACACAATCATACCAGGACTGGCAGTGCCTTCTTGCCCAACCGGACCTTCACTGGAAGGCAGGGTATTCCGCTATGACTCTGGCCCGGTCATGGGAAGCGGCTGCCCCTCAGGGTTTTCCGCCCGAAGTGGTGGCCACCCTCGCCATGACCGCCAATCCCGTCCTGCAGGGCTTGTCCATGCTTATCGCCATCCCGGAATACCAAGTGGCATTACCTGGTGGGGAGAGGGCTTCGCAGACCGATCTGCTGGTTCTGGCGCGGGGCAGTGAGGGGCTTGTGGCCATTGCCGTGGAAGGGAAGGTGGATGAAAATTTCGGTCCGACAGTTGAGCAGAAACGCGCCGAGAACTCCAGGGGCGTTCACATCCGCCTGCAATTCCTAGCAGAATCGCTGGGTCTCACGGAACCAATCCCCGGCAATATCCGCTATCAGCTGCTTCACCGAACGGTCTCTGCCCTGCTCATCGCCGAACAGTTCTCGGCCAAGGCGGCAGTCATGCTGGTGCACTCGTTTAGCCCGACCAACAAATGGTTTGATGACTTTGCGGCTTTTGCCGCTCTTTTGGGTGTTCAGACCCGGATAGATACGCTGTCAGCCCTCGGTATCCGCCGCAACCTGCCGCTGTTTATCGGGTGGTGCAGTGGGGGTCAGAAGTTTCGGGGGCAACAATAGAAGGCTCAAATGGCATCTTTGATAAGTAATCCATTTTTTTCGCCCTGATGGACTGCAACAATTTTTACGCTTTCTACGAGCGGGCGTTCATCCCCAAGATGCGGGGCAGGCCCATCGTGGTCCTTTCCAACAACGATGGCTGTGTGTTACCCGGTCCAATGAGGCCAAAGCCTTGGGTATCAGTTTTTTGTGCTGACGGATCGCTCCGTCTGGACAGGCCGCAGTACAGCAATGCGGCCATCGTTTCACTGGCCGTGCCTTCAAGTCATAACGCGGGACCTTATTCGGGCGTCTCTGAAAGCCCTGAAGCAGATTTTCAAGACTGGCTACGAATACCGCAAGGCTGGGGTGATGGTTTTTGGGATCAAGAAGGAACATGGGCGCAGGCTGAGCCTGTTCGAACCGCCGCCTGAAGAACGTGCGAGATGCAAAGCCGTGATAGACGTAATAGACCGGGTTAACGCCAAGTGGGGGCTATGACTATGCGGGTAGCGGCGGAAGGTACGGGCAAGCGGTGGGTAATGAGGCAGGCGCACTTAACCCAAGTTTACTAATGCGTTGAAGATTATTCATTTTATTTTAGCGTGTTACGTTGGATTTGCGGCATCTCGTAGGCACTACTTTTGTTTCGTGACCACCTTCGTTTTTTTGATTGGCATCCCCGAAGCGCCCAAGACGTTGTAGATTTTCGCTTGTTCGACCGTTGGAGTTGTGCAGTGCCGAATACTCACAATTCCACCATCCTTGACGGGCATGCTGGTGGTCAGAAGACGATGGGTATCAAGGGTTTCCCTGATCCCTGTCCACGAACTGCACATGCCCGCCTTTTTGAGCCTGTACCCGATCCAATGCAAGAGGTGGTAGGCCAGCACGGTTATGAACATGTGACCCTCGATGCGGTCCTCTTTTCGGTGGAAGTTCGGACGCAGGCCAAGTTCGCTCTTCATGTGACGGAAGGCTCCCTCCAGAATCGTCAGCATGATGTAGACCTCCCATATCCGGGCCGGATCGAGGTCGGTGCGACTTGTACGCAGAAAGTAGCTGCCGTCGTAGGGTTTGCCCAGTTTTTTCGGATCATAGGTCCATACGAGATCCACGGCCAAGTCTTCATCTTGTGTGACGTTGATTTCAAAGGCTTTGGAGACTCGCGAATACTGTTTGCGAAGCTTACCGATCTTTTCCAGGACCTTGACGTATTTTTTGAGCTTGTTTTTCTGACTCAGGCCCTCGCGCAACGCCTTGAGTTCGGCTTCCATCTTGTCTTTAGCTTTTGTGACGATACCCTGTTCTTTTTGTTCTTTGGATTGACTTTGACAATGCAGGATCACCTCATCATCCTGAGTGAAGGATTTGACCGTGACGCCGTCTTTAACGGAGACGGCCTCTCCTTCAGGAATTTCTTTGTATTTCTTGCGAGATACGACAATATACGCAAAATTTTGTTCCTTGAGGAAAGCAAGGTTCTCTTCGGTGGCGATTCCGGCATCCATGACCACCGTAGGCTTGTAAAGCGGTAAAACCGGTCGTAGTCCTTGGGATTGTTGATGAAGATCCTTGATCATTTCCTGGAAAGTATGAGCTTCGACGACGTTACCGTCGAAGGTTTTGCTGGACTTGAGGAAACCAAGTTCATCCATGACCAGGCCGAGCGTCACCAGCGGCCTTTGATGCTGCTTTTGCTTGGATCGTCCTCGATGAGCCTTGGAGCATTGCTTGACCGCGCCTTCAAAATGCGTGTTCGTCAAGTCGTATAAGATGATGGTTTCCTTAAGACAGAACACTTTCTTGGCGCGATTGCGCAAAAAGGATTCAATGTGCTCTTTGTTTTCAAAGAGCAGATCCGAAACATTGTAGAGTTCATTTTGGCCGATTCTTGAAAAATCGGTATTCAGGATCAGGTCTAACGCGCTGTTTTCTTTTGCAAAGCGTTTGAGTTCGTTCTCGCTGCAGGGATGAACAAGTCGGCCTACGATGGACAAGGTCGCCAAGTCGGACTGCCTTCTCGTTAAATCAAGTTCTTTGAAGAGATCAAAAAAACCGAGCTGTTGCATGGCATGCACGCCGACATGTTCCGCCCCGACCGACTTCGCCGGTGAAGAGGAGAGTTCACTGACATCTACGGTCAAATAATCCGGGCCTCCCTTATCTTCTTGCGGAGCCTGCTGTTTCTCGGCGATTTTTTGTTGGATCAGGAGCCTGGCAAAGTGGCTCGCCAGTGGTTCAACCTCAGGATCGACTTGTAAAAAGTTTTGGGATCCGAGGTAAATCTCCTCGATCCGATTGGCCAGAGCTTTCCATTTCTCCTTGGGCAACGAGAGCGTTCCCAGCTTGAGAATTGTTCGCTGCCTTGGGCCATTGACCGTTCTGATGGACTCTACGAGAAAGTGAGCATGATAAACTTTCTTCGGGTTTTTGTTTTGTTTGACTTTTTCGCGGATAAACATCGGGCCATTGTAGCATACTCACGAGGCTTGGCAACCCCCAAGGCTATCCATATGGGCACTACAACGACCTTTCCTGGAAGCTCATGTTAATTATATTAAATGCTTACATTCGGAGTCTGCCTGAAAATGACCCGAAAAAATGGTTTTGGGCCCAGCAATTAGTAAACTTGGGTTAAGTCCGAGATACACGACGGACTGGAAGGAATTGCCGAGGATTACATAGTGGTCGCCTTCAGCCATTTATTCCGAACCAGCGCCTCATGTAAGTGGAGTATTCACTTATCGAGCCAATGACCACGTTCAGATTGAGGCCTACGCCAAAAAAGTTGGGTTTCAACTCGATGATCTCGTTTAAACTGGGAGCACGTCGGCGAGATCGTTCCATGTCGCAATCTGTATCTACCATTGACCGAAAAGGTTGAGCTTCATCTGTCCCGAGATGACTCAAATACTGTGATAATGCGCCCTTGATGTTCTCTTCGAAGGTAGGGATATGTTCGGTTTCAACCTGCTCAGCAACCTTTCCAGCATTGCCGTCAGGAATTTTGAGTTCAGCAGCGCGTTGGGAAATCTGTCGGGATATGGCCAGCACAGCTTGGGATGAAGCCAACATGCCAAGGTTCATGAGCACTTCAGAGGCGGAGACTTGTCGGGCTGTCATGTTGAATGGTCCCTCGAAGAACAAGTCCCTTCCAAGTTTTCCCGCAAGATAACCCCATCGAAATTCCGCCGAGAGATGTTTCGCGTTATCAAAACTCGGATCAAACTTCATATCCTTGGCTTCGCACTCAAAATAGTCTTTCGGGATCAAGTTTTGCAGATCGTTCATGACCTGTGCCCGGAGTTGTTTCAATATCCACCAATCCATAGAAGCCACACCTCGCTCACACCGCAGACCCGTACACACTGCCCCCATCACCAAAATATGCATCATAGACGTGCTGATACACGGCTGAACTTTTCTGGTTGAAAAGTTCCGGGGTATAGATCCTGGGGAGACCTGCATCCAGGACTTTTTCGATGGTCACACGGACCTCGGCGCGGGCTTGTTGGCGTTTGCGCCAGTCCAGGACCAGTTTCTCTCTTTTCAAGGCTGCAAGGAGTTCGCGGGCAGTGGCTTTGACCTTGATCTTGTCTTTTTCGTTGAGTTCCATATTCGGCTTGGTCAGCAGATCGAACAGGGTCAGCTCCTCCTCGGTCAGTTGCTCGCTGACAGCCCGCTGTTCTTCCTGGGTCAGATTTCCGGCGAATGTTTTCAGGCGGTGAAATAATTCCTCTGCGTTCAGGCTGCCGGCGTTGTAGGCTTCGATCATGTCCTGGAACTTTTCCAGATAGTCCATGCGCGTGGGGTTGAGCCGGATCATGGCCATCAGCTTGCGGGCCAGGGTGCCTTTGAGTTTTTCATTGATGGTCCGCTTGCGGCCGGTCTTGAACTTCTCGGCCAGGGCGTCGAAGTCAATCCCGCTCAGATCAATCCAGTGCTCTTCGCTGAAATCACCCGGGGTTTCGCGGATGATATACCCTTCCGCGGACACGGAGCGATCCAGCAGGCCCTCCACCTGATCCATAATTAGGGAAATATCCGCCGGCGGGGTCAGGTCACGAATTTTTTCGGCGATGACTTGAATTGGCATGACCTGGGCCGCGAATTCCTTCGCCTCAGGATCGGGCAGAACGGCCTTGTAGAGCCGCTGGACCACGTTGGCCAGATCGAGGTAGCCGCGTTTGATTTCCTCGGTCCCCACCAGGGCGTCCACGGCATCTTTCAGCAGGCCGACGCACTCGAACCCTTCAGCCGCTCGGATGTCGTCCAGGTGGACGCCATGAGTTCGGCACATGCTTGCGGTCTCTGCCAAGGCGTGACGCAGCGCGGCAACCAGGGCGGACTTGTCCTCCACCGGCTTTTTGTCTTCTGATTTGTCCGTCCCGGAACTCCCACCATAAATGGCCAGTGCTTTTTCCAGGTTGCGGAACACGCCGACGTAGTCCACGATCAGACCGCAGACCTTGCCGAAAAAGACTCGGTTGGCCCTGGCGATGGTCTGCATCAGGGTGTGGTTGCGCATGGGCTTGTCCAGATACAGCGTGGAGCAACTGGGCACGTCGAAACCGGTGATCCACATGGCGCAGACAAACACCAGCCTGAGCGGATCGTCGGCTTTCTTGAATCTGGTTTCCAAATCCTCATCCAGCATCCGCTTGCGGTGCGTTTTGATGTCCAGGCCCTTGGCGGCCATCTCCGCGATCTCGTTCTGGCCCTGGGAGACCACCACGGCCATGTCGGTTTCCCGCATCCAGTCAATGCGCTGTTCCAGGGCCGCCCGGTCTTCCCCGTCCTGTCCGGCCAACTGACCCCGCAATTCCTCGATCTTCGCGGCCCAGTGCTTTTGCACCTTGTCGTACATCCGAATCGTCGTGGCCTTGTCGATGCAGATCATCATGCCCTTGCCCCGGAAGCCCCTGGAGGAGAAATGATTCACCAGGTCCTTGGCAATGGCTTCCAGGCGGTCCTCTCGGGTGATCAGATGGTATTCCCTGGCGAAATCCCGCTCCAACTTTTTCTCCTGGGCCTCATCCAGTTCGGCCTCTTCCAGCAGGCGCTCCATGTCCGCGTTCAGGTTGCTGTTGGTAAGTTGCAGCTCCGGAATGCGGTTTTCGTAGTAGAGTGGTACGGTGGCTCCGTCCGCCACGGACTGCTGAAAATCGTACACGCTGATGTAGTCCCCGAAGACCTGCCGGGTTTTCTCTTCGCCCACGATCAAGGGCGTGCCGGTAAAAGCCAGAAACGAGGCATTGGGCAGGGCCGTGCGCATGTTCAGGGCCATGGTGTCGTACTGGCTGCGATGGGCCTCGTCGGTGATCACGATGATGTCTTCCCGCTCGGAAAGCACGGGATGCGTTTCGCCGCGTTCGGTGCGGAACTTGTTGATGATGGTGAAGACGAAGCGGTGATCCTCGCCCAGCAGTTGGCGCAAATGGCGGCTGCTCTCGGCCTGGGCCTGGCTTTCCGTGACCACGCCGGATGTGGCGAAATGCTTGTATATCTGCCCGTCCAACTCCAGGCGGTCCGTGACCACGACAAAGGTCCAGTTGCCCGGAATCTTGCGCAAGACCTTCTGGGTGAAGAACATCATGGACACGCTCTTGCCGCTGCCCTGTGTGTGCCAGAACACGCCGAGGCGGCCTTTGGCCTTCTCGGCGGTGTTCCCCTCACCCCCGGCCCCTCTCCCAGGAGGAGAGGGGAGATTTGAGGCAATCAAATTGAGTGCCTGAGAAGGTGAATCAAGAATGGAGGCATTTGGAATTCGGAATATTTTGTACCCAAGACCCCTGAGGTAAGCTTGCTTTTTCTTGTCCTTGGTTTGCTTTACAGGGACGTCATGAATGCTGCCGTCAACCTCGATGACCAATTTCGCGGCATGACAATAAAAATCCACGATATAATCACCAATCTGATGCTGACGCCGAAATTTATACCCGAAAAACTGTCTATTTCTCAAAAGTTCCCAAAGAATTTCTTCGGCTGGTGTCTGCAATTGCCTCAGTTCCCGAGCGCGATTCACAAGACCGCCAAAATCATACCCCCCTCGATAGTGCCCCTTGCCTTTCTCTTTCTGGCCCGGATTCCCCCCATCCTCATTCCCCCTCTCCCTCTGGGAGAGGTCCGGGGTGAAGGTTTCATGGTAGAGAGCCGGATATTCATCGATCTTATTCTCCCTCTCCCCCTGGGAGAGGGCCGGGGAGAGGGTCGCGAAAAGCGCAGCGATCGCGTTGTTCACGCCCAGATACTGATGGTTCTTGGCCGTCAGCTTGATCAGTCCGCCGGGGGCTTCCTGGAACAGGGTGAAGTTCTCCACCAGGTCCAGCAGCCTGTCCGGATCGCAAACCCCGCGCAGCATGGTTTCCAGGGAGACACGGGCCGGTTCGTCCTCGCTGTCCACCTTTTTCCATTCCGCGAAGTGTTCCCAGCCAGCAGTGATGCTGCCCACTCGGCTCTGACTGCCGTTGGAGAGGATGACCAGGGCATTGGGCCAGAACAGTTGGGGGATGGTGTCCTTGTAGTCGCGCAGGTTGCCGGTGAAAGCGGTTTCCAGGCGGCGATGCACGGCCTTGAGTTCGAACAACACCAGGGGCAGGCCGTTGACAAATCCGACCAGATCGGCGCGGCGGGTGTGCATTTCGCCGGTGATCCAGAATTGGGAGCAGACCAGGAAGTCGTTGTTGCCCGGCTCATCCCAGTCCATAACCTGGATCACTTCCACGCTCTCGCCGTCGCCCTCCGGATTAGGAACGCTGACCCGCACGCCGTTCTTGAGCAGCTCGTAGACCTCCCGGTTGGCCGCTGCCATGCTCAGGCGGGAGCGGTCCCGGCTCAGTTCGGCGATGGCCTCGTGAATGGCCTCGGGCGCGGCCTCGGGGTTGAGCAACAGCAGGGCCTCCCGCAACCGGGACTTGAGAAGCACTTCTGATTTGTTTTCCCGGCCCAGGCTGCTCAGACCACCATCGAATTCATGATAGGCGTTGAACGGGGTCCAGCCCAACTCATCCAGCAGGGCAATGGCCGGCTTCTCGACCAGGGTGTCTTCGGTGTAGTCCATGGGCGGATTCATGGAGCTGGTTCCTTTTTCGTTTTGAGCCGGTAAACGCCGGTCTTGGGCGCACCGGAAAACTCAATGATTTTGCGTTGACGCAATGCGGCAATATCCCGCTTGGCCGTGGCCGTGCTGACACCCCAGTGCTGGACGATACCTTCGGCCTTCACCGGAACGCCCTGCTTCAGTTGGTCGAGAAACCATTTTTGGCGTTCATTTACAGACTCATTTACAGGGTCGCCTACAGGCTCACTTACAGTGTCATCCGCGGTAACGGACCGTACAGGCTCACCAGTGGATAATTCCGGGCGCGATGGAAAAACAACCCTAACGCACACCCCGGGTTCCAGCCATTCCGGTTCAGGATAGCCGCCTTGGCGGCAGGCGCTGGTGATCCGTTGATAGCCGCTGCCCCATTCTTCCATCAAGCCCATTTCGTGCAGCACGCGACAGATGACCCGGTTTCTGATCCGGCTGACACCAGCCTTGAAGTTTTCCAGGGTCATGCCAAACGGAAACATGCCTGGGCTCTGGATCTCCAGGCGATCGGAAAAGATGGAAACGAAAAAGCGCATGCCCGAGCAGGCATAGTCGGCATGGGCCACGGCATTCACCAATACTTCGCGCAGGGCAACAGCGGAATACTCGGCAACATCCTCCCTCTGCATGCCATTGATCCGGGAAGCCAGTCGGGTATTGCGGGCAATGAACTTCGGCACATCCACCAAGGCATCCAACAGGCCGTTCATTTCCTGGCGGTCAATGAATTCGCTTTTGTCGCGCCCCCGGAAACGGGCGCAGGATATGCGGCATCGGGAAAACAGCGCTGCTGCGCTTCGAGCGTTCCGAAAAGAATCAAACCTCCGTTGGAAACAGTAAGTTTGCCGCCCTGTCGAACCAAAACGCCGAGGGATTCCAGGGCAGGCTCGTTCAGTGGGCGCACCCGGCCAGCAAACCATCGTTCCAGGGCGGCCTGATCAAGGTCGGATTCGTTTGCCTCAGCGCAAGGCAGTTGATCAAAGGATTTATTGCCCTGTAACCGCCGCAGGGCTGCCAGCGTGGCCCCATCAGCCTTTCGATTCGTGGAGCCCAGCCGGACATAGACACCATCCTCCGGTCCTTGGGCTTTGAGATGAAACGGCCCTGGCCAGTGAGCCACCCGGACCAGAAGCAATGTTCTGTCCGCCACGGTCACTGCTTCAATTTCCGGCATCATGCCAGGAGAGACGCTGTCGGCAATCAGGTTCGCCAAACGCTCTTCCGCCTCCAATACTGCTTCCACACCGACAATCGTTCCGTCATCAGCACGCCCGAGAATCAACGTCCCGCCGGCAGTATTGGCAAAGGCAATCACGGTCTTGAGGATGTTCTTCGGCGCGGACAGATCCCGCTTGAACTCCAACGTCTTGCCCTCCGATTGCTTCAGCAGCTCCTCAACCCTCATGCCTCAACCTCCTCGGGCACGGCAATTTCCAGGTCAGAGACGTCAATCTCGCCGGAGATGAGTTTGGGAAGGAGCAGGTCGCGGGTGCGTCGGAGGGTGGAGTTTTTCTGGCTCAAGGTATGAATGAGTTTGAACTGTGGACTGGTATGGGCTTGAAATAATGATAAAACGTCACTTGATGGCTGGGCCAAATGAAAACCGTCAAAACATTTTTCACTAACTCTTTGACGTCCTGATGCACCTGTCATGCTCTTGATAGCGTTGTCTCGAAAATCATCACTTCTAGCCATGAGATAAACGTACTCTGGGGTAACTGTTTTTGATCTCAGCACGATAAACTCGGTCGATCCGCAAGCAACTGTCATCTCATTTTGTAAAATCTGAACAAAGCCTGTTTTTCCATTTTCAAGACATGGCGTGATACGAGCAAATAGTGTGTCGCCATTCTGAAACCGAGCACCACTAGCTTTATTGCGATATTCGAAGCCGTTAATCAGCATTGAGTTCTCAGAAAGGTTCCCCATGGAAACAAATACAAAACGTTCATGCTTTGGTATAGGAATAGAAGGGCGGATGTTCACAGCATCGGGCATTTTTACAACCATCCATCCCTCCGGAATCCTCCCCAGCGGCGAATCCACGAACTTCACCTTTTGATGGCCGGGAAAGCGGAATTTGACGAACCACTCGCGGTACAGGTTCTGAGAAATTTCCTCCAGAATCTTGATCCGGCGCTGGTTGTTTTCGATCAAGTTGTCGTAGGCGGAGAGGATGGAGGCGATTTTGCGTTGGGTTGGAAGAGGGGGGAGCGGCATTACCATTCGTTTGAGGTGTGTTGGGCCAAAATTTGGTTGTGCCGAACCAATTACAAATGACTCCATTTGGTTGCGAAAGGCATCTGAGCGCAAAAAAGCGTATAGAAAATCACTGTTCAATCGTTTGTTGTCAGATGATCGGAGCCGAATTACACTCGTATTCATCATTAACGGTAAGTCTTTTTCCGAAATACGACCTACCTTGCCATATGTGTTTCCAGAGCTGGCAATAACGATGTCTTCGGCATCGACAGCAAAGTGCTGATAGGTCCTTTGGAATTCTTCGATGGAGATGTATCGGCTCGTATTCTTGGTGTCGATTCGACCGTCACCAAGTATGTTGGTGACGTTGATTACCTTCATTCCATATTCAGTCCACTGCCACTTTCTGAGTCCTGGCCCCTCTTGAAAGAAGACAACATCTGGCAATGCTGCGACATTCCAATCGTCTGGAATAGAAAAATAACTATTCATATTTTTGTTCGATGCGCTCATCTGTCAAGAATCTCCGCCACGTTTTTGGCAATCCGCTCCTCCAACTCCCTGGCCTCGACGTTCAAGGCCTCCAATTCCTCGTTCAGTTCCTCCAGCCGTTCCTTGAAGTCGAAGTCTTCCTTGGCTTTGGCGGCTACTCCGACATAGCGGCCTGGGTTCAGGCTCCAGCCCTGGGCCTCAATCTCGGAGATGGTGGCTACTTTGCACAGGCCGGGGACGTCGACATATTGGCCATCCGGGAACGATTCGGCTATCAGTTCAGCGCTGTCGTGGAGGTTTTCTGGATGTTCGCCGCGGTAGAGTCTGGCAATGTTGGCCAGGAATTCGATTTGGGCCGGGGTCCAGTCTCGGTGGGCGCGATCGATTTGGCGGTAGATGTGGCGGGCGTCGATGAAGAGAACCTGGTCGGCGCGGGGAGTCGAGCGTTTGCCTCTGTCGAAGAACCAGAGGGTGCAGGGCAGGGTGACGGTGTAGAAGAAGTTGGAGCCCACGGCCACCATCACGTCCACGGCCTGGGCCTGGATGATCTGCTTGCGGATATCCAGTTCCGAACCGCGAGCGTCCGAGGCGGAATTGGCCATGACGAATCCGGCCCGTCCGGTCTCGTTCAGGGCGCTGTAGAAAATCTGAATCCAGAGATAGTTGGCGTTGTCCGTCCGAGGCAGGCCAAAGGGGAAGCGGGGATCGTCCTTGAGCCGGTCCTTGTCCACACGGTCCACGTTGAACGGTGGATTGGCCATCACGAAGTCGAATTTACCGGTGGAGCTGTGCAGGTCTTCGTAATAGGCGTTGCCCTGCCGGATGTCTCCCGACAGCCCATGCACGGCCAGGTTCATCTTGCCCAGTCGCACGGTCTCGGCCACCTTTTCCTGTCCGAACACGCTGAGTTCAGCGCTGGGATTTTTCTTATGCTCTTCCACGAAGCGGGCGCTTTGCACGAACATGCCGCCGGAGCCGCAGGCCGGGTCAAAGATGCGACCGTGATACGGCTCAATGATTCCGACGATGAGTTGGACAATGGCCGTGGGCGTAAAGAACTCCCCGCCTTTCTGACCCTCGGCCCTGGCGAAATTGCCCAGGAAGTACTCATAGATTTTGCCGAAGGCGTCTCCCTCGATGTCCATGGGCACGGAATTCATGGTCTTGAGCAGTTCCTTGAGCAAGGAATTCTCAAATCGATTGTAGGTCTTGGGCAGGACGTCCTTGAGGTCCGGATTTTCCGCCTCAATGGCCCGCATGGCGTCATTGATGGCCGCACCGATATTCTGTCCCTCGGGTAGCTGGATCAACGTCGAGAAGCGGGCCTGTTCCGGCAGGTACAGCACACCCATGGCCTGGTAATCCTGCGACCCAATCTTACGCCGCCCACCACCCTGACCCTCAAGCTGCTTGGCAGCCACCTGGAATTTGTGATCCGCATACCGCAAAAAAACCAGCCCCAGCACCGGGACCGAATACTCCGAAGACTTCAACTTGGAATTCGCCCGCAGTTCATCCGCCGCACCCCAGAGCCGCGTTTCAATATTGCTTCCGTTCCGATTCATGTTCCTGCCTTATTGCATTAAGTGATCAATGGTCCGCCCCAATCCGCAGAGCCTCCATAGACTCCAGTACTCCAGTTGCAAGTTCGCTCAAACGATGCACGTCGGGAGCTCTTTGCAGTACAGTGAATAAATCAAGGCATAACCGCCCTTGCCAAATTTCGCTCCAGTTGCGGCCATCGAGCAGGATTTACTTACCGCCCTAAAATGGCATACACTTATTTGCTCCTAAAAAAAGCAAGGAATTCGTTATCATAAGTCAGCATCCCACTGAAAAACAGGAGTTTTGGACTATGTTAAGTCGCTCGGAGCGTTTAACTTATGGGGGTGCAAATGTTCATCGATGTTTCGATTTCACATTTCGTGCCCCTCCCAATATGCTAGGGAAATTGCCGTCCAGCCGAGTAAATTAGTTTTTTTGTTTTTCTTGCGAACCACCACCATCGAAACTTCACGTCCATCCTCGAACAGCTTCGCTAGATGCGGGGGGACAAAGACATCTTTCACAAACGCGAACCCCCCTGGATGTAATGATATTTCGCCGCTGACGAGGGATATCCATTCCGATTCCTGGAAGCCAGTGATTTCCGCTCGATATGGTCTTAGACGATCATCCGAATGCGTGCACCAAATACTTACAGGAGTGCCAGGTTGCCATGCCGACACAGCATCGAAGTCCTGGAAGGGGAGTAGACAGAATTTTGTATCTGTTACATAAATAGAAGCAAGGCTTTTCTCGTGATTCATGTGGTCAACCACACCATAGAAACTATCCAAACAATCAAAAAACTCGCCCTCGGTCCTAGGTTTTATCTCGATAATCGTGGACCGTTGCTCTTCTTCAAAAATTCCTACCGTAACTGGCTCGCCAATACTAAAAATCTTGGCATTTGTCAGACCTTTCGAGGGACTTGCCATCTCGACAGAGAGTGCTTCTTTTCGTAATGCTACCTTTGCCATCAGCTTTCCGGTCTTTGAATTAAACGTCCCTAAGAAATTTGCAGGGACTCTTGGGCAATCGCTATAGACGATGCTGTCCGCTATATAGGCGTAGCTCTCCAGTTCACCTGCTGCATCATCAATAGCGGGTGCCGACGAATACCAGTCTGCTTCCGTCAGGTTCCTCAGTGAATCGGGTATACCCCAGCCATTTTCCTGCCGGATTGACACTGCCCGGGTCGTCGACCATCTGGCAAGGTCAAAGCGATTCACTGCGACTGAGAACCGCGCGAGATCCTCAAAGACCTTCACTCCAAACTTGGCATCATTACAAGTCAGACATGCCCTAGCGCACAACGCAAGCGCCAACAAAGGGTTCTCCTGTTCTTCGATCTTCGAAAGGGCATGCCAGGACCAGAAGTTAGTTCGCTTTTCTCTTACGAACGGATGCAGCAGAGTTCTCGCGTCGTCTGTTCGTCCTAATTCTCTCAGCAAGAGCGCCTTGTTGTAGTGCAGCCAGGACAGTCCCTGCACTTCGCCCTCCGAAATTGCCTTATCCAATAGCTCAATGGCAAAGCTCTTTAGTGAATCATCCTTCCCGCCACGCACGGATTTTGCCGTCACCCTAGCCGCCTTCTCAATGAGTGGCTCGTAGAGTGCGTCGCCTTTTTTTCCTTCCTGGGCTTGTAAATCCTCAGGACGGAAACAGCCTAACCCTGCCCACGACATGAAAGCAGGAAAAAAGTCGAGTTTATCTCGTATACGAAGTGATTGGTTAAGCAACAGACTGAACAGTAAATCTGGACGTGGAAGGTCCAATCGCGCATATTCGCGTAGTAATGCCCTAACTTCACCGGAAGCAGAACCAGCTTTACTTTGATTCTCTCTATTGGCAATCAGCTTTATTTTGTCGTAAAGTACCCAACCGAAAATATTCTTCAGGTACTTATCATTAGGATGCTCTCGTAACAGATCCTGTCCTCTTTTGTAAGCCTCGTCGATGCGCCCACCCTTTCGAAGACTGGAGATTTCCTGGTTCGGGTATATCATCAGAACCCCAGGCTATTTCGAACGACATCTACCGCAGCAATATTCGTATATGCGACAGGAAGCAACCTAGTAAAAAAGCCATCGCCGTCGTAGTGCACCTGCAACTTGACGTCACCGCTTGCTGTTTTAATGTAATATACTTCCTGATATGCGGCATGGTCTATTGATTTGATGGAAATGCCGCAAGACTCAAATCGCTTATGCAGTATTGCGTACAATTCATATTGAAGATCATTTTCAAACCTGTGTCCATCAGTGAGTTTCTCGATTACTTCGGTCGCAAACTCCGTTGGGATCGAATCGACCGTTTCAATTCGGGTTACATGGAAGCGCTTGTTAAAAAACAGCCGTAGCCTGCACAGCTGACCTTTAGGTCCACGGATTCTGTACAATTCTTGATAGTTATGATGTTCTATCGAATCGACCTGACTTGCCACTTTCTTGATTGCTTTGTCGATAAAGAAATATAGTGCTCGAAGTTCTACCTTCTCGATGGGAAATTTCAGCTCCTCGGTACCGAATAGGCCTTTGCTTGGGTCAAACGGGATAAGGTTGGTCGGTCTTACTGAGTCAAGCCTAGCGCGACTCGCATCCCAAGAAGCTTTTGATAGGGGCGTAATACTCGGCACGTTCGACAAGTAGAGCGTCCGAAGTGGAATCGTTATGAGTGTATAAAGCCACCGAAAATACGCGTCATTCGTCTGGCCCTGCCCGGTATTTAGACTGGCAATAACCGTATCGAATTTACGCCCTTGAGCACGATGTAGCGTTAGCGCATAACCAAATCTCATTCGCGCGGCATTGAGGAACGGATCATTGCTCATAAACTTAGCACGCTGATTGTGGGGAATTTTCGTTATCTCTTCGTTTTTGTTTTCTAAGTCTATTTGTTTGTCGCCATTTGAGACTGACTCCTTAACATGCATCTGCCGATACCTGGTTTCTGCAAACACCCGAAGGGCAAGCAGCGATTCACCATCAATCTCTGGTTTTTCGCTGTACAGGTAGTTCTTGAGGCTAAGGAACTCTACGACATCGGAGCGACCATCAACGCGGGCCTCAACTCGCAATAGCGGCACAACGACAGAGTCCTTTCGCCCCCTGAGCGATTGCACAATCGGGGCTACGGTTTCTACAGAGACAACTTCAGCGAAAGAATCGTTTGGTATAAAGATCTTTTGTGAGAAATCGTCCTTCGACGTCGCATAAAAGCCATTGTGAACGTGAATGAGATCACCCGTAGTCAGCGAACCCTGACGACTGAACACATGCTTTCGTATCCATTCATTTAAACGATTGACTTCGCTATGCGAGAACGCAATGAATTTACTATCTAACGGCAGTTCCGAGATCAGCCTCCGAACCACCTCACCCCGTTGCCCAGGGTCACGTGGCATTTCGACGCAGCTCGATTCATCAAGGCTCAATTCAAGCCGATTGAATATACCTCGGCGCATCACCCCCGCGAGCTCGACGCAATTTTTGATGAATGGATCATCTGCCGTTTCTGGCAGCAAACGGTCAATGTCAATTCGGGCAACTTCAACCTCGACAAGCGCTTTGATGCGCTCTGTGCATAGTGCCGTTTCCTCCAGCTTCCCCCTGGCCATTTGAAAAGGATCGCCAACAAAGATGATCTTTCGCTTCGTTTCTGCGAGATTTGTAAAGCTGAGAAGATCAGTCAGTAGCTGCCCAGTTCCGAATCGGATTACGTCTGTCTCAAATTTTGAATCCGAGACTAGGTGACAGTCCCCGATAACATACAACTGCCCTTCAGAGTCATGGTTCTCAGCGAGATCGTTGACCAACTGATCTTTCTCGGCTCGAAGGTGCCCCGAGTAAATATGTGAATACAAGCTCTCGGCCTTGACGGGGTACTTATCCGCCATTCTTCGATTTGGCGCGAGTACCAAGCAATTCATGCCAATTGAAGCAGCCCGAAAGACAATGTCCTTGATCAGTTTATCGGTACCCGTTCCGACCATCCCGGATACGAGCAAGGCTTGGGCTTCTGACCTAATGAATTCGTCAATTCGTAGTCCCACCGGCTGAAGGCATTCGGCAAGCTCCAAGCCGTTCAGACTCGTCCCTTCATTGGAGCCTGTAGTGGGGGCAAGTATTTCGGGTTTTTCTCCAGCCGGGACGTACGACGGGATAGCAAGTCGTTCTACGATGGTAAGCGTCAAAACAGCTACTTCTTACAGCATGCCTCCATTTCTGCCATAGGATTCTTCTCATCAACCTTTGAGGAGGAATCAAATGGCAATCAGCAATCGTAGGTCAGATCCCGAGAAGGCCAATTTCTGGCGCGAGCATGTAGCCAAGTGGCGGGCAAGCGGTTTTTCTCAGGCGGAGTACTGTCGTCAGAACTGCGTTTCCATCAAATCACTGGGATATTGGAAGCGCCGGTTCGAACGTGACCGACAGCCTTCTTTGCCTCCTGTCATCGTTCCCGTCCCACGGCAGCACCTCGTCCCGCCCAGCCCTCGGCAAGATGAGGGGGCTTTGCGTGTCCACCTTGGTCATCGCTTCACGGTGGAGATCTGCGGAGACTTTAGCGTGCCAGTACTGGAAAAGCTTGTTCGCACCTTGGAGCAGCTCCGATGACGCTTCTGGGATCGGCAACCACGGTCAACCTGGTCCTGGGAGCGACGGACATGCGCAAGTCCATCAACGGCCTCTCGCTAATAGTGGCAGACCACTTGGAGCGAGACGTCTTCTCCGGGCATCTCTTCGTTTTTTGCAATCAGTCCAGAACCATCATCAAAATCTTGTATTGGGACCGCAACGGGTTTTGTCTCTGGCAGAAACGACTGGAGATGCACCGTTTCCACTGGCCCAATTCCGAACAAGACGTCCTGGAGATGGAACCTCGCCAACTTCAATGGCTGCTGGACGGACTCGATCTGAAGCAGATTTCTGGTCATCCAGAGCTGAAATATTCAAATTTAAGCTAATTTCTGAATTATATAATATTTAGCATAAATTTATTGACATTTATAAAGATTTTATCTATTTATCTAGGCCATGGACGCAGTTTCATTGCCAGATAACCTCGAGTCACTCAAGGCCATCATCGCGGACAAGGACTCCTACATCTCCCAACTCGAGGAGCAAGTCCGCCTGCTCAAATCGCTGCATTACCAATTCAAATCCGAAAAAGCCAAACTCCGCAACAGACAGGGCCAGCTCAGCTTGTTCAATGAAGCGGAGCTGGCCGCATTGGAACTCGAAAAGCAGGCAGAGGAAAGCTCAGCTGCTGAAGAATTGGAAACGGTCGATGCGCATGTCCGCAGAAAAAAAGGGCGCCGTCCTCTCTCCCCTGACTTGCCTCGGCTCGACCGGGTTCACGACATTGCTGATGATGCGAAAATCTGCCCCTGCGGCTGTGCCCTGAAAAAGATCGGTGAAGAGGTCAGTGAAAAGCTGGACGTCATCCCCCAGAAAATCCAGGTCATCCGTCATATCCGACTCAAATACGCCTGTCCGGCCTGTGAAGGAGTCGAAGATGACGGGCCCACCGTAAAAATAGCTCCCATGCCCCCGCAGATCATCAACCAGGGCATCGTCACCGCAGGGCTGCTGGCCTACATCTGCGTGAACAAATTCGTGGACGGCCTGCCTCTGTATCGCCAGGAACAAATATTCGCCCGGATCGGCGCGGCAATTTCCAGAGCTACCATGTCTGGATGGATGATCCTTGCCGCGAATGCCTGCAAGGTGCTTATGGACATGATGATCGAAGAGCTCCGATACGGCGACATCCTTAACATGGACGAGACCACCGTGCAGGTGTTGCGCGAACCGGAACGGGAAAACACCGCCAAATCCTTCATGTGGGTGGCCAGAGGAGGGCCGCCGGGAAGTCCAATTGTCACCTTTCACTATGACCCAAGTCGAGGCGGAAAAGTCGCCGAGTACATCCTGGGTGACTTCAAAGGCTATCTGCAGACCGACGGCTACGCCGGCTACAATGCCGTGGGGGCCAGACCCGGCATCATTCATGTTGGCTGCATGTTCCACGTGCGCAGCAAGTTCATGGACGTGATCAAGGCAGGAGCCAAAAACAAAAATGGAACCGCTGTCACGATCATCAACCTGATCGGCAAGATCTATAAGATCGAAAAGCAGGCCCGGATAGACAAGTTGAACCCGGATCAGATCAAGGCCTTGCGTCAGGAGCACACCAGGCCGATCATGGATAAAATCAAGGCCATCCTGGATGAACGGGTCCTGACTACCCCGCCCAAAGGCCTGCTGGGGAAAGCCATTACTTACGCCCTCGGCCAGTGGAGCCGCGTCGTGGTTTTCCTCGAAGACGGACGACTGCGGCCTGACAACAACCTTGCGGAAAACGCCATCCGGCCCTTTGCCGTAGGCAGAAAAAATTGGCTCTTTGCCGGATCTCCGGCAGGTGCCCATGCCAGCGCGATCATCTACTCCCTCATAGAAACCGCAAAAGCAAACGGACTCAATCCCTACCTCTATCTCCTGCACGTCTTCACCACCCTGCCCCAAGCCAAAACCAACACTGAAATCAGACAGCTACTCCCACAAAATCTCACACCTCAGAAACTTGAGGAATTGACTGCCCGAAATCCTGCCTCTTCATAATCCTCATGACTTGGCAGGAAAAGATGTAGGCGTTCTGACGCTTACGTAGAGGGAATATGTACTGTATCGACTCAGCGCCGGAAAACCAGGACTGGCCTAAAATGGGCTCTTGGGATTATCCGCCCTACAAGTCCAAGGAATTTCATGAGTGGGTTGCAGAGGATCAACTACCTCATTTTCGGCAGACGCCGGCGAATCGATTTGCCGTCTTGTTGGAATGATTGAGAATGAATGAGTGGACTGGCAAGTGTATCAAGCATTGGTTTCTCAAAATATTACGGCTAATCCAAAGGAATAACGATGCAATCAGAAGTATTGGAGCGTGCGCAAGGGTGTCTTCTGGGCCAGTTGGCCGGTGATGCGTTGGGCAGTCTGGTGGAATTCCAGTCCCCAGGGCAAATTCTGCGTACCTACCCGCATGGGGTGCGCGATCTCGCGGACGGTGGGACGTTCAACACCATTGCCGGGCAACCTACGGATGACTCCGAAATGGCTCTCGCCTTGGCCAGAACACTGGTTGAACATGATGCCTATAATGCTTTGGCCGCGCAAAAAGCATATCAGGCTTGGCTGGACTCAGGGCCGTTTGATTGCGGCAGGACCGTCAGCAGCGGGCTGCGGGGCACTCCCAATCACGAAAGCCAAGCCAACGGCGCATTGATGCGCATCAGTCCCCTGGGCATATTCGGCGCGAAATATCCGCTGCGCCAGGTTGCGCAATGGGCCATGGAAGACGCCCGGTTAACACATCCCCATCCTGTCTGCCAGCAGATCAACGCCCTGTTTGCCATGGCCATTGCCCATGCCATCGCAACGGGAATCAGCCCCAAGGACCTGGTCGCCGAAATGCTGGTGTGGGCACAGGACCTGGACGCGGATCAGATTGTGTTTCGAGTGATCAAGGCGTCCATCAAAGCGCCTCCCAATGATTATGTTCGCCAGCAGGGCTGAGTTCTGATCGCCTTTGGCAACGCGGTGTGGCAACTTTTGAACGCTTCGAATTTGGAGGAAGCCGTGGTCAATACTGCTTCCCGAGGCGGAGACACGGACACCAACGCCGCCATTTGCGGCGCACTCCTCGGAGCCGTGCATGGACTGAATGCCGTTCCCCGCCGCTGGCGTGAAATTATCCTGAACTGCCGTCCCGAGCATGGCCGCCCAGGCGTGCATAAGCCGCGTCCCCGAGAGTATTGGCCGGTGGATGCGCTGGAACTGGCGGAAAAACTGGTCCATGACCAGCCGTGATGTGTTCAGATTTAACTAACCCAAGACAGGAAATATGCACATTTTTCAAATGTCCCCTTATGTGTTGTTCTCGTTAGCGAAGGCTTCTTGCATTGGTCCCAAATCGGGACTAAACTTCCTTTCATGCGCATCATAGCTTTGTCCACATTAAAAAAATATTGGGACGAGAAGCCTGGTCGCAAAGATGGAAAAGAATCAGCACTGGCTTGGTATCGTCAGGTACTCAAGGCAGACTGGGGAAGCCCCGCGGATGTGAAGAAGGATTTTGGCAATGCCAGTATTTTGCGGGACGGCAGGGTCGTTTTCAATATCTCCGGGAACAAATATCGGCTGGTGGCATGGATCAACTATCCCTATCGGGTGGTGTACATTCGATTTATCGTAACCCATGCAGAGTATGATGCCGTCGACGCACAGACAATATGAGGATAATGCCCATGGAAATTAGACCAATTCGCACGGATCAAGATTACCGGTCAGCATTGCGGGAAATTGAACGTCTCATGTCTGCTGAGATGAACACGCCGGAAGGTGACCGTCTCGATATTCTGACAACCCTGGTTGAAGCTTACGAGCGAAAACATTTTCCCATGGAACTCCCCGATCCGGTGGAGGCGATCAAGTTTCGCATGGACCAGATGGGCCTGCACCCCAAAGATTTGGAGCCCATGATCGGTCGCAGCAATCGAGTTTATGAAATACTGAACCGCAAACGGCCATTGACCTTGAAAATGGTTTGGCAACTCCACAAGGGCTTGGGCATTCCCGCTGAAAGTCTGGTCAAGCAACCGGAAAAGGACTGTACCCAAAAGCCTGCATCAGTTAGCTGAGTGGTAACTACTCAGCTCATCCGAGTAAACCGGGCTGATACCCGCCTTCGCGAGTATGACTGATCAGGAGACGGCATAAAACAAGTCATTCCCGCGAAGGCGGGAATCCAGGTCATGCTTGTCACAAGTTTGTGCAAAGCCAACCTCATCCCGTTCTGAAGCTGAGTAGTTACAGATAGAAGTTCCTTTTCCATGGTTACTTCTTCTCGAAAAAGACAATCCAGAAACAATACATGACAATGGCCAAGGCAATCACTTCGACGAAGAACATATCGTCCTCCTGCTTGTCTCAGAGGATTTGTTGCGTCGTTTCCCTCCTCCCAATCTCCACCATGACTCCGATCATGGGCAGATGCACCAGCAGGGCCAGTGGCTTTTTGCCAAGGGCCTTTTCCAGGCAATCCGCGTAGATGTTCAGTTGCGGCACGAAGGCGGCGCAGTGTTGCCGGACCGTGTCCAGCTTGCCCAGGTAGGTCTTGTGGTCCACGATCACGTACCCGTCCGGGGTTTGCCAGACCAGGTCGATCCACCCGGAGGCAGTCTGGTTGCCGGAACCCGATTGCATTTTCAGATGCATGGGGTGCTCCCTGAGCGCTTCGCCTTGTCCGAACCTATCGAGAAGGTAAGACGTGAGCCGGTTGCTGGCCATGACAATGTCACCTTGCGCGATGCCGCTGACCTTCCAGCGCTGGAATATGACCAAGACCTTGGCCGTTCTGATTTCCAACGCTTGCGAAGTGTCGTCCTGGACAGAAAACCATGCATGACTCCACCTAGGGCATTGACGTCGGGTTCGCCGACAACTGAGATGCGTGACCGATTCTTTCCGGAGCATGAACCAGTAGCTTGGTCGCCATCATGCGCGGCGGTGGAACTGGGATTGAATTTGGCCGCAGCATTTTGAGGGGAAGTGTCTGGGAGAGCGGGTTCGGGACTAAGCATGCTTTCTGGCGGCTTTGTGCGGGGTCGGCTTATGGTTCAATGCCCTTGCAGGTTGTCGGGAATTGATGGTTATGACAGCGAATGGACTTCATTTCCGGATCTGAAAAATCCAAGACAGGATTGTCACCCCCATCCTTGTGAACATCCAACTAGACTGTGCTGATCGTGCCATCGCCCCTGAAGGCAAAGGCCAGAAAAATCCCTGGCTTTGGTTAACACTAAACTTCGTCCGTATGCTCAACGGTTATGCCAAAGAGTTCCTCTCATCAACCTTCAAGGAGGATTTGAAATGGCAGCAGTTAGCAATCAGTAGAGCATCAGGTCCCGCGGAGGCCAATTGCTGGCACGTACATGTAGTCAAACGATGGGCAAGCGGTCTTTCTCAGGCAGAGTATAGTCGGAAGTTCTGCTTTGTCTTCAAATCGCTGGGGTACTGGAAGCGTCGGTTTGAACGTGGCCGACAACCTATTTTTTCTCCTGTCCTTGTGCCACGGCAACATCTCGTCCCGCCAACCCCGGAAAAAGCGCAAGCCACGTCCAACGTCGAAGAATCATATGCTCTTATAGTGAAAGGAAAAAGCTAGCTTTGCACGCCGGATGTCAATGGTATTAAATGAAATTATTCATCCGATTCCGTAATGTGGTTGATCGCTATCAATTTTTATTTAAACCGAATTTTGTAGTCCCTAATTTCTTTTTCCATCTATTTTCGTAATTAATTACCTCATCCGCTGTCGAAGTTGCCGAAACAATTTCGAGAACCGAAAATACAAAATTTTGAGAGTCGAGATATTGTAACTCCAAATTGCCTCCATGACCATTTTGCGCATACGTTATCCATCTGCCATAAATGCCCTTATCTCCATATGCTGAGCCGACGTAAAGCTTTCCAGAGAGAGTATCTTGTATCATATAAACACCGTTGACAGAAGAAAGAGCTTTTATCCAAGTAAGATTAGTGTCTGGATACTGCGTCATTATTTTTAATTCTTGATAAGTCAGGTGTACCTGAGCGAAAGATTGAAAGTCTCCAATGCTTTTTTTTCCTTTTAATTCAACAATTTCTTTGTCCTTATTTTGAACCCAAGAGACCGTAGCTGCTCCCCATTCAATGACAATCCGCTCAGATAGTTCATCCAGTATAGTGTTTCTTTTAAGATCATATTTAACATGATCATTATACCAACATTCAGGTAAAGAAAATCGTTGGAGTTCCAGCAAATTATCAACCTTAAATTTTGAGTTATCTGTGCAACCGAGAATGTCCCACAAACCAATAAAAAGAGCAGTGGTTTTAAAATAAGGTGCAAAAACTGCTATTGTGTTAGCATCTCCGAATTTTCGAGGCCGTTGGTAACTCTGATATACTTCGAGTCGGCGCAAATTTTCCTGAAATGTTCTGAGGATTGGTATTTCTTTATTGCCGTGTCGCACTATCCTCACTTTGGTTGTATCAACACCATAGATTTCTAATATTTTATGCAATGTGATCATAATATTTTTTGCCCATATTTAACTACCGTGCTCATTTGGAAGCCTCGCACCCCAAGGGTCTGAGCCCATGTTCGGTCGCAGCAACCGAGTTTAGAAATACTGAACCTCAAACGGCCATTGACCCTAAAAAAGGTTTGGCAACTCCACAAGGGCATGGCATGGCCTCCGGGAGCATTCACTTATATCCCCTCCTTCCAATTTCCACCATGATTCCGATCATGGGCAGATGCACCAGCAAAGCCAGTGGATTTTCGCCAAGGGCCTTTTGCAAGCAGTCCGCGTAAACATTCAGTTGCGGCACGAAGGCTGTGCAGTGTTGCCGCACCGTGTCCAGCTTGCCCAGGTAGGTCTTGTGGTCCACGATCACGTACCCGTCCGGGGTTTGCCAGACCAGGTCGATCCACCCGGAGGCAGTCTGGTTGCCGGAACCCGATTGCACTTTCAGATGCATGGGGTGCTCCCTGAGCGCTTCGCCCTGTCCGAATCTGCTTGTCAGGTGGGCAATGAGCCTGTCGCTGGCAGCGACAATATCTTCCGGCGCTATCCCGACCACGTTCCAGCGTTTGCAAATCTCACCGGCCTTGGCTCCGCGGGTTTCCGCGTCTTGGACGGGATTGTCCTGAGCCAGAAAACCATGAACTGCCTCGCCCATGGCGTTAACGTCCGGTTCGCCTGCAACCGGGATGCGGGGGCCGAATCGTTCAGGAGCATGAACCAGGGCTTGATTCTCGTCAGCCGGAGCAGCGGCGCTTGGGCTGAACCTGGCCGGGGGATGCTGGGGAAGGGGCTTGGGAAACGGTTCGGCTCCGAAGCATGCGTCCTGCCGGTCTTGCGCAGGTTCGGTCAGAGGCGCAATACTCTTGAAGGCAGCCGCAAACTCCTGGTTGCGGCACCGAATGGACCTTTTCTCTTCGTCAGAGCAATCCAGGATGAGATTGTCTTCACTATCTTTGAGGATATCCAGCCATGCCGTATTGCTCTTGCCGTCGGCCCTGATCGCCAATGCCAGATAGTCCCTGGCCCTGGTCATGCCCACGTACATCAGTCTGGCCTCCTCGGCCCAGAATTCGTTCTGAGCCTGGATCGATTCCGCGCATCCTTCCACCCGCTGATCCAGGCCGACATTCTTACTTTGCTTGCCGTAGGGCCAGGGCCAGTACCTGATCCAACGCCCATCCAGGGGAGCGAGCGGGTCAAAGCCTTGCTCATTGGGCGTCACGCTGACATTGAACGGATTGACTTCCCGCGACCAGTTCAGTTCAGCCAAAACCACAAATGGCCACTCCAATCCTTTGGATTTGTGATAGGTGATCACGTTCACCGCATGTTCGTCCACGCCTTGGCCTTGAAGATCCAGAGGACTCTTTTTCACCTCAAGAACGAGGTAGGTCACCAGGCCCGCGGCAGTGGCCGGGGTGCGCCTGGCCATGCAGATGTCTTCATACCCCTTGGCCAGTCCACGCAGAGCGTCCAGATTGGCCAGCCGGACCTCGACCCTTCCCCAACGGCAAGCAATGGTTTCCGCCCTGGATGCCGAAATGGCCAAGTCCAGCGTTTCCCAGGGAGTCAGCTTCGGGAGCATTTGCCGCAGATCATTCAGGTCCGAGACCGGGGAACACTTTTTCCAGAAGTTCTCCTCGGTCAGCCAGCGGTTCAGCCAGTCCAGTTCGCCGCTGAAGTGCAGCAACTCTGCAACGGCCAGGGTGTCTCTGGGGTCTACCAGATAGCGCAGTGCAGCCATGGCATAAATTGCTTCCGGCGTATCCAGAAGCCCCCAGCGCTTGGTGGCAGCTCGGACACCCAATCGCTCCAGTGCGTTCGCCACTTCCAGACAGACGTCGTTCTTGCGGCAGAGCACGGCAATGTCCCCGCCGCGCAAGGGGCGCAACGTCTTAGTCGACGGGTCCTCGACAATGTACTGCTCCGGCTCGGACAATAGCGCCGCCACGCCCGATGCGATACAGGCATAGTCATGATCCAGCTTCTTGCTGTCCAGATTCCAGACTTCCAGGGCCAGCGCTTGTTCAGGATGCGCCGCACGCACCGGATTCAGACGGACCCGGTCCGCTGAAAAACCCTTGGCTTCGAAGGCCGGGCAAAAAACATGATTCGTGAACTCGACAAGAGCCGGACGGGACCGCCAGTTTTCCTCGAGTATGAGCGGGCGTCCGGCATCCAGGAGCTTTTTCACGGCAGCGTCCATGAGCAGGGGGTCCGTGCCTCGAAAACCGTAGACGGCCTGCTTCTGGTCCCCGACCCAAACGGACCGGTCCACGCACTGCGCCAGCTTCAAAAACACGGCAAGCTCGATGGGGCTGGTGTCCTGGAATTCATCCACGAAAACGATGTCCAGGAATTCAGCCAGCCGCTTGCGCACTTCCTGATCATCCAGAAGTTGATAGGTCAGGGATTCCTGATCCACATAGTCGATCAGCCCTTCGCTGCGCTTGTAATCGGCAAAGGCCTGCATGGCCTCGCCGGCACAGGCGAAGATTGCCCTGATGTATTGTTCCAGATCCCGGTGCAGCCTGGGGTGGCATTCGTGCATGGAGGCGGCCTGAATGACGGGCGCGACGGTGCTTTCGCTGGCCTTGGCCGGCTTGAGCTTGGAGAGTTTGGCCCAGTCCCACCAGGTCAGCCGGCCTTTGGCATTTATCCTGGACTGGACTGCCTTCAGGTAATCCAGAACGCCTTTGGTCGTCTTCGTGGCATCGCATCCGCTCTCGAGTTGCGTCACGCACGTAGCCACGCAGCGATGCAACTCATCGTCGAGCTGTGTCTCCTGATCGTCGCCAAGCGGCTCGGGCAAGACGTTCTTGAGCCCCTGCCAGGACCTGTCCGCGCAACTCGCCAGGTCGGCCTCCGACAGCACATTGGCCCTGGCCTGGGTGATCACGCTGCGCACGACCTTTGTCCAATCCTCCAAGCTCAGCCTTTCGGCCAGGGGCGTCAGAATGGCGGCATGCCGTTCCAGGACAGGGTCGGCAGCGGCCTTGAACACGGACATTTCGTCGTCCTCCGGGATCAGTTCCTGATCCGGACTCAGTCCAGCTTCAAAGGCGAAATCCCGCAGTAGTCTGCCGCAAACGGAATTGACCGTGCCCACATAGCCGTCCAGAACGCCCTGAGCCGCTTCCCAGTTGCTGCCAAGCAGCAGTTGGCGGACCCGCTGAGTGAGTTCGGAAGCGGCCTTCTTGGTGAACGTGGTGGCCAGAACAGCCTCGGGCCGGACACCGTTTTCAATGGCTTTTTGCAGTTCATGGGTCAAATGGTAAGTCTTTCCGGACCCCGCGCTGGCGCTGACGATCTCAATGGCGCTGTTCATGCTTCCACCTCCCGGCGTGCGCCGCACAGGCTTGGATAACGGCAAAACGTGCAGGACTTGAGCTTCGGATCGGCGTCAGGCTCGGCTCCAGGAGCCAGGGCCTGACCATTTTCCAGTGTGGTCATGGCGGCACGGATTTGCGAAACAAGGGATGTCCAGACATCGGACAAGGAAGGTCCTTCAACCGCTGTCTGACCCGGAAAGCAGGTGGTGTCCGAAGTCAGCAATTCCGCCTGGGACAGCATGTAGTATCCCGCGGGAAGCGGCTTGCCGGTCTCTCCGAGCAGCCAGGCATAGACGGCAAGTTGCAGCGCCAGACCGGCTTGGAGTTCCTCGCGTCTATACTTGCTGGTCTTGCTCCACTTCAGGTCGAGAATGACCTTCTCCCCGTTGCCGCTCTTCAGGACCAGATCCAGGAAACCGCCGAACTCCGTGTTCAACTCACTGCTGGCCTTGGTAACGAAAATTTCTGAACCTTCCACCGTCAGGCAGCACTGATCAAGCAGGCCGGCCAGGGCGGCTGCCGCATGGGAGATTTGTTCGCGGTTGCGCTGGCGCTCCACAGCTTGCCCGTCCTGCAGAAGCCCGGCGGCCATTTCCGGCAAAAGCTGTTCAAAAATCAGTTCGGCTTGTTTGCGCGACAATGCCGGGTCGCACCGGCCTGTAGACTTGAAGAGGCGTTCAACCACCGCATGGGCCAGGATGCCTGTCAACTGCGCCTCCTTGGGCAGGGAAAGCAGCGCGCCCATTCTGATTTTTGCGGGATAGTTCAGCACCCACGCCAAAGGACAGCCCAGCAGCATCTCCAGACTGGATGCGGATTCACGCGCCCGAAAGCTGATCGTGTTCGTGGGAATGTTCCATTCGGGTCTGGGCCGCGGCAGGGGCAGAGGAGCAAGCTTTCGCCTGCGGATCAGTCTGGAGCTCGGATCAAGAAAGCTCATGCTTTCACGAGTGCGCAAGAGCCCGGCCTCCACGGTAATGATTCGTTCGTGGGCCTCTTCAGGTGCGACAGCCTGCCTGATCTCATCCCACAGAGGGTGCATGGTCGTCTTGTCCGCGGCTTCGGTCCGGTGCATGACCAGGATCAGTTGATGTTCGGCCAACATCACCGGGCGTCTCCAGGATCTGGCTTGCCGGAACCGTTGCCGGTTCATCTCCTCCAGAAGCACCCCGGCATCCGCCAAGGCCTTCTGCTCGGCCCGAGTCCAGATATGTGCGGCGCGGGACTGGGCCTGGTCCAGGAACCGCCACCAGACAATGGTCTTTGCCGGCGACCAGATCTGGCCCGGATACTTCACGCTGCGCCACGAGGCTGCCTCGGCTTCCATGCCGGGAGTCGTCCCTGAGAATTGGAGCACTTCATCAACCATGCGCTTCAGTTGGGGCCGGGTGATCTGTTCCAGGCTGGAAGCCTTGATGGCCTCATCCAGATTCATGGCCTGGCTCATGGCCGCAACCAGAAGCGGATCTCCCGAGTGTCCGCCCCTGGAGGCCGCCAAACGGGCCACTTCGGCGCAGATTCTTCGCGCTTCCTTGGCAGGCATGCCGGTTTGCGGGTCATGACGCCGACCACCAAGCCAAAAATCCAGATTGGCCTGAAACTCCCGCATCTTCTTCGCGGCCTTGGTAGAAGCCAATTTTTCCTGCTCCAGGCGAGCCTGCATCTCCTGCACGGCCGTTTCCCTGGCCTTGATCCACAGTTCGCCGCCGATTCCGGGATGACTTTGCAGAGCATTGATGAAATGCCGCCCGGCCCACCATGGAATAGGCGAACTGGGCGATGTCAGGATTTCCAGAAGCAGTTGCGGATTCACCGGCAGCCAGGCGTTCTTGAGTGCCAGGAGCAGCACCTGCAACGCGGCCCGCCACCGGGACCCCGAGTCGCTGCCCAGGCGGGGCAGCCCCCTGGCATGCAAGGCCTCGTCCAGCAGCCTGCTCCCCATGCCCTTGATGATCAGCACGTCCTTGTTGGCCTCATTGTCCGCCGCCAGCCACTCCGCCAGTGCCTCGGCAGCTTCCGTCTCGGTTTGTCCCGCAATGAGCAGCAGACTGCCGTCACCGGCAACTGTTCCTCCCGAGCCGGAATTGGCATGAAAGGCCCGCTGCAAAGCCCCCAGATCGCCGGAAGCATCCGGAAAATCCGGCTCCAGTACGGTTCTGGCGACCTCAGCTTGGCTGAGGGACCGAAAGAGGTTCCGCCATGGATCGGGCCATTCTTGCTCCGGATCGGCCAGTGTCAGACTGCTGAAGCCAAGCTGTGCTGCCGTGGCTCCGCAAAGGGCCGCCTCAATGCTCTTCAGTCGTTCGCCAAGTCCTGGAGCAAGCTCCGGCTGGCCCAGGCTTTCCACATCCGCCAGATCCGCGAGGCGACCGGACATGCCGTGAATGGGCCTCCCGTTCCACCCGCCAAAGACGAGAGCATCCCGCCAACCCAGCAGTTCATTGGCCGTGGCCCAGGCATCCGCTTCAAAGGATCTGGAGTAGAACCGCTCCCCGTTGTCCGCCACTCGGAGACGGGCCAGATACTGGCCGATGCGCACAGCGGGGTGAACTGAAGGACCTTTCAGCCCGAGCCTGATTTCCAGGATCGAAAGCAACCCCGTCGGACCGACGACAACTTTTCCGGCCACTGCCTCACTGTCTTCCAGCGCGTCAGGATATGCGCCTGTGTCAAAGCCATGGCCAAGGACAATTTGCATCAACGCCTCCAGGCAAGGGTTTATGGATGTCAGGAGTGATCAAATATCTGTTTGATGTATCTTTCCTCAAGAAAAGTCCAACAAAGATTTCGCCATACAATTCCGTTTTTTGGAATACTATTCATCATCCTGCAACTATTGGACAAAATAATATTGCCGCTGTTCCATTTTCTGGAACAGCATGGGTCTATGGTTTTCATATGCCGTCAATAAAGACCGTGGCATTTTCAACTGTACGTCTGGAAGCCGTAATCGGATGAGGCAATACCACAAACAGATCTTCATAACCCTGGAGGATGTTATGCGAAATGCCACGATTATTATGATCTCTTTCTTGATGCTGACCGGCTGCGCAACCTACCGCCCCATCGTGGACATGCAGGGAGTCAACTCGGCTCAGTATGAAGCGGACCTGCGGGATTGCCAGAACTATGCGAGACAGGTTTCACCGGCGACATCTACAGTAGTCGGCGGCGCTATCGGTGCCGGAGCCGGTGCTCTGCTTGGACTTGTTGTCGGATCATATTTTGGACGTGCAGGGGAGTTCGCCGGAATGGGGGCGGCTGTTGGCGGGACGTCAGGTGGCATGACCGGGGCCGCGGAAGGAGCGAAAAGTCAGATGGAGATTATTCGGC
>NZ_BAAHXH010000004.1:0-32078 GCF_054656975.1 Desulfonatronum parangueonense
AAAACAGCTTTCAAGGAA
This sequence comes from Desulfonatronum parangueonense, assembly GCF_054656975.1. Lineage (NCBI taxonomy): Bacteria > Pseudomonadati > Thermodesulfobacteriota > Desulfovibrionia > Desulfovibrionales > Desulfonatronaceae > Desulfonatronum > Desulfonatronum parangueonense. Next base: position 19 of record NZ_BAAHXH010000004.1, read on the forward strand.
AAACTGGTGAGCGTTCTTACCCATTAAGCAGATTCTTCCTCGGTCTTCAATGCCTTCTTGATTCTAAACGTCATTGAGGATAGCAAGATTTTGAAAATTATTACCCATAGATATTTACGACAATTGAGAGGTGGATCATGTCAGGCAGTTTGAATAAAGCAATTATCATCGGTCGATTGGGGACCACCCCGGAATTGAAGTACACGGCCCAAGGTACGCCGGTAACCAGTTTCAACATGGCCACGGACGAATCCTATACGGACAAGACCGGGAACAAGGTCGAGCAGACTGAATGGCATCGCATCGTTGTCTGGCAGCGCCAGGCCGAGAATGTGTGCAAGTTTCTACAAAAAGGATCGCTGGCCTTGGTCGAAGGCAGGCTTCAGACCAGGAAATGGCAGGATCAGCAGGGCCAGGATCGGTACACCACCGAGATTGTTGCCCAGAACGTCACGTTCATGGACTCCAAGCAGGATTCGGAGCGACTGCGTGAGGGGCAAGGTGGTGATGACCAGCAGGTTTATCCGAAGCAGCGTCAGCAAGGAAGTGAAATGCCACCGGACGATGGCCCTCCGTTTTAACTTATCATGGCCTTCCGCTTCTTCCGCCGCTTCCGTGTTGCCCCCGGCATCACGCTGAACCTGAGCAAGTCCGGCCCTTCGCTGTCCTTTAGACGCGTGGGGCGAAAATGACCATCAGGGGACGAGGTGATGTAGGGGTTCAGAGCATAAACCGAACAAGAAAGGAAAACATGGATTATAAAAAAGGTGATCGTATCAAGCACCCGAAAATGGCTGATTGGGGAATTGGTCTCGTTTTTGAGGATAGCAGCGCTGAAATTGTTCGTGCGTTCTTTGTGGGGGCGGGCGAGAAAAAACTTTCACTTCACCATGTTAAACCGCTAATTGTTACTGGCGATGAAGCTAAGCATCCACTACTGGACAAAATGGAAGTCGCCGCTGAAAAACCAAACAGCAAACCAGGGAAGCACAAGTATCAAAGCCTTTCAGAGTCGATCACATTTTTCCAAAAGAAGTACCCAGATGGTTTCTATGGAAAAGCTTTTCTTGAGTCCGAGAGAGAGTACAAGGTCAAGGCACACACCTTAGCCAACGAAATGCTCAATAAAGATACTTTTGATCAACTTATAGATTCCGGACAATATGATGTTGCCACGAGTCACGTTAAAAAGATCGCAGACAAAACAAACCTAATATTTCCGAACGAAAAGATGAGTCTTAAAGATGGACTTATCACGGCGGATAATCAAAAAAAATTTACTGTTACTCTCCGAGACCTGCTTTACGGTGATCAGGATTTAAAAAAAAGGTTTGAATCATTTGTAACTGTTCTTGAGGAAATTAATGCTTCAAAATGGACCATAGCCTCATATTATCTTTTTATATTCTTTCCAGAAAAATACATGTTCATCAAGCCCACTGTTACACAGAATACTGCGGAAATATGTGGATATGACATCCACTATAAATCTCAACTGAATTGGTTGACATACAAAACTGTTCTCGATTTTTCGAATTATCTCTTTCAAGAAATTTCAGTCCTGAAACCTAGAGACATGATAGACGTTCAGTCATTTATGTGGTGCATATCTCCTGAGATGAGAAAGTAAAGCAAGGGAAACGGACACAAACGATAAGGGCTCAATTTATTTGGAGGTAGCACATGGCTGGCACGCTGAACAAAGTCATCCTGACCGGCAGGTTGGGAGTCACCCCTGAACTCAAGTACACGGCTCAGGGTGCTCCCGTTACCTCTTTTTCTCTTGCCACGGACGAATCCTATACCGACAAGACCAGTAACAAGGTCGAGCAAACGGAATGGCACCGCATCGTTGTCTGGCAATCCCAGGCTGAAATGTCTGCAAGTTTCTGCAGGAAGGATCACAGGCCCGGGTCGGAGGCAGGCTTTAGACCAGGAAATGACAGGATCAGCAGGGACAGTGCCGATATATCACCGAGATCGTGACCCAGCAGGTGACATTTCTGAATTCCAGGCAGGATTCGGAAAGGTCCCCCAAGCTTTTTTGTGATGGACAGTTACTGCATCCAGTCAAGAATTGTGATAATATTGTCATCATTTATTAAAAGTTGGTGAGCCATGGAAATTTTACTTATAGTTTGTATTATCGCTATTCCATTGATTATTATCAAATACAAACGGTCTATGCAAAATAATGATCCAGAATATGTTGAAAATAATAAAAATTTTATTGTCAAGGATGATTATATTATAAAAGAAATAATTGAAGATAATATAATTCAAAAAGATCAAGAAGAGATTCAAATTCAAGTATGTGAATTTAATATAGTAGATGAAAATGGAGATGTTGTCATGGAATGCAAAGAACTTGATTCAATGCACGACAAATCCACAATCGATATTAAAAATGAAGCTGTTCTTGGTAAAATTAAACAACTAGGAAGGGATGTTCTTGCCAGAGGTTTCACTACACCTGGAAAAACAATTGAAGTCGTATTTGATCCTTCAGTTCAAAAAGGATTAGGTTCCGGAATATATGAACTTGTTCCTGCGAACTCTGGTGGTTATAGAGGGATGGCTCGTGCAGTTGATTCCAAAAAATTTGTTGGTCATGGGCGCATTGTCCAAGCTGGCAAATTAAAGCAAATTGGTGTCGGTGTATTTCACATAGCTAGTATTGCAGTTGCCCAAGCCCATCTCGCGGAAATTAACAAAAATCTTGAAACAATTAAAATGAGTGTTGCAGATATAACGAATTATTTAGAAGATAAGGATACTGGAGATTTGAAAGGAACCATTGATTATCTTGAATATTTGGTTAACTTCATACGTAGAATGGATTCTCCGGATGCTATACCGGAATCAAAGCTTACAACATTGGAAATCACAAGAAAAGAAATGATGTCTTGGATGAACAAAATACATGAAGAAGCGAATCGATTGTTAAGCGAAGTTAATGCCCAGAAAAATGAAGATACACTTGGGACAGGTAATACATATAATAAAATTAAAGATTATTCTTTAAAAACAGAAAGGATCGCCAAGAAGCATTTCTTGTTAATGCGAATAGGCAGTCTTTTTTATTTTATTAACGCATACATCGATCCTTTATGTGTTCACGACAAAGATCTAGATAAAATGTTGAACCACCAACTATCAACCGTTGGAATTCTATCTCTTGTTCATAAAATTAATGAAAATTCTGAGAAACTTTTAAAATCAGCTTACTTCAATAAAAAAACAACTCTAGAAAGAAGAAGACAAGATTTATTTGGTCGAACACAAAGTATTAAAAGCTTAACCGAAAATGGAAATGAATATTTTATTCAAACATCAAAATTTGTCCAAAACAGATCCAGTGGCTTTACAGATAATCAAGGTAGAGTACATATGGCAATTAAGTTCGATGACATGGGAAATCCTGAGGATTTAAAATTTATTTCTCAGTAGCATGAAACCTCCAACAATACCCTACAAACTCTCCTTCACCGCTGCCCCGCTCCTCCTTCAAGAGTCCGTGAAGCTAGCTGAACTGTTTCTGGAATTCAAAGAATGGGAAGTAGTTCGAGACCATGTGCTTTCCAAGAACCTCTTACAGGCCCGGACGCAGAGTTCCTTGAAGCGAATCTGTCAGGAGATTATCCCTCGGTTAGAAAACCTTAACCAGGAAGAACTTGAGCTTCTGGTTCAGGGCAGTTCCCAGGAGCAAGCCCAACTGCTTTGGGTTGCGGTGTGTCGGCGATACCGATTCATTGCTGAATTCGCGGTTGAGGTGCTTCGGGAGCGATATCTTACGTTGAAGGGCGACGTGCAGTTGGTGGACTATGATTCGTTCTTTAATCAGAAATCCGAATGGCATCCAGAGCTTGAGAACCTGTCTGCATCCACACGGAATAAATTACGACAGGTGTTATTTCGGATCATGCGCGAAGCAGATTTGCTGACAAAGAACAACACCATCAACGCGGTCATGCTTTCCCCACGGGTCATGGACATCCTGATCCAGGACAATCCTCGTGACCTTACCTTCTTCCCCATGCCGGACAACGTTTAAAGGGCAGGAGCCATGCACTACCACATCGACAAAAGACCCATCCAGGAACGGTTTCAGCACCTTCTCTCCGTCATCTCCGGACAACGTTTTCTGCAGAAAAAAGGTCTGGGCAACGAGGTTCCATTTTTCATCTGCCCGTTCAAGCCCGAAGAGGCCATGGAGATGGCCAGGGTGACGCGCCAACTGGTGAGCAATCTGGAGAACAAAGGGGTACGGGTGCTGGAGATTAATCTGTATGATCTGTCCATAGCTATGCTGAAAGATCGGGAAATCTGGGATCAGGTCATGGAGATGGAAGAGACGATTACCAAGGATGAACTCAAGGAATTGCTGCAAAGCGTCCTTGACCCGGAGATGCACCTTGTGCCGGCCATTGCCGCCAGACTTGCGGCTCATGAATTTGATGTGCTTTTCCTGACTGGAGTTGGTGAGGTTTTCCCGTATATCCGTTCCCACAATGTATTGAACAACCTGCAAAGTACGGCCAAGGAAAAACCCACGGTCATGTTCTTCCCGGGTGCCTATACCCACTCCCTGGAGTCCGGAGCATCTCTGGACCTGTTCGGACGCCTGCACGACGACAAGTATTATCGTGCTTTCAACATTTTCCACTGTGAAGCGTAATCGAGGAAATCATCATGAATCTGCGGTCCCTTTTCCAGAAACCCGTTGATCGGCCTATTGAGGGTGTAATCAAGGCGGATGACGAGGAGAGCTTGCGGTTGGAAGTTGAGGAGTATGTACTGACCAACGAGGTGGAAAAGCGCCTGGAACGGTTTCTGGACGCCTACAACAACTATCAGGGCGCAAACGGAGTCTGGGTTTCCGGGTTCTTTGGGTCGGGCAAGTCGCACTTGTTGAAGATGCTGGCCCTGTTATTAGAGAATCGGATTATCGACGGCATGGCCATCCTGGATCTGTTTCTGCCTAAATGCGACACCAATGAAATCCTGCGGGCTGATTTGAAGCGGGCCGTGGGCATCCCTTCAAAAAGCATCTTGTTCAATATCGACCAGAAAGCCGACGTGATCAGCAAGACCCAGATTGACGCCCTGCTGGCGGTGTTCGTGAAGGTGTTTGACGAGATGTGCGGCTATTACGGCAAGCATGGGCATATCGCGCAATTTGAGCGGGATCTGGACAGCCGGGATCTGTACGCCAAATTCAAGGCCGCCTACGAGGCCCAGGCCGGACGCTCCTGGTTCAAGGGCCGGGAGCAGGCCATTCTGGAAACCAAAAACATTGCCAAGGCCTACAGCGCGGTCACGGGCAGCGACGAGACCTCATCCCTGGGCATCCTGGAAAAGTATCGTGCGCAGTACAAGGTTTCCATTGAGGATTTCGCGGAGAACGTGAAAATCTACCTGGACAAACAAGGTCCGGATTTTCGGTTGAACTTCTTCGTGGATGAGGTTGGCCAGTTCATCGCAGGTAACGTCAAGCTGATGACCAATCTGCAAACCATTGCCGAGAGCCTGGCCACCAAATGCCGGGGGCGATCCTGGGTCATCGTTACGGCCCAGGAGGAATTGAACAGCATTGTCGGCGAAATGAGCGTCAAGCAGGGCAACGATTTTTCCAAGATCATGGCCCGGTTTCCCCAGCCGATGAAATTGACCAGCCAGGACGTGGCCGAGGTGATCCAGCGGCGGTTGCTGACCAAGAACGAACCTGGAGTTCAGGCCCTGACCACCGTGTATCATGACCAGTCCAACAACTTCAAAACCTTCTTCGCTTTTGTCGATGGATCGGCCACCTACCGCAACTACCGGGACCGGGACCACTTCATCCACAGCTACCCGTTCATCCCCTACCAATTCGCCTTGTTCCAGTCCGCGATCCAGAATCTTTCGCAACACAGCGCCTTCGAAGGCCGGCATAGTTCCGTGGGCGAGCGGTCCATGCTCGGGGTCTTCCAACAAGTGGCCATTCAGATCGGCGATCACCAGATCGGCCAACTGGCCACCTTTGACCTGATGTTTGAAGGTATTCGCACGGCCCTGAAATCCACCATCCAGAAAGCGGTTCTCCAGGCCGAGAATCAAATGGATAACACATTTGCCGTGCGCCTGCTGAAAACCCTGTTCCTGGTCAAGTACGTCAAGGAGTTCAAACCGACCATCCGCAACCTGTGCGTGCTCATGCTGGACAGCTTTGACCAGGATTTGCCCCGGCTGCGCAAGCAGGTGGAAGAGGCGTTGAACATCCTGGAGCAGCAGACCTACATCCAGCGCAACGGCGATTTTTACGAGTACCTGACCGACGAGGAAAAGGACGTCGAACAGGAAATCAAGAATACGGAAGTGGAAGCCGCGGATGTCGCCGGGGAACTGGAAAAGATCATATTCGACCAGGTCCTGAAGACCAAAAAAATCCGGTTCACAGACAACGGGCAGGACTATCCCTTTTCCCGCAAACTGGATGACAAACTCTTTGGCAAGGACCACGAACTGGCCATCAACGTGATCACCCCTTTTCACGAGCATGCGGAAAACGAGGCCAATCTGCGCATGCAGAGCATGATCAAGGACGAGCTGCTGGTGATCATGCCCTCGGATGACCGGTTGATGCGGGATGTGCTGATGTACAAACGCACGGAAAAATACATTCGGCAGAACATCTCCATCACCCAACAAGACGCCGTGAAGCGCATTTTGACGGACAAGAGCTTTCGGAACCGGGAGCGGCTGGCGGACATTCAGCACGCTATCCAGACCCTGCTGGGCAAGGCCCGCATGCTGGTGGGCGGGAAAGACCTGGAGATCGGATCGGAAGATGCCCAACCACGCATTTTCAGAGGATTTCACGCTCTGATGACCCATGTCTATCCCAACCTGCGCATGCTCAAGGGCATCACCTACACGGAAAACGATATCGCGAAGTGCCTGAAGCCGGAACGAGGCGGGCTTATTGAAGCGAACGTGCTGAGTCTGTCAGAAGCGGAGCAGGAAGTGTTGGCCTTTATACAGGTCAACAGCAAAAATGGCATCCGAACCTCCGTGAAATCCGTGCTGGAGAAGTTTGAGCGCAAATCCTATGGTTGGTACTATGCGGCCATTCTCTGCGTCCTGGCCAAGCTTTGCGCCAGGGGCAAGATCGAAGTCCGCACGGACAGCAACTCCCTGGAAGGGGATGACCTGGAACGCGCCCTGCGCAACACCCATGGGCATACCAATTTGGTCCTCGAGCCCCAGGTTGAGTTTCCCCAGGGCCAAATTCGCGCGCTCAAAAAGTTTTATGAGGATTTCTTTGATGTTCCGCCACAAGCCAGCGAAGCCAGGTCATTGGCCAAGGAAACCGGAGAAGCGTTCAAGGAAATGAGTCAGCAACTCACCACCCTGACCACCCTCTCCAGTCAGTACCCGTTCCTCACCATACTCCCGCCAGTGGTGGATCAATTGAAAGGGATGGTCGGCAAGCCCTATGCCTGGTACTTGGCTGACTTTCCGCAACACCACGATGACCTGCTGGACCTCAAAGAATCGATCATCGACCCGGTGCGCAAGTTCATGGGCGGGCCGCAGAAGGATATCTACAATTCCGCCAGAGCATTCATCAAGGACCACGGCTCAAATTTCTCGTACATCCAAAGCGATGAATGTGCCCGGATCACCGAACTTTTGGGCCATTCGGAATGCTTCAAGGGCAACCGAATGCAGCAGACCAAGAGCTTGCTGGATGCGCTGCAAACAAGGGTCACGGCCCTGGTGCAAGAGGAAATCGACACAGCCCGGGAAACTATTGCCACCCTTCAAGACAAACTGCGCGGTGTGACGGAATTCTCGGCCCTGTCTCCGGAGCAACAGGCCCAGTTGACAAAGCCCTTTGATGACTTCCTGGCGACCCTACGGGAGCAACAACTCATCGCCGTGGTTCGCGAATCCCTGAGAAATTTCGAAAACAGCACCTATCCGACGCTTCTGGCCAAGATGGACGAGATGATCCAAAGTGAGCCTGCCGGTGGGTACACATCAGGAGACAATCAGACGACGAAGTCCTCGGTACATGTCCCTTTGGCGGCCTTTAATTCCATCAAAGTACCTTTTGACAAGGCATGGCTGGTCGATAAAACCGACGTGGAACGCTACCTGGAAGCCATGCGCAAGGCGCTCTTGGCGGAAATATCCAGCGGCAAAAGAATTCAGATATAGGAATCATCATGGAAACCGCCAAGCTCAAAAAATTCGCCCAATATGCCCGTCGCAGCCTGATTGACCAGGTATCCGCCAAGCTCAAGCTTGTGCTGACTGAAGGAAGTCCTGCCCGACGGGAAAATGAATCCGCCGTGCGTCATCTGGAAAAAGAAATTGCCCGGACCAGCAAGGATCAGGTCATTGAGCGGGTTGCCTATACCTGGTTCAACCGGTTTTGCGCGCTGCGGTTCATGGACCTGAACCGCTACACCGGCATCGGCGTGGTTTCCCCAGCCAATAGCCAGACTCAGCCGGAGATTCTGGCCGAGGCCAAGATGGGGCATATTGACAAGAGCATGATCCAGGAGAAAACCCGGCAGCGGATCTTCGCCCTCCTGGGCGGCAACGTTCCCAGCCGCGATCCCCAAGGTGAAGCCTACCGGCTCCTGCTGGTGTCGGCCTGCAACTCCTTGAGCCGCGCCATGCCCTTCTTGTTCCAGCGCATAGCCGACTACACCGAACTGCTGCTCCCGGACGATCTGCTCTCGGACAACTCCATCCTGGTCCATACCCGTGAAGCCATGACCCTGGAACACTGCCAGGACGTTGAAGTCATCGGCTGGCTCTACCAGTTCTACATCTCCGAGAAAAAGGACGAGGTCTTTGAAGGGCTGAAAAAGAACAAGAAGATCAACCCGGAAAACATCCCCGCCGCCACCCAGCTTTTCACCCCGCACTGGATCGTACGCTACCTGGTGGAAAACTCCCTGGGCCGCCTCTGGATGCTCAACCGGCCCAACTCCAGGCTCATCGAGCGCATGGACTACTACATCAAGCCCGAGCAAACCGAGACCGACTTCCTGCGCATCAACAGCCCCGAAGAAATCCGACTCTGCGACCCAGCCTGCGGTTCCGGCCACATGCTGGTCTACGCCTTTGACCTCCTCCACGCCATCTATGAGGAAGAAGGCTACGAACCCAAGGACATCCCGGCCAAGATCCTCAAGCACAACCTCTACGGCATCGAGATCGACGAACGCGCCGGAGAACTGGCCGCCTTCGCCCTGACCATGAAAGCCCGCCAATACGACAAGCGCTTCCTGAGCCGTGCAGTCATTAGCGGCAAATCCATCCTCCCGAACATCTGCGTTCTGGAAAACGTCCAGTTCCACGGCGATGAACTCAAAAAATACATGGACTTCGTGGGCCGTGACCTGTTCAACCCCAAGCTGATCACCACCCTTCATCAGTTCGAAGAAGCCGATAACTTCGGCTCTCTGATACGACCGGAGGCAACGGATTTGCAAGGGGCGCTCGGCAAGTTGATGACCAAGGATGTATCCAGGGACGCATTTCTCCATCTGACTCATGAAAAAGTGCTGCGAGCCTTGCGACAGGCGGATTATCTGAGCCCAAAGTACCATGTAGTGGTGGCGAATCCTCCGTATATGGGAAGCGGAAGTATGAACAGGTCATTGTCCATTTTTGTTCAAGAATGCTATTCAGAAACCAAATCAGACGTTATGGCTTGTTTTATGGATAGTGGACTGTGGCTGATACGGATAAATGGATATTTAGGGATGATTAATCAACAAAGCTGGATGTTTCTTGACTATTTTAAGCTTATTCGAGCCAGAATAATGAAAGAATATCAAATTCAGTCATTATTACATCTGGGTCCACGAACATTTCCTGAGATCACTGGAGAAGTTGTTCAAAGTGTTGCATTCATTTTTAAAAATGCAAAACCCAAATATCCTGGGATTTATTTTCGTCTCACAAAGTACAGTGATACACAAAAAAAGGAACTAGCGTTTCTATCTGATAATAATCGATTTGTTACATGGCAAGATAGATATGAAAAAATTCCGGACAGTCCTATCGGCTATTGGTTTTCTGAAAATTTAATACGGTTGTTCGATAAATTTCCACCATTATCAAACTACGCAGATGTAAGAGCAGGTCTTCAGACAGGTAATAATGAAAAATTTATTCGTCAGTGGAGCGAAGTATCAGCATTAAAGCATTCTGAAGCACTAATTGATGACAAAAAATATCGAGAAAAAAAATACTGCAAATGGTACCCATACAACAAAGGAGGTTCTTTTAGAAAGTGGTTTGGAAATAGAGAACTTGTTGTTGATTGGAATAATGACGGTGAGAACATCAAGAAAGATAAGCTTCACAGACTAGAAAAAGGTCTAATTTTAAGTAGTAACTCAAAGCCCAAAAATACTCAATATTACTTTCGCAAAGGAGTAACATGGTCAACAACAGGTGGACGGTTCGCATCTTTTAGATTGATGCATGATAATGAATTGTTTGACATAAAAGGATCTAGTCTTTTTCCAAAAAATAATGATTTAATCGAAATAATATTAGGCTACTTAAATTCTTGCGTAGCACGGAAATTAATAGGCGTACTAACTCCAACTCTTGATTACAATCCAGGATATATTGCTAAAATCCCAATCGATATTAAATCTGAAAATGCAAATCAAATTGTCAATATTGTGAGCTATTTAATAAATATCGAAAAAATAGATTGGAATTTTTACGAAACATCCTGGAGCTTCATCACATTTCCTCTCCTATTAAACGACTATAAACAATTATCTATTGATGCCACATATACTAATATTCGTGCCCAATGGGAAGAAATGACCTTGGCAATGCAACGCCTCGAAGAAGAGAACAACCGCATCTTCATCGAAGCCTACGGTCTGCAAGACGAACTGACTCCCGAAGTGCCGCTCAAAGAGATCACCCTGACCTGCAATCCACACTACCGCTACGGTGGCAATAAGACCGTGGAAGAGCTTGAGGCGTTATTGTTGTTCGATACCATGAAGGAGTTTATCTCTTATTCCGTGGGGTGCATGTTTGGCCGCTATTCCTTGGACAAGCCGGGGCTGATCCTGGCCAATCAGGGGGAGGGGATTTTAGATTTTCGAAGGAAGATTTTGGATTTGGAGGAAGACGAGCCTAGCTTGGACGACCAATCTAAAATCAAAGATCTCCAATCAAAAATCTCCTTCATGCCCGACGTGGACAACGTCATCCCCATTCTGGACGGCGACTGGTTTCCGGATGACGTGACCGAGCGGTTCCGCAAGTTCCTCCGGGTTACCTTTGGGGAGGAGCATTACGAGGAAAACCTTGAGTTCATCGAAAAGGCCATTGGCAAGGACATCCGCAAGTATTTTCTCAAGGACTTCTATGCCGACCACGTCCGCCGCTACAAGAAACGCCCCATCTACTGGCTGTTCACCAGCCCCAAGGGCAGCTTCAACGCTCTGATCTACATGCACCGCTACCGCCCGGATACGGTCAGCGTGGTGCTCAACGACTATCTGCGCGAATTCCGCACCAAGCTCCAATCCCACCTGGAACACCTGAAACGGGTCGAGGCCAGCGTCGATGCGTCCAAGGCCGAAAAGACCAAGGCGATCAAGGAAATCGAGGCCCTGAAAAAGACCCTTGACGAACTGGACGCCTACGAACGCGACACCCTCTATCCCCTGGCCACCCAGCAAATCCAGATCGACCTGGACGATGGGGTGAAGGTGAATTACCTGAAGTTCGGGGCAGCGTTAAAGAAGATTCCGGGGTTGGATGCAAAGGAGGATTGATCAGGGGAGATTTTTGAAACTGCACCCATCACAAATCAAAATTTACTATCAGGAGAGGTAGTATGGATATTTATGACAGGATTGAATGGAATCCATTGGTATGCAATGGAAAGCCGGTGATTAAAGGTACAAGAATTCCTTTAAGTATTCTTCTGGAGCAAATCGCTGAAAATGTATCATGGGATCAGATACTTTATGATTACCCGGAACTGAAAAAGGAAGATATTCAAGCCTGCTTGCTTTTTGCGAGTTCAAGCATTGATCATTCTGAAATTAGAGAAATACATGTCTGAAGTATTTAGGCTTTACCTTGATCAGATGATTCAGCGATTTGTTCGAGATGAACTTGTAAGGATTGGCCATGATGTTCTTCGAGCATCTGATTGCGGACAGTCTCGCTGTGATGATAGATTGATATTGGAAAAAGCAAAATCCGAAAAGAGAGTCCTTGTTACCCTTGACGATCACTTTGGCGACTGGGCTGTTCTGCCGCTATTTCGTCATTCTGGTGTTTTAAGAATCAAGACAAAGCCGACAACTTCAGAGAATATATTGAACATCCTCAGTCCATTTTTATCTCGAAACGCTCCGAAAACAGTAGTTGACCACTTGATTATTCTCGCTTTTAACAAGGAAAAATGGATATTCACTGGAGGTCAGCGTAAACATGAAGATTCGTCAACATCTGCCAACTCAAAATAATCAGCAATCCCAAATCAAGACTCAAGGTAATTCATGAACGACCGCATTACCCAGGCTCTGTCCAAACTCTTCGACCGGCACCGCATCGTGTTCTGGTACGATGCCAAGCAGGAACTGCGGGCCGACTATGAAGCCCTGGACCTGCCCGGTGTTGCAAAGACCGAGCTTGCCAACAATGAATACGCGGTAAAATACCGGATTTTACGCGAGGAACCTGACCAAAAATTCCTGATCTTCCGCGACGGCCCCCAGCCTGATGATTTGGACAATTGGCTTCTCGACGTCCAGTTGGCCCATGGGGAATTTCGCACCGACCAGGTTGCTCTGTGGCTCTCGGAACTGGAACTAGGTTTGGAGTTTGCCGATCTGGCCCAGGAACATGCCGAGTTTTTTCAGGCCGCCAAACGCAGGGACGCACTGAAAAGCCAGCTCAAATCCGATGACACTCCGGGCCTGATCCGCCTGAAAATCCTGGCCGTGTGTGCCGGCAGCGAAGCTCGATTGGATTCCGTGATGGAATACCTGTTGGCGGAATTGACTGAAGGGCGCGACGAGAAGATCAAGCTGATCGACCGATGCGGACTGAGCGGTTTTCTGTGGCAGCAGATGTCCCGCAGCTATGGGTACGGTTCAGATGAACCAGGCGTTCGGGATTTTGCCGTCGAGCTTTTCAAGTCCTGTTATGCCATGGGCACGGACGGAGAAGTGAGGCTGACTGGTGATGCCCTGGTTTTTCTCAAGCGATGGAAAGACAGCCGCCAATTCGAATCCAGCTTCGAAACCTTGTCCGAGGAATGCGCCGAAGTTCTCGGCATGGAAAAGGATCTGGCCCAGAGGGATTTTCGGGAACTGATCGAACTGGATTATTTTGAATTGATCGACCGGAAGGTGATCAGCGACCTGGTCCATGCCGTTGCCGCAAGGACGGTTTCCAGCGGCGATGTGACCTTATGGGTGCGACAGCGACGCCCCGGTCACTGGTATATGAAATACCGAGATCTCTACAAGGCAGTAGATTATGCCTCCCAGTTCCTACACGCCCTGAGCGAGGCCCAGTTGAACATGGAGAACATGGCCGACGGAATCCAACGCTACACAAGATTCTGGTACAAGCTGGATCAATTGTACCGTAAATTCACGTATCATGTCCGTTCATCCGGACAGGCATCGCTGTTGAGCGACCTGGCTGATCAGATCGAAAATCTCTATGCCAACAACTTCCTGCTCAAAGTGAACGATGCCTGGCAAGTATTCGTTGACCAGGCCACGAAATGGGATATTCCGTCTTTCCCTCTGCAAAAGCGGTTTTTCGATTTGTTGGTCACCCCCTACCTGCAAAAGGATATCAAGGTTTGCGTGATCATCTCCGACGCCCTACGCTATGAAATCGGCGAAGAACTGGTTGGCATGGTCCGGCAGGAAGATCGCTATATGGCCGAAATCAAGCCCATGGTTGCCATGCTGCCAAGCTACACCCAGTTGGGCATGGCCGCCTTGTTGCCCCACAAGGAACTGCGCATCGCGGACAATGAAACGGGGACCATATTCGTGGACGGACAGAGTTCACAAGGCCTGTCCAATCGGATCAAAATCCTGCAACAGGGCCTGCGCCAGCGAGCGACCGCCCTGAAGGCCGACGATTTCATGTCCCTCAAGGGAGATGATGCCCGGAGCCTGATCCGGGATCATGACGTAATCTATCTCTACCACAACCGGATCGACCGGATCGGCGACAAGCTGGAATCAGAAGAGCATGTATTCGCCGCAGTGCAGGAATCGTTGCTGGAACTGATCCGACTGATCAAAAAACTGGCAGGCGCGAATACGAGCAATATTCTGATCACGGCGGACCATGGATTCATTTACCAGAATAGGGCTATTGAGGAGAGCGATTTTTCCGGTGTGGATGCTGAAGGCGAGCAGATTCTTTACCGGGATCGCCGATTTGTGATCGGCAATGGACTCAAGGAGTCTTCCAGCCTGAAGACTTTTTCGTCTGAACAGCTTGGCCTTGCCGGTGACGTTCAAATCCAGGTGCCTAAATCCATCAACAGGCTACGGCTGAAAGGCTCCGGCAGTCGATTCGTTCATGGCGGGGCTGCGTTACAGGAAATGATCATCCCGGTTTTGAAAATCAACAAGAAGCGGCAGAGCGATGTTTCCACCGTGGACGTGGAAATTCTCCGCGGATCAAGCACGGTGATCACCTCCGGGCAATTGTCCGTTGGCTTTTATCAGTCCCAACCCGTGACCGATAAGATGCATCCCAGAAAACTGCGCACCGGAATCTACACCGAGGCTGGCGAACTGATTTCCGATGTCCATGAACTGACCTTTGACCTGACCTCGGACAACCCCAGGGAACGGGAATTCCAGGTCCGTTTCGTCCTCTCCCGAAAGGCCGACGACGCCAACAATCAGGAGGTCATCCTGAAGCTGGAGGAAAAACACGCCGGAACGTCCCACTATAAAGAATACAAGTCCCTGCGGTACATGATGCGCCGATCGTTTACGAGCGATTTTGATTTTTAAGGCCATGGTCCTCGACGGAGTTCACACTGATGCTATTGCTCAATGAAATTATTGAAAAAATTGGTCAGAGAGAGTATGAATTCTCTAAACATGCCGTTGACCAGAGTATTGTTCGGAGCATCAGTGTTCGAGAATTGGAAGAAGCATTCCTGAATAACCCCCAGGTGGTTGAGGATTATCCTCAGGACAAGTACGGACCAAGTTGTCTGGTACTCGGCTTTACCCACTCCGGACGTCCGCTCCATGTCCAGCTCAGCTATCCGCTTAGGCCGTTGCTCAAGATTATCACCCTATATGAGCCGAATCCAGCTGTTTGGATAGACCATCGAATCCGGCGATCAAAATAGCCAAGGAGAAAACCATGCAGGAAACCATGATCCATACCAAAGTCACCTATACCCTTGAGCACGAAGGAAAGTTCATGATTGTCGAGGACGTGCCTGCTCGGGTTTGCATGGAAACAGGCGAACAGTTTTTTGCACCGGAAACGGTGGAGCATCTCCACGAACTGATCAAGGGAGACCGAAAGCCGACCAAGGTCATCGAAACCCCGGTCTACGCCTATGCATGATTATAAATCGTCTTGCCAATCCCAATCAACGCCATGAATTCCCTCGATCAAAAAATCAACGATCACTTCCAAGGGCTTGTGGTTCGCAAGGATCTGGTCAAGACGGTCAAGGGCAATGCCATCGTCCCGACTTATGTCCTTGAGTACCTGCTGGGGCAGTACTGCGCTACCAATGATGAACCGACGATCCAGAGCGGCATTGAGACGGTCAAGGAAATCCTGCGCAAGCACTATGTGCACCGCAACGAGGCCGGGCTGATCCGTTCGCACATCAAGGAAAAGGGCCGATACAAGGTCATCGACAAGATCAGCGTGGATCTCAACGACAAGACTGATGCCTATGAGGCTGAATTCTCCAATCTGGGCATCAAAAAAGTGCTCGTGGACTCGGGAACGGTCAAGGCCCATCCCAAGCTATTGGTCAGCGGGGTATGGTGCATCGCGGACCTGGAATACGAATTCACAGAGAACAAAAACTCCTGTCCGTGGATCATGTCCAGCCTGAAGCCCATCCAGCTCTCGCACTTTGATTTTGACGGCTATGTTCAGGCCCGCAAACAATTCACCACGGACGAATGGATCGACCTGCTGATCCAGAGCATAGGGCTCAATCCTGAATTGTTCGGAAAGCGCAGCAAACTGACCCAGTTGACCCGCCTGATCCCCTTTTGCGAGCGCAACTACAACCTGATCGAGCTTGGTCCAAAGGGGACAGGAAAATCACACGTCTATTCGGAATTTTCGCCCCACGGCATCTTGATATCCGGCGGTGAAGTCACGGTGCCCAAGCTGTTCGTGAACAATCAGTCCGGCAAGATTGGGCTGGTTGGATATTGGGACGTGGTGGCTTTTGACGAGTTCGCCGGAAAGCAGAAACGCGTGGACAAGTCCCTGGTGGACATCATGAAGAACTACATGGCCAACAAGTCCTTTTCCAGAGGTATTGAAACCCTCGGCGCGGAAGCGTCCATGGTTTTCGTTGGCAATACACGGCATACAGTCCCGTACATGCTTAAACACTCGGACCTGTTCGAGGAACTGCCGGAAAAATTCTACGACTCCGCGTTTCTGGACCGTATCCATTTCTACATTCCCGGCTGGGAAGTTGACATCATCCGCGGCGAGATGTTTTCCGAGGGTTACGGTTTCGTGGTCGACTACCTGGCGGAAATCCTGCGTTTCCTGCGCAACCACGATTACTCAGACGGATACAAGGAACATTTCACCCTGCACCCGGATATTTCAACCCGTGACCGCGACGGCATCCACAAGACGTTTTCCGGCCTGATGAAGATACTCTATCCGGATGGTGGAGCCCGCAGGGAAGAAATCGAGTACTTGCTGAAATTTTCCATAGAGGGACGCAAACGGGTCAAGGATCAGGTGATGCGCATTGACCCCACGTACCGCAAAGTCCTGTTCTCCTATCAAGCAGGGCAAGACAAGATGATCCCGGTTACAACCCTGGAGGAACGCGAATATCCACACTATTACAATAAGACGATCAAAGAAGGCGACGAGAACCTGGACATCGCACAGGAAGCCCCTGCGCCTCTTGCCGAAGACGCCGAGAAAACTGAAACCACGCTGAAAGAAAATCACCTCACGTTTGAAGAGAACCAAAAGGGCATCACTTACGACGACCTTTTCGGCCCTTACCTGCGGGGAGCGACCCAAATCACGATCACGGATGCATATATCCGAGCTTTTTACCAGGTCAGGAACCTTATGGAGTTCATGGAAACCGTGGCCAAGTTCAAGCCCAACGATGCCGAAGTTGCCGTCCACCTGACAACTTCAGAGGATGATTTCAAGGCCGCACAGCAACGGGAAAACCTGGAACGCATCACGGAAGCCTGCGCCTCCATCGGCATCACCTTTACCTGGGAGTTCGCCCCATACACGTCCATCCACGCTCGGCACATCGTCACGGACACCGGCTGGAAAATCTCCCTGGACAGGGGGCTGGACATCTTCCAACGCTACGAGATGAACGAGACCTTCACCTTTGCCAACAGGCTGCAACAGTACAGGCAGTGTAAGCCGTTTGAGGTGACGTATTTGCGGGTAAGCGGCGAATACTGAAATGAATCCCAAATCACAATTGGATTATGACCAAACCTGACCATTCATGGGTCACTGATTGGGAGATTAGAGAAGATATTGACAGAGAACGGAAGATATCCGCGGAATTGGTGGAATGTTTCCGCGCGTTCTGGGACGCTCAGGAACTCGACGGTAAAGCGAAAACCACCAGGAATCGTTATACCAATGCCTAACATGCGACGATACGAATCTCACGTCGTGATCGAGTTTTCTCAACACGTTTACATTCAACAAATGTTGGAATGCGTCTTGATCCGCAAATACAAAGTCAATTCCAACGATCAACGCCAGTGCTGGGATCAGGGACAGGCATTTCTCGCATTACGAGAAGCCACCGGCGAGGTTTCTCTGGATTAATCTGATCACCGGGTAGCAAGCTTGGTTCATTTCTAGGATCAGTTGAAGTTCTTGATCCTCGCTTTTACACAGCATTGGTATCATTGCTTCACGCGACCATCGGCTTGAATTACATAGACACTAGCCATTCAACTCTCCACCTGTTCACGTACCATCCATTTTCAGTGAACGAAGAAAATTCTCTTCTCACCTGAAAACCGAGAAGTCCTGTCGTGGTTATCTATAAAGCTATTTCTTATATCGCTTTTTTGGATTCTCTGATACTTGACACGTAAATATTCAACCGGTCTATGTATACTTCAATATATTTTATTGTAATATCATAATGATGTTTTTCTAATTTACCATTGGATTTTTTTTTCTCTTCCATGAATAGACGTTTAACATGACTTAACCATTCCTTTTCGAAGTGAATTTTATCAAGAAAAATATCATGCTCATACCTCTTTTTGAAAGCATGCATGACCATCCTTCTGTCTTTTTTATTTAATTTTATATATGTAGCAACAAAGTCTTCAGCTTTAATATACTGGAAAATTGGAATTTCACAATAAAAGCTTTCTTCGATTGAATTGTGAATAATTTGCATGGAAAAATTTCTAGTATCTTTTTCCATAGATTCCAACAGAGAAATTCCAAGATTTGGCAATATTTCAATTTTTGATTCTTCAGTTTTCATTGATATATATTGTGCAAAATCCTTAAATTCAGGCAAATTATAACAGGAGTTTAGCAGATCGCACCTAGATTTTCTAAAATAACTCACAATTCCGGTGCATTATCCGGACAATTCCTGTAAGACCCCATTGCTCACTTCGTACCCCATAGCTTTCATTATCTGGGCCTGGGCTTGGTTTGGTTCCTCAAGTTTACGGATCGCCTTTCGGGCGCCGGCATTCCAACAAAGACATGAATGGAGTGCGCGCATCTGCTGCATTATCGTGGCCGCGGAGAGCTTCAGTCCGGCTTTTGTCAAGCGCAATTCCAAGAGGCGCAGGTAGGAGAGGGCAACAATGCAGCACAGGATGTGGCAGCGGATCTTGCTGTCTGTCCAGTGCCGCATAGGTCTCATGTTGACCAAGTCATTGTCCTTGGTTTGGCGAAAGCTTTGCTCCACCATGTACCTATCCAGGCTGGCCCTGACAATCTCATCAGTACTCCAATCCATTCTGTCCGTGATCAGCACATTCTTTCCGAACCTATCGATATGTCGCTCGATTCGATAATAGTTTTTGCGAAAGCTCATGACCAAGCCTCCACTTTTCACGGCGAAACTCAGATCGTAAAGACTGTCTGGAAGATACAGATCCCGGCAAATATTTCGGTAGCGCTCCCTGATCGTGTCTTCGTCGCGCCACTGGGCAGCCCTGGAACGAACCTTTGATCGGATTTCGTATAAAGCCGATTGGAGTGTTCGCATTTTCTTTTCGAATTTATACCGTTGCTTGGAGGCGGTCCGGGGGTTGTAGGTCACGATCACCGTGCGCGTCTGACCCCAATACTCCCCGGTGCTTCGCCAAGCAGTCAATTGATCGTCCTCTCTGCCGAGTTCACGAAGTCGCCGATTTTTTTCGGTATCCGCGACGATAAACTTTTTCCTGTCGACATGGATAAGCTCCTCGACAAAGTACGTCGAGTAGCTGGTCACGAAATGCACGCCGTCCATGGCGTCAATGACGTCCATGGCGTCTTCGGAATTCATGCCCTTGTCCAAAACCACAGTCACGTCTTGCCGACCATATTTGCGCATGGCATCCACAACGTTCTCTAGAACGCACTGAAACACCTTGGAATCATGGCAGTTGCCCTGATACTCTCGATAGAAAAAAGGCAGGCCGGTATCCCTGGCCACCAATAAGGCAAGCCCTACCTGGCGAAGCCAGTAGCGGCCCTCTTTGCTTTTCCCCGTCTGAGCGAGATCAGACTCGGTATTGCCGGCCAAGTAAGTGTAGTAGTTGGTGGTGTCGAAAAGAAAGCAGTCGGATTGGGATATCTCAATTTGCGCCAGCTTTGCGAAGAACTTCCTTGCGATAGACTCAATCTGGCCTTGACTGACCCTATCCCATTTCTTCCAGAATTTCTCCGAGGATAATGCCTTGATGTCCACCGGCCTGATCTGCTGGACGGCAGTCTTGTCGTACCAACCCGTCAGAGCTCTTTTGGACTGAGCGTGAATCATCCTGTTGAAGACTGCGTAAAGGAAGTACTCGCCAACAGATGGTCCGGTCTCGTTCTTTGCCCTGGGAACCACCTCGTCCACGATCTTGGCAATCCCGACACCTTGGTCGATCAAATTGGCCAGCCACAGCGATCCATACTCCTGGGTCTGAATTTTTTCTAACGTAGCGCCAGCGCCTTTTGCCAATTCCATGATTCTCTCTGGCGAACCAAGATAGACTTGGTTGGTGACTTTCGGCTTGCCATCGATCCGTGCCATCTCCCGTACATAGTAGTAGGGTCTACCCTTTTTGATCTTTTTGTGCAGGTGAGCCATGCGCAAGGCATATCAGTAGGGTCTAACAATGTCAACACAAAACTCGATAAAACATTAAAATATTGAATCTTATTCATTAAGTTTGGAGAGGGAAGAAGGGTCTTACGCAGACGAGAAGGCTAACAACCTGAAATTACGACAAAAAAAGGTGGGAAGGCGATGATTCGGCTAAAGTCCTGTATAACCCATAAACATAAAACTGCCCCAAGAATCTTCTTCAAAAAAATTATGTAGAAAAGATTTCTTTTCTGCTAAAAGTTTATTTGTTTTCAATTCATCAATGTATTTTTTTGACTCATTAAGAATGTCTTCTTTTGTTCTTTCGATTAAGCCAATATTAGAAAAATGAAGAAACATTCCTACAATATGCTTGACAACACCTACTTCTTTGTGCTTCCTCTCGCTAAACTCCTTTGACACTTGATCAAACAAATTGGTAAATTCAAGATCTTCTAAATCACAATAATGCCATAATTTCATCCAGTTATCAGTGTAATGATTATAAAAATATTTATTTTTAGTTAATGATTCCGAAATTGCTGACTTGTCAATAATGCCTTTGTCAAAGAAAAGCTCCCATAGCGAAAAATCTATAAGATGATCATAAAAAACAAGGCCTGTATATTTGTCTGATATTTTTTTTGATTTTGTTGCATTACTATCATTGCTTTTGAAAACGTCATCCAAATAGGATGACGAGAATTGCTTTAAATCTTGTGGACTGAGCGATCCAGACTTAATCTCGAATGATAAAACAAGGAATAATTTTAACAAATTTTTTTTGAAGTCTGAATTTTCAGTAAACTGTTTATCTATCGATGCGAAAAATCTTTCAAATTCATAAATCGATTGTTTTAGAATTCGAATATTTTTATAGCCCGATTCATCAAATATATTTATTATCAAATCTGATTCCGCGTTCAGTAGTTCACGACAGCAATCATTATTAATTGTCAAATTAATGTTGGTAATAATTTCTTCAACATCTGACTGGATTTCAAAAGTTTTTCCAACTAACTTTTCTTTAATAATTAAATATCGCTTATATTGTTCATCATCTTTTTCTATATCATCTTCATTGCAAATGATTATAGCTTTGAAACCCTGATGCTCTACAAAGTGATTTATATATCCAAGTATATCTTGTATATTTATACAGCATCTTTCTAAGTCATCAAACACCAAAATTTTTCCATCCGCCTTATTGAAATAGTTAGCAAGCTCGATATCCGGAATTTGCGAGTCAATAATGGTGGTTCCTTTTTTATCCAATTCTAATTTTATAGTTGCTTTCAATGCTCCTTTAAGTATTTTACCAGCTAAGGCCATTTTTTTCGAAGATAGAAAAGGATGAAGCTTCTGAAAAAAAAGATCCTCTATTTCTCTATAACTTTTGACACCATATAAACTGATCAACAAATATTTGTCCTTGAAATTTACTTCAAGATATTTTTTAACAAACCATGTTTTCCCACACCCCCACTTCCCCTTAAGCATAACAGCGTACTCTGGTTCATGGGTAAGATTGCAATAGTAGTTTAAAAAATTGACTACATGGCCATTAATATTTTTTTCTATCGAATTTCTATTGTTTGGCATATATATTTTCCTAAAAAAAATTTTCGAATTTTTTAAAATTTCGAAAACAGAAGGTATTTTAGTGGTTACCAACTTTTTAATCAGTTGACGTATATGACGTAATATAATCATGATTTTGCATTGTTGAATATCAACTACTTTATACCATGGATTGTTATATGGGGGGGCAAAGTCCGTCGCGAAAGATTCATAAAAATGGTACAATTATCCTAGATTAAAAGACATCTCCATGGATCATCCACACATGCCCCGCAATCGCCCATCCAGATTTGAATACCGATTCCCGGTCTTGTTGTTCCTCACAACCATAGCCAGAGCTTTCTTCGTTCCCACAAGGACCACAAGGTGCTTATTCAGGGTAATACCCGTATAGATCAGGTTGCGCTGGTGCATGATGTAGTGGGTGGTCAGCCCCGAGGTGAGACACGCGCCAACGAGCAGTGCAAGAAACTCCGTTCATTCAAAATGCCACGACTTAATATAAAGGTCTGCCAATGCTCCGAGCGTCCTGTCATAAACAGGAGCCTGTCTTTGTTTTCCCTTGTATTCTGAGATAAGGACATCTACAGGGGTTCGGTTTCTACCAATTGTAAGTCCGGGCACTTTGCCAAGTACAGCAGCCTCGTCCGTTCGCCCTGACAGAACCAACGCTTTAATCATATAACTGAGGGGCGTAAGCCATGCTGGATTTGTCCGCTTTCGGATTGCCCGCAGGAGAGCGACAAGAATATCGGCGTGTTGATGATCCTGACTGTCGGTAAGTATATGCACAAGGGAATCGAAATGGTACCCTTCCAGCTTATATACTTGTGCTATGTCTGAGGCCTTCTCCACAGATGCGACAGCAAAGGAGAAGGTCCTAAAGAGAGCCAAGTACTTATTATAATTATGAACATCATGCTTCTCAGCCATTGAGACAAGCATCT
Organism: Desulfonatronum parangueonense; assembly: GCF_054656975.1. Classification (NCBI taxonomy): domain Bacteria; kingdom Pseudomonadati; phylum Thermodesulfobacteriota; class Desulfovibrionia; order Desulfovibrionales; family Desulfonatronaceae; genus Desulfonatronum; species Desulfonatronum parangueonense. The sequence continues at coordinate 23,125 of NZ_BAAHXH010000004.1, forward strand.
CTATTTCCGTGCGACTTGTAGCAAGTGTCATTTTTTTTATTACATTTTCAACAACTTCTATAACCCGACGACCTGCTTTTCCAGAACTAGGGATGAGGGACGCGAACCAATCCATCCACTTGACCAGTGCCTTTGTTGTTTTTGGCTGATATTCATGAAAGAAAATGTTATGAATGTCGTTCAGTGCTTGTTCGACTGCGATTGGTCCACATTCCTTAGTCAGTAGAGCATAAACGCTGTCGCTTGTTTCTTCAAAGAGGCACACCGGGAGATTCAGTTCCAGCGCTCTCTCAGCGTCAAATAACCCGACAAGAAAAGCATGCACAAGGAATTCTGTACCCCTATCTTCAAAACAATTATTCGATGTTGTCGCATTGTATTTTTTAATTGCTCTTTCTGAATGCAAGACATTCAAAAGACGCATCGGGCCGAATGACGAATGGGAAGCAACGTCTCGAGGGTGAGCCTGGCGCAGGATTGTCTCAACACTGTTGGCATTAACATCCAGTATTCTCTTGTCCATGTTGCCAAGAATAGACAGAATAACTATACTATCTTCCGCCCGGTCGTGAATTTCAGACCATAGTGCCAGCACACGTATGACCCAGGACGGGTCTTTGTGTATTAAGTTCGAACGTAATTCGTCACGCAGTCTAGAGGCGTTCCACGATTGCATTAATTCGCTATAGAAGGGTTTAGCTTCACTCCAGCTATGTGACATTTTGGCGCGTGCTAGTAGTGCTGAATAAAGGCCTTCCTCGTCCGGATTTCCTCCTTGGGGTCTGTGAATTTCAATGAGTCGCTCAAGCACATGACTGGCTATGTTGTTATGAATATCCGGCTGGAGCGTGTCAATGCATTTGCGCAAGTTTGTAATAGCTGTACTGTAATCGCCTTCCTGGAATGCCACTTCGGCCTGGACAAGATACTTAACAAAGTGATCCGCTACGCACTGTCCCTCTTTCAGTTGTCTATGCAACCAAACACGCTCGCTTTCACTCGCTTGCTTAAGGAATTCCAAACACTCAGTAGCGAGCACACTAAGATTTTCTGGTAACCCCTCAGTGATAAGTGCGATCCGCAGCCCGCGTACAGGATATAGGTTTGGTGATTGTCGCAGAGTAATGACGGCCCATTTGTCGAGAGCGTCTGCGAGTATTTGTCTCAGAGATTTAGACTCCGACTTGCCATCCTCTAATTGCACAAACCAGGAGAGCACCCCGTCAACTATGGTAGTCCATGTCCATGGTGGGGCTGTTGCAGCAAGTTCCTTAACATCGGATTGCGAGTCGATCCACCAGGCAACAAGTCTCTCTTCATAAACGCGTTCGCCATTTTTACGAATCTCGATGAGCAGTTCCTCACAAATATCTTCCCACTGCCACTTCTCACGGGCTCGTGTGTAGAGAGCCACCGTGTCAGTGAACTCAGATGCGGTTCGGGCTGCCCGAAGGCAATGGAATCGAAATAATTCTGAACTTGAAAATGGTCCTGATGAATCAAAGAGGTCGGAGAGCATAACATGAGCGTCATGCGCAACTTCTGGACTAGGCTTTAAATCAAGAATGCGCTGTAAGAGCTCGCGAGCCTCTTGGAATCGTCCAGTACGGTGACATGCTGTTGCACTGACACGTAAAGCCTCTGGCATATCCGGCATCGTCTTCTGGAACAGTGCGATAGAGTCCCAGATGGTTTCTAATTCGACAGGAGAGGCACCGCCAAGAATCTCAAGCGCACGTGAGCATGCCTCCTGGGGTTGAAGGGACAATATACCTCGTACCATGCCGTCGATTCGTATCCAAAGAGCAGTTTTGTGGTTCGGCAAATCTGTCAGTAAACGCCCTGTCCAACCCTCGACATACGCTCGTAGAGATCGACCAGCAGCTTCCAGTCTCTCGACATGCGACCACAAGGCACGTAACACGGAGATATCCGGTAGCTCTAATCGTGCCATCTCCAAAACGGCGAGAAGATCCAAAATTTCAGTCCCAAGGAGTTCCACAACCTTATTGCGCTTTGAGAGGTCTTTCTCAAAATCCCCCTTGGGTACGCATCGGCTACAGCTGCGACAATTACCTTGTACCACCTCGCCGGTCTTAAGATAGCCGAGGAGAACAGCACGCAAGCAGGGCTTCGCGTCACTAAGATGTGGCAATGATCCATCTTCATTGGCCCCAACGTAATCGGTCAGCAGTAATCGGTATGCAGCCCGGTCATTCGCCTGACGACGGTCGTGCATCTCCATGAACGACTCGACATACTTCTCGAAAAGATCTGGATTTGTCAGAGCGTGTCCAGGGTGGACTTCCCAGCCTTTAGGCTCAGGGAGTTCACCAGGCCCGAACCAATCATCATCAGAGGGCACAATCTGCCCATGTATATTGTTATTCCTTACATCACCACGTGCTCGTGCCTGCTCAGCTCTCCAACGTGCCTCCGTCACGTTGGCCCTGCGCAACGCACCCGCATATGTACGCCACTCGGAAACCGTAAGCCCTTGTGCTATGCCATACTTCGGCGTAGCCACGTATTTGAAATCTAAGAGTGATGGCATCCATCTACCATTTTTTAACTGACCGTCTGATCTGTTGATGTCCCATAGCATTGAGACGGTATTGGCAAGCGATAGTCCGAGGGCACGTGCAAAGGGGATAATGTCTTCGCTGATGCATCTACGCATCCATGTTCTAAAATCTGATGCTGTTACTCTGCGTGAACGTAATAATTCCCCAAAGTAGGCGTTTGATGTGATAATACCGTCCGCATTAATCACAATAGAAGATACTGAATTACACAGCAGTACAGATCCAACATCTTGTACGGCATCGAGGATACAGACGCGTCTAAATGCTCCAATGTCAGGTCTAATTCGGTATAGCGCCGACAGGATTCTATCAATGTAACGAATCTTTTGCTTGTAGATGTGTCCTCGGTCGAGAATCACTTTATGCTCCGAGCTTTCCTGGCCGCGAGGAAGCCTTGGGGGAAAGCTTGGCCAAGCGTAACAACCTTGAGACGCCAGACGGTCAAAGAAGGGCAGGATCTCATCACTGGTGAAGTACAAGTGATCGCAGATCTCCCGATTAACAGTCGCCAGGAATTGCTTCATTGCAATGACATCGTCTCTGCGAATGTATTTCTCTGTTAAAAAAAAATCCTGAATATCATAGTCTCTACACACCTTAGTTGTGCCGTCTTCGGCTGAGTCAGGACTATAGTAGAGGACGACATCAGATATCTGCCCATCACGCCCCGCTCGTCCGGCCTCTTGTGCATAGGCTTCCAAGTTTGACGTGGGCGTTCTGTGGATTATGAGGCGAATGTTAGGTTTATCAATGCCCATGCCAAAGCCCTTTGTGGCGACCATGATCGGATACTGACCCTCAATGAAAGCAGACTGCTCATCCCGTCGACTACGGCCACGCAAATCACCTAGCCGAAGTTGAGATCCTGGCGTGCTTTGTTGACTGTCCTTATCGAAGTCCATTTTACCGTGGTATATAGCAACACGTGTATTGAGTGATCGTTCGACATATGAGCCGAAATTGGTCACTCCTGCACTGTATCGTCCCTTACTGGACGGAGCATTGTTTTCAGGCAAATACCAGCTTGGTATATCTGGATCAGTCCCAGTCCATGGCATAAATACGATAGCGGCATCGGGCTTTTCGGTACGAGAGTTTTTTTGTAAAAAATGTTGTAGTCGCTCAATGATGTCGCTGACTTTTGCCTCTGTCGAATGAACAGGCTTCACAATTAGATTCAGTTCGACTCGGTTGGATGAATGAACATATACATCACCACCAGATGCAAGTGGTTCATTTATCAGGTGAAGCTCTTCACACAGATCGGATCGGACTTCAGGGCTGGCCGTCGCCGTTAAAGCAATTCTTACCGGTTCAATGCCGATGTTTGAAAGACGAGTTACCAAGTTTAAATAGCTGTCTCGGAAGTCATGTCCCCATTGGCTAATGCAGTGTGCTTCATCCAGAGTGAGATATCTTATTCCAACGCTTTCGTGTGCCCGCTTCAAACTGTTTAAAACATGAGGCTGACGTATTTGTTCAGGAGTAAAGTATACCAGCTTATAGTAGCCCAATTCGATGCGTTTTAGACGGGCCTGTCGCTCGGCAAAAAGAACATCTCCATTTATGTAGGTTGTCAGGTTTTTCAATCCATATCGCTCATCTATTCTTTTATCATACTGATCCTGCATGAGAGACTTTAGTGGAGATATGACAATCGTAACCCCTGGGAAAAGCATGGCAGGAAGAATATAGCACTCGCTCTTTCCACCACCGGTTGCCGCAATGCCTAGAATGCTTCTCCCTGAGAGAACACGACCAAGAATCTCGTGTTGAAACGATCGCATGGCCTTAAAGCCAAAGAGGCGGAAAGCTATTTCGTCAACAGCTTCCATCGACGATTCGTCATATTTTGATAAAAACCCCAACGACATTCTGGGAACACCTATTTCATATTTGACTTCAGATACTTGATTGAGTTCAATAAACCGAGTGTGAGTCCGTCCTTCCGGAATCTGAATCGGACAATTAGAAATAGTTAAGTTGCTACCGTGAGGAATAGATGGCAAAATAAAACCCGGCGCACGCTTCGCCCAAAACCCTGTGATATCATCTCCTTGTAATGATGAATGACACAATTTTACCCATTCAACAGCCCCAGTTGACAACGATGTGTCTGGATCGGGAGGTACCAACCAGGGCTCTTGCCGTTGCTGTTTTATGACTCTGCCCATGATCCGTGTGGCTATTACGTCTTTTCTGTTTGTCAGATCATTCTGCCTATCGTCGCCTATGTATTCATGCCCTACCAACTCGACACATGTATAGCTCCATGAGAGCAGGTTGTTAGAGTATTCGTCAATACTTCGTTTGTCTCGGGTTCGATCTCTCAGTGAGCGATATAGAAGAGGTTCATGTAGTGATTCCCTACGAGCATTCCAGCAAGAATGACATCTGCCGCGGGCCTTCTGAGCGTGATCCCCGCATGGAAAAAGTGAACGAACGATTTTTTGATGACTAAATAGAGCGTGCTTCCATGTATTTAACTTTGTACACGAATTTCTGTCACCCGGTTCGATAACAGTTGCGATGCTACCCGCAGGAGTTGCAAGAATGCTTTCGGCAAGCGAAATCTTTCCAGATTCTGGCAGTTCATTGAGGATATTGGACGCGAAAAAGAGCACGCAAGTATCCCCAGCAGTGGAAATTGGGCCGTTAATTATATTTTTACGATGCCATTCGGCAGACATTCCCCAAGAGGCTATTTTCTCGGCGTCCCCCGACATAGTGCCTTGCCCACTTGCTGAGTTATGCCTCCGTTCGATTGACTTACAATATGCTTCCACAACACTCCGGGCGACACGCAAACACACGGCAGAAGTATCGTAGCAACGAAAACGAACATTCTTTACGGGAAATGAATAGCCGAAGAGGTTGCACGTTGTGGCCCATGCCAAAAGAAAGTCCAGCACTGCCACGGCGGTAGTGCCTGAACCCACGCCAACATCTACGACAGAAAATGTTGACTTTATTTTGCTGGCCTTAACCAAGTCGAGCATGCAGATTTGAATCTTGCATAAGTTCGTTGTGAAGTAATAGGCGAGATACAGGCGAAGAAAGTCTTCTTGCTGATATGTTTCCGGATTGAATTTTCGTCCTTCATTAGCAAAATTGATGTATCTTTCTGCTAGGATATTAACTTCATCACTGCGACGATTAAGAATTCCGCGAAGGCTACCATGTCGATCTTGTGGATCGGGTAACTCTCCGAAAAGAACCTGAAGCTGGGCATCTTGAACGTAAGGCGATATCCTTGCTTTACCGCCGGGGACCACTAAGCTTATTAATGTATCGAGCATAGGCAGGCCTTGTTATAACAACCGTCGCTGCTGGACAGAGGTATCCGGGGGGGGAATGTCAATATCTTTCGAGATGCAAGTCCATTCATGTCGGTGTTTTCGGAGCGTTTCCAGAGCTTTTTCATGGCTTATGGTAGCGTAGCAGTACTTACAGCCAAAACCACAGGAATCATTTACCCCTATGTCAACGCTCTCATGGCACAGACATCCTTCACGCTGTTTGTGAAATCTTAGACGTCGAGGAGATTCACGTCCCGCTAAGGAGTATATTAAGGATGAATCAACGCAACTTCCTGGAGCAATTCCTTCGATTAAAAGCGAGTTCTCCGCACACGACTGAACGACAAGATTTCTCGATGTTGCCTCGTCGACAATTACCCGCAACACGTCAGCATATGCATCTGGATTGTACAAGACGCCATCGTAAGCAGTTCCCACGCGGCGCTGGGTTCGTGCATATGGGTCAATTACACTAACGATTACCTGATGAGTGAGATCAATAAGTGAGTCAGCTATTCTCCTAAAGTTGTCGTGATGCCATGACAGCGAAAGATCATGATTCAGGATGATGGGATCATATCGCCAGATGACTCGATTGGAACCAACATGATGTGATATGTTACTAAAAGTTTTGACAGCATTTTCAACGCTTGGAGATCGCAGATCAATTGTACGAGGGTAGCCGACGATTGTATATTGGAAATAATAAACGAATCCTGCTTTGTCCAAAGTGGCAAGATGATGTACAAATGGGGCGGGGTTTCTTGTCCAGAAGACGATCCCAAGGACGTCCTCACTGCGAAGACTGACACGGTATACCTGCTGCGGATAGAGTGGGTTGGGATACACACAGAACCCAGCCCTGATACGGTTCATTAACCATGACGAATAAAAAGCTGGAATGTCCGTTCGTCGGCTGGCAGAAATGATTCTTGGCTTCATGTTTTGGAGACCCTAGCGTTTGTAAAAAGTTATTGTAAAGTCATCCTCCACCGTTTTCATTATATCAGTTATAATCCCTGATATTGTACGGTCCTTCCTTCTGGATCACGAACACCTCACCTACTTCGCGAATTATTGACTACTGCTCCGTCGGTTACCCTCCCAGGAACACATATTTCTTGACCTCACCATGTTCTTCAGCAAGGCGTTTGAATTCATCTCTGTCAGCAGAGATCGCACATATAATTGGCCAGCAACGTCCGAGATGGATGCAATCAACTCCTGTGGGTAAACGTATCCAAACATCGACGCCGTGGTCGGGTTGGCCGCCAAAAAACAACCAGTCGGGGGTGGATGTGTAGATGCCGATGAGAGCGTTGTCGAAAACATCTTGAAGAACGGAAGCAGATTGATCAGGTTGGAGGGAGGTGTCGGCAGAGGATAGAGCAGAACCAAGCATGAAAGGCTCCATGGCGGGGATTATAAGAAGGAATCGGCCTATTGTTTCCCCTACTTTTGTTTATCCTTCTTGGCCTCTTTCTGTTTTTTGTCTTTGGCCTTTTCTTTCTTTCCTTTCGTATCACCCATAATTTAACTCCTTCTCAGTGATGTGAAAAATTAGATACTATGCACAAGAAACTTCGAAACCCTCTGGTCCACTACCAAATTTCTTTGTGTAATTGCCTTTGTCACCCAGAGTCCGTCAAGCCCTGTGGCCCTCGAAAGCGCAACATAATGCTGACCACGGGCAAAACAGCTCCCCACCACGCAGCTCGAGACAGACACGAGGGATGGTCATGCCCTGGCTCTTGTGGAACGTGATGGACCAACGCAACCGTAACGGATACTGCTCAAACTTGCCTACGATTTCCCTGTCCAGCTTCCCGTCGGCCCATGTGTAGGCGATGGATTCCCAGGTATGGTGAGGGACTTTCATAGTCTCGCCGGTTCGGTCGATCTTCACCTTGATTGTTCATCATCGAGTTCCACCACATCCCCAGTATCTCCATTGGCGGCTACCAGACCATCCTCTTCCTGGTAGATGTTCGCGATGATCACGACGCGAGCGCCTTTCTTCAGCTTCAATTCTTCTTCCGCCGGAGCAGTCGGCACCTTCCCTTCCAGACTGGCCTTGTAGGTGAACAACTGGCCCTGAATGGCTTTCAGCGTAGCCTCGTTGATGGTGTTGGCAGCGGCATTTGTCGGGGTCAGCTTCACGGCGTCGTCGGGTGGCTCTTGGACTCGATTATTGATGATGTCCAATCTCTGGGGATCACCTTGGCGTATGAATTTAAGGCGGCCAGAAATTGCAGGTCTGAGGACCGCATCACTTGGTTGAGCGTATAGGTTGTCAGATTTTCCAGCATGGGGAATCAAAGGCGTAGGGACCGTTGTAGATGTCGTTCAGGTACTGGGCTTCATCGCTTTTGACCACTGGCGGCAGTTGAGCAAAGTTACCGACCATAATCACCTGCTTCCCGCCAAAGGGTTCCGTTCTCACTCCGGAGAACCGCAGCCTCGCAACTATTGCCTGAAGCAGATCAACCCGGACCATGGAAAATACATCGATCAGGATAATCTTGGCCGCGGCAATGACCTTGGCCTGTGTCCCTAGATGCCCTTTAGTTCTCACGGGTACTGGATTTGGATGCCGAAACCCAGACGAAATAACTAATGGATGGTTTGTCCGCCGATATGCAATACCGCTACGCCGGTGGGGGCTACGTCAGCAAGGTCTTTTGCTTTGTGACAGAACTCCCTAACCACCGTTGATTTTTTTTGTTCCCGCATTGCCCGTCAGAAACATGCTTTCGCAACTGATCATGACATCACATACTGCAAATGCGAGGGATTCACTCTTTCAAAACTACCTGACATTGCATCATTGCAAAACCCGATACCCTCTTCCCGCCATACACCGCCGAATAATTTCCATCTGGCTTCGCGCTCCCTCCGCGGCCCCCGTCATGCCGCCTGACGTCCCGCCGACAGCCGCCCCCATGCCGGCGAATTCACCGGCACGTCCAAAATATGATCCGACAACAAGACCAAGTAGAGCACCAGCTCCGGCACCGATAGCTCCCCCGACAACGCCTGATGTCGCCGGTGAAACCTGTTTTGCATAATT
>NZ_BAAHXH010000005.1:0-47936 GCF_054656975.1 Desulfonatronum parangueonense
ATCATGGGCAGATGCACCAGCAAAGCCAGTGGCTTTTTGCCAAGGGCCTTTTCCAGACAATCCGCGTAGAGGTTCAGTTGCGGCACGAAGGCGGCGCAGTGTTGCCGCACCGTGTCCAGCTTGCCCAGGTAGGTCTTGTGGTCCACGATCACGTACCCGTCCGGGGTTTGCCAGACCAAGTCGATCCACCCGGAGGCAGTCTGGTTGCCGGAACCCGATTGCACTTTCAGATGCATGGGGTGCTCCCTGAGCGCTTCGCCCTGTCCGAATCTGCTTGTCAGGTGGGCAATGAGCCTTTCGCTGGCAGCGACAATATCTTCCGGCGCTATCCCGACCACGTTCCAGCGTTTGCAAATCTCACTGGCCTTGGCTCTGCGGGTTTCCGCGTCTTGGGCGGGATTGTCCTGAGCCAGAAAACCATGAATTGCCTCGCCCATGGCGTTGACGTCCGGTTCGCCTGCAACCGGGATGCGGAGGCCGAATCGTTCCGGTGCATGAACCAGAGCCTGATCCTCGTCCGCCGGAGCAGCGGCGCTTGGGCTGAACCTGGCCGGGGGATGCTGGGGAAGGGGCTTGGGAAACGGCTCGGCTCCAAAGCATGCGTCCTGCCGGTCTTGCGCAGGTCCGGTCAGAGGCGCAATACTCTTGAAGGTAGCCGGAAACTCCTGGTTGGGGCAACGAATGGACCTCTTCTGTTCGTCAGAGCAATCCAGGATGAGATTGCCCTCACTGTCCTTGAGGATATCCAGCCAGGCCGTATTGCTCTTGCCGTCCCGGATCGCCAATGCCAGATAGTCCCTGGCCCTGGTCATGCCCACGTACATCAGTCTGGCCTCCTCGGCCCAGAATTCGTTCTGAGCCTGGATCGATTCCGCGCATCCTTCCACCCGCTGATCCAGGCCGACATTCTTGCTTTGCTTGCCGTAGGGCCAGGGCCAGTACCTGATCCAACGCCCATCCAGGGGAGCGAGCGGGTCAAAGCCTTGCTCGTTGGGCGTCACGCTGACATTGAACGGATTGACTTCCCGCGACCAGTTCAGTTCAGCCAAAACCACAAATGGCCACTCCAATCCTTTGGATTTGTGATAGGTGATCACGTTCACCGCATGTTCGTCCACGCCTTGGCCTTGAAGATCCAGAGGACTCTTTTTCACCTCAAGAACGAGGTAGGTCACCAGGCCCGCGGCAGTGGCCGGGGTGCGCCTGGCCATGCAGATGTCTTCATACCCCTTGGCCAGTCCACGCAGAGCGTCCAGATTGGCCAGCCGGACCTCGACCCTTCCCCAACGGCAAGCAATGGTTTCCGCCCTGGATGCCGAAATGGCCAAGTCCAGCGTTTCCCAGGGAGTCAACTTCGGGAGCATTTGCCGCAGATCATTCAGGTCCGAGACCGGGGAACACTCTTTCCAGAAGTTCTCCTCTGTCAGCCAGCGGTTCAGCCAGTCCTGCTCACCGCTGAAGTGCAGCAACTCGGCAACGGCCAGGGTGTCTCTGGGGTCTACCAGATAACGCAGTGCTGCCATGGCATAAATTGCTTCCGGCGTATCCAGAAGCCCCCAGCGCTTGGTGGCAGCGCGGACACCCAGCCGCTCCAGTGCGTTCGCCACTTCCAGACAGACGTCGTTCTTGCGGCAGAGCACGGCAATGTCCCCACCGCGCAAGGGTCGCAAGGTCTTGGTCGACGGGTCCTCGACAATGTATTGCTCCGGCTCGGCCAATAGCGCCGCCACGCCTGATGCGATACAAGCATAGTCATGATCCAGCTTCTTGCTGTCCAGATTCCAGACTTCCAGGGCCGGCGCCTGTTCAGGATTCGCCGCACGCACCGGGTTCAGGCGGACCCGGTCCGCTGAAAAACCCTTGGCTTCGAAGGCCGGGAAAAAAACATGATTCGTGAACTCCACAAGAGCCGGACGGGAGCGCCAGTTTTCCTCGAGTATGAGCGGACGTCCGGCATCCAGGAGCTTTTTCACGGCAGCGTCCATGAGCAGGGGGTCCGTGCCTCGAAAACCGTAGACGGCCTGTTTCTGGTCCCCGACCCAAACGGACCGGTCCACGCACTGCGCCAGCTTCAGGAACACGGCAAGCTCGATGGGGCTGGTGTCCTGGAATTCATCCACGAAAACGATGTCCAGGAATTCAGCCAGTCGCTTGCGCACTTCCTGATCATCCAGAAGTTGATAAGTCAGGGATTCCTGATCCACATAGTCGATCAGCCCTTCGCTGCGCTTGTAATCGGCAAAGGCCTGCATGGCCTCGCCGGCACAGGCGAAGATTGCCCTGATGTATTGTTCCAGATCCCGGTGCAGCCTGGGGTGGCATTCGTGCATGGAGGCGGCCTGAATGACGGGCGCGACAGTGCTTTCGCCGGCCTTGGCCGGCTTGAGCTTGGAGAGTTTGGCCCAGTCCCACCAGGTCAGCCGGCCTTTGGCATTGATCCTGGCTTGGACTGCCTTCAGGAAGTCCAATACGCCTTTGGTCGTTTTCGTGGCATCGCATCCGCTCTCGAGTTGCGTCACGCACGTAGCCACGCAGCGATGCAACTCATCATCGAGTTGTGTCTCCTGATTGTCGCCAAGCGGCTCGGGCAAGACGTTCTTGAGCCCCTGCCAGGACCTGTCCGCGCAACTCGCCAGATCGGTCTCAGACAGTACATTGGCCCTGGCCTGGGTGATCACGCTGCGCACGACCTTGGTCCAATCCTCCAGGCTCAGCCTTTCGGCCAGGGGCGTCAGAATGACGGCATGCCGTTCCAGGACAGGGTCAGCAGCGGCCTTGAATACGGACATTTCGTCGTCCTCCGGGATCAGTTCCTGATCCGGACTCAATCCTGCTTCAAAGGCGAAATCCCGCAGTAGCCTGCCGCAAACGGAATTGACCGTGCCCACATAGCCGTCCAGAACGCCTTGAGCCGCTTCCCAGTTGCTGCCAAGCAGCAGCCGGCGGACCCGCTGAGTGAGTTCGGAAGCGGCCTTCTTGGTGAATGTGGTGGCCAGAACCGCCTCGGGCCGGACATCGTTTTCAATGGCTTTTTGCAGTTCATGGGTCAGATGGTATGTCTTTCCAGACCCCGCGCTGGCGCTGACGATCTCGATGGCGCTGTTCATGCTTCCACCTCCCGGCGTGCGCCGCACAGGCTTGTGTAGCGGCAAAATGTGCAGGACTTGAGCTTCGGATCGGCGTCAGGCTCGGCTCCAGGAGCCAGGGCCTGACCATTTTCCAGTGTGGTCATGGCGGCACGGATCTGCGAAACAAGGGATGTCCAGACATCGGACAAGGGTGGTCCTTCAACCGCTGTCTGACCCGGAAAGCAGGTGGTGTCCGAAGTCAGCAATTCCGCCTGGGACAGCATGTAGTATCCCGCGGGAAGCGGCTTGCCGGTCTCTCCGAGCAGCCAGGCATAGGCGGCAAGTTGCAGCGCCAGACCGGATTGGAGTTCCTCGCGTTTATACTTGCTGGTCTTGCTCCACTTCAGGTCAAGAATGACCTTCTCCCCATTGTCGTTCTTCAGGACCAGATCCAGAAAACCGCCGAACTCCGTGTTCAGCTCACTGCTGGCCTTGGTAACGAAAACTTCCGAACCTTCCACCGTCAGGCAGCACTGATCAAGCAGGCTGGCCAGGGCAGCTGCCGCATGGGAGATTTGTTCGCAGTTGCGCTGGCGCTCCACGGCCTGCCCGTCCTGGAGGAGCCCGGCGGCAATTTCCGGCAAAAGCTGTTCATAAATCAGTTCGGCTTGTTTGAGCGACAATGCCGGGTCGCACCGGCCTGTGGACTTGAAGAGGCGTTCAACCACCGCATGGGCCAGGATGCCTGTCAACTGCGCCTCCTTGGGCAGGGAAAGCAGCGCCCCCATTCTGATTTTGGCGGGATAGTTCAGCACCCACGCCAAAGGGCAGCCCAGCAGCATCTCCAGACTGGATGCGGATTCGCGTGCCCGAAAGCTGATCGTGTTCGCGGGGATGTCCCAGTCGGGTCTGGGCTGCGGCAGCGGCAGAGGAGCAAGCTTTCTCCTGCGGATCAATCTGGAGCCCGGCTCAAGGAAGTTCAAGCTTTCACGAGTGCGCAAGAGCCCGGCCTCCACGGTAATGATTCGTTCGTCCGCCTCTTCAGGAGCGACAGCCTGCTTGATCTCATCCCACAGAGGGTGCATGGCCGTCTTGTCCGCGGCCTCAGTCCGGTGCATGACCAGGATCAGTTGCTGTTCGGCCAAAATCACCGGGCGTCTCCAGGATCTGGCTTGCCGGAACCGTTGCTGGTTCATATCCTCGAGAAGCACCCCGGCGTCCGCCAAGGCCTTCTGCTCGGCCCGGGTCCAGATATGCGGGGCGCGGGACTGCGCCTGATCCAGGAACCGCCACCAGACGATGGTCTTTGCCGGCGACCAGACCTGGCCCGGATACTTCACGCTGCGCCACGAGGCTGCCTCGGCTTCCATGCCGGGAGTCGTCCCTGAGAATTGAAGCACTTCGTCAACCATGCGCTTCAGTTGGGGCCGGGTGATCTGTTCCAGGTTGGAGGCCTTGATGGCCTCATCCAGATTCATGGCCTGGCTCATGGCCGCGACCAGCAGCGGATCTCCCGAGTGTCCGCCCCTGGAGGCCGCCAAACGGGCCACTTCGGCGCAGATCCTTCGCGCTTCCTTGGCAGGCATGCCGGTTTGCGGATCATGACGCCGCCCGCCAAGCCAAAAATCCAGATTGGCCTGAAACTCCCGCATTTTCTTCGCGGCCTTGGCCGGGGCCAATTTTTCCTGCTCCAGGCGAGCTTGCATCTCTTCCAAGGCCGTTTCCCTGGCCTTGATCCACAGTTCGCCGCCGATTCCGGGGTGACTTTGCAGAGCTTGGATGAAATGCCGCCCGGCCCACCTTGGAACAGGCGAACTGGGCGATGTCAGGATTTCCAGAAGCAGTTGCGGATTTACCGGCAGCCAGGCGTTCTTGAGTGCCAGGAGCAGCACCTGCAACGCGGCCCGCCACCGGGACCCCGAGTCGCTGCCCAGGCGGGGCAGCCCCCTGGCATGCAAGGCCTCATCCAGCAGCCTGCTCCCCATGCCCTTGATAATCAGCACGTCCTTGTTGGCCTCACTGTCCGCCGCCAGCCACTCCGCCAGTGCCTCGGCGGCTTCCGCCTCGGTTTGTCCCGCAATGAGCAGCAGACTGCCGTCGCCGGCAACTGTTCCTCCCGTGCCGGAATTGGCATGAAAGGCCCGCTGCAAAGACCCCAGATCGCCGGGAGCATCCGGAAAATTTGGCTCCAGTACGGTACGGGCTACCCCGGCCAGGCTGAGGGACTGAAAAAGGTTTAGCCATGGCTCGGGCCATTCTTGCTCCGGTTCGGCCAGTGTCAGACTGCTGATGCCGAGCTGTACTGCCGTGGCTCCGAAAAGGGCCGCCTCAATGCTCTTCAATCGTTCGCCAAGTCCAGGAGCAAGCTCCGGCTGGCCCAGGCTTTCAACATCCGCCAGATCCGCGAGGCGACCGGACATTCCGTGAATGGGCCTCCCGTTCCACCCGCCAAAGACGAGAGCATCCCGCCAACCCAGCAGTTCATTGGCCGTGGCCCAGGCATCCGTTTCAAAGGATCTGGAGTAGAACCGCTGCCCGTTGTCCGCCACCCGGAGTCGAGCCAGATACTGGCCGATGCGCACTGCGGGGTGAACCGAAGGACCTTTCAGCCCGAGCCTGATTTCCAGGATCGAAAGCAACCCCGTCGGACCGACGACAACTTTTTCGACCACTGCCTCACTGTCTTCCAGCGCGTCAGGATACGAGCCTGTGTCAAAGCCATGGCCAAGGACAATTTGCATCAACGCCTCCAGGCAAGGGTTTATAGATGTCCGGAATGATCAAATAACTGTTTGATGTATCTTTCCTCAAGAAAAGTCCAACAAAGATTTCGCCATACAATTCCGTTTTTGGAATACTATTCATCATCCTGCAACCATTGGACAAAAAAATATTGCCGTTGTTCCATTTTCTGGAACAGCATGGGTCTATGGTTTTCATATGCCGTCAATAAAGACCGTGGCATTTTCAACTGTACGTCTGGAAGCCGTAATCGGATGAGGCAATACCACAAACAGATCTTCATAACCCTGGAGGATGTTATGCGAAATGCCACGATTATTATGATCTCTTTCTTGATGCTGACCGGCTGCGCAACCTACCGCCCCATCGTGGACATGCAGGGAGTCAACTCGGCTCAGTATGAAGCGGACCTGCGGGATTGCCAGAACTATGCGAGACAGGTTTCACCGGCGACATCTACAGTAGTCGGCGGCGCTATCGGTGCCGGAGCCGGTGCTCTGCTTGGACTTGTTGTCGGATCATATTTTGGACGTGCAGGGGAGTTCGCCGGAATGGGGGCGGCTGTTGGCGGGACGTCAGGTGGCATGACCGGGGCCGCGGAAGGAGCGAAAAGTCAGATGGAGATTATTCGGCGGTGTATGGCGGGGAGGGGGTATCGGGTGTTGCAGTAGGTACGCAGGCTGAACAATCCACCCCTTCCGGTTTTGTCCGCGATTGACATGGGATAACAAGATGTGAGGCTGAATGTTCCTTGCCTCCAGCTTTGCTGAATTACGATCACTCATTATGACGACAGGTTTCAAGTATTCAAAATTGAACTGCCAATAACTTGCATCACATCTTCCAGGCATTTTTCGTTAGAAGGCTGTAAGATATTTTGCTTCTCAACATGTCGATGATGTGGATACGTTTCAAATTGCTTGTGATGCGGGGCATTGTCCCAACCGATATTGAGCTTGTTCTCCGCTGTCAGCCAATAGTAGCTATACCGTAGCAGGCGATCACCATTCCATTGTTCAGCGACGCGAAGATTACTACCGTCCTTGAAGTACAGAATCAATCTCAAGGTTTCGTCATCTAATTCAATAGGGACAATGCGCTGAACAATCTGCTCGAACTTTTCCTCAATTTCGAGCAGCCGGATGGAAGCCTGCATCTACCTGTAGACTCCAAGTTCAGCGATTTTTTGTAATGCACAGACCTGTTTTTTGACCTTGCCAATGACGTCAGTCCAATGGCTCCACATCACATAATCTTCGTGCATCTCATAATCAGCATCGTCAGGCAGACCTTTGCCCTCGATTTCAGACAGTGTCGTCTTGTACTTGTCTTGAAAAAAATGAACCTTGCTTTCTGCGAGAAAAAGCCGTTTGTTGAGCTCGGAAAACCGGACGGCTACCCCGTGACTGATTACAGCGGCCCTTTCTTCCGGTGGGAGGGCTTGGAAGGTGTTTTCTAAGGTTTTTCCGATTTCTGGTGAATAGTTCATGGCGCACCCAAGGAGAGATTTGATTGTTCGAATGGGCAATGACAACGAGAATGCACTGCCACGACATGTTGATTCAAGAATTAGAATGTCTGACACTCTTCGTCAACTCGTCTTTTCAATTCGTGGCGTTCCAGGGTGTCACTACTTCCCGGCCACATGCCCCGTAATGCTCCATCCTTTCTGCCGCCAGCAACGCCTCCCATTGCCGAAGATAACCGGTGCGCCGGGTGTCCTTGAAAAGCCCGTCCGCTTCAAGAACTTGCGTCAAGCGAGCTAATTCGTTTCCATCAGGAAACTCTTTTGTTTCCGGATGTTGAAACTACCGGTTTTCAATTCGAAAACGAGCAGTTTTTTGTTTTGGCAAGGAAGTAAGCAATTATGAGGAGGCGTATATCAATACGTTGACGAATAATTGTGAAGACTGACGCAGCCAAAAGGAAGGGCCGTTTCCGGATAAAAACTAATTCCTCCCGCCGCGGGTCGTCCAGGGGCAGGAGGAGTTCCTTGGTAGGGAAGCGGGGATTGAGCTGGCGAATGGAGTCGTGGAGGGTGAATGCGTCTGCCGGCGACATCAACCATAGTCGGCGGCGCTATCGGTGCCGGAGCCAGCGCTTTGCTCGGACTTGTTGTTAGGTCATATTTTGGACGTGCAGGGAAATTCGCCGGAATGAGAGCTGCTGTTGGCGGGACGTCAGGTGGAATGACGGGGGCGGCGGAGGGAGCGAAAAGCCAGATGGAGATTATTCGGCGGTGTATGGTGGGGAGGGGATATCGGGTTTTGCAATAGGCTGTTCAAGCACTAAGTTATTATATTATAGACATTTATCTTGAAACAAAATTGTCAGTTTGCATGCATAAGTTGTATTCATTGATTTTTTTATTGTAGGAATGAATAACGAGTTTTAGGCTTTCTTGCATGCCGTTTGCTTGTGATACAAGGTTATTGTATGTATTAACTTGCCTATTGTAATCATTAATCATTCTGTTTCTTGTGTTGTTGTTCTGTTCGCGATTTATTTGAGCTTGCAGTCGTTCAATTTCACTTTTTTGATTATTGACTCTTCTCCAAATATCATCATTTTTTCTTTGCATTTCTTGGAGTAGGGCTTTGTCGGCTTCACTCGGGCGGGAGCAATCAGGCATTGGACTGGCAAATAGCTGGACGCCATAGTACACGGAAGGGCGGCCAAGTGAGGCTGCCTTATCTTTGATGATGGCGACCCCGATTTCTTTGATATTTGGGTTAACGATGTTCGCTCTATGACCAGGGCTGTTTATCCAGCCGTCAACAATGTGTCGATTGGATTGCCAGTTTCCCATGGCAATATTTTCAGCATATGTAATGAATTGGTAATTAGCCTGCTTGATCGCCTCTCCAGGTCCTTCCCCAGTAGTGGGGTTGACGTGAGCGTAATACCTGTTGTTGATCATATCGTTTGCTCTGTATTCAGCAGCATGCGTCAACTGAAAATTTTCTCGAAGTGGGGTGAGCCCCAAGGATATTCTGTACTCATTGGTGAGCTTTATAATATCAGACGCATTCATCTTTTCGGAAAAGAGTCCAGGAGGTTTATGGAATGTCCTCTGGTGATTCGGAATGTATTCTGGATATTTCCAGAAGAAAAGGGCGGCAAGAAATGATAGAAAAAAAATAAATCGTAACATATTTTTTCAGTAAAAAATCGTTGTACTTATTTCTCTCGATGATATCATGGAGCGTAACTCAAGACGTTTCACCGCATTCCGGACAGACAAAACCCCAGGATTCATTGGCCGTGCGTCCCGGAAGCGTGAGAATATCACTTCCATAGGTGCGATCTTCCCAGCCACTTACTGTCATCGGCATCGATATGTTTGCCTGGGAGCATTACGGCATATCGATGTCCGTTTCTGCACATGCGGGTAGCCCATATTGTCTTGCATTCCTGGCAATCACAATGGAAGCAATCATTTGCGCGTGGCTTGAAATCGTTCACAGGGGCCGCGGTTGTGCCGCAAGCGGGGCATTTCAGTAAAGAGTCTGCCTTTGGGATCGCTTGAATAAAATCATCCCTAAGCCTTTCGAATGCCTCCAGTCGTTGCCTCGCCGAGACCTTTACATGGAGAGCAGCTTTCTTCTGTTTGGCCAACGAACCCGTTTTGCCCTTGCGAACTGCCTCGCGTCGTCTCCTCTGCATTGTTCAATTTGAATACGTATTTTTGGATTTTTCTCCCGAATTGCGTCAACTGTCTCGGTGATGGCGCGCTGTCCTCGGGAATTCGCATGTTCATCAGACTGCATGTGCAAGAGGACAATATCATGGATCTGATTGAGATAAGGAGACTCTTCATCAAACAAAACGGTCATGGTTGGACCTGGAACAGACTTTCCTTCCACAAGCCGAAAATCACCCGTCGAAATATTTTGTTCAAACGGATCATTGTTCACAGCAACCCAGGATATGAGCACCTTGTTAGAGTTTTTCATTGAAACTTTTGTTTCGATCAAAAATCGTGACAATTACATAGTGTTGTTTTTATTATCTGGCGTCATGAGATGAAATTCCACCTGGTAAAGCCGCAACTGAATGTTATTTGTTATGGTCAATGCATATTTCAACGCTTTATCTGCCTCTCTGCAGATTATCATCCCGCACACCTCCTCGCCATTTATCGCGAGATGTTTTTTGACCCATCCCATGTAGCGCATGAGCTGGCCAACGGTCTGATCACTGGTTTGGTTGCGCTTGAGTTCGATAACCAAGAAACGGGCTTGGTTGCGATGTTTGGCGAGGATGTCGATTCGGCCGACATCACAGGGGTACTCATATCCGGCTTCATCGTCTCCAGGTTCCTGGTATATCATCCAATCCCGGCCCAGTTCGATATGTTCCCAGTTGTCGCGTAAGAACTCGTGAAGGTGTCGCTCCAATCCAAAACTCGGTGCAGAGCATATTCCTGAAGAGACAGGCAGATCGTTAGCCACTTCAGGGGGCAACGCTCCTTCCGCTTGCTGATCCATATGCCACCACAAGGCATCCAGGGTCCAAAGATCGGTTTGAAGCGCGTCGCGAAGCTGCAGCAAAACTTGATTTACCTTGATATACCTGCTTCCGAAGGATTCCCCGCGCTCAAAGCCAGGCCAGATGCCCAAGTGTTTCAAGTGTGCTTCTGATCTGTTGTTCCATACGCCATAGCGTTCCGGAAAAACGACGAGGAGTATTGCGGTGGCCACGTTTTTTCCCATGCCGGAAACCATACTCGTTGCCCTGTTCAGTCGTTCTTCGACGGGCGATGATTCATCCACAAGCCACGCAAGCGCCTCGCGAAGCTTGCCCATGTCAGCGCACATGCGGGTTCCCTGGCGGTGAAGGCCGCTCCAGTGGCGGTTGTTGTCGAACAGGAGAAAACTTTGATACTCTTCAGGAGTGATCGTCGAAACGTTCTCTTTGGAAAACGTGGGCTGGAATCTTGCCAGTACACGCTCCTTGGGCTCGACGATATCCTTGTAGGTGTCTGAGTTCTTGATACCGGCCAGCGCCTCACGGAGCTGACCGATAATGTCTCCGGGGATTGTCCGTAACATAAATTTGCTCCTTGTCTGAAGTGTTCCCAACTGTAACCCTCAACCCGTTGGCGCAATGGTTTCCTCCATCAGGATCATCAGAGTAATCGAGGTCGTTTGTGAATTGAGAGAAAAGAATCAAATGCCGACTCCAAAAGGTTTAAGCACATCCTGAATTTAAAAAAATGGGTTCTTGAAAATGATGAAATTTCAAAGGCAAGAAAACAAGCGCTTGGATCTCAATTTATATTGTCTGCAACAATGCAGTTCTCGCATTCATCAAGCCAAGTTAAAAAACCATGCATCGGAACTGAGTTCAACGTTTCGGCTCTCTGGAGATCTTTTCCGAGTTTGGTGAAAAAATTCGTTGGTTGACGAAACTGAGCTGCGATATCAAGTGAGATTGATCCTGATCGTGATATTTCTTCAGTGAATTTTTTTATTTCTTTGGGTTGAATGATTACATCAATCGGCCATTCTGAAAGTCCGTAATCATCTGAGTTTAAGGTTAACCCTGGCAGCATTAATCTTAAATAAAACTTGAGCAGATTGTTATATCCGGTACCACCCCAGGTATATAGCTTGGTTTTTTTGATTTTCCATATATTGGGTGTTTCATTATGAAGTTCTGCGACAGCCCACACTAACCTTCTCGAAAATCCCTGTTTTCCACGTGATGATGGTAGCCGAGCTAAGGAATAATCTTTTACTCCGGATGAAGGTTTCTCTACAAAAATATCACCATTTGGCGACTCAACAAGTTTTTTGATATTTCCAGCGACAAATACACTTCCTTTGGTATAACCATAACCTTCAAAATTGGCGACAGTATCGCCAGATGTCGCGTCAGTGACCATCCGGCCTTTTGTGCCAACAATAGTTGAATGGATTTGTCTTTTATCACCGATGTCTATAAGATCATCATTAGGTATCAATGCGCCGCCGATGTCACGCAATGCTCCAGTTTCAAGCATGTCTTCGATAATGGACTCAAGGTCGTCGCCGCCAGTACGCTTTGCGATTGATTTCCTGGTGACAGGATGTCCGTGTCGAATTCCATGCCAGCAATGGCTCAAAACCTGCTGAAAACAGACAGAAGGCCTCACATATTCATGCACATCGTCAAGTATTCCTTTTGATGCACAATGTAACAGTGCTCTGTAAACAAATTCTTCTTGTTCATCTTCGCACAAACATATCACACGACAAGAACCCGTACGTCTGTTCCCGCGGCCAATTCGCTGTAAGAACGAACCAATATTCGATGGTGGATTTATAAGTCCCACAGCATCGATATCTCCAATATCAATCCCAATTTCCAGGGTGGAGGTAGCAACACAAATGCCAAACTTGTTTGTCCTCATAGATTCTTCAACACGTTCTCGCTCAAGTGCTGAAAGAATGCCGATATGCATATATACAGGATACTTATCAAACAGAAGTTTATGAATTGAAGCAGAAAATTGATGCGTGGAGTTTCTTGTATTGCCAAAAATAAGAAGTTTATTGATATCCGTTGTGTCTATCCATTCTTTCAATAAAAGTGGCTTGCTTGTCGTGTTGTTAGAGTTAAGAAATGTTGCATTGATATTTCTTGGATCTCCTACGGAAATAAATGTGAAATCATCATTGATCCATTTTTTTCCCATATTGCTAATATCATCCACGGTGGCGCTCATGCCAATAATCTGCATCACATCTCTTGGATCTGAAGGTTTAATGGAAAAACCTTGTATCCTTTTTATGACATGTCTTAATTGTTGACCTCGCGCTGTTCCATGTAGCAAATGAATTTCATCAATGACAAAAGCGCGTACGCAAGCAATTTTTTCTGGTCTCATCAAGCTTAGCGAGTCAAGAGCTTCCGGGGTACACAACAAGATGAAGACACCATCCGGTTTGCCAAAATCATGACGATCTCCGGTATATCGAGCAACAAGACCAATTGTCTGTTGGCAAAAATATTCCTGTAATCGATGATAAAGATCGTTAACCAGGGCCTTCGTTGGAGCAATATATATGACACCAAGTTCAGTTCGCCCGAAAGATATATGTCGTTGATACAAAGGGGCGACGGCAGCTTCGGTTTTTCCTGATGCAGTTGGGCCAGTTAATAAGACAGATTTGCCCTGGACTATTTGTGGCATTGATTCTGCCTGGATCGTTCTTGGAATGCGTTGGTTAAAAAAAACAGGCCAAGAATCCGGCATCATGCGAGTGAGTCTGACCAGTTCAGTTTTGTTCCCAGGGCAGGACATTTCCGATGACCTCATTGCTGACATTACCTATTTTTTCCAAAAGATCATGGGGAGAACAAACGGCTCTTGCCATAATCATAGCCGGAACGAGAGCCGCAATTTTAATCCAAATTCTCAATATTTTTTTATCTATCGGTGCTGAATCAAAACGATCACGCAACAAGGCAGCGATGCTTTTTACAATTGTAATATCTTCAAGAAGGTGGGCATTTAAACTGTAAAATTGATGATAACGGATTAAAAAATTATTTATCCATTGATAATAATCTGTTGCAGATGGAGGTGATAATATGTGCTTATCTTCTTCATTGTGTAAGAAAATGCATTGATCGCGTAAAGAATTATCAGGAACTGTCAGTGCGTCGCCTGGTGTGAGACCTACAAAAAGTGCAAAATGAGGGCCTTGATCCCAATATTCTGGAAACTCATGCCCGAAGTCATTCGGTACAGGTTCAGGCAGTTGTGTGTTCGGCATGTGCGCACTTCTGCTTAATATATCAAAGAAGTTGTTTGCACGAGTTCGCCTCATAGGGGTGAAACCACGAACATGTTCAGCTTCATCAAGAATGAGAGCGAGACCTTTATACCCCAGTGCTTTGCAGATCTCATTGATAACAATTAAGTGATGACAGTATATGTCACTGGTTTCCTTAATGAGTGGCATCAATGGCAATAAATGAGGCTTTTTTCCTGAATTCTTGACCATTTTTCGGACGTCGCCAATGTTTACTTTTTGACCAGCAAGCCAATAAGCTAATCGGAGATAATCAGGATCTTCATTATGTGGATAGTGCAAAATTGTCGGTAGTGCGTTTTTGAACCAAGGGGAGGCTTTAATTTGTGGCAAGTGTTGAACAATATCCCAATTAGAACGAATTTCTTTGATCAATCCTAAAAAACCTTCGCTTTTTGTTCCGTCATCTTTTTTGGGAAAGCATAGATTGGACATCAAAGATCTATATACCAAAACTGGTTTAGCTGGATCAGCCGCTTTAGGGTCAAATTCCGTAAAGGCGGTAACCCAACCTGAACGGAGAGCAACAGATTTTATAACGTGCAAAAAGTGAGATTTGCCAGTGCCGTAATCTCCAAAAATTACTTTGCATAGGCCATTTTTTGATATGTTTTCTAGCCATGATTCAATCAACGATGTTTGATTGCTCCCATCGATTGAAAAGTTAATGAGTTCATTTTCATCTGGCGGAACAACTCCAAGGTTCACTGCCTCAAATGCTTTTCGAAAAGTGTTTTTTCCGTTATTACCCTGCGATGATATTGTGATAGGTGACGATAGCGAAATAAGAATATTTAAATCTTTATGTTCTACATCAATTTTTTCTCCGAAAAAATTTACGGTAATGATTTCTCCGAGCACATTTATCACCTTGCCATGTCCAAACTCAGGATGTTCAACATTAATCCCTTTGACAATCTTCATGCGTTCTCCTCGTTATGTGACGCATCAATATTTTGAACAAACTTTACCGCTTCTGGGTAGGCAATTGACCGCTGATTTTGGATTTGATTAACTAAAAATTTGCAATAACAGGAAACAAATGCTCTTGGTGGTACCTTTTCAATGTAATGCATTACCTCTTTTTGAGCATTTATGATCTGAATCATGTTTTCATGCTGTAAATTTTTATCAAATTCAAAATTGTCTGACTTTTCAAAAAGCTCCATAAGATTTGCACCGATTTTTGTGGTGACATCACTGGTATATAAAACATCCAGATTTATAAGCGGAGTGATGGGCATTCCAATACTGAATGGCGTGGAACCTATCCTGTCTTTCAAGGCGCGGTAACTTGATATGACTTCACTTCTAAAATCCGGCGTTGCTGCATAAAGAAACATGATGCCTGCAAATTCACCTTCAGCTGTATCATTTATCATGCTCAACATGTTTTCAATGGCTTGCTTCTGCTTGACGCTTCCTCTACGAAAGGAAGCTGTCCTTGTCCCTTCATCAAAAGCAATTAAAAATCCTCTGTAAGCCATTTCTGTCCGTAAAAAATGAATCACTGTCTTCAGCCTCGCAAAGGCATTCTCTTCTTTTGCTGGTTCGGTAAGGCCGAGCTCTTTCAGACCTCTTGAAGAAATTTTGGTTCCACGTACCCAACTTATAAGTTCGTCATCCAGAATGGTTTTATTTGCTCCGCATTCCAAATCTAAAAGTCTTTTGCCCAAGGCTTGGAGGCCTATGAACATTTGAGGATCTCTAACACCTATTGCAGGAGAGATGAATGTGCGTTTGATCTGCGATATTATCGGGCTTGGCACTTCTTGGTTTTTTTCGAGACCAACTTCACGAAGTTTTTGTTGAACCCATCTTTGCAGCAACACCTCGATTCCTTTTAGGGGCTGGTTCTCCCCAAGTTTCCGTGGTGCAAGAAAAGAGGACATTATTTGTTGAAAAATCGCTAATTGAGAACTAAATGGACACTCGTTTCCTATGGTAACAACCGAAGTTACGATGTCATTGTTTTGTGCTCTGTTGCACAAACTCAAGATAAACTGTGTTTTTCCTAGTCCATAATCACCTTCAATATATTTGAAGCATGAAAGTCCTTCTGCCAAGTCCTCTTTAAAATACTGATCTTCCAGAATATCAAGTACTTTTTCAGTACCAGCATTGATTAAATAGGATGAGATACCTGGTGCGACGGGTGCGTTTAAAAGTTGATTTTTTAAATACTTTGCGTCTTTTTTTGAAATATCCATATTGGATCTCCTTCTACTTTTTAATCATGTATATCATTGGCCTTGTTAGTGTACCTTCATTATCTTCAGGAAAATAAAATGCCTGTTTTGACTGATGAAGGGTCGCAGGAATGAAATTATATTTTTTACTCAAAGTATTTCTGGAGATGCTGTGCATGAGATTTGCGATGAATGTTGCATCAGGTCGGTCAGTAAAAAAAGATTTTTTTGGATTATTCCAAAATTTGTCATCCTGGCCAGCTACCTTGAACATTCTTGCGACATCCCTGATTAAAACTTGTTCTGAACTTTCCGAAAAGTGTCTCGCCATGGCCCAACTGAGGTCTATTCGATTGTTAAAGACTTCTACTGGTAAAATAATTTCCTCGATAAACCTCTCTGCTCTTGCATGAGCCTCCTTCAGATATCCTAGATCTGGAGGGATTTTGGAAACAATTGGATAATGTTTCGTCAGAGACCAAGCCCAGTCCATCCCTCCATTTGATGGAATTAAAACAAAGCGGCCCGCAAAGAAATGATTATTTTTTTGGCCGGTTGGAACATCAAGCGATTTCAATGCCTGGACCGAAAACCTGCGTATTCCCTCTTGACTGCGAAAATGAGCAAGCTCTTCCTTCAGTTTATTTTTTATATCGGCAATTTCATTGGCAACGCTGTCAGGCAAGGCGTTTTCATCTTGGGAATCAAAAGTAGATATCTCCTGCATTCTTTCAATGGGTGCGGGAGGAAGGTCGAGTCCTTTAGCTCTTGTTTTTCCGTGGCCGAGAATTCGATATATTTTTATTTGGCTGCTTCCTTTGGAAGACTCAATAAGCTTCTTTTCATCGGCATATTTTTTAAATTCGGGGAAAAGAGGCTCCCTACTTAATTCATTCATTGAATTCTCCTGGAGTTCGATTAGTTTGAACGTATTGTCTCAAATAAAGTTGTATTTACATTCTGAAGAAGTCTGGGAAAGTGTTCACAGATAATTGCCAACCGTCTTGTCGGTCTTGATAATGCTACATATGCTCTGTTCGTGGTGAAGTTTAATGAAGCACGTTCGACGTCATCCAATCCGAGAACAATACATGCGTCAAATTCCAATCCCTTGATCCGCTCAACGCTCGTTGTCACAAGATGGTTTTTATCGACTTTGGACTCCCAAATGTTAGCTAAAGGAACATTAATATTTTTTAGCGAATCCCGCAGCCGCTCCATGCTTTCTTGATCCTCATTTATCTGAAGAAGTGCAATGCTTGAAAGAACAGGAGACCTGTTGACCAAATTGAACACTTGTTTGATTCTTAATGAGAATTCATGTTGCGGACAAATTAATAACTGTGGTTTTATGTCCTGTATTCTATTACCAGCCTCAAATCTTGCCCTTTCTCCGAAGGCCGCTTGATAGAACGATTCTAAAAATAATCCTATTTGCTGGCTTTGCCGCATGTTTCTGGCAAATGGGTACTGTCGACGGTTTTTCGAGTTAAAAAATTTATTGCCAATGGAAAAACCATTCATGTCAGTCATCCCCCAAACAGGGGAGACTATTTGTTTGAAATCTGCTGAAACTGTAAGCGCGCCCATGGGATGAACCAATGAGCCGATGATTGATGCTTCAGCAACACATAAGTCTTGGGCCTCATCAATAACGACATGCGTCCAACGATTATCTTCAGTTCCCATAATGCCAAAGGCACTTGGTATTTCTTTGAATTTCCGTTCATGATGCATTCTTTCAGGCATGGCAAAACGCAGAAGCCAGGCCAGCCAAGGCTCTTCTTCTGGTCCGTAGTACCGTTTCTCCCAGTCTTGTTGCAAGCTCTGCAAAATCTCATTGGTTTCAATGCGAGAGGCAGTGCCTGCTTTCATCCTCTCCTTGCCAGTTAAGAAATGATCTGACCAATAGATTTTCAAAGCATCAAACGGGTCATACACATGATAGATCCATTGCTTGAAAAGATTGTCAAAGTTCTCTCGAGCAGTGCCTTTAAGTGTATTTCTATGCTCCTCATATTGACCGCTCACACGCTGATATATGTCATCCAGTCTCAGCCTTGACCCAATGGGGTTATTGCCAGGGGAAATATTCGCACAAATGGAGAGCGCCGTAGCCAAAGTCTCGC
Organism: Desulfonatronum parangueonense; assembly: GCF_054656975.1. NCBI lineage: Bacteria > Pseudomonadati > Thermodesulfobacteriota > Desulfovibrionia > Desulfovibrionales > Desulfonatronaceae > Desulfonatronum > Desulfonatronum parangueonense. The sequence continues at coordinate 17,934 of NZ_BAAHXH010000005.1, forward strand.
TGGATGTTTTTTTGGTTGAATCTTTTTGCAATTTTACAACCCACGCCGCATCCATCGCCTGCTTCAAGCGTTCTATGATCTGCAATTCATAAACATTCCAAATGCCCTTCAGATCAGCAGGCGTGCCGAGTCCGAAAAAAGCCATCCTGGCTCGTGTCTCGAGGGGTGGCAGCCTTCTCGGTCGAGCTCGGGCATCATGCTTGTACTGCCAAATATCTCCTAGATATGCATTGATGAACTTTGGCACCAACTCGACAAGTTGTGCTGGAAGATCAAGTCCTTCCGTAAGCAAAGACCGGGAGTATTCGACGAGGTTCTGGTTTCCCAGGAATATCCGTGTATGTTCGGGAGTATAAGGTATTCTGTTTGGTTTCTTTTGTCGCTGTGGATCCAAATATTCGTTGATCAGAAAACGAGCTCGCTGGAATGCGACTGTCGTTTTTCCGCTTCCCGGTGCGCCAGTGACGAACAACAGCCCATCCATTTTACTGATGAACGCACTTATTTGATCTGGGGTCATGTTCAGTTTGACTGCTTTAAGCCCAGTCTTTGGTTCAGGGCGTTCTTCCATCCTGGTTCGGCCAAGAGGTTCATAGATGCCGATAACCTCTGGGATCACCTGGTCATAACGCGCCCTGACCAAAGGTTTCACACTTAAAAGTGTCAATCCGTCATCGTCTAGATCATGTTCTGAATTTAACGGCCGAGAAATGGCCGCTTGAAGGCCGGGGTGAGTCCAGGAGAGAATATTGATGCTGTTGCCGTCAGTTCCCAGTACTATATTGCAGTTCAATTTTTCATTGGCATACCAGAGTTGCTTTTTTACATGGACATTGTCCCTTTCGTCCTCAGTTTCGGTGATAACTTCCACCATGGCTTGAAAGGGATGCTCGCTTATTTCATGGAAAGCAGCCAACTCACGTAGTTTATATTCTCTCCGATCTGTTTCGTCGCGCGTAACGTTGCCCGTAAAGTTTTGCGGAATTACGACCTGAGGACTCTCAATTCTTTTCTGTTTTGCAAGTTGTTTGGCAAGAATCGCATTCTTGGAATCGCGAGCAGTTTTTTCTTGTAATTCATGGTTAACGGCCAAACTGACAGGACTTGCATGAACTGATTGAGGCATAAACTTGTCTCCAAGCGTTAGACATGCTTTGAATCATTTCTCATTCCTGTAAATATCCACTTTCGTCTCCAGGCATTTGCGCAATGAAAGGTCACTGGCGCCGATATCGAACCACGTGCCTGGTCTCTGGTAAAAGTCCAGGCCTCTGCCAATCTTGATGACCCAGCCGTTGTCCAGACGGATTTCCCGGTCATGGATGCCTTCCCTGAACCGCACTTCCAGCGCGACGTCCATGTCCAGCAGGCTTTGTTGCAGGTCGTCGAGTTTATCCTTGGTTTCCGCCACTTGTTGATTATCGTCAAAACCAGTGATGAGTTGAATTTTTCTGACAGTCGAGTTCTTGAGCACTGCCTCGCAAAAACGCACGAAGTTCTGAACCTGGTGGGTCATCCGAATGTAAGGGTCTTCGACGACAACCTCCTTTGCATCGGCCAAATACGGAGCCAGGATGGATTCATAGCTGTGGCCGGTGTCCCCATAGAGAATGGTGAAATGCTGTTCCCGAGGTTTCGAATCAGTCTGGGTGGGAGTGAGCGGGAGGATTTCGGTAGGGGTGGGCTGCAGATCCAGTGGCGGCTGGCTCTTTGATTGTTCAGAGCCTTTTTTTGTCGGGGCGGGACGATGCGCCACAGCGCCTTCCGACCTGCCTAATCCACTCAGGGTTTTGCGTACCGGGCGCTGAGTGGCCGGGGCATCCTGGGACTCCGGGCAGCGGACGACGATTTCTTGGCCATCCGCGTTGAAGTAGGACAGGTCGATCATGGCAAATTCATCATCCGGCTTACGCTTGTTCATCTGCTCCTTGATCCTGCGCCGGGCCTCCACGGCGTAAGCCACGTAGGATTCGAACTCGGCGTCCGTGGGCTGTCCGTCCGGATGCAGAATCTTTACAAACGCGCAGACCGTTTTTTTGATTCCTTTCTCGTCCCGACCTTCCACGGATGTGCCCAACCGGATGCGCTTGGACACGCTTTCATAGCGGTTGGTCCGGGCAAATTGGTGGTGAAATGCTTCGGCCAGATAGTCGGTGATGAACCCGTAATTAAGGGTCAGATAATCTGATGCGTTCTTGGGCATTTCCCAGCCCGGCAGATACAGGGCGAAGCGGTCCATTACGGCCAGGTCGAATTCTTTGGGCAGGGGCATGAACAGGTCGTAGTCCGTGGAATTCACCACCTGTTCGATGGAGTGGTCGATATTGCCCACGAATGCCAGGCTGGCGTCGGCAATGACTTCAACGCCCCGGGAAAAGCGTCCGTTGGCCATGAAGTCTTTCATGATCTGGATCGTGTCCTGATCCTTGATCTTGATGCCGGCCACCTCGTCAAAGGCCACGGTATCCCAGTAACCTACCAGGCCGATGCGCTTGCGGGCATTGTTGTAGAAAAGGGTGGACTTGGTGGCCTGACCACCGCTGATAAGGGTGGAATATGGGGAAAATTCGCTGAAAAAGTACGACTTGCCCGTACCCCGAGGACCGAGTTCGATGAAGCAGAAATTGGCTTCTACCAGGGACGCCAGACGGGCTACATAGTGCAGCTTGAGGCGGTGGGACAACCGGTTCGGTTCAAGGCCCACAGAGCGCAGGATGGCGCTGAGCCATTCTTCCGTGGTAAAGGCTTTGCGTCCTTCGCAATAATGCTCAAAATCGAAGCGACTGAGCTGGATGGGTCGCAAGTCTTCAATATAGAACGCATAGTCATCGTCATCCACCTCGTTGTAGGCAATGGTGGCCTCGCTCCAGATGCCGCCTTCCAGCAGCCGATCGTTGTCCTTGTAGAAACGTTCCGGGATGGCGATGCGCTGGGAGTTGAAGTTCTCCATGCTCGCCCAATGCCGTTTTTCCTTTTCCACGTATCGAACATGGACCTTGTCGATGAAACGGTGCTTGCCCTTGGTCGCCACCTTGGACTGGGCCGCATTGGCCTCGTCGGGCCGGACGTAGTTGTCTTGCAACGTGGCAAGGACTGCCTCGATCCCAGCCTGAATCTCCTCCTGCTCGTCGCTGGCACAATATCGGGCCAACAAAAATTCCAGCACGAATGTCGGCACGTTCGTGCCTTTCTTGATGTGGTGCAACAGATCCTTGCGCACCACTTTTCCGGAAAAGATTTCGTTTAGCTTGGTATCCAGCGCATCCATTGGCTTTTGTCCTCTTTCAGCCCAGTTTTTGCCAGCATTCACGTGCCGTGGTGATGGCCGTGATTGCATCTTCACGCTCCGGCAACCCTTCCGCCAGACTGCCCGGCAAGGCTTCCGGATAGCGAGTGGGAATATAATAGATGTCCATCAGTTCGAGGGTCTCCCGCAAATTGCCGATGAGTTTGTTGCTGCAGTCAGAAGGCAAAGCCCTCAATAAATCGACAATGGAGTGGGTACGGGGAACTTTTAGGTTCAACCCCGCAAGCAGACCTTTGAGGCACTTTCAACACACTGCTGACTGTGAAAACAGACCTGATTGAAGATGCCTTCATTCAATGCAAGTTCCGCCATCTGCAGATCTTGATGTGCAAAATACTGCCAGCGGCTACGCGCTTCGTTCGTAAAGCACTTTTCCATTTTGAATAACCTCATCTTTGACGAAGGCGCGCTCTGAACTCATTTTTTCAAACTCTTCAGGCGTATAGACAACAATGTCCATTCCTACTTGAGGACGAAGCATTCCTCTGATTTTTCGCAGGCGCTGATAAAAAGGAAGTTTTGTTTCTTCAACCACGACCAGGTCTATATCGGACCATTCATTCACCCCGCCCTTAGCCATGGTTCCAAACAGGATCACCTTTTTCGGGTTACCTTTTGCGATCAGCACATCGAGACAGCGTGACAATTCATGGTCCAAAAGTTTTTTCCGTGCTAAGAGGTCAGTTGATGATTGTGGATGTGAATTGTGCTGTTCGAGCATGATGGTATCTCCCTTTATGGAGTAGGAGCAGTAGGTAGGATTACCCCATCACACCGTATAATCCGTCTCCAGTTCCAGCTTGCCGAAAACCGCCAAGGTCGTGGGATCCAGGGCTTTGATGGTGAATTTGCCTTCGAAGTCCATGTCCATGCGCATGACGACGGAAACGGCCTGACTACTGCTCAGGGTGATCGTGCGCGTGCTGGGGTGGACGTGGCCGCCCGGGCGGGCTTCGCCGACCACGTTGCCTTTTTTGTCGTGGGCCTCCAACAGGAATTCCGTAGTTTTCCCGCTGGACAAGAGATCTCCGCGGCCAATGTGCACGTCGATCACGGGCAGGCGGGTGGTGATCCGTTTGGCGCCGCGTTTGTAGGTCAGGGTGACTTCCGGACGTGTCCATGTTTTTTCCTGGTCGTCCTTCAGGCGAATGGTGAGCAATGGCACCACCGCCTCCTGCAACGATGCCCCGCCATGAAAATAGGTGACGGATTTGGCGTAGGTGGCCATGCTTTTAGGCCCGGCAATCTGGGTGAAATCCCCCCGGATGCCCAGGTGCTCCGCCGGAAGAACGAAGTTGGCACTGTCGCTTGCGCCATCTCCGAGCAGGCACCGCTCGTGGATGTTCAGCCATTTGCCCTGGGGTTTGGCGCAGACATCCCCGGCCTGGGCATTGGTGTTCAGGAAAAAGCCATGATCCGTGGCAATGATCACCTCCTGAAAACCCAGTGTTTTCAGCTTGTGGACACAAACCCTGATGGTTTTGAGCACGTCCTGGAGCATGCGCAACCCCATGGACACGGAATTTTCCAGGGCGCTGTCAATGGATGCACTGCGCAGGACCAGCAGTTCCACGCCGGGCTCCACGGTGTACCGACCAGATCCGAATTCGTTCAGGGTGGTTTCCGCGAAGCGCTGCCCGTACCGTTTGCGGAGGATATCCATGCGCTGGGCCACAGAGGAGAGGATCGTCTCGCCCAGAGCAGGCAGCATGGTGGTCTGATCCTTTTGGATCAACCGGAGATCGCGACCCGCCTCGGGCAACAAGCTGGCCATGCCCACCAGGGTGATGGTCGGAAGTTGCGCGCAGGATGTATGCAGTTTCACCTGACCTTCTCCGGCAAGCTGCATCTCCAGGGCTACACCCAATTCATACCGCAGGGCGTCGATCAGCAGCATGGCTGTTTTCTGGCCGCTTTGCCGCAGTCTGGGGGCGACAAAGCGGTCGAACACGTCGGCATTGGCCAGGGCGTTCCGCGGCGGCCACCCGTTCTGTTCCAGATGTCGCAGAAAATGCCCCTGCAGAGCGCCGGCCACTCGGGCATAGGCTTTTTGGGCATGTCGCAGGGCCGGCTTGAGCTGATCCACCATCTCGAAAAGTTCCGCGGCGGACTCTTCCATTTGGCGATGGTGGCGGTCCACCTCGCGCAAGCTGCAGGTATAGGCATCCAGCAGGGCTTCCTGGGTCCGGACATGGTCAGAGAGACTGGCCTGGGCGTCTGCGCAGGCTTCCAGGAGATTGACGGCATTTTCCAGGAAAAACCATTTGCTTCGGCTTTCGCCCTGACCGGCCCAGATGCTGTGAGATCGGACTTTAAGAATGGACCGGGCCCTGTCCAGGTTGTCGCGTTGCATGGCCTCCATGCACTGGATAAAAATGGTCTTTTCTTCAAAGGCAAAGGTGTCCAAAGCACCCAGGTCCGTCAAATCAGCACATGTATCAGCCAGGTTCAGGTCCCGTTCCACGGCATTGGCGCGTTGGATGTACGTCTCCCGGGTGCGCAGGTCATTGCGCAGCCGTTCGCACAGATCCAGCACCAGAGGTCTGGCCTCATCAGCGGCGTGAGGAACGTTTTCCAGACTGCTCGGCAAGGGGGCCGGGAGGTCGAAGACGAATTCACTGAACAACAGAAAGCGCCACATCTCCTCGGCAATGGTCTCCCAGCTTTTGCTGCGCGTCTTGAGGTCCATGCCCAGACTGCTTTGAAGCAGACCGGCAATCTCCGGGTTCCAGGAGTCCCGGTTCTTCAGACTGCCAATCTGCTTTTTGTCCGGCGCAAGCAGGGCAAACAGGATGTCCCTGGCGGATTCCACCTCTAGAATGGCTCGCAGATTGGGCCAGTTCATGCCCAGGCCCACGGCGTCGATGACCTCGAACTCCGGGTTGGGGTCATTGGCAAAAATGCGCCGGATATCAGCCACATGATCAGCCTTGGCCCGCATGCACAAGCTTTGGAAGGAATCCCCGTCGCTTTGCGGGAATATCTCACCCGCGGCGGAGTACACGCTGAACGGATCCCGCTGTTTATCTTCGTCGGACATTGGCGGCTTGGCCGGAACATGGATAAGCAGGCCTTTGGTCGTCGCTCCGGCTTCGTCCATGTCCATCAGCGCCTGCAACGCCGTTTCCCTGGCCTGGATGCTGCCCAGACCGGCATCGATCACCAGCAATTTCTCGCCGGCCAGTTCCAGGCACAATTCCCGATACCGCTCCTCCGGATCGTAGACCACCAGAACTTCGGAGCGGGTCACACGGGGCAGGAGCACGTCCTGCTGAATGAAGGATTTAATGGCTTTCATGATTTCCCTGCAGTTTCGCGTGCATCGCCGGAAATGCGGTTCAACCCGGCAATGAGTACGTTGAAGCTCTTGGAATGATTATGTTGCGGCTGCAAATGCTTGCCTATCGCAACTGAGCCGGAAACCTTTTGATACCTACCCTTGGTGAGCTTGAACAATTCAAGAGAGGGCTTGACTATTTGGTCTGGATTGCGAAATTTCCGCTTTTGCTGCATCGCGCCAAGGCCTCGAATGTCAAGGCCTTTCTCCACCGCGTTCAGATCCCCGAGATAGAAACTTTCCAGTTCGCGGCAAGCAATGCGGATCAAGACGTTGGGACTGCCGGTCCTTCCGCAAAGTTCCAGCAAATTCTTTTTCAGCTTTCGGCAATCACTGGCATCCTGATCCCTGAGCACGACAAAGAAGGAGTCTGGACGTTTCCATGTGCGGAGAACACGAGGCAAGTTTGCATCCAGATCGTATTTCCCTTCGTAAATCTTGTATTCAACAGCCAAACCCGACGGCAGAACATTTGGCAGCAACCCTTTCAGCATGGCTTCGGCGGATGGCTCTTCCAACAAAAACACCAGAGTCATCATTGCGGGTCCACTCCCGGAAAGAAGCCCTGTTTCCAGAGATAGCCCATTTGAGCGCCATCCTGCATCATGGCGATGATTTGCTCATCGTCTTTGGCCCGACGTACCTGGGAAAAACCGGTGTTTTTGATCAACCAAAAAACTTCTTCGATTTGCGTCGCATTCAAGAAATCAGGGGAATGCGTGGACACGAAAACCTGGCCGCCCCGCAGGGAATAGGTGCGAAATTCCTCGGCAAGTTCCCAGAGCAGGCGGGGGTAAAGCTGGTTTTCCGGCTCTTCGACGCACAGGAGGGGATGGGGAGAGGGGTCGTAGAGCAGCACAAGATAGGCAAACATCTTGATGGTTCCGTCGGAGACGTACTTATCAATGAACGGGTCCTTGAACGATCCGTCCTGGAATTTGAGCAACAACCTTCCGTCCTTGGTCGGTTCCGGCTCAACCGAAGCGATTCCCGGCACACGGGTCTTCATCTGCTCGATAATTTTGCCGAAGATCGTCGGATGTTCTTCAAACAGGCGGTTCGCCACCAATTGTAAATTGTCCCCGGTCACGGAAAGGTGTTCGGCATACCCTGCAGCATCCTTGCTGCCGCGAGCCAGGTTGATGTGGAAGTCGGAGACGTGCCAGTTTTCAATCAGTTGCCGGAAGGCATTGGCTGCCTTGAACTTCTGAAATTGTCCCAGCCCCTTGATGGCTAGAATGTCGGCCTTGTCCAGTTCCTGGGGTTCTTTGGTCAGTTCTTCGTCGATCTTGTTGAAGTCATCCTCATTGACCACGGCCTTGCCCCGGCCAAAGCTGAAATCCAGAAAATGATACGGCGACCCGGCGCTGCCTCTTTTGTATCGCAAAATCTCACGCGCAACTTCCGGTCTTTTGTTCGCATTGGTGATCTCAAGATAATACGTCACCAGGCGCTGCACTCTACTGATTTCCATACGAAATTGCAGCTCGATAACGATGTTTTCCTGCTCATGGCCCCGACTCACCAACTCATGATACCCGCCCCGGCTTTGAATGGCGGAACCGACATTGAACGTCAGGCAGTCTTTCAAAAAGCCAAACACCTCGAAAAGCGTGGACTTGCCCGTCCCATTGGCCCCGACAACGACGCAAAATGGAGGGATATCCCGCAGATCAACATCCTGAAAGACCTTGAAGTTTTGCAAGCGAATTGATTCAATTCTCATGGCATACCTTTGCAGTTAACAGATGGAGAATGCGCTCCTTGCAGTTTGGAGAAATGTCATTGCCATGGATACGCAATAACAACTCATGACGCTTCTCGCCTTCAGTCCCTACCGCTCGACGTTTTCTTCTGGAAATTCATCACCCTCCATGGGGGGGACGTCCGGACTGGCCTTCATCCAGGCATCAAATGCCTCAAGATCCCCTCGTGCCAACCGTTCTCTAAAATAGGCCTCGGTTTTGAGCGCGGAGACTTTTTCCGCAATGGCCATGATGAAAAATTGATTCATGGGAACCTGCTCCTCCTCCGCGACCTTATGAGCAAAAGCAAGCAAGGACTCTGGCAACTGCAATGCGAATTGGGGCATCAGATCCCTCCTTTGTTCAATTTCTGGATGAAAACACCAGGATGTAAAACAGGCAATCGAAATTTTTTGGCTGCGTCAAAATCCTTAATGTTCAGGGTAATCAATGCTGCAGCTCTCCCGTTCAAGGCGGTCTCCAGGACCATCTCATCCGCCGGATCAAAGGTTTGTGGCCGCCACAGGTAATGCAAGTGTACATAGTCCATGAGCAAACACAAAGCATCCAGGAATGCATCCACCATTTCTTCCGTCCTGCCGCCAATTTGGAGATGATCCGGGCGTTTCAAAACCGCTTCGTATTCAACCATCAACGGCACGGAGCCCAAGGCCTTGATGCGACCTGCCCGCAAAGCTTGCAGAATTGCATAAGACGCCCCCTTGCGGCTTCGCGATGCCGCAACCAGGATGTTTGTATCCAGGACAACTCGTGGAATAATCATACCTGCTCCGTTGAATCATCAATCGCCTTCTTTCTCCCCCGTTTCTTGCCCTTCTTGGCCACTTCCACCTCGCACAATTCCTCCAGTCCGTGGGCGATGGCGATGGAGCGGTCTGTTTTGCAGACTTCGCGGACCCGGTCCGGCCAGATGCTGTAGGCCAGGTGCGCCCAGTCGTAGTCCCCGGCTTCCAGCTTGTCCCAGGTTTCCTTGAGTTTCTTCTGCCAGGGTTTCAGACGGAAGAGCTGCCAGAGCGGGGCCGCTGTGATCTGCACCCCGTCGTTGAGGTTGGGTTTCCAGAACGCGGCAATGCGCAGCAGCTCATCACGGAACTCCCGCAGCTCCTGCTCCAGTCGAACCTGTTCCTCGTATTCCTTTTCCGCAGAACCTTTGCGCTCCGTACCGCGCAACACGTCCAACCGCTCGGCGATCTGCTTCAAGCGGGGTTCCACGAAGTCGTTCACGCAGATGTACAGGGTCTGGTCCGTAAGGCGGTGGTAGTAGATCCAGAGTGTATACGACCCGGAAGGGGTGGATAAAGGCCAATAGATGGGAGCCTGGCGGCGGCTCTTGGAGTAGCGTTTGAGATGATCGGCGAAAAATCCGGACGGCTTCCGAAAATACTCCCGCAACCCGTCAATTTCGAGAATATGGCAAGCCTCCTGCTCAATATCCCCAGCCTTGTCCTTCCAGATCACATCCAACACCTCCCGCACCCGGCGGATGATGTCATCCGGATGGTTCTCGTCATCCACGATGATGCCGTTCCAAGGGATGTTCAAGGGATATCTGTCAGTGGTCAGCGGCCAGTCATCAGTTTCCGCCCTCTCAACAACCCACCGCCCATCAACACACCGCCGCCTGCGAAGCCATTCCTCGCTGACGATGTTGCCCGGAGTTGCGGGCAAGCTGTCCGGGCCGATGAGCATGCCTGGGGGGCAGATTGGGAGGGGATCGAAGGGGTCGGGGAGAGGGGGGGCGAGAGTGGAGTCGAGGGCTAAGCGGATGTCCCAGCGGCAGAAGATGCACCCAATCCAATAACTAAGATTTCTCTCTACTTCAGACAATAGGTCATCTTTGGAAATTACAGACCATTGATTTAAAAATGAAATGATCGACTGGGGGTGTACTTCATAATAATGGCATATCAGTTCAATCTTTCTGTCGGCATAGAATGATTTCTTTGTAATTTGGCGTGTGCTCCCCTTTCTCTTCGCTACCAAGTCAACCAAAGATTCATCACTTAAGTTCCACAAATTCAGGCATTCATCTTTTGATAATTGTAATTTATTTTTCGAGTATTCGCATGGATGCATACCATATTCATCTCGTAGTACAACAAAATCGTCATCGTATAATTGATATGCAGTCGAAACAGTTTTGTCAATTTTCCAAGTATTCTCTAATATTTTAAGAGCATTTAGATTAATATTTATACGATGATTTACTGCAAGTTTTTTTATAGACGCACGATTATCTTCATTGATTAAAATAGATATAAAGTAGTGCCTCGTAGTTTCATTAAACTGAAAATTTTGAATAACAATATTTGTACATTGCCTGACGGAATCAGAAATAACATTTTTAATTTCATATTTTAATTCTGGAACAGGTGCTGCATTGATAACTCCTGATTTGTAATGTCTAGCTGCACTACCGGAGACAACAGCATCACCTGAACCTATGAATAGCTCAAAAAGAAGGCGAAATGATCGGGATATATAAACGCCAAGAAACGCTTCGGCTTCAATGAGTGACTCAAAGAATATGGCTTGGCCAGTTGCGCTGAAAATACAGCCACTAGGAAATATACGTGGAGCAAAATCGCTTGTGGTCCGTTCTGGATATGTCAGCCCCGGTTTGAAGTAGAAATCTACATTTTTAAGTATTCTGCTCCAGTGAGAATTATTGTAGAGGGTCCCAGCAAATGCTTTGGCTTCTTCTCCATCATTTTCCCAGTTAATCACAAGGTGAATGTCGTCCCAGAATGGACGGTATTCCCCGCCTTTGGCAAAGAAAAAAAAGTGACTGCCGAGCGAACATGGAAAAACCTCCCATGCAGCAGAGATAAACCGGAAATCATCAGCTGTTGCGAGGCCTTGTTTCGCTGTTCTTTTTTCGTTTTCAAATCTGGGGTGTGCAGCGAGCTTCCGTAAGGTATGTTCAGGAACCCAATAACAAATTGGGTGTCCAGCCAAGAGGCGAAAAACATCTAAATTAACCAAATAATATAAATTAGATGGTCGGTCTGACAAAATTGACTCTATTGACGAAAGAAGAGTTTTTCCTTTATCTTCAGCCTTTAGAAGTCCACATATTGTCGCAGAATTATTTTTTTTCCCAATCGTAACAATGTAGGCTGCAGTTTCTACCATCGCATCAAGGACTCCATATCCAAGATCAGCCGCAGTATCCAACTTGCCTTCTCCAATCAGAGCTATGTTTCTCCACTTCTCAAATTGAGAATTAAAAAATCCGACACGGTTAGTTATTGCTCCCAATCTTCCAAATTTCGTAAGGACTGAAAGACATCTTGTAATAAATCCACCGAATATGTCATTTTTTGACTCTGGAAATGCATGATCGATGTAGTAATGAGAATTGGCAGCTGATTCACCAAACGGCGGATTCATCAACACAACATCATACCGCTTCCGACACAGATCAATAAACGCAAACCCCCGCGCTGCGTCCTCGGCGAATAACCGCCTGCGCACGGTATTTCCGTTCTCAGCCTGCTCCGCGTACTTTTTCAACGCATCAAGAATGCGCTGTTCCGTGTTTCGCCAGAAGTCCTTGTCACTGACGTCCGAGAGGTCGAAGCGGAGTTGGGTTGGTTTCTGGGGCAGCTTGATGCCGGGGAGCATGACTTTTTGCTCTTTGGGCGTGGTGGCCTTGAATTGCTGCTTGGCCGCGGCCACGGCGTCCTTGATCTCTTCCTCGATCTTCAGCAAGGAACCGGCTTCTCCGGCCAGTTTCATTTTCTCGAAGACCTCGTTCACAAGCTGGCCCAGAACACGTGGTCTGAGTCCTTCGATGAATTCATGGCGCAGGGTCTCGTCACCGGGCATGGGTTCGGCGCAGACGATGTGGGATTTGGTGATCCGAGGGCGGGCTTGGGGTTGGATGTTCCGGGCTTTCCAGGATTTTTGGGCGCGCAGCCACAAGGACAGGCCGGCGATCTGCACGGCGCGGGGGTCGATGTCGATGCCGTGGATGTTGTGTTCGATGATCAGTTTGGGCAGGGCAAGGAGCAGATCATCCAGGGAGGGGTAATCCTTTTGAAGGGTTTGGCCTGTGGACTGGGATGGCAGAGTGTCCCTGAGTTTCCAGGCTTCTTCGTAGATGCGCTCGTAGAGGTCGAAGGCGTACAGCCCGAAGTGCATGGAGCCGCAAGCCGGGTCGAGCATGAGGATGTCGCGGGGGTCTTTCAGGGGGCGGTGGGGGATGAATACCGGGAGGTTCAGCAGTTCTTGCTGGGACAGCTCGCTGGTGTCCATGGTGAGCTGCTGCCGAAGTGCGGCGTAGAGGGATTTGATGGCCGCCAAATGTTCGCCATGCGGATCTTCCATGGCGTGCCTGGAAGCGCGTTGTTCGTAGAACAAGCAGATCCAGAGTTCAGCGGCATCGCCACGCCATTGATCGGTTTGCTTAAATTCGTTGATGCGCTGGCTTGCAAACTCAAGGCAATCGCCCAACCCCAGCGCCGGGGCGAGTTTGTAGCCTTCAATGCCCAGGGCAAGCTTTTGGAGTTGGTTCCAGGTGATTTCATCAGGCTCAGGCAGTTGAGAAAAGTCGCCGCTCAAGGCGGCCTCGATTCCAGGGTGGCGAACCTCGGAAATAAAGTGGCCTGGTTGCTCCAGGAATACTTCGCGTGGCCGACGGACCAGGTAGCGGCATGTCGTTGTCAAGTCCGTCTCGCCCTTGGTCATTTCGTACCAGATCCGGCCCAGGGTGTTGTCCGTGAGAAATTCTACCACATAGCGCGGAGTGAAGAACTGGTTGCGAACGGCGAGTTCCCGGCTGTTGCGCGGGGCCGCGGACTGGGCACGCATTTCTTTGCGCTCTTCCACGGAGTTGAAATACTGATAGATCCAGCCGATGGTTTCATCCTCGGCCCAGAGCTGTTCCAGTTCCGGGGCGTTGATCAGGCTCAGCAGATTTTCCAGGGCTGTCTCACGGGGGAACAGCCGTCCCTGGGAGCTGAAGCGGTCGAAGAGCACGGGCAGGTCCAGGGCGAATTCGTCGAACAGGCTGAACAAATAGCACTTGTAGGCGTCCCCGGTCTGGCCCAGGGCTGTCCCGGCCAGCTTGGCATAAGGCTGGAAACCTTTGGACTGAGCGCCCTTGGCAATGGATTCGATGATCAGATTGCGGGCTTCGGCCATGCGCAGGGCGCAGAGGCGGTTGAGTACGGTGAAGGCCTGTTCACGCATGATCCGGTCCAGAACAACCTGCACGGCTTTGGCGGTTTGCGTGGAACCGGCCAGGTAATGGTCCATGGTCTCCCGCAACAGCCTGGCCGTCTCCCGACTGGTGTCGTCCAGATGGGCCAGCCGATCCATCCCGGCTACACGTCCTGTGTTCGGGTCAAGACCATGCGTCTGCTGCAACTGCTGGGTGAATTCCGCGGACAACAACGCACGCGCCTCACCGACGAATTTGGCCAAGCGGTTACGGGTAGGTTGATCGAAAGCCATGATGATTCCTTTTATAGAAGGCTGTAGGTAGTTGCTGAGTTCTGTGGCTATCTGCCTACTGCCTCATTCGAGAGATATGGTTACTTCAATCTCACTGTAGGAGGTCAGTTCCTCTTTCAGGTTTTGCAATTTATGAATCAAGGATTCGATCTGGGCAGGATCACTGACCATGGATGGAATGGCAAAATTTCGGGTCAGTTTCGTGCGCCCTTCGCGAAAGTTGTCTTCCTTTTTTTGCTTCATCCGTTCTATCCGGTGCTCATGGCCACGTTTGGCAACATACTCCGTGAGACGACTCATCGTGGTGGAAATCACGTATTCTTGGGAGAGAAGTTCCTTGAGACCGGCAATTCCCTGGCCAGGTTCAAGGATGAGGGCATCGAGCTGAGCCAGCGTGTTGGTCTTTTCTTCCTGGGTCAGCTCTTTCCAATCCGGCAAGTAGCTCAGACTTTGACCGGCCATCTTGATACTTTTGTCTTGGTCTTGCGCGACGCGCTTTATGGTTTCCTCAATTCTGGCACGGATGTTTGTCAGCAACGTGTTGTAGTCCGTCAGATGGTGGTGAAAATCCGTGCTTTCCAGGCGCTGACCCAGCAGTTCCAGGTCCTCGGACAGATTCTTGCGCAGATCTCCGGGCGCTCCGGAATCGGGTAGATCGGCAATTTCACGGCGGTAGTTCTGCAGATCGCGGACAACGGATTCCAGGCCGTTCTTCAGCGCCAGATCCACCTGGGCTGCCCATTTCAGTCCGTCGTAAAGCGGCGATTCCTCGCTGCCCAGGCGATGCGGCAGGTCTGAGGCGTCCGTCAGCAGGACGTCTGCCAGTTCCTGGTTCAGGGTGCGGACGATTTCAGCGCCGGGCTGGCCGAGATTTTCCAGTTTTTCGGCCAGGGGGCCAAACTGATGCTGAAAGCGGGGGAAGTGCTTGACTGCGGCCTTGCTGACCTCGTCCTCGGGATAGGCCATCACGGTTTCACCCACCAGGTCCGTGAGCCGTTCCGCGGCCCTGGCCAGAACCTCCATCGGCACAGGGGCGTCGCGCAGGGAGATGCCCACGTTTTTGAAGGAGGCATTGGTGCGCAAAGCGTCAACGGCCTGTTGTCCGTTGACCAATACGTCCCTGCTGGAAATTTTCAACTTGATCATTCCGGCCAGAAGCATTCCCGCCACCAGATACCGCAGAGTGTCCGGAGACCAGCCGTAGGGATCTCCGGAGAAATGGTCCGAGAGTCGTTTCCCCTCGACGCTTCCGGTGCGTTCCACATAATCACGGATACTGATCACAGCCTTGTGCCCGGTGTTGATTTGTGGCGAACCGCCGCTGATCTGGACCAGGTGCAGCGGGTCCAAGGCCGCGGTTACGGCCATGAGGTTGCCCAGGCGCAAAAACTTTTCAGCAAGATTGGTATCGGCCCGTACAGGGGCGTCGCCATAGCGATGAAAGACCTGGGCCGCCACGTCATTGAGGTGTTTTTTGGCCGCTTCCAGCACATCCTGCCCCAGGCTGTTCAATGCGGTGGTACTGCCCCGGAAGATGAACGATCCCTGGAGAAGGTTGCGCCGCAGGGTCTGCTGCAGGTCCAGGACCAGTCTGGCGGCGCGGTCGAGCTGGGCCGTGCAGTAATCCTTGACCTCCTGGTCCGGATCGCTGCGATGGCGCAGCACAATCTCGTTGCACCGATAGATTTCCCCGGCCTGCTCCCGTATGGCCGGGTCCGCGTAACCCAGCAAAAAGATCACGTTTTCGAAACTGCGTTGCCGGGATTCATCCAGCATGCGGTCACGAACCGCATCGCGTTCAAGAGGGTCGACGAACTCCACATGGGTCTGGATGATCTCTTTCTCCCCGGACAGGCTGGAAATGTTGGGTCCATGCACGGCCTTCAGTCCGCTGGTCACGGTCAGGGAACCGTGCAGGGTGACCTTGGGCTGGGGTTGAAAAACCTCGCGCAGGGCCTCGTTCTCGATCCGGCGCACTTCAATGGAACGCAGAGGGATCTGGGCGCGCTCCTGGTCGATGTCATTCAATTTTTCACTGAAAAAGCACAGATTGCCGTCCTTCTCGCCAAAGGGCACGATGGAATCGGTGATCAAATCGGCAATGGCCAACTCTACCTGATCCCGCCGGGACGAGCTGTCCAGCCCCGGATGCATCAGCGCGGCCACATTGCCCCTGGTCACGGGCATGTTGCCCAGCACCTGGAGAACGGCCACGGTCTTGGCCACGTCCTGATGCAGGGAGGGACCGGGAAAGCGGATTTGCACCTTTTCCATGGCCTTGTGCAACGAGGGAAAAGCGCGGTGGATGTCCCGGTGCAGGGCGTCGTAGAGGGTGACCGTTGTGGCCAGCCAGCCCACGGGAGCATCGGCCACGGGCATATCGCCACGGGCCGGGCCTTCCACCAGAATGTCCTGGATCACCTTGATGGCCGAGCGAAGTCCAACCCCGCCGGTGGATTTGGCCAGCGCTCCCAAGAGGTGCAGCAAAATGTCGAAATGGGCCGGAAGAAAAGGATAGAGATTGACAAAAGTGGCCCTGTCAAAATCCGCTGCATAATATTTGGCGTCCTGCAGTTTGGTGCTATGGCGCAGAGACTGACCCTGTTTTTCGAAGGCATCTTCAAGAATGCTCTGGCCTTTGGGAGATTTGCCCAGCAGGCGACGGGTACAGATTTCCTTGATGTCGCTGGATTCCAGATCGATCTGAATCGGAAAACGCGCTCCGAGCTTGTAGAGTTCCGGAGAGTTCAAGGCCACGCGGGGGTCGTCTTCAGTCAGGGTCTGCTGGGCCGTTCCCACAATCCAGACCTTGCCTTCGCCGATGGCCTTCAAGTTCTTGGCCAGTCCGTCCAGGTTCAGGATCAGATTGTGGCGCGGTCCAACATACTGGCCCACCTCGTCGATGATAAAGATCACGCACTGCTTGCCCGACGTTTCCCGGACAATGTCGATCATTTCCTTGACCCGGTCGTTTTCAAAGACCACTACCTCCGAAGTCTCCGTGGAAAAGGCCGTGGGTGTCTTGAACAGCACGGGGTACATGGCGTGGGCGATTTCCGGAAGCAAACTGTCCACCACCAAGGGATCGTTTTGTACGGATTTCCAGGGCACGCCCAGCTCGCCCTGGATGCGGTCCAGAAATTCCGTGTACCGGCCATCCTTCTGCATTCGTCGTTCCAGGGCGGCCACTTTCAAATTGCGCGAATACCCAGCCCATTGCAGCACCTTGTAGTAAAGGACCGTGGACACCTCCTCCATGGTCGCTCCAGCCAGCATGGACGACGCCAGATCCAGCAGGACCACCGCTGCCGGAAAGCGGGTGGCCACGGTGGACAGCAGGGCCTTGGTCTGGGGCTTATGCAGACGATTCTGCAAGTGCTTCAGGAACGGCACTCCTTCCACGGATACGTTTTCGTCCAAGGCCAGACCAAGATATTTGGTGAAGGAACTTTTTCCCGATCCGTAAAAACCGGAAACCCAGACCCCGATTTCGTTCTCTCCACCTTGTTCCATGGCGGTCTGCATCAGGCGAAGCAGCTTTTCCATCTGCTCCTCAATGCTTTCAGTGACGATGTATTCACTAATCTCGGACTTGAGGCGAATTTCCTGAGACGCCCCATAGGAAATCACCTTCTCAATGGCCCGATGAATATCCCGCGACGGGTCGAACAGGTCTCGTATACGCATGAATTGCTCCGGTTGTGGCGACTGATGGTGTTATGGTTTGACCCTGAAAAGGGGCGAAAAGTTTCTCGCCCCTACGGCATCGACGCCTTTGAATATTGACGGTTGGTTTGCACGTTCACCCCCCGACATGTACGGAACGATAATTTCCGTCGGGGTGATAAAAGCCAAAAAACTGCAATTTTGTTCCGGCACGTTCCCCGGGATAGAAAATGACCGTGGTGGTCTTGAATCTCCCGGCAAGCTTTCCCTCAATGGCGCCGATGCGCATGTAGGGATGCAGGGCCTCCAGATCCGTGATCAGGACGATGCTGCTTTTGGTCTCCTGAATGCCATCCAGAAACGTACCGAGGCGCTCGGGCAATGTATCGATGATCAGGTTGGCCAGGGATTGGTTGGTTTTATCCCAGGCCAGGGGGTTTTTGGCGTCCGCCTTCAGCCAGAGAGCGCGCTGGGGGGCTTCCGACAAGATCTTTAAAATTTCCCGCCCCAGGGAAAATGTGTGGACCTGCCATCCGGCATTGCGCAACCGAGCGATCCAGGCAGGCTGGACACGCTTCACTTCCAGAATTTTGGCTGGTGGGAAGATTAAATAGTAAACAGGCTCAAAGCTGGCATGGCTTAAATCGCGGCCATGACGGATGCGGGCCATGAGTTCGTCGAAATGGGCGTCAAGCAAGGACACGTTGCAACTCCTCCAGGTTTTTACAGGGCCAACCGATCCGGGTAACGCCCCCGGCGCTTTGCAGAATAATCCAGCCCTTCAAGGCGAAACGCTTGAACTGGTCAAGCATGTCCGCCCTTTCCAGTCCAAAAAGCCCCCAGTCCGGATGGCTTAAAATTTGATTATCGCCCAGTCCCGCGAAATGCATTTCATAAACCAGGGCGGTCAGGGATCTTGGTTGGCCGTGAAAAGGGACAAAGCGGCGTTCACTCCGTCGCCCAGGCTCCAACAGACCGAAATCAGCAAGACATCCCGTGAGATATCCGGCCATCCGCATGATGGTGGAGTCTGACCATGGCTTGGCTGTTTTGCCGCTGCGATTGGCCTCGGTGACGAATTCCCTGGCCTGCTCGTTGGACAGCGTTCCATGCCCGGAGGAATAGGCGGGCCAATACATGGTGCGTGTGAAATCGGCCAGGATTGGATTGGCCCGGCAGGCGAAAACAAACAGCAGTTGTTCAAATTCGGATTGGGAGAAGAGGGGCATCAGGTTTCTGGCAAGCTGGGCCGGACGGGTGTCGTTGACCAGCAGGCGGGGGGCGAAACCTTCCATGACCAGGTTACGCAGACGGCGGGCCGAAATACCAGGAAGTTGCCCGTTCTCCAAAGCAATCCGCAACAGGGCCGAAGCATCCATGCCCGGCTCCCAAAGATCAAGAAGGGTTCTGGTTTCCTGAACCATGCCCAAGCCGGCCTGGAGTCGTGTGGTGTACACGGCTTTGGTCATGTTGGCTGATACCAATAGGGATAGGTCGGAGCATCCGTGGCAAAAGCCTGAGCATAGCAGGCACTGAGGCCGGGCCATGTATCCGAAGTGCGCATGGCGGCTACATCGGCTATCCGTATCGGCCCTTGAAATGTTGACGCCACGTTTTGCGAGTCAATTCCGGAGGCGTTCCGGGTCAGATAGTCCAGTGCCGTTTCCTTGTTGGACAGCAGAGCGTTGCATTCCTCCGTGAACATGGAAGTCTGACCAAGTTGATGAACAGCCTGCTCCATATCCTCCGGCAATCGAAACAAGTGATGGACCGATCCCACGCCGATATGTTCATCATGCACCAGCATGGCCGCTCTGCAAACACCGTGATACTGGGCTTGAAACAATGTCCGTGGAAAAATCGGCGTCAAAAAACTTTTGGCATACGATGAAAAAAAAGCGCTGGCCCACCAGGGCGGAGTCGTCTGCTCTCCAAGATAACCGATCACGGCTCGTAATATGGCTATATGTTTGAGATGTTCCTCTTTCATAGGTCACCCATTGTGAATGTAAGAATGTTGACGGAGGAATCAGGTATTGTTGTTCGTGAACCTGATGCCGTGTTGCTGTTTCTCCTGAGTCGAAAAAAAAGAAAAGATCAACCTGCCGACACTCCCAACCTTTGGCCCACATCCTCATATTCCGGATTTTGAGCATAGACCTTCTCCAATTCCGTACGCGACCGCTGGTGCTGGTTCATCTCCGCGTAAACCAATGCCCGCTCAAAGCGCAGAGCCAAGAGCAAATCCTTGCTCCGTTCCTTGGTCCGGCGCAGGGCCGCTGTCAGCGTGTCCCTGGCGGCGGTATGCAGACCCTGGGCACGCAGCGCCTTGGCCTTGTAGAGCATTAAGGCACCATGAGCCGGAGAATCATTGCTCACGTTCCCGGCCATGCGCACGATTTCATGATGTGTCTTGGGATCATCGGGGCGGGCGTCCAGGAGCAGTTCGGCCAGGGATGCCTTGACCACGACATCTTCAGGCAGCATGTCCCGCAGTTCCATGAGCGCCTCGGCAGCCAAAAGATGCTCATCCATGGCCTGGTAGGCTTCGGCCATGCCCAGGAGCAGCCCGCGCCGCCGCGGGCCGATGTGGGCTTGCAATTCCCTGCTGATAGGCAAGACCAGTTCGACATGCACTCCGTACTTGGCAAACAAGCTTCCCAGCGATCCATGGCGTCGATTCGCCTGTTGCAAGGCTTCCACGGCCTCCTGGAATCGCAATTTCTTCAAGGCCAGGAACCCGGCCATGAATGCGGAATCCGCCAGATTCAGAGAGGATGTGAACTGCTCCAGAGCACAGTTTTCACGTCCCTGGACAAAAGCTTTGAGTCCGTCCACGAACGCCCGTTCGTCTTTGGGCGTGATCAGGCGCTTGAAAAATCCCAGAGTCAGTCGGTCCTCGGTGGAAGCATATCCCTGCCCACCTCGCGATCCATTGCTCAGTGCTCGCCCGGAAGAGGAATTCCAGGACGAATGTTCGGTATAATAGAAGCCGGTTCCCGGCAGCCCCAGAGTCCGACGAACGCCCCTTGAACCAAGGGTCATCTTTGCCCCTCGCGGACCAAAGGACAGCGAGGGACCGGACTTGCTCAGGTTTAGCGTAATGCCGGGGGCAACACGAAAACGGCGGAAGAAGCGGAAGGCCATGGCAAGTTAAAACGGAGGGCCATCGTCCGGTGGCATTTCACTTCCTTGCTGACGCTGCTTCGGATAAACCTGCTGGTCATCACCACCTTGCCCCTCACGCAGTCGCTCCGAATCCTGCTTGGAGTCCATGAACGTGACGTTCTGGGCAACAATCTCGGTAGTGTAACGATCCTGTCCCTGCTGGTCCTGCCATTTTCTGGTCTGGAGCCGGCCTTCGATCAGTGCCTGTGAGCCTTTCTGCAGAAACTTGCACACATTCTCGGCTTGGCGCTGCCAGACCACGATGCGATGCCACTCCGTCTGCTCGACCTTGTTGCCGGTCTTGTCGGTATAGGATTCGTCAGTGGCAAGGGAAAAAGAAGTAACGGGAGTACCCTGAGCCGTGTACTTGAGTTCCGGGGTAACTCCCAACCTGCCGATCAGGATAACCTTGTTCAGCGTGCCAGCCATGTTCGTTCTCCTGGAAAATGATAAACTATCATGAGATAATTTTTTAAAATCTTGCTACCTTTGTTTCGTTATAGAATCAAGGTGGTTATTGTCGACTCATTAAGTACAGCTTCTACGTCTCATTGAAGTCATTCCCGCGAAAAGGGAACCCCGTTGCAGGTAGTCGGCAGGCTGTGCCCGACCTTTTGAAAAGTTACCTGGGTGCGGCAATAGGGTTTGATCGCATGTTTATTGTGATTGTTGCAAGCATCTCTCAAACATTTGCGGGTCAGAAGTTGACCTTTGTCACGTGACAGTTTACAAATCAAACATGATCATCACATTTGGTGACAAGGAAACGCAGGCGCTTTATGTGGACGGCAAGTCGAAAAAAATACCTCCGGACCTGATCCGGAGGGCCGTCAGGCGCTTGGAATATATCAACCTTGCCACGAGCCTGAACGATCTCAAAACACCACCGGGCAACCGCCTTCATGCCCTCAAGGAAGACAGGGCTGGTCAGCATGCCATTGCCATCAATGACCAGTGGCGCATCTGCTTTCGTTTTCAGGACGGAGATGCCTATGACGTTGAGATCGTGGACTATCATTGAACAAGGAGCCTTTTCATGCCCTTTCGGAATACCACTCCCCGCACCATTGCCCCAACTCATCCCGGCGAGATGCTCCGGGAAGACTTTATGCCCGATTACGGACTGAACACTACCGCCTTGGCTGCATCCCTCGGGGTCACTCGCCAAACAGTCAACGAACTGATTCGCTGTCGTCGTGCGATCACGCCGTTGATGGCCCTGCGCCTTTCCAGGCTTTTCGGCAATTCTCCCCGGTTCTGGCTCAACGCCCAGCAGGCCGTCGATCTTTGGGATTTGGAAGCGACGTATCATGGCGAGTTGGAAGCCATTCCAAGGCTGGAGGCGGAAAAAGACGAATCAAAGTCAATGGCGTGACTCCGTGCCGGAAACCACATGCAAAGATTTGATCCGCTGGATGCCGGTCCTGAACGGGAGCAGGTTGGTATCCCGTTGAATGAGGCCGAGTGCCAGCCTTGGGTTCAATGATACGCATCCTGAAACAGTCAGGCAGGCGATGCCGAAAAACGAGACAAGCCGGGCCACTTCATGCCTTGCAATCAAAAGTGCTGAATAGATAGCCAGTCTTGCCAATTGCGAAACACCTCAATGCGTGAGCACGCTCACCAGTTTTTTCCTTGAAAGCGGTTTCCCCTCCAAACTCGCAGACAAGAAGGTCGTCGACATCATCAACGATGTTGAAGAATGTCTTCAATGTCCAAGCCGACATGTTCGACTACGAACGGGGCTGCATATACATCCGCTGCCGCGACGACTCTGCCTTGGTCCAAAAAGAAGTGCAGGTACCCGCGTTTGTTCAACTCGTTGAGGCGGGCTAACAGGGCTGGACTGGCTTCGACGCCGAGAACCAACGGCGAATGCATCCGCACCAAAGGCGGGTCGGTCTGGTAGCGGATAAAGACGATGGCGGTGCCGACACGTATGGCGATATCCCCGTCCTGATCAAAGGCCAGATCGTTGAGATTCGTGAACTCCTGGACCGAGGCCAGCAATCGTTGGCGCACCTGGTTTGGGTCCTTGCCCGCTAAACGTATCCTGCGTTTTATACCCAGAGAGGGGAAGGAGAAGGAATTGCTGTCTGCATCAAGGGCATCATATTCAAGCCAGCCGGGATGGGTCACCCGCAAGAATCGCATCAAATGTCCTGACCGTCAGGTCCGCTACTGTATTGTACGCCACGGGCAGCGGGTGATCGATGAAAAAATTCGGCGAGCCTCCGGGATCATCTTCCGGCAATGCCTCCGGGGTCCTTGTCGGGCTGTTCCAGCCATTTTCCGTGAGCAGGGCAATCTGCTGTTCCGTAAGCTGATCGGACTTCAAAAGGTAGTGATTGCTCGTAGTTTCCATCCGCAGCCCGTACGCGCCTTGGCCGGCGAACTGGATGTACCGGTTGGATCGCTTGGCTTCAAGAATCAGGTACTGGTCCTCCTGCAATCCCGCGAGCACCTGGGCCAGGTTTTCGGCAAAAGCCGTCCAGACGGACGGCACGCATTGCGCCGCATCAATATTCTTCTCCAGCCGCTGTTGCATAAACCCTCCTTTGCTCAATGCCTTTGACCTCTTTGGGAACTCCTGACCAGCCTGGAGCCGCGGCCATTACCTCGTGCACCGTCAGTCGCTCTGAAGGCGCAAAGGTGCAGGACACGATCATTTGCCACAAGAATACCGCCTCTAACGGTCTTGGCTGTAATCCGGACATCCTGACCAAGCCCCAGGGCATCGAATGCCTCCATGGACGATTCAATGATCTCCTTGATAAAGGCTGCAGCTTGGTCGTTGGCAAACTGCTCTTGGTCCTTGGCCCCACGTTCCAGGGCGTCAATGGCAAAGCTGCGTACGATCTTTACATGAAGTCTTGCGTAGGTCTGGGCACTGTCGAAAGATTCCAAACCGACTGCCTTGCCATGCATCCCGAAAACCGCGCCCACCTGGTTTTCAACTGCAGGCAACGCTGACACATAGCCTTCTAGAAGATCCTCGGATTGCGCATAGGCATCAGCCATGGCCGCGGAAGGGGAATGCAAGGACATGCGCTCCATCTTTCGGGAGATGTTGTCCCACACATCTCGCTGATCCGCCTGCCTGGACCGGCTGGTCCTGATGTTCTCGGACACCTGAGACATTCTGGCCGCGCGGCCTTCGGCAAAATGCATTTGTCTGGTCGGAGCGAAGTCCATCCCGTCATGTCGCCATCTTCCGGCTTCAACGCAGGATACGGGAATTTTCATTTCACTTTTGGCAGATGCGAGGATGGTCAGGTTCATCACGCGGTTTTGTTTTGCCCCTCGGATCTCCTCACCATCCAGGAGTAGCACAGGACGTTCGCAGTGGTTGACGAACAGCAGTTGGTTGACGTTGCCCGACTCCGAAACCTCGTCCACATGGGCGCAGCCGGACTTCAGGGCCTCTTCCAGAAGCAGGTAGTCAGGGTCGGTTGATTCGCCGAAGAGCGGAACCATTGCCAATCCTTGAAATGCAACAACATCTCCCAGCTCAAACGACGACAATTTTTTCTTGATCGTTTCCATCTCCCTCTCCCTTTGGCTCTGTTCATCAACGGAATCCATACTTCCGAGGAAGATAAAATTTACACTGCCCCTGTTCCATAATCAGGAACGGAACCAAAATTATTTTATTCCAGAACGACAAGATGTTGCATGAGGGTCAAAAAAAGAGATTTGGACCCTCAAAAAATGCTTGCACTTGAGGGTGATTAGCGGTCATGTTCACGCCACCACAAAGGGGGGATCATGCCGCCGAAACACGATCAGTTCGCAAAGCCGGCCCAGAAGCTTCTTGGCCTCTTCGGGGCCTTGCTGTTCACTGGGAGGGAATATTCCTTGACCGGGTTGGCCACGATGCTCAATTGCTCCAAGCAGACCGTTCTGCGGATGATGGAAAGCATCGAGCGCAGCAGGGAGGTCAAAATTGAAAGCAGGCTCGCCTCCGACGGGCAGCGCTGGTACCGGGCCAAAGCCCCTCGAACAAAACCCTGCGTGTCCTTTTCGCCGGAACAGATCCAGCATCTGGTGCTGTGCCGGGACATGGTCATGCACCTCTTGCCCAAGGGGTTGCGCGACGAGATCGAGGGCACCATTGCCCGGTCCACGGTTCTGCTGCCGGACATGCAGGAACGATCTGAAGCCTTGATCTCCATGGCCCGTTCCATGGTCAAGGGCTCCATCGATTATACGCCGCATCAGGAAACCATTGAAAAGCTCTTCCTGTGCATTCGGGAGAAGGTTGTCTGCACCGTCGTTTACCAGGCCTCACCAGCTTCACCGGAGAAATGCCACAGCTTCGCGCCTTTGCGCATGGTTTCCTATCGCGAAGCCTTGTATGTCAGCGGGTTCAAGGTACCACACGAGGGCAGGCCGGAAATCGTCAACCCCATGACCCTGTGCGTGCATCGGATCAAGGATGTCGTTCCGACCATCAGGGTACATGATCACCATGCGGATCAGGCCAACGACGGATACTTCGGATTCCAGCGCGAAACCCCTTTCCGCGTGACAGTCAGGTTCAGCCCCGAGGTGGCAAACTATGTTCTGGAACGCACCTGGAGCGAGGATCAGAAGTGCACCCAACGCAAGAACGGGTCAGTGGTGCTGGAATTCACCGCCCAGAGCAGACCCGAGGTGGTCTCCTGGGTACTGGGCTTCGGCGGTCATGCGGAATTGATCAGGCCGAAGGACGTGAAAGAGGATATCATGAAGGAAGTCGCGCGAATGTATGCCTTATATCCGTTGGCGGAACAGGGAAGCGAGTAGCAGGTCCACAATCAGACGTCGAAACAGGAGAACTCTTCATGGGCGCAATGACCGCACAAATCCTGATCGGTTCCGGGCATCCCAATCACGACGGCATCGGGCCGAGTCACTACCTTTTTCTTTCAGAAAACAGCAGGCCGGCCTGGTTGCTGGTGGAACAGAACCTTTTCCAGTGCGCCAGGAACAGGAAGATTGTCTGGATTCCCACGGTAGAAGACATGCTTGAAGACGCCCTGTTGATGATCGCCGTGCATGTGGTCAAGGATCAGGAAGTTGTGGATTTGATTAAATCGCTCAACAATTCCGCGACATCCGACCGGTTGGAGATGTATGACAGTTTCGATGAAGCCCAGCGGAAGATGCTTTACGAGAAATGCCGCGCCGTCGCGTTGCCCAAACTGGTTCTGTCCGTTTTCCGGGGATCGTCAATATTGACCCAGTTGTCGGCCATCGATAACTACATGATGGACATTGAGGTCTGCGTTGCGGTCTATTCCAGGTTGTCGTCGCAGTGGTCACCGGACAGAAACATCCAGGGCAGCCTGAATGTCTTGCAGTACAGGTAGTTTTAATGAATATTCAAAGGGAAGGCTTGAATGCAGATGACAAGGAAAATCCCGGAACAGGACTGGAAGTATCTCTTTGCGATACGTGATGACCTTCTTCAGACATTATGCCGAAGGATCAATGCCGAGACCATGGGCATTCTGCGGGAACAGGGACTGACGGAGCATGAGCGGTATCTCAAGGCCTTCAAGCAAATCAAAAATGCAGATCAGGCAATCAGCAAATGTTTCGACGACTGGCGACGGTCGTCCATGCATATGACACTGATCAACCTTTGCCAGAACAAGCTGCTGACCCAGGAGCATCTTGATCATTTCACCAATGAAACAAGCGATTTTCTTCTGGGGATTATGCGGGATATGCCATGATTTTCGTGGCATTTTCCGGATCGCGCGAGATACAAAAAGATGCCATTGGGAATGCACAAGATACGGAAATCTTCCGGCCGGTTAGTTCCTCTTCATCAGCAAATTCAACAAACAAGGTGTCAAGTCATTCTCTGGGAATAAAATACAAGCACCCGCGTTCGGTGAATCTAAAACGGGAGGTACGTGATGCGCGTCGCCGTATTCAGCACCAAAAAGTATGACCAGGTATTTCTGGACGATGCAAACAAGCAGGCTGGCCATGAACTGCGCTATTTTGAGACACGGCTGACCTCGGAAACCTGTTCTCTGGTCCGTGGGTTCGACGCGGTCTGCGTGTTTGTCAATGATTCGGTGGACAGAACCGTCCTGCAGTGCATGGCTGAAGGTGGAGTAAAGCTCCTGGCGCTTCGTTCCGCCGGATTCAACCATGTCGACCTGAAGGCGGCGAAGGAATTCAATATTACAGTTGCCAGGGTGCCTGCCTATTCACCTCATGCCGTGGCAGAACATACATTGGCCCTTGTGCTGTCTTTGAACCGGCATATTCACAAGGCCTATAACCGCGTCCGCGAAAGAAACTTCGCCCTGGATGGGCTTTTGGGATTTGATATTCACGGGAAAACAGTGGGCGTCATCGGCACCGGACAGATTGGGTCGATCTTTACTAGGCTGATGTCCGGCTTCGGATGTGATCTGCTTGGATATTCTCCCCATCCCAGGGAAGAATGCCAAGCACTCGGCATGAAATACGTCCAGCTTGATGAGTTGTTTGAACGCTCCCACATTATCAGCCTGCACTGCCCGCTGACTCCTCAAACACGTCATCTGATCAACGGTGAGGCCATTTCCAAAATGCGCAAAGGGGTGATGATCATCAATACCAGCAGGGGAGCCATCGTTGATACCCGGGCGCTTATTAACGGCCTGAAAAGCGGCAAAATCGGCAGCGTGGGCCTGGATGTCTATGAAGAGGAAGCAGACCTCTTTTTCGAGGATCTATCTGACGAGGTGATCCAGGATGATGTGTTTGCTCGGCTCTTGACCTTTCCCAACGTCCTGATCACCGGACATCAGGGTTTCTTCACCGAAGAGGCCCTGCGCAACATCGCTGAAACCACTCTTGAAAACATCACCGCCTTTCAAACAGGCGGAGACAATATCCATTTGGTTATTCAAGAGCGGGTCAAGGGTTGATCATTTAGCTCTGCCCTGCGGTATGGTGAATCACGCCATTTGAAGCCACACAGTCCAGTGTGGGGCATCGCCATCATCCGCTTCACGCAGACAATAAATGAGACTATCAAGGGCGGTTAGACTTCAGACGCAACAATAGAAGGCCCTGATTCAGCTGTTTTGACAGGCAAAAGGGTTTTTGGATGAGCAAAGTTAAAAATAGCCACCCTTTTCATCATTTTGTCGGACAAATCACGCCCGGAAAATCGTTTGCATTCAACTCCGAAACTTTTGATGCCTTTGTAGATTTTTGTTCGCGGTCCTGGGAGCATACTTGGATTTTGATTGCCAAAGTTTGGGAAACGCAGTCTCAGCGAAGTAAAAAAATATTTTGATTATGGTTAGTTAGATGCCCTAAAGCACTGGAAGAGACAGCTTGCAATATGTGCGGACGATTTGGCCTGTGGGTCACCTTGATCATCCATGAACACTACGGCCTTTCCACGCTCGGAGAGCCAATCCTGCCAAGCTACAACATTGCGCCGGGGCAGGAAGTTATGGGGGTGCACCAAGATGCTTCTGGCCGCAGACTCGCCCGCTTTAAGTGGGGCTTGATTCCATCCTGGACCCGCGATCTGGCCAAAGCTACGAAGTGCATCAATGCCCGGTCCGAGACGGTTTGGGACAAGCCGTCTTTTCGTTCCGCCATACAGCACAGACGTTGCCTAATCCCGGCCAACGGGTTCCTGGAGTGGAAGAAGTCAGGAACCAAAAAGCAGCCATACTTGATTGGCTTCGAGAACCTGGAACTATTCTCCATGGCCGGAATCTGGGAGTCCTGGAAGAACCCGGCGACGGGTGAGGTTTTCGACTCCTGCGCCATCCTGACCACCAATGCCAACGAGACTGTGGCGGTCATCCATGACCGAATGCCGGTGATCATCAGACCCGAGGATTATCAAGCATGGCTTGATAATCCTCGGGTTCAGATCGACGCTCTACTTCAACCCTTCAACGCCATGCACACCTTGATGATGCCGATTAGCCCCAGGATAAACAGCCCGAAAAACAACGATCCGGAATGCATCGCTCCGGTTCTGCAACAGAATGCCACTCAAGGCTGAACATGCCACCTTCGAAGATCTTCGCCCTGATGGACTGCAATAATTTCTACGCTTCCTGCGAGCGGGCGTTCAACCCCAAGCTGCGGGGCAAGCCCATCGTGGTCCTGTCTAATAATGATGGATGCGTCATTGCCAGGTCCAACGAAGCAAAAGCCTTGGGCATCCCCATGGGCGCGCCGGCCTTCAAGTTCCAACCCTTGTTCAGGAAGCACGGCGTTTACGTGTTTTCCTCCAACTTCGCCCTGTACGGGGACATGTCCCGGCGGGTCATGGATACGGTTTCCCGGTTCACGCCGGACATGGAAATCTATTCCATTGACGAAGCATTCCTGCACCTGGACCTGATGCACGACCACCCCCTGGAACTGGCTCGCAAGATCAGGGCTACTGTTCTGCAATGGACTGGCATCCCGGTGTCCATCGGCATCGGCCCGACCAAGACTCTGGCCAAGGTTGCCAACCGGGTGGCCAAAAAGCAGCCGGAGCATGGCGGGGCTTTCAGCCTTGTGGATTATCCTGATCAGGACCGCATTCTGGCCGGCATCGACATTGAAGACATCTGGGGCATCGGGCGGCGATACAGCAAGAAGCTACGAGAGTTTGGCATTCGTAATGCCTTGCAATTCAGCAAGCTGGACAAGGACTGGGTGAGAAAACGGATGACCGTCTGCGGAATGCACACTCTGCTGGAACTTCAGGGCATCCCATGCATCCCACTTGAACAGACAGTGGCTACACCCAAGAGCATCGTCTGCTCACGGACCTTCGCCAAAGCCGTCACGGACAAGGAGCAGCTTGAGCAAATTCTTTCCGGGTATGCGGCTAGAGTAGGGGAGCGCCTTCGCGCTCAGGAATGCGTAGCTGGACAGGTCCAGGTTTTTGTGCTGACGGATCGCTTTCGTTTGGACAAGCCCCAGTACAGCAACGCAGCCACCGTCTCCTTGGCCGTGTCCTCATGCTACACGCCGGACATTATCCGGGCGTCCCTGAGAGCCTTGGAGCAGATTTTCAAGCCGGGCTACGAATACCGCAAAGCTGGGGTGATGGTTTTTGGCATCGAACGCGAACAGGGCCGTCGACTGCACCTGTTTGACCCGCCCCAAGAAGAACGCGCACGGAACAAGGCGGTGATGGACACCATGGACCGGATCAATGCCAAATGGGGCTCAATGACAATGCGACTCGGATCGGAAGGCACGGGAAAGCGCTGGGTTATGCGTCAGGCCCACCTGAGTCCGAGATACACGACGAACTGGAAGGAGTTGCCGAGGGTAAGTTA
>NZ_BAAHXH010000006.1:0-22042 GCF_054656975.1 Desulfonatronum parangueonense
CGGGCGAAATCATCCGCGAATTTCTCCGGATTCTGCAGGTAGCTCCGGGCGATGGGCTCATAGATCGGGTCGTAGCGCAGGGAAAGGTCCGCCGTGGTCATCATCGGCCGACGCTTCTTCGAGGGATCATGCGCGTCAACCACCATGTCCTCTTCGGCCACGTCCTTGGCCAGCCACTGATACGCGCCGGCCGGGCTCTTGACCTTCTCCCACTCGTATTTGAACAGCACCTTCAGATAGCCCATGTCCCAGGTGGTCGGGTTCGGCTTCCAGGCGCCCTCAATGCCGCTACTGATCGTATCGCCGCCTTTGCCGCTGCCGAAGCTGCTCATCCAGCCGAAGCCCTGTTCCTCCAGGCCCGCGGCTTCTGGCACAGGGCCGACATGCGACGCATCGCCGGCTCCATGGCACTTTCCAAACGTGTGGCCGCCGGCGACCAGCGCGACGGTTTCCTCGTCGTTCATCCCCATGCGGGCAAAGGTTTCCCGCACATCTGGTCCTGAAGCAACCGGGTCCGGATTGCCGTTGGGACCTTCAGGGTTCACGTAGATCAAGCCCATCTGCACCGCGGCCAGCGGGTTGGCCAGATCGCGATTCCCGCTGTAGCGGGTGTCTCCCAGCCATTCGGACTCCGAGCCCCAAAAGATGTCCTCTTCCGGCTGCCAGATATCCTCACGGCCGCCACCGAAGCCGAAGGTCTTGAAACCCATCGATTCCAGTGCGCAGTTGCCCGCCAGGATGATCAGGTCGGCCCAGGAGATCTTGTTGCCGTATTTCTTCTTGACGGGCCAAAGCAGTCGGCGCGCCTTGTCCAGGTTGACGTTGTCCGGCCAGCTGTTGATCGGTGCGAAACGCTGATTTCCCGTGCCCCCACCGCCGCGACCGTCCGCCGTGCGGTATGTGCCCGCGCTGTGCCAGGCCATGCGGATCATCAGACCGCCGTAGTGACCCCAGTCGGCCGGCCACCATTCTTGTGAATCGGTCATCAGTGCGTACAGATCCTGCTTCAGGCCAGCCAGGTCAAGTTTGTTGAATTCCCGGGCGTAGTTGAAATCAGGTCCCAGCGGGTTGGAGGCCGGCGCGTGCTGGTGCAGGATGTCCAGGTTGATTTGGTTGGGCCACCAATCGCGGTTTGAACGGCCTCTGGCGGCCGCATGGTCGTGTATCTTTCCGGTTACAGGACATTTGCCGGCTTCGCTCATGGTACTCTCCTTTTTTGTGTGAATGTTTGATTGGTTGCGGTGATTTGATCACAAACCAGGCTTGGTTTCCGTTGCCGCGGCATCCTTCGGCCTTTTTGCGTGCTCCGCCTCCTGACAGGCTCGGCACAGTCCGAAAAAATCCAATCGGTGCGTGGATATCCGAAAACCGGTTTTCGTGCTGACCTCCCGGGTCAGATCCCTCACACCGGCTAGGTTCGGGTCCTGAACAGTCCTGCACATGGTACAGATGACGTGGGGATGGGGAAAAGGCTTGTTGCCGTCGTAGCGGTTGCTGCCGTCGGGAAAACCCAGTTCGAGGACCTCGCCCAGTTCGCGAAGCAGGGCCACGGTTTTATAGATCGTGGCCCTGCTGGTTGTCGGGAAGTCTTGGTGAACCTGCTCATAAATCTGGTCCACCGAGGGGTGCCCGTCACTCAGGGCGAGAATCTTGAGCACGGCCACACGCTGCGGGGTGAGCCGAAATCCACGCTCCTTGAGCCGGTTGATCATCTGCTCAAGTCGTGCCTCGGAATCAGAGGGAAAAATGGTAGCTTGCATAGACACCACATGTCTTTATGGAAATAATTTCTTTTTGGATAATGATTATCCAAAAATTGGTCAAGCCATTTTTTCTGACCAACGTTTGATCCCACATGGGGTCAGTGGAGCGAAGGGCCGGGATAAGCGGCCACAGTTGGACGAGCTACTGAAGTCCGTAACCAGGCGCGAGGTTGATATTGTGCTCGCCTAGAAAACGTAAAAATCCTACGCTAACGATCAAAGTGTCTCATATGGGTAGACCCTCTTGAGACACTTTTTGGGGCAAGAGGCTTGCCAGGGAAGGCAGGAGAATCAAGGTCGGTCACTGTCTCAATAGGGTAGGGCCGACCTTTACGAAACATTTTCTCGCTAGGATCAAGATCCTATTGAGACAGTACCTGGTAATCGCTTCAAAATATGAGGCGGTTCCGCGTCGAATCGCCTCATATTCTTTCAGCTTTCTTGAATATCTGCCCTGTAATCCCACGGATCTCGTCTACTTCCGGAAACGTATCGGAGAGGATTATCTGATACTGCCAAATATCCGTAGATTTCAATTAATCAAGGGGTGGATACCAAATACGTGTTATTCCCCATATTCAAAGCAAGATGAAATCATATCATACTCCCTAACGAAGGCGGTGATTGTGGCAGCGCGGCTTTTTTCAGTCGGTAATTCCTCCGGCTGAACATTGGGATCCGACCGATTCCACAATCCAACAACCTGACCGGCAGAATTTAGTCGGCCGGCATGTGCATCCTCGAAGGAATCCCCTTCACCGGATGCATAAAACCTAGGACAAAGGAGTTCCATCATGAAAACGTTACTTGCAAGCATCATTATTGGATTATTGGCTATGAGCCCCGTTTTTGCCCAACAAGGAGGCACGGGACCCGGACAGACCGGAACCCAGCAGAGCCCGCAAATGCAACAGGACACCCAGCCTGGCCAGCCTATGTTTGGACAAGAGCGTGACTCTGAGCGCCTGTTTTCCATGGAAGATCTGAAAGATGCCTATGTTTATGATCGGCAGAGGGAAAGTGTGGGGTCCGTTGAAAAAGTGCTGATCAATGAGCAAGGCAATGTGGAAAAAGTTGTCGTTGAAGTCGACGATCGCAAAGTCGCTCTGGATTCTCATGAATTCAACATCCAGAAGGAATATGACGATGTCCGGGTCAACGTTCAGATGTCCAAGGACGAATTGAAAAACAAGCCTGAATACGAAGACAACTAGTATCAGTGGTTTGTCCTCGTTAGGCATCCATGAAGCTGTCCGGGCATCTCGTAGTTAGGTGCCCGGACAGCTATTTTCGTTTAATAAAACCTGTTTTGCAGTACGAACGCGTCTCCGACCCACGCAGTACCCGTTCCGGCCCAGCCAGAGCGTCATTTGGCGAGTCTAGAAGAAAAGCGACTGGAGTTGTTTAGTCCTTAGCGGGGGGGGCAGGGGGCGGAAAATGAAGGCAAAATCGGCAAGCGTTTCCGATCAAGACGAGGCTGCCACTGTGACAGCCTCGGATTCGGTCCAAGCGTGGTCCTTAAAGGGTTTGAATGTGTGGAGGAGTACCCGCCACAAACCCGTAAAAGGCAAATGTGGGCTTCCTGAAAGGCCTCTCAGAGAAAAGCCCCCCCGATTTTGCAGTTTGCAAACGGGGAAGGGGGAAACAAAAAAAAAGCCCGTCCTGGTTGATCAGGAAGGTTACATTGGAGAATCACAAATGGGAGGGAAGATTATTTGGACCTGAAATGGAATCGACCGCGGTGAACAGGTTCAAAAACAATCTGGCGTCCTCCAGTTGGTTGAAACAAACAAATCAAAACGTTGTTAAAATGAAATATTGAAACCGGTCAAGACCGCGTAGTTTGGGGCCGCTTCATTGAGCCCCAGTTTCACCCCGAAACTCATGACTCTCCGCTCCGTCAGGTTGTAGATCAATCCCCCGAGCAGAAAAGCCGGCGGCATGTTCGATCCATGATCAGGGTTTCTATCCATGCCAATGTTCGCGACCAGAGCCAGTTGATCCAGAATCTGGAATTCAGCCGCAAAGGAGGCATGCCAGAGGTCCGTGCGTTCATCTATCTTGTTCTCGTTGCGTAAGTATCCGAGATTGGCATGGAAGGACAACGGCTCGATTTCCTTTGTGCCAATCAGAAACATGCTGTAAGTAGCTCTGCCTGATCCGAGCCCTCGGTTCTCGTCTCCCGTGGGTAACGTCACTCTTGGTTTCACAGCGAACGCCAAGCCCTCCTCTTCAAATAGCCGCCATTTTACCTCCAGAACAAAATCGGACGGACCGTCATCCCTGGTCGTCCCCTCCGTGTCCTTCACGCTCAGGTACTGATAGGGGATGGTGAATTCAACATCGACTACGTCGGTAAAACCATAGGAGAATGTCGTCGCCAGTTCAGTCATGCGCATGGTCGCCCCGCCCGACTTGTCAAGTTCGTACTCCAGGTTGAACTCGACATTCGCGACTCCTTTCCCATACGTTCCGGCATCATCCGTGATCAGCGGATGCGAAGCGAAAACGCCTCCGGACGAGACCAAGAAAACAAAAAAGATAGAACAAGCCCACATGACTCTCATACAATCCACCTCTGGTTTGGGTTTAAATCAATCATTCTTTGAAATTTTTCCTGATGTGAACCCAATTCTCCAGAGAACAATTTACCTACACATTTCCAGTCTCCGACGATGCGAGCACGGTTGTTGTACACTGCTCGTCGGAGGCTGGAAAATGTGTAGATAAATTGCGCACGGAGCTTGTGGAGCGAAGCTTTGCGCATACTCTGGATCGAGTATCGTCATCTCGTAGGGGATGGGCAACGGACAGACAGATCCTGACAGAGCGGCATTGAGACTTGTTCACCACATTTTTGGTGGTCTTTGGCTCGTGTGGAATACACGCAAAATTTCGACGACTTCGTTTTTTACACGGTAAGGCAGAATGTAAGAATATCCGACGACGATCAATTCTCTGGTTCCAGGAATGCGCCCTGGCCGTCCTATGTTTGGGAAATGCGCAAGTTCAGCTCCCTGTTTTCTTATTTCAGCATATACCTTCCTGGCCATTTCAGCATCATCGCGAGCGATGAAATCCATTTGAAGGTCAAGATTTCGGAGAGCCGCTCGCAGCCACTTAACTCGCATGGAAGTTCCACTTCGCGTCAAGCGTGGCCAAGTCATCATCCGTGGCAAAATCCCCTGCATCTGCTTCATGTAAGGATTTACGAATTTCGGCGACCTGCCAAGCCTCACGAGAGATGTATTCTTCCATCGCCTGATTGATGAGATAGGTGCGGGATCGTGCAGTTTCTTTTGCTAATTCATTGAACTTTAAAAGTAATTCGTCTTTTGTGCGAATCGAAATTTGAGTAGCCATAGTATGCCTCCAGAATTTGTGATTCAATATAATATTTTGAATCACAAACGTCGAGCCCCATTTTTTTCATTGATTATTATTCGTCATACTCCCCCAGTTTGATGGACGGAAGGTAATTTTCAATAATTAATGAAAAGCTTATATGGGCAGATTCAGAAAACGGAAAAATCGTACGTAACGCGTAAGCGTCAAAACAGCTACTTCTTCCGCATGCTCTTCGGTTATGCCATAGGATTCCTCTCATCAACCTGTGAGGAGGATTCGAAATGGCAGCAGTAACAATCGTAGAAATCATCCTGCCTCGTTTTCCAGGAATGTACCTCTCTCAGTGATTCCCACCATCCAAGCTGCGTAATTTCCCTACTGCCAATTTGTCGGGATAGTTATATTCTTTCAAGTAGAAATAAGCATGGTGTTGGTGATTTCATTCTCGTCATTCGAGAATGAGTCCAACTGGTGTTTCGGTTGCCGGAGTGGTTGTCGTGGCACCCATGCTGCTGTCGGAAGAGGAATCTCCAACTCTTCTATCCCTTTGATCTTTTAGATCGGTAGAGGGTGTTTGATTTGGTAGTTAACTTTTACAACGAGAGGGTGAAGCCATGGATATCGCAAATGAAAAACACGTTGTTCCTAAAAAAGAAGGTTTGGGAGAATCTTCGCATGAGGGTATGGGGAAATTTCCGACCAATACCTCCATGGAACGGGGTACGCATCATCGTCATGCTGAATCTTGGGACAAGTCGGAAAAGCATATTGGTGATGCCTATGAAAAAACAGGCAGAGCCATGAGCCAAATGTATGATCGGGCTGTAAATTACAGTGGTGAACACCCGGGCAAGGCCGTGCTTATCGCAGTAGGGATGGGTGTCGGCTTGGGCTTTATATGGGGTGCAAGCGCTCGGCGTTACCGGAAAAATCAATTTATCGAACCGATCACGTATGCGCTTTCGGACGTTGTCCAGAAAGTCCTCAGATAAATTGCCATTCAATTGAACCTGAACAGCAGAAAACATCTGGAGCTAATTATGAACAGAATACAACCTGAACATGGCTACAACCTGATTGATCATAATGCGGTATCCGTGGATGAGCTGAGAAATGCTTATGTATATGATTCCAACCATAAACAAATCTCCGGTGTAAAAGATCTGATTGTCTCGTCAGACAGGGTTGACAAGTTTGTCATCGATGTCGGCGGATTTCTCGGAATAGGCGCGCACACCGTTGCAATCTCTCCAAGTCAAGTCGATATCCATAAGGACAATCTAGGGAACATCCGTATTTATCTTCCGATGACGAAAGAACAATTGAAAGATCTTCCTGAGTATGCAGGGAAGACATCGACCTATTGATTAATGTGATAGACGTCCGTCATCAAGAGGATGACGGACGGGCTTCAAATGGAAATTGCTGGACATCCTGATTTCCCAAGACCCAACAAAATTATTGTAGAGTCGTATTTTCTCTCGCCTGAGTGAATCGATTCTCTATTGTACAGCAAGTAGGCTTCTGGCGTTTTTTGCGGTGGCGAACACTTGCGACCTTCACCCGAGCCGTTCATGTGCTTGAGAGGGAGCCCAAGATGAACACGAGGAAGAAGAAAAAGCGAAAGACCGACCGAAGATATCCCTTTGGCGCGGAATCCTTGGTGAATGGCGTTCATTTTCGCGTCTGGGCGCCGAGCCGAAGCGTTGTGACCTTGGTGGTGGAATCAGATGGCAATGCCGATGGACGTGAACCTTTCGAGGTCAAGCTGGAGCCGGAGGACAACGGCTATTTTTCGGTCACGGCGCCGGATCTGTCTCAAGGCGCCTTGTATCGCTTTCGTCTGGACGACGATCCACGTCCGTATCCCGATCCGGCCTCCCGCTTTCAGCCAAATGGTCCCCATGGGCCGTCCCAGATTGTGGACCCCGCGTTGTTTGCCTGGACCGACGATGACTGGCCGGGCGTATCACCGCAAGGGCAGGTGATCTACGAGATGCATGTCGGAACGTTCACCCAGGAAGGCACGTGGACAGCGGCTGTCCGGGAGTTGCCGGAGCTCGCCAAGCTCGGCGTCACCGTTCTGGAGGTGATGCCCGTGGCCGATTTTCCCGGACGCTTCGGATGGGGCTACGACGGCGTCAACTTGTATGCGCCGACGAGACTGTACGGAACACCGGACGACTTCCGGCTTTTCGTGGACAAAGCCCATGAGCTGAATCTCGGTGTCATCCTGGACGTGGTCTACAACCATCTTGGGCCGGACGGGAATTACCTGTGGCAGTTTTCCAGCGATTATTTTTCCACTCGACACACGGGTGAATGGGGAGAGCCCCTCAATTTTGACGAAACCAATGCCGGACCTGTTCGGGAATATGTCTTGGCCAACGCGGCCTACTGGATCGAAGAGTTCCATCTGGACGGCTTGCGCATGGATGCAACGCAGCAGGTATTTGATGATTCCGATGAGCATATCCTGGCCGCGCTGACCCGGCGGGTACGGGAGGCCGGAGCACCACGCAAAATTTTTATTGTTGGTGAAAACGAACCCCAGCTGACCCGGATGCTTCTCCCCGTGGACGAGGGCGGGTATGGCCACTATGGCCTTGTGGAACGATGATTTTCACCACACGGCCATAGTGGCCATGACCGGCCGATCGGACGCCTACTACAGCGACCACCGCGGCAGCGCGCAGGAATTCGTGTCCACATTCAAGCACGGATTTCTGTACCAGGGACAATGGTATTCCTGGCAGAAGCAGGCCCGCGGCACCCTTACGCTGGGCTTTCGACCCGACCGGTTCGTCAATTTCATCCAGAACCATGACCAGCTGGCCAATTCCGGCAGCGGCAAACGGGCGCATCTGCTGACCAGCCCCAGCCGCTACCGCGTGTTGACGGCAATTCTCCTGCTGGCGCCGCAAACTCCGATGCTGTTTCAGGGGCAGGAATTCGCGGCCAGAAGCCCGTTCTTCTACTTTGCGGACCATAATGAAGAGATAGCCCAGCTGGTGGCCATGGGCCGCGGCCAGTTTCTCTCTCAGTTCCGGACCCTGGCAACCCCCGAGATGCAGGCCAGGCTCCCGGACCCCGCGGCCCCGATGACCTTCACCCGCTGCAAGCTGAACCACGCCGACCGTGACGTTCATGGCGAGGAATACCTGCTGCACCTGGATCTGCTGCACCTGCGCCGCCATGATCCCGTGATCCGGGCGTGTCAATACGATTCCCGGGTAGATGGCGCCGTGTTGAGCCTTGATGCCTTCGTCATCCGCTATTTCGGCGAAACCGCCGGCGACGATCGGCTCCTGCTGGTCAACCTTGGCCGCGATCTCGTGCTGCTTCCCGCCCCGGAACCGCTTCTGGCCCCTCCGGAACGGGGGTCCTGGGCCCAGCTCTGGTCCAGTGAGGATCCGCGGTACGGAGGCGTGGGCAGTTTGCCTTTCACGTCCCAGGAAGTTTGGCATCTACTTGGCGAGTCGGTCTTGCTCCTAGCTCCTCAATCAAACCAAAAAATATAGTGGTGGCCGCCAACAATTAATCAAGGGGTGGATACCAATACGGGGTTCTCCCCATATTCAAAGCAAGACGAAATCATAATCTTACTCCCTAGCGAAGGCGGTGATTGTGGAAGCGCGGCTTTTTCAGTTGGAAATTCCTCCGGCTGAACATCGGGAAGCCGAACTTTTTTCCACAATCCAACAACTTGACCGGCCGAATTTGGTCAGCCGGCATGTGCATCCTCAAATGAATCCTCCCTCACCGGATGCATAAAACCTAGGACAAAGGAGTTCCATCATGAAAACCTTACTTGCAAGCATCATCATTGGATTGTTGGCCATGAGCCCAGTTTTTGCCCAACAAGGAGGCACGGGACACGGACAGACCGGAACCCAGCAGAGCCCGCAAATGCAACAGGACACCCAGCCTGGCCAGCCTATGTTTGGACAAGAGCGTGACTCTGAGCGCCTGATTTCCCTGGAAGATCTGAAAGATGCCGATGTTTATGATCGGCAGAGGGAAAGCATTGGGTCCGTTGAAAAAGTGCTGATCAATGAGCAAGGCGATGTGGAAAAATTTGTCATAGAAGTCGACGATCGCAAAGTCGCTCTGGATTCTC
This sequence comes from Desulfonatronum parangueonense, assembly GCF_054656975.1. Lineage (NCBI taxonomy): Bacteria > Pseudomonadati > Thermodesulfobacteriota > Desulfovibrionia > Desulfovibrionales > Desulfonatronaceae > Desulfonatronum > Desulfonatronum parangueonense. The sequence continues at coordinate 9,232 of NZ_BAAHXH010000006.1, forward strand.
ATGAAGTTAACATCCAGAAGGAAGATGACGATGTCCGGGTCAACGTTCAGATGTCCAAGGACGAATTGAAAAACAAGCCTGAATACGAAGACAACTAGTATCGGTGGTTTGTCCTCGTAAGGCATCCATGAAGCTGTCCGGGCATCTCGTCGTTAGATGCCCGGACAGCTATTTTTTTTATCGATGATCGTCGTTGAAATGAAAAATTTTTAACAGCAGTTTCTATGAATCCGCTATTAGGCTTACCATGACAAATGAGAACTGCTCAAAACCTTCAGGCAGTCTCTGTAGGTAAGGCTACTGAACATTGGAGAAAAGGCTGTGAGAGTCACGAAAAGCAACCCAGGGTATGCCTATGTCTAGACAGATCCAGAAAACGAAAAAAAATCGTACCCTAACGATCAAAGTGTCTCATTAGGGTCTAGACCCACTTTGGCCCTTCGGCCCTTGCTGATTCTGTATTTTCTGGCAATTCGCGGACAGTCTCAAGAGGGTCTACCCATATGAGACAATCGGAAAAGTGATTTTTACGGAATCCGAGCTTGTCCTCCCGCAGCAACATCCCTGAACGGATGTTGGCATAAATGGCAAATGCCGGCGATTTTTTTCAAATCCACCACGAAGGCAATGCCAGCGCCCGGTGTGTTCAGGTTGCCCTGTTCCACGATTCTATCAAGAATATCTTGCGTTTTTTCTCGGGGGACGACGGTCAGAATTATGTCTTTTTCCGGTTCAATGGGGATGCCCCAAATTTTCTTTTTTTCACGGATACCCGTGCCGCGACCGGGAATGATCGTTCCGCCTTCGGCCCCAGCGGATTTGGAGGCATTGACGATTTTTCCACTTTCGCCTTTATTTACGATGGTCACGATCATTTCGAAGGGAATATCTAAATTCATATTCTATTCCTTATGGTCATATTGGCGGTGAGTGAACTGTTCAATTATGAGGGCGCTAAAGATCCAGACCGGTAACCGCGTCCAGGGGCAGGGCAAAGGCCAACCCCGATCCTTGATCGCTCAACTGGCATGCCTTGTTCAATTTTGCCAAAAGTTCGGAGACGATTTCTCGCGGACTCACGATATAGATAACTTCCTTTTGGGGTTCGATGGGAATTCCAAGCAAATTGGCCTTGGTTCTGACGCTTGCCCCTCTTCCAAAAATGATCGTTCCTCCGCTTGCTCCGCTGTCTTCAGCAATGCGGATGACATCCTCGCTGAAGCCCGGATTGACAATGGCCACAACCAGAGAAAAATTCTTGTCTATCTGAGGCATCCTTCACACCCTCCTTTCTTGAGTTTCGACTGATATGCCAAACCGAACAACAAAACAGCAATAATGGGGGCCAAGGCCACCAGCGCGACGAGCCCGAAGCCATCCAACAGCGGATCGCGACCATCAAGAACCATAGCCAGTCCAAGGGTCAACGACATGACGAAGGTGATCACCATGGGGCCAGTGGTCACGGTGCAGGCATCAAAGGCGATGCCGACGAATAAAGGCGGATTCTTCAAAGTCAGCAGAAGTACCAACAGGTATCCAGGAACGAGAATGTACAGCAAGGAAAAGCCGATCATCACCCTGGCCATGCCCAGCCCAGCGAAAACGGCCACCCCGAAGCAGATGCCCAACGCCAGGTATTTTGCCTGGATCGAACCGGACGTCGTGCGTTCCACCTGGGAGCAGAGAATGGTTACCGCGGGTTCAACCCTGGTCAAGAAAAAACCGAACAGAGACGTCAGGGGGATCAGCAGCCAATAGAAGGTTTCGTTTCGACCCAGATTTTCCGCCAGCGCGGTTCCCGCCGGTACCAACCCGACATTAACGCCTTGTAAGAAAAGCAGCAGTCCCACCAACACCATCAGACCGCCTTTGAACAACCGGATTAAAAAAGCCCGGTCAAATCGCAAGAACAGCACGTGGAGCAGTAGGGTGAAAAGCAGGATACTGCCGAACCCCCAAAGGTTGTCCAGGAGGACGGACCGGAAATCAAACCAAACGAGGAAACGGCTCATAGAACGAACACTCCCAGCAGCATGATCCCGAGAATGGGACCAAGTGCGGCCAGACCGAGCAAGCCAAAGCTGTCGTCAGACGACTTGCCGAGCACGGAAACGAATCCGACCCCAAAGGAAAGGATGAACGGGACGGTCAGTGGGCCGGTGGCTATGCCCCCGGCGTCAAAGGCCAGGGGAACAAATTCCTCCGGAGTGAAAAATGCCAAAACCAGAACCAGCCCATATCCCACGGCGAAGACGATGGAACTCCGAATCCCTAGCAGAACCCGGAACAGAGCCAGACAGATAAAGCTGCCGATGCCCAGGGCGATGCAGGCGATTAACAGCAAGGGAGACACGGATTCGTCCGGGGTGATGGTATCGACGTGTCCGGCCAGGATATGCACCGCCGGATCGGAAGCGTTGATCACCAGGGCCAAGAAAAAGGAAAACATGATCACGATGGCCGTGGACGTTTTTTGGGGTAGTTGGGAGCCGATGGCCCTTCCCAATGGGATCACGGCCACGTTGACCCCCTGAAGAAACAAAACCAGGCCTGCCATGATCATGACTGATCCGGCCATAAGGTCCAGCAGACTGTCCATCCCAAGATAGCCAAACGCCAGTTCCAGGAGAAGCAAGATAAACAGCAGCGGCAGGACGGTTTTGATGACAAACCAGAATTGTTCGGTCATTTCAATTAAATCTGATAAGCCAGCTTGTACAAGCTTGAAGCATCAGATTTTTTTACATAATTGATTGCGACATTATCCGCTTCACGGAACTGACGCCGATACTCATATCCGCCGCAATCTTACGAATACTCCGTCCCTGGCTAAGCAGATCAAGAACCTGATCCCGTACAGACTGATCCAGGGAAGGACGCCCAAGCCCCCTCCCTGCTTCCCTGGCCCGGTCCAGGCCAGAGTTGATCCGCTCCCACATCATCTCTCTTTCAAACTCCGCGAACACGCCCAGCATCCCAAAGAGAGCCTTCCCGGAAGGTGTTGTCGTATCAAGGGCCTGCCGGTGAATCGATCTCTTCAGAGCTCGCGGTGGGCAAGCTGAAATAAAACGTGCTTCCTTCGCCGTGTTTGCTTTCGGCCCAGATCCGGCCGCCGTGTTTTTGCGTGAATTCCTTGCACAACAGAAGCCCCAGGCCGGTTCCCTGTTCGCCGGCTGTACCCCTCTTGGAGTTTTTGCGATCAAGCACAAAGAGGTCTTTCAATGTTTCCGGGGGGATTCCGATACCGTTGTCGCGGACGGCGACCGTTAGCATGTGTCCGTTTATGGTCGAGGAGACATCAATCTTCCCCCCATCCCTGCTGAACTTGATAGCATTGGAGAGCAGGTTGCGGATCACGGTGTCGAGCATGAGCTTGTCCGCAAAAACAGTAGTCTCCTCAGCCACCTCGCTGTGCAACGTGATCTCTTTATCCTGGGTTGCGGCCTCAAATAACTCGAAATTCCGTTTAACAGGATCAATCAGGAAAAATGTTTTTGGTTTGAAGGGCATCATATCCCGTTGCATCAGCGACCATTCCAATAAATTTTCGAGCAGATTGTACATATTTTCAGAGGACTGGGCCAATTGGGAGGCCATTTTTCGTAAATCCTTCAGAGGTAAGCTGGAAAATTTCTCGGACAGCATCTTGGTCAGAGCCAAATATCCAGCCATGGGGCTCTTTAAGTCATGGGCGATGATGGAAAAGAACTTGTCTTTTTCTATTATCGTCTGTTCGAGTTTGAGATTTTTCTGCTGAATCACCATCTCTTTTACGGACGAATAGTGATCCATCGATTCAGCGAGGGCTTGGTCTATGGCTTCATGAAATCTGGTAAGGTCCTCAAGCTTTTGGTCGGTCAACGTAGGATGAGCTCTAGTCCAGTGTAACACCACGCTTGCGCGTAGAGCTCGAAACTCGGAAATTGTGTCCTTGACGCTGAAGCCGCTGCCATGTCGTTCAGCACCGTGCAGGTCTGCCGACGATATTTGCCCATCGCCTCGCCCATAGGCACCGTAGCCTTTCGATTTGGCGGACTGCTCTGATTCACTCTGGGATGTATCGAGATCGTCGGCAATATCCAAAAGCATGCCCTTGGCGTGGTCGCGCAGTCCTTTCTGGTCCATATTCTGAGCATGAAAGATGGTTTTTGCAAAGACTTCCCAATCCTGAAGAATTAACTCCATTTCTGCCCGAATATAATCAGCTAACCGCGCATGTGTCATCTGCATTCCTACTGTCGCTTTTAGAAGACGATAATATCCGCTTGACGGAACTGACACCGATACTCAGATCCGCCGCAATCTTGCGAAAACTCCTTCCCTGGCCTCGCAGATCAAGAACCTGGTTTCGCACAGACTCATCCAGAGCCGGACGCCCAAGCCGCTTCCCTGCCTCCCTGGCCCGGTCCAGACCAGAGTTGATCCGATCCCGCATCATTTCCCTTTCAAATTCCGCGAACACGCCCAACATCCCGAACAGAGCCTTGCCGGAGGGTGTTGTCGTATCGAGGGCCTGCCGGTGAATGAACAGGTCCGCGCCTGCGCCATGAATCTCCTGCAAGATGTTCAGTAAGTCTTGGAGGGATCGTCCAAGCCGATCTACGGACCAGGCCAGAACGATATCGATCTCACGCCTGGTTACGGCCTTCAGCAACTCGTCCATCTGTGGCCGCTTATCCCGGCCCTTCGCTCCACTGATCCCCTTATCCTCAAACACGCGCACCACGTCCCAACCGGAACGCTCGGCCACGGAGCGTAGTTCCCGGACCTGGTTTTCGGTGGCCTGGCCGTTTCGTGTGCTGACCCTAGCGTAGATTGCTGCTCTCATGATTGGCAATCTACTTTCTATCAGGTTAAAAAACAACTGTTTTTGAACACAATAAAATCACGACCGGAAACCCGCTTGGCCGCAAGGGCTGATGGTCGTTTTTTGGATGGGGGTTTTGAACCCAGCTTTGTGCACGTACGATTTTCCGTATTCTGAAGCCTGTCAGTATTAGCGCTCACCTGTTGGCCTACCGGCGAAAGATTCGCCACGCTTCAACGTCAAGCCGTCGCTCCAGAATCCCCCATGAAGGAAGGGTGATCATGGGCAGCTGCTCGGGACCTCCCTGCCCCCTCGCTATCTCGGCGGCAACTGTTCATCCGCATGCCTCCGCTTCGCAAAAGCCTCCGCTATACTGGGGGGGGCCACTCCCCCCAGCCCCCCCCTAATGTGGCTTGCCAAAAAGTCTTCTTTTAGCCTCTTAACTGGAAAACTACACGGCTTTAGTGCGTACAGGCAACTGCTTTTGGAGGGCCGAAACCGGCACCAGGTCGGGGCCGGAACTGGCGGTAGCTCGGACGCCGCAGCACGTCATCATAGCCGAAGGCCCCCGACCTAATGCGACCTAATGCCGGCAGGGAGGCTCCACAAACAAACCAGCATGGACCCGTCATGGATCTGGAAAAGCCCCGCGCAGCGGCCCTCGGAGAGCCTACGTGGAGTCACGGCTTTGCGTGACTCCGCTAGTAGGTTAGCTGAGTCAAGTTGACTCAGCTTCTCGAGCGCGATAAAATAGGGCAAAAGGAGGAGGTATGAGCGCAACAATCAGCATAAGAATTGGACCAGTGAGATCAAGCGACTATTCCGGACAGCGAACCCACGACATGAGGACCGGCCAAAAACTGAACTACGTTGACTACGAAAAATCGCACCTGAACACCGGCGGCGATGTGCCCACAGTCAAAACCGTCCACGAGATGAACGAGGACCAGAAGCACATTGCCAGGGCGGAGGCACAGGCACGGCTTGACGCTGCGATTGCGGGAGGTCTGACGACTAAAGAAGAACTTGCCCCCTACCGGGCCGGGGTGATGGCATGTCGACAAGCATACCAACGCAACGGCGTGGTCGCTTATCGTGGCATTTTAACGTATGGACGAGACGCGCAAGATATACTTAGCGAGATACCTTTAGAAGAAGCGGATCAAATGGCAAAAAAGGCCATACGGAATGCGGCGGATGTTCTCGAAACGACAGCTTTTGGAATTACTGCGCACCGCGACGAGTCAGCTTTACACTATCATTATTATTTTTTAGCTACAAACAAGCATGGAAAAAAGCTTCATCCGAAAAAAGCGGACTGTCAGCGTATGCAAACCGATGCCGCTAAAGCATACAAACATCTTGGCATTAAGAGAGGAAAAAAAATAGGTGATTGGATAAAAGAAGGTAAAGGGGAAAAAACAATACATCGAAGCGTCCAAGAACTACATAGAGACTTGCCGCTGGAGATTTTAGAAAAAGAAATGCAACTCAAAAAAATTCAAGAACAAATTGAAGAACAGAAAGTATCTTTGGAAGCGCAACGAATCACAATTGAGCAGCAGGAACATAAACGTACAGCCCTGCAAGCGGAAATGAAAGCACAAAGGAATGCTTTGGAAATTCTGTCTCGACAGGCCATTGACCAGGCCGCCGTTGTCGCGGATCTGGAAATGCGAAAAGTTGCACTGGATCAGGCTACCGTTCAGAAATTTATGGAGAAGGAAAACCTCGATGCCCAAATAAAAGCGCAGCGATCCACCATGGACCGGATCACCGCACAGGTCCAGCAGGCGGGACAGAAGGATTACAAGACCCAGCTTGCAGCAGTGGCAACTTTCGCCGACACCTTGCTTGAACGGTTCGTCCCGGATATGACGCCGGAAATGATAGCCAATGCTTTGAATTACACTATCAAGGCAGTGCAAGGCCAACCTGCGGCGAAAATCAGGGAGGCAGTAGCGAACAATCTTTTCGTCGTCAGTGAATCATTGCCGGAAGTGAAGGCCCGCCCGGATCAACGGGATTCGTGGAAGGGGCCGAAGCAATAATAAAACGCCTTGGCCCGTGTACGAGACGGGCCAAGGCAAGACGGACAAGGAGGTTAGCCAATGTCCGACCAGTCAAAAAATATCGACCTGACACCGGAAGAGCAAGAGGAACTGAGGGAGAATTACCCGGATCGATGGGAGCGGTTGCAAAACGCAAATGATGCCGTTGTCCGTGCATGGGTCCGGATGTGGAAAGCTCAGAAGGCGAACCAATGGCCGACCGACGACCCAAGCCGGCAAGCAAAAGAGATCCACGAAGCCATTGGAGAAGCGGAGCCAGAGCAGGGCAACTTCCTCGGATGGTTTGGATTCCCCACCGATTTGACCAGGTGCAGCCCTTTCTTTCCGTTGCGACACAACGATATTGGAAAGCGCGATTATCTGGAAGAATACCTGATCACTTCCGCGGGCTGGGGCGAAATCAAATATACCGGGCCGCGCCTGACCACCTATGACGAGGACGTGTTGATGGTTCTCTTGGCAGTGCTCGACAAAACCAGCCAGGGCCGCGAGACGACTGAAGAGGATGGGCGGAAAACTTATACCTACCGGGGGGCCGCCCTGCCCCTACTTCGTTTACTTGGATATGCTAGGCCGGGGAAAAAGGACTATCAGAGGCTATTGCTGACATTGAAGCGGTTAACAGTGGCCGGGGTTGAGCTATCTATCTCGGCGGGAAAAACGAAGGCGGGGAAGAAACGTCCGCCTCGCAAAACCTACATGTCCGCAATGCTGGCCGGGGCTTTCTGGGATGAGGACAAGAAAGAACTTTCCGCCACCGTGAATCCTTTTTTCTATGAAGCCTTTTGTTCTGGGTCCGTCAGTCTCCTGGATGTGGCAACGCGGATATCTATCAAGGGAAATGTGGCGAAGGCCCTTTACAGGTTCGTACAGAGCCACCGGAAGAACACCGTATTCGAGGGCCATTTCTTGACCCTGGCCGACACCCTGAACATGGACAGAGAGCAGCCAGCTTTTGAGTTGCGCCGGAACATCAAGAAAGCAATCACTGAACTCATCAGCCAGAACATCTTGACCAAGAAAAGCCGTTTTGTTTCCCAAGATATTGTTTTGCTTGAAAGAACGACTGAGGCTTTACCCAAGCTAGAACCAAAGCCAAAGAAGATAAGTAAGTAAAATAGGCCGTTACGAATACATTCGGGTTTTCAACCATGGACATTCGGGTTTTCAACCATGGACATTCGGGTTTTCAACCATGCATGTTCGGGTTTTCAAACATGCACACCACCCAGGAGCCCAGCAACCACGAGGGTTCCGAGGCCGCCTAAAGGTCTTAAAGGTCTTAAAGGTCTTAAAGGTTAATAACCGGAGAAGACACCCGGTTATTTTTTTTCCCCTGATCAGCCAGAGTCCAGAGAAAACATTTCCACGGTTAACCGTGGGCCTATCGGCGGAATATACGCCGTGCTCTCCGAATGATTGTCGTTCCGGAATACATGAAGGAGAAGGCTGACGGGACATCCTTCTTATGGAGGAACTTACGGCAAAAATTTCAAAGCCCCTCCAGGATCACTCCCAGAGGGGCTTTGAAATTTCAGGCAGGACCAGATTACGCAGCTTGCCCCATGGCCCGGTAATGAGATAGCCACTTTAACGCTTCCGGACCCTCCGGTCGGCTGGCTACATCGGTTGACCTTCTTCCGGCTTCGCCCGGATGCAGGGTAATTTTGTTGGCTCTATATGCATTCCAGTCAGTTCTATAGCTATGCTACCAAAGTCTCGATAAGTGGGTCGAGGAGGCCTTTGCCCCTGAGACGTTCATTATGCACAAAATGAAAGAAGCCCAGATAATTGGGATCGCTGACACGTTCTTTGGTTCTCTGAATAAGGACGAGCTTTGCTGCAAGTTGTTGAGCCTCCGATATCTGTTCGCCAGGTCATTATATTAGACAGCTCTCCTGGGCTTGGTTGATGTTAGGATGTTGGCATGTTGTAGGTGCTTAGCGATCGAATTTTTCGGTTAGCAATTCCCTGATCATGTCCGCAATTTTTACGCCCCTCATCGCACAATCCGATTTCATTGCTCGATGGAGGCTTTCCGGAATGTCTACGGTCAACCGCTTCATTTTTTTCACTTGGTTGCGACTCTCCACCCATTCGTCTGTCTGAGCCTTCGGCTGAGTGCTGGGCCGTGGACCGATATTGATTTTTTTCCCGCTCATCCCGCCACCTCCAGAAGCTCCGACAGAACGCCTTCAATCTCCTGGGTCGCAACCCCACCTGGATCGACTTCAAATATCGTTCGACCTCCGGCAACAGCTTCAGCGAAGATCACTCGCTGCCCGATGGTCCCAGACAAAACCGGAATCTCATAACCCGCAAGGGCTTCCTGAACATCTCGCCCTATGGCTGTGTTTGCGATTTTACGATTTACCACAAAAATACATTTCAGGCTTTCCTTAAATACTCTTGCCTCTTTAACCAAGCTCACGATCTCTTCAGCGGCCCAAATATCATATGGTGACGGTTGAACAGGGATCACAATCAGATCCGAAGCCATGATCACCGACCGGGCCAGTTCGGTTACTCTGGGAGGCCCATCGATCACCACTATATCATAGTTGCTGCCGAGGGTTCCCACTTCCTTGTGGACAACTGGTCTAGGTAATCCAACGACAGGAAACAACGGATCACCTTCTCGGGATGCCGCCCAATCCAACGCGCTGCCTTGTGGGTCCGAATCAATCAAAAGAACCTTCTTTCCCCTTCCTTGAAGAGCCGCTGCAAGGTTAACGGCAATGGTCGTCTTGCCTACGCCGCCTTTTTGATTCAACACGCCGATGATCATTGCGTAACCTTCCTTTTAATTTAAATTTTTACTGAAATATGGCTTACTGTCACATCAAAGACCTGATTTATATAATCGATTATATCTGCTGAAAAGCGTATAATCGTAAATGTGGGAATAATGCAAGAGAAAAATATCTTCCATCAGAACAGTGAGGGGCTCCAGAAGCCAGTTCAAGTTCTGCCACTTTTTGGTTGGTTCCGACCCTCTCCAGGCAGGAGCCTAGCGCCCGTAATTATGCCCGCTGTCGTTCACCTTGAATAGTTTACTAGATAACTGAGTAAACTTTATAAAAATCAATTAATTAAAAGTTTACTATATATTGACAAGGAATTGATGGCTCTATAGATTTAGACCTTCGATGCCTGACATATACAAAACGCCCCTCAAGAAATAGGAGAAAAGAATGAAAGAAGCATGGAGTGTAAAGCTTGATCCAGACTTTAAGTCCCGTCTTTCGGCACTGGCATCCGAACATGAATCCGGCGAAGAATTTGTCATGTCACTGGTAACTGCATACGAGCAGACAAAATATTCTAATGTTAAGGCTCCAAGCCATGCGCGGCCATTGGTTGGAGAGATTGTTCGAGCATTTCAGAGCATAATTGAACAAATATCCGCTTCAATTTCCGTCGCAGAGCGTGAACGAGAACAAGCCGGGAAGGAAATTGAAGAGGTAAAGGAAGCAGCCAAAACACAAATACAAACCGCAAATCAAGTCGTTACCGATCTGAAAACTCGTCTTGAGGCCAGCACCAAAAGTGTCATTGATGGACAAAAAAGAATCCAGGAGTTGGAGGAAGCACTCAAAACGGCACAAGACAAAACAGAGTCGATCGAGGCGTTGAAATTGGCTTGGATGGAAAAAGAGACTTCTTTAATCGCGAGGATTGCTGAGTTGGATGAAGAGGCGAAACAAGCACGGGAATTGGATAAAAAAGTTGTATCCTTAGAAAAGATGCTGGCCGCGACAAAAGATGAGGCTGGAACGGAGATCACCAAGTTAAAGCATGCCACCGAACTGCGGCAACAACAGATTGCTCTGGAGCACGAAAAGGAGATCGCCAAATTAAAAGAAGATCTTTCAGAAGTTCGGCATGCTGCAGAACTCAGTGAAAAGCAGATTGTGTTGGAGCGCGAAAAGGAGATAGTCGAGCTAAAAGAACAGCTTTCAGAAACTCGACATGCTGCAGAACTGGCGGCAAAAGAAGCGGCCCTGGCCCACAGTGCCGCAATGCAAAATGCGGTTGATCAGGTCCGGATTGATGCCGAGGCCAAAGTTCAAAAGCTGCAAGAACGGTTTGACATGTTGGCCGAAAAATTTGCAACCAAGCCAGAGAGAAAAGAACATCAACCTTCAAAAAGGTTGCCTCTAAACAACTTAAAACAACACGGTCGGAGAATTAAGAAGCGAAACCCTGCTGATCACTAAATTAATTTCAGACTAGACACCATAGCATTTTCGAATGTTCAAGGGCGCGCAACCAGACGCGGCGCATGCCTCCCAAAAATCCAGGATGTGCGCAAAGCTACGCTCCAGCAAGGATCGAGGGGCTGGTAGCCACGGCTCCAAGCCATGGCCGTACAAGTGGAAGGATTCTTGTTAGCTGTAAGCGAGAGCCTTGGTCAACGCATTGGACTTTTCGCCGTTTGCAGTCCCGGCATGGGTCAAGTTTGGATTCCGTGAAGATCACTTTCTGGATCTCTTCAGGATTCGGAAAATAAAGCACGTTAAGCCAGGAGTTCCAGCGTCCGTCGCCCTAGATTCCCCCCCCCGCTAAGCCGGGTTCAAAATCCCCTCCGGAAAACGATCATCTGCCCCCAGCGGCCAAGCGGGTTTCCGGTCATGATTTTGTTGTGTTCAAAAACAGTTGTTTTTCAACCTGGCAAAAAGTAGGTTGCCAATCATGAGAGCAGCAATCTACGCTAGGGTCAGCACACGCAACGGCACCCGCCACGCCGAGGGAAGTGACGGAGCGTTAGGATTGCGTTGGTCGCCGGCCGACAAGCAAGATAGATTGAGCCGGCGCGTTCGATATCCGCATAACCCAAATATCGAAACACGCCGGCTCCTGTTGCTCTCTGCAGCCGTCCAACATTCCCCGACAGCTGCTCAACTCGGAAAACCTTGCTCTAATACTCCGTGATCAGGTCAGGTCGAAACGGTCCAGGTTCATGACCTTGTTCCAGGCAGCGACAAAGTCTTGCACGAACTTTTCCTGCGCGTCGTCCTGCGCATAGACCTCGGCCAGGGCGCGCAAGCGCGAGTTGGAGCCAAAAACCAGGTCCACGCGGGTGCCGGTCCACTTCAGTTCGCCTGTCGTGCGGTCACGACCTTCGAAGGTGTCTCCGGCGTCGGACGTGGGCTTCCACGCGGTGCCCATGTCCAGCAGGTTGACGAAGAAGTCATTGGAGAGGGTTCCGGGCCGCGTCGTAAACACTCCGTGCTTCGATCCCCCAAAGTTCGCGCCCAGGACGCGCAATCCGCCCACGAGCACCGTCATTTCCGGCGCACTCAATGTCAAAAGCTGCGCCCTGTCCACCAGCATTTCCTCGGCGGAGACCGTATACATCTTGGGCTGGTAGTTGCGAAAACCGTCGGACTGGGGTTCCATAACGGCGATGGTCTGCGCATCGGTCTGCTCCTGGGAGGCGTCCGTGCGGCCCGGGGTGAAGGGTACGTTCACGTCATGCCCGGCTGCCTTGGCCGCGGCTTCAACGCCGGCGCATCCGGCCAGGACGATGAGGTCCGCCAGGGAGATTTTCTTGCCGTCCGCCAGGGCGTCGTTGAAATCCCGCTGGATGGTTTCGAGGGTCTCCAGCACTTTGGCCAGTTGCCGGGGTTGATTGACTTCCCAGTCTTTTTGCGGCGAAAGTCGAATACGTGCGCCATTGGCGCCGCCCCGCTTGTCCGAACCGCGAAAGGTCGAGGCCGAGGCCCAGGCGGTTACAACCAGTTCCGCCAGGGTCAGGCCGGAGGCCAAAACCTTGGACTTGAGGTCGGCGATGTCCCTGGCGTCGACCAGGGGGTGATCAACAGCCGGAACCGGGTCTTGCCAGATTAGGTCCTCGGCCGGGACTTCGGGCCCTAGATAACGGGCCTTGGGGCCCATGTCCCGGTGGGTCAGCTTGAACCAGGCC